>NZ_JBRKSZ010000007.1:0-2686796 GCF_056155945.1 Bacillus sp. GM2
ACATAAATCAGCTATAATATAAATAACGGAGGTTGATCGAATGGATTTCGTACGTGTAGAAGTACTGAAGAGGCGGATGTCGGTTGGGCGTATAATTCCTCGCGTTCTTTCAGGCCTAATTGGATTGTTCTTGTTGTTGATCAGCATAATATTGTTCGTTACTATTATCGGTATACTGCCAGGAATAGGTTTAGGCGGCATCGGACTCCTCTTCTTAGTCGGAGCATTTACGGGCAGTGAGCAGTTCGAATGCCCTCGTTGCGGATTCAAAAAGAATATTATTCTATACGGAAAACATAACGCAAGCTGTCGAAAATGTAAACAAAACATATCGATAGACTGGATAAAGGATAAATAAAAACTCTACCCTTATCCGGTAGAGTTTTTTTCTTTCTTTAATATATCTCATTTTCGCCGATTTTATCGGCTGCTACATACACCATTTCATCCTTATGCAGAATACTTCCTTTATACGAAGGTGACCCAAGAACGCTTTCTTTCTCTGTTTCACCATATAATTTAATGTTATAGACATCAGAGCTATGATTTTCTGTGGTGTTGAAATAAAGGTATAGTTCGTCTCTCTCGCTTTGTAGAGAAACTAATTCGCTACCAGACGGAACTACGATTACATCACTGTATTTTTGTTTAATAATAGACATTTTATTCTCTCCTCGCGTTGTTACTTCGAAAGTTGTTTAAACAGGCCTAACCAATTCTTCTTATAACGAGCATAACTAAACCGCTTGTACACATCCAATGAATTTTTCGCGAACTTTTTCTGTTTCATGCTGTCCAACATTAATTCAATTACTTTTTCCGCAACTTCTTCGTAGTTATTGTATTCTGTTAGGTATCCGTCTTTTCCGTCTCTGATAAGTGTTTCCGGTCCGTACTTCGTCCGGTAACTAACTACTGGCGTTTGGTTGGCTAGACTCTCCATGATCACTAGACAAAAGCCTTCAAAACGGGACGTCATAATAGACAATCCATGTTTTTGGATTTCTCTATTAACGTTATGGGTGAACCCGTGAATATAAACATTGTTTTCGAGTTTCAACTCCTTTATTAACGCTTGTAAATTTTCTTTCTCTTTTCCATAACCAAAGATGTGATACTCGGCTTCTTTAATAGTATCGACTACAATACGGAAAGCTCGAATTCCGTCCGCGATATTTTTGCTGTCCTCCAAGCGAGCTAGTGTTATGGCTGATTTAGGATTTCGCTCAATTGATTCATCTAGTATTTCATCTTTGTCCAATGTGACCGCATGAGGAACTACAACAAATCGTTTATCCTTACCGTAGTCTTCCTCGACATCCCTTTTTTGTTCTTCAGTTAAGAAAACAATCGCATCGAATTCATCCCTGTGATCAAATATCTCTTTATACACGCGCCTATATGGAGATCCTTTAACGTGTGGCTTATCAAGATGCGTATTATGCAAGGTTACGATTTTATAACAATCGTTGCTCACCTTACGGAAAACATCTAGTAATCCCAATTCATCAAGCATTAAAAACGGATTCGTGTAATCTTTTAGAACAGACTCAACCCAATAGACGTGCGCATCAGTTATATGATTAAATGCTTTGTTAATTCCAGCGTGAATAACACACTTCGTTCTCTTCCCTGAAGAATTTACCCAAACAGATAAATAACATTCTTCATTAATATCATAATATTTTTCAAACGCAGGTTTGTTGTTCTGAAGGTTGTATCTAATCTCACGTCTCTTTCTGCCGTTAAGATCATACTCAACTCTATGGGTACGTTGGAGATTAAGGTCACGATAATCAATGAACTTAAGTCTCATTTCTTCGTCGAATAGTTTGTACTTTACATAGTTCCCGTCCTTATCATAGTACCTGTAGCCATTTGTATTAGGGCGTTCATCTATATAGTGAGAAAGCCCATCCTCGACCAACCCAAGCTCAGGAGATTTATCCTTATTAGAGATTCGCTCAGGTAAGTTGTAGAAGTGCTCGTGAAAATTGTATACCTCGATATTCTCCGCGAGTCTCCCTCTTTCTTTCATTCTAGAGATAATGTGTTCGTGGTTATTTTGAAAATTAAGAGTTAGAAACGAGACTTCTCCCCGCTCTGTAGCAACCATATTAGCACGTCTTTCGGTTGCGAGAGCCATTCCGGATCTAACTTCGTCTAAGAAATCAATAAGTATAAAATTATGATTCATGAAATTCTCCTTAGTAATTTATTACTATTAGTATACATTAAATTCGAATGCAAGTGTTACTGTTTACCTGTCCTTTTCTATTTCGATAATTTCCCGAACATCATCAATCTCAAACGTATTTACAATTCGTTCTAAGTGGTCGATTGAAACGCGGACAACATGGTTTCGAGAAAGTTGCGAAATTGCGGCTGGTCTGATCCCGACCTTTTCGGCGAATTCACCCTGATTTAGTCCGTAGCGATCCATTAGCTTATCGATTCGTAGAACTACTCGTCTCATCGTTCTGCCTCCAATCGTTTTATTTAATTATAATGCACGAAAGTGTTTTCGTAAATACGTAAAAAAGAAATTTACGCAAAAACGAAAATAATCGTTGACTAGTATTACGCATAAACGTAAAATACGTATTAACAACTGATACGTAAAGGCGGAATCATTATGCATTACTTAGCGGAACACCAAACGTTCGACTCGACGGCCGAACTCAACGCTGCTGTCTACGAACATATCAAGCGCAATACATACGAACTAAACGACACGGACCGGCTGACGCTGAAGACGATCGCTCGCTATGCGGTCAAGTTCGCCGGGGCAGCGCATCTTAAAGCGGAAACACTCGCGGACCTGATCGGTAAGTCCGTCAAGACTGCGCGTCGTGCCGTCAACAAACTCGCATCACTTTCGATCATCCAAAAGGTCGCGACAACACGGAAAATAAACGGCGGACACGGCGCCAATATCATCGTCATTCTCCCGGTCGGAAGAAGAGTCGAGGACACGCAACTGTCCGAAGATGACCAGTCGACAATGACCACGCGTGAGGATGCCGAAACACCAACGGAGCCAACGGATGAAGCGCCTAAAATTACGAATGAACCATCGCATTCTATTAATCTTTCAAAAAATCACGTAATAGATACGGTGCTGGCCTGCGGTCTTAAAAATGCGTTACCAAGCGAAATCTACTCCGCAATGGCGCGCTACTTCGAAGCAGACGAAATTTATAAATACTACGGCATCTTATTGCGGGCTAAAGCATGCGTAGATCCAACGCTAGTACTCGAAGAACATCCGCAACCATTCGTTGAAGCGTGGCATGCAGCGATTCTCAAACGAAAACAGCAGAAAATTAGACGCTTTGACGACTACCTATACGCTAGCTTCCGACAGGCCGCATGGACGGTAAAAGCCCGTGAAAATCGTGTTAAAAACGTTGGGCTATTGGCGGAGTTCGAAACGTTCCTCCAAGCGTAGTAGATTTGCTCGTCACAAATTGTGACGACCGAAATTCGGATAATCAAACAACTTTAAGATCCGTAGAAAAGACGTTGACATGCCGTTCAGTATCGTTGTATAATCGCACAAAATACATTCGATTTCGCGTCCTTAAAATGTCGGACCGTTATCGAAAATAAGTGTGCGTAAGGCTTTCGTAAGTAAGGACGAACTGAATTTCGAAATAGGTTTCCGGTACCACGTCTGCCGGGGGTTCGAATCCCTCCGAGCGCGTTTTCAAGACAAGGATTTGGCATTAGCCGCCCTTGTTTTTTTTTGAACTTTTAGTCGTATTTGACTCCCCGGAAGCATATATCAATTGGGGTCACTCGTGATGACTAGACGAAGGGGCGGGGTTAAATGGACAAAAAACACAATTATTTTATACCATCAGGACTGTTGATTGGATTAGGCATCGGGATATTATTCGACCATCCGGCGCCGGGGCTTTTGATCGGCCTCGGGGCGGGGATTTTGTTGTCTGCTGTTGTGCCGAAACGAAACGGAAAGTGAGCTGGAAGGCTCGCTTTTTTACGCTTTTACAAAAAAAGGGCGGCCGTTTGGCCGCCCGTTGTTGTTTAATCATGGATTGAACGCATATGTTTGATCTTTAGATTTTCAAAGACGGCCGTTCCATTTTCGGTAAAGAGCGTGATACCTGTATCATTCAGGTCGGGAAATGCAAGGTTTGAGTGCGTCGTTTCGCCGTCATCAATAAACGCTTCGACAGTGTTTTGATCTACGATGATTGTGAAATGCACCCGCTTTTTTTCCGGATCAAACGGTGCTTTGCTTTCCAAATAGGTGCGGGTGCTGTCAGGCTGTCCCGTAAATCCTCTGTTCACAAAAGAATAACCGCCTTCAGCCGAAATACCTACATCGATATGGCGTTTTCGATCCGCAGATTCTCTGAGCCTGAATCCCGCGTTTTTAAGATCGGCCCACGAGATATCCGCCTCAAGCTGATAGGTATTTGCCTTAATCTGAAGCGTTTTTGATCCGTTTACTTCGATGCGCTCAAACTCATCTGTCGATTCGGTTAATTCATCCAATTGATCGATTGGATGAGAGGCAAGGCTGTATTGATTTCCGCCTTTATGTTTAAGCTGAATTTGCCGGACGATCGAATCGGTTCCGTTAAAGCCGTCTTTCCATGTCGGCGTCCGGTTTGCATAATCCCAGTTATTCATCCACGCCAAAGCATAGCGTTTCTCGTACGGATCGTTTGTTTCGCCGTCCTCAAATGTCACGCCCGCATACCAGTCAAAGCCGTAATCAAGCCACTGGGGTTCCGCCTCGTCCGCCGTAAATTCGTTGCCGTTGAAGCTGCCTGTCCAGTATGCATAAGTATTCGGCTTGCCGGCACCTTTTCCATTTGCGCTTGCTCCGAGAACCCATTTATATGTTCCGTCATCAGCCCGCATCTTGAACAGATCCGGACATTCGATGATGCCGATATTTTCTGTTTGAAAACTACTTGTATAACGCCATTCCTTCAGATTTTGTGATTCGTAAAAGCCGATTTTCGTTCCTTCAGCCAGCGCCATCACCCATTTATCATCCTCTTCATCCCAGATCACTTTCGGATCTCTGAAATCGACGGTGTCCGGGTTAGGCAAGACCGGCTCTTCACCGTAAGGTTTAAATGTTTTTCCACCATTTTTGCTGTACCATAAAAATTGTTCTTCCTTCCCGTCATTGGCCGAAGGCTGCGTCATAATCGCCACGATCGCCCCTTTGCCGAAGCCGGCTGTGTTTTGTGAGTCGACAACGACAGAACCGGACCAAGGATCGCCGTTTTTATTCGTATATTTCGGAATGGCAACCCCTTGATCCTGCCAGTGGACGAGATCGTCTGACACCGCGTGGCGCCACTCTGTCCCGTTGCCGTCCGGATAGTCCCGGTTATAGAGGTAGTAGTAATGATATTCTCCATTGAAATAGACGGGCTTTTGAGGGTCGTTTTTCCATTTGTCAGGGGTTGTCAAATGGAAAGCCGCTCGATATTCCGGTGTTTCCGGGGATTCTCCCTTTTTTTCTGTTTCCCGGGCTGAAGCCAATATCATGATGAAGATTCCAAGACAAACAGTTAAAATGCTAATCCGCTTATATACTGTCTTCTTCAAGAAAATTCCCCGCTTTATTCTAAGATGACACACGAAAGAAAATGCCGATGTTCACCGGCATTTTCTTTCGTTTTATTAGTTTACCGTTAATTGTCCCTGTTCAAGAATGCTGTTTTTGACAACGGATGTTTTTGATCCTTTGACTTTCAGCAAAAAGCTTGGTGCAAATGTGGCATGATGCTCGTTTGAAATTCCTCTGTTTGTGATGTAGCTCGTGATGACGACTTCGTCGCCTTTTTTCTGCGGTACGGCAAAGTGTGAATAAGTAAATGTGATGTCATTGTAATCCAGGTCCATGTGCAAAACAAGTCCGGATTTGTTTAAAGGCTTGAATGGCCCGGTTAGTGAATCTGATACATAGCCGAGCATATAAATGTCTTTTGCACCAATGCCGTCAATTGTCATTTTTGATCCTCTTGAATCTGTGAACAGATACCATTTTCCGTTCATTTTGAAGAGATTGGCCCGTTCGATTTCATCAGTCACCGCATTGGAGGCGATCAAAGGCTTCATGACTTTTTTCAGCGTATAATCGTTATTTAATTCGATGATGCCGAGTGCGCCGTTAGCCAATGAAGCGTTCTTTTTGTTCGCTCCTTGAAGCAGCTTGCTGCTTTCTTCTCTAAAGAATTTCTTGCTGCCTCCGTAGTAAGCTCTGTTGAATAGAGAGTCTTCTCCCTGATAGCCGGTTTTTGTTCCCGTATTGGCTTCAAATACGAGATATTTGCGGCCGTGATCTTCCACATAATGCGGGTCTCTCAGTGTATGGTTGTCGCCGGAGCTGTAGTTTCCTTCGTCAATGAATTGCTGAACGTTTTGGTACACTGAGCCGTCAGCGCCGTCAAAGACTGATTTATGATCTTCTACACCGTCAATTTTCAGTGTGTCCGAATCCGGCTGAGTGAAATTGACCTGCGCCGTTGTCAGCGTCTGTTTGCCGTATTGCATGCCGGAGAAAGCTGTGTAAAACAGTCGGACTTTTCCGTCTTTTGTCAGCGTGGCGGACCCTGACCATTCTTGTGTTTGATACTTAAGGTACGGATCGTCAGGAGTGAATTTGTCGCTGTCTTTAAACACTCTGCCGGCGTTTTTCCAGCTGTCGATGGAAGTTTCGCCTTTCTTTTGATAGAACAAGTAGATGGATGTGTCATCGACGTCTTTCGGGTCGCCCGCCAACGCGAAGACAAGATTGTAGCCGTGGTATGTAGCGACTGTTCCGTCGGCATTTTGCAGCGGCCAGCTGTCCCATACATCTAAATCGATCAGTTCTCCATTTTTGTTATAACCTTTTGCCGAAGGAATGTTTTTGATGGTTTTCGGATCGAATTGAGGAACTTTAAATTGTTCGCTCTTTTGCTGTTCGGGAATTTTCAGCATATCATGTCTTGTGATATGAGAAAATCCGTAGCTCTTCTTGTAATCTTGCGTTTCTTTTGCAAAGGTTTGCGGCGCACCTCCCGCAAGCAGAGCTGCTGCGACGGTTAAGGCTGACGCTTTTTTAGCGATGTTTTTGATGTTCATCAATATTTCCTCCCTTTTTAAATATGTAACAGATTGCTCCTGACAACATGAACGTTTCCAATCATCCCTCCTAACTGCGACATTGTCCTGAAGAACAGAAAAAAGACCTAAAATGTGCAAGGTCATATAGGCAAAAGATAGACTTCGCCCTTCACACATTTTAGGTCTTGCCTGCTTAACAGTAACAATCCCGACAATATTGAATTACCATCATTCTAATATACTCATCTCTGGGACTCAACTGGTCTAAGTTCCTCTTTTCTCATACATTTTTTTGCAAACGACATCAATTTTAAGCTAAAAGACACCTTTTTTAATGAATCTATAGTCTGTATAAGGAGTATCGTCAATCGTTGAAATCAATATACATCGGTATACTTTCCCAAAAGGCATCCGGAATTGCAAGCTTCTGCTGATCATGTCTTGACAGGGTTGTTTGAATATCGTCCTCTTTTCCGGCTTGAACTTTTTGAAGCCATTCCGGATCCATCAGAAGACCCCGGCCGATTCCGACGAGATCGGCTCCTGTTTTCAGCGCTTGAACGGCATCTTCCGGTGTGCGTACTTTCCCGGCTCCGATCAGAGGGAGACGGTCCCCGACCGCTTCTTTGATCAGTTCCATCCGCGTGCGGGATTTGTCTGCACCACGGCGCGGCAAGGACCGGAAATCAATGAGAGAAACGTGCAGGTAATCCAATGTTTGTTCCCGCAGTACATTGACGAAAGCCAACGTTTCAGCCATTGTGATTCCGGGCGTTTCCGGCTCTTCGGGCGAAAATTTGTAGCCGATGATAAAAGATGGTTTATGGCAGCTTTCCGCTACGCGTCTGATTTCTTCTATAATCTGAAGCGGAAATCTCATCCGTTTCTCTAAAGTGCCGCCCCAGCTGTCATTGCGCCGGTTGTAATAAGGGGAGAAGAACTGATGGATGAGAAACCCGTTTGCGCCGTGAATTTCAACTCCGTCAAACCCAGCTTCTATCGCTCTTCGCGCCGCCTGGCCGAAAGAATGGATAAGGTCTTGAATTTCTTGATCAGACAGCGCCCTTGGCACCGGTGCATTCGGTTGATTCGGAGCGACAGCGCTGGCGCTGACTGTTCGTTCTATACCTTTGGCTCCGGAATGGAAGAGCTGCAGGATCGCTTTTGCTCCATGTTTCTTTAAAGTGGCTGCAAGCCGGGTTAGTCCCGGGATTTGATCATCGTTCTCAGCTCCGGGGATGCCGGGAAATCCGGTTCCGGGCTGTACGGTTGTCGCAGATGTGATGACCATCCCGACATCTGTCGCCCGCGCGGCATAATAGACGAGTTCGTCGTCAGAAATGAATCCTCCCGGCATAGAGGATGAATGCCCCATTGGCGGCATGATGATCCTATTTTTCAATTGGATGCCGTTTTTAAAAGTAAAGGGTGTGAATAAAGAATCGTATTGTTTTTTCATGTTTTTCCTCCTTTTGATATAACCATAGCAACCACCGTGAGGCTCCACAAGAACGCAATTTTTTTATATATGCTTTATAAAAATAAACCGTAAGATCGTTCTCTTGAATGCTCCGGTGTCCATATGGTAGGATCAAGTCAAAATTGGCGAATGAGGCAATGGAGGAATTGCTATGAATTCAGCTGTCGATCATAAAGAATGCTCTTCTTTAATACAGGGTGTATTGAAAATTTTCTCTGGTAAATGGTCATTTTTGGTTCTCGCCGAACTCATTCAGGGCAAGCGGCGATTCAATGAGCTCAGAAGGAACTTGGGAAACGTCAACACGAAAGGATTAACTGACACATTAAGACATCTTGAAGAAAGCGGTATGATTTCCCGGAAGGTGTTCCCAACGGTTCCTGTTACTGTCGAATATGAATTAACAGAAAAAGGTAAAGAGTTCCACAGCATTTTTAAAGAGATGGCCGCGTGGGGGGAAAAGTGGATGGATGAACGTGAATGATAGCCGAAGAAATAATAAAACCCGACTTTTCAGAGTCGGGTTTTTTCGATTTAAAATGACTTCAAAACATGATCTCTATATGTTTTCGCGCTTTCGGCGAGCTCGCTTTCGCCGGTTGAACCCGCCCCGTAAAACACGTACGGCGGAAGGTATGTAGTACCGATGAAGTTGCTTGTCGCCTGAAAAGGGCGTAACAGTTCGCTGATCGTATAGTGATTTGACCCGCCAGCCTGATAGGCTTCTTCGGGAGCGCCCGCCGATACAGCGACCATGAATTCTTTGCCGTGAAGCGCTGTGCCGTTTGTTCCGTATGCCCAGCCGTAGAGAAAAACGTGGTCCAGCCATTTTTTTAAGAGCGGCGGCGAGCTGTACCAATAAAGCGGAAACTGGAAGACGATCCGATCGTGTTCTTCACAAAGTTTTTGTTCTTTTTCCACATCAATGGCCTCGTCAGGATATTTCAGATCGCGGAATGTAATGCCGGGTGCGTCTTTCAATGTGTCTGCAAATGCTCTGTTCACAACTGACTGCTCCATATTCGGATGAAATGCGAGCACCAATACTTTCATGATTCCATCTCCTTCTTCCATTTTATTCATCTTAACGAACAGCCAGCTTGGATTCAACAAAAACGCTCCGTCTCCATTCAAGGAATCGGGCCGTGACAAAGGTCTTGATATAAGCCACAAGACACAGAATTTGCATGCCTTGGAGGAAGATGCGAAAGGTCAAAATCCGAGTTTCTTCATTTATATATAAACATAAGCAAAAAGTCTCTTAAAGACTGCCATGAAAAAATAAGGCAAACAGGTGAAAACGGAGCTATAGACATGGATCATCATGATCGGGCGATATCTATTAATGCGATTATTCCGAATTTTAGGCAAGTTGAAATGGAAATGTGGATCTATATCCGGATGAATGGTTCAAGTCAAAAGCTCCCGTTATCTTCTAAAAATTAAATATGAATGCAGGATGAATTAATGGTTTTTTGTTCTCATCAAAAACGCTTCTACTTCTTTGACGGTTAATCCCATTTCTTTGGCCTCCAGCATAAGGGCTCTCCATTCGTCGATATTGGCTTGGGTCAGCTCCCTGTTTCGATAAAGCGTCCGTTCTTTCTTTTTCTGCTTGAGGCGGTGTGTGAATTGAAACAGTTCTTCCTGGTTCATCCCCGCCTGCACGGCCTGTACAAGGTGGGTTCTCCACTCGTCTTCATGCTCGGTCCGCCGATAAAGGATCACTTCGGTATCAAACAATTCCTTTAATTCCACTTTCAGCGCACGGGAGATTTTTTTCAGGAATTCGACTGACGGATTTCTGTGAACGCCGCGTTCAATTTTGCTTAAATATGATTTTGATACGCCTGCTATATCAGCAAGCTGGTTAATGGAGTAGCCTTTTCTTTTTCTGTACATTCGGATGACTCTTCCGATCATACTGATTCCTCCCCTTCCCCTTGCCATTCATATAAAAACGCTTTCCTGTTCATTATAAGAAATAATTTGTTCTTTATAAAATTCAAAAATTTAAGATATCGACAGAAAACAAAAGAAAACGAACGGATTTGTTCTCTAAAAAGAACTATATAGCTAAATTCAGCATTTTTCAATTCAAATTTTTTCTTTTATAATCCAATCATTAACAAACGGCATTCCTGAGGAGGCAGTCAAGCATGAAAGAAAATATTGATTTTAGAGAACTGATTGCAATCTTGCGAAAAAGAACGGTTCTTATTCTCGTTTTGACAATTGGTGTAACATTGACGACCGGAATCATTCAGTTCTATGTGCTGACACCTGTCTATCAGGCATCGACGCAGATTTTGGTACATCAAGTAGGAGAGAAAAAAGGGAGCGCCACGTACAGCGATATTCAAATCAACCTTCAATACACGCGGACATTCCAAGCGCTTCTGAAGAACCCGGTGATTTTGGAGCAAGTCAAGAGAGAGCTTGATTTACCTTACTCTGCCGGCCGGTTGGGTGAAAAAATCGCAACGAGCAGTGAAAGCGAATCAGAGATTATTAATATTTCGGTTCAAGATGAAAATCAGAAACGGGCAGCCGATATAGCGAACACGCTAACAGCGGTTCTCAAAAAAGAGATTAAGCAAATTATGAACACCGATCGGATAACCGTCCTTTCAAAAGCCGACATCGTCGATTCGCCGACTCCTGTCAGACCGAATTACAAAATGAATATTTTGC
The DNA here is from genome assembly GCF_056155945.1 of Bacillus sp. GM2. Classification (NCBI taxonomy): domain Bacteria; kingdom Bacillati; phylum Bacillota; class Bacilli; order Caryophanales; family Bacillaceae; genus Bacillus; species Bacillus sp. GM2. The sequence goes on from NZ_JBRKSZ010000007.1 coordinate 11,276, forward strand.
TGGCATTCGGCGCCGCAATAATGACCGGAATCGCTTTGGCGTTCTTTTTGGATTTTATCGATGATACGGTTGCAAGGCCGTCTCAAGTCGAAAAGGAAGCGGGATTTATTTATTTGGGAAGTATTGAGCAAATGAAGCATACAAAAAGTCTGTTTCGCGGAGACTCCGATATGAATATCCGCGTGAAAGCAGGAAGGAGTGAGCCGCTTGGCTATTAGAAAAAAACGCTCTCGCAAATATCAATCGGCGCTTGTCGCATTGCATCAGCCGAATGCGCCGATCGTCGAACAATATCGGACGATCAGGACGAACATTGAGTTCTCATCCTTTGAGAAGCCGTTTAAATCATTGCTCATCACATCGGGCCTGCCGGGAGAGGGCAAATCATTCTCGGCTTCAAACTTGGCGGTCGTATTTTCGCAACAGGAAAAAAAGGTCCTCCTGATCGACGCGGATTTAAGAAAGCCGACGATTCACAAAATTTTTGAGCTCGATAACCATTCTGGCGTCACAAATATATTGATGAAAAAAACGACGCTGGAAAATGTCGTGCAGCAAAGTCAGGCGGAAAATCTCCATGTGCTGACAAGCGGTCCGATTCCTCCGAATCCGTCCGAGCTGTTGTCGTCGCAGGCGATGGAGGATCTGCTTGCTGAAGCGTACAACCAGTACGATTTAGTCATCCTTGATTCGCCGCCGCTTTTGCCGGTCGCAGACGCGCAAATATTGGCGAACCAAGTGGATGGAAGCATCCTTGTCATCCTCAGCGGAAAAACAAAGCTTGATAACGCGATCAAGTCGCGGGACGCGCTGAATTCTTCAAAAAGCGAACTGCTCGGCGCCGTGTTGAACGGGCGGAAAGTGAAGAAGGCGCGTCAGTATAATTACGCAACCATGTAATCTTTTGAAGCGGCTGCGCCGCTTTAGGTGATGTCTCCTTGCCTTTACCGATGGAGGCACTCGGCTCTACCGTGGGCAGACTACCCGTCTGCCTTAGACGCAAGTCGTCGATGGCGGAGCGTGAGGACGGGTTAAATGCCCATTTTTATTTAATTGACGTGCTCGGTTTAAATTTGAAAATCGCCCGTATCTTTTTAGCTCATGGGATTTTGCCCTAAAAGATCCTATCAGCTAGAAAGATACATTAGGAGGTAGGAAATTGACATATCGGAGAAGGCTTTCCATTATTACCGCACTCGATTCGTACTTGGTTTTGCTGTCCATCTTTATCGGATATCAGCTGATTTCGCCATCATATGATTTATACCCTTCGGAAATGCTGCTGATGACTTCACTGATACTGCTTGGCGCTCAGCATTTATTCGCCCATTGCTTCCACCTTTACAAAAAAGTGTGGGAGTACGCAAGCATCGGTGAATTATATGTGCTGCTTAAATCGATTACCTTGTCCCATCTTGTGACGGCGGTCCTCGAACTGTTTTTCTTTCAAAACGTTCCGGTTCGCCTTTTATGTTTAAGCTGGCTGTTCCAGCTGATCTTGATCGGCGGGTCGCGGATGATGTGGCGCATCATCAGGGAACAGGTGAACAAAGAAAGCAAAGGATCTCTAAGAGCGCTCATCATTGGAGCGGGCTCTGCTGGCAGTTTGATCGCAAAACAGCTTGTGCAAAAGCCGGAATTGAACATTAAGCCCGTCGCATTTATCGATGATGACAAAACGAAATACCGGCTTGAAATCATGGGTTTGCCCGTTTTAGGCGGAAAAGAGCAGATCATGCAGACGGTCCGGCAGTGGAATATTGACCGGATCATCATCGCCATTCCGTCTTTAAGCGTCACTCAGATGCAGGACATGTACAAGGCGTGTGCGCAAACGGGGATCAAAACGCAAATCATGCCGAAAATAGACGAAATTTTGCTTGGCAGACATCCTGTCGGCCAGCTTCGCGATGTCAAAGCGGAAGATTTGCTCGGAAGGGAGCCTGTCCAGCTTGATACAAGCGAAATCTCCAATACGGTCAAGGACCGCGTCGTTCTTGTGACGGGGGCCGGAGGTTCAATCGGCTCGGAAATCTGCCGGCAAATCAGCAAATTTAAACCGAAATCGATTGTTTTAGTCGGGCACGGAGAAAACAGCATTCATTCGATTCTGCTGGAACTGCAGGAGAAGTTCGGAAAGCATGTCGCCTATTATCCGGAAATCGCCGACATACAGGACAGAGAGAAAATGTTTTTGCTGATGGAACGCTACAAACCGAATGTCATTTATCATGCAGCTGCACACAAGCATGTGCCGCTGATGGAAAAATGCCCGAAAGAAGCTGTCAAAAACAATATCCTCGGTACGAAAAACGTCGCTGAAGCCGCCGACGAAACCGGAGTGGAAACTTTTGTCCTGATCTCGTCAGACAAAGCGGTCAATCCCGCCAATATCATGGGGGCAACGAAGCGGTTCGCAGAAATGCTGATCATGAATCTCGGCAAAACGAGCAAAACCAAATTTGTCGCCGTCCGCTTCGGGAATGTTCTCGGCAGCAGGGGAAGCGTCATTCCGATTTTCAAAAAACAAATTGCTAAAGGCGGTCCGGTCACTGTCACACACCAGGACATGACGAGGTACTTCATGACGATTCCGGAAGCTTCAAGGCTGGTTATTCAAGCGGGGGCGCTTGCCAAAGGAAGACAGATTTTCGTGCTCGATATGGGCGAACCGGTCAAAATCGTCGATCTCGCCAAAAATCTCATCCAGCTCTCCGGCTATACGACAGACCAGATCAAAATCGAATTTACAGGCATCCGCCCGGGAGAAAAAATGTACGAAGAGCTGCTGAATCAAAATGAAGTGCTGGCAGAGCAGGTTTTTCCGAAGATTCATATCGGCAAGGCGGTCGACGTCGAGTTGACGGTGCTGAAGACATTCATGGAGGAATTTATGTATTTGTCAGACCGCGAGCTGAGAGAACGCTTGTTCCAAGCGATCGGCCAGCACGAGAAAAAGCTGGTGACAGCGCACTAGGGGGAAGAACATGACAAGAACGGTTTTGTTTTGCGCTACTGTGGATTACCATTTCAAGGTCTTCCACCTCCCATATTTAAAATGGTTTAAAGAGCAGGGATGGAACGTTCATATCGCCGCAAAAGGAGATATGACACTGCCTTATACAGACAAAAAATTTGATATCGACATCAGGCGTTCTCCTCTGAATGCAAGCAATATCGCAGCCTATCGGGAGCTGGCGCGCATCATTGACGAAAACCGGTACAGCATCATTCATTGCCACACGCCGATGGGAGGCGTGCTGGCAAGGCTTGCGGCCCGGAAACAGAGAAAAGAGGGAACGAAAGTGATTTATACCGCTCACGGCTTTCACTTTTGCCAAGGTGCACCTTTAAAGAATTGGCTGCTGTATTATCCGATTGAAAAAGGGCTGTCCGCTTTGACCGATTGCCTGATTACGATCAATGAAGAAGATTTCGTCCTTGCAAAAGGCTTGCGCAAGGCGCTGCGGACGGAAAAAATCCACGGCATCGGCGTCGATACGGAGCGGTTTCATCCTGTCAGCGAAACAGAGAAAATGCAGCTCAGGAAAACATACGGTTTCAAAGAAGACGACTTTATTCTCATATATCCCGCGGAACTGAACGCGAATAAAAACCAGGCGCTGCTCATCGAAACGGCGGCTGCTTTAAAAGACAGAGCCCCGAACTTAAAGCTCGTGTTTGCAGGTAAAGGGCAGATGGAAGAAAAATACCGAAGTCTCGCTGAACAAAAAGGCGTTTCTTCGACCGTCACATTTGCCGGTTTTCAAAAAAACATCCACGAATGGATTCAGCTTGCCGATGTGTCTGTCGCTTCAAGCATCAGGGAAGGGCTCGGCATGAACCTCCTGGAAGGAATGGCTGCAGGTAAACCCGCCGTTGCAGCGGACAACCGCGGACACCGGGAAGTCATTCAAGAGGGCGTGAACGGATTTTTGATTCCGCAGGGAGACGCCGGAACGTTCAGCGACCGGATTTTGCAGCTGTACCGCCTGCCTTCTTTGCGAAAAGAGATGGGGGACGCGGGGAGACGAACGGCCGCCGCTTTTTCCCAGCAGCGCACCGTCAAAGAAATGGCGGGCATTTACTCTTCCTTTATGGATCATGAAACAGTTGAAAGGAGGCTGAAAGGATGACAGGGGGTCAAAAGCCGAAAGTTTCTGTCATTATGGGAGTCTACAATTGTGAGGACACGATCGCAGAGAGCATCGAGTCGATTTTAAATCAAACCTATAAAAATTGGGAACTGATTATATGCGACGATGCATCGACAGATGGGACATATGCTGTTGCCAGGCGATATGCCGATCATTACGCAGATAGGATCAACCTGATCAAAAACGAGAAGAATCAGCGGCTGGCAGCTTCGCTAAACCACTGTCTCCGGTACGCCGGCGGGAAATATATCGCGCGCCAGGACGGAGATGACGTCTCTTTGCCAAGGCGTTTTGAAAAACAGGTCGCGTTTCTCGAATCACAATCTCATTATCATGTCGTCGGCAGCGGAATGATGGCCTTCGACGAAAACGGGATCAGAGGCATCAGAATGCTTCCTCCCTCTCCCGGGCCGAGAATCATGGCGAAAGGGACGCCGTTTTGCCATGCGACGATCATGATGAGAGCGGAAGTGTACGAGGCGCTGGACGGCTATCGGGTCGGCCGGAGAACAAGAAGGATGGAAGATATCGATTTGTGGCTTCGTTTTTTTGAGGCGGGCTTCACGGGCTACAACCTTCAGGAAGCCTTATACAAAGTAAGGGAAGACGAATCGGCGTTTAAAAGGAGAAAGCTCAGCTACTCGATTGATAATGCGTTTATCGTCTTTGCCGCCTGCAGACGGCTGAAGCTGCCGCTATCGGACTATATTTATACGATGAAACCCATCATCAGGGGGCTTATGCCTCCTTTTATCATGAACAGATATCATAAAAGAAGATTGATGAATGAAGGCGGAGGGGTCGTAAAACATGAGTGACGGAAGCGTGAGACCAGAACGGGTGCTTCACATCGTAAGCGGAATGAACCGCGGCGGAGCGGAGACGATGATTATGAATATATACCGCCATACAGACAGGCGGCATATTCAATTTGATTTTATTTCCCACCGGGAAGAAACGTGCGATTATGATCCGGAGATCATCACGCGCGGCGGCCGGGTGTTTTATGTACCGAGCATCGGGCGCTCGGGTCCTCTCGCCTACATCAAAAACATCAGAAGGATTTTGGTTGAGAAAGGGCCGTATGCCGCAGTGCACGCCCATACGGATTTTCAGACGGGGTTTGCCGCATTGGCGGCCAGGCTCGCCGGCGTTCCGGTCAGGGTCTGCCATTCCCACAACACGGCCTGGAAGCCTAACCCCCGGTTTTGGGATACATGGCAGCTCCTCGCATTCCGCCGTTTGATTTTCTCCAGTGCTACGGCTCTGTGTGCTTGCGGCAAAGATGCCGGGCGTTTTTTATTCGGCGGAAAAAAGATGGGCGAAAACGCGGTCCATCTTTTGCAAAACGGGATTGAACTTGACCGCTTCAAAGAAGCGAACGGCGTTTCAAAGACGGATGCAAAAAAGAGCTTCGGCATCAAGGAAGACGCATTGGTGATCGGGCATGTCGGCCGTTTTTTTGAACAGAAAAACCATGCGTTTCTGCTCGGGCTTGCCGCTCATTTTAAGAAATCGGGCACGCCTTTTCAAGCGGTGTTCGCAGGTGACGGTCCGCTGCGCAGACAGATGGAAGAAAAAGCCGCCGCTCTCGGTGTAAAAGACGACATACTGTTTCTCGGCGTCGTCGAAGATATCCCGGCTCTCATGCAGACGTTTGATGTATTTGCCATGCCGTCTTTGTTTGAAGGGCTCCCCCTCGTACTCGTCGAAGCGCAGGCTTCAGGGCTTCCTTGTATTGTATCAGACCATATTACGGAGGAAACCGATTTGGGACTCGGCCTGCTGACCCGTCTCAGCTTAAATGCCGGCTTTGAACGGTGGGCTGAGGATATCAGCCGTGCCGCTCAGGCGAAAAAGCCTGCATGGCCGGAGATTGAGAGAAGCCTGGCAGAGAGAGGCTATGATGCAAAAGCAAATTTGGCGAGACTGATGGACATCTATTCAATCTCCGCGGCAGAAGGACAGTGAGTGTATGGCTGTTTACATGTTGAATATGGGGATTGTTTTCATCTGGTCATGGTTTGCGAAAATGTACGGCAGGGAAGATCACAGGCTGCCGACGGGCTACCGTCCGAATGCGCTCCTCACCGTCGTTCCGCTCGCGTCTTTGATTATCGTTGCCGGCTTAAGATACAAGGTCGGAACGGATTACCACACTTATATGCTGCTTTACGAATTAGCCGGAAAATACAGAAACATTTGGGAGATTTTCGGTTTCGGAACAGACAAGTCGTCGACAGATCCCGGATTTACGGCACTCTTATGGATATTAAACCAGATTTCAGCTGATCCGGCGCTCATGTTTGCCGTCGTTGCCGCGATTACCTATATCTATATTGTCAAGACGCTTTATGTGTATGGAAGGCCGTTTGAATTGAGCATGTTTCTGTTTATCGGCATGTTTCACTATTATGCTTCGTTTAACGGCATTCGCCAATACATGGCGGCGGCCATTCTGTTTTGGGCGGTGCGGTATCTGATCGATGGGAAGCTGGTGCGCTATATGATCGTTGTACTGATCTGTTCGCTTTTTCATTCTTCGGCTTTGATCATGATTCCGGTTTATTTCATCGTCAGAAGAAAAGCGTGGTCGCCTGTCCTCTGGTGCCTGATGCTCGTCTTTTTGGCGGGGACTTTTCTGTATCAAAAATTTCTGTCCGTATTCCTTGTCGTGCTTGAAAACAGTCAATACGGACATTATGAAGAATGGCTGATGAAGAATACAAACGGCATGAACGTTATTAAAATCATCGTTCTTCTTCTCCCGCTCGCACTTGCCTTTTGCTTCAGGGAGCAGCTCAGAAAGCGCTGGCCCGAAGTCGATTATATCGTAAACCTTTGTCTGATCGGTTTCCTGTTCGGAATTTTGGCGACAAAGGATGTCATTTTTGCGAGGTTCAACATTTATTTCGGGCTCTATCAGCTGATTCTCGTTCCTTATTTTGTACGGATTTTTGAACCGAAATCAAACGCGCTTCTTTATGTTTTGATTTTGATCTGTTACTTCTTATACAGCTTTATGCTCATGCCGTTCGACTCGTCGGTATTGCCGTACAGAACGATTTTTGAACGTTGAATAGCGGAATAGGCCGTTTAGGTCTTGTGAAAATTTCGACAAAGGAGTCATCACATTGGAAAATCCAGCAGTTAGTCTACTGGTCGCTGTTTATAATACAGAAGCTTTTTTGCCGAATTGTTTGCAGTCGCTGATCAGCCAGACCTTAAAAAATATCGAAATCATTATCGTTAATGACGGTTCAACGGACGGAAGCCAGAAGATCATTGATCATTACGCCCGAAAGGACGGACGCATCAAAACGATTCAGCAGGAGAATCAGGGCCTCGGCGCTGTCCGCAATAAAGGGATCGAAGCGGCGTCAGGCGAGTACTTGGCATTTATCGACTCCGACGACTGGATTGAGCCGGACTATTGCCAATCTATGTATGAAAAAGCGAAGGATGAGGATGCCGACCTTGTCATCTGTGATTATGCCGTCGAAATTCAGGATACCGGAAAAACGGTCTGCCCGGACATCGGGAAAAACTATGAAGGAAAGCCGAAAGAGGCATTCATAAAAGATTTATTAAAGGGTCAAGTAAGCGGCTTTTCCTGGAACAAGCTCTACAGGCGGAGCCTGATTGAGCGGCATAAGCTCGTTTTCCCGCTGCGCGACGAGCTGGAAAACATCGAAGATCAATACTTCAGCTTCAGATGCCTTTTATATGCAAATACGGCGGCGTTCGTGACTAAGCCGCTTTATCATTACAGGGTCCATCTGTCGTCCATCGTCCAAAAGTATCAGGCGGGGCTGTTTGAAGACGGGCTCGCTCTTTATGAAGCGAACCTCGACTGCCTGACAAAGCACGGAGAGCTTCCGGCTTTAAAGGAGGCGCTGCACGTCTTTATCGTCAACCACGGCTGCATCAGTATTTTAAATGAATGCAAGAGCCGAAACCAAAACCCTTCAATAGAAAAATATAAAAATATCCGCAGCATATGCGCCTGTCCGGAATTCAGGGGGAAAATCCCCGCGGTGGACATGTCAGCATTCGATTCGAAGAAGAAGCTTCTCCTGATGCTGATTCGCTTGCGGTTGATGCCGGCAGTGTATGGATTTGCAGCCATTTACCAGAAAATGATCGAGCACAGAATGAAGAAATAGGCGGTGAGGAAATGACCTTTCAGGAACTGAAGATCAATCTTGCAGAATGGCTTTTGCTCAAGGTGAAATATCCTTCTGAATATGTGATGGGAACGCCGGGTTTAAGGCGTTTCGATCAATACAAAGGCAAGAAAAAGATCATTCTGACTTTAATTCCGTCCCATGATAATTTGGGAGATCACGCGATTGCCCTGGCAAGCCGGACATTCATAGAAAACGAGTTTCCCGATTTTGAATTAATTGAAATCGGCATCAACGATATTTACAAACATGCAAAAGCGCTCATGCGCATCCGCCACCCCGAGGATATGGTGTTCATCGTCGGCGGAGGAAACATGGGGGATTTGTACCGCAATGAGGAATGGACTAGGCGCTTCATTATCAAAACATTCAAGCATTATAAAATTGTCCAGCTCCCGGCAACCGCGCACTTTTCCGAGACGCCCCGCGGCAAAAAGGAGCTGAAAAGAGCGAAAAAAATCTACAACTCTCATCGCCGGCTGTTTATGATGGCGCGCGATGATACAACCTATCAATTTATGAAAAGGCATTTTTCAAAGCAAACGATTGTGAAACAGCCTGATATGGTGCTTTATTTAAAGAAAGAACAGCAGTCTGAAAGAGATGGTGTGCTCGTTTGTTTAAGGGAGGATAAAGAAAGCTTTCTCAGACCGGAAGAGCGTGAAAAGCTGCTGAAGGCTGTCGGCGACGAATATGGCGGCGTGCAAACTTTTACAACGACGATCGGCAGGAGGGTCAGCCGCGTGTCCCGCGAGAAGGAGCTGAATCGGCTTTGGGATCAGCTGAGAGGTGCGGAGGTCGTCGTGACAGACAGGCTGCACGGCATGATTTTTTGCGCGATTACAGGAACGCCGTGCGTTGTGATCCGCTCTTTTGATCATAAGGTGCTTGAAGGCTTTCGCTGGCTGAAAGGCGTTCCTTCGCTGAAGCTTGTGGAAAATCCCGATGCGGCAGAGGTTCTCGGCGCAATCGAAGAGCTGATTAAGACCGGTGATTCGTATCGTGAGACTCCGTCAAGGGAGCATTATTTCACAGATTTAAGACAGAAAATTATGGGTGATGTCCAATGAAGCCATTCGTCAGTATCATTGTTCCGATGTACAATGTCGAAGATTATATAGAAGAATGCGTCGATTCGCTGCGCAGGCAGACGCTGAAAAATATTGAAATCATCCTTGTCGATGACGGCTCTCCCGACAGATCAGGAGAGATAGCCAGAAAGTACTGCAGCCTGGATGCCAGAGTGAAAGTGATTCATAAAAAAAACGGCGGATTGAGCTCGGCGAGAAATGCCGGTCTTCAAGCTGCGACAGGAGATTATGTCGGATTTGTCGACGGCGATGATTTTGTATTGCCTGCCATGTTTGAAAACATGTACGCTGCTGCCAAAAAAGACGAGCTTGATATCGTCATGTGCGGGTATCATAAACATTCCGATGCGGAAGATACCTATTTCCCGCCGCCGCTGCCGACCGATCGCCTCTTGTTGAGCTGGGATATTAAACGCGAGCTCAAAAAGGCGCACGAAACCCGCTTCATCTGGTATGTGTGGCGGAATTTGTACAGGCGCGACCTGCTGAAGAAAAACCAGCTGTACTTTTTTGAGGACATTCGTTTTGCAGAGGATTCGCCGTTCAATTTGTACGCCTTTTATGCAGCCAAACGGGTGAGGGCGATCGATGACGGTTACTACATGTACAGATGCAATCCGGATAGCCTGACGGAGGTGCCGTTTAAACCGTACATGGATGAAAGCCTGAAAAGGCAGTACCGGGCGAAAAGGAGATTCTATGAGACGTTTCAGCTTTTGGATGAATGTGCGGACGATCTGGAAACATACACATGCAAACATCAAATTCCGATGCTTTTAGCCAATGCCTGTGCGGAACCGAAGCCTTCAAAGCAGGTGAGGCGGCACATTAAAGACATTTTGTCTTACCGGATGGTGCAGTCGTGCGTCAAATCAACGTCTCTCCGCAACCGCAATCTTTTAATCGGCCAACGGCTCGTTTTATTGCTATGCAAGCTGAATATTCCGATCCTGCTCGAATTGTTTTTTAAACGAAATCTGCCCAGTAAGGGATGAGCCTTTTGAATAAGACATTTGTTTTGAATCTCGGCGCCAATGTGGCGTCTTTTTTATTATCGGTGCTGTTTTCGATGTGGCTGACGCCTTATGTCATCAAGAACCTCGGTGTTGAGGCGTTTGGGTTTGTCCATCTCACACAGAATATGATCAATTACTTTTCGATTATTACGGTCGCCTTGAGCGCGGTCGTTGTCCGGTTTTTTTCTGTTTCCGCCCACAGGGGGGCGCTTGATGAAGCGAGGGGCTATATGAATACCTACATCGTTTCATCACTGGTGCTTTCGGTCATCTTGTTTTTTCCGCTTGGCGGCACGGTGTTTTTTATCGATCAGATCATTCGCGTTCCCGCCGGTCTTTTGGGGGATGTGCAGATCGCGCTTTTAATCGGGAGCCTGCTGTTTTTATTGACCTTTGTGATGTCGGGATTTGCCGCCGGTCCTTTTTTTGCCAATAAAATCTATATTACAAGCACGATCCAGGCCGTCCAAATGCTGATTCGCGTCTTGAGCGTATTGTTGATTTTCGCGTGGTTTGCACCGAAGATCTGGCACATTCAGCTCGCCGCTCTTATCGCAACCGCTTCGGCGTGTATCCTGTCGATCTTTTTCTTTAAGAAATTGATCCCATGGTTTACGTTTCGGGTGAGGGATATGTCGTTTGCAAAGTGCAAAAAACTGCTTCAGGCGGGAGGGTGGAGCTCCGTCAGCCAAGTCGGCGTCCTGCTGTTTCTGCAAATCGATTTAATGGTGGCGAATGTGATGCTGGGGGTTTCCGAATCCGGCATGTACGCGGCGATCATTCAGTTTCCGCTGTTATTGCGGACGCTTTCGGGAACGCTTGCGGCCGTATTTTTACCTACGATTACATTCTATTATTCAAAAGGCGACAAAGAAGGGCTCGTCCGCTATGCCAACCAGGCCGTCAGGTTTAACGGCATTCTGCTCGCTTTGCCGGCTGCGCTTCTGGGCGGGCTTGCCGGCCCGTTTCTGTCGCTGTGGCTCGGCCCTTCATTCGAACATTTGAAATGGCTTTTACTGATACATGCGGGTTACTTGGTTGTTTCATTAAGCCCGGCGCCGCTGTTTTATATCTTTACCTCCTATAACAAGCTGAGAACACCGGCACTGACAACGGTTGCCTTCGGCGTTGTCAATTTGCTGCTTGCCATCGTGCTGAGCGGACCGGCGGGATTCGGCCTTTACGGAATAGCGCTGGCCGGAGCGGCAGCTTTAATGCTGAAAAATGTCGTCTTCACTCCGATTTATGCGTCAAAGATTACGGGTGAAAGAAAAAGGGTTTTTTATAAAGGCATATACGGGCCGGTGGCCGGCGCTTCATTTACCTTGGCTGTCTGTTACGCTCTTCAATACTTATTTGCAATCGGCAGCCTGCTGTCCCTGTTTGTCACGGCGCTTGCTGCGACGGGGGCATACGGCCTGTTTGCCTATTTCGTCATGTTGACGAAAGCGGAACGGCATATTGTCACAACAAGGCTGCAAGCATTTCGATGCTCTTTATCCTTACCATTTCAAAAGGGATTTTTTAAATAAAAGAAAGGGGTGCGTTTTTCGTGCTAGCGAAACGGTTTTTCGATCTTGCATTGTCGGTTATTTTGCTGGTCGCGCTCAGTCCGGCCATGATCCTGACAGCTTGCCTTATCAGATGGAAAATCGGCTCGCCTGTTTTATTTCGCCAAACCCGTCCGGGGCTGAATGGCGAGCCTTTTACATTATATAAATTCAGAACAATGACTGATGAAAGAGATGAAGCAGGCAATCTGCTAAGCGATGAAAAACGGCTGACAAAGACGGGGCAGCTGATCAGAAAAACGAGCCTTGACGAATTGCCGCAGCTGATCAACGTCATCAAAGGAGACCTCAGCCTTGTCGGGCCGCGGCCGCTTTTGATGGAGTATATTCCCCTCTATACGAAGCGGCAGTGGAGACGGCATGAGGTCAAGCCGGGCATCACGGGCTGGGCGCAGATCAACGGGAGAAATAAAGTGACATGGGAGGAAAAATTTGAACTTGATGTCTGGTATGTGGACCATCGTTCTTTTTTGCTTGATCTCAAAATCCTTTTGTTGACTGTCGTAAAAGTCTTGAAGTCGGAAGGCGTCAGCCAGGACCGGCATGTGACAGCAGAAAAATTTACTGGGAGAAGGAATGCCTGATGCAAAATGTGGTGATCATCGGAGCCGGCGGCCATGGGAAAGTCGTTCGGGATCTTGTAATAGCGCGGCCCGATACGGCGCTTGCCGGTATTCTCGATGACCGGTATGCAGAGCTTCATGTCGAGAACGGTCTGTATCGCGGGCCTTCAGGCGCCGCAGAAGAACTTGCGCGATTGCATCCGGACGCGAAGTTCGTCTTAGCTGTCGGTCAAAACGGCATCAGAAAGCGGCTGTATGAACGCCTCGGCCTTCCGTTTGACCGGTATGCGGTTTTGATTCATCCGTCCGCCGTGATCAGCGGTTCGGCCCGGATTCAAAACGGCGCCGTTGTCATGGCGTCGAGCGTTATCCAAGCGGATGCCCACATCGGCATCCACACGATTGTCAACACAGGTGCGATCGTCGAACATGACAACCGGATCGGCGATTACGTTCATCTTTCGCCGGGAACGGTGTTAACTGGCGGCGTGACAGTTATGGAAGGCGCTCATCTCGGAGCGGGAACGGCGGTCATTCCCGGAAAGACAATCGGCCGCTGGAGCGTGACGGGAGCGGGATCATCCGTAATTCACGACATTCCTGATGATTGTACCGCTGTCGGAGTCCCTGCAAGAAAAATTAAATATCACAGCAGCAAAAAGGGTGAAAAACATGAGTCAGAATAAGCGAATTTATTTATCCCCGCCGCACATGAGCGGAGACGAAGAGCGCTATGTAGCCGAAGCGTTTCGGACAAACTGGATCGCGCCGCTCGGTCCCCTTGTCGATACATTCGAAGAAAAGCTTGCCGCCTATGCGGGGACGTCCGGTGCCGCGGCAGTCGGCTCAGGAACAGCCGCAATCCACCTGGCGTTGAAATTGCTCGGCGTTGGCAAAGGCGATACGGTGTTCTGTTCTTCCTTTACGTTTGTAGCGAGCGCCAATCCGATTATATATGAGCAGGCTGATCCGGTTTTCATCGATTCTGAACGGGATACATGGAACATGTCGCCCGAGGCGCTTGAACGGGCGCTCGACGAAGCAGAGCGGGCCAGGAATCTTCCGAAAGCCGTCATCGTCGTCAACTTGTACGGCCAAAGCGCGAAAATGGACGAGATTATGGCGATTTGCGATCGATTTGCCGTCCCTGTTATTGAAGATGCGGCCGAATCGCTCGGTTCTGTTTATAAGGGCAGAAAAAGCGGAACCTTCGGACGCTTCGGCATTTATTCGTTCAACGGTAACAAAATCATCACCACATCAGGCGGAGGAATGCTTGTCAGCGATGATGAAGACGCTTTGAAGAAGGCGCGCTTTTTAGCAACTCAGGCGCGCGAGCCCGCCATTCATTATCAGCATGAAAAAGCGGGCTACAATTACCGGATGAGCAATGTCCTGGCCGGAATCGGCATCGCTCAGCTCGCCGTCCTGGATGACAGGGTACACGCCAGACGGGCGATCTTCGAGCGCTATCAGGAGGCGCTCTCCGGTATCGAAGGTATAGAATTCATGCCTGAAGCCGGCATGTCAAACCGCTGGCTCACGACATTAACGTTTGATACAGCAAAGATTCAAACAACACCGGCGGACATCATTGAACAGCTCGCAAATGAAAACATAGAAGCCCGGCCGTTATGGAAGCCGTTGCACAGACAGCCCCTTTTTAAAGGCGCGGCCTTTTATCCGCACGATGACCAAGGCTCTGTCTGCTGCGACCTATTTCAGCGCGGGCTCTGCCTGCCGTCAGGATCAAGTATGACGCGAAAAGAGCAGGATCGGGTGATTCAAATCGTGGCCGACCGGATTAAATATAAATGAGGTGCTAAACATGGCGATTACATATTCCATGGACAGCTTAAAGCATAAGCTGGCAGAAATTTTGGATGTCATTCCAAGGCATTCATCAGTCGTTTACTTGGACTACCCGCTCTACGGAAACGTCGGGGACCTATTGATCATGAAAGGAACGGAAGCTTTTTTTGAAGCATACGGCATCAAGGTGCGCGAAAGATGGAATGCAGAGAATTTCATTCCGGGCCGCCGCATTCCAAAGGACGCCATCATTGTTTGTCAGGGGGGCGGCAATTTCGGCGATTTGTACCCTCACTTTCAGCAGTTCAGGGAACGGGTGGTCGAACATTACCCGGACCACCGGATCGTCATTCTGCCGCAGTCGATTTATTATGAACATGAAGAAAATGCAAAAAAAACGTGCGGCATTTTGGCGGCTCACCCGGATCTGCACTTATTCACGCGGGAAAAGGCATCCTTCGAATTTGCCCTCAAGCATTTCGAAGGGGTGAAAAACATCAGAATGATGCCCGATATGGCGCACCAGCTCTGGCCGATCGCGGCACCTGCCGAAAAGCCTTCTGAGTCCGTTCTGCGGTTGATCAGAACCGACAAAGAAGCAAACAGCAGCCTGCAGAAAACAGGGGAGCCGGATACGTACGATTGGAACGTCATCTTGTCAGAAGGCGACAAACGCGGAATCAAACGCTTGCAGACGATCAATGTCCTCAATAAAAAAGCCGGCAATCCGCTGCCGATCGCTTCTTATTGGAAACGCTATTCGGACAGCCTCGTCGACAAATCAATCCGTTTTTTCAACCGCTATGAATCAGTCGTTACTTCTAGGCTGCACGGCCACATCTTATCGTGCCTGCTCGGAAAAGAAAACGTAGTGATTGACAACTCCTACGGAAAAAACGCAAATTACTACAACACATGGATGAAGGATATCCCGAGTACAAAACTGATTCAAAACAAGCCGGAAGAAGCAGAAAAACCGCCTGTTCATGTATGACAGGCGGTTTTTCTGCTATGCTTCTTCGCGCTTTACTTTGTTGTAGGCTTCATCCAAATGCTGAATCCGTTTTAAGACGACCGCGTTTTTTGTCAGCTGGTCTTGGACAAGCGTTGACACGACTGAACGGTAGTAGCTGTTCATCGCCTGGATTTTATCCTCATTTGGATGCATTTCAATATGGGTTTTAAAATTTTCTATGAAATAGGGCACAGAGAAAAGTTCTGTCAATGGTAACACTCCTTTTTTAAGTCTATACGGTACGGAACCGATCGTGTAAACTAATAGTGGGAGGGGAGATTTGATGAACTTGCATGTACAGCAGCAGCAAACGGCAAAACTTCACTTGACGCAAGGGCTTGCCCAAGCCATTCATATGCTTCAGTATTCGTCGGCCGAGCTGAACAGCCGGATTGACGAACTCTCATTAGAAAACCCCCTGATCGAACGAAAAGACCCCGATATTCCCCGATCATTTTACCATAAAACGAATCGTCATTTGCAAAATGAAGGAATGAGCCGCTCTGAGACGGCGCATTCACGTGAAGATGTCAAAAGTGTCTTGAAACAGCAGGCGCTCGATCTCCGGCTGTCAAGCCGGGAAAAGCGGATTTTCAGCTATTTGGTCGAATCCCTTGATCCAAACGGATATGTGACAGAAGACATCGCCTTTATCGCTTCCGAGCTGGCTGTCACCAGAGAAGAAGCGGAAGAAGTCTTGGGCAAGCTGCAGACTCTTGATCCGGCAGGCATCGGAGCGCGGTCGCTTCAGGAATGCATCCTGATCCAATTAGAGCGTCTGCCAAAGGAGACGGCAAAAGCGGAGAAAGTCATTTCCCTATACTTTGATCTGTTTGCCAAAAAAGGATGGAAAGAGCTGTCTGAGAGAGCGGGCCTTTCGCTCTCAGAGCTTCAGGACATACAAGACCTTGTCGCAGGGCTGTCGCCGCGTCCCGGATTGATGTATGGCACGGATGAAGGCGGAGTCTATATCGAGCCTGATGTCATCATTTCAGCCGAGGATGGAAAATTGGTGCTTGAGCTCAGCAGCCGTTCTTTTCCCGATATCCAGCTTAACGCGTTTTACGAGCCGTTTTTAGAGCGCCAGTCAAAAGACGAGGCGACCGCTTATATCTCTGATAAGTTCAAGCAGTGGAAATGGCTCGACAATGCCCTCAGGCAAAGACGGGAAACGATGCGGAGGGTGATGGCGGAAATTATGGTGCGTCAAAAAGATTATTTTTTAAAAGGGAAAGACGAACTGAAGCCGCTCACATTAAAAGAGGTCGCCGATGCCCTCGGTGTTCACGAATCAACTGTAAGCCGCGCAGTCAAAGGGAAAATCGTGCAGACGCCTTTTGAGCTGTGCGAGCTTAAACAGTTTTTTTCGGCGAAGGTAAAGGACGCCGCTGACGGGCATGCGTCAAGTCACACAGTCAAAGCGCATCTGCGCCGGCTGATCGATGAAGAAGATAAAATGAAACCGCTTTCAGATCAGAAACTGGCCGACCTTTTAAACGAAAAGCACGGCGTTGTCATATCGAGGCGGACCGTCGCCAAATACCGTGATCAGCTCAATATACTGCCTTCGTCTGTAAGAAAGAGATATCAATAAAGAAGCCGTCCGGCACGATCGCCGGCGGCTTTTTTACGGGATCATCCACGAAAACAGATGATGCTGCAGGAAAGTGATCATGCAAACGAGGAAAAGAAGAAACAGACTGTGTTTCAGTGTAAAGCGCAGCAAGTCGGATTCCTTTCCTGCCAGTCCGACGGCTGCGCAGGCGACCGCAATCGACTGCGGAGAGATCATCTTTCCTGTGACGCCGCCCGAAGAGTTGGCCGCCACAGACAGTACCGGCTCCATTCCGACCGACTGTGCTGTCACTTTTTGCAGACTGCCGAACAGCAAATTGGCCGACGTATCTGAACCGGTTATAAAGACGCCGAGCCAGCCGAGAACGGGAGAAAAGAATGCGAACATTGAACCCGTCATCGCAAGTGACATGCCAAGTGTTGTGCTCATGCCCGAAGAGTTGGTGACATAGGCAAAACCGACGACGGAAGCGATCGTTAATATCGGCTTGCCGAGCTCTTTCAGCGAATCTGTAAACACGGCGACCCATTCTTTCCAAGGCATGCCTGTGACAAACTTTGTCAGTACGGCGGCAATCAGGATCGCCGTTCCCGCCGATCCGGCGAGATCAAGTTTATAAAGAGCTTCAAGCGGTTTTCCGGAGCCATCGAGAATTTGATTGTGCAAAAAAGGCACACCGGGCGCGAACGTCAGCCTGCCGCCGATGTCATTGATGAACAGCAGCAATGGATTTGACCCTTCGTAATGGCCTGTCAGCGCCTGTTTGACAGCTGGAATTCCCCAGATGGAGACCATTGCCGTGAGCAGCAAAAACGGTGTCCACGCCTTGAAAATCTGCCCCGCCGAGTATGAGGCCTTTTGATGTTCAAGCTGCTGCGCCTCCGCGGCAGCGGCCATTTCCTTTTCATGTGAAAATCTGAATGTCGTTTTCGGTTTCCAAAATTTTAAGAATACAGCGAGCGCGATAAGCGATACGATGGCTGACAAAATATCTGGGAGCTCAGGCCCCAGAAAGTTTGAGCTTACATACTGCGTAACGGCAAAAGAGACACCCGACACGAGAATCGCCGGCAGCACTTCCCAAGCCCTTTTCAAGCCGCTCATGATGATAATCAAATAAAACGGAATAAATACAGATAAAAACGGCAGCTGGCGTCCGACCATTTTTGAAATGTCCATCGCAGGAATCCCCGTCGGCCCTTCAACCGCGATAATCGGGATGCCGATCGCCCCGAAAGCGACAGGCGCCGTGTTGGCGATCAGGCATATGCCCGCCGCGTACAACGGATTGAAGCCGAGGCCGACAAGCAATGCGGCCGAGATCGCGACGGGGGCGCCGAAGCCTGCCGATCCTTCTAAAAACGCCCCGAATGAAAACGCTATCAAAAGTGCTTGCAAACGGCGGTCATCTGTGATCGACAATACCGAACTCCTGATGATTTCAAATTGGCCGGTTTTCACCGTAAGCTTGTACAAAAAAACTGAAGTCACGATAATCCAGCCGATCGGCAGCAGCCCGTAAACCGCGCCTTGCGAAGCCGACATCACAGCCTGCTGAGCGGGCATGCCGTATACGAAAACGGCCAGCACGAGTGCGATCAGCAAAGTCGTCAAGCCTGCTGTATGCCCTTTCATTCTTTTGATTGCCAGAGCCCAGAAAAAATACAAAATCGGTATAAGCGCTGCAAGCGAAGAGAGCAGCAAACTGTTCCCCAGCGGAGTATAATCTTGCGTCCATCCCATCTCCAATTCCCCCTTTGTTCGTCAAAAAAGCCTCATCTAGTCATCTGATGACATGATGATAAGACTGATCATTTAGCATTATATTTCTCAATGTCATAAATTACAATCTTTTTTTGCATGGAGCCGAAGTCTATATGTTCCAGACGGAAAGAACGGTATAATAAAAAATAGCGCATCATGCCCAGTCTGGTTACGAGGTGAAAAAAGTTGAAATACAAACAAATCAAGACGAAAAAAATATATGAAGAAGTCGCGGAAGCGCTTCTTGAATCGATTAAAAGCGGAGAGCTTGAGCCCGGCGACAAGCTTGACTCCGTCCAAGCGCTCGCCGACAGCTTTCAGGTCAGCCGTTCGGCCGTCAGGGAAGCGCTGTCCGCGTTAAAAGCGATGGGGATGGTCGAAATGAAGCAGGGGGAAGGGACGTATGTGAAAAGGTTTGAGCCTGAGCAAATTTCCATCCCCCTTTCGGCTGCACTTTTGATGAAAAAGAAAGATGTCGCTGAACTGCTCGAAGTCCGTAAAATACTTGAAATCGGGGCAGTTTCCAGTGCGGCTCAAAAACGCACGGAGGATGATCTCGGACGCATGCAGGAAGCACTTGAGGATATGAAGCTGGCGGACGGGAACGGCGAACTTGGCGAAAAAGCCGACCTCGCGTTTCACCTTGCGCTTGCCGGCGCTTCGCAGAACGAT
Organism: Bacillus sp. GM2; assembly: GCF_056155945.1. Classification (NCBI taxonomy): domain Bacteria; kingdom Bacillati; phylum Bacillota; class Bacilli; order Caryophanales; family Bacillaceae; genus Bacillus; species Bacillus sp. GM2. Next base: position 30,700 of record NZ_JBRKSZ010000007.1, read on the forward strand.
CTGCTGAAAGGCTTGATGAATCATGTGTCATCTCTCTTAATTGAGACGATGAGGGAGACGCGCAAAATTTGGCTGTTCTCGAAGAATACAACTGTTAAGCGCCTTTATGAGGAACACGAAGCCATCTATCAGGCTGTGAAGGAAAAAGACGGCCAAAAAGCGGAGCAAGCGATGCACAATCATCTGACAAATGTGGAAAATGTGCTGGCCTCATATTTTGAAGAAACGAAACAAGCCGACGAGCCGGCTATTTAAGCAGCAGTCAGCTGCACGGCCTGAGTGAAAACGAAAAAGAAACCCCTTTCAAAAAATTTTGCCAAGGTGTAAGATGGAGAAAGAGGGTTTTCTAACCAAGTCATCAGATGACCTGATTAATCGGGTTGGAGAGGGGATCAAGATGAAAGTATCACTGTTTATCACGTGTTTGGTTGACATGTTTCAGTCAAATGTCGGAAAAGCGACTGTTGAACTGCTGGAGCGGCTCGGATGTGAAGTGGATTTTCCCGAAGGGCAGATCTGCTGCGGCCAGCCTGCGTACAACAGCGGCTATGTCAAAGATTCCAAAAAAGCGATGAGACGGATGATTGAGACGTTTGAATCAGCTGAATACGTCGTCAGCCCTTCAGGATCGTGCGCTTTTATGTTCAAAGAGTACCCGCACCTTTTCCGGGATGAACCGGCCTGGGCGGAAAAAGCGCAGCGGCTGGCTGACAAAACGTATGAGCTGACCGATTTTATCGTCAACGTATTGAAGATTGAGGACGTCGGGGCGACACTCGAGAAAAAGGCGACTTATCATACGTCATGCCATATGACAAGGCTTTTGGGAGTCACGGAAGCGCCGATGAAGCTGCTTCGGCATGTGAAGGGACTGGAGTTCACGCCGCTGCCGCGCAAACACGACTGCTGCGGATTCGGGGGCACTTTCTCGGTGAAGATGTCGCAAATATCCGAACAGATGGTCGATGAGAAAGTGGCGTGTGTCGAAGAAACAGCCGCCGACGTGTTAATCGGGGCGGACTGCGGCTGCTTGATGAATATCGGCGGGCGGATCGGGAGAAAGAACAAGCCGATTGAAGTCATGCATATCGCAGAAGTGCTGAACAGCAGATAAACAGACAATCCGGTCATTTCACAGATAGAGGGGGACATTCGTTATGGCAATGAAGATCGGAACGCAGAAATTTAAAGAGCGCGTGTCAGACGGGCTCGACAACGAGTTTATGAGGGGGGCCGTTTCAAGCGCGCAGGAGCGCTTGAGAGCGCGCCGTCTTGAGGCGGCAAAAGAGCTCGGGAACTGGGAAGAATGGCGGTCTCTGGCCGAAGAAATCAGGCAGCACGTGCTGGAAAATCTGGATTACTATCTAGAACAGCTTGCCGAAAATGTCGCCAAAAAAGGCGGGCACGTTTTCTTTGCGCAGACGGCTGAAGAAGCGACAGGCTACATCCGCGATGTCGTGAAAAAGAAAAACGGCAAAAAAATCGTCAAATCAAAATCAATGGTGACCGAAGAAATCAACATGAACGAGGCACTTGAAAGCGACGGCTGCGAAGTGGTCGAAACCGATTTGGGCGAATACATCCTCCAAATCGATGATCATGATCCGCCGTCACATATCGTCGCACCTGCTTTGCATAAAAACAAAGAGCAAATCCGCGACGTCTTCAAAGAGCGGATCGGCTACCGCAACACCGAAAAGCCGGAAGAGCTTGTCATGCACGCGCGCGCCGTGCTCAGAAAGAAATTTCTCGAGGCTGACATCGGCATTACGGGCTGCAATTTTGCGATTGCCGATACGGGATCTGTCAGCCTTGTCACAAACGAGGGAAACGGACGTCTCGTCACGACCATTCCGAAGACGCAGATTACAGTGATGGGGATGGAGCGGATCGTCCCTTCATTCGACGAGTTTGAGGTTCTCGTCGGCATGCTCACAAGAAGCGCGGTCGGACAGCGGCTGACAAGCTATATCACGGCGCTGACAGGGCCGCGGCTGCCCGGTGAAGCGGACGGCCCGGAGGAGTTTCACCTCGTCATCGTTGACAACGGGCGTTCCAACATTCTCGGAACGGAGTTTCAGTCCGTCCTTCAATGCATCCGCTGTGCGGCCTGCATCAATGTCTGCCCCGTTTACCGTCATGTCGGCGGGCATTCTTACGGTTCGATCTATTCAGGTCCGATCGGGGCTGTATTGTCGCCGCTGCTCGGCGGATATGACGATTATAAAGAACTGCCGTACGCATCTTCGTTATGTGCGGCTTGCTCTGAAGCATGTCCGGTGAAAATCCCGCTTCATGAGCTGCTTCTAAAGCACAGGCAGCGCATCGTTGAAAAAGAAGGGCGCGCGCCGATATCCGAAAAGCTGGCGATGAAAGCGTTCGGCTTGGGAACTTCTGCGCCATCCCTTTACAAAATGGGCTCCAAATGGGCGCCGGCAGCCATGAAGCCGTTTAAAGAAGACGGCAAGATTACGAAGGGACCGGGTCCGTTAAAACAGTGGACCCAGATACGCGACTTCCCCGCGCCGAACAAGTCAAGGTTCCGCGACTGGTTTGAGGACAGACGGAAAGAGAAGGGGGAAGACAAATGACAAACGGAACAATCCACAACAAAAACGGCTTTTTAAACCGGATTGCTGAAAGGCTCGGCCGCAACAGGCGTTCTGCAGGCGTCACCGTTCCCGATTATATCCACCAGCCGCAGCACAGGGTATATCAAGGCTATACACAGGATGAGCTTGTCGGCGTCTTAAAGGACCACTGCCGGAAAATTCACACGGAGCTGATTGAAACAGATGTCATCGGCTTGCATGATGCCTTGTATGAACAAGCAGCGCGATTTGGAGGCGGGCCTGTCATGATCCCGAAAGATGACCGTTTTAAAGAGTACGGACTGTCAGGCCTGTTAACGGACAAGTGGCCGAATGAAGGGACGAAAGTGTGGGAATGGGATGCAGCGGCCGGAGATGAGAACATCCAGCGAGCCGAACAGGCTAACATCGGCGTGACATTCAGCGAGATCACGCTTGCTGAATCCGGAACGGTCGTCCTCTTCAGCTCAAAAGACAAAGGACGTTCCGTCAGCTTGCTGCCGACGACATATATCGCGATCGTCCCGAAAAGCACCATCGTCCCGCGGATGACACAAGCAAGCGCAATCATCAAACAAAAGATTGCAGACGGCGACGTCATCCCGTCCTGCATCAACTATGTCACTGGACCGAGCAATTCAGCCGATATCGAAATGGACCTTGTAGTCGGCGTCCACGGCCCGGTAAAAGCGGCATATATTATCGTGACGGACCGGTAATAAGACGATAACAAAAAGATTAGCCTCATGCTGAGCTAATCTTTTTTATTATGCGATATGACAATTCCGGTGCATACCGATTAAACGCATCGTTCTACTTTTTTTGCCGGTTATAAATAGTATATTAAAATGGTATTTTTATCGGATTTCCGGCTCTGCATCCCCATTTCTGCCGCTGGTTCAAGCCGCTTGCATCTCATTTGTGATTCTCGGAAACACCCTTGAAGGAAACAGTCTATTAAAATTTAAGGTAATGTTAAGGATAAGATTATTTCCCGATAATGTTCACTCACTATAATGGAGAATAGTGAAGGAGTGACTCGTATGCGGGCGGTATGTCTGAATGAATTTATCAGTCTTTTTAAAAGCATCAAGTCGATTATTGTCATTATTATTATGTTTTGGGTGAGCTATAAGACTGCGGGATTGATCGAACAGGCGCCTGCAGACTTCGTGAGCGAATTGGATTTAGGAAGCGATGCAAACGCAATCGGAACGGCGGTTATCGTTTTTGCTCTCGGTTTCCTGTTTATCGCTGGACTTTCCCATGACATGATCAACCGCGAAGTCCATGCCCGGACGGTCAGATTTCTTGTGACGAAAACGTCGCGGATCAAGATCATTCTGGGAAAGTTTTTTGGCGTCTGGCTGTTTTGGTTTTTCTGCATGCTCGTTTCGTACACCTTGGTGATGATCGCCTCAAAAGAGTTTTTATGGATGAGTTATGCAGACAGCATGGCGTTTCTTACAGCTGCAATCTCTTTGAACCTTTTATTTTCGATCGTGATTTCAAGGCCCGCCATGTCCATGTTTTTCGGAATCGTGTTTGCGCTCGTCTTTCCCGCGGTCAGCTTATGGGCTGTTTATTCAGAGAACGGCATGATCACCTGGTTTAAATATTTAACGCCGTACTATTACTCCGTGCTGGGCGGTTCTTTTGTTTTCATCAACTTTGTCTACGCCGCCATCGTTCTGTGCGGTGCGATCGTTTTGTTTAAAAGGAGAGATTTATAATGAATGTGGTGATCGAGGCAAAAGGGCTGATGAAAAGCTACGGGGCCAAAACCGTCGTCAACCATGTCGACCTCCAAGTCGAAAAAGGAGAGATTTACGGATTTCTCGGCCGCAACGGTGCGGGGAAATCTACGTTCATGAATATGATCACAGGCATTACCCAGCCGACAGCCGGCAGTTTTCTGCTGTTAAATGACGCTTCGATTGAAAACGTCAAGCATCGCATCGGCGTTTTACCCGATTATTTGACCCTCTATGATTCAATGACAGCAGTCGGGCATTTGAAGTATTTTGCAAAGCTGAACGGACGAGCCGTATCGACTGAGCGGTGCGAAGAAATCTTAGAGAGAGTCGGGTTCACTGAGCATGCTGAAAAAAAAGCGGGTGCGTATTCATTCGGTATGAAAAAAAAGCTCGGCATCGCCCAGGCGATCATCCATGATCCTGAGCTCATCTTTTTGGATGAACCGACATCAGGTGTTGATGCCGAATCGGCCCTGCACATTCAAAAGCTGATCATGGATTTGCAAAAAGAAGGTAAGACGATATTTATGACGTCACACAACCTGCATGAGATAGAGAAAATTTGCACACGAATCGCGATCATGAAAAACGGCTGCATTTTAATGGAAGGCACCCTCGATGAATTAAGAAGGCATTTCATGTCGAACATAAGCGTTCACATTCGTCACTCGAATATTCCCGAGCAGCATTTCGGCCTGATCGACCGTTTTCTTGAGTCAGCTGGTGAAAACGTTCAATTCAATCACCATGAGATTTCGATCACCGTCAATTCAGAAGAAAAAATTCCCGCCATTGTCAGAGTATTAACGAACTGCAAAGTGGGAATCTACAGAATTCACGTCGATGAACCGTCGCTTGAAGACATCTTTATGGACAGCTCGGAGGAACGCGTTGTTTCTTGACAGAATGATAGTGATGACCCGGGTTTATTCGGGCAGCTTGCCTTTTATTTTGCGGATGCGGATGGCGTCAGTGGATAGATCTATTAAATACCCGAACAAAAAAACGCCTTTGAATAAAGGCGTTTTCCATAAGGGGCGCTCGGTTTCTAGTATTTCCACAAAATCGACATGTCGCCGGTCGTTTCTTCATCAATGACATTTCCGTCTTGGTCCATCTTGACGAAATACCTGCCTCCGTTTGTTACGTTTTTGTACTCGGTTTCCGAAGTGCCGTCATCGTTTTGTGTGAATTCAAATTGAACATCAGCGATGAGAGTGTTGCTGTTGAGGTCGACATAGTAGGAATGGAAGCTGACATGGCTCCAGTCGTCTTTTTCGGCGGGGATGTCTGATATGACGCCGACTTTTTCAGCGGGGTCATTGACAATCACACCGTAATCCTTCTGCAAATTGCCGGTTTCGATATCAACGTCGTTTAAAATCTCTTTAATCTGGCTAAATTCAGCATCTGTAGGCGTTGTATACCTGTCTTCAGGAATGTCTTTCGCAAAGCTTACGGACGATGAAACAAAGACGAGCGTCAATACGGACAAGATCACCATAAACGAAAGTTTTTTCACGTTCTCTTCCTCCTTTAGCTGATGTGATGATTCGGTTCACACTCTATCATCGTTAAAATATTTTGTAAAGTTTGAATAATATTTCAATTTAACTATTTTTTTCGGGGGATATCCGCCGATTTTTATATTTTTCCCCTTTTGGGGAATGCTCCATCATCATGAAAGATGTGCATATCTTCCCTTGTATTTTCCAATAGAAAAGGCGATTTTCCTTGAAAAAAGAGAAAAATTTTAATTTTTATTTTTTGGCAGTGGATTTGATGTTGACAAAGTCAAGATCGGCACGTATATTATATGAATATATTTCAGGCAGAAAAAACACAATGAACGGGAGCAGTAAAAGATCGGCATTGGCAAAGAGAGCTGCGGGTAGGTGCGACGCAGACCAATGAACCTTTGAACTCGCCCGGGAGTGGACTGGCTAAAGGACGGACATCAATTCCTGAGGACATTACGATTAACCTTCGTTAACAGGTTTGCACAGCATGGCTGTGCTTCTCAAAAGCTGGATTCTTGGCATAGAATCAAAAAGAGTGGTACCGCGGTAAGCTTCAAAGCTCATCGTCTCTTTATCTTCAAATCGAAGAGGGAGACGGTGAGCTTTTTTCATTTTAATAGAGGAAGTGAACATAGATGGAGAAAGACATGCAGAAGCTCGAGCGCACGATGACATCGCGGCATATTATGATGATGGCATTGGGCGGGGCCATTGGAGCAGGATTATTTAAAGGAAGCAGCAAAGCGATCGATTTGGCGGGGCCTTCGGTCATGATCGCCTACTTGATCGGCGGCGTGATTTTGCTGTTTATCATGCAGGGGCTCGCCGAGATGGCTGTCCGAAACAGTGAAGCCAGAACATTCAGGGATCTCGTTCAATCAATATTAGGGCCGTATGCCGCTTATTTTTTGGACTGGATATACTGGAAAATGTGGGTTCTCAATATTGCGGCAGAGGCTGTTGTCGCCGCGATATTTTTGCAGTACTGGCTGCCGGGGCTGCCGATCTGGGTGCTGGCGCTGTTCGTTTCACTCGTCATTACGAGCGTGAATTTGCTTTCTGTCAAAAGCTTTGCCGAGACGGAATACTGGCTTGCCCTTATTAAAATCACAGTGATTGTCGTCTTTATTATATCCGGATTTATCTTGTTATTTTTCTCTTTTGGACAACATTCAGCTGTCGGTTTTACTCATTTGACAGACCATGGCGGCTTCTTCCCGAATGGCGCCGGAGGGCTGATTACCGCCATGCTAGTTGTGATCTATTCCTACGGCGGAACCGAAATTATCGGGGTAACACTGGCGGAAACCAAAAACCCTGAGAAGGTCGTGCCTAAAGCCGTGCGTGGAACGTTGACGCGCATTATTGCTTTTTATCTTCTGCCGTTTTTCGTGATCGTCAGCTTGATTCCATGGAATCAAGTCAACGGAGTGTCGGAGAGTCCTTTTGTCATGGTCTTTAAGATGATCGGCATTCCCGGAGCGGATCATTTGATGAATGCGGTCATTTTACTGGCGGTCATTTCTTCGATGAACTCAGGACTTTACGGCGCCTCCCGAATTTTGTATACACAGGCGTCAGACGGAAGAATGCCGAAAATCTTTTCGAGACTTTCCGTGAGAAAGGTGCCGGTTTATTCTATTCTATTATGTACTTCTTTCTTATACTTGGGCGTATTGTTTTCACTGTTTGCCGGCAGCCAAACGTTTGAATATTTGATGGGGTCTCTCGGCTATACCGTCCTTGTGATCTGGATGCTGATTGCCGCCGCCCATTTAAAATCGAGGAAACGGAATCAAACAGCGGGGAACGGCTACTATGTCAAATGGTTCCCTTATACGACTTGGCTGGCAATCATTTCGCTGACAGCGATACTGATCGGTGTCATCCTGACCACATCGATTGTCATTACATTGGTGACGGCGGGAATCTATTTGCTCATTAGCGCTGCTTATTTCTTTAAAGGAAGGAACCAGACAGCCGGCCAAACGGCCGCTTCTTAAAAAAAGGCTTGCCTCCGCAGGGAGGCAAGCTTTTAACACATTAGTTCGATTTTTTTCGAACTAATTTCTTTTATTCACCGGAACGATTATGTTATCGTCTAATTACATGACCACTACACTTCAGGAAGAAGGAAAGACAATGTCAGAACAGCATTTCAAAAATACGAAGTATTCCGTATTAAATCTGTCTCCTATTGTACAAGGCGGAAATGCGGGACAATCTTTTAAACAATCTATGGATTTGGCGCAGCATGCCGAAAAATGGGGATACCACAGGTTCTGGCTGGCTGAGCACCATAATATCGAAGGCGTTGCGAGCTCGGCCACCTCTGTTTTGATCGGCTATATCGCCGGGGGCACTAAGAAGATGCGCATCGGTTCGGGAGGGATTATGCTGCCGAACCATTCCCCGCTCGTCATCGCTGAACAGTTCGGAACGCTTGAATCCCTTTATCCAGGCAGAATCGATTTAGGACTGGGGCGCGCTCCGGGGACGGATCAATTAACCGCCCGCGCATTAAGAAGAAATATAAGCAGCGGGGAGGATTTTCCCGAGCAGCTTGAAGAACTCCGGCAGTATTTTAAGCCGTCCGGCAATGTAAGAAATCACGTGCGCGCCATACCGGGCGAAGGGCTTGATGTGCCGATTTGGCTTCTCGGTTCAAGCGGATTCAGCGCCCGGCTTGCCGGGGAGCTCGGTTTGCCGTTTGCATTTGCGGCTCATTTTTCGCCGGCCAATACGCTGCCTGCCTTGGAGCTGTACCGCAGTTCGTTTAAGCCGGGCGTCTTGGAGGAGCCTTATGCGATGGTCGGGGTGACCGTGATCGCGGCCGATACGGACGCGCAAGCGCAGCGCCTTGCAACGTCGCATTATCAGAAGTTTTTAGACCTTGTCCGCGGCGCCCCGACACAGCTTAAGCCGCCTGTAGATGATATGGATCAGATTTGGACTCCGCGTGAAAAAGCGATGGTAAATGAGCAGCTCAGCTCAACGATCATCGGCGGCCCGGACAGTGTGAAAGAAAAGCTTGAAGAATTCATCCGTACTACTCAGGCGGACGAGATCATGATCAATTCAGAAACGTTTGACCATGCTGATAGACTTCGCTCGTTTGAAATCATTGCAGATGTCTGGAAAAATGGATAAACGGCAAAAAAGCAACGGAACGGAAAAACCGCCCGTTGCTTTTTTTATAAGTACTTTAGTAATATATTTATTTTTGAAAATATACGAAGATGATGGACGGCATCAACCTGTACGCGAGCATCCACCTACACCCCATTCATACGTCCCAGAACGTTCGACAGCCAGATTCATTTTTTTCGAAGCCCATCATTTTAAATATTTCCGGTCCGTAATACGTAATGGCGTTCATTCTGATAACCCTTTTTAAGAAAAGGTTTTTTTTCATTGAGGCACGTTTTCATGAAATATGTATAGTATAGAAAATCAACAGGGACAATAATTAAAACAGATGTGTGAACATTCGCGCGAATCTTGTCGATGAATTGATTCTTAACAGTTGAATAAACATTTTAACCCTGTTACAATAAGGAATGTAAGCAGGAGTAATTTTTTTTGGCTGAGGTGGGACGTTTTCAGTCACTGCGGGACATTATTCGTCCAGGATGAGATGAAAGGAACGTTTTGGCATGAATCAACTAATACAGGCTCAGAAAAAATTATTGCCGGATCTTCTCGATGTCATGCAGAAAAGGTACAAAATTTTGCAGTACATAAGGCTGACTGAACCGATCGGCAGAAGAAGCCTTGCTGCCAGCCTCGGCATCAGCGAGCGGATTTTAAGGGCGGAGGTTCAGTTTTTAAAAGAACAAAATCTACTAGAGATTAAAACAACCGGCATGATATTGACACCTGAAGGATCCGACCTGCTGAAAGTTCTCGAAGATACGATGAAGGACGTTTTAGGTTTAACTCATTTGGAAAATACATTAAAAGAGAGGTTGAACCTCGACGAAGTCATCATTGTATCGGGAGACAGCGACCAGTCCCCATGGGTCAAAAAAGAGATGGGGAGAGCGGCCGTCGCATGCATGAAAAATAGGTTTACGGGGGAAAATATCGTCGCCGTAACCGGAGGTACGACACTTGAGGCCGTGGCAGAAATGATGACGCCTGACTCGAAAAACCGCAAGCTGCTTTTTGTTCCGGCAAGAGGCGGACTGGGCGAAAACGTCAGGAATCAGGCCAATACGATTTGCGCCCATATGGCCGAGAAAGCTTCCGGTACATACAAACTGTTATTTGTGCCGGGGCAGCTGAGCAAAGAAGCATATTCTTCTATCATTGAGGAACCTTCTATTAAAGAAGTGCTTCAGACGATTCAATCATCCAGTATGGTGATTCATGGAATCGGGGATGCTAAAACAATGGCAGAACGAAGAAATACGCCAAAGGAAGATTTGAAGAAAATAGAAGAAAATGAGGCAGTTGCAGAAGCGTTCGGCTACTATTTCGACCGCCACGGGGAAGTCATTCACAAAGTGCACAGCGTAGGCATCCAGCTTGAGGATCTCGATTCGATCCCGAACATCATTGCGGTGGCGGGAGGCTCGTCAAAAGCTGACGCCATAGAGGCATACTTCAAAAAGCCGCGCAATACGGTTTTGATCACTGATGAAGGAGCCGCAAAACAGTTATTAAGGGAAGCTTCTTCCCTCAATATAAATTAAATATCTCTTATTTACTTAAAGGAGGAAATCATCATGGCAGTAAAAGTCGGTATTAATGGTTTTGGTCGTATTGGACGCAATGTATTCCGCGCAGCATTAAATAATCCTGAAGTTGAGGTTGTGGCAGTTAACGATTTGACAGACGCTAACATGCTTGCTCACCTATTACAATATGATTCAGTACATGGAAAATTGGACGCAGAGGTTTCTGTTGACGGAAGCAACCTTGTTGTTAACGGTCAAACAATCCAAGTTACAGCAGAGCGCGATCCTTCTAAACTAAGCTGGGGAGAGCAAGGTGTTGAAATCGTTGTTGAATCAACTGGTTTCTTCACAAAACGCGCAGATGCGGCGAAACATTTGGAAGCCGGCGCGAAAAAAGTTATCATCTCAGCTCCTGCGAGTGAAGAAGATATTACAATCGTTATGGGTGTTAACGAAGGTAAATACGATGCGGCTAACCACCATGTTATCTCTAACGCATCTTGCACAACAAACTGCCTTGCGCCGTTTGCAAAAGTTCTGAACGACAAATTCGGCATCAAACGCGGTATGATGACAACTGTTCACTCTTACACAAACGATCAGCAAATCCTGGATCTTCCGCACAAAGACTACCGTCGTGCGCGTGCGGCAGCTGAGAGCATCATTCCTACAACAACTGGTGCTGCGAAAGCCGTTTCCCTTGTACTTCCTGAACTGAAAGGAAAACTGAACGGCGGAGCAATGCGTGTTCCAACACCAAACGTATCACTTGTTGACCTGGTTGCTGAACTTGACAAAGAAGTAACAGCAGAAGAAGTAAACGCAGCGCTTAAAGAAGCAGCAGAAGGCGAACTTCAAGGCGTTCTTGGCTACAGCGAAGAGCCGCTTGTATCTAAAGACTACAACGGCAATACAAACTCTTCTACAATCGATGCTCTTTCTACAATGGTTATGGAAGGCAGCATGGTTAAAGTTATTTCTTGGTATGACAACGAAAGCGGATATTCTCACCGTGTTGTTGACCTTGCCGCTTACATCGCAAAACAAGGTCTTTAATCCGGAAACCAGAATCAGACTTGGTTCTTGATGAGAGAAGCGCTATAATGAAAGCGGACAAGGGAAGGGGACACACACTCCCTTTCCCTTTTTCCATATCGGCGCCTTTAAGCCGCCCGGGGATTTCCGTTTTCAGGCTTGTAAAACATTAAAAGGAGGATCTCCTAAAAGCCATGAACAAAAAATCAGTAAAAGACATTGATGTAAAAGGCCGCGTTGTTTTCTGCCGTGTTGACTTTAACGTTCCGATGAAGGACGGAAAAGTGACGGATGATACGAGAATCCGCGCCGCACTTCCGACGATTCAATACTTAACAGAGCAGGGAGCGAAAGTTCTTCTTGCAAGCCACTTGGGCCGTCCGAAAGGCCAGGTGTCAGAAGAGCTTCGCTTAACGCCGGTAGCCGCACGCCTCGGCGAACTGATCGGCAAAGAAGTGAAAAAAGCGGATGAAGCTTACGGCGACGCCGTCAAAGCGCAAATTTCCGAAATGAAAGACGGAGATATTCTCGTATTGGAAAATGTCCGCTTCTATCCGGGAGAAGAAAAGAATGATCCTGAGCTTTCTAAAGCGTTTGCCGACCTGGCTGACGTTTATGTCAATGATGCATTCGGAGCGGCTCACCGCGCCCATGCTTCAACAGCAGGCATCGCTGAACACCTTCCGGCTGTTGCAGGCTTCCTCATGGAAAAAGAGCTTGAAGTGCTGGGCAAAGCGCTGTCAAACCCTGAACGTCCGTTTACAGCGATCATCGGCGGCGCAAAAGTAAAAGACAAAATCGGCGTGATTGAAAGTCTTCTTGAGAAAGTAGACAACCTGATCATCGGCGGCGGTCTTGCTTACACGTTCGTCAAAGCGCTCGGCCATGAAGTGGGAAAATCCCTGCTGGAAGAAGATAAAATTGAATTGGCTAAATCTTTCATGGACCGCGCCAAAGAAAAAGGCGTGAACTTCTACATGCCTACAGACGTGCTTGTTGCTGACGATTTCTCAAACGACGCCAACACGAAAATCGTGCCGGTAAGCGAAATCCCTAGCGACTGGGAAGCGCTTGACATCGGCGAGGAAACAAGAAAAACATATGCCGACGTCATCAAAAACAGCAAGCTTGTCGTTTGGAACGGACCGATGGGCGTATTCGAAATCGACGCGTTCGCTAAAGGAACAAGAGCTGTCGCTGAAGCATTAGCAGAGGCAAATGATACATACTCTGTCATCGGCGGCGGAGACTCTGCAGCTGCTGTAGAAAAGTTCGGCTTGGCTGACAAAATGAGCCACATTTCAACAGGCGGCGGAGCTTCCCTTGAGTTTATGGAAGGAAAAGAACTTCCTGGCGTCAAAGCATTGAACGACAAGTAAGCAAAATATACAGCATAAGGAGTGGAGCACATGAGAAAACCAATTATAGCCGGTAACTGGAAGATGAATAAAGTGCTTTCAGAAGCTGTCAGCTTCGTTGAAGAAGTGAAATCTTCCATTCCCGCAGCAGATAAAGCAGAAGCTGTTGTCTGTGCGCCTGCACTGTTCCTTGAAAAGCTCACATCAGCTGTAAAAGGCACAGATCTGAAAGTCGGCGCGCAAAACATGCATTTTGAAGAAAGCGGAGCTTTCACGGGTGAAATCAGCCCTGCGGCTTTGAAAGACCTTGGAGTTGAATACTGCGTCATCGGCCACTCCGAGCGCCGCGAAATGTTTGCTGAAACGGATGAAACGGTCAACAAAAAAGCGCATGCTGCATTTAAATACGGCATCGTTCCGATCATCTGCGTAGGTGAAACGCTTGAAGAGCGCGAAGCAAACAAAACAAACGAGCTTGTTGCAGACCAAGTGAAAAAAGCACTTGCAGGTTTAACAACTGAACAGGTAGCTGCTTCCGTGATCGCTTATGAGCCGATCTGGGCGATTGGAACCGGCAAGTCTTCAACTGCACAAGATGCAAACGAAGTATGCGCGCACATCCGCAAAACCGTGGCATCAGAGTTCGGACAAACTGCAGCAGACAGCGTCCGCATTCAGTACGGCGGAAGCGTAAAACCTGCGAACATTAAAGAATATATGGCCGAATCCGATATCGACGGCGCTCTTGTTGGCGGAGCAAGCCTTGAGCCGCAGTCTTTCGTGCAATTATTGGAGGCAGGTCAATATGAGTAACAAGTTAGCCGCGCTCATCATTTTAGATGGGTTTGGACTAAGGGACGAAACCGTCGGAAACGCCGTAGCCCAAGCGAAAAAACCGAACTTTGACCGCTATTGGAACAAGTATCCGCACCAGACGCTGACAGCTTCAGGAGAAGCGGTAGGTCTTCCAGACGGCCAGATGGGCAACTCGGAAGTCGGCCATCTGAATATCGGCGCAGGCCGGATCGTTTACCAAAGTCTGACGCGCGTGAACGTTGCGATTCGCGAGGGAGAATTCGAACAGAACGAAACATTCCTTGCAGCGATGAAGCACGTGAAAGAAAAAGGCACAAACCTCCACTTGTTCGGACTGCTGTCTGACGGCGGAGTGCACAGCCACATTCACCATTTATATGCACTCTTGAAACTTGCCAAAAAAGAAGGCGTTGAAAACGTCTATATTCACGGCTTCCTTGACGGCCGCGATGTAGGCCCGCAAACAGCTGAGAAGTACATCAAAGAGCTTCAGGATCAAATCGAAGAAATCGGCGTCGGCGAGATCGCAACATTGTCAGGCCGCTACTATTCAATGGACCGAGACAAGCGCTGGGACCGCGTCGAAAAAGCGTACCGCGCCATGGCATACGGAGAGGGACCGAAATATCAAAATCCGCTCGATGTCGTGAAAGATTCTTATGAAAACGGAATTTACGATGAATTCGTGATTCCTTCCGTCATTACGAAAGAAAACGGCGAACCTGTTGCGACAATCAAGGACAACGATGCGGTCATTTTCTACAACTTCAGACCCGACCGTGCGATCCAGATTTCCAACACGTTCACCAATGACGACTTCCGCGACTTCGACCGCGGAGACAAGCATCCGAAAAACCTTCATTTCGTTTGCTTGACACATTTCAGTGAAACGGTTGACGGATACGTGGCATTCAAACCGGTCAATCTCGACAACACAGTCGGCGAAGTTTTATCCCAAAACGGGCTGAAGCAGCTTCGCATCGCTGAAACTGAAAAATATCCGCACGTCACATTCTTTATGAGCGGCGGACGCGAAGAAAAGTTCCCGGGCGAAGAGCGAATCTTAATCGACTCGCCTAAAGTCGCAACATATGACTTGAAACCTGAAATGAGCGCATATGAAGTAAAAGATGCGCTTGTCAAAGAAATTGAGGCTGAAAAGCATAACGCGATCATCCTCAACTTTGCCAACCCTGACATGGTTGGACATTCAGGAAAAGTCGAGCCGACGGTCAAAGCAATCGAAGCGGTTGACGAGTGCCTCGGCGAAGTCGTTGATGCGATTCTTGCAAAAGGCGGCTACGCGATTATTACGGCCGACCACGGTAACGCAGACGTGCTGATTACCGAAGAAGGCAAGCCGCACACCGCACATACGACAAACCCGGTTCCTGTCATCGTCACAAAAGAAGGCGTGACATTAAGAGAAGGCGGAATCCTCGGGGATCTGGCGCCAACTCTTTTAGACTTGCTGGGTGTTGAAAAACCGAAAGAAATGACAGGATCGTCATTAATTCAAAAATAAGCATTAAAGGAGAGAAACAAACATGCCATACATTGTTGATGTTTATGCACGTGAAGTATTAGACTCCCGCGGTAACCCGACGGTTGAAGTTGAAGTATACACTGAATCAGGAGCTTTTGGACGCGCGCTGGTTCCAAGCGGAGCTTCCACTGGCGAATACGAAGCTGTTGAGCTTCGCGACGGCGACAAAGACCGCTACCTTGGAAAAGGCGTTTTAACAGCCGTTAACAACGTGAACGAAATCATCGCACCCGAGCTTATCGGCTTTGATGTGACTGAGCAAGTATCAATCGACAAATTGCTGATCGAACTTGACGGAACTGAAAATAAAGGCAAGCTCGGCGCCAACGCCATCCTTGGTGTATCAATGGCCGTTGCCCGCGCAGCTGCGGATTTCTTGCAGATTCCTCTATACCAATACCTTGGAGGATTCAACTCTAAAACGCTTCCTGTACCGATGATGAACATCGTAAACGGCGGAGAGCATGCGGACAACAACGTTGACATTCAAGAATTCATGATCATGCCTGTCGGTGCGGAAAACTTCCGCGAAGCACTTCGCATGGGAGCACAAATTTTCCACAGCCTGAAATCAGTCTTGAAAGAAAAAGGCTTGAACACAGCTGTAGGTGATGAAGGCGGATTCGCTCCAAACCTTGGATCTAACGAAGAAGCGCTTCAAACAATCGTTGAAGCGATCGAAAAAGCAGGATTCAAACCTGGCGAAGAAGTGAAATTGGCAATGGATGCTGCATCTTCTGAGTTCTACAACAAAGAAGACGGCAAATACCATCTTGCAGGCGAAGGCGTTGTAAAAACGTCAGCTGAAATGGTTGACTGGTACGAGGAGCTGACTTCTAAGTACCCAATCATCTCAATCGAAGACGGCCTTGACGAAAACGACTGGGAAGGCCACAAACTTCTGACTGAGCGTCTTGGCTCAAAAGTTCAGCTTGTCGGTGACGACCTTTTCGTAACAAACACGAAAAAGCTTGCTGAAGGAATCAAAAACGGCGTCGGCAACTCTATCCTGATCAAAGTAAACCAAATCGGTACATTGACTGAAACTTTCGATGCGATCGAAATGGCGAAACGCGCAGGCTACACTGCCGTTATCTCTCACCGCTCCGGTGAAACTGAAGACAGCACAATCGCTGACATCGCTGTGGCAACAAACGCAGGACAAATCAAAACAGGTGCTCCGTCTCGTACGGACCGTGTTGCGAAATACAACCAGCTGCTTCGCATCGAAGATCAATTGGCTGAAACTGCGCAATACCACGGTATTCAATCTTTCTACAACTTGAATAAGTAAGCATAAAAAAGAGGTTGGCTGCAGATGAGGCCAACCTCTTTTAAATGTGAAAGCTGAATTTCCTTTACCCTGACAAAAGCTGTCAGGGTTTTTGATTATAATAGGCTGTATCAATTGCGATTGGAGTGTTACTGGATGCAGTCGAAAACAGTATATCTTTATGGATTCCATACAATGTCAGATTGGGAATATGGATATTTAATGGCCGAACTGAACTCGGGAAGATATTTCAAAAAAGATGCGGCACCTTTAAAAGTCATGACAATAGGAGTGAATAAAGAAATGGTGACGACGATGGGTGGACTGCGCATAAAACCGGATATCTCCCTTGATGAGTGGACGCCCGAGAGTGCGGATCTAATCATTTTACCCGGAGGGAATACTTGGGGAGAAAAGATTCATCAGCCGATCTTGAAAAAGGCCGGCGAAGCTTTAGAGCTTGGCGCGATGGTTGCCGCAATATGCGGTGCAACTGCGGGACTGGCGAATAGCGGATATCTGGATTCAAGAAAGCATACAAGCAATGACTTGGCCTATATGAAAATGGTCTGTCCTCATTATAAAGGAGAACCGTTTTATGAGATGGGACCCGCGGTATCAGATGGGAATCTGGTTACTGCATCAGGAGCGGCTCCTCTCGAATTCGCAAGGGAAGTGCTGAAAAAATTAGACGTGTTTGCACCGGATACATTGGATTCATGGTATCAACTCAATAAGACCGGTCAACGTGAATACTTCTTCAAGCTAATGAATTCAATCAATAAATGAGCTGAAAGACCAAGAATTTAGTCGATGTCGAAGCAATTCGGCGGAAAAGCTAGATTTCATGAGTGAAAAAGGTTTTTTCCCTAATTTTATGTTCTCCTTGATATGGTATAATCTACCTCGTATAAAAAGCTTTGCTCACTCAAGGGAAGTCTTGCTCATCCCCTTCTGAAAGGGGGTGATAAAAATGACAGCATATGAAACAATCTCTTTAATGATTGCTTTTGGCATGCTGATTGCCATGTTGTCAGAGAACAAAGAAAAATAGACCGCCCCTTGAGCCTAGAAAGTGATAGGGAGTGGTCTATTTTAGGTCAATCTGAGCAAGCCCCTTCGAAGGGCCGGCTTTTTGTACAAGCCGAAGTGTTGGAGCACTTCGGTCTTTTTAGTATATGCAACATGTTTACTTAGATATCTATATCATAAAGAATTTTCATTAATTTGTAAATGGCGAAAGCAAATGTTGTTTTTTAAAAAATCAATCGTCAGATTACGCATTGGCAAGTGATTTTCTCAGAGCACCATATTGTCCAGCGCCGTTTATAGAAACCACTGAGTTCGACCTTGGCTCCAACACCCCGTCAGCCTAAGAAAAACCCACCCGTTTATCGCAGATTTTTCGCAGGCTTCAGAAACCAGGCGGGAAGAAAACCGCTGATGCCAACGATCAAAAAACCAATGATCGACAACAGCGCAATCGCGATGGGAGAGAGGGCTTGCTGAAGGCTGTAAGCCGAACAGGAAAGCAGCACGCCTAATCCTAAGGTGATGAGGAAGACCTTTTGATTTGTAAAAAACAACGTTTCAGATCTAGTGAATTTGGCATAAATCAAAGGAAGACCTGTATAGCACCCGATGATAAACGTAAAAAGCACCGCTTCCGATAATTGAAAAACGGCTGAATTGCCGGCTCCAAATATTTCACCAAAAGAAATCGACCAATTGCTCAGCATGACAAGTCCGAAAAGGTAGAAACCACTCAATAAAAACTTAGTCAAATCACCCCTCCTTACTATGGTAAAAAAAACATATTCATACAAGATTATGTTAACCTAATGAATTCAAAGTGTCTAGAAGGAGGATCATCCCGGTTTTCGTAAGAAGACGATAGCTCATTGTACAGTGTCTGCCGAGCAGGGTTTTCTTTATCCGGATGCAGCTCAAAAGCGGTTTTTAGCACAATCCAAAACAGATATATAGGAATTTCATATTGACTTTAGGTTGATTCATTATATAATCTAATTGATAATGAAAATCACTTGAGAAAAGGGGATCCTACATATCATGAAACGTTTTAAATGGTTTGCACTGTTCGCTGCGCTTATCCTTTTATTAGCCGCCTGCGGAAATCAAGATAAAGATCAATCTGCGGAGAAGAACGGCAGCAAAGATTCCTATACTGTAAAGCACGCAATGGGAACAGCGACAATTGACGGCACTCCGAAAAAAGTCGTCGTACTCACGAATGAAGCGACAGAAGCAGTGCTCGCACTTGGCGTAAAACCTGTCGGCGCCGTTCAATCCTGGCTGGGAGATCCATGGTATGACCATATTAAAGATAAAATGAAAGGCGTAGAGAACGTCGGAACGGAGGCTGCGCCGAATATTGAAAAAATCGCGAGCCTGAAGCCTGACTTAATCATCGGCAACAAAATCCGCCAAGAAGAAGTATACGACAAGCTGAAAGCAATCGCGCCGACCGTATTTGCCGAGACATTGTCAGGGGAATGGAAAGACAACTTTAAGCTGACAGCCGAAGCGCTCAATAAAAAAGCTGAAGGCGAAAAAGTCATCGCTGACTTTGACAAGCGCGTTGAAGACATTCATGAAAAACTAGGCGATAAAGTGAAACAAAAAGTCTCTCTCGTCCGCTTTACAGATGCTGATACCCGCATCTATCACAAAGGATCATTTGCCGGAACGATTTTGGATCAGCTCGGTTTTGCAAGGCCTAAAGGCCAGGAAGCCAACGATCTCGGACAAATGGAAGTGACAAAGGAACAAATTCCTGATATGGACGGGGACGTGCTTTTTTATTACACGTATGAGACAGGCGATGACAAAGCAAGCGCCATTGAGAAAGACTATGTCAATGATCCGCTCTTTAAAAACTTAAACGTCTCCAAAAAAGGAAACGTCCATAAAGTGAGCGATGCCATCTGGAATACAGCAGGGGGCGTCCTTGCAGCAAACCTGATGCTTGATGATATTGAAAAATACTTTTTAAAATGATCAAAAAAGCCAAACGGATCAGCGCATTCGTTTGGCTTTTTTTGATGCGGCCTTAATATTAAATCCCTTCTTACGATAAATATAGTATAAAATGACTAATGGTGTTTTTGTTTGATGGGAGGAAAGTCATGGATTTTTGCAAGGAATGTGGAAGGGAACGAACAAAAAATGCGCTGTATTGCAAGCATTGCGGCGCGCGGGCGGACGAGGAACGAGCTTCCGACCCGGCGGCAAGGTATCAGCGTGCGATGACACGAAAAAGAATCATCATCATGGCGGCAATCGCGGCCTGCTTGATTTTATTGTTTGCCGGCTATAAAACCGGTGAAGCACTCACATCAAAGGAAAAACTGATTTCCGATTTTGAAGCCGCCCTCGATCAGAAAGATGCCAAGAAAGCAGCAAAACTGCTTCAATCATCAGACGTGGATCTGGCTGTCACGGAGAAAAACGTCAAGCCGCTCTTGGATTACTTGAAAGAACACCCGGATCAAGAAAAAGAATTGATCACATCCTTAAAAAGCGGTGCCGGCCATCCATTGATGACGATCGAAAAAAAGGGCAGGCGTTTTTGGATCTATGACCGCTATGTCTTGAACACGGAGCCTGTCTACTTAACGGTTAAGACAAACTATAAAGATACCGGCCTGTTTGTTAACGGCAAAAAGGTCATCACAACAGAAAAAGAAAACTTCGAGAAAAAAATCGGCCCGTTTGTCCCCGGTACTTACGAGGTGAAGGCAAAGCTGAAAAGCGGAATCGCCGATCTTGAAAAAAAGGTAAAGGTCACCGCCCTCCAAGGTGATGTGAAGGTTAATGCGGACCTTAACGGGCACATGGCAAAGCTTGTCTTTGAAGAAGGCTATGAAAACTTGAAAGGAACGCTCTGGATCAATGATCAGGAGATGAAGATCAATCCATTCAAAGGAACTGAATTCGGACCTGTGCTGACTGACGGTTCAATGTCTGCTCAGGTTGAGGCGCAATTTCCGTGGGGGAAGCTGAAAAGCGAAAAAACGCCGATTGAAGGTGAAGAAATCGAAGTCAATCTTGCATCAGACAAAGGGTTTATGGATGACATGATGACCGCTGTCGTCAACCATACAAAGGAAGCAGCAAAGGCCTTTGCAAGCGGCAATGTCAGCGGCATGACAATGGCCGCCCCGTCTTATCAAAACCGCCTGAAAGAGGTCACGGACGGGCTGAAAAGCAGCAGCACCTACTATAAAGGCACCTACTTATCTACTGTATTTGATCTTGATTCGTTCCGGCTATACAAAGAAGACGGGCAATGGAAAACAGAGCTCAAAGGGATTGAAAAGCACAAATCGGCCTATTATGACGACTACATTGCGCCTAAACTGGAAGAAAACGATAGCGGATATACGTACACATTGGTCTATTCCGAAGGCAAGAAAAAGTGGCTCATCGAAAAAAGCGATCCTGAAGCCGTTATCGATATCGAGCATCAAAAAGAAATCAAAAATGACAATCCGAAGGAATACACATCGGCATGGGCCTCAGCGAAAGGGGCCATGAACAATGCATCAGCAGGCGAAGAGCTCACCGACCAAAAGGTTGCTTTCGCCATTGAAGCGTATTTATACAGGCTACAAGACGCCATCAACACAAACGATTTCGGCCTCGTCCGCGACAGCTTGAAAGAAGGAAGTCCGCTGTACAACGATCAAAAGAAACTGGTCGCTAAACTGTACAACAGCGGGACAGAGGAGGAAGTCGTCCAATTCAGCGTAAACAGCTGGAAGCAAAACGGGCGGGAGGCAACGATTAAGACAACGGAGAAAATTAATATTATCAAAGGCGGAAAAGAACAGTTAAAAACGTATCATTGGACATATCACGCCGCCATCGAGGACGGCAGATTGCTCTTAACGTCAATAGAATAAAAAAAAAGCCTTTTTCCTCAATGGAAAAAGGCTTTTCACTTCACTAAAACAGCCGCCCTAATATAGAGCCTCCGATCCTTCCGATATATTCAAGAAACAAATCTCCCATGATCCGCACCGACATAAATGTCAGCAAATAGACGATCAGCGTCGCGTAAATCGTATCAACAGCGCCTTCCGCTTTTTCGTGATAGCTCGAGATGACAGCCGGCGGAATTAAAAAGGCGATGCCGCAAAGGGCAAAGAAAAGAACATATATAAACAAACCCGTTTGCATGAATGATAAAAGCAAAGCGGCGAGCAGAAGGGCGACGAAAGGAATAAGCACCGCTCCGAACCGCCCGAGCACTTCCTTAAATGCCGCTTGCACACCCCGAATGCGCACGCCTGCGTATGTAAAAACAAATAATAAGAAAATATAAATAGCAAAGGTAACAGCGGGCTTTACGACGATATCAAAAAATGTCGGCATTGCGTAGGAGCGGCCGAATACTCCGGAATAGTCCCCCATGGCGTCAAAGAAGCCTTTGAGGCCGAAATAAAACATCAGCGGCACCGAAAGCGCAAATATCACCATTGTGGTGATGCTGTTGAGGACGTGCTGTTCTCCGGCGTTTTTCATTTCGATAAACGGTCGTTTCAGCACCTTTAAACAATAGGAAAAATACATGGAAGACGCTTGTTTCGCCGCCTCCGCATATCTAGCTGCCTGCGGCGTTTCAGCTGCTCCTTTTCCGCCATCACTGCCGCCGGCCAAACTTGACCCGCACTGCTCGCAAAATTTTCCGCCATCTGTTTGATGGCCGCACTTTGAACATGTCATGAAAATAAAATCTCCTTTAAAATAGTTATTTTGGCCTATAAAGGTTCATTATAAATGAAAGTGCAGGAAGGTGTCATTGTTTTTTGAAAGTTTAAGCGGTCAGCGTCGGAGGTAAAAATCGATTACCCGTATTTTTATACAGAGGAAGGAGTGGCTTTAACCGTGTTTGCTTTTATCATCCACGTTTTTGTATCATTGTTCGCCGTCACAAATCCGATCGGCAATGTTCCGATCTTTTTAGCGCTCACAGAAGGCTACGAAGCGAAAGAACGCACCGCATTGGCGAGAAAGGCCGCGGTTTTATCGTTTCTGATCCTGATCGCGTTTCTCATATTCGGAGAGTTTATCTTCAGGCTTTTTGACATCAACATCCATGCGCTGCGAATTGCCGGCGGCATATTTATATTCGGAATTGCCTACAACCTGCTGAATGCAAAGCAGTCCCATGTTCAGTCGCTGCATCATGCTGAGCATCGCGAGAGCAAGGAAAAGGAGGATATATCGGTGACGCCGCTCAGCATTCCGATCATTTCGGGGCCAGGAACGATTGCGACGGTGATGAGCCTTTCGGCCGGAAGCCGCAGTCTGGTGCATTTTGGCGGAATGATCATCGGCATCGCCGCCGTCCTCCTGCTGACGTTTGCGGCCTTTCATTATTCTACGCTGATCAGCAACAAATTGGGCCAGACGGAGATGAACGTGATCACCCGGCTGATGGGCCTGATTTTGGCTGTCGTGGCGGTCGGCATGATCGGAACGGGATTGAAAGGGATGTTTCCGGTGTTGGCGGGATAATTGAGGAAATGCAAAAAAGCTGCTTAGTCTTCGCAGCTTTTTTTGTTTATGAAGGTTTTGGCACATGCTTGAAGATCTCTTCGCTTTCCAAAAACGCGATCAGATTGTCAAGCCACTCGCAGTAATCGATCCATTGTTTTGTTTCAGCCAGCAGCTCGTTGATTTTAGCTTCGGTTTCAGGCGTAAGGCCTTCTTCCTCGAGCGCCTCCAACAGCTCTTTTCTGATTTTTTTCCCAATCATCCTGTTCTTTTTGGCGACTTTGCTCCAGTTGGCCGTAAACAATGAAATAAACGTTTGATAATAGTCTTGTTCGACATCGTACAGATCTTTGCGGACGCCTTTTTCAAAAACTTTTTCAGCTATATTTAAATCGATCATTTCGCGGACGACCTGGCTCATTCTCGTTTTGCTCATGCCCGTTTCTTCTGACAGTTCATTTAAGGTCATCGGCTTTCTGTTCATATAGATGATCCCGAGCACGCGGCCGACAGTTGATGATAGACCGTATGTATTCATATTTTCGGCGATTTTTTCTATGAAATGTTCTTCCGCTTGTTCAATCACTTTTAAAGCGTTTTCCTCCAAAGCTCATCATCCCTTCGGGCAGCCAATTTTATTGTCAATATATCATAATTTTGTTAGCGGTTGAAAACACTAAAACGACAGAAAAACAAAGAAATCAGCCGCAATTTTAAGAATAACCGGCAAATTGATGCCATGAATATATTTTTTTATGTCTTATATATATAATTTGAACACTTTGTAAACTTTTTATTTTACAAAGTGTATCTTATAATGAATGAGATGTTGAAATTTTTAAAAAACAGTTGGAGGTGTGCGTTTTGCTGAAGCTAGAGAATGTATCAAAGGTTTATAAAGGCGGAAAAAAAGCGGTCAAAAACATTAACCTTGATATAGCAAAAGGTGAATTTATCGTCTTTATCGGACCGAGCGGCTGCGGGAAAACAACGACGATGAAAATGATCAACCGCTTGATTGAACCGACTTCAGGAAGCATTTACATCGACGGAGAAAACATAATGGATCAGGACCCGGTGGAGCTGCGCCGGAAAATCGGCTATGTCATTCAGCAAATCGGACTCTTTCCCCATATGACGATTCAGCAGAATATCACGCTCGTTCCGAGGCTTTTGAAATGGCCGGAAGAAAAGCGAAAGAAGCGGGCGGAGGAACTGCTGCAGCTCGTTGATATGGGGCCGGAATATTTGAACCGCTACCCTCATGAACTAAGCGGCGGACAGCAGCAGAGAATCGGCGTGCTGCGGGCGCTTGCGGCAGAGCCGCCCCTCATTTTAATGGATGAACCGTTCGGAGCGCTGGACCCGATTACCCGTGATTCGCTTCAGGAAGAGTTCAAAAAGCTTCAGAAATCGCTGGACAAAACGATTGTCTTTGTAACCCACGATATGGATGAAGCGATTAAGCTTGCTGACAGAATCGTCATCCTTCGCGCCGGCGAGATCGTGCAAGTCGGATCGCCTGACGACATTTTGCGGAAACCGGCGGATGAATTCGTTGAGGAATTTATCGGAAAAGAGAGGCTTCTTCAGTCCCGTCCTGACATCGAGCATGTCGAACAAGTAATGAACCCGAATCCGGTCACGATTACGAGCGAAAAAAACCTGACTGAAGCAATTCAAGTGATGAGGGAACGCCGCGTCGATTCACTGCTCGTCGTGGACGAACACAATGTCTTAAAAGGATATATCGATGTTGAAATCATCGATCAGAACCGGAAAAAATCCGTCACAGTCGGGGAGGTTGTCAATGAGAATGTTTACTCCGTTCAAAAAGGAACGCTCATCAGGGATACCGTCCGGAAAATTTTGAAAAGGGGATTCAAATATGTTCCCGTTCTTGATGAAGAGGGCCGCCTTGTCGGGATTGTCACAAGGGCAAACCTTGTCGATATCGTGTACGACTCGATTTGGGGAGATGAAGAAACCCTTGTTCAACGTTAAATGCAGGGAGGTGCATCAATCATGAATCAGCTTGTCCAATTTCTTCAGCACAACGGCGGGGAAATGCTTTATAAAACATGGGAGCACTTATATATATCCATTTTCGCGGTTCTGCTCGGCATCATTTTCGCGGTTCCGCTCGGTGTCGTTTTAACGAGAATGAAAAAAGGAGCCGGCGTCGTGATCGGCGTTGTCAACATCATTCAGACGCTGCCGAGTTTGGCGATCCTGGCGTTTTTTATCCCGCTTCTCGGAGTGGGAAAGATTCCGGCGATTGTCGCGCTGTTTTTCTATTCAGTCCTACCGATTCTGAGAAACACTTACACGGGCGTAAAAGGCGTCAATCAAAATTTGCTTGAGTCAGGAAAGGGAATCGGTATGACTGCATGGGAACAAATCCGCCTGGTCGAGCTGCCGCTATCGGTGCCGGTGATCATGGCAGGCATCCGGACGTCCACCGTTTACTTAATCGGCTGGGCGACGCTTTCGGCTTTTATCGGCGGCGGCGGTCTCGGCGACTATATTTTTATCGGGCTCAACCTGTACCAGCCTGAGTACATTATCGCCGGAGCGGTGCCGGTTACGATACTGGCCATCGTGATCGACTATATTCTGTCGAAAACCGAAGACAAAGTCACGCCTCAAGGATTAAAAGGGATGAAGGAAGTATCATAAGGAGTTGGCTCTTATGCAAACAAAAAAACTGAGACGGCTCGGCGCCGTCATGCTGGTCCTCTCGCTTTTGATCAGCGGCTGTGCGCTGCCGGGCCTTGGCGGGGCTTCCGATAAAACGATCAAAATCGGAGCGCAAAACCTGACCGAATCCGAAATTCTTGCCAATATGATCTCGCTTTTGATCGAGCATGATACGGATCTCAATACGGTGCTGGTCAAAAACCTCGGCTCAAACTATGTGCAGCACCAGGCCATGCTCGGCGGAGACATCGACATTTCTGCGACGCGCTACTCGGGAACTGACCTGACAAGCACGCTTGGAAGGGAAGCGGAGAAAGACCCGAAAAAAGCGCTCCGCATCGTACAGCAGGACTTTCAAAAGAAATTCAACTACAAATGGTTCGATTCTTACGGATTTGACAATACGTACGCTTTTACAGTCACGAAAGAACTCGCTGAAAAAGGGAACTATGAAACCATATCCGATCTGAAAAAAGACGCGGATCAACTGAAGCTTGGCGTTGACAATGCATGGCTGAAACGAAAAGGCGACGGATATCCGGGATTTAACCAGGAATACGGGTTTTCATTTGGCTCGACCTTTCCAATGCAGATCGGACTCGTTTATGACGCCGTCAAAAACGGCAAAATGGATATCGTTCTTGCCTATTCAACAGACGGCAGGATCAAAGCCTATGATTTAAAGCTGTTAAAAGACGATAAACGCTTTTTCCCGCCGTATGACTGTTCGCCGGTCGTGCCGGAAAAAGTGCTGAAGGAGCATCCGGAGCTTGAAGAGACCATCAATAAACTGATTGGAAAAATCGACACCGAAACGATGCAGGAGCTCAATTACGAAGTCGATGGAAAGCTGAAAGAGCCTTCTGTCGTCGCGGCCGAGTTTTTAAAGAAGCACAATTATTTTGAGTAAAAGGAGGGGATGACAAATGGAAGTGCTGCAGCAGCTTTGGACGTATTACGCGCAAAACGGCGGCTATGTGCTGGGGGAATTTTACCGCCACTTTTTAATGTCGGCATACGGCGTATTGTTCGCCGCCGTCGTCGGCATCCCGGCCGGCATTTTCATCGCCAGATACCGTAAAATCAGCAAATGGGTCTTTTCCATCACTAATGTCATTCAAACGGTTCCGGCGCTGGCGATGCTCGCCGTCTTGATGCTTGTCATGGGGCTCGGCGCAAACACGGTGATTCTTTCATTGTTTTTGTATTCGCTGTTGCCGATCATTCGAAACACATATACGGGAATCGCCAGCATCGAGCATGCCTATCTTGAATCAGGGAAGGCGATGGGCATGACGAAATTTCAAGTGCTCCGGATGGTGGAGCTTCCCCTCGCCTTGTCGGTCATTATGGCGGGGCTCAGAACCGCGCTCGTCATCGCGATCGGCATTACGGCCATCGGCACGTTTGTCGGCGCAGGCGGCCTCGGGGATATCATTGTCAGGGGATCAAACGCGACCAACGGAACAGCGATCATTCTAGCAGGCGCGATCCCGACGGCGCTGATGGCGATCATCGCCGATCTGTTCATGGGATGGCTCGAGCGTGCGCTGAGCCCCGTTAAGCATCATAAAGGCAAGACGCCGAATCCGGATGCCGCTTAAGGCAGCCGAAAAAAGCCGAACTTCTCCTAAAAGGGAAATTCGGCTTTTTATGATTGGCGCTTCTTCGCTTCATTAACCAAAAAATGAAAATACTGTTCGAGGTTGAGCAGGTCTTCGCGGGACAAACAGTCCCATTTCTCGGGTTTAAACAGCCACAGGTCTTCGACGCCGTGCTTGGCCGCGATCTCCTGCATCGTGACATAGCCGCGCGGCTGTTCGCGAATCTCGTCAGCTCTCATATAACCGGCAATATCCATGAGCTGCTCGTACGGCATTTTCAGAGCCTCGGCCAATTTTCTGATCGTCGCGGGCTTGGGAACGCCGCGGTGGCCGTTTTCGATTCTGGAAATGGCTGCGGCGCTCACACCGGCATACATGGCAAGCTGATTAACCGACAGGCTTCTTTGTTCCCTCAGCTCTTTGAGCCGCTCGCCGAACCTTGTCATCGCCATCCCCCCCGCAAATTCATGATATGAACATTTTAATACAAATGTTGACTATAGGAAATACTTAGACAGGAAAAATATTGACAAAAGTTAACATAAGGGATAAAATAACAGCAGGATCGTAAACAGACGAAAATGATAGAGAGGAGAGTGTGCCGCGGAGAAGTATTCAGTTTTTGTTTCGGCTGCTTGCTTCCTGCACGAGAAAGTCGAAATATTTGTCCAGGTTTTCGATGTCTTTTTTTGAAAGCACCTTCCACTTTTCGCTGTCAAACAGAGAAAGGTCCTCTAAATCGTACTGTGACACGATGTCGTAAATGGAATCATAGCTGCTTCTTGCTTCCTGGACTGTAGACGCGCTGATATAGCCTGCAGATGCCATCAGTTCCTCATACGGGACTTTCAAAGCGTCCGCCAGTTTTCTGATCGTCGCCGGCTTCGGCACGCCGCGCTTTCCGTTTTCGATTCGCGAAATGCCTGCCGAACTGACGCCGGAATACATCGCCAGTTGATTGACGGTCAGTTTTTTCCGTTCCCTTAATTGTCGTAAATGGTGTCCAAAGTTCGTCATGGCCAAAACCTCGCAATCTCTTATTATAAAATATTTTAGTACGAATATTGCCTATAGGAAACATATGGATGGTAAAAGTATTGACAAAAGTTAACAAATCGTATATGTTCAATGTAGATAAAAAGAAACATAAGAGATTAGAAAGGGGAGTAATCATGGTAAAAAAGATTCATATCAAAAGAGATTTTGTTCTCCAGTACATGATTGAACACAATCTCTCCTTAAATCAGCTTGCCATTGAAATCGGCGTATCCCCGGCGACACTCAGCAGAGTTTTAAATGGCGAAAGGAGGCCCGGACAACTTGTGATCGGAAAGATGATTCAGTATTTCAACAAAAAATTTGAAGATCTCTTTTATTATAAAGATGTTGACAAAAGTCAATAAAGAAAGGAGAAAAGGAGGCTTTTCAAACGTGAAAAATACCGGGATTGTCCGGAGAATCGATGAGCTCGGCAGAGTCGTTCTCCCGGTCGAAATGCGCAGGGTGCTGAATATCAATGAAAAGGACCCGCTCGAAATATATACCGACGGCGAAAACATCATTTTGACAAAATACGCCGCAAACATGGCATGTTTGATGACCGGCGACATCACCACGAAAAATAAAACGTATGCGGGCGGCAAAATCGTACTCAGCCCGCGCGGAGCGGAAATGCTCCTGGAAGATATGATGGCGGCACTGTCAGAAAAGAAATAAATGTGATTACATATTCCGCAGGAAAGGGAGCAGAGCCGCTCTCTTTTTTTGTATACCTTATTCCGGCGCTGGGAAAAAATAAAAAAAGCTGTTCGAAACGCTCGTGACATGCGCTTGCTTTTCATGTAAAATAAAACTATTGTCAGCCAGTTTGTCTGGAGGTGTAGGTTATGGCCGCATTTTTAACGGTCTTATTAGTGATTGTAAGTATCGTATTAATCGTTGTCGTTTTACTGCAATCCGGCAAAAGCGCCGGATTATCAGGCGCGATTTCCGGCGGAGCCGAGCAGCTTTTCGGAAAGCAGAAAGCAAGAGGACTTGATTTGATTCTTCACCGGATGACGGTCGTTTTAACCGTGCTTTTCTTTTTCTTAACGATTGCGCTTGCTTACTTTGTATAAGACAATGAAGCATGAGGTCTGATGTTCAAGTCAGGCCTTTTTCCTATTTGCCGGTCTTTGTCTGAAGGGGCCGGCCGATTGATAAAGTTTGTTTCAAGACTAAACGTGGAAGAATACATATGAAAAGGAGACAGTGAATCATGAAAATTGTCAAACCACAACCTTTCACATTTAAAGGCGGAAAAAAAGCCGTCCTGCTGCTGCACGGATTTACGGGCAACACGGCGGACGTCAGAATGCTCGGAAGATATTTGAATGAAAAAGGCTACACATGCCATGCGCCCCAATATAAAGGCCACGGCGTGCCTCCGGAAGAACTTCTCTCCACAGGACCGGAAGACTGGTGGAAAGACGTCATGGACGGATATGAATATCTGAAATCGGAAGGATATGAACAAATCGCCGCTTGCGGACTGTCTCTCGGAGGGGTTTTTTCATTGAAATTGGGTTACACTGTACCCATAAAGGGAATTGTTCCAATGTGCGCGCCGATGTACATCAAAAGCGAAGAGACGATGTACGAGGGTGTGCTTGATTATGCCCGCAATTATAAGAAATTTGAAGGCAAGACAGCGGAGCAGATTGACGCTGAGATGGAAGAATTCAAAAAAACGCCGATGAACACGTTGAAAGCACTGCAGGATTTGATTGCCGATGTCAGAGAGCATGTGGACATGATCTATTCGCCTACATTTGTCGTGCAGGCGCGCCACGATCATATGATTAATACGGACAGCGCAAACATCATCTACAATGAAGTTGAAACGGATGATAAGCAGCTGAAATGGTATGAAGAATCAGGTCATGCCATCACATTGGATAAAGAACGCGAAACACTGCACAAGGATGTGTATCAATTTTTAGAAACGTTGGATTGGCAGACATAAGGAGGTCTGATTAGTGGAAAAAGAAGAATTTATGGATAAGCTTCTCTCCTTTATGAAAGAAGAAGCATATAAACCTCTTACAGTTCAGGAACTGGAAGAGATGCTGGAAATCACCGATTCGGACGAATACAAAGAGCTCGTCAAAGCTCTTGTAACCCTTGAAGAAAAAGGGCTTGTCGTCAGAACGAGAAGCAACCGCTACGGTTTGCCCGAAAAAATGAATCTGATCAAAGGGAAGGTGTCGGCGCACGCGAAAGGCTTCGCGTTTGTCCTTCCCGAAGACTCCTCGCTTGACGATGTCTTCATTCCGCCGTCTGAGCTGAACACAGCAATGAACGGAGATACCGTGCTCGTCCGCCTGAGCACAGAATCCGGCGGTACAAAAAAAGAAGGGGCCATCATCCGCATCATCGAGCGCAACATTCAGAAGATTGTCGGCACATACACAGAGACGAAAAACTTCGGCTTCGTCATTCCCGACGATAAAAAAATCACGAATGACATCTTTATTCCGAAGCACGCCAAAAACGGCGCCGTCGAGGGTCATAAAGTCGTCGTCCGCCTGACAAGCTATCCTGAAGGCCGGATGAGTGCAGAAGGAGAAGTCATCGAGATTCTCGGTCATAAAAACGATCCCGGCATCGACATTCTTTCGATTATTCATAAGCACGGCCTCCCGGGAGACTTTCCGGCTGAGGCGATGGAACAGGCCGGCAATACGCCTGATACAATCGATGAGAAAGATCTTGAAGGCAGACGGGATCTGCGCGATCAAACGATCGTCACGATCGACGGCGCAGATGCCAAAGACTTGGACGATGCCGTTACCGTCACAAAACTCAAAAACGGCCATTATAAACTCGGCGTCCACATTGCCGACGTCAGCCATTATGTAACGGAAGGATCTCCGATTGACCAGGAAGCGTATGAACGCGGCACGAGCGTCTACCTTGTCGACCGGGTGATTCCGATGATCCCGCACAGGCTGTCAAATGGAATCTGCTCCTTGAATCCGAAGGTCGACAGGCTGACAATGTCATGCGAAATGCTCATTAATCCTCAAGGGCAAGTCGTCGAGCACGAAATTTTTCAAAGCGTCATTAAAACGACCGAGCGGATGACTTATTCTGATGTGAACAAAATTTTAGTCGATGATGATGAAGAGCTGAAACAGAAGTATGAGGCCCTTGTCCCGATGTTTAAAGACATGGAAGACTTGGCTGCGATTCTGCGCGGCAAGCGGATGGAACGCGGAGCCGTCGACTTTGACTTTAAGGAAGCGAAGGTTCTCGTCGACGAAGAAGGAAAAGCGAAGGACGTCGTCTTGAGAGAACGGTCGACTGCTGAAAAGCTGATTGAGGAATTTATGCTTGTCGCCAATGAAACGGTCGCTGAGCACTTTCATTGGATGAATGTTCCGTTTATTTACCGGATTCACGAAGATCCAGATCAGGAAAAGCTGCAGAGATTTTTGGAGTTCGTTACGACATTCGGCTATGTCGTCAAAGGAACGGCGGGAAGTATCCATCCGAAAGCGCTGCAAAGCGTGCTTGAAGAAGTCAGGGATCGTCCTGAAGAAGCCGTAATTTCAACGGTTATGCTCAGGTCGATGAAACAGGCGAAATACGATCCGCAAAGCCTGGGGCACTTCGGCTTGTCGACTGAATTCTACACGCATTTCACGTCTCCGATTCGCCGCTATCCTGACTTAATCGTCCACAGACTGATCAGGACCTATTTGATTCAGGGCAAGACAGACGAAGCGACAAGGGAAAAATGGGCCGAGAAACTGCCTGAGATCGCCGAGCATACGTCAAATATGGAACGCAATGCCGTAGATGCGGAGCGGGAAACGGACGATCTGAAAAAAACCGAATTTATGCTGGATAAGATCGGTGAAGAATTTGACGGCGTCATCAGCTCCGTCACGAACTTCGGCATGTTCGTCGAGCTGCCGAACACGATCGAAGGGCTTGTCCACGTCAGCTTTATGACGGATGATTTCTACCGTTATGATGAACAGCACTACGCGATGATCGGCGAGCGCACGGGCAACGTGTACCGGATCGGCGATGAGATTACGGTCCGCGTCGTTGACGTCAATAAAGACGAGCGGAACATCGATTTTGAAATCGTCGGCATGAAAGGCTCCCGCCGCCGGCAGAAGCCGGAGCCAAAGCAGAAAAAGGCTTCAAAAAGAGAGGCTCCATCGGCTGACAAAGGGGAATGGTTCACCAAGCCGAAAAAGAAAAAAGTAAAGAAAAAACGCGGTTTTCAAAACGCGCCGAAACAAAAACGCAAGAAAAAGAAAAAATAGACGGCACACGTCAAAAAAAGGGCGGCGAAATTGTAACACGAACGTTCATTTGATAGAATAATACGTATTGGCCGCCCTTTAGTGAGATTGAAGGCGGGAGGAGGTTGCCGTATGCCAAAGGGAGAAGGGAAGGTTGTTTCCCAAAATAAAAAAGCAAATCACGATTATTTCATAGAAGAAACATACGAAACAGGCATCGTGCTTCAAGGAACGGAAATCAAGTCCATTCGCGCCGGTCGGGTGAATTTAAAGGACGCGTTTGCCAAAATTGAACGCGGAGAAGTGTTCCTCCACAATATGCACATCAGCCCGTATGAGCAGGGGAACCGCTACAACCATGATCCGTTGCGAACGAGAAAGCTTTTGATGCACCGCAAGCAGATCAACAAATTGATCGGTTTGACGAAAGAGCAGGGATATTCGCTCGTACCGCTCAAGATTTATTTGAAGAACGGCTTCGCAAAAGTGCTGCTCGGTCTCGGAAAAGGGAAGAAGAAGTTCGACAAACGCGAAGACTTGAAGCGCAAAGACGCCAAACGCGAAATCGAAAGAGCGTTCCGCGACAGGCAAAAAGGCTTGATCTAAAGCCAGAACTCATGTTATCCTATATGAACGTGATCACAGACATTACCATTTGGAATTGACGCGTGATCTTGTTATAATAGTGATGCAGCCAGTTATCCGGCTTCCTTTTCATCCAAGGGGACGTTACGGATTCGACAGGGACGGATCGAGCTTGAGCTGCGAGCCGAGAGGCGATCTCGTAAAAACGCACCTAAATATAACTGGCAAATCTAACCAGAACTTAGCACTAGCTGCCTAATTAGCGCAGCGAGCTCTTGCCCGCATCGCCTATGTGCCGGTTAAGAGCCCATAACGAAGTAGGCTACGCTTGCGCCCCCGTCTGAGGGCGCAGGAAGAGACTCATCAGACTAGCTCTCCGAGGGCCCGCCCGCAGGCACGAAGATGAGCGAAACTAAATATGCAGGGCTACGCTCGTAGACGCTGAAGCAATCGACGTTTCTGGACGTGGGTTCGACTCCCACCGTCTCCACCATACATATGATGGTGGTTTTTTTGTTTTTTGGGGAGTTTTTGTTGTTTGTGCAAGAGCGGGGAATCGCTTAATGAACATATGAATGATACTGCGGAATATGTCGGGTCATCGGTCCTCATATCATGAGAAAAACGTTTGGTTACTGGCATAATAATTCAAGGACGTTCCCATATTGCAAGCTCTTGCAGCGGAATAGAAAAAGCCTTCTTCAAGCGGCAAAAAATCATCCTGCACGCTGCGGTCTGGCATCTATAAGGTAAAAAGCCCACTGATGAAAGGGACGGTCGTCCGGCAGATTCAGGAGGCTTTAGCTGCCCTCTATTTCTATCCAGACAAAGGGGCGAAGAATAACGGCATAGATGGCTATTACGGGCCGAAAACGGCGAACGCGGTCAAACGGTTCCAGCTTATGCACGGGCTTTCTGCCGACGGTATTTACGGACCGAAAACGAAAGCAAAACTCGAATCCTTACTGAAGTAATAAAAAAAAGGCCTCTAAAAAGGGGCCTTTTTATCTCCATCTCCAATTTATTTCATTATCATTTTCGTAAATCCCTGGAAGGGATATACCTACCTTTTTTTGCTTTTCATCAATAATAAACCAATTTTCATCATCTAACCATTCTTCACTATACTGTTCAATGGCAAAAGGGTCATCCTCGTTTACTACAGCCTTAAAGAAATCTTTGAACTTTTCCATGTTTTCATTAGGAATGATTGTTCCATACATCCAGACACCTTCAACAGTAGCGCCTTTTATTTCACCCAAGCATTCATTTTTATAATATAGAAGCATATCTATCACTCCTTCGGATGTAGTTTGATAAATTGTTTTGGAACCTCACCTTTTACAAAGTATTCAGTGTCCCTTTGAGTCCATTTTAAAGCTTTGTTTTTCCAGTGTTCAGACTGGCGAGTATCATTTTTGATTAACCTTTCGATTTGTTTAGGAGATAAAATTACAATATCCTTCACTTCACCAGACCTGATGGCTTTACGGAGAGCAGATATGTCGAGTTCTATTGTATTTTTACCGTAGCCCTTTGCAACCTTTTGATTTATTGTAAAACTTGTATATGGGCTGTTGGATTTCCCGCCTTTTCTATATCCTCCAAGGACGTGCTCTGTTACAGTAACCTGACGACCTTGGTACATACCAGTTTTGTTGGCAGGTACAAGATTACCACCGGTTTCTTTTAAATGCTTGTTGAAAAATCCAAAACGTACCGGTTCACGATATCCGCGCTTCGTTCGCCGTCGATGTCGCCCGTCATGCCGAGCTGCTTCAAAAGTTTTGAATAAAGCTGCAAGTCCGCCAACACGCCAATACTCACAAATCCGGCTGCCGCCGCAAGCTTTCCCGGCATTTTTTGCTGAAACAGCATGACAAAAGACAGGAGTGTCAACACTTCGAAAGTTCTCATGAGTTTCTCCCTTATGTAAGATATTGGTCTTATACATAAACGAATGTGTGGTTTGATTGGTTGCAAAAATTCCTTGGCTGCATTTAGTGTAAATAAAAAAACCGCTGGAATACCCAGCGGCTACAGCTTATGACTTTGTGGGTCGAAATAAGCTAGTTCTCCTTTATCTGTTTTATGTGAGCAACAATTCGGTCTCTCTCCGTTTCTTCCAACGTGTAAATCCGCGGGGAGAGGGGGACATCAAATCCGGCGTGAGAGTGATAAAAGTCAAAGAGCAGCGTCCCGGCCGGCTGTTTTTGCTGATCGGAGATGACAACCCAAAACACACGTGAGCGGCAGTTGTCAGCTCCCCATTTTTCCATGGACTGTCTAAAGTTCAAGCCCTTTCCGATAAAAAAATCGCCTTTTCCCGCATTTTGAATCGTTGTAAAGCCGGACTGTTCGAGACTTTCAAATACAGGAGGCAGCAGGTGGTCCAGGTAGACCCCGTAAGTCGCGTCTTCCAATTCGGGAAACACCTTTAAAAGAGCTTCGCGATGATCGTCAAGCGTTTGTTTCCAATTTGCGGCGATATAGCCTTGCAACTGTTCGCTAATTTCTTTGATCGACATGCCGGGTCTGAAAAGAACCTTATTCATGAACAAAACCTCCTTTTAATCACTGCAAATCCAGTATATAACATTGTTGCAAATCATTGAGTCCTGCAATGAAAAAATTCGGTTTAAAATGGATCGTCAATATAAGAGCGAACCGGACCTCTGCCGCGGATAAAGGATTTTATCAATTGTAAAAAACGAAACGGCAATCATGATTTCCGCCGAGGTTGTCAGCAGAACGTCGTCCAGCAATTCGTCCGCGGTATAAATGGCGGCCCATAAACATCCGATCGTGATCATTTCAGCGGCAAAAACCGTGATCCGCCGATTGATGCCCAGCAGTTTCATACTGTGGATGAGCACCTTTTCAGCCGGTTCCAGGACAAAGGTCAGTCCGGTATAACAAAGCGTAAACAGCAGCAATGATCCGACTGTTTGGTAAAACGCGCCCGACAGATGAAACAGTATCGAAATGCCGAGAAAGTGGGCGAAAAAAACGAATATAACCGATATGCAGCAAATAATGAAATGTTTCATGACACAACTCCTTTAAAATATGTACACAAGCGCCAAAGGCCTGCAGGATATGTCTCCTGCAAGCCTGGCTGGTTATTTCTTATCAAATTTGACGACAGGATGCTTTTCTTTAGAGAGCATTTTTGTAAATTCGCTGCCGACGTCAAGGTGCTGGCGGACAAGCTCTTCCGGAACAAGCGCGAGCCATTGGTTTAACGAAACGTCAGCATAGTGGTCGTCTTTGAAAATTTCGAGGAACCGAAGCGGCTCATCTCCTGTATTTTGGACGTAGTGTCCCATTGCGAACGGCACATAGCCGACATCTCCGGCCTGGTAATTAAATGTTCTGGCATGCCCGTCGGCAGCGAAAACCGTCATTTTCGCTTGTCCGGAAATGTAATACTGCCATTCGTCTGTATTCGGATGCCAGTGCAGCTCCCGGATGCCTCCAGGTTCGACTTCCACTAACGCAGAAGCGATCGTTTTCGATGCTTTGAAGTTCGTGGAATCGGCAATCCATACTTTCCCTCCGCTGGATACAATCGGTTCCTGTTCAAGCAAATTGTAGCTGAAAGATAGAGGTACCGTTCCGTTCGGGCTTTCAACTTTGTCTTTCTCAAGACAGCCAGGGATCGCTTCTTGGAAAATATACTTTTCTTCAACTGGAAGAGAGGCGACGACGTCTTTTGAAATGCCGAAGTTTGCGGCAATCACCTCATCAGGCGTATGGGCCAGCCAATCTGTCACCTGGAAGGTGCTGTTTTCAGAGAAGGAGCCGTCATCGAAGACAAGCAGGAATTCGCATCCGTCTTCAAGTGCTTGAATTGAATGCGGCAGACCTGACGGGAAGTACCAGAGATCTCCTTCTTTCACATCTTCAATAAAGTTTCTGCCGTCTTGGTCAACAGACGTAATCCGTGCTTTTCCGTACAGCATATACGCCCATTCGGCTTCCTTATGCCAGTGCAGCTCCCTGATGGCCCCAGGTTTCAGCCTCATGTTGACAGAAGCAAGCTTGTCTGAAATCGGCAGCTCGCGAACTGTGACTTCCCGTGCATATCCGCCTTTTTCAAGACGGTTGTGGACATCGGAAAATGAAAATTTCATGTTTGGCACCGTTCCGTGGTCGGTTTCAGGCGGTACGAGCATGTCCGGGTTTTGGCGGTCGCGCTCAACGTTGTGCGGAATTTTCGTTTCCGCTCCTTTTTCTCCTCTGATCGGCTGTGGAATTTGTTTGTTTTTTTCCATGTGATATCCCCTCTTTCTAAAAATGTAAAGGAGAGCTGAAAGGCCTTTCGTTTTCCCCTTCTGTCATGTTAAGTGAAAAAAGTGAGGCCGATGTCAATCATCGGTTTCATTTTTTTCTTTGATCAGCTCGATCAGTTCATCGATTTTCTTTTCAAAACGAGTGAGCAAGTAAATTGCCAATACAGCTGGAAAGCCGACATTGCCGATTTGTTTCGCTGCTTCCTCAATGAATGCGCTGTCCATTCTTACCACCTCCTATGTTAAGAAGTGACGAAAGTTTGAAAAATGTAAGCAAAGAACTATTTTCTCTGAATGGGAACTTATGTTTGCATGTTAATAGAAGAGATGTGTTTACTTTTTTTTCATTTCTTTCATCTAAATAAATAGGAGGCGGTTTTTATGATTGATCAAACGTTACTGCGTGCGAAAATCAAGGAGATCACAAGGCATCCGCTTGTGAAGCATTTTTTGAGCAACCCAAGGTATGAGCGGCTTTTCAACCACGTGTTGGAACATCCGGATTCTGAAGAGGCAGAGTGTCTCGATCGTGAATTTAAGCGATTTTACAAAAACATCCGCATGATTAAATACATCAACTCGATGATCCGGATTTTCTCCGTCGACTTTGATAAAAGAGTCCGGAAAAACCGAGAGCGTTTTCCATTGATGATCGACGAAAGTCCGAATCTGCCCGAGCCGCCCCGAGGGGATCTGTTAGACGATGTCTTGGAACAGGAAGAGGAATTAAGCGAACACCTGCAAGACCCGATGCTTTATGAAGCGTTTTTGCAATTGACGGACAAGCAGAAAAAAGTGCTTGCACAAATTTATATTCATGGGGTATCCATGCAGGAAATTGCTGACTCTTTGGGAGAATCAAGGCAAAATATTTCAAAAATTCATAAAAGGGCACTCGAAAAGATAAGAGAGCTGCTGAATTCTAAAGCAGAGGGGAATGATAACAGTGAGTCTGCACGATGAAAAAGAGATTGAGAAATTGCTGGAAAATTTCACACCGATGATCAAAAGCAAATTAAACAACACATCCTATCAAGAGAGGGAGGATCTTGAACAGGAGCTGAAGATGAAGATTTGCGAAAAAGCGGAGATACTTTTATGCCAAGAGGTGCCTGGTTTTTGGGAGTTTATAACAGAATTACTGAAAGTCCTTTAATCTAAGCTGTTTTGCTTGCGTAAAGCCGCCGGAAGTGTTAAAATTTCTAACATTTGATTAATGGAATGTTCAAGCTGCTTCATTGAAATCATGGTGATGGTTTGTTTTAATATGAATGATGGTTTGATTATGTAAATGGACGGATATTCCATTTTCATCTTATAAAAACATGCATCAGATAGGTGGTAAAGTATCATGAAGAATCAATACCGAGTATTGTTGTATTATAAATATGTTCATATCGATAACCCTGAGCAATTTGCCGAAGATCACCTCAAGTTCTGCAAAGATTTGGGGCTGAAGGGGCGCATCCTTGTGGCGGGTGAAGGAATAAACGGAACCGTGTCAGGAACCATAGAGCAGACAGACCGCTATATGAGTGAAATGAAAAGCGATCCCCGCTTTGAAGATATGGTATTTAAAATCGATGAATCAGAAGGGCACGCTTTCAAAAAAATGCATGTCCGCCATCGCGATGAGCTGGTGACGCTCCGCCTGGAAGATGATATCGATCCGAACGAATTAACAGGAAAATACCTGGAGCCAAAAGAATTTTATGAGGCGATGCAGCAGGAAGATACGATTGTCGTCGACGCACGGAACGACTATGAGTACGATTTGGGACACTTCCGCGGCGCGGTCAGACCGGACATTAAAGCGTTCCGCGAATTGCCTGAATGGATCCGCGATAACAAAGAAAAGCTCGAAGGCAAGAAAATATTGACTTACTGCACGGGCGGTATCCGCTGCGAAAAATTTTCGGGATGGCTGAAAAAAGAAGGATTTGAAGACGTGTCCCAGCTTCACGGCGGGATTGTGACGTACGGAAAAGACCCTGAAGTTCAAGGTGAACTGTGGGACGGACAGTGCTATGTTTTCGATGAAAGAATCAGCGTTCCGGTCAACCAGAAAGAGCACGTCATCGTCGGCAAGGATTATTTCACCGGCGAGCCTTGCGAGCGCTATGTCAACTGCGCCAACCCTGAATGCAACAAGCAGATCATCTGCTCTGAAGAAAATGAGCACCGCTATTTGCGGGGCTGCACGCACGAGTGCCGGGTTCATCCGCGCAACTTGTATGTCAAAGAGCACGGCCTTTCAGAAGAAGAGGTGCAAGAGAGACTCGAAAAGCTGGAAGAAGAGGGGCATGCAGCGCAGTCATAAAAGTTGCAAACAAGAATATCATTTAAAAAATCGAAGATGCCGCGAGCATCTTCGAAGTGGCATTGCTCCTGCAAGGGAGTCGGCTTTGGTTTTGAATCCTGGAACGCCTTGATCTGAAAAATCGGGGTGTTCCTATTTTTTATTCGTGAAATGAAAGCAGAGTGAAAATATCGCAACGATCAGGATACCGAACGAAAGCATCAATTGAAGTGCGCTTTCTACTGCCATGCCTTTCCCTCCCTTCACCTGACGCTTTTGCTCCTGCCGCTAGTAAAAAAACGCAAAACCGGCAATCAATAGTAATATTGCTCCGCTGATCAGCGTGCCAAACTGCCCGACCGTAAAATGGCCAAAATGAATATGAGCCAGTTTGGAACCGCAGGCGGCACCTGCCCACACCGTCAGAAAACTTCCGGCGGCTGCCAAAACCGAAATCAGAAGCGGCGAATAGGCGAAGAGGCCAGCCCCGACTCCATTTGTAAGGGCATTTGCTGACAGTGCGATTCCGAGAAGGATCGATTCGAAAAAGCCAACGGTCTGTAGAGGCGAGCCAGTGCTTCCGTTTTCTTTCAAAGGGGAAGGTTTACGACGCGGAACGGCCAAAAGCATGATTCGCAGACCGATAACGGCCAATAAAACAGAACCTGCCAGAACGGGGAGAATCCCGGGTAAAACCGTTGATATCCAAAGTCCAAAGTGGATGCCGCACACGCTAAAGAGAAAACATATAAGTGAAATGACCACATTAGAAAAAAAGCTGATGCGAATTTGCCGAATCCCGTATGATAAACCGACCCCCAAATTGTCAACGCTTGATGAAACGGTTAAGCCTGCAATGATGATCCATGATGTCATGATGAGCAGCTCCTTTTTCCAGTAAGTTTGCTCTTACAGTATGTATCGTTGAGAAAAATGTGCCAGTACCATGAAAAAGCTCAACAAAAAAGCAAATTTCTCAACATATTCACATATCATGAGTTAAGAACCGTTGTGGAAAGGGGAGGGGAGATGGGACAGCCGAAAGAAAATCATATCGGACATCTGATTAAAGAGCTGCTAAAAAAGCGATCGCTTTCAATGCGAAAGCTCAGCAGCCTCTCCGGAATGGACGCCGCGACAATCTCGCGGATCGCTAACGGCAAGCAGCAACCTAAGCTTGTTCATCTAAAAGCTTTTTCCGAACATCTCGATATTTCACTTGATAAATTGATTGAAGCCTCGGGTTTTCAAGTTCATGGCAAAAAAGGACAAAACGGTACCGAGGTCCTTGGCTCTCTTGACGCCATGCTGGAAATGTTAGGGGCATCCAAGCTGTACGATCCCCAAGAGACGAGGCAGCGTATTGAACAGGAATTGAACAAATATGAGCAATATGCGCTGACAGAGGAAGGACACAGCATCATTTGTGAGGAATTCGACAACAAAGTAAGCCAGGTGAATGGAGCCGGACCGTTCATCAATCATTTGAAAAAAATGCACGACCGCTATTGTGACAATGCTACTTCTGAAAAAGACCGATCCGTTCTGGGGAGTGCGCTCCTGTATTTTATCCTGTCTGCGGACATTATTCCCGACTATACGTTTCCGATCGGCTACCTGGACGACGCCATCGCTGTTCACCTTGTATTGGACCGGCTGAATCATCGGGACGACACAGCATAATCCAATTTCCCCTGAATATTTGCCCGGCAACGTTCCATACTAACCAATATCAATATAAAAAGGCAGGTAGCAAAAGAGATGACAAAAACCCTTTACATTACCGCTCACCCGCATGACGAAAGGGCATCATACAGCATGGCGGCGGGGAAAGCTTTTATCGAATCTTACAAAGAAGCGCACCCGGATGATGAAGTGACACACCTTGATCTCTATCGGGAAAACATTCCGCAAATTGACGCGGACGTCTTCAGCGGCTGGGGAAAATTGCAGTCGGGATCGGGCTTTGAACAGCTTTCTGAACACGAAAAGGCAAAAGTCGGCCGTTTGAATGAGCTGAGCGAGCAATTTATCGCGGGAGACAAATACGTGTTTGTCACGCCGCTTTGGAATTTCTCTTTTCCGCCGGTGATGAAAGCGTACTTTGATGCGGTCGCTGTAGCGGGAAAGACGTTTAAATATACCGAGCAAGGACCGATCGGGCTGTTAACCGATAAAAAAGCCCTGCACATCCAGGCGAGAGGCGGCTACTATTCGGAAGGGCCGGCTGCGGAACTTGAGATGGGGCACCGCTATATCAGCATCATGATGCAGTTTTTCGGAGTGCCGGAATTTGAAGGTTTATTTATAGAAGGGCATAATGCAGAGCCGGATAAAGCCGAAGAAATTAAACGAAATGCAATTGCCCGGGCCAAAGAATTGGGCAGGACTTTTTGAAAAAACCGCGGATATGATCCGCGGTTTTGTTTTATTCGTTTAAGAACACCGTTTGATTCGTTTCGCTGCTTTTTTGCGCAGCTTCGATGATGCGGATGACGTCGCGTCCTTCTTCCGCCGTGACAGGCAGACTGCCGCCTTCAAGAATACTTGAAGCAAGCTGCTTGTAATAGGTTAAGTATGAACCGGGGAGCGTTTCCACGGTTTCCTTAATGACCTCGTCGCCTTCGACTGTGGCCAGTTCCCCGTAATATTCGGGTTGATCGGCTCCCCACTCATCGCCTGCAGGTTTTTGACCCGCTCTGAGTGCATCCTCCTGGCCGTCGATACCGTATTTGATAAAGCTTCCTTTTGAGCCGTGGATTTGGTAGCGGGGACCGTTGGCCGGAACAATCGAACCCGAGTGGAGAATCACTTGGCGCTGATCATAGTGGAGGACGACATGGAAGTAATCGTCTGTTTCCGCATTGGCTCTTTGAGCGGTCACTTGAGCGGTGACGCTGTTCGGCATGCCGAATAAATGAAGCGCCTGATCGATCAAGTGTGAACCCAAATCGTACAGTGCGCCTGAGCCCGGCCCTTTCTGCTCTCTCCAGCGCTGTCTGACATTCGGCCGGAACCGGTCGTAGGAGGCGTGGAATGTGTTGACCTCTCCGAGGCGCCCTTCTTTGATAAGCTGTTTGATCGTCAAAAAGTCGTTATCCCATCTT
Organism: Bacillus sp. GM2; assembly: GCF_056155945.1. NCBI lineage: Bacteria > Bacillati > Bacillota > Bacilli > Caryophanales > Bacillaceae > Bacillus > Bacillus sp. GM2. Next base: position 73,690 of record NZ_JBRKSZ010000007.1, read on the forward strand.
CGGTTGTGGTAGACGCTGAGAAGCACGCCTTTTTCTTTCGCGGCATTGATCAGTTTTTCCGCTTCTTCCGCCGTTGCCGTCATCGGTTTTTCAAGGACGACATGCTTTCCGGCGCGGATGCACTCTTTCGCCATTTCGTAATGAAGGCCGCTCGGCGTAGTCACGATGACGAGATCAATGTCCGGGTCATTTGTGATGTCTTCGATCGAGCTGACGGCTTCTGTTTCGGGGAGGTCTTGTTTGACTTGTTCTTTTCTTGAAGTCATCACCTTTCGAATCTCATAATCTTCTAACACAGATAATAAAGGCGCATGAAACACCGAACCTGACAAACCGTATCCTAATATCCCTGTGCAAACCTTGTTCACCATTCATTCTCCTCTCCCATGTTCGTTTTTAATATGTAATCAACACACCTTTATTTTACCCTGTTTGCCTATAGGAACAAACCTAAAGACCTTTTTCAACCGGGGAACGGAAGATTTTGTCACAATTTTGTTCAATTTGAAGAGGTGTCCGGTTATCGTTAAAAACAAAAAGAGGGGATTTTGAAAATGGAGCATGATTTGGGCGCTTTTATGAACAGGGATTTGGCTGTCGAGCCGGCATCAGCTGAAGGAAGCTTGAAAAATCTTTCGTTTGCGGTAAAGGATGTGTTTGCTGTAGAAGGCCATACAAATGCGGCGGGAAACCCTGATTGGCTGAGGACGCACGAACCTGCCGAAAAAAACGCGGAAGCCGTCGACTTGCTGCTGGGTGAAGGGGCAAGGCTTAAGGGTGCTGCACACACGGATGAGCTGATGTACAGCCTTGACGGAGAAAATGTCCATTATGGAACGCCTGTCAATCCTTGTGCAAAGGACAACATTCCTGGGGGATCTTCAAGCGGTTCGGCCGTGGCGGCAGCCTCCGGCATGGCCGATTTTGCTCTTGGGACAGACACCGGGGGTTCTGTCAGAATCCCTTCTTCCTACTGCGGAATTTTCGGATTTCGGCCGACGCACGGCGAGGTGCCGGTTGATGGTGTCATACCGCTGGCGAAAAGCTTTGACACCGTCGGATGGATGTCAAAAGATATCGGCGTTCTTCATGCTGCAGGCCGCGTCCTGCTTAGCGGACAGGAGGAGGCAGGGGCTTGTTTCAACCGGATTTATTTTGAAAAAGAGGCGTGGAGCCTGCTTGAAGAAAGCGACCGGACACAAGTATACGCTCATGCATTAAGCCTGATAGACGGCGAATTCGACTGGTGTGTTGCCGCTGACGGCGGCCTCGCGGAATGGGCGGAGATGTTCAGGGTGCTGCAGGCCCTGGATATTTGGGAGGAGCATGGAGCTTGGATCGAGCGCACAAATCCGGTGTTCAGCCCTGGAATCGCAGAAAGATTTGAATGGGCGTCAAGTCTTAGGAAAAGCGATCATGAGCATGTTTTTATGAAAAGAGAAGCGGTGAAAAGGAGACTGTCGGAATGGCTCGCGGAAGACGGCTTGCTCGTCACTCCAACTGCTCCCGGCACGCCGCCGCTCCGCGGGCTGCCGGAAAACGAATTACATGAGAGAAGGGCGCGCACAATGAAACTGACATGTATTGCCGGGCTTAGCGGGCTTCCGCAGATCACCGTTCCGCTACCGGCAAAAAACGGCAAGCCTTTGGGGCTTTCATTCATCGCCGGCCGTAAACAGGATCTGAAGCTTCTGGCTTGGACTGAAAAGCACGTGTTATCTCTTCAAGTATGAGGGAAGCATATGCTGCGGATCTTTTATGCTTTTTTGCTTGCTTCAATTATTGTTAACTGGTAAACTATTAAATAGTTAACCGGTTAACGATGATGGGAAGGACATGATGATCGTGGAAAACAAGACGTATGAGCAAGCATTTCAAGCCGTTCAGGATTTTATTCTCAAAAGAGAAAAGCGGGCTCAGCATGAACAGCAGACGCTCGTAAAGGAAGCTTTTCAAGAAGACGACAGCATCCGGAAGCATTGGACACTGACCCAGCTTCACATGATCTCGCTTATCAGCGAAAACGAGGCAGACGTCAACAACGCTTTCCTGGCAGCAAAACTTCAAATATCAAAAGCGGCAGTGACAAAAGCGGTCAATGTGCTCACAAAGCACGGGATGATCGAATCGCACAAAAAACCGAACAACAACAAAGAATTGTATTACACATTAACAGACGAGGGGAAGAAACTGGCCGACGTTCATGACAGGATGCACGAAATTGCAAAGCAGCGCTATATCGAGCTGTTTGATCGGTTTTCCGAATCCGAGCTGGAAACCGTCATCCGCTTTTTAAACGAATGGTCAAAACACATTTAATCAAGAGGAGCAGCGAATGAATAAAAGTGAAGCCCAACAGTTTTTAAGCAGCATGTATCAGGACATCTTGAGTGAAATGAAGACTGAAAAAATTCCCGATTATTTCAGCGAGAATTATGTTCAAGTAACCGACGGCAGTCAAATTGACCTTGTGCAGTTTAAAGATCACATGAGGACGCTGAAAAAGGTTGCCCGCACCATAACGGTGTCGCCCTTTCATGAGTTTTTGTTTGACGAGCGACTGCAAAGCGCAGCGGTCAGGTATACGGTCAATGTTGTCAAAACAAACGGAGACCGGGGGAGAATTGAAATCATCGCGATGTTTAAAATGAATGGTTTTAAAATCGTTCAATGCCACGAACTTTCACATGCGATCGAAGGTAAGGAGGATTTTGAAGAGCTGGCGAAGATCAGTGAGGCGGCAATTGAAAAAGCCTCCTCTCGGGAGGAGAAGGCTTTTTCACAAGATTAATGTTTGGTATCAAACTTGATATTGAGCGAGACGGGTCCGCGTGTGTAAAGGCCTGTCTCGCGGTAAACGAAGTCTTCCTCCAGCTGGATATTCTTCAGCTGATCCAGGACGATATTTGCGACAAGCTCGATTTCCGTCTTCGCAAACCCCGCTCCTACACAGTTGTGGACGCCTGAACCGAATGCGAGATGCCTGGCTGCGCCGCTGAATGCGCTTTTGACTTCCAGATCGCTGCGATGGATGTTGAACTCGTCTGGCTTCTCAAACGCTTCAGGATCGCGATTTGCCGCGCCTATCATGCAAAATACAGTCGTCCCTTCTTTGAGCTCGACTCCGCCGATCACCGCGTCTTGTGAAAGCTGGCGCGGAATGAGCTGCACCGGCGGCTTGTAGCGCAGCGTCTCTGCGATGGCCTGAGGCAGGAGCGTGCGGTCATCCAGCACATCATTCATTTGATCGGGGTGATGAAGCAAATGATAAATCATTAATGCGAGCGTCTTGTCCGCCGGTTCTGTGGCGGCAAGCAATATATTGAGAATCAGCGCGCGGATGTCCCGGTCAGACATCGCCACTCCCTCGTATTCGGAAGTGCAAAGGATGGATATTAAATCATGTCCGGGGTTTTTGCGCCTTTCCTCGATAATCGGATTCAAATATTCAGCGAGCTGTTCACTGCATTTGAGGGAATACTCCCGGTCCTCAGGCGCCTGATTCAAACTGGTAATGAAATCGGCGACGCCGCTGTGCCAGTTTCTCACTGTTTGGTGGTCGTTCTTGTCCAAACCTAAAATGTCCATCGTCACACAAACGGCGAACGTTTTGCCGAAATCATTAACAAGGTCGATCCGCCCTTTCTCCAGATGAGGAGCCAAAAGCCTTTGTGCATTGTCTTTAATGAGCGGCGTGAGGTGATCAAGGGATTCCCCGATAAAACGGCGCAGAACGATTCTCCTTTTCGCCGTGTGCTCTTTGCCTTTCATTTGGGCGAGCACAGGTCCGCGCATGACGGGCTCGGCCCGTTTGGCAAGCGATTTCGTTGTAAAGACGTCCTGATTCTGGAGCACGCGGCGCACATCCTGGTAGCGGCTGATAAAATAGCTGTCCAGCGATTCTTCATAATGGACGGGATCAGATTCCCGAAGGTATGAGAAATATTGATACGGATTCTCGTGATATTGTTCTGACAACACGCTGAATGTTTTTAGCGATTGATTCATACTCGTTCCTCCTGCATGCTTTTAGATTCCACACTTTCGTCCGATTCGGAAACCATAAGATATCCTTGATTCGGGCGCATTTTGACGGCAAATTCATGACGGGAGATCTGTTCGCCGAGCTTCCATGGACGGTGATAAGCAAGAAGCGTCTCTTCGACGCCTAAAATATCAGGGGCGGCGATGAAAAACGGAAGTTCAGCGATGACGTATTCAACAGCCAGCTCCAGCATGGCGGCGCTGACCTCCCGGACATCCATCCGAATGCCCCTGGCCCGTCCGAGGATCGCCGCATGCGACATCTCCAGGCAGGCTTTGCGAAAATGCGGCTGGTCAAAAAAGGCGTCTTCGACTTCCATCCGCAAACGCTGGTATACGGTCTGGTTCGCGAAATCGGAAAATGTATGGATGGCCTCGGGATTGCCGCCATGCGCTTCCAACGCCTTTTCAGCAAATCTCCGGTTCCGCGAGACTTCTTTCCTGACTTTCCGTTCGGCCTTCCCATTCGGGGTGCCAAGCGCTTCGAGAAGGTTGGCTGCTTCCTTTCCGGCTAAAAGCACGGATACATGGTGAAACTCACGGACGGCCCAGCCGATAAGCCGATGAATATAATCTTCGGAAAATCGGCTGTTAAACGGGCTGATGCCAACGAGAACATGGCGTCTGCGTTTTAGTATTTCATTGCAGTTTCGGGTAAGAGTTTCAGTTTTGAATGGCCGGTGTTTGCTCTCCATTGTAAGTTCTGTCATTGATTTCCTCCTTAACGGACATAGAATGACTTCTTTTGCAATCAATGATGGATACGTGCGGTTTATCGAGCTGGGAATAGGCTGGTCTCAACTTCACGATGAATCGAGAAGAATACAGCGATGGTGCGGGTCATGATGAAGGGGTATCGCATTTGTTCAATTGTTAAAGCAGAGCAAGAGTTTGAGCTCAAAATCAGGCAAGGTACAGCATGAAAGTTTACTAGTAAACAATAGTCATTTTATCCCTAACTTTTCCAGTTGTCAACACAAATCAAATTCAAAATATGAAAATATTCGTAACGTTTTTTGCAAATCTGAGGAATTTTGATCAGGATGAACCTTTTTTAAAGGCGTTTTTTGAGTAAAGGAACCCGATAAGTAAAAAATATGTAAAAAACTTTAAAGCTGCAGTAAGAAATGTCCGTTGACATTGATAAAGGGGTCATCTACAATTAATATTGTTAACTGGTAAACGATATTAAAGAGATTGTTAACGAATAAACAAAAACAAGGCAGGCGGTTTGACATGAGACCAATGAAATTAAATGCTTCTTTCATTATGTATTTTGTGTGTATCAGCGCCTTTTTCGCATCGTTGAATCAAAATATTTATTCACCCATCATTCCGTTAATCAGAGATTCGTTTCACGTTTCCGTATCGATGGTCAACCTGTCCGTCTCGCTGTTCATCTTCATTACAGCTGTGATGCAGATCATTGTCGGCTCAATTGTCGATTTTAAAGGAGCGAGGTTTGTGATGATGGCGAGCATGATCGTAACGGTCATTGCCACAATCGGCTGCGCCGTCGCCCGGGACTTTGGCCTGTTTCTTTTTTTCAGGGTGCTGCAGGCTTTAGGGACGGCAGCGCTTCCATTAATTGCGGCAACCACAATCGGTTCTCTGTTCCAGGGAACGAAGCGGGGCAGTGCGATGGGGACTTATCAAATGCTGCTTTCCCTTGCACCGGCAGCGGCGCCTATTCTCGGCGGTTTTATCGGGGAACGTTATAATTATCCGGGGATTTTTTGGTTTTTGACGGTATTGTCTGTTCTTTTGCTTTTCGGAAATGCGTTTTGCTTTCCGCAGAGCCATGCGGAGAAAAAGACCAATCTCAGCGCGGGCAGCCTGTTGTCGCATTATAAGGACATTTTCAAAAACAGGACGGGAAATGCCGTTTTGATATTAAGCTATCTTCTTTTCTTTATTTATTTTTCAGTGATCGTATATTTGCCGATTTTGCTGACCGATCATTATCACCTTGATCTGCAGATCGTCGGCTTGCTGTATTTGCCGATAGCCGTCAGCACGGTTGCCGGCAGCGTGCTGTTTAAGTGGATACAAAAGAAATTGTCGCTCAGACGCCTGTTTCTGATCGGCAATCTGACCGCCGCGGGCAGCGTCGTCTGTTTTGGCTTTACCCACTCGTTTTCACTTTTCGCCATGTCGGCGGCCCTCGTTCTTTTCGGCGTTACGATGGGGCTGATCCCGCCGCTATTCTCCACGATGATGGCAAATGAATTTGAGGAGAACCGCGGCAGTGCGATGGGCATGTTTAATTTTATCAGGTATACGGGAATGGCCTGCGGTCCCGTTATATCAGGCGTGTTATTAGGAATGTCATCTTCTGTTTTCGTTTTCGGCTGTTTCGGCATCGTCTATGCCGCGGCCGCCCTTTTGATGATCACGGTCATGCGGAAAGCAGCTCAGACAAAGACGCTGCAAGAACCAAACAAAAAAGCTGCCAGGTCTTAAAGCCGGGCAGCTTTTTTTTATTACAGATCCGTTCTCCACATTTCTTCTTTCACTTGTCTTTTCTCAGACACAAAGGCGAACAACGTCAGCGTCATTCCGCACATGGTCATAAGCGCACCGCCTGTGGCAAGGTATGTGTAGGACTCTGATGCATTAAGAATGAGTCCGCCGATCCATGCGCCGAGCGCGTTGGCCAAGTTAAATGCAGCGATGCTGACAGAGGTGGCGATCGTTGTTCCGTGTTCAGACGCAGCCACGACCTTTGTTTGCAAAAGGGGCACCGTTCCGAAAGCGCCGGCTCCGAATAAAAACGTCACGATGATGGCGCCGGCAGGGTGTCCGCTGACAAAAGGGAAGGCCGCAAGGATTGCCATGAGCGCGATCATCAATCCGATCATAGAGCGGGTTAACAGGTGAAACGGCACCTTTCCGGCGTAGAAATTGCCGACGACTCCGCCAAATCCGTAGGCGAAAAGGGCGGCTGTAATGCCGAGGCTGCCGAAACCGGCAGAATGCCGCAGCATCGGTTCAATAAACGTGTAGGCGATGAATACGCCTGAATACCCGAAAATCGTGATAGCAAAAGAGAAAAGAACTTGTTTATTTTTAAACACATCCCATTCATGGATCAATTTAGGGACGACTTTCGGTTTTCTGTGCGGCACCGTCAGCCAAATGCCGGCGAGGCCGATCAATCCGAGGCATGCGATCATCAGAAAGACGATCCGCCAGTTGAAAAGGTCGCCTAAATAAGAACCGAACGGAACGCCGAGCATCAGGGCGATGGTCAAGCCGCCGTTCATTGAAGCGGCAGCGGCGGCCCGCTTTTCGGGCGGTACCATTTCGCTGACGAACACCATCGTCGTTGCAAAAAATGCGCCATGAATGGAAGCGGATAGGATTCTTGAGATCAACAAAACGGTGAAGTTCGGCGCCAGGAAACTGAGCGCATTCGACAGTACAAACACACTCATCAAGCCGAGCAATACCGGTTTTCGCGGCATTTTTACCGACAATATGGTGACGATCGGCCCCGTCAGACAAACGCTTCCCGCATATGCCGTTACCAATAAGCCGGTAGACGAAATCGGAACAGAGAGATCCTTTGAAATGGAAGTCAATATACCCATAACGACATACTCTGTAAAGCCGATGGAAAATGTGCAAATCATAAAAATTGCGATGATCAGTTTGACTGGTGCGTGCAGTGTTTTATTCATCCTGACCCCTCCTTTTAAAAAACATGAGTTTATATATTAAAAGATTAAAAGCCGATTTTCAACCGTTTGTTGCGGATCAATATGTTCCCCAAACGGTATGCCGGCGGGACAAAAAGCGCCATCAACATGATGCCAGCGCTTTCTTAAAATCTGACATTTTATTTTCAAAATCAAAGGTTAAAACATTCCACATTCCTGACCCCGACGGCCGCCTGCTGTTGGGGGTTTTTTATTTATAGACCGATTGAAACAGCTCTATCATAAAATGGTTTCTAAAAAAGCGCTTACAAAACAAAACAAAATATGTTACTCTTTAAACAAACATATTCAAAAATAAACAAACAAAAACGGAGTGATACGTATGGTGGAATATTTATGGTCAGAAACTGAGGCTGCATCGCTGCTTCCGGGTCTTGACGAACTCGTCTACCGTTCCAACCTGATCGGCTCTGACCGCTCGGTCTGCAACTGGGGCGGGGGAAACACATCGATGAAAACGACGGAAAAGGATTTCAGGGGCAGGGACATCGAGGTGATGTGGGTGAAAGGCAGCGGCTCGGACTTGGCGACGATGTCAGCGGGTCAATTTACCGGGCTGAGGCTCGATGATATTCGTCCGCTGATGGAACGGAGCAGTATGACCGATGAAGAAATGACGGCATATTTGTCCCATTGCATGATGGACGGAAAGCACCCGCGGCCGTCGATCGAAACGCTTCTTCATGCTTTTTTGCCGTTTCCGCATGTCGATCACACCCACCCCGATGCGATTATCAGCATCTGCTGCGCTGATAATGGAAAAGAGATCGCAGAGGAGATATTCGGCAGCCGCTTTGTATGGGTGCCTTATGTCAGACCGGGCTTCGCTTTATCGAAGATGATAGCAGAAGGTGTGAAAAACAACCCGAATGCAGAGCTTGTTTTAATGGAGAAGCATGGGCTCGTCACGTGGGGGGAAACGGCGAAAGAAAGCTATGATCAGACGATTGCCGTGATTCGCGAAGCGGAAGCATACATTAAAAGCCGTTCAGAAGATCATCAGCCGTTTGGCGGACAGATGGTCGAGCCGCTTGCACCGGAGGAGCGGAAACGGATTTTAGCCGATATCTTGCCGATTATCCGCGGCGCTGTCAGCGGAGAGAAACGCATGCTGCTCACCTGGTGCGATGCTGACGATGTACTCGAATTCACGAACAGCAGGCGCGCTCCGTCGCTTTCACAGGTCGGCGCCGCTTGTCCGGATCACCTTGTGCATACAAAGCGGACGCCTGCCTATATTCCGTGGAATCCCGCTGAACAGGACACAGAGAAGCTGGCCGAACGGATCAAAACCGAGATTGCTAGGTTTAAAGAATCGTATGCCGCCTATTTTCAACGAAACCGGCGTGAAGGAGACGAGATGTTTGAACCGGCGCCGCGCGTGATGCTAATCCCGGGAATCGGCATGGTGGCAGCAGGTAAAAGCCTGGCGATGGCAAAGGTCAGCCGAGATTTATACCGGCGGGCGATTGCTGTCATGAAGGGAACGGAAGTCCTTGGAAACTTTGTATCTCTAAATGAGGAAGAATCCTACAATGTCGAATATTGGCCGCTTGAGCTTTATAAATTAACGCTTGCTCCGCCGGAAGCCGAATTTTCACGCAAGATCGCATTTGTGACGGGAGGAGCGGGCGGAATCGGCAGCGAGACCTGCCGCCGCCTTGCTTCAGAAGGTGCGCATGTTGTGGTTGCTGACATTAATATAGAAGGTGCAGAAAAAACAGCCGCAGAGATTAATGAACAATACGGTGCGGAACGGGCTTCCGCCGTCCGCATGGATGTGACAAAAGAAGAGGACGTTCAGGCGGCCTTCGAGGAAATCGTCCTTAAATACGGCGGGATCGATATTCTCGTCAACAACGCGGGGCTTGCGACATCCAGCCCGCTTGATGAAACGACGCTCGAAGAATGGAATTTGAATATGAATGTACTTGGAACAGGATATTTTCTCGTCGCCAGAGAAGCTTTTAAGCAAATGAAAAGACAGGGGTCAGGCGGCAGCATGGTGTTTGTCGGCTCGAAAAATTCCGTTTATGCAGGCAAAAATGCTTCGGCATACAGCTCTGCAAAAGCGCTTGAGGTTCATTTGGCGAGATGCATCGCCGCTGAAGGCGGACCGTACGGAATCCGCGCGAATTCAGTGCTTCCGGATGCGGTGCTTCAAGGGTCGGCCATCTGGGACTCCAAGTGGCGCGAAGAAAGAGCCGCCGCCTACGGGATTGAACCCGACCGGCTTGAAGAGCATTACCGCAAACGTACGACTCTTTCCGTCAACATTTATCCCGCCGACATCGCCGAAGCGATCGCTTATTTCGCTTCAGAAAAAACGGCAAAAACGACGGGATGCATGTTGACGGTTGACGGGGGAGTGCCGGCCGCATTTTCAAGGTAATTGGAAAGGAGCGGCTTCGGCCGCCCTTTCAGAAAACAAAGGGGGAAAAGGGAGATGAAGGGCGAGACCCATTGGATCATACCGGACGGTTTTATTCCTCCGGAAAGTTCCGGAAGCTTGACGAGCCATGAAGCGATTTGTGTTTTAAATTGCCATGAAGAAGACGCAAACCTTGCGATTACAGTATACTTCGAAGACCGTCCGCCGCTCGAAGGCATTCCCGAGACGGTTCATGGCAAGAGAACGAAGCATATTCGCACAAGTTCTTTGCATCGATCAGGAGAACGCATTCCTGAAAATATTCCTTATGCGATCGAGATCGCAAGCGATGTACCTGTGATCGTCCAGTACAGCCGGCTGGACACAACCCAGCCAGAACTTGCGTTAATGTCAACCATGGCATATCCGTTAAAAACAAGGGGGATGGGTGTACATGATGAATGACCGGGCTTACGCTTTATTTGAAGAACAGCAGAAAGACCGGGGCATCAGCCTTTCTGAAGTAAAGGAAAAATTGAAAGCGCTTAAAATCGAGACGCCTTCATGGGGATACGGGGATTCGGGCACGCGCTTCAAAGTGTTTCAGCAAGAGGGCGTACCAAGGGATCCGTTTGAAAAAATGGAAGATGCATCAGTCGTTCACAAATTAACCGGAACTTGTCCTTCCGTCGCCATCCATATTCCGTGGGATCAAGTTGATGATTACGGAAAGCTGAAAGCGCACGCCGAACAGCTTGGCCTTGCAGTCGGCGCCGTGAATCCGAACTTGTTCCAGGACGATGACTACAAATTTGGAAGCGTCACAAATGTTAAAGCGGACATTCGCCAAAAAGCGACTGAGCAATTGCTCGAATGCGTCGATATTGCAAAACAAACTGGCTCCAAGGAAATCAGCCTCTGGCTTGCCGACGGAACCAACTATCCCGGTCAGGGCGACATCAGAAAACGTAAAAACTGGATGTATGAGTGTCTGGCCGAAGTATACGAAGCGCTTGCCGATGATATGCGGCTCTTGATTGAATACAAGTTTTTTGAGCCGGCTTTTTATCATACAGACCTGGCGGATTGGGGGATGGCTTACAATTTGGCGCAAAAGCTCGGTCCGAAGGCCGAGGTGCTCGTCGACACCGGCCACCATGCCCAAGGGACGAACATCGAGCACATTGTCGCTTACTTGCTTGACGAAAAACGTCTCGGAGGCTTTCATTTCAACAGCCGCAAATACGCTGATGACGATTTGATCGCAGGCGCGCACAACCCGTACGAACTGTTTCTCATTTTTTATCAAATTTTGGACGCCTGCCGCGATTCCGACCCGAATGTCCGGAAGACGGCCGAACATATTTCGTATATGCTTGATCAATGCCATAATCTCGAACCGAAAATTCCGGCTGTACTGCGCTCTGTCATGAATGTGCAGACTCAATTTGCAAAAGCGCTTTTGATCAACTTCGATGATGTGAAGAAAGCGCAGGAAGATCATGACGTGCTTGCCGCAGAGGCTGCGATCCGCGAAGCATTTGAAATTGACGTCAAACCGCTCCTTTACGCCGTGCGGGAGGAAATGAACGTCCCGCCTGATCCGCTCAAGGCTTATGCGGAAAGCGGTTATGCGGAAAAAATACTGGCGCGAGGCAAAGGCGGTGCAAGCTGGTGACGATTCTCGCTTTTGATCTTGGTGCGTCGAGCGGCAGAGCTTATGCAGGTCATGTAGACGGCGGTCTGATCAAAGCGGAGGAAATTCACCGTTTTCCAAATCAGCCCGTTCAGGCGGGAAAACATCTTTATTGGGACATTCTCAGGCTGTATCATGAAATCAAACAGGGCATTTTAAAGGCGAAAAACGGCTGCGGACGAATCAGCTGCATCGGAATCGATTCATGGGCGGTTGATGTCGGCTTTCTCGATCGTAACGGAGAGCTGCTGGGGAACCCTTATCATTACCGCGACCCTTACACGGACGGAATGATGCGGGAGGTGCTGAATGAAATCGGAAAAGAAGAGCTGTTTTCCAGAACCGGTATTCAGCTTTTGCCGTTCAACACCATCTTTCAGCTCCGGGCGCTGAAAAAAGCGAATTCTCCGCTGTTTGAACACGCGGAAACGCTTTTAATGATTCCTGATTTGCTGCGCTATTTTTTAACGGGTGAGAAAAAAAGCGAGTTTACAAATGCGACAACAACTCAGCTGTTCAACCCGAAAACGTCTGACTGGGATTGGGAGCTCATCAGCCTTATGGGGCTCCCGGCCAATATTTTTCCTAAGGATATAGCAAAACCCGGAAGCGAAGCGGGGAGGCTGTCACAATCAGTGTGCAGCGAATTGTCGGTGCCTGCCGTACCGGTCATTGCCGTCGGCGAACATGACACGGCTTCTGCAGTTGTCGGCATTCCCGCTGAAACGGAAGACTTTGCATATTTGATTTGCGGCACCTGGTCGCTGATCGGAACCGAACTTGACACTCCGCTGATGACAAAACAGGCGCTCGATTGGAATTTTACAAATGAGGGCGGTGCCGGCGGCACATTCCGCTTTTTAAAAAACATTATGGGATTGTGGCTGTTCCAGCGCTGTCAGGCTGATTGGGAAAAAGACGGGAGCCGCTATTCGAGCGTCGAGCTTGTCAAACTTGCCGGACAGTCGGAAGCATTCAGGTCGGCGGTTGATCCGGATGACCCGGTGTTTCTCAATCCCGTGCATATGCCTGAGGCGATCAGGGAGTACTGCCGTGCAACTGGACAGCATGTTCCGGAAACGCCCGGACAGGTGATCCGCTGCGTGCTGGAAAGTCTTGCATTTAAATACCGGTTCACGCTTGAACGGATTGAAACATTGACAGGAAAAGAATATGACGGACTTCACATGGCGGGCGGAGGGATTCGAAATGAACTGCTCTGTCAATACACGGCGAATGTACTGGCCAGAAATGTATGGGCCGGACCGGCAGAGGCAAGCGCCATCGGCAACATTGCCGTACAGGCCATCGCGCTCGACATGTTTTGGGATATTCAAAGCGCCCGAAAAGCGATCAAAGCTTCCTTCCCTCAAAAAACGTATGTACCGGAAGATACAGAAGCGTGGGAGGCAGCATACCGCCGCTATACAAGTCAGATTCTCGGCGCCGCTTCCCGCTGAAAACATTTCCTGTATCGGCGCTGATGCGCTATCATGAAAGTAACAGTGACTTTTACCAAAAAAGGAAGGAAGTAAACGGATGCTTGTAGCTGAAAGACACCAAAAAATCGTCGAGCTTGTCAATCTGCGCTCGAGCGTACGCGTCACAGAACTGAGCGAGCTTTTTTCTGTCACGGAAGAAACGATCAGGCGCGATTTGGAAAATCTAGAGAAGGAAAATAAGCTGAAAAGAAGCCATGGCGGCGCTGTCAGCGTGCAGACTGAAGAAGCAGAAGTGCATTTTCGCGAGCGCGAAATTACAAACGTAAACGAAAAAAAGATGATTGCATTTGAAGCCGTCAAGCACGTGAAAAGCGGGGAACGGATTATTCTTGATGCGAGCACGACGGCGTGGTACATGGCAAAAGCGCTTGAAAACATCCCGCTGACCGTCATCACCAATTCAGTCAGAGTCGCGATTGAACTCAGCAAAAAAGAAAAGGTGACGGTTATTTCAACTGGCGGGATGCTGCTGCCGCAATCGATGTCATATGTCGGCCCTTTGGCTGAGCGCTCCCTTGATATGTATCACGTCAACAAAACATTTCTGTCTTGCAAAGGCGTCGACCCTGCGAGCGGTTTGAGCGATTCAAACGAAATGCAGGCTCTGTTGAAAAAACGAATGATCGAGATTGCGGACGAAACGATTTTGATGGCGGACAGCAGCAAATTCGGAACCCGTGCTTTTTCGCAAATCGATCGCCTTCATGACGGATACAGGATCATCACAGATTCAGGAATTGACAAAGCAAACCTTGCCCTCTTGAAAGACATAACAGAGACCATCACGATCGTCGGCTGAAACCAAGCTTTTCAAGCACTTGATTTTAAAATCAGGCGCAAATGGGATAAAATAGAAGAGTGAAAATGGAAAGGAGATGTTTTTGATGGCGAAAAAGATTTTGATCGTAACGGGCGACGCAGTTGAAGCGCTGGAAGTGTATTATCCTTATTACCGCTGTCTTGAAGAGGGCTATGAAACGACGATTGCCGCACCGAAAAAGAAAAAGATTCATACGGTTGTTCATGACTTCCTGGATTGGGATACATACACCGAGAAGCCGGGCTATTTAATTGACGCGCATGCTTCATTTGATGAGATTGATCCGTCCGAATACGACGGCATCATCATTCCGGGCGGACGGGCACCGGAATTTATCCGGATGTACGACTCCCTGCTGAAAATCGTTGCTCATTTCTTTGAAGAAAATAAACCGGTCGGCGCGATTTGTCATGCGAGCCTGATTTTCACAAGCCTGAGAGAACATCTGAAAGGTCGGGAGCTGACGGCTTACATCGCCTGCAAACCGGAAGTCGAAGCCGTGGGCGCGACTTATGTTGAGGAGAAGCTTCATGTGGACGCCAACCTGGTCTCAGGCCATGACTGGTCCAATCTACCGGAGTTTATGAGAGAGTTTTTTAAAGCGTTAAACAAATAATATGCAGGGACGACCCCGCAGAAGTTTGGGGTTGTCTCTTTTTTTTAGACATGTTCCGCTTCGCATTTTATAATGGTACAAACGGGTAACTTGGACAAAATATAATGGAAAGAGAGGTGCTCTGATGTCAGCAGATCATCATGAACACACATTAAATCCCAAAAGTTCTAAAGGAAAAGAACAAATCACAAACCGCTTAAAGCGGATTGAAGGGCAGGTCAGAGGCATTCAAAACATGATTGAAAATGACCGCTACTGCGTCGATATTCTCGTTCAAATCTCAGCTGTGCAAGCCGCGATGCAAAAGGTGGCTTTCAGCCTGCTTGAAGATCATACCCACCATTGCGTCGCAAACGCGATTAAAAGCGGTGAAGGCGAAGAGGCCATCGAGGAGCTGCTTGATGTGTTTAAGCGGTTTTCAAAGTCGTGAACGAAAAAAGAGAAAATCGTTTTCTTGAAATACCCTACAGGGGTATGGTAATATAAAACCGATCAATATCATCAAACCATAGGAGGTTTTCAATATGGAACAAAAAACACTGAAAGTCGAAGGCATGTCTTGCAACCACTGTGTTCAGGCAGTAGAAGGAAACGTCGGAAAGCTTGGCGGAGTAGAGTCCGTTAAAGTGAATTTAAGCGAAGGCAAGGTCGAAGTTTCGTTTGATTCAGGCAAAGTATCGCTGAAAGAAATCATCGATACGATCGAAGATCAGGGGTATGATGTCGCAGGCTAATGTATACCTATAAGGGGTATATAAGGAGTGAAGGATATGGACGGACAAAAAGAAGCCACCCTCCAAATCACTGGCATGACCTGTGCCGCCTGTGCGGCGCGGATCGAGAAAGGGTTGAAAAGGCTTGACGGCGTTCAGGACGCAAATGTGAACTTGGCGCTGGAAAAATCAAAAATCGTTTATGATCCGGGGCAAATCGAAGTCGGACAGCTGGCTGAGAAAGTCGAATCGCTCGGCTATCAAGTTTCAGCGGAAAAAGCCGAATTCGCAATTTCCGGCATGACGTGTGCGGCTTGCGCCAACCGGGTTGAAAAGCGCCTCAACAAGCTGCCGGGCGTCAAAAACGCCGCCGTCAACTTTGCCTTAGAGACTGCGGCAGTCGACTATCATGCCGGTGCGGTTTCGCCGGAGGAAATGATCGAAGCCGTTGAAAAGCTCGGCTACAAGCTCGAGTTGAAAAAAGACCGAACTGCGGATGGCGCAGCGGAACAAAGAGAAAAAGGCATTCAGCGCCAAACCGGCAAATTTATTTTTTCAGCCATTTTATCTTTTCCGCTGCTCTGGGCAATGGTCAGCCATTTCAAATTCACGTCATTTATATGGCTGCCGGGGATGTTCATGGATCCCTGGGTTCAGTTCGCGTTGGCGACACCGGTTCAGTTTATCGTCGGGAAACAGTTTTACACAGGGGCTTATAAAGCGCTTCGGA
The DNA here is from genome assembly GCF_056155945.1 of Bacillus sp. GM2. Lineage (NCBI taxonomy): Bacteria > Bacillati > Bacillota > Bacilli > Caryophanales > Bacillaceae > Bacillus > Bacillus sp. GM2. The sequence goes on from NZ_JBRKSZ010000007.1 coordinate 89,904, forward strand.
ACAAAAGCGCCAACATGGATGTGCTGGTCGCTCTCGGCACGTCTGCCGCCTATTTCTACAGCTTGTATTTAAGCATTGAAAGCCTCGGCACGAACCGGCATCCGGACGGCCTTTATTATGAAACAAGCGCCATCCTCTTAACCTTGATCATTTTAGGAAAGCTGTTTGAAGCGAAAGCGAAAGGGCGCTCATCCGAAGCGATCAAAAAGCTGATGGGGCTGCAGGCAAAGACGGCGACCGTCGTCAGGAACGGCGAAGAGATGACCGTGCCGATTGAAGACGTATTGGCAGGCGACATCATGTACGTGAAGCCCGGTGAAAAAGTACCGGCAGACGGAGAGATTGTCGAAGGGCGTTCTGCGTTGGATGAATCGATGATCACCGGTGAAAGCATCCCTGTTGACAAGACGGTTGGAGATCCGGTTATCGGTGCTACAATCAATAAAAATGGATTTTTAAAAGTCAGAGCAGAAAAAGTAGGCAAAGATACTGCGCTGGCTCAGATTATCAAAGTCGTGGAAGAGGCGCAAGGTTCAAAAGCGCCGATTCAGCGGCTTGCAGACCGGATTTCCGGGGTTTTTGTGCCGATTGTCGTGGCGATCGCGGTCATCACATTTTTCGTCTGGTATTTGGCGGTTAGCCCCGGCGAATTCGGCACGGCGCTGGAAAAGCTGATTGCGGTGCTTGTGATCGCATGTCCGTGCGCGCTCGGTTTGGCAACACCGACATCGATCATGGCCGGATCGGGCCGTGCGGCTGAATTCGGAATTTTATTCAAAGGCGGCGAACATTTGGAGACGGCTCACCGCTTGGAGACGATCGTGCTTGACAAGACGGGGACGGTCACATATGGAAAGCCTCAGCTCACAGATGTGCGCCCTGAACCATGGATCGATGAAACATCGTTTCTCAAGCTTATCGGTGCTGCGGAAAAAAGCTCTGAACATCCGCTTGCAGAAGCCATTGTCGAAGGCGTTAAAAAGAGAGAGATAGAACCGGCCTCCGCAGACAGCTTTGAAGCGATACCCGGCTATGGTATCGAAGCCGCAGTCAATGAAAAACGGATTTTGATCGGCACAAGACGGCTGATGGAAAGCCGTGATATTGACATTCAAGAGGCGCACAGCGAAATGGAAGAGCTCGAAACACAAGGAAAGACGGCGATGCTTGCCGTCATCGACGGTCGGTTTGCCGGGCTGATCGCCGTTGCCGATACGATAAAAGACACGTCGAAGAGAGCGGTGAAAAGGCTGCATGATATGGGGCTTGAAGTCGTCATGATCACCGGGGACAACCGGCGGACGGCAGAAGCGATTGCTGCAGAAGCCGGCATTCAGCACGTCATCGCAGAAGTTCTGCCTGAAGGAAAAGCAGATGAAGTGAAGAAAATCCAGGCAAAAGGCAAAAAAGTCGCGATGGTCGGCGACGGCATCAATGATGCGCCGGCATTGGCGGCAGCCGATACCGGAATGGCGATCGGAACGGGGACTGACGTCGCCATGGAAGCCGCCGACATCACCTTGATCCGCGGCGATTTAAACAGCATCGCCGATGCGATCCTCATGAGCAGGCTGACGATTAAAAATATTAAACAAAACCTTTTCTGGGCGTTTGCCTACAACAGCATCGGCATTCCGTTCGCGGCCGTCGGGCTTTTGGCTCCGTGGATCGCAGGTGCCGCGATGGCGTTCAGTTCTGTCTCGGTCGTTCTGAATGCACTCAGGCTGCAAAAGGTGAAGCTTGATTGGAGGAATCCGTCTTGAAGGATAAGACAGTGCTCGTTTGGACGGTTTCGGCGGTTGTTTATGTAGGAATAGTCATGCTCGTATACAGCATATTGGCGCTCAGGAACCGATACCCGATGAAAAGCCTCATGACGGTCATGTTTTAGAAGAGCATAGCAGATGATTTGCTAAAAAGCTGGATGTTAATGAACATCCGGCTTTTTGTATTAGTATCTGTTATTGCTCATACACATCAAAATCTTTTCCTGAACGATTTCTTTCATGGCTTCTTTGGCGGGGGTCATATATTTTCTTGGATCGCTTGCATCGGTGTGTTCATGCAGATAACGGCGCAGTTTATCTGAAAAAGGAATTTTTAATTCAGTCGCGATATTTACTTTTGCACAGCCGAGCTTGATGCACTTTCTTACATCTTCTTGCGGAATTCCTGAGGCGCCGTGCAGGACGAGCGGAACTGAAACCCGTTTTTGAATCGCGGCCAGCCGGTCAAAATCGATATTGGGCTCTTTTGAGTAAAGCCCGTGGGCTGTACCGATTGCCACCGCCAGTGAATCGATTCCGGTTTTCTCGACGAACTCTTTTGCTGCATCCGGATCGGTGTAATAAGCGTCGGCTTCATCCACGATTAAATCATCTTCCTGTCCGCCGAGCCTTCCGAGCTCGGCTTCTACAGTGGCATCTTTTTGCCGGGCATATTGTACGACGCTCGCTACAATTCCGGTATTTTCGGCAAATGGACGGTGCGAAGCATCAATCATGACAGATTTTGTCCCTAATGATAAAGACTCGCGAATATCATCAATCTCTTCATGATGATCGAGATGGAGGGCGACCGGGATTGAGCAGCGCGCTGCGGCCGTTTCTGCAATCGCTTGAATATAGTCGCGGCCTGCATAGCTGAAGGTTCCGGGAGTAGCCGCAAGAATCACGGGGGACCTTAAGGCTTCAGCCGCTTCTGTCACGGCTTGCACGGTTTCAAGGTTGTGAATGTTAAAGGCCGGCACCGCATAGCCGTTTGTCTGTGCGTCCAACAGCATTTTCTTCGCATTTGTCAGCATATCGATTCCTTCTTTCTGATCAAAATTAGGATATATAGCTCGAAAAGGTGTTCAGAATATCGTCAGGACTCGAGGCTTCAAGCAGCTGCTGCCTCGCATCTTCGTGAACAAGCATGCGAGACACCGATGATAATAGATTGAGATGTGTGCTGCCTGCCTCGGCATCTGGTATCAATAAAGCAATGATAAATGTGACAGGGTTTTGATCAAGCGCGTTCCATTCGATTCCCGTCTGGTTTTGAATGATGATGACAGATGCTTCTGTGATGTCCTTCAGTTTTGCATGGGGAATGGCAAAGCCTTCAATGAAGCCGGTCGTACTTTCAGCCTCTCTTTGTGCCAATCCGTGAATGACCGCTTGTTTTGTTTGGGCGGCTCCCGATTCATATGCGATCTGAGCCACCCGGTCAAATGCTTCCGCTTGGGAAGATAACGTTTCTTGAAGATAGATGTGCTCTTTTTTGATTAAAGCTGCTGTGCCCATATTTGATCAGCCTTTCTGTTTTTCATATGTCCGTTTTTGGTAAAAGCCGTATAAGAAGGCGCCGATAAGCGATCCGATGATAATTGACAACACCCATTGAAAGGCTCCTGTGACAACGGGAAGTACAAGAAATCCGCCGTGCGGGGCAGGTACTTGAACTGCGAATGAGTATGTTAATATCGCCGATACCGAAGAGCCGATCATCAAAATCGGAATGACAGGGATCGGTTTTTTTGCGGCGAACGGGATAGCACCTTCGGTAATATGAGTGGCGCCGAGAATAAAATTGACAAGCCCTGCATTTCGGTCCTGCTGGCTGAAATATTTGCGGAAAAGCAAAGTGGCAAACGCAATGACGAGCGGCGGTGTGATGCACGCGGCGGAAACGCCTGCCATGAAATATTGGTTCCCTTCAGCGAGAAGAGCAGTGCCGGTGACATAAGCGGCTTTATTGACCGGACCGCCCATGTCAAATGCGCTCATACAGCCGATAATCAAGCCGAGAATGACGGGGTTCGCCCCTTGAAAATCGGCTAAAAAGTCCTTCATCCCTTCATTGATGGCCGTCATCGGCTCGACGAGGAAAAACATGACCGCACCGATCAGAAAAATGCCGATAACCGGATAAAGAAAAATTGCTTTTAGCCCTTCAAGGGACTGAGGCATTTTTTAGTGCATACGAGAGACCGTAAATAATCAGTCCCGCCAAAAAACCGGATACGATGCCGCCCAGAAAACCCGCTCCACCCGTGCTGGCGATCATGCCGCCGATAAAACCGACAATCAGGCCGGGGCGTTTGGCCATTGAATCGGCGATATAGGCGGATAAAATCGGAACCATCAGCTGGAAGCCGAAGGCACCAGTTTTATTCAGCAATTCGGCAAAAGCGTTGTAGCTTGGATGTTCAGGATCCGCTGAATGGATACCGAATAAAAAGGATAGTGCTATCAAAACCCCTCCGCCGACAACAAATGGGAGCATGTGGGAAACCCCGTTCATCAAATGTTTATATATTTTACGGCCGATGGAAGCAGCTTCGCCTGTTTGGGGTTCATCCTCTGTTTTTGCCGTTGTTTGTCCGCGGTAAATCGGCGCTTCGCCGTTCATCAGCGCCCGAATTAAAGATTCCGCATCTCGGATGCCCCGCGCAACCGGGACGTCAAGGACGCGTTTGCCTGCAAAACGCTCGGCGTCTACATCTTTGTCAGCCGCGACAATGACCCCGTCGGCTTGTTTAATGTCCTCTGGCGATAGTTCGTTTTGGACGCCGATTTGTCCGTGTGTTTCGACTTTGATTTCTACACCCAGTTTGGCGGCGGCCTGTTTTAAGGCCTCTTCAGCCATAAATGTATGGGCAATTCCTGTTGGACAGCCGGTTGCCGCGATGATTTTGAACTTTTTCATAAGAAAACCCCCTTTATAAATGAGTGATTTGAATTTGTGAAGCGGTTTGATCGAGTTTGGACACATCTCCGAGTCCTTTCGAGAAAGCCGTCAAGGATCCGGCGGCAGAGGCGTGTCTGAGTGCTTCAGGAACAGAACAGCCGAGCTCCTGTTTTCCGACGAACACGGCAAGCATGGCATCGCCGGCACACGCGGTATTGACAACTTTGCCTTTGGCGGCGGTCGCTTTTAAGGTTCTTTGGCGGTCCAAATAAAGGGCGCCGTCTTTGCCGCGGGAGATGAGAACCCTTTCAGCGCCGCGGTCGAGAAGCTCCTTTCCGTAATGGATGATGTCTTCTTCAGACAGCGCTTTCTTCCGGCTGAAAAAAGCGGCAAGCTCCTGTTCATTCGGTTTAATCAGGTAAGGATGGTATGAAAGACAATCTAATAGGACGGGAGAACTGATATCCAAGATCAATTTCAGTTTGTTTTCGGCGGCAATCTCGGAAAGCGAAAGGTAGATGTCATCGGGGACTCCTCTCGGAAGACTGCCAGAAACAAATAAAAAGCGGCCGGACGGAATTTGACGGATTTTGTTGATCAGCTCCTGTTTTCGGCCATCAGATATAAGCGGACCTTTGTTTACGATTTTGAATTCCCGGGTGGCGTTAATAAAAATATTAATCCGTGAGATGCCTTCGACTTCGACAAAGTCTGTGACGATTTTTTCATTGAGCAGTTCATTTTCAATAAAACGCCCGGTAAATCCGCCTGTAAATCCAAGCGCGGTATTGTTAAGGCCGAGGCGCTTGAGCATAAAAGAAATATTGACACCTTTTCCGTTTGGCTGATAATCTTCATCTTTAGTGCGGTTGACGACATCGGGTAGCAGCTCGTCGGTTTCAACGAATAAGTCGACCGCGGTATTCATCGTGCATGTATAAATCATGCTGTATCCCCCCTTTATCTGTGGCTTCACAGACATTATGTCACAGATAAAAGGGGGGATGTTTACAGGTTGTGTAAAGGTTTTCAGCTATGAGCGGTGCGGATGACGTATGAGTCCAGCATGATGCGGGAGAGGACTTGCAGAGGGAGGCGAGAGCGGACTTCATAATCGGGAAAAAATGATTGTTCACCTTTAAACCCGACAAGTACGATCTCTGATAATTTCGCAAGACGCGAATCGATCCTTGTTGTTAATGTAATGGTGGAAATGGCTTGCAATTTGAAATTTTGAGCGGCTTCAACAAGCTCTTCTGTCTCGCCGTTCAGGGAAACAAAAAGGCCGAGGTCTTTTTTGGCCAGTGTTTTTGACTTGCCTCTAATAATATTCGGGTCGCTGTGCATCTCGCAGTTTTTGCCGAGCAGCTGAAGCTTGATCGTCATCTCGGTCCCAATCATTTCAGACAATCCCCTTGCGAAAATGTAAACTTTTTCGGCATTGCTGATTTTTTGAATGGCATCTTCGATCAACCCGATATCAAGCATTTTAATCGTATCCAGAACTTCTCTTTCATTCTTTAGCACGGCCTGTTTAATTTGGTTGTCGATATCATCCATCAGCGGAGCGTGTCCGAGGTGGTGTTTTTCTTTTAATGCGTACTTAAAAGAAGTGTAGCCGTCATAACCGAGCTTTTTCATTAACCTGACAATCGTGGCTGTTGAAACATTTGCATCCTCGCTTAATTTTACAATCGATAAAGTGGCGATGACATCTAAGTGCTGATAAATGTACTCGAGCAAATGCCGTTCTGAATCGCTGAGCGACTGATATGTGTCAGAAGTCATTTGAAACACGCTGTCTTTCATATTAAAACCCCCTTTTATAGTCATATTGTATCAGTTTAGCATGGGGGGAGGAGAAAAAATAAACGTTTCCGACATAACAATATCCGGCCCGAGAGCCGGATATTTCAAGTTAAGAAGCGATTTTTCTGCATGCTTCCGCACATGCAAAGCAGCTTTCAGCACAAAGCTGGCAGTGGTCATGCTTGTGCAGGCTGCATTCATTGCCGCAAGCTTCGCAAACCTTTGCGCAAAGCTGGCAAATGTCTTCGGCATACGGGCTGTTGCGCGTCATTGCTTGAAGTGCGAATCCGCACATCTCCGCGCATTCCCGGTCAAGCCGGATGCATTCGGCCATCATTCCCGCGTCTTCTTCCATCAGACATTTGTCAAAGCAGTGATTGCATGCTTCAAGGCATTCCCGGCAGGCTTTGATGCATTCCTCATAGACAGATTCCACGACATACACTCCTTTTTCTGCGTTTTCCCTTCGTTGTACCCTGCTTTAAAAGCGGGAAAACATAAGAAAAACTGCTGTACATCGTGTACAGCAGTTCGTCGGTTATTCGGCGAGACCTTGATGGATCCGGTCAAGGTTTTCTTTCATCATCTTATAATAGGAATCTCCCGCTTCACCGGGCTTTCCGATCGAATCGGTGAAGACTTTTGCTTTAATCGGCACGCCTGTTTCCGCTGACAGGCTTTCCATGCTCCGCGGGTCAACGCTTGTCTCCACGAATAAGGCCGGGACGTCCTTTTTCTTTACGGTGTCGACGATTTTTTTCATCTGACCGGGAGTTCCTTCATTTTCGGTATTGATTTCCCAAATATACTGCGCGTCGACGCCGTAGGCCGAAGCGAAATATTTAAAAGCTCCTTCGCTTGTCACAAGGACGCGGCGCTCTTTCGGTATATCTTTAAAGCGGTTCACCGCTTCATCATGAAGCTTTTGCAGCTTGCCGATATAGGCTTCAGCGTTATTCTCGTAATCTTCTTTATGGTCCGGATCGTTTTTGATCAGCGCATCTCTTGCGTTTTTGGCATATTGAATCCCGTTTTCTATATCGAGCCATGCATGGGGATCTTCTTCCGTTTCTTTACCTTTGGCAGTGAGATGCTTTGGCTTGACCCCTTTGCTCAGCTTGTAGACAGGGGCGTCATCTCCGTCTTTTTCAGCTGTTTCCAGCAGCTTGTTAAACCAGCCGTTTCCTGTCTCCAAATTCAGGCCGTTGTAAAAGACGATATCGGCGTCCGTCGTTTTTTGCACGTCTTTAGGCAGCGGATCGTATTCGTGCGGGTCTGTTCCGACAGGTACAATGCTGTATAAATCGATGTGATCTCCTCCGACTTGTTTGACGATGTCATAGAGAATGGAGTAGGTGGTGACGACCTTTAGCTTTCCGTTTTCTTCACTGCTGCTTTTCGAGGAGCAGCCGGCGGCGAGAACAAGGATCAATGCCGCCGCAATGGCTAATGTTTGCTTCCACTTCATGTTTTGTTTTCCCCCTTTATATTGCGGTTATGATTGAAGTGCTGCCCGTTTTCTTCTTGATTTCAAAGCTCTCCAAAGCACGCCTTGTTTCGGTGAAAATGTAAAGGAAAGTCCGAACAAAATCGTAGCCACGAGCACGATCGCCGCTCCTGAGGAGAGGTTGTACGTATAGCTTAATCCAAGACCGACGACCGCTGACAAAGCGCCGAGGAAAGCGGACAAATAGATCATCACCCACAGCCGGTCCGTCAATAAATAAGCGGTTGCGGCAGGTGTGATCAGCATCGCGACGACGAGGATAATGCCGACGGTCTGAAGCGATGCGACCGTGACCATCGTTAAAAGCGTCATTAAAAAGTAGTGAATCAGCCGGTTCGGCAGGCCGTAGACGGCCGCCATCGTCGGGTCGAAAGAGGTGATGAGCAGCTCTTTGTAAAACAAAAAGACGGCGGTAAGAATAATGACTCCGATGACGAGCGTGATCCACATGTCGGATGAACGAACGGCCAGCACATTTCCGAATAAGATGTGGTACAGATCGCTTGAGCTTTTGACAAGCGTAATCAAAATGATCCCGACGGCGAAAAAGGCTGTGAAGACGATACCGATGGCCGAATCGTTTTTAATCCGGCTGTTTTGGCTGACATAGCCGATTCCGAGAGCCGTCAGGATGCCCGTAAAGACGGCGCCGAAGAAAAAATTGACGCCGAGCATATATGAGATGGCGACGCCGGGAAGAACCGCGTGTGAAATCGCATCTCCCATCAGCGCCATTCCCCTGAGAATGATAAAGCAGCCGATGACGCCGCAAATGATGCCCACCATAATCGATGTGAACAGCGATTTTTGCAGAAACGAATATTCCATCAAACCATGGATAAACTCCATCAGATCGCACCTCTTTTCGATTGCAGGAACGGAAGCTGAGATTCATAGGCTTTCATCATCACGTCGGGATTGAGGATGTCGGAGACAGGGCCTTTTTGAATCAGCTCTTTGTTCAGCAAAATTAATTCATTGAAGTAGCTGTCCGCTTTGCTCAAATCGTGATGGACGACAAGAACGGTCTTTCCTTCATCACGAAGTTCCTTTAAGATGCTGACAATCATTTCTTCGCTCGTCACATCAATTCCGACGAACGGTTCGTCAAGACAGAACAGCTCTGCTTTTTGGGCGAGCGCCCGGGCGAGAAAAACGCGCTGCTGCTGCCCGCCTGACAGTTCACCGATCTGGCGCTTGGCGTATGCTTCCATCCCGACTTTTTCTAGACAGTGATATGCCCAGTCTTTATCGCGTTTTTTCGGACGTCTGAAAAGGCCGAGTTCAGGATACGTGCCGAGGATGACGGTGTCGAGTACATTGATCGGGAACGTCCAATCCATATCATTCCGCTGCGGAACATAGGCGATTTGCTTGCGTACATCTTTGAGCGGTTTTCCGAGCAGACGGACGTCGCCTTTATCCTTTGGAATCAATTGGAGCATGGCTTTTAACAGCGTTGATTTTCCTGCGCCGTTCGGTCCGATAATGCCCGCCATCATTCCTTGATCGAGCGAGAAATTGATATCGCGGAGCGCTTCAGCGCCGTGATAAGAAACATATAAATCTTTTACAGTAATCGCGGGTTTCATAGGTTCATTAACCCCTTTCTATGTCTATATGAAAGTTAACCTGAATACAATATTTTTGTTCTGGTAATATTTTATTGCCTAATGACACTCTTTTTACCCAATGCAACTTTTGATTGAATTCTAATATATCATTCCTAAGTTGTAAAGCGCTAAAATTGCTGAAAAACGGTAAAAGCCATGCAGATCAAGCTGCATGGCTTTAAAAAAATTTCTTCTGTACCGGTTTATCGTTCAAATTGAAACGTATCGATTGCGACTTTCCCTTTGAAGACAAAGTAGACGCGGTGGGTGCCTGCCGATTTTCGGACGGAAGCTTTTATCGTTTTCCAGTTTTGCAATCCGGATGTGTCAGGCACTTTTAACGAACCGATTTGCTTTCCTTTTTGAGGATGGTCGAGGAAGATGCCGATTTCGCCGGCGCCGCTGCTTGCAACCTTTGCTTCTATCCTTTTTTCGCCTTTGAAGCGGACATCATGGTAGGCGATCCACGCGTTTGTTGTACTGCTTTTTACCGCATCGCCGCCGTATTTGGATTCTTCGGTGATGAGCACGCCTTTGTAGTCGTCGTAGTCTTCAGCGTTTGTCTTTCGGCGCAAGTTCCGTTCCCGAATTGTTTCGCCTTGGACGAAGATCCGCTTTGTCTTGCGGATGTCCGCCGCCGAGCTGCCGACGGATATTCTGTAAGGGCCTCTTTCAACGGCAAATGTTTCTCTCGTCACATCCCAAAAGGCAAGGTCTGTCTGTTTCAGCTTGAATGTCACGGTTTTCGTTTCTTTCGGTGCCAGTTCAACCCGCTGAAAATCTTTCAGGTCCAGGTTCGGCTGTTTAACCCGTGTTTTAAACAGGGGAGAGGTATAGAGCTGAACGACTTCATCTCCTTTTCTTCCGCCTGTATTGGTGACGTTGACGCGAATCGTGACAGATCCGTCTTTTTTGATGCTGTCAGAGGAAAGGCTTAAATCGCTGTAGCGAAACGCTGTATAGGATAACCCGTGGCCGAACGGAAACAGCGGCTTGCCTACGAAATATTTATAGGTTCTTTTCCCTTTGATGATATCGTAATTCATCATATCCGGCAGTTCTTTGACTGAGGTGTGCCAAGTTTGCGTCAGCCGTCCGCCCGGATTTACATCTCCATAGAGAATGTCCGCCAATGCGCTTCCCGCCTCCTGGCCTCCGTGAGCGGAATATATGATCGCAGGAATGTGCGCTTTTGCCCAGTTGAGAGCAAACGGATAGCTGCTCGTTACGACAAGCACCGTATTGGTATTGGCTTTAGAAACAGCTTTCAGCAGATTTTCCTGGGCCGGAGGGAGTGTAATATCTTTCCGGTCTTCGGTTTCCCGGCCGTTGATGTAAGGATTGTTGCCGACAAACACGATGGCTTTGTCCGCGGATTTTGCCAGCTGAACCGCTTCATCCGTACCGCTCTTGATGATCGTCTTTGAAAACTTTTCCGCTGCTGTTGCCGGCTTTTCGGCGGCGGCTGTTAATGTGCCGTCTTTACCGGCGGTGAGATATTTGCCGTTTGCCGTATTTTTGATGGCAAATGTCCCGTCAGACTGCTGTTCGAACTGAAATGTTTCTTTAACGGTCCGGCCGTTCGGCTGTTTCTGATCAGCGATCAGCCGGCCGTCATCCTGAAGCGAGACATAGAGGCCGTTCGCTTGGGCGCGGAGGGTGAAGATGCTTTCTCCCCAATCCGCCGCATCGAATGCCGCGCTTTTCTCAAGCTTATCAGCCGCTGCTGTGAGCGGTTGTTTGCCGTCCCGGCCTGCAGTTACAAACTTTCCGGTCGGCGCGGATTTGAAGCCGCTTTGTTCCAGACCTTCAGCAAAGGAGACGCGGTCTTTGCCGATTTTGTCCGCGATTTCGTCAAGCGGGGTTTTCCGATACGGCATCGTTCCGCTGTACCAATCTTCGTAAAGCGCATTTCCGAACGGGCCGATGACTGCAATGCTTTCATTCTTCCGGGCATTGAAAGGAAGCAGATCCTGGTCGTTTTTCAGTAAAACAATGGCTTTTTCAGCCGCTTTTTTCGCCAGCAGCTGATGCTTTGGACTGTTGATGACGTCATCTGTCAGGCGGCTGTACGGATTGAGTTCGTCCGGATCAAATTCGCCCGTGCGAAAACGGATGCTGAACGTATTGGCCAAGGCTTGATCGAGGTCTTTTTCAGAAATAAGTCCTTGCTTTAAGGCACCGGTTAAGGCGTTTCTCGTCAGCTCGGGATTTTCCCCCTGATCCGTAAAGTTGTCAATGCCGGCTTTTACGGCGTGGGCATGGGCTTTTTCGTGGCTGTCATAATACTTGTGGTCATTGACGATTCCGGAAGGATCAAAGGCATCGCTGACGATGAAGAAATCGTCTCCGGCCCATCTACGTTTGACTGTACTGTCGAGCAGCGGGCTCAAAATGGCCGGTTTATCGTTGACAGAATTGTAGGCCGGCATCAGTCCATACGCGGCTTTTTTGGAAATTGCTGTTTCGAAGGGCTTCAAATAATACTCGTGCATGTTCCTGGGATCGATGCTTGAGGAGCTGAATCCCCGGTCTGTTTCGTTGTTATAGGCAAGAAAATGCTTTAAGGTTGGAACTGTTTTCAAATAGAAGGGATGATCGCCCCTTAACCCGGAGGCATAGGCGGTTGCTATTTCCCCGGTTAAAAATGGGTCTTCGGAATAGCCTTCTTCATTTCTTCCCCACCTTGGATCACGCAGCAGATCGACGACCGGCGCCCAGACGTTGACTCCGTTTGCCGCGGGATCAAGGTGGTGGAAGCCGCGGACTTCATCACCGACCGCCGAGCCGATTTGTTTGATTAAATAGCGGTCCCATGTGTGCGCGAGCCCGAAAGCCTGCGGGAAAACGGTTGCTTCCCCGAGCCAGGCGACGCCGTGAAGCGCTTCTGTGCCCGTTTTAAAAGCGGGAATGCCCAGCCGGGGAACGGCGGGCTGATATTGATGCATCAGTGACACTTTTTCCTCAAGGGTCAGGCGTGAAAGCAAGTCGCTGACCCTTTTTTGAACAGGGAGACCCGGATCTTGAAAGGGATATTCATATTGATCAGCCCGGGTTTTAGCGGCCGCGGGCTGAGGCGGATCGAAAGCGGCGGCGGAAAGGATCGTGCACATTGCCGCCAACATGATGGTGCGGACCGTTTTCAGCATCCTGATCACTCCTTTTTAGAAAAAAATGAAGACATCCCGGTCGATTTCTTTTGGCTGAATCGCTGTTCCCTCCTGAAGCGCTTCCGCTGCGCCGTTTATGACTGAAGTGACAGAAAGACCGCGGATGAGCAGCTTCCATTTCTTTTGGACGCCTGCTGTTTTCACGGTAATCGTATTTTGATGCCGTGAAGCTTTGACTGTCATTGCTTCGCACTTTTCATTGTAAATCGTCTGTTCGGCTGTGCAGCCGTCTTTTAATTGGTAAAGGCAGAACGTCACATCGTCGAGATAGTCATAATCAGGTCGCCCGGATTCCTGCCCGAGCGGCAGCAGCGTGTTTTCCCTGACAAACAGGGGAAGCCCCATATACCCGTACTGTTCTTCTTTCCATTCTCCGCCTTCCGTCTCTTTTCCCGTCAAAAGGTGTGTCCAAGTGCCTTTTGGCAAATAATAACGGACAGCGCCGTCTTCCTGAAAAACGGGAGCGACGAGCAGCCTTCCGCCGAGCATGTACTGTCTGTCAAGCCAGTGGCAAGTGTTGTCCCCGGGAAATTCGAGGAGCATCGCCCGCATCATCGGAATGCCTTCATCGTGAGCTTCATGCGCGGCGGCGTACAAATAAGGCATCAGCCTGTGTTTCAGTTTGACAAAATACCGCATGACATCGGCCGCTTCTTCGTCAAACAGCCACGGAACGCGATATGATTCGCTCCCGTGCAGGCGGCTGTGCGTCGACAAGAGGCCGAATGCGGTCCAGCGCTTATACAAATCGGCTGTTGCCGTGCTTTCAAATCCGCCGATATCGTGGCTCCAGAAGCCGAAGCCTGAAAGGGAAAGCGACAGGCCGCCGCGAAGGCTTTCAGCCATTGAATCATAGCTGGCAAAACAATCCCCGCCCCAGTGTACGGGAAATTGCTGGCCTCCGGCCGTCGCCGACCTTGCAAACACGACCGCTTCCCGTTCGCCGCGCTTTTGCTTCAACAGGTCAAATACGGTTTTGTTGTATAAAAAAGAATAATAATTGTGCATTCTGTCGGGGTCTGATCCGTCAAAGTAAACCGCGTCTCTCGGAATCCGTTCTCCGAAATCGGTCTTGAAACAGTCGACGCCCATGTCGAGCAGGCTTTCAAGTTTTGAACAATACCAGTCACGCGCTTTTCGATTGGTGAAGTCGACGATTGCCATTCCGGCCTGCCACCGGTCCCACTGCCACACATCCCCCCGGCTGTTTTTTAAAAAGTAGCCGTTTTCTTTTCCTTCCTGAAAAAGCTTCGATTTTTGGGCGATGTAAGGGTTGATCCAGACGCATATTTTCAAACCCTTATCTTTCAGGCGGCTGAGCATAGCTTCAGGCTGCTTAAAATATCGTTCATCCCATTCGAAATTGCACCATTCAAATTCTTTCATCCAGAAGCAGTCAAAATGAAACACGCTGAGCGGGATGCCGCGTTCGGTCATCCCGTCGATGAAACGGGTCACGGTCTCCTCAGAATAGTCGGTTGTAAACGATGTGGACAGCCAAAGGCCGAAAGACCAGGCCGGGGGAAGCGCCGGTTTTCCCGTTAATGCCGCATAGCGTTTCAAAACATCCTTCGGTTCAGCGCCGCTGATGATAAAATAGTCAAGCGTTTCCCCTTCGACCGAAAACTGCGCTTTGGATACGACTTCAGAACCGATTTCATACGAAACGAGCTCGGGATGATTGACAAAAACACCGTACCCTTTGTTTGACAAATAGAACGGCACATTTTTATACGCCTGCTCCGTGCTTGTTCCGCCGTCCTGATTCCAGATGTCTACGGTTTGGCCGTTTTTCGCGAATGCCGTAAAACGCTCGCCGAGACCGTAGATCAATTCGCCGACGCCGATGTTGAGCTGTTCCCTCATAAATGTGCGCCCGTCATCGCTCGTAATATAGGCGAGGCTGTTCGATTCGCTTGCGGTCAGGCTCTGTCCATCACGTGAAAATTGGTAGCCCCAACTGTTTTTGTTCACTTCGACGCAGAGGCTGCCGCTTTGGAAGGTCAGCGCATCATCGTGTTCGGAGATGACCGGTTCAACGTCTGTCATATGCAGCTGAAACTCGGGCTTCCGAGGCGTTTCCCCTTGAAAATGGGACACTTGCACACGGATCACGTCTTCAAGAGGACTCGAAAATCTGACGGTGAGCATGCGGGTGTCCAGCGTGTCCCCGCGCTTTTGAACCGCTTTGACAGGCCCGTATACGGTCAATGATTGCTGATCAATCATTCGGTCGTAGGCTTCTTTTGGCGTGTTGATGTGATATCCTTCGCGCGTCAGCCAGTAGCCGTCTGAAAATTTCATGATCGAAAACACCCTTTCTTTTTACTTGATGGATCCGCTGATTAGACCTTTAACAAGCTGCTTTTGAAGCAGTATAAAAATGATGATGACAGGCAGAACCGATAAAACGGCAAATGACATCAAATCATTCCACTGGATTCCGTATTGGCTGATCACATTGTAAATGCCTGCCGTCAGCGGCCACAGCTCCTGATTTCGGTTGAATGTCATGCTGTAAATCAAATCTCCCCATGTAAAAAAGAAGGAAACCGCTCCGCTGACGGCAATCCCGGGTACGCTGATAGGCAAAATGATGCGGATGAATGCGGTAAAACTGCTGCAGCCGTCGATTTTGGCCGCATCTTCAAGATCCTTGGGGATCCCGAGAAAAAAAGTTCTGAGCATTAAAACCGAAAAAGGAACGCCGAGCGTTGCCCCCGTCAAAATCGGTCCGATATACGTGTTTAATATGTTCAGTTGATTAAAGGCGATAAACAGCGGAGTCAAAACAACGGTGGCAGGCAGCATTTGCGTGATGAGAAACAGTAAAATGAACATTTTTTTGCCCTTGATCCGAAAGCGCGCCAAGCCGTAAGCGGAAGGAACGGCCAATATAAGAACGATGGCGGCAGCCGCCCCGGAAATCAGCAGGCTGTTCAAAAAGTATCCGGCGATGCCTGAAGTGAACACAGCTTCGAAGCTGTCCGTCCGGAATGTCTCGGGCCACAATAAAGGCGGTGTTTTAAACAATTCTGCCTCGCTTTTGAAAGCCGTGGCGATCATCCAGTAAACGGGGAATAAAAAGCCGGCCGTAACGAGGACGCCAATAATGTTAAAGAGCCATTCCTTTTGCTTCGTTTTCATGACATCACCTCATCTTTTTTGATCAGCCGCAAATAGATAAGACTGACCAAAAGAAGAATAAAAAACAGGACATTGGCGCTTGCTGCGCCCATGCTGAATTGAAATTCGTCAAAGGAGTAGCGGTAGCTGACGGTTGACAGGACTTCAGTAGCGTGCACGGGGCCGCCTCCAGTCATCACAAACACAAGGTCGAACACTTTGAACGTATAAATGAAGCCAAGCATCATGACGACGGTGATCACCGGCCGCAATAAGGGCAGGGTCAGATGAATGAATTTCTGAAAAGCATTGGCGCCGTCAAGGCTTGCGCTTTCATAGACGTCTTCCGGAAGGGAGCTGAGACCTGCGGATATGAGCAGCATATTAAAGGGAATGCCGACCCAGATGTTGGCAATAATAACGGACCAGATAGCAATCTTCGGGTCTGACAGCCAGGGGATTGGATTGTCGATCATTCCCCATGATAGGAGCAGCTGATTGAAGACGCCTTCATTTGAAGCCATCATAAACTTGAATAAAAGCGCCGTAACCGTCAGCGGAATGAGCCAGCTCACCATCATCAATCCCCTGAGAAACGGGGCAAGCCGAAATTTCATGCTGAAAAACAAAGCGAGCAAAAAGCCGATTGCAAACTGAAAAACGACGCTTCCGGCCGTGTAAAGCAACGTGTTTTTTAAAGATGCCCAAAATACTTTATCCTGGGCAAGCCGCTGATAATTGTCGATTCCTATATAGCTGATATCCTGTGAGGCTATATTTGCAAGCGACACGTTTTGAAAGCTGAGAATCATGTTGTAGATGAGAGGATAACCGATAAGGGCAAGCATAAAAAGAACGGCCGGAAACAAATAGAAGTACCCTTCCCATTTACGGACAATGGTTCTGATCATGTCAAAACTCCTTCGTGCGCTTAAAGCTAGTTTAAGGCGTTGATTTTTTGTGCGGCCTCATCCAGCGCTTCTTTCGGCGTTTTGCTTTCGCTCAATGCTTCCTGCAGGGCCGTCTGTAAAGCTTCCGAAATTTTCGGCCAGTTTTTCGAAGGACCGCGGGCTGATGCAATCTCCATGATTGGAATGAAGGCTTTTAAATTGTCATCTGTTTTCCAATGACTTGATGATTCGAGCAAATCCTTACGCGGCGGGAATACACCTGTTTCCGCTGTCAGCGTTTCGAGCCGCTCCGGATCGATCAGCCAAGTGATGAAATCCCAGGCGCCGTCGGTGTTTTTTCCTTTAACGACCGCGATATTTTCCCCGCCGAGGGCGGAAGCGAATGTTTGATCTTTCGGGATGTAGGTAATCCCGTAATGTAAGTGCCCGGCTTCTTTCAGCCGTTCAATATTCCAGGAGCCGTTGATCATCATGGCGAGCTGACCTGCTGCAAACTGTCTGGCCAGATCATCCTGGGTGGCGTTTAACACTTCCTTGCTCATTGCGCCTTCTTTGACCAGATCCGTTAAAAACTGCAGGGAAGAGGCTGCTTCTTTTGAATGCAGCTGTTTTAAATCTGCTCCGGAAGACAAAAGAAACGGATAAAATTGAAAAGCGCTTTCCTCTGATTTGACGGCTGACAGGGCAAATCCTTTCGTTTGGCCTTTGCTCATTTTTTTCGCTGCTTTTTTCAGCTCGCTCCACGTTTCAGGCGGCTTGGAAATCCCTGCATCCTTCAAGAGGTCTTTGTTGTAAAACAAAGCAAGCGCATTGCTTGCGAAAGGGATGCCGTAGTACTTCTCTTCATATACGGCTGATGAGAGCGGCCCCTCATAATACCGGTCAGCCTGCCCCCATTGCTCGACTTTCTCCGTCAAATCTTCGAGCACGCCCATGGCGGCGAATGAGGCATTGTCGACATTGTCAAGAAAAACGGCGTCAGGCATGGCATTGCCGGCTGCTCCGACAGACAGCTGCTTTTTCACTTCATTAAAAGGAATGTACTCTGTTACGACTTTATACCGGTCCTGAGACCGATTGTACCGATCGACAAGTTCATGATAAAGTTCCTGCTGCCTGCCGGTGAAATAATCCCAGACTTTGATTTCTTCCGCATGCTTTGCGCCGGTGCAGTTTTTGCAGCCTGTGGAAAAAACGAGAAGAAAGGCGAGGCAGATGACCATCAGACACGATTTTTTCAAAAACGTTCACTCCTTATGAAAAAAGCTTGTTAGTTTAATAGCTAAACTAAGTATATTTGGCCATCGCTTCCAATATGCCAGCAGAGTTTTGCACACGCGGAATGCAGGGTAAACACGGAAACAGCCGGTGCGATGATAACAAAGATCGATTGACACATTTTTCAGATGAAGCATATAATAAGGGTAGACGATATATGCGTATATGCTCATATATAAAATAAAGCCCGGCGCTGAAAAAGAAAGGTGAGAGAGATGGAAAAGGTGAAGCAGGAATACATGTTAAACGGTCTCGACTGCGGCAATTGCGCACAAAAAATTGAGCATGAGATAGCCGGTATGAAAGGGATTGAAGCGTGTTCAGTCAATTTCGCAACAAGCACGCTGACTGTCAAAGTCGACCAAAACAGCGGTGAAGACATTCCTTCAAAAATAAAGAAAAAAGTAACCGAGATCGAACCGCACGTCAACGTAATGTTGAAGGAAGGGACAAAACAAGCTCCATCCGAAGGTGATGGCCGGTTTAAAAAAACGGTTGCAAGACTGGCTGCAGGAACCGTTCTCGGCGCGGCGGGCTTTCTGTTTCCCGGCGGTACCGCAGCTGAGTGGATTCTCTTTTTCCTTGCTTACCTCATCATCGGCGGTGATGTCGTATTAAGGGCCGTCAAAAACATCTTTCGCGGCCGGGTTTTTGATGAGCACTTTTTAATGACGATCGCCACTCTGGGTGCATTTATCATTCAGCAGTATCCCGAGGGTGTGGCGGTTATGCTGTTCTATCAAATAGGCGAGCTGTTCCAGGGAGCCGCGGTCAGCCGCTCCAGGAAATCGATCAGCGATTTGATGGACATCCGTCCCGATTACGCCAATCTTCAAACGGAAGGCGGTACGGTTAAAGTATCTCCTGATGAGGTTAAAGCGGGCGATGTCATCATCGTCAAGCCAGGAGAGAAAGTCCCGCTTGACGGCAAAGTGCGAGCGGGCAAATCGCTTGTCGATACGTCCGCATTAACCGGGGAATCCGTTCCGCGAGAAGCCGTGCCGGGCGAAGAGGTGCTGAGCGGATTTGTCAACAAAAACGGCGTGCTTGAAGTGAAAGTGGACAAAGAATACAGTGAATCAACCGTTTCAAAGATTCTTGACCTCGTCCAGAATGCCAGCAGCAGAAAAGCAAAAACAGAGAACTTTATCACCAAATTCGCCAAGTACTACACGCCTTTTGTTGTCATAGTCGCGCTTCTTCTCGCTTTTGTCCCGCCGCTGATCATTTCCGGAGCCGCGCTGTCGGATTGGGTGTACCGGGCCCTCGTCTTTTTGGTCATTTCTTGTCCGTGCGCCCTCGTCGTTTCCATTCCGCTCGGCTTTTTCGGCGGCATCGGAGCAGCGTCAAAAACGGGTATACTCGTAAAAGGCGGCAATTATTTAGAAGCGCTCAATGATGTCAAATACGCCGTTTTTGACAAAACAGGCACTTTAACAAAAGGCGAATTTGCCGTTGTTAAGCTCTCGCCGGCAGGCCGTGTCAAAGAAGATGAACTGCTTGAATATGCGGCGCTTGCCGAACATTTCTCAGGCCACCCGATCGCCGAGTCGATCCGTGAAGCATACGGGAAGGAAGTCCAAGCGGATCGCATCAAGGATTACAGCGAGACGGCCGGCTTCGGCGTCAGAGCGGTTGTAGACGGAGCCGTCATTTTGGCCGGCAATGCCAAGCTCATGAAGAAATTCGGCATAGAGTATCAAGAGGAAAGCGAAATCGGTACCGTTGTTTATGTAGCCGCCGGCGATACGTTTATCGGCTCGATTGTTATCGCAGACGAAATCAAAGAGGATGCCAAGCGTGCGATCTCTGCTTTGAAAAAAGCGGGGATTAAAAAAACGGTGATGCTGACGGGCGACGCGAAAGAGACCGGTGAGGCGGTCGGCGCGGAACTGTCCATTGATGAAGTGCATGCGGAGCTTCTTCCGCAGCATAAGGTGGACCGCATTGAAGCATTTGACAAGCAAAAGCTTCCAAAAGAAAAGCTGCTATTCGCAGGAGACGGCATCAACGATACGCCGGTCTTGGCGAGAGCGGATATCGGGGTTGCCATGGGAGGCCTTGGCTCTGATGCGGCAGTCGAAGCGGCTGATATTGTGATCATGACGGATCAGCCTTCAAAAATTGCGGAAGCCGTCAGCATTGCCAAGCGGACGAGGGCGATTGTCTGGCAGAATATTATCTTTGCGCTCGGCGTTAAAAGTGTTTTTCTCATCTTGGGTGCTTTCGGCATCGCGACGATGTGGGAAGCCGTCTTTTCAGACGTCGGTGTTACCCTTTTAGCCGTTTTAAATGCGATGAGGGTTTTAAAAGTGAAAGAAATGTAACTTTTTTACCACCTAATGAACTGGAAATTCCTTTTTTAGCATCTTCACGAATGCGGCTTGTCTTGTTAAAATGAAAGAGGTTATCAAACTGGCATACTAAAAAATAAGAATAATGAGGTGTCTAAGTGAAGAAGAAACAGCAGTCACCGATGAAATTTGCAGTGATTATGACAGTCATGGTCGTTTTTCTGATCGGCGCACTTGTCGTAATCAACAATCAAACCCAAAATGCTTCGCAAACCTTTGATGACAAGCCTTCAATTGAAGGACAGCCGCTTCTTGGCAACAAAGATGCGACTGTAACGATCACAGAATTCGGGGATTACAAGTGTCCCAGCTGCAAACAGTGGACTGAGACCGTCTTTCCGGATTTGAAAAAGGATTACATCGATAAAGATCAAGTTAATTTTTCATATATTAACTTCGTCAATGAACAGCACGGCAGAGGCTCTGAATTGAGCGCCCTCGCTTCCGAGCAAGTATGGAAGGAAGATCCGGCTTCATTCTGGAAATTCCATGAAGCGTTGTACAAAGCGCAGCCTGACAATGACACGATGGAAAACGAGTGGGCGACGCCGGCAAAATTGGCGGACATCACGGAAGCGAATACGAAAATCAAACGCGATAAGCTCGTCAGCAGCTTAAATGACAAAACGTTCGCTGAGCAATTAAAAACGGACAATTCGCTCATCAGCAAATACGAAGTAGACTCGACGCCGACAATCTTTGTCAACGGCGTAAAAATCGACAAACCGTTTGATTATGACAAAATCAAAGAAACGATCGACAAAGAGCTGAAAGGCCAGTCTGATGAAAAATAAACTGTTTTTTCTGTACGGCGCCTGGATCGTCTCATTAACGGCGACGCTAGGCAGCCTGTACTTCAGCGAAATCCGTAAATTCATTCCTTGCGAACTGTGCTGGTATCAGCGGATTATGATGTATCCGCTCGTGCTGATCCTTGGAATTGCGACATTTCAGGGCGATGCCCGCGTGAAAAAATACGTGCTGCCGATGGCGGTGATCGGCGCAGGCATTTCCCTGATGCATTACATGGAACAAAAAATTCCCGGATTCAACGGTATTAAACCGTGTGTCACAGGAGTGCCTTGCTCAGGGCAGTATATCAATTGGTTCGGTTTCATCACGATTCCGTTTCTCGCCCTTATCGCATTTATTTTGATTATCATTTTTATGTGCTTTCTCAAGGGGAAAGACGAGTAAAAAGAGCATTGTCTGACAATGCTCTTTTTTTTTACATGTTCAACAAAATAAATGCTATAATATTTGGAAATTATCAAATGGATAAGGATGATGAGGATGGAAATTAAGATTCGTAAAATGAAAAAGCAAGACATCCGACAAGTGCAGCAGATTGCCAAAACAAGCTGGAATCACACTTATGAAGGGATAATCCCTTTCGATATTCAAGAGAAATTCTTGCAGAAAGCGTACAATGATGAGAGAATGCAGCAGCGTTTGGAACACTCGTTAATGCTCGTTTCAGAAGCGGACGGAAAAATCGTCGGCTTTGCTAACTACTCCTTTGTCAGAGAAGGAGGGGAGGCCTATCTCGCTGCCATTTATTTAGCCCCGGAACACCAAGGAAAAGGCATCGGAACCGCATTATTGGAAGAGGGGCTAAAACATTTGGAGGGAGTAAAAAAGATCTTTGTAGAGGTTGAAACGGAAAACCGCACCGGAAAAAACTTTTACAAGGCGAGGGGTTTTGAGGATGTCTCCGAATATGATGAAGACTTTGAAGGGCATATCCTCAAAACGGTCCGAATGGCCTTGCGCGTATAATGCCCGCTTTCACTTCGTGACTTGGACATAGTAGTATAACAAAACCGCCATAATGAAGGCGATGGCTATTGTAAGCAATTTATGTTTTGTCTTTTTCAGCATGCCGGGCCGCTCCTTTCCAAATGTTTTGCTTTCTCAATCACGGCTTTAATGAACGATTCTTTTCCCTTTGTGTAGGAGGTGCGGTCATATGGAAAGCGCTGCGCCAAGGTTTTTTTCAATGTTTCATATTCTTGCCGCTCGGCGGAGTGCTTTCTTAAATAATTTCGGAATCTCAGCTGGTTTTTCCATTCTTCGCTTTGAAAAACATATACGTGCAGATGGTGTGTGCCCGCCCTCCACATCCCCTTTCGAAAAAAGCGCCTGGCCGGGAAGGCTTCGTGAAATACGTGCTCATAACCGAGCTGCTCAAGCGGTTCGATCCACGCTGAAGCTTCGCTGAGACTGTTGACGCCGGCCATCAGATCGAGCACCGGTTTTGCCGCAGCCGGGAACAGAGGTGCTGCCGATATGTTCGACAGCGATAACTTTTTTTCCGAGGGCATCCGTGAGCCGCTGTTTTTCAGATTCAAATTCCTGGACCCACCCGGCTTTCGCTTTTTCGATGATGATCTCCTGTTCCATGTTTTCACCCCTTTAAAAACGTCTTTTTATATTATAAGATATTTTGATTCAGAGAGGGTTGATTTAAAGGTTGGAGAAGTTATAAAATCAAAAAGATTGAAGTTTAGTATGGAGGACACCTTAGATGGCTTGGGAAGTGTTGAGCATCATCGGCACCGTCGCTTTTGCGATCAGCGGAGCGATCGTTGCAATGGAAGAAGAGTATGATATTTTAGGAGTTTATATATTGGGGATTGTGACAGCGTTCGGCGGAGGGGCGATCAGAAACCTGCTCATCGGAGTTCCGGTGTCCGCCTTATGGGAGCAGGGGAGCCTGTTTCTAATCGCTCTTGTTTCGATCACGATCGTTTTTTTGTTTCCGAAGCTCCTGTTAAAGCACTGGAGCATCTGGGGGAGCTTTTCAGACGCGATCGGTCTTGCCGCATTTGCGATACAAGGAGCGCTTTATGCCGTTCACATGAACCATCCGGTCAGCGCGGTGATCGTTGCGGCGGTCTTAACAGGAAGCGGCGGCGGAATGATCCGGGACCTTTTGGCCGGAAGAAAGCCGCTCGTGCTGAAAACCGAGATCTACGCCGTTTGGGCCGCTTTGGGCGGATTCATTATCGGCATGGGCTGGGCGGAGAAACCGCTCACGCTGTATATCCTGTTTGCTTTGCTGGTCGCATGCCGCGTATGTTCGTACATGTTTAACTGGAAGCTGCCGAATCGTTCGCTGCGATCCCACAGCTGAATAGAAAAAAGCCGATTTTTCGTTGATTGAAAAATCGGCTTTTTATATTGATTTGACCAAAGGTTATATGATAAGATGAAGTGTATTTTAACATAAAATTTCAAATATTATAGTATTATCCATTTTTATTTTATCATGAATATTTTTTGATGTCAAATCTTTTTAGGGAGTGGTCAGCGTGCAGGAAAACGGTCAGGAATGGCTGGAAGAGGAAAAACGAATCCGGCTTGTTTTAAAGGAATTGGATCAGAAGCTTCATTCTCTAAAGGGAAAGACCGGCGGATTGAAGGAGGATATCATCGATTTACGGAAACATTTCTGGAGCGATGTCACCGTAAACTTGGCCGATGAAAATGAAGCGGTTGAAACATTTTTTAGCATTAAACAGCAGGCTGAGTTTTTGGCTGAAAGGGAAAGGAGCCATAAGCAGTTTTACAACGAGTTGAAAAACTTGTTAAAAGTGAAAGAATCGCCTTATTTCGGCCGCGTAGATTTTTTGGAGGACGGCGAAGAAAACGCTGAATCCGTCTACATCGGACTCGCCTCTTTAATGGACGAAAAAGAAGAGCGGTTTTTGATTTATGATTGGAGAGCGCCGATTTCAAGTCTGTTTTACAACTATGGTCCCGGTGCGGCTCAATACGAAGTTCCGGACGAGACAGTCAGGGGAACGATTGAGCTGAAAAGGCAATTTCTCTTCAAAAACGGCCGGCTGAAAGCGATGTTTAATACGGATATGGCGATTGGAGATGAAGTCCTTCAGGAAGTCCTGGGGCAGCAGGCAGATATTCAGATGAAAAGCATCGTCGCCACGATTCAAAAAGAACAGAATCAGATTATTCGGAACGAAAGGAGCCGCTTTTTAATTGTTCGGGGAGCGGCTGGCAGCGGAAAAACGTCGGCGGCATTGCAGCGGGCTGCGTATTTGCTGTACCGCGGCCGCGGGCAGATCGAGTCGAGCCAGATGCTGCTATTCTCGCCAAACCTGCTTTTTAACAGCTATGTCGCCAATGTTCTGCCTGAGCTCGGAGAGGAAAACATCCAGCAGACGACATTCCAGGAATTTGTGGCGCGCCGCCTTGGAAAGCAGGTTTCGTGCGAGACTCCGTTCGATCAGCTCGAATATTGTTTAACTGCTTCAGACGATGAGGAGCAGCGCATCCGGATGAAATCAATCGAATTGAAATCCAGTCTGGCCTTCAAAGGCATTATCGATGATTACGTCAAATGTTTGGCAAAAGGGCGTCTGGATCTGGTGTTTAAACATATCGCCTTTCGCGGAAAAAGGATCATTACAAGCGATCAGGTGCGGGAATTTTTCGCGGCCCTTGATCATGCAGATACGCTGTCCAACCGGATTGAACAAACGGGAAAATGGCTGTTACAGCTGCTGAACAAATACGAACGCCAAGAAAGAAAAAAAGACTGGGTCATTGAGGAAAGCGAGCTGCTGGATAAAGAGGAATATTTAAAGGCCTACAAACGTCTTCAGGAAGAACAGCGCTTTACGGAGAATACGTTTGACGATTATGAAAGGGAACAAAGCCTCCTTGCCGCTATCATTGCCGAAAGGGAGTTCAAGCCGCTCAAGCAAGCGGTAAAAGCGTTCGGCTTTATTGATTTTAAAGGAACGTACCTTCAGCTTTTTTCCGGGCGCTATACTCCGCAAACCCGCCCCGATGACTGGCAGAGCATTTGCACATTCACCCAGAAAAGCTTTCGTTTTGAGAAGCTGCCGTATGAAGATGCCGTCCCTTTTTTATATATGAAAAACCAGCTGACAGGCGGGAGAAAAAACACGGCAATCCGCCATTTATTCATTGATGAAGCCCAGGATTACACGCCTTTTCAGCTTGCTTTTTTGAAGAGCCTGTTTCCCGCGTGCAGCATCACAATGCTGGGAGACTTAAACCAGGCGATTCTTGCCCATGCTTATCACGATAAGACGCTCCTGTCGGGAGGCGTGTTTGAAGGCGAAAAAACGGAGATCATCACCTTGAAGCGCAGCTACAGGTCGACGAAAGAAATTGTTGAATTGACAAAACGCATCATCGAGGGAGGCGAAGAGATCGAAGCCTTTAACAGGAACGGCAAAAAACCGACTTTGACAATATCGGCCGACCTTCATGCACATCATAAAAAGATGGCTTCCCTTTTGACCGCCCTTCAAAAAGAAGGACTTGAGACGATTGCAGTCATCTGTAAAACAGTCCGGGAATGCAGGGATGCGTTCCGGCATCTTCAGCAGCATACAGAGCTTAAACTGATCGATAAAGAAACGAGAACGTTTCAAAAAGGCGTGATCGTCATTCCCGTCTATTTGGCGAAAGGGATCGAATTTGATGCCGTCGTCATTTATGACGCTTCTGAAAAACAATACAAAAAAGAAAGAGAGCGGACTCTGTTTTATACGGCGTGCACGAGGGCGATGCATGAGCTCCATCTCTTTTCCCTTGGAAAGGAAACGCGTTTTTTAAACGGTGTTTCAAATGATATGTATACGAAAAGAGAGTGACGCTGTCACCTCTTTTTGTAGAGAAACCAGTGTTTCTATAAGCTTTTTTTTTACAGACTTTTTTACACTAGGCTGAGTCTGTGGCAATCTTCTTATATTCTGGCAGGAGAGATTGTTAAAGAGTTTGTCATCTTAAACAAAAATGAAATGATTGCCATCATTTATAGAGGAAAGTGGTCTGGCTAAATAATATAAAAGCTTTTATTCATCAAATCGCTTCTCTTTTTCTCGAAGATATATAACATATTAAAACTTCTAGTCGATTAACAACCTATTAGATTTCTATTTTCATTTTACATGCAGGAGATTACGAAATCGAAATCGCCAATTGAAATCTGTTATGTTCAATTTTATAATTCTGTACCATAATATAATGCTTTTTAATATTGGGGTTTGATGATTAATTTATTCTGTAATACACTATATATATAGTCTGTTATATATAATAACAAACTCCCCTACACGTAACGGCATATTCATTTGAAGAGGATTTATTGGGAGGGAAATATTTTCATGTCAAACCATTCACCGATTACCCCTGATTTAAGTGACAGTGGTATTCGCTATTTTCAAGCTTATAAGGAAAGCCTTGGTCTTTGGCCAGTTCATTACAAATCTTTCTACGTATCTACCCGTTTCGGCCAAACGCATATTATTGCAAGCGGACCTGAGGATGCCCCGCCGCTTGTATTGCTTCATGGCGCATTATTCAGCTCCACTATGTGGTACCCCAATATCGAGGATTGGAGCAGCAAATACCGAACATATGCAATCGATATCATAGGTGATAAGAACAAAAGCATCCCTGCAGATTTATGCGGTACGAGGGCGGGTTACGCTGATTGGCTTCTCGAAGTGTTCGACGCTTTGGGGATAGAGAAGTCGCACATGGTTGGTCTTTCGCTTGGCGGGCTTCATACGATGAATTTCGTTTTACGTGCGCCAGAGAGAGTAGAAAGCGCAGCTATCCTTAGCCCCGCGGAAACATTTTTGCTGTTTCATCACGATTTTTATCAATACGCTCTTAGCCTCATAGAGCCTGATGGAGTAGAGAATTTCTTAAATTGGATGATGACAGATCGTAATGTGTTACACCCGGTTTTTGCAGAGCAGTTTCATGCAGGCGTAATGTGGCAGGATGGATTAAGACAGCCCAAGCCTAACGCCGACGGATTTCCGTATGTTTTCACTGACGACGAATTAAAATCAGTAAAAGTCCCTATTCTATTATTGCTGGGTGAACATGAAGTCATCTATGACCCGCAATCAGCCTTACATCGCGCCTCAACATTCGTTCCTGGTATTGAAGCGGAAATCATAAAACAGGCAGGTCACGTTTTATCAATGGAACAGCCTCAATACGTAAATGAACGTGTATTACGTTTTTGCAGTAAATAAACCACAGTTTTGTTGTCTATGTCATAGAGATGCAGCGGCTTATACGAGCGGTCATACAAACTTTTTCCAAAGGCTGAGAGTGACGCTGTCACTCTCTTCTTCCATCATATATATCAGTTCTGACATCCAGCACGTTGTTGTTGATGGACACATGGTATTTGTCCTGCCATTCGATTTTGGCATGTTCTTCTTCGTATCCCCAATAAATGTTTTTTCGTTCACCGGTGGCAACCGTTGTCAATTCCCCTCTGACGGAAGGGGAGTTCGTTCCCCCGCCTTTATTCACGCTATACAAATTCAGGTTGTATGCTTGATTCGGCGAAGCGGAAGACTGAATCCAATTTCCTTTCGGCAGATGATTCATCGAGTAAAAATGCGTATAAACGATATATCCGATCGTAATGCCTGACGCAAGCAAAACAGCCAAAATGGCAAACAAGACGCTTCGGCACGGGGACTTCCTCTGCTCTTCTATTTCTCCGTCAATATAAAGCTCCAATTTGTCTCATTCCTTGATGAAAATTGTTTTTTTATAGTTTAAGGAAAAAATCGCATTCTGTCTATTTTCAAGCAGGGTTAACCAAAGAGCGCCGCCATCTCATCCATCACAAACCTGATTTCCTCCTTTGTATTGTAAAAATGCGGGGCTATTCTGATGACGTTGTTTCGCGCTGAGACGATGATATGCTTTTCACGCAAGAGAGCTTCCATACGGCCCGCCTCTTCGGCATACACCGAGATCAGGCTTGTTCTGTTATGTACGGTTTCGGGGCCTGCGATCTTCAGGCCTTTTTCCGCCCCGTATTGCAAAGAGAATGCCGCGAGCTGCCGCAGGTAGGGCTCGATCCTGCCGGGCTCTGCTTCAAGCAGTAGCTTCAGTGCCGCGTCTGCCGCGTAAATGCTGATAAATGACGGTGTCCCCGACTCGAAGCGTTTCGCACCTTCCGCAAAGCATGAATCTAAGGCAAATGGTTTGTTCCTGCCGAACCAGCCGGCCGTCTTCGGCTCAAATTGTCCGCAAAGTTCGCGTTTCATATACAAAAAAGCCGTTCCGGGAATGCCGAGCATGTACTTGCGCGTCCCCGCCGCAAGGATGTCGATATCCATGTCTTTGACATGAATCGGAATGTGTCCGGCAGTTTGATAGGCGTCGACAAATAAAAGCGACCCTTTTTGATGAACAATCTCGGCAATCTGTTTTACATCTTGTTTAAACCCGTTCCGATAGCCGGCATGGGGTACACAAGTCAAGAGCGTCTGCTCGGTAACGTCTTTTTCGTATTGTTCCAAGTCAATCATCCCGTCATCGCTCTGAATGATGATAAGGTGATCTTTGAAGCGGTCTTGCGCAAGCCAAATTTGGCCGACGGCAGGAAAATCGATATCCGTGAAGGCGATCTGCCTTCGGTGGGGTGGCTGCGGCAATGAAGCGGCGACAGCCGCCACTGCGTCAGATACTGACGGCAAAACGGCTATCTCTTCTTTTTCGGCACCGATCAGCATGGCGAATTTTTCCTTGGCCTCATCCATCTTGCCGAGATGCGCTTTCCAGTCTGCACCGGCTGTTAAAAGGCCGTTCTGATACTCATCAACCGCTTTGGCAACAGGCAGAGCCAACGCGCTTCCGGAGCATGCGGCAAGGTGAACATGACCAGACAATATCGGAAATAAAGAACGGTAAGTGTGGAATGGATGCTTCATGATATCCCTCCTCATTAAAGCTTCGAGCGGGCCTGAAAAAAATCCTCTTTTTCACAGTTGAAATAAAGCGGGCAGAAGCCTCTTTAAGCGAAAAAACAAGCGCTGCAGCTGTTTGAAAACTGTCACATTTTCGGGAAGCATTCTTCCGTCAGCATCAAAAGCTCCCATGCTCTGGTGAATCATTATTCAGTGCGATTGCTTTCTTTCATCGTCTGATTTATGATTCAATTAAAGCAATTCAAACAGATGAAAAGGAGCCGAGAGGATGAAACATTACGGTGCAATAGAAGCAGGAGGCACAAAGTTTGTTTGTGCAGTTGGAACAGAAAAGGGAGAAATCATTGACAGGCTGACGATACCGACGGAGACGCCTGAAGAGACCATTGGAAAACTGACCGATTTCTTCAGCAAGTATCAACTCACATCAATGGGAGTGGGCTCTTTTGGACCTATATCCGTTGCAAAAGATAAAGAGGATTACGGATACATAACCAATACGCCGAAATTAGCCTGGAAGGGGTACCCGTTTATTCCCGAGTTGAAAAAAAGGCTCGGCATACCGGTTTCGTTTACGACTGATGTAAACGCTGCCGCGCTTGGCGAACTGACAAAAGGAGCGGCGCAAGGCTTGGAAAGCTGCTTGTATATTACAGTAGGTACAGGAATCGGAGCAGGAGCGATTGTCGGCGGCCGGCTCGTGCAGAGCACGCTCCATCCTGAAATGGGTCACCTTCTCATTAGACGGCATCCGCACGATACGTTTGAAGGAATCTGTCCGTATCACAAGGACTGCCTTGAAGGGATGGCATCGGGTCCGGCGCTTGAAAAGCGCTGGGGGAAAAAGGGCAATGATTTGGCTGAAAACGAGGAAGTTTGGGAGATTGAAGCCGACTACTTAGCGCAGGCTCTCATGCAATATATCTTGATCCTGTGCCCTGAAAAAATCATCATGGGCGGCGGTGTCATGAAGCAGCAGCAGCTGTTCCCGCTGATTCGCAAAAAGCTTGCCGAATATATGAACGGATATGTTGACCTGCCTGATCTTGAAGGATACATCGTGCCGCCGGGTCTCGGCGATGATCAGGGAATCACCGGAGCGCTCGTGTTGGCTCATGAAGCCGATTGAGCAAGTTGTTTTGTAAAATCCACCCAGTGTGAGATAATAACAGCGGTGCGTTTAAAAGCATGAAAAAAAGAAAGGTGGTCGTTCAAAATGGTAAGCAGTTTAAAGGATACTGTGACATTACATAACGGTGTGAAAATGCCATGGTTCGGACTCGGAGTTTTCAAAGTGGAAGAAGGCAGCCAAGTCGTAGAATCTGTGAAAGCAGCCATTAAAAACGGATACCGGAGCATTGACACAGCCGCTATCTATCAAAACGAAGAAGGCGTCGGCAAAGGGATTAAAGAAGCAGGCGTTCCCCGCGAAGAGCTTTTCATCACGTCAAAGGTTTGGAACAGCGATCAGGGATATGAAAAAACATTGGCGGCTTTTGATGAAAGCCTTCGAAAACTCGGCCTTGACTACCTTGATTTATATTTGATTCATTGGCCTGGAAAAGACAAATATAAAGATACGTGGCGCGCACTAGAAAAGCTGTACAAAGACGGCAGAGTGAAAGCGATCGGCGTCAGCAACTTCAATGTGCACCATTTGGAAAGCTTATTGGAAGATGCGGAAATTAAACCGATGGTCAATCAGGTTGAGTTCCATCCGCGGCTGACTCAGGCTGAACTCAGAGACTACTGCAAAAAACAGGGCATTCAGGTGGAAGCATGGTCTCCGCTCATGCAGGGAAAACTCCTCGATGATCAAGTGCTGACTGACATCGCTAAAAAATACAACAAATCCGTCGCTCAAGTCATCCTGCGCTGGGATTTGCAAAATGAAGTCGTCACCATTCCGAAGTCAATCAAAGAGCACCGCATTATTGAAAATGCCGACATATTTGACTTTGAATTAACAGCGGAAGATGTCGAAAAAATCAACGCTCTTAACAAAGATGAGCGCGTCGGTCCCGATCCTGACACAATGGTTCACGGATTCGAATAAGCATAAGAAAATCCCGGGTTCATAAAAACCCGGGATTTATTATTTTTCATGAATGGCCAAGCGGCCTTTCGCTTGTTTCCTTCTGCTGCCGTCGAGCCGTCCGCGGCGGTGCTGCTTAATAAAGAATGAGAGAACCAATCCGATTCCCGACAATGCGGCCGCGGTCATAAACGCCAGATTGACGCCGTGAATCATCGCCGTATCCGAAGACGGACCGGCAGGATCAGCAAGCGCACGCTGTGTCATGATGGTGATGAGAACAGCCGTCCCGATCGATCCGGACATCTGTCTCATCGTATTGTTCATGGCCGTTCCGTGAGGAATCAAATGGCGCGGTAGCTGGTTCAAGCCGGCTGTTGTAACAGGCATGAGCACCATCCCCATGCCGACCATCCGAATCGCATAGACGACAGACAAATACGCAAAAGGCGTCGTCTTTGTCAGATGGGTCAAGAGCAATGTGGTCACGAAGATCGCCGTTAAACCGGTGATGCTCAAGATCCGCGCGCCGATTTTATCAAAAATTCTTCCGGTAATCGGAGACATCAGCCCCATCACTACAGCTCCCGGAAACAGCATCATTCCCGATTCCATCGCTGTGAAATGGCGCATATCCTGCATATACATCGGCACGATCGTCGCCGCTCCGATCATCGACATAAAGACAACCATCCCGATAATCGTCGCAAGTGTAAACATCGGATATTTAAATACCCTGAACTCCAAAATCGGTTCTTCCAAATGGAGCTGCCTCCAAATGAACCAAAACAGCGTAACACTGCCGACCGCGAAGCCGGCCAACACGTCCGCACCCGTCCAGCCCGCAACACCGGCGCTGCTGAAGGCGTACAAAATGCCGCCGAAGCCAAGTGAAGACAATATGATGGAAGTGACATCCATCTTAGGCGACGTCTGTTCGGTGACATTTTTTAAAATAAAGTGTGCGGCAATCATGTCGATAACGGCAAACGGAAGCAACAGGTAAAACAATACTTCCCAAGGGTAGCGATCGACGATCCAGCCTGACAAGGTCGGTCCGACAGCGGGAGCGAAGGCAATCACAAGCCCGACCATTCCCATCGCTGATCCGCGCTTTTCTTTTGGGAAAATCAATAAAAGCACCGTCTGCATCAATGGCATCATAATGCCCGCGCCGGCCGCCTGGACGACGCGTCCTACAATCAGCGCCGAAAAGCTGAATGACAAGGCGCAGATCAAAGTCCCAGCCGTAAATAAAGACATTGCCGCCATGAACAGCTTTCTCGTCGTGAATTTTTCAATTAAAAAAGCCGTAACTGGAATCATGATCCCATTCACGAGCATAAAAACGGTCGTCAGCCATTGGGCAAGCCCCGGCGTAATGTTTAAGTCCCTCATGATCGGAGGCAAAGCCGTCGTCAATAGCGTCTGATTCAAAATGGCGATAAAAGTCCCCATAATCAAGACGGCAACAATCGGCAGTTGATTTGTCTTATGCTGTGTTTCACTCATATTAAAACCTTCTTATTTATCATTTTTTATAACACTTTATGAAATAATCGGTAACCGAAATAACTTCTCTTTTTATTTAGGGTAACGAAGGAACCGCAAAACCGCAAGTTCATTTTTAACATTCGGTATATAATACCCAGCTGTCCCTCAATTTAAACAGCCCCTTTAAGCCGGGGGAATCCGGCTTAAAGGGGACGGATTATTTTTTATAAAATCTCAGCAAATCACCGTTAATAATCTTATCGGAAAGGGAAAGCTCTTGATTCGCCTTCTCTATGAGCGGGCCGCATTTGTCCTCTCTGTCGTTGATCATGTCCCCGGTTTTTTTGCTGTAGCACGTATTTTTCGTGTAGATATAATCATCTGTTATAAAGCTGCCGTTTCTTAACACAGCGAAAGGCATTCTTTCTTTCGAAAACAGGTCATTACCGAATTGAATCATGCCTTTTGTATCAATTCCGAGCAAATGGAGCAATGTCGGTTTCACATCAATCTGGCCGCCTGTTTCAGATATCGTTTTCGGGTCTTGATCCGTTACCCCCGGAATGTGGATAATCAGCGGCACACGCTGCAGCTGAACGGTATCGTAAGGGGTGATTTCGTCTTTGCCCAAAAATTGAGCCAGCGCATCGTTGTGCGCTTCTGATATGCCGTAGTGATCCCCCATGAAGACGATCACGGAATTGTCGTAAAGGCCGTTTTTCTTCAGTTTTGCAATGAAATGCTTCAATGATTCGTCTTCATAGCGTACAGTCGTGACATACCGATTTAAAATCTCACTGTCCGAGTCGTATTCATCGATCAGCTTATCCTTATCATCAATTTGGAACGGAAAGTGATTCGTCAATGTGATCAGGTTGCTGTAAAAGGGCTGCGGCAAGTCTTTCATCAAGTCGGCCGATTGCGTTAAAAACTCCTTATCCTTCAGCCCCCAGCCCGTTGAATTTTCAGGTGTCACATGAAAATGGGAGACGTCATAAAAGCTGTCGATGCCAAGGGCTTTGTACATAACGTCCCTGTTCCAGAATTTTTTATGGTTGGCGTGGAAAACCGATGTTCTGTAATCGTGGTTCGCCAGTGTTTTATACATCGAATTGTACGCATTTTCGCTCTTCGTAAAAAACACCGAACCGCTTAGAGACGGATAGAGCGAATTGGCGACAATGAATTCCGAATCGGACGTTTTTCCCTGTTCGGTCTGCTGATAAAAATGGTCGAAATAATAGCTTTTTTGAATGAATTTGTTCAAGAACGGCGTGATTTCCTGGCCGTTCACCTTTTCATTGATGACAAATGTCTGAGTGGATTCAAGCGTTACAAAGATGACGTTTCGTCCTTCGGCTATCCCGAACATATCTTGGTTCGGTTTGCTGTAGTCGGCGTTTGTGTAGTTCTCGATCGTTGCCAGGCTGTTTTCATCAGCGACCGCTTTTTGTGTCAAATTAAAGGTCTGTGAAATGCCGTCCAACAGATGAAACTGATATAAGCCGATGTTTTTTACAAGCACTTCCCTGTCGTAGGAGTAGCTTAAAAACTTCGGCTGATCCAGCTCCGACAGGGCGAGATTAAACAGCACCGTTCCGGCGGCTGCCGCATAGTAGATCTTAACGGCTTTAACGGAAAGCTTTTTGCCGGTTCTTTCGCGCGTTTTCGCCAGCCAGACCATGAGAGCCAGGTCCAGGAAAAGCGCGATGAAAACCGGATTGAACAGCTCCTGAAAACTGCTTCCAAGCCCCCCGAGGTTTTTTGCCTGGAACAGGACGGGAATGGTGATGAAATCGATGTAGAAACCATAAAAAATGCTGTTTGCAATCAAGATGCCCGTCAGGACGACATTAGCCCCGATTAAATAGAAGCGCTGCGTTTTTTCGCGAAAAAAGAGGCTGATGCCGAGTACAGGGATGAGAAAGCTAAGCGGGTTGATAAACAGGATCAGTTCCTGAAGTGCGTTGTCGATTTGTAAATTAAAGCCCAGCTTGTAGATGAAGTACGTCTTCATCCACATAAAAAATATGGACAGGCATAAAAACCACTGCTTTTTAAAAAATTGTTCTTTCATATAAATAGCTCCTCACATATAATCCCCGCAGGTAAAGAACACCAAGATAAAATGACTAAAAAAAGCACAATATAGCAATCGGTCAAACCGTCTCTTTCGTCAGGCGATCAAGTTCGCAATAAAATAGCACGACACAACGGTGAGCACAGCAAGAACGCCTTGTTCTGCCTTCCCGCCGGTTTTAATATAAAGGGGGAGCCGAACCTTAATGGCGGACGGAAAGAAAAGTTTGATGCCGTTTACAGTCCCGGCATCAAGGAGCAGATGGCTCGCCATTCCGGCCATCAATCCGACAAGTATGCTCTGATCTGCAAAATATAAATGTGCCGCAAATGCCGTGATGAGCAAAAAGAGCAGGCTGTGTGTAAACGTCCTGTGCCCGAAGACAGAACTGATCACTGCTGATAAAATCGGAAGCCTTCTGCCGATCTTGCTTTTTGTATGGCAAATATCCGGAATCAATGCTCCGATAACACCCGAAGCTGTCATGAACACAGGATCATATCCGTAAAAATAAGCAGCAGCCGTACAAGAAGCGACCCCTCCCATGATGTGTGTTTTTCCTGTCATATCGCTTCTCCTTTAAGACCTATAACAATTTCCTAATGAAAACTATATCAAGAGTTCTGACGGCCTTCAAGACAGATGGTGACAACTTGTCAGCTGAAAAACCGCATTTTCTTGAGGCAATCGGCACGTTTTCATCTAAAATATGGTGTTTTCAGTTGAAAAACACACTCCAAGGTTCTGCATAATTTTAAAATGATAAGCCAAATTAAAATTGTACCACATTTTTAAAGAGGTGATTCATTTGGGTATTTTCTTTAATAAAGATAGAGGAAATAAGGAAAAGGACCAAAACGCCGTTCGGGGGGCGCTTGAAGACGCAGGACAAGCGCTGAAAGGAGACCCTTTGCAAGAGGCGGTCAACAAAAAGAAAAACAACCGATAAATGCCAGATGGAAGCGCCGTCTTCCATTCTACAGAAGGCTGCCAAAACAGGCGGCCTTTTGGCGCGGCTGTCCGTTTTTTCCATCACTTCCCTTTGACAGATTAAAATTTCTCTGGTAACCTCTTTTCAGAATATGTGATAAATCCTCACTCTTAACTCTTAGTGAGGTAGAGGTTGCGCGGATGATGAGTCGCATGTGTGAGGCTGATGGGGCCGATGATCATATGCAAAAGGCATCAGCGCCGAAGCATAAGGAAGCCATTCATTCTTTATGCTGGGTCTGCATTGAATAAGTGCAGGACTGCCGCGGGTTTTCCCGCGGAGGGCTATCCGGAGATCAAGAGTGTATGTTTAACCAAAGCATGGACTTTTGTTCATGCTTTTTTTATTTTGAATGATCTCACGGTCTGGTCCGGCATATTTTTTATAAAATGCTCGGAGGTTATATCTTATGGAACAGACAAAAAAATGGGGCTTCTGGCTTCTTACCGCTTTTGTTGTCGGCAATATGGTCGGCTCAGGGATTTTTATGCTCCCCAGCACACTCGCCCAGACGGCAAGCCCGTTCGGCGTAACGGCGGCATGGCTGGTGACGGGTGCGGGGGTGCTGATGATCGCCCTTGTATTCGGTCATTTATCCATTCGCCGCCCGGATCTTAAAGCAGGTCCGCAAAGCTATGCAAGAGCTTTATTCTCAGCCCCTAAAAAAGGGAATGCGGCAGGTTTTACAATGGTATGGGGGTATTGGGTGGCAAGCTGGATCAGCAACGTCGCCATCATTACAAGCCTTGCAGGCTATTTGACGACTTTCCTGCCGATCTTAACTGACGGACGCGAGCTGATTGAACTCGGCGGCCACCCCGTTACACTCGGCCAGCTCTTGACATTTATCGTATGTACAATTTTGTTATGGGGGACGCATTTCATCTTAGTCTCCAGCATAAATGGAGCGGGTAAACTGAACTTTTTAGCGACTTTTTCCAAAGTGCTTGGGTTTGTCCTGTTTATTGTTGCAGGTTTGTTCGTTTTTCAGACGGCTTTATTCGAATCATTTTATTTTCCTATCGAATCAGAAGGCAAAAGTATTGGGCTGGGCGGACAGGTTCACAATGCGGCGATTTCAACGCTGTGGGCGTTTGTCGGCATCGAGTCTGCGGTGATCTTATCAGGGCGCGCATCATCCCAGCGCGATGTCAAACGCGCGACGATTACCGGACTGTTAATTGCGCTCGGCATTTATATGGTCATCACTTTAATAACGATGGGCGTCATCCCGCACGATCAGCTCCAGGCATCGGATAAACCGTTCGTTGATGTGCTGCACGTGATCATCGGCAGCTTTGGCAGCGTGATTATGGCGGTCTTGGCAATCGTTTCTTTGTTCGGATCGATGCTCGGCTGGATTTTAATCGGCGCAGAGGTTCCGTATCAGGCGGCAAAGGCCGGTGATTTTCCTGCTTTCTTTGCGAAAACGAACAAAAAGGGAAGCCCGGTCAATTCATTGATCGTCACAAACGTGATGTCGCAGATCTTTATTTTCTCAACGGTTTCGGGAACGATCAGCGAGGCCTTTACGTTTTTAACAACGTCGGCGACGCTCGCTTACCTTGTGCCTTATCTTGTGGCGGCTGTTTTCAGCTTGAAGCTCATCCTCAAAGGGGAGACATACGGCGAACTGAAAGGTTCAAGAACAGGGGACGGCATCATCGCTTTGGCTGCTCTGGCGTATTCTTTATGGGTCATCGTTTCAGGTACCTCTGACTTGACCACCTTTATCTTGGGAATCGGGCTGTTTTTCGTCGGTCTTGCGATATACCCGTTCGTCTACAAAAAGTTCAAAAATAATCAAGTGTGATAAAGTTCTTTGCCAGTCGGGTCTTTTAGCAGAAGATCGGCTGGCTTTTTGATTCCCGCCGAAATTTTTGATTAAAATTTCCGCTTAGGCCTGTTATACTATAAAATGAAAATGATAATCGTTATCGGTTAAAAAGATCGAAAGGAATGGCATCGAGTGAGTTCTTACAAAAACATACATCGTATCAACAGCACGGATGGCCGTGATGAGGAACAGAGACCGATCAGCCGTCCGCTCGGAGCTGTTTTTGTCCTGGCCGGCGGAATCATGCTGCTGCTGTTTGGCGCCGCATTATCGATTGCGCTCGGTGCGGCTGATATAAAGCTTGGAACTGTTTGGGACGCCATTTTTCATTTTGATGCGAAAAATACGGCCCATCAAATTATTCAGGAACTCAGACTGCCAAGGACGGTAAGTGCGGCTCTTGTGGGCGCCTGCTTGGCGGTTTCCGGAGCCGTGATGCAGGGGATGACGAGAAACCCACTCGCATCGCCGGAAATTATGAGCGTCACGCACGGGTCAGCTTTCGCAATTGCTGTCGCGTTTGCTTTTTTTCCGGGAACCTCATCGGTCGGGCTGATGATCTGGTCGTTTGCCGGAGCGGGTCTTGGAGCGGGGCTCGTTTTTGCGATCGGAATGTTTTCAAAAGGCGGTCTTACGCCTGTAAAGCTGGCTTTGGCCGGTACGGCTGTCGGCACGTTTCTGAGCGCTCTTTCTACGAGCATCGCGATCCATTTTGATGTGGCGCGCGACGTCAGTTTTTGGTATGCCGGAGGTGTCGCTGGCACGAAATGGATCAGCATTCAGTTGTTGGTTCCGGCGGCAGCGCTCGGTTTGGCCGTCGTTTTTGTCATCGCCCGTTCCATTACGGTTCTAAGCTTGGGAGAGGAGCTGGCGAAAGGGCTCGGTCAATATACGAAGACGGTTAAAGCGATCGGAATCGTGTCGGTTGTTCTGCTGACGGGTGCCGCTGTGTCCGTTGCCGGGGCAATCGGTTTTATCGGATTGATCATTCCGCATATTACCCGCTTTCTGGTCGGGGTTGATTACCGCTGGATCATTCCATGCTCAGCGGTGCTTGGCGCCGTCCTGCTGATCTATGCGGATATTGCGGCGAGGCTGGTCAACCCGCCGTTCGAAACACCTGTCGGAGCAGTCACGGCGCTTGTCGGCGTACCATTCTTTCTCTATCTGGCCCGCAGGGAAAGGAGTGGACTGTAATGCTCAAGAAAAACAACAGACGGGCGGCTGCGGTGATGCTCGTCATGGCCGTGCTGACGGTCGCCGTGTTTTTACTAAGCATGAACATGGGAGAAATCCGCATCGCCCCGCTTGATACATTGAAAACACTGTTCGGCTTCGGAACGCCGCAGGATGAACTTGTATTATTTGAATTCCGTTTGCCGCGCATGGTCCTCGCCATGCTGATCGGTGCGGGAGTTGCTGTCTCCGGAGCCGTCTGGCAGGGGATATCGCGGAATGACCTGGCCGATCCGGGGATATTGGGCATCAATACGGGAGCAGGTTTTGCCGTTGTGCTGTTCATCTTCTATTTTCAGGGAGATGTTGGCAATCTGCAAAAAGGATTCGTTTTTTCCCTGCCGATTTTCGCATTTTTGGGAGCCTGCTTTGCAGTCGTTTCCATCTATTTGCTGGCGTGGAAAAAAGGCTTGAGTCCCATACGCCTCGTTCTGGTCGGCATCGGAGTGAATGCGGCTTTCTCGGCGGCCATCTTAATGCTGCAGCTGAAAATGGACCCGAATGACTTTATGCAGGCGGCTGTTTGGCTGTCAGGAAATATATGGAGTTCGAACTGGAGTTTTGTCTCGGCCGTGCTGCCCTGGATTGTCGTGCTGCTTCCTTTTATCCTTTACAAAGCGCGCTATTTAAACGTGCTGAGTCTCGGCGATCAGCTCGCAACAGGGCTTGGAACGGCAGTTGAAAAGGAGCGGCGCACACTGCTTCTGTCGGCAGCGGCGCTGAGCGGCGCGTGTGTAGCGGCTGGAGGGAATATTACGTTTCTCGGTCTTGTGGCTCCGCATATTGCCAGAAGGCTTGTCGGGCCGAAGCATCAGCTTTTAATCCCGGCTTCCGCGTTGACCGGAGCATTGCTCTTTTTGCTGGCGGACTTAATCGGAAGAATGATACTGGCGCCTTCGGAAATTCCCGTAGGGTTAGTCATTGCCGCTTTAGGCGCGCCGTACTTTATCTATTTGCTCATGAAAACAAATTAAAGAAGGGAAGGGTGCAAGGTGTCTCTTTCAACAAACAACCTGGGGATCGGCTACGGAGAACAGATGATAGTCGAAAACTTAAACCTCCACATACCAAAAGGAAAAGTGACGACCATGATCGGTCCGAACGGGTGCGGCAAGTCAACCATATTAAAAACGATGGCACGCATACAGCGTTCGAGAACGGGCGCCGTTTATTTAAACGGCAAAGCGATCCACCAAATGTCGACGAAAGATATAGCCAAACAGATGGCGATTCTTCCGCAGACCCCTGAGGCGCCAGGCGGTCTGACCGTATATGAGCTCGTTTCTTACGGCCGTTTTCCTCATCAAAAGGGAATGGGCAGGCTCTCGGCCGATGACCGCCGCATGGTTGAATGGTCTCTCGAAGTGACAGGTATGCTGCCTTTTTATGACCGGCCGATCGAAGCCCTTTCCGGGGGACAGCGCCAGCGCGTCTGGATTGCGATGGCTCTTGCCCAGGAAACGGAGCTCTTGCTGCTCGACGAACCGACAACCTATTTGGATTTGGCGCACCAGCTTGAAATTCTGCAACTGCTGGAAAAGCTCAACAAAGAAGAAGGCCGAACGATTTTGATGGTCATTCACGACCTCAACCATGCCTCCCGC
This sequence comes from Bacillus sp. GM2, assembly GCF_056155945.1. NCBI lineage: Bacteria > Bacillati > Bacillota > Bacilli > Caryophanales > Bacillaceae > Bacillus > Bacillus sp. GM2. Next base: position 130,370 of record NZ_JBRKSZ010000007.1, read on the forward strand.
TTTGCCCATCACATGGTGGCGCTGAACTCCGGTGCGATTGTCAAAGAGGGCGCTCCTCATGAAGTCATGACATCAGAGGTATTGAAAAAGGTGTTTCAGATTGATGCTGAAATTATTTTAGACCCGCGAACAGGAAAACCGGTGTGCCTGACTTATGATCTATTGAAAAAAGAAGAGGATCAGAGGCTGGCAACCGGCTGACAGACATCAGACGATGTCTGTTTTTTTATTCCATGATTTCGTAAAGTAAAAAATCATTTCTAAAAAAGTTTATTTTTACTTTAAAATCAGAAAACTGGTGCCGATAAAGATATAATAGATGGTAAGATGAGGATATCAAAACATGATATAGACAGAAAGGAAAGAAGGATTTTGGAAAATGCGACAATTTTGATTGTGGATGACGAAGACGCCATTGTTCAAATGGTCAAGCGCGTCCTCACGAAGGAAGGATTTTCAGAAGTACTGACCGCGAGCAGCGCAGAAGAAGCGCTCGACATCGTGAAAAAGGATACCGTGCACTTAATACTTCTCGATGTCATGATGCCGGGACAGACAGGATTTGACGTATCCCCTGAAATCAGGCGGCACACCAACGCCCCGATCTTCTTTTTGACGGCGAAGACATCCGACCTCGATAAACTGTCAGGTTTTGCCTACGGAGCCGATGATTATATTACAAAACCTTTTAATCCTCTGGAATTAATCGCCAGGATTAAAGCGCATTTAAAAAGAACGTATATACATAAAGAAGTCGCGGCTGCTTCGGTATCTTCAGCCTACGAATATGAACGGTTTACATTTCATCCCGATTTTGCGGAGCTGATCGTGGACGGAGAAACGGTCAGCTGCTCCGCGCAGCTTCTCCAGCTTCTGCAATATTTTTGCGATCATCCGAACAGGGTGCTTTCCAAGGACCAAATTTATGAAAAAGTGTGGGGCGTTCCATCTTACGGAGACAGCAACACCGTTATGGTACATATCAGAAAACTGAGGGAGAAAATCGAAAAAGACCCGAGCAGCCCCGAATATATCGTCACGATTCGCGGTCTTGGCTATAAGTTCGTTCCCAATCCTGCAAGAAAAGAGAGCGAAGGATGAAGCTGAGAGGAAAGCTCGTCCTCCATTTTGTCAGCCAGATTTTCCTGATTCTCGGTCTTGTCCTTGCCACGCTGCTGTTATCCTTCATCTTTTTCGCTCTCCGGTTAAGCGAGAGCGAGGCGGATACAGGCTTGGCAAAAGCCACATCAGACACGTTTGAAAGCTGGGTCAGTGTGGATGACAATAACAATTGGCAGATTGAAGATATCTTGAAATCGGCGATCGACAAACAGGGAGGCTGGCTTCAAATATTAGACGGCAAGGAGAAGACCGTTTATTCCTACCGTCTTCCTCCGGAAATTCAGAGGCAGTACCACAGGGAAGACCTCGTATCAGTTTTTGACAAAAAAAGAATCAAAAAATATCAAGTCAATTTCTGGTCTGCCAATTTCAATGATGAAGACTATGTGATTTTATTCGGCTGGGAATCGAAAAGCGATACGATCCTGTCCTATTTGGAAAAGGAAGAAAAGGATATGGCGGACCTTTCTTCCTATAAAAAAAGCACGCTTGATTTCATTAAGAAAAACAAAGGATCGGTTTATCTGTTCAGCGAAAAAGGGAAAATGTTGAACTCGCTCTATCAGGACATAGATTACAGCCAGGGCATCACTGAGCTGGAGCTTTTAAAATACGGATCAAAGCCGTGGAACTACGAGCACGAGTTTTCATACAGGCGATTAAGCGCGACAGAATGGCTGATCGCCGCTACGCCGAACCCGATTTTTAATCCGGATCATGAGTTCAACAGGACGATGATCGGGCTCGCTTTAAAAATCGTTCTCATCGTGATCGGCGTTCTGATCTTACTGATGTCTTCTATGACCATTTGGTATTCTTTCAGATTCGGCATGCCGATCATCCATACGATTAAATGGATCGTCAACCTTTCAAAAGGGCGATTTGAAGAACCGAGAAACCGGAAAGGCCGCCCGCGAAGCCGGAACAAAAAAGGGAAGCGAAAACAGCCGTACCGGCTGTTCACAGAAGTGTTTGAATCGATGGAGCAGCTGACGGAAACGCTGAAAAAAGACGAGCAAAACCGCAAGAAAATCCAAACGACCCGGGAGGAATGGATCGCAGGGCTCTCCCATGACTTAAAAACGCCGCTCAGCACGATTTACGGCTACAGCATGATGCTGGAGTCTCCAAACTATGAGTGGTCAAAAGAGGAAATCCGCGAAATCGGCCAGGCGATGAAAGAAAAGTCGGACTACATGTCACAGCTAATCGAAGACTTGAACTTGACGTACAGGCTGAAAAACGACGCCTTGCCGATTAAACGCCAGACAGTGAGGCTCGTGCCGTTTTTAAAAAGCTTCGTTGAGGAGTTTAAGCGCCATTCGTTTTCGGAAGGGTACAACGTTTCTTTTGAATATACGCAAGAAGATACCGAGTTTGCGATAGACAGAGGCTGGTTCAGAAGAGTCTTGGAAAACCTCCTCGCCAACGCCGTCAAGCATAACAAAAAAGGCACTGACATCAAGGTGATCCTTGAAGAAACCAAGCAATATATTATTCTTAAAATTCAAGACAACGGAAGAGGCATGGACTCTGAAACCGTCTCAAATTTATTCAACCGCTACTACAGGGGAACGCATACAAAAGATGCGACAGAAGGAAGCGGTCTCGGCCTTGCCATTTCTTTGGAACTTGTTCACCTGCACGACGGCTGCATCGCAGTTGACAGCCGGACAGGACGCGGGACGGAAATTACGATGGAATTTAAGAAAAACCCTAAAGCCGCAAAATAAGCGGTATGAAAAAGAAGAAGCCAAAGGTTATTGCCTTTAGGCTTCTTTTATGTTGAGAAAATAATGGAAAAGAAGGCGAGGTTAGTATAAAATAAGATTAAATGTTAACGTTCACATCATATTTGCCAATGAAAATGTTAACGTTAACATTAAATAAAGAAAGGTGGGGATTTTATGAAGCCGTTTTTGAATGACGATTTTCTTTTAACGAATGAAACGTCGAAAGTGTTGTACCACCAGTATGCTAAAGGGATGCCGATCATCGACTACCACTGCCACTTGAGTCCAAAGGAAATTTACGAAAACAAAACGTTTAAAAACCTGACCGAAGTGTGGCTGTACGGGGATCATTACAAGTGGAGAGCAATGCGGGCCAATGGAATATCCGAAGAGTTTATTACAGGAGATGCATCAGACGAAGAGAAATTCAGCGCCTGGGCAAGAACGGTTCCGATGACGATCGGAAACCCGCTTTATCATTGGACCCATTTGGAACTGAGGAGGTTTTTCGGCATCGATGAACGGCTTGACGAAAAGAGCGCGCCGCATATTTGGGAGCGGGTGAACGAACAGCTGACCGGAGAAGGATTCGGCGCCAGAGACTTGATTGAAAAATCAAACGTTGAAACGGTTGTCACGACAGATGACCCGGCAGACAGTCTTGAATATCATGTGAAGCTGAAAGATGAAGACTTTAATGTAAGCGTTTTACCCGGATTTAGGCCAGACAAGGCGCTGGAAATCAATCAAGAAGGCTTTGCCGCCTGGGTGAGCAAGCTTGAAGCAGCAAGCGCTATGAAGATAGGAAATTACGACGATTTTTTGAAAGCGCTTAAAAACAGAATTGACTTTTTCCATGAAGCAGGCGGACGGATATCGGATCATGCCATCAATCAAATGATGTACACGGAAACAGATGAAAGCGAAGTGCGCCCGATTTTTGCAAAGGTGATGAACGGAGAAGCCGCCTCGCCTGAGGAAGAGTGCAAATTTAAATCCTTCACCCTGCACTATTTGGGAACATGCTATGCGGAGAAGGGCTGGGCGATGCAGCTTCACATTAACACCCTCCGAAACAACAGCAGCAAAATGTACCTGAAGCTCGGGCCTGATACGGGATATGATGCGATTAATGATCAGGACATCGCAAAGCCTTTGTGCAGCTTTCTCGATTCTCTTGACCGAAAAGACGCGCTGCCAAAAACGATCTTGTATTCTTTAAATCCGCGAGACAACGTCGTGATTTCAAGCCTTTGCGGAAGCTTCCAGGACGGCCGGATACCGGGGAAAATCCAGCATGGCACCGCCTGGTGGTTCAACGATACGAAAGACGGCATGCTCGAACAAATGAAATCGCTCGCCAACATCGGACTATTGAGCCGTTTTATCGGTATGCTGACTGATTCGCGCAGCTTTCTTTCCTACACAAGACATGAATATTTCAGGCGCCTGCTCTGCGATGTCATCGGCACATGGGTTGAAAACGGCGAAGCGCCGGATGATATCGAGCTGCTGGGCCGGATCGTCAAAGGGATCTGCTACGAAAATGCAAAACACTATTTCCAGTTTGAAGTGAAAGATCGTTTGAAAGCTTAGATTCACAAATTGGCTAGCAGAGGAGCTGCTTTTTCATGGAAATATCGACGAACAAACAAACCGAAACAGTCGCCGTCACTCAAGAGAAATTAAGTTTAAAAGAAAAGATTTCTTACGGTTTTGGAGATTTTGGGAACGGATTTATGTTTGACCTTGGACAGCTCTATCTTCTGAAGTTTTTTACGGATGTTGCCGGTATTCCGGCGGCGGCAGCCGGAGGCATTTTTCTTGTGAGCAAACTTTTCGCCGCTTTTGTCGATCCGATTGTGGGAACATCGATCGACTACAGGAAGAATATCGGGCCGAAAGGCAAATTCAGGCCGTATTTGCTTTACGGAAGCTTTGTGCTCGCGATTTTGACGATATTGACTTTCATCTCGCCGAATCTGTCACCGACGGGCAAACTCATATACGCTTATGCGTCATACATGCTTTGGGGCCTCGGCTATTCCTTTGTCAACATCCCTTATGGCTCGCTCGGGGCGGCCATGACGCAAAACTCGGTGGAAAGAACTTCACTTGCTTCCTTTCGACAGGCCGGCTCACTGGGCGCCCTGTTTGTGACGAGCATTGTTGTCATTCCGATGATCGTCAGGTTTGACAATCCTGCGGTTGCCTATCCGGTCGTCATGGGGCTTATGTCTTTTCTCGGTGTGTTGTTTTTCTACATTTGCTATAGAAACTGCCAGGAACGGATTGTCGTAAAAGATGAGAAGTACAAACAGGAAAAAGTGACATTCAAAGCAATATCAAAGACGTTTTTTACGAATAAACCGCTCCTTACGCTTATATTCATGACCATTTTTACGATTTCAGCCTATAACCTTAAATCCGCGATGCTGATTTATTTCGCGCAGTATAACCTCGGCAACGCCGAACTGATGGCCTACATGAACTTTATCATCATCGGCTCATCCTTTATCGGCGTCATCATGCTGCCGAAGCTCGTGAAGCTGTTCGGGAAAAAGCATACCGCTATTTTGGGGCTCGCGGTTTCTGTCTGTGCGGATCTGATCAATTTTTTCGTACCGGGCAATGTCTTTGTTTTTACGATTCTCGCAAGCATCGCCTTCATCGGCATCAGCATTCCGAACGGTATCACCTGGGCATTCGTATCAGACGCGATCGATTACGGCGAGTGGAGAACAGGGGAACGGAAAGAAGGAACGGTATACTCGCTGTTTAACTTTTCGAGAAAGCTGGCTCAGTCGCTCTCCGGCTTCCTGTCAGGGATCGGTCTCAGCATTATCGGCTATGTGCCGAATGCGACCCAAAAAGCGGGGACGCTGCTCGGCATTAAAGCAATACTCCTTTTGTATCCAGCAGCGGCGCTGACGGCGGCCATTCTTGTTCTCGGCTACCTGTACCGTCTGACAGATCAGAAGCACGCCGAAATGATCGCGGAAATCGAAGCGAGACCATAGCGGAATTTCACTTTCTAAAAAGCGCTTTTGATATGGTAAACTGATGGTAACAACAGCAGGAAAAGGCGGGTAAAAAAACAATGTCAGTAACGATTAAAGATATCGCCAGGCTGGCGAATGTATCGCACACCACAGTATCTAGAGCGCTGAACAACAGTCCGCTGATAAAAGAGAACACGAAAAAGAAAATACTCGACATCGCAGCCGAAATGAATTATAAACCGAATTTTAATGCGAAAAGCCTTGTTACGCAAAAGTCTTTTACGATCGGCCTGTTTTTAACAAGCCTGACAGACGGGACGTCTTCAAGCTTCTTTGCAGACATCTTGCGCGGCGTCAACAAGGTGATCGATGAAAACTATAATATGGTTGTCAGGGGGATTGACGATTATCATGATTTGTCATCCATTCACCGCAACCGCTATGACGGCCTGATTTTAATCAGCCAAAGCGAACAGGACCAGGCTTTTATTGAGCATGTCCTCAAACAGAATATTCCGGTCGTCGTGCTGAACAGAAAAATCGAAGGGCACTCCGTCGTCAATATTTTGGCGAATGAACACGAGGGCGCTTTCCTCGCTGCTTCATACTTGATCAAAAACGGCCACAGACGGATCGCCATGGTGCAGGGGAAAGAAGGTTTTAAATCGTCTCAAGAAAGAAAAGGAGGCTTTCTTCGCGCGCTTCGCGACTCAAATCTTGACATGCCCGGCGAATACCTCGTTCAAGGTGATTATACGATGCAAAGCGGCTTTCGCGCGGCTGAAACGCTGCTGAAACTGAAGAACCCTCCGACAGCCCTGTTTTGCGCCAATGATGATATGGCGATCGGCGCGATGAACGCCCTTTATGCAAACGGGAAACGCTGTCCTGACGATATGTCGATCATCGGTTTTGACGATAGCGGATTTTCGGCGTATACGACACCGTCATTGACGACGGTAAAAAAACCGACGGAAAAAATCAGCATGCTTGGTGCGGAAAGCCTGTTGTCACTGATCGAAAATCCGCAGGTAGAAGGCAGGCAGACGCTCATCGGCACGGAGCTGATCATTCGCAATTCAGTTAAGCATCTATAGCATCATTTTTGATGCGCTATAAAATGTGAACGTGTGCAAAAATGAGGAGGGAATTGAAATGGAGAGGCTGTCCAAACGGATAAGGTCTAAGCCGAGCCGTCCCGAACGGATTTTGCAAATCGGGGAAGGTAATTTTATGAGGGGGTTTATTGACTGGCAGATTCATAGATTGAATGAAGAAACCGATTTTAACGGCAGCGCCGTCGTCGTGCCTCCGCGCCGCGGTTCAGTAACGGCCTTTCAAGAGCAGGATGGGCTTTACACGCTTTATCTTGAAGGTTTCCGGGAAGGACGGGAGGTTCGCGATTCTGCTGTCATTACAACAATCAGCAGAGTCGTCAGCAGCTATGAACACTATGATGAATTTATGGAGCTGGCCGATCTGCCGGATTTGCGCTTTGTCTTTTCAAATACGACAGAGGCCGGCATCATTTATATCGAGGAAGACCGGCTGTCCGACCGTCCGCAGAAAAGCTATCCGGGGAAGCTGACTGCACTGTTATACAGACGATATCTGACTTTTCAGGGAAGCAAGGAAAAAGGTCTGGTCATCCTCCCGTGTGAGCTGCTTGAAGATAACGGAAAAAAATTGAAAGACATTGTGATGCGCTATACGAACGAATGGGCGCTTGAACAAGGGTTCATCGATTGGCTTGAGGAGGCGAATGTGTTTTGCAATACGCTTGTGGACAGGATCGTACCGGGATTCCCGCAAGAAAATGCACACCGGCTTGAAGAGGCGGCCGGCTATCGCGATTCCCTGATGGTGACAGCGGAGCCGTATCATTTGTTCGTGATTGAAGGGCCGAAATGGCTTCCAGACGAGCTTCCGCTTCATGAGGCCGGTCTGAATGTCGAGTTTGTCAAAGATGTGACACCGTACAGGGTGAGAAAAGTGAGAATCTTAAACGGCGCCCATACCGCGATGACGCCGGTCGCTTATTTGGCAGGCCTTGAGACGGTTCGTGAAGCGGCTGAAGACGAGCTTATCGGATCATTTGTGAAAGAGCTGATTCAGCGGGAAGTGCTCGAGACGATCGATATGCCCGGCAATGAGCTTGACGCCTATGCGGAAGAGATTCTCGACCGCTTTAAAAACCCGTTTATCCGTCACAAGCTGATCGATATTTCCTTAAATTCCTTTGCAAAATTCAAAGTCAGAAATTTGCCCGTCTTAATGGAATATGCGGAACGAACTGGCAAACTTCCGGCTCGAACCGTATTTGCTTTAAGCGCTTTAATTTATTTTTACCAAGGAAAACGGGAAGATGAGGCCATTCCGCTGTCTGACGACGATGAGGTGCTGGCTTTCCTCAAACGGCTCTGGACAGAAGTGACAGACGTTTCGAACATCGCGTTCCATGTTCTCGGGTTTGAAAAAGTATGGGGGCAAAACCTGAACGACATGCCCGGATTGACGGACAAGACGACCGAATATTTAAGGGACATGAAACAAACGGGAATGAGAAAGGCGCTGAAAAAAATGATGAACAGCCAAATGGCTGAGCTGGGGGACATGTGATGAAAGACTGCTTGATGATCAATCCTCAAGATAATGTCGGCATTGCGTTAAGAGAATTGCAGACCGGTGAAACGGTCACTGCAGGAGAACGGACCATCGTGATCAAGGAAACGATTTTGAAAGGCCATAAGTTTGCTTTAAAAGACATCGCTGAAAATGAAGACGTCATCAAATACGGCTTTCCGATCGGGCACGCGACTGACATGATTCAGACGGGGGAGTGGGTGCATACAAAAAATGTGAAAACGAATTTGGGCGGTGTCGAAGAATACAGCTACAAGCCGAAATTTACGGAAAACCGCTATCAAAAAGAACCGCTCACATTTAAAGGCTTTAAACGAAAAGACGGAAAAACGGGAATCAGAAACGAGCTGTGGATCGTACCGACTGTCGGCTGTGTAAATGGCATTGCAGAGCTGATCATCAAAGAATTTAAAGCTGAGGTCGGCTCTATCGCCCCTTTTGAAAGCGTTCACGTATTAAAGCACCAGTACGGCTGTTCACAGCTTGGCGATGATCATATCAACACGAGAACGATTTTGGCGAATGCCGTCAAACACCCGAATGCAGGCGGTGTCCTTGTGCTGGGACTCGGCTGTGAAAACAACAGCATCCATGAATTCCGCGAAGCGCTCGGCGATTATGATCACAGCCGGGTCAAGTTCCTGCTTTCCCAAGAAGTATCAGACGAAGTCACGGAAGGCGTCAAACTGTTAAAAGAAATTTACGAGTATGCAAAAGGTGACCGGCGTGAAGATGTTCCGCTTTCTGAACTGAAAATTGGTTTGAAGTGCGGCGGATCTGATGGATTTTCCGGCATTACCGCGAATCCGCTGCTCGGCCGGCTCTCCGATTTTCTGATCGCCCAAGGGGGAACGGCGGTTTTGACAGAAGTGCCTGAAATGTTTGGAGCGGAAACGCTTTTGATGGAGCGGGCTGAAAATGAGGAAGTGTTTCATAAAATCGTCCGCTTAATCAACGATTTTAAACAGTACTTTATCGATCACAGGCAGCCTGTCTATGAAAACCCGTCTCCGGGCAACAAAGCAGGCGGCATTACGACATTGGAAGATAAGTCGCTCGGTTGTACGCAAAAAGCCGGCACTTCAAAGGTGACGGATGTTCTGGAATACGGGGGCGTTTTGAAAAAGAACGGGCTGAACCTGCTGAGCGCTCCGGGAAATGACCTTGTTGCTTCATCCGCACTGGCCGCTGCAGGGTGTCAAATCGTTTTATTTACGACAGGGCGGGGCACGCCTTTTGGCACCTTTGTGCCGACGATGAAAATTTCGACAAATACAGCGATTTATGAGGCGAAGCGCCACTGGATCGATTTTAATGCGGGAAGGGTGCTCGAAAATCAGTCAGAAGATGACGTTTTGAAAGAGCTGACAGCATATTTGATCGAAGTCGCGGGCGGCAGGCAGCTAAACAATGAGATAAACGATTTCAGGGAGCTTGCGATATTTAAAACAGGCGTTACATTGTAAAGGGGGAGGTAACGTGAGTCTGCAGAAAATAAAAGACGAGATTCTAAAGACGCTGAAGGTTCCGGTATTTCCAAATCAATCATTTGATGTTACAGCGTTTGGGGCTGACGGAAGCGGAAAAAAGGATGCGACGGGAGCGATACAGAAGGCGATTGATCAAGCCCACCAAGCCGGCGGCGGAAGAGTAGCAGTTCCTGAGGGCGTGTTTCTTTCCGGTGCACTCAGACTGAAAAGCAATGTGGAGCTTCATCTTGCACAAGGAGCGGTGATCAAATTCAGTCAGAACCCGGAAGATTATCTTCCCGTTGTGCTGACGAGGTTCGAAGGCGTCGAGCTTTATAATTATTCACCGCTCATCTACGCTTACGAAGCCGAAAATATTGCGATAACCGGAAAGGGCACACTTGACGGTCAAGGAGATGACGAGCATTGGTGGCCGTGGAAAAGGGGAACGAACGGCCAGCCAAAGACCGGAATGCTTTGTTTGAAATGGCTGAGCACGGTGTTCCGGTCACTGAGCGGCAGTTTGGAAAAGGGCATTATTTGCGGCCGAACTTCATTCAGCCGTATCGCTGCAAAGATATTTTGATTCAAGGTGTCACCGTGCTGAATTCGCCGATGTGGCAAGTTCATCCCGTGCTTTGCGAGAATGTGACAGTGGACGGCATCAAGGTCATCGGACACGGTCCGAATACCGACGGAGTCAACCCGGAATCGTGCAAAAACGTGGTGATCAAGGGCTGCCATTTTGATAATGGAGACGACTGCATTGCCGTCAAATCGGGAAGAAACGCTGACGGCCGAAGGATCAACATGCCATCGGAGAACATTGTCATCGAACATAACGAAATGAAAGACGGGCATGGAGGGGTCACGATCGGAAGCGAAATTTCCGGCGGCGTGAAGAATGTCATCGCCGAGGGAAACCTCATGGACAGCCCGAACTTGGACAGAGCCCTCCGCATTAAAACGAATTCGGTGCGCGGCGGCGTTCTTGAAAACATCTACTTTCACAAAAATACAGTCAAAAGCTTGAAGCGCGAAGTGATCGCCATCGATATGGAATATGAAGAAGGGGACGCCGGAGATTTCAAGCCCGTCGTCCGCAACATTGATGTTAAGCAGCTGAAAAGCATGGGCGGACAATACGGGATCAGGGTGCTGGCGTACGATCATTCTCCAGTCACCGGTCTGAAAGTGGCTGATTCCGAGATCGACGGCGTCGATATTCCGATGGAACTGAAACATGTGAAAGACCCTGTTTTTTCGAATCTGTATATTAATGGAAAACGCTATGATTCACACGAAGTCTAAACAGAAATCCTCTGCAGACATGCAGAGGATCTTTCTTTTAACGCGGCGGCGCTTCAGCAGTTTCGTTTTTGACCGAGGAAATTAGCAGTTCCATAAACACCCGGCTTGCAGCGCACATATGCTTGTTTTTACGGTAAACGATGCTGATCTCCGTCGTCAAATCCGGCATTTGAATCGGAATCGTCTGAATGGATTTATTTCCAATATCATCAAGATAGCCTTTCGGCAAAATGGTGGCGCCAATGCCTTTACCAACCATGTTCATGATCGATTCCATCGTTGTCATTTCCATGACCGGCCGAGGCTCGAATCCAAACGTGCGGCACTTTTCGTTGATCAGCTGCCGCAAAAAATACGTCTGAGGCAGCAAAATAGATGGAATCTCCCTTAACACGTCAAGCGTGACAAACTGCCGTTTTGCAACCGGATTGTCGACAGGCACTGCGAGGGCGAGCTGCTGGGTCAGGAATGGAACGGTTTCCAGGTCACTGTGTTCCACCCGCTGGGCTACAATGCCCAAGTCGAGCTCATTTTGCAGCAGCCGGTCGTAAATATCCCCGGTTCTCAGCCCTAAAACAGACAATTCAATATTGGGGTAGCTGCGGTGAAATTCGATCACGGTCCGGGGAAGCAAATAATTAACCACGGTCAAAAGCGCTCCGATTTTTAGCGTCCCCCTCTTTAAACCTTGGAGCTCGCTGATCGCGTCTTGCGCCTGTGACAGTTCATGAAAGATATTGTAACAGTGCTGGAGCAGGATCTTTCCCGCTTCCGTTATCACGGTGCGTTTGCCTGAACGGTTAAACAAAGGCGTTCCGATTTCGTGTTCAAGCAACCGGATTTGCTGGCTCAGCGAGGGCTGAGCGATATTCAGTTTTTCGGCGGCACGGGTAAAATGAAGCTCCCGGCACAATGCCATGAAGTATTCCAATTGCTTTAGCTCCAATGCTCTTCCTCCTCTCCATCATAAAAAACAGACGAATTTCAATGATAGGTTTAACCTATTGTTTTTATAATAACGATTGAATAGTTTTATGGTAAGAGGTCGATTATACTTAAATCTCAAAAGGGATGGGCAGCGCTGCTGTTCGGCCGTTGCCGTCTGCAAGACATTTGAATGTAAGAGGTGATATGAATGGAATATGCCGATATCCTTTCGATCAATGTGGGGAAGCCAGAGGCAATTCAGTTTCAAAATAAAGCTGTGTCTACCGGAATATACAAGAAGCCGGCAAGCGGCCCTATCTTCCTGTCATCTACTAATTTCGCGGGGGACGGACAGGGGGATCTCGTTCATCATGGTGGCGCGGAAAAAGCAGTGTGTGTCTATCCGTATGAACATTATCTCTTTTGGGAAAAGGAACTGCAAAGAAAGCTGGAATACGGAGCATTTGGCGAAAATTTAACGATCAAGGGTCTGCTGGAGGATGACGTTCATATCGGCGACATCTTTCAGCTGGGTGAAGCTGTTGTACAGGTGAGCCAGCCGAGGCAGCCTTGCTATAAACTAACCGTAAGGTACGGTGTGCCCGACATGATACTGAAGGTACAGGACACCGGATTTACGGGTTTTTATTTTCGCGTGCTGAAAGAAGGGTTCGTCTGTAAGGATCGTGGTCTGAAACGAATCTCACGCCACCCTAAAGGCATCACGATTTCTTACGCAAATCGCATCAAGCATCATGAAAAGAACAATATTGAGGGGATCAAAGGTGGAGGAACTGTCGGCAAATTGGCGGGCATCATCTTTAAAACGGCTGAACGGTTTTGAGCCGGATGACCGCGAAAGGCTGACTGGAGGTCTGAAGCAGAGACCTTAATCCAAAAGGAAAAAAATCCTCTGCCGATCGGCAGAGGATACCTGTTAAATGGAGCGGATTATTCCGCCTTCCACTCTTTGAGCGGAACCGTTGATGGCCGCAGCTTTTTCGGAAGCGAGATAGACGATCGTACTCGCCACTTCTTCCGGTTTTGCATAGCGCTGAATCAAAGAAGTCGGCTCATTCACTTTGAAATAGTCTTTGACAAAAGTGTCTAAATCGGTTTTCTCCTGAGCGGCGGCTCCCTCCATATAATTGGCGACGCCTTCCGTCCATGTAGGTCCGGGAAGGACGGAGTTGACCGTCACATTTGTCCCTTTCGTCATTTCGGCCAAACCTCTTGATAAACTGATCAGAGCAGTTTTCGTCACCGAATAAGGGATCATCTGCGGAAGCGGTTTGATGCCGGCTTCGCTTGCCAAATTGAGAATCCTTCCCTTATTCCGCTTCAGCATGGCCGGCAGAAACGCGCGGCAAAGCCTGACTGCGCTTAAAACGTTTACTTCAAAATAGTTGAGCCACTCTTCGTCTGTCACCTCTGTGAAATCCTTCACTTCAAAGAAGCCCATATTATTGACGAGGACATCAAGCTCCCCGATTTTAGCGGTTTTTTCGACCAATGCCATGCTTTCGTCAGGATCGGATAAATCAGCGGCAATGCCGTGAACGTTTCCGTGCCGGGAAAGTTCCTCAACGACTGACTGGACTTTTTCTTCTGTCCGTCCGTTCACGATAACTTCGGCCCCTTCCGCCAAAAAGGCTTCCGCCGTTGCTTTTCCAATACCTGCAGTAGAACCTGTCACGAGTACGAGTTTGTCTTTCAGCTGTAAATCCATATGCCATCAATCCTTGTTTTAAGAGTTAAGATGAAAAAAACATCTAATGAACAGTATATCGCAGCTGGATACCTCGGTCGAAAATCGTGCTTGACGTTTTATTGTTCCTTGTCTTTTAAAATCTTATGAATATCTTCCATCGGACGGAGCCAATTCTTTTTCATCACTTCAGCCGCCAATTTCGAATCGTTTTTTTCAAAAGCGGCGATGATTTCCCAGTGCTCGGCGGCGGATTGCAGTTTCGGAGCAGACGGCCGATTGAAAAACACATACTTCATCCGTCTGACATGAAGCTGCAGAACGGCGGAAAACTGAAGGACATACGGGTTTTTAGCCGCTTCTGTAATCAAATGGTGGAACTGTTCGTCCAGTTCGGCTGCATCGTGGTTCCGCTCCTCTTTAAAAGCGGCTTCATATTGAGCCGCGAGTTTTTTGAGCTCGGCGATTTCTTCTTCAGTCAAAAGCGGCGCGGCCAGTTCTGCCGCCAGAGCCTGAAGATGTGCGAGCGGGGGATAGACGGCCAGCGCATCATCGGGATGAATGAGCGTGATCTTTGTTTCTTTTCCCGGCTTCATTTCCACAAAACCTTGAGATTCCAGAAGCTGGAGCGCTTCTCTGACCGGTGTGCGGCTGACGCCGAGCGCTTCGGCCAGATCGACGTCCGTGACTTTTTCACCGGGTTCAAGAGTTCCGTCAACAATCCAGCGCTGCAATTGATGAAACGCTTTTTCCTTTGCTGAAAGTCTGACCTGCGGCGTATAGTTTTTCGGTATCGGCATAAAACCACCCTTTCTCTATATGCAATATATCGTAAATGATTTAGTAAAAACAACGTTTTTTCAGTTGAAAATCTCCTTTTCAGAATCTCATATACAGACCTGTGTCGATTATAGTATAATAATTCCGAAATTAGGACACGAATGAGTCAGAAAGGCGCTGCCCGGAAGCAGCTTAAGAGGGGAGCCGGCGAGAGCCTCCCGCGAGCAGTTCGGCGGGCCGGGAGCGATCAACCGAAAGCCGGAATAACCGCCTGGATGATGACCGCGGATCTGCGAAGACAGATGCGGTATAAGCGATGTGCTCTTTTTTTGTACGATCCTGGTTTGCTGCATCTTTACTGAGTAGAGATGTTTTTATTTTATCCCGAGGAGGAAGCAGAATGAAGAAGTTAGGGCTTTTATTGCTGTCACTGCTGTTGGCCGCCGGCGTTCTTAGCGGCTGCGGTCAAGCGCAAAAACCGGCAGAACAGCAAAAACAGGAGAAGGCGGCTGAAGCGTTTCCGGTCACCATAAAAGATGCTTCAGGACAAGAGGTCAAAATTGAAAAAGAACCGAAGAAAATCGTCTCTCTGATGCCGAGCAATACCGAAATTACATACGCCCTCGGCCTGGGGAAGAAAGTCGTCGGCGTGACGGATTTTGATACATATCCAAAAGAAGTGAAAAACGTTGAAAAAATCGGGGGCATGGAATTCAACACAGAAAAAATCATTTCGTTAAATCCCGACTTGGTCTTGGCCCACGCTTCCGGCATGCAGAGTGCCAAAGAAGGGCTGAAGCAGCTGGAGGATGCAGGAATTACGGTGGTGACCGTGAATGATGCGGCCTCTTTTAAAGAGACGTACCGGTCCATCGAAATGATCGGAAAAGCTGCCGGCGCAGAGGATCGAGCGGCAAGCCTGATCAAAGGCATGAAATCTGACCTGGCTGACATAAAAGAAAAAGCCGCCGGCATATCTAAAGACGATCAAAAGAAAGTATTTGTCGAAGTGTCCCCGGCTCCGGACATTTATACGACCGGAAAAGGCACCTTTATGGATGAAATGCTTGAAGCGATCCATGCGGAAAATGCCGCTTCCGCGCAGAAAGGCTGGACCAAAATAACGGAAGAAGCGATCGTCAAGCTGAATCCTGATGCGATCGTGACGACAAACGGTGAATCCGCTGTCAGCGACATTAAAAAACGAAGCGGCTGGAGCGGTGTAAAAGCCGTCAAAAATAACGAAGTATACGACGTGGACCCAGACCTCGTGACCCGTCCGGGACCGCGATTGATCAAAGGGGTCGAAGAGCTTGCTGAACATATTTACCCTGACGTTTTTAAGAAATAACCGCTTCGCGGCATATGCCTTCAGTCTGATGTTTCTGTCGGCATCTGTTCTTATGGGAATCTCTATCGGATCTTTGGAGATTCCCATTCCTTCTATTATCAAGGTTTTTTTGGACGAATGGTTTGGCATTCAAGGGTTGAATCCCGATCCGACAGAGGCGAGCATCATCATGAAAATCAGACTGCCGAGGGTGGTGCTGGCCGCTCTTGTCGGCGCGGGGCTTGCTGCTGCGGGAGCCGGGTTTCAGGGGCTCTTGAAAAACCCGCTCGCAGATCCGTATACGCTCGGCATTTCGTCAGGCGCGGCCGTCGGTGCAGTGGTCACGCTGTTTTTTGGGATTCAGCTGCCGGTGATCGGAAGTTTTACACTGCCGTTTTTAAGCGTTGCCGCGGCCGTTGTCGTGATTTTTTTAGTTTTGTTCTTTGCGCGGCTCGTACACCCTTCATTGACCCTGTCTGCTTTGATTTTGACAGGAATTATCTTCAGTTCTTTTTTGGGGGCGCTTATTTCTCTCATGATCGCATTGACCGGCGATGATTTAAAACCGATCGTCCACTGGCTGCTCGGCAGCGTATCGATGAGAGGCTGGGGCTATGTCGCGCTGTTTCTGCCTTTTTTTTCTGCGGGTGCTGCCGCGCTTTTGATCAGCGGGAGAGAACTGAATGTGATGACTTATGGCGAGGAAAAAGCGAGGCTCCTCGGTGTGAATGTGAAGCGAAGTAAGTATGTCGTTCTGTTGGCGGGAGCTATTTTAACTGGCAGTGCGGTTGCTGTGTCTGGAACCATTGGCTTTGTCGGCCTCGTCATTCCGCATTTTATCCGGCTTTTCTCTATTACGGATCACCGCCATCTTCTGCCGCTCTCGATGCTGAACGGCGCTTCGTTCCTTGTGCTGTCAGACCTTTTGTCGAGAACCATCATTGAGCCGTCCGAACTGCCGATCGGCATTATTACCGCACTGATAGGAGCGCCTGTTTTTGGGTTTATTTTGATTCGGCGCTACCGGGGAGGGCGAATTCATGATTGATGTCATCCGTGTGTCCGGCGGTTACGGAAAAACGGATGTCTTACAGGACATCAGCTTTGCTGTAAAGCCGGGTGAGTTTTTAGGAATTCTTGGTCCGAACGGCAGCGGAAAAACGACTTTGCTGAACATGTTGTCGGGAACAATCGCGCCTCGAAGCGGCGAGGTGCTGCTTGAATGCCGTTCAGTCGGGGCGTACCAAACGAAGGAGCTCGCTCGCAAAATGGCGGTCCTTCCTCAAAAAACGGAGCAGGCCTTTTCCTTTACGGTGGAGGAAACGGTACAGTTTGGCCGCTACGCGTATCAATCAGGCCTTTTTCGGCAGCTGACAGCGGAAGACCATGATATCGTGAAGAGGGTGATGAAGCAGACAGACACGCTTCGTTTCGCTCAAAAATCCATTCATGAGCTGAGCGGCGGAGAGCAGCAGCGGGTGTATTTAGCGCAGGCACTTGCCCAGGAACCCGAATATTTGCTGCTTGATGAACCGACGAGTTTTCTCGATTTGTCATTTCAAAAGAGTCTGCTTGATTTAATGAAACAAGAAACGGCTGCATCCAAACTCGCAGTGGTCGGGGTGTTTCATGATGTGAATATTGCGAGTTTATACTGTGACCGCCTGTTGTTGTTGAAAGATGGAAAAGCGGAAGTTCTTGACCGCCCGGAAGCTGCCCTTTCTGCCGAGGGTATCGGAAGAGTGTATGATACGGGCATCACAGCGCTGGACCATCCTCAGCGTGCAAATCCGCAGTTTACGATCAAGGCGAAAACCATCCCGGAGAAAACCGAGCCCCTCTTTTTAAAAGAGCAAATTGAACAATATTTGCCGCATGGCATCGCATTTTCGGCAGACCGCCCGCTGCGTCTTCTGTCCTCTGAAGCAGGCTTTGCGTGGAGACGAAAGCTTGTCTTCGCAAGCGGAAACAACTCTGGATGGCCGCATGACCTGTCAGCCTATGAACAGGAAACGCTGTTTATCCAACATGATGCTGAATTGGCTGACTGTCATATTGTGTCGGAAAACGGTGATCTTTGCATCGTCGGTATGAAAGATACGGCGGGGCGTTTGATCATGTGGGTGCTAGTTGACGGCTGTTTGCAAGATGGTCAATTTGTGACGGCGATAAGCGCTGCAGCAAATGCCGCAGCCCAGCACCATGTTCCGTGCAGCGATGTGCTTGTAGCTGCCACTCAATCCGGCCGGTCAGCGGATCAAACCGCCTTTTTTACAGAAATTCAAAATAAAACAGCGGCTTGTGTGAAAGCTTTAAAAGGTTAATTTGACCTGCTTTGGTCACGCTCCCCTAAGATAGACAGTTGAAATAAAAAATTCTGTTTCTCTAAGCAGCCGTTACAAACGGAGTATACTAATAGGTACAAGTAATAAAGAGGGGAGAAGGAAATGAAACTATACACAAAAACAGGCGATCAGGGAAAAACGAGTTTAATTGGCGGAAAGGCTGATAAAGATCATCTTAGAGTGGAAGCGTACGGCACATTGGATGAAGCAAACAGTTTCATCGGGCTGGCCCAGTCTTATTTAAAAGCGGAAGAAGCGCTGTTTCGAGATGTTCTGTCAGAGTTGACCGCCATCCAGCATGAGCTGTTCGACTGCGGCACTGATTTGGCGCATGTCAATGTTCAGGAAGAAGGCAAGCTCAAGGCTGAATCGATCACGATTCTTGAAAAACGAATTGATGCCTATGTCGAGGAAGCGCCGCGGCTGACCAAGTTTATTCTTCCGGGCGGAACAGAACCGGCATCATTTTTGCATGCGGCGAGAACGGTCATCAGAAGAGCTGAACGAAAGATTGTCGCTTTGGCCAAAGAAGAAGACATTCCGCCGCTTGCGCTGCCATACGTCAACCGGCTGTCCGATTATTTATTTGCGGCGGCGCGCATTGTCAACCACCGGCTCGGGGAAGTGGATGTCGAATATGAACGAAGCGCTGATGTATTCCGGACAAAGAAAAAATCATGATTGAGCCATCCACCAATCGTGATCGAACAGAAAAGGGGCCGATTGATCAAATCAAGCCGTTTTCCGGCAGGGGAAAACGGCTTTTTGTCGTAAATTTTAAGTAAGCGTTTTCAAAGAGAGGGAGTGTTCAAGTGGTCAATCGGGAGGCAGCTGCTATACGGCTGACGGTTTCGAAGGATGGAGACGGCGAATTTCAAACCGTTCAAGAGGCGATCGATGCTTTGCCTGAGTACAGTCGGGAACAGAAAGTGATATTCATCAAAAAAGGAGTTTACAAAGAAGTCGTTCATATTCCGGCTACAAAGCCGTTTGTGAAGCTGATCGGCGAAAATCGTTACGAGACTGTGATTACGTATGACAACTATGCCGGAAAAGAAAAGGAAGGAGGAGGGAAATACGGCACGACCGGAAGTTCAAGCGTGTTTATTTATGCGGATCATGTTGAAGCCGAAAATTTGACGTTTGAAAACTCGTTCGACCGCACGAAAGTCGACACGACCGATACGCAAGCGGTGGCGGTTTATGCGAAAGGAAACAGGATGACGTTCAAATATGTCAGGTTTATAGGCAGACAAGATACACTGTTTGTCAATGACGGTACACAATATTTTTATCAATGCTATATAGAAGGCGATGTCGATTTCATTTTCGGAGGAGCAAGAGCTGTGTTTGAAGAGTGCCAGATCCATAGCGCTGACCGCGGGTCCGCTACAAACAACGGTTATGTGACAGCTGCGAGCACGCATATCGCAAAGCCGTTCGGTTTATTGATAACAAACTGCAGAGTGACAAGCGATGCCGCAGATGGAACGGTATACCTCGGGCGCCCATGGCATCCGGGAGGAGACCCCGACGCCATCGCCAGTGTGCTATATCACCGCTGCGATTTAGGCGCACACATCAAGCCTGAAGGATGGACGGATATGTCGGGCTTTTCTGCGGCCGATGCCAGATTGTACGAATACGGGAATACGGGTCCGGGTGCGATTTCGCATGAGGCCCGAAGGCAGCTTGCCGATCATGAGGCTGAGAAATGGACAATTGAAAACGTATTGGACGGCTGGAATCCTAAAGTTGAATCATAGCAAGGCAACCTGCAGAAAGACCGCTCTCTCGCTGAGATGAGCGGTCTTTTTATGCGAGCGGGTCCGATGTGCCATACGACCCTGGTCGTACGGCAAAATCAATCTGTGACTCGTTTTGTCGAAGCCTGAAATTGACTATAGTAAAGACATGAACGAGAAAGGAGGAGCAAATATGAATATAAATGGGAAGTCCATCATCGGCTTTTTTCTAATCCTTTTTGGCGTCTCCCTGTTCTTCGGCGGAGGCCATTTCGGCGGATTGGTTACAGGTGCTATTGGAGCATTGCTTCTATTCTATTCCGTGAAAAAATGGAAGGAAGGACGCCAGTTTGCCGCGGTACTGGCCGCGATCTTCGGCATCATGTTTTTGGGAGGGTCATTGCCGTTTCTGATCGGCATCGCGGTTGCTGCAGCCATGGTTTATTTCGGATGGAAAATGATGAAGCAAGATGACAAACAGGATGACATCCTTTATTCAGAGAAAACGGAGCCTTCCGCAGCTTCATATGACACAGGCTTTGATGCAGAGTGGGAAGACTTTTTGAAAAAGAATAAATAATATTTTAGGAGGACGAGATCATGGCTTTAAAAAGAATCAGAGACATGTTTGTCGCATCAGTAAATGAAGGATTGGATAAACTGGAGAACCCACGGGTGATGCTGAATCAATACGTACGCGACATGGAAAGCGATATCGCCAAGGCGAAGCATACCATCGTCAAGCAGCAGACAATTGAACATAGTTTTAAAGGAAAAGTGGAAGAAGCCGAAAAGCTTGCTGTCAAGCGAAGAAACCAGGCTCAGCTCGCTTTTGATGCGGGTGAAGAAGAACTTGCTAAAAAGGCGCTCTCAGAAATGAAGTATTTTGAAGAAAAAGCTGCTGAATACAAGGACGCTCACCAGCACGCGAAAAAGCAGCTTGCTGAATTAAAGGAACAGCTGGAGACACTTGAGGTTAAACTGCGCGATATCAAAGACCGCAAGCATGCGCTGATCGCCAGGGCAAACGCGGTGAAAGCGAAAGAACATATGAATGCATCATTTAATAAAATCGACAGCGAAAGCGCCTACCGGGAATTTATGAGAATGGAAAACCGGATTGAAGAGATGGAAACAAGGGTGAACAGCTATGCTGAATTATCAGCTTCATCAAGCAGCCCATTCGGCCGCCTTGAATATGCAAAAGAAGTGGAAGAAGAGCTGGAAAAAATGAGGGCTAAAAAGACAGGCTTGGAAAAGCAGACACCTGCGGGAAATGCATAAACGAATAGGGGCTCTCACAGCCCCTTATGCAATTTTTGATTTCTTTCAAAGACCATTTTCCTTATAATAAGGAGCATACACTTACTAGCCGAAAGGGTTTTCTAAATGAAAAAAACGGTTGGAAAACTGCTGATCATCGCCGGCATTCTCATCCTTGCAGGCATGATGTTTAATGGGCGTGAAGGCTTTTCTTTCTTCGGCTTCGATGAAGAGTCAGCCCGCACATATCATGCACAGGCGGAAGACATCGATAAAATTGACATTGATGCAAAGAGTATAACAGTCAACATTCAAGCTGAAAACCGCGATGATATAAAAGCCGAGATTTCAGGAAAAAACGTCCGGCTTGATTCGTCCGAACAGGGGCGTACTCTTCAGCTTTCCGCTCATTCGAAAGGCTTTTGGCCGTTTTTCTGGAAGAAAAATGAGCTGATTGTCAAGATCCCTTCTGAATATAAAGATGATCTGTCGATTTCTTCTGGAAGCGGAAATGTCAAACTGTCCGGCGGCGGTCTGCATTTGCGAAATGTAGCCTTAAAGTCGGGAAGCGGCAGCCTCAAGGCCGATGACCTTCAGGCGGAAGACCTTTCTGTAAAAGGGACGTCAGGATCGGTCAGGCTGGAAAACGTTCAAACGGCAGCTGCTGATATCCGCTCCACATCCGGTAATACAAAACTTGAAAATGTCACCGGCAAACTCAGCATCAAACAGACTTCGGGCAATTTGCGCGCTTCCTTTACAGAGATCAACGATTCTCTGAGCATCAAACAGACATCCGGAAACACCAAGCTCAGCCTGCCCGATGATGCCGACATCAGGCTTGAAGCCGAGTCGACAAGCGGAAACATCAGTCATTCCTATTCATTTGACCAAGTCGCCAATGAGAAGCGGACGCTGACTGGAAAAAAAGGAAATGGAAAAAATAAAATCGACATCTCAATTACGAGCGGGAATGTCTCAATTGAGTAATCGACAAGAAGAAAGGGGGCTCGAGTCAGCATGCGTCTTACAAAAAACCAGCTGATCGGACTGATCATCGTACTCTTCGGAATCAGCATATTTTTGCAAAACAGCGGGCTTGGAGACGCGTTATTCTGGCCGCTCGCTTTTCTTTTTGCCGGGTATTTTCTCCACAAATATTCCCGCCGCTGGCTCGGGTCTGTCATGTATATTTTTGCAGGCTTTCTGCTGCTGAAAGACATCTTCAGCATTACATTCAGCCTGTTCGGCTTCTTCTTTGCCGCTTTCTTAATTTATGCGGGATACCGGCTGGTGACAAACCAGCCGGTATTTGACCGCCATAAGCCGAAAGGCAGGGAGAAGGAAAAGACGGATTCCAAGCCGCTTCAGGAGAAGAACAGCCCGGGACAGCGCAGCTTCTTTTTCGGTGATGTAAAATTGATGAAAACACCTTTTGACTTAAATGAATTGAATATCTCCGGGTTTATCGGTGACGTGAAAATCGATTTGTCAAAAGCGATTATTTCAGAGGGAGAAAACACCATCGTCATCACGGGGTTGATCGGAGATGTCGATATTTACATCCCGTCCGACCTTGAAGTGTCCATCAGCTCCTCTGCGTTCATTGGAGACATTGACGTTATCGGCGGCCGAAAAAGCGGCATCGGCAATCAAATCTATACCGAGACAGAGAATTACGAGCAGTCGGCACGACGGGTCAAAATTTCGATTTCGCTGTTTATCGGCGATGTGGATGTGCGGTTCATATGAGAACGAACAGGCTTGCAAACATTCAATGGCGCGCCGTCCGCTTATCCCTTGGTGTCAGCTTTACGATTTTTCTTGCTGTATTGGGCTTTATGCTGTTTTATTACCAGCTGGATCCGAGGGTGCTCATCGTTTCCAGGTGGTTCGGGATTCCGTTTATCGCACTTCTCGCATTGATCAGCACAGCTGTCGGGTTCGGCTCAGGCTATATGTTCGGCAATCAGCTGAAAAAACGGCTTGAAAAGCTGATCGAGTCTATTCTAAAGTACGAAAACGGCAACTTTGCCTACCGGATTCCATCGCTTGGAGACGATGAGATCGGGCTGGCCGCCGACCAGCTCAATGAGATGGCCGAACGGATCGAAAGACAGGTTGCCTCTTTGCAAAAGCTGTCCAATGAGAGAGCGGAATGGCAGGATCAAATGAAAAAATCGGTGATCTCCGAAGAGCGGCAGCGTCTCGCGCGCGAATTGCATGATGCGGTGAGCCAGCAGCTGTTTGCGATTTCCATGATGACTTCAGCTGTTTTGGAGGGAATCGATGCTGCGGCTGATGAAAAGCTCGCTCAAAGGCTGAAAATGGTCGAAAAAATGGCGGCCGATGCCCAGAATGAAATGAGGGCGCTGCTTTTGCATTTACGACCTGTTACCCTTGAAGGGAAAGGTCTACAAGAAGGGCTTGCAGACCTTTTGAAAGAATTTAAAGCGAAACAGTCGATCGACATCGATTGGGAGATTGAGGATGCGGGCAAACTTCCGAAAGGTGTGGAAGACCACCTGTTCAGGATCGTTCAAGAAGCGCTCTCAAACGTGTTCCGGCATTCAAAAGCGACAAAAGTCACCGTCAGACTGCTGCTCAGGAACAAACAGCTCCAGTTGAAAGTCATTGACAATGGCGAAGGATTTAAGATGGATGCCGTCAAAACATCTTCGTACGGGCTGAACTCGATCAAGGAAAGAGCCAGCGAAGTCGGCGGAGTGGCAGAAATCATTTCATTTACGGGAAAAGGAACACAGGTTGATGTAAAGGTTCCGATTTTTGAACAACAAAAAGGAGAGGCTTAAAAGGTGATTCGAGTATTGTTAATTGATGATCATGAAATGGTGAGAATGGGGCTGGCCGCTTTCCTGGAATCCCAGCCTGATATTGAAGTGATTGGGGAGGCATCAGACGGAAAGCGCGGCGTTGAATTGGCGCTTGAAACCAAACCCGACGTGATTTTGATGGATCTTGTGATGGAAGGGATGGACGGAATTGAGGCCACGAAACAAATATGCCGGCAGCTTGCCGATCCGAAAATCATCGTTCTGACGAGCTTCGTTGATGATGACAAGGTCTATCCGGTCATCGAAGCCGGAGCGCTCAGCTATTTGCTGAAAACGTCGAAAGCGAGTGAAATCGCCGATGCGATCAGGGCTGCGAGCGTCGGAGAACCAAAGCTTGAAGCCAAAGTCGCAGGAAAAGTGTTGTCCAAGCTGAGACATTCAGCCGGCGAACAGCCCCTTCATCAATCGCTGACAGCAAGAGAATTGGAAATCCTCAAACTTGTAGCAGAGGGCAAGACAAACAAAGGTATTGCCGAAGAATTATATATCACCATTAAAACAGTTAAAACGCATGTGACGAACATCCTTTCCAAGCTTGAAGTCGACGACCGGACACAAGCCGCAATCTACGCCCACCGAAACAAACTTGTCGACTGATCAAACAAAAAACAGCTTTCTCAAGAAAGCCGTTTTTCAGCCGTTCCAATATTTTCGATCCTCGGCTGCAGGAAGAGTGAATGAATCTGTTTCAACCGTGCGGGCGGTAAGTTGGGCGGCCTCGTTTTCTTCGCGTGCATGTTCGCCCGCTGTACCGTTTTGGCAAATGATGTCGAGCCGCTCGGCCACTATGGCATTGTGTTTCTCCTGCAAGTCGATCAACTTGCCGATGCCTAGCAAAATGAATCCGCCGATGAAGCAAAAAAACGGAGTGGTGAGGTATGTGCCGATCGTGAAGAAAAGCATCGACTGCGAATCCTCCATAAACGGATCATAGGCGACATCACTGATAATGAATCCGGACAGAATGACTGCCGCTGCAATCAAAAAAATGCCTGTCATGTGCAATATCCGCTTCAAGCTCATCACCCTTTCAAACACATTCTATCAGAAAAACGGGGCGCTATCTGCTTTTTGTCGCACCTTTTGTTCCAAAGTCCTGAATCGTCGCTTTAATATGATAGTCGATATAGGCTTCGCTGAAGTGTTTGTCCCAATTGAATCTGTCTTTTTCCCACTCCTTCGGAAAATTGATCCGCGCATTGTCGGAAAAATCGGTGACGTCCGTTTTGATATCGTGCTGCAGGACATGGATCAGCTGCTCAACCCGCTTTTTGATGTCTTTTTGAACCGATTTCTCTATGTTTTTTATATATTGGTCATTAAAAGAATCCTCTCCAAGATACCAGTCCTCTGACAGCCTTCCTTTAATATTGGCATTTACGACGAATTTGTACTTTCCGTTCTGCCTCATCGCCCGCACGCGGTGGGTCATCGAAAACACTTCATACGAGAACAAATGTCCATCATGCCTTGAGTCGATCACTCCGCCGATGGCATTGCCAGTTAATAAATTCAGCGCTTCGATCTGAGACGGCGAAAGGTTTGCATGGTATTTGTTGTTTTTGATCACGGCGCCGCCTTCAAGCTGAAGCTGTCCTTTTTCGATCACAACCTTCGGCATGATATAAGATAAATCAGACTGCATTTTAATCGAAATATCGTTCAATGTGACGGGCTTGAGCAGCTTGATCGTCGAAGCTCTGTTTTCAGAGATGCTGTGGATCACGTCGGACGCAGGGTCACTTGCACCATCAACCTTCAGTATGCTGTCGGCAGCTCCGGGCGTCATATAGACCTCGCTGCTCCTTCTGATGCTGTTGTCCCTAATAAATTGATTGATCAATGCTTCCAGAGAAATATCGGATACAAGCTCCTCTGAGAAAATCAGGACTTGCAGATGCTGCGAGAATACCGGGAAATTTTTCAAAGCGGTGGAACGGATGGTTTGATGGACCGTGTTTCCGGAGGTGGACACCACTTTAGACGGATCCTGAGCGCTGCCGTCTTGTCCGATCTTTTTAGGAACAAGAAACTGATACGTCAATTTCACGTTTTTATCGTCCTCGCCTTTATCGAGGGCAAGGCCGATGGCGATGCTAAGCTTTTCGATCTGCCTGCTGTCCCAGCAGCCTGTTAAAAGGAGAAGCAGAGAAAGGGCTGCTAACATTCCCTTTTTTTTCATGAAGAAGTAAACCTCCTTTTGATGGACACGAGCAAAAAGATCATAAGCGGAAGTGCACAGAAGACAACGATAAAGATATATCCAAGGTAGTCGCTGAAGGCGCTGACCTGGTTGGCGTCCCGCGGGACAAGGGATGCTAGATAGATGACAACGCCGATGAAGAGGACGTTTTTTTTCACAGGCCATCCGAATACGTTTTCAAGTCCTGAAGCGGCAAAGTACGTATAGACGACAAACGTTGTGAAAAACTGGATCGTCCAAATGACGAGCAAAAACGATTCGAACCTTTCGATGAAAATCCCTCTTATCTCAAAAGACTGAAACAACGAGATCGTCGGCCATGTCAACGTCATGACCTCAGTCGCGGTCAGCGCCCCGACAACGACCGCAAAGGTGAGGATATATAAGAAGAGCGGTATCCCAAATCCAATCGCCGATGCCTTAAAAAGCTTTTCTTTGTTTTTGACGTATTTCGGCAGAAACATCATCAGCTCCACCCCTAAAAATGAAATGGAAACGACCGTCAAAGCTCTGCTGACCGGCTCCAAACCAAGGCCGAGAACCGGCCGCAAATGGTTCAGCTGAAACATATTCAGGCTCAGTCCGCAGACGATCAGAAGAATGACAATGGTAACGGACAGGAAGAACGGGAATATCTTTGACATATCGCTGATACCCCCGACAACCAAATAAATTGCACAGACGATAAAAGCGAAAATCGTCACGCTCATCGGCGTGAACTGAAGAAGGAAAAACTTTGCCATTTCAGCCATCGACCTGGCTTCAAAGCTGGCCACGCCCATGAAGTATAAAACGATTAACAGGTTGAGAATATTCCCGATTATAAAGCCGCAGCCTTCTCTTGTGTAATCAAAAAAAGACAGGACGTTGTGTTTTTTAACGATTTTTGCATTGATGTAGATAATGAGAAAAAAGACAAGCCCCTCAAAGATTAATACGATCCATCCGTCCGGCGACAGCGTTTTTTGCGTCAGCGCCCTGGGCAGCGTCAGCAGGCCTGCGCCGAGCATTGTGCTGGTTATGATCGAAGCGGCTTCATACGTGCTAATCCGATCGTGCTGATTTTTTGGATCCATTTTTACGGTTCACCTCCCGAGCTTTTGTTGGCAGACGAATAATGGCTTCATCCGTATGTTTTAAGCTGAATAAATGGTTCGGGTTAAAATACGGGATGCCGAAGCTTCTTTGCCTAGCCAAATGGGTGAAGATGGCGAGCATGCACAATATGATCCCGTAAAGCCCGAACACGGCTGCAGCCACCATGGAAATAAAACGAAGCACGCGAAACGACAGGCCCATGCCGTACTGCGGCACAGTAAATGAAGCAAGGGCGATAATGCTGACGATGATCACCATCACAGAGCTGACGATATTTGCTTCGACCGCCGCCTGGCCGATGACGACGCCTCCCACGAGGCCGATCGTCTGGCCTAGCGGGCTGGGAAGCCGCAGTCCCGCTTCCCGTAAGAGCTCGATCGTCACTTCCATAATCAGCGCTTCAAGGAGCGGCGGAAACGGCACATTTTCGCGCGTGCTCGCAATCGTAACAGCGAGAGCCGTCGGCAGCATGCCTTGATGAAAAGATACAAGCGAAATATAAAACGCCGATAGGAACAGGGTGATGAAAATCGAACTGAACCGAAGAAATCTGATCAAGGTCGTGGCGATCCATCTTTCGTAAAAATCGTCCGGGGACTGCATCACCATTCCGAAAGAAGCCGGCACGATCAGGGCAAATGGCGAGTAATCAACAAAAATTGCGATCCGTCCATTAAACAGCGCTGAAGAAACCTTGTCAGGTCTTTCGGTATTCTGGATCTGCGGAAACGGCGAGTACTTATTATCTTCGATTAATTCTTCAAGAACGCCGGTATCTTGAATATCATCCAGCTGAACTTTTTTCAGGCGCTTTTTAAGATCTTTGATGATCGAATCGTCCGCTTTGCCCTGGATATAGAGAATGGTCGCGTCTTTAAACTTGCTCTTGCCGAGCGGGATTTTTTCCACGGTCAGTTCTTTATCCGGGACACGCTGCCTGACTAGAGCCACATTTGTATCGACATCCTCGATAAAACCGACTTTCGGGCCTCTGACGACGTTTTCTGTATTCACTTCTCCAAGGCTTCTTTTCTTTTTCTCAGCTGTCGGCAGTGCAAATACAGTATTCAAACCGTTGATCAACAGCAGACATTTTCCTTTGAAGATTGCGTTAATCGCGTCCTTTTTTGCTGTAACGGGTTCCGCATTCAGCTTGTTTAAGCGGAGCCGGACATCCTCCAATGAATAGGAGCTGTCATCGGAGACAAGCAATTTCGCAGCCTTCTGGATTTTCTTGTCATCATTCAAATCTTTAAAGTACAAAAAGTAAAAAATGATTCCGTTTTTCAGCATTTTTTTATTTTGAATCAGATCATCGTTATGCTCGAGATGGGGAAGGAGCATTGCGAGATTTTCATGGATGTGTTCCTTGAATTCCGATTGAGTCATGATCGTCACCTGCCCTAGTGTTTCTGGAGTTGTATAGGTTATCTTTTCCTGTTAAAAAAACAATATACTGTGTTACAGTAGTGTTTGGCGAAATTTTCATTGAACAGAGACGGAGTGAGAAAGTTGGCGCAAATCAGGCTTACGGGGAAACCGGAGGAGATTGAACGCATTATTCAATCTTTTTCTAAGCATTATGAGGTTTCATATGTATCGAAAGAATACGGTAAAACAAATCCGAAATATAAATATGCAAAAGATACCCGGGTTTATATTGAGCTAAAATTAAAATAAAGATAAAATTTAAATGGAAGGGTTTTATCGATTTTTATCGAAATATAGAATATTGCAGAATTAGAGAAGGAAGGGATAAGAAAGTGGACTACAGAATTGAAAAAGATACGATGGGTGAAGTCAAGGTTCCCGCGGATAAGTTTTGGGGAGCCCAAACCCAAAGAAGCAAGGAGAACTTTAAAATCGGTTCCGAGAAAATGCCGCAGGAAATTGTGTATGCGTTTGCAATCTTGAAAAGAAGCGCTGCGATTGCCAATGAAAAGCTTGGAAATCTTGAGGCGGAAAAAAAGGAAGCGATTGTTTCCGTATGCGATGATATTTTAGAAGGAAAGTATGACAGCCATTTTCCGCTGGTCGTCTGGCAGACCGGCAGCGGAACACAGAGCAACATGAATATGAATGAAGTTGTGGCAAACAGGGGAACGGCTTATTTGCAGGAAAAAGGATCAAGCCTGAAAATCCACCCGAATGATGATGTCAACCGCAGCCAAAGCTCTAACGACACATTCCCGACAGCTATGCACGTGGCAGCTGTCCTCGCGATTCACGATAAACTGATTCCGGCGATTGACCGCTTGAGAAGCACGCTGCATGAAAAAGCTGAAGCTTTCAAAGACATTGTCAAAATCGGCCGCACTCATTTGCAGGACGCGACACCGCTGACATTGGGACAGGAAATCAGCGGCTGGGTATACATGCTGGACCGTTCTAAAGAGATGATCCTTGAAGCGGCTGAAAAAATCCGCGATCTTGCCATCGGCGGAACTGCCGTCGGAACAGGCATTAATGCCCACCCTGAATTCGGCAGCACCGTTGCCGAAGAGATCAGCGCTCTGACCGGGCAGACATTCAAAAGCTCGCCTAATAAGTTTCATGCGCTGACAAGCCATGATGAACTGACACACGTGCATGGGGCGCTTAAAGCGCTTGCGGCAGATCTCATGAAAATCGCCAATGATGTCAGATGGCTTGCGAGCGGACCTCGCTGCGGAATCGGCGAGCTGCTTATCCCGGAAAATGAGCCGGGAAGCTCGATCATGCCTGGAAAAGTAAACCCTACGCAAAGCGAAGCGCTGACAATGGTCGCATCCCAGATCATGGGGAATGACGCAACGATCGGCTTTGCCGCGAGCCAGGGGAACTTTGAGCTGAACGTCTTTAAACCGGTGATTATTTACAATTTCCTGCAATCCGTTCAGCTTCTTGCCGACGGCATGAATTCATTCCATGACAAGTGTGCCGTGGGAATCGAGCCTAATCGGGAAACAATTGAAAAGAACCTGACCAATTCTCTCATGCTGGTTACGGCTTTAAATCCGCATATCGGATACGAAAATGCGGCGAAAATCGCGAAGCTGGCCCATAAAGAGAGGCTGACGCTGAAAGAAGCGGCGCTCAAGCTGAACCTTTTAACAGAGGAGCAGTTCGACGAAGTTGTAAAACCTGAAGAAATGGTGAAACCGAAAGCATAATCAACAAACCGGCTGCATGCATTGCAGCCGGTTTTGTTTTGCAGATCATCCGTGCGGATGGTGCATGTCTTTTTTAATCAATTCAGCGAGTTTGTCCGTTTCTTTTCGAATCGCGTCATATTCCTTCAAGTTGGATATCATGCCTTTGATGATGGCGTTTTTGCGCTTTTCTTTTCTAAGCTCTTTTTCCAGAATATCGAGGCTTTCGGCAAGGTCGGCAGGAGGAGCGCCGTTGTACCGCTTGTTCGCTTTGACCCGCATTTCATTGAGGAGGGCGTCTTTCAGCGGATCAAATGTGTAAAACGGGCCGAACCACTCGTCTGCTTTTTCGAATGAGATCAGCGGCTGATCATTGCGCTTGATCATCCCCTTTGCCAAATCGTCGAGGCGGTTCAGCATGTGGTCGGCGAGAGACTGCAGGTCGAACGAATGGTGCAGCAAAATCATCAGGTCAAGATAAACATCGCTCATTCCATTGATCATAAAGCACAATTCGGCGCTGTACGGTTCAATGTCTTTGCCGTAAATGTTCTGGATGTTTTCGATGTGCAGCCTGAGCGTGGTTCTCCGCATTTTTTTCGCGAACGCTTCAATTTCTTCATTGATCGGCATTGACCGCTCATTAAACTGCATCGTGATAAACTCTTTGTGCTCCAAAATGTTTTCGAAAAAAACGACGAGCTGCATCCGGTACACATCGCGCGGGTGGTCATGCTCCGTTTTGATTTTCTGAATTCGGGTAAAGATTCTTTCATAGTAGTAGTGAAGGACTGAAAGGAGGAGCGCTTCCTTTGATTTAAAATAAATGTAAAAAGCGCCTTTTGACATTTGGCACTCTTTTGCAATCTCCTGAACTGAAGTAGAGCTGTATCCTTTTTTTGCGAAAAGTTTGATGGCTGTTTCAATAATGACTTTCTCTTTTTGTTTCATGGCTTTCACCTTCCTGAAAGATCGAACCCGAAAGCGGCTTTCGGCGGACCGTGGTGACTGGCGGGTCACTTTTTCTGCTCCGTTATATTTTTAACTGGATTGTAACTTGTTTTTTTGTTTGATATTATTTATATTATAAAGTAAGGTGACCGAGTGGTCAAAATTTGTGGAGAAAGGGTGAAGGTTGATGAAAGAAATCGATGATATGATCAGGCGTCTGCGCAGCAGGGGAATTAAGGTGGACAAAGTCAAATATCCAAAGCATGTCCTGTGCGAAAAGAAATGGATGAAAAAGCCGAAAAACACGATGAAGCCGAGCTACCGGGATTTCAACGGCTATTCGTTTATATGAAAAAAGACTGCAGCGTCTACAGTCTAATTTCGCGGAACGGATATTGAGTAGCACACACCGGTTTGATCATTCCGAATGGTCATGTCAGCATGGTGGAGCGTCAAAATTCGTTTAACGATGCTGAGTCCAATGCCGAATTCGCCTTTCTTCCCTTTATTAAAAGGCTCATACAGGCTGGAAACCATCTCTTCTTCAATGTGTGGTCCGTCATTTTTAATGGTGATCAACGTATGTTTTTTCGTCGACCTGACGCTGATTTCAATGCATGTCTCCGCATAGCGGATCTGGTTTTCAAGAACGTTTTCCAACAGCTTGCTCCATTGTTCTTGATCGCCCGTCAACATTGTTTCCTCTTCAAGATCAATCTTCCAGTTCAATTCTTTTTTGGACCATTTCAAGCGTTCAACAACTTCTTTAATGACCTCTTGTATATCAAAAGTTCCGTACTGTCTTTCTTGTCTCAGCAAATAATCAAGCTTTGTCAGATAAAGAAGATCCTTGATTTTCTTTTCAAGTTTTTCAGCTTCGCCTTCAATGACTTCAATCGTGTTTTCCAAATCTCCTTTAGGGTAGATGCCGTCTTTGATCGACTGGGTATACCCGCGGATGACCATGACCGGCGTTTTCAGATCGTGGGAGATGTTTTGCAGGAGCGTGCGTTCTGTTTCATCTTTCTGGATGAGCTTTTGCCGCATGTCCTCAATGGTGTGTCCGAGCTTGCCGATTTCGTCTTCCCTGTCGACAATCACGGGATCATCCCAATCCTGTTTAGAGATTTGTTTGACGTGCTTTTCGAGCGTGACGAGCGGTCTTGATAAATATTTCGCCAGCCAGATTGAAGGAATCCAGCTCAGCAAAATGACGACAATCAAAATAAACAGCAGCTGCTTAAACAGCGTATGGGACAAATCGTCCCTGTATGAATCAAGCGCATAGGACAACAGCAGAAACGTCTGGTCCTGGGTCTGGATTTTTTTGAGCACAAAGAAAATGTGCTCTCCGTTAACATTCTCCGAATACCTTTTTGAGGACTCGTCCTGTCTTTTGCCGAGCTTCTGAACCTTCTCGATAAATGAATCGGGGAGAATCTGCAGGCTTTGATAGACGGTTCCTCTCTCAGGCAGCAGGACGTGCTGAACGTGGCGGTTTGTGCTTCGCGAGCCGCTGCTTCCGCCGAAGCCTCTTTCCGGTGAATCGGAAAATCCGTATTCTGTCAGAACATGCTGTTCATTTTCAATGTTCGTATAAATTTCGTCAGTAAAAAAGTTCTGCAGTGTTGTCGAGAATAAAAACGTCAGCAAAATCGAGACCGTTAACAGGATGCCGCAAATGACACTCCAAATTTGAAAGGCGAGCGACCTGTTCTTCATGATTTCAACATCCTGTAGCCGAACCCGTAGATGGTTTCCACTTTCAGTTCGGGCATTTTCTTGCGCAGCCTTCTGACAAGATCATCGACGACGCGGTCGGTTCCGAAGTAATCGTCTCCCCAGATGCTGACGAGGATATCCTCCCTTGAAAAGGCGCGGCCTTTGTTGTTTATAAATAGAAGCAGAAGATCAAATTCCTTTGACGTCAAATTGATCATGCTGCCATTTTCATAGACTTCTCTCAAGTCTTCATAGACTTCGTAGCAGGAAACCGGCGTTCCTTTTTTCATTTCTCTCGGTTCTTCTTTATATATCAATTTGAGCAGCTTTTGCACGCGGATGATCAGCTCTCTGGGGAGAAACGGCTTAGAGATATAGTCACTGCTGCCCAGCTCGAGCCCCAGCACTCTGTCAATATCGGCATCGCGCGCAGAAATGAAAATGACGGGGACTTCCGGATCATGATTTTTTATTTCTTTTATTAGCGTATACCCGTCGATATCTGGTAACATGATATCGAGAATCCATAAATGAGGTGACTGGCCTATTTTTTGCCTGGCACTTTCACCGTTTAGAAAAGAAGTGACGTGCCAGCCTTCACTCTCTAAGTATTTTGTCAGCAATTCATTTAAATTCTCTTCATCTTCAACTAGATAAATGGAGTATGACAAGGGCGGTTCACATCCTTTCTACGTCATTATACTAGTTTTAACATAAGTCTGGTCAATTTTCATAATTTCACATATTCTTTTCATTTTTATCCCACAATGTTTTCGTAACATACTCATCAGGGAAGAAAGGGAATGAAAACAGAGTGAACGACGGCCGGGTCTCTTTTTTTGTGGATGTTAAAGCTTTTATGCCATTTGCGATAGTTGAAGACAAGAAAAATAAAGGAAGTGTACGCTTATGGATTTTAGACGCGATGACGAACAAAAACATGCAAATGAAGAGCAGCTTCAAGAAGAAGCGCAGACGCCGCAAACGGCAGGTTCTGAGGAGCAGCAGTCAGAACAGCCGGCAAAGGAGCCCGAGCTGATTTTAAAGAAGGATACAGACGATCAGTCAGATCTTACGAATAAAGAAACCGCTGCAGCCCTGGAAGATGCCAAGGAAACGAGAGCGGCAAAAGAAAAGCGGCGTAAGGCTTCGTGGCTGAGCCCAATTTTGGGCGGTATCATCGGGGGCGGCTTAGTGCTTGGAATCTCTTCGTATCTTCCGGGCGATCATCCGAGCGAAACAGCCGGAACCGGACAGACAGAGCCAAAGCAGTCGCAGAATTTCACCACAAAACCTGTCACAAGCGCAGATAACGTGCCTGATATGGTGGAAGATTTGGAGCCTGCGATCGTCGGAGTTTCAAATATTCAAACGAGCTTCGGCTTCTCTGAGGACGACGTGGAGGAAAGCGGCACGGGATCAGGCGTCGTCTTTAAGAAAGACGGCGGCAAGGCCTACATTATTACAAACAACCATGTCGTTGAAGGCGCTTCGAAGGTGACCATCTCCTTATACAACGGTAAGACAGCGGATGCCAAGATTATCGGCAGTGACGCTTTGACTGATCTGGCTGTTTTAGAGATCAGCAGCAAAGGCGTTGATAAGGTTGCAAGTTTCGGAGATTCCGCAAAACTTCGCGCCGGTGAAAAAGTAATCGCGATCGGGAACCCTCTCGGCCTTCAATTTTCAAGAACGGTTACAGAAGGCATCATCAGCGGTGTCAACCGGACAATTGAAGTCTCCACATCTGAAGGGAATTGGGATATGAACGTCCTTCAGACAGATGCGGCGATCAACCCTGGAAACAGCGGCGGACCTCTGATTAACAGCAGCGGGCAGGTCATCGGCATCAACAGCCTGAAGATCAGCCAAAGCGGTGTTGAATCGCTTGGTTTCGCGATTCCGAGCAACGATGTTCAGCCGATCGTTGACGAGCTTTTGGAAAAAGGAAAAGTGGAACGGCCTTTCCTGGGTGTGCAAATGATCGATATGCAGCAGGTGCCGGAACAGTATCAGCAAAATACGCTTGGCCTTTTCGGAGACCAGCTCAATAAAGGCGTGTACGTCGATAAAGTATCGCCGAAATCGCCTGCGGCTGATGCGGGCATGAAAGCCGGCGACGTCATCACCAAAATGAACGGCAAAAACGTCGAAACCACTTCAGACCTCAGAAAAATTCTTTATACTGAAGCAAAAGCAGGAGATACCGTCACATTTGAGGTGCTGAGAAACGGAAAGCAAACAACAATGAAAGCAAAACTTGCGAAAAGTAAATCATAAATAAAAGCCATGGCGTCTGCCATGGCTTTTTCATATTACTTGTCCAAAAATGAAGAAAGCATCCAAATTTGCTTATCAATTTCCTCTGTCAGGGCGATATAAAGGTCAGCGGTAGAATGGTCTGATTTGTCTTCCGCCAGTTCTATGGTATGCTGAATTTCATCGCGGATTTGACGGTAATCGCTGACAAGTGCGGAAACCATTTCTTCGGCCGTTTTTTCGGATCCGTCTTCCTCGATTGTGCCGTGGTCAAGGTATTCTTTCATTGTGGCAAGCGGCTGTCCGCCGATGGCCAGCAAGCGTTCCGCGACCACATCTGCTGTTTCTGCGGCATGGTTGTAAAGCTCTTCGAATTTTTCATGAAGGGTAAAGAACTGCGGCCCTTTTACATACCAGTGAAAACGGTGAAGCTTCGTGTAGAGAATGAACCAGTTGGACAAATTCGTATTCATTGAGTTTTCAAGTACAGGATTTTGCTGTTTTAATTGTTGAGAGATCATGTGATATTTCCTCCTCGTGTTTTCATTTGTTAATTATATTATAACAAATATAAAATTAAAATCAATACTAAATTATAATTATTTTAAATAACCTTATTTAAACAAATTTTTTATGACCGCGCGTTCCCAAATCCGCCATGGCAGGGCGTTGTGGAGGAGAATCAGGAGGCGGACGCCCCTGCCGATCGGATAGCGCAGCCTGTTCAGCCGCTTTTTTACCGCGAGGCGGCAGATCAGTTCAGCCACATCATCAGGGTTTCCGTAATGTTGGCGGCTCGCCGCAATGTAGGCGGAGATCCGCTCAAAATATGTACTGTACCGTGATTCGGCTTCAGGTGCAGTGACCTGGGCGGCAAACGATGTCTCCCAAATCGCCGTCTGATACGAACCCGGCTGGACGACGGCCACATCGATCCCGAATGGACGGAGTTCGAGGCGGAGGCTTTCTGAAAAGCCTTCAACCGCATGCTTTGATGAAGCATATGCCGAAAAAGCGGGGAAAGCGATCCGCCCGCTGATGCTGCTCAGATTGATGATTTTGGCGCCGCTGTGTTTCTTCATATAAGGAAGGATCGCTTTCGTTACCGCCATCAGGCCGAAAACATTTGTCTCATACTGTTTTCTGTAGTCGTCAAGAGAAAGCTCTTCAGCAAATCCGCCGTATGCCGTTCCTGCATTATTGACGAGAACGTCTATCTGTCCGTACCGTTTCAGCTCTTCGGTAAATGATGAAATCGATTGTTCGTTTGTGACATCTAGTTCGGCGACGGCAATCGATGAATCGATCGAAAGCTCCGCTATGCGGTTCCGCAAAGCTTCAGCTTTTTCTGTATGGCGCGCCGTTGCGATGACGAAATGAGTGCCGGCGAGTTTTAAAGCGGTCAATAAACCAAACCCGCTCGTCGCGCCTGTTACGATGGCGATTTTATTATTCAATGAGTTTCCTCCATTCAAAATTTTGGCTTGTTGACAAAAAAAGGCTTGTCAGCGGCAGTTTATCATTGATAAAATTTAAAAAGTGCTAAAAGACCTATTTTTTTATAAAAAAACGCAAGAGAGAAAGAAGGCAGGGTGACACGATGAATGTTAAACGATCCCTCCTGTTCATTATTGTACTATGTCTGACGCTGTTTTTTCATAGCTCGGCTCAAGCAGGAGAAAAAAATAAACCGGAAATTAAAAGCGTTTCCGCCATATTGATCGATGGGAAATCGGGGCAGGTCCTCTATGAAAAAAACAGCCGCAAAAAAATGTACCCGGCCAGCATTACAAAAATTGCCACGGCGATTTATGCAATAGAAAATGGAAATTTAGAAGATCGTGTGAAAGTCAGCAAAAATGCTGCTCAAACGGAAGGATCAAGCGTATATCTGGAAGCGGGGGAGTCGGTTCCGTTAAAACGGCTGCTCCAGGGGCTCTTGATGAATTCGGGAAATGACGCAGGAACGGCGATCGCCGAACATGTCAGCGGAAGCGTGACACAGTTTGCGGATGATTTGAACGCGTTTATTGCTGAGCATGCGGGAGTGCATGACACTCATTTTGTGAATCCTCACGGACTGTTTGACAAAAATCATTATACGACGTCCGCCGACATGGCGAGAATTACCGAGTACGCAATGAAAAACAAAACGTTTCGAGCGCTTTTTTCGGAAAAGCAAACGGCTTGGCACGGACAGACGTGGGACACGACGCTGAAAAACCATCACCGAATGCTGACAGGTGAGATTCCTTACAAAGGAATAACCGGCGGCAAAACAGGATTTGTGGATGAATCAAAGCATACCCTTGTCACGACGGCAACGCGGGGCAGCCTTGATTTAATCGCCGTCGTCATGAAGGCTGATAGCAAGAAAATGATGTACAGCGATACAAAAACGCTTCTGGATGAAGGATTTCACAATTACGAGACACAAGAACTCAAAAAGGGAGAGGCGTTTACCGACCAGAACGGGACGAGCCATGAACTGAAAAACCCTTTATACGTGACGAAAAAGAAAGGCGAAGCCCTGAGTGAAAATGTAGACAGCGACGGAATTCTGAACATTAAAGGGGAGGACGGCAGGCTGCTTCAGGCTTTGCAAATCGCAGAACCTTTCAGCGCAGAAATAGCAAGCGGCACAGATGGTGTTCACGGTCAGCCGCAAAGTAAAGGCGGATTGTTTTTATTTGTGTTCGGCCTAATCGGTTTATTGACGGCCAGCTATGCGGTCAAACGCATGAGGCAGCTGTAATATGATCAGGGAAGATGCGTGCCGGCTCACAAGCCGGCCGTTTTTTATTTGCCCTGAAAAGGCAAATTTATCTTATAATGGAAACAAGCCAATGAAAGGGGACGGGAATAATGACATTTCATCAACTTAAAGATACGTGGGAGCTCGAGGTTTTCTTTAAAGGCGGGAGCGGCTCCGCCGAGTTCCGTCAATATTTAAATGAGACTAAAGCACTGCTTTCAACTTTTAAACGCTCTGCCGAGGCTCTTACCGTTTCAAAAAGCAGCCTTGATGAATTGAAGGAAACACTGGCGCTTTTTGAAACAATTGATGTTAAAATCCGCGAAGCAGACGCTTTTGTCGGATGTCTCCAAGCGCAGGACACCGCGGATTTAAAGGCGAATGCCCTTAATTTTGAGGTCACCCAGCTCGCTGCCGATGCGCAGAAGGCGCTGGTCGTGCTTGACAGCAAATTTGCCGTTGTCCCAAATGAAGAATGGGAAGCGCTTCTACAAGATGAAGGCATTTCAGATATCGCTTATATTTTGAATGAGAGAAGGGAGCGGGTAACGGAAAAGCTTAGTTCCGAACAGGAAACATTGATTCAAGGCTTGTCTGTTGACGGATATCATGCCTGGGGCGATATGTACGACAGCATCGTCGACCAAATTCAAATTCCGTATGAAGAAGATGGCGAGACGAAAATTCTGTCTGTCGGACAAGCGCAGAACCTGACATCTAAACCTGACAGAAAAATCCGCCGCTCCGTATCGGAAAATTTGAACCACGGCTGGGAACAGCACGCTGATTTGCTCAGCAGCACGCTGAATCACCTCGCCGGTTTCAGACTGAACGTCTATGAGGCAAGAGGCTGGGACAATGTATTGAAAGAACCGCTGAACATCAACCGCATGAAGCAGGAAACCCTTGATGTCATGTGGCAGGTCATTATTGATCATAAAAAGCCGTTTGCAGACTATCTTTCACGGAAGGCATCTATGCTCGGGCTGGATAAACTGAGCTGGTATGACGTCGAAGCGCCGCTCGGTTCAGCGGCAAAGGAATATTCGTATCAAGAGGCAGCCGCTTTTATTACCGGGCAGTTTAAAACGTTTGGAAAAAAGCTCTCCTCCTTTGCCGAAAAAGCGCTCAGAGACAGATGGGTTGAAGCTGAGGACAGGGGAGGCAAGCGCCCGGGCGGCTTTTGCGCCAATTTTCCTGACAGCGGGGAATCGAGAATATTTATGACATTTGCAGGAAGCCAGTCAAACGTTTCTACGCTGGCGCATGAGCTTGGCCATGCCTTTCATCAGGAATCCATGCTGGACGTCAGGCCGCTGAACAGGGCGTACGCGATGAACGTGGCGGAAACCGCGTCCACTTTTGCAGAAATGATCGTGGCTGATGCGGCATTAAAACAAGCCGGTTCAGACGAAGAAAAACTCGTCCTTCTGGAAGATAAGGTTCAGCGAAGCGTCGCCTTTTTTATGAACATTCACGCAAGATTCCTATTTGAAACCCGCTTTTACGATGAACGAAAAAACGGCGTCGTATCCGCCGGAAGGCTGAACGAGCTGATGGAAGAAGCTCAGAAAGAAGCGTTTTGCGGAGCGCTTGGCGAGTATCATCCGTACTTTTGGGCATCAAAGCTTCATTTTTATATTACGTCTGTCCCGTTCTACAATTTTCCTTATACGTTCGGCTACTTGTTTTCGCTTGGCATTTACGCGCAAGCGCTGAAAGAGGGAGCGGCATTTGAAGAAAAATATATCGCGCTCTTAAAAGATACAGCCTCCATGTCTGTTGAGGAACTGGCGATGAAGCATCTCGGCGCCGATCTGACGAAGCGGGATTTCTGGGAAGCGGCCATTCAGCCGGCTGTCCGCGATGCAGAAGCATTGTTAGCGATGATATAAAGGCTTCCGCTAAGAGATTGAATGAGTTTCCGCAAAGTGGACATAGCTAAGGATAATGTGCATAGAGGAGATGAACGGTATGAACCTATTTCGGATGGCCGTTATCGCTCTTGTCATGATCCTGATGACCGGCTGCCGTTCAATAGTGGAAGAACATGCTGAAGGCAAGGAGGCCGTTCCCGATAACGCCCCTGTTTCAGATGTGGAAAGCGTGCCTTACGCCGCATTTGCATTGGAAGTGAACTATGGCCGTGGAAAGCACAATACGTTTGAAGCCGTATACGACAAACAGGAGCGGGAAAAAGCATCGATTAAAGACCACCTGAACGGAGCGGACCGCGAAGGGGAAGAAGCTTTAAACGAAATGAAAATGGTTTTAAGCGAACTTTCGATCGCTAAATCCGATTCAAAGCAGGACGTGATCAGCAATGTGCTCGAGGCTTTCAATCTTGATGAGCGATATGACCGGTTTCATCTGCGGGTGAAATGGCCGGATGGTACGTCAAGAATCTATCACGGAAAATAAGCAAAAGAGCATTTCCAACGGCGGAAATGCTCTTTTTTGCTTACGATTTTAAAAAGTATTTTTCGATGTCATCAAGGAACAGATACGCTGCTTTGACACCGCCGGCCGTCGTCCAGATCGCATCATCGACTTCGTGGGCGTTTCCGGTTTTTACAGCGTTCAATTTTTTCCAAAGCGGATCGCTTGTCCAATCGTTTTGCCATGTTTCGGCTTCTGTTTTGCTTTCGGCAGGTTTATATGTGAAATAGAAGAGGACATCCCCATCCATTTCAGGGATCGATTCTTTATTTTCTGTCATAAAAACAAATTTGTCGTCTTGTTTCTTAAACAGTTTTTCCTGTTTTTCCGGATACTTAAATCCGAGCTGATCCAAGATGATTCCCGGGAAAGAATCTTTATAGTAAATCCTTGATTGGCCGGCCATAAATCTGACAACCGACACCCGTTTCTTTTTCTGGTCGACGAGCTTGTCGCTCAATTCGCTGACTTTTTTATCGAAATCTTCTAAAACTTCTTTGCCCTTTTCCTCTTTGTTTACCGCTTTCGCGTAGAGGGAGAAGTTGTCTTTCCATTCGCCGCGCAGCGTTTCAGAGAAGACAGTCGGAGCAATTTTTTCAAGCTTGTCGTAGATTTTTTCATGTCTCATTTTATTCCCGATGATTAAATCAGGCTTCAGCTCGGCAATCGCTTCGATATTCGGTTCGCCTTCGAGTCCGACTTGCTTAACGCCTTTCATATCGGCTTGAATATGCTTATACCAAGGATCGCCTGTCCAGGATTTGACTGCACCCACAGGTTTGATTCCGAGTTCCAAAAGCGCTTCGGTTCCTTCATTTGTCAGGACGACGACTCTTTTTGGGTCTGAAGGCACTTGGTCTTCCGTACCCATTGCGTGTTTAACGGTGATCGTATCTTTATTCTCTCCGCCCTTTGCAGAGTCATCCTTGCCTCCGCCGCAGGCTGCAAGAATTGAAATCGCTAACAAAGCGATAAATCCAACAATTGACCATCTCTTCATGTGTGTCCTCCTTAGGTATGTAAGTCATTCATCCTGATCATAATTTTTGATCAGAATTTTGTCAATTGT
Source organism: Bacillus sp. GM2 (assembly GCF_056155945.1). Classification (NCBI taxonomy): domain Bacteria; kingdom Bacillati; phylum Bacillota; class Bacilli; order Caryophanales; family Bacillaceae; genus Bacillus; species Bacillus sp. GM2. The sequence continues at coordinate 172,230 of NZ_JBRKSZ010000007.1, forward strand.
TAATTGAAAATGATTTTCAAGATCAATGTTATCTGATACAATGACCAGTAGATGTTTCAGTCAAACTAGGAGAATTTTAATTTATGCTCTTAAGAACGAATAAATATAGAACGATCGCACTACTGTCTTTTATTTTGGTGCTGGTTGCCGCCGTTTGCGCCAGTATCGTATACGGTTATACGAATACGTCATGGTCGGTGGCCTACAAGGCTTTTACCGGCTTCAGCGGCTCTAATGAACATCTGGTCATCAAAAACGTGCGTTTGCCGCGCGCGCTGATTGCTGCAACTGTCGGCGCTTCCCTCGGGGTTGCCGGCGCTTTAATGCAGGCGATGACAAAAAACCCGCTTGCTTCCCCGGGAATTTTCGGTGTGAACGCGGGTGCCGGTTTCTTTGTTGTTGGAGCGCTGTTTTTCTTTCATGTCGGTTCGCTTCAGACGATTGCATGGATCTCGTTTTTCGGTGCAGCGTTTGCCGCGCTTGTCGTCTATTTTGTCGGCTCTCTCGGAAGGGAAGGGCTGACGCCGGTCAAGCTGACGCTTGCAGGGGCGGCGATGTCAGCGCTGTTCTCATCATTGACGCAAGGCATGCTTTCCGTTAATGAAGCAGCCCTTGAGCAGGCGCTGTTTTGGCTTGCGGGCTCTGTCCAGGGGCGCGACCTCAGCCTCTTGGTCTCCGTCCTTCCATATATCGTGCCGGCATTCATCATCAGCTTTTTACTCGGATCGAAAATCAATGTCTTAACGATGGGGGAGGAAGTGGCAAAAAGCCTCGGCCAGAAAACGTGGCTGATTAAAGCGCTGATGGCGGTTTCGATTATCCTGCTTGCCGGGGGATCTGTCGCCGTCGCCGGGCCGATCGGTTTTATCGGTATTGTCATCCCGCATTTTGCAAAATTTATCGTCGGCCACGACCATCGCTGGGTTCTTCCGTACTGCGCCGTGCTGGGAGCCATCCTGCTCGTAACCGCAGACATTGGCGCAAGGTACCTGATTATGCCTGAAGAAGTGCCTGTTGGCGTCATGACAGCCATCATTGGGACACCCATTTTTGTCTATATCGCGAGAAGGGGGTTCCAAAAATGAAAAATTACCGCACGCTGAGAATCGGAAAAGGCGGCATTTCATTGTTGATCGGCAGAAAAGCGCTGTTTTCATTCGTGATCCTATTGGTGTTGACGGCTTGTGCAGTCATCCTCAGCGCCGGCATCGGTGAACGTTTTATTTCTCCGGGCGCCGTCGCGAAAACGTTTTTGGGCATGGGGGATCCGGGCGATGACCTGATCATCATGTCCTTCAGGATGCCGCGGATTTTGGTCGCTCTGTTTGCCGGAATCTGTCTGGCGGCAGCCGGGTCGATCCTCCAGGGTCTGATCCGCAATCCGCTCGCTTCGCCGGATATTATCGGCGTGACCGGCGGGGCTTCAGTCGCCGTTGTCTTGTTTTTAATGCTGTTTTCCAATAAAAATAATGCGCTTACGGTCAGCATCAGCTGGCTCCCGGTCGCCGCATTTATCGGCGCGGCTCTCGCCGGAATGCTCGTTTATTTTCTTTCATATAAAAACGGCTCTTCGACTTTCAGGCTCGTTTTGATCGGAATCGGATTTTCGATGCTTGCCCAGTCGCTGACGACATTGTTTATGATAAAAGGACCGATATACAGAATGTCTCAGGCGAACGTCTGGATTACCGGATCAGTATATGGATCGAACTGGCAGGATGTGAACATTTTAATGCCGGCTGCGCTTGTCCTTTTGCTGATATCCGCAGCCGCCGCCAGAAACGTCAACATTCAGACGCTTGGCGAAGAACTGGCGACAGGAGCGGGCAGCTCGGTTCAGCGGAACCGCTTTTTGCTCCTTCTGCTGAGTACGGCTTTTGCCGGAATTGCCGTTGCCTTTGCCGGAACCGTCGGATTTGTCGGTTTGATGGCCCCTCATATCGCAAGAAGGCTTGTCGGTTCATCATTCGGCGCCCTCTTGCCGGTTGCCGCGCTGATCGGAGGATTGCTTGTGCTGATTGCCGACATCATCGGACGCACGCTTTTTTCTCCCGTTGAAGTGCCTGCCGGTGTGTTTACTGCAGCGATCGGCGCCCCTTACTTTATCTACTTGCTGTATAAAAGCAGAAACCAATAAAAGGAGAGATTTCATTTATGAGTGCCATTTCAACAGAAACGTTAAGCTTAGGTTATGGAGAAACAATCATTATTGATGAGTTAAACTTAACGATCCCAAAAGGTGAAATCACCGTATTTATCGGCAGCAACGGCTGCGGTAAGTCGACTCTCCTTCGGTCTCTCGCACGTTTGATGAAGCCAAAGGGCGGTTCAGTGCTTCTCGAAGGAAGTTCCATCGCCAAACTTCCGACGAAAGAAGTGGCAAAGGAGCTGGCCATTCTGCCTCAAGGCCCTTCGGCTCCGGAAGGCCTGACCGTTCTCCAGCTCGTTAAGCAGGGGCGGTATCCTTATCAAAACTGGCTGAAGCAATGGTCGGCGGAAGATGAAGAGGCCGTGCAAAAGGCTTTGAAAGCGACAAGAATGGAAGAACTGGCCGAGCGCACAGTCGATTCCTTGTCCGGAGGCCAGCGGCAGCGCGCCTGGATCGCGATGACGCTCGCTCAGGAAACGGATATCATTTTACTGGATGAACCGACGACATATTTGGATATGACGCATCAAATTGAAATTCTGGACCTTTTGTTTGAATTAAATGAACACGAAAAGCGCACGATCGTGATGGTGCTGCACGATTTGAACCTCGCCTGCCGCTACGCCCACCACCTCGTCGCGATTAAAGACAAAAAGATATATGCCGAAGGCCGGCCTGAATCCATTATCAACTGCAAGCTTGTGCAGGACGTTTTTGAAATGGACTGCGAAGTGACGAAAGATCCGCTTTTCGGCACCCCGCACTGCATCCCGTACGGAAGAGGAAGATGCATCGTCCAGCAGGTGGTTCAGTCCCATGCTTAATTTAACAAAAGAGGAGCTTGAGTCATTTCTTCGTTTTCGCCTTGGAACGAAGCAGACCGGCTCCTTATTCTCTGTTAAAGGAAACATGCTTCTTGATGAGGATTTTTTAGAACGTTATGTAGAAGATATGAAAGACTGGCTGAACGCTCCGAATCAAAAAGTTGCGGCTTCAATGCTCGTCAAGCGCAGCGGGATGCTTGCTGCGCTGCATTTCTATCTGTTTACGGTTTGCGGAAAACGCTTGCCAGCCGCTCCCGCTTCCGTGTCATGGGAGATAGAAGCCGATGATCAAGGGTGGACGCCGTCGTTTTATTTTCACAAAGGTGCTGAGCTTATCGAAGCGGATCGCACCGAAGAACTGAAAAAATTGACCGAGGATATCTTCAGGCGCCATCTTGGCGCCCTGATCGCAGCCTGTCGGCGGACATTTTCGATTTCAAAGCATATTCTTTGGGAAAATATTGCGGTTTATCTGTATTGGATGTATGACACGCTTCTGGAAGATCCGAAGCTCAAGGCGCGGGCGGCGCAAGATTTTCATTTTCTTCTTTATGAAGCTGAGCCCGGCCTTTTTGAAGAAGGGGCTGACGAAAACCCTCTCAAAAGGTTTTATCACGGACAGCACGCGGAGGATCGGACACGCACGACTTGCTGTCTGTATTATGCAACAGACAAAAACGGCGTCAAATGCAGGACATGCCCGAGAAATAAACGTAAAGAAAGGGTGTCGTGAGTGGAAAAACTAAAGGAGCAGCTGGACGGACTTGTTGAGAAATATACGGAGCTGCTTTTAGGCAAAACGGACGAAGAACTGAAAGAACAGGTGAAGATGTGGATCATCTACAGCCATATCGCCAAAAGCATGCCGTCCCTCGCCAAGCATTGGAACGGAGCTTATCCGGATGCGAAGCAGGAGATAAAAGAAGTCATCCGCCAGATTAAAGAACGAAATGAAGCGCACCGTGCGGCTAATCAAAAAAAATAAGCAGGGAGACTCCTCTGCTTATTTTTTGTTTATTGGTTTTGCTGATATGGCGACTGGTCTTGCAATGTAGAATGGAACTGCTGATAAGACTGCTGGATTTTCTGAGCATCTTCTGCCTCCACCTTGTACCATCCGTTTTGAAACATCACCTGGTACAATCTGCGCTGAACGTTTTGCGCCTCGTTAAACAGCGGCTGAACAGCCTGGTAAAGCGATTCATGGCTTAATTCATTAAGCGCTGTCGAGTATGCTGCCGTCATGTATTTTTCAGTTGTCAGCAGTTCGTTGACAAAATCCCTGTCATTCATCGCGCTCGTTTTCGGGACAGGAGTTTCCTGATTGCCGATTTTCTGTTGGTTTTGCTGATTCATCATTGACCTCCTATTGCATGTATGCTGACGGGTTTTGCGTTTGATTTTGACGAAGCTGCTCCAATATCACATTGTAATGGTGATGGTGCATTTGGCCGACCCTGTCGAGTTCTGTTTTAAGAGACTGATCCTGGCACTGCTCCGCCATAAAATGTGCTTTTTTCATCGCGAGCAAGTTCCAGTTCAGCATATCCGTCAAATACAGATGATCCTTTGTTGAAATGACCGGCGGCGGTGTTGTCATTCCTTGCTGTTGCTGCATGCGTCTGCCTCCTTTTAGCGTTTATTTTTAGATTTCCTAACACATCGGAAATTTATACCGGATGCTTAAAGGGGGCTTAGTGATCTTCAGGAACATCCATATTATGCTTTTTATATTGCTGGTTTTGGCTTGTTCGTTTTCCGCCCGCATTCGCCTTTTTATAATCCGGACCTGCATTGCCTTTTATGCTTGCGGCGCTGACTGCGGCAGAGGATGGATTTTTTCTTTCACGTACCAAGGCCTTCACCTCCTCTCTATTGGTTTGTCCCAAAAGCGGGGAAACATGTAACCGCGGCAAAATAATACCCGCTGAAAAAATTTCAGAAATTTTGCACCAAGTTATTGAACTCGCTTCCAAAATCTTTTAAGATGAAAGAAGACAGGAGAGTTTATTTTTTTGGAGCAAAAATGAATGAGTATTCATTCAAAGTGGGGGAGGATCTTTTCATGGTCAAGCATATTCGTAAAGCCGCCGTTATCGGTTCCGGTGTAATGGGTTCCGGAATCGCGGCTCACTTAGCCAATATCGGGATTCCTGTGTTACTGCTCGATATGGTGCCGCGTGAATTAACAGATGAGGAAAGAAAAAAAGGCCGCACCCTTGAAGACCCGGATGTGCGCAACCGGCTGGCACAGTCAGCCGTACAAAAGCTGCTAAAGCAAAAACCGGCTCCGCTGACTTCGAAGAAGAATATCAGCCGTATCACCACAGGGAACATGGAAGACGATTTTGAAAAAATTAAAGATGCCGACTGGATTATTGAAGTTGTTGTCGAAAAACTGGAGATCAAGAAGCAAGTGTTTTCAAAGGTCGATCAATACAGAAAACACGGAAGCATCGTCAGCAGCAATACATCAGGCATCTCCGTCAGGCAGATGGCGGAGGGAAGGTCCGCTGATTTCAAAAAGCACTTTTTAGGAACGCACTTTTTTAACCCGGCCCGCTATTTAAAGCTGCTTGAGGTGATTCCGATTGACGAAACGGATCCCGAAGTGCTGGCTTTTATGAAGAAATTCGGCGAAGACGTCCTTGGCAAAGGGGTTGTTGAAGCGAAAGACACACCAAACTTTATCGCCAACCGCATCGGAACCTATGGCTTGCTTGTGACGGTTCAGGAAATGCTGAAAGGCGGCTACACGATAGGCGAAGTCGATTCGATTACAGGTCCGCTGATCGGGCGCCCGAAAAGCGCAACTTTCAGAACGCTCGATGTCGTCGGGCTTGATACATTTTCGCACGTTGCCAAAAATGTTTATAACCAAGTCACTGATGAAGAAAAAAACGTTTTCCGGCTGCCTGAATTTATTGAACAAATGCTCGAAAAAGGCTGGATCGGAAGCAAAGCGAAACAAGGTTTTTACAAAAAAGAAGGAAAAGACATCCTTGAGCTCGATCCGATGACGATGACCTACAGCAAACGCCAAACATTAAAAACATCGGGACTTGAAGCGGCCAAGCAAATGAAAGGCACAGGAGCGAGATTGAAAGCGCTTATTTATTCAGATGACAGAGCGGGAAGCCTTCTTTGGAACATGACAGCTCCGACGCTTGTCTATTCGGCTGAGCTGACAGGGGAAATCGCTGACAGCATAACGGCGATTGATCAGGCGATGAAATGGGGGTTCGGCTGGTCGGAAGGGCCGTTTGAAATGTGGGACAGCATCGGTGTGAAAAACGCGGTGCAAAAGCTTGAAGCTGAGGGCTGGAAAGTCGCGGACTGGGTGAAGGAAATGCTCGCAAAAGGACATGAGACCTTCTACATTAAGGAAAACGGAAAGACGTTCTATTACTGTTTTGAAAGCGGCGAATACAGGGCGCTTCAAGAAAACAAGAAAACGATCCATTTGTCATCACTCAAAGAAACAAAAGGCGTCATCAAGAAAAACAGCGGGGCAAGTTTGATCGATTTAGGCGATGATGTTGCACTGCTCGAATTTCATTCGAAAAGCAATGCAATCGGCTTCGATATCATCCAAATGCTGAAATTCGCTCTTGAGGAAGTAGACGCCAATTATAAAGGACTTGTGATCGGCAACCAGGGCAAAAATTTCTGTGTCGGAGCCAATCTTGCGATGATGCTGATGGAAGCTCAAGACGACAACTATATGGAAATTGACATGATCATCCGTCAGTTCCAGGAGACGATGATGAAAGTGAAATACAGTACCAGGCCGGTCGTCGCCGCTCCGTTCGGAATGACGCTTGGTGGTGGGACTGAGCTTTGTCTGCCTGCAGCCCGTGTTCAAGCTTCAAGCGAGTCATACATGGGCCTCGTTGAAACAGGCGTCGGTCTGATTCCGGGCGGCGGAGGCAATAAAGAGCTTTATTTAAACTACTTGAAGGGGCTGCCTGAAGGCGTTAAACCGGACATCCAGGAGGCCGCCATCAAGACGTTTGAGACAATTGCCCTTGCAAAAACGTCGACTTCGGCTCAAGAAGCGAAAGAGCTGAACATCTTAACCGCAGAGGATCAAATCAGCATCAACCAGGATCACTTGTTATACGATGCTAAAAAACTCGTCCTGACGCTTTCCGAAAGCGGCTACCGTCCGCCGGTGAAAGAGAAAGTTCCGGTGACGGGCGAAACCGGCTATGCGGCGCTCCTGCTCGGTGCTGAATCGTTAAAACTTTCCGGCGCCATCTCTGAACACGACATGAAGATTGCGAAAAAACTGGCGTTTGTCATCGCGGGCGGCCGAGTTCCATTCGGCGCCGAAGTAACGGAAGAATACTTGCTCAATTTGGAAAGAGAAGCGTTTCTGAGCCTTGTGAGCGAACCGAAATCGCAGGCGAGAATGCAGCATATGCTTGTGAAAGGCAAACCTTTGCGTAATTAGGAGGGAAAATAATGAAAGAGGCAGTTATTGTATCGGGGGCGAGAACCCCGATCGGAAAAGCAAAAAAAGGCTCATTGAGGACTGTCCGTCCCGATGATTTAGGCGCATATGCGGTGAGAGAGACGCTGAAAAGAGCGGGCGGTTATGAAGGGAATATCGATGATTTAATCATCGGCTGCGCTACGCCGGAAGCCGAACAAGGCTTGAATATGGCGCGCAATATCGGCGCGCTTGCCGGTCTGCCGCACACAGTTCCGGCCGTTACGATCAACAGATATTGTTCATCAGGACTTCAATCAATCGCTTACGGGGCCGAAAAAATCATGCTTGGAGCTGCTGACACGATCATTGCAGGCGGCGCCGAATCGATGAGCATCGTGCCGATGATGGGTCATATCGTCAGACCGAACGCGGCTCTGGCGGAAACGGCTCCTGAATATTATATGGGAATGGGCCATACAGCTGAACAGGTTGCCGTCAAATACGGCGTTTCCAGGGAGGACCAAGATGCATTTGCCGTCAACAGCCATCAAAAAGCAGCCAAGGCGATCGCGGAAGGAAAGTTCGAAGATGAAATCGTCCCGGTGGACGTCACCGTCAGAGAAGTGGATGAACATCATAACCTGAAGGAGCGGACGTTTACTTTCTCTGCCGATGAAGGTGTACGCCCGGGGACAACCAAAGACGTTCTGTCAACGTTGAAACCGGCGTTTTCGGCAAACGGCTCGGTTACGGCAGGGAATTCCTCGCAGACGAGCGACGGGGCTGCCGCAGTGATGATCATGGACAGAGAAAAAGCGGACGCACTCGGGTTAAAGCCCCTCGCAAAATTTCGTTCGTTCGCAGTCGGCGGCGTTCCGCCGGAAGTGATGGGCATCGGCCCTGTGGAAGCAGTCCCAAGGGCGCTGAAGATGGCGGGACTTGAGCTGTCGGATATCGGTTTATTCGAATTAAATGAGGCGTTTGCATCGCAAGCGATCCAGGTTATCAGGTCGCTTGGAATCGATGAAGAGAAAGTCAATGTCAACGGCGGAGCGATTGCGCTCGGACATCCGCTCGGCTGCACGGGAACAAAGCTGACGCTGACATTGATCCACGAAATGCGGCGGAGAAGCGAGCAATTCGGCGTTGTGACGATGTGCATCGGCGGAGGCATGGGAGCAGCAGGGGTATTCGAATTAGTTTAATCACAAGGGGGATGGAACAATGGAACAAACAAAAGATCATATGAAAAAAGGCGGAGCCTTTCTGATCGAAGAGGTGACGGCTGATCAGCTGTTTACACCGGAAGATTTCACGGATGAACATAAAATGATCGCCAAAACGACTGAAGATTATATTCTCGGAGATGTTTTGCCATACATCGACGAAATTGAAGAGCACAATTTCGAACACTCTGTCAGGCTTCTGAAAAAAGCCGGCGAACTCGGGCTTCTCGGTGCTGACGTTCCTGAGGAGTATGGCGGACTCGGACTTGATAAAATCAGCTCGGCGTTAATCACCGAAAAATTTTCAAGAGCGGGGAGCTTTTCGTTATCGTACGGGGCGCACGTAGGGATCGGCACGCTTCCGATCGTATTTTTCGGAACCGAGGAGCAAAAGAAAAAGTATCTGCCGTCCCTTGCAACAGGGGAAAAATTTGCAGCCTATGCCTTAACAGAGCCGGGCTCCGGATCTGATGCATTAGGGGCAAAAACAACGGCCGTTTTGAATGAGGCGGGAACCCACTATATATTAAACGGTGAAAAGCAATGGATTACAAACTCAGCTTTTGCCGATGTTTTCATCGTCTATGCGAAAATAGACGGCGAACATTTTTCGGCCTTCATTGTGGAAAAAGATTACGCAGGTGTTTCCACAGGGCCTGAAGAGAAAAAGATGGGCATCAAAGGCTCTTCGACCCGCACGCTCATCTTAGACCAGGTTCAAGTTCCGAAAGAAAACCTTTTAGGCGAACCGGGAAAAGGGCATGTCATCGCCTTCAATATTTTAAATATCGGCCGCTATAAGCTCGCTGTCGGGACAATCGGCGCTTCCAAACGGGTCATCGAGCTGTCCGCTTCATACGCCAATCAGCGCCAGCAATTTAAGACGCCGATCTCAAAGTTTAGCTTAATCGGGGAAAAAATCGCCAATATGTCAGCCAAACTTTATGCGATGGAAAGCTCTGTCTATCGTACGGTCGGGCTGTTTGAAGACAAAATGGGCACCTTGAGCGAAGAAGAGCAAAAAGACGGGCGCCAGGTCGCAAAATCGATCGCTGAATATGCAATCGAATGCTCCCTTAACAAAGTATTCGGATCTGAAACGCTTGATTATATCGTTGATGAAGGCGTCCAAATCCATGGCGGTTACGGATTCATGCAGGAATACGAAGTGGAGCGGGCTTACCGCGATTCACGGATCAACCGGATTTTTGAAGGCACAAACGAAATCAATCGTCTCATCGTCCCGGGCACCTACTTGAAAAAAGCGATGAAAGGCGAGCTTCCTCTGTTTGGGAAAGCAAAGGCGCTTCAGGAAGAACTGATGATGCTCATGCCTGAAGAACCAGGTGACGGCGTTCTCGAACAGGAAAAGTATCTGCTGAGAAACGCCAAAAAGACCGCGCTCATGATCGCGGGACTCGCCGCGCAAAAATACGGAAAAGCGCTCGACCATGAGCAGGAAATCCTCGTTAACATCGCCGACATTGTCAGCCAGGTCTACGCGATGGAAGCAGCTATTTTGCGTACTGAAAAAGCCATCCAGGCAACCGGCGAAGACAAAAACGCCCAGAAAATTCTCTATACACAGATTTTTGCGCAGGAAGCTTTTCAGGAAATTGAAAGCCATGCCAAGGAGTCGCTCATTGCGATGGAATCAGGCGATTCGCTGCGCATGATGCTGTCCGCGCTCCGCAAATTGACGCGCTTTACGCCTGTCAACGTCATTGAGAAAAAGCGCCAGGCAGCCAAGGGAGTCTTTGAAGCTGAGAAATATATCGTTTAAACGAAAAGCCCTGCTTTAGGCGGGGCTTTTAAGCTGTTATAGAATCGAGCACGGTTTTAGGTTTTTCATTCGATCTGTGTTAAAATTACCTCGATTAAATGAGAGGGGTGTATGTATGGCTTTGGATTTTTACTGGTATCCGAAATGCGGGACATGCCGCAAAGCGAAAAAATGGCTTGAAGACCACGGCAAAGAAATCAATGGGATACATATCGCAGAACAGCCGCCAAGCAAGGAAAAACTGAAAGAACTCTACGAGAAAAGCGGGCTTGAATTGAAGAAGTTTTTCAACACGAGCGGCCAAAAATACCGCGAACTCGGTTTAAAAGACAAGCTGCAAAGCATGTCTGAAGATGAGCAGCTGGAACTGCTGGCTTCGGACGGTATGCTGATCAAACGCCCGATTACGACAGACGGCAGTAAAGTAACGGTCGGTTTTAAAGAAGATCAGTTTAAGACATACTGGTTATAACACATCAAAATATGATATCTTCAATGTAGGATCGATTAAAACACTTTATGGAGGGGTTAGCATGAGCACACCGAAAGAGTTGCGTTATTCAGAAGAACACGAATGGGTGAAAACAGAAGGAGATAAAGTCAGAATCGGCATTACAGACTTCGCCCAATCCGAACTTGGAGACATCGTATTTGTCGAGCTTCCTGAAGTGGGAGACGAAATCAAAGCGGACGAGCCTTTTGGCAGCGTTGAATCCGTAAAGACCGTTTCTGAGCTGTATGCCCCGATCAACGGAAAAGTGGTCGAAGTGAACGAAGATCTGGAAGACAGCCCTGAATTCGTCAACGAGTCTCCGTATGAAAAGGCATGGATGATTATCGTCGAGCCGTCAGATGCTTCTGAAATCGAAAATCTGATGACAGCCGAGCAATATGAGGACATGATAAAAGAAGACTAAGGATTATTCAGGATAGCCATGTGTCGTTTGGATACTCTATATCAAGAGGGGGTGTCCAAATTGACGCTGAAAAAAGAACGTATTGATATTACAGAACATGTGGAAAGCCGATTGAAAAACGGCGGAATGCAGCTGTACCATGAGAATGAGCTGATCGGCCGAATGACCGGCAAGGATCAATACGAGTTGAAATCTGGATATTCATTCCAAGACGAAAGATTTTACAAAACGGCGGATACCGTAAGCGGTCCGGATGCTAAATATGTAGACTGTGATGACCACCAAGGCTGGTGTTAATCGAGTCAGGCGGTGAATATTCACTGCCTTTTTTTACAAGTAAATCATTAAAGGTGATCATATGCCGGAAAATGAAAAAGTCATGATCGTCGAAGGGAAATCAGATAAGCAAAAAGTGAAGCATGTCATCGAAGAGCCCGTGGACATCATTTGCACAAACGGAACGATCAGCCAGGCAAAACTCGATGAATTCGCCGAGACGCTGTTTGATAAAGACGTTTATATCCTGGTGGATGCCGATGAATCAGGGGAAAAGCTCCGCCGTCAGCTGATGAGGGAGCTCCCCCAAGCTTCGCATCTATACATCGATAGGGTATACAAAGAAGTCGCTTCCGCCCCGAGTCAGCATGTTGCAGAAGTATTATTTCGTTCAAACATCCGGGTACATACAAAATATTTATTATAAAACGTATTGAGGTGCGGTTTAACAGATGCAAGAACTTCAAGAAAAAGAGCTGACACGGCTTGAACATGAGACCTGTCTTCTATATGTATACACGCCGTTCTGCGGAACGTGTCAGCTGGCCGGAAGAATGCTGGAGGTCGTTGATGAAATGATGAAGGACATTCCTTTTTATAAAAACAATCTCAATTACTCCCCGTCATTTGCCAAACAGCAGGAAATAGAAAGCGTCCCGTGTTTTATCCTTTACAAAAAAGGGCGAGTCGTCAAAAAAGAATACGCTTTTCACTCCGTTTCCTACTTATATGATACGATTAAACAAAATGTTGTGGATTAAGGGCGGTTTTGACATATTTCTCGGGAAATAACCAGCAAAAACTTGTCGAGCAATTCCTAAAGGAACTCCTGCAGCAGACAGAGAATCTGTAAGTATGACCAATTTACAGGAGGTTATACAGTTGGAGAAAATGGGATTGATAGAAAGAGAGGGCAAGGCTCTTTTTTTAAAACCTCTATTATCTACAACGGCTTTGCTGATTACGTTTCAAGGAGAGAAAGAAGCTTTTACGTTAGCAATCAACGAAAAAGGGGAAATGGAAAAATATTCTCCTGTAGAAAAAGCTCATTTGACCTTTTTTGGAGAGCAAAGCGAGATTATTGACCTTCTTCATGGCGACATTTCATTGCAGCATCTCGTACAGCGCGGCACTGTTAAAGTAAAAGGCTCTTTTAGAGCTTTATTGAAGCTTGAAGCGATTTTATGGCTGACGGACGGCTTCTTTAAAAACAGCGATCTTTATTCATAGACTTTTTAAAAATTCAAAAAATCGGCACATTCCGTGTATTAGTCAGACAGGGACGGGCGTTTACGCTCGTCTCTTTTCGCCGTAGGACGATTGTCTTACGAAAAATAGTTGACAACTATTTTTTCGCATGATATCCTACTTTAAGAATTCCGATCATAATAATCAAAAAATAAATATATGTTTCTCTTATCCAGAGAGGTGGAGGGAAGTGCCCTATGAAACCCGGCAACCATCAACACGTGTTGAAATGGTGCCAATTCACGCGAAGCGTTATGCTTTGAAAGATGAGAGAAAGGCCCAGACTTTTCCAAAGCCTTTCTGCTCATGTGTGCAGAAAGGCTTTTTTCGTTGATTGATCAGGAATTTAGACAACTATGAGAATTGAGCAAGAAAGCAGGTGATGGCTTTTGATAAATCTTCAAAATGTTTCAAAGATTTATCGGTCAAAGCATGGAGATGTCAATGCTGTCCAAGATGTCACCCTTACGATTAAAAAAGGTGAAATCTTCGGAATTATTGGATATAGCGGAGCCGGAAAAAGCTCCTTGATCCGTCTCTTGAACGGACTTGAACAGCCGACTTCAGGCACGGTTGAAGTAGCCGGCAGAAAAATCAGCGAGATCAAAGGGAAGAAGCTGAGGAAAGCAAGGCAGGAAATCAGCGTGATTTTCCAGCATTTCAACCTGTTATGGTCGAGAACGGTGCGCGACAATATTGCGTTTCCGCTGGAGATCGCCGGTGTCAGCAAAGCAAAACGTCTGGAAAGAGTCGCTGAACTGATTAAGCTTGTCGGTCTTGAAGGCAAGGAAAACGCCTACCCTTCACAGCTGAGCGGAGGCCAAAAGCAGCGCGTCGGCATCGCACGGGCGCTCGCAAACAATCCGAAAGTTCTGTTATGCGATGAAGCGACATCAGCGCTTGATCCGCAGACGACTGATTCGATTCTGGGTCTTCTGTCCGATATCAATGAAAGGCTCGGACTGACCATTGTCCTGATCACTCATGAAATGCATGTCATCAGGAAAATCTGCCACAGAGTGGCCGTCATGGAAAACGGAAAGGTCGTAGAAGAAGGCGATGTACTGAACGTCTTCATCAAGCCGAAGGAAGAAATGACAAAGCGCTTTGTTCAGCAGGTAACAGAACCGGTGGAAACAAAGGAAACGCTGAAGCATTTCCTCGAAGAAACGACATCCGGGCGGACGATCAAGCTCACTTTCGTCGGCGAAGCGGCCGAATCGCCGCTGATCACGCAGATCATTCGGAAGTTCGATGTTGAAGTCAACATCCTTCAAGGCAAAATCTCGCAGACTCAGGACGGTGCATACGGTTCATTGTTCATACATGTCGACGGACGTGAAAACGAGGTCAATGACGTGGTCGATTTCATCAAGAGCCGCCAGGTAGAAGCAGAGGTGATCACGAATGTTTGAAAAACTGTTTCCAAACGTAGATATGGAGCAGCTGTGGGAAGCAACGTATGAAACGATATATATGACAGGAATTTCCCTATTGTTTGCTTTTATCATCGGAGTGATTCTCGGTATGCTGCTGTATTTGACTTCAAAAGGAAACATTTGGCAGAATCGGGTCGTGAACGGTGTCATCTCGGCAATCGTCAATGTGTTCAGGTCTATTCCTTTTATCATATTGATTATTTTGCTGCTCGGTTTCACAAAGTTTTTAATGAACACGATCCTGGGACCGAATGCCGCACTTCCGGCTTTGATTATCGCATCCGCTCCCTTCTATGCCCGCCTGGTTGAAATCGCTTTGCGCGAAGTTGATAAGGGCGTGATTGAAGCGGCGAAATCGATGGGAGCCAAAACATCGACGATCATATTTAAAGTGCTCCTGCCCGAATCGATGCCGGCCTTGATCTCTGGCATTACGGTTACGGCGATTGCACTGATCGGTTCGACGGCGATGGCCGGAGCAATCGGGTCAGGCGGACTCGGGAACCTTGCCTATGTAAACGGTTTTCAGATGAACAATCCCGATATTATACTGATCGCCACTATTTTCATCTTAGCTATTGTGTTCATCATCCAGTTTATCGGGGATTTTATAACAAATAAATTAGACAAACGTTAGGGAGGACATCAACATGAAAAAAGGTTTATTAACAGCTTTATTCATCATTTTTGCAGGCGTTTTGGCCGCTTGCGGATCTTCCAGCAGCGAAGGGGATAAAGACAGCAAAGTCATCACAGTCGGAGCGACGCCGACGCCTCACGCTGAAATCCTTGAAGAAGCAAAGCCGCTTTTGAAAGAAAAAGGCTATGAGCTTAAAATCAAAAATTTCACGGACTACAAACTGATCAACAAAGCGCTTGCAACGAAAGATCTCGATGCGAACTATTTCCAGCACGTCCCGTATCTTGAACAGGAAATGAAAGAAAATAAAGATTATGATCTTGTTAACGTCGGCGCGGTACACCTTGAGCCATTCGGCATTTACTCTAAAAAGTATAAATCTTTAAAAGACCTTCCTGACGGTGCAAAAATTATTATGAGCAACAACGCAGCTGAACAGGGCCGCATGCTTGCAATGCTTGAAAATGCCGGACTGATCAAGCTGAAATCAGGCATTGAAAAAGTGGATGCGACAGTAAAAGACATTGCAGAAAACAAGAAAAACCTCAAAATCAAAAATGATGTGGCGCCTGAAATGACAGCAAAAGCATACGAAGCCAATGAAGCTGACGCAGTGTTCATCAATGTGAACTACGCGATCCAAAACAAGCTGAATCCGAAAACTGATTCAATCGAACTTGAGTCTCCAAAAGACAATCCTTACGCTAACATCATCGCCGTCCGAAAAGGCGACGAAGATTCTGACAAAGTGAAAGCTCTGATGGACGTATTGCGCTCTGATGACATCAAAAAGTTCATCGACAAAAAATATGAAGGCTCTGTCATTTCTGTTTCTGAGTAAATGAAAGAACACCCCGGTTTCAAAGAAAACCGGGGTTTTTTCGCGTATTTTTTGAAAAGAGGCTCATAATAAAAAAAGACTACCAACTGAAAATGGAGGAACAAAACGTGAATCAGCATGAATCAGAAAGCATTATCGAATCTGCACTGCATGAATATAAAGCAGGGATCGGCATCTTTTCCGAAAAAATGCCCGGAATTGCCGCCAAATACAACGAATTTACCGAGGAATGCTTTAAAAAAGGCGCGCTCAGCGAAAAGGATAAGCAGCTGATCGCACTGGGCATCAGTGTGAATACTCAGGATGAATATTGCATTATTTATCATATCAAGGGCTGCCTGGATTGCGGAGCGTCGGAGGAAGAAATTCTTGAAGCAGTCGGCGTAACTGCGGCATTTGGCGGAGGCGCGGCCATGAGCCAAGCTGTCACACTCGTTCTGCAGGCGATGGAAGAATTCCAGCAAATGAAGCATTGATTTTTCGTCCGTGAAAGCATATTGAAAGCACACACATTTTTGCAGAGTTTGTATATAACTGGTACTATGTAAGAAAATCTCTGAAAGGATGATTCATTATTTGTTCAAGCCAAGATCAGCTTGACCTTGAATTCACGGCCGAAATGGAAAAAGCGATGCACAAGTCGCATGGAATGGGGTACGAAGAGTACAGCAGAAGCCATGTGAACCGGCTTGAAGTTGAGAAAAGACGTGAAAAGCAGTATCAAAAAAGCAAGCAGATCGTATCAGACTTACCCATGATCGGATAAAACGCGAGGGGGGCGGATGTGTCGATCCGTCCTTCTCCATGTTCTTAAAAGCCGCTTGACCATAATTAAAGGAAAAGGTAAAATTTAAATATGAATACATGATCATATACTGATTTAAGAGGGGGATTTAAAATGGCTCATTCTCACGGACATACAGGTCACAGCCACCATGGCAGCCGATCAGCAAATCAAAAAGCGCTGTTCATCAGCTTCGGTTTGATTTTTACTTTTATGATAATTGAAGTGATAGGCGGGATATTGACGAACAGCCTCGCTTTGTTGTCAGATGCGGGACATATGCTCAGCGACGCTGCAGCGCTTGGATTCAGCCTCTTGGCGTTTAAAATTGGGGAAAAGGCTGCAACTGCGAGCAAAACATTCGGCTACAGGCGCTTTGAAATTTTGGCTGCGTTTATCAATGGGATCACCTTGCTTTTGATTTCACTTTATATTTTTTGGGAAGCGTACAACCGCTTTTTCAGCCCGCCGGAAGTCGCCGGCAGTGGCATGCTCGCAATTGCAACGGTTGGTCTGTTCATCAACATTGCTGCAGCCTGGATATTAATGAAAGGCGACACAAGCGGGAATTTAAACATGCGGAGCGCTTTATTGCACGTCATCGGCGATATGCTGGGATCTTTCGGCGCGATTATCGCAGGCCTCCTCATGATTTTCTTCAATTGGAATATCGCCGATCCAATCGCAAGCACCGCCGTCGCGGCTTTGGTTCTTGTTAGCGGGTGGCGGGTGACGAAAGACTCGGTGCACATATTAATGGAAGGAAAACCGAAAGACATTGATGCGGAAGCGCTTAAAAACGGCTTGCTTTCCATTCCGTCAGTAAAGGAGGTTCACGATCTCCACATTTGGTCGATCTCATCTGATATGCCGTCATTAAGCTGCCATATCGTGGCAGACGAAAACAGTGACAGGGATAGAATCTTAAAACAAGTATCAAAATATCTAAGGAAAGAATGCAACGTGGAGCATGTGACGGTCCAAATAGAAGGGGAGCGCTGTTCCCGTCATGAATCGTGCAGCCTGGGATCAAATCGTTCCCGCTCGTAATTCGCGCTGTTTGTCGATAGCTTGTTGATTGCAAGGTGCGCATCTCTCGTCCGGGAAGTTTTCTTACCCCAATCTCTTTAAGAACAAAACGTTTTTTGTTAAACTTGAGAACATGTACACGAAAAGATAGGAAGACTATTGTTGTATTCACTTTTCATTTGTTATAAAATTAGAATGAGAATAAATTGAGAATGATGATTATATATATTGGAGGTATATTTCATGGCTGCTTCGACATTAACAATCAAAGATCTTCACGTTGAGATTGAAGGAAAAGAGATTTTAAAAGGTGTAAACCTTGAAATAAAAGGCGGGGAATTCCACGCTGTAATGGGACCGAACGGAACGGGTAAATCAACTTTATCCGCGGCGATTATGGGTCATCCTAAATACGAAGTAACAAAAGGAAGCATCACGCTTGACGGCAAGGACGTTCTGGAAATGGAAGTGGACGAGCGCGCTCAGGCCGGCCTGTTTTTGGCTATGCAGTATCCGAGTGAAATCAGCGGTGTTACAAACGCCGATTTTCTCCGTTCAGCGATCAACGCGCGCAGAGAAGAAGGCGACGAGATTTCTTTAATGAAATTCATCCGCAAAATGGACGAAAACATGGAATTTCTTGAAATGGACCCTGATATGGCGCAGCGCTACCTGAACGAAGGTTTCTCAGGCGGTGAGAAAAAACGCAACGAAATTCTTCAGCTGATGATGATCGAACCGAAAATCGCGATTCTTGACGAAATCGATTCAGGTTTGGATATCGACGCCCTTAAAGTCGTTTCAAAAGGAATCAACAAAATGCGCGGCGAGGACTTCGGCTGCCTGATCATCACGCACTATCAGCGCCTCTTGAACTACATTACGCCTGACCACGTGCACGTCATGATGCAGGGCCGCGTTGTGAAATCCGGCGGACCTGAGCTGGCGCAGCGCCTTGAGGCTGAAGGATATGACTGGATTAAGCATGAGCTTGGAATCGAAGACGAAACTGTCGGTCAAGAAGCGTAAGCGTTAGGGGGATAAACATGACATTGGAAACAAAACTATCTGTAGATCGGGAATATGTCAAAAGCTTCTCTGAGAAGCACCAGGAACCGGCATGGCTGCAAGATCTACGCTTAGAAGCGCTTGAAAAAGCCGAAGATCTGCCGCTGCCGAAACCTGATAAAACGAAAATTACAAATTGGAATTTTACACGGTTTGATAAGCATACTGTAGAAAATAAACCGCTTGATTCTTTGGATGATCTTTCAGATGAGGTCAAATCGCTGATCGATCTTGGAAATGAAGACAAAACGCTTTATGTCCAAAGAGACCAGACGCCGGCTTACCTTTCTCTTTCAAAGGAGCTGCAGGATAAAGGCGTCATCTTTACAGATATTCATACTGCGTTCCGCGAACACGGCGAGCTAGTCAAAAAATACTTTATGAAAGACGGCGTTAAAGTCGATGAGCATAAATTAACGGCATTGCATGCAGCCCTCCTGAACGGCGGAGCCTTCCTTTACGTTCCGAAAAACGTCGAACTGGAAGCGCCTGTGCAAGCTGTTTATGTCCATGAAAGCAATGATACAACGCTTTTCAACCATGTACTTGTTGTTGCTGATGACAACAGTGCAGTCACATATGTAGAAAACTACATCAGCACTGTGAACCCTAAGGAAGCGGTCTTTAACATCGTGTCAGAAGTGATCACAGGCGCGAATGCCCGCGTGCAATACGGTGCGGTCGACAACCTTTCCGCAGGGGTGACGGCTTATGTCAGCCGCCGCGGAACTGCACTCGGACGCGACAGCAAAATTGAATGGGCGCTCGGTTTGATGAATGACGGAGACACCGTTTCTGAAAACACGACAAATCTGCATGGAGACGGCACATTCGGCGATACGAAAACGGTTGTCGTCGGCAGAGGAGAACAGACTCAAAACTTTACAACGCAAATCATTCATCACGGAAAGCATTCAGAAGGCTATATTTTAAAACACGGCGTTATGAAAGATTCCGCATCTTCGATCTTCAACGGTATCGGAAAAATCGAGCACGGCGCGTCAAAATCAAATGCAGAGCAGGAGTCACGCGTTCTTATGCTGAGTGAAAAAGCGCGCGGCGACGCAAACCCGATCCTATTAATCGATGAAGACGATGTAACGGCAGGACACGCTGCATCTGTCGGCCGCGTCGATCCGGTTCAGCTCTACTATTTGATGAGCCGCGGAATTCCTAAAGAAGAAGCAGAGCGCCTCGTCATTTACGGCTTCCTCGCACCGGTTGTCAATGAACTTCCGATTGAAGGCGTGAAGAAGCAGCTGGTCTCTGTGATTGAAAGGAAAGTAAAATAATGAATGCTAAAGATATTCGCGAACAGTTTCCGATTCTCAGCCAACAGGTCAACGGACACGATCTCGTTTATTTGGACAGCGCGGCCACCTCGCAAAAGCCGCGCGTCGTCATTGAGACGCTTGATGAGTATTACAACTCTTACAATTCCAATGTCCATCGCGGCGTCCATACATTAGGAACGAAAGCAACGGATGGATATGAAGGAGCACGTGAGAAGGTCAGGAAGTTTATAAACGCGAAATCGATGCAGGAAATTATTTTTACAAGGGGTACGACAACGGCCCTGAACACGATTGCGCTCAGCTATGCCCGCGCAAACCTCAAGCCCGGTGATGAAATCGTCATTACACCGATGGAGCACCATGCGAATATTATTCCGTGGCAGCAGGCTGTCAAAGCAACCGGCGCCACGCTGAAGTACATTCCGCTTCAGGAAGACGGAACCATTTCCTTGGACGATGTCAGGGAAACGGTGACGGAAAATACAAAAATCGTCTCGGCTGCGCATGTTTCAAACGTTCTCGGTACAATCAACCCGATTAAGGAAATAGCCAAAATCGCGCATGACAACGGCGCGGTTATGGTCGTAGACGGTGCGCAAAGCACGCCTCACATGAAAATTGACGTCCAGGATTTGGACTGCGATTTCTACACGTTTTCAGCCCACAAAATGTGTGGTCCGACCGGGATCGGGGTATTGTATGGAAAAAGAGCATTGCTTGAAAACATGGAACCCGCAGAATTCGGCGGAGAAATGATCGATTTTGTCGGTCTTTACGAATCGACTTGGAAGGAGCTGCCTTGGAAATTCGAAGCCGGCACACCGATCATTGCCGGCGCGATCGGATTGGGAGCGGCGATTGACTTCCTTGAAGACATCGGACTTGATGAAATATTAGCGCATGAACACCGTTTGGCGGCATACGCGCTGGAGCGCTTTAAAGAGCTTGAAGGCGCTGTTGTCTATGGTCCGGCCGAACGTGCAGGACTCGTGACGTTCAACCTTGAAGACGTTCATCCGCACGATGTGGCAACCGTGCTGGATGCAGAAGGGGTCGCCGTCAGAGCCGGCCATCACTGCGCGCAGCCTTTAATGAAATGGCTGAACGTCTCCGCCACTGCAAGAGCGAGCTTTTATCTGTATAATACGGAAGAAGACATCGACAAACTGATTGAAGCTCTTCAGAAGACAAAGGAGTATTTCACAAATGTCTTTTAATGTGAACTTGGATACACTGTATCGCCAGGTGATTATGGATCACTATAAAAACCCGAGAAATAAAGGGGTTTTGAATGACAGCATCGTCGTTGACATGAACAACCCGACATGCGGTGACCGGATCAGGCTGACGATGAAGATAACGGACGGTAAAGTAGAAGATGCAAAATTTGAAGGCGAAGGATGCTCAATCTCAATGGCTTCTGCGTCTATGATGACACAGGCGATCAAAGGGAAAGACGTGGAGACCGCCCTTCAAATGTCACGGATCTTTTCAGATATGATGCAGGGCAAAGACTACGACGATTCGATTGATTTAGGAGATATTGAAGCTCTGCAAGGCGTTTCAAAATTTCCGGCCCGAATTAAATGCGCAACATTGTCATGGAAAGCCCTCGAAAAAGGCGTTTCCAAAGAAAACAGCGATAACGAATAAAGATTGGAGTGAAAATGGATGGCTAAGAAAATGCCGGATATCGGCGAATATAAATACGGTTTTGCCGACAAAGACGTTTCCATTTTCCGTTCAGAGCGGGGATTGACAAAAGAAATCGTTGAAGAAATTTCACGCATGAAAGAAGAGCCACAGTGGATGCTCGACTTTCGCTTGAAATCTCTTGAACACTTCTACAATATGCCAATGCCGCAATGGGGCGGAGATTTAAACTCATTAAACTTTGATGAAATCACATACTATGTAAAGCCTTCTGAGCGTTCAGAAAGATCATGGGACGAAGTGCCTGAGGAAATCAAACAGACATTTGACAAGCTCGGAATCCCAGAAGCTGAGCAAAAATATTTGGCCGGTGTATCCGCGCAATATGAGTCAGAAGTCGTTTACCATAACATGAAAGAAGACCTTGAGTCTCAAGGGATCGTCTTCAAAGACACAGACAGCGCCCTCAAAGAAAATGAAGACATTTTCCGCGAGCATTGGGCAAAAGTCATCCCGCCGACTGACAACAAGTTTGCGGCCTTGAACTCTGCGGTATGGTCCGGCGGATCATTCATCTACGTGCCAAAAGGCGTAAAAGTTGATACTCCGCTGCAAGCATACTTCCGCATCAACTCAGAAAACATGGGACAGTTCGAACGGACGCTGATCATCGTCGACGAAGGCGCTCACGTTCACTATGTAGAGGGATGTACAGCACCTGTTTATACAACGAACTCCCTTCACAGCGCGGTTGTTGAGATCATCGTTAAAAAAGGCGGATACTGCCGCTATACAACGATTCAAAACTGGGCGAACAACGTCTTCAACCTTGTGACAAAGCGTGCGGTCTGCGAAGAAAACGCGACAATGGAATGGATCGACGGAAACATCGGCTCCAAGCTGACAATGAAATATCCTGCCGTTATCCTGAAAGGCGAAGGCGCGCGCGGCATGACGCTTTCTATCGCTCTTGCAGGAAAAGGACAGCATCAGGATGCCGGTGCGAAAATGATTCACCTTGCACCGAATACGTCATCCACAATCGTTTCAAAATCGATCTCAAAACAAGGCGGAAAAGTCACATACCGCGGAATCGTCCACTTCGGACGCAAAGCCGAAGGCGCCCGCTCAAACATCGAATGCGACACGCTGATCATGGACAACAAATCAACTTCTGATACAATCCCATACAATGAAATTTTGAACGACAACATTTCATTGGAGCACGAAGCGAAAGTATCAAAAGTATCTGAAGAGCAGCTCTTCTACTTGATGAGCCGCGGCATTTCTGAAGAAGAAGCAACAGAAATGATCGTCATGGGCTTCATCGAGCCGTTCACAAAAGAACTGCCGATGGAATACGCGGTTGAGATGAACCGTTTGATCAAGTTCGAAATGGAAGGGTCTATTGGTTAACCCTTGATACTAAAGGGGGTGATCAGATTTCGATTTGATTGCACCCACAAAACACCCACAAAATTTTATATGCTTGTGTACCGCAGATACAAATCCATTGCTTGGTCTTCAATCTTTTTGGTGACATGGAGGTATGTATCTGCGGTCATTTTTATACTCGAATGTCCTAGCCTTTCTGATACATATTTAATATTAACGCCGGCTTCAAGAAGGTGAACCGCATGACTATGTCTAAGAGCGTGTGGGGACAGAATAGGTAAACCAGCCCTTTTACACACTTCTTTGAAATATTCTCTGACAACATTTGTCCGAAGCCAGCGACCGTCGTGTTGAAAAAATATAATATTCGTTTCCGGCCTTTTATAATTTTTGTATTTCAGAACGACCTCATTCCGATTGATTTTATGCTTTTTCATAATATGGGCCGTGTTCTCATCAAGTTTGATGGTTCGTAAACTTGCTTTTGATTTTGGTGTGGAAAGGTATGGTGTTGAATTAGTTGGATAAACCAGTGTCTTGTTGACTGTAAGGGTGTTTTCTTCAAAGTTTATGTCATCCCAGGTTAATGCCAAGGCTTCACCAATGCGTAGACCGGTCCGCGCTATTAGAGAAAAAAGCGCATAATACTGTATTGAATGTTGATACTTTGATTTTTTTTGAGGCTCCTTTATTTTGTTAAGGAACTTGTTCAATTCTTCTATAGTAAAGAATTTAATTACCTTGTTAGTCATTGTGTCTTTTGGAATATTGATCCTTGTTACGGGATTTTCCCGAAGGATTCTGAATTCGTATACCGCATCGTTGAGTGCGGTGTTCATAATGCTGTGAATCCTTCTCACTGTTCCTTCACTATAGTGCCCCTTCAATTCATTGATCCATTTTTGATATTCATTTCGATTAATTTCTTTTAATTTATAGTCGCCCCACCGTGGGAGAATGTTTAATCTCACATTCCTTTCTTGAAGGGAATAGGTGATCGGTTTGACATTTGGTTTTTTGTATATTTCCAACCAACTTTCAAAATAGGTGTCAGTTTTTTCGTCACCATCTTCGGCGAAACCGTAATAATCAATCTCCATTTCAACTTGTGCAGCTGCCAGTTGTGCTTCTTTTTTTGTTTTAAAACCACGTTTTGATTTTTCTTTGTATTTATTTGATTTCCTATCCTTATACCGTATCCGATATTCCCACGATCCGTTAGTGTGCTTTCTAAAACTGGCCATCTTTTTTCACCTCTCAAGAAACGTACGTTCGATTTTTGGTGTAAAAATTTTTAGATTCAGGTTGGATAAAACTAATTTCTCAGGGATTCCGTATTGTTCAATTGCTTTCCTTACGGTGACGCAGCCATTAAAGGATGAGAACAACAAATTAATTGCGAAAAAATTCGCTTCCAACTCGATTCGATCTGTTGAAAATAGAGTCTGCCTTTTTAAAAAAGGAGTGTTTACGTCTGGATGAAAGATCGCATGACCTAGTTCATGGGCGCAAATAAACTCCTTACTATGTTCATTCGCATTCTTATTAATGTGGATGACCTTAACTTTAAAATGTCTACTGTAATAGCCCAAGGCTTTTCCTAAGTCTTCATATACCACTTCAATTCCTAATTCTTTTGCAATTTTAAATGGATTGTTTGTTTCAAATTTTTTTGTTATTGATTTGATTTTTGAAGTAATTGACTCCACAAAAAGGCACCTACTTACGATATTTTTTAGGAGTGAATTTTTGTTTTGAAATTCTTTTAGCGAGACGTAAGGAATTTTCCAGGCTGGCGATTAATAACTCTTTGTCTTCTTCATCCATATCGTCAAGAGTTTGGCCGTCAAATGCGGCATAACCGTTCTTGCCTTCTAACCCTTCTATAATTTTTTGTAGCTCTTTCTGTATATCTCTTTCATCTTTAGCAGTTAGCTCAGGCTCAAAGTTTTCTTTTTCTGTTCTGCCGAGAAGGTAGTCAACAGAAACGTTGAAGTAATCGGCAACTTTCTGTAGCTTATCAACTGCAGGTTTTTGGGTTTTCCATTTATATAATGAATTCACCCCCATATCTACGCGTTTAGCTAACTCAGTTAATGATATTCTACGATCATCAGCAAGTTTTTTAACCCTGTCGAACGTTGTCAAATTAATCACCCTTAATAAGCTCAGGGACTTTTTTATCCAAATAGATAAAAATGTGTTGACATTTATCCGAATGGATAATATACTATGTCCATAAGCTACTTATTCAGCTTTTTAGGCACTACAAAATAAAAGCCGCAGATCACGTCCCCAAACGTAAAGGCTATAATTGTAGGCTTGTTTAGCTATGGCTTTATTTTATCCAATTGGATAAAAAAAGTCAATAAAAAAGCTGAATATTTAGCTGAAAATATAAAAAGGAGGTGTTTTCTTTGGCTTTGGAACTGGATTTTGGAAAGCAGGTTAAGACTTGGTTAATTCTTAACGACATGCAGCAAAAGGATTTAGCAAAGATGCTAAACATTTCGAATGCGTATCTCTCTGACATTTTACTTGGTAAAAGAAAGGGCAAAAAAGTCAGAGAGAAAATTGTCAAAATCCTTGATATGAAGGAGGTTTCATAATAGGCATGCTAACGGTTCGGGTAGATCAAGAACAAATTGAACGCCAATTTCTTGATGAAATGCGCAAACACCTGAATGAAATTAAAAATCAATTTACGTTCTGGGACATGAAAGAACTGTGTCGACAGACCAACATGAGCCCTAATTTCATAAAGGACACGTTCTTTTACGACCCTCGCTTTCCTAAGTATCGAGTCGGAAAGAAATGGCTGTTTCCAGCAAAAGAGTGCGAAAAATTTCTATTGACCTGGTTGGCTGAACAGCCAAGGCATTAAGCCCTACTAAATGAGGAAGGTGAGAAAAATGAAGATCAAAACAAAAGAATGGCTTGCATTAAGTGAGGCGGAGCGTTTTATGAAGATTTATCAAGCTTTTGTGAAGAAGCATATCTAGAAATAAAAGGAGAGAGAAAAATGACCAAACAAAATAAATCAACCCCTGCGGCAACAGAGGTTGAAGAGGTTGGAGGTGATCAAATGGATAGCAGAAGATTTCATTTAATTGGAATTATAGTCAGTAGTATTTGTGTCATTCTGTCTCTTACTGCATTAATTCTGTCGCTTCAATAATCAAAGAAGATAAGAAAGGGAGTCGCTAAAATGGACACCCATGGGAGGAGAAAAGAAAGTGAAGCCTTATAGATCGGAAATGCAAAAAGTAAAAATCAAATCAGTTGAATATGAAGAAGCTTTGGAGAATACAGCAAAAGACCTCATTAGACAACTCAAAACATTTTGTCAGACATATGGAGACTTACTACATTGTTTAGATCAATTTAGATATAAGCCAAAAACTGAACAAGTTATTGCCGAATATGCTAAAAGACTTGTTAAACAAGAGATAAACAGCATCTTACTGAAAAAAATATAGCGCCCTAGGGACGCTATTAGATTACTAAACCATATCCATGAAATTTGAAGCGATTATGTTTCCATCAATTAATTCTAATGTTTGGCATAACTCAGGACGGAATCCAAATTCACTTTTCAAATTACTTATTGTTTGGCCGACTTCCCTGGCAGATTGGATATCAAATGTTCCACTATGGAAAACTGTTTGAATCGTTGAAAAAAGAGCAAGGGTGTATTTATATGTACGGCCAGGTTCAACAATTTGATTATAAGCAATATCTTCATAATCGCATGAATAATAAATGTGAACTGGCTCGATTCCATTTAGACCATGATTCCTAACGATATGTGAGAAATCATCAAGAGTTTTTGCAACAACTACCATTCTTTTCACCTCCTATTATCTTGATAGGAACATTATACCAAAAAAGGAGGATCGATAATGTTTCACCCATATGATTTCTATATTACACCAGAAGAGTTTGCACAAGCTGAGGCAAACGGGATATGTAAGGACACACTCATCTGGCGAATACGTAGGAAAGGTTGGAGCAAACAGCGAGCATTAACCGAACCGGTTCAGTTCCAAGACCGGGATAAATTCAGAGTGGAATGGAGTAAATGGGGAAAGTTTGCTGAAGAAAATGGCGTCTCGAGATCTGTCTTCTATGGAAGAGTGAAGATGGGATGGGATAGCGAAAAGGCGGCTACAACACCAAAAATAGATCAAAACGAACATATGAAAAGAATGTGTGAACTCTCCCCAAGAACCAAGCGCCGTAAATTCTCAGAAGATCTTGTCAGGTTAGCTGAATCGAACGGTGTCAGTTATACAAATCTACAAAACCGGGTGACTAATAAAGGTTGGGATCCATATACCGCGGCTACCACACCTTTGATGTCTCGACATGAGATTCAGCGAAAAGGGAATCAAACTTTTAGAAGAAAATACGGGTCAAATCCTAACGGTATTTTCTTTCTAAAAAGAAAGGAGCTCAAACATGAACTTAAATCATTTTCTTAAATCAGATAAGGAAAAAGCTAAACGTAAATTGGCATCCGCACAGTTTCTGCTGAACGAATTGCTTCCAGATGAAATAGAGGACAACAATTTCGATGAATGTATTGATCTCTGTTTGTCAGCTGCTGAAATGTTCAAGGAAATCAAACAGATGCATCATCCTGAACAAGTCGTTCAGCTACATGAAATTGCAAGTCAGTTTCTAAGCAAAGGTCTTAATGTCTCAATCGTAAAGAGGCCTGTATATGAATCTTGAGCATCCAATCATAACAGAAATTAACCGTTATGGTTACCCAAAAGAGTATCTGCAGTATGAACGGGGTCGGGAAGAGGATACCGATGAAGAAGACCAATAAAAAAGCCCACACGGCTATGTGGACTAAAAACAAACAAGCAACTCCATTTTAAATGGAATTCTCAACAAAATCAAATAGAGGAAGGTGTCTGATATGAATCCATTGCAGGATTTTGAATTAAATGAAATTAACAACGGCGAACTGCCGGGGGACCGTCCACAGTTTGAAATCACTGATATGAACAGCCTGAACTGGGCTTTCCGGAAAATAGCTGCTCTTAAGTCGCAGGAAAAGGAAATCAAAGCGCTGGCGGCCACAGAAAAGCAACGTATTGAAGAATGGGAAAGGCAGGAGCTTAAGCCTTTAGCTGACAGTCTTTCATTCTTTGAAAACTTGGTGAGTGTCTATCATACAAAGCAACTGCAGGAAGACCCGAAGGCAAAAACACTTTCCACACCTTATGGGAAATCAAAAAGCCGGACAACAAAAGCAGCGCCTAAAGAAGTGGACAAGGAAAAACTTCTGCATCATGTGAAAGATGCTGGCATGACTGAATTTATAAAAGAGTCTGTGGCATGGGGTGATCTTAAGAAGACATTGACTGTCACTGAGATTGAAGGTAAACCGATCGTAATTGATTCAAATGGACAAGCTGTCCCCGGCGTAGAAGTGCAGCCAGAAACAGTCAGCTTCAAAGTGGAGGTGTAAGGGATGTTTCAAGTAACAGACGCGCAGCGTCAAAAGGAAAAAGCAATTGTGGGATTTATCGGTCCAAGTGGTTCCGGTAAAACAGCCGGCGCCCTGCTGGTAGCTTACGGAATGATGCGTGAAGCATACCCAGAAGTAAGCGACGAGGTAATCTGGTCAAAGATCGGTGTCGTTGATACTGAGCACCGACGCGCAAAACTGTACGCTAATTTACAGTTTGATGAAATTCGCATCGGTAGCTTTAAGCATATTGATTTTACACCGCCGTATACAACTGAGCGTTATCAAATGGCTGTAGAAGCGATTAAGAACGCCGGTGCTGAGGTTGTCGTAATTGATTCACTCTCACACAACTGGCAGGGTGAAGGCGGAATAGTTGAAACACATGGCAGCATGTCCGGTAACTCTTTTCAAAACTGGGGCAAGCTTGCGCCGGAAACAACCAAGCTCATTAAGACGTTAACGCAAAATGATGTTCACATCTTAGCGACATTGAGAACAAAAACGGAGTATGTAGTGGAGCCTGATAATAACGGTAAAATGGCTCCTCGTAAGGTTGGGACAAAACCTGTACAGAAAGATGAAATGGAATACGAGTTTATGCTCAACTTTAATATTGACATTGATCATATGGCTGAGACCTCAAAAGACAATACGCGAATGTTTGAAGGATCTTCAATCAAGCTAAACCCGGAAGTCGGCCGCAAACTTTATCAGTGGCTTGAGCTCGGTATTGACGTGAAAGCAGAGGAAGAAGCCGAACGTATCCGTTTGATTGATGAAATTAAAACAATCGTCGCTGGCAACGAAACAGCTGCGCAGATGATTGAAGAATTTCAGATCAAAGCAAATAAAAAACTTGAACAATGGACTATTAAGCTGGCATCTGCCGCACTTGATAGATTACAAGATTTAAAGACTAAGGAGGAAAAATAATGTTTACAGTAGACCACAGCAAAGGTGAAGCTTTTGAACCGATTAAACCAGGAGAATATGAGGCCACAGTTATCAATTTCGAGGAGAAAACAGCAGCTTCATCCGGAAATAAGCGCCTTGTCGTAGACTATGAAATCCGTTCTGACGTTGAGCAACCATGTCAGGGCCAGAAAATCCTATACGACAATTTCACCGTTACGGAAAATGCAATGTGGAGATTTCACCAAGCATCAAAGGCCGCGGGTTTTCCAAACGGAATGCAATTTAAGGATCATATCGAATGGGCTAACGCGTTCCTGAATAAACCGGTTCGCCTGGTTGTCGGAGAACGAGAGCACAACGGCAAAAAATATCCGGAAGTCAAAGCGTTTAAGCCGTCTGAGGCGCCAGCGCCGGAAGCCGAACCGATTAATATCAGTGACGATGATGTACCGTTTTGATCATAAAAAACACATTTGAGGGAGTGTATAGCTCCCTCGTTTTTAAAGGGGAGTTATCACATGTACGAATTTAAGAACATACCGCAAGAGCTAAAAAACGCCCCTCAGTGGATTTTATGGCGTTCCGAAGAACGTGACGGTAAGCAAACAAAAGTGCCATACCAGATTGACGGCAGCATGGCTCAATCCAGTAATAAAAGAACCTGGTCGACGTTCCCGACCGTTTTGAAATTTTATAACGATCGAGATTATGACGGGATCGGCTTCATGTTTTCAAAAGATGATCCGTTCATCGGCATAGACATAGATCATTGTGTGGAGGATGGTGTCTTGTCCCCGTTCGCTGAGGAAATTGTTCAGGCGATTGGCAGCTACACCGAATATTCGCCCAGCGGCAAGGGCGTCCATATTATTACAAAAGGTAAGATCCCATTGCGCGGGCCGGGCACAGGGAGAAAAAATCCGGAACTCGGGCTGGAAGTATACCGCCATGGCCGCTATTTTACCTTTACCGGCAACAGCCTTGGGATCGGGGCAGTTGAAGAACGAACGGACGAGCTCAAAGAGCTGTTCGATAAATATTTGAAGGACAAAAAAGAAGAATCGAAACCGTCCAACCCGCCTGCTGCTTCATCCCGTGATATGAGCAATCTCTCCAATAAGGAGATATGGGAAAGGATGTTCAACAGCAAGAACGGGAAGAGCATTCAGGATCTGTTTAACGGTCATCTGATAAATGATGATCACTCCGCCACAGATATGGCTTTATGTAATCACCTGGCATTCTGGACGGATAAGGATCCCACAAAAATGGATTCGATGTTTCGGGAGTCAGGGTTGTTTCGGGAGAAATGGGATCGACAGCATTCATCTGACGGCTCTACATATGGAGAAATGACCATTGCTGCAGCCGTTTATTCTACCCATACGACAATTTCTGATTTGATGGAAGAGCAGCAGGAACAGCCGTATGAAGTGTATATTTCCCATCCCGATAATTCTCAAGTTGAGGATACGGAAGAGATCATTGACACCCCGCCGGTTTTTCATTTGACGGAGCTCGGCAATGCTGAACGGATTGTCTACTACCACGGAAAAAATATTCGATATTGTAACGAGCTTGACTGGCTGATCTGGAACGGGAAGAGATGGGAAGAAGACAGCAAACGAAAAATTGAAGCTATCACCGCCAAAACATTACGGGCGTTGTATGGAGAAGCAAAAGCCACGGAAGACAAATTCCGAAAAAAGCAGCTGAACGATTGGGCGAAGAAGTGCGAGCGTCGCAACATCAGGATGAACACAATTTTAGATGTGCGGCCAATGGTTTCAGTGAGGAAGCAGGAACTGGATTCCCACAATTATCTTTTTAATTGCGATAACGGTATTATCGATCTGAAAACAGGAGAACTTCTGCCACATGATCGGGATCTGCTTTTTACGAAAATATCCCCTATCTCGTATCAACCGGACGCCGACTGCCCGAACTGGAAAGCTTTTTTGGAAAGCATTTTTATAGATGACCAGGGCGCGCCAAATTATGAAATTATTGATTTCATGCAAAAGGCAATTGGCTATTCACTGACCGGGGATACCACGGAGCAAGTCATGTTTTTTCTATTCGGGAATGGCCGGAATGGTAAATCAACTTTTATCAATACCGTTCAGCACTTGTTTGGGGATTATGGCCGCCAGACCAACAGCGACACCTTCATAAAGAAGAAAAATGACAGTGCCATAAACAATGATATTGCCCGGCTGGACGGCGCCCGGTTTGTGTCGGCCGTTGAGAGTGAAGAAGGGCAGCAGCTGTCTGAATCGTTGGTGAAGCAGATCACCGGCGGTGAAAAGATGTCAGCACGTTTCCTGCGACAGGAGTATTTTGAGTTTACGCCGGAATTTAAAGTCTTCTTTACCACAAACCATAAACCGATCGTTAAAGGCAGCGATGAGGGTATTTGGCGCCGGATCCGGTTGATTCCGTTTACTGTCACGATCCCAAAAGAAAAAGTAGACAAGAAACTGCCGCAGAAACTGGCTGCGGAAATGCCTGGGATCCTTCGCTGGGCCGTTGAAGGCTGTTTGAAGTGGCAGAAGGAAGGTCTGGGAGAACCTGAAGCGATCAGGAAGGCGACGGAAGGATATCGGGATGATATGGACATTCTCGGTCCATTCATGGAAGAAAGATGCATCCAGTATCCGAAGGCCAAGGTAGAGGCCAAGGAGCTCTATAAAGATTACAAAGACTGGTGTTTTGAAAATGACGAAATTGAACTGAAGAACCGGGCATTTTATCGGCAACTCGAAATTCGTGGATTTAAAAAATATCGCGGCAACTATAACAAAAATTATTTTGATGGGATCGGTTTAATAAAAGAAAACCGAGATTTGCATAAGCAATTAAATCTTTTGAAACAGGGGCAGAATCCATCGGAATTAAAAAGTAATGTCACAAGTATTCAAAGAAAAAAATTATAAAAATTAATTAGAGAAGGGTTTTATTTAAAATACGGCTTTTCTTCTCGATTAAAAAGTAACAAAAAAGTAACATTATACAATTTATGGAATCGGCTATAAACGTTGATACAATAAGGGGTTTAGGCCTTTTGTTAAAAACTGGTGTTACTTTTGATACTTTTCTGCTATGTTCCCTCTACTGAAAAAATAAATAAAAAATAAATAAAAAATAAATAAATATATATATATATTAATTATTTATAGGGCGTTAATAAATATTTGAGTATCAAAAGTAACAAAAAAACGTTCAATCCCTTGGGAGAGTAAGAGTGAGGCGTGTTTTTTGAAAAAGTAACAAAAGTAACGACATTATCTGGAAACGACTGTGAGAAATTGATGAAAGGAGATTTCAAACGTGAATTCAATAATGAAAATAGATGAAATGACCTTAACGGAAAAAAATAAATTGTATATCAATCAAAAAAGAGAAATTGATAGGTTGAACAAAGTCATTGAAGACTTAGAAAAACAACTAAGTGTTCGGAATGAAAATGATGAACAATCATTAATATCAACATTTTTGAAAAAGTATTCCTCTAAAATTTCCGAACAACAGATTGAGGCTAAACAACTTTATCAAGAATATGAAAAGTGGATCAAAAGCTTATTACTAGGCAAAAGAAATTTTTATAATGTTGTAGCTACCTATGGTTATGAATTCAAAAGAGGTAAAGGAAATAAGCTCTTTGTCAAAGGTGAGGAAAATGCACCCAAAACAAATTTGTGATGACCTTGCCTTTTTGGGATCACCTTTAGTTCTGGACGGGGATGACCTTTATATTGAGAATCCGGAGAATGTCTATCCAGAACTTGTGGAATTTGTTCAGTCACATAAAAAACGGATCATCCAGTATTTAAAAGGTGAATACTCAATGCAGGATCATAAAGTCAAACAGACCATTGATAAAATCATCAATTATTTTATGGGCATAGATCAAGAAATGAATCCAAAGATAGACGACTGGTTCAATCATGATTGGGATGCGGCAACCAAAGCCGCGCGGTTGCTTGTTCTATTTTGGGGGAACGGCTGGAGAGATCTGAACAGCTCCGTTTCAAATTTTGAGGATGAAGAAACGGACAAGCTCTCTTTAGAAATCTATGAAAGGGCCATGTCGTACTTTAAGGGGAAGAAATCATGACGATTATTCACTATAACTATTCGGATACTGAAATGAAAAATATTCTCGACAGCATGATCATTATTGTGGATACGAGGGAGCAGAAGAACCAGCATGTTCTTGACTATCTCCGCAAAAAGAACGTATCCATTAAATTCAAAGGGATGAAGACGGGCGATTATTCCGCTATGATTCCGAAGAATGAAGAATATGGTATCAGTCGGGACATGTATTTGAACGCCGCTATTGAACGGAAAAACGGTGTTGATGAACTGGTTCAATCCATTAAGGACCGTTCCCGGTTTGAAAATGAATTGATTCGTGCATCCAAACACCCCTTCACTCTTCTTGTGGAGGATCTGGAAGGCTACCAAAAAATATTGAACGGAAAATATCGCTCACAATATAAGCCGCAGTCCTTGCTTGGCAGCTTAAAAACGTTTGAAGTCCGTTACAATTTCTCAACCGTTTTTATTAACCCGAGCGCGACCGGAAACTATATCTATCACCATTTTCATTATATGGCCCGGGAGCTGTTAAAGGGGGGCCTGTTGTGAATGACTTAATGAAGGCCCTTTATTTTGAAAGGAAAAAGGACGAGCTTAAAGCGCGGCTGCTCAAAATGGGATTTTTTAAAACGCCTGACGGTCGGCAGCTGTACGAGCTTTCATTGTCTGAATTAGACGAAATATTCAAAAAGAAATTGATTGAAAGGGGAAAATGATCATGGCATTTGTAGGTTTTGAAGAATCACAAGAGGTGCGGCAGCTGGCCGAAAGTTTAATCGATGAGCACCACCCACATTTAAAAGATGCAAAGGAGCACATTGGTTTTTACATCCGGGAAGGTAACAGCAAGTGGGCTGGGAAGGCGAAAAAATGCACAGCCTTTGAGCGCCATATGACCGATTACATGCTTTTTGTATTTATCAATAAGGAAGCCTGGAAGACGATGAACCAAGAGCAGCGTGCCGCCCTGGTCGATCATGAGCTTTGTCATTTTACCCGCGCGGAATGGGAGGAACCGGATCCGAATGACTCAAGCAAATGGGTTACTATGTACGGACCCGCAGACGATCCTGACAGTTGGGGGATTCGCGAGCATGACGTTGAAGAGTTTTCCGAAGTCATTAAGCGTCATGGCCTATGGGAAAAAGGTATTGAATCATTTGCTGCTGCCGTCAGGGAGGCTGACTATCAAATGAATATTGATGATGTGAATAGAGAGCAGCGGCTTCAGAGGGTGAAATGATGGGAGGCGGCGGAATAAACAAATGAAAAGTATTGAATTATTCGCTGGTATAGGGGGGATTGCACTTGCTGCAGAATGGGCTGGTATTGAAACAGTTGCCTTTTGTGAGCGAGAACCATTTTGTCAGAAGGT
Organism: Bacillus sp. GM2; assembly: GCF_056155945.1. Classification (NCBI taxonomy): domain Bacteria; kingdom Bacillati; phylum Bacillota; class Bacilli; order Caryophanales; family Bacillaceae; genus Bacillus; species Bacillus sp. GM2. Next base: position 207,117 of record NZ_JBRKSZ010000007.1, read on the forward strand.
ACTACAAAAAAACTTTCCCGGTGTCCCTATCTTTGATGATGTGTGCACCTTAAATAGACAGCTTTTAGAGGAAAAAGGAGTGATCGAACCTGGTGGAACAGTTGACATTATTTCCGGAGGATTCCCTTGCCAGCCTTACAGTATTGCCGGGAAGCGAAAAGGCAAGGAAGATGACCGCGACCTCTGGCCGGAAATGTTTAGGATCATCAAAGAACTCAGGCCCACTTGGGTTGTTGGTGAAAACGTTGCTAACTTCGCCAATATGGAGCTCGACCGCACGTTATTTGACCTGGAAAGTGCAGGTTACAAAGGGCAATCGTTTATTATACCGGCTTGTGCCGTCGACGCCAAACATAGAAGAGATAGAACATTCGTTGTTGCCTACTCCGACCACAAGGGACAGCAGGCCGGGGGATGCCAAGAATCGTCAAGGCGGTCGTTCCTTGGTCGATTCGGTGATGTGGCCGACACCAAGAGCAAACGATGCGGAGAAGAGGGGGAACATAAATCCTTACGACAAGAGGAATGGACTTCCCGCGGCTGTGAGGCTTTTTCCGACCCCGACAGCGCGGGATTGGAAGGGACGAACTGGTCCGAATTGGAATCATCAAACCTTGCCGGATGCCGTTCTATGGCCGACTCCGAGAACAAAGGGCATGTGCGGCGGAACCGGGTCATTCCAAACGATGATCGATCTGCAGGAAAAAGGGGTTATCACCGAAGAGGAGCGAAAACAGATGACGGCGGGCAACGGTGGGCAGCTGAACCCGACGTGGGTCGAGTGGCTAATGGGATTCCCAATCGGGTGGACAGAATTAAAGGATTAGGAAATGCTGTGGTGCCTCAGCAGATTTTCCCAATCTTTAAAGCGATTATGGAACAGGAGGCGGCAAGATGCCAAGATCACCTTTAATCTGGTTCGGTGGCAAGGCAAAATATGCCGAACACATCATTAACAAAATGCCTGCCCATAAGGTTTATGTTGAGCCTTTTGGCGGCGCGGCTCATGTTATAGCAAACAAGCCGAAAATTTCGCATGAAGTGTACAACGATATTGACGGAAATGTGGTCAATTTTCTAATGCAAGTCAGAAAGGATCCGAAGAAGATGCAGAAGGCTTGCGAGTCCATCCCGTACAGCAGAGCGCTCTATGAAAAGTGGAAATCTGAGAATTATCCAATAGACGATTTTGACCGGGCTGTCCGGTGGTTCTTTATGAATCGTTCTGGGATCAGTAAGGGAAACGCGGATAACGTGCCGCAAACTGGATGGCGACACAGTACAAAAAGTGGGCAGAATCCGGCGGGTGGCTACATAAGTGCCTGTACAGCATTCCAATCATTTGCCAATCGTATGAAGGGTGTCATGATTGAATGTCAGGATTTCCGCACGATTATTGAAAAATACGATAGCTCGGAAACTCTCTTTTACGTAGATCCTCCGTATGTTGGCCGAGAACAGTTTTATGCCGGCGGATTTACAGAGCAGGATCATCGGGATCTGGCTCGGTTGCTGATTCAGGCGAAAGGAAAAGTGGTTCTCTCCTATTATGATGATCCTTTGATACTCGAGCTCTATCCAAATTGGGAGAGAGAAACATTTTCAGCATACAAGCAGGTTGTCGGTGGATCCGGAAAAGGAAACTGGGCCGAAGAAATGTTGCTGTTCAATTATAAAATTACTCAGCTCAGTTTATTTGATTAGGAGGCGTGGTGGGCGCCGATAAGGAGGAGTTATGATTTATCTAATTATAGGAATCGTCATTCTTGCCGCTCCATTAATCTGGATGGAGATTATGGAAAGACGGATTCAGGAATGGGAAAAAGAAAAATGAACGAATGGAGGGAAAGGATGTCAAAGGAACAGCTATCTTTTCTCGATGATGTGGACGAAAAGGCCGTCCGAAAAATAGTCATCAAAGAACTGAAAAATTACCGCGCGCTCAAAGTCCAATTAGAGAATAAAAAAGAATGTTCATCTGCCGGCTTTAACATTTTCCCTTCCCTCCGGGATTCATTTACCGTTAATGAACTCAAAGTCAAACAGATGGAACGGGCTTTACAAAACAGCTTGGACGATGAAGAACGTTTGATTATCGAAAAGAAATACCTGACGGCTGCCAGGGTGAAAGACATCAATATTTATATGGAACTCGGCATGAAAAAGGATACCTATTATGAAATAAAGCAGCGGGCAATCTGCCGTATTGCAACAGCACTCGGAATTATCTGAGTGCTTTTTTCATCGAGAAAAACCCGACAAAATCCCGACATTTTTCCGATAATCGGGGGGATAAAGAGGGGGAATTTTTATGCGTAATTTGTCGATAAGATTTACTTATCAAGAAATAACGGGATACGCACCATTCCCTTATCAAGGTGAATTCGGATACTCAAATTAAGGCGATGAAGAATGAAGCCAAACGGGAGGAACATTCTGAGCCGGATCGCGCTAGTCTTGCGGCTTTGGTATCGGGAGATTGTAAGAAATATGTTTTTTGGACATGCCGTCTTACAATGCTTGGCTTCCTCCCGGAGTATGTGTGAGACGCAAATTTGAATAAGCGTTTAGCGTAAGGAGGAATTGTACAACTAAGATAAGAGGACAGTCCAAGACTGAACTATCGAGTATTATGGTATTAAGCGAGTAGACAAGTTTATTTTTAAAAATTTATTGCATAAAATAAAATACATCGAGAATTACCCCTTTTTTTGCACCCTCCATTTGGGTGCATTTTTATTTGGGTAGCTACTGACCACGGAAGGCGTTCGGGTGCACACGGATAGCCGGATGAAAGCAAGCGTTTCAGGGGGTTCAGTCTTAAACCCCTTGGTTTTATGTTCTCTGTAAACCGGGTCCAGTGAATCTCAGAATAGACGATTGGCGGCCAATGTGGGCCTCTGAGTGTGGGCTCGGTTTAGAAAGAATATACCAGGCGCTTTCCCAAATGGGAGGGCGTTTTTTATGTAGGAGGCTTGCATATGGAAGTCGTTATAGAAAGTATTGAGAGAAAAGGAGAAACCCTATTTAGTGATGGGAGCATAATGGGATTTGAAACCTATGGGTTTTTGATAAAAGCCACCGTTCGTTTTAAATCCGCTGAAGTTGAAGGCAGCTTTTATTTTCCGGGTGAACAGGAAATGAGCTTTTCAAAAGCTGAAAAGAAAATACGTGAGTTGTTCACCGAACAAAAGGGGGACTGACCTTGTCAGAGGATGAATTGTACGTCAAACAATTTAAAGCCTGGCGTACTGAACAAGAGCTACTTTTAAAACAAATCAATTATGATATTGAAGTCAGCCGGAGAAAAATTGAATTGAATGAGAAACAAAAGGAACTCCATTTAAAACGGGTGAACATAGGAATTCAGGAGTTTAATAATTGGGCGGAAACAACAAATCGGAAGGAAAGATTGGAGCTCTTAAAGGAGGTAGAAGCATGTTTGAATTGAATTTAGCGCATGCCAGTATCTTAGAGTTGTTGGAAAAGGCTGCTGAAAAGAATGAGTTTATTTTTGTAAGACAGGGACAAAGGCGGCTTGGTAAAACAACTGCGCTTATGGAATTTGCGAGAGAAAATGGTTATCCAGTCCTTGTAAATAAGGCGATTGTAAAGATTTTTCATCGTAAATATCCCGATGTGAATATTATCGGATATGTGGATGGATCAGAAGTCGACGGGCTATATAACGTCGTTTTTGATGAAGGGGTGCCGAGGGATGCGATTAAACGTCTCTATAAGCTTGGTATTTTGCTAACTGGATTTGTTCGTGTGGATGACCAGGCAGTTATTAATGATGATAACAGATATTCGGTATTTGGTGGATACAGTACAGAAGCACCATCGAAAAAAGCAACTCCTTTGCTGCAAATTGAGCTTGAGGATATTGATTCGATCCCGCACGTTTTCTATAAAGGCGAAAGGATCACCAAGCGTATTGCGATAGATTTTGAGTGGCGCACAGGGGGAGCTGATAAGGTTGGTTCTACCTATATTCGTATCAAGCATGGTAACGATCCTGATAAGGCACTAGCAGTTGAGACGAAGGAACTGGCGGTCGGTGAGAGAGCGTATGAATAGGGAACGTAAGCAGCGCTATAGATACCTACGAGAGCAACGAAGAGAACGCGACTATGAGCTTGGACTTATACAACTGGCTGGCCGTCCGTTCTGTAAACCTAGATTAATACGTCTGGGTCCAGCGCTAACCTTAACGCGATTCATGGCAGGTGCGAGGCGATGAATAAACCTTTAAAACCCTGCAATGAGCCAGGCTGCCCTACTCTCACCCGGGAAGGCTACTGCGAACAGCACAAGCGAACAAAGCCGGCCTATGATCAATACCGTGAGTCTGCTTCCCGCCGGGGATATGACAGCAAATGGCGGAAGGCAAGACAGGGGTACCTGTCAAAGCATCCTTTCTGTCTTTTCTGCATGAAGGAAGGCAGACGGGTTCCCGCGACAGTCGTTGACCATATCGTTCCGCATAAAGGAGATAAAAAACTATTTTGGGATTCTTCCAACTGGCAGCCGCTGTGTGCGCCCTGCCACAGCAGGAAGACCGCGAAGGAGGATGGCGGCTTTGGCAACAAAACATCAAACCTGCGTATGTGATCACTGTGGAACCAAGCTTCATATCAAAGGATGTTCGAAGGTTAGGAAGCATGACAACGGGGTGCGGCAGCATTACATCAAGTGTCCGCGGTGTCAGACTGAATACACGTCCTACTACACGAACGAGAAGATCAGGCGCATGCAACAGAAGGTAAAGAAACTGACCGTGCTGCGTCTCAATGCACAAGCGCAAAAGGGAATTGACGTATACAAACAAAAATACACGCAAGCTCGAAAAGAATTAGAGACTGCCATGCTGCAGCTGCGGGAGGAAATGGAGACCCCCCGCCCTTAAATCTCTGGAAAGGATTCGCCAGAGACCGCGCTCCCCTCCACATTTTGAAAAATTCCCTAAATGAAATTTCGGAAGGAGGTGAGGGAATGGCAAGACCAAGGCAACCGGTTGACTTATTGCTTGTGAAAGGTAAGAAAAACCTGACAAAACAGGAGATTGAGGAACGAAGAAAGCAGGAGATCAAGGCGCCAAGCGACAAAGTAAAGGCGCCTTCTTATTTACCGAAAGACTTAAAAAGGGAGTTCAAAAAAATAGCGGACGAGCTGAAAAACATCGGAATTATGACGAATTTAGATGTTGATGCGCTCGCCCGTTTTTTATATTCGCGAAAGCTTTACCTTCAGGTAACGGACCAGCTGCTTGAGCAGGGGCCAATGAAAACAATAGTCGTCAGAGATGTGGACGAACAGGGAAATATCGTGGGGGAAAAAGAAAAAACGGTAGTCAATGAAGCGTATTCGGACTTGCTTATCAATCAAGATAAACTATTCAAACAATGCCGGCAGGCTTCCAGTGATTTGGGCTTAACCATTTCCTCGCGCTGCAAGCTCGTTATTCCTAAAAAGGATGACGATAAGCCGAAATCAAAAGAGGAAGAGCGGTTCGGGGGCCGGATGTAATGCAAGAGGTCACCGCTGAAATTCTGATAGAGCGTGTATGGGCCTATTGCGAGAAAATACTTTCCGGTGAGATAAAGGCTTGTCAAAAGCATAAATGGGCTGTGCAGCGATTTTTTAAAGATGTTGATGCGTTAGCGGACCCGAATTGCCCCTTTTACTATGACGCTGAAGCAGTGTTAGATTTTTACGAATGGGCGCGGCAGTTCAGACATGTTGAGGGGATACTTGCGGGGGAGCCGATTGAGCTGACGGACTTTCAGCTTTTTATTGCGGCCAATGTATACGGCTTTTTTAAAAAGGAAAACGGTGCCCGCCGGTTTCGAAAAGTTTATATCCAGTTGGCTCGTAAGAATGCGAAATCGCAATTTCTCGCCCTCATGGCTTCTTATGAAGTGTTCCCGACAACCGAAAAACATCGGGTGTTTATTGCTGGATGGTCCCGGGAGCAGTCAGACGAAGTGTACCAGGCGATTCTTGAACAGCTGCAGCATGCTCCGATCCTCGAAGGAAAATATTCCTCCGCAAACGGCCGGGTAAAAAAGTATAAAACGAACTCAATAATTCAGCCTCTTTCCCGGGAGGCGCGGAAGCTCGGTGACGGTAAAAACCCGTCATTGGGAATTGTGGATGAATACCATGCACATGAAACCAGCGAGATTTATGATGTGCTTGACAGTGGTATGGTGGCCCGGCGCAGCCCGTTAATGGCAATCATCACGACAGCCGGGTTTAACATGGAGCGGCCATGTTTTAAGGAATACCAATATACAAGCAAGATTCTCGATCCTGATGCCGACACAGAAAACGATGACTATTTTGTTATGATCTGCGAACTTGATCCAGATGACGACATAAAAGACGAATCAAATTGGATCAAAGCCAACCCTATTGTTGCAACGTATCCAGAAGGTATGGAGTCACTACGCTCTGCCTTAAAGGTTGCACTCGAAGTTCCAGAAAAAATGCGAAGCTTCCTTACCAAGAATATGAACCGATGGGTTGATCAAAAGGATAACGGCTATATGAAAATGTCAAAATGGCGCGTGTGCAGCGGTGAAATTCCTGATCTGGAAAACATGGCCGTATATCTTGGGCTGGATTTGTCCATGACTACCGACTTAACATCAGTCGGCTGGGTTGGTGTTTTTGATGGAATCTATTATGTCGGACAACATTCCTTCATGCCTGAAGGGCGCGCAAAAGAAAAAATGGCGACGGATAAAGTGCCTTATGACCTGTGGAAAGAGATGGGCTACATTACGTATACGCCTGGCGACGCTGTTGATTATCAAATAGTTGAAAAATGGATCATTGAGTTTATTTACAAGCATCGGTTCCGGCCACAGGAAACCGCATATGACAAATGGAATGCCTTGCATTTGGCTCAACGGCTTGAATCTAAAGGCCATACCATGGTGGAGATTCCGCAAAGAATCAATCATCTATCTTTGCCGACAAAAGACTTTCGTCAAAAAGTATATGACGGCAAAGTTGTTCACGGGGATGACCCGGTTTTAAATTGGGCAATCAATAACGCGATCATGAAAATTGATCCTCAGGAGAATATCATGCTGGATAAAGCAAAATCTCCGCAAAGAATCGACCCGGCTGCAGCTGTCATTAATGCATACGCCAGGGCGATGTATCACGAAACAAACCAAAAAGTAGACCTGAATGCACATTTCATGTCTGATAATTTTAGCTTTTAGGATGTGAGAGAATGAAAAAATTCCTGGCCTTTCTGCTTTTAATTTTAAATGATCTGCTGTTTGTGGTGGGGGCCGCCTTCATCCTTGCAGCTGCATATAGATTCAATACGAACATCGGTCTGATTCTGACGGGTGTATTTTTTATGTTTTATGCCTATCTCCTGACCAAGAAAGGGAGGTGAAATAATTGCTAATTGATCGGGTGTTTGAAAAACGATCAGATTCCTCTGAGGCCAGTGGCTTCAATGAATTGATAAATTTGTTCGGCGGCAGACAGACCGCAAGCGGCGAGAAAGTGAATGAAAGAAATTCGCTTGTGCAGCCGGATGTTTTTGCCTGTGTGAATGTATTATCTGATGATATCGCAAAACTGCCTGTTCATACCTACCAAAAGTTAGACAACGGGATTGAGCGAAGACCAGAGCATCCTGTGGCGTATATGATCTATGCGCGCCCTAATCCTTATATGACCGCGTTTACGTGGAAAAAACTCATGATGACTCATGTTTTGACTTGGGGGAATGGCTACTCATACATTGAATTTGATTCCAGTGGGTTTCCAAAAGGATTATATCCATTGCGGCCTGACGCTACGAATGCTTATATCAATCCGAAAACGGGAATGCTTTGGTATCAAACGGCTCTCAATGACAAAGCGGTCGAGTTATATGATCACCAGGTGCTACATTTCAAAGGGCTTTCTACTGACGGCATACAGGGTAAGTCACCGGTCGGCGTTGTCCGCGAACACATCGGAGCCCAGGCAGCCGCGACAAAATATAATGCGAAGCTTTATAAAAATGACGCAACTCCTCGGGGAATTTTAAAGGTTCCTGCATTTTTAGATGAGAAGCCCAAAGAAAATGTTCGTAAAGAATGGAAACGTGTAAACCAAGGTGAAAACATTGCGATTATAGACAATGGGCTTGAATATCAATCCATCTCAATGCCACTGCAAGAGGCTCAATTCGTGGAATCAATGAAATTCAATAAAGCGCAAATAGCGATGATCTACAAAGTGCCTTTGCACAAACTGAATGAGCTGGATAAGGCCACATTCTCGAATATTGAACACCAATCCATTGAATATGTGAGAAACACTCTTCAACCGTGGATTGTTAATTTTGAGCAAGAACTAAACGTTAAGCTCTTCACAGATCATGAAACAGCCGCAGGCCACTATGTGAAATTTAATATTGATAGTGAGCTACGTGGAGACAGCAAGACCCAGGCAGAATACCTGAAAATACTTCAAGAAATTGGGGCCTTAAATAGAAATGAGATTAGGTCATTAATAGAACGCAACCCGATTGAATACGGGGACAAGTTCATGTCCAGCTTAAACTATGTTTTCCTGGACTTTATGGAAGAATATCAGCGCCTTAAAGCCGGCGGCGCCCTGAAGGGAGGTGACAAAAAGGATGAAGGATAAAGAGATTCGGCAGTTAACCACACCTATTGAAGTTCGTTCAGAGGGTGAAGGCGAAAGCGAATTTGTGGAAGGATATGCACTGAAATTTGAAAAGTGGTCTGAACGGCTTGGGGGATGGTTTAAGGAAATTATTAGCCGGAACGCTTTGGATTCGGCTGATCTTTCAAATGTTATTGCATTATTTAATCATCGGCAAGATTACCCATTGGCCCGAAATACCGTCTCAGGGGACGTAGGGCGGCTCGAATTAGAAGCGGACAACATAGGTCTCAAATTCCGTTTTAAGCCGTCAGAAACGTCATACGCGCGTGATTTGATGGCGAATATAAGAAGCGGCGTCATAAATCAGTGTTCTTTTGCCTTTTCCTTAAATCACAATGAGACGGATGCTGATGAATGGCGGTTTAATGATGAGGAAGATATTTATGAAAGGCGGATTAATAAAATCCATCGTATATATGATATTTCGCTTGTCACCACCCCGGCATATAACGACACGGAGGCAGTCGTTGGTTCGCGGAGTTTGGAGAAGGTAGAGCAGTTGAAAGAGTCCCGGAAACTGCCGGATGACAATTTAAAAATGGAATTAGAACTTTTAGACCTTATTCTCCCGGAATAGAGGTCTTTTTTTGTGTCTAAAAACAAGGAGGAAATCATTTATGCCAATGCAAATGAGCAAAAAAGAAATTGAATTGAGACAACAATTTACGGAAAAGAAAAATGCGGCAGATCAAAAGCTGCAAGAGGGAAATACAGAAGAGGCACGTACGCTGCTTGACGAGGCCAAGACCTTGAAAAATCAAATTGAATTAATGGCGGAGGGGCGTTCTCTTGATGTGTCGGATGTAACGGAACGGAACAATTTTGTACCGACGCTGGACGACGGAGAGGGTCGCAGTTTAGGCGCCCAGAATGAAACAGAGTCCCGAACCATTCTAACAGCTACAAAAGAGTATCGGGAAGCGTGGTTCAAAGTGTTGACTGGCCGTGAAGCTGATTTGAATTCTGAAGAAAGAAATATGATGGAACGGGTTTTAAAAGAAAATCGTTCTCTTTCTAGCGGAAGTGATAAGGATGGTGGCTATACCGTACCGGATGATATCTCAAAAGAGATTTTGAAATCTATCCAGGAATTAAACTCTGTCCGTAATTTGGTCCGCGTTGTTCCTAAAACTGCCCCTTCTGGCAGTTATACAGTCCGAAAAGGAGTGGCCGGAAAACTCTACAACACGGCTGAAAAAGAACAGATTCAAGAACTTAAAAATATGGAGTTTGATCAAATCTGGTACAACGTCAAGAAGTTTGCTGGATTTATGCCGGCTCCAAGTGAGCTTTTAGACGATTCATTTGAGAATTTTGTAAGAGAAATTGTGGAATGGCTTTCTGAATCAGCTATCGTCACAGAAAATGATGAAATCCTTTATGGAGCAGGCGGAGAGAAAAACGTTGAAGGGATCATCTCAAGCGAAAAATTTAAGACCCTCAAAGCACCATCAGTAATTACAATTAAGTTTTTAAGGAAAGTGAAAAATCAGATTAAACGTGGTTATCGGAAAAACGCAAAATGGGTGATGAATACTGAAGCCTTTGAAACTCTGGCAAACATTGAAGATAAAAACGGCAGAGGGATATTGGCTGAAGACCCTAGAGATGAAGACAACTTCCTTCTGTTCGGGCGTCCGGTTGAAATCTATGACGAAATTGTTACTGATGAGAAGACGCAAAAAACACACATTCTTTTTGGCGATTTCAAACGTGGATATTTTATGTTTGACCGTCAGAAATTCGAAATTAAATCAACAGATGTTGGCGGCGATGCTTTCTTGACTGATCAGACTTACTTCCGCGGAATCGAGCGTTTTGACGGGAAAGTTGTTGATCCTGAAGCTGCTGTGATTGTGACTGATCTAGTTGTTGGTGAAAATGCTCAAGTAGAAACCCCAAGAGAAGAAAAATCCGTTGATGTTGGAAAATAAAAATAACAGAAAAGGATGATGAAAAATGGCAGATCAATTTTTAAACCAAAGTAATGGTGTTTACACTTTCGCAGAGGATGACGGGACAGGAAAGCCTGTAACAGCTGTTTATTTGAAAAATAACAGTGAAGACAACCCTTTGTATATTAAAGGAATGCAGGGGGAACCAGGGCCCCAGGGACCACAAGGACCAAAAGGGGAAAAAGGAGATACCGGCCCACAAGGTCCACAGGGAGAGCCAGGACCCAAAGGTGAGAAAGGTGATCCGGCTGTCATTGAAGACGGGAGCATCACCCACGAAATGCTTGGTGAAAATGTTGTCAGAAGCAAAAACATTGGTACCGGCAGCGTCATGCCGGATAACTTAAACAGCGAAGTAAAGGCCATGTTTGATAGTCTTCAATCTCAAATTGATGAGTTGAGAGAAAAAGTGGCAGGCTCTGACGATTCCGCGAACAATGAGCCACAAGAATAAGGCGGGTGAACCATCATGAATATGGTGGATATGAAAAACTATCTCCGTCTGGACCATTCTGAAGATGATGAAATGTTATCGCAATTTATTGCGGCAGCGAAAAGCTATATTGTCAATGCTATTGGGCGGTTTGTTGATGGGAACCCACAGTTTGAAATTGTGGCCAAAATGCTTGTCCAGCATTGGTATGAAAACAGAGGAATGTATGAGTCAGGGACAAACGGCTCGTCCATCCCTTTTACTGTTGAAAATCTAATGACGCAGCTGCGTTATACGGATGATGAGGTGCAGGAAGATGAAGAGAAAGAGGACCAGCGATCTGCGGCACCGCCTGACCTTTCAAAAGAAAACCAAGATTCAAGATGAAGAACTGAATTGGATTGACGCTTATGTTGATGTATTCACTGTATGGGGAGCTGTGGAGGGGTTTAGCTCTCTCGGAAACAATGAATCTATGATTGCGGGGGCATGGGGCGTTAAATCGCCTAAAAAGATCACCATTCGGTTTCGGCAAGATATTCAACGCGATATGAAAATTGTTGAACAGATCGGCACAAATGAAAAGGGTGAACCGATTTTCCGAGCCTTTGACATCCTTGACTTTAACGATCCTGAAGATTCAAAAAAGTGGTTTGAAATTATGTGCCAGGAGGTGGGGCTCAATGGCTGAAATGAACTTTGAAGGGCTGGCCGACCTAGATCGATATTTTGAAAGAATCGGTGAAGACGTGGAAAAGGCGGAAGATGTGGCTTTGCAAGCCGGCGGGGAAATTATCGCGCAGCACCAGCGACAAAATGTTAATCGAAGCGATAAAAATCAGCCCCATATAGCTGATAACATTACGGTTTCAAAGGCCAGGGAATCAAAAGGCGCAGAAAAATTCGTGTCAATTGGGCCTAATAAAAAAGTCGCTTACCGGGCGAGATTCTTGGAGTATGGGACATCAAAAATGCCACCTTATCCTTTTATCGAAAAAGGCAGGGATGAAGGGGAGGCGTCAGCTGTGGAAGTAATGGCCCGCATTCTAACAGCGCCAATCAAATGAGTTTTGATGCAAAAGCAGAATTGAGCGCTGCCCTGGTCAACGATTTCTCATTAAAAGAACTGGTGACAGGCGGCTTTCATAATAGAGTCGCTTCAGACGTTAACGCATACCCAAGAATCATGTATACCGAATTGAAAAATGCTGATGATTCATATGCCGATAATCAGGCCCAATCTTCGGAGGTTCGCTTTCAGATCAGCATTTTTACCAATTCATATACAGTCAGTCAAGAAACCAAAATCGCAAAAGAAATTGACCGGCTCATGAAGTCAATCGGTTACGGCCGGTACGATTCTCAAGATTTATACGAAGAGACGGACAAGGTTTTTCACAAAGCTATGCGATATAAGAAAGCTTTTTTTAAGGAGGAAAAGTAATGGGACAAACAATTTATGGTTTAGATATGTTTCACTGTGCGGAAGTCATCCAAGACGATGAAGAGAGTTTGAAATTCGGTACACCTATAAAAATCCCGGGTGCTGTAAGCATAAAGGTTGACCCAAAATCAGAGCAAACAAAATTCTGGGCTGATAATGGTGTGTATGACATTTTTAATAGTATGGGTGACATTGATTTAGAAGCTGAAATGGCTGATCTCCCTTTAAAATTGCAGAATAAAATTTACGGCCACACAGAAGAGAATGGTGTTTCCTTTGCAAGTGCTGAAGACAAGGCAATTCATCTGGCTTTCGGCTTCAGAGCGAAGAAATCAACCGGCGGGTACCGGTATTATTGGTTTCTTAAAGGGCTGCCTGAATTAATGGCTATTGAATCGAAAACGACAGAAGACAAGGCTGACCCAGAAAGTGCAAAGTTTAAGGTTGGTTTTATGCCGTTGCAAAATCCAAAAGGAAAAAGACGCTGGAAAGCTCAAGCAGAAGACAGTGACACTTTTAACGGCGATGGTTGGTTTAATCAAGTTGTATATGATGGTTCTGCTTTTGCAACAGATACAAAAACCGAAGCAATTGGCTTAGGTAAATAAAGAATTTTGGAGCGCTTATAGGCGCTCTTTTTTATTGTCCAAAAACAGGGAGGAATCAAGATGGAACCTATTTCAATCAATCTCAGAATCAATGGTAAACACAAAAAGTTTGTCACACCAAATTTCATTTCAGGAAAGCTGTTCCGGGACGCGGCCGAGATCGCAGAAGATATTGAGTCAACTGACCCTGAACGCATCTACACAGAAAAGCAAATTGAATTTATCTGTGCTGCGTTTGGAAACAAATTCTCAGCTGACGAATTTGAAAATGGCATTGATGCGAGGCTGGTCACGAGAACAATTTACGGCACAGCAAACTACGTTTTAGGAAATATCGCAGAAGCCAGCCGAATTTTAAACCCTGATCCAAACGACGGTGAAGAGCCGGGGAAGTAAATTTATCTGACGCTGTCATTGACATGTACAACGCGTTAGAAGAAATCGGTTATACGCAAAACCAGATTGATGAAATGGACATTGTTTACCACCTGCGGCGCCTGGCCCGCCGAAAAGAAGCCGGCGGAAAGCTAGCAGCAGGGAAAGAAGAAAAGCGCCTTTATATTGACCAGGTGCTCGGGTAAGGGGGTGACCGATTGGCTAAGGACATAAAAGTCAGACTGTATTCAAACTCGAACCAATTCAGAACGGAAATGCGTGCAGTTGCTCTGCAAATGAAAAACGTCAAATCTGAATTTGAAAAGAACCGTACAGCTGTAGGCGTATGGGGCAACGAGTTAAGAACGTCTCAAGAAAAGGCGAAAACACTCAACCAGCAGCTGGATATTCATAAGCGGAAAGTAAAAGCTCTTGAACGGGCTTATGCTGATTCAGCTATAAAAAAGGGCAAAGATGCTCAAGAAACTCAGACACTGGCTCGACGGCTTAACTATGCCACAGCTGAAATGAATAAAACGCAAAATGCTTTGACGCAGACCACGCAGAGGATCAAAAAGCTGGAGGATGAATCTAGGCGCGCTTCTTCTACAATCCACAGAATGGGCCAAAGAATGAATGCAGTCGGCAGCACAATGAGGAATGTCGGTGCATCTGTCGCCATGACATCGGGTATTGCCTTTGGTGGTTTGGTCCTTCCTTTAAAAGATGCGGTTCAAGTCGGCATCGACTTTGAAAAGCAAATGAGTAAAGTGCAAGCCATTTCCGGCGGAACAGCGGGAGACCTTGCAAAATTAACGGCACAGGCGAAAGAACTTGGTGCCACTACAGTTTTTACTGCCAGCCAGGCCGCGGACGCTCAAAGCTTTCTTGCGATGGCCGGATTTAAAACCAATGAGATTTACGGGGCTATGCCTGGCATGTTAAGCCTTGCAGCGGCCGGACAGCTTGAACTTGGAACAGCTGCAGATATTACATCAAACATCATGTCTGCCTTTGCATTAAAGGCCGAAGAATCGGCGCATGCCGCCGATGTGATAGCCTATGCAGCATCCAACGCCAATACCAATGTTGAACAAATGGGCGAGGCAATGAAATTTCTTGCTCCAAATGCGAACTCACTCGGCTGGGGCATGGAGGAATCGGCTGCCGCTATCATGGCGTTTGGTGATGCCGGTTTACAGGGTACTATTGCAGGTCAGGCTTTCGGTACGTCCCTGATCCGTCTCGCAACTCCTGCCAGGAAGGCACAAAAAGAAATTGATCGACTTGGTTTTGAATTTTTTGATGCTGCCGGCAATATGAAAAGCATGCCTGAAGTCATCGCAGAAATGGAAAAGGGCATGAAAGGCATGACCAAAGAGCAGCAGGCGGCAACCCTGAAAACGATTGTTGGTGCTGAAGCATACAAGCATTGGGCGGTCCTTCTTCAAAAAGGCTCGAAAGCGCTCGGAGAAAACACGAAAAAGCTGAAAGAATCCGACGGCGCGGCCAAAAAAATGGCGGATACCATGCTTGATAATGCTCACGGAAGTATCATTCAATTCGAATCCGCATTGGAAGGCGCGAAAATAGCGTTAACCGAGGGACTTCTTCCTTCAATCGGTGACCTTGCGGATAAAGGTTCCGCCCTTCTTACCATGTTTAACAACCTGGATAAAGGCACACAAGCAACCATTGGAAAAACTGCGGTTCTTACTGCGGGAGTATTAGGCGTGACGACGGCTGTCGCTACACTAACGGCAGGAGTCGGCGCTCTGTTAGCTTTTACCGGTCCTGTGGGCTTGGCTATTGTCGGGGGAACGGCTTTATTGGGCGCTTTAGGAGTCGCCATGTATGCCGTTTCCGAACAAACCGAAAACATGAAGAAGAAGCAGGAAGAGGCCAGGGAAAAGGCTTTGCTTTTTGGTGAAGGGGTTTCAAAGGCGACACAAAAAGCAGCCGGCTCCTATGTGGATTTGAGAGAAAAAGCAGAGGTCCAACTTTTTGAACTCACCCGCGTTTCCGGGGAGCAGGCTGATAAGATGGCTGCAAAATTAGTTGAAACGTATTCTAAAATGCGGGATGAGCTGGTGCAGCAACTTCAGATGCTGAAAAAAGATGCTTTAGTCGTTATTAATGGCCTGCTGGATGATACGGATAAAAACACTCAAAAGGCCGGGGAAAAAATCGTTGATAAAATGGTCGGTAATATTGATCACGATATCCAGGAGGCAAGGGAAAAAGTAAAGGAACTGGAACAGCTCCAAAAAGAAACCGGCCTTGTCTCATCGAAAATGAATGATGCTCAGCAACGAAGACTTAACGAGATCATTTCTTATTTCGAAGAATCGACCAGCAAATTTGCGGCCAATCAAAAAGAAGCTCTTGCCATGCAAAAAGCGGTGACAGAGCAGCAAGGAAAGCTCTCTTTCAAGCAAGCAAAAGAATACAACGACAAGATTAAAAAAGTCTACGATGATGGCAAAAAAGCCGCGAAAGAAGATTATGAATATCGGAACAAGGTTCTAAATCAGTTGCATGCACAAGGTTATCTCAAGGCTGAAGCGTTAGAAGCTCTCTTGCAAAAAAGTTCAGCGGACTATCATAACACCCTTGCCGAAAATACTGCTTCTTATGAAAAAAATCTGCGCGCGCTTTTTTCAAAGATGTCCAAGAACGGAAAATTGCTTGACCTGGAAACCGGGAAGGCTCTTGAGAGACAAAAGAAATATTACACTAATTCTTTGGGAATAGTGACTTCTATGGATGAGTTAGATGCTGAATATCAAGAGCGATGGGCTCAAAAACAGATCAAATTTATGGATAGCATCGGGGCAAGTAAAGAGGAAGCCATCAAAACCACTAAACAGGCACTTGAGGATTTTTATATTGGTCTTGGTAATTCAGAACAGGAAGCCCAGGCAAAAGCAGACGAAGCGATCCAAAACGTCCTTGAAAAAATGAACGGCGGCAATGAAAAAGCTGAACAGGCTGGACGAGAAAAAGGATCGGCATTCACTCTTGGTTTGAGCAGTACATTAGGACAGGCCCAGGAAACAGGGAGTCTCATTGGTAAAGGAGCCAATCAGGGATTAAGCCAAGGGAAGATGCAGCCGAAGCAGTTTGGAATGGAAAAAGGAAATGCTTTTGCTCTCGGTTTAAGAAACACGCTCGGGATTAATAAACAGTCCAGCAGCGTGCTCCGCCAATCGGTGAACAGCGAGCTATCTAAAAACAGCGGGGCGGCACGTGCAGCCGGTAAAGAAAAAGGTGATCAGCACAATGCCGGTTTAAGTTCCACAAAGCCTAAAAACAATAATACTGCAGCAAGCCTTTCAAAAAACGTGTCCGGTCGTCTAGGTCAGACAACTGACGGCGGGGGCGGTAAAAAAGCCGGTATGGACTTGACCAAAGGGTTGATGAGTCAGCAAACCGCGTCTTACAATGCCGGTTCGAAGGTATCAAACAAGGCGAAATCTGGATTGAAAAGTGTGAAAACCAGTAGTGTGGGATCTGATTTTGTCTCTGGATTTGTCAGAGGAATTGAGGGCGGAATCGGCAGCAACTCGCTTTTTAAAGCAGCTTGGAATCTTGGTAAATCTGCATTATCAGCATTGAAAAAGTCTATTGATTCTCATTCCCCGGCGAAAAAGAGTATGGCTGAAGGTAACAACTTTACAGACGGATTCGCGATAGGGATAAGCAAAACGGTCGCACGCGCAAAACGAAGCGCCCAGGCGTTAGGGCAAGGAGCCAACCTGTCACTCAAACAGGAGATCAATAAAATGGCTTACAACATAAAAGGCGCGGCTGATGAGCTGCTGTCCTTGCGTTCGGAGTTAGTCGTCCGAAATGAAGTTGATACACCTGCTTTGAATCAGAAGCTGGATGCTCTCATTACGCTTCTTTCTAATGGTTTATCGTTTGGAGGACAACCAGAGCCGGCGGCCACGGGCGGGCCAATTAGAATTTATCCGGCGCCTGTCAATATTGATGGAAAACAAGTGGCGGAAATCGTTTTTGAACAAGGTGACGGCAGGATTTTGGATAGGAAGAGTTTAGACCGATATGATCAAAATGCTTATCAGAGTGGGGTGAGACGAACCTGATGAACCTTTATTTAGATTTTAATAATGGCCTGGGGGAACAGAGCTTATCAAGTTTGCTCCCCCATTTTAAGTTGCTGAGTTTTACGCCTGATTCACCGGCCATTGAACGGGAAACAGTGAAGATACCGAGGATCAACGGTCTTGTTTTGCCGCAGCATCCCCGCGATGTTGTTTTTAAAGAGCGATCTATCAAGGTGGAAATTCTATTAAATTCGATCATCGCAGAAAATTTTTATCAGTACAGGAGAGAAATTTATGCGCTTTTGGTGAAGCCGTTCCCTTATTATATTTCAACTGATCTATTGCCTAACCTCCGTTTTCTCGTTACGTGTGACGGTAATTTCAGCATACAGAAAGACAAACAGAAAAACCAAACTTCTTTTACTGTGGAATTTAATAACGTCACCGGCCTGGCTGAATCAAAATTTACGTCTTTGACAAAACAGAATTTTCACGGGGAATACTGGAGTCCAGGTATGAACATTCAAATGCGAGATGATCTGGAATACAGATTCAAAAATCGAAAGAGGTTTCAGGTTTATAACACTGGTGATGCCTATATCAATCCTCTGGAACATGACTACAATGTGACATTATGGGCGGCCGGAAAAAATGTGACAATCATCAATCATACAAATGGGGAAAAGCTGAAAATTGAGCAGGAATTAAAAAAATCACAGCGGGTTTCTTTTATTAAGCAATACACGGTGATCAATAAAACACCTATCAAAACATCCGGCAGGCTCCCGGGACTCGATATAGGAATGAATGAGTTTGAAATCCAGAATACCAATGATTTTGAAATCATATTCGATACTCGTTTCTATTACGGATAAGGAGCAAGGGAAATGGCAAATGTGGATTTTATAAAAGAGATTGCACCAGACGCCCAAAGAGTCTATAAAAAGTATGATATTCTTGCGTCTCTAATTATTGCACAAGCCTGTTTAGAGAGCGGATGGGGTACAAGTGAGCTGGCGCAGAAAGGGAAAAACTTATTCGGCATCAAGGGGACTTATAACGGTCAATATGTTCTCATGTGGACGACTGAATATGATAAGAGCGGAAATGCTACCCGTGTGCAAGCCAAGTTCCGAAAGTATCCGTCTTGGTATGAATCTATTCAGGATTTAGCCAAGCTGTACATAAACGGAACGAGCTGGGATCCAAACCATTATAAAGCCGTGGTGGGGGAAAAAGATTACCAGAAGGCGACAGCTGCGCTTGTAAAAGCCGGTTATGCGACTGACCCAAAGTACGCCACCAAATTGAACAGTCTCATTTTCACTTACAAACTCACACAATATGATTCTGTGGATGAGGTGCCGGATGAACCTGAAGAACCCGAAACACCGATACCCACCCCGGAGGTGCCAAGCAAAGAATATGATGGAAAAGACGTTCCGCTTAATCAAAACTTGCCTTCAGATGTTGATTTTCCACAGCTGCATGTACTAGCAGGGGACGGCAAGAATGTGGTTGAAATAACGGGCGTCTCGCTCGATCTGACGGACGATACGACGGGGAAGAAGAGCTTTACATTTACCATCACCAAAACGCAGGAAAACGCTATTGAATTTGATCTGTTGGTGATTGATAACATTCTTTTTCTGGATGAACGGAAATTTAATCATCAAAAGTATTACATTACAAACGTTGAAGTACGGCAGGAAAATAATGTGTTGAGAAAAACTGTTTCGGCCAGCCATATTTTTTCGGTCCTGCTGATCAACAATTATGTGACTGAAACGGCGTCTAAAAAAATGACGATCAAAGAGGCTTTTGATATCGCATTAAAAGAGACGCCATTCAAATATGTATTAAAAGCTTCGGCAAGTGATTTTCCGAGCATTGAACAAGAAAACTTTGGTGACGGAAATTCCACGGAATTGGTGGATAAAATCATTTCGGATTACGGTCCTGAGCTGGATGTTGATAACTATAAAATCCTTGTTTATAAGAAAATTGGACAAAAAATCAATTTCACCTTAGATTCGCGCTATAATATGCCAGGTATTTCTATTAAGACAAACTCGCAAAATTGTACAACGCGCGCCTGGGGTTACGGGGCGTTGAAGAAGAGCAGCACGGACAGTAAAAACCCACAATATGAATTTGAGCCGATCTTATACGTACATCCGGATGAGAAAAAGTTTTTACTCGAAGGCCTGCCGCGCTGGGCCGATCCGATTAAAGATGAAACCATAAAAAAAGCCAGCAGCATGGTTTCAGTTTTAAAAAAACATGTGAATCCATACCCTGAATTGACAATTGAAGCAGATTTCCAAAAAATCTATGAACCCAAGCTTTTAAAGATCGAACAGGATTTTTGGAAAGGTGACACGATTCACGTCCTTGCTGATACGGCATCAGGGATCACGTTTGAAGACGATGTTCGGCTGATTTCAATTCAGTATAACCCGTTGAACCCATACAGCAGCCCAAAATTAACGTTCGCGAATTTCAGAAAAGATATTCAGGATATTGCAGTCAATCAGGCCAAGAAACTAAGGGATCAAAAACGATATATTGACCAGCTTTTCAAAACGCTCAGATAGGCGTTTTTAATTTTGCCAAAAAAGGAGTGAGTAGCATTGATTCGGCTAATAAAAGACTATGATCATACAAGAAATTCCCGTCATCAAGCACAGTTAAGATCAGATATCCAGAGCATAGAAAATACGTTGAATGAACACGATTATAATTTAAAGCGTCATGAAGCTTCAAAAAACGCCCATACATCCGATCAAATAACCCATTTTGACGGTCTGACAGTATCAGATGAGATCGAGAGAGCAAAAAAACGGATAAACAACCTAATTTTAAATGCGGACGGGACAAATATTAAAGAGGTCGTAGATGCACGTGTAGACAATGATGGTTTTGTGTACCCGGTATTGAAAGAAAGATTAGATGCTGATAAGGGAGAAATTACTGCCAAACTATCAGAAACGTTCAGGACGGTTGAATTAATAACTAATTCGCAAGACGCCTTAAGCTACTTAAATAATGTCGAGGCGATGACTACATTTAAGGCGCGGGAGGAAGCTTTATTTTGGCCGCAATCTGCAAATATAAACGAACGAACAAATGAAATCTATGTTGCTTCGCAAGAAAATGAAGGAACAGAACTGAGAATTGAAATTCGCGATCTCGATACAGGTGGTTTTAAAGAAAGAAAATCAATTCCAATAGAATCAGGCGCATACACTGAGGGTTTATCGTTTTTTTATAATGAAAAAGATGAATTATGTTTTATCGTTAAAGCCACGAAAACGCCCGGATATAATATTTTCAATTATGATAAGGGAGAGCTCTCAGGACTAATCGCAGCTAATGTGAGTAGCAAATATGCATCTAATGGGTACTACTTTGTTTCAGTAACCGTAAATCAAGATAGTATCCATGCTTATGTGTACGCCTGGGAGTCGATAAAGGAGGGGAGCCCTGTTCTATACACTGAATTCCCCTTAGACTATATGCCTAACTTAGAGAAGATACAAGGTGTAACCCTAAACAATGGATACTTGTTCATGTCACATGGTAAAAGCTACGGAAGACCGGCTATATCTGTGTACAATCTAGTGGGCGAACTTTTGAATTACTATATTTACACAAAAGATTCACTCGCTAGTGCGATCAATAAAAAGTTCCCTGACTTTATCCCGAATATTCACAACTATCACTTTGAAAATGAATCGTGCTGCGTGTATAAAGGGGATTTAGTTGCGGTACAGGTAGTGAATAACGCAGATGTCGTTCTTGTACGGCATAATAGAATGCTAGGGTACCCATTGACTGTAAACGCAAACCAATCTCGTAAAGATACAGGCTGGATGCCCGTGGAGCTATTAAACGGGGCAAATACCTATGTTCCAGACCGCCCTCCACGAATCAGGAGAATAGGTAACAAAATACGTTTAGAAGCTGAACTAAAAGGTATAACGACAATGGACACAGAGTATATAAGTTACCATTCTGATTGGTCTCCTAGTAGAGTATTAGCTTTTGCGACACCGACATCGGGAGGATACAATGCTACTTGCCAAATTCAACCGAACGGAAAAGTTAAAATATTATCTACCCGACACCCTAGTCCGGATGAAAACTCTTGGTATCCGATAAACTTTGAATGGTATTTGAATTAATCCGTGCGATAACTATTTTAAAGGAGGGATGTCTCAGTATGATTTACAAAGATACCAATGTTCACTTCAGCATAAATTCGCAAATTAAACGAAGTATTGCCGCAAATATTCAATTTAGTACGCAGGACATCGATACGGCAAAACTAACGTTCAGCTTAACGAAAGATGGCATTCCGCTGCCGATCAGTCAAGCGACTCACGGGAAGTTGTTCATGCGATTTGCAGACGGAAGCAAGTTCTACGTTAATACGGAAGTTCAAGACGCGCTAGGGGGCGTTATTTTTTATGTCTTGAAACCGGATCAAGTTACGCATTATGGAACGGTGCAGGCGGAGCTTTACGTTAATTACGACAACGGCCAGAAGCTGAGCGTTCATAAATTTTCGTTCGAAATCGATCGGGCGCTCGTTGATCAGGACATTGTACCAGTGGGCGAGTATTATATAGAAGATTTCGAGGACCTTAAAGCTGTCATCGTAGAGATGTCGGATGAAGCGGAGCTAATGCTCACTGAGCTCCAAAAGAAATTTGAGACGCTGGACAGTATCGAGACGAAAGAGGGAGCGCAGGAAAAGGCGGATGCTGCGGAAGCTCACGCAAAGGCTTATACGGATGCACACGCAGCTAAGACGGACAATCCGCACAAGGTAACGAAAGCGCAGGTCGGCCTGTCCAACGTCGATAACGTCAAGCAAGCATCGAAAACAGAGTTTGATAGCCATGCTAATAATAAGAGCAACCCTCACGCTGTAACGAAGGCACAAGTTGGATTGGCTAACGTTGACAACGTAAAACAGGCAGCGAAAACGGATTTTGATGCACATACTGCGGATAATGTACGCCATATTACCGCTGATGAGCGGACTAAGTGGAATAAGGGGCAACTGTATAAATTGACACAAGATAATGGTGTGCGAATCCTTATTCCTGATGGTACTGATTTATTAACTTTGCCGCCTGGTTTTTATTACGGTATCAATAATAGACTGCTTAATAACCCCGACCCTAATGATGCTGGATGGTTCAATTATGACATTATGGATGGAAACTCTGGAAGAAAAACAATTATAGCCACAGCAAGTTACCACAATAAGATGTGGTTCGCAACCATCCACACAGATGGAGTCTTTAGGGGCTGGAATCGTATTATAACTGCTAATGATCTTGAGCCTGCATGGACTGAAGTTCCTTTGAAAAACGGTGCGGAACATGGGGCTAGAAAAGTTATGTGTGCAAATGTTGGGGGCTTGCTTTATTTAAAGGGTGAGATCATCACTAATAGGAGTGTAGTTTTCGGAACCCTCCCGGCATCTTATAGACCTGCCCAACTACGCAGCAAGCTTGTTCCTATATTCGGTACAACAGGGATGACTAAATTGTATATTGAAACAAACGGAAATATGAGGCTGGAGGGGCAAATCGCTGATAAGTCCGAGAACATAACTTCTTATGGTTTGGACGAAATTATTCCCCTGTAGGAGAGATAAATCATGAAAAACATTTTTAAATATGACAAAGAGACGTTCTTGTTAATTGATAATGATATTATTCAGCCTGATGATCAAGGGAATTATGAAATTCCGGATGGATGGACAGACATTCCATTTGACCCGGGTTTATATCTTCCGAAGTTTTATCCGGACGAAAAGGTGTGGAAGGAGTCGGCTACAAAAGAGTACATTGAAAGCTTGCAGCCTCCGGAGCCTGAAGCGAGTGAAATTGAGCTACTAAAAAAGCAAAACGCTTTACTCTCTTATCAATTGGCCCGTCTTCAAAAAGAAGTTGCATCATTGAAAGGTGATGGTTCCTCATGATGTATCCAGACTTTGCGGCTATTAAGCAGTTTTATGATTGGGGTTGTTATGATGATGACTCAATCATGAGAGATTACGTAGACTGGGGCCATATTACCCCGGCAGAATATGAAGAAATAACAGGCCGGAGCTATGACAAACCCGCCGTCTGTGCGGATTTAGGAATGACAAGCGCCCGATAAGGGTGTTTTTATTTTGCCTCAAAGACGCCCTAAGTCAATAAAAAATCTATCGGTACATTGGGAAAAAAGGCAATAGTAAACCAAGGGTGACGTTTAGTGATTTTTTTACAAACGCACCCGCTAAGGTCATCTCTAGCTTAAGCGCTTTTAAGCGGCATTTCGAGCTTTCGTTTCCAGATAGACAGATCGATCATAATGTTGGTGGTTTTTCCACATGGCAAAAAGTATACGTAACCAGGTATTTGCTACAATTCTCATGCTTTCGCTGGTACCACGGCCTAGCTTTCGATGCTTTTTAAACATTTCTTTGCTCCAGGGTTCATGTTTCACCATTTGCAAAGCAAATTGTTGCATAGTATTCCGAAAAGTCTTTTTACAAGCTCTTCGAAAATGTACCAGACGGCGTTTCCCACTTTTTCTGGTTACTGGAGCTGTTCCTGCTTCGCATTGTAAAGCGTTGGCATGTGGGTAATAGGAGTGATCATCACCAAATTCGACCATAAGCCTGGCAGCAAGATTTGTCCCAACACCTTTAAGTGAGAGGAAAATTTCGCTGTCAGGATGAGACTTTACCAAACATTCAATGGCTTTGTCGTATGCCTTAATATCTTGGATGAGCAGTTCCAATTGGTTTAGTAAAGACAATAGTAATCTACTTTTTGCTTGGACAGTCATGGCGTTGACTAGGAACTGTTTTTGTTGACCAAGTAAGAAAAGTTCTTTAGCTTTACTTTTCCAACCGAAATTGTAGCATTCCTTTAGAATGTGCTCTAAATGATCCAGGTCAGCACTTGCAAACTCTGTAGGTGTAGGAAACGCCTTGAGAAAAGTAATAGTAGATTGTTGATCCAGCTTACAAAAACATTCCAATGCTTGAGGATAGTAGCTTTTCAAGCAAGCCATAATTTGGTTTTCTATACGAACCTTAAGTGCTACAAGAGACTCTCTATCTCTTACAAGTAATTGAAGTTCCTTCAATTCGCTACTATCTTTGCGGAGGGGCCTATATTGGTGTTGATCTGTGCGGATCAAGTCCGCAAGGACTTGAGCATCACGAGAATCATCCTTTGCTCCTGCTGGTGAAAAGCGATCCCTAGCACGATCTACACTTTTTGGATTGATCGAATACACCGTATACCCTATTGCATGTAAGGATTCCATAAATAAGTGCTTATACGTTTCAGCAGAGATGAAAACATTATGTATATCTGTTGAAAATTCTTGTATTCCCGTTATCAGTTGGTCTAATCCCTCTGGTGAATGAGGAACAGTAAACTCTTTCAATTTTTCACCTGTAGAATCAAGAATGCAGATGTCATGTTTACGATCAGCAAGGTCTACACCAACATAATAGTTCATTTAACCACCATCCTCGTATATCAGATTGGGTATATCTATCGTTGCGATTGCCTCGTAGACTCGGTATACAGCAATACTACGCCCTAATGATCGTCTGCCGATAGATTCTTAGCTTTGGGGGATTAGTCTTTGAGAAGCAATGATTTTAAAACCCTGCAAGGAGGTGATGAATCTCCCCAAAACATACCCAGTTCTAATGTTAGATAAGGCTTATAGCCTTGTCTATAGATGATATTAACCTACGAGGAGGTGAAAACGATGTGAGAACAGGAGGATTTCAGGACATGACACAACCCAATGATTATGATGTTTTACAAAAAGAAATCGCAGAAATCAAAGCAGATCAAAAAACACAAGATCAGCGGATCACTACCCTCGAAAGAACGACTGACCGCCATGATCAGCAGATCATTTCAATTAATGAAAAGCTGAACAAAATCGAGGAAAACACAACTTGGATCAAGCGCAGCATCACCGGTGCGATCATCACAGCCGTCAGCACCGGTATCATTGGCGGCGCAATCGCTGTTTTTTATAATCTACTGCAAAAATAAGGAGGAAAACACAATATGAAAAACTTAGACAAAGGCACGGTCGTCCGGACGGTGCTTCTTTTTATTGCATTGGTAAACCAGACGTTGATCATGTTCGGAAAGGCAGTTTTGCCGATCAGCGAGGACCAGGTCAATACGCTGGCCGACGCTTTGTATTTGGCCGGCTCTACGATTTTTACAATCGTCACGACGTTGGTCGCTTGGTATAAAAACAACTATGTCACCGGTAAAGGTAAGCAGCAAAAAGAAGTTCTAAAACAAAAAGGATTAACGAAATGAGGTTGCCGGCTGGCAGCCTTTTTTATTTAAAACCAAATTGGAGGGGTTCAAATGGTTAAAGTTGTGAAGAATTATGTGAAAGTCAATCAGTATACCCGGCCGGGTCTGAAAATGTCGGGAGTTAAAGGCATTGTCATGCACTGGACGGCTACTCCCGGCGCTTCTGCATTGAATGAGCGGAATTATTTCAATGGAACGTGTATCGCTGATAAACGTTACGCATCAGCCCATTATTTTGTGGACCGTAAAGAGGCGCAATTAATTATTTCTGAAAATGAAGTCGCCTATCATGCCCATGATCAAAATCGCTGTTATGTCAGCTTTTTAAAACCAAACGCTAACACAACGGCAATCGGTGTTGAAATGTGTGTCGAAAAAGATGGCAAGATTCACAGCCAAACGATTCAAAATGCTGCTGAACTGGTTGCCGATCTGTGCAAGCGTTACGGCCTTTCTACAAACAAAATTGTCCGCCATTACGATGTGACAAACAAAAACTGTCCGGCGCCGTGGGTGAGCGATTCAAGCCAGCTGACGACATTCAGGAAAAAAGTCGATAGCTTGCTTGGAAAGAAGACGGTTTCCAAAACAACACCAGATAAAAAGTCATCATCCTCAAGCAAAAAGCAAACGAGCAAAAAATACACGCTGCCGTCCGGCATCTATAAAGTGAAAAGCCCGCTGATGAAAGGAACGGCTGTCCGTCAGATTCAAGAGGCTTTAGCTGCCCTCTATTTCTATCCAGACAAAGAGGCGAAGAATAACGGCATAGATGGCTATTACGGGCCGAAAACGGCAAACGCAGTCAAACGGTTCCAGCTGATGCACGGGCTGTCTGCTGATGGTATTTACGGTCCTAAAACGAAGGCGAAACTTGAAGCTCTGTTGAAGTGATGAAGAAATGCTGAAACAAATCCAAGAAATTGATGAAAAAATAGTTGTTATTGAAGAGCGAACTAAAAAAATAGACAGCTTGCCAACAAAAAATGAAATGCAAAGTTGTATTTCTGAAGCATTAAAAACCCTTTTGAAAAAGCCCTGTCCTTAAACGGTTCCAGCTTATGCACGGGCTTTCTGCCGACGGTATTTACGGATCGAAGACGAAAGCGAAAATTGAAAAGCTACTGAAATAAAGAAAAGGCCCTCTGTTGAGGGCCGATTTCATTTTTTTACTTTAAATTCTCATGGCTTTATCAGGTATTATTAATCCGACAGATTATCGTCATATTCCTGTATTTGTTCTGCTATCAGTCTGTCTCTGTCGATCAAGTTCTTAATAATATTAGAGTCTATAACTCTACTTGAATTCCGGATTTTTTGTATTATTTCCAACTTGGCTCCTTTTTGTTCTAATGCTTCGATAACACTTAACAGAGAGGTTAATTTATCCGGATCATCAACATAATAACAAGTTAATATAGAATGACCTTCGCTTATATTCTTTTTTATCTCGCTAATCGGCTCTCCACCGTATTTTCTAATTATTGATATAAGGCTATTTGTATTTTCAGCATTAAGTATTTTTACATCAATTCTATTTGAGCTCATAATTTTCACTCCATTCCTTAGAAATCTTTAATAGATTTTATCGGTTCACCAGGTTTACTGTTTTTCCAGTTACCGCCGTGCCAACCATAAAAATGTTCTTTGAAAGTAGCTGGGTAAATAATTTCACCTTTATCGGATAAATGAGGATATTTAGATGCACTATAAGTATGATGTCCAGCCATCGGTTTACCATCATATTTAGGGACTTTACCTGACAGTATATCCTGAACCTGTTTTTCACTCCAATTTCTAGTTGTAGGTTGTCCATTCATTATTCTTTCTGCTTCCATATCCCAAAATTCTGTAACACCAGCTTTACGTTTTTTAGCAAATTTCTTGTTCCATATATAGTCTTGGTATTCTTGTTTTGTAATTGTACGATTGTCAATCTTCTTTTTTAGTTCTTTCATTTTTTTCGAACCGAACTGCTTTGTTTTTGTGGGATGTTCCTTTAGATCAAGTGATTTACTTCTTTCTGCAATCACTTTTTTAACATCCTTCACTTCATTCTTCAAAGCTTTTTCAGCTGCTTTTTCAACTTTTGTAATTGCTTTTTTTCCCAAAGTTCGCGTAGCATTACCCAAGTTAAGATACTCTAAAATTTCCAATGGAGTTCCTTCAAAGTATGAGTCATTTATTTTAGCTGATGCAGCACCTCTGGCTTCTGGAATACGATCCACAACCATCACTTCTTCTTTGTCATTTGCTATATAGGTGCGTACAATCTGGCCATTTTCATATACACGATATCTGCCGCCAATAAAACTTGGATCTGAATGATCTCGGACAGCTTCGTCTGGAATATGAATATCTTTGACTACTTTCCATCCTTTATGATTATATAGTTTACCATCAATAACCCGGATATCTCCATAAACCTTTGGATGTTTCGCAAGTTCTTTTTGCAATGCATTCAAATCAAAATCGTTCGTATGAACGTCTTGATTGATGTTTTCTTCATTGTCTTCCCTAATCACCGTATCCACATTGGATTGTTTATTTTTGTTGAGCTTTTCAAGCATCATCTCCATCGGAGACGGCTCGGCATTCTCCAGTTGGCCCTGAAGCCCGCCAGGTAGTCCGTTTATTTTAGAGTTATCATCCTGCTTTAAAATCGCGCCTTTTTGATAGCCAGTTATTTCAATTTTCGGTCCGGTATACATCTTTTCAAGCCGCCCGATGTACTTCTGCATCGTCTCAAGGTCGTTTTCAGCCGTTTTAAGGGCGTTTGTTTGCTCGCGGTCAAACGCATGCAGCTTTTCAAGAGTCGTGCTGATTTCCTTTAACGCTTTCTGATTTTGCTCATGAAAACCGCTATCATTCAAATCCGGTAAATCAACGATATGACTGACTTTTGCGATCGTGGCGTTGGTCTTAGAAACCAAATTTTTTGTTGTGCGATCAGCGGCATTTAAGCCATTCTCCAACTCGTGTTCGAGAAAGGACTGTGAAATAAATCCGTTATGGTTGGGTTCCAGAGAATTTAGCGCGCTTTTCATTTTCTTCAGCGTGGAACTATATTCCTCTATGAAAGCATCATAGAACTGTAGAAAAGGGGTGTGGCATTCCTCATAAAACGCGCGGATCGCATCGCCGCCTTTTCCTTTTAAAGCATCATCAAGTGATGCGATGCCGTCAACGGCTTTTTTGACTTTGGCGAATTCGTCTGATTGTTTTTTTAATTGTTCGAGCGTTTGATCAATTGCATTGTGCAGCGCTTGAACATCCAGAGTCTTCATGGCATTCTCCTCTAATCTTTTTGGTTACAATCAGTATAGAGTTTACCACTATACGGAAACCAATCGGGGAATAAATCCTGTACACCCATGAAAATGAATCATTTGTTTTGGGTGATTATGCCTACATAGAATAAAAAGCCACCATTTAACGATTGGTGGCTTTGTTATTTTTGGTACCTTAGACAATTGTATAGATTACTTAAACAGATTTCTAAATAATTTGCCAGTTGCTTTACCGGCAGCGCGGCGAGCTATACGCTTTCCGATCGTCCCTCTTTTCGCCGCGTTTACATCTCCCAAAATCTTGGCCGACTTGTATAAAGCTGATCTGATTTTGTTGATGCTCATTTTTTCCTCGTCCCTTTTGTGTTGGTGATTTTATTATAACAAAATTCTTGAATGTGGGTCACCCACAGAACACCCACGAAACTATGATAAAGTATGATTTTAAGTGATTAAGAAAAATAAGAAACCCCGTAAAATCAATGTTTAGAACGGGTTATGATATAGCAAGATGTTCAAAAATAATCAAGTTCGAAATGGAAGGGTCTATTGGATAATAATTGGAAAGAAAGGGTGTAATCAGATTTCGATTTGATTGCACCCGCATAATTTTATATGTTTGTGTACCGCAGCTATAATCTATTGCCTATCGATTTTCTAAAAGGCGTAGAAATGTATCTGCGGTTTTTTCTTGAATAGATTAAACGATAATCGTAACGATTAGTTATACCAAATTGCATATCAACAGGAAAATATAATCCTTGATCTGTTCTGCCTTCCTTGCTATACTTCTAAAATTCACCCGAACACGGAAAACGAATCATATTGATTAGGTCAAAAAACCCCTAACTTTTAAAGATTTCATACAATGTTGTTGTGAAAAATTATTCTTTTATGTAAAATGATGACTATGAAGAAAAAGGAAAAACCTATTTAATTTTTCTGAAAAATTATAA
This sequence comes from Bacillus sp. GM2, assembly GCF_056155945.1. Lineage (NCBI taxonomy): Bacteria > Bacillati > Bacillota > Bacilli > Caryophanales > Bacillaceae > Bacillus > Bacillus sp. GM2. The sequence continues at coordinate 237,335 of NZ_JBRKSZ010000007.1, forward strand.
TCTTACGAGAAAGGACGAGGATATGTGAGCGTAATACCATTTGATTTAGTTGCGACGAAAATGAATTTTTGGTATACAGCATTAAAAAACAATTGGACAGGCAAGGCCGAGGATACAAAAAAAGAAGTTGAAAAAGAACTAGAACAAATGGAAGAAAACCAGGATGTGATTGTTTATTATAACTTACTGCTCTTTCGGCACAATCTTCAACTTGATTATATGTATTCAAATCCCGGTGTTAATTTAGATAGTCGGTTTGATGAGTTTAAAAAAATTCGCGATCAGAATAACCTGGAAGGGATGTTGGATTATTATTATCATTTTTTTGCTGGGATGTATCATTTCAGACAAAAAGAATTAATACTTGCGTTGAATTTTTATAGGGATGCCGAGAAAAAACTAGATTCTTTTGATTGTGATGAACTGGAAAAAGCTGAATTTTATTTCAAAGCATCTGAAGTGTATTACCATATGAAGCAAACGTTCTTTTCAATGAATTACGCAAGTCGTGCGTATAACATATACAAAAAGTACGAAACTTACGGTGAGCGTCGAGTGCAAAGTCAGTTTATCATTGCGGGTAACTGGTTAGATCAGATGTATCCTGAAAAGGCTCTACATAATTTAAATAAAGCACTTGAAGAGTCAGAGAAACAAAGAATCCATCACCTTATGGGTTCATCACATTTAAATATCGGAATATGTTATAATCAACTGGAAGAACTTGATAAAGCAACTGATCATTTTCAAGAGGCTCTTAATTTGTATAATGAGGAGAAACACGGTTTCTTGCCTAAAACGTTATTTAACCTCGCGCATGTTAGGGCGAAGCAAGGTAAGTTGTCGATTACTGATGACTTGTACTTTGAGGGGAAAGAACTGGCTGAAAAGAACAAAAATTCAGATATGCTTGCGAAGTTTGACTTAATAAAAGGGCTTTATCTTTCATTTGATCTAGACATGGTTCGGGAGTCGTTCAAGTTCTTCGAAGAAAAAGGTATGTATGCAGATATGGAGGAATATGGTTTCGTCACAGCAGACCTTTTAGAAAAACAAGAAAAAATTCGGGACGCTGTTGAATTTTACCGGATTACAGTTAATGCGAGAAGACAAATTCAAAGGAGTGCTTTTCTACATGAAAACTAAATTATTGATTTGTTTTGTTCTGTTGCTAGGAGCTATTGGAGTAGCAGGATCGTCTTCCTTTAAAGCAGAAACTCCCACCTACAAAGTAGCCGACAGGTTCGCTTCTTAAACTAACTATACCAAGGAATGATTTTATCTGATATAAATCCCAGTCTAAAATATGATACTCAGTCAGTAAAGCCCTTCTTCCAGCAGGGCTTTATTTATTCCAGTCCACTAACAATTTCAAATTTCGGATGATGAAGAAACGGCTCACGCGTTCTTTGTCATTATAGCTTAGTGTCCATCGTTGAGCCCTATTAAAGAAATTCAACAGCAATTCGGTTGTCCAGCAGCTCCACAAGGTTGCCTGCGAGAAAAAGATCATCATGAAAATATCCATCTTCATCAACAATTTTTATACCTGTCTTAATCATTTCAGCTTTGCTTCATACATGTAAATCATCCCCTTTCACCCACTTATACAGTATTTGTCCATTAAAAGAAGAACATGATCTTCTTGTCAAATATCTTTATTAGATCATATTGTCATGTATAATGAAGAGTATATCATGTGACATTCATACTGTATAAGAAAGGATATGACCAGTGAAAATGTTGAAAAAGGCTGTGTTGACAGCCGTTATTTTCTTGCTGGCCGCATTTGCAGGGAGTACAGAAGCCTTTGCTATGCCTTCCAAAGGGGCGGTGAAATTCAGGACGGATGCCAATACATATACGAAATCAGCCACTTCGATCGTTGTGACGGGAAAAAGTCCTGTTACGGGGACGATGGTCGCCGTCAGGCTGATCAATAAAAAAGGGACTGTCCTGATCTATCGAGATGTTCATTTAACACGCGGAAAACCTCATTTTCGGGTGAGCTTTCCGACGAAAAAGCTGAAACCGGGCAAGTATGACGTCTGGGTGGATGCCGTCAAAGGAAAGAAATGGCACGGGGAATTGAAGCGCTACATTGTCATCAAACATTGAGCTCCATTATGATGAACGGAGGGCTGTGTAATGACTGCCGTGGGTTTTTGTGTATTATTATGTTCTGCATTTATCCATGCATCGTGGAACTATCTTTCTAAAAAAGCCGATGGAGGCGTTCCGTTTATCTGGTTGTTCACAGCGATTGCAGCCGTTGTCTACACGCCGTTGGCCATAGGTGTTGTCATATATGAAAAGCCTGAAATCGGCAGCTGGCAGCTTGCCATCATCATGGCGAGCATCCTTGCCCACTTGGGCTTTTTTCTTGTTCTTCAAAAAGGGTACAAAAAGGGCGATCTTTCCCTCGTCTACCCTATCGCGAGAGGAACTGGCCCGCTGCTCACCTGTGTGCTGGCGGTCGCCTTTTTTGGCGAGACATTGACGCTGCCCGCTATTATAGGGATTCTTTTGATTGTGATCAGCATTCTTTTTTTCACAGGGGGAGTCAAGCGGTTAAAAGAATCAGGCTCGCTCACACCGGTTCTTTACGGGCTGGCGGTCGGCGGTATTATTGCCGCATATACCCTCCTTGATAAAGCAGCGGTCAGCCGGTTTCTTATTCCGCCGTTGCTGCTGGATTATTGCAATACGCTCGGCCGTCTGATCATATTGACTCCTTTTGCCGCGAAAAGCTGGAGCGAAGTCCGGTTTGAGTGGAAGCATCACCGGATGGAAGCTGTCGGGGTCGGGGTTTTTAACTCTTTGGCTTATATTTTGGCGCTGAGTGTCATGGTATTTGCGCCGGTCAGCTATGTGGCACCGGTTCGGGAAATCAGCATTTTAATCGGAACGGTGATGGGGGCGGTTCTTTTGTCTGAAGGTTTCGGACGGCTTAGAATTGTCGCGGCTGTCTTTATGGTGCTTGGCGTCATATCGGTAGCCGTTGGTTAGGTTGTGTTCCATCGATGTGATCCGTTATATTTGTAGAATAAACAGAAATGAAAAAGGTGTTAGTCATGAAATCTTTTATTGTAGTCGGAGCGGGCGTCCTCGGCGCTTCTGCCGCTTATCATCTTGCAAAAAAGGGCGCGGATGTGACATTGATTGACCGCGGAGAGCGGGGAAGGGCTACAGATGCCGCGGCTGGAATCGTCTGCCCCTGGCTTTCACAGCGCAGAAACCAGGCATGGTACAAGCTTGCAAAAGGCGGAGCGGTGTACTACGCCGATTTAATCAAGCGGCTTGAAGCTGACGGAGAATCGGATACGGGGTATAAACGGACAGGCGCTATCAGCTTGCATACAGACGAGCGAAAGCTGGAGAAAATGGAAGAACGGGCGCATCTCAGGCGCAAGGATGCGCCTGAAATCGGCGAGATCACCCGTTTATCCTATGAGGAAACGAAGCGTTTATTTCCGCCTTTGGCAGAGGGATACAGCTCGGTTCATATCAGCGGAGCCGCGCGCGTAAATGGAAAATTGCTCCGCCGCTCACTTGTGAACGCCGCACAAAAATACGGCGCTTCAGTTGTTGCCGGAAACGCTTCATTGCTCTATGAAGGAAACCTGGTAACAGGGATCTCCACAGCGGACAAAAAAATATACGCTGATCAGGTGCTGGTCACAGCGGGCGCTTGGGCGGACGAGCTTTTGAAGCCGCTCGGCGTGCGTTTTTCAGTCAGCCACCAAAAAGCGCAGATCGTTCATCTTCGTCTTCCAGATGCGGATACCGGCAGCTGGCCCGTTGTGATGCCTCCGAATGACCAATACATATTGGCATTTGAAGACGGCCGGATCGTTGCCGGCGCTACTCACGAAAATGAAGCGGAGCTTGATGATCTTCGGGTAACGGCCGGCGGCCTTCACGAAATTTTCTCAAAGGCGCTTGCCGTTGCGCCGGGTTTGGAATTGAGCGAGCTGCTTGAGACGCGCGTAGGCTTCAGGCCATTTACACCGGGCTTTCTCCCCGTGATCGGCTCATTGCCGAACATTTGCGGGCTGCTTGTTGCCAACGGTCTCGGCGCTTCAGGGCTTACGTCAGGTCCGTACCTTGGCGCAGAATTGGCAAGGCTCGCCTTAGGAGAAGAGCCTGAGCTAGATATCGCTTTATATGATCCGGCCGGCGCGCTTGAAAGTTAAATTATCATGCAGAAAAAAGTTCACTCGAAGCTAAAGTGAACTTTTTTCTTGTTTACAGTTTTAAAATAGAAAATTTTTCAATATAAATTCATGGAGGAAAATTTAGAAAAAAATCTAATTTTATTTGAAGGCATGCCGGTTTTTTGAATCGGCTGCCTCTGATTCCTAAACAAATTTGGGAAATGAAGGAGGGTCGCCATGATCCAGTTTGACTTTGAGTATTACAGGCCCCAATCTGCGCAGGAAGCGGTAAAGCTCTTTCAAAGCTTGGAGCGGGAGGGGAAAAAGCCGGCGTATTGTTCCGGCGGAACAGAACATTTGACGCCCGGACGGCTGAATGTGATCCATACAAATGCCGTTATCGATATTAAAGACATACCTGAGTGCAGAACTCTGCAATTTGAACGGAGTCACCTCGCTTTAGGCTCAGCATTAACATTGACGGAGGTCACGGAAAACGGCGGCTTTCCGCTGTTGAGTAAAGCGGTGAGGGATGTGGCTGACCATACGGCGCGCAATAAGATTACGCTTGGGGGCAATATTTGCGGGCAGATCTTTTACCGTGAAGCAGTGCTGCCTTTCTTATTAACCGACAGCAAAGTGGTGACGATCGGAGACGAGGGGGAAAAGCGCTATTTGATTCACGACGTATTCGATCAGCAGCTGAAGCTGAACAAGGGAGAAATCCTCATTTCGCTTTTAATTGAAGAACGCTATCTTCATCAGCCTTTTGCAAGCATAAAAGTGAGGCAGCAATGGGATACGGGATATCCTTTGGCGACGATTTCAGCTCTCGAAATAGACGGACGCGTCCGCTGTGCATTCAGCGGTGTCTGCCCTTTTCCGTTTCGTTCCGCAGAAGTGGAATCTGCGTTGAATGACGAAGCGCTCCCTGTCGATCAAAGGGTGGAAGAGGCGATCAGCCGCTTTCCCGGCCCTGTTTTGGACGATGCGCAAGGTTCCGCTGAGTATCGCAAATTTGTCATCAAACATACGCTGTTTGACATTCTCGGCATGCTGAAAAAGGGGCCACTATGACCAAGCGCTTGAATCCAATATTTGCAGGTGCACGGGGATACATGAATTTGAACTGGCCGTAAAATCGGTGCTGAACAAAAAAACAGAGGTTTTAAAAAAGAGCGCCGGGCAGGCGCTTTTTTTGTTCAATTCAAAACGCCTGAGCCCCAAATATCCTCCGCCCATTCAGGGTGATCAATGAATGGATTGCGGTTATGCTGGTATTGCTGATAGATGATGTCGTTCCGCTTTCTTTCGAGGGTATCGACAGGGTCTTCATGGTGCCATTTCAATAAAACCGACATTTTTCCGTGGTATGGTTTAGATCCGTTGTTCGTTGTGTCGTTCATTTCAAGATCCGGATGACCGTCGTCCCCTTCATAGCGGACCGCCATATAGAAAATCATTCTGGCGACATCGCCTTTAATGCTTTTGTCAGGTTCCCAGGAATCGCCGTCATAGCGGTTTCCGGGGGAACCGGGATAAGGGCTGCCGCCTTCGTCGAAATCAAGGTTTCCGCGGGCGGCGTTTACTTGCACATCGCTGGGCCTGAGGTGATGCAAATCTGTTCCGGGCCCTTTGCTTGTTCCGAAATCGCCGTGCGATTTTGCCCATACGTGCTCGCGGTTCCAATCGCCCGTTTGCCCCCCGTTCGCCTGTTTAGAGCGCGACTCTCTGGAATATAAGAGAATCACGTTGTTTCGATTGGCCGGATCTTCATCCGTTGCTTTCAGCGCTTCCCATACCTCACTGTAAGACAGCTCTCTATGATCGTCGATCGTGTCGTGAAGCGCTTGTTTTAAAGCTTCGCCTGTTTTGCCTTGCGCCTGTTCATAGTAATCCGCCGGAGCCGAGGACTGATAGGGCTGGACGTGTAAGGAAAACAATTGGAAGGCTTCTGCGTTTTGGGTGGGCGCGCACATCGCTGACAACATCAAAATAAACGGTATGAGACATTTTCGGTTCATCTTTCGATCGCCTCCTTTTCATTTCTTTCATTATCCAATCTTTTCATGAAAAGGAAATATCATTTTCGTTACGGTTTTCTTACGGTCTTGTAAATGAAGCTTTCCACCTCTCGAGAGCTTCCAGGCCGGCTTTTTCTTTCAGCTGTTTTTCCGCCGTTCGGATGCCTTCTTCAATGGCCGCGCAGTATCCGAACAAATAATAGCGCAATGCGGCATTCATGATGACTTGTTTTCTTTCGTATTCCGTATCCGCCGATTCATCTCCGGCGAGAACGGCTGTTATTTTTTCCGCCTGCTCTTCAGCAGACAGCGGTTTGTTGAGCTTTGCTTCCTCTGCGTAAAGTCCGTATTCTTCAGGTTTTAATATAAAAGAATCGATCTCGCCGTTTTTTATTGTAAACACAAAGCTGCCTCTGTGGACCGGCACATCTTCCGAGCCCTCCGCCCCTGGACAATGAACACTTCTTTGTACGTCAAGCGCTGAAATACGGGATGCATTTTCTGTATGGCCGTCCGGTGAAATGCGCCCATCATAAGCTTGTCGGCATCAGAGAAGTTGACCAGTTTTTCTGCTGTATTCAACACGGTGCGGACGCCGATTTCCTCGCGGATTTTCCTCATGCGAACAAACGGTTTGCAAAATGTTTCGGCGGCGGCGAATCCGATTAAAGCCTTTTCGAGTGAGCGTGCCGTTTGCGCTGGGGCAGTCTCAGAGGGGATTCCGAGTTTGTCCAGGACATCTTTTACGCTCGTTCCATATTTGGGCGGCAATGCATCGCTGCCGTGGAGAAACGCAGGAACGCCGTTTCCTGCGAGAAGGAGGGAGACGGGAATGGTTGCTAAAAAAGAATGTCTTCCTGTATAAGGTCCTGCAAAATCGATGACCGCCTCTTTTACAGCTCTGGAAAGGCTCAATGATTCCGAGCTGTTCCGCAATGCTTCGGTAAACGCGAACAATTCTTCAGGGGACTCCGTTTTGATCCTCTCCGCTATTAACAACGCGGCTGTCTGAGCGGGGCTTGCATTTCCCGTAACAATCGCTTCAGCAGCCTGTCTGGCCTCTTCATAAGTTAAATCCCGGGCGCCCCTTTTTCCTCTGGCCACTTCTTTAATCCACTGCTGCAATGTCAACTCTCTCCTTTACATGCTGATCTTTCTTATGACTTTACATGAAAATGCAGAAAAGGAACAGTCGAGATGATCAGCTTAATGATTGATAGAAAATGTGACGATTTTCTGGATTGCTCGTGTTGATTTATGTATTTTAACTGAAAACACGCTGAAATTTAGAGGATTTTTCAATGCTATCAGCGCTGCGATCATTTAATATGTTAAAAAATTTAACATGGAAGAAGGGGAGATTAAAAAATGGGAATGCCGGCTTACAAAACAGAAGAGGTGAAAAAGAACGAAAAACGCAAAAAGGAATTTCCGCATATTTATGTCATTCTGGCTGTCATGATTGGTCTTATGGCGCTTGCGACATATGTCATTCCGGCAGGCGAATATGAACGGGTGGAAAGTCCGGACGGCAGGGAAATGATTGATCCAGCGTCCTACAAACGGGTCGAACAGACGCCGGTTGATATTCTTGGCTTGCTTACGGCGGTTCCGAAAGGGATGACAGAAGCGGCTCCGATTATCGTGTTTACGTTTGTGATTGGCGGAGCTTTTGCCGTTCTGAGGAAAGCATCTGTCATTGAGCTCGGCGTCCGTCTGTTGGCCGATCAGTTCAGGAACAAGCCTGTTTTCGTTACGCCTGTCTTAATATTCGTTTTCTCCGGCATTTCCTGTTTTATCGGGACGCCTGAGCTTTCGATCGTTTATGTCCCTGTCATTCTTCCTTTGCTGCTGTCCCTCGGATATGACCGGATGACAGCAGCAGCAATCGCATTGTGCGGGACGATCGCCGGCTTTACGAGCGCTTTGACAAACCCATTTACCGTGGGAACCTCACAAATGATTTCCGGTCTCCCGCTTTATTCCGGGATGGGGTACAGGGCGGTCATCTTTGTTGTCGTTACGGCGATTGCCGCTGTTTATGTGCTCAAATATGCGGAAAAGATCAGAGCGCATCCTGAAAAAAGCCTGACGGGCAAGGAAGCAGTCGAACCCGTGCCGGCTTTTAAAGCAGGCGGACGGGTGAAATGGGCCGGGATCGCGGCGCTTGGGTTGTTTGCCGGCTTGATTGGGTGTGTAATTTATTTCAGGTGGGATATGCTGACAATGGCGGGCTATTTCCTGGCGCTCGGCATCATTCCTGCTTACATCGCCGGCATGAATTCGAGAGACATTGCCGAGTCCTTTAATGAGGGTTTTAAAGAAGTGCTCGTCGGTGCGATGATTTGCGGCATTGCAAGAGCTGCAGCAGTCGTTATGGCCGACGGGCAGATCATGGATACGATTGTTTACGGCTTGTCTCATGCTGTCTCACAGCTTCCTTCGTATTTAACGGTTACGGCGATGCTCTTTACACAGATGCTGTTTAACTTTTTTGTTCCAAGCGGAAGCGGACAGGCTTTAATAATGATGCCGATTATGGCGCCTTTGGCTGATATCGTCGGAATTACGCGGCAGACGGCGATTCTGGCCTTCCAATTCGGAGACGGTTTTTCAAACATCGTCTTTCCGACATCGGGATATTTTATGGCGACGCTTGCGATCAGCCGGATTGCCTGGAACAAATGGCTGCGATTCATCCTTCCGCTGTTTTGCCTCTGGATGGGAGCGGCCGTGCTTTTCCTGATGTTTGCTAACGCTGTCGGCTGGTCGTAAATGGATAAAAAGGCGGGGGAATCTCCGCTTTTTTATTTACCCATCATTCCTTCAGAAGAAAAAATATGCAAAAATATGAAAAAACTAGACTTTAAACCTATCTGTGGATATACTAATTTAGTAATTGTTCGAATTTAAGATTGTCCGGTATTTTCGGGCTGAAGGAAGGTATCCGCAGATGAAAAAGATGGCCAGATTGTATATGCTCATGCTTAACGTGTTTATCGTGATGCTTGGTATAGGCTTGATTATTCCACTCATGCCTACGTTTATAGAAGAATTCGGCGCGTCAGGCAGCACGCTCGGATTGCTGATCGCGGCTTCGGGGATTACCCAGCTGCTGTTTTCGCCCGTTGCCGGGGAAATGACTGATAAATACGGAAGGCGGAAAATGATCATTTTAGGAATCGGTGCGTTTGCGGTTTCCCAGCTGCTTTTCGCCTTGGCGAGCCAGATGTGGCTGCTGTTTGTTTCCCGCCTTCTCGGCGGAGCGGGAGCTGCGTTTTTGGTGCCGGCCATGTTTGCCTACATCGCTGACATCACATCGGAAAAGGATCGAAGCAAAGGGATGGGGCTGATCAGCGCCGCGATGTCTCTCGGCTTTGTCATCGGTCCGGGAGCAGGCGGATATTTGGCGGCGTTCGGGCTCACCTTCCCGTTTTACGTGTCAGCCGGATTAGCCGGCTTGGCGACGGTTTTATCGCTTCTTGTCCTCCCGGAAACGCTCAGTCAAGAAAAGATGCTTGAAAAGCGCCGCTCCGTTCAAAAGCGCGAACCGCTCGCTAAGCAAATGGCGCGCGCGCTGCGGTCGCCGTATGCATTTCTGTTTATCCTCGTGTTCATCTTGAACTTCGGGATCATGAATTTCGAGGCGGTATTCAGCCTTTATGTCGATCATAAGCACGGCTTTACACCGGGAGACATTGCCTTTGTCATAACAGCGGCAAGTCTGATCGGCGTGTTCGTCCAGGCGGTGGCTCTCGGGATGCTGACGAACCGCTTCGGCGAAAAAAAGCTGATGAACATGACGCTGATCGGTTCTGCCGGAGCGCTTGCCGTCTGCTCGATTGCCGGTTCGTACTGGCTCGTTTTCGGGGCAACAATTGTTTTCTTCATGCTGACGTCCATTCTTCGACCGGCGATTAATACGCTGATTTCAAAAATGGCCGGAGATGAACAGGGATTTGCCGCAGGCATGAACAATGCGTTTATGAGCCTTGCCAACATTGTCGGACCGACAGTGGCCGGTCTGTTATTCGATGTGAACGTAGAAATTCCATATATTTTTGGTGTGGTCGTTCTCGTGCTCAGCTTTTTGGCGGCAGTCAGCTGGGGGCGGAAGCAGCAGGCGCGCACAATTCCTGAAAAAGTATAAGGGAGCCGGCACATATGCCGGCTTTTTTATGGTGAAATGCTCAAATCATCAAATATGCCGGCGCGGCTTTACATCCTCCGATTGCCGCGGGGAAGGGATTTCTCACAACCCAAGCAGCATTTGAATTCTGAGCGCGAGTCTCAAGCGCAAGGTCGTGTCCGCATCTTTCAGGCTTTTCCCGAGCAGTTCCTCGCATTTTTCAAGCCTGTAGATGACGGTGTTTCTGTGGATGTACAGGCGCTTGGCCGTTTCAGAAATCTGACAGTGCGTTTCCAGATAGACGGACAATGTTTGCAGGAGCCCTGGGTCATCCTTCGGCAGGCTGGCAAGCTGATGCAGCGCATGCGTGTAAAATGTCTTCAAATCATCAGCCGGAATCATGCGCAAAAGCTCTGACACGTCTTTCATATGGTACGTCTGGATGAACTCGGTGCTGCCTGACAAATGGCCGGAGTGGAGCGCATCGACGGCTTCTTTGCAAATGTGCGGAACGTCTCTCAGCTGATGGCTGAGGTTGCTGATTCCAAAAGAAATCGTCCGCTGAAAATGCTCAGATGCATGGCGCTGAAACGCCTTTAAAAATCCGCCCACGGCTGCATTCATTTCAGCCCAGCTGTCCGTCGCCTCGGCCAGCAGGAAGCATATGTTTCCTTTTGTGAAAAGGTGAGGAGGAAACGGGAAGTCAACCAGCTCTTCTTCCAGGCGTTCGAACACGGAATCTGATTCAAGCTGATTTTCCGTGAAGCTGAGCGATTTTTCGCGGCGGTCCAATTTGCCGGCGATGCACACATATTTTTGATCCCACTTGAGCTGAAATTCTTTTGCTCGGTTTTTAATTTCTTCAGCAGAGGAAAAGGCGCCGTCCAAAAAATTTCTGAAAAACTCGTTCCGCGCTCTTCGCAAATATTGTTTGAGCGCATTTTCCTTCAGCAGCTCAAAGGCGATGACATTGGCGGCTTGTTCGAGGGTTAACAGCAAGCCTTTGTCTGAAGGGGAAATCATCCCGCAGACAACGAGGAAGCCGCATTTTTTTTCATGAGTATAGATCGGAAATACCGAATAGGTTTGTTTGTCGGGAATCGTTGAAAAACAGGTGAGCCCCGTTCTGTTTCCTTTTTGAAATATTCCTTCATAATCCGACAGCGTCCCGGCGGCATCTGCTTTTGAGGAGGCAATCGGCTTGAGGTGCTGATTGAATAGAAGAACGGGAAGCTTTAAAACAGCAGAGACGTTATGCAAGAGCGATTGAATGCTTTTTCCGCTCATAATATGGCTTGTGAACTTTTTTTGAGCGGCGATGGCCTGTTCGAGTTCTGCCGTCCGTTTGTCTAGAATATGGCTCAGTGTATGATTGACAATATCACCGAGGCGGACATCTTCATTTAGCTCGATGATCGGAAATGTCCGCTCGTCGGCAAGCTTGATCACCTCGTCGGGTATTTCCTGCAAAAAGCGGGTTTTGATACCGAGTCCGGCGCAGCCCCGCCTGATCATCCTTTCAATCAATTCCTTCAATAAAAAAGGCCGGTCTTTTAAATGGTATGCGGTCGTGACGAGGAGTTCGCCATGATGCAGATAATCGGCAATATCTGGCGCATCCATCATATTGATGTGTTCAATGTTCCGGGTTACGCCCGCCTTTCCAGCGGCAAGCGTTGCGCCTTTAAATACAGGGAGTTTCATCATGTCATAGATATTCATTGATCTGTACAGGCCTCCTTTGTCATTTTAGTCATTTTCAACAAAAAATGAGCGGATTTGTGACATTTATGCCGATGTTTATTTTTCATGTTACCAGTAAAATTGTATTTATATAGAGAGTTGTAAAGAAATATAACAAGAAAATAGAAAGGAAGTTTCTTTACATGACCATTGGTATTCATAAGACCGGAGAAAGTACAGCCCGCAATATCGAAGACATGATCAATTGGCTGGCATCATTCGGTGAAAGCGGAGAAGGAGGGGTGACAAGGCTTCTCTATTCAAAGCCGTGGATCAGCGCCCAGCAGTCGTTGAAGGAAAAGATGGAGGACTGGGGAATAGAGCCGTACTTCGATGATGCCGGAAATCTGTTTGGGAGAATAGAAGGTACAGAGAACCGTACGAAAGCGATCTTGACCGGTTCACACATTGATACGGTCATCAACGGAGGGAAATTCGACGGAGCGTACGGGATTTTAGCGAGCCTTTTGTCTGCCAAACACCTTCTGGACACGTACGGCAGGCCGAAAACGTCAATCGAAGTCGTGTCTCTGTGCGAGGAAGAGGGAAGCCGTTTCCCTTTGACTTTTTGGGGATCGGGGAATTTAACGGGCTTGTTTGACTGTCAAAAGACGCCGGCTGTGCACGATCGGGACGGAGTATCGATTGAGCAGGCGATGAAAGATTGCGGTTTCGGAAAACGGCGGTACAGGCGCCCGTTCAGGCGTGATGTGAAGTGCTTTATCGAGCTTCATATTGAACAGGGGAGCATTCTTGAGGAGAGCGGCCGTCAAATCGGCATTGTCACGGACATCGTCGGACAAAGACGGTTTACGGTTATGGTCAAGGGAGAAAGCAACCATGCCGGGACGACGCCGATGAACGCCAGAAAAGATGCGGTGGCCGTCTCGGCATTGTGCATTTCCTATTTGACGAACAAGGCTAAAGCTGCTTATCCGCTTTTAACAGCAACGGTCGGGAGGATTGAAGCAAAGCCGAATGTGCCGAATGTCATATCAGGAGAAGCTGTTTTTTCTCTTGATCTCCGCCATCATCATGATGCGGTGTTGGACCGGTATTGCGACGATATTTTTGCTTATTTCACAGAGCTGGCCGGCGAATGGAACGTTCAGATCACAGTTGAACAGACGACGGATGCGAAGCCTGTGAGGATGGACCGGGATTTGATTCAACTCTCAAAACAGTCGGCCGAGGATCTTGACGTATCCTATCAGGAGATGGTCAGCGGGGCGGGGCACGATGCCCAGGTTTTCGGCCCGCATTGCCCGACGTCACTGCTGTTCGTTCCGAGCCGGAAGGGCATCAGCCATTCGCCGGAAGAATGGACAAAACCGGCTGATCTTGCAGCCGGCGTTGAGCTCTTGACTCATGTATTATACAGGCTGGCATATGAATGAAAGGAGAAAAAGATCATGACAATTGGCGAAATGAATATTCCGAAACGGACAATTATGACTCCCGGTCCTGTCGAGGTTCATCCGAGAGTGCTGAGGGCGCTTTCCTCACCTGTACTGGGACAGTTCGATCCTGCATTTACAGACATGATGAACGACGTCATGGCGCTGCTTCGGCAGATTTTCCGAACGACAAATAAATGGGCATTCCCGATAGACGGGACATCGCGGGCCGGGCTTGAAGCCGTCCTTGCCAGTCTCATCAAACCGGGGGACAGGGTGCTCATTCCCATTTTCGGACGGTTCGGCTATCTGCTTGCCGAGATTTGCGAACGGTACCAGGCTGATGTTTATACAATGGAATGCCCGTGGGGAGACGTTTTTGAACCGAAAGAGGTCATCTCCGAAATCAAACGGACGAAACCGGAGATTGTTGCGGTTGTGCACGGCGAGACATCGACGGGATGCATTCAGCCGCTCGAAGAAATTGGCCGGGCCTGCCGGGAGCTTGATGTGCTTTGTGTAGTCGATGCGGTGGCTACAATCGGCGGCACGGATGTCAATACGGATGAATGGTGTCTTGACGCGGTCGTCGGCGGTACGCAAAAGTGTTTATCCGTTCCTTCAGGTATGGCGCCGATCACATTTAACAGCCGGGTTGAAAAGCGCATCAATGAAAGGAAAAAGGTAGAACGGGGCATTGCCACAAGAGAAGATATCGTGCTTGAAACGGGACGCTTGCCGATTTCCAGCAATTATTTTGACCTCGGCATGCTGATGGATTATTGGAGCCCGAGGCGCCTTAATCATCATACAGAAGCGACTTCGATGCTGTACGGCTTGCGCGAAGGAGCGCGGGTCGTTCTTGAGGAAGGGCTCCGCGAGCGATTCTCAAGACACCGGCTCCATGAAACAGCACTAATCAAGGGCATCAAAGCGATGGGACTCGAATTGTTTACGGAAGGCCGGAAAAAGCTGCCGACCGTCACTTGTGTGAAAGTTCCTGATCGGGTTGACGCAGATCTTGTCAGGAAGATGATGCTTGACGACTTCGGCGTCGAAATCGCCAGCTCTTTCGGGCCGCTGGCCGGAAAGATATGGAGAATCGGAACGATGGGATACAGCTGCCGGAAAGAAAATGTTCTTTTTACATTGGCTGCTCTCGAAGCTGTTCTCATTCGCACAGGTGCTTCAGTATCGCCGGGAAATGCGCTTCAGGCGGCACTGGATTTCTATCATGAGTAGGCTTCTGAGATAGAGGAAGGCTCGTGTTTGACGGCTCCGGCACGCGCGGGGCAACAGGTGGAACATGGCTGAACGAAAGAGATACAAAAAGCGGTTCACTAGTGCAGAAAAACAGCCTGCGATCAGGCTGTTTTTTTTGTGATGACCAGCAAAATAATTTGTGAAATCAATTTGTAATTTGAAAAATTTTGCAGAGGTTTATGCTATATTAGACTTGTGAATAAATAAAGGAGGTATCAAGGTAGAAGAGGCGGAAATAATGACAACGCCTCCAATCGCTAGCAAAAGAAGAAGTTGCAAAACAGTCAAATATCTCCATTCAGAGAAGATAAACTTACACTGATCCACCTCATGAGCCTACTTCCCCAGAAAATAAAGATCACCTCTCTCGTTAACGCTTTCAGGACCGGCTCCTAAAATATGAATAAACGGTGTCCCGGAAAGCTGAAATACATAAAAATAGAAACTCAATGCTGTGCTTAGGAAAAATTATTTTAAGGAGAGAATAATGAAGAAAAAACGGTTCGGAATCTTGTTCTTAGTTCTTTTCTTGTTACTGTTTAATACAGCTTCACAAGCGGCTGATCCAAATCAAAAAACAACTGAAGAAGTACTTCTGAACGCCTTTGATAAGTTTGGTTTAGTTAGTTCTGTGATTGGAAAAACAGACCAGTTATATCAATCGGCCCAGATGATACTCGCAGCGAAGAAAAACTCCGAGAATACTTAGATGAGAACTTACCTCCAGATGCAAAAGAGAAATACGAAATTGAAATTATTAAAAGAAATGTCGAAGAAATGAAGAAGGAAATCCGTGAGAATTTAAAACAAGAGCATTAAATCCAGAAAAGCAGGCTGAGAGGCCTGCTTTTCTGTGGTTGTGTGAGTTCCTTCTGGTGCAATGCGATAGATCTGTTCCTATTCCAACGATCTTAAATAACCCGCCAATACAGTATCGATCCTTTCAGCCGTCAGCCTTTCAGGGGCCATGATCAAATGAAGCGCCAGCCCGTCGACAAGGGCGTATAGATGCTCGGTTTCCTTAAGAACATCGATCCCGGTCTTTTTTTCGGTTTTTACCAGTATTTCAACAGCCGATTTGCAGGCTGAATAAATGCCTTCATTCATCTCCTTTCTCAACGGTTTGAGCTCCGGATCGCTGAGCGATTTGGCTGTAAATGCATACCATGCCTCCATTTCCAGTTTTCGCTCTTCATCAAGAGGCATAAGCTGAAAAAGAAGCTGTTTGACGTTTTCAGCCGGTGTACCGTTAAATGTCATGTTTTCGATACGCGTTTTGACCCGGTTTGCCACAAGCCTCATTGAATAAATGAAAAGCTCAGACTGATGAGGAAAATAATGGCGCATCGACCCGGCCGAAAGTCCGGCTTCCTTAGCGACATTTCTGACGGTGCATTGTTCAAGTCCATCTCTGTGAATCACATTCCACACCGCTTCGGCAATTTTTTCTTTTTGTTTTTCGTGATCAACTATTTTTGGCATACACACATTATAACACGGGTGTATTATTTAATACATCTGTGTTATAATTTTTTAGTACGAATGTGTTAAAAAAAGAGAGGCGGATAAAAGGTGATTGGTTTATTGATTTTAGCTTGTGAAATCGGCTTTTGGATTTTTATTCTGCTTGGACTTATTTTTCGCTATATGGCAGGCTGGAAAAAGGCTGGTTTGATCATGTTTGCATGCACACCGGTTTTGGATTTACTGCTTTTGGCTGCAACGTCGCTTGATCTGCACAATGGGGCGCAAGCGGATGTTTTGCACGGCATCGCCGCCGTTTATATCGGCGTCAGCATCGCGTTCGGGAGCCGCATGATCAAATGGGCGGATGAAAGGTTTGCCTATCGCTTTGCCGGAGGTCCGAAGCCTGACAAAGGCCCGCAGTACGGCAGGGAACACGCCAAAAAAGAGCGTGAAGGCTGGTTTCGCCATTTCATCGCATGGCTGATCGGAGCGGCTCTGCTGGCCGGGATGCACCTGTTCATCGGCGACCCGGAAAGAACGGAACCATTAATCCGCATCGCTTCTTTATGGTCGATCATCCTTGTCATCGATTTTTTGTACAGTTTCAGCTTTACCCTTTTTCCGAGGAAAGCCCGTTAAAAGAAGCCGGATGTCCGGCTTCTTTTTCATGTTCAAGTATCCCGCCGCTGAAAAAGGAAATGCTACAAGCAGACCTGGATCAAGATTTTCGAAAAAAACCTGTGATAAACTAAAAGAAGAGGTGAACTGCATTGATTTATATTGGATTAACAGGATGGGGGGATCATGACAGCCTGTATCCGCCCAAGACAAGCAGTCAAAACAAGCTGATCCACTATTCATCGCATTTTCCGATCGTCGAGCTTGATGCGAGCTTTTACGCGATACAGCCCGAGCGGAACAATGAAAAGTGGGTAAAGGAGACGCCGGAAACCTTTCAGTTTATCGTTAAGGCATATCAGGGAATGACAGGGCATCAGCGCGGGGAAATCCCCTTTGAAACGAAAGACGACATGTTTGCTGCTTTTAAGCTCTCATTAACGCCATACATAAAAGCGGGTAAGCTGGCGATGGTCCTCTTTCAGTTTCCGCCATGGTTTGATTGCAAGAAAGAAAACGTCAATTACTTAAGATGGGTAAAAGAGAAAATGGGAGATATCCCGTGTGCGCTTGAATTCAGGCATAGGTCATGGTTTATGCCCCAGTTTTACGACAAAACGCTCGCTTTTATGGAGGAGCAGCAATGGATTCACAGCATTTGCGATGAACCCCAGGCGGGCGAAGGCAGCATACCGACGGTTCTTCATGCGACTGACAGTCAAAAAACGCTCGTCCGTTTTCACGGCCGCAACAAGGAAGGCTGGTTAAGGCCGTCTTCCGGGCAAAATTGGCGTGAGGTCAGATATTTATATTTATATAATGAACAAGAATTAAAAGACTGGAAGAAAAACCTTGAGCTGCTTGAACAGCAGTCGAAAAACGTTTACGTGCTGTTTAATAACAATTCAGGCGGTGATGCGGCTCAAAACGGGAAGCAAATGAAGGAGCTGCTCGATATTGAATATAAAGGGCTTACGCCAAGGCAGCTCGATTTATTCAGCTAGAAAAGAGGACTTATTTTATGGAATATCTTATCTTGATCATACTCGGATTTATCGCGGGAACCATCGGCAGTCTTGTCGGGCTCGGCGGAGGGATCGTCATCGTTCCCTCGCTCCTTTTTCTGGCGGGGTTGCCGACGCTGTTTGACCATGTGACACCGCAAATGGCGGTCGGCACATCGCTGGTTGTCATCATATTCACAGGGCTTTCTTCAACGATTGCGTATATGAAGTATAAAACCGTTGACTATAAAAGCGGCCTTATTTTTTTCATCGGCTCGGGGCCGGGCAGCATCGTCGGTGCCCATGTATCGACATATTTTAGCTCAGACTCGTTTTCTCTATGGTTCGGGATTTTTATGATTCTCATTTCCCTTTCCTTAATGATAAAGAAAAGGGTGAAACCTGCCGAGAAAAAGCATACGGGCGTTATCAGAACGTTCACAGGAGATGAAGGACAGGAATATACGTATTCATATCATCCTTTAGCCGGAATCGCGATCGCCTTTGTTGTCGGCTTCCTCGGCGGGCTTTTCGGCATCGGGGGCGGCTCGCTGATGGTGCCGGCGATGATTCTTCTGTTTTTATTTCCGACAAGGGTCGCCGTTGCGACATCGATGTTTATTATTTTCCTTTCATCTGTCGCGGGCTCTGCCGGCCATGTCATCGCGGGCCATGTCAACTGGCTTTATGCGCTCGCATTGATCCCGGGCGCCTGGTTTGGCGGACAGCTCGGCGCCTACATTAATAAAAAGATGCAGACAAAGACGATCGTATTGATCATGAGGTTCGTATTGATCATCATCGGAATCAGATTAATCTATCAAGGCGTGTTTAGTTAAACGTTAGGGAGAGATTTGCATGACGGAAAAGCTCCATATTTACCATACGAACGATTTGCACAGCCATTTTGAAAACTGGCCGAAAATCGTTGATTATATTCAGACACAAAGACAAAAACATGAAGAGCGGGGGGAAGAAGTGCTTTTGTTCGACCTCGGCGATCATGTCGACAGATTCCATCCGATATCTGAGGCCACCTTCGGAAAAGCGAATGTGGAGCTGTTGAACCGTCTGCAGTATGATGCTGCAACGATCGGAAATAATGAAGGAATTACACTGCCGCATCAGGAGCTGGATACACTTTATGACAACGCTCAGTTTCCTGTCGTTGTTTCCAATTTATTTGACGAAAAAGGGAAGAGGCCCGGCTGGGCAGTGCCGTATGTGCTCAAAAAGGTGAAGAACGGCGCGACTCTTGCCATTCTCGGTGTGACAGTCCCGTATTATCCGATCTATCGACAGCTTGGCTGGACGGTTGCAGACGCATTTGAAAGCATCGGCGAGATGCTCAGTGAAATCAAAGGAAAAGCCGATACTGTCATCCTTCTTTCACACCTCGGCATTTTGGATGATCAGCGCGTCGCGGAGGCTTTTCCCGAAATCGACCTGATCCTCGGCTCGCATACCCATCACCTGCTTGAAGAAGGGATGATGATAGACGGTGTTATGCTGGCCTGCGCCGAAAAATATGGGAACTATGTCGGTCATGTTGAACTGACGTATAACGGAACGCTTGAGAACATCACAGCAACCGTTATGAAGACGGCAGAGTGGAACGAAGAATCAGAGGAGACGATTCGTTTTCTGAAGGAAAAAGAGAAAGAAGCTGGACATCTCCTTGAAGAAGAAATTGCGACATTGGACAACACCCTTGAAACCGCCTGGTTCCGCAGAAGCGCCCTTCCGCAAATGCTGGCAGACGCCTTAAAGGAATGGTGTGAGGCGGAAATCGGAATGGTCAACTCAGGCATTGTACTGGAATCTCTTTCACAAGGCGCGGTGACGAAAGCGGATGTTCACCGCATCTGTCCGCATCCGATTAATCCGGTCAAACTGAAGCTGACGGGACGTGAGCTGAAAGAGGTCATCCTTCATGCATCATCGGAAGAAACCGAGAAACTGCGCATTAAAGGGCTCGGTTTTCGCGGCGAAGTGATGGGAAAAATGCTGTATGCCGGCCTTGACCCGGAAAAGCTCTCTGTCAACGGAGCGGACATTGAAGATGATGTGTTCTACACGATAGCCACGATTGATATGTTTACACTCGGAACGCTGTTTCCGGCGATCCGCGATGCGGAAGATATCGAGTACTTTATGCCTGAATTCCTGCGCGATCTGCTCGCCTGGAAGCTTAAAAAAGCAAACCGGTTCTAATACAGATGGTTTAAGATTCGGGGCAAACCGGAACATGTCTCCCGCTTTATCATACATTAATGGTAAAGGAGGGATCTCGATGGTAAATTTAACTCCGATTATGATAGAAGATCAGCCGTTTACGGCTGTAACGGTCAAACTGCCGAAAACGAACTTTATGGCGGTAACCAATGACCATGGATATATTATGTGCGGAGCGCTTGACGTCGCCCTGCTGAACGATAAATTAAAAGAACGGAAGATCGTCGCCGCCAGAGCCGTCGGCGTGCGGACGATCGATCAGCTTCTCGAAGCCCCGCTCGAATCTGTAACCGATGCGGCCGGAGAGCTCGGCATCCATCCCGGAATGAGCGGAAAAGAAGCCCTTTTAAAAATGGTGAAATAAAGTTGTCTGATTGAATCGTATATCCCCTCTTACAAGCATACACTTGTGATGTAAGGGGGGATTTTGCTTGCGAAGATTTCGCGGCCCTCTGTCAAAAAGAGGACCTTTGCCTTTTCGATATGTCATGCTGCTTTCGTTTGTATTTTTTATTTTTTCAACGGCCGTCAGTCTGTTGATCATCAACTCATCCATCAAACCGACGCTTCTGAACATTGCTGAAATGGAAACGAACCGGATTGCGACGCACGTCATCCAGGAAGCCGTCGAGGATTATATGAGCCAAGATGAAAATGTGCAAAATCTAGTAGAAATGAAGACGAATGAAAATGGAAAAGTAACAACAATTGATTTCAACTCTCATGGTCTTCGTGGTATGCATTCGAAAATTACGAAACAACTTCACGAAAAGCTGAAGGAAACAGAAACCGAAGAATTTAATTCTTCTGCGAAAACTCCCGAAGGTAAGAATGATGGTGTAATCTATAATATTCCACTAGGTCAGGCAACTGGAAACACGCTTCTTGGAAACCTAGGGCCGAAAATACCTGTACGGCTTAATGTTGTGGGGGATGTCTTTACAGATTTTAAGCATAGTGTCGAACCATATGGAATTAATAATGCTTTAATTAATGTCGGTGTGCTTGTCGAAGTCAAGGTCCGTGTCGTCATACCGTTTGCGACAAAAACGGCGGTTGTCAAAAATACGATTCCGGCAACGATTCAAGCCGTGCACGGCGAAGTACCCGACTTCTACAGCGGCAGCGGCAGCCAGACGGCGCCATCGATTCAAATTCCTTCAAAGGATGAAAAAACAGAGCAAAAAAAGGAACAGAATAAGCAATGATTTCCAGGCGTTCTGCAAACATCAGGCAGAATGCTTTTTTTCATGGCTTAGAAACGGCATGCGTCTATTTTCTTAAAAAAATACTTTGACTTAGGCAAAAAGACTGTATATACTATTCAATAATAATAATCGTTAGAAAATTCAATGTTTTCAGATGTTTCGAAAAGATAAAGGAGGAAGCTTATGGATAATCGTCCGCAATGGGGAACAAGAGCGGGTTTTATTTTAGCAGCTGTCGGTTCTGCGATCGGTTTGGGGAATATTTGGAGGTTCCCGGCTGTAGCTTATGAAAACGGAGGAGGCGCGTTCTTTCTGCCATATTTGTTCGCGCTCTTGACAGCAGGAATCCCTCTTCTCATCATGGAATTTACAATCGGTCATAAATACAGAGGCTCAGCCCCGCTGTCCTATGCCCGGATGGGGAAAGGGAAGGAATGGATCGGCTGGTGGCAGGTCGCCATCTCATTTGTCATCTCGACGTATTATGCCGTTATCGTGGCATGGGCCATTTCTTACACTGTCTTTTCTTTCAATTTAGGCTGGGGAAAAAATACAGAAAATTTCCTGATGAATGAATATTTAAACAGAATTGATATCGGGGGAGGAGCCATCGGCCAATTCGGCGGCTTCGTGCCGGGCGTCCTGATTCCGCTCGCAATTGTCTGGATTGTTTCATTGGGGATTTTATTTGCCGGAGTCAAAAAAGGAATCGAAATCGCGAACCGCATTTTCATTCCGCTGCTTGTGGTCTTATTCTTAATCATTGTCATTTATTCGATAACACTTGACGGGGCTGCACAAGGACTGAATGCCTTTTTCACGCCTGATTGGAGCCAGATTACAAACGGAAAGGTGTGGGTGGCGGCCTACGGCCAAATTTTCTTCAGTCTGTCGATTGCGTTTGCCATCATGATTACGTATTCCAGCTATTTGCCGAAGAAATCCGATATTACAAACAATGCGTTTATCACCGGCTTTGGGAACTCCTCATTTGAACTGCTGGCCGGAATCGGGGTATTCAGTGCGCTGGGCTTTATGGCGGCGCAGCAAGGCGTTCCAGTCAAAGAAGTCGTCTCTTCGGGAATCGGTTTGGCGTTCGTCGTCTTCCCGCAAATCATCAATGAGTTTCCGGCGTTTAATGCGTTTTTCGGAATTTTATTCTTTGGCTCGCTCGTTTTGGCAGGTCTGACATCTCTCATTTCTATCTCTGAAACATATGTTGCCGCGATTCAGGATAAATTCAACGTTCCGCGGCGGAAAGCTGTCCTGTTCGGCGGAGGGGCTGCTGCATTGTGTTCGCTCGTATTTGCGACGAAAGGCGGGCTGTTCTTCCTCGATGCGGCAGATTACTTTATCAACAATTTCGGAGTGGCGCTTGCCGGATTGATCGAAGTCGTTGCGATTGCATGGTTTGCGAAAGAACTGAAAGCTCTGCAGGCTCACGCCAATTCGGTTTCCGACATTCAGCTCGGCGCCTGGTGGAGAATCTGCCTGAGCGTCGTCACCCCGATTGTTCTGGGGTATATGATGTTTGATAATATCAAGACGAATATCACAACAGCCTACGGTGATCTGCCGGTAGAGTTTCTCCTGAAATGGGGATGGTGCGTCGCTTTTGGAGCGATCGCAGCCGGATTTATCCTTTCGCTTTCAAAATGGAAGAACGAACTGAATTATACGCCATTTCAACATGACAAGGAGGTTTCCTCATGAACGGCGCATCTATAGCAATGATGGTGATCGGCATCGTCATTATTTGGGGAGGATTGGCCGCAAGCATTATCAATGCGGTTGTGAAAAGCAAGAAAAGCCAGGCCGGCTAACCTCTTAAAGCAAGACATCCCTATTCTTCTGAAATAGGGATGTCTTTTATTTTTTCTTTCGAAGCTCCTTCCGTTCCCATGCCCTTAAATGAGGATAAGGGTCAAAAGACCACTCTGTTCTTCCATTGTCTTTATACATGCCGTAGTGAAGATGGGGCGGGAATTTTCCCGATGTTCCCGGCGGCCCGTATCCCGTCGCTCCGACTGAGCCGATCACTTGGCCGGGCTCGACGATTTCTCCCACTTTCAAGCCTTTTGTGAATCCGTTCAAATGGGCGAAATAATGGTACGTATTGTTGATGTCTCTGATTCCGATCCGCCATCCGCCGAAACGGTTCCAGCCTTTCATTTCCACAATGCCGTAGCATGTCGACCGGACGGGGAGGCCGTAATGGGCGAACAAATCCGTCCCTTCGTGAATGCGCCTGCCCCCGAATCCGCGGGCATCTCCCCATGTGCTTCTATAGCTGTAATCTGATCTTACGGGAAGAGGAAAGGCGTGCTTGCCCAAATCAATGTGGCCGTATTTTTGAAATAGCCTGATAAAGCCTGATATGATGCCGACCGTCTGATCCCTTTCGTAAAACTCCCACAGGCCGATGCGGATATTTTCTATGTCTCTTCCGTATGTCAACAAGTATTGTCCAAACGTATAAAGGACGTCTTCATCCTGATCCGGTTCCGCCAGTCCGTCTCCGTTTCCGTCCATTCCAATTCCGTCAAAAACCTTGATGCTGAGCGGTGATGTATCTTTCGGGTTGGGGTTTTCAGGTCCGCTCCACACGCTTTGCGGAATATATATCCCGGTGTGCCCTTTTTGCTTCGGCAAGTCCTTACGGTTTTTGCGGATATTGATTTCGTATTGGTCGACAGCCGCGAAAACATACCAAGGAATATGGGTTGCAGCTTCTGTTTTATGATAAAGGGCCATTCTCTTTTGCAGATCGGGCTCTTTTTTCTCCTTTGCAAGAGCGCACGGCTGCGATATGAGCAAAAGGAGGATGAGAACGGATAATACAGCTTTCACAGTGTCCTTAGCTCCTTTCAGTTTGAATACGGTTAGTTTGTGACATCTGCAGAAATCGATAATAAGAAAATGTTAGAAATTCTATCTTGACTAATCAAGCTCTTGTTCACAAATCTGTACTATGTTAAAGTGACTAAAGATGAAGATTTAGCATTTTTAATTTAAGCGGTTCCAAAGCAGGGGGACACATCCGGCGC
The DNA here is from genome assembly GCF_056155945.1 of Bacillus sp. GM2. Classification (NCBI taxonomy): domain Bacteria; kingdom Bacillati; phylum Bacillota; class Bacilli; order Caryophanales; family Bacillaceae; genus Bacillus; species Bacillus sp. GM2. The sequence goes on from NZ_JBRKSZ010000007.1 coordinate 261,627, forward strand.
TATGTTTTCGTATTGAACTTGACTACAATCCACAATGGAGATGATGGAATTGGCAAAGAAAGACGAGCACCTAAGAAAGCCCGAATGGCTTAAAATCAAGCTGAACACAAATGAAAACTATACGGGCTTAAAAAAATTAATGCGGGAAAACAACCTCCATACGGTCTGCGAAGAGGCAAAATGCCCGAACATCCACGAATGCTGGGCCGTCAGACGTACCGCGACCTTTATGATTCTCGGATCTGTCTGTACGAGAGCCTGCCGCTTCTGTGCGGTGAAGACGGGGCTGCCGACAGAGCTTGACTTGAATGAGCCGGAAAGAGTCGCAGATTCTGTGAGCATCATGAACCTGAAACACGCGGTCATTACAGCCGTTGCCCGCGACGATTTAAAAGACGGAGGAGCGGGGGTATTCGCTGAAACCGTACGCGCCGTCCGGAGAAAAAGCCCGTTTACAACAATTGAAGTTCTCCCGTCTGATATGGGCGGAGACTATAATAATTTGAAAACGCTGATGGATACGCGTCCGGACATTTTAAACCATAATATTGAAACGGTCCGCCGCCTGACGCCGAGAGTCCGTGCGAGAGCTACATATGAAAGATCATTGGAATTTTTGCGCCGCGCCAAAGAGATGCAGCCGGACATCCCGACGAAATCCAGCATTATGATCGGTCTTGGCGAAACAAAAGAAGAAATCATCGAAACAATGGACGACCTTCTTGCGAACAATGTCGACATCATGGCAATCGGCCAGTATCTGCAGCCGTCCAAAAAACACATTAAAGTACAGAAATATTACCATCCTGACGAGTTTGCCGAACTGAAAGAAATCGCCATGGAAAAAGGCTTCAGCCACTGTGAAGCAGGACCGCTCGTCCGTTCTTCATACCATGCCGATGAACAGGTGAATGAAGCGTCTAAAAAACGCCAGGCGCAGGCATAACATTGGATGAAAAAACGCCAGCCATATGCGCTGGCGTTTTTCTTATTTTCAGGTCAGGATTCGGTCGCCTTTCCTTTTCCGTCAAGGTCGTTTCCGTTTTCATCTGTACCTGTCGTGGTTTTGCCTTGCGGCGATTTTTGCATTTCCTTAATTGTATCGGCCATCAGCTGATCGACGTTTCTCGAATTGGCTCCAAGCCGGCTGAAATTGGCGACGGATTGCATCATGTCCGGATCATCGGAAATATAGATATGGTAATATCTCGGAACGACGGATGCCGCCGTCTTTTTGACTTGATCAGCCGTCTGTTTGCGCTGCCCGGAGTCCGTTTTGTACACGACAAGCGCTTCTTCGTCTGTCACAAGCGCTGACGCATCTTGAATATTGGGAAGCTGAACCGTTAAACTAGATATAATATGCGCCATTTCTTCCCGGTCGATTTGGGGCGCCTGCATTTCTTCTTTGTTTGCAACAGGTGTTGCCTGATGTCGCGCATATCCGAATCTGCCTTTTCGGTTGTCATTTCTGAACTTTTCATGATATTGAGGGTTCTTGTCTGCAACGTGAACGGTATTTCCGTCTTCGTCATATATATTGTGTTCGGTATCGTTTAAGGCCGTCTGGCATCCTGCTAGAGGCACCGCCACCAGCCCTGCTAAAAGAATTTTTTTATTCATCTGCTTTTCCTCCTCATTTATAGCTTTTCCAAAGGGGAGGATTTATTCTTAGCAATTGATGGCGGCCCGGGTTTGAATTATCATATAAAAGAGGTGAAAAGAATGATTGTCGTTCAGAACGCTGCATTTGAAGTCGTCAAAGATGTGAAAAACGGTTTTAACGAAGAAGCGTTTAAAGCCAGATACTCCGACATTTTAAATAAATACGACTACATCGTCGGGGATTGGGGATACAGCCAGCTGAGGCTGAAAGGCTTTTTTGACGATCAAAATCAAAAGGCCACATTTGATACGAAGATCAGCACGCTTGATGAATATATTTACGAGTACTGCAATTTCGGATGTGCCTACTTTGTTTTAAAACGTCTGCGAAAATAAGCGATCATAAAAGGGGATGCACTGATGATGTATTTTGTCGATCGACACAAAATCGAAAACACGCTCAACTTCCTGGAAGAGGAGCTGCGGCTTTATCAAATGCAGGAAGAATGGACTTCCGACGTCGAAAAAAAAGCGCTTGAACGAATCGGCCACACGCTGATCGAATGTATATTGGATATAGGGAACGATATGATTGACGGCTTTATTATGAGAGATCCGGGAAGCTATGACGACATTATGGATATACTGACCGATGAAAAGGTTGTCAGCCAAGCGGAAGGCGACAGTTTGAAACATTTGATCGCCTATCGGAAGACATTGGTCCAAGACTACCTGAACGTCAACCATGAAGAATTGGAAGAGCTGCTCAGCAGGCATGCGGAAACGCTCGAGAAATTTCCGGCGCGGATCCGCGATTATTTAAACCATGAACTCGGTCCGGTATCCGCATTCAAACCGCACTAAACGAACTGGAGTGTACAACATGAAAACATACAAAGGATACTTAATTGATCTTGATGGAACAATGTACAAAGGGACGGAAAAAATCGAAGAAGCATGCGAATTCGTGAGAAAGCTGAAAGACCGGAACATCCCGTATCTGTTCGTCACGAACAACTCGTCGCGCACGCCGAAGCAAGTGGCGGACAAGCTTGTTTCATTTGATATTCCGGCCGAAGAGAGCCAGGTATTCACAACCAGCATGGCGACCGCCAATTTTATCGCCGAACAAAAACGAGATGCTTCCGTATATGTGATCGGTGAAGAAGGCATCCGGCAGGCCATTGAGGAAAAAGGACTGGCATTCGGCGAAGAAGACGCCGACTTCGTCGTCGTCGGCATCGACCGCGGCATTACATACGAAAAGCTAGCCGTCGGTTGCCTTGCCATCCGTAACGGCGCTACATTCATCTCGACTAACGGCGATATCGCCATACCTACAGAAAGAGGACTCTTGCCAGGCAATGGTTCTCTCACGTCAGTATTAACCGTTTCTACGCAGACAGAGCCTATTTTTATCGGCAAGCCGGAGCCGATCATCATGGAGCAGGCGATGAAGGTGCTCGGTACAGATATCAGTGAAACGCTGATGGTCGGTGACAATTATGATACGGATATTATGGCGGGAATGAATTCCGGGATGGACACGCTTCTCGTTCATACGGGCGTGACCAAAAAAGAACACCTTGAAGCCTATCAGGAAAAGCCGACATATGTCATTGATTCATTGACAGACTGGATGGATCGCATCTAAACCGAAAAAAAACACTTGTCTTTTAAGGACAAGTGTTTTTTAATGGCTTATTCCGCATCTTTTGCTCGATGCGCCAGTCTGCTGGATGCGGCTGCAGCAATCGCTCCGACGATATCATCCAAAAATGTGTGGCATTCGCCTGTTGATTTATCGTTTAAACGTGCGAGCACTCCCGGTTTGATTTTATCGATATATCCATAGTTTGTATAACCGATTGATCCATACAAATTCACAATGGAGAAGGATAAGATTTCATCGACGCCGTACAGGCTTTCATCTGTCTCGATTAAGGTTTGGAGCGGTTCCATGAGCTTTCTTTGCTCACCCAGCATATCCAATTGAATCCCTGTGATCACGGCGTTTTGAACTTCACGTTTTTTCATGACCCGGTTGACATTCTCTTCACATTCTTCTTTTGTCAAGTTTGGATGATATTTCTTCTGAAGTACGTAGACAAGATCGGCAATATCCGAAATCTTGACGCCCCGTTTCTCAAGCCATTCTTTTGCTGCTGTTTCGATTTGATGCATGCTGTTGTTTTCCGGCATCATTTTCACCCAATCTTTTTTTACTTAGTGTATACAAACAACCTTAAAAATGTAACGATTTTAGAACTCTTTTTCCGGATCGATTCATAATCGAATCCCTTCATGATTACGATGTGTAGAAGGGGAAAAATTTATCAGGAAGTGATGTCCGTGAAGGAGCTGATCAAAGAAAAATTCGGAATCCATATTCGCGATCTTACTTCATACTTGTCTTATCAGGCTTTTCATACCCCGAATTCGATGTTTTTGATCGTCCCGGTTTCCCACTTGAGTCAGGATGAGCTGGCGGAATTGTTTAGTATGAGTCAGTATTTGCAAGAACAGCGCGACCCATACGTTTCATCTTTTATATTGACAAAGGACGGGGAGATGACATTTGAGGAAAATAGCGTCTCATATGTGCTGCTTCAAGCTGCTCCCCGCATGACAAACAGGTCTGTTTCATTTGGGGCGGAGCTGGCCGAATTTCATCAGAAGGGAAGGGGATACCCTTACGAGGTAAAAGAAACCTCGCGGATCGGGCAGTGGAAAGAACTGTGGGGGAAACGGCTCGACCAGCTGGAACAATTCTGGATTCAAAAAACGCAGGCAAGACAGCTGCAGCCTTTTGAAAAACATTTTATCGAATCGTTTCCTTATTATCTCGGTTTAACCGAAAATGCGATTCAATATTTGGCCGATACCGAATTGGATGATCAGCCGCAGGCCGCCGACTCCGGGACGATTTGCCAGCAGCGGCTCACCTGTGAGGCTTTAAGGCGCGAACCGCTTATAAAAATCCCGATGGAATGGGTGTTTGATCATGCGGCCAGGGATCTTGCGGAATATGCCAGAAGCTTGTTTCACGAAAGGAAAAACTTCAATGAAATCGCATTGTTTTTTCAGCAATACGAACAAGCCGCGCCGCTTTCCTCATTTTCTAAGCGGCTGGTGTACAGCAGGCTGCTGTTTCCGCTCCACTATTTTGAGACGGTTGAAGGGTACTATATTTCTCCTGAATCTGAGCACCATTATTTTGAAAGCAGACTCGACCATTTATTGTCTCAAGCGCCGGCATATGAGCAATTTCTGAACGTCTTTCAAGAAATGGCGGGCATGAGAGCCGCAGGATTGATGAGCATGCCGCCTGTCAATTGGCTGAAAAGGACACCATAGACGCCGCGGTGTTCTTTTCTTCATGTTAACATTTCCGGATTTTTTCGATATGCTTAGATTGGAAGCTACTCTTAGAAAGGAACGAGGCAGCATGGACAAACCGTTTGTATATGTAACGAGAAAATTACCCGAAGAACAGCTTTCTGCGTTAAAAGAAGAAGCGCGTATTGAGATGTGGGAAAAGGAAGAAGAACCGTGCCCGCGCGCCGTTCTGGCGGAAAAAGCAAAAAAGGCGCACGGACTGTTGACGATGCTTTCCGACACGGTTGATGAGGAGCTTTTAAAAGGCGCGCCGCATTTAAAAGTGGTGGCCAATTTGGCGGTGGGTTATGACAACCTCGATGTGGCGGCTGCGAAAAAGCATGGCGTCATCTGCTGTAACACGCCCGGCGTGCTGACAGAGTCAACGGCAGATTTGACGTTTGCTCTGCTGATGGCATCCGCGCGCAGAATCGTCGAGGCAAGCGACTGGATTAGACAAGGCAACTGGACGGGCTGGGGGCCGCTGCTTTTGGCCGGAGCGGATGTCCATCATAAAACGATTGGCATCGTCGGGATGGGGAGCATTGGACAAGCCGTCGCCCGGCGGGCGAAAGGCTTTGGCATGGAGATTTTATATCATAACCGCACCCGCAATCCCGAGGCGGAAGCCGAACTGGGGGCAACTTATCTGTCCTTTGGCGAACTGCTTGAACAGGCGGATTTTGTTGTATGCCTGACGCCTTTGACTGATGAAACGAAGCATTTGTTTAACCGCAGCGCTTTCAAAAGGATGAAGCGCTCCGCTATTTTTATCAACGTCTCAAGAGGACAGGTTGTGAATGAAGGCGATTTATATGAAGCCTTGATCGAAAAAGATATTGCCGGCGCAGGACTCGACGTCTTTGCGGAAGAACCCGTGCAACAGGATCACCCGCTCGCCAGTCTGCCGCAAGTGACCGCACTGCCTCACATCGGCAGCGCCACTGTCGAAACGAGAGAAGCCATGATGAGGCTTTGTGCGGAAAATATTGCGCTTGTCCTGGGAGGGAAGCCGGTAAAGACCGAGATTTGACGTTTCTTCCGGCCTGAGCGGGTCGGAAGATTTTCTTACAAAAATATTTCTGAATATATAGAATCTTATTATATCAATGTATAAAGCGTTTTCATGATTTGTTTTTCAGCAAATGTCATCTTGTCAAAAAAAGAATCCCCCATTATAATGTTTGTAACTTAAATGTCTGCGTTGTGTTTACAAATGTCCTCACAGAGAGGACGATAAGAGAGAGAAAGGTGGAATTTCATTGAAGGCGATACGAGTGGGGCTGCTAGGATTAGGAACAGTCGGGAGCGGTGTGGTGAAGATTATTCAGGATCACCAGGATAAGCTGACACACCAAGTCGGATGCCCTGTTACGATTCAAAAAGTTCTTGTAAAAGATAAAGATAAGAAGAGGGATGTCGAACTTTCCAAAGATGTTCTGACGACGGAAGCTTATGATGTCATTCAAGATCCGGATGTGGATGTCATCATCGAAGTCATCGGGGGGATCGAGGAGACAAGACGCTATTTGCTTGACGCGCTTCAGGCGAAAAAACATGTTGTGACAGCGAATAAAGATTTGATCGCCCTCTATGGATCGGAACTGACGGCTGCCGCGAAAGAAAACGGCTGCGACCTTTATTTTGAAGCGAGCGTCGCCGGCGGAATTCCGATTTTGCGAAGCCTTGAAGACGGGCTGGCTTCAGACCGGATTACGAAGATGATGGGCATCGTCAATGGAACGACCAACTTTATTTTAACGAAGATGAACAAAGAAAACGCGCCTTATGACGAGGTGCTGAAAGAAGCGCAGGAGCTCGGCTTCGCAGAAGCAGACCCGACAGCTGATGTTGAAGGTCTTGATGCCGCGAGAAAGATGGCGATTTTGGCCAGGCTCGGTTTCTCAATGAATGTCGACCTTGACGATGTCAAAGTGAAAGGCATTTCCCAAGTGTCTGATGAAGACATCAATTTCAGCAAACGGCTCGGCTATACGATGAAGCTGATCGGCATCGCTCAGCGCGACGGACAAAAAGTCGAAGTGAGCGTCCAGCCGACATTGCTGCCGGAGCATCATCCGCTGTCTTCCGTCCATAATGAATTCAATGCGGTTTACGTATACGGCGAAGCCGTAGGGGAAACGATGTTTTACGGGCCTGGCGCAGGAAGCATGCCGACTGCGACCGCCGTCGTATCAGATTTGGTCTCTGTCATGAAAAACATGCGTCTCGGCGTGAACGGCAGCAGCTTTGTCGATCCGCAGTTTGAAAAGAAGATCAAGGCGCCGTCTGAAATCTTCGCCCAGCAGTTTTTAAGAATTCATGTCAAAGACCAGGTCGGTTCGTTTTCAAAAATCACATCGATTTTTTCGGAAAGAGGCGTCAGTTTTGAAAAAATTCTGCAGCTTCCGATTAAAGGCCATGATGACCTGGCTGAGATTGTCATTGTGACACATCATACGTCTGAAGAGGATTTTACGGATATTTTGCAAAAGTTGAATGATCTTGAGGTTGTTGATCAGGTGAAAAGCACTTATCGAGTAGAAGGGAACGGTTGGAGCTAATGTGGAAAGGACTCATCCATCAATATAAAGAATATTTGCCAGTAACGGACAAAACACCGGAATTGACGCTGAACGAAGGAAATACTCCGCTCATTTATCTGCAAAATCTTTCGAAAAAGCTCGGAATCGAGCTTTATGTCAAAACGGAGGGTGTCAATCCTACAGGCTCCTTTAAAGACCGCGGGATGGTCATGGCGGTCGCCAAGGCGAAAGAAGAAGGCAATGACACGATCATGTGCGCTTCGACCGGCAATACGTCGGCTGCTGCTGCGGCTTATGCGGCCCGCGCCAACATGAAGTGCATCGTCATTATTCCAGACGGCAAAATCGCCTTCGGAAAGTTGGCTCAAGCCGTCATGTACGGCGCCAAAATCATTGCGATCGACGGAAACTTCGACGATGCCCTGAAAATGGTGCGAAGCATTTGCGAGAAAGAGCCGATTGCGCTCGTTAACTCTGTGAATCCTTACCGGATTGAAGGACAGAAAACCGCTTCCTTTGAAATTTGTGAACAGCTGGGCGAAGCGCCTGACATCCTTGCGATTCCTGTCGGGAATGCCGGAAATATTACGGCTTACTGGAAAGGCTTTAAAGAATATCATGAGAAAAACGGCACAGGCCTGCCGGTCATGAGGGGTTTTCAGGCGGAAGGCGCGGCCCCGATTGTCAAAAATAAGGTAATTGAAAAGCCGGAAACCGTTGCGACAGCGATCAGAATCGGAAACCCGGCAAGCTGGGACAAAGCGGTCAATGCTGCAAAAGAATCGAACGGAAAAATCGATGCAGTGTCAGACGAAGAGATCCTGCACGCTTATCAGCTCCTGGCAAGAGAAGAAGGCGTATTTGCAGAACCGGGATCGTGCGCATCCTTTGCCGGCGTGCTGAAACAGCTGCAAACGAAAGAGATTCAGCCGGGGGCGAAAGTTGTCGCCGTCTTAACCGGAAACGGCTTGAAAGATCCGAACACAGCTGTTGATGTGTCGCAGATTAAACCTGTCACACTGCCGACAGATGAAGAAGCAATTCTCGAACACTTAAAAGGAGCCGCTCGTGTATGACTGAGGCTGACATGCTGTTTTCCGTTACGGTTCCCGGAAGCACGGCCAATCTGGGTCCGGGCTTTGATTCAGTCGGCATGGCGCTGTCCCGTTATTTGAAACTGTCTGTTTTTCCTCATGATGAGTGGCGTTTTGAGGCTGAAACAGAAGTCGTAGCGGGAATACCTGAAGGAACGGATAATTTAATTTTCCAGGTGGCCAAACGGACCGCCGCACACTTCGGAAAAGACCTTCCGCCAAGCCTTGTCAAAGTGTGGAGCGATATTCCGCTGGCGCGCGGTCTCGGCAGCAGCGCAGCCGCAATTGCCGCTGCGATTGAGCTGGCGAACGAACTTGCCGATTTAAAGCTCTCTGACCGCGAGAAACTCCATTTTGCGAGCCTTGAAGAAGGCCATCCTGACAATGCCGGAGCATCGCTTTTCGGCGGGCTTGTCATCGGACTTCATGAGGAAGATGAAACAGAGATGGTTTCTATGAAAGACATCGATTTGGATGTCGTCGTCGTCATTCCTTTTTATGAAGTGCTGACAAAAGATGCGCGGGATGTTCTTCCCGAAAGCCTCTCTTATCCGAAAGCCGTGGAAGCAAGCGCGGTCAGCAATATGCTCGTCGCCGGACTGATGGCGAAAGATTGGAAGGTTGTCGGCCGCATGATGCAAAAAGACCTCTTTCACCAGCCATACCGAAGGGCGCTCGTCCCTGAGCTTTCGAAAGTGGAGCATGAAGCAGGCCAAAACGGCGCGTTCGGGACGGCTTTAAGCGGAGCCGGCCCGACGATCCTTTCCTTTATTGAAAAAGGAAAAGGAGAGGCGCTGAGAAACCAGCTTGCGTCCAAGTTTCCGCACTGTGAGGTCGACTGCCTTTATGTCCCGGATACAGGCATTATCGTTGAAAGAAAGTCAGTAAACAGTGTTTAACGAAAAAAGAGCTTTTTCGGCTCTTTTTTTGTTTGCCTTCAAAACAAGGATTTTTATTTAGGAAGTCGAAGTAGTATGGCAAACAGACATGAGGAGGAGAAACGACATGAAGCAGCTGATAACCGAAAAAGACCTCATCAAGCTTGTATCCATTACCGATCCCCAGTATTCGCCCGATGGTGCAAAAATCGCCTACGTCCAAACAAAAGTAAACGAAAAACAGGACTCATATGATTCGCATATCATGATCTACGACCGCGAAAAACAAGCTTCGGTGCAATGGACGTTTGGGAAAGGCAGAAACCAGCATCCCCGCTGGTCGCCGGACGGCAAATACCTTGCATTTACGTCCAATCGCGAGGAAACCGCACAAATTTACGTGATAAGCGCCGCCGGGGGAGAAGCGAGAAAAGTGACCGATATTCCCTATGATGTATCACAGCCTGAATGGTCGCCGGACGGCAAGTCATTGCTTTGTTCAGTGAAGCTGACAAAAGAGGAAAGCGTCGACGATGAGAAGAAAACCGAGATTGAAGACCACGAACCGCTGGAAGTCGATTCTTTGTCATATAAAGCAGACGGCCAAGGGTTTAAAAGGGGAAAGTATACGCAGCTTGTCCTCGTTCAAGTGGAAACCGGGGAAATGAAACAGCTGACCGATCTTGAACGCGACCATTTCAGCCATGCATTTTCACCGTGCGGAGATCAGATTGCATTTTGCGCCAATCAAACGGATATGCGTGTGAACGATGTCTACTTGATGAACCTTTCGACAGGTGATTTGAAGCGCCTCACAGGTCAAAACGGCATTTTTTCTTCACTATCGTTTTCTCCTGACGGCAAACACCTTGCATTTATCGGAAACGAGAAAGAATATCAAAACGCCACGCTCGATAAAGCATGGCTGTATGATATTGAAACAGGAAAACTAACGTGTCTGACGGAAATGCTTGACGTCCATCTCAGCGATGCGGTGGCAGGAGACAGCCTTGTCGGAGGCGTTCTTCCGAAACCGGCCTGGACCAAAGACGGAAACGGCTTTTATGTCATCGGATCTGACCAGGGTTCTACAGGCATTTACTACATATCAATCGAAGGTCTTGCTTATCCGGTCCGGTTGGAAAAAGAGCATGTGAACGGATTCAGCCTGCATCCGGACGAAAGTGGCTTTGCGGCATCCATAGCCCTGCCCGTCCGGCCGAGCGAACTTTACCATCTCCAATTGGGTGAAGAAAAAGCGGAGCGACTAACAGATGCCAACCAAGCGTTTACGGAAGAACATATCATATCGGAACCGGAGGAGCTTCAATTTCAGGTAGCGGACGGTCTGACAATTCACGGATGGCTGATAAAGCCCGCCCAATATGAAAAAGGAAACACGTATCCGCTCATTCTGGAAGTGCACGGCGGACCTCACGCCATGTATGCGAATGCTTATTTTCATGAATTTCAAGTGCTGGCCGCAAAGGGAAGCGCCGTCGTATATGTTAACCCGCGGGGAAGCCACGGCTACGGACAGGATTTTGTCAACCGGGTGAGGGGCGACTACGGCGGTGGAGATTTTAAGGATGTAATGGCGGCTGTTGACCACGTGCTTGAACATTATGATTTCGTCGATCAAGAAAGGCTCGGCATCACCGGAGGAAGCTACGGGGGCTTTATGACAAACTGGGCTGTCGGCCACACGAAGCGCTTCAAGGCCGCAGTGACACAGAGGTCCATTTCCAACTGGATCAGTTTTTACGGGGTAAGCGACATCGGCTATTTTTTCACAGACTGGCAGCTCGGTGCAGACCTTTTTGAAGATCCAGGCAAACTGTGGGAGCATTCGCCGCTCAAATACGCGGACAAGGTGGAGACCCCTCTTCTCATTCTGCATGGCGAACGGGACGACAGGTGCCCGATTGAACAGGCGGAACAGCTGTTCACGGCGCTGAAAAAAATGGGGAAAGAAGTAAAACTCGTCAGATTTCCGAACGCGTCACACGATTTATCAAGAAGCGGGCATCCGAAGCAGCGGATCAGGCGGCTTGAGTATATTGCAGGCTGGTTTGAAGCTTATCTATAAAAAAGAAAAGGCTGCCGTACACTACGGCAGCCTCAGCGTGTCGACAAACCCTCGCATTCGTTGTCAGGGCTGCGCGTCGGTGCTCACGAATTCCAACATTCGCTCCGCTCCGATGCTCGACCTTCCTAGACTGCAAGGGTTTTCAATCACGCTGAGAGGATGACAAAATCCTAAACTGAAAACCGTTTTAGGATTTTGTCAACAATTTAGGCTGCCGTTACGGCAGCCTTCTCAAATTAAAATACTTGCTCTACTTCAATGACGCCCGGAACTTCTTCTAAAAGGGCGCGCTCAATTCCAGCTTTAAGGGTGATGGTGGAACTTGGGCAGCTTCCGCATGCGCCGAGCAGGCGAAGCTTGACGATGCCGTCTTCAACATCGACGAGTTCACAGTCACCGCCGTCACGGAGTAAAAACGGACGAAGTTTGTCCAGCACTTCCTGTACTTGTTCTTTCATTTCGACCTCTGTCGTCATTCGTATCGCTCCTTTCAAATCATACAACCATTATATTCAGTCGAACAATAAAAAGCTATTGTTTGGTTTCAATCGTTTTCCCACATATTATATCATATTTGCCGGCAAAGACAAAAAACGATTTTCATTTCAATATGGAGCAGATGGACAAAATAGAATAAAATAAAGATAAAGAGAAAGGAGCTGCCGCTGATGAAAAAACAAGCCGAGCTTTTTGTTTACGGTGCCGACGTTCTTTGTCCAAGCTGTGTGAACCTTCCGTCATCAAAAGAAACGTATGAGTGGCTAGAAGCCGCCCTGAAAAGAAAATATCCCGACCAGCCTTTCTCAATCACGTACATTGATATCCATCAGCCGCCGGAAAACGACCCTGAAAAACAGGAAATCTCCGAAAAAATCCTGAACGACGAATATTTTTATCCGCTCGTCATGGTCGGTGATCAAGTGGTCGGCGAAGGAAATCCGAAGCTGAAAGACGTGTATAAAGAAATGGAAAAGCAAGGATATAAGCCTGCATGATAAACAGCAAGGGGCAGACATGCCCCTTGCTGTTTTATTTTTTATGATTGCACCTTTCTTAAACCGGACAGACTAACTATCAGCCAGATCAATTAGGAGGGACAGCAAGCATGTCAAGCATTGAAGGACAAATCATGTCAGGCGATTTTGATGACGAAATGAATGTTTTTTCATTAAAGAAAATCAAGCAGTTTCAAACGCAGACCAGTCTGAAAGAAAACCAGCTCAAGGCTTTACAGCACTATTTAAGGCAGCATGAGCACGATGAGGACGGACAGATCATCACCCTCTACGACCAAATGCTTGTACCTTTGTCGCAAGATGATATAAAAGCGCTGCTGGATGACTTAACAAAAGTCCAGTCATTATATCATTAACTTTCCCTTTTATACCCGCTTTCCTGCCCTGATGTCATCCGTCATTCCGGGATAAGGGGCTTTTGAAATCAGATCTTCATTATCGATTCCGGCATTTTCAATAAATGTGATATCGGCGAATTCCGGTACGACATATTTTGGATACGTCTCATATTTTTCGCGCGATTCCTCCATTAAGTCGATATGGTCATTTTGATAGCAGACTGTAATATCAGGGCGTTCATGAACCCATTTAGGGAAGAAGATGATGCCGTGCATCCGCTTTTCATTCGGCATGAAGTTCAAGGAAACGTCAGTCCCTGTCGGTTCTGTCCAGGATACTTTATAGACGCCTTCAGTCAGCTTGACGATATCGGCTTTTTGATCGCGAACCCAGCGTCCCCCAACCATTCCGCTGTGAATGCGGTAATCGATGGTATGGTCATTTTTAATGTAGATTTCATATTCCCATCCGTTTTCATACGTATAGATCATATGGCTTCCTACAAACTCTTTGACATCTTGATTCATATGAACCGCTCCTTTATTTGTTTATTGTAAATCGAAACATGTTGATATTTACATATATAATTATAAAATGCCGTCAAAAAAGATGTCAAACGAAAATACTTCCTGAGAGATTTGCACAAATAAAGAAGATTGTTACGATTAATGTCAGAATTTTGAGTTATCTTAGGAAATTATGCCAATATTTAGAAAAGTGATTGTCAAAAAATAAGCGATTCTGTAAAATGAAAAACAACCCATAAAAAGGAAATGACATGGGAAGAAAGGAAGGATAAACGATTGAAGACAAAAATTGCGTATGAGGAAGTTGCGGGAATGCTTAATCAATGGTATGTCATGATCAAGCGTCACGAAGTATCACAAGCGGTCTCGATTAAATGCGACATTGAGCACCAGCTGCCGAATATGGAAGAAAATCAAGATCTGCTTCTTTATTTTAATCTTTTAGACTATCGGCACAAGCTGCTGACAGAAGAGTTTGCCGCTTCCAACAAACTGTTCGAGGATATTCAGGAGCAAAAAGCCGATATGCAAAGCACAGATGACATGATTGAATATTATTATTTCTTTTTCGCTGGCATGTACGAATTTCATAAGAAGGATTATACAAATGCAATCAATTATTATAAATTAGCCGAGGAAAAGCTCAGGACAATCCCCGATCAAATCGAAATCGCCGAATTCCATTACAAACTGGCTATCGCCTACTATCAAATCAAACAAAATTTCCTTTCCTTAAACCATGCGAAAACAGCTCTAAAAACCTTCAAAGCACATGGTGATTACATTCAAAAAGCGATCAGCAACGATATGCTGATCGGGGCAAATAAACTCGATTTATTTCGTTTTGATGAAGCCGAACAGCATTACAAGCAAGCCCTTAAAGACGCGGCACTGATCAAACATCATGTCCTCCTCGGCATGGCTCACCACAACTTAGGGTTGAGCTATGTCAATCGCAACCTCCTCACATTGGCTGAACATCATTTCAAAGAAGCGCTGCTTATCAAAGAGCATGAAGAATCGGTTTACGGCATCCATTCCATGTTTGAACTGACACATGTGCTGTACAAATCAAATGTTGTCAAAGAAGCACGCAAATTGTATGAAAAAGGATTTTTCCGTGCGGAAAAAGCAGGAGAAAGGGAATATTTGTCGAAATTTAAACTTATTCATGCTCTGTATGATGAACAGGATCCACTTACGGTTGAACATGCTTTAGAATATCTTAAAACGATCAATCTCTGGACGGATGTAGCGGAATTAACATTTGATATCGCACTTTACTATAAAGAAAATGGAGATGCAGACAAAGCTGCCGAATATTTTGAAGAATCTCATCATGCAAGAGACCAAATTCTTAAAAGAACGGAGGAGTTAAAGTGAAAAAGATGATTGCCGTTGCGTTGACTGCCGTCTTTGCAAGCCTTGTCGTTTTAAGTTTTTCGTCTCAGCCGAAGGGAGATGCCGAGTTTGCCGGCCGAGCCATTTTTCTTGACGATAAGCCGGCTCAGCTGATGGCGGGCAGAGCGATCTTTCTCGACAGCTTTGACGGAAATTCGCCAGCCGCCTGACAAAACACCGCATAACCCTGCTTGTCACCGGACAAGCTCTCTTCGAAAAGCGCCGCCAGCGGCGCTTTTTTTATGAAAGCAAATATAACCGGCGTCCCTGCAAATCGCTTGCGAAGATTAAAAATATGAAACACATGACAGGAATGGCGCTCACCGGCTTTTGGTCGAATCCTATTGAAAAATCTGCCCGATTTATAGTGCTTGTCATTCTATAAATCCTTATAATGGTCTTAACGCCAATGTGAGGCATGCCAATAGACAGATTGCAGGGGAAATTCTATACTGAACAGCGCAATTTAGCATGTAATCATTTTTAGGAGGGAGCAGCATGGAAGTCTTTGAAGAATATTTAGCGGGAATTGATCATCCGGAACATCGTGCCCGGATGGAAGAAGTATTGGGTTGGGTAGCGGAGACATTTCCAAATTTAACGCCGAAAATCGCTTGGAATCAGCCGATGTTTACTGATCACGGCACATTTATTATCGGCTTTAGCGTCGCGAAAAATCATTTGGCTGTCGCCCCTGAAAGCGCTGGGATCGATCGTTTTTCTGAGGAAATTGTGCAGGCCGGCTATGATCATACGAAGCAGCTTGTCCGTTTCCGCTGGGATCGTCCGGTGGATTTTTCATTGCTTGAGAAAATGATCGAGTTTAATATTGCGGATAAGGCGGACTGCTCGACTTTTTGGCGGAAATAAAAAAGCGCAAAAATAAGGGGCATCCTCTCATGAAGGCGAGAGAGCGCCCCGAAAGAAAAACGCTGTTTATCTAAAACTCCAAGGTTTCGCGCATGTACGCGGCAAACCTACCCATTATGATGCTTATACATCCAAAGCAAGCCGGATTTCAGCAGGCGAGGCACTCTGCCGATCAACGGCCGTTCAGCAACTAAACCGAAACCGGCTTTTTTGCCGAGCGACCCGAGGACGCCTTTCAGCTTGAATTTCGGCATTGTTTCAGGAAGAGGTTCGCCTTTCCAGCGCAGTTCAAGCACTTGGACGATTTGTTCCGCCTGGGCTTCGGCCAGCTGTGCGCTCGGCGCGTGAGGCAGGCTTGCACAGTCGCCGACAACATAAACGTGTTCGTCTCCCGGCAGGTTATGGTGCGGCGTCAGGACGACGCGCCCTTGCGGATCTTTTTCCACATCGAGATCCCGAACGATTTGATTCGGCTGTATCCCCGCTGTCCAGACGATGGCGTCGGCTTGGATCGGGTCGTCATGATTGTAGACGATGCCTTCTTCCACCTTTGTAATATTGGCGCAGTTGATAATCTTGACGCCGTGCTCTTCAAACCAGCTTTGCACATATTTGCTCAAACGCTTCGGGAAGCTCGACAAAATTAATTCTCCCCGGTCAAAAAGGATGATGTTCAAATCTTTTCGGCTTTCCCTCAGCTCGCTCGCAAGCTCAACGCCGCTCAGTCCTGCCCCGACGATCGCAACGGTGGCTTCCGCATTTAAGTTGTTGAGCGCCTGGTACGTGCTGCGTGATTGATCGATTGTCTGAATGCTGTAGGTATGTTCAGGCGCCCCGGGAACGTTGTGATATTTATCTTCACAGCCGAGTCCGATGACGGCGTCATCATAGGATACCGGCTCCCTGTCATGAAAAAAAACCTTTTTTCCTTCCAAATCAACAGACGAAATCGTCCCGTATTCAATCTTTAACTTCGGGTGATCCGGGAAGGACACTCTGATATGATGATCGGAAATCGTCCCCGCAGCCAGTGCGTAGTACTCCGTTTTTAAACAATGGTAAGGGTTTCTGTCGATTAAAGTGATCATCACATCATCTGGCAGCTGATTAGGCAGCAAACGATGAATGATGCGCATATTCCCGTATCCGCCGCCGAGCAAGACTAAATTTCTCATTGGTAATTCCCCTTTTCCCCTCAGATTAAGAAACTCACCTTTTACACTGCAAAAATAAAAAACTATGTAAATACCCTCTAGAATTATATCTAATTTGATGTAAAATCACAATATTTCTCGGGAAAATAACCTACACTAACGCCTAGAATCGATAATTAGTAAAACTCTTTAAAGTATTAATATGTTACAAAAGCTTTATTCTCCAGCCTTAAACTTTGACTAATGAAACGCATTTAGGGTACGATAAAAAAGGCGATGTGAGGTGAAATAAAGTGTTTCCAATCGTTGAGTTTTGCGTCAGCAATCTTGCCCAAGGTTCTCAGGAGGCAAAGGAAATATTGGAGAAAGATCCGAATTTGGATGTCGTTGAATACGGCTGCCTGAGTTACTGCGGACAATGCATGCAGACGATGTATGCTCTTGTAAACGGAGAAATGGTGACAGCGAATAATCCGGCTGAATTGGTCGAAAATATATACAAGTTCATTGATGAAAATGAACTCATTTAAAAACGGGGTCATCTTGGTGATCTCGTTTTTTCATGCAAAGCCTTTAAATGAAAGGGTTTACATAAAAAGAGAAAAAATTCGTGAAAATTTTTGTGGACAGGCCAATCATTAATTGATATCTTAATAAAAGTTTAAATAATAATAAGAGGTGTGGTCATGAACATTTTATGGGGACTTCTTGGTATTCTGGCGATTTTCGCGATTGCTTTCCTGCTTTCCGAGCATAAGAGCAAAATTAACATAAGAACGATTTTAATCGGTTTGGCGATCCAGCTCCTGTTCGGATTCATCGTTCTCAAATGGGAAACGGGGAGGGAAGCGTTTCTTTGGTTTACAAAAGCCGTTCAGCATCTCGTCAATTATGCGAATGAAGGCATCAGCTTTCTCTTCGGGCCTCTCTTACAAGTAGGCGACAGTGCTGCCTTTGCTTTAAGCGTTCTTCCTGTTATCATCTTCTTTTCATCTCTGATTGCAGTTCTTTACCATTTAAGAATCATGCAAGTGATCATCCGCTTCATCGGCGGCGGATTGGCAAAACTGCTCGGAACAAGCAAAACGGAATCTCTTTCTGCAGCTGCCAATATCTTTGTCGGGCAAACTGAGGCGCCGCTTGTAATTAAGCCGTTTATCGCAAACTTAACAAAGTCAGAGCTGTTTGCCGTTATGACAGGCGGACTCGCTTCAGTGGCCGGTTCTGTTTTGTTCGGTTACGCCCTTCTCGGGGTTCCTCTCGAATATTTGCTTGCAGCGAGCTTTATGGCCGCACCTGCGGGCTTGATTATGGCAAAAATGCTCATTCCCGAAACGGAAAAACCGAAAATTGAAGAAAAAGATATTCAAATGGCTGAAGACGAAGACGCAGCAAATGTCATCGATGCCGCGGCAAAAGGGGCATCAACGGGTCTCTCTCTTGCGTTGAATGTCGGCGCGATGCTGCTTGCTTTTGTTGCTTTGATTGCCGTTTTAAACGGAATTCTTGGAGGAGTCGGCGGATGGTTCGGCTTTAAAGACCTTTCACTCGAATATATTCTCGGCTATGTATTTGCCCCGCTCGCCTTTGTCATCGGCGTGCCATGGGATGAAGCGGTCCAGGCCGGAAGCTTTATCGGTCAAAAGCTCGTTCTGAACGAATTTGTCGCTTATTCCAATTTTGCTCCGATGTTTGATCAGCTTTCCGTCAAAACAGCTTCGATTATCAGCTTTGCGCTGTGCGGTTTCGCAAACTTGTCTTCTGTGGCGATTTTGCTTGGAGGACTTGGAGGAATGGCGCCGAACCGCCGTTCCGATATCGCCCGTCTCGGCTTGAAAGCCGTTGCGGCCGGAACATTGGCCAACCTTTTAAGCGCGGCGATCGCCGGAATGTTTATCGGATAACATGATAAAAGCTCCCTGCAAATGAATGCAGGGAGCTTTTATGTATGAAAAACGGGGGATAGCCATATTGTATCCATCCCTTTCAGCTTTTATACTAGAAGAAAGAAAAAAATGTGGAGGCGGCTATGAATTCTTTTCGTTTTACTAAAATGCACGGCTTAGGAAACAGCTATATATACGTCAATCAGTTTGAAGAACATCTCCCTGAGGAGCTGTTGTCGGATTTGGCCGTCAAAGTGTCTTCCGTTTACACCGGAATCGGTTCAGACGGAATGATTCTGATCTGTCCTTCAGATCGAGCGCCGGTTAAAATGCGGATTTTCAACAGCGACGGATCTGAAGGCAAAAACTGCGGAAACGGTTTGCGCTGCGTTGCAAAATACGCGTATGAACATAAACTGGTAGAGGAAACGTCCTTTTTAATTGAAACCCTTTCAGGCTTGGTAAAGGCTCAGGTTGAGGTGGATGAAGGAAAAGTTGTATCGGCTACGGTCGATATGGGCGAACCGCGACTTCTCAAATCAGATATGCCGATGCGGGGTGAACAGGGTTCAGAGACGATCAATGAAAAGATGATATTCGGCGGCCGTGAAATGAAGGGTACCGCTGTATCCATGGGCAATCCCCACATCGTCTTTTATTTAGACGATATTGAAAAAGCCCCGCTGACGACGATGGGACCGCTCATTGAAAAAGATGAAAGGTTTCCGGAAGGGGTTAATGTAGAATTTGTTGAAGTTGAAAACGAAAATGAACTCCATTTCCGCGTATGGGAAAGGGGATCAGGAATTACCCAGGCTTGCGGAACAGGCGCCTGCGCAGCCGCAGTTAGTTCGGTGCTCAACGGCTATTCCAAACGGGACACGGACATTACCGTCCATCTCGCCGGCGGCGATTTGATCATTAATTGGAAAAACGACGGACGCGTCATGATGACGGGACCCGCTGAAACGGTATGTGAAGGCGAGTTTTTTATATCATAAGTCGGTCTGTTTGAGAAATCGGACGTGCGACTTTATAATAAAGGTACACATGAGCTTTTAGGAGGTGTAATCTCATGAGCGAAAAAACGGTCACGGTTACGGAAGCGGCTGCTCTTCATATCAAGGATATGATGAAAGAGCATGAAGAGGAGAACGCATTTTTGAGAATCGGAGTAAAAGGCGGCGGATGCAGCGGCCTGTCATACGGCATGGGTTTTGAACATGAAAAAAACGAAGACGACAATGAATTCGTCCAGCATGGAATCACAGTGCTTGTAGACCAAGAAAGTCTGGATATCATGAACGGTACGGTCATTGATTTTAAACAATCGATGATGGGCGGAGGCTTCACCATCGATAATCCAAACGCCATCGCTTCATGCGGCTGCGGATCATCATTCAGAACCGCAGCGAATGCGGGGAAGCCTGAAGAGTGCTGACGTTCAGTGAATCGATAAGTTAGACGAAGGGGTTACGTATTTATCCCGAATAGGATTGCGTATACAACCCATTGGAAATCGCATATCTACTCGTTTATAAAACGCTTCTTTACGTATTTAACCGTACGTAAGGAGGCGTTTTTATTTTGTCGGAAGAACGATTAATTCGAAGAAGACGGAAGGCTGATAAGCGTGCGAACCCGCCTAGCAATATCCAACCGATGGAGCTAGCCCCGGCGTTTAACTACTTCATGAGTGCAAAAATCGGCGAAGGAATTCGGGAGCGTACGCAAACAGATTATTCGAATACGTGGAGGTATTTTACGGATTGGCTATACGAGGAGAATTATAACGTTAAGTATGTGCACGAAATTACTACAGAAATATGCCGCAGCTATATCCTTTATTTAACTGTCGAAGCTCCGCGGTTTAAAGGCCATAAATACATTCAAAATGATCAAGGCAAAGGGCTCTCAACCACGACAATAAACATGCGGATACGAGCGTTAAAGGTTGCGTTCAATTTTTGGTATAAAGAAGGCTTCGTTCGTAAAAATCCGATGGATAATATTCGGTGTCAAAAGGAAGATGAGGATAAAATCGAATCTTTCACAGATGAGCAAATCGAGGCCTTATTGGGGGCGTGTGATCAACGTACATACGTCGGTTTCCGTGACTATGTTTTTCAATGGTGCCTGTTAGATACTGCGATGAGAATTAATGAATTACTGTCAATTGCTCCAGAAGATATCGATATAAAAACTAGGTCTATTGAGCTGGCTGCCCGTTTTAATAAAAACAGAAGAGCGCGAATTGTTCCAGTGTCAGCAGAGACAATCAAATTACTCCATGAATTAATCGATGAGAATAAGGCCCACTTTCCTTACGCAAAGAAGGTGTTTCTGTCGGTTTATGGTGAGGAAGTCAAGGACACGCAGATGAACAAACGTTTGAAATATTATGGGGATATTACGGGCGTAAGTAAAGAGATACGAACGACTGCGCATACATGGCGCCATACTTCGGCAAGAAATTATATATTAAACGGTGGAGATCCTTATACATTAATGCGTCTACTCGGCCATAGTTCCGTTGCGATGACGCGTCGATATGTGCAGATGACGCCTGAGGATGTTCGGATTAAACACGAACAGTTTTCGCCGATAAAGAAATTTCGAACTAAATTAAGATAAAAAACACACAAAAAAAAAGACGACCACCCGTCGGAAATAAATTCCGATAGATAGCACGCCATACCCTACGTCTATCTTATCGAAAAAAAGCGTTCCAGTCAACGCTTTTTTGAGTGCGCCTAATTTTCCGATATGGGTCGGTACGTCTCCAAGGGGAGAAAACCGAATGTACACGAAAGAATCCGCTAAAATGGCGTCTTTTCGTTCTGTAGACGAGCTTAACGGCGCCATCCGTTCGCATATATACCGCAATAAATCCGATCTAACGCCTGCCGCAATCGAGGTTCTGAAGGTATTATCGCGTCATGCCTGCAAAACGCCGGGCGTCGCGTACTTGAAACTACAATCGATCGCGGATCTAATCGGCCGGCATCGTACAACAGTTATCCGGGCAATCAAGCGCCTAGTAGACTGTGGCATCATTCGCAAGGAAACGAAATTCCGGCCGGTATCCGGTGGCAACGGCGCCAATATGTACGTGATTTTGCCGGCTGATAATGGCGATGCTACTCCGCAAATGCAACTCCGCTCGACATCGGACAAGCCGACGGGGGAAACGTCTGAAGTACCGAAAAGTAAAAGCGAAACTGTTATTTCTAAAAGCGTAAATAAATTACTACGTAATACGTATAGCGCGTTTAAAGCTGTAGTCGAATCGTTTATGAGCGATCGGAAGCTAACGAATAGGCTATACGGCATTTACCTTGTGCATACGTCGTTTTTAAAAGGCGCTTATGATTCCGATACGCTAGAAGAAATCGGCCTACATGCGGTGCGTCAGACGTTCATTGCGACAAAGCGCAAGCACATTCGGAATCTTGCCGGCTATTATAACGGCGTGCTTGACCGAATGTTAGACCGACTATATGAAACACGTTTTGATGAGTTGACGCGTTCCTAACCGGTAAACAGAAGGACAGGACGTCGTTTCGGTTCGGTTGACTCTGCGGATGGGCGTGCGATTTCGTACGTTAGTGAGACGGGTAGGTCTTCGAGAAGATCAGTCTTACTGTCGCAATTTGAGACAATTAACTCGTACCTCTGAATTAACCTGGTTGCTGCGGTTATTTTAATTCCTATAGAGTGCAGCGATTCTGAAACGAAAACAGCAGAAAATTAGACGCTTTGACGACTACCTATACGCTAGCTTCCGACAAGCCGCATGGACGGTAAAAGCCCGTGAAAATCGCGTTAAAAACGTTGGGCTATTGGCGGAGTTCGAAACGTTCCTCCAAGCGGAATAGATTGAACGTCGCAAATTGCGACAATCAAACAGCTTTAATATCCGTAGAAAAGACGTTGACATACCGTTTGGATGAAGATGAAAAGAATACTGTCATTTTAAATGAGGGTATTGGAAACCCCAATAAAACGATTGTTAATGAACCCGGCCTATATTCATTGATTCTCGGCAGCCGCAAACCAGAGGCCAAACAATTCAAAAGATGGATAACCCACGAAGTCATCCAGACAATCAGAAAAACGAGGTGAATCGACATGGCAAACGAAGTTTTTCCGATAAAGTCAAAACGCGATTATAACAAGTTCATAAAGGCGCTCAAGCCGGGGCGCGATCAGTGGCTGGCGCAATTAGGCGCGGCATTCGGCCTCCGCATCAGCGACTTGCGGCTACTTAAAATCGGACAGCTTCGCGGCCAGAAGTCGATTACCCTATGGGAGAAGAAACGGAAGAAAAAGCGTGTGATCACGTTCAGCTCTTCCGTTCTCAAAATCGTTTCCCAACTCGAAGGTGATGACGATGATTACGTATTTGCCAGCCGTAAAGGAGGCGAGCCGATCAGCCGCGTCCAGGCATACCGCATTCTAAGTGACGCAGCCAAACGAGCCGGCATTTACGATAAGATTGGCGGCATCGGTACGCATACGCTGCGCAAGACTTTCGGATACCGGCTTTATCAGTCCGGCGTGCCTCTTTCGCGAATCATGGTGATTCTTAACCATTCGAGCGAGCGCGATACGGCCAAGTACATCGGGATTACTGCGGAAGAGATAGAGGCGGCATATGAGTCGATCGAGGTTTAGCGGCATACATCAGCGAGACGTGCCGGGCGGGGGCGACCGTCCAAAACTCAGGGGGTGCGGCACTACACTGCGCAACATATAACGATAGCCTGCGATCAGACGCAACGCTTTGTGCATCGCCGTTGCATGGCGCATTTATGGCCGTCAGACTCATCGGAAGTAGAAACGATGTTGCATCGACTCGCCTGACCAACGGCAGCAATACCGGTCCTATATGCACGACCTTATACATATCAACCGGCACCAGACGCAATCCTGATCGTTGATTTAATGCGGTTTATCGAATGCATAAATAACTTTCGTTTCATTGCGATAGAGAACGACTGGCGAGCGCTGTCATATCAAAGCTTTGTTCGATTGTTCAATGTAACAAAAACAGATTGTGTTACATTCGATATGCAAAACGATGAATGTTTTATTCAACGAAAGTTTTCGCTTGCGCCCGCCCCCAGGCCGCCCACCCAATCCCGCCTCATCTGCCGTTCGGAACTAGCGTGCAATTTTTTGAACTCGGAGGGTCATGACGGTTTAGGACGTCAAAATTGGCGATTGAATACAAATATAGTGGCCCCTTCGATTCTGCATTTCAAAAGCCCGTTAAATCAGCGTTTATGGGCGTCTAAATCGTCACGGAGTCCATGCTGTTGCGCAAAAAGAAAGACGCCGTCACTGGCGCCTCTATCTCGTCTTAAATCCGTTCACAAAGCCCTCTCCGTCCTTTTCTGTCGCAATAAGCTGCTGGGCGCTTTGGCTGATTCGCTGGGCAAGCGCCTGCTGCGCTTTTCCCTCGAAGCTGTAGAGAAGCGATGAATAAACGCTGTTCATTTCTTTTTGTATATCGTCTATTTTAAACTTCGGTCTTAGCGTCGTTTTAATGCCTTCAAGCTTAGTTGCGGCTGTTACTCTCATGCCCGTTTTCAGCATTTGAAGCTGATTGCGCCGTATGAAGAGGGTATCTTCTTGATCTCCGTTTAAGTTGTTGAGTGAAGCCAGTTTGTTGAAATTTTCCATTGTTTCATCTCCTAAAGTTTAAGCCAATTTGCCAGCATTTTATCTTTCGATTTAAAATTTTTTGCAATCTGCGCCAGGTATCCGCTGATGTCTTCTAAATCTGAAATCGTGTCCTTTAATGAGGCGATGTAAGCTTTTTCGGCATGAACATCGTAAAATAGCGGATTGCCTTTTTTGTCAAACGACTGCGCCAGGTTTTTCAGCGTATTGTTTACATCCTCGAGTGTCAGCTTGTCGTATAAACCGTGGCCGACTTGACGGTAGGTATCGTGCTTCAGGTCGTTGATCTCGGCGTCGTGTTCCTGATAAGCGTTTTCGGCTTCCCGTTTCATCGTCCGCAAGTCGTCGATGATCGCATTTACTTTTTGCGCGAGCTGCTTGGCAACTTCGGGTGTTACTTTAATTGCGCCACTTCCGGAGGCAACTTCCGGTGGGAGCATCGCTTTTAAATTTTTGTCATAAACGAGTTCATCGCCCTCTATATTTTGAACGTTGCCGTTTTCGTCGAAGGTAAAATTATTACTCCCGACCCAATGCGTATCAGGCATTCCTAAGATTGCGGTCTGAAAGAAATACCCAGCGTTTTGCCCGATTTGTTGGAATACATCGCCCTGCATTCTCGCCTCGCGCACCGCATTTGATAATTCAGGGTCCTTCGTATAAATTGTCGTTCCATTGTGCCGGTCATATTCGTTCCACCAGCCGGCCCCGACCATGTCATCCGGATTGATAATCGATTTTATGGACCGGTCATATTCGCCGTTATTAATTTTCTTTTGTTGCTCCTCAGAATGCAGCTTAACAATTGAGGGGCTGTTAAACGCGACGGCATAGACATTATTGTTGACCGCACTATATTCAGCCTCAGCGCCGCCAAGCGAGTGTCCGGTTGTTGAAATAACTGTCGAGGTGCCTTTATACTTTTGTTTAACTTCCCGCACCAGATCGTCAGCTTGCCCGATTTGGGACGTTTTTGTAATTAACTTGTAGTTACCGGTGCTAAGCATCGAGTCTTGTGTCGGAGTTCCGTTATATTTTCCGAGTGTTTTAGAAGTATCTTTCGCATCTTTTTCGACTATGTAGTGTTCCTTCTTTTTCGGGTCAATTCCCATTACAACGTTCCCGCCGTCAGCGTCAATAACATCCTGGAAGAATTGGCTCTTAGGATCTGTTCCCGCGAAGGCTACGACAACGTTTTCGGGATTATCTGATTTGACCCACTTGCCGTCTTTTGTTTTTTTGCCCTGCGATACAACAACCGCATCGAGTCCTGTATCGTTATCCCTTTTAATTCTTTCTACGTACCAATACGAATTCTTTTCGGTTTGTATTGGTTTTCCAGACTTCATTAGATCGTCCAACCGTTCGCGGTCGTAGGCCTCTCTATTAAGAATGAAATAAGTTTTATCTGATACATTTGGCACTTTTATGTCGTTGGTCATATACATCGCCTCTTTATTTTTGTAAAATTAGGGTATGAAAGGGTTGGTTTCTTTGAAAAAGAAAAAGTACATAATTATCCTTATTTTAATAATTATAGCAGTTGGAGGATTTATTATGAAGTATCAGCATGATCAAAAAGAAAAAGAGATTGCTTTTGTTAAAGAAGCTCAAGAACATATGGAGAAGTTTTTGTATGAAAATTACAGAGGTGTTAAAGGTGTTAGTTTTTCTGACGACTACTACATAAGTCCGATGGGGGGGATCAGGGTAGAAGGATATTTAAACGGAGATAAGGAAAGCAAATTCCAAGGAATATATGATCCTCCTAATGAAGAGATACAGTCCTATACCATCTATGATGATGAGATCGAAAAAACTAAAATTGAAAAATAGATAGCCCGCTCAAATCGAGTCGGGCTTTTGTTTTCTTCTAATGTTGTGTATTTACTTTTTATTAATGCCCTCAATAGCTTCCGCAATAGTAGACCATTTTTCAAGGCCGCGAGCTGTGTATGTACCTTTTCCGATAATCGATGCATGCACCTCATATGTAGAATTAACCTTGAACACCCGGACGTTTAACTTTCTTTCTTTAAAAAGAAGCCACTCTTGTTTTTCTTCTTCAAACATCATCTGAATTTAATCCTGTATATCCGACTTGTAAAGAATAATGTCATCTATTGTGTATGTCTTAGTTGGTGAGATGTCATTTAATACATTTAAGATCTTCTCAATTGTTTCAAGTTCTAATCTTTTGGTTTTCCCCTCGCAAAGATCCCCAATAGTTGCCGGCCTTACTTTTGCCTCAACAGCTAATTTGTTCTTAGTTATTCCTAACTCGTCCAGTATATTGTTCAAATTAAATCTAAAACCCATTTTAACAGTCCTCCATGAATTTGTTTCTAATCGTATTATACAAGTAAAACGCCAGTAGTAAAATATTTTTTGAAAAATATCTGAAAAACTCTTGACGCTTTACTTCTGGAGTAATATTATTAACCCAACGAGTTTTACTTCAGTGGTAAAGGAGAGGTCAAGAATTGAATAACCAAATTTCCAACCATCATTGGGAAGTCCTAACCGTGGATTTCGTCCTGTACGATCCGAAAACGGGGGCCATCGATTATCGAGAACCTACCGAAGTACTGCATCTTGGATCCGATATCGCGCTCGAAGTGAACGAAGCCTATCTCACGCTTTATAGGATGCGCGGCAAAGAGGGCGAATGGGAAATCGGCGAAAAGTGCGAAGTCCTGTACGATCTGCCGCTCGAATTTCCTGTCGGATTTAATTTCGGCCTAACAACCGAAGAGATCGCGAAAATGCCTGTACTCGATTTCATGCTATTTTTGGCGCAAAAAAAGGAGGAGACGCTATGAGCGAATTAACATGGATTGACGCAGGGGAACAACCGAAGAAAATGACCGTAGATTTCGTTTTTATTTATTCGGATACTGGCGAAGAAAGCCGCGAACGGGTAGATGTCTTAAACGTAGGTCGCGACTATGTACTTTATATAGACGAGGAGTGGCTCAATCTTTATCGCCTATACAACGGTCCTCACGGTTTAGAAATCGGTCAGCGTGCGGAATTGATTTACGATCTACCGTACGTCTCTGACTCGGAGATGGATCTCGAAACTATTGTGAATATGAACACGATCGAGCTGTTGGCTCATCTTGGCGGACAATTAAAGGAGGTAGTTGGAGAATGAACGTTTACTATAGAAAGACTGTTGTTGGTTGGTGGAATGTCTATCCCGCAGGCTCAGATGAATTTGTGAACCTAAACCCGGAGGAATTTTTCGCACTCTTGCCGCAAGTGTCCCGGAGAGCATTCGCAGGATGCGCCGAAATCGGCGTCACGGAAGCGCGAGAACTATTCGGTGAGGAGGTGCGGCCGGCGTGACGGAAAAATTTCAACCGCAGGCAGTAAAGCTGCATTATCACGGGGAAACATTCGATACGAAACAGGAAATACACGAAATTCCGGACGCCTGGTTAATTGCAGCCGATGTTATTGGAATGTATTCGGATGACGGGCTGGTGTTTTACAATACTGACCGATTAGAAAAAAGGAGCGACGGATACCATCTTTATGAAAACAACTATCCTCGGTTTTTTATGGTAGACACGTCAAAGGTAGGCGCAGACCTCCGCAAAATCGATGTTTCTGAACTCGCAAACATGTCGTTTCGTTCGGATTGGCTTTAATTTGGGGAGGGAAAACTATGGAGAAATTTAACGTTTCTAAAGCGGCAATTAAAAAAGCAACGACACGCCTCGGCCTATCAAAAACGCATGCACAAAACGTATTACCGAAGTATGCTCAAGGTGCCTCGTTCGTCTGGTCACTCGAATCAACTAGCGGCAGCCAGTCCGTTTATGATAATCCTCGCGAACAGGTGCGCCTGGTCATTGCGGAAAATGGAACGATTTTAGATGTTTTCCCGGCGGACTATGCGCTTCAGTCTCCGCACGCGTTGTCTGATGATGCTCTGCAATCGTTGAAAGAAGCGACACGTAACGCCTTAATTGCGAAAAGAGACGCAGTTCATCGCAAATGGTGCGAGGTAGAGGTCGACTTCCATTCGAACAGCTACGAGATTGCTAGGCGGCGGCTGGCTTTAATAGGGGCGACCGGTGACGATGAGCTGCAAATAAAAAGACGCCTGGCCCAGCTTTGCGCCGAAAACAAACGGCTGCACAACGAAAGGTCTGCTTTGAGGAAGGAAAGGACCGAGCTGGAACGCGCACTTGTGCCGTATGTATAACCCATGAACCGTCCGGCTATAAAAGTATATTCGCAGTTAATAATGAGGGGGGGGGTAAGATACGTCGATGCTTTATTTGAATGGGAAATAAAAAAAAGACGAACAGTTGCGGGAACAACTAAATCCGTCTTTAAAATTATCGAAACTAATTTGATTAAAACACTAAACATTTGAATTTAATGACCGATATTAATCTAGTAGACTATACGCATCCGGGGCCGAACGGGTTTCCGGGTGCGAATAAATAAATATTTTTTTAGATTCGACGGACATAGACTTCTTTTCTAATTCGAATCTATTTAAGTACGGGTGAAAACTTTTTTAGTTTAAAGTACACCCATTATATTATCTATTGCAATTATAATCACAAAAAGGAGGATTGTCAAGCACAAAATGAAAAACAAAATTACTTTACTCGAAAGTCAGTTTGTTCTCAGTGTTTCGTGGTTTTCAAATGAATTAAAGAAGGCGGTAAAAATAGATTCTGGATAGTTCTCAAGGGGATGTTCACCGTTACTTGTGTTGCCATATCGCCAATTACTTTCGCAGTTATATGTGAGGACGTATGTCCGGCTCGGAAAGTCATTTCGCAACTATAAATAAGGATAGAAATCTGTGTTATTAAAAAAACGAAGAGGCCAAAGAAAAAACTTCCGAACAACAAACAGGAATTACTATCTCACGATAATTATGAAATGTATAACCTGGACCTTTTGCGTAAAGTTTTTCCGAGAATCATAGACGATTATAACTCTTCTGTCGGTCGTACGCAGCGTAAGTTTCAAATCCGGGACGTAATTGCGCTTTATTTTTATCTACTTTCGTATGTGGACGGCACCCATACCCTAAAAAATGGAGATGAAAACGATCGTTTTGGTGCAAGTTTTCCGGGGCGACAAAAGATAGCGTCTGAGCTGGGGATCGCAGAAAGCCGGATAAAGAAACTGGTGGATATTCTATTAGCGAATGGACTGCTTCTCGACGTAAGAGACGTATGGATAGGGACAAATCGATATAAGTGGTATTTCGTTTCTTTCTGCCCGCGGATCAGCGATGACGGTTATATTGTCTCCGAGGAAGGGGAGGAAATAGTCCCCGATCCGTCCGTTTATGAATGATACATGCATTAGATGCCTGTTTGGATACAGCCATTAGAGGTACGTTTGCAAAGGGGCATTAGATATCCGAGTAAACATACCAAGGGAAACATACCAACGTTAAACATACCAACAAATAATAGCGCTCATATACATTCGCGCGGATATTTTTAATAAAAGATATATCGCGAGTAAATGAGCATCCGCAAGCGTGAGCGTAAGCGAACGATTGCAATGTTTTAAATAAGGAAGGAGGAAACAAGGTGAAAGAAGTTAATCCAAAGAAAGAGCTTGAACAAAAAATAAATAGATGGAAAATCGAAGTCAACTCCGAATTTATGGATGCTGCACGCCTGAATCGCGAGGTGGATGCCGCACTTTCGGCTTACGTCCAGGCTTCCGGAAAAAGTCCGCTACAATCGGCGCAGGAGTTAATGAAATTAATTACCGATCTGTTCGTCAAAGTCCACGAAAATATCGAGCGGCTTCAAGTAAAGGAACGGACCCGCGAAGAGTGGGAGCAGGAAGAGCGAAAGTATATGCCGCCCATGCCCTCCGAAGTTCCGGAAGGCTATCGAGTGTGTGCTTGCTGGAATTGTAACAATGTTTTTCTGCGCCTTGGAAAAAAGAAATATTGCAGCGACGCTTGCGGACAGGAGCAAAGGGACGCGGATAAACGGTTGAAAAGGACCGGCACATACTTGGCTCCCAAGCGCGACGGATATCTTCCTAATCGCGAAGAAAATGTCGGTCAAAAGGACAAAGTCCGCCTTGTTTTCACCGATCAAATAGAATTATACGGGAAGCGAGAGTCAGACGGAAACCGTGCATATTCCCCCCGCAGAGATACAAAAGCTAAGCAGTCGGGTGATATAAAATTTGGTCAGGTTGAGAGCGACGGGGAAGAGAAGACAGAGTATGAAAAATTCAGAGATGGTGAGAGTCCGGGTATCTTTACAGTGAATATTGCATCGGGTCTTAAAATCTATCATACAAACGGGAAAAAACACGAATATAGTGAGAGGGATACTGGCGCGTGGTATCTCTTTCAAACTTGCATTAGCCATTCTGGCTAATGCTTTTTTTATGCCTTTTTTTCGGCACTTTAGTTAAGAAAATTTAACAAAGGGGAATCGAAAACATGGAATTGACCGGTCATCAGGTTTTGAAAATTCGGCGAATTTATAGGCTATCACAAAAGGATGTAGCAGATTTGACGGGTGTTTCTGAGGCTTTTATTTGCATGATTGAAAACGGAAAGCGAAATATTACTCCAAAAGTCTCCAGGAGATTAATTAACAAATTGAGCCTTAATCCGGAAAAAGTGATTAGCCTGCTTGAATTCTACGCGCAAACGGAGGTTGTGAAATGAATCAGCGAAAGATTAACTCGACACGAAGCAAACTCGGCCGTCTAGCCCGAAATCATTGCGCCAACTATAAAAGTGGCGGCGCCTGCGATCTTCAGCGTTGCGGTTTGTGTACCGTTGAAATCAAAACGGATTCAATACAGGGGAATATATGTCCGTACTTTATGCGAAACGTTCTGCCCGCAGAGCCGGCTTTAATGCGGGAGTATCTCGAATGCTTACCGGCCGATCATCCGTTACGGAACAAGTCGAACCGGGCGGGAAAATGCAAACGTTGCGGCCAGCGGTTCGAACGCAGGAGTAACCGGCAACAATACTGCGCCGGATGTGCGGTTGAAAATGAAAAGGAAAATAGCCGGCGAAGGAATCGTGATTATCGTGATAGACAAAGAAAAAGAATGACGATTTAGACGTCCGTAAACGTTGATATGACGGGCTTTATAAATGCAAAAA
The DNA here is from genome assembly GCF_056155945.1 of Bacillus sp. GM2. Lineage (NCBI taxonomy): Bacteria > Bacillati > Bacillota > Bacilli > Caryophanales > Bacillaceae > Bacillus > Bacillus sp. GM2. The sequence goes on from NZ_JBRKSZ010000007.1 coordinate 293,233, forward strand.
ACGGCACCCAGATATATTACTATTAGAATTCGATTTTTGCATCGAAAGGGGAGTTCTTATTTGTATGACGTTCTGATATACGTTAAGCCTACCGAAGTTCTTACGTTAGACGCCGAAACCGGGGAGATTCTGCGTCGATCGTCCGGCTGTAGCCGGGATATAAACGTATCGCGGGCGGTGCTAGAAGGTCGAGCTTACGGGGAAGAAGCGAAGGTCGTCTATGAAAAGGAGGAACCGGCATGTTCTGCGTTGTAACCGAAACCGAATACTACGGACCATACGGACCGGCCGGTGTTTCCTATCTTCGCGAAAGCAAAGACAGGGAGCAGCGGTCTTTTTTGTTCCCAGGCGGGGATGCGAGCATAAAACTCGATTGTGCTGGCGGCAGATACGAAATACGCAACATAGACGGCGAATTGTTGTTTCTTGCAACGGTCAAAAACGTGTACTCTTCTGAAATTGGATACGTCCGGGAGCTTTTCAACCGTGCAATGGATTGCGCTGTCGAATATGGTGCAAAAAATGCAATGATTGAATGCGGAAAAGACGTCATGGACGCAGATGAATTCGAAAAAGAATTATCGGCCAATGAGAAGGCCGCAAGAACTGAAAAACAGGGGGAATATTGAATGACTAAATTCAAAGAGATGCAAGAGAGCTACAAACAAATGGAAACTACTCGGAAAAGAGCCCGGGATATCGTATTAGAAGCTAAAACGAGCTATCGTGAAGAGCTATCCCAGATAACTAATGACAGGATGTTGTCAAATGAAGGTAAGCAGATAGAGAAAGAAAAACTAAACCAAAGATACCGGGATATATTTCTGGGTGAGATGATGAAGGTAAAAGATAAAGCCACGGAGGCGGCTGATAAAACGATTGATCTTGCGACAAAAATTCTCCTAGAAGACCCAGCGCAGCCGGAAGAAACCAAGGTTGCAACGTTCAATCAAAAGCTGGCAGACCTGAAAACGTCCCTTCTTCTTGCGCCGAATCCAGAGCGAGGAATAGAGAGCTTGAAAATGTTCGTGGAGGAGACTACAGACCCTTATCTGGCAAAACAGCTACAGTCTGAATTCTATGAAATGGCCGCCTCTATTGTAAAAGACGGATCTGCCGCCGAGAAAGTTAAATTGAACGAAATTTACGAACACATCAAAGTGAAATCTATGACTGAGGAGCAGAAACGTGCTGAAACACTTAAAGGGCTTGCTACAGCCGGAAAAAACAGCGACCTGTTACTGGATGGTGGCGTTCACCATAACGCCATTAAGGAGTTGCTTGGGTCCGAAACAGCAATGTACGCCAATAAGCCGCACGAATACTTTGACAGAATGATTGATGAGAACAGCTAAATACTTTTTGCGATGATGAACGGTTTCTGACATGGCCGTTTCGGAGCAAACCTCCTCATTTTTGGGCGCCATTTAATCGGGCGCCTTTTTTATTTCAACGAAAAGGAGCGAATTGTATGGTAAAGGTGAAAACACCGTTCAGAACGGAAGAGGAAGCTAACAAAGTTGCTGAAGCGCTTGGGGTTATTGACTGGATGAAAGACGCAGTGATAGCCGGAAATTTTTCATTCACCACAGAACAAGAGGCTGAGATATTGGCGGCCACAGAAACTCTAAATCAATATAGCCCTCAAGAAATTCTGCTTTTCATTTATTGGACACAGGTAGGTACTGAAGAATGAGTGCCGCAACAGTCGGAGAAATACGTGCCCGTTTGATTCTCGATATGGCCGATTGGTCTAAAAAATCCGATCAAGCAAAGAGCGACATGTCGGAGATGGGGAAATCGTCCAAAAAGCTATCGAAGGAAATGGGCCAAATACAAAAGGCGTCGCTGGCCGTCGGCGGTGCGGTAGTCGCCGGCATCGGAGCGTCCGTTAAGACTGCGGCAGACTTCGAAGCGGCCATGTCGAACGTCAAGGCGATCAGCGGCGCGACCGGTCAGGAATTCGAAGATTTAAAGAACATCGCGTCTAAGATGGGCGCTGAAACGAAATTTACAGCGGTAGAGGCGGCGGAGGGGCTCCAATTTTTAGCAATGGCGGGCTTCAGCGTAGAGGAACAAGTCGGATCATTACCGGCCGTCCTTAACCTGGCGTCAGCATCAAATGAAAGCCTCGGACGATCGGCCGATATCGTTTCGAACATTATGACGGGCTTCGGAATCAAAGCGGAAGAGTCTGGGCGCGCGGTCGACGTGCTTGTTAAAGCGATGACGACGGCGAATACGGACCTCGGCCAATTAGGTGACGCAATGAAATTCGTTGCCCCTGTTGCGACCTCTCTTGGATATTCGATCGAAGACACGGCGACAGCAGTGGCGAAAATGTCAGATGCGGGTATTCAGGGATCGATGGCGGGTACCGCATTGCGGGCGACGCTATTGCATTTGGCGAATCCAGTCGGACAGTCCGCACGAGCGATTAAAAAATATAACCTCGAAATACAAGACACGAACGGCAACCTGAAGCCGTTGCCGGAACTCATTGGACATATCGCGGAAAGATTTGACGGCATGACGTCGTCACAGAAAACGGCAGCTGCCGCACAGCTTGTCGGAACTGAAGCGGCTTCCGGATTTGTTACGTTACTCAGCGTTGGCGAAAAGGAACTGCGTAAATATTCAAGTACGTTAAAAGAAGCCGGTGGTACGGCTGATCGTGTAGCTAAAACGCAAATGGATAACCTGAACGGATCCTTCGAAAAATTCAGAAGTGCGCTCGATGGCCTCGGCATCAAGATCGGTAACGAGTTTTTGCCTACTTTCCGAAAAATTGTAGACGAGGGAACGAAAATACTCGATTTCCTTAATAAGCTGAATCCGGGAATTATCACGACAGGACTCGAAATGGCGGGGACAGCGGCGGCGATTGCGCTCGTAGCGTCGACGGTTGTCAAACTTGGAGTTGCGCTGAAAAGCTTAACGTTGGGGCCGGTTGGGCTGACGATTACGGCTCTTTCTCTTCTCGGCGGCTTACTCATCGGCATTAAAAATAGTTATGACGCAATGAACACCGTTAGTTTGGAGGCTGCGGAGACAAAGCAGAAAGAGATCGAGTCGCTTGATAAGGTCGCATCAGAATTCGATAAGCTTCAATCAAAAACGAAGCTGACTGCGGATGAGTTTGCCCATTATCTCGACCTTAATGACCGTTTGAAAACGGAGACAGATCCAGAGGTTATCAAACGTCTTAAAGACGAGCAGGCGAATCTAAAGGAGCGGTCCGGGCTTACAAATGCGGAGTTTGACCGTTTTCTGAAACTGAATGACGACATCGTAAAGAAGGCGCCAGAAACAAACGCGGCTATTAGCGAGCAGGGCAATGCTTTTACAAAAAACACCGAGGCCGTTAAAAAGTTAAGTGCGGCTAAGGCGGAAGAACTTCGGACTGAATTAGAAAAACAAAAAGCTACAGCTCAGAGCAAAGAAGCTGAACACCTTCAAAAACAGCAGAATCTTAAAACAGATATAAAAAAATTAGATGGAGAGCGAGCAGAATTAGAGGGGAAGATTGCTGATCAAACGCAAAAAGTAAAGGACGTAACTGACGAACTTAACTCAGCAAAAGCAGAAGGTAACGAAAAAGCGCAGTACCAAGCCGAAATTAATTTAGCCGCCGAAGAAGCGACGCTCAATAAATTGCGGGAACAACTCGTCGCAAACCTCGACAATCTACAGACAAAGCGAGAAAGCTTAGGTGAAGTACAAAAAGAGCTCGGCAAACTGAAGGATATTAACCAGAAATTGATTGATATTGAGCTGCAACAAGTCGGTTTGAACGCGAAAAAAGGAGAAGGCGTCAACGTTCTCAAGAAAGAAATCGCTAATCTCAAAGACGCGAAAGCCAATCTCGAAAACAACACAACGGCTGCGGACAAAAAGACGAAGGAGTATCGTGATGCCGTTAAAGCAATCGATAAAGAAATCGCGCAGCTTCAGGCGGCAAAGTCGAAGGTCCAGGAGATTACAAACGAAGCTGAAAACATGAACGCTAAGCTGGCGCGAAGGATCAATAAAAAGATCCACGTCACCTATAGCATGGACGGATCGGAAATCGAAGAGAGCGCGGAGACATTCAAGAAGACGCACGGAAAAGGCGGACAAGAAGTTCCGTATCACGTCGGCGGCATCGTCGGCCGCGGTCAGATCAACAGGCTCCATACCGGTGGCCTTGCGTCTAAGTTCGAAAATGCTCCGATGAGTCACGAAGTCGACATCCGGGCACTGCGGAACGAAATGGTTCTAACGGAAGCGCAACAGGCGAATTTGATGCGGATGATTGACGCAGGCCATACGGCGGCAGTCGGAGGAGAACTCGGAATATCAAGCGAGGTCATCGGAATACTGCGTTCGATTGACCAAGGCGTAAGGCAGAACCACAATGTGGCCGTTCAAATTGACGGAGAAACGGTTGCTTCCGCAACATATCCGCATATTGATAGGAAATTCACCCAAGATATCGCGATACAGTCACACTTTCTTGGACAAAAGAGTTAAATTTAGGGCTGTCCAGGCCGCACTTTCGTTCGACAATTTCCGCGAATAGTTCAAAACTCCCACCGTTTAACCGATAATAGGATACGGACTAATCAAATATGAAGGCGGGATATCAATGAAAGAAAAATTTCCGAAAATATTGTTTGTTCTCGGCTGGATCGTAATTGTGGCCGGTATATTGACGAACATCGAAGGTACCCTGTATCTTAACGCGAATCAATTCGTTGCTGACGGAGAAACACCGAAGCCGGTTAGAATGATGGAGATTGTTTCCGATATCATTCATCCGTTATATCAAGGCAGCATACTGATCGCACTGTCGTATCTATTAACCTACGTCAAAGGCTTCGGAAAAACTGAATAGATCGTCTGCCCCGTCCTTAATCGGATGGGGCGCTTTTTTTTCGAAATAAAACGCTTGTCCGAATTACCTGAACCGTTTATAATAACGTTAACAATGCACGATGCGTTAAATACGTAAGAACGAAAAAATAAACGAGTATGAAAATCGGTTCAGTGAGCGATAAGTTACCGTTTGGTCTACATTTGGGAATATCGACAATTCACCATCGATAATCCAAATGCCATCGCTTCATGCGGCTGCGGATCATCATTCAGAACCGCAGTGAATGCAGGGAAGCCTGAAGAGTGCTGACATATTGGCATCAGGTCAACGATATGGAATGAGAAAAACGCCTTTCATTGCGATGCATCATCGTGACGAAAAGGCGTTTTATTATGATCTGGGGGGAAAGAAATGAAACTCGTATCAACGCTCGGCTTGTCAAAAGCGGACGTTACCGCGTTTTTTCATAAGCATTGGGGAAGTCCGGACATGGTCAATTCACACGGAACATTCCGCTGCGATGAATTGGAAGGATTCGCTGTGACAGATGATAAAGGTGATATAAAAGGTCTGATTACGTACTTCATCGCCGGAAACGAATGTGAAGTCGTCTCCTTGGACAGTATTGCCGAAAACAAAGGGATCGGCTCACTCCTTTTAAACGAAGTGGAACGTGCTGCAAAGCGAAAACAGTGTCAATCGATTAAACTGATCACGACGAACGATAATATGCGGGCGTTTATGTTTTATCAAAAGAGAGGCTATACAATGGCCGAGCTGTATGTAAACGCAGTTGAAGAAGCAAGAAAAGTAAAGCCTGAAATTCCCTTTGCCGCTGATAACGGCATACCGATTCGGGATGAGATTCTTTTGGTAAAAGATTTAACATAATCTGTTTTCCGCTTCGCTCGGGAAATGCCGGAAGGAAGCAATGCAGCCACCCCGCTCAAGTGCTGAGCAAGGTTTTTGCAACGGGGCTTCCGGAACAATCGTGTTTATTTCTGGTTAAAGATTCGGTTGAGATTGCTCGTGTTGTTGGTGATTGAGGTGATATAGCGGCTTCCGCTTACCATTTCCTTGTTGCACAGAGGGCATAGAGGGCGATCGCTGCTCGTGAAATTTTTTCTCATCCATCCGTTGCAGTCCTCAGCGGTACATTCCCACGTACTGATATCTTCCTTTGGCAAAGGCTCTTGATTGCGATTGTTGTAGTAAGACATATCGTCACTTCCTAACAAGGGTTTTTTGGAGTTCATTTAAGAATATTTTGTGAATCTTAAGACATTCTATTCGTCAATTTGTTATTCTATACTGGACAGGTTTATTTAGAGTCCAAGCCCAGTAAAGAAAAGGGGTTCAACCATGGAAAAAATCAACTGCAGAAGCTGCGGCGGGCTTACGCCTTACGATTCAAAAGTCTGTGAAGCATGCGGCTGCGAAAAACCGCTTCCAAAAGCACAGAAAATTACGGACCGGATTGTCTTGACTGCGGCGGGAGTGGTCGGTATCTTAACGATTGTGCTGATTTTGGGAACGATCTTCTCATATTTGAATATCATATAATGAAAAGGAGCCGGTGTCAGGCTCCTTTTCATTTTTATTTGTTTTCAAACATGCTTGTAGAGTGCAGCGGCTGCACGCGCGCTTTAGGATCCATGTAAGCTTTTGCATTATTGACAGCGGTCGGTGCTTCTCCAAATCCGCTGGCAATCAGCTTGACTTTTCCTTCGTATGTGCAGATGTCACCGGCTGCATAGAATCCCTCGATGTTCGTTTCCATTGTGGACTTGACGACGATCGAATTTTTCTCGATTTCAAGCCCCCAGTTTTTGATTGGTCCGAGAGATGAAACAAAGCCGAAGTTGACGATCACATCGTCGACTTCGATGATTTCTTTTCTCTCGCCTTTCACTTCCTCGATGACGATCTGTTCAATCCGCTCGGCGCCGATCAGTTCGGTCGGAACAAACGGTGTCAGCACATTGACTTTTGAATTGTGCAGGTTTTCGACGCTGTGTTCATGTGCGCGGAATTTATCGCGGCGATGAATAATTGACACCTCTTTAGCGATCGGTTCCAGCATGAGCGCCCAGTCGACGGCGGAGTCGCCGCCGCCCAACACCGCAACGCGTTTGCCCGCAAATTGATTCAGATCATCTATAAAGTAATGAAGGTTTGCATTCTCGTATTGTGCCGCAGATTCAAGCTCGAGCTTTCTCGGCTGGAATGCTCCGTTTCCGGCTGTAATAATCACCGTTTTAGAATAATGGATTTCTTTGTTGGTGACGAGCTTGAAAATGCCGTCTGCTTGTTTTTCAACGCTTTCGACGGCTTGTTCCAGACAAACGGTCTGATCAAATTTCGCCATTTGCTCTTTTAAATTGTCGACCAGCTCCTGAGCGCGGATTTTAGGGAACCCGGCTACATCGTATATGTATTTTTCGGGATACAAAGCGGACAGCTGACCGCCTAGCTGCGGCAGGCTTTCGATAATTTTGACGCTCGCTTGCCGCATTCCGCCGTAAAATGCGGTAAACAAGCCGACAGGGCCGCCCCCGATAATTGTAATGTCATATACTTTTGAGTCTTCACGCATGAAAATAATGCCCCCTAAATGAAAATTGTTCTTAATTATATCATATCACATAAAATAAATACGAGCGCGTCTGTTTTTTTAAGATCGGAAAATATTACCGTCTGATCTAAAGTCTGCCGCCCGAGCATATTTAATCTTGAAAAAGCAAAAGCGAGCGGCTATGATGTAGTTGTGAACATTTTGTTAAAGATTCGTGAATATTTTTCGACGCACAGCCGAAAAACATTCCGTTGTTCGGTAAATTAAAGTGAAGGGTTTCACAAACTTTTTTTCATAAAAAGCCTGAAGCCGGCAGAAGATAACCCAAAGGCTATTTTTAATCCGGCTTAGCAGTAAAATACAGAAAAGGTGGATGTGATTCCGTTGAATAAGCCAAAAGTAGTAGTATTAGGTGCAGGTTATGGTGGATTAATGACCGTTACGAGACTTGTTAAAAAAATCGGCGTCAATGAAGCGGATGTTACGCTTGTCAACAAGCACAATTATCATTATGAGACAACCTGGATGCACGAAGCGAGCGCAGGTACGCTTCATCATGACAGATGCCGCTATCAGATTAAAGACGTCATCAATACATCCCGTGTCAATTTCGTTCAGGATACGGTAAAGAAAATCGATAAAGAAGGAAAGAAAGTCGTCCTTGAAACCGGCGAGCTTAGTTACGACTATCTTGTCGTAGCGCTGGGGGCCGTCCCTGAAACTTTCGGAATTTCTGGATTGAAAGAGTATGCTTTCTCCATTTCAAACATCAACTCGTCCCGGCAGCTTCGCGAGCACATTGAATATCAGTTTGCGACGTATAACACAGAAGCCGAGAAGCGCCCGGAACGCCTGACGATCGTTGTCGGAGGAGCGGGTTTTACCGGCATTGAATTTTTGGGCGAATTGGGCAACCGCATTCCTGAGCTGTGCCGCGAATACGATATCGATCGCCAGCAGGTTCGTTTAATATGCGTGGAAGCCGCGCCGTCCGTTCTCCCGGGCTTTGATCCGGAGCTTGTCGATTATGCGGTCAACTACCTTGAAGGAAAAGGCGTTGAATTCAAAATCGGCACGGCTGTGAAAGAATGCACGCCTGACGGAATCATCTGTGGAAAAGACAATCAGACCGAAGAAATCAAAGCAGGCACTGTCGTATGGGCCGCAGGTGTCCGCGGCAACCCGATCATAGAAGAATCAGGCTTTGAAAACATGCGCGGCCGTGTGAAGGTAAAGCCTGATCTGCGCGTTGAAGGCCATGATGATATATTTGTTATCGGAGACTGCTCGCTGATCATAAATGAAGAAACCGAAAGGCCTTATCCGCCGACTGCGCAGATTTCCATGCAGCAGGGCGAAACGTGCGCAAACAATTTGGCCGCACTGATTCACGGCAAAGAAACGGAAACGTTCTCATTCGATAATAAAGGCTCTGTCGCTTCTCTCGGCGAACATGATGCAATCGGCGTCGCATTCGGGAGAAAGATGACGGGAACGACGGCGTCCATGATGAAAAAAATCATCGACAACCGCTCGCTGTTCCTGATCGGCGGGCCGGGACTTGTTCTGAAAAAAGGCAAGTTTAAATTTTTCTAAGCGGAATCGAAGCCTGCAGCGGAAGCTGCGGGCTTTTTATTCGGGGTTAAAAACTTCAAAAACGAAAGAAAAAGGAAGAAAGCTTAGCTTTTAAGCGCTTACATCAAATGATCTGTTATATTTTCTGACTTTATTATTGACAATGTTCATGATATATTATCAGAAAATTAAGAAAAAAGGTGTGTATCTAATGAAGACGACGTCAACCCATCGCCTTGAATCAACCTGTACTTTCTGTTCGGGAAAAGGCTATTTTCAGCTTCTGCTTGGCGGTTCGGAAACGTGCAGCAACTGCAAGGGAACGGGAAAAGACCGCTGATCGCCGCTTTCCAATGATTGACTCAAGTTCCTTCCCCAATGTACACTAAAAGAGGTGAATTGGGGGTGGAGGCTTTGATTAGTTTACCAGTTGTCATCATTTCAGTTGTCTTATTTTTCGTCCTGTTTTTCGGTATCGGTTTTCTGCTGAATATGCTGCTCAGGATGTCATGGATCATGGCTGTCATTTATCCAATTGTATGCCTTTTCATTGTGAATAAAGAAAAGCTTATTCGCTATGTAGAGGCGCCGGGAGAGGCATTTTCCGGCCTTTTTGACAGAGTGGCTTCATTGGCTGCTGCCGATATCATCATTTTAGCCAGCGGAATGGCCGGGGCCCTGTTGTCGGGCGTTACGATTAAAGCGCTGCGAAAAAGGGGATATCAAATGTTTTAAGCCTTCTTCTTCAAGGGAGAGGGTTTTTTTGCGGTTAATTTTTTCACTTTTCTCAAAACTTTTCCGCCATCTGAATATTTCTTTTTCCACTTGGAAACAACTAGATGGTGAGAGGAGTGGAAGAATTGAGAAAAGTGATGACTATGTTCCGGCGTTTCTTGATGACAGTTTTGTTTGTCCTTGCTTTTATGACGACCTTCTTTGCCGTTTCAGGCGTGGAGGCACAGGATATATCCAGCTGGGCAAAAGAACGCGATCTGTCCTTGAAACAGCTGATGCTCACCTTTAAATCACTTCCGGAAGAAAAAGCGGAAAAGACGTCTCTGTCTGCCGCAGAACAAATTAAAAACAAACCGAAATCGCTTGAAGACGCGTTTGACTGGAGCAAGTATCCGAAGCAAAAAGTCACCGCGACCGGATATACAGCAGGGGCTGAATCAACGGGAAAACAGCCTCATCATCCCGATTACGGGATTGCATATTCGGGAGTCAAAGTAAAAAGAGATTTATATTCAACCGTTGCAGCCGACCCGTCGGTCTTTCCGATCGGCACGATATTGTTCATCCCGGACTACGGCTATGGGGTTGTTGCGGATACCGGATCAGCCATTAAGGGAAACCGGCTCGATTTGTACTATGAGACGGTTGAGGATGTTTATAAAGAATGGGGCAAAAAAACACTTGATGTTTATGTCATTAAAAAAGGAAACGGCACCATTACCGAAGAGGATCTCCTGAAGCTGAATGAAAATAAATCGATGCAAGTATTCAGACAAAAATATAAAATGGCGAAAGAATAAGAAAAAACGTTTAAGACCTGGCGTCTTAAACGTTTTTTTGCTTTACATCAATAAATAATCGAGAAGCAGCGTCAGGGCAATGCCGGTCAGGCCGCCGAAAAACACTTCAATCGGCTGATGGCCGAGCAGTTCCTTCAGCTTTTTCTGTTTTTCTTCCTGATGGCTTTTAGGGAAATCCTTCGCTTCGTTGACAAAGCGGTTAAAATCGCGGACAAGCCGGTTGATCACTGTTGCTTGTTCTCCGGCATGTCTTCTCACTCCGGTTGCATCAAACATCGTAATAACGGCAAATATTGCGGAAACGGCGAACAAAGAAGAATCCATCCCGTGATCAAGAGCTACACCGGTCGAGAGCGCCGTGACGGCCGCTGAGTGTGAACTCGGCATTCCGCCCGTGCTTGTGACAAGCCGCCAATCCCATTTTTTTGAGACGACAAAGTAAATGGGAACCTTGATAAACTGAGCGAAAAAGATCGCGGCAAAGCTCGCCAGCAAAGGAAAGTTTGTGAGGATTTCCATTTTGCAGAACATCCTTTCTATAAAGAAAATAGAGATGAATTCAGAAAAGCACGCAGTTATTTGCTAAAATATATGATATGAAACCCCATCGGGAAAAAATGTTTTTCCTATTATAACATTGTTGTTTTAATTTTACTCACTTTGCTGATAAGGAGCTGTGAACGCATGTTTTATGCCTTTAAAGACTTCGAAAAAAAAGAAACGCTTTTAATCGGACTGTTTAAAAAAAGCCGGCTGTACGGGAAGGCGGAAGAAATCGACCGCCTTTTGGACGGCCAGCTTTCTCAGCTGCTGAAAGACGGGGATGTATCTTCCAAAAAAACGAAAGTGTCTAAAATATTTACCCCTTCCCTTCAGGGAGTCAAACGCATCTATATCGTCGGATTGGGCCGTGAAGCGGAATTTACCTTCGAGGATGCGAAGCAGTGCTTTGCCGAAGCTGTTCAGCAGATTCACAAAGATCGAAAGCAGGAGTTAACCGTCATGCTCGACAGCTTCGTATCTGAAGAGGTCCCAGCCGCTGACGCTGCGCATGCATTGGCTGAATCGTGCATGCTGTCATGCTATGAAGTGCAGGATTACAAGCACAGAGCAAATGTGCCTGATCAATGCCTGCAAAGCGTCTATGTTTTGACAGACCATGACCTGAAAGAAATTCAGGCGAGTTTGCACGTCGGGCAGGTGTACGGAAATGCGACGAATTCGGCGAGAACCCTCGTGAACATGCCGGGGAACATGCTGACAGCGGCGGATCTCGCGTCATACGCCGCTGAATTGGCAGCAAAATACGAATTTGAATGTGAAATTCTCGAAAAGGCTGAAATGGAAGAGCTCGGGATGGGCGGTCTCCTCGCGGTCAACCAAGGATCAGAAGAGCCGCCGAAAATGATCGTCTTAAAATATCAGGGAAAAGAAACATGGGATGATGTCATCGGTTTAGTCGGCAAAGGGATCACGTTTGATACCGGCGGCTATTCGATTAAGACGAAGAGCGGCATTGTCGGCATGAAGTCAGATATGGGCGGAGCCGCCAGCGTTTTGGGAGCGATGGAAGCCATCGGAGAATTAAGGCCGGAACAAAACGTGCTTGCCGTGATCCCGTCGACTGATAACATGATTTCGGGAAGCGCAATGAAGCCGGACGATGTCATCGTTTCCTTGAGCGGCAAGACGATTGAGATCTTGAATACGGACGCCGAAGGAAGGCTGGCGCTCGCTGACGGACTGACATATGCGAAGCACCACGGAGCTTCCGTGTTGATCGATGTCGCGACACTGACCGGAGGTGTCGTCGTAGCTCTGGGAACGGAAACGACGGGCGCGATGACAAATCATGATCCGCTTTATCAGCAGGTGAGACAGGCGGCTGAAGAAGCGGGAGAAGCGATTTGGCAGCTTCCGATTACAGAAAAAGACAAAAAAAGAGTGAAAAACAGCCAAATGGCCGATCTTAACAATTCACCGGGCAGGGAAGGCCATGCGATTATGGCCGGAACGTTCCTCGGCGAATTCGCCGAGCGGACGCCATGGGTTCACCTTGACATCGCCGGAACGGCAACGACAGCTCAAAGCTCATGCTTTGGACCGAAAGGCGGAACAGGCGTGATGGTAAGGACGCTTGTCACGTTTGTCGAGCGGTTTTCAGATCAATTGTAGGCTTTTATCCCCTTTGACAGAAGGGGATTTTTTTTATGGAAAATACAGAGGAGCCTCATTGACGCATTCATAAAATATGTGGTACTATACGTTCATTACTTTAATTATCTACTACATTAGCAAACTAAAGCGTTTGTTCGGAGGTTTCAAATATGAATGCAGTTGTGATTGCTGTTATTGTCATGCTTATATTAAGCCTGCTGCGGGTCAATGTTGTTCTTGCCTTGATTGTGGGCGCACTTGCCGGAGGTCTGACGGGCGGTCTCGGCCTCGGCCAGACGGTCAGCATATTCACGGAAGGACTCGGAGGGAACGCAACCGTCGCTGTCAGTTACGCGCTTCTCGGCGCATTTGCGGTCGCTTTGACGAAAACGGGTCTTCCTGATGCCATGGTTGAAGCTGCTGTCAAGCTGATCGGCAAAGAAGGCGATGCAAGGCGCAAAACCCTTTCAAAAGCGCTGATCGTCTTCGTGATTTTAATCATTTCTTGTATGTCTCAAAATATCGTTCCAGTTCATATCGCATTTATCCCTGTTTTAATTCCGCCGTTATTGAAAATTTTGAATGAGCTGCAAGTGGACCGCCGCCTGATTGCGTGTGCGATGACATTCGGACTGACAGCTCCGTATATTTTGCTTCCCGTCGGCTTCGGCCAGATTTTCCAGGGGATTTTGAAAGACAATATGAAAGACGCCGGTCTTTCGGTCACATTGGCTGATATTCCGATCGCCATGATCATCCCGATCGCCGGGATGATTGCCGGTTTGGCTGCCGCTGTTTTTGTGTACCGCAAACCGCGCACATACGAAATGAAGGAAATCGCCGGTCAAAAATCGGCGGTTTATACGAAAAAAAGCCTTTCGATTGCCGGTTTGGCCATCGCTGTATCACTAAGCGTACAGCTTTATTTGTCTCAGAGTTTAGATGTCGACGGAATGATCTTCGGCGCGCTCAGCGGTTTGACAGTCTTGTTTTTAAGCGGAGCGATGAAGCGCGGCGAAGCGGACGAATTGATCACAAACGGCATGAACATGATGGCGTTTATTGGATTTGTGATGCTGGCCGCCGCTGGTTTTGCCAATGTGCTTGAGAAAACGGGCGATGTCAAAGCTCTTGTTGAAGCGTCAACAGGTTTCATCAACAATAATCAAGTGATCGGTGCATTGCTGATGCTGATTGTCGGTTTATTGATCACAATGGGGATCGGTTCATCATTTGCGACGATTCCGATTATCGCAACGATATTTGTGCCGCTTTGCATGCAGCTTGGCTTCAGTCCGATGGCGACCATCGCTATTATCGGGACGGCGGCGGCTCTCGGGGACGCCGGTTCACCTGCGAGCGACAGCACGCTTGGCCCGACATCAGGCTTAAATGCAGACGGACAGCACCACCACATTTGGGACACTTGTGTTCCGACATTCATCTTTTATAATATTCCGCTGATTTTGTTTGGCTGGATCGCGGCGATTGTTCTTTAAAAAAATTCCCCTCACTTTGAGGGGAATTTTTTTCTATGTTTGTTAAAATAAAAAGAGAACCGCACTGCCTGCTCTTAATCAATAGGTCGGGTTTCTTCTGAAGCCTGCGCCTTTTTGAACCGCCCGGAAAACCTTTGAGGCGAGCGCGGCGAGCAGAACGGAGAATGCCAAGTCTTTCACGAAGAACCAGGTCATCATCTTCCAAACGGCTGAATAAGACAACGGTGTATTGAGCCAAGTTGAAAACGCGAGATACGTATAATTGACGCCAATCAGATAAATGATTAGTGTACCGATCAATGAAGCTGTGAAAAAGTGGCCTGTTCTCGGTTCTGATACTTTGTCCGTGATCCAGCCCGCGGCATATGCGGCAGGAATGTAGGATAGAATAAATCCGGCGCTTCCTTTGAAAAGAACGGAAATACCGCCTGAAAAAGAAGCGAATACAGGAGCGCCTACAAAGCCGACTAACGCATAAACGATCATGGACAGCGCACCTAATTTGCGGCCGAGCAGAAGCCCGGCAAGCAGACAGAAGAAAGGCTGCATCGTAAGCGGAATACCGCCGATTTGCAGAAACGGGGCAAACGAAGTGATATTAGCGCCGATCCCCATGAGGGCGGCAAACATTCCGACAAGCGCCATATCAGCGGCGCGAAGTTTCTTTTTATTCATGATCTTTGTTCCTCCTCAGTGATTCAACACAACCTTATCGTAAGAGATCGTAAAATAGTTTGTCAACCACTTTTTAAACAAAGTTAACAAAGGGGGTTCTTTCGTGTTTTTTGGAAAAACAAAACCGCACAAGTCCGACAGGGTGCCTCCAAACCAAAATGTCACGACATCTTTTCCTGTTCTTCATGCAGGCGATGTTCCGGAATACAAAGACCTCTCAAAATGGAATTTGCAAGTCTACGGACTTGTCGAACAGCCGCTCCTGCTGTCTTTGAATGATCTGCATGACATGCCGCAGAGCGAAGTGTCCAATGATATTCATTGTGTAACAGGCTGGTCCAGGCTCGATAATGTCTGGGAAGGGATCAAAACAAAGGAGATCGTTGAAAGAGTAAAGCCGCTTCCCGAAGCCAAATTTGTCATCTTGCATGCAGAGGAAGGCTGGACGACGAATGTTCCGCTCGAAGACTTTTTAAAGGATTCGTCTCTTTTGGCTCATTCCCACAACGGCGCCCCGCTCACACCGGAGCACGGTTTTCCGCTAAGAGCGGTCATGCCGCATCTGTATTTTTGGAAAAGCGCCAAATGGCTGAGGGGCATTCAGTTTACAAAGGAAAACCATCCGGGCTTTTGGGAGAAAAACGGCTACCATATGAGGGGAAATCCTTGGAAAGAAGAAAAGTACAGCTTTGATTAGCGGGGGAGAATGAAATGTTTTTCGTACAGCTGCTCATATTTTTCATGCTGACCGTCTGTTTTTGGCTTTTTATCGCATCATTCAAGAAAAAGGCTTTTGCTGTTTTATTAGCGCTGACAGCTGCGGCGGTTTTGCTGCTGTTTGCCGCAGCCTGCGATTCCTCAAACAGGACGCTGTGGGGAATCGTTCTGTTTGCGGCGATCCCTGTTTCTGCAATCGCGGCAAAGTTGTTTCAGGATTGGCGAAAAACGGAATAATAGGAAAAGACAGAGTCTCGGAGATATTTCCTGAGGCTCTGTCTTTTTGATGCTAGGCGCCGGCAGCTGACGACGAATTTTCGATCGCAAGCTCTGCCGGAACGTAATCATAGTTTAAGTCCCTGGCTACGGCTTCATAAGTGATATGGCCGTTTGCTGTGTTTACGCCGGCTTTTAGCGCTCGGTTTTCAAGTATCGCTTTTTCCGCGCCCTTATTTGCGATTTCAAGCGCGTACGGAACCGTTACATTCGTCAGTGCGACTGTGGATGTCCGCGGAACGGCGCCCGGCATGTTGGCAACGGCGTAATGGACGATTCCGTGTTTGACATAGGTCGGATTGTCGTGGGTTGTGATGTGATCCACCGTCTCGACGATGCCGCCTTGATCGATTGCGACGTCAACGATCACAGAGCCCGGTTTCATCTGTTTGACTATCTCTTCCGTCACTAAAGTCGGCGCTTTGGCACCCGGGATCAGAACCGCGCAGATGAGGAGGTCGGCTTCCGCTACGGCATCGGTGATGTTGACCGGATTGGACATCAATGTTTTGATTTGGTTGCCGAATTGATCATCAAGCTGGCGCAGACGTTCCGCGCTTAAATCGATCATCGTCACATCGGCTCCGAGGCCCGCCGCGATTTTTGCCGCATTTGTGCCGACAACGCCTCCGCCGATGATCGTCACTTTCCCGCGCGCGACTCCGGGTACACCGGCCAGTAGTATGCCTTTTCCGCCTTTCGGCTTTTCAAGGAACTGCGCGCCGATTTGAGCGGCCATCCGCCCGGCTACCTCTGACATCGGCGTCAGCAAAGGAAGGGAGCGGCCGTCGCTGACCGTTTCATAGGCAATGGCTGTCACGCCTTTTTGCTTTAATGCTTCAGCCAGGGAAGGCTCTGCGGCCAGATGCAGATAGGTGAACAAGATGAGACCTTCTCTAAAATACGGGTATTCTTCAGGGAGCGGCTCTTTGACTTTCATCACCATATCAGCCGCTTCCCAGACGGCTTTCGCCTGTTCGGAGATCTCCGCTCCGACTGAGACGTAATCCTCATTTTCAAACCCGCTTCCAGTCCCCGCGTCTTTTTCCATGATGACGCGGTGTCCTGCCGCGATCAATTGAGAAGCCGCACCGGGAGTCAAGGCAACACGGTTTTCATTGTTTTTGATTTCTTTCGGTACGCCGATAATCATCCGATCATTCCTCCTTTTTCTGTAAAAATGCTGTTGCTTTAGTTTATACTGACTTTTTAGAATTTTCTTTGTTTGAATCGAAAAATAAAAAAACATGCATTTGTGGAATTTCACAAATGCATGTTGCGAAGCTTGATTTCAAGATAAATCGTAAATTTTTCATTGATGTTCTTTAAATCGATTTCGGCGATTTTGCTGATGCGTTTCAGCCTGTAATTCAGCGTGTTGACGTGAATGTTCAGCTTTTTTGCGGCGGTGTTGACGTTGCTGTCGCATTCGATGAACTGTTCAAGCGTCTCGACAAGATTGGAGTGGTGCTCTTTATCATATGCTTCAAGCTGCATTAAAGAATAGTTTGGATAGCTTGCATGTTTCCGTTTTTCGCTTAGCACGTCGAGATACTGATAGATGCCGAGCTCTGAAAAGCTGACGAGCTGCCTTGTCTCATCGGGAAAACGCTCCTTGACCTTCAGCGCCGAGAGCGCTTCCTGATAAGACTGGTGCACAAGGGTGATCAAGCTGTACATTCCGCCGATCGCGATCGTGCAGTTATTCAGTTTATAGCGCTCTTCAAGCTGCTTTTGTATATTTGCGGCAAATTGCTTTAAATCATTGAACGGCTGCCCTTTTTGCCCCGTTTTTGGCGAAGCGAGGACAATCAGCTCATTATAGTCGATAGTAGCCAGAAGGATTTGCACCTGCTGCGTCGTTTCCAGCAAGTAATGGAGCTGCTTTTCGGTTTTTTCTTCGATTTCGTCTTTCAGCCGGATGATGATGACCGAATAAGTTGAAGGAACTCCGATACCAAGCTGGTGAAAGCCGTCGGAGATTTCCTGATCTTCCGAAATGTGCCCGGTCAAAAGCTTCCAGAAAAATTCCTGACTGCGCTGTTCATTTTTTCTTTTTCGGACTTGATAAGGCAGCAGCTTGTTCTTTACGGAATCCGCGGCCAGCTTCAAAAGGTGAAGCTCGTCTTCCGACAGCGTTTTTTGGCTTTCCAGCGCCCAGATAAAACCGATAACCTCGCTGTTTTTCCAGATTGATATCGCCACGCGGCTCGACAAGCCGACTTCATCGATTTGCTCGACCCTGATCGGTTCGTCGGTTTTCATCAAGGCGGGAATCGTTCCATCCTTCCAAAGCTTGTTGATGACTTTTTCCGGCACGCGCCTTCCGATGATTGTTGACGTTCTCGCCGGGTCCGTGTAGTCGCTGTGGGTGCTGTAAGCAAGGAGGCGGTGATTGATGTCTTCTATCGTAATCGGACAATCCAGCACCTCGCTGATATGATCTGCCACATCTTCTAAACGGTCATATTGATATTTAAAAGGATTGTTTCGATTGTTCATAAAAAACCCCTACTTTTTATGTTTGCATGAAAAAATTTTGACATATACCCATCTTACTTTTATTATGAATATAGTTGTTTGTTAAAATCAACAAAAAAGTCGCTGATGATTTATTATTTTTCATAAACACGGCGATGTATTAAACCAAATTTAATTATTCTGAAATAAGAGGAGTAGGAACATTGGCGATTCTAGAGAAAATCAACGGCTTTTTATGGGGAGTCCCGGGCATCATACTGCTTGTGGGAACCGGTTTATTTCTGACGTTCATCCTGCGGGGACTTCAATTTAAAAGATTGATATATGCATTCAAACTTGCATTCGGGAAAGAGAAAGAATCAGCCGGAGCAGACGGTGATGTCAGCAATTTCAAGGCGCTGATGACGACGCTTGCCGGAACGATCGGAAACGGGAATATTGCCGGTGTAGCCACGGCGATTACGGTTGGAGGTCCGGGGGCTTTGTTTTGGATGTGGCTCGTCGGTCTTTTAGGGATGGCTACGAAATACAGCGAAGCATTGCTCGCCACGAAATACCGCGTCAAAAATGAGCGGGGCGAATATTCGGGCGGGCCGATGTACTATGTCGAAAAAGGGCTCGGGAAGAAGTGGAAGCCGCTTGCCGTTTTATTTGCCTTGTCAGGTGTGCTTGCCTCTTTTGGAATCGGGGATTCCGTCCAGTCCAACACGATTTCGGAAGTCGTTACACACAGCTTCGGGATTCCCGGCTGGATCATCGGCCTTGTGCTCGCAGTATTGACGGCTGCGATCATCTTCGGCGGTTTTCAGCGTGTCAGCACGGTTGCGAGCATTTTTGTGCCGGTCATGGCGATACTTTATATCGGCGGCTCACTGATCATTATTTTCCTTCATTATGATCAAATCATTCCGGCGTTCCAGCTGATTTTTTATCACGCCTTCAACCCGGTGTCAGCCGCGGGGGGCTTTACTGGTGTGGTCGTGTCTGAGGCGATCAGAAACGGAATGTCGAAAGGAATCTTTTCAAATGAAGCGGGTCTTGGTACCGCTGCTTTAATCGCAGGAAACGCGAAATCCGATCACCCCGTCAAGGCCGCTTTGGTTGCGATGACGGGAACTTTCATCGTTACATTGATCGTATGTACAATGACCGGACTCGTCCTCATTATCACGGGATTCTGGGATCCTTCAGGCGGTCTGCTTTCTGGTGTTGCCCATGATACATCGCTTGATGCCGGCGCGCTGACAAACGCCGCGTTTGCTTCTTCGCTGGGAGCCGCGGGCAAATACATCGTTACGTTTTCGGTGATTTTCTTTGGCTACTCAACCATTGTCGGTTGGTATGTATATGGAGAAAAATGTCTGGAATATTTAGTTGGTTTAAAATGGGTGCCGGTTTACCGTGTCGTTTATGTCATTGCTGCATATTACGGTGCAGTCGCAAGCCTCAATACTGTATGGGCTTTTGCCGACGCGGCAAACGCATTAATGATGATCCCGAACTTGATCGCCCTTGTGCTCTTATGGAAAGTCATTCGGGCGGAAACTGACGATTTCTTTTTGCACCATTATAATAAGGAAAAACAAAAGTCAGCCGGCTTGAAAGCGGGCTGATCGAGACAAGCCTGCCTCTCTTAGAGGCGGGCTTTTTTGCGCTTATGCAATCCTTCCTTTATCCTATGGAAACACTTCAGACTCAAGTGGGTATACAGAACCATGCCATTTGATTCAAATGTTCCGAAAGAAGAAAATTGAGATATTTTTACTAGATTTCTATAATTTTTGCTGGGTGGAAATAGAGGAATGATAAACCTTTAGACTCATTTTGTAAAATAACAACAGATTTGTTTGACTGTGCCTCAATCTTGTTTTTATAATAAAAGCGTTCAAAAAAATAAGTTATTTAGCCCATATCTAGGGCGAATAGCGCAGGAGGTATAAGGAATATGTCAGGAATCATTCGTGTTACGCCGGCTGAATTGCGGCAAATGGCTGACAGATATCAAAAAGAAAGCGGAGATGTGACTGAACAGGTCAATCAGCGTCTTGATCAAATGATCAACCAGCTTCAAGATATGTGGGAAGGTGAATCAAGCCGTGCGTTCTCAGAGCAATATCAAGAGCTAAGACCTTCTTTTATTAAAATGGCTGAACTTCTAAGCGACGTTTCTAAACAGCTTCATCAGACTGCTAACACTCTTGAAAGCACTGACCAAGACATCGCTAGCCAAATCCGCGGCTAATTTACAGATTAGAAGAATGAGAGAAGCGCCTAATTCAAAAGAAGATGACGGCGCTTTTTCTATTGAGAGGTGATGAACTGGTGTATGTTGACATTACCATCGATTTAAAACATTATGACGGCAGCGCCTTTGACCTCAGACTGTCGGATTACCATTCTGTTAAAAAGGTAATCGACATCGCGTGGCAAGCCAAAAGCATACCGGTACCTCCCCGGGAAGGCTACTGGGTAAGGGTGACAAATAAAGATGCCGTTTTTTCAGGCGAATATACATTATCGCAATGCGGAATTACGACAGGTGACCGCCTGGAAATTTTATGAAAGGATCTGGATGAATGGCAGAGAAAAAGAAAACGTATCTCGAAGACCAATTAGAGGCCGTCATGACGAAAGAAGACGGTGCATATATCTTTCGTTTTCAAAGAGAAAAGATCAATCTTGTGAACGGCTTGGAAGCAAACGTCATTAAAGAAGTCGATCCTTCCTTTAATAAAGAAACCGTCATGACCGATGATGAAGTCCAAATTTTGATTCAGCCTCCTTCCGAATATAAAGAATTTCGTTATATAAAAGGAAAAAATAAAAAAAGCAAATGGCTTTTTGCGTACCAGCTCGTGAAAGCCGTTGAAGAACATTCAATTAAAAGGCTGCACCTGATCGCTGCGCCTGAAAACATTGTTTTTGATAAAGGGTTAACACCTAAATTTTTACATTATGGAGTGAAAGAAAGCATTCCGCCATATGAACACGACGAAGAAAGACTTTTCAATGAAGTGAAAGCGGCCGCTGCGCTTGCTGTCGACGGGCAGTTTACTTTTGAAGAGTATTTAAAATACAGCGAAACCATCAAGTTTTCAGATCAGGTAAAAGACATCATCACAAGCGGGACGTACGGCGATTTGAAAGCCGTCATTCAAAAGAGGATCGATGAACTGGATGCCGAAGAAAAAACGCTTGTCCATCTTCCGAAGAAGAAATGGAAGATTCAAAGGTACATAGGGTTAGGACTTATTTTATGCTTAATACCGGCTGTTTTATTTTCCTTCTACTCATTATTCTTTGCACAACCGAAACAGCAGGCGTTTATCGAAAGCAACCGCTACTTCTTAAATAAACAGTACAGCAAAGTCATCAGTACGCTTGATAAATATGATGCCGGCGAGATGCCTGATTCTGTTCAATATCAGCTTGCTTATTCGTATATCATCGTTGACAATGTACTGAAGGAAGCGGATTTACAGGAAGATGCTATGAAGAGCCTGACGCTTCAAGTCGATCCGAATAACTTCCTTTACTGGATTCAGATCGGACGCGGCGCCAATAAAGAAGCGCTTGAGACGGCCCGTAAGCTGGAAAACAATGCACAGATTATGTTGGCACTTATGAAATATACAGATGACATTAAAGCTGATGATAAATTGTCCAGTGATGAGAGGCAGAAACAGCTGGAACCGCTCGAAAAAGAACTTGAAGAATTGAAGCGGACAGCAGATGAACAGAAAGCTAAAACTGATGAAAACCAGCAGGCAAACACCGAGCAAAGCCAGGCGGACGTAGAGGCCGCAAAGGCTGAAAAGGAGAAGGCCGAGCAAGAGCAGGCGAAAAAAGAAAATAAAGAAAAGGAAGACAAAAAGAAAAAAGATGATAAATAAAAGCGAAAACACCTGTTGTTGGCAGGAGGCGGAGAAATGAGTCTGTTATGGATTTTTTATCATAAAAACTATCAAAAAATAAAACTGGATGATCAGAACAGCCGCACGCTCACAATCGGGCCGGATTTGAAACATTCTGTCACGATCAAGCATTTTTCGTTTGAAAAAGGCCCGGTGGTACTGGAAAAGCAGAAGGACTCAGACGCTTTCAACGTGCAGCTGGGAGGGGAGACTGTTTCTTCTTTAAAGCTTGGCGGAAAGGCGTCCGTCCAAAGCGGCGCTGAACAGCTGACGCTTTTTTTAGCCGAAGAATCCGACAGCGTTCCCGCCCACTATTTGGGAGAGAGGCAGGAAGTCGTCATTTCTTCCCTCGATCAAGAAGCGGATGTTTATTTCCATGAAACGGATTCATTCTTTGGAGAAAAAGGTACATTCTCCTTCATCCGCCTCGACGGGCGATGGAATGTCCTGCCGAATGGCGCCAAAATTTATTTGAACGGAGAAGAAGTGTCCGCTTCGGTCTCCGTGCAAAATGGAGACGAAATCGCATTTGGACTGAATATTCTTCGCATCGTTGAAGATGATCTCTTGGAAATCGAGGGGTTCGGGCAGTATGATACGTCTTTGGAGAACATTCTCAAGCCGAGCTCCGAGACAAAAAATAAATATCCGCAATACCGCAGGCCGCCGAGAATGATTTACGACCTGCCGGATGAAAAGATATCCTTCAGCTTCCCGGCACAGGAAAGCGACGGAGACAACAGAGGCTTATGGCTGATGATTCTGCCTCCGATCGTCATGCTGCTCGTCATGGGGATCGTGGCGCTCATTCAGCCGCGGGGAATCTTTATCATCGTCTCCCTTGCGATGTTTATGATGACGCTGATTACGTCAACCGTGCAGTACTTCCGCGATAAAAATCAGCGTAAAAAAAGAGAAGAAAAAAGAGAGCGGGTCTACACCCTTTACCTTGAAAACAAAAAGAAAGAGCTGCATGAACTTGCAGAAAGGCAAAAGTTCGTCCTTGATTTCCATTTTCCTACATTTGAGAGAATGAAATATTTAACAAAGGAGATCAGCGGACGGATTTGGGAAAAATCGATTGAAAGCGCCGATTTTCTGCAAATCCGCCTTGGAACGGGAAATGTTGCATCTTCATACCAAATCAATTTGAACGGCGGAGATTTGGCCAATCGCGATACAGACCATCTCCTCGAACAAACGCAAAAAATGGAAGAGGTCTACAGAGAGCTGAAAAATGCGCCGATCACCGTGAATCTCGCCGAAGGCCCGATGGGCGTCGTCGGAAAATTGTCCGTCGTCAAAAATGAAATTCATCAGCTTGTCGGCCAGCTCGCATTTTTCCACAGCTATCATGATTTGCGCTTTGTCTTTATTTTTGACGAAGCCGAGTATCAAGAATGGGAATGGATGAAGTGGCTCCCGCATTTTCAGATGCCTCATATTTATGCGAAAGGGTTTATTTACAACGAACAGACGAGAGATCAGCTCCTTTCAAGCATATATGAGATATTGAGAGAACGGGATTTAGATGAAAATAAAAAGAAAACATTGTACAAGCCGCACTTTGTGTTTATCATCACAAATCAGCAGCTCATCGCAGAACACGTCATTTTAGAATATTTGGAAGGCAAGCAGAAAAACCTCGGAGTGTCGACAATCGTGGCGGCAGAGACGAAAGAAAGCCTGTCCGAAAACATTCATACCCTTGTTCGTTATATTACTGAACAGGAAGGCGACATTTTGATCAAGCAAAAGAAAGCCGTCCAGATCCCGTTTCAGCTGGATCACCACAACAGGGAAGACAATGAACTGTTTTCCCGGACGCTGAGAACGCTTGACCACCAGACGGGCATGACGAATTCGATTCCTGATACCGTATCATTTCTCGAACTGTTCCAAGTGAAGGAAGTCGATGACATCGGAATCGGCCAAAAATGGCTGACAAGCGAATCGGCCAAATCTTTGGCCGTACCGATCGGCTATAAAGGAAAAGACGACATTGTCTATTTGAACCTTCACGAAAAAGCACACGGCCCCCACGGGCTGCTTGCCGGAACGACCGGTTCGGGTAAAAGTGAATTTTTGCAGACTTATATTTTGTCTTTGGCCGTTCACTTTCACCCGCATGAAGTCGCATTTTTGTTAATCGACTACAAAGGGGGCGGAATGGCGCAGCCGTTCCGGAACATTCCGCATCTGCTCGGAACGATTACTAACATTGAAGGCAGCAAGAACTTCAGCAACCGGGCGCTGGCGTCCATTAAGAGCGAGCTGAAGAAAAGGCAGCGGCTCTTTGACCAGTACAAAGTCAACCATATCAATGACTATACAAAGCTTTACAAACAGAAAAAAGCGAAAACGGCGATGCCGCACCTTTTCTTAATTTCAGACGAATTTGCCGAGCTGAAAAGCGAAGAACCGGAATTTATCCGCGAGCTTGTCAGCACGGCAAGGATCGGCCGAAGCCTTGGGGTGCACTTAATCTTGGCGACGCAAAAGCCGGGCGGCATCATCGACGACCAGATTTGGAGCAACTCCAGATTCAAGGTCGCCTTGAAGGTTCAGGATGCGAATGACAGTAAAGAAATCCTTAAAAACGGGGATGCGTCTACCATCACGGTAACGGGCCGCGGTTATTTGCAAGTCGGCAACAATGAGGTGTATGAACTGTTCCAGTCTGCATGGAGCGGCGCCCCTTACATGGAGGACGGCTACGGCACAGAGGATGAAGTGGCGATCGTCACAGACACCGGGTTAATTCCTTTGTCAGATGTTGATGCCGATCATACGGCGAAAAAAGAGGCCGTGACGGAAATTTCCGCCGTCGTCGAACAAATTGAACGGATTCAAGCGGAAATGGGAATCGAGAAGCTTCCGAGCCCTTGGCTGCCGCCGCTTGAAGAGCGCATACCTAAAACGCGCTACCCGTCTGAGGAAGCGGATGCCTTTAACTTTGCTTATATCGATGAACCTGAAAAGCAAAGCCAGGAGCCGATCAGCTATCGCATGATGGATGACGGCAATATCGGCATCGTCGGTTCGTCAGGCTACGGAAAATCCCTGACCGCCATGACGTTCATGATGAGCTTTGCCGAACAATATACACCGGAAGAATTGCATTACTACATTTTCGACTTTGGCAACGGAACACTGCTTCCGCTTGCAAGGCTTCCGCATACCGCGGATTATTTCCTGATGGACCAAACGAGAAAAATCGAGAAATTCATGGTCCGGATCAAGGCGGAAATCGAGCACCGGAAAAATCTCTTCCGTGCAAAAGAAATCAGCCATATCAAGATGTACAATGCGCTGAATGAGGAAAAGCTGCCGTTTATTTTCATAACGGTCGACAACTTTGACATCATTAAAGACGAAATGCATGAACTTGAAAGCGAATTTATCCAGTTTTCACGCGACGGCCAGTCGCTTGGAATTTATTTAATCCTGACCGCGACAAGGGTCAATGCGATCAGACAGTCGCTCTTGAACAACCTGAAAACGAGGGTTGTCCACTACCTGATGGATCAGTCTGAAGCATATTCGATCATCGGAAGGCCGGAATTCAGCCTTGAACCGATCCCTGGACGCGTCATTATCAATAAAGAAAACCAATACTTCGCACAAATGTTTATGCCTGTGGAAGCGGACAACGATATCGAGCTGTTTGAAGGGATCAAAGCCGACATTCAGGCGATCGCAGAACGCTCGGAAGGCATGAGAAAGCCGGCGCCTGTGCCGATGCTGCCGCTCGAGCTTTCCGTCACGCAGTTTGTGAGAGATTATCCGCTGCAGCCTGAAAGAGGCCTTATTCCAATGGGGCTCGATGAAGAATCTGTCGAACCCGTATACTTTAACCTTGAGAAAAATAAGCACTGCCTCATCATGGGTCAGACGCAGCGCGGAAAAACAAACGTCATCAAGATCATGCTCGAGCACCTGCTTGACCATGACACGAAAAAAATTGCCGTGTTTGATTCGATAGACAGAGGGCTTTCTCAATATGCGACAGAGGATCATATCAGCTATCTTGAAACAAAAGACGACATTATGCTCTGGCTGGCTGAGACGGAAGAAATTTGCCGGACAAGAGAAGCGATGTATTTGGAAGCCGTTAAACAAGGCGAAATCGCCAACCTTGATTTTTCACCGATGGTCTTTATCGTCGACGGACTTTCACGGTTCCAGCAGACGATCGACGCATCGATTCAGGACAAAATGGCGATGTTTATGAAGTCATACGCCCATTTAGGCTTCCACTTTATACCTGCAGGAAACCACAGCGAGTTCACAAAAGGCTATGATTCGCTGACAAGCGAAGTCAAGCAGGTCAGACACGCCATGCTATTGATGAAAAAATCCGAGCAGAACTTGATTCAGCTCCCATATGAACGCCAGGAGCCGGAAATTCTCCCGGGCTTTGGCTATATCGTTGAAAACGGCAAAGAGAGGAAAATTCAAATTCCTTTATGTGCCGTAGAAAGGAAGAAAACGAAATGACGGAACAACAAAAAAGCACGCTGAAAATTATCAGCGCCATCGTCACGGTCATCTTGCTGCCCGTCTTGTTCTTTCATTTCATCGGTGAGAACCCGACGAAAAAGGTATCGAACGCGACAAGGGAAATCGCTGTCGTCAATGAAGATACCGGCATTTTGAAAGATGACGGAACCGTTGATGAAGATGCGCTGCTGGGGAACGAAATCTCGGCTTCCCTGGTTGACCGTCCGGACTATAAATGGACGGTCGTCAACCGGAGCGCAGCAGAAAGCGGACTTTCGGAGAAGCAATACGATGCGATTGTCTACATTCCGTCGGACTTTTCGCAAAACATTTTAAGCTACAACCATGAGCGTCCGCAAAAAGCGGAGCTGGAATTCAAAATTCAGGACCAGCTTGACGCCGTCAACAAGGAAAAAGTCCAGCGCGAACTTCAAGACGCGCAAAAAACGGTGAGCAAAAAAATGTCTTCCCTGTACTGGCGCTTTGTCAAACAGGGAGTCAAAAAGGTCAGAAAAGAGTTTGACAGCATCGTAAACAAAGAATCAGAGTTCCAAAACGCGATGTACAATTTTTACAAGCCGAGCTCCAACAATTTAGCTGGCGAAGTAGAGAGACAAAAAGAGATGATCGACAGACTGAAAGAGTCGATCAATGAAACAGAAGGCACATCAAAAGAGCGCAACGCAAGCGTCGAAGAATCCAAAAAACAATTGGACAGCTTCGTCGACAACGTCAATCAGTACAAACAATATCAAGAAAAGCAGTCGGAACTGCTGATGGCTGCACAAGCGGACAGTGAAGGCCAGATCCAAGACGGCCTTACGGTCATTAAGGAAAAGCAGTCCAGCGCCACGAGCCGTTTCAATGAACAAATGAGCGGCATGGCCGCTTCATTCAACGGTTTGCAAAATCAATTCGGCCTGACCGCGAACTCTTTTAAGTACCTGCAAACGACGCGGGAAGAACAGGTACCGATCCAAATAGACGGTATTAAGACTATCGAGAGTGAGTTGATCGATGAGTATCAGGCCCAAACGAGAAGCTATAATCTGAGCGTGCTGCAACCTAAATTAATAGAGAGGCGCTCAGTGTTAACCGTTCCACAGGAAGATCCAGGAACCACAAATCCTGGTGATGATCAAGATAACGATGATGAAGATCAAAATGACGACGAAGAACAGCCGAAAGATTTAAAAATTGATCTTCAAGAACAGCAAGATGAATTGAAGAGCATTGCGGCTGATCTAAAAGAATTATCGGACGGGCTAAAGGATTCCTCAGGGAATGATGGCGACAATTCAGGAGATAAAGACCCATCTGCCGGAGAGCCGAATCAAGGTCAAGAACCTTCTCCTGAAACCGGGGAAAACGGTCAGCAGGACGGAACAACTTCTGCTGCTGATGATGGCGATAAGGGAACGGGCGAAGACGGCCAAACGGAGAACCCGGGAGACGAGCCTGATGACGAAATTGCCAAGTTAAAAGCACAGCTCAATGAAGCCGCCGCTAGAATTGAAAAGGTGGAAACAGATCTTCGCGAAAAACAGGAAACGCATAATGAAGAGTTGAAAAAACAGCTAGAAAAATTTGATGATAAAGTCGCTGAATTAACGAATACGATTAAAGACTTAAATCAAAATATCGAAAAGCTGAACGGGCGAATTACAAAGCTTGAAGAGAGCCAGAATGAAGACTTTAAGACGATTTACAGCCAAATCGAAACGCTTGAAAACGAGATATTAAGCTACCCGATGGGTGCTGAGAGAAAAGAAGCATTAAAAGAGGCTTTTGCTTCTAAAATCAATACAAGAGATGTCCGCGACCTTCTTAGATATCATAATACGTTGTCTGTATATAGAACAACGCTATACGGATCAGTAGATTATTCAATTAAGAACAATGTCATCTCCGCGAAAAAAGACAGTGTGGATACCGTCCTTAAAATCGGTGAAACCGAAGCGGAAAAATGGAGCAATTTAAAAAATAACATGCTGTCTACAAATGAAGACATTGAAAATTACACAACAGACATGACCGATTTCGTCAAAAGCTACGGCGATTTCATTAATGAGAAGCAGACCGACGTGCTGAATGAGCTCAGCAACATTTCAGAACGAGCAAATGCCGTATCTGAACAGCTGCGCAATCCGGAAGGCGCCGGAACGGCGGTCATGCAGGGAGACGCGACAGATGGAACGATGGTCATCAGCATGCAGGATACGCTTGGAAATGACATTTTGCAGCTGTCTAACATGCTCGGTTCCTTGTCGGAAACGCAATCAGGCGTCATCGAGTACACGGGCAATATTCAGGAAAGTGTAAACGATGTTCAGAAAAAAGCGGATACCCTGAATTCAAACTGGGGTCAAAATGTCGCGACGACAAAACTGATCCGCGGAGACGTGTACGGCATTCTCGGCAATGCGTTCGGAGGAAACGACGGATATGTATACGATCATCTGGCAAGTCCGGTGAAAATCAGCGGGGATGTTCCAGAGTCGAAAGCGCAAAACGTACCGCCGGTCGTCATTCTCGTGATTGTGATGCTTTCCAGCTTGCTGATCGGATATTTCAGCCACCATTATCAAAATGCTCCGCTCTTAGTCAGAGGCGCGCTGTTTGGCATTTTGAATATTATTGTCGGACTGATGATCAGCCTGTTCGGTTTGAACATTTACTCACTCGCAGACGATCAGGCCGTCATGTGGTCGGTCTTTACGATCTTGCTGCTGGTCGCAAGTTCAGCCATCATCCGGACGGCGTTTATGCTGGGATCGATTGCAGGCGGAATCGCAACAGCCGCTATGGTGCTGTTCTATGTAGCGCCGCTGCTTGACTTGGCGATGCCGAATTTCAGCTTTAACAATCCGGTATCAGCCGTATATATGTCGATTCAGTACGGAACTGGAAGCCAGTTTGCACTCGGAATCGGAGCATTAATTTTAATCACGATCATCGCGATTGCTGTTCCTTTTATTATCGATTTTGCAAAATCAAGAACAGAAGAAAGCGAGACTGACCATGATGCTTAATGCGAAATGGGGAAAGAAGGGGATCATGGCAGTCATGCTCTCCTTCTTTCTTTTCACTCCGATCGTGAAGGCGGAGGAAACCGATAAAGTCTATGTAAAGCCAAACGAGTATGAAAAGCAGGATATTAAAATCGAGACGGACTATCTTCAGGAAGAAGAGACGGAATACAAAGAAAAAATATCAATTCCAGAAGAACTGAAGGAATTCTCATTTACAGATTCGAAAAAAGAAGATGCCATCGAAAAGCTGAAAAGCCTGTCCGGAAGCTTCACGAATGAGAGCAATTCCGTGGCGTCAAAGCTGAAGCAGCTTGACCTGTCATTCTCGGCAAATCCGTCCTTATCAGGACGGGAAGATGACGCTGCTGAAAGCCGGCAATCCATCTTCCTGCCCATCTTGTACGGTCTGCTGATCCTCTTATGCATCGCCGGTCTGTTCTTTTTGATTCCGAAAGTCAGCGGTCAGCAGAAAAAATAGGAGCGCTCAACAATGAAAAATCCGAGGTTCTATAAGGTGCTGTCTGCATGGTTAGCTTTTGCATTGGCGGCGATTTGGTTATTAATGCTTGTGGCAGTACACGGGCTGCTAATATTAGAATCCATTTTCTATTACATTGTGGTCATCGGCACATTAGGCATCATTTTACTGATATACCCATCGCTGAGGGAGGAACACGATCAGGCAATGGCGGACTTTTTCCACTACGGTTATGGCTTGCTAGGCTCGAGTGTGGCACTTGCCATCATGATCTTTGCTTTGATTCGCGTTTTAAAAGGGAAATGCGGTTCATGGACGCAAGGTTTGCTTGTTTTTGGGGCCGCTCTTCAGCTGGTTGTGTTCGAATGGTTCAGTTTACTGACGGCGGTTTTTTACGTGCTCGCCGCATTTCTTCCGGAACAGAAAACCGCTGCACTTGAGAAGCAGGCTGATGAATCAGTACAATAATGGATAAGGAGGGACGCCGTATGCATTTATCCATTGTTACCGGAGCGTCAAAAGGGCTTGGCGCCGCGATTGCCGAAGGACTTTTGCAAAAAGGCCATATTGTTCACGCTGTCTCAAGGACCAAGTCTGAAGTCAGTCATGACAGGCTGATCCAGCATGAGGCCGATCTGACACAGCTCGCTGAAACAGAAAAATGGTTTCGGCAATTGACAGAATCTGTCCAAGCCCGCGATTTTGCTTCGATCACTTTAATCAACAATGCGGGCATGGTGACGCCGATCAAGCGCGCCGTTGAAGCTGAACCGGAAGAGCTGAGGCTGCATTATGACTTGAATTTGTTAGCGCCGGTGATTCTCAGCCAGCTGTTTACCAAATGGCTCAAGCCATACAAAGGCAAGAAATCGATTGTCAATATATCATCAGGCGCAGCCAAAAACCCTTATAAAGGATGGAGCGCCTACTGCAGTTCAAAAGCGGGGCTCGATATGTTCACAAAAACATTCGGCTTTGAACAGGAAGATGAGTCTGATCCGGTGAAGATGATTTCTTTCTCACCGGGGATCATGGATACCGGTATGCAAGAGGTTATCCGTTCATCATCGAAAAAAGATTTTCATGAAATTGAACGATTCAAAACCTATCAAACAGAAGGAAAGCTGAGAAGCACCTCTTATGTGGCCGGCATTCTGCTCGACCTGCTTGAGACCGACTTTGAAAACGGCAGAGTGTATGATATTAAAGAGTTTTTTTATTTATCAATTTTGAATATGATGTGCCAGATCAATTGAGATTTGCATGAAAATATGTTAGGATTCTAAAAATATATAAAGGAGGGGTTTACATGAGAAACGTAACTTTAATGGATGTATTCACCCATCCAATCGCACAAAAATATTTAACTCGTTCCGGTGTAGCTCATGCTGTAGCCTGCGCCTATCACGCATACCGCCTGGCGGTGCGAGCTGGAGTAGATCCCGATATCGCGACAAAAGCGGCATTGCTGCACGATATCGGCCATTATGAATGGTACACCGACGGAGAATGGGATTATGAAAAATACAAGCAAAACGACATTCACGCAATAAAGGGAGCCGAGCGCGCCCACAAGCTTCTCATCCGCCTCGGCGAAGATCGGAAAGCGGCCAAAGAGATTGCTTTGGCGATTCTGCTTCATACGGATTCCTATTTGCCAGAAGGGGACCTTGATAAAAACAAGCTGCAGCAAATCGTCAAAAAAGCGGATGAGCTGGACGAAGAGCCGGGCGGAAACCACCATTACCGCAAAATCGATCATAAGCTGGCGCTTGAAAAAATCCGGAAGCTTGACCGCATGGTCGATGAATCCTTATCTCCCATGAAAAGAACGGTTTAATCGGACAAAGGGCTGTTTTCAAACTTTTCCCCTTTGTCATTTACATAAATAGAGCGGATGATCGTCCTGTTAAACGGCGAGTTGTCTGCCGTTTTTCCTGAAAGGTCTATCGTCACCGAGTACATGCCGGCTTTTTTGAATGACAGGCTGTTTTGCAGCGCATTGATAGAAGCAGGTTTCAGCGACTTTTTCTCGGCTTGTTTTCCGTTTTCGTAGCGGATCGAGCGGACGGACGCCTTAACATTCGCAAGGTTTGACGATTCTCTGGTGACTGCGTTTTTGATTTGCTGGTTTAGAGGAGAATCGAAAGTCACAATGAACAAAAACGCCTCTTTTTGTTTGACGGATGATGCGATCTTCCAAGTGCCTGCCGCGGGATTTTTGATGGCAGCGGAATGGACGACCCCCCCTTCAAAAACATCCGCCGTCTTTGCGATTGAAAAATCTTTGAACGGCTTGCCGCGTGGATCTGTCAATTTGATATTTCCCGAGGAATGATTGCTCAGCCAGTGAACGGTTATCTCCTTGACGCCTTTTTCAACGGCAAACTCCTCTTCTTTCAATCCATGATTTTCCCCCCCTCTGATGAAAGGGTACGATAAGTTTTCTTTGGTGGCCGCAGTTTCATTTGCATTTGCCTGAATCGTCAGTAAAGGCATGAATACAGGAAACGTGAGGTTTCCTTTAATAATTGAGAAGTGATCCCACTTCCCTGTATCCAGGTTTGTGGCGTAAGGGAGTCTCGCATTTTTTTCAGTGACGGCTCCGTCATTTTCGCCAAACATGTTTAAATAGACGCCCCCGAAAAATAAAGCGCTGCCGAACCCGCCGATTTTATTGCCTGCCAGGGTAAAATATTTGGTTTTCAATCGATTGGGATGATTGTCGGTCTGGTCGCGGAACGATTTCATAAACCCTGTCTGGAGTGAATAAACGGCGTCATTTTTCTGGCCTAAAATATCGGCTAGCCATCCTGCCCAGTTGCTGTAGGCAAGGTCTGCCAGCTGTGAGCCGTGATGGGGGGTTCCGAGTGTAATCACCCGCTCGACATAATGGTATGCGTTGTGATGAATAAGAGCCGACTGACTGTCAATTCCGCCTTTGCTGTAGGAAACGAGAATCACCTTGCGGCCGAAATACTGGTAGATTTCGCGCAGTTTGGCGGCCAGCATCGCTCCGTTGTCCTGCATGTCTTTATCGGGGTGGAGATCGATAAAAGCCGCGTCATACCCGTTTTTCCAGGCCTGTTCCGCCATGTCGTTTTCGTCAAACCAAGCGCTTGAAGAGCCGTTTAATCCATGGACGAATACAATCGGCGGTTTTGCGGGATCGGGATGTTCTACAGGGTCTCCCGCGAACCAGTAGCCCGGATTGCCGCCTCCTCCTTTAAATCCTCCCGCTTTCGATACATGCGGATACACGAGCAGCAAAACAAGCATGAGCAGCACCAGTTTTTTCATCGTTGTTCACCTCATGGTTTATTTGTAAGCGTTTTCATCTTATTTTCTGAAGGTGAACTTTATACCGATATACTGAAAAAAATTTAGAAAATATTCATAAAAGAGAGGAATATACACTGATAGGCCGGATATCCGGCCTTCAATGTTCAGGCTTTTCCAGGCTTTAAATGTTTGCGGAAGAACGATTTGACGATGTCCAGGGTATGAGCCTGGGTAAAACCGTTATGTCCGGCCCCGTTTATTTTATACATAAGGGCATCATGGCCTTCTTTTATTAAGGCTTCAAACAATTGGACGCTTTGTTGATAAGGGACGACATCGTCCTGATCCCCGTGCATAATCAGAATGGGAGGCGCTTCCCTGTGAACATAGCTTATCGGACTCGCTTGTTTCGCCTGTACTCTGTTTTCTTGAACAGCTCCGCCGATCAGCTTGGATTCCGGTGAATTGGGTGAATCATGATCGAAGATGGACGGATACTTGCTCATGGACAGAAGGTCGACCGGACCGAACCAGTCCGCAACCGCATCGACTTTGCTCGATACATGACGGTATTCGTCCGGGCCTTCAAATTCTTCAATTCCTTCGGTCAATCCAAGCAAAAGAGCCAAATGGCCGCCTGAAGAATCCCCCCAGACTCCGACTCTATCAGGATCGATGTTATAGCGGGCGGCATTTGCTTTTAAAAAGCGGACTGCTGTTTTCACATCATGAAGCTGAGCCGGAAACACCGCCTCTCCGCTGCCTCTGTATTGAACGCTTGCCACGACATATCCTTGCTCGACAAATGGAACCAGTTGGGGGATAAAGGCGGATGTATCCTGTTTTGTCCAGCCCCATCCGCACCCTTGCAAATAAATGATCAGCGGGTATGTTTCCTGATTGCCTTTCCTGTTAAATAACGCATCCATTGGATTGCGGTACACCAGCAAATGTAATGTCAAAGAAGTGTCTTCCACTTTTGTGTACTCAATATTCGGTATGAGCTGAATGTAAGAGTTGGTGTTTTGCTCCCAGTTGATTTCTTTTATATGATTCGTCATGTTAAGTCCTCCCTTAATGTGATGGAAATCCGAATTTGCCTGTGTTGATCACATGGAACCACCTCCTTTTATTCCGTTGTAATGAACAATATTACAACGAGGTGAAAAAAACACAGTGCCAGATGCTTGTTGTAAGTATAGTTATTACAACGAGTTGAAAAAATCATGCCTCACTGAGAAGCATTCTTTTTTTGGATGATCAGATCAGTCAATTCCTTTATAGACATTTCTTTGAGTATATTCTCCATGGCTGTTTGCGCTTTTAATAAAACAAGCTCAAGAACCTGGTGGATATTCGCGCCAACCCAGCAATCAGGATTGGGGTTTTCGTGAGTGTGAAACAGTTCGCCTTCACCGACAACTTCGACAGCTTTATAGACATCATACAAAGAAATGGCGCCGGCATCCCGTAATAAGTGCGCTCCGCCTGTGCCGCGCTTTACTTCAATCAAGCCCGCTTTTTTCAGCAATCTGCTGATTTGGCGGATGATGACCGGATTGGTATTGACGCTGTCTGCGATTTGCTCTGATGTCAAATGGTCGCTTCGGACGTGCATCAAGGATAACATATGTATGGCTATCGTAAATCTGCTGCTGATCTTCATCAAACCACCCTCCTGTTGTAATCATGATAATTACAACAGGAGGAGCTGTCAATCTTTTTTATTCAAAAGGCGCTGAAATATGAAACCCTGTCAAAGCTTTTTCGTATGAATGGAAGGAAAACAGTTGACAGACGTTAGTGTGAATAGTAGTTTTTAGATTAATGAAAAAAGCCGGGAGGAAACAAAGCTTGTTAAAATCAAAAACCCATTTTTGGACGCTGCAAATTTTATTGGTTCTTCTTATCATTTATGTGTCGACAAAAGTGTCTTTTCTTTTCGAACCGATCATCGTATTTGCATCGACTCTATTTACTCCGATTTTAATTGCGGGAATCTTGTATTTTATATTCAATCCGATCGTGCGGCTTCTTGAGAAAAAGCTGCCGAGAACGCTGTCCATTCTGCTGATCTATTTGGTGTTTGTGGCATTCATCGGGTTTGTATTGTCAGCAGTCGGTCCTGTATTTACAAAGCAGGTTACCGATCTGTTCAACAACATCCCCTCCTATGTGAAACAGATCCAGATTTTCATTAAGCAAATGTCGAATTCGCAGTGGTTCACTTGGATAATGAATCAGGACTTCGTATCGGTTGCCAAAATCGAAAGCTCAATCGGCGAATATTTGACGAGCCTGCCTGAAAATATTACAGGGAGCCTGACTTCTGTATTCGGCGTTGTGACCAACATTGCGCTCACGGCTGTTACCGTGCCGTTCATCCTGTTTTATATGCTGAAGGACGGCCACCGTTTCCCGAATTTGGCTGTCAAGATCCTGCCTGACAAGTATAAAAATGAAGGGCTGAAGATTTTTAAGGATTTGTACGAGACGCTGGCGGCTTACATTCAAGGACAGCTCATTGTTTGTCTGTTCGTCGGAACGGCGTGCTTCATCGGTTTTTGGATCGCCGGTGTGAAATACGCGTTGATTCTCGGGTTGATCATTGCCGTGACGAATATTATTCCATATGTCGGACCGTTTCTTGGAGCGGCGCCGGCCGTCATTATCGCATTTCTCGACTCGCCGACGAAAGCATTGATCGCGCTGATCATCGTCGTTGCCGTTCAGCAGACAGACGGGAATCTGCTGTCGCCGCTGATTATCGGCCGCCGCTTGAATACGCATCCGCTGACGATCATCCTTTTATTAATCGGCGCCGGAAGCTTCGGAGGCATTCTCGGCATGATCCTGGCCGTTCCGGCTTATGCCCTGCTCAAGGCTTTTACATTGAATATCGTCCGCCTTGTCCGTTTAAGGCAGAGGTATAAAAAAGAAACGGCGGAAAATGCTGAAGTCTGAACGTTTTGCCCATTTTCACATATGATGCTAATAAATTAAATGGCGGAGGTGTGAAAATGCCGGCAATTGTCGGACCGATTTTTATCAGGCGAGTCGTTGATGACAGCGCAGCCTTTTTTGGAGATGTGTTTGCGATTTCCCCGAAGTGCACGGATTCCTCCGGAGGAGGAGCGGGCACATTTCAAACAGGGGACTACGGATTGATTCATAACGATATCAATAAAACGACCTTCACAGATGCGGATGTGATGGACGGTTCCCAGTCATTGAACCTGTGACAGCCTCTTTTAAAGAGGCTGTTTCTTTTTTATAGTATAATGGAAAAAAAGATAGATAAGGCAGGTGACAAAGATGAAAATCAGGAAGGCAAACATCTTAAACGAAGATCAGATGATCACAGACGTTTACCTCCATGAAAATAAAAAGGAATTTCATACGCTTGTGGCTGTGCCGCAACTGGAGTGGAGCACGCTGATTTCCTATGAGGAAGAAAAAGCAGAACTCGCCGAAAAGCTTGACCGGTCATTGTCGAAAGTGGCTGAGTCGGATGCGGCCGAGGAGCTGTCCAAAAAGATCGTACAATGGGTGACCGAAATGTAGCACGGGCTCATGCCCGCTGTTTTCGTGGGCATACTGATAAAAAAATGCAGCTTAAAAAACGCTGCCAGCAGGATAAAACTGGAGGGTCTAAGACGTGAGCGACCAATCATTGGATCAATATTTACAGCAGGGAATGTACGGACCACGCGAAACGAAGCCGGATGAACGCAGACTGTTTTTAGGCTCGCTGAGGGAAAGGGTCATCATCGCATTGACTAAAGGACAAGTGCTGCGTCCGAAGGCATACCGGGAAGTCATCGATGCGCTTGGCTCAAAAGCGGATGCAACATTATTGCTTAACGGCGAAATCGGCTACTCTCATTTATCTCCTTACATCAAGGAGTCCAATAAGCAAGGCGTCCCTTTTTCGATCGTGTCCGATCAGCAATCGGACACTCCCCTTGGACTTGTTCTCGCGGCGCGTGAGGCCGTAGAGAAAGAATCGATTTATGTTCAGGACGATATCTTTGAGCAGTCGGTTTTAAACAAGAGATGAGGTGCGGGTTTTCGCACGCGCCTTCCGCAAGGCGGTCCCGAACCCGTGGTTTTTGTTTTTTTCTGAAAAAGAAAAAACCGCTGCTGGCGCGGCTTGACAGCCATATTCGATTGATTCGCCGTTCACTTGTCCGTTTAGATAAGTTATAATGTTACCTATCATACAAAAGGCGGGGAGGGCGGCAATGAAAAAAGCTCTTATATGTATAGATTATACGAATGACTTTGTCGCAGCTGACGGTAAGCTGACGTGCGGGGAACCCGGCCGCAAAATCGAAGACGCCGTGGCGCGTCTCGCGGATACGTTTATTCAAAACGGCGATTATGTCGTATTTGCAGTCGATTCACACGAGGCCGGCGATACGCTTCATCCGGAAACCCGTTTGTTTCCTCCGCATAATATAAAAGGTACATCAGGACAGGATTTATACGGGAAGCTTGAAAAGCTTTATCGAAAACACGAACACGATCAGAATGTCTATTACATGGAAAAAACAAGGTACTCTGCTTTTGCCGGGACAAACCTCGAGCTGAAGCTTCGTGAAAGGGATATTCAAGAACTGCACCTTGTTGGCGTATGCACAGATATATGCGTGCTCCATACCGCAGTAGATGCTTATAATAAAGGGTTTAATCTTGTCATTCATCAAAACGCAGTGGCTAGCTTTAACCCGGACGGACACGACTGGGCTCTTTCTCATTTTGCAAACACCCTGGGAGCCTCAGTGTCAGATTGAGGAAGGAGAAATGAAGGTTGGAACACCGTTTTACAGACGACAGTCTAGCACTACACACAGACCTATATCAAATTAATATGGCGGAAACGTATTGGCGCGACGGCATTGATCAAAAGAAAGCCGTATTTGAACTGTTTTTCAGAAAGCTCCCTTTTGACAGCGGTTTTGCCGTTTTTGCCGGTCTTGAAAAAGCGATTGAATTTTTGCGGGATTTCAGATTTACTGAAAGCGATTTAGTTTATTTAAAAGAAGAGCTGGGCTTTAAAGATGACTTTCTCGGCTTTTTAAAAGATATGAGATTCACCGGTTCGCTTTATTCTATGCAGGAAGGCGAAATCGTGTTTGGCAACGAACCGATCATGAGGATCGAAGCGCCTTTGGCTGAAGCGCAGCTGATTGAGACGGCTCTGCTCAACATTGTGAATTACCAAACATTGATTGCCACAAAAGCGGCGAGAATCAAAAGTGTGATCGGAGAAGAGACGGCGCTTGAATTTGGAACAAGGCGCGCGCATGAAATGGACGCGGCGATGTGGGGAGCAAGAGCCGCGATTATCGGCGGATTCGACGCGACAAGCAATGTCCGCGCCGGCAAGCGGTTTGACATTCCGGTATCAGGCACGCACGCCCATGCGCTTGTACAGGCCTATCGCGATGAGTACACGGCATTTAAAAAATATGCGGAAACCCATAAAAAATGTGTCTTTTTGGTCGATACATATGATACGGTGCGTTCCGGCATTCCAAATGCGATCAAAGTAGCAAAGGAATTCGGCGATCAAATTGAATTTTCGGGAATCCGCCTGGACAGCGGAGACCTCGCCTATTTGTCGAAGAAAGCGAGAGCCATGCTGGATGAAGCCGGATTTACAGATACAAAAGTTGTTGCATCAAGCGATCTTGATGAGTACACGATTATGAACCTTAAAGCCCAGGGTGCAAAAATCGACGTCTGGGGCGTGGGCACAAAGCTGATTACCGCTTACGACCAGCCGGCTCTCGGCGCGGTTTACAAACTTGTTTCGATCGAAGAAGACGGAAAGATGGCAGACACGATTAAAATTTCTTCGAATCCGGAAAAAGTGACGACTCCAGGCTTGAAAAAGGTGTACAGAATCATCAATCAGCTGAACCATCATTCAGAAGGCGATTATATCGCTTTGGACTATGAAAAGGTCAATGAACAGGAGCGGCTGAAGATGTTTCACCCCGTTCATACGTTTATCAGCAAGTTTGTGACGAATTTTGATGCGAAAGATCTTCACCAGCCGATCTTTGAAAAAGGCGAGCTTGTCTATGAGAATCCGAGCATTCAGGATATTAAGCGGTATGTTCAAGAAAATCTCAGTTTGCTTTGGGAAGAGTATAAGCGGATCAGCAAGCCCGAAGAATATCCTGTCGATTTAAGCGAAGCTTGCTGGAACAACAAGATGCAGCAAATTCACGAAGCGAAAATCAAGGCGAAAAAAGGTCTGGATCAAGGTTGACTCTGTAAACGATAGTTTTTAACATAACTGGGGATTGAAACAGATAATTTCTTCGGGGATTATCTGTTTTTCAATATTAAGTTCAAATTTGGGTGAATTTTTATACAGCAGACGGGATTTGCCCAATTATTTGATATACTTAAAAGCGAAGGCACCTCAGTCGCTAGGGGGAAGAAGAATGAGGGTATTCGTTGCCAGACAGCCAATATTCAACAGAAAAGAACAAGTTGTCGCATACGAGCTTTTATACAGGGAAAGCGAGAAAAACTTTTTTTCCGGTATTGACGGTGATCAAGCGACAACAGAATTAATGATTAACAGCTTTTTAAACATTGGAATCGATAAATTGACAGAAGGCAAAAGGTATTACGTGAATTTTACCGAGGG
This sequence comes from Bacillus sp. GM2, assembly GCF_056155945.1. Taxonomy (NCBI): domain Bacteria; kingdom Bacillati; phylum Bacillota; class Bacilli; order Caryophanales; family Bacillaceae; genus Bacillus; species Bacillus sp. GM2. Next base: position 333,460 of record NZ_JBRKSZ010000007.1, read on the forward strand.
TCTTTTGGCATCAGGGCTGCCGACGTATTTTGACCCGGACCAGCTCGTTGTGGAAATCCTTGAAGATGTGCCGATTACCCTTGAGCTTATCGAAAGGTGCAGGCATTTGAAAAGCCTCGGCTACACGATTGCACTCGATGATTTTTGTTTAAAGCATCGCGTGAAGAGGGACTTGCTCCATCAGCTTTTGGCATCCATTGATATTTTGAAGATCGATTTTTTCAAAACGACGCAGCAGGAAAGACAGAGCATCCTTCGATCATGCCGTAACCACCGCCTGACGTTCCTCGCTGAAAAAGTGGAGACGCGAAAAGAGTATGAGCAGGCTGTAAAAGACGGATTTCATCTGTTTCAAGGCTATTTCTTCAGCGAGCCTGTCGTGATTGACGGTCAGGACATTACATATCATTTCCACGCTTATTATGAGCTGCTGCATGAATTAAGCGAAGATCAGCCTGATATTGAAAACGTCACAAATATTATAGAGCGCGATTTGTCGCTTTCTTACCAGCTGCTGAAGCTGTTGAATTCTCCAGCCAACCGGCCGATCCAAAAGATTAAAAGCATCCGCCAGGCTATCGTGCTTCTCGGATTTAAAGAAATCAAAAGGTGGATCTTCATCCTCTCATTTAAGGATTTAACGAAAAAGCAAAACTCCAGCAAGAACGAAGTCGTCAAGATTTCGCTGATCCGCGCGAAGCTTTGCGAATTGCTGGCAAAAAAAACGAACCGCCCTCAGCCGGCTTCTTATATGCTGACAGGCATGTTTTCATTTATCGATACACTGCTGCACAAAGAACTAACGGAAGTCGTCAGCGAACTGCCGCTGACAGACGAAGTGGGTCAGGCGCTGCTCGGAAAAGAAAATGATTACCGAAAAATCTTGCGGCTTGCAAAATCGATCGAACGAAACGAATGGGAAGACAACACACCGGAGACAGAAGGCTTAACTAAAGATGAAGCGTACCAGTGCTATCTTGAAGCTGTTGATTGGTGTCAAAAGCTCTTATAAAAAAATTCCGGCTCCTTCTTAGGGACCGGAATTTTTTTTGCGCTAAGACCAACGCAATAGCAGGAATAGTCTGCTGCGGGGGCTGATGAGCATGATGCGAATGCCGTCGGGATCGAATGAGGCATCAAGCTGGCTGCGGACGCCGGTTTGCCTGAGCGCGGCCAGCACGTTATTTTTTTGGTTGCTTTGGGCAGCCGTCATGATTTGCTGGGCCAAAGTACGCGAGGCTGAAAGCCTGCTTAAAATTCTCTGTCCGTCAGCCATCAAGCTCTCCGCTTCTTTTGCCGAGCGCAATAAGGCGCTGACTTGAACTTCGGGATAGACCTGCCGGCAGCTGACGTGTTGATATGGATGCATCCAAAAGCAATGAGGAGGAAGCAATATGAACACCTCTTTTCAATTTTTACGGGTCAAATTGCGGTTTTTGCGGTGTAAGGCGAAGGGATGGTTTTTTATAAGGGCCGAAATGCGTGTCGGTCTATTGCGTGTTTTTCGGTGGCGCATACCCGATCTGCGTTCCGTGAACACTCAAGTTTTTCTATTCCCCGCTAGTTACTACTTTAGACTCAAGGTTGCAAAACGAACAAAACACAACTGAACTTGCGATGATAAAGGGGTTTATATGCGATCTTTATTTGACTCCTTGAAAAACAAACAAAAATTTTATGTTTCATTAGGATTTGAGAACTAATCGCAAGTTGTGTAAAATGGGTGTTATGGTCTATTTAAAGTTTGCGGTGTAACGCATGAATTTATATGCAACTTTTCGGTGAAAAAGAAACCAAATCCCTTTAAACTTGTATTAACAGATCAAATACCTATGACTCGTTCACTATACACAAATTGATTGATCTTCCAAAAGGAGTGTGGAACCGGTGGAAAAGCAACAAATTGAAGAATTAAAACAACTGCTTTGGCGGCTAGAGAATGAAATCAGAGAAACAAAGGACTCCTTGCGCAAGATTAACAAAAGCATTGATCAATACGATAAGTACACATATTTAAAAACCTCGTAAAAAGACTTGTTTCAGACAAGTCTTTTTTTTGTGTGCAAACGAACCCAAAAAAAGGATAAATTATTATATAATTGTTAAATAAAAAAATTGCTCTGTCAATCGGGATTTTGATTTAGTAAAATATTAAGAAAGGAGAGAGCACCATCTCTAAGCTTTTTTGTCTAGATCACAGTAAAATCAAGCAAAGAATGAATCATTTTATAGACCTTGAGATTCCCAATGCGGACTTAAATCGGACGCTGCACGCTTTTCTAGATGCAAAGGACCAGTTGCATTTCAGCGAGCTTGCTTTTTATCATTACCAAAGTTTCGGCGGCACGGACACCGATGCGGCAGAAACCCTTGGAGCAGGCATTGAACTCTTGATTCTTGCGTTTGATATATTCGATGATTTAGAGGATGAAGACAGCCCCGATGAACCTTGGATGAAAATCAACAGTTCAGTCGCAATGAATGCGGCGACTGCGCTTTATACAATAAGCATTAAAGTGATCGGTTCGGTGTCGAAAGAACCGGTGTTTTTTGAAAAATTGATGGAATATATACTTCAATCGATGCAGGGACAGCATGACGATCTCAGCAACCGCCCTGCCACTGAAGATGAGTGTCTTGACATGATCAAGCGTAAATCCGGGTCGCTGACAGCCTTGCCATGCGTGCTGGGAGCGATGCTTGCTACGGGTAAATTTGACCCGGCGGTTGAAAAGTACGCCTACCAGCTGGGCATTGCTTCACAAATTGAAAATGATTATAAAGCACTTTTTTATGATTCAAAAAGCGATATTGCCAAGAAAAAGCGGACGCTTGCGTACTTATATTTGTCAAGAAAATTTAACCAGCCGTCGATTGATTTGTTAAAAACATTTGAAACTGAGGATAAAATTGCCGATAAAGAAATAAAATGCTATAAAGAGAAATTGAAAGCAGCAGGCGTCACTCAGTATATGTATGTTATGAATCAGCTCGCTATTCAGAAATTTAAGAAGGGAATCGAGGAGCTGAAGTTGGGAAATATGGAGAAAGAACGTTTGATGGCTTCGCTTTTAAACGAGTCTATACGAGGAGAGTCTTATGCAGGAGATCGTTAGTTTTTTGGTTGAACACCCAGAAGTGTTGGAACAGGTTATTGCTGGTAAAGCCAGTCTTATAGGTGTTGATAAAGACCAAATTTTCGGTTTAATTGAAGGTTTTAAAAGAATTGAAGCAGGTTGGGGTCCTTACCCTAATTTATGGTTCAAATAATGAATAGTAGGGATTTCTAAATGAAGTCATATTATAACAAGGTTTCACTAGTTCTCATATTGTTAAGTTTTATTTATGTTCTCTATGTTTGCTATCTTAGTTTTAATAATAATCTAGTTGGGTTAAAGGTGAAAAACCTTGATGAACACAGCCTAGAAGTTGTGGAAGTGAAAAAACACACTTTAGCCGCTGATTATGTAGAATTAAAAGAAGGAGATATCATTCATAGAATAAATGGGCAGCAGGTTCCATTTAAAAAAGATAAAGAATATACATTGTCAAACGTTTTAACGTTAACAATTGAAAGAAATGGGAAAGTATTTGAGAATGATTCTCTAATGTATTTGGATTTAGTCAGTTATGACAGTTTTTTTATATTTATCATACCGTTGATTTTTTACTTTTTATGTTTAATTTGTGTGTATTTTATTTTTAAAGTAAACAAATCTAAAAATCTCTTTTCAGCATTTTTATTAGTCCTATTTCTACTTATTACTTCTATAGCTTATGTCAGTGCAGGTGCTGTTGCAAGAGGTGACACTTTTAGTAGATTTGTAAATATACTTACTTTTTTAGCTGTTCCAACTAGCTACTTACATTTTATATATCAATACTTTAAAGAGATAGGGAAAACATTTTTCAGTAATAAAGTTTTTTTTACTTTATTTAATACCATTTATAAACCTCATACTTGAAGCTGGTTTATACATATTTGAATTTGAGGGAAGTATTCTGAAAAGCATAAACTTATTGTCGTTCTTTATTTCGATGGTTATTGTTTTTATTCTGATTACATATGCCTTAATTAAATTCAAGTATTCTCAACAGTCCTACTTATTGAAAATATTAATGTTGATGAACTTCATTGCATTGGTACCGTTTTTGTTTTTCTATGTACTTCCTATGCTGGTCTTTGGTGATTATATTTTTTCGGCCATTGTTGTATCCCCGTTTCTGTTGCTGATTCCTTTATCTTTGGTATATCAATTTATGTCTAATAAAATATATGATATTGAATTTTTAATTGGTCGATTGAAATATTATAGTTTTTTAGCTATAATTCCAACTTCTTTAATTATTACTATTTTAGCCATTGTTAAGCATCAAGAAGGAGAATTTTTTACAGTACAGGTTACAATCTTTACATATCTTATCATGGTAGGCGTTTTCTATTTAAAAGAAATTATTGATTTCCGCTTTCGGCTAAAGCGCTTTTCAGAAAAATTTAACTACCAGGATAGTATTTTTAAATTTACTCAAACCATTCGAACATTTACGTCTTTAAATCAAGTTTTAATGGAGTTAAAACAAATCGTTTTGGACGTGCTTCTTGTTAATAATATTTATATGCTCAAAGTAAAAAACGATGGATCGGTATCGATGCTAGAGAATGATGCAGAAGAAAAACCTTGGATCCCGTACGAACAAGAAGTAACCAAGGTCATCACCGACATCGGCAAAATCGTCGAAGTCGACCGCGGATTTTTGATTAAGATCGGTGAACGGGGCGGGACGTCTTATGTCATGCTGTGTTTGTCGGTTTTAAATACGCCTAGGCTGACGCGCGATGAGATTTCGTGGCTTGAGACGCTGGCGTTTTATACGAGTGTTTCCCTGGAGAACGTCTTGAAAATCGGCGAGCTGATGGAGCATCTGGAACATGTGAAAAAAAAAGGGCCGAATCCGGCGTGGCTGAATAAATTGATGTTTGCGATTGAAGAGAAGCAGAGATCTGATTTAGCCCGTGATCTTCATGATTCTGTGCTGCAGGACATGATTTCCTTGAAGCATCAAAGCGAGATGTTTCTGGCTGATTTTGAAAAAGATAAAGTCTGTACGAATCAAATCAGGCAAAGGCTCATCAATATGAATGAGCAAATGTCCACCGTCATCCAGACGACAAGGGAAACGTGCCAGGAGCTGAGGCCGCAGCTGTTGTACGATCTCGGACTGGTCAAAGCCCTTTCGAAACTGGCGGCGCAGCATCAGGAGTCCTCATCGATCGATAAGATCCGCCTTAATACGGAAAGGTTCTCAAAGGTGCTCGATCTGGACACGCAGCTGAATTTGTACAGAATTGTGCAGGAGCTTTTAAGCAATGCGGTTAAACACTCGAAAGCTCATGAGGTTTTGATTATGCTTGTCTGCATAAAAGAAAAAGTGGTTCTTCATTATGAAGATGACGGCATCGGTTTTGATCCGGACAAGCTTTATCAAAACAGCGCAAGCATGGGGCTGTCGGGCATTCGCGAGCGCGTCCGCGCGCTGAACGGCAGTCTGGATATACAGACAGCAGAAGGGAAAGGCTTCAGGGTCGCCATTGAAATGGAATTGTAATGTTTAGTTAACATTTTTGCTTGGCATCCGCCAAGTTTTTTCTATAAAATGGTGATAGGGCAAGGTTACGCAAAAGGGAGGAAATTATGAGAAGATTACTTGTGATCGATGATCATCCGGCTGTCATGGAGGGGACGAAGGCAATTCTTGAAACGAACCAGGACTTTGTTGTCGATTGCCTCAGCCCTGAAGCCAGCGAACAATTTCTCAAGAAGCATGATTTTTCTGCGTATGACCTGATCTTAATGGATTTAAATTTGGGTGAAATCAACGGCATGGACCTATCTAAGAAAATCCTTGAGACGTGTTCATCATGCAAAATTATCGTTTACACAGGCTATGAAGTCGAAGATTATTTTGAAGAGGCGATTCGTTCCGGCATGCACGGCGCCATCAGCAAAACGGAATCGAAGGAAAAGATTATAGAGTACATATATCAGGTGCTGGATAATAAAATTGTCGTCGATTTTGATTATTTCAAGCAGCTGATTACACAGCAAAAATCGAAGTCAAACAGCCAGCAGACCCAGCACGATCTTTTGACTGAAAGGGAATGCCTGATCTTAAAAGAAGTCGAAAAAGGCTATACAAATCAGGAAATTGCTGATGCGCTTCATTTAAGCAAGCGGTCGATCGAATACAGTCTGACTTCCGTATTCAGCAAACTGAATGTAGGATCACGAACAGAAGCTGTTTTAATCGCGAAATCTGAAGGCGTACTTTGATGAAGGGACGATTGTGATGGAAACGAAACATACACTTCTTGAAGCGTTGGGAATCGAGTTGAAGGAATGCAGTAAAGAGCGGTGTGTTGCGGTCATGCCTGTCGATGAAAGAACGCGTCAGCCATTCGGCTATCTGCATGGAGGTGCGTCCGTTGCGCTTGCTGAAACGGTGGCAAGCATCGGGGCATATCAGCATATCGATCCAAAAGAGGAGGCATGCTTCGGGCTTGAGATCAACGCCAACCATATTAAATCGGTGAAAGATGGAACGGTTAAAGCGGTCGCAACGCCTCTGCATGTAGGCAAATCAACAATGGTGTTTCAAATTGAAATACGCGATGAGCAAGACAGCCTGATTTGCACGTCCAGGTGCACGATGGCGGTCATCAGCCGTCCTTCATCGTAAACATAAAGAAAACTCGCCTTTTACGGGCGAGTTTTCTTTTTATAAATAGGAATCTTCCTTCTTTTTAATCAGAAAATTTCTGTAGCCTTCATAATCGTCCTGTACGCTTTTCTTTTCCATTTTAACGCCTGTATTATAGGCGGCCCTTGCGATCAGGTGGGCGCCTACAGGAGACGTCAGAAATACAAAGACGATACCGAGCAGCACTTTGGCCGTAATGAAGCCGTGCAGAAACCAGAAGTAAAAGAATACGCCGAGCAGCACGCTGATGATCCCCAATGTCGCTCCTTTAGAAGCGGCGTGGATTCTTGAGTATACGTCAGGCAGCCGCAGCGTTCCAAAGGAAGCGGCTAACGATATCAGTGCGCCAAGAAGGACCAAGACGGCGATAAGCAATTTAGCGGCTTCGATCATTTTCGATAATCTCTCCTTTCTCAAGGAATTTAGAAAATGCGACGGTGCCGATAAAGGCCAGAATACCGATCAAGAGGATGACTTCCAAATATGCTGTCGTATTTAACAGGATGGACACGAGAGCCGTAATTCCGATCAGGTTGATGCCGATCGCATCAAGCGCCACCACTCTGTCCGGGATGCTCGGCCCTTTAATGACCCTCAGGACATACAGAAAAGTGGAGACCGCCAAAATGCCGAGTGACAATTGCAAAATTAATTCAAACATCAGCGGCTTACCTCCTTAATCGCCTCTTCAAACGAAATGCGGATATCATTGATGGCTTTCTCGGCATCATCGATATCGACCGCATGAATATAAAGAATCGAACGGTCATCGGAGATATCGACGACCAATGTGCCCGGTGTCAGCGTAATCAGGTTCGCCAATGTCGTGATTTCCCAGTCTGCTTTAAGGTCTGTCTTGAAGGCGAATATGCCGGGCTTATTTTTTAACCTTGGGGATAAGATCGTCTTTAATACGCTGACGTTTGCGAGAACGAGCTCTTTAATAAAAATAAACAGCAGTTTGATGATCGCCCAAATGTTAATCAAGTAAAAGCGGCGGCGGAAAAAACGCCTCATCAGAAAGAGCGAGAATAATCCGATCACATAACCGACGACAAACCCGGCAGCGGTGTAGTCATTGTTCAGAAACATCCAGCACAACGCAAGAATAAAATTCAACAATATTTGTAATGCCATGCGATCTACTCCTTCAAAACGGCTTCAATATATTTTTCGGGGTTGACGAGTGTATCAGCCGCCTGATGGAAATACGGCGCGATAAGCTCGGTTCCGAGTCCGATGGCAAGCGACAGAAAGAGCAGTACCGCTGCCGGATACATATAGCCTTTTAGCGGTCTTTTGGCCGGAGCATCTTCCTGTTCATCCCCCCAGAAGCCGTTGATAAATATTTTCATGACGGAATACAAGACGAGCAGACTGGATAAAAGCATCAGCAGCGTAATCACGAATTCACCGCTTAGAAAGCCGCCCTCTGCAATTTTCAGCTTGCCGATGAATCCGCTGAAAGGAGGAACCCCTGCCAATGAAACGGCTGAAATCATAAACATCCAGCCGAGCACCGGATGGTTTTTGATCAGGCCGCTCATTTTTTTCAGGTTGTTTGTTCCTGTCAGGGCAAAAAGCGCTCCGCCAAGCATAAACAGCGCTCCTTTAATGATCATGTCATGAATCAGATAGTAGACAGATCCTTCGATCGAAGCCGGCGTATTGGCGGCGATACCGAACAAGATCACACCGACCGCCGTCACAATATTGTAGATAATGATTTTTTGAACATCCCAGTAGGCGATCGAGCCGATGACACCGAAGATGATCGTAAGGGCCGCAAGCCAGACCATTAATTGATGAGTAAAAGCCGCGTCTTGGGTGAAAATTAATGTAAACACCCTTGTGATCGCGTACAGGCCGACTTTGGTCAGAAGTGCGCCAAACAGTGCGGACACAGCGGCAGGCGGCGCATAATAAGAACCAGGCATCCAGAAATACAGCGGGAAAATGCCGCCTTTTAAACCGAAGACGATCAAAAATAAAACAGCGATGACCGTGATCAGTCCGGTTTGGCCCGATTCACTGATCCGAACGCTCAAGTCCGCCATGTTTAATGTGCCCGTCACCGCATATAAATAAGCGACTCCGATGACAAATAGGGCGGAAGAGATAATGTTAAAGACGATGTACTTCAGAGATTCCCGCAGCTGGATCTTCGTGCCGCCAATGACGATCAGCACATACGAAGCCATCAGGAGAACCTCAAAAAATACGAACAGGTTAAACAAGTCCCCGGTCAAGAAAGCGCCGCTAACTCCGGCAAGCAGGAACTGGACCGCGGGATAATAAAAGAAACGCTCGCGTTTTTCACCGATGGAGCGAAACGAATAAAGAATCGTCAGAAATCCGATAATGGCTGTCGTTAACGCCAGAAGGCTGGCGAATTGATCAGCGACAAGGCTGATTCCGAACGGCGGCTTCCACCCGCCGAGATACAAGGTCTGGATTCCGTCCGTATAGACGGTCTGCACAAGAACAGCGGCCGCAGCGATCGCCGCAATGGAAGATATGGCGCTGAATGCACGCATCAGCACGATCGACTTGTTCATAAAGATGAGCAGAACTGCGGCCATTAAAGGAATCAGTATTGGCAGAATTACAAGATTATTCATGTTGATCATTTCCCCTCATTTGATCCATATCATCCATTTTCAGCTCTTGGTAGGCGCGGAAAGCCATGACCAGGAGAAACGAGGTGACCCCGAAAGCAATGACGATCGCCGTTAAAATCAACGCCTGAGGGAGAGGGTCGACATAGGATGACGACTCTTCATTTAAAATGGGGGGCGCTCCTTTTTTTAACCCTCCCATTGTCAGCAAAAGCAGGTGGACGCCATGGCTGAGAACGGCAGTTCCGATAATCACCCTCAGAAGGCTTTTTGAAAGCAAGAGATATGTCGCCGCCATAAACAAAATTCCTACAATAAAAGACATTAAAATCTCCATTATTTTCTCTCCCCAATCGTCTGAATAATGGTCATGGTCACGCCGACCACTACGAGATAAACCCCGATATCAAACAATACCGCGGTGGCAAGCTCCGTTTTCCCCAAGAGCGGAAGGTTAAAGTAATCAAACGCGTGGGAAAGAAACTGAGCGCCGAATAAAAATGAGCCGATTCCGGTGGAAACGGAAATGAATAAGCCGACGGCCGCCACATAGATAAAGTTGACGGGCAAAATGTTCTGCACCGTTTTTAAATCATAGGCAAGCAGCAGAAGGACGAGCGAAGACGCCGTCATCAATCCGCCGATAAAACCGCCGCCCGGGTTATTATGGCCGGCAAAAAACAGATGGAAAGAAAAGAGCAGAATGATAAAGGATGCAATCTTTGTAACGGTTTGCAGGATCACATCATTCGTCTGAACCTTTTTCAATGCTCTTCCCCTCCTTTCCCCATTCTGAGCCTGATCATGCCGTATATTCCTAAAGCGGCTATGACAAGTACGGTAATTTCAAACAATGTATCAAATCCCCTGAAGTCGACCAATATCACGTTGACGATATTGTGGCCGCCTGCGAGTTTATAGCTGTTTTCAATAAAATACGATGCGATGCTTTCAAGGGAGCGCTGGCTGTTTGCAGAAAGTGCGAGCAGCGTCACAACAGTTCCGACCCCGACCGAGACAAGCGCATTTGTGACCCTGAACTTAGCCGACTTCGGCTTGAATCTGAGCTTCGGCAAATGATAGAAGCAAAGCAGGAACAATGCGACTGAAATCGTTTCAATGATCAGCTGTGTCAGCGCGAGATCCGGCGCTCTGAAAATGACGAAGAACAGCGCGAGCGTGTAGCCGATGACGCCGAGCCCGATAATCGCCGTCAGTCTTGATCTTGCGAAAACGGTGGTAAATGTTGCGGCAATCATGACGGCTGAAAGCACAAGCTCATAGATGCCGATTGAAGCATTGCCTTTCACATCGTAAGAAAAACCTCCGGTAACAGCGAGCGATCCGCCGATGATCACGATAAAGAAGACAAAAACATAGACGAGATAATCGCGAAGAAACCCGGTCATATATGTTCTTGTAATCTTGTTGGAGCCTTTTTCAAGCCCAGACAGCGAGCTGTCGTACAGTTTGTTGAGCGTCAGTTTTTCCGGGAAGAGGCCGTAGACCTTCCGCCATTTTGACAAGGTCAAATAGGCGAGAACTCCGAGAGCAACGACGCCGATTGTCATGTAGAGTTCAGGTGAAAAGCCGTGCCACATGTAAATATGAACCTTGAATTTTTCGTCTCCGTCCAAAAGAGTCGGCATAATCGACGATGCAGCAGGTTCAATGATGCTGTATGACAGAATGTTCGGGAAAAAGAAAAAAATCACCACGAGAGAGACGAGGACAATCGGCGAAATCAGCATACCGAGTGGAGCCTCATGCGCTTGTTTTTCAAGTTTTTCGGGCTGATATTTCCCCCCGAACGTTTTAAACAGCAGAACCATGCAGTAAATGAACGTAAACACGCTTCCGATCCAAGCCAGAACAGGAAGCAGAAAACTCCATGTGTCGGCGTTATACAAGTTAAAGTTCGTAATCCTGAGCATGCTTGTGAAAAACATTTCCTTGCTCAAAAAGCCGTTGAACGGCGGCAGACCAGCCATTGAAAATGCGCCGATCAGCGTAATCGTAAACGTAATCGGCATGATCGTCATCAGTCCGCCGAGCTTGCGGATATCCCTCGTTCCCGTTTCATGATCGATGATTCCGACCGCCATGAACAGGCTGCCTTTGAATGTCGCATGGTTGATCAGGTGAAAAACGGCGGCGATTACTGCAACCATATAGTATTCAAAATTTTGATAGTGCAGAGCCGCGGCTCCGACGCCGAGCATCGACATGATCATTCCGAGCTGGCTGACCGTAGAAAAGGCAAGTATCGATTTCAGATCAGTCTGCTTGACGGCGTTGAATGAACCCCAGAAAAGTGTGACAATCCCCGTGAGGGACACGATCCAAAACCATTCCCCGGAAAAAGCGAACACAGGGGTGAATCTTGCAACGATATAAATTCCCGCTTTTACCATCGTGGCGGAGTGCAGGTAAGCACTTACAGGCGTTGGTGCTTCCATCGCGTCCGGAAGCCAGATGTAAAAAGGGAACTGCGCAGATTTAGTGAAGGCTCCGATTAACACCAGCACGAGAGCCGGAATGAAAAAGCCGTGACCCGAAATTAAATCAACTTGGTTGATCATTTCTCTGATCGAGAATGAACCCGTAATCGTGTAAAGAAGAATGAAGCCTCCAAGCATGGAAAGACCGCCGAAAATGGTGATAAGCATCGATTTCGTCGCGCCGTATCTTGATTTTTCCCGCTTGTACCAATAGCCGATGAGCAAAAAAGACGATATGCTGGTCAATTCCCAAAATAAATAAAGTACAATGACGTTATCAACGAGAACAACGCCGAGCATTGCCCCCATGAACATGAGCAGATAAACATAAAACGGTCCGAGCTGCTCTCTTTCTTTAGATAGATAATAGATGCTGTAAAGGACAACCAAAGACCCTATCCCTGTAATCAGAAGGGCGAATAGCAATCCGAGTCCGTCAACGTATGCGGTAAAGTTAATGCCAAAAGACGGAATCCATTCCAGTACAGCCTTTAATGTTCCGCCATCCGCCGTCATGTTGATCATGCGGAAAAAATAAATAAATAATAGAACAGGAAGAACCAGGACAAACCAGCCTGTATGAATCTTTCTGACGTTTTTCGCCAATAGCGGAATCAAAAAGGCGAGTGCAAAAGGCGATAAAATTGCAATATGTAAAGCCGTCATATTAACCTCCCTTAAAGTAGCATGTATAAATACATTCTGTTCCATACTAAAATTTTCAAACGTTATGTACTTTTTTAGAACTGGTGACCTAGACAAATTATAACTCAAATTTTAATCGGCTGCATGATCTCATGGTAACCGCGGTTTATGCGGTCTTATGAACCTGAAAACAATTTTAACAAAAAATGCGGCATTTGTATAATGGAAAGTTTTTTTGAACAAGATGAATTTGAGGTGATGAAAGATGAGAAGGAAAGCTTTTGTCAGCTTAAGTTTATTTTGTTCGCTTTTTGCGGGAGCGTTTATGATCAACAGGGAAATGACGCGTGAACAGACTCCGGGGATAGGAACGGACGAAGGCCCTCAATTCCGCGGGGATTACACGCCGCTCCAGACGGGAGCGGAAGATCAGTCCTTAACGGGAAAAGAAAGAGCTCCCTTTAAACCGAGAGAATATATCAGAGTTGAGAAACGCTGAAAACAAAAAAGGAATCCGATCGTATAGATCAGACTCCTTTTTGTTTTTTTATGCGGCCCTTACGTGAAGAACCTTAGTAAAACGGTCGCCATAATGACGGTTGCTGCCCCGCCGAGACGCGTTGAGATTTGCGCAAACGGCATCAGACCCATCCGGCCTGAAGCCGAAAGAATGGCCACGTCCCCCGTGCCGCCGAGACCGCTGTGACAGCCTGTGACGATCGCTGATTCAACAGGGTACATGTTCATTAATTTTCCGACAAAGTAGCCTGATGTCACCATGGCAATGACGACTGAAGCGCAGACGGCGATGAAGCGCAGGGAAATAACAGACGCCACATCATCAAGAGGGATATAAAGAATGCCGAGCCCGACCATCAGCGGCCAAGTGAAGCTTGATGACATGAACTTGTAAAGCTGGTGAGCGCCTTTTTCCATGCTTGCAGGCAGAAGCTTTGCATATTTTACGGCAGCCGCTGCGATGATCATCAGGATCGCTCCCGGAATCGCGATGAACTTGGAGACCAAACCGCCGAAAATGAAGAAGGAACATGCGATTAAAACGCCGGCACCCATTAATTTCAAGTCGATTTTCGGCTCCTCTTCTTTTTGGTTGAAAATTTCATCGTCTTTTTTCGATTTAACGAGTCTGCCGTTACCGTTCAGTTCAGGACGCTTTTCCCCAAGCTTTTTCATCAGTCCGGCTGAGATGATGGCAACGACGTTTCCGATAATAGCGGCCGGAATGAGCTGTGAAACAAATACATCGGTGGACTGTCCCAAAATTTGCGAGTAGGCGAGTGACAGCGGCAGGATGCCTTCGCCGATGCCTCCGGCAATAATCGGTACAATAATAAAGAAGAAAGCTTCATAAGGGCTGTAGCCAAATAACAGACCGACGAGAATACCGGCGGCAACCGCTGCGATCGTCCCGGCCAACAACGGAACGAACATTCTCATAAAACCTTGAATCAGAACCGTGCGATGCATTCCTAAAATACTTCCCGCGACTAAACATGCGATGTAGAAATACAAGAAATTTGACGTTTTCATCAAAGTTGTAACCGCTTCCATAGATGCAGGGTTAAGCACTTTGAAAAAGACTAAGAACGAAGGAACAAACAGCGATAGAATGGCAGGTCCGCCGATATCTTTTAAAATCGGAATGCGCTGTCCGACATCCCCGAGAAAAATGCCGAGAATCATAATGACCGCGAAACCGCCGAGCATGTCATTCGGCAATTCATTAAAGTAAGCTGCCAGAAAAACAATCAGCGCAAGCGCAATATATAGCGGAAACGGAATCACGCCGATTTTCCAGTTGATCAGCTTATGGAAAATATTTTTATTTTCTTTATGACCGTGAATTGTAATCGGTTTCAAATCTTTTGCTGCTTCCATAAAAAACACCCCCATGTTTGTATGTGTTCAATTGTAGAAGAAAAGTGTCAATTCTGTGCGTTTTTTAAATTAAAATAATCGATTGATAATTAAATTAAAACGAAAAAGGGCGGGAAAAGAGAAGGAATCTCCTTGATTTTGATCGTTTTATAGGTCTTTTGGTTTATTAGGGATCCATATCCAGGCGGAAAAAGGGGATTTCCTGTCCATGGAGAAAAGCTTTTTTAAGCAGCAATTAAAAAACCCCCGAAGCGCATTTCGGGGGCGGTGCATTATGATGTTCTTTTGGCAAGAGATCCTAACACCTCTCCCATTTTGACTTGAAGAGAGGGGTGAAGGCGTTCATCAGGAATAAAGGTATCCTTTTCAAACAGCAGAATAACGGTCGAGCCGAAAGAGAAATATGCGATTTCGTCGCCTCGGCGCCATTCTTTTGACTCCTGGAGCATCACGATCGAGTTAATATACATCGCTCCGACCTTCACAAGCAGGGCGGACCCATATTGATGCTTAAATTCGGAAATCATCCGGTAGTTTTTTGTCAGCGGCGATTTCCCGTATGTCAAACCGATTTTATTCACAGGGTAAGACGTGCTTCCCAGCGAATACTGCGTTTCAAGTGTGCCGTAAGCCGGGCTGTGAATTCTGTGGTAGTCTCTCGGACTTAAATAGATAATGATATAGGTTCCGCCGACATAGCGGTTCACGATCTCGGATCGTCCGATCATTTCTTCTACAGAATAGAGTTTTTGTTTGACGGTAAATTGCTTGTCGCGCGTGATGGTGCCCATTTCTTCGATGACGCCGTCCACAGGGCTGACCAGGCTGTTTGGATCAGCGGGAAGGGGGCGTGCACCGCTCTTTAATTTTCTGATGAACAGCTCGTGCAGGCTGTTAAAAGAGCGGACATCTTCCAGCATCTCTTCTGTATTAATATGAAAGGTTTTGATATAGGAGGGGATGAGAGGTTTGCTTAGCTTTGACTGAGCAAACTTTTTCAGCATCCGGGACACGCCCTTTTTATTCGTCAACTCAATCAAAAACCGGTAAAGCCGCTTTTTCAAGCTGTTCACTCCTTTACTGATCATCCGGGATGCAAGCGGTATTTAAATCACGCCGATTGTGTATCCGATCGTAATAAAAACAAGACACCAAATAAAAGCTCCTGATCCGGCATAAATCAGGAACCTTTTCATGTCCATCTCGTTCATGCCGGACAGATAGCATGTCACATGGCGGATTCCGGGGACAAAATAGCCGAAAAGAATCGTCCACGGGCCGTATTTTTCAAACCAGCGGTGCACGGTGTCCAGTCTTTTCGGCGTCAGACCGATCCATTTCCCGAACTTATCGAGCAGCGGTTTACCGATTTTCTTCCCTAGAAAATAACTGATGAGCATCCCTGATATCGCACCTGAAAAACTGATCAAAAGGCACAGCTCATAGTTTAATATATGAATAGAAGACAGATACCCGACAAATGTCATCATGACTTCATCGGGTATCGGCAGGCCTACAATTCCGAGGACAAGCATCCCGAATATCGCGAAATACCCGTATTGGGAAATCAATTCTTTTGCCAACTCCATTAAAAACTAGCTCACTTTCTTCAATAGTTTTTTCCCCTTCAGGCTGATGACTTTGATTTTGCTGACCATGAGAAAGGACAGGAACAGCATGATCAAAATGAACGGCTTTTTGCCCAGGATTTCTGAGAAAAGGTTTAAGCATACCAGAATTGTTCCGGCTGCGGTGATCGGAAGGCCTGTAAAATAATCCTGGTTCTCTGATTGAATATTAAATCGCGCCAGCCGAAGCGCTCCGCAAACAGGGAATAACAATGTCGAAGGAAGGCCTAAGATCGGAGCATCATAAAAAACGATTGAATAGGTGATGATGGCCGGGGCGACTCCGAAAGTGATAATATCAGACAAAGAATCTAATTCTTTTCCAAACGGGCTGACGGCATTTAATCTGCGCGCGGCCATGCCGTCAAGGCTGTCCAAGATAGCGCCGATCAGAACAAATATAATGGCTAAGAATAAATACCCTCTGAATGCAAGCAGTATTGAAGAGATGCCCGAAACAAAGTTTCCAACCGTAATTAAAGAAGGTATGACTGATTTATTCAATGTTTTCGCATCCTTTAAATAAAAACGTTTTATATAGAAATTAAACAATATTAAATTGTATACGATTTGCTTCCTGTCTGCAATAAAATTCCTGTAATGATTGATAACCAGACTTTTTCATCATACCATAAAAGTGGTAAAGACAATGGCGGCGTCAAAAAATTTTATCTTTTGTTAAGGTAACAAAAAAAGAATAAGAGAGCAGGCCGCTCTCTTATTCTATCGTTCGGTTATCGTTTTCCTTTAATATAAGGGATACCGTTTGCCTTTGGCGCTTCGGCTCTGCCGCTAAATCCGGCCAGCGCTAGAATCGTCAATACGTAAGGCGCAATCAGCATATAGACGTTTGGTATTTCTTTTGAAGAAGGGAAGCGTGAACCCGATGATGCTTAAGCTTTGAGCGAAGCTGAAGAACAGGGCTCCGATCGGCTGCCATTTACCGAACACAAGCGCGGCGAGCGCGATAAATCCTTATCCGGCAATGATGGCGAGTCAAATGTGGCCGTTACAAAAAAAAACGCCCGCTGTCTTTAGAGAGCAGCGGGCGGGGACATGTTATAGATATTGGTTAATCACATTCAAGTCATTTGTATTTAATTTATATTGGAAAACCGGCCTGCCGATCGTCCCGTAGGCCATTTCTACGTTGAGAACTTCGATTTCCTCCAGAAACTTTAAGTATTTGCGGATTGAAACTTGAGAGATTTCCGTGTGATTGGCCAAATCTTCCGTTGTGAACGTCAAGCTGTCAAACGATCTGATGCTTGACCAAATGAGCTTCAGCGTGCTTTTGGTCAGCCCTTTTGGCAAATGTACCTTTTCGGGCGCGCGTTTTTTTTGAAAAAGTTCAAAATCCAGCTCTTTTTGGCTGATATTCCGGTTGCTTGCATAGAGCTGCTGCTTCCGTTTGTAATCAGTGAGCGCGCTTTGAAACCGCTCAAATTCGAACGGCTTGATTAAGTAATCGACGGCCCCGAAGCGCAGCGTTTTTTGAACAACATCCATTTCACTGGCCGCTGAGATGACAATCACGTCGACAGCTTGATTTTGGCGTCTGATCTCAGTGAGCAGCTCGACGCCGTTCCTGCCAGGCATATAAATGTCGAGCAGGATCAGATCGATATGCTCTTCCCGAAGGAAGGTGAGAGCCTCTTGAAAAGAAGCGGCAATTCCCTTCAGCTGAAATCCCTCTACTTGGCTGAGGTAACGTTTATTCAGCTCTCTTACCATCGGGTCATCTTCAACAATTAATACATCAATCATGGTCATCCTCCTTTGGTTCATACGGAATGCGGAGACTGAATGTCGTTCCTTCATTCTTTTCGCTCGTCACGACGATATGTCCATTTAAATTTTCAAGGCTTTGTTCGACGAAATAAAGACCGAACCCCCGATTGGGGCCCTTTGTTGAAAAGCCTTGGTCAAACATTTTCTGCTGTTCCTCCTTGGATATGCCGACTCCCGTATCCGTGACTTCAATATCAAGCTGTCCGTCATGATGGCGGAATGAAATCGAAATATTTTTCTTCTCAGTTGCGGAAACGGCATCAAGGGCATTGTTGAGAAGGTTCCCGATAACGGTGATCAAATCGTGAATCACCGCTGTGTTGGCTGTATCCGGAATCCTCGTGCTGCAATGAACCTCCAACGAGGCCCCCTGTTCCCGAATATAGCTCTGTTTGCCGAGCAAAAAGCCGGCGAGTACCGAGTTTTTGATATGGTTGATAATTCCGCTCGCTTCAGACTGCTGATAGATCGCAATGTCTTTTATATAGTTTCCAAGCTCGTCGTAGTTCTTTAATTGAACAAGACCGAGAATGACGTGGAGCTTGTTCATAAACTCGTGCGACTGCGCCCTGAGCGCGTTTGCGTACATTTTAACACCGGACAGCTGCTCAGCTAAGTGCTTCACTTCGGTTTTGTCGCGGAATGTCGCAATCGCTCCGACGATGTTTCCCTTTTTTAAGTGAATCGGAACTTCATTAAAGACAAGTTCAAGGCCATTGATTCTGACATCGCGGTCCTGAACGGGCTTCTGTGTTTCGATCACTTGTTTCAGTCGGCTGTTTGGCAAGATGTCGAGTACATCCCGGTCGATCGGATTCTCTTCGATCCCCATTTTTTGAAACAGGCGCTTCGCTTCCGCATTGGCGAGCTTGATTTTTCCTGTTCGATCAACGGCGAGAATCCCTTCTTTTGTCGACTCAAGCATTGCGCTTCGTTCGTTCAAAAGCGTTGCAATTTCATATGGTTCCATGCCGAACATAATCGTTTTCACTTTCCTCGCCACGATGACAGCTCCGATGATTCCGGCGACGATGCTGAGGACGATGACCGTATATAGAGGGCGGAGATTTTGCTGGGTGATCTGCTCAATCTCGTTAAGGGTGATCCCGACCGCTACCGCTCCGACCTGGGTGCCCGTTTTATTATAGATGGGAACGAAAGCCCTCAGTGATTCACCGAGCGTGCCTTTTGCCGTACTAATGTGGCGTCGGCCCTTCAGCACTTCTTTTTCGTCCCCGCCGGCAAATTTCTTTCCGATTCTATTCGGATCGGGGTGGGTTTTGCGGATGCTGTTCATATCCATGACAACGACGAATTCAGTCTGGGTGATTTTTTGAACGCGGGCGGTGTATTTCCGGAGCTCTTCGTATTCGCCGCTTTCCAGCGATTGTGCCGTAATCGGAGCCTCGGCGACCATCTCCGCCGTCTGCAGGGCAATCTGCTGCTCCTGCTCCCGAATGTTCCTTGCGGTCTCAGAGCCGACCATAAAAAACGCGATCAATAAAGAAATTAAAACGACGACGCAGACAAATATCGTTAACCGTGTCTGCAGTTTTAATGTTTTTTTCAACGGCGATTCCTCGCGATCTATTGATTAGTCAACACATAATACTTTACAAGTAAATGGCGAATTTGTGAAGAATCCTGCACCTTTCTGCCGCATTAGCAGAAATTAAAAATATGGAAAATATTCTTGTCAACAGGTCATAAGTCGTACATAATGAATGAGGAACATATCAGAAAGGGACTTTTTTTTATGAAAAATACGTATGTAACAGGCTTTTTTCCTTTTATCGCAATTCTTCTTTTCAGTTCATCTCTTGCGATTTCTTCCGTTATCTATGCCATGCAGATGCTGTCTTCTCTCGGCATCTACAAAGGGATGCTCGAATTTTTCTCTGAGAGCGGCATCCGGATGGCTTTGTTTGCTGTGTTTACGCTGATTTTTTTCATGGTATTTTCCGCTTTGAAGCTGATTGCCAATACAGTGACAGAGCTTGCCCTTTTATTTTTCGCCAAAGATCCTGAAGGAGCGAATCTGAGAAAAATCAGGATCGGTTCTGCCGTGTATCTAGGAGCAAGCCTTTTATCTTTTATTTTTGTCCAATATGCCGCGGGAATTGCAGCGCTTTTTTTACTCGCAACTCTCGTATATTTTATTTTTATCGTTTATACGATCCACAGCACGCTTTCATTCATGTCATTAATCGGTTTTATTATGTTTGAGCTGCTGTTTTGGTTTACGTTTATGATCGGGACGGTGTATATCATCATCAAGCTTTATAACAGCGTCATGGCGAGCCTGCCCGTTTGAGCCATGCAAAAAACCGGAGCGCGGACGTTTGTCCGGCGGCTCCGGTTTTTTTATGATAAAAATCGTTTTCTGATCTCAGGACCGGGAACGGTGCACTCGCTTTTTTGCCCGAACCATTTGTAGCGGTTTTTCGCAATGACACTGTAGACGGCGTCCCGAAGCGGCCGGGGAATGATCAAGAGGGCGGAAGCGGCCCGCCAAAGGCCCGGGAGGCTTTTCACCACGTGCAAGGCGGCCGTTGACTTTTGATATACCCGGCCGTTTTCGATCAAAATAAAGCTGTC
Organism: Bacillus sp. GM2; assembly: GCF_056155945.1. NCBI lineage: Bacteria > Bacillati > Bacillota > Bacilli > Caryophanales > Bacillaceae > Bacillus > Bacillus sp. GM2. The sequence goes on from NZ_JBRKSZ010000007.1 coordinate 353,899, forward strand.
AAAATGATCGGAAGGGAGGTGATATTGCTTGAGCAGATTCCCTCCGGCGTCAGATTGCAGGGAAGCGAATGAAAATAAGCCTTCAGGATCATGTTTGATAATGAATTGCACGGCTCCGTCGCAAAAGTTGCACACGCCGTCAAACAGAACGATTCGATCGGGCATATCCGCCACTTTCATCCACCCCTTTTTTTAATTTAAGATGCGTATTGCAGCGTTCCTCTCCAGATTAAAAGTTGAGGTCCCGCGTGATGCAGGTACTCGACAGTGCCTTTTGCCTCTTTTCCGACCCATACACTCATTGTGTATGTATCCGTCAATCCGACAAACCAAAGGTCTCTGTACCCGTTGGATGTTCCGGTTTTTCCTCCTACATATCCGCCGCTGAAATTCGCTTTTTTTCCGGTTCCTTCTTTGACAACCGCTGCTAAGAGTTCGCGCATTTGGCTGTTTGTCCGCATGCTGAATACTTGCTGCGGCTTGTCTTTCCATTTGTATAGCGTTTTTCCTTTTAAATCCGTCACCTTTGTGATTGCATGGCTGGATGTGTAGCTTCCGTTATTGCCGAAGGTCGTATAGGCATCAGCCATCTCCAGCGGTGAGAAGCCCCATGTAAATCCGCCCAGCGCAGCAGGAAGACGGTAGTCGTTTTGAACGATTTTATCGAATCCGAACGGTTTTAAATAGCTGAATCCTTTTTGCACGCCGACCCGGTTCAGCATACGTACGGCTGGTGTATTATACGAATATTTAAAGGCTGTCTTGATCGACACGGTTCCGTATGTTCTTTCGTTGAAGTTGTTCGGACAGTATTCCTTGCTGCAAAATTTGCTTGCGTCAATCATGCTGCCTGCCGTCGCACCCGTTTCTTCAATGTACGGCCCGTAGTCAAGGAGCGGCTTAATTGATGACCCCGGCTGCCTGTATGCTTGGAATGCCAGGTTATAATCGTACTTTTTATAGTTTTTCCCGCCGGACATGGCGACGATTTGATGGGTTTGGTGGTTGATCACCACTGCTCCGCCTTGTACGCCTTCATAAGGGAGGCGGTTCTTCACTTGCTGGACGACACGGTTTTGCATGCTGGTATCGAGCGCCGTATAAATTTTGATTCCGCTTGTCGTGAGGGAGCTGATTCGGTTTGACAGCTCTTTTTCGATTTTTTTCTTTTCTTCTTTTGTTTTTGCCTTTTTCAGCCGTTCGTCAAACCCTTCCGTAGCGGACACCAATTTGGTGAATTCCTCGTTGACATAGGTCGTATAGTCGGGATAGTCGTCTTTCTTTTCTTTCACGTTAAGCGTAATTTTTTGCTTAACGGCTTTGCTGTATTCTTTTTCGGTGATCACGCCCGCTTTTTTCAGCCCTTCAAGCAGCCGCTTTTGGCGGGTTTTTGTGTAGTCAAAATGTTTCAAAGGATCATATAATGTAGGGTTATTAGGGATCGCGCAAATAAACGCCGTTTCGGCAAGGCTGAGAGATTTCAAAGGCTTGCTGAAATAGAAAGAAGACGCGGATCCAATTCCGTAGACCCCGTGATTAAAATAGATGGTGTTTAAGTATTTCTCAAAAATTTCTTCTTTTGAAAGCTTTTTTTCCAGCTGGTAGGAATACAGGAGCTCAGTGAACTTGCGGTCGAAGGTTCGTTCATGGTTCAAATACAAGTTTCTCGAAAGCTGCTGTGTAATCGTGCTGGCCCCCTGATCAATGCCGCCTTTTTTGACATTGGCTGCGGCGGCCCGGGCCATCCCGATAAAATCAAAGCCTTTATGCTGAAAGAAATGACGGTCCTCCGAAGTCAGAAACAGCTGCTTCACATGTTCAGGGATATCTTTATAGGGGACGAATACCCGGTTTTGGTGATCTGAAACGATTTCGGAAATCAGAGCGCCGTCCCTGTCATACATGTAGCTGTTTTGTACAAGGCCGATATCCTTTATATTGATCTTCTCATCGAGCACCTGATCGAGAGGCTTCATATTCTGAGCTTCCCGGCCGGAGGCCATTAAGGTAAAGACAAATATAGGTATTAACATCAACAGAAAAATCCATCCAAAAAATGAACGCAACTTTGTCACTCTCTTTTCGCTAAATTCTAGCCATATCGTACCATTCTTTTTGGATATCGAGAAGGATAATTTGATAGATTGGCAGTTTTTTTATCCGATTTCAGCTTGCTTTCGCCTCTGATTTTTTTTGCTGGGACCTTTGGAACATCAGAAGGCATGCTCCGCCGAAAAAGAGGACGGCAGTTGCGTAAAAGGCGGAAGAAATACCGAAAAAGCTGGAAAGAATGCCGCCGAGCACCGGGCCGATGACATTGCCTAAAAATCTGAAACTTACATTATAGCCAAGCACTTCTCCTTGTATAGGCCCCGGTGATTCAACCCGGATTAAAGCGGTGATGCAGGGAATCATCCCGCCAAGTGCGATTCCGAACAGAAAGCGGAAGAACACAAGCGTTTCATACTGAGATGTAAGTCCTTGCGGGATAACGCAAACCGCGGCAGCCAGCGCGAGAATCATCAATATTTTTCCGTGGCCGAACCGGTCGCCCAAAGCGCCCCATTTTCTCGCAGCGAGCAGGCTTCCAAGGCCGGTTGCAGAAAAAGCCAGCCCTGAAAAAAATGCGAGATTCTGAGTTCCGTGCAGTTCGCTGACGTATAAAGCGAGCAGCGGCTGAACACTGAAGTTTCCCACTTGAATCACAGCGGTGAGGATCATCGCCGTGATCAGCGGACGCTGATGCAGAATCGTCTGCAGAACCTGCTTTCTCGTGTACCCGGCGGAAGCATCGCGCTTCTGCTTCAGGGGCCGTTCGCGCACTCCGGCAAACACGAGGAAAACCGCGCTGTAAATCGCAAATGACGTAATGAAAAACGTATATGTAAAACCGACGCGATCGGCGAGCAGACCGCCGAGCAAGGGGCCGAATAATCCTCCCGAGACCGTGCCCATCTGCAGCGTGCCGAGCACTTTGCCAGCCGTTTTTTTCGGCGTCTGAGCCGAAATCATGGCAAGGGAAGTGGGAATGAACCCGGTTACGAGCCCCATCGCCATTCTCAAAAAAAACAGCTCGTATACGGACGAGACAAGGGACATGAGAAGAATGGAAGTGCCGATTCCGGTACCCGTGATCAAGAGGATTTTTTTATAGCCGTGTTTATCGCCGAACCTTCCCCAAAAAGGAGAAACTAAAAAGGCCATCAAAAATGTGACGCCGAAAACGTATCCGCTCCATTTTGCCGTAAATCCGTCCGAATAGCTGCCAAGCGTCTCAATATAGAGGGAAAGAAACGGCAGAACCATTGTGGAGCTTGCGGCCACGAAAAAATTCGCAAACCACATGATCACAAGGTTTTTCTTATAAACAGAGATGCGAATCACCTTCTTAAAAAATTTGAATTCCCTTTCATTATAAATGAAATGCGAAAGCTGCATGGAATTGATGCTCTATAGAATGACGAAAAATGGGCATTTGAAGGAATTTTCAACATTTTCAGAAAATAAAACCTTAAATATAGAAATATAATGATATAATAAGAGAAATATGAGCGTACTTTGGAAAACATTCAGAAGACTATAGGCTTGGATAATTTCAATCCGCTGCGTTACCACCATAAGTTTTTTATATTGAGATAGAAAGGCAGGTGTGAAAGTTGGAAGCGAGCACCTTACTGATTATTGATTTTGAATTTACAATGCCTGAGGGAAAGTATCACCCGCAAAATTTTTTCCCGGAAATCATAGAAGCAGGGATTGTAAAGGCGGTTCATGATGAGGTGGTTGAGACGTTTTCAAGCTATATTAAGCCGAAGAAGTTCCCTAAATTAACGAGGCGCTGCAAAAATTTTCTCAGCATCACGCAGGAACAGGTTGACCAAGGCATCACGTTTAACGCGCTGATTGAAAAGCTGCGGGAGCTTGATCCTGACCGAAACAGCGTCATCATTACATGGGGAAACATGGATATGAAAGTGCTGAAGCAAAATTGCATGTTCAACCATGTTCCGTTTCCGTTTAAAGGAGAGATGAGGGACCTTTCCATGGAGTACAAGGAATTTTTCGGCGACAAAACATTGACGAATTTGTGGAAGGCAGCGGAAGAGTACGGCGATTCAGGAACGGGAAAACAGCATAAAGCGCTTGACGACGCGATGACAACGTATAAGTTGTTTCGGCTCGTAGAACGGGATAAGAAGTATTTGGAAAATCCGAAGCCGACGACGATCGGCGAACGGGTTGACCTCTCAAAAGTCTTTCCGCACGCCACATAAAAAACCCAATCTGACAAACAGATTGGGTTATTTGTGCAGGAAATATTCTTTTTCAAGCCCATGAATAAGCTCAAGCGATTTTGCCGCGTATTCGGACGAATCGTTTTGCAGATCCGTTTTTAAGCGGCTCAAAGCTGAGCGGAGCGAATCCGCATAATCCGGTACAGCTTCATCGAACGGCTTCACCATGCGGTGCGGGATATTCGTCTGTTCACCGTAAGCGAGCGCTTTTCGTTCATGAAAAAAAGGGACGTCTGCCCGATTGGGATGATGAAGGTCGCCCTGCTTCGGATGGGTCAGCACGGCGAGGATTTTGACCAGGTAGTGCATCGGTTTAACATCCGTAATTTCGCCGATGTAGACGCCTGTTTTATAAAAGCCCTTTACGCGATCTCCGACTTGAAATTGGTTGTTCACTGCATCTGCCTCCTAATGGTATCATAATAAATAAATGGTAAAAAAATCATTTCAGGGAGGAAGAAAAATGGCGCCGTTTCTGATTCAGTTTATGCTCTATTTTCCTGAAGACAAAAGAGAATATATCCCTTCTTTTATTACGCTGGCCGTTTTCTTTATCATCGCGATCGCTGTATTCCGGCTGATTATCAAGCATTCCAAAAAAGAAGCTGAAAAAGCGGAAAAGCTGGAAAGAGAATTGAATGAAACCATCCATAAACGCTCTTAGAAGCGCCCGGCTTTCAGCCGGAACGCTTACGAAAAAGCGGTCTTCAGACGTCGGAGTCCGTCTTTTACAACAGAGAGCGAACATCCGACATTCATTCTGACGAATCCTTCTCCGCCCGGTCCGTACTTCGGTCCCGGCTCAAGAATCAGCTTTCCTTTATGAAGGAGAAGCCGTTTGATGTCCTGATCCGACAATCCGAGCTTTCGGCAGTCAAGCCATGCCAAGTAAGAGGCGTCAGGCTCCATCATGCGGACCTCGGGCAGCTCCTCTGCCAAAAAGCGGCGGACTTCTTCCATATTTCGTTCAATGTATGGGATAAGCTGATCGAGCCATGGTTCGCCTTTTGAATAGGCCGCCTCGATGGCTGCAATCGCAAATGTATTTAAAGAATGCAGTCCCTGACGCTGCATGACCTTTGCAAAGGCGGTTCTCTTCGCTTTGTCGGGTATGATGATGGCTGAGGCCTGCAACCCGGCCAAGTTAAACGTTTTGCTCGGTGCAATGCATGTGATGGATATATCCGCGAATTCCGGAGATAAAGAGGCGAACGGCGTATGGTTCAGTCCGTTCAGCATCAGGTCCGAGTGGATTTCGTCGGAAACAACTGTGACACCGTGTTTAAGGCAGAGTTCGCCAAGCGTTGTCAGTTCCTCTTTCGACCATGAACGGCCGGAAGGGTTATGCGGATTGCAAAGAATGAACAGCTTGACATCCGGTTCCACAAGCTTTTTTTCAAGGTCGGAAAAATCCATTTCATAGCGGCCGTCTTTTTCGATTAATGGATTATGTAAAACAACCCGCCCGTTTTTTTCAACTATATCAAAGAACGGCGTATATACAGGCGGCTGTACGACCACCCGCTCGCCAGGCTCTGTGTACGCCTGAACCGCTTGGGCGAGCGCTGTTACAATGCCCGGGCTGAAGGTGATAAACGCCGGTTCAGTATTCCATCCGTGCCGGCGGCTGAGCCAATCGGTGACAGCTTCCTTCGTGCCCGCGTTTGCAGATGTATAGCCGAAAACCCCGTGCTCCAGGCGCTGCTGAAGGGCGTCAATAACAGGCTGAGGGGCACGAAAATCCATATCAGCCACCCACATTGGAAGCGCGTCATTTACGCCGAATAATTCCTGTGTTAAGTCCCACTTTACAGACTGGGTCCCGCGTCTGTTATGCTCTGTATTAAAATCCATGATCTCACCTCATGTCTTTTTCATATGTTATACATTAACTGTGAAAAGGATAGATTGCAATGTTTTAACCATGAAAGCTTTTATAAAATAAAGGGAGTGGCAGCTGGTGGAATGGAGCAGCATCCTTGAGTGGGCTTTTCAGCGTCATCTCAACCCAATGAGCTGGTATATACGCCCGCTCTTTCTGGTGGCGCTCGCGTACTTTTGTTATAGGCGGTCTTGGAAAGGTGTCATCATTACTTTTTTGCTGATGACGAGCAGCATGGTTTGGTTTCCCGTCCCCGAGCGGATCAATCCGGAGATGCAGGCCGTTTTGGATTACGAGCTAATGCTTTTGTCCAACCCGCTTTCAGCCGTGGTCACGCTCGCTTTCATGATGGGTTTTCTCGTGTTGATTGGCACGGCATTTTGGAAGCGCTCCTTAGGGTGGGGGCTTGCGGTATTGAATGTGACGCTGATCGGAAAGGTCGTGCTGTCAGTGATGCTGACGGGGGAAAACGGCTGGGCGCCCCTCGGAAATACCGTCTTTGGATTGATTCTCGTCAACGGCATCGGGCTGCTGCTGATCGCCTGGAGGGAGAAGCGGGGAAAAGCCGGCCGTTAGCCTGCGGCTTTCCTTATCGACAAGCCGGCATGTTGTGATACAATAGCCTTTGAAACATTAATATGAAGCGGTGATCATGATGAAAGAAAGTCAGGCAGCAGCACAAATCATACACATCATAAAGGAATGGGATCCGTTTCAAGCCGGACCCGATTTTTATGAAACGGAAGCGGCCGAAATCGTTCAGGCCGTCTATACGGAAGACGATGCAGAGCGGCTGGGCGAAGCGATCCAGACCGTTTTTGAAGTATCGTTTGATCAGACGCTGCCTCTGTCGGAATGCAAACGGCTGGCTGAACGGCTCCTTGTGATCAAAGACAGCAGTTCGTGCTGAACAGAATTTAAAAACCGCCAACCGGCGGTTTTTTTATGTTCATGTCAAAATGAAATTGGCAATCTTGTCTGATACATAATCCGGATTTTCTTCAGGGACGAGGTGTCCGGTTTCTTGCAGGGAGTAGAAAATGGAATTGGGCAGATCCTGATGAAGCCTTTTTCCGATCTGTACCGGGACGACGCGGTCCTCTTCGCCCCAGATCAAGAGGGAAGGCGTCTCGATTTTCTTCAAATCATCCGGTGATAAATCGCCTTCCCGGTGTCTGATAAGACGTGCGAGCGCCCTGAAAATTTGATCATCGAGAAACGGTTTCAGGTAGCCGTTGATCATTTCCTGATCGATCAGGGAGCTGTCGTAGACAACATTCATGAGGTTTTTCAGGACGCCCTGTTTTGACAGCCAGCGCTTGATGTACAAATAAAAATAAGGAATATGGCTCCCGAAAATAAGCGAGCGGGGCGAACGCTTTAAATAGCCTGAGCTGCACAGCAGGACGACTTTTTTGAACAGTTCAGGCCTTTCCTTTATCGCATAAAGTGAAATCTGGCCGCCCATCGAATGACCGACAAGCACGGCGTCTTTAATCTTCAGCCTTTCGATCAGTTCGATGACCACCCTGGCCATGTTTTGATAGGTATACACAAAGGTGCTGGATTTTTCTGATTGGCCGAAGGGAGGCAGGTCAACGGCGACTAAATTAAACTCATCCTTCAGAAGAGGAATGATTTTTCTGTAGCAAAACGAGGAAGAAAGAAAACCGTGTATTAAAACGAGCGATGTCTTGCCTGGATTCTCGTAATGTTCATAATATATATTGACCCCTTGAATGGTCTCGATAGAAGGTTTTGTTAACAGCATGATCCAAATCACTCCGAATGTTTTTCTTTCATGTTCAAACAATCTGGCTGCATGTTGTCGCCTAAGTCCTGAGTATGTTATTTATCGTTCCCGAAAAAAATTTTTTCACGCTGCGATTTCGCTTTTTTTACCGCCTTACATTCGTATAAAAACGTGCTATAATATTCAGAAGATTTCTTGACATATAAAAGGTGTGATAACGAGATGAAGCTAACAGAAAAAGAAACAGAAATATTGGAAATATTAGAGGAAAACAGCCGCCTCGAACCTGAAACGATTGCTAAAATGGCGAACATTTCACAGGAAGAAACAAAAGCGATTATTGAAAAGCTTGAAAAAGAAAAGGTCATCATCGATTATTCTGCAATGATCGACTGGCGAAAAGTCGACGGCCATGAAGGCGTGACAGCGATGATCGATGTGAAAGTAACGCCGAAGCGCGGCGTCGGATTTGACGAAGTGGCCGAGCGGATTTATCGTTTTCAGGAAGTTGAATCCGTTTACTTGATGTCAGGCGTATATGATCTGTCTGTTGTCATCCGCGGCAGAACGATGTCGGATATTTCGCATTTCGTGTCCGAAAAATTATCGACGCTCGAATCGGTCGTGTCGACAACCACCCACTTTATTTTAAAGAAATACAAGCATGACGGTAAAGTTTTTGACTCCGGTGATGATGACAAAAGAATCGTGGTGTCTCCTTAAATGAGGACAACTTATATTTCGAAAGCAGCCCAGCAAATCAAACCGTCGGGCATCCGCAAATTTTTTGATCTTGCGTCCACAATGGAAGGCGTGATTTCATTGGGCGTCGGAGAGCCCGATTTTGTAACGGCGTGGAATGTCAGGGAAGCGAGCATCCTTTCCCTTGAACAGGGCTACACGTCATATACGGCAAACGCGGGTCTTCTTTCTTTGCGGAAAGAGATCAGCGCTTATCTGAATAAACGCTTTCATCTGGATTATGCTCCTGATGACGAGCTGATTGTCACAGTCGGAGCAAGCCAGGCGCTTGATATTGCGGTCAGGGCGATCCTTGATCCCGGAGAAGAAGTGCTGATTCCCGAGCCTTGTTTTGTCGCTTATGAAGCGCTTGTTTCTTTGGCGGGGGGAAAAGCGGTTCATATTCACACGAACGCAGCGCGCGGATTTAAAGCGAGTGCAGCCGATTTTGAAGCCGTTCTGACTGAACGTACGAAGGCCATTATCCTTTGCACCCCGTCTAATCCGACAGGCTCTGTGTATTCAAAAAAAGAACTGGAAGAGATCGCGGCTTTTGCTGAACAGCATGACCTGATTGTAATAGCGGATGAAATATACGCCGAGCTGACATACGATGAAGCGTATACAAGCTTTGCGGAAATCGCCGGAATGAAAAAGCGGACGATATTGATATCGGGTTTTTCGAAAGGGTTTGCCATGACAGGCTGGCGCCTTGGATATGTCGCAGCTCCTGCATATTTAAGGGACCCTATGCTGAAAATTCACCAGTACTCGATGATGTGCGCGCCAAGCATGGCTCAATTTGCGGCGGAGGAAGCCCTTAAAAACGGTCTCGAAGACGTCGAAAAGATGAAAAAAAGCTATCGCCGCCGAAGGAATGTATTTGTGGATTCACTGAACGAGATCGGGCTTGACTGTCATCAGCCGGGGGGCGCTTTTTACGCGTTTCCGTCCGTTAAAAAAACGGGCATGAGTTCAGAACAGTTTGCTGAGGAGCTTCTCATGGCAGAAAAAGTCGCCGTCGTCCCGGGCAATGTTTTCGGTCCGAGCGGCGAGGGCTATATCAGATGTTCCTATGCTTCCTCGCTTGAACAGCTTCAGGAAGCACTCGTCAGAATGAAGCGCTTTGTGGAGAAGGTCGGTGCAGTAAAATAAAAAAATGCGCACCTGAAAGGTCCGCATCAACATAAGGGGGGGAATACTAGAAAGCCTTAGTTGTTCTTTAGTATTCCCCTTTCAGCTCGGTTTTAAACATACAATGCTTAAAAAAGTTTTTTTGCTTAATAAAGACTTGTATGATATAATTTTTTATTGCGTATAAAAAGAGTTAAATTCATATGATTTAGGAGTTGTTAGTTATGACAGCAAAGTTTGAAGTAGGCAGTGTTTACACTGGTAAAGTGACTGGATTACAGGCGTACGGAGCGTTTGTTGCATTAGATGAAGAAACACAGGGACTCGTGCATATTTCTGAAGTAACACACGGTTTCGTTAAAGATATTAATGAACATTTGGCGGTCGGTGATGAGGTGCAAGTGAAGGTTCTTTCCGTAGATGAGGAAAAAGGCAAAATCAGCCTTTCTATCCGCGCTACACAGGCAGCTCCTGAACGAAAAGAAAGCAAGCCTAGAAGACAAAAGGCTGTTCAAGCCGAAGATACAGCTGCTCCACAAGGATTCAACACTTTGAAAGACAAACTTGAAGAGTGGATCGAGCAGTCCAACAGAAAAGATCTTATTAAGAAGTAAATGAAAAAACTCCGGCAAAAGCCGGAGTTTCAGCGTGTCGACAAACCCTCGCATTCGTTGTCAGGCCTGCGCGTCGGTGCTCACGAATTCCAACATTCGCTCCGCTCCGATGCTCGGCCTTCCTAGACTGCAAGGGTTTTCAATCACGCTGAAAGGATGACAAAATCCCAAAACAAAAGCCGTTTTGGGATTTTGTCAACAATCTTAAACTCCGGCAAAAGCCGGAGTTTTTTTAACGCATTTCCGGCTGTTTGGCGTCTTCGCCGGCGGTCTCTTCAGCAGGTTTAAATAAAAGTCCGAGGTTGATCAGACCTGCGATTCCGACAAGCGCGTAAACGGTCCGTGCTAAAGCAGACCCTTGGCCGCCAAAAATGGCTGCAACCAAGTCAAATTGAAAAAATCCTATCAGTCCCCAATTGATTGCTCCAATGATCGTTAAAACCAATGCAATACGTTGAAGTGCATTCATTTGTTATTCCTCCTATTTTGAAATCATATATTTCACATTTATAGATTGCGACCGATTTGGAAACATTATACGCCTGAGGAGCAGATCGCTTTACAGGGCATTCGGCGATTTCCCATAATAGTAAATAAAGGAGGAGATATAGATGGATAATTTTACATATTGGAATCCCACGAAGCTGATGTTCGGCCGGGGAGAAGTTGAAAAGCTGGCAGAAGAGGTGAAACACTACGGCCGCAATGTCCTGCTCGTATACGGCGGAGGCAGCATTAAACGAAACGGTTTATACGATCAAGTGATTTCAATCCTTGAAAAGGCAGGCGCGACCGTCCATGAATTGCCCGGTGTCGAACCGAATCCGCGTGTTGCCACTGTGAATAAAGGAGTCACAATCTGCAAAGAGAACGATATTGACTTTTTATTGGCAGTCGGCGGCGGAAGTGTGATCGATTGTACGAAAGCGATCGCCGCCGGAGCGAAATACGACGGAGATGCGTGGGATATTGTGACAAAAAAACATATTCCGGCTGATGCGCTGCCGTTTGGAACGGTTTTAACGTTGGCAGCGACAGGATCGGAAATGAACTCGGGATCTGTCATCACAAATTGGGAAACCAATGAAAAATACGGCTGGGGAAGCCCGCTCGTATTCCCTAAATTTTCAATTCTTGATCCTGTCAACACATTTACCGTACCGAAAGACCACACGATTTACGGCATTGTCGACATGATGTCCCACGTGTTTGAGCAATATTTTCACCATACCGAAAATACCCCTTATCAGGACCGGATGTGCGAATCCCTGCTCAAAACGGTGATTGAAACAGCTCCTAAGCTCATTGAAGACCTTGAAAACTATGATCTGCGCGAAACGATTCTGTATACAGGCACCATTGCGCTGAACGGCATGCTATCAATGGGCGCACGCGGAGACTGGGCGACGCACAATATCGAGCACGCTGTTTCAGCAGTCTACGATATTCCGCATGCGGGAGGGCTTGCGATTCTGTTCCCGAATTGGATGAAGCACACGCTTTCCGAGAATGTCGGCCGCTTTAAACAGCTTGCCGTCCGTGTTTTTGACGTAGATGAAACAGGAAAAACCGATCGTGAAGTGGCGCTTGTTGGAATCGAGAAACTGTCTGAATTCTGGACCAGCCTTGGCGCGCCAAATCGTCTTGCCGATTATGACATCACAGATGAGAAGCTGGATCTCATTGCCGACAAAGCGATGGCAAACGGCGAATTCGGCCGCTTTAAAACGCTGAATAAAGACGATGTTCTGTCTATTTTGAAGGCTTCTTTATAAGACTTCTTGACGGCTCAAGGAGAACCGCCATTCCTTGAGCCGTTGTTTATTATTATGTTTTTGACAAAACTGCGGGTGGCGGCTGAAAAACATGCGTTTTTGGCGCGCCAGCCCCCATCCTCCTTTTTTTCGTCACTTGATTTAACGAAGGAGTTCATATAAAGTGAAAAGGGAAGAGGCTGTCGCCGAAAATCGACATGTTTTAAAACCCTTTGGCCCGCACTCTCATGAAAATGAAAGCGCTGGCGGGTATTTGAAAGAAAACAGCTAGTACTGGAGGTTTAATAATATGACGCATGTCCGTTTTGACTACTCAAGAGCATTGCCTTTCTTTAAAGAACATGAACTTACATATCTGCGTGACTTCGTGAAAGTCGCCCACCATACCATTCACGAAAAAACAGGTGCGGGCAGCGACTTTTTAGGCTGGGTGGATCTTCCGACTGACTATGACAAAGAAGAATTCGCCCGCATTAAAAAGTGCGCTGAAAAAATTCAAAATGATTCCGATGTTTTGCTTGTTGTCGGAATCGGCGGTTCGTACCTCGGCGCAAGAGCAGCGATCGAAATGCTGAATCATTCATTTTATAATGTGCTGCCGAAAGAAAAGCGGAAAACGCCGCAAGTGATTTTCATCGGCAACAACATCAGCTCTTCTTACATGAGAGACGTGATGGATCTTCTTGAAGACGCTGATTTTTCAATCAACGTGATTTCTAAATCAGGCACAACGACAGAACCGGCGATTGCTTTCCGGATCTTCCGCAAGCTTCTTGAAGAAAAGTATGGAAAAGAAGAAGCGAAACGCCGCATTTATGCAACAACTGATAAAGAGCGGGGCGCATTAAAAACGCTTGCGAATGAGGAAGGCTTTGAATCATTTATCATTCCTGACGATGTCGGGGGCCGCTTTTCTGTGCTCACAGCGGTCGGCTTGCTTCCAATCGCAGTCAGCGGAGCCGATATCGATGAAATGATGAAGGGCGCCCGCGATGCGAGCAAAGACTTTTCCACATCAGAGCTTGAAGACAATCCGGCTTACCAATACGCGGTCGTCAGAAACGTCCTTTATAACAAAGGCAAAACGATTGAAATGCTGATCAACTACGAGCCGGGCCTTCAGTACTTCGCAGAATGGTGGAAGCAGCTCTTTGGCGAAAGTGAAGGAAAAGACGAAAAAGGCATTTATCCATCTTCAGCCAACTTCTCGACTGATCTTCACTCTCTTGGACAATACGTACAAGAAGGAAGAAGAGATATGTTCGAAACGGTGCTGAACGTTGAAAAGCCAAGACACGAGCTGACAATCGAAGAAGCGGACAATGATCTTGACGGCTTGAACTATCTTGCCGGCAAAACGGTCGACTTCGTCAATAAAAAAGCGTTCCAAGGCACAATGCTCGCGCACACGGACGGTAATGTGCCGAACTTGATCGTGAACGTACCTGAAATGAACGCTTACACGTTCGGCTACCTTGTGTACTTCTTTGAAAAAGCCTGCGCAATGAGCGGATACCTGCTCGGCGTCAACCCGTTTGACCAGCCTGGAGTGGAAGCGTACAAAGTCAATATGTTCGCCCTCCTCGGCAAGCCTGGCTTCGAAGAGAAAAAAGCAGAGCTTGAGAAACGTTTGGATCAATAAACGAAAAAACAGCCTCCGGACTTAATGTCCCGGGGGCTGTTTTAATTCGTATGACGGATGCTGAAGTCCAGTAGACGGATAAAATTCGTCATGTGTGTAGACGAATCTCAATTTTTCCAATCGTTTTCGTGAAGCTGTATTTTCAGGGTGATGTCCCGCAAACAGCTTTTTTGCCCGGATTTTGTTAAATGCGTATTCAATCATGCCCTCAGCCGCTTCAGATGCATAACCTTTACCCCAAGCCGAACGGACGAGATGAAAACCAAGCTCGTACACATCATTTTCCGGGTCATAGGGGCGAAGTCCGCAGCATCCGATAAATTCGTTGTTTCCTGTTTTAAATATCGGGAAGTATTGAACCCCGTGTGTATTGTATTGTTCGATCTCCAGCAGCAAACGGTTTCTTATTTCGCTATCGGTCATGATTCCGTCTGCTGTCAGATATTTGGCCACATCTCGATTTCCCCACAATGTCTTTGCCAAATTCAAATTCTCTTCAGCCCATAAAGAAAAGCCGATGCGTGTTGTTTGCAGAAAGTAGTGCTTCATTCCATTCCGATCCCCCTGTGACAGCTGTTTACCTTATTTTATCACGACAATAGCCGGCGGGGGCTCTTTAAACTAATGATTCATCCCGTAAATCGTAAATGCGAGATAAGTCGCGAAAAAACTCCACAACACATAAGGGACTAAGAGAATCGCTGCCGTTTTATGAATGCGCCGTGTGATCAAGGCGAGCGCAAGAGCGGTCATGGCTACGAAAAAAGAGTCGGCCGCGGCAGCAAGTACGTTTTTTTCCGTGAATTGAAAATAGCTGAATGCCTGGTTAAACAAATAGTTAATGATCAGCATGATCCAAAATGACGCCGCTGCTTTTCTCAGATCGTATGCGGCATACACGAGCGCCGCCGCTAATGAAATGAAGGCGAACAGCACGCTCCAGATGGTTCCGATCAAACGGCCTGACGGTGTCCAATCCGGTTTGTTCAATGACTCATACCATTCCCGGTCTACAGGAAATAAAACGCCCGCCAGTGAAAACAGTGCATATGTAGCAATAAACACGATCACAGCCGTTGCTAATTTTTTTCTTCTCATTCGAAGTTCCTCCCCGTCATAAGCTCATACCTTTGTCTTTCCCAATTCGATCAAATATACTCATACCGCACAAGCTTCTGATCCATACTAAAAAAATAAAACGGTTTGGAGTGACGTCATGTTATTCGTGTTAGAAACATTGTTTCTCATCTTAACGGGTATTGTTCTGCTGAGAATTTCGGGAAGGAAATCAATTTCGCAGATGACAATAGCCACCACCGTCGTCATGATTTCCATCGGAACGATCATCGTTCAGCCGATCATTGAAGACAGCATTTTTAAAACGGTGGCAGCTGCATCGATTTTTATCATCGTCCTTCTGTTGATCGAGTTTTTTAAAATGAAGTTTGATTTTTTTGAAAGCCTGATTGCGGGGAAAGCCGTTGTATTGATCGAAAACGGCGAGCTTCAGGAGCAGAACCTAAAAAAGCACCGCCTGACTGTCGACCAGCTGAAATGAGGCTCCGGACACAGGGGATTTCAAAGTTAACGGACGTGAAAAACGTAACGCTCGAATCAAACGGCCAGATCGGCTACGAGTTATCGGATGACGCCAAGCCTTTTACTATGGGAGAGTATAAAAAATTCCTCCGCATGCAAAACAACCTGCAGCAGCCGGAGGACAATCTGTTTAAGGAAATCACTGAAGGCCACCTGCACGAACCTGATAAACAATTGCGCTAGGGCCCTGAAGTATAAAAACGAAAAAAGGAGTTTTTGTCATGATAAGCTTACCTTCTGAACTGGAAAACCGGTCGTTTTCTCTTTATCATCTCGAACAGACGCTCAAGCCTCTCGGCTATGTGATCAGCGGCGGCTGGGA
The DNA here is from genome assembly GCF_056155945.1 of Bacillus sp. GM2. Classification (NCBI taxonomy): domain Bacteria; kingdom Bacillati; phylum Bacillota; class Bacilli; order Caryophanales; family Bacillaceae; genus Bacillus; species Bacillus sp. GM2. Next base: position 369,656 of record NZ_JBRKSZ010000007.1, read on the forward strand.
ATATGACCGCGGCTTTTTTGACTATAAAATTGATGATGAGGAAGGATACTTGTTTTTGCGGATTCCGTTTGAAGCGGAGGACGGACAGCTTGATTCGCAAAATGCGACGGTCAAGCTCGGCACGCCATTTTTGCTTCGCCACATCTATCAGGAAGCGCTGGACGACTACGTCGTTCAGGGGAATTTTCGGGCATCTTTTGACCAGTTTGCCGAACCGAAAGAAAAAGACGCCGATATTCCCGGCGTCTATGAAAAGCTTGGCCAATCGTATGTAAAAGAACTCGAAAAGGCGCTTCTTTCTTAAAGTGACAGCAGCTGGTCTGTCGGCTGAAGCTTGTACGAAAATGAAGGAGACAGCACAGGCCCGTCTTTTTGCTGGACACCGATGACGAAAATGTCTTCCTTCATGAAATGATGAATCACTTCTTGAAAAGACGCGCCTTCCATCGTCTTCGGAAGCGGAACCCGATGGACTTTGAAATGAATATCGGCTTCCTTAAATAGCGGATCAGGAAGCTGATTTTTAATGAGAAAATGCTGCAGCATCGCTGTTTTTAAAAGGTCCGCCGTACTGATGATTTGGTTCGCTCCGGCGCGCTCGGCATTTTTTTTCTGCTTTTCCGTCAAGATTTCTACAACGCAATACACCGACGGGTTCAAGCCTTTAACTGCCAGCAATGTTAAGACCGACTGCATGTCTGCAGATATTTCGCTTTTATGCTGATCGGCGGTAATAAAGACGATTTCAGCCTCTTCAATATTCGCTTTTTGCAGTGTGGCATCATCCGCAGCGTGTCCTCTGATGAAATGAATGTTTTCCATCAGGGGGCCTTCCTTTAGTGTTTCATCAATGAGCACGATCGTTTTGTTTGAATCGGCGGCCTGGAGCGTCCTCATCAGCTTGTTGGATTTCTCGTTCCAGCCGATCAGGATCATATGTCCCTTGCCTCTGTAGTTCACCTTGCCTTCGGCGTAGCGCTGCTGCTTGCTGAAAGCGGCCGTCGCCATCGTTGCAAAATAGGCCGTGACAAACGCTGCCCCCATTAAAATAAGGAGCATGCCGACGGTTTTGCCGAGCGCGGTTTCAGGGACAAAATCGCCGTAACCGACTGTGGAGACGGTGATCAGCGCCCACCATACGCCTTCAAAAACGTTTGAAAACTGCTGCGGCTCGACGAAGGTGATCAGCTGACCGAAAAGGATGATCAATAAAAGGATAATGATTGCGATGCGGACATATATCGGCCACCTTAGCTATGCGATAAATACACGGTTTGATTTCATGTTTCTTCACCGTCTTTCCGCAGGGAAAATGATAAAATCTCTTTGATGATTGCATTTAACTTTTGATTGGTGCTTACTTTCCCGTGCTGTTCAATGGCTTGTCTGATCATTTCTGCCGTTTCTTCTTCAAATTCGATCAGCTGCTCGTCTTTTTCCGATTCGTTATAGAGAAGAATGAACGCATCAAGTCCTTCATTCATTTTATCAATCGCCGTGCTTAACTGTTCTTTTTCCTGATCCGTTACTTTCACCGTGTCACCACCCGAGTTTTCCTTTTTAATCAGTATATCCCTCTTTTGAAAAAATTTTTCAGGTAATAATAAACCTTCGTTAACCGACAATAACCGGTAGAGCTGAAGATTTTCGCTGCGGCGTCATATCGGTTCCCGTCCTTCCATACACTTTTTATAAACGAATGAGGGATGGGAGCGGAATGTCCTGTTTAATGAGGCTCTTTTTCATACTGGTCGGAGTCCAGCTGATGGCGGCGGCATCCATTCAATTCATTTTTGATTTAAACGCCGTGTATCATTCCTCTGATGAGGTGTTCTGGAGGGAGTTTTTCAAGGAGCTGTCCACAAGGCCGCCTTTATACTTCATGATTTCAGGAATGGTGCTGATCTTTATCGGGGTTTGTTTGCCGCGAAGAAACAAATAGTGCACTTTTCTGTACAAAAGGAAATCCCTCGGGCTAAAATATATTTACAATTACAATTTTTAAACAACTTATCACAAGAGGGAAGATGATTGCATGAGCATGATTTTTTACTTGTTAACATTTGCTGCATTAGGTTTATCGATTTGGGCACAATTTAAAGTAAAGAGCAACTTTGAAAAATATTCAAAAGTAGAGGCGTCAAGCGGGAGAACTGGAGCCGAAGTGGCCAGACAGATTCTCGACCAAAACGGCCTTTACGATATCCCGGTTGAACCGGTAAGAGGAACCTTGACAGACCATTATGACCCGACAGCACGCGTTGTGCGCCTGTCCGAACCCGTATATTACGGGCGTTCAATTGCAGCGGTTTCCGTTGCTTCCCATGAATGCGGACATGCCCTGCAGCATCAGGAATCATACGGCGCACTTGTTTTGAGGCATAAGATGTTTCCGATCGTGAACTTTTCTTCGGGAGTGGCGCCGTTTTTGTTTATCGGCGGAATGCTGCTCGGAAGCCTGAATCTGATCGGACTCGGCATCATTTTGTTTTCGGCGGCCGTATTCTTTCAGCTTGTGACACTGCCTGTTGAATTTAACGCAAGCTCCCGGGCAAAAAGGATCATCGTTTCAGAAGGAATGATCCGCAACACGGAAGAAAGAGGCGTCAGCAAGGTGCTGGATGCCGCGGCTCTGACATATGTTGCTGCAGCGCTTGTTTCGCTGTTTGAGCTGCTGCGCTTCGTCGCAATTTTCCTGTCCGGTCGTAATGACTAACCATTCGTCTTAAGGAGGTGGCCCCTTACCATATTTGGTAAGGGCTTTTTTTGAATATCCTGAATCTCATACTCGTCATACTTTTAATTGCAGCTACGGCTTTTTTCGTTGTCGCCGAATTTGCGATCGTCAAAATCCGCGGCACAAAAATCGATCAGCTTGTTGAAAGCGGGGATAAGCGGGCGATTGCCGCCAAAAGAGTGGTGACAAATCTTGATGAATATTTGTCTGCCTGCCAGCTCGGCATTACCATCACCGCATTAGGGCTCGGCTGGCTCGGAGAATCGACATTCGAAAGGATCATCCATCCGCTTTTTGAACTATTTGGCCTGCCTGAATCCGTTTTAAGAGTGGCTTCGATTGTTACCGCCTTTGTCATCATTACATTTTTGCACGTTGTGGTCGGCGAGCTTGCGCCAAAAACGATTGCGATTCAAAAAGCGGAAGCCGTCAGCTTATGGACGGCGAAGCCGCTCATTTTATTTTATAAAATCATGTTCCCGTTTATCAAACTGCTGAATGGCTCGGCTCGGCTGTTAACGAAGCTGTTCGGGTTCCATTCGGTTAAAGAGCATGAAGTGGCAATCAGTGAGGAAGAGCTGCGGCTTATGCTGTCTGAAAGCTATAAAAAAGGAGAAATCAACCAGTCTGAGTATAAATACGTCAACAAAATTTTTGAATTTGACAACAGACTGGCCCGGGAAATCATGGTGCCGAGAACGGAGATGGCTACCTTGTTGGCCGATCAATCCATAAAAGAAGCGATTGAAACCGTCATTAATGAACGCTATACGAGATATCCGGTCATTAAGGATGATAAAGATCATATTATCGGAATTGTCAACAGCAAGGATTTGTTTAAATCGTATTTTCTCGACGAGACGATTCCTTTAACGGACTTAATGAGGCCTGTCATCAGGGTGATTGAGAACATACCGATCCAGGAGCTCTTGATTCGCATGCAGAAGGAACGGATTCATATGGCCATTCTTGTTGATGAGTACGGTGGAACGGCAGGACTGGTTACGGTTGAAGACATATTGGAGGAAATCGTCGGGGAAATCAGGGATGAGTTTGATCAGGACGAAATGCCGCACATTATAAAAAAAGGCGAACACCATTATATTATGGACGGAAAGGCTTTAATCGACGAAGTGAATGACCTCCTTCATATCGCGATTGAAAACGAAGAAGTCGATACGATTGCTGGCTGGCTTCTGACGCAAAAGATGGAGCTGAAAAACGGTGACATCCTCAAAACTGAGGGATGCGAATTTAAAATTCTTGATGCTGAAGATCATCATATCCGTTTCATTGAAGTGAAAAAAACGGAATTTTAAAAAGACAGCTGCGGGCGACCGCGGCTGTTTTTTAGTTCGATGGCCGTTCTTTATTTCAATAAAATGGATATCTTTTCAAAGATAAGAGGATATATCTATGGAAATTCATGACTTTTTACGAATGTACTCCGTTTCGTTCTTTTTTATAATAGGGTGTATAAATATGAGGAGGTTTTCAATACGTGAGAAACAACCATTTGCTAAAAGCTATCCTGCTATGGGGAGCTGTATGTATCATGCTGCTGACGGGGCCGCTCTCAGCGCTTGCTGCTTCGTCATCAAACCCGTCGGATAAATTGTATTTTAAAAACAAAAAATACTACATATTCAACAATGTTTGGGGAGCCGACTAGGTCAGCGGCTGGTGGCAGACCATTTATCATAACAATGATTCAGACATGGGCTGGGTATGGAATTGGCCGAGCAATACAAGCACAGTAAAAGCTTATCCGTCGATCGTCAGCGGCTGGCATTGGACTGAAGGCTATACTGCGGGCAGCGGCTTCCCGACCCGATTGTCAGATCAAAAAAACATCAACACGAAAGTCAGCTATTCGATCAGTGCGAACGGCACCTACAATGCCGCATATGACATTTGGCTCCACAATACAAACAAGGCAAGCTGGGGTTCGGCTCCAACCGATGAGATTATGATCTGGCTCAATAACACAAATGCCGGACCTGCCGGTTCTTATGTCGAAACTGTTTCGATCGGCGGGCACAATTGGAAAGTATATAAAGGCTATATTGATGCTGGAAGCGGCAAAGGATGGAACGTGTTTTCATTTGTCAGAACGGCAAACACCCAACGTGCGAACCTGAATGTTCGGGATTTCACGAATTATCTTGCCGACTCCAAACATTGGCTTTCCAAAACAAAGTATGTCAGCAGTGTGGAATTCGGGACGGAAGTTTTCGGAGGCACAGGACAAATTAATATTTCCAATTGGGACGTAACAGTCCGCTGATGGATTCACACCGCTCTTTCACAAAAAGAGCGGTGTTTAATTTATTCCTAATGTTCTTTTTTAGGCGTTCGCAACTGAAATATTACGATACCATCCTTACGTATTGCCGTTTATCTTCATCCTGTATAACCACTCCAAGCTTTGCCAGGTCTTTGCGCAGAATTTTTGCTTCTTCATGTTTATTATCCAGTAAAGCTCGTTCTCTGGCTAAAAGTAGCGTATTGATATGCGAGGGAAAATCGGGGTGATCCGCAACCCAGCGTTGATACTCATTCTTAAAAGGATCTTCGTCTGCCCATTTATAGCCGTGATGTTTAAAAGCACTTTCTGCAAGGGCTCTCTTTGATTCAAGTTGTTCACGGTACAATTCAGTACCCTTATGATCAAGAACAACAAGATCCTTATTCTCAAGATAAACTGCAGAAATGTCTTTTTTCTCAATCACTACTTCTTTCTCTTTAAACAACAGCTTCACATTTTGATCAGAGATGAACACCTGAAGAATTTCAGTGAAAATATATTGTGAAAAAAATAGGCCGGCAACGATTCCGATAACTGCAGCGATAATTGAAACCCAGAAATTGTTTAGTGATGTGATAAATTCCAAAGGCCCTTTAAAAGGAACGATTGGAATGGTCAATACCCAATCGGCTATAACAGGCAAAAACCATCCAAGAACAGCTCCTAAAACCGGTGGAATGATCCAATATAAGGTTTTCTCTATTTTAGATAATCCAATGATCGTTTCCTGATTCAAAATCTTTCACTGCCTTTCATCACATGACTGACTGCTGTTTCCCATATTTTTTTATAATCCATCTCGATTCCTAAAATCATAAAGTTACCCAAATTATCAATGATCAGGGCAAGGGAGTGTGCATTCACTTTGGTGTTTTTAGAAGAGATGACACCGAGTTCGACACCGTAAGAAAGCAAAGCTTCAAAACCTTCTAAGAATTGTTCCATGATAGATTTAAGCTTTTTCTCATACCTTGGTTTTTGTGCTGCACTTAAAACAAACTCGTGCACCACTTTTAAAGCAGGAGAGTTATGTTTATACTCTTCAAAATAGCGTATGCCGTCTGTTATTAATCGTTTTTTAAAGTTTTCCTTCGTGTACTCATTGATTGAAAAAAATTCAGAGAAATTGTGATCATCAAATACAATGTGAAATAGATAATCCACCAGCTCTTCTTTAGAAGGGAAATAATAGTAAATAGCCGGTTTAGAAATGCCGACTTCCGATGCAATCATTGAAAGGCTCGTGCCTTTTAGGCCGTGTTGGGCAATAAGAGTAAATGCTGCTTCAACAATCGCATCTTGGGTGTTCATTTTCTTTTTCATTGAAATCATCCTTAGCATAATCTGTATATTTATTTTACTTACCGATAGGTAAAAAAGCAACTGTAATTTATGCTTTACATATTCTGTATTAACAGATGCTCCGTTTCAAAAGGATTAAAGCTTCTTTCACCTACTCTTGCCATCACCCTTGCTGCCTTCAAAGGATTTATAAGCCGCAAAGCATATTTAGTATTGAGAAACGTATAATCGTTGGTATATCAAAGTTTATAGGATGTTTATGTTCGGAGTCTAAAAATATTTTATTCATATATCATAATGTCTTCACAACAAGGGGTGTTTGAATGACAAGGGCATGGTGGAAAGAGGCTGTCATATATCAAGTGTATCCGCGCAGTTTTATGGATTCGAACGGGGATGGCATCGGAGATATCAACGGGATCAGAGAGAAGCTTCCGTATATCAGGGAGCTCGGGGCAGATGCCATTTGGATTTGTCCGGTCTTTGATTCTCCCAATGCCGATAACGGTTATGACATCAGGGATTATCAAAGCATTATGCCGGAATTTGGCACGATGGACGACTTTGACGCTCTGCTGACTGAAACGCATCAGTTCGGAATGAAACTGATCATCGATCTCGTCATCAATCATACGAGCGATGAACATCCATGGTTTATCGAATCAAGGGCAGAGCGGAATTCCGGGAAGCGGGACTGGTATATTTGGCAAGACGGAAAGGACGGGAGCGAACCGAACAACTGGGAAAGCATATTCGGCGGCTCAGCCTGGACTTATGACGAAAAAACAGAGCAATATTATCTGCACCTGTTTCACGAAAAGCAGCCGGATCTGAATTGGGAAAACAGTGACATGAGAAGCGCTCTTTATGACATGATCAACTGGTGGCTTCAAAAAGGAATCGACGGGTTCAGGGTTGACGCGATTTCACACATTAAGAAAAAAGAAGGACTTCCGGATCTGCCGAATCCGGAAGGGCTCTCTTTTGTGCCTTCATTTGCTTATCATATGAATGTCGACGGGATTATAGCGTTATTGCAGGAACTAAAAGAAAATACGTTCGCCGGGTATCCCCATATCATGACAGTCGGCGAAGCAAACGGTGTCAGCGCTGAAGAAGCGGAGGACTGGGGTGGAGAACCAAACGGTATATTCAGCATGATTTTTCAATTTGAACACCTCGGGCTTTGGGATATTGAAGGCGGAGAACCCGATATCCCCGAACTCAAGCTGATTTTGTCAAACTGGCAATCTGCTCTTGAAGGAAAAGGCTGGAACGCGCTTTTTATCGAAAATCATGATCAGCCCCGGGCCGTTTCAGTTTGGGGAGATGACGGGAAATACAGAATAGACAGCGCAAAGGCCTTAGCTGCAATGTATTTTTTGATGAAAGGCACCCCGTTTATTTATCAAGGGCAGGAAATCGGAATGACAAACGCGATTTTCTTCGATATAGACGATTATGATGACGTCTCGATTAAAAATTATTACCGGATTCAAAAAGAAAAGGGCTGCTCACACGAAGACATCATGAAGGCGGTATGGAAAAAGAGCAGGGATCACGCGCGCACGCCGATGCAATGGACGGATCGGCCAAATGCCGGCTTTACTAAAGGGGCGCCGTGGCTGCTGATGAACGAAAATTACAAGCTGATCAATGTCGTTCATCAGCAGCATGACCCACGGTCGGTCTATCACTTTTATAAACGGTTAATCGCAATCAGAAAGCGGTATGACGTCTTCATCGACGGATCATATAAACTGCTTCTGCCTGAGGATCGGCAGATTTTTGCATACTTGCGAAAGCTTCGGGAAGAAACGGCCATCATGATCGTCAACCTTAGCGCGCGCCAGGCGTTTTACCATCATCCCGCATACCCGCTATGTACGGACGGACTGCTGCTGTCAAATGCGGATATCAACGCGCACAAGCACCTTACATCTTTCATGATGAGACCTTATGAGGCGCGTGTTTATTTGATCAGACAGGAAATCGGCGATTTGTAACGAATTGAGAAAGGGTGCCAAGAAAGGAGCGGATTCGTATGTTGAAAAAAATACAGATTCAAACAAACCGGCGCGATGAAATGCTTGATATTACAAATGACGTCCAAAGATTCATCTCAGAAAACGATGTTTCCAGCGGCGCTGTTATCGTCTACTGTCCGCATACAACGGCAGGCATTACGATCAATGAAAATGCCGACCCCGATGTCAAACGCGATATGCTGAGAAGATTCGATGAAGTGTATCCGTGGGAACATGAGCTTGACCGCCATATGGAAGGGAATACAGCGGCGCATTTGAAAGCGAGCACGGTCGGCGCATCGCAGCATATTTTGATTGAAGGAGGCAGGCTTGTCCTCGGGACTTGGCAGGGCATATATTTCTGCGAGTTCGACGGCCCGAGGCACCGGACGTGCTATTTTAAAATTTTAGCCGATTAAAAGGAGGAAATAAAAATGAATCAGTTCATGGAACGCCTCTCTTTGTCAAAGCCTGTGATCCAGGCGCCGATGGCGGGCGGACCGACAACGCCAAGGCTCGCCGCAGCCGTATCTGACAGCGGCGGCTTAGGCAGCCTTGCCTCCGGCTATTTGACGCCGGAAGTTCTTCGACAACAGATTCTGGAAACCAAAAAGCTGACATCAGCCCGGTTTCAAGTCAACCTCTTCATTCCTGAAAAACGGGAAAATGTCAGCCGGGAAAAATATGAAGGGTGGCAAAAGAAGATACCTTTGGCACGGTCGGCTTCACCCGTGCCAGAAGAGAAACACGACTGGGACGATTTTTACGAGAAAATCGAAATCATACTAAAGGAAGGGATCAGCGCCGTTTCATTTACGTTTGGCCCGCCGCCGGCCGATGCCGTCAAAGAACTGAAAGACCGAAACTGCTGTTTAATGGGCACCGCCGTTTCGGTTGAAGAAGCCTTGATGCTTGAAGAATTGGGGATGGATGTCATCGTTGTTCAAGGAAGTGAAGCTGGCGGCCACAGGGGGGACTTCTTGAAAACGAAGGGAGAGCCCGCTGTCGGCTCGATGGCTTTAATTCCCCAAGCGGCAGATCATGTGTCGGTTCCGGTTATCGCAGCGGGCGGCATTTTTGACAAAAGAGGTGTTGCTGCAGCTTTTGCCCTCGGCGCACAGGGCGTTCAAATCGGTACCGCTTTTTTGACGTGCGAAGAAAGCGGAACACACCCTGCCTACAAACAAAAATTGTTCGAAGCGGTTGAAACCGACACAAGTCTGACCCGTTTGTTCTCAGGGAAGCCGGCAAGAGGCATCGTCAATCAGTGGATGGAAGACAGACGCCATGAAGAAGCTGAAGCGCTGCCTTATCCTCTGCAAAACACGCTGACACAGCCGATGAGAAAACAGGCGAAGCTTGACGGGAATACGGATAACATGTCACTGTGGGCCGGACAGAGCGTGCGGGCCTCCGTCCGGCTAACGACGGTCAAGGAGCTGATGGATCAGCTTGTGCCGGCTGATGTGCTATCTGATCATTTGAATTAATGCCGGAATATCAACCCGCGTCACTTGGGAAAGCAGATAGGCGGACGTCTGTGCATGAGGCTTTCTCAGCCCGTTCAGTTTTTCAATGATTGTTTCGCCGCTTAAGATCCCCAGGCCGTGTGCCGCATAGAGATTATTTTCAAGTAAAATAGCATTTTCTCCGCGCCACTGCGGTCTTGAGGGATCGAATTCAGGGTTCTTGAAATACAGGCAGTCTCCCGGAAGGTAGTCGTTTCCTTTATCCGTATAGATCGGCAGCCGCTCATAGTGCCAATCGTATAAAATGATCCTTTGATAATTCCGGTCAAATGTCTGGTCGCCGATCGTTTTGAGAAGCGCCATATAAAAAATGATGACAATCGCAGTCGCGCACTCAAAAGCATAAGAAGGGCCGCTTTCAAAAATATTTCGAATCGCCTTTGAAGCCGGTGCCCTGTACTTCAACTCCAAAGCCCCCTCAGGCGTCACCCTCCAAAACTCTTCATTCCCGTATGTCTTTGAAAAGGTGGCAAACTTCGCTCCGCTGTTGATCAGCTCTCTGGCCGATTTGACGGTATGCTCTCTGAATCTCAGCTCAAATAACAGCTCTGAGATTGAACCGTATCTATATCTGGACGGCATGGCCAGCATCCGGTTGGCGATGTCTCTCTGCGTCTGACTGACATTCAGTTTTTCGATATCCTCAGGACGGAGCCGGTAGCCCGAAACACTTATCATAGGATACACCCTTTTCCTTTTTTATTAGCGTATGCCTGATGCTTGGGCAGGAAAACGGTCTAATTTTCCGCTTTTTTTATTTAAAAAACAGACCCCGTCTCCGATAAAAGTAGAGAAAGGGGAATCACACATGAAAAAGCTTTTAAATTGGATGAAACGTCCTTCTATTTCTAAAAAATTAATTTTCTCTTTTATATTCATTTTAACAATTCCGATTTTGGTTCTTTCGGTTACTTCATATTTTACGGCCAGCAGCACGCTTGAGGATGAGATTTTGAGAAGTGCGAAAGACAATATCGATGAACTGAACGACATCATTCAGCAAGATATCGGCAGCAAGGAGACTTCCATTGCGTATTTCAGCGAATGGATTGATCATACAAAGAGAAAGGCCAGACTGCCATTAAACAACGGTTTGAGCAGTTTGCAAAACAGAATCCCGATGTTGAACTCGTCTTCACCGGATCGGAAGATAGTGTTTACGCACAATATCCGAATGCTCCACTGCCCGACGGGTATGACCCGGTAGAACGCGACTGGTATAAACAGGCTGTCCAGGAAAAAGGGAAAACGATCGTAACTGAACCTTATAAGTCCGCATCAACAGGCCATATGGTCGTCACGATCGCCAAGCAGAATAAAGACGGTTCTGGGGTCGTCGCCCTTGACTTGAACATTGACAAGCTGATCAAATCGGCAAACAGCATCAGCATCGGAAAAACCGGCTATGCATTCATCATCGGTGAAGGGAAAACGTATGTCGCCCATCCGAAAATAAAAGCCGGCACAGATGCAGAAGCTGATCTGACAGAGCAAATGTTCAGCAAAGAGAGCGGCTTGTTCACCTTCAATGAAAAAGGCAAAGAAAAGAAAACGGTCTTCACGACAAACAAACTAACCGGCTGGAAAATCGGCGGAAAGATGAATACAGCGGAGATTAAAGACGCTGCCCAGCCAGTGCTTCACATGGCAGTCATGACATTGGCAGGCGCCATTATTCTCGGCGGCATCCTTGTTTACTTTATCGTCCGCGCGATCAGCAAGCCTTTAAATCAACTCGTCTCTTCTGCAAAAAGCATCAGCGAAGGAGATCTGACACAAAAAATCGATGTCCGCTCCAAAGACGAATTCGGCCAGCTGGGCACAAGCTTCAACGAAATGGCTGACTCGTTGCGCTCTCTGATCAGCACGATTCAAGAATCGGTCGACAATGTGGCATCTTCTTCAGAGCAGCTGACGGCAAGCGCGGACCAGACAAGCAAAGCGACCGAGCACATTACATTAGCCATCGAGCGGTTCTCAAGCGGCGCTGAAAGTCAAAGCGAAAAAGTCGAAGAAAGCTCACAGCGGCTCAGCCAAATGAATGAGAAGCTGAATGAAATTGCAGGCGTGTCAGAATCGATTACAGAATCCTCGGGTAAATCGACGGAAATTGCCGAAACAGGCGGAGAGCTCGTCCAACAAACCGTCGGGCAGATGAACTCGATCAACAGGTCTGTCAAACAGGCTGAACAGGTTGTCAAAGGGCTTGAAGCGAAATCGAAAGATATCACCGCGATCCTGCGCGTCATAAACGGAATCGCCGATCAAACGAATTTATTAGCTCTGAACGCCGCCATCGAGGCAGCGCGGGCCGGCGAATCAGGCAGAGGCTTCTCGGTTGTCGCTGAAGAAGTCAGAAAGCTTGCGGCTCAATCAGCGGGATCGGCAAAAGAAATCGAAGCGCTGATTCAGGATATCGTTAAGGAAATCGAACATTCGCTCAACATGTTCAAATCGGTCAACTAGGAAGTACAGTCAGGACTCGAAATTACCGAAGAAACGGAATCTAGTTTTAAACACATTTACGACATGACAAACGAAATCGCAGGCAAGCTGCAAACGATGAATGCCGCCGTAGAGCATTTATCAACAGGTTCTCACGAAATATCCGATGCGGTCGAAGAGATCGCCGACGTATCGCGTGAAAGCTCTGCCGGCATTCAGGACATCGCCGCTTCAGCGGAAGAACAGCTGGCTTCCATGGAAGAAATCAGCTCATCCGCTGCAACGCTCGAACAGATGGCTGAAGAGCTGCGCGATTTAACGAAAAAGTTTAAGATTTGATGAAAAGAGGCTGCTGGTCAGCCTCTTTTTTCAGTTCTATCTTCAAGAATTTTCAGAAATACTTTTTAAAGTTTTTTAATATGCAAAAGTAAATGAAAGCTCCGATATTAGTTTCATAATCTAGAAGCTAAAGGAGTTATACTAAATGAAAAAGATATTGGACTGGCTTAAACGTCCGTCTATCTCAAAAAGGCTGTTTTTCAGCTTTATATTGGTTTTAACTTTGCCGATTTTGGCCTTATCCTATAGTGCGTACCAAACGGCGGGAAGCTCTCTTGAAACGGAAATCATGAGAAGCGCACGCGATAATGTCGAACAGCTGAATGAGATCATAGACCAGAATATCGGAGAGAAAGAGGAGGCCGTCTCCTTTTTCAGCGGCTTGGTAAATGAAAAGCTTTATCAAGAAAAAGAGAACGCATCACTCGTAGAAAGACTCGAGCAGTACGCCAAGCTGAATCAGGATGTGGAAGCGATCTACACAGGTTCAAAAGACGGCAAGTTCATCCGATATCCCGCCGAGAAAATGGCGAAAGGCTATAACCCGGCGGACAGGGACTGGTATAAGCAAGCCGTTGAAAATAAAGGAAAGGTGATCATCACAAACCCTTATAAAACAGCGTCAACCGGAACGATGGTCATTACGATTGCGAAGCAGACGGAGGACGGCTCAGGAGTTGTTGCCGTCAACATGAAAATCGATGAACTCATCAAAGCGACAGAGCGCGTCAACATCGGAAAAAGCGGCTTTGCGTTTATTTCAAGCAATGACAAAAAATATGTTGCCCATCCGACAATCGAAGCCGGAACCGAAGGCAAAGGCGACTGGGTTGGACAAATGTACGGCAGTGAGAAAGGCGATTTTCAATATACATTTGAAGGAAAAGAAAAGAAAATGGCTTTTACGACGAACAAGCTGACCGGCTGGAAAATCGGCGGAACGATGTTCACAGATGAGATATCAGAGGCCGCCCAGCCCGTCTTCCACATGGCGATAATCATTTTGGCAGCGGCGATCGTGCTCGGCGGCATTCTCATCTACTTTATTATCCGCGGAATCAGCAAGCCGTTAAGCGAGCTCGTGTCATCCGCAAAGAGCATCAGCGGAGGCGATTTGACGCAAAAAATCGAAGTCCGTTCAAAAGACGAATTCGGTCAGCTCGGTACAAGCTTTAATGAAATGGCCGAATCGCTGAGATCTTTAATCAGCGTCATCCAATCATCAGTTGACAATGTAGCTTCTTCATCTGAAGAGCTTCATGCCAGCGCGGCGCAGACAAGCAAAGCGACTGAGCATATTACAATGGCCATTGAACAATTTTCCGACGGAAATGAAAGCCAGAAAGAAAAAGTGGAAGCGAGCTCGCATCAGCTGAATGAAATGAACAACGGGTTATATGACATGTCAAAAACATCAGCTGCGATTACCGATGCGTCGCTGAAATCGACTGAGATTGCCGGCAAAGGAGAAGAGCTTGTTCAAAAGACGGTCGGCCAAATGAATTCGATCGATCGGTCTGTCAAGCAAGCGGAAGCCGTCGTCAAAGGACTGGAAGCTAAATCCAAAGATATCACAAGCATTTTGCGCGTGATTAACGGAATCGCCGACCAAACGAATCTGCTGGCGCTCAATGCCGCGATCGAAGCGGCAAGGGCCGGAGAATCGGGCCGCGGCTTTTCGGTAGTGGCGGAAGAAGTCAGGAAGCTCGCCGCACAATCCGCCGACTCGGCGAAGGAAATTGAACATTTAATTCAGGAAATCGTCAAGGAGATCGACAACTCCCTGAACATGTTCAAATCGGTCAATCATGAAGTACAGTCAGGACTTCGAATCACCGATGAAACAGAGACAAGCTTCAAAACGATTTACGATATGACCAATGATATCGCTGGCAAGCTGCAGACGATGAATGTCGCTGTCGAACAATTGACGCAAGGCTCCCGCCAAGTTGCGGGCGCGGTCGAAGAAATCGCTGATGTATCGAGAGAAAGTTCGGCAAGCATTCAGGACATCGCTGCTTCAGCTGAGGAACAGCTTGCTTCAATGGAAGAGATCAGCGCATCCTCCACGACACTGGCGGAGCTGGCTGAAGAACTGCGTGATTTGACACGCAAATTTAAGATTGAATAGCTTTAAAACATCCGGTTATCCGCCGGATGTTTTTTAGTTATTTTAGACTATAAAAAGTTATAAAATCCATATAAAAACTTTTAAGAGAATCCGATATTAGGAATATAACAGAAAAGAGGAGTCAACAATTATATGTCAAACATTGTAAATTGGATGAAACGTCCCTCCATTGCAAAGAAATTAATTCTTTCATTCTTGCTTATCTTAACTGTTCCAATCATCGTCCTCTCCTATAGTGCGTATCAAACGGCAAGCAGTACGCTTGACGGAGAAATCATGGACAATGCGCGCGAAAACGTTAACCAGTTGAATGAAATCATCAATCAGAATATCAGCCAGAAAACAAACGCCATGTCTTATTTCAGCGGGTTCATTAAAGAAAACTCTTTTACAGGGAAAGAAAGCGACGCTTTAAAAGTGAAATTCGAACAGTTCGCCAAGCTTCATCCCGATGTTGAAGGGATCTTTACCGGTTCAAAGGACGGGAAGTTCATCCGCTACCCGGATCAAAAGATGCCGAGCGGATATAATCCGGTAGAGCGGGACTGGTATAAAAAAGCCGCTGAACACAAGGGCGAAGTCGTTATCACAGACCCCTACAAAACGGCGTCAACCGGAACGGTGGTTATCACCATCGCCAAGATGCATGAGGACGGCTCCGGCGTTGTCGCCGTCAATATGAAAATCGAAGAGCTCATTAAAGCGACAGAACGCGTAACCATCGGGAAAAAAGGCTTTGCCTTTATCACGAGCGCTGATAAAAAGTTTGTCGCCCACCCGAAACATGATGCGGGCACAGATGTCGAAGGCAGCTGGGCGGAAAAGGTATATGCGAATGACAAAGGAACATTCAAATACACGCTTGACGGCGAAAAGCAGATGGCTTTCGCGACCAACAAGCTGACCGGCTGGAAAATCGGCGGAACCATGTATATCACTGAATTAAAAGAAGCCTCACAGCCTGTGCTGAATGCCGCTCTGATTACGTTGGGCGCCAGCATCATCATTGGCGTGCTTCTCATGATTCTCATCATCAGATCGATCACAGGGCCGCTCCGCGAACTCGTTTCCTCTGCGAAAAGCATCAGCGGCGGCGATCTGACGCAAAAAATCACTGTCCGCTCAAAAGATGAAATCGGACAGCTCGGAACAAGCTTCAACGATATGGCTGAATCGCTGAGCTCTTTAATCAGCGTCATTCAGACATCGGTTGAAAACGTTGCTTCTTCGTCAGAGCAGCTGACCGCGAGCGCGGATCAGACAAGCAAGGCGACAGAACATATTACATCTGCGATCGAACAATTTTCAAACGGAAATGAAAGCCAAAATGAGAAAGTGGAAATCAGTGCGCAGCAGCTGACTGACATGAACAGCCGATTGCATGAAATGTCCAAAGTCTCAGCATCGATTACAGAATCATCCATTCAATCGACGGACATTGCCGGTACAGGCGGAGAGCTTGTTCAAAAAACGGTCGGACAGATGAATTCCATCGATCATTCCGTTAAACAGGCGGAATCCGTCGTGAAAGGACTTGAGAGCAAATCAAAAGACATTACGGCGATCCTGCGGGTGATCAACGGCATCGCAGACCAGACGAATTTGCTCGCGTTGAACGCGGCAATTGAAGCAGCAAGAGCCGGTGAAGCCGGAAGAGGGTTTTCTGTAGTTGCCGAAGAAGTGCGCAAACTGGCTGAGCAATCCGCGTCATCGGCAAAAGAAATTGAAGCGCTCATTCAGGAAATCGTCAATGAAATCGGAAAGTCGCTGGACATGTTCCGGGACGTCAACCGTGAAGTACAGTCGGGACTCACCATCACAGATGAAACAGATACAAGCTTTAAGCAGATTTATGACATGACAAACGAAATCGCGGGCAAGCTGCAGACGATGAATGCGGCAGTTGAAGAGCTGTCAGAAGGGTCACAGCAAGTCGCGGGAGCGGTTGAAGAAATTGCAGACGTATCGCGTGAAAGCTCAGGAAGCATTCAAGACATTGCCGCTTCGGCTGAAGAACAGCTCGCTTCAATGGAGGAAATCAGTTCTTCTGCGGCTACGCTTGAACAAATGGCTGAAGAACTGCGCGATTTAACGAAAAAATTTAAGATTGACTAAACATCAGGCTTCCGCCGATCCGGCAGCCTTTTGCCCGGGAAAAGCATCTTTTTAAAGGAACGGGGAAGGGTATAAATAGGTTTAAACAGACTGTCATCTATCGTACACTGGTTGTACAGGAAAGGATCAATCATGCGACTGGAAGGCAAGAAAGTGATCGCGCTTGTCAGCGATGAATTCGAAGATTTAGAACTGTGGTATCCAGTTTTGAGGTTGAAGGAAGAAGGAGCGATCGTACATTTCATTGGTGAAAAAGCGGATCATGAATACAAGGGCAAATACGGAGTGCCCGCTGTCTCAGATTATGAGCTGAAAAGCGTGAACATTGAGGAATACGACGCCGTTCTGGTTCCGGGAGGCTGGGCGCCTGACAAGCTCAGAAGATATCCCGAGGTCCTGGAGATGATTCGGTGGTTCAACGAAAGGAAGAAGCCCATCGGACAAATCTGCCATGCCGGCTGGGTGCTGATTTCTGCAGGAATATTGGAAGGCAGGAAGGTTACAAGCACACCGGGGATTAAAGACGATATGGAAAATGCCGGAGCCATATGGGTGAATGAAGCAGCGGTCGTCGACGGCCATATCGTGTCAAGCCGCCGCCCGCCGGACCTGCCGATCTATGTCAAAGCCTTTGCCGATCTTTTGGCGCAGTCCTAAAACAGATGAGCCGCCCGTTCATTCGAGCCGGGGCGGCTCATTTGCTACATGTGATCAGCGGGGAAAACGAGACCGATCTGTTTGCGCGCTTCATCTATGACCGCCAATGTGTCTATAGAACGTTCAAACGTGTTAAGCGAAGACTCGATCCGCCCTTGTTTAATTAAATTGATGAATTCCTCTGTTTCATAAAACATGGCCGGTTTGTCATCAGGCAGCGTAAGATGTTCAACCCGACCGTCCCGATAGCGGATGTCGACTTGTTCGGGGCGGTGGATTTTATCGATGACGATAGAGCCTTCTTCTCCTTGAATTTCAGCCGGGATGAAGGAATTTGAGATTTTCGAGTGCATCAGTACGGCTTCGTGCTCCTTGTATTTTAACAGCACTGTTCCTTCACCGTCCGCCCCTGACTCAAGGATCAGCCCGTTCGCTTTGACTTCGAGGGGGTTGCCGAACAGGACGATCGCGGGATGAACGCAATAGACGCCGATATCCATCAAGGAACCGTTCGATAAAGCCGGATTAAATGCGTTTAAGACGGTTCCGTTTCGATAGGCGTCATAGCGGGAAGAGTATTGGCAGTAGCTGGCTGTAAAACGGCGGACTTTGCCGATTTTGTGCAGGTTGCGACTGATGTTTTTAAAATTCGGAAGAAACGTCGTTTTCATCGCTTCCATAAATGTTACGCGGTGTTCCTGCGCTGTTTTTACCATTTCTTCCGCTTCTTTGACATGGGACGCAAGCGGTTTTTCGCACAGGACGTGTTTTCCGCTTTTCATGAATGTAACTGCCTGATCTTTATGTAAAGAGTTGGGACTTGCGATATATACCGCATCAATAACATCGCTCTCAGCCATTTCTCCGATATCGGTAAAAACCGCCTCGGCTCCGTATTTCTGCGCGAATTCACGTCCGCGCTCTCCGGTCCTTGAATATACCGCGGTTAATTGAAAATCTTCGATCAAACGGGCCGCCCCAAGAAACCGGTCGGTAATCCAATTTGTTCCGACTACCCCGAACCGCATCATGCTATTTTCCCCTTTCGCTGTAGGATATGTTTATTATACAGTGTTTTCTTTTGCCGGCGAAAGACAAAAAGACGGAAACGCCGGCGTATATCTATATAACAATAAACGTTTTCAAGCGGAAAAAAAGACCAATAGCAATGGTTTTATTTTTAGTATGAGGAGTAATAGTGTACAATTTAATTTATAAAACCAACGTTAATGGAGGATCGCCATGGACTCTTTGCATATGTGGGGCGGCAGGTTTAAAAAGTTTTTTTTAGACAATAAATTCGTCCTGTTTCTGCTTATTCTGCTTTTGATCGGACTGAACATCCTTGTATTTACAAAAGCATCGTTTATTTTCACGCCTTTCATCGTTCTTGTGGAAACCATCGCTCTGCCTGTCGTGCTGACAGGTGTCGTTTATTATTTGTTAAATCCGATCGTTGATTTTCTAGAGCGGAAAAACGTGAAAAGAATTTATTCGATTCTTCTTCTCTACATTGTGATCATCGGTCTGATCACGATTTCGATCGTCTCTGTTATCCCGCTGTTAAGGGAACAGATCACAAGCCTTGTCGATAACTTCCCAAGGTATGTCCACATTGTGGAAGACCAAATTAAACAGCTGATCGGAAGCCAGTTCTTTAATCAGGTCCAGCAGACGATGAACATCAATCTGACCGATTTGGCAAGCAAATTATCCGATCAGGCTACCACCATTTTAAACAGTACGTTTACCGGTGTGGGAACGTTCATAGGCGCCGTGACAGAGGTCGTGATTTCGATTGTGACCGTGCCGTTTATCCTGTTTTACTTGTTGAAAGACGGCAAAAAACTGCCGCTGTTTATTCTAAAACTCATACCGGTCCGCCTGCGGGAGCAGACGTATGTGATGATGTCCGAGATGAATCACCGGCTGAGTTCGTATATCAGGGGGCAGATCATCGTCAGCTTCTGTATCGGCTGCCTGTTGTTTATCGGATATATGATCATCGGTCTTGATTATGCTTCTCTTTTGGCCCTTGTGGCGGCGTGTACGAGCATCGTTCCGTATCTCGGACCGACGATTGCGATTACGCCGGCAATCATCATCGCTTTGGTCACTTCTCCGTTTATGCTTGTGAAGCTGATCATCGTTTGGACTGTGGTGCAGCTGTTTGAAGGAAAATTTATTTCGCCGCAGATTATGGGAAAAAACCTGCACATCCATCCGGTAACAATCATCTTTGTGCTGCTGACGGCAGCCAAGCTGTTCGGCGTGATCGGCGTCATTCTCGCCATCCCCGGATACGCGGTCATCAAAGTGGTTGTCACGCATTTATTTGAATGGTTTAAACAGCGTTCACACCTTTACGAAAAAAACGAAGAAGTCTGAATCCCGCTTGCATAATCGGCTTTTAATATAAATAGTTTATTAGAGGACAAGTTTTAAGGAAGCGAAAGGAATGACATATGAACATTTGGGATATTATTGTCGCTATCATACTTGGAATTGTTGAAGGATTAACCGAATATGCCCCTGTATCGTCAACAGGGCATATGATTATTGTTGACGATGTCTGGCTGAAATCGAAAGAACTGCTTACGCCGGAGGCGGCGAATACCTTTAAAGTCGTGATTCAGCTCGGCTCCATCCTTGCCGTCGCCATCGTATTTAAAGACCGGATTCTCAATCTTTTAGGCATGAAGAAAAACATTACGGAAGAGCAGAAATCGGGAAACCGCCTTTCCATCGCCCAAATCGCTGTAGGCCTTGTTCCCGCCGCTGTGCTTGGATTTTTATTTGAAGACTATATTGATCAATACTTGTTTTCCGTCCGCACCGTTGCGGTCGGTCTCATCGCCGGTGCGGTGCTGATGCTCGCAGCCGACTGGATCAATCGGCGCAAGGATACGACAGATTCGGTTGATAGGATGACGTATAAGCAGGCGCTTGGCATGGGGCTGTTTCAATGTCTGGCGCTTTGGCCGGGCTTCTCGCGCTCGGGTTCGACGATTTCAGGCGGGGTTATTCTCGGCTTGAGCCACAGAGCGGCCGCTGATTTCACCTTCATCATGGCGATTCCGATCATGATGGGTGCAAGCCTGCTCTCTTTAATCAAAAACTGGGCATATTTGAGTGCAGACCTGTTGCCTTTCTTTATCGCAGGGTTTATCAGCGCTTTTATTGTCGCTCTTTTTGTCGTCCGTTTTTTCCTCCGGCTGATCAACAAGATCAAGCTGGTTCCGTTTGCCATCTATCGAATCGTTTTAGGGCTGCTTCTGTTCATTTTGTTTCTGTAAGAGTGAAAATGCGAACCGATTTCCGGCTGGAAATCGGTTTTGTTATGGGTAAAAAGAATGATATTCTATTATTTCCCACTGTAAAACCGCCTGCCAACTTACTATACTAGTAAGAGGGAGGAGATATTGAAATGTTTATTATCGCATGTTTATTGATTATCTTAGGCCTCATGCCTTTTTTATATAAAGCGAACCACAATACAAAAGATGTGAAAGTCAACACGATTTCGGTCGAGCGCGTGCAGGCTCCCGCTTTAAAGAAAAAGCTGAACATTCTTCATCTGTCCGATCTTCATTTAGAAAACATTTCGATTTCACCTGAACGGATTCTTGAACTTGCCAATAAAAAACGAGTGGATCTCATTGCTTTAACAGGAGATTTTCTTGATAGGAAGAGAAATATTCCAAAGCTTGCAAACTACTTAAAAGCTTTGAAAAAACTGAAGCCGGCATACGGGATGTACGCTGTATTCGGCAACCATGACTACCTATTGAAAGACGAACACTTTCGGAAGCTGAAACGTGTACTGGAAGATAACGGATGCATCACCCTACAGAACCAGCATGTCTCCATTGAAGTGGAAGGCGAGACACTCAACATTATCGGGATTGATGATTACAGCACGAAGCGAAGCGATATTGCCGGTTCATATAAAGGGCTTAAAGAGGGCTACAACCTTGTATTGACGCATGATCCGAACGTTGTGCTTGATATGCAGGAATTTCACTTTGACTATCTTCTTTCAGGACATTTTCACGGCGGTCAGATTCATTGGCCGAAGCCTTATCATCTCGTGAAGATGGGAAAGCTTGTGCGAATGAATATGATAAAAGGTCTTCACTACCATCATGACAAACCGTTTTATATCAGCGAGGGATTGGGTCAGACTGGGGCGAACATCCGAATCGGAAGCCGTCCGGAAATGACGTTCCATCACATTTCATAAAAAGAAGAGGCTGTTGCATTTTTTTGCATCAGTCTCTTTTTTATTTATTTCTGCAGATAGGACTTGAACAATTTTTCTTTCGAAATAAACAAATATTGGGAAGGGGGGATTTTGCGAAGAGAAAATTGCTTTGTTGTTAAATATAAGATCGGTATCTGCGTCAGCTTCTTGAACACTCTGTAAAACTGGTTCGCAGGCTCAACCGCTTCAAAACCGAGCCTCTCAACTCCTTTATGCAGCGTAGTGATGCCGATGATGCCTTTAATTTGGTCTGACCGGTGATGATTTTTGATATATTCGGCCAAGATCGGCATTGAAAAATACGCTTTTTGATAAATGAGAATGCCTCTTCTGAAAGCGCTCTCAATATTTTGAAGCTCCTTGATCAGCTTAATATTGTGCAGATGAATTTTGATCAGAACATCGTTTTTCTTAATAACCGTCCCATCGCTTAACACCACATCGATCCCTTTGTACTTTGTTAGACGGACGCGAAAAATGCTCGTTTTCGTTTGGTCAATGAGTGTCAGTCTTGAAAAAAAATAATAAAACGGGTCAATTACACTCCAAATTGACAAAAAACAGTTTCTCAAGTCGTCACTTTCCTTTCCTGAAAAAATACACTTATATTTTGGCTGGATATTTGAAAAATATAAATGGAAAACATTTTTCTTCTGAAATGGAGGATGGAGATGACAAAGATTCTGATTTTCCCTTTTTTAAGCATTTCCACCGGTCATCATCACGTTGCCGATTCGCTGCAGACAGAACTGCTCCTCAAATCCCATCACTGTGAAAAAATCGACATTTTTTCACATGCTTATCGGCGGCTGGAAAAGGCCTCCTCTGCGGCATATTTGTCATGGATTCAGTATTTTCCGAAAGTCTACAGCTCGGTCTATCATCTCCTGGCGTGCGGGCGCCATGAAACGGCAAAGCGCCACCTCTTGTATGAGCTGATCTTTTTGAAAGGCATGCAGCAGATTATTGCAGAAAAAAAGCCTGATATCGTGTTCTGTACGCATGCATTGCCCTCCTATTTGCTGAACCGCTTAAAAGGCCAATTTCCCGACATGAAAGTGGTCAATGTATATACCGATTTTTTCGTCAACCGAATCTGGGGAAGAGAGAAGATTGATTATCATTTCGCGCCGATCAAAGACATCAAAGACCAGCTGATCGCAGAAGGCGTTGATGAAGAGAAAATTTTTCTGACCGGAATACCTGTGCACCGTTCCTATAAAACGGAGAGAAAGCCTGAGCAGGACGGGGACAAAAAAGCGTTTTGCAACATCCTCATAACCGGCGGAAGCATGGGGGTGGGCGGCATTTTTAAACTCGTGCGGGAACTGTCGCCGAACGGGAATGTCGCATACCAAATACTATGCGGAAAAAACCGAAAGCTCTACCGGTATGTTCGTGATTTAAACAATCCATATATTAAAGCGCTGCCTTATATCGAAAGCAAGACTGAAATGAACCGCTTATACGCGGAGGCGTCGGGCATTATTACGAAGCCCGGCGGCGTCACGATCAGCGAGTGCATTGAAAAACAGCTCCCTGTTTTCATCTATCATGCGCTGCCCGGACAGGAAGAGATGAATCTCGATATTCTGAAAAAGAAAAACCTTGTCATCGAACTGAATCAGCAAAAACAGCAGCCGATTGAACAGCAGCTGCTTTCCTTTTTCCGTTCGGATGAAGACATCAGGCGCTATCAAATGAGCGTCGATCAATATTTGCGCGAAAAATCGGACCGTGATTTCAGCGATATTTTAGACGGGATCATTCATAACCGGAGCGGTTTAGGGAATGCTCACGTATAAGGGAGGAGGAAGAACGATGTCTGAGAGCAGCAAGAAATCAGTCGTCATGTTGCTGATCGATTCATTAATGGATGAACCGCTCAAAGAAGCCGTGAAAAACGGACAGGCTCCTGGACTGCAATATTTACTGGAAAACGGGCGTTATGTGCCTGATATGATCAGCCCTTTTCCGACGATGTCTGTCAATGTCGACAGCACATTGCTTACAGGGGTGTACAGCGACCAGCACAAAGTGCCTGGCCTTGTGTGGTACAACGCGAAGGAAAAACGGATTATCAATTATGGCAGCCACATTCGAGAGCTTCTGAAATTAGGCATCAAACAATCCTCCAGAGACGTCTTTTACAATCTGAATCAGGTTCATTTAAGCCAACAGGTGAAGACGCTTCACGAAGAGCTTGACGAAAAAGGAATCGAAACGTGCTCGATCAATGCGCTCTTGCACAGGGGGAGCCGGGACGGCTATTTGCAGATTCCCTTTCTTTTTTCAATGATTTCCGGATTAAACCGGTCAGTCAAAATCAACGCATCCCAGCTGTTTTCGTACGGCGGTTTTTCCAAAGTGAATCCGGCCAACCGCTCGCTTTTCAAAAAATTCGGTTTTAACGACCGATTTTCAACCAATGAATTGGTCTATCTGATTCAAACAAACAAAGTACCGCCTCTTGCGCTCGTCTATTTTCCCGATCTCGACCAGCACGTGCATAAACACGGGAGGAACGACGCAGCGGGGGTGGCGAAAGCCGACCGGCATGTTCAAAGGATTTTAGACAGTTTTTCGTCATGGGAAGCCGCTTTAAAGGATCACATTTGGATCGTGATGGGGGACAACGGACAGGCCTGGATCAGCGGCAATAAAAAAGAAGCATTGATTGATTTGAGAAGCCTTTTGGACGCCTTTCGCATTGTGAAATTAAAGAAAGGTGTGACGGCCGATGACGACATCGTTCTTGCAGTTAACGAAAGAATGGCGTTCATCTATTCGCTCGATAAAGCGAAGCTTCCGCTCAAGAGGATAGCGGACATTCTGCAAAAGGACGAACGGATCGACATCATCTGCTGGAAAAATGAAGCGGATTCAATTGAGGCCGTTTCGGGGGAGCAGCACGGGAAGCTCACATTTCGGCCGGGAGGCAAATGCACGGACGAATTTGGACAAACGTGGACGCTGGAAGGGGATTTACATATTCTCGATTTGACGGTTGAGCAGAACAGCCTGACATACGGAAAATTTCCTGATGCGCTGGCCAGACTGTACGCTTCATTTTTTTCTCATGAAGGCGATTATTTGATCGCCAATGCAAAGCCCGGATACGAATTTATCGGCGAAGGGTCGCCGACGCACGTCGGAGGAGCCAGCCACGGTGCACTGCATAAGCAGGACACCCTCGTCTCCATGATCATCACCGGAACCGATACAATGCCGGCATACAATCGTCTTGTCGATATAAAAGAATGGATCCTCGATTTAGTCAAATCACGGGGAGCGGGGGAATGACTAAAGCCCCCTCCCCGCCATTATGACGGTTGTCTGATGCCTTTGACAAATGCTGCAAGCGCCGAAGCGATCATCACAAAAAGTGAAACTGCCTTTATGATTGTCTGTAAGAGCGCATGTTCTACGACAATGTTGGAGTGCACACATAATGCCAAAATAAATATGGCAATCAATGAACCGTATTTTTCCCCCATAACCGTTTCTCCTTTCGAGCCGTCATCCTCCAAAGAACAGGTCGAGAATGTTTCCGGCGGTTGAAGATTGTTTATTGTACAGCTCTGAATACCCGCAGTTTTTGCAATAAACGACGAGAAAACGGTTATGCTGCACATCGAACAATTTTGACAGGCCGGTGCCGGTCGTCGCGATTTCTTTTTGCCCCGCATCTTTGCTTCCGCACTTGATACATCCTTTATGTTCACGCATGGCGCTTCTCCTTTCGCGATGTAAAATCCAACCAAGTTCATTATAATGGAATGTTCTTCAAAAGAAAATATTTCTCAGGAAATGATCGGCCGGAAAACAAGGAAAATCAGACTGGATCTTTTTGCTTATAAAAGATCCTTATCGACTGGTAATTTTATTTTTGTGCCGCGGAAAACAATTCTTTTAACCTATTCATTCGTCTGGGACCATCCTGTAAGATAAACCTATTACAATATCATCCACTAGAGGAAAATAGTTTTTATTGACTAGGATAAACGAAAGGGGAAGCTGCTTTGAGCGAAGGTTTTTGGGATTCAGTAGGCAACTTTTTGCACATATCCTACACGGAAAATGAACGAAAACGCGATGAGTATAAAAATTTATACGACTATTTATCTGATAAAGAAAGCGATGTCAAGACGAAATTAGCAGAAATTGATGCAAGTTTGAAGGCTTACCACAGCAATCTCCCGGACTTGAAAATCCCTTCACACGAATTTGAGGATACCCGCCATGAAAAGGATGCCAAGCTGAAGGAATTGGTCAAGCATTTTAAAGATATGGTCGATGACATCCAAAGCGCCAAGACGAAGGCGAAAAGCAAGTGGGAGTATTATAAAGCAAAAGCTGAAGCTGAAGAGAAAAAGGCGTAGAGGAGGAACAGCCGAGTCATGGACGGATATGGATACTACAACTATCAAGCGGCGAATCCGAAAGTAAGCGGAGAGACTGTGAAAATTTCACACAATGGAACAATAAAAGCGCATTCCCATGCGAAAGCGATCGAAAAACATGTCGGCGATTCGCTCAAAAAAGCAAAGGAATTGAAAGCGTACGTCGAAAGCGGCAAATGGAGCGGGAAAACCCGCGACGCATTTTTAAGCTACCTTGAGCTGATTATTGAATTGAATGCCGATATGAAAGACGCCTTGAAAGAGCATACCGCTGCATTAGATGCGCTGGAAAAACACATCGACGGTTTTTCGCAGCTCAGTGAAGTGCAGGAAATCAAAAACTTATAACAGGGAAGGAGAATGACATGCAGGTGAAAGCAGATACGCTGTCGGCGGCAGAACTGTATGTTTTAGCAGGAGCAGCCGGAGTTTCCTACATATTCGGTCTTCCGGAACGCGAACAGCTGGCCTTGGTCGAGCCGGATTGTGCAATAAAAGCAAAGGACAGCCTGATTGAAAAAGGCATTCTTTTAAAGGAAGGCAAGCTGACCAAGACCGCTTTTTTTCTGATTAAGCTGCTGCAACATTACCAAGAAAGCGGAGAATACGTGCGCTTTAATAACGTGATGTGCGCATTTCTGCCGGACGACGAGGAGCGCGTTATCGCCCTGACTGAAATAAGCCCGGGCAAAGGGTACACATTAGATTATGTGGAAAAGCGCGAAGTTTATTTATCGCTCATTTCAAAGGTGTCATTTTTAGTAAGGGAGCCGCGTGATCAAGACCGCGCCTTTTTGACAAAACCGATGAGCGCCGCTGAAAAAGCGGAAGTCAGGGCAATGAATCTTGATGAAAAAGAAGTTCTTGCTGTGGAAACGTTCAAGCTAGCCTCACAGCAAAAACCGGCAGACCCCGGCTTCCAGACGACAACACTTTACTTTACAAAAGGCGAAGACTTCATCTCGGTTGATCCTTTAAATGATCGATATGAATGGATCAGCCTTTATATCATGAACAACCGGATCTATGATGCACTGCAGATCAATTTCAGAGCAGGGAGGGCGATGATATGAATGCAGAAGGCGGAGCAGGAGGCGGCGGTACAAACATCCATCTCGAGTTTGAAGAAATGATCACCATTTCCAATAAGCTGAAAAGCATCTGCGATATTTATACAGAAGGGGTTCAGAAGGAAATCAAAAACCTCTCAGAATCCGGTTTTTATAAAGCCGGACAAGCATCAAAAGCGATTGAAAGCTACGCGGATATTCTCGGAAAGACGATGGAGCTGTTTGATAATTACTGTATAGCTTCCCACATTGTCAGTTATGCGATGGAGAAAATGTATGAAACAGATAAAGAGCTCCAAAAACTCTACAAGATTCAGAAATAGAAATGAGGCGATCATCTAAATGGATGTGAAATACGTACCGGAAGAATGGCAGGGCATGAAAGACGGTCTTGATGCGCTGACGGGCGGCCAATACGGCGGCGGTATGAAATCCGGCCTTATAAAACTCAATGATCTCTTGGAAGATATCGAATCCAAAATCAAAGACAAGGACAGCGACAGGTCG
Source organism: Bacillus sp. GM2 (assembly GCF_056155945.1). NCBI lineage: Bacteria > Bacillati > Bacillota > Bacilli > Caryophanales > Bacillaceae > Bacillus > Bacillus sp. GM2. Next base: position 397,490 of record NZ_JBRKSZ010000007.1, read on the forward strand.
ATCAGCTTTACCCACACCAGCAAAAAAAGCAAGATCGAGGAACTGTTTAAGGATTATCAAAAGCTGGCCGACTTTTGCCTGAAAGCCGGCAGTTTGGTGGCAGACCACATTGACAGCCCTTTTTATAAAAAAATAGACGCGTTCGCCGAAAAAATGCGCGGACTGACCATACATAATTACACCACCGTAAACCGGATCGGCTCCAAGGAAACCACTTACGTCGGATACGGCATGTCCAAGCAAGCGGTTGAAACCGACAAAGCGAAAGTGAGCGTAAATGATATCTTCAAAGACTCGGAATCGTTTGATCACGTACTGAGCAAAGAATTTGAAGAATTCCAGATCAACCACCCCGACATTGAGTTATCGTATGAAGAATACACGAAAGCGATTGCCTCTTCCCGCGGATTTGAATACGAATCAATCGGCGATGTCCAAAAGAATCAGGAATTATGGCGGGATCTTCTGGCCGGAGCAGGCATTATCGTGCTCACCATCTTTTGCGCACCGGCAGGTCTCACGGTGGCCGTCGCCTACGGAGGAGCCAATATCGCGAGCGCGGCAACAGGAAAAGACTGGATGACGCAGCGGGAGTTAAACACAGGCGAAAGGTTTGAAAGAGGCGTGTTCGGCGCCCTTGACATCATCCCAGGCGCAGCCGCGGCGAAAGGTTCATTTAAAAGCGTAGCCACAATCGGCCAAATTTCAAGCAAAACAGAACATGTGGTACAATCTCTTAAAGACAGCAAAAACATCTGGGCGAACCGCATGAAGGTGAATGGGCTGAAAGCCCAAGACCGGCTCAACGATGCAGGCTTCGCCATTAAAAAACAATTCGCCAAAAGCGCCGACGCCTTGAGCGATATTGCCCGCGGTGCGGAAGCAGGAGCAGGCGGCACCCTCGTCCGAAAAGGGTCCAATTACTCCGCCCACGTCAACGACGCCCATAAGGCTTCGAAAACGAAGATTCAGGATTCGATTCAGCGGGTTGAGAAGGAGATTGAGGCTGGATCCAGCAAAGCTGTTAAAGAAATAAGTAAAGCAGATAAGGCAAAACTGGAAGGCTGGTCTTATCCTCCAAGTGAAGAAAAATATTTAAAATACAAAGAGGTTTATGATAATCCCAAATACTATAATCAAGAGACTGGAGACATCAATTGGCCGCCAAATAACGGATTTGATGGTGAGCCTGTGAAAATGAAACTAGAACAAGGAACCATTATTGATAGATATGGAGGCCCGAATGGAACCTTTGTTTCTCCAGCGGGGATTCCATACGAACAAAGGGCTTTAGCTTTACATAGTGATGATGCACCTTATCATAAATACAAAATATTAATAGAATTTGAAGTCGAAGGTGGGAAAATTGCTCCTTGGTTTGATAGGCCTGGAGGAGGCATTCAATACTTCACAGGAAATACAAAAATTAAGCATTTAGAAACGGGTGAATTGTTCGAAGCTACCGTCGAAAATTTATTGAAATTAGGTTATATAAGGGAAATTAAATAAAAGGGGTGGACTTTTAGTGAATATTAATCAAACACATAAAATTTTGAATAAGTTGGGGAAATCAACTACTCTTGAAGATAGTTGCATTAAAGAGAATGTTGCTCCGTATGAAAATTTTTATATATTGAAGAAAGACAAAGATAAATGGGTTTATGGTTTGTTTATGGTTGAAAGACAAAATAATCCTTATTTGCAAATAACAAAAGAATTTGACAATGAAGTTGAAGGGGCAAAACACTTTTTATTGGATAGGTTATCTTCTTTTTATTTTTTAGAAAAGTTTCAGCTTTTTGTGATGGAACATGAAGAGTTGGATATAGGTGGACCTACATTCGATCAAAGTAAACTTTTTGAAGGCATGTATATATTAGGGATCCCTGCTTCTTTATTTGTTTTGGGACAATCACAAGTAAAAAATAGAGCGATTATGCTAGAGAAGAAAGACGAAACAAGTTCAATTGTCTCTTTTGTCAACGATAAAGGTAATGTGATTCAATCTACAGTAGCAATCCAAAATCAAAGAGCACTGTTTATTGCGTTCAAAAAAGTTTATTTGCTTTATCAATTTGAAAATGAAGTGAAAAACTTGTTGGAAACTGAAGGAATAGCAAATAATTTCTCTGAAGGAGACATAAATACTTTTCTTTCGTAGAATTTTTCATCGGTCACTATAACAGAGGGTTTTGTTTTAATTTAATATCTTTCTGAAAATGAAAAAGGAAACGACAAGTTAGATAGAATAGTTAGTGAATTTTTTAATAATTAATTAAATGGATTTTCTAAACCGAAATTTGAAAAATGAAGAGCAAAAAAACTAAAACGCATGGAAATCGATCTCCATGCGTTTTAAAGATTATCTAACAAAGCAGGTGTGCCAAATGAAAAGACGAACAATACCGTTTCAGTGGAACGAAGATAACCATTTATCTAACTTTAGAAAAAGACTGTACTCCACTATCATTGGCGGAATTATCGGTGATGCACTGGGCGTCCCTGTGGAATTTAAAGCCAGAAACTTAAATATAACTGGAATGACAGGGTACGGGACATATAATCAGCCGCCTGGAACATGGTCAGATGATACATCACTCACTTTGTGTTTAATGGAGAATCTGATCGAAGAAAAAGATGAGACCGAATTGATGAAAAAGTTTGCTGCGTATCGGGAAGGGTATTGGACTCCATACGGCAGCATGTTTGATATTGGCAGAGCCACTGATGATGCAATCGAGCGTTTCAAAAGGGGTGTTCCGATTGAACAATGCGGCGGAGCAACTGAGTTCGATAATGGAAACGGAGCGTTGATGAGAATATCTCCGTTGGCTTTTACACTATGGAACGAATCCGATTTTTCAAAAAGGCAAGCTGAGATCGAACGGTGGGCCTTTATTACACATCGTCATCCCCGATCAACGCTGGGATGCTTCATTTATATAGAATTTTTAATAAACTTATTTGATCATTCTCCTGAAGAGGCATATAAACAAGCTGTTCATTCTTGTCTGGAGAATTTGAGAGGAACCGAGTATGAAAATGAGTTTTCTGCGTATAAGAGGATACTTAATGATGACATTGCGAGAGTTAAAAGAGAAGACATTATGTCAGACGGCTATGTTGTGCACTCTTTAGAAGCGGCATTGTGGTGTTTCCTCAATTCAGACCGTTATTCTGATGCCGTATTGGAAGCAGTGAACCTAGGGGAAGACACAGATACAATTGCCTTTATTACAGGTACGATGGCTGGAATGTATGATCAAATGAAAAGCATCCCGGAAGAATGGATCGCTGCCTTGGCAAGGAAAGAAGACATTCTGGATTTGTCTGAAAGGTTCATTCAGTTCTGCTTTGAAAAATCGGAGCGATAGATTGTCTATGTGAAAAAGAAAATGGCCGGCTGACAGAGCATTTTCTTTTTCACATCAAAAACCACTTGCTTTTCTCCAAAATTCCATCTATAATAAATCATGTCTCAAATATACGGGGCATTAGCTCAGCTGGGAGAGCGCTACACTGGCAGTGTAGAGGTCAGCGGTTCGAGCCCGCTATGCTCCATCTTTAAAACCCTTGATCATTCAAGGGTTTTTTTGTTGCCTTTTTTCGCGAGCCATTTTCCTAGGTTTATGGCCTAGCTGTCCGTACGGTATTTGACGACTGGCCATTTTTCTTTTCGCAGAGCGTTCATCAGCTCAGGGCCTGCATGCAAATGCTCTTCAACCAGTTCTCTCGGAGTCAGCGCCATCCACTGATTTAATGAAATGTCTGCGAAGCGGCTGCTTTTGAATATTTCTAAAAACCACAGGCTTTCGCTGCCTGTATTTTGAATGTAATGTCCCATGGCAAACGGGACATATCCGACATCCCCCGCCCGGTAATTAAAGGTCCGGGCAGTCCCGTTTGCGGCGAATACTGTCATTCGCCCGGTCCCTGAGATATAGTACTGCCATTCATCGTTGTTCGGGTGCCAATGCATTTCCCTCATTCCGCCGGGCTTGACTTCGACAAGCGCGGCGGCGATCGCTGTCGAAATCGGAAAGTTTGAAGAATCAACAATTCGCACCGTTCCGCCGGGTGTTACAATAGGCTTTTGTGCAAACAGCCTGTATGCGAAGCTTTTTGGTACGGTTCCATACGGGTCCGGCACTTTTTGGTTTTCGAGCGGTCCCGGCGCTTTTGCTTGGAAGATGTACCGCTGTTTGTCGGGGATGCGGGCGAAGGCGCTTTCGTGTACACCGAAATTCGCGGCCAGAACATCTTTCGGTGTGTGTGCGAACCAATCGGTAATCGTGAAGGTATCGAACTCGGAGAAGTTCCCGTCATCAAAAACGAGGAGAAATTCGCAGCCATCCTCAAGCCCTTGAATCGAGCGCGGTATTCCGGCGGGAAAGAACCACAAATCTCCGGGGCCGACATCGGCGATAAAGTTTCGGCCGTCCTGATCGACGGCGGTAATGCGCGCATGGCCCAAAATCATGTAAGCCCATTCCGATTGCTTATGCCAATGCAACTCGCGAACCCCGCCTGGCGTCAGCCGCATATTGACGCCGGCAATCGTCGTTGATACCGGCAGTTCCCGGGCTGTTATTTCACGGGACCAGCCGCCATGATTTAACTGCATATGTGTGTCTGAAAAAGAAAACTTTAAATTAGGGATTGCTCCGGCATCTGTTTTTGGAGGAACGAACATGTCGGGATTCTCTAAATCCCGCATCACGTCGCGGGGGCCAAAATCGGTCGCGCCCGCACCATCGTTTCTTATTGGATGCGGCACGTGATTGTACCAAGCTGGAGTCCCGGCTGTTCTTTTCATGCGGAAAGCTCCCTTCACAGGTCGTGTATACCGAAATTTATGACAGGGACGCTTAAAATATATCAAATCGGAGCCTTATTAAGACACTTTTAAAAAACTAGATGGACAGATTTGCATTTCCTTTGGCAGCAGAAGGAAACCTTCGATTTAAAGTCTGCACGGCACGGGCTCCTGCTGTTTGCCTTCCACCGCTAACGATTACTGGCTGAATGATTTCGCCCGAAGCTGAATAAGAATGAGATAGAAAGCATCCGGGCAATTTTCGAACGGCTACATGAAATGAATACTATGGGACAAGAAAGAAGGGAGCGTTGATGAAAAAGCTTTGCCGTGAAGTCTGGGTAGAGGTAAATCTTGATGCGATCAAAAAAAATTTGCGCGCGTTTCGGCGGCATATTCCGAAAAAGAGCAAAATTATGGCTGTCGTAAAAGCGAATGCTTATGGTCACGGATCGGTGGAAGTTGCACGCCATGCACTTGAACATGGTGCGAGTGAGCTCGCCGTTGCCTCGGTGGAGGAAGCGGTCGTTTTACGAAAAGCGGGGATTAAAGCGCCGATCCTTGTGCTTGGTTTCACCCCGCTGAGCTGTGTGAAAGAAGCGGCAGCTTGGAATATATCGTTATCAGCTTTTCAAGTTGACTGGATTAAAGAAGCGAACGAGATATTGGAAAATGAAGCAGATCCTAACCGGCTGGCTGTTCATATCAATGTGGATACCGGCATGGGGCGTTTAGGTGTACGAACAAAGGAAAAGCTTTTAGCAATCGTGGAAGCGCTGACGGCAAGTGAAAACCTCGAATGGGAAGGAATTTTTACGCATTTTTCCACAGCTGACGAACCGGATACTGAGCTAACCATGATTCAACACGAAAAGTTTATCAGCTTTCTTCGCTTTCTGAAAGAACAAGGCTTTAAGCTGCCTACGGTGCATATGAACAATACGGCCGCGGCGATCGCTTTTCCGGAATTCAGCGCTGATATGATTCGCTTAGGCATCGGAATGTATGGATTATATCCTTCCGATTATATCAGGCAGCTTAATCTCGTTAAGCTTGTGCCTGCACTAAGCTTGAAGGCGCGAATCGCTTATGTGAAAACCATGTTGACTGAACCGCGGACGGTTAGTTATGGTGCTACATATGTTGCAGAGCGCGGGGAAGTCATTGCCACAATTCCGGTCGGCTATGCTGACGGCTATTCCCGTGAACTTTCCAACCGCGGTTTTATTCTTCATCGAGGAAGACGAGTGCCGGTGGCGGGAAGAGTAACAATGGATATGATAATGGTCAGTCTGGGAGAGGGTGAAGGTAAACAAGGAGAGGAAGTCGTGATTTACGGCCGGCAAAAGGGAGCAGAGATATCTGTTGATGAAATTGCGGAAATGCTTGATACGATCAACTATGAAGTGGTATCTACCATAAGCTGGCGCGTCCCTCGTTTTTATATAAGAGACGGCGAGATTTTTAAAAAGTCGACCCCGCTGTTATACGTGTAGTTTTCCCATACTCACAGGCCGTTTGCTCGATCATTGATCAAAATAAAAAAGAGCAATTTCTTGACAAAAAAATTTATTTATGCTATAATTTACTAATTAAATATTGGTGTGTATAATAGGATTCTCCTGGCCGGGAGAATCCTATTTTTTTGCGTTTATGAAGGAGTGTCCGACATGAAAAAAGATGAATCGAGTATAACGTCCCTTATTTCGGCTTTTGGCAGAGCTTATCACAGCCAGTATGATGAACCAAAAATCTTTGATGATAATCTGGCCAAATCGCTCATTTCCCAACAAGAATTTGCTGATATCAAAAACAGCTTCATTCAAGGCATACAGTTCTTCAACAAAGCTATAGCGGAAAAATACGAGGGAGACGATGAAGAAATATTAAGATGGATCACACAAGTTCAGCTCTCTCCGACGCCGCTCGCCCGTGCCGCTTATTGCGAAAGAGTGCTGCATCATGAGATTCGGCTTGGGACAGAACAATACGTGATTCTTGGGGCAGGGCTGGATACTTTCTGTTTTCGGAACCTAGAGTTAAAGGACAAAATTGATATCTTTGAAATTGACCACCCAGCGACACAGAAATTGAAAAAGGAAAAGCTGGACAAAGCCGGTTTTCACATCCCGGACCACCTTCATTTTATTCCTTTGGACTTTGCCAAGTCGTTTTCTTATCAAGAATTGGCTGATAAGGGTTTTCATTTTAACAAAAAAACGTTCTTCAGCTTTTTAGGCGTTTCTTACTACTTAACAAAGGAAGAAACCGAAAAACTGCTCGGGGAATTAATGGCTGACCTCCCTTCAGGCAGTTCGATCGTTTTCGATTATGCTGATGAAAACTTGTTTAAAGAGAAAGGCTTCTTCAACAGGGTGGAAAATATGGTAAAAATGGCAGCGGCAGGAGGAGAACCGATGAAATCATGCTATTCGTATCAGAAAATACAGCACATGCTGCAGCAATCCGGACTGCTCGTTTACGAGCATTTATCACCTTCAGATATTCAAGGGCGTTATTTTAAAAATCGAAAAGATGATCTGTCAGCCTTTGAAACGATTCATTACATTCATGCCGTAAAAAAATAAACATAAATCTAGAAAAACGCCCGGGGCCGGGCGTTTTTCCTATTTAAGCCGCGCGGTCGTCTTTCTGTTTTTCTTGGGGGAGTACAAGCTGTTTAGGAGGGCATTTGCGCTGCGTCAATTCGGACACAGCGAAGATCGTCATAAATGCTGTGACTGCAGCCAGCGTCCGGAAAGGAAAGAGGACCGTGCCGTCTTCAATCATCGGATACGGCAGAAGCGGCGGAATGCCGAATGCGGGTTCACCACCGCCGAGCCTCAGAATGACTGCAACTGCAAATCCAGCAATCGACCCGTAAAGATTTGCTCTTTTATAAAAGAGGGCCATTGTTAACTGGGGAAAAAGAATGCAATAAACTAAATCCGAAGCCAAATACCATAAAGTATAAACGCTTTTGACATTCAGCGCGATGACCGCTGCTCCCGCGCCGAACAAAATGATTGAGCGTTTGACGACTTTTTGCAGCTGTTTTTGGGTGGCCTTCGGCTTGATGAGCGGACGGTAAATATTCCATGCGGCCATTGATGATGCCGATAGAATCGATGAGTCCATGCTTGACATGACGGCTGCTGCGATTGCACCCAAGCCGAGGCCTGCGATGATTCCTGGCGTCAAATACGCAAGCGTTTGCGGCAAAATCATCGCCGGGTTATCCGGAGCGCTCGCTCCGAACAGGCTCCAATCGGTACTGTTTCCGGCAGCTCCGATGATTACGCACGGAATGGCGGCAATGATGCAGATCACTCCGGCAATTATCGACTGCCACATGGCGGCGCTTTCCGATTTTGCCGAAAGAACGCGCTGAAAGTACACCTGCCATGCGATACCTCCGAAAATTAAGAGGAGCGCATTATCCCACCAGTTCCAAAACAGGTTTCCCCAATCCGGGTTTTTCCAGCCGTCCAACGGTGGAAGCAGATTGGCGCTGCTGCCGAAATCGTGCCTGTAATTTGCCCATACGCTATCGAGAGCACCGACATTCGACAATACAAATGGGACGACTAAAAACAGCCCGAGCAAAATGACAATCATTTGAAAGACATCTGTGAAAGCAACTGCCCACATGCCTCCGGCCACCGTATAAGCGATGGCGATCATCGCCGAAAGAATAATCGACGTTTGGAAATCGATATTCAGAATCATTCCGAAAGTCGTGCCCAATGCCGTTAAGATCGCGGCGCTCCAAAACAATTCTCCTAACAGCGCCGGTATATATAAAACGCCGGCCATCCGCTTACCGAAGCGCTGTTCGAGAGGATCGATAATGGTCATAAATTGATGACGGCGCATTTTTCTGGCGAAGAAAATACCGCCGATAATCAGGCTCAATGCGTAGCCCCAAGGCGCTTGGGCCCAGATGAGGCCGTCGCTGTAAGTCGATTCGGCCGTTCCGTTAATATATCCGCCGCCGACCCATGTTGCGGCCATCGTCACCATTCCGACGAAAAACGGCATGCTCCTTTTTGCCACGATCATATCGGAAAAAGAATTTGATTTCTTTGCTGCGTAAAAAGCGCCTAAATAATAGGTGAAAGCAAAGAATATCATCATGGAGATAAAGCCGCCCCAATGAATGTCCGCATTCGAAATGCCGATATACGCGAGTATGCCTCCCGCAAACAGCGCAAAAATACCTAATTTGATCCAGTTTTTTTTCTTCTCAGCATAATTCATGTATGCACATCGCCTCCGAAAATATTTTTTGAATTTTCTTGAAATTAAAATATGAAAAAAGGTTTTGCCCCACTCTGGGAAGTATGCAAATTGCTGACTTCAGAGCGGATAAAACCTTTTTATTTCTTGTTATCAATCGGTATAAACTCAAAAATCTCTCCGGATTGGACAGATTTAGCGAGTCTCAGCAGCCAGTCATAATACGGTTTTGAATGTTCAAGCTGGTCATAAAGAGTTCTCGCTTCCTCTTTTATGCTTTCGTCAAGCCCTTCGCTTTCGATGATGTCCTCCAATGCTTTTTGAGCGTCTTGAATAGCCATGAGATTCACTTTGACTTCCCTTTCCCATTTTTTAGGGAAAAAGCTTGTGAAAAATTTGAAGAAATCCTTTTCAGCAACAAAGCTGTGTTTTCTTCTTCCTCTGTGGAATGTCTTTTTGACGACGTTTAAGTCTTGGAGCTTTTTTACGCTTGTGCTCATGCTGGGCTTGCTCATTTGCAGTTCTTCCCGCATTTCGTCCAGCGTCATTTCATCCGAAAGGTACATCGTTCCGTACAAAATGCCCGCACTCCGGGTAATGCCGTACAGATCCATTGTTTCTGCGATTGAATCAATGACAAGATCTTTTGCCTGTGCGATCGTTTCTTTTGCTGAAACATCACGGGGATTGTCCATAACTTGCCTCCTTTCACAGGAGCGGAACATCGGCATTGCAGATTCAATGCCCCCCGAAAAATCGGGGATTGTTCTAAAATCCGCGTTAAGTTTGTTAAGTTATTTCTGTATGTTCTTTATCTTAACGAAAGAAATTGAAATGTCAAAATCAAAAATTTTTTTCAAACGGTCTCAGCCCATGTGAGCTCTGCATTCACATAAAATTCAAAAAAAATAATCAGCCTGATTTGCTTTGACACAAAAAATGGCGCATGATAAATTCAAAGTGTTCAAAACATTAAATTTTTATTTAACAAACTTTGCGTAATGAGGAGGCTGCTTTTATGAGTCAAACACTTTTCATTGACGGAAAGTGGGTGGGCGCCAAAAAAGGCGAGACTCGCCAAATTATCAATCCTTACAATCAAGAGCATATTGAAACCGTCAGTGAAGGAGACAGAGAAGACGCTGTTAGGGCGATTGCTGCAGCGCGCCGCGCATTTGACGACGGCGAGTGGGCGAATACGCCGGGTCTTGAACGAGGCAACATCGTATTAAAGATCGCCGAACTGATCAGACGCGACCACGAAGAGCTGGCAGAACTTGAATCGCTTGATACCGGCAAGACGATTGAAGAAAGCAGAGCCGATATGGATGATATTGCAAACGTATTTCAATATTATGCAGGGCTTGCGGATAAAGACGGCGGAGAAGTCATTTCTTCACCGATCCCCGATTCTAAAAGCAAAATTGTCAGGGAGCCGGTCGGTGTCTGCGGGCAGATCACACCGTGGAACTATCCGCTCCTGCAGGCAAGCTGGAAAATCGCTCCGGCTTTGGCGGCGGGCAACACGATCGTTGTCAAACCAAGTGAAATCACACCGCTGACAACCATTAAGATCTTCAAGCTGATGGAAGAAGCCGGTGTGCCTGAAGGGGTGGCCAACCTTGTTCTCGGCCCCGGGGCGACTGTCGGCGATGAACTTGCCAGAAATAAAGACGCCGACTTAATTTCCTTCACCGGGGGAATTGAAACCGGAAAGAAAATCATGCAGGCTGCAAGTACGAATGTGAAAAAAATTGCGCTTGAGCTTGGCGGGAAAAATCCGAATATTGTGTTTAAAGACGCAGATTTTGACGTAGCGGTTGACCAGGCGCTGAATGCGGTATTTTTCCACGCAGGACAGGTTTGCTCTGCGGGCGCTCGTCTTCTCGTTGAAGAGTCCATTCATGATGAGTTTGTCGCAGAGCTTGTCAAGCGTGCGAAAAAAATCAAGCTTGGCAACGGATTTCACGAGGAGACACAGAGCGGTCCGCTTATTTCAGCTGAACACCGCAGCAAAGTTGAAAAATATGTGGAAATCGGCTTGCAAGAAGGCGCCAAGCTGGAAACAGGCGGAAAACGTCCGGAGGACCCTGAACTTGCAAATGGCTTCTTCTATCTGCCGACAATCTTCTCGAGCTGTACATCAGATATGAGAATCGTTAAGGAAGAAGTATTCGGTCCTGTATTAACAGTTGAAACATTTAAAACAGAAGAAGAGGTTGTCTCACTTGCGAACGATACGATTTACGGCCTTGCCGGCGCCGTTTGGTCAAAAGACATCGAAAAAGCGGAGCGCGTCGCTTCCAAACTGCGCATGGGAACCGTCTGGATCAATGACTTCCACCCTTATTTCGCACAAGCGCCTTGGGGAGGTTACAAGCAGTCAGGCATCGGCCGCGAGCTTGGCCGCATGGGCCTTGAAGAATACACAGAAGTGAAGCATGTCTACCGCAATACGAAACCGGCGGCTGTCAATTGGTTTAAAGCATAAGAAGGAGGAGACTATTCATGACTTTAAATATGAAAGTAGAAGCGATGAACAAATTCCACACGTTTGAAATCCCTACCGTCATTAAGCATGGAATCGGAGCCGTTAAACATGTGGGGGAAGAAGTGAAAAAGCTTGGCGTTTCAAAAGCGCTGCTTGTCACAGACCCTGGCATCTACAAAGCCGGTGTAACAAACCCGGTCGTTGTATCCCTTCAGGAAGCAGGCGTAGAAGTTGCCGTCTTTAATAAAGTCGAGCCGAATCCGCCTGTCCGTCTTGTCGCTGAAGGTTCCAAACTGTATGCTGAAGAAAACTGCGACGGCCTTGTCGCGGTCGGCGGCGGAAGCTCAATGGATACGGCGAAAGCGATCGGAGTTGAAGCCACTCATGAAGGCTCAGTCCTTGACTATGAAGCGGCAGAAGGAAAAAAGCCGCTTGAAAACCGGATTCCTCCGCTTACAACGATCCCGACGACTGCCGGAACCGGCTCAGAAGTTACACAATGGGCGGTTATCACAGATGAAGAGCGCGAATTTAAATTCAATACGGGCGGCCCGCTGATTGCTGCTCATTTGACAATTATCGATCCTGAATTGCATGTATCAATGCCTCCGCACGTAACAGCGATGACCGGCGTTGACGCTTTGGCTCATGCCATCGAGTGCTATACGATGAAATTTGCCCAGCCGATTACTGACGCGGTGGCCCTTCTTGCGATCGAATACGGCGCACATTACATCCGCAGAGCGTTTGCCGATGGAGAAGATCTTGAAGCGAGATACGGCATGGCGCAGGCGGCCATGCTTGCAGGCCTTTCTTACGGAAGCGAATCCGCAGGCGCTGCTCACGCGATGAGCCAGACGCTCGGAGGGATCATCCCTGTCGCGCACGGCCAATGTGTGGCGGCGATGATGGGCCCTGTAATGGAATACAACTGGAAAGGCTACCCTGAAAAATTTGCCCGCATTGCAAAAGCGTTCGGAATTGACACAAGCGGCATGTCTGCAGTTGAAGCGGCTAAAGCTGCGGTGAACTGGATGTATCAGCTTGTGGAAGACTTAGAGATTCCTAGTCTTGAAGAGCAAGGCGTATCACCTGACATGATCGACCGCCTTTCAAAAGAAGCGATGAAAGATCCGCAAACGGTCGGTAACCCTAGAGACCTGAACGAAAAAGCGTACAATTGGATTTACAAACGCTGCTTCAATTTAACCCCGAAAACTGTCTGAAAAAATTGAAAAAGCCCGTTGTGTGCAGCACACAGCGGGCTTTTTCAATTTGAGAAAAAAAGGGAGGCAATGTAAAATAAATCACATCTTGAAAAAAAGGGGATGGGTTGAATGTGGAAGAAGCGCACGGCTGTGGCGGAGCACGTATACATAGCGGACACAGCGTCATTTGTGACAGAGAAACAGGCAAAGATCGTAATCGATTACGGGGGCATACCGGAGGATCTGCATTTTGGACTGACGAAAAAAGCCGGGGCAAGGGAGCCGATGTATAAAAGAGGAACGGAGATTTTCAACAGGAGGCAGATTTCTATCGTCTCGGTAGAAGAGTGCCTTGAAATTGCCGGACGGCTGAACATTCCGGCGGTCCTTCCGGAATGGCTCGGGGCCAATATCGCATTAAGCGGCCTGCCTGATTTAACCTCATTAAGAGAAGGAAGCAGAATCGTTTTTCCAAGCGGCGCCTCTTTGTTGAGCGAGGGCGAGAATGAGCCGTGCATTCAGCCCGGAGAAGTCATTCAGGAGCAGTTTCCCGACAAACCGAAGCTTGCTTCGCGCTTTGTGCGCCATGCGATGGGAAGAAGGGGAATCGTCTGCATCGTTGAACGCCCGGGCCTGATCCATCAAGGCGACCAAGCAGAAGTGTGGGCGTATTCGCCTGCTGCCATGAAAGACGCCAGGTCGTTTGCCTAGGCGGAAGAAAAGCCCTGAGTCTCTAAGAGCCGGGGCTTTCCGCTTATTACAGCAGTTTCTGCTTGACTTCTTTGATCTGTTTAATATGCCTTCTTTCATGATGGCCGATGAAGTCGAGCCACTGACTGACCGTAAGCTCTTCGAAAATCGGATGCGGCAGCCCCCTTTGAAAATCTTCATCGTGAAAGGCGGCGATGACTGAAGTTAATTGTGTTCTGACATTGTCGAGCTCAGCTTTGAGGGTTAAAGCATCCGCTGTTTTTCTTTCCGGCTCCGCATATGGAGGCGCCTTTCGTTTGGAGCTTCTGTCTTCCAACTGATGAACCGGTTTATCTTCGATTGATTTAACCGGTGCATGCTTGATTTGTTCCTTCAAGATTTGAAGTGCCATCAGATCGATTTTTTTCAGGTGGTCGATCACTTCTTGAATGCTCCATTCGTCTTCCGCCGGCCTTTTATTCAGCATTTCGTCTGACAGGCCTTGAATCTCGCTCCAAAGTTCTTTTCTCGCTTCATTAAAAATGCTCATCATATCCCCTCCTAGTTTTAACTGTACCATATCGAAGGCTGGTAAAATAACCAAAAAACACTCGATTTTCGCATCGCCATCGGATATGCTTAAGAAAAAATGAAAAGAAGGAAGGATTTCATTTTGAGAACCACATTGTACCCGTATATAGCATTAGTGGTCGGGGTGTTGGCTGTGTCTTCCTCCGCCATCTTCGTCAGGCTGTCAACAGCTGATGCTGGAATCATCGCTTTTTATCGTCTCTTTTTTTCCGCTTTGCTGATCTTTCCTTTTTTCTGGGGAAAAAGAAAAGAAGTCTTGGGTTTTTCGAAAAAAGACTGGCTGTTTTCCGCGGCAGCGGGATTCTTTTTAGCATTTCATTTTATTTTATGGTTTCGCTCGCTTGAATACACGTCTGTGGCGAGCTCGGTTGTTCTTGTTACGCTGCAGCCGATCTTTTCCTTTATCGGTACATATTTTTTATTTAAAGAAAGAGTCTCGTTCGCTGGGATCATCAGTGCGCTTCTCGCGATCGGCGGAAGCGTGTACATCAGCTGGGGGGATTTCAAAGTAAGCGGCCAGGCGCTCTACGGCGATATCCTGGCGCTTTTGGCATGTGCGCTTGTGACGGCATATCTGCTGTTTGGCCAGCATGTCAGAAAACGCCACAGCTTGACCGTTTACACTTTTATTGTATATGGAATCAGCGCCCTCACTTTATGTCTATACTGCCTGTTTTCGGGCGCCGCCTTTTTTTCTTATCCTGCGTCAGATTGGGGTTACTTCTTTCTGCTTGCCGTCATTCCGACTTTGCTCGGCCACTCGCTCTTTAACTGGGTGCTGAAATGGCTGAGCACAAATATGATTTCTGTGGCGATTTTATTTGAACCCGTCGGAGCGGTTGCGCTGGCGTATTGGATTTTAGACGAATCCGTCATGATGACGCAGGTGATCGGCGGAGCGGTCATTTTTTCAGGCATCATCCTGTTCATGGCCTCGCAAAGCATACGGAAAAACAACGTCCCGGCGGTGAAAGGGAAAACGCCCAAGGCGCTTTAAAGTCCGCGCTTTATCCAGTCAAAATATCTTCGCTTGAATAGCGGAGGTTTTCCTTTTCAGGTCTGGCCAGGGAAAACGCCAATGTGAGCGGCCCGAGTTTTCCGAGAAACATAATGAAAACAATCAGCATCTTCCCGATAGGGGACAGGTCGGCCGTAATCCCCATTGACAGGCCGACCGTGCCGAAAGCTGAAACGACTTCAAACAAAATCGCCAAAAACGGTATAGGTTCTGTCATATTTAAAATAAAGATGGCCGTTAAAATCAACAGCACGCTGATTGTTGAAATAGCGAGCGACCGGAGGATCAATTGGTCTTTCAGCGTTTTTTTGGCTATTGAAATATGTTTTTTGCCCTTTAAAAAAGTGATAACCGACAGAAGAATGACAAGAAACGTCGTCAGCTTGATTCCTCCGCCGGTCGATGCGCTCCCCGCTCCGACAAACATAAGAAGGAGCAAAAGCGTGATCGTGCTTTCGCGCAGGCTTCCGATGTCTGTCGTGTTAAATCCTGCTGTTCTCGGGGTCACAGCCTGAAAATAGGCGCCCCAAAGTTTTTCAGCTAGCGGAAGCATTCCCAGCGTTTTTTGATTTTGATACTCAAGCAGAAAAATAAGGATCATGGCTGCCAAATTGACGATAAACGTACCGTATATCATCAATTTCGAATGAAGGCTCAACTTTTTAAAGCTCCGCTTATGCCATAAATCGGACAATACAGTAAATCCTATCCCGCCGACGATGAACAAAAAACTGATCACCAGGTTGACGAGCGGATCGCCTTCATACCGCATTAAACTGTCCGGCCATATGGAAAATCCCGCATTGTTAAAGGAGGAAACCGCATGGAACAGGCTGTAGTAGATGCCGCGGGCGAGACCGTATTCAGGAATCCATTTGACAGCAAGTATCAGCATGGCCAGCATTTCAATCGCGAAGGAGTAAATAAACAAACTCTTGATCAGTTTAATAATCCCGCCTAAAGAAGTCTGATTAAGCGACTGCTGAATCAACAGCCGTTCTTTCAGGCCGATTTTTTTCCCGAGCATGATAAAAATGAGCACCGCAAAAGACATGATGCCGAGTCCCCCGAGCTGGATGAGAACGAGAATAATAAGCTGACCAAACATCGTATAATCCGTGCCTGTATCAACGACGGCCAGACCGGTAACAGTCATCGCCGAGGTCGATGTAAAAAGCGTATCAATCCAGCCTATAGGCTTGGGCGTTGCTGCCGGCAGCTTCAATAAAAGGGTTCCTAATATGATGAAAAATAAAAACACTAGCACGAGCAGTTGGGACGGGCTTAATTGTATCTGTTTAAACTTCACGGTTAATCGCCCTTTTTTTCAAAGGTCTCAATATCTTTATTTTGCCCGATCACAATCAAAATATCGTTTTCATATATCATGTCATCAGCGCTCGGTGCGATGATGAAATGCCCGTCCCTTTTTATGCCGACGATATTGCAGCCGAAGTTGGCGCGTACGTCGATATCCCCTAGGCTTCTTTTGTCCAGCTTTTTTGTTGCCACAATTTCGACGATGCTGTAGTTTGGCGACAGCTCGACAAAATCGATCATCTTTTCCGACGTGATATGGCTGGCTATCCGCTTGGCCATATCTTTTTCAGGATGAATGATACGATGGACGCCGATTTTATGGAGAACTTTTTGGTGATAGTCATTTTGTGCTTTCGTCCATACTTTGGGGACGCCCATTTCAATCAGCAAAAGCGAGGTCAGAATGCTTGCTTCAATGTCATCGCCAAATGATACAAATGCGTGGTCAATGTTGCGTATCCCGATTTGTTTCAAGGTCTTTTCATCAACGGCGTTGGCGCAAATGGTGTAGGTTGCATAAGTAGAATATTCGTTTACTTTTTCTTCTGATTTGTCGATGCCTAAGACTTCCGCCCCTTTTGCGTGGAAGGCTTTCACAAGGCTGCCGCCGAACTGGCCGAGCCCGAAAACGGCGTAAGATTTCTGCATCCGTATTCACCCTTTTACCTGTTTTTCTTATAGTGTTTACTTTTTTTAAGAAAAACACACTGGGATGTACAAGAATCCGGAAGGTGAAGCCGGAGGGCGCTTTGAGGCGGCTGCGGTGTCAGCTGATCGATCCGCCCGTTTCGCGAATATCTTTTTCGTGCAGGGCGGAGATGACCGCAGCTATTCTAAGTCCTTCGACGATCGTTTCAAGGCTGAGACTCGGCTCGGGTTTATCGATTGTTTGTTCGGGGAGAAACGGAATGTGGATGAACCCTCCGCGGATGTTTGCCGAGGTGCGGTCTATACGGTGCATTAACTGGTAAAAGAGATGGTTGCATACGAAAGTTCCCGCTGAATTGGAGACGGAGGCCGGTATTCCGTTTTTTCTCAACTCTTTCACAATGAGCTTGATCGGAAGCGCGGACCAGTAAGCAGCAGGCCCGTCTGCCGCGATGGGTTCATCGATCGGTTCCCGGTCTTCATTATCCGGAATGCGAGCATCATCGATGTTGATTGCGATGCGTTCCGGCGTAATATGAGCCCTGCCGCCTGCTTGCCCTGCGCAAATGACGACATCGGGTTTGTGCTTTTCGATCGCTTTTTTCAAAACGGCCGCTGAATGATGAAAAACGGTCGGAATCTGCTCCGCTGCGATAGAGACGCCTTCTGCTTCCTCTCCGTTCAGCCGTTTTACAGCTTCCCAGGACGGATTGACTGTTTCTCCCCCAAAGGGGTCAAATCCTGTCAGCAGTACTTTCTTTCCCATATCGATCACTCCTGAATATGAATGTAAAGTGCAAAATACCCATTCAGCAGATGTCTGAATGGGTATTTTGAGGATGTAGTCACCCGCCTGCTCCACGAGAAGCCAAAAGTATCTCATTGCTTTGGGAAGCCGCTTCAGGAGCGTGATTTGCAAACGAAAAGCTGAAAACAGTGCCTAATACAAATACAGCTAACAACACTTTTTTCATCCTATTCTCCTCCTCTTCCGGCAAGTTTACTTGCCTTGTCTGTTTTAATGTAGAAATATATGGCTTCTTCGTATAACTTATTTTCCCTATAGTAATTCGCTACGTCCATCAGCAATTCCTCCAGATCAACCCATGCTTTTTTATCTTCTAATTGGTGAATAAAGTCCTTGATTACTTCCAGTTTATTCTGACAATCGGAATGTAATGTATATAAAGTTTTGAATTTTAATTCGAAAATTTCGCTATTCACTTCTTGAGCTTTTTTAAAGCCTGTGTCGATCCATTTAAAAGCTTGGTCGGGATCGTTGGTTTTGAAAAGAGACCTTGTGTTTTCATATACACATAGAAGGTAAGCATACTTGGCTTTCGTTTCAAAGTCTTTGATTGCAAAAGCTTTATTATAATACTTCAGCGCTTCTTCGTGTTTATCTTCCTTACTCTTCAAAAAGCCCATATTATAGTAGGTATAAGGCAAAAGATATTGGTCGCCGATTTTTTCGGTTTTTTCAATTGCTTCCTTTAACAATACTTCACTTTCGGCAAACTTAAATTGGTCAATATAATTGAGCCCGATCAGCATTTTGCAGTTGATGACCCGCTTGGCATACCCGTCATACCCTTGGAAGATGCCTGAGGCAATGTTGATGTGGTGAATCGACAGCCATGTCGCTTTTAAGTTGTAATACAAAACACCGATTTTATAATGAAATTCGGCTTTTTCAATTTCATTTTGAATGACGCTCAGCCTTTTTTCCGCTATTCTGAAAAAATTAAGCGCTTCTGTATGGTTTTGCTTGTAGTCTTCATAAATCCCTTTGAACAGATAAAAATAATAATTCAGCTTATCGTCCGTACTTTTTGGATCTTTGTCCTTAAAACTGATGGCTTCCAATTTTTCTGTGGAAGATTGGGAGATATCTTCAAGAAGAAGCCTTAAGCGAAAATCCAGCATTTGATAATAGAGAAGAACGTCATGATCTTCTTCCATCTTTTCAATTGCTTTATCTATGTCATCTTTCATTTCGATTGAACCTGAAATGTCTCGTTTTTTCATCAGTATGTACCAGTCGTTCAGCATATTGGCGACTTCTTGAGAAGCCACGGCTTTGGCCATTCTTTTCCCTCCAATCTTTGTGAATTTTTTGTAAATTGAAGTTCTATTAATCATAGCATAAACTGCCGCCGTCTGTGAATAACACGGAAATGCATGTTTGTTGGCGAAAAAATTCATTCCCGAAATTAAATCGTCATTTTCCAAAAAAAGTGCGCGAAAAAAGCGAAAACCGCGCCAAGCGGAATACAGGAGATCATTGCGGTTCCGTTGACCAGCCCGTCAGCCCCGCTTATTTTCAGGGCTTCCCGGTAGCCTATTAAAAAGTGGATGATCGATAGGACATAACATAAGAGCATCATATAGTAAGGATTCATTTGTATACCCTCCTCTATTCGCTTTACTATATTACATTCAATAGAGGGAAAGATTATGCCTGTTTAAGTAGGAAAAAGAACAAAATATTATAGACGAAAAGATTTTCAATTACAATACATGTTTTTAAAAATATTTCCACTATAATCAAAATGAAAGATAAATTTAGGGGGTCATACAAAATGAAAAAAAGGCTGATGTCACTATTGGTCTGCATCCTGGTTTTAGTGCCGGCAGCAGGAGCTTTTGCCGCGCCGAAACAGGCCGAGCTTAAAGATTATCTTGAAGAAATAGGAATGACAGAAAAAGAATTGGAAGCCTATTTGCAGGATACATATGATGAGAGTTTAAAAGGTTTTGACTCGGTGGAAGAGTTGAAAGACTTTTTAGGGCAAAGACTGACTAAAAAGCTTTTGGCATCCTATTTGAAAGAATACGGATTGAGCGAAAAAGAAGCGGCTGACCTATTTGTTGAAAATGGCTATATGGAAAGCGGCCAAAACATTCTCGACGTGTTTATGTTTGAATACGAATTGGACGATGCGCTCTACACCGTGACATATGAAGAAGACGATTTTCAGATCGGAAACATGTTTCAAGAATTGGGTGTGGATGATCAGGAGTGGGAAAGACTCGTGAATCACCTCCGAAAAGTGCGCGATAACAATCCGAACCTTGAAAATGACTTGATGGCTCTTGGAGAACGTCTTGAAGCGGTAGCCGATTTCGAGTCTGTATCAGAGCTGTCAGCTCAGGATATCGCTGAAATGCTGTCCATTTTAAACGATCTTCAGAAGACGCTCGAAGTGAAAACGAAATATTATCTTGTTAAAGACGGAAAGAAAAAAGAAGTGTCTTTGACGACGCTTGTCAGTGCTGAAGATCTGAAGGGAGCAAGCCTCCTAGTGGAAGTATACGATCTGCAGGGCAATTTCATTTTGGATGTATTGCTGACGCCTGAAATGATCGGATCTGATTTAATTCATGACACAGGGTCGAAAGTGAAGCAAACCCAAACGGCTGTTAAACACGACGCAAAGAAATCTCATGTGAAAAAGACGGTTAAAGGTGCAAAGCTTCCGAAAACGGCCGGGCATTACGCAGAATGGTCGATCTTTGGCGCCGTTCTGATGTTTGGCGGATTGTTTATGGTCAGAAGGCTTCGAAAAGCGGCTTAACATTTTACTTCCCATTCTAAGTCTGTATAGAATGGGAAGTTTTTATAAGGAGTGAAAGGAAATTAAGGCACATCGAAAAAAGATCATCTGGCTTGCAGCCATTGCGATGGTTGCGTGCGGCGCTTATTTTACAACAACGAATGTGTTCAAGCTGATGCACGGCTACGCTCTATTTTCATTTCAGCAGATGAAAGAAGAGGAAAAGCCTGAAAAACCTCCGATTCAGACGACGAAAAAAGAAAAGACGGCAATTGATCAAACATTTGAAACCGGGGAGAAAATCGGTGATCTTGTTATTCCGAAAATCAATGCAAGGCTTCCGATATATCACGGAACAGATGAAGACGAGCTGCAAAAAGGCGTGGGCCATTTCGCAGGATCCGTTCTGCCTGGAGAAGATGACAACTCGGTTTTATCAGGCCACCGGGATACGGTTTTCCGAAAACTCGGCCGAGTGGGGAAAGGCGATCAGTTAATTGTTGAAGCTTCCTACGGAACTTTTACATACAAAGTGAAAAAGGTCCGAATCGTGGATGCGGATGACCGGACGGTGATAGTTCCAAAGCCGAGAGCGACATTGACGGTTTCCACCTGCTATCCTTTTGACTTTATCGGTTCAGCACCGGAGCGGTATATATTGGTCGCAGATTTGATTAAAACATAAAAAACAGCGGAATCTCAGGCGAATCCGCTGTTTTTTTATGTTATCTCATGTTTGTTCTGTTTTCTAGAAGTCTTGGTGCGGTTAGCAGCAGTATACAAAGGACGATTGTGCAGACAATGAAAGACGGAAGCATATACGTTCCATTATATACCAATGAATAAATCCATACCGGAGTGCCTTTAGGCGCATAGTTTCCAAAAAAGACAGCGCCGCTGATGACATGTGCGAGAAATTTCAGTCCGCTTCCAAGAAGGACGGCCAGCATAACATAGGAAATGATCTTTCCTTTTTGTTTCTCAAATGAAGCATTTCGGATCGATCCGGCAAAAAAGCCGCCGATTCCCGCGGCCGTAGGCGCGATAAAGTAATCAAGAAGAAGCTGCAGAGGATGAACAACGTAAAATCCTCCAGTGACAAATTGAAGCAATCCGGCTAAAAACCCGGTCGCCAGCCCTGCCTTGAGCCCCCATCTAAAGGAGATCAGGAAGATCGGAATCATCATGACGGCGATTGAACCGCCTTGAGGCATTTTTAAAAACATTCCGGACACCATATCAAGTATAAGTGCTATTCCTGTCATAATCGCAATTTCAATCAGCTGTACAAGTTGTTTAGATTGATTCATCATAACCCTCACTTTTGATGAACAAAGGGATACTGGACTTCTTTCCCAATAAAAAAAGCAATGCGGGGAAGGAGTAGGACAGTTTTCCACGCACTGCTTTGGATGCAATTAGAAATGACTTTGCCACATTCCTACGCCAGCATTAACTAACAGGTTCGAAGGGTCAGAACGGTCGTTCACTCTCAGCCCGGAGGCTCCCCTTGTGGTCATCAAGTTATTTAGTTATATTCTACTATACTAAAAAAAGAAACGGACGACAAGCTAATTTTTCGAAAAACTTTTGCTGAAACCCTCCAATATGTAGCAAGGCAAACATCTTTTCCTTTATAATAGAACTTATTCGTACGTACAAGATCAGTAAAGGGTTGATCTGATGGGTGAACTTACAAAATACAGCATGGTGAAAAATAAAATTAAATCGTGGATATATGAAGGCAAAGTGAAGCCGGGCGAAAAAATTCATTCGGAAAACGAATTGATGAAAATATTTGGTGTAAGCAGGCATACGATCCGGCAAGCGATTGGCGACCTTGTTCATGAAGGGCTTTTATACAGAGAGCAGGGCTCAGGGACGTATTGCTCCCACCGTCTTCAGCTTTCTGAAAAAGGAAGGGAAAGAAATAAGATGATCGGGGTCATGACGACTTACCTTTCGGATTACATTTTTCCTTCTATTATAAGAGGAATCGAATCGTCCCTGTCCAGTGAAGGATACACCCTTGTCGTCGCGAGCACCAATAATGACAATGAAAAAGAAAAACAATGCCTTGTGAATATGCTTGACAAAAAAATTGCCGGGTTGATCGTGGAGCCGACGAAAACAGGAAGCTTTAACCCGAATTTAAGTTACTATTTGACGCTTGAACAACATCATATTCCGTATTTGATGATCAACCAATTTTATCAGGAGTTAAATCCGCCCCATTTCATTTTGGATGATGAACACGGCGGTTTTATCGCCACGGAGCATTTGATTAAGCTCGGCCATGAAAAAGTGTTCGGTTTCTTTAAACAGGACGATATGCAGGGCGCCAACCGGATGAAAGGATTTATCCGTGCTTTCAGAGAAAACGGCTTGTCGTTTTACCCTGAAATGGTCGTGACGTACACAACAGAGAACAAAAAACAAAAAACGATAGCTGAAACCAGGAAGCGGCTTTCTTCATCAGACCGTCCGACTGCTATATTCTGCTATAACGACGAGATCGCGCTTATGGTGTTGGATGTCGTGAGGGAATTCGGTTTGAAGGTGCCGGAAGACATATCGATTGTGGGATATGACGACTCACACTTGAGCGAGGCATCTGAAGTGAAGCTGACGTCAGTCACCCATCCGAAAATGCAGATGGGGATTGAGGCGGCAAGATGGATGATTGCCAAAGTTGAGGGACGCAACACGGATCAGCTTGAGCATTCCACCGTCTACAAACCTGAACTGGTTGTCAGACATTCGACCGCCAAGCTGAAAAGGTAGGCTGTATAAGCTTTATCCGCCAACCAGCGTGAATGAAAATATATCCTGTTAAAAAGCTCCGGAATGAGGAGCTTTTTATTCAAGTGAAAGCTGATAGCGGAGAGTTTAATGTCATCCTCGAAGCTTCGGCCCATGTGCAGCTTTAGCAAATCGATTTTTAAAGACCGCTGTATACCTTTATATAGAAGAAAGCGGTAAGGAGAAATAAATGGCGTCAATTGCCGGCTGGTCGAGATAATCAGGAATCATCGGAGTCAAAATCATTTGATTATTATTTTTTTAAAAAAGCTATTGTGTAAAACGAAAATAGATGTTATATTTGTATCCGCCCCTAAAAAGGAGGCTTTATAAAAACAACTTCGAAAATCTTTTAAAAAAAGTTGTTGACATTCACAGTGATAGAATGTTATATTAGTAAAGTCGCTTCTTCGAGAGGCGGAAATGATCTTTGAAAACTAAACAAGACAAAACGTACCTGTTAATTCATTAAATAAATCGCACACATGTTGTGCGTAGTCATTATCAAACTTCATGGAGAGTTTGATCCTGGCTCAGGACGAACGCTGGCGGCGTGCCTAATACATGCAAGTCGAGCGGACCGACGGGAGCTTGCTCCCTTAGGTCAGCGGCGGACGGGTGAGTAACACGTGGGTAACCTGCCTGTAAGACTGGGATAACTCCGGGAAACCGGGGCTAATACCGGATGCTTAATTGAACCGCATGGTTCAATTATAAAAGGTGGCTTCGGCTACCACTTACAGATGGACCCGCGGCGCATTAGCTAGTTGGTGAGGTAACGGCTCACCAAGGCAACGATGCGTAGCCGACCTGAGAGGGTGATCGGCCACACTGGGACTGAGACACGGCCCAGACTCCTACGGGAGGCAGCAGTAGGGAATCTTCCGCAATGGACGAAAGTCTGACGGAGCAACGCCGCGTGAGTGATGAAGGTTTTCGGATCGTAAAACTCTGTTGTTAGGGAAGAACAAGTACCGTTCGAATAGGGCGGTACCTTGACGGTACCTAACCAGAAAGTCACGGCTAACTACGTGCCAGCAGCCGCGGTAATACGTAGGTGGCAAGCGTTGTCCGGAATTATTGGGCGTAAAGCGCGCGCAGGCGGTTTCTTAAGTCTGATGTGAAAGCCCCCGGCTCAACCGGGGAGGGTCATTGGAAACTGGGGAACTTGAGTGCAGAAGAGGAGAGTGGAATTCCACGTGTAGCGGTGAAATGCGTAGAGATGTGGAGGAACACCAGTGGCGAAGGCGACTCTCTGGTCTGTAACTGACGCTGAGGCGCGAAAGCGTGGGGAGCGAACAGGATTAGATACCCTGGTAGTCCACGCCGTAAACGATGAGTGCTAAGTGTTAGAGGGTTTCCGCCCTTTAGTGCTGCAGCAAACGCATTAAGCACTCCGCCTGGGGAGTACGGTCGCAAGACTGAAACTCAAAGGAATTGACGGGGGCCCGCACAAGCGGTGGAGCATGTGGTTTAATTCGAAGCAACGCGAAGAACCTTACCAGGTCTTGACATCCTCTGACAACCCTAGAGATAGGGCTTCCCCTTCGGGGGCAGAGTGACAGGTGGTGCATGGTTGTCGTCAGCTCGTGTCGTGAGATGTTGGGTTAAGTCCCGCAACGAGCGCAACCCTTGATCTTAGTTGCCAGCATTCAGTTGGGCACTCTAAGGTGACTGCCGGTGACAAACCGGAGGAAGGTGGGGATGACGTCAAATCATCATGCCCCTTATGACCTGGGCTACACACGTGCTACAATGGGCAGAACAAAGGGCAGCGAAGCCGCGAGGCTAAGCCAATCCCACAAATCTGTTCTCAGTTCGGATCGCAGTCTGCAACTCGACTGCGTGAAGCTGGAATCGCTAGTAATCGCGGATCAGCATGCCGCGGTGAATACGTTCCCGGGCCTTGTACACACCGCCCGTCACACCACGAGAGTTTGTAACACCCGAAGTCGGTGAGGTAACCTTTTGGAGCCAGCCGCCGAAGGTGGGACAGATGATTGGGGTGAAGTCGTAACAAGGTAGCCGTATCGGAAGGTGCGGCTGGATCACCTCCTTTCTAAGGATATTATACGGAATATAAGACCTTGCGGTCTTATAGACAGGTGCGTTTAGATCTTGTTTAGTTTTGAAGGATCATTTGATTCTTCAAACGTGTTCTTTGAAAACTAGATAACAGTAGACATCACATTCAATTAGTAACACAAGATATCACGTAGTGATTCTTTTTAACGGTTAAGTTAGAAAGGGCGCACGGTGGATGCCTTGGCACTAGGAGCCGATGAAGGACGGGACGAACACCGATATGCTTCGGGGAGCTGTAAGCAAGCTTTGATCCGGAGATTTCCGAATGGGGAAACCCACTGCTCGTAATGGAGCAGTATCCATATCTGAATTCATAGGATATGAGAAGGCAGACCCGGGGAACTGAAACATCTAAGTACCCGGAGGAAGAGAAAGCAAATGCGATTCCCTGAGTAGCGGCGAGCGAAACGGGATTAGCCCAAACCAAGAGGCTTGCCTCTTGGGGTTGTAGGACACTCTGTACGGAGTTACAAAGGAACGAGGTAGATGAAGAGGTCTGGAAAGGCCCGCCATAGGAGGTAACAGCCCTGTAGTCAAAACTTCGTTCTCTCCTGAGTGGATCCTGAGTACGGCGGAACACGTGAAATTCCGTCGGAATCCGGGAGGACCATCTCCCAAGGCTAAATACTCCCTAGTGACCGATAGTGAACCAGTACCGTGAGGGAAAGGTGAAAAGCACCCCGGAAGGGGAGTGAAAGAGATCCTGAAACCGTGTGCCTACAAGTAGTCAGAGCCCGTTAACGGGTGATGGCGTGCCTTTTGTAGAATGAACCGGCGAGTTACGATCCCGTGCAAGGTTAAGTTTGAAAAGACGGAGCCGCAGCGAAAGCGAGTCTGAATAGGGCGCATGAGTACGTGGTCGTAGACCCGAAACCAGGTGATCTACCCATGTCCAGGGTGAAGTTCAGGTAACACTGAATGGAGGCCCGAACCCACGCACGTTGAAAAGTGCGGGGATGAGGTGTGGGTAGGGGTGAAATGCCAATCGAACCTGGAGATAGCTGGTTCTCTCCGAAATAGCTTTAGGGCTAGCCTCAAGGTAAGAGTCTTGGAGGTAGAGCACTGATTGGACTAGGGGCCCCTACCGGGTTACCGAATTCAGTCAAACTCCGAATGCCAAAGACTTATCCTTGGGAGTCAGACTGCGAGTGATAAGATCCGTAGTCGAAAGGGAAACAGCCCAGACCGCCAGCTAAGGTCCCAAAGTATACGTTAAGTGGAAAAGGATGTGGAGTTGCTTAGACAACCAGGATGTTGGCTTAGAAGCAGCCACCATTTAAAGAGTGCGTAATAGCTCACTGGTCGAGTGACTCTGCGCCGAAAATGTACCGGGGCTAAACGTATCACCGAAGCTGCGGACTGTTCTTACGAACAGTGGTAGGAGAGCGTTCTAAGGGCTGTGAAGCGAGACCGGAAGGACTCGTGGAGCGCTTAGAAGTGAGAATGCCGGTATGAGTAGCGAAAGAGGGGTGAGAATCCCCTCCACCGAATGCCTAAGGTTTCCTGAGGAAGGCTCGTCCGCTCAGGGTTAGTCGGGACCTAAGCCGAGGCCGAAAGGCGTAGGCGATGGACAACAGGTTGATATTCCTGTACCACCTCCTCACCATTTGAGCAATGGGGGGACGCAGGAGGATAGGGTAAGCGCGGTATTGGATATCCGCGTCCAAGCAGTTAGGCTGGGAAATAGGCAAATCCGTTTCCCATAAGGCTGAGCTGTGATGGCGAGCGAAATATAGTAGCGAAGTTCCTGATTCCACACTGCCAAGAAAAGCCTCTAGCGAGGTGAGAGGTGCCCGTACCGCAAACCGACACAGGTAGGCGAGGAGAGAATCCTAAGGTGATCGAGAGAACTCTCGTTAAGGAACTCGGCAAAATGACCCCGTAACTTCGGGAGAAGGGGTGCTCTGTTAGGGTGCAAGCCCGAGAGAGCCGCAGTGAATAGGCCCAGGCGACTGTTTAGCAAAAACACAGGTCTCTGCGAAGCCGTAAGGCGAAGTATAGGGGCTGACGCCTGCCCGGTGCTGGAAGGTTAAGAGGAGCGCTTAGCGTAAGCGAAGGTGCGAATTGAAGCCCCAGTAAACGGCGGCCGTAACTATAACGGTCCTAAGGTAGCGAAATTCCTTGTCGGGTAAGTTCCGACCCGCACGAAAGGCGCAACGATCTGGGCACTGTCTCAACGAGAGACTCGGTGAAATTATAGTACCTGTGAAGATGCAGGTTACCCGCGACAGGACGGAAAGACCCCGTGGAGCTTTACTGCAGCCTGATATTGAATGTTGGTACAGCTTGTACAGGATAGGTAGGAGCCTTGGAAACCGGAGCGCCAGCTTCGGTGGAGGCATCGGTGGGATACTACCCTGGCTGTATTGACCTTCTAACCCGCTGCCCTTATCGGGCAGGGAGACAGTGTCAGGTGGGCAGTTTGACTGGGGCGGTCGCCTCCTAAAAAGTAACGGAGGCGCCCAAAGGTTCCCTCAGAATGGTTGGAAATCATTCGCAGAGTGTAAAGGCACAAGGGAGCTTGACTGCGAGACCTACAAGTCGAGCAGGGACGAAAGTCGGGCTTAGTGATCCGGTGGTTCCGCATGGAAGGGCCATCGCTCAACGGATAAAAGCTACCCCGGGGATAACAGGCTTATCTCCCCCAAGAGTCCACATCGACGGGGAGGTTTGGCACCTCGATGTCGGCTCATCGCATCCTGGGGCTGTAGTCGGTCCCAAGGGTTGGGCTGTTCGCCCATTAAAGCGGTACGCGAGCTGGGTTCAGAACGTCGTGAGACAGTTCGGTCCCTATCCGTCGCGGGCGCAGGAAATTTGAGAGGAGCTGTCCTTAGTACGAGAGGACCGGGATGGACGCACCGCTGGTGTACCAGTTGTTCTGCCAAGGGCATCGCTGGGTAGCTATGTGCGGACGGGATAAGTGCTGAAAGCATCTAAGCATGAAGCCCCCCTCAAGATGAGATTTCCCATTCCGCAAGGAAGTAAGATCCCTGAAAGATGATCAGGTTGATAGGTCTGAGGTGGAAGTGTGGCGACACATGGAGCTGACAGATACTAATCGATCGAGGACTTAACCCAAAAACTTTTGTGAATCGTCTGACCGTTATCTAGTTTTGAGAGAACACCTCTCAACAGCCAAAGGCAAGGAAACTCGGCTAAAGGCCGCCCTCACATCCTGTGAGGAACGTCTAGTACCTTCGTCCTGAAGGCAAATAGTTTGGTGGCGATAGCGAAGAGGTCACACCCGTTCCCATGCCGAACACGGAAGTTAAGCTCTTCAGCGCCGATGGTAGTTGGGGGCTTCCCCCTGTGAGAGTAGGACGCCGCCAAGCGCTTAAGAAGACCAGCTTATATAAGCTGGTCTTTTTTACGGCTGTTCGATTGTATATACCGGAAGGGAAGGAGTGCATAGACGATTTCAACCCTTCAGGCTCCGCGAAACAGTGTGAAGAATAGGCAAGCTGCCTTCATCTTCTCTGGCCCGTGTTCTGGGTGTTCAAATCCAAATTTTAAAGCGGAGTGAAGCCAATAAGCACGTTGGCATGCATAAAATCAGTGAAGCCAGGGAGTAAAACTCATGCAAATAGAAGAGTGGATGCTGCCATGTTCCGGCAAATGGATTTCGAGGGATTGAGGTAGCTGGAGGATTGACAAATGAATGCATATATTTTGAGCCGCACAACACTCATTTTCAAAACACGTCGCTTGGCTATTAAGAGTTGGGATAGAGAGAGTCGAGAAGCCAATTACATTGCTTATCGTTCGAAAAGGACTTAAAATTGTTTTGAGAAATCAATTCGAATACAAATTTGCCATGGGAACAAGACAGGAATTCACGGATCGTCTGAAGAATCTATTTTATAAGCAGTACATAGGGATAAATGTTGCTCTGAAGCTTTTGATGCAATATACGGATTAAGCGGAACGAAGTATGCATATTCGTCTGTTGTGATAGAATAAACTGAAAATAAAATTTTTTTAATATAGCCTTTACAAATGGGTGTATTCCCGTATATAATAGTCCTTGTCAGATCGAGAACAACTGACGAGGAGGATTAGCTCAGCTGGGAGAGCATCTGCCTTACAAGCAGAGGGTCGGCGGTTCGATCCCGTCATCCTCCACCATTCATATTGGAATGGGCCGGTGTAGCTCAATTGGTAGAGCAACTGAATCGTAATCAGTAGGTTGGGGGTTCAAGTCCTCTTGCCGGCACCACGATTTTATGATACAATATAAAAGTTGCTAAAAAAAGACAGATAGCTTTCGAAAAAGTCTTCAGCTTTCATTGCAGTATTGGAGCCATTAGCTCAGTTGGTAGAGCATCTGACTTTTAATCAGAGGGTCGAAGGTTCGAGTCCTTCATGGCTCACCATTTTCATGCGGATGTGGCGGAATTGGCAGACGCGCTAGAATCAGGCTCTAGTGTCTTTTAAAGACGTGGGGGTTCAAGTCCCTTCATCCGCATTGCCAATCTATTTTGCGGAAGTAGTTCAGTGGTAGAACACCACCTTGCCAAGGTGGGGGTCGCGGGTTCGAATCCCGTCTTCCGCTTGATCATCTATGCGCCCGTAGCTCAATTGGATAGAGCGTTTGACTACGGATCAAAAGGTTAGGGGTTCGACTCCTCTCGGGCGCGCCATTATATAACGGGAAGTAGCTCAGCTTGGTAGAGCACATGGTTTGGGACCATGGGGTCGCAGGTTCGAATCCTGTCTTCCCGACCATTATTTGGGGCCTTAGCTCAGCTGGGAGAGCGCCTGCTTTGCACGCAGGAGGTCAGCGGTTCGATCCCGCTAGGCTCCACTTTGTTATCTTTAATATTCACCATGGCGGTGTAGCTCAGCTGGCTAGAGCGTACGGTTCATACCCGTGAGGTCGGGGGTTCGATTCCCTCCGCCGCTATTAAAGGACCTTTAGCTCAGTTGGTTAGAGCAGACGGCTCATAACCGTCCGGTCGTAGGTTCGAGTCCTACAAGGTCCACCATTGTTACGGAGGAATACCCAAGTCTGGCTGAAGGGATCGGTCTTGAAAACCGACAGGGGTGTCAAAGCCCGCGGGGGTTCGAATCCCTCTTCCTCCGCCATATATCTTTCATTATTTTGATCATCGCGGGGTGGAGCAGTTCGGTAGCTCGTCGGGCTCATAACCCGAAGGTCGCAGGTTCAAATCCTGCCCCCGCAACCAATTTACTCATTAAATGAGAAGTCCCCGAAAGGTGCAATCAAAATGGTCCGGTAGTTCAGTTGGTTAGAATGCCTGCCTGTCACGCAGGAGGTCGCGGGTTCGAGTCCCGTCCGGACCGCCATTTTAAATAAAGGCTCGGTAGCTCAGTTGGTAGAGCAACGGACTGAAAATCCGTGTGTCGGCGGTTCGATTCCGTCCCGAGCCACCATTTTACAATTTTATATATTGCGGCGGTTGTGGCGAAGTGGTTAACGCACCAGATTGTGGCTCTGGCATTCGTGGGTTCGATTCCCATCAACCGCCCCATGCGAAATGCGGGTGTAGTTTAGTGGTAAAACCTCAGCCTTCCAAGCTGATGTCGTGGGTTCGATTCCCATCACCCGCTCCATTTGCATATCATGGGCCTGTAGCTCAGCTGGTTAGAGCGCACGCCTGATAAGCGTGAGGTCGATGGTTCGAGTCCATTCAGGCCCACCATGATATTCCGCAGTAGCTCAGTGGTAGAGCTATCGGCTGTTAACCGATCGGTCGCAGGTTCGAATCCTGCCTGCGGAGCCATGGAGAAGTACTCAAGTGGCTGAAGAGGCGCCCCTGCTAAGGGTGTAGGTCGCGTAAGCGGCGCGAGGGTTCAAATCCCTCCTTCTCCGCCATTTTTTCAATAAGGCCCGTTGGTCAAGTGGTTAAGACACCGCCCTTTCACGGCGGTAACACGGGTTCGAATCCCGTACGGGTCATCATGTTAAACTCTGCATCATTATGATGCGGAGTTTTTTTATGCCTGTATGACTTCAGTCAATGTTCAAAAAGGATATTGTTGAACTTTGTCAATAAAAAGAAGCGCTTTCACGTAAGGGATCAAGCCATATTATGCGAATAAAAGAGTAATCTTTAAATATAGTGGCAGAAAGGATGAAATCAATGGCTGATGTGAGTGCCTCGGATATTAAAGTGCATCTCTTTCATGAAGGTCGGCTTTATGAATGCTACAGATTTTTCGGCGCTCATCAGATGGAACAGGACGGCCGCCAAGGTTTTCGGTTCTGTGTTTGGGCCCCGAATGCGAAGGAAGTTCGAATCGCCGGAACGTTTAACGGCTGGTCCGGTGCCCTGCATCAAATGGAGAAGCGTCATCAGGAAGGCATATGGGAACTGTTTATCCCCGGCATCGGAGAAGGGGAGCTGTATAAATATGAAATGATCACAGCCGCAAATGAAACAAAATTGAAGGCCGATCCTTATGCTTTTTTTTCTGAAGTCAGGCCGAAAACGGCATCGATCACTTATCAATTGGACGGATACCCATGGGGCGACCGAAAGTGGCAAAAGAAAAAGCAGCAAAAAGCTGTGTATGAAAAACTGATTTCCATCTACGAGCTTCATGTCGGTTCATGGAAAAAGAAAGCGGATGGGCGTTTTTTCACATACCGGGAACTGAGCGAAACAGTCATTCCTTACGTCAAAGAACACGGATTCACACATATCGAGCTGATGCCGTTGACAGAGCACCCGTTTGACCGTTCATGGGGCTATCAGACAACGGGGTACTACAGTCCGACGAGCAGATATGGCGAACCGCGTGACTTGATGTATTTTATCGACCAGTGCCATCAGCATGAGATCGGCGTCATTATGGATTGGGTTCCCGGCCATTTCTGCAAAGATGACCACGGCTTGTATTTGTTTGACGGTATGCCGCTGTATGAATATACACACGAGCATGACAGGGAAAATTGGGAATGGGGGACCGCCAATTTTGACCTCGGAAAACGAGAAGTTCGCAGTTTTTTAATCTCGAATGCGTTGTATTGGATCGAGATGTATCATATAGATGGATTTCGAGTCGATGCAGTTGCAAACCTCCTGTATTGGCCAAACCGTCCTCAGCCTGAAGCGAACGGCTTTGCCGTCGAATTTATTCAAACTTTAAATGAACAGGTTTTTGCAAAAGATCCCCACTTTTTAATGATTGCTGAGGACTCCACAGACTGGCCGCTTGTGACGCATCCGACCTATGCAGGCGGTCTCGGGTTTAATTATAAGTGGAATATGGGTTGGATGAACGATGTATTAACCTATATGGAAGCTTCCCCAGAACAAAGAAAACACCTGCATCATCTTGTTTCATTCTCCTTAATATATGCCTACTCAGAAAACTACATCCTGCCGTTCTCCCACGATGAAGTGGTATACGGCAAAAAGTCTCTGCTTCATAAGATGCCCGGCGATTACTGGCAGAAATTCGCCCAGTACCGCCTGCTGATCAGTTATTTTACGCTGCACCCGGGAAAAAAACTTCTCTTTATGGGCGGTGAGTTTGCTCAATTTGATGAATGGAAAGACGAAGAAGAGCTCGATTGGTTCTTGGACGATTTTGACATGCACCGCAAGGCCCGGATGTTTACAAAGGAGGCTCTTCACCTCTACAAAAAAAGCCGTATTCTGTATGAAAATGATCATCGGCAGCAAGGATTCGAGTGGATTGACGTCAACAATGCGGAACAGTCGATTGTATCGTTTATCCGCTATGGAAAACAGCCCGGTGAAGCGCTGATTATCGTCTGCAATTTTACGCCTTCCGTTTATCACGAATATCGGGTCGGCGTCCCTTTTCAAACCGAATATATCGAAGTGCTTAACAGCGATGATGCAAAATACGGAGGTTCACACCAAATCAACCCGAAACGCCTTCAAGCAAAAGAAGGCGTTCTGCACGGCAAACCATACAGCATCAGCATGACAGTCCCTCCGCTGGGAGCTGCGGTTTTCAGAGCAGTCAAAAAGAGAGGAGCGAAAAAGGGATGAAAGAACAATGTGTGGCTATGCTTTTGGCTGGCGGCAAGGGAAGCAGGCTGAATGCCTTAACGAAAAACCTCGCAAAACCGGCCGTTCCATTTGGCGGCAAGTACAGAATCATTGATTTTGCCCTCAGCAACTGCGCCAACTCGGGAATTCATCATGTCGGTGTGCTGACTCAATACCAACCGCTTTTATTAAACTCATATATCGGCATCGGCGAGCCATGGGATCTTGACCGCAATGACGGCGGGGTCTCCATTTTGTCCCCTTATGCGGAAGCGTCGGAAGTGAAGTGGTACAAAGGAACGGCAAGCGCGATTTATGAAAACCGCCATTTTTTAAAAGAGCTTCAGCCTGAACATGTACTCATCCTATCAGGAGATCATATCTACAAAATGGATTACGGAAAAATGCTCGAATACCACGCGGAGAAACAGGCTGATGCCACCATTGCCGTCATCGAAGTGAGCTGGGCAGAAGCCGGCCGTTTCGGTATCCTTCATACCAATGACAAGATGGAGATTACAAGCTTCGAGGAAAAGCCGAAATATCCGAAGAGCAACTTGGCATCGATGGGTGTCTACGTTTTCAAATGGAGCGTGCTTGAAAAGGCGTTGGAACGCGATGAAAAAAAATCCGGCTCAAGCCACGATTTCGGTAAAGATATCATACCGGCTCTTCTCGAAGAAAAAAGAAGCTGAACGCTTATCCGTTTAAAGGGTACTGGAAGGATGTCGGTACGGTCAGAAGTTTATGGGAAGCTAATATGGATCTGCTTGGAGATCATCCTCTGCTTGACCTGTTCGAACGGAACTGGCGGATTTATTCCGTCGCCCCGAACCTACCGCCGCAGTTTGTTGCCGAGCAGGCGGACATCAAAGAATCGCTCATCAGCGAAGGGTGCGCCGTATATGGGGCTGTCACCCGTTCGGTTATCTTTCAGCGCGTTGCAATCGGCAGACATTCCGCGATTAAACGTTCAGTCGTGATGCATGACGTTTCAATTGGAGAGCATGTTGAGATCGAAAATGCTATTGCATCGGCAGGAATACGAATTCCGGACGGTTTTCGCGCGAAGGGGGAAGATGGCGAAGTCCTGCTGATCACAGAGGAATATGTCAAAAAACATAAGGTTGTTTAAACAACACGGAGAGGCGGATGGTGCCAATGAATAATCAAATGCTGGGAATTATTGATGCAGCTGTTAACCAGCACTCTCTTCAGGATTTAACGGCCGGCCGTTCGATCGGAGCCGTGCCGTTTGCAGGAAGGTACCGGCTGATCGATTTTGCGTTGTCAGGCATGGTTCATGCAGGCATTCGGAGTGTCGCTGTATTTTCCAAGTCTCCGTATCGTTCCTTGATGGATCATTTAGGATCGGGAAAAGAGTGGGATTTAAACAGGAAAAGGGACGGTCTTTTCTTTCTTCCGTCTTCGATTCCCCATGATGAGCACGTCGGGCTTGGTTCGTTTCGGCAATTTGCGGAGCATCTCGATTATTTTCAAAGAAGCACTCAGCCATATGCTGCTGTGGCAAACAGCTATACGGTCTGTCACATACCTTTTCAAGAAGTGCTCAAACAGCACCTTGAATCCGGGTGTGATCTGACTGAAGTTTGTCAAGAAGGAAAGCCTTTAGGCTTGTATATTACGAAGAAAAGTCTGTTGAGGGAGATGGCTGAAGGGCATTGCGCCGGAGGAGCGCAATCTTTTGAGGAAGTCTGCCGGAAAGAGCGTGGTTCGCTATCCGTCAACAGCTATGAGCATTCAGGGTATACCGCCGTGATCGACTCTCCCGAAAGCTACCTTTTTCATAGTTTGAACCTCATCCAGCCTGTGTTTCGGGAGCAAGTCTTTCATATGGGCCAGCCTGTCTACACAAAAATAAAAAACGATCCTCCTGTAAAATACGCTAAAAACAGCAGGGTAAAGCAATCGATTATCGCTAATGGGTGCGTAATCGAAGGTGAGGTTGAGAATTCGGTCTTGTTCAGAGGGGTTCACGTAGGAAAAGGAACAACCATCAAAAACAGCGTTGTCATGCAAAAAACAAGGATCGGAGAAAACTGCCGGCTTGAGCACGTCATCTGCGACAAGGACGTCAAAATCGGCCATCATATCGAAATGTCCGGCACCATGAGCCTCCCTTTCATATTAAAAAAAGGAGCCATACAAGGAGCGCTGATGAACTCTTGAAAGTCTTATTTGCTGTTTCTGAATGTGTGCCGTTTGTTAAATCAGGCGGGCTCGCCGATGTCGCCGGGGCGCTCCCGAAAGAGCTCGCCCTTTTAGGCATAGAAACGGTCGTCATGATGCCGAAATACAGTTTGATTGCGGAAGACGTCAGAAGACGGATGGTTAAAACGGCTGAATGCGAGGTTCGCGTCGGGTGGCGCAGGCAGTTTTGCGGCATTGAACACCTTGAACATGACGGAGTTTCCTATTATTTTCTTGATCATGGGTATTATTTTAATCGGGATTCCCTTTACGGCCATTATGATGATGGAGAGCGGTTTGCTTTTTTCTCGCGGGCTGTTTTGGAAGCACTATACGCGCTGAATTTTGAAGCTGATGTCATCCATACCCACGATTGGCACACAGGGATGGTCAATTATTTATTAAAAGAAGAATATCGAAAAAAGCCGTTCTATCAGCACATGAAAAGCGTATTTACAATTCATAACCTTCAATTTCAGGGCATTTTCCCGAAGGAAGCGGTTCATGACCTGCTCGGACTTGATATTTCCCATTTCACGACCGAAAAGCTCGAGTTTTATGGGAACATTAATTATATGAAAGGCGGCATTATCGCCGCTGATCAGGTGACAACGGTCAGTCCGACGTACCGCGATGAAATCTTGACTCCATACTACGGCGAGCGGCTTGAAGGGGTGCTGTCAGACAAGAAGGATGCACTGACAGGCATTTTAAACGGGATTGACGATGTGCTGTACGACCCTTTAAACGATCCGCACATCGATTATCATTACGATGCCGTCAACCGGGACGGAAAACGGAAAAATAAAGCTGTGATCCAGAAGACATTCGGTCTGCCGGTGAATGAAGACATTCCGCTCATCAGCATGGTGGCAAGGCTGACGAAGCAAAAAGGCTTCGATTTGATCAAGCGGGTATTGCATGAACTGTTTGAAGAAGAAGACATGCAGCTGATCGTTTTAGGAACCGGAGAAGCGGAATTTGAAAATTACTTCCGCTATATGGAGCATGCTTTTCCGGACAGGTGCAAGGCGTATATCGGTTTTCATGAACCGCTCAGCCGCAAGATTTATGCCGCGAGCGATCTTTTCCTGATGCCTTCAAAATTCGAGCCGTGCGGTCTTGGACAGCTGATTGCCCTCAGGTACGGCGCGGTGCCGGTTGTCAGGGAAACAGGCGGGCTTCATGATACGGTGACCGCTTACCGGGAAACAACCGGTGAAGGCAACGGTTTTACGTTCGCCCATTTTAACGCCCATGATATGAAGCATACGATCAAAAGAGCACTGTCATTTTATCACAGGAAAGAAGAGTGGGGCAGGATCGTTCAAAAAGCGATGACACATGATGTCAGCTGGGCTTTGTCAGCCCGTCAGTATCAGCGGTTATACAGCCGGGAGATAAAGGGGGAAGCGCATGTTCTCAAGTAAAGAAAGCTTTAAACAATGCTTTTTGAAACGTGTTGAACGGTTGTGCGGAAAAAGCTTTCGGGACTCTTCAACGCTTGACCAGTATCAGACGCTCGGCATCATGGTCAGGGAACATATCAGCGCAAACTGGATCGAGACCAATGAAAGGAGCCGCTCCAACCAAAATAAACAGACCTATTACTTATCGATTGAGTTTCTCCTGGGCAGACTGCTCGGCCAAAACCTCCTCAATCTCGGGGTTCGTGAAGTTGTCCAAGAAGGTCTTTTCAGAGCTTGGCATTTGTCTTGAAGACATCGAAGAGGCCGAAATGGATGCAGGCCTTGGCAACGGGGGATTGGGCAGGCTCGCGGCGTGCTTTTTGGATTCACTGGCTTCGCTCGACCTTCCCGGGCATGGAATGGGGATTCGCTACAAGCATGGGTTTTTCGAACAAAAAATCGTCGACGGTCATCAAGTCGAATTGCCTGAACAATGGCTCAAACATGGTTACGTATGGGAGATCCGCAACGCCGATCAGGCTGTTTGTGTTCGTTTCGGCGGGCGGGTCAAGATGGCGCAGGAAGGAGGGCGCCTCCGCTTTTGGCAGGAAGATGCGGAAGTGATGACAGCCGTGCCTCACGACATCCCAATCATCGGCTATGAGACCAAGACGGTCAACACCCTTCGGCTGTGGAATGCGGAGCCTTGCTCGCTCCATCATGAACCGAATATTTTGAAGTATAAGCGCGAGACAGAAGCTGTATCTGAATGCCTGTATCCGGATGACACGCATGACGAAGGCAAGATTCTCCGTTTGAAGCAGCAGTATTTTTTAGTATCGGCAAGCCTGCAAAGCATTGTGAAACGCTATAAGAACACTCACCCGTCACTGCATGATTTTCACCAAAAAGTCGCGATCCATATCAATGACACCCATCCCGCTTTGGCGGTGCCGGAATTGATGAGAATTTTGCTTGACGAAGAAAAAATGACGTGGGATGAAGCGTGGCATGTTACCGTACATACGATCTCATATACGAATCATACGACGCTTGCCGAAGCGCTGGAAAAATGGAGGATCGATTTAATTAAACCGCTTCTGCCGAGAATTTTTATGATCATTGAGGAGATCAATGAGCGGTTTTGCGGCTGGCTGTGGGAAAAATACCCGGGTGAATGGGGTAGGATCGAAAAGCTTGCCGTCATCGCCCACGGCGAAGTGAAAATGGCCCATCTGGCGATTGTCGGAAGCTACAGTGTTAACGGCGTAGCCAACATTCATTCAACCATATTAAAAGAGCGGGAAATGAACGACTTTTATTCTGTTTTCCCTTTTAAATTCAATAATAAAACGAATGGCATCTCACATAGAAGGTGGCTGTTAAAGGCAAATCCGCCGCTGGCGAATCTGATTACTGAAGCGGTAGGGGACAGGTGGCTGAAAGAACCGGAAAGCCTCCTGGATCTTCGTCCGTTTGCGCGCGATTCCGCGTTTCTTGAAAAGTTTCAGCGTATCAAAAGGGAACGAAAGCAGCTTTTGGCAGACATGATGAAAGGCAGCATCGGCTTCGCCATTAATCCTGACAGCATCTTCGATGTTCAAGTCAAGCGTCTCCACGCTTATAAGCGCCAGCTTTTAAATGTGCTCCATATCATGTATTTGTACAACAGGCTGAAGGAAGACAAAGGCTTTGCCATTTATCCGCAAACATTTATTTTCGGAGCAAAAGCATCGCCGACTTATCATTATGCCAAAAAGGTCATCAAGCTGATCCATTCAGTCGCAGATAAAATCAATCATGATCCGGATGTCAGACAATCAATCAATGTCATCTTTCTGGAAAATTACCGGGTATCAACCGCCGAGCGTATTTTTCCGGCGTCAGATGTCAGCGAGCAAATATCTGCGGCAAGCAAAGAAGCCTCCGGTACAGGAAACATGAAGTTCATGATCAATGGGGCTTTGACGATCGGCACGCATGATGGTGCCAATATAGAAATGCTTGAGAGGGTGGGGCCTGAGTGTATTTACACGTTCGGTTTAAAGGCGGATGAAGTGCTGAACTACACTGAAAAAGGCGGCTATCTATCAAGGGAATACTATCAGCATGATGCGAGGATCAGACAGACGGCCGATCAGCTGATCAATGGTTTTTTCGAAGGGGAAGCCGGCGAATTTGAGCCAATTTATGACTCGCTGATCGCTTATAATGATGAATACTTCGTTTTAAAAGATTTTGCTTCTTATATTGAAGCGCAGGAACGGATTCAAAAAGACTACTTGAATAAGCGTCTTTGGGCCGAAAAAGCCGTCACAAACATCGCGCATGCCGGATACTTTTCAAGCGACCGCACGATCCGGGAGTATGCGGAAGACATTTGGGGAATTAAACCGTATCACCGCTGAATTTAAAAACGCTAAGCCCCTGACCCGCGGGGCTTAGTCTTCTTCATCTTCAGTATAAGGGTCCTTTTCATAAGCCGGGAGATCGCCGAAAGAGGTCATGATGCCTTCTTCATCAAGAAGGTCTTCATATTTTTCGTGTTCTTTCGTCGGGTAGACGGTTACTTCTTTGCCGGTAATGTCTGTTGCGGCATAGTTTTCGTAATCTTCGACATATCCGAGCGGCTCTTCATATTCCATGTACATCTGGCTGTATGAAAGCGGCGGAACGGCCAGATCCTGAGGCGTTTCAGAATTGCCGTAACGTTCGACGTCCTGGTAAGCGTCTTCTGAATCGTATGCGACGTTTTCGTCTTCTTCGTCTTTTTCAAAATGTCCGAACGGGGGGTTCAGCACTTCTTCTTCAATCGGACGGTCTTTTGAAACGGAGACGGTTGACGAATGTTCGCTGCACGTCGTTGCGGTTGGCAGTACGGACAGCCTTTCATACGGGATATCCTTTCCGCATACTTCACAGCGGCCGTATGTTCCTTTTTCGATCAAAGCCAGAGCATGTTCGATATCGTGCAAATGCTCTCTTTCATGTTCAAAAAGAGCAAGATCTTTTTCGCGTTCGTACAGTTCTGTACCTTCATCTCCCGGATGGTTGTCATAAGCCGAAAGATCGCCCGTCGAGTTGAACGGGTGCGTCACATCGATGCCAAAATGTCCGTTTTCTTTAAAGCGGCTGACGATCTGTTCTTTTCCGGCTTTCAGTTCATTTTCTAGTTTTGTCAACTGTTCTTTTGTTAGCACATGCATCGCCTCGTTTCTTTAAAGTGCTCGCGTTTTTAGTATGAACGAATTCAAACAGAACTTTCTTGTAAATAAAAGCAAAAAAAAGAGCCGTAAAGGCTCTTTTTTAAAAAATATACTGAATGAGCAGGGCAATGGCGAGCAAAAGGCCGAAAAAGGTGTTCGTCTGCGCCGTTGATTTCATGGCGACCATCAGTTCCGCCGGTTTTTCTTTTTCCTTAAACTCCTTGATGGCTTTAATCGGTTTCGGCAGGCTCAAAAGAACAAGGCAGCTCCACAGAGAAACGATCTCAAAGCCGATGTATATACCGATCAATATATAGGAAACAGCAAAAACCCAGCTCAAAATCTGTACGGCATTTTTTCTTCCAGCTAAAATCGGCAGCGTCTTCCTTCCGTTTTCTTTATCTCCGACCAAATCGCGGATATTATTGGAAAGATTGATGCCTCCGACTAAAATCGTAATCGGAAGGGAGATCAGAAAGACGTTCCAAGTCAGCCCGCCGGTCTGAATATAATATGAAATCAGAATGATGACCATTCCCATAAAAACGCCCGACATAATTTCACCGAACGGCGTATAGGAGATCGGAAACGGCCCGCCCGTATAAAGATAGCCGACGGCCATGCATACTAATCCGATCAGCGCAAGCCACCAGCTTGAAGAAGCGCAGATGTACAGGCCGAGTAAAACGGCTGCTCCAAACAGTCCGTAAGCCAGGTATAATACCGTCTTTGGCTTCATTCCATAGCGGACGATAGCACCGCCGATGCCGACCGAGTTTTCATTATCAAGTCCTCTTACAAAATCAAAATACTCATTGAATAAGTTCGTTCCGATTTGAATTAATATTGATGCGGCCAGCATAGCTAAAAACAGCCAGATATCAATTTTTCCCGATTCAAGGGACATTACGGTCCCGAGCGTTACAGGGACAAAGGCGGCTGTCAGTGTATGGGGTCTTGTTAACATCCACCATACGCGCCATTTTTCCGGCTTTATTTCAGAAACACTCCCTGAAAGTGATTGATGCTGCATATAGTATGACTCCTTTAGTTTTAATACGTACACGTCCATACTAAGTTTAGAAAAAGTTAAAAAAGGTGTCAATATAATGGGTGATATTGTTAGAAAAAAAGCGGCCGTCCAGCAATTCAAAAATATTAAATGACCTTGTCTTTTTCAATCGGCCGATTACGTTTATAATAGGGAAGGGCACTTGTTAATAAAGTGTCGTTTTGTTGACACATACCGTTCGCAGGTGTATGGTTATAAAAGCATTTTACGGATTTTGGAGGAATGTATCATGGTGACAACAGTGCAGCGCACTTTCCTAAGGGAAGCGCCTGAAGCATTAAACATCGTCAAAAAAGTCAACCATGCTGTTTTAATAAGTTATTCCAGAAAAATTGAGAGCATAGATGCTCTTTCCTTTTTCATAAATGGGGAAGAACAATTTGCCGGGAAACGGTTCTTCTGGTCTGATCCCGACGGCGGACTGACGCTTGTCGGACTGGGAAAGGAAGTTTTGGTTTCCACAGACCTGAAGGATGCCGGACGTTATCAGGCTGTACATGAAAAATGGGAGCGCTTAAAAGAGAAAACCTTTCACTTCCACGAAGATCAATGCACGAGTCAGGCAGCGGTGGGGCCATTGCTGTTTGGCGGTTTTTCATTTGATCCGCTGGAAGATCGCAAGCAGCATTGGAACGGCTACCAGGAAGGCGCTTTTTTTATTCCTACCGCTATGCTGACACAGGACGGAGAGGAAACGTTCATAACGGTCAATAGATGGAAGGCTCCTGAAGAGGATGTGCGCAAAGTACTTGAAGAAATAAAGAGCGCTGCTTCACAGCTGATCAAGGCGGACGATTCCCGTTATCCCGAAAACAGTCATGCGCGATATACTGCCAAGGAGGAGCTTGATGTTCCTGAATGGCTTGAAGCGGTTCGGCGGGCGACAGACGACATTAAAAACGGGAAATACGATAAAGTGGTGCTCGCCAGAGAGATCCTTTTAACGTTCGACCAGCCTGTCGAACTTCACAGAGTATTATTCAATCTGATGTCTGAACAAAAAACGAGCTATATATTCGCTATTGAAGAAAACGGCAAAAGTTTTGTCGGCGCGTCACCTGAACGACTGGTCAAAAAAGACGGAGACAACGTGCTGTCGACCTGCCTTGCCGGTTCAATCAAGAGAGGCGAAAGTGAGCAGGAGGACCGGATGCTCGGTCTTGAGCTGTTAAACGATGAAAAAAACCTTATCGAACACGACATTGTCGTCAATATGATTCATCAGGCGCTATTGTCAAATTGCAGCAATATCAAAAAGCCGGCCAAGCCGGGACTGTACAAAACAAAAAATGTGCAGCATTTGTATACGCCGATTGTCGGCAAAATCAATGCGGAGTCCTCGCTTTTTGATTTAATCGAGAAGCTTCATCCAACTCCTGCGCTCGGAGGAGCGCCTCAGCAAAAAGCGATTGAGGTCATCAGGGTGTTGGAGCCGATGTCAAGGGGCTGGTATGCGGCACCGACGGGCTGGATCGACATGTCCGGCAATGGGGAATTCGCGGTGGCGATCAGGTCAGGACTTATCGATTCAAAAGAGGCCAGAATTTTTGCCGGCTGCGGAGTTGTGGCTGATTCCGATCCTCATATGGAATACGAAGAAACGCAAATTAAGATGAAGCCGATGCTGTCTGCACTTGGAGGCGATATCCGTTGACTGAAAATCCAATTACAAAATATATAGGGAATTTTATTGATGAGCTTTCTCTTGCAGGCGTGACAGAAGCGGTCATCTGCCCGGGATCAAGATCGACGCCCCTTGCGATTTTGGCCGCGAGTCATCCGGACATCAATGTTCATATCCATGTGGATGAAAGATCCGCTGCGTTTTTTGCAATGGGCATGGCAAAAGCAATGCGGAAGCCTGTCGCATTGATCTGTACGTCCGGAACGGCTGCGGCGAATTTCTACCCGGCTGTGATCGAAGCACATTATTCAAGAATACCGCTTATAATCTTAACGGCTGATCGGCCGCATGAACTGAGGGAAGTAGGAGCACCTCAGGCGATTGATCAGCAATTCTTATTCGGAAACTTTGTTAAGTTTTTCACAGACTCGGCTTTGCCTGACAGTCATCCCGAAATGCTGGCGTACATCCGCTCTTTGGCAGCACGCGCAGCCGGAGAAGCCAAAAAAGCGCCGCGCGGACCTGTGCATATCAACTTTCCGCTGAGAGAGCCGCTCATGCCGAACCTTGAGGATGAACCGTTTCAAAGGTTGAGAAACGGCAGTCATGTGGCGGTTGAAAGCGGCCGCTTTCGTGCTGACCGGCATCAGCTTGAAGCGCTGAGCACTCTGATCAAAGAGACGGAAAAAGGCATGATCGTCTGCGGAGAGCTGCAAGATGATGACGCCAAAGCACATATTGTATCTCTCTCTCAGGCAGCGGGATATCCGATTTTGGCAGACCCGCTCTCAAACTTGAGAAACGGCAGCCATTCAAAAGAAACCATCATCGATGGATACGATTCATTATTGAAAGAAGAACAGCTGAAACGGGAGCTCATGCCTGAGCTTGTCATCCGCTTCGGCGCGATGCCGGTTTCAAAGCCGCTTTTTCAGCTGCTAAAGCAAAATCCGAGCATCAGGCAAATCGTTGTTGACCCAGATGGAGGGTGGCGCGACCCGACTCAGCTCAGCGCACATATGGTGCATTGCGCAGAAGAAGAGTTCGCGGCTGCTGCGGCTTCCGCTGTCCATTCAGAAAAAAGATCAGGCAGCTGGCTGGAGAAATGGCGGTTTGCCAACTGCCGCTTCCGAGCTCTTTTAAGAAATCTTGAAGCTGAGGATCTTACCTTTGAAGGAAATATCTACCGGAACCTGCAGCATTTGATTCCGGAAAACAGCTCCCTGTTTGTCGGAAACAGCATGCCGATCCGTGATGCGGATACATTTTTTGAAAATCAGGAACGGTCCTTCCGGATTTTCGCCAATAGAGGGGCAAACGGGATTGACGGCGTTGTCTCGACTGCGCTGGGCATATATGCCGCAACGAAAGAACCGGTAACCCTTGTCATCGGCGATCTGTCTTTTTATCACGATTTAAACGGCCTCCTCGTCAGCAAAACGCTCGACATTCCGCTGACTGTCGTTCTCGTCAACAATGACGGCGGCGGCATTTTCTCTTTTCTTCCCCAATCTGCTGAAGAAAGGTACTTCGAGCTCTTGTTTGGAACGCCGACGGGGCTCGAATTCGAGCATGCCGCCAAGCTGTATGGGGGACGCTATGTATGCCCTGAGTCATCCGCTCATTTTGCCGATGCGTATTTGTCCTCCGTCAACCGCCGCGGCTTGGATATCATTGAGGTGAAAACGAAGCGCGATGATCGTGTGGAGCAGCATCGCCGAATACTTGATTCCGCGATGTATGAAATAAGAAAAGAGT
The DNA here is from genome assembly GCF_056155945.1 of Bacillus sp. GM2. NCBI lineage: Bacteria > Bacillati > Bacillota > Bacilli > Caryophanales > Bacillaceae > Bacillus > Bacillus sp. GM2. The sequence continues at coordinate 442,223 of NZ_JBRKSZ010000007.1, forward strand.
GGCCGTTTTGAAATTGACACTGAAAGACGGCGTCTCCTATAAAATAGAAGACAATGGCCTGTCTGCGGAAAAAACGGCGGTGTTTTTGCATGGTTTTACAGGAAGTGCGGCAACATGGGACGGGATAGACGGCTATTTTCAGGGGCTGCGTCTGATCAAGCTGAACCTGCTCGGACACGGCGGAACAGACTCGCCGGCAGACAGCAGCCGCTACACAACAGAAAAGCAGGCAGCCGATCTGATCGAGATTTTGGACCGTTTAAATGTGAAACAGGCTTACCTTATCGGTTATTCAATGGGCGGCCGGCTTGCCTTATCAGTAGCGATGATTCACCCGGAGCGTGTGTCCGGTCTTGTGCTGGAAAGCAGTTCCCCGGGCCTTGATTCGCCGGAAGAAAGAAAAGCGCGCAGGGAGCAGGACAGCCGGCTCAGCAGCCGGATACTTGAAGAAGGAATCGAGTCTTTCGTAGATTATTGGGAAGGCATTCCGCTGTTTGCATCTCAGCTGTCAATGGACCCTTCAAAAAGAAAAAAAGTGCGTGAAGAACGTCTGAACAACAATCCGGTCGGGCTTCGAGGCAGCTTAATCGGAATGGGAACCGGATCACAGCCGTCCTGGTGGAACAGATTGAGCGGAATCGATTATCCGGTGCTTCTCATTGCGGGGAGCCTGGATCGGAAATTTATCGCGATCAATGAAAGCATGGCAAAGCGAATTCCAACCGCCCGCCTCGAGATTGTTGAACATACCGGTCATGCGGTTCATGTGGAAGAGCCCGATTTTTTTGGTAAAATAGTAAGTGAATTTATTTTAAAGTAGGAGGTACACATCTATGACTGTAGAATGGAAAAGCGAACGTCAATACGAAGATGTATTATATGAAACATATAACGGCATCGCCAAAATCACGATCAATCGCCCTGAGGTACATAACGCATTTCGTCCAAAAACGGTTTCGGAACTGATCGATGCGTTTGCATATGCGCGGGATGATGCCAATATCGGTGTCATTATCCTTGCAGGCGCCGGCGATAAAGCGTTCTGTTCAGGAGGAGACCAGAAAGTAAGAGGACACGGCGGCTATGTCGGAGAAGACGAGATTCCGCGTCTGAACGTGCTTGATCTTCAGCGGCTGATCCGCGTCATTCCGAAGCCTGTTGTTGCGATGGTGTCAGGCTATGCGATCGGCGGCGGCCATGTGCTCCACATCGTATGCGATTTGACGATTGCTGCAGACAACGCGATTTTCGGACAAACAGGACCGAAAGTCGGCAGCTTTGATGCAGGCTACGGATCAGGCTATCTGGCGCGTATCGTCGGTCATAAAAAAGCGCGTGAAATCTGGTATCTGTGCCGTCAGTACAACGCTCAGGAAGCAAAGGAAATGGGCCTTGTCAATACGGTTGTACCGCTTGAAAAGCTTGAAGAAGAAACGATTCAATGGTGTGAAGAAATGCTTGAGAAAAGCCCGACAGCACTCAGATTCCTTAAAGCGGCCTTTAATGCCGACACGGACGGGCTTGCCGGCATCCAGCAGTTTGCCGGAGATGCGACACTGCTTTATTACACAACAGATGAAGCGAAAGAAGGCCGCGATGCGTTTAAAGAAAAACGCCGTCCAGATTTCGGACAGTTCCCGCGTTTTCCTTAAAAATCGGAAGAGAGAAACAGCTTGGTGCGACTGAGCTGTTTCTTTTATCATTCAAGACATTTTTTGGAGATGATGATATGCTGATGGACCATCCGAATTGGCTTAAACAGCGAGCAGAACTGACACCTGACAGGATGGCTGTGATTCAGGGAGATCACAAGCTGACTTTTATTCAATTATTTCATGAAGCAAAAAAAACGGCCGGCCGGCTGAAGAGCTTTGGTCTGAAGAATGGGGATACAGCGGCTTTACTTCTCACAAACCGGATGGAGATGGTCATCGCCGTCCATGCCTGCTTTCTTCTCGGCGTTCGCATCGTTTTGCTGAATACGAAGCTGTCAATGGCCGAACGATCATATCAAATTGAACATTCTGAAGCAAAGCTATTGCTTACAGAGAAGCCTTTCATAGAAGAGCATAGAGGGGGACAGCCGGCTCGCGCTGTTGACATTGAAGACGTTCAAAACGCCGCTTGCCCGCCGGTTACAGAAATCGAAAGCATTCATTTGGACGATGCGGCAACAATCATGTATACGTCTGGAACGACCGGACGGCCGAAAGGGGTTATGCAGACATTTGCAAACCATTATTTCAGCGCGGTTTCATCCGCCTTGAATTTGGGGCTCCAAGAACACGACCGCTGGCTGATCGCCTTGCCGCTTTTCCATATCAGCGGCTTATCGGCGCTTTTTAAATCGGTCATTTACGGAATGACTGTCGTTTTGCATCAAAGGTTTGACGCGGAAGAAGTTCTTCGTTCGATCAAAGACCAGCAAGTAACGATTGCATCGGTCGTTCAGACGATGCTGTCGAGGCTTGCGGCAAAAGTCGACAGCTGCCCCGGATCATTAAGGTGCCTGTTATTGGGCGGAGGGCCAGCACCGCTTTCTCTCCTTGAGGAATGCAAAAGAAAGCGGCTGCCCGTCGTACAGTCGTACGGAATGACTGAAACGTGCTCACAGATTGCGACCCTCGCCCCGGAATACTCGATTGAAAAGCTCGGTTCAGCCGGCAAACCGCTGTTTGCATCAAGCATCAAAATCGAAAAGAACGGAACGGAATGCCAACCCGGAGAACATGGTGAAATAACCGTAAAAGGGCCGACCGTTATGAAGGGCTACTTGAAAAATGAGGCGGCAAATAAAGACTCATTCAATGACGGCTGGTTTAAAACCGGTGATATCGGGTATTTTGACGATGACGGATTTTTATATGTGCTGGACAGGCGTTCAGACTTAATCATATCAGGAGGAGAAAACATCTATCCGGCTGAAGTCGAGGCCGTTCTTCTGTCACACCCCAATGTCGCGGAAGCGGGGGTGAAAGGAGTCGATGACAAAACTTGGGGAAAGGTTCCCCACGCCTATCTCGTCGCCGACAGCCCCGTTGATGAAGAGGAGCTGAGCGAATTTTGCAAAGAACGGCTTGCTTCATATAAAGTGCCTAAAGCATTTCATTTTGTCGATAGGCTGCCGAGAAATGCTTCAAATAAAGTGATGAGACATAAATTGTAGAGGGGGAGCGCCATGATTCAAATCAAACAGCTGACATTGTACCATCTCAGCATGCGGCTGAAAAAGCCTTTTAAATCAAGCTTGGAAACCTTTCAGGATCGCAAGTTTATCATCATTGAAGCTGCTGATCAAGAAGGTGTGACAGGCTGGGGGGAAGTATCCGCTTTTTCATCTCCGTGGTACACCGAAGAAACAACGGAGACATGCTACCACATGCTCAAAGATTTTTTGATTCCGGCTGTGCTGCGCGAATCATTCACACACCCTTCAGAAGTGCCCGAGGCGCTTCGCGGATTCAAAGGCAACCGAATGGCAAAGGCCGGCCTTGAAGCCGCCTTTTGGGACATTTACGCCAGGAAAAAAGGGATCTCTTTAAGAGAGGCGCTGGGCGGAGTAAAAACAGAAGTTCCTGCCGGAGTCGTCGTCGGTCTTGCCCCATTGGATGATATGCTTCAGGAAATTGAACAATATGTAAAAGAAGGATATCAAAGAATAAAAATCAAAATTCAGCCCGGGCAGGATATAGAGCTTTTAAAAGAAATACGCCGGCATTTTCCGAAGGTGCCGCTGATGGCAGATGCCAACTCTTCTTATGAATTAAAAGACATCAGCCGGATTAAAGAGCTTGACGCATTTAAATTAATGATGATCGAACAGCCGCTGGCTGATGATGATATCGTTGACCACCGCCATCTGCAAAAACATATCAAAACATCAATTTGTCTTGACGAAAGCATCCGTTCGGCTGCTGATGCGCGAAAGGCAATTGAGCTCGGCAGCTGCAAAATTATCAATATAAAGCCGTCCCGAGTCGGCGGTTTGACAGAAGCTCTGAAAATCCACGACATCTGCAAAGAACATCAAATGCCTGTCTGGTGCGGCGGCATGTTTGAAACCGGCATTTCAAGAGCCCATAATCTTGCACTGAGTTCTCTTCCGCAGTTTTTGATTCCCGGGGATCTTTCTTCATCCTCAAGGTATTGGGAAGAGGATATCGTAAAACCGGAAATCCGGATCGAGGGCGGCTATATTCAGGTTCCAACCTTACCGGGAATGGGATTTGAAGTCGATACTCATATTTTAAGAAAGAATTCATCTAAAATAGACGTTTTTAAGCAGTAAAGGCTGTTTTAAACGCCGATTTCCAGATTTTCAAGCTTTGTTAAATAGGCGGCCTCTCATGTATATTAAAGCTGTACATTATTCCCTTCTCGTTTGGACCGGCTTTCTAGCCGGTTTTTTTAACATAAAAAGAGCTGCCTTTATGACAGCCCTTTCCTTTAATCGCCCAAAAGCAAATCTTCGTGCACGATCTGTCCGATCACCCGGTCCGCTTGATCCGGCAGCCCGTCGAGACAGCCGTATTCATAATCCCATAAGTTCATGAAGGAGCGGGCGGCTTTTTGAAATGCGGTTTCATCCGCCCCGTGGATTTCCTGATAAAAAGCCTGTAACAGCGACTCTTTATTCACGACTGTCCCTCCTTCATTCATCCGTTTTAATGATGTTCAGGTTTAAAGGTTTTGCAATCCGTTTCTTCACTATTAGAAGCTTTTTCACCTTCAGCATGGCTGACGACATAGATGGCGTCGGCTGTGCATTTGTTACCCTCTTCCCAATAGGTGCAGTTGCTGACTTCACACAGTATTTTTTGCTCCATTTAGTTTGGGCCCCCTTTAAAAGTTGTACACATTTAGCTTAACCTTATTCATGCTGTTTGATGTACCGCTTGTCCTTCATGAACAATTTCCAGAAATAATAAAAGCCGGGGAATAAAATAATAAAACCGACGATGTAGGAGATGAACAGCGCCCTGAATGTCTCCGGTGCGGTGAAGCCCGATTGAATCGTGACATCAGGATAGACCATGTAAGGAAGGTGCGCCCTCCCGTACACATAGCTCGCCGTAAAATACTGCAGCGTAATGGCGATGACAGCCAGGCGCGGCTTTCCCAGCCGGTCGCTGTTATGTCTGTTTGGCAGAAACAGAGCCGCAAATGCGACGAGAAACAGCAAAAACGATAAAATCAGCCATGGAAGCCCGTCCATCATTTTTGTATAAAGCCAGCTGGCTTCCGTCCTCATGGTCATCATGATGCTGAACGACATGAGCAGTGCGAGCGGCCCGGTAATTAAAGCGTTTCGGCGGTAGACCTGATACGCGTCTTTTTCTCCGGCTACATTTGAAAAATCAGCCAGCAGCAGTGAAGACAGAAACAGCGTACTGAAAATGGCGAAGCCCATAAAAGAATAGGCATGAGGGCTTAAAAACAAATTGACAAAGTCCAATTGGTGGCTTCCGTCTACCTGGTATACGAAATTGCCGTGTGTCACAGGCAAGACAAGGATTAAAACAGCCGGAATGATAAAGCCGCTGATCCCTGAAACGTAAGTCAGCGCCCTTTCATAATCTTTTGCAGCGTGGGAGAAGACCAAAAATCCGCTTCGAATCGCCAAAAGCAATAAAATGATGCTGCCGGGAATCAAAAGCACAGTCCCCAGCACAAAAGTGCCGCCCGGGAAAAAGCTGAAAAGGGCTACGACGATTCCGACGATGAAAACATTGGTTACTTCCCAGGTCGGAGAAAGATAGCGGTTTGCAATATTGGTTGCTTTCAGCTGTTTTTTGTTCATATAAATCATCGACCAAAATCCCGCTCCAAAATCCATCGACGCCATAACGGCGTATATAAATATAAATCCCCAGACGATCGAAATAGCCAGCAGGGCATCTGTTGTTCCATCCAGTTGCATCATATGACTTCCCTTCTGTTTTTTTTGTGCATTCAGCTGCTTTTTAAGTCCTCTTCAACAGGATGGCGTTTAAAGTAATATTGCAATACGAACACCACCGCTGCTCCTAAAATGATATAGACGATAAAGAACAAAAGAAACAATATGCCGATCGAGCCGGAGGTGGTCACTACTTCCGACGTTTTCTGCATATGGTAAATGACCCAAGGCTGCCTTCCGGTGCAAGCGAATACCCAGCCAAGTTCGATTGCGAGCAATGCGAGCGGGCCGCCGGTTATGAACACGGCCAGCATCCAGCGGGGAAAGCGGTCTTTTTTCATGACTTTTCTCCAAATAAAACCCACAGCGGCATAAACAATCAAAAGGCTGCCGATAAAAACCATGCCGTTAAATAAGGTATGAATGAACAGGGGAGGCCACTCATCCCTTGGAAAGTCATTCAGCCCTTTTACGACGGTGTCAAAGCGGTTGTCGGCCAAAAAGCTTAAAGCCCACGGAATCTCAATCGCCCATTTCACCGATTGCGTCTTTTCATCAGTAAATCCGCCGATCGCAAGAGGAGCATGGGACTGGGTTTCAAACAGCCCTTCTGCGCCCGCCAGTTTTTCAGGCTGGTAGCGGTGAAGTAGCTGTGCGGATTCGTGCCCGCTCAGAGCCGTGACCAGAGAAAACGCTCCTCCGACAATCAGCCCGAGCAGCAGCGCTTTCCTATGAAGGGCGTAGACTCTATCATCGCCGCGGTTTCGGAGCATTTTGTAGGCGGCTATCGTCGCAATAATAAACGCACCTGTCATAAAAGCGGAGACGACAACATGTCCTGCTGTGGCCACAAAGCTTTTGTTGAAGAACGCCGTCCACGGCTGAACATCCGTAATTTCACCGTTTACAATTTTGAAGCCTTCTGGCGTTCCCTGAAAAGCGTGCACATTTGTAATCAAGATGGCCGATGCGGCTGCTCCGATAACGATAAAAATGACGGCTGTAATTCTCATAAGTGGAGTCAGCCGATCGGCTGCGTAAACATAAATGGACATAAATAAAGCCTCAATAAAAAAGGCGTAGATTTCAATTTGAAATGGAAGGGACATGACTTTTCCGATCACTTCCATGAATCCCGGCCAGAGCAGGGCTAGCTGCGTGCCGGCAATGGTTCCGGTCGGTATGGCGACCCCGAGCAACACGGCCTGCGCCTTCGTCCATCTTTTGGCCATAATGGCGTAGTGGGGATCTTTCGTTCTTTGATAGATCAGCTCGGCCAGCAAAATCATCAAAGGAATTCCGACACCGAGCGAGGCAAAAATAATATGGAATCCCATCGTTGTTCCGAAAAGGCTTCTTGCAAAAATCAAGTCATTCATCCGGAAAACCACCTTTCATTTACACCATTTTGCTTTTTATTGTTTACCGCCTTTTTTAGATTATTCTTCCTGTAGGAGGTTAAAATGGATAAAGGGATTAAGTATGGCAAATGAACATTCATTTTTGACACAGGGATTTGAAAGGTATATAATAAAACGTAATTATTACGTTTTGATAGGAGGAATGGCATATGAAACCAAATATTCATCCGAAAACTTATCAAGTGATCTTTCAGGATGTAAACAGCGGGTACCGTTTTTTAAGCCGCTCAACTAAAACTTCCGATGAGACGGCCGAGTGGGAAGACGGCAAGACGTATCCCGTTATAAAAGTTGAGGTGAGCTCTGATACCCATCCGTTTTATACCGGAAGACAGAAATTCAATGAAAGAGGCGGAAGGGTCGAACAGTTCAAGAAAAGATTTAATATGGATTAATAAATTAAAAAGACCGGATGTTTCCGGCCTTTTTTTTCGTCCATTTAAAAAACAAGCGCATGACATCTCATGCGCTTGTTCTCTGTTATTTGCTTGATAAAGCTTTTTTCAAGACGTCCAGGTTTTCTTTCATGATGGCGGTATAATCTTTGCCGCTTTCAATGTCTTCTTTTGTTACAGATTCAAGGTTTTTCATCGTCAGACTTTCCGCTCCGATTTCTTTTTTGATGATCTCGGAGATTTTGCTGCTGACATTGCTTTCAAAAATGATATATTTAATATTATGTTCTTTCGCTGTTTTAACAATGTTTTCAAGCTGCTTTTGTGAAGGTTCCTCAGTAGGCGAAAGGCCGAGAACGCTTATCTGCTTAATGCCGTAGCGTTTTTCCCAGTAGCCGTAGGCGGCATGTGAGACGAGAATTTCTTTTTTATCAGCTTTGTCGACTGTTTGTTTGAAGTCTTTGTCAAGCTGCTCCAAGTCTTTTTTTAATGACTCATAGTTTTTCGTAAACGTTTTTTCGTGTTCAGGTTCTAATTTTACGAGTTGGTCTTTAATGTTTTCGGCCATTTTTTCAGCAAGGACAGGATCAAGCCATGCGTGCGGGTCATGATCTCCATGGTCGTGATGATGATCGTGGCCTTCGGCTTCTCCGTGTTCATGTTCTTCTTCATGTGCATGCTCATCGTGCTCACCGTGTTCTTCTCCATGTGCATGCTCATCATGTTCGCCTTCTTCTTCACGTGACAGAAGGTCAATGCCCTCCCCGGCTTTGACGATTTTGACGTCGCTGTTTTTAAGTGTGCTTACAGCTTTGTCTGCGAATCCTTCAACACCGACTCCAGAGTATATAAAGGCATCCGAGTCGGAAATTTCTGCCATCGTTTTTGAGCTTGGCTCGTAAGTGTGCGCTTCAACGTTTGGCGGGTAAACACTTTTAACGTTCACATATTCTCCGCCGATCTTTTTGGTGAAGTCTTCAAGCGGATAAATGGTTGTATAGATGTCCAGCGTGTCTTTATTTTCTTTTTGTTCACTGGAAGCTCCATTGCTTGAGCAACCCGCTGTTAATCCGGCAGCAAGAATGAATGCAGATGCTATTCCGAATGTTTTTTTCATGGTATTTCTCCTCTCAATGTAAAACTGAAATGGTTCCGATTTAATGGTCCTGTATCATTGTATCGTAATAATTACGATTTGAAAAGAGGAAATGATAGTTAAATATACTCAGGCAGTGAATCAAGTAAGGCCGACCAGTCTGAATTCATTTCTTTATCTGTAAGAAGGGTCTGATCCAGGGAGCGGATAATGTCTTCCTGATTCATGTCAATGCCGATAAAAACGATTTCCGTTTTCCGGTCTCCGTATGTTTCATCCCAGTCCGCTTTCAAATTAGGGTCCTCTTCAAACGCGAGCTTTTGTTCTTCCTCGGTAGACGCTGCAATCCAGGGGCCCGCGCTTTGGATCATCAGGGAAGAGCCTGCCTGGGACAGAAGGCCTGCTGTGTCATTTCGAGAAGCAAGCCAGAAGAAGCCTTTTGCTCTGATAATTTGCGGCGGCCAGTTTTCAAGCCAGCGCTTCAGTCTTTCAGGATGGAAAGGCCTTTGCTTTTGATAGACGAAAGAAGAGATTCCGAATTCCTCTGTTTCAGGTGTGTGCTCTTCATTCAGCTCTTTGATCCATCCCGCTGATTGACTTGCTTTTTCAAAATCGAACGATTTCGTATTCATGATGGCCGAAAGCGGCACTTTTGCGAATGCCGCAGAAATGATTCTGCAGTCCGGATTCAGTTTTCTCAGGGACCAGAACAGCTTTTCCTGCTCTTCTTCATTGAGTAAATCAGTTTTATTCAAAATGAGGACATCGGCAAATTCAATTTGCTCAATTAAAAGGTCGGCCACTTCCCGGCTGTCCGTTTCATCTGCCGCCTGCTTCCGTTCCAATAGGCTCTCGCCCGAAGCGAAGTCCTCAAAAAAACGGCTGCCGTCGACGACGGTGACCATTGTATCAAGCCTGCAATATTTGCCTAAATCAATATTCAGCTCCTCATCTTTGTACGTAAAGGTTTGGGCGACGGGAATCGGCTCGCTGATACCGGAAGATTCAATGAGAATATAATCGATTCCGCCGTTCTCCGCCAGCTTTTTGACTTCGATGAGCAGATCGTCTCTCAGCGTACAGCAAATGCAGCCGTTCTGCATTTCGACAAGCTTTTCATCCGTGCGGATGAGGTCACCTTTTTTCACGAGGGAGCCGTCGATATTAATCTCGCTCATATCATTGACGATCACGGCGATTTTCAAGCCGTGCGCTTCATGCAGGACATGCTGCAGCAGCGTCGTTTTCCCGGACCCTAGATAACCGCTTAAAACAGTGACCGGAATCAGGTTTTCCTTCATGTTTTTCACCTTCCTTAAAACGTAATTGTTTCGATTTGCACAAAGGAAATCTTACTGGACTTGTGAAAAAAATACAAGAAATATGTTATATTTAGATATAAAAAGCGTTTAGAAAGGAAATGAGCCATGAAACTTTTGGATAATATTCTACAGTTCAATCAACAGTTTGTTGAACGGCAGGACTATCAAAAATATCAAACAAGCAAGTTTCCCGATAAAAGAATGGTGATTCTGTCTTGCATGGACACAAGGCTTGTCGAGCTGCTTCCTCATGCCATGAATATGCGGAACGGAGACGTGAAGATCGTTAAGAGCGCGGGCGCACTCGTGGCTCATCCTTTCGGAAGTATTATGCGGAGCATTCTCGTTGCGGTATACGAACTGAACGCTAATGAAGTATGCGTGATCGGCCATTATGACTGCGGCATGAGCAAGCTGAGCTGCGACAGCTTTTTGGACAAAGTCGTCAAGCGCGGCATTCCAAAAGAACGGATTGAAACGCTTGAGTACTCCGGCGTCGATTTTGAACAATGGCTGAAAAGCTTTGATTCTGTAGAGGACAGCGTCAGGGACAGTGTAAGCGTTATTCGGAACCATCCGCTGATGCCGGAGGAAGTACCTGTTCACGGACTTGTCATTGATCCGGAAACAGGCAGACTGGATCTCATTGTCAACGGATATCCGGAAGAGCGCTAATCCTTTTGCTTTTTTTCCGGAACGGGATCTATTCCGCCGGGATGAAACGGATGGCATTTTAGAATCCGCTTGATGGTGAGCCATCCGCCTTTAAATGCGCCGTGCTTTTCGATCGCTTCAAGACCGTAATTGGAGCATGTCGGATAAAAACGGCAGGTCGGCGGAAGAGCCGGTGATATCCATTTTTGATAAAAGCGGATGAGCAGCAGGAATACGGTTTTCATGTTTTTCGCACCTTTTTTGTTTTGATCTTATTATAATATAAGCAAAAAACGCATAAAAAGGAAAAGCATTCACCTGAAAACTTATCGGTAAAGTATGATATAATACAAAAAGACCGATTAGAGGGGAGAGAGGAACCATGCCTTCAGTTGAAAGTTTTGAGCTTGACCATAATGCGGTAAAAGCGCCTTATGTCAGACACTGCGGCGTCCACAAAGTGGGAACGGACGGCGTCGTCAACAAGTTTGACATCCGTTTTTGCCAGCCGAATAAACAGGCAATGAAACCTGATACGATTCATACTTTGGAGCACCTTCTTGCATTTACAATCCGCACATATGCGGAAAAATATGACCACTTTGATATTATCGACATTTCGCCGATGGGCTGCCAAACGGGCTATTACCTGGTGGTAAGCGGTGAGCCGAAAGTGGAAGAAATCGTTGATTTGCTTGAGGATACGTTCAAAGAAGCCGTTGAAGTGACTGAAATTCCGGCGGCTAACGAAAAACAGTGCGGCCAGGCAAAGCTTCACGATCTTGAAGGCGCAAAGCGCATGATGCGTTTTTGGCTTTCGCAAAATAAAGAAGACCTGCTCAAGGTGTTTGGGTAAAATGATTGAAAAAAACCGGCTCATAAGAGAGCCGGTTTTCATTTTTTGTTCACAAAGAAAATAATGCCATTTATCCCTGAACTTTGCTACACTTTATATTGTAATACATATCATAGAAGAAGGGTGATAGGATGCGTTTTGGAAAATGGTTCATTCTCTTATGTTTAGCGGTCGGTCTTTCCGCCTGCAGCCAGGGGGACAAGCAGGCGGCATCGGATGAGGAGCCCAAAGTGCTGACGGCAAAACTGGCGACGCCTGAATCGGCGGCCAAAAATGAAAAGGCTGTCATAAAAGCGACCGTCCTCTACGGGGAAGAGCCGGTTGCAGATGCCGATGAGGTGGAGTTTGAATGCTGGAAGGCCGGGAGCAAGGAAGATAGCGAGCTAATCAAAGCGAAGAATGAGGGAAAAGGCGTATACAGCATGGAAAAAGCGTTTCCTGAAGACGGCCATTACAAAGTCCAAGTCCATGTCACGGCGAAAAAACAGCATACAATGCCTGTTGCAGACATTAAAGTAGGGAAAGCGACGGATGAGACCGATGAAGATGAAAAAGAAGAAGCCCACCATCATTGATGGGGCTGTTCTTCTTCCCGCGACGGGAGGGGATCGACTTCATGCTTGAAGTCATAAGCTTTTGATGTTGTGACAAGCGATATGGCCAGAACGGCGCCGGTGATCAGAATTCCTACAATAATCCAAAAGAGGATCATCACTTACCTCCGAATAGCTTTTTCCAACAGTTTACCATATCAGGCAAAGAAAATCATGATAAAGAGTAAAAGAAATGTTTCCTGCACAAGCTAAACGGGTAAATCAAAAGTAAACGAAAAGGAGGACGATCTAATGTCTGAAAAATTGAAAGCAACCGTCAACAAACAAGTCGCGAACTGGACCGTTCTATATGTGAAGCTACATAATTATCATTGGTATGTGAAAGGGAAAGATTTCTTTACGCTGCATGAAAAATTCGAAGAGCTTTACACAGAAGCGGCAGAGCATATCGATGATTTGGCTGAACGCCTATTGGCCATACAGGGCTCTCCGGTCGGAACGATGAAGGAATGCCTGGAAATGTCCGCGATTAAAGAAGCGGACGGAAGCGAGTCTGCTGAACAAATGGTGCAAAATATTTATAATGACTTTTTAACGGTGGCTGAGGAGCTGAAAAGCGGAATGGAGCTTGCCGATGAAGTCAACGATGAAACGACGGGAGACATGCTGCTCGCGATTCATCAATCGATCGAAAAACACAACTGGATGCTGAAAGCCTACTTAGGGTAAGGAAAAGCTCGGGCAATGCCTGAGCTTTTTTGTGTTTTCGTTCTTTTTAAAGCCTTTTTTAGAAATTGTCAAACAATTCATCCAAGCCTTTCAAAGTCTTTTTTCATAGGATAAGCTATGAAAAGTCTTTTTTGAAAGGATGTTGAAGCATATGTTTAAGGACTTAAGCATCTTTTCGCTCTTTACAATTGGTTTATCGGCCATCGGATTTTTGTTTGGCCGAATCGAATATTTATTTATGATCTTAATTACGCTGATGGGCATTGAATTTGTCAGCAAAAGCTTGAACGAATGTGTGGAAGATCGATTTACAATTAAGAGGCTGTTTACAAGGCTGGCGAAAAAATTGGTTACGCTCTTTCTGATATCCGTTGCCCACCTTTTTGATCAAATGCTGCAAACAGGCAGTTCGATCCGCGATTTTTCTATTATGTTTTATATTTTATATGAAGCGTTTCAAATCGTGAGCACGGCTCATTCGTTAGGAATCCCCGTGCCGCAGATGTTATTGGACATTTTAAATACCATAAAGGAAAAACTCCGGGGAAAGCCGTAACATTTTAAAACAACTGGTCATACTAACACGAAAAAGGATGATTGGCTTTGGAAAAAAAGACATACTATGTTTCGGTGCAAGATGGAATGATTTCGCAGAGCTCTGACGCTTCCCCGTGGGAATTTCAAATTTCGGCGACAGATGATGACATCATCATTTTAAGGGAATATTTTGATCAGCTGTATTCAGAAGACTGGGTCAACTTTTTCAGAGCTCACGTGCCTGCGGTCGAATATCACAATGACAGTGCAAATGATAAAATGGACGAACTGCGCAAAGACATTTACTCGATGCTTTACCGTCTGGGCAATGAAGAAACCAAGTCATTTATCAGTGAAAACGGCCTTGCCGAACTCAATTCAGCAGATTAAAAAATGCCGCTTTTGAAAAGCGCCCGCAGGCGCGGAGTCATCCAGCCTTGCCGCCTTCTCACTCAGGAATGGACAATGAAGTTCTTTAGGGAACGATAAAATTACTGAACTGAACTGGACAAAAACTCTACCGAAAGAACCAATATATGATATGATGAGTGGAAGAAGCAAGGAAACGGATAAGAGGGATTAGGATGTACGAATTTAAAGATTTTTACCGTAATACGGTTCAGCTTTCTTTTGAGAAGGAACCTTTTTCAAAAGAACCAAAGCATGTATGGGTGATCTGCCGTTACGAGGATCAATGGCTGCTGACAAATCATAAGGACAGGGGCCGTGAATTCCCCGGCGGCAAAGTCGAACCGAGCGAAAACGCTGAGGAAGCGGCTTTGCGGGAAGTGAAGGAAGAAACGGGCGCTGTCGTAAGAAAGCTGACCTATCTCGGACAATATAAAGTTCTTGGCAGGGAGAAAGTGATCGTCAAAAATATTTATTTTGCCGATATCGAAAAGATAGAAAAACAGCAGACGTACTATGAGACGAATGGTCCTGTTTTGCTGAAGAGCCTCCCGAAGGATATCGCAAAAAACAAAAATTACAGTTTTATTATGAAAGATTCCGTCCTGACGATCAGTCTTGAAAAGCTGAAAAAGGCCGGCATCATCAAATAAAAAGCCCTGCATTTGCAGGGTTTTTTCATGTTATACTCTGCCTTTCATCCACTTTCTTTCCAACAGCTCGACACCTTGATACATCAATGTTGCGAAGACGGCGATGATCAGGAGGCTCAGCATGACGAGGTTGAAATTAAAGACTTGAAAGCCGTAGATGATCATATAGCCGAGGCCTTGAGCCGATACTAAAAATTCTCCTACGATGACACCGACCCAGCTCAAGCCGACATTGACCTTCAGTGTAGATATGATCGTCGGAATGGAAGCGGGCAAAATGACTTCTTTGAAAATCTCGCGTTTCGTAGCGCCGAATGTTTTCATCACTTTTAAATAGTTTTCATCAATTTCTTGAAAGGACGTATAGACGACGATAGTCGTAATGATAACGCTGATGATGGCGCCCATTGCAATAATGCTCGTCAAGCTGGGGCCGATCGCAACGATGAGAATGGGACCCAGCGCCACTTTCGGCATCGCATTTAAGACGACAAGATACGGATCTAATATTTTGGAGAGCCTCGGGAACCACCATAAGAGGGCGGCTAGAAAAGTTCCAAGCAATGTTCCGGCCAGAAAGCCGAGGATGGTTTCAAATACGGTTACACCGATATGTCCCGGCAATGATCCGTCTCCCATTTTTTCGAGGAAAAGCGCCCAGACGGCTGAAGGAGAGCTGAAGATCAGCGGATCGATCCATGCCAGACGGCTTGCGGTTTCCCACAGCGAAAAGAAAACGATGAAAATCGCGATTTGAAAAAAGCGGACCCGCCTTTTTTCGGCCTGCTGCTCCTTTAAAAAAGCCTCATGAAGGAAGTCAACTTTTGGTTTCGGATGTTTGTTGTTCAAGGTCATTGAGCTCCTTCCATATGTTCTGAAAGAGGGGCTGAAATTCCGGTTCCTGCCTCGCTTCAAACGGTGTCAGCTTCCTGATCGGTTCAGGAACGGCAAATGTTTTATGGATAGTGCCCGGCTGCTTTGAAAATAGCAGAATCCGGTCGCTCATCGCTATCGCTTCACCGATATCATGGGTCACGAGCACCGCTGTTTTTTGATACGTCTTTAACGTGTTGAACACTAAATCTTCGAGGTTCAATTTTGTCTGATAGTCAAGGGCTGAAAAAGGTTCATCAAGCAGAAGGATATCGGGGTCGACAGCGAGAGTGCGGGCAAGCGCCGCCCTTTGCCTCATGCCGCCCGAGAGCTCTTTTGGATACTTTTTTTCAACCTCGTAAAGCCCGAATTTTTTCAGCAGGCCGAGAGCGGTTTCCTTCGTTTCCGGGCCTAGTTTTTTGGAAATGTGCAAACCGATTAAGACGTTTTCCTCAATGGTTTTCCAGGGAAATAAATAATCCTGCTGGAGCATATAACCGATGTGCCGATCCTTTCCATCAGGTGTGCGCCCTTCAACCAAGACGCGTCCTTCCGTGGGGGAAACGATGCCGGCGATGATCGATAAAAGCGTTGTTTTGCCGCATCCGCTTGGGCCGAGAAACGAAACAAATTCGCCTTTTTCGACTTCAATGCTGACGTTTTCCAGCGCCGCTGTTTTTTCCTTCAATGAAAAGTAAGTATGTGTGACATCCTGAACTTGCAGAAAAGACACTGCGGCCACCTCCTAGTAATTTTTTGTGACCTTTTCGGCGATCTTTGTATTGACCAGCTTTTGATGAGGGGTGCGCTTCGGCAGCTCGCCGGCTTCATCCATGATGGTTTGAAGCTGGTTCCATTCTTTTTCATCCAAAACAGGATCAAGAGCAAAAGACTGTTGTTGTTTATACCGTTCGATTGAAGATGCAATGATTGAAAGCTCGGTATCTTTAAAATAATCTTGAATGCTTTCGGCTGCTTCTTTTGCAGAGTGCGTCTCAACCCACTGCTGCGCTTTGTAAACCGCGCGGGTGAACTTTTCGACCGCTTCTTTGTTTTTCGTTAAATAGCTTTGTTTGGCCATAAAAGTTGTATATGGGATTCGGCCCGATTCTTTTCCGAAGGAGGCGACAATGCGGCCGATGCCTTCTCTTTCAAAAATGGATGCCTGGGGTTCAAATAATTGAACATAATCACCTGTACCAGATGCAAAGCTGTTTGCGATATTCGCGAAATCAATCGTTTGGATCAGATCCACATCCTTTTTAGGATCGATGCCTTTCTGTTTGAGGACAAATTCGCCTGCCATCTGCGGCATTCCGCCTTTGCGCTGGCCAAGGAACGTTTTGTCTTTCAAATCATCCCAGCTGAAATGCCCCGAATCGTTCCTGGAGACGAGGAAGGTTCCGTCCGTCTGGGTAAGCTGTGCAAAATTAATCACCGGATCGCTTGCGCCCTGGGCATTTACGTATATTGACGTTTCCGAGCCGACAAGCGCAATATCGGCGCCGTTTGACAGAAGGGCAGTCATCGTTTTATCTCCGCCCCAGGTCGTTTTCAGTTCAACATCAAGGCCTTCTTCTTTAAAAAAACCTTCAGATAAGGCGATATATAAAGGCGTATAGAAAACGGAACGGGTCACTTCCGCCAGACGGATCTTTTCGGTCTTTTGTCCGCCGCATGAAGCGAGGATAAACAGCATCATGATGAAGGATAATATGGTAAAAAAGAAACGCTTCAAACCGATTTCCCTCCTTTGATTTCGGTTATTTTCGGCATAAAATAGTTTATGTTATATACTAAACAGGTGTGAGGGACAGCTGCGGATTAAAAGAGGTGACGTGACGAATGTGGATAGAAAAAAGAAGGTTTCCATCGCCGAACAAAGAGGTGCGTCTGTTTTCCGTCACATACCTTTCACAAGGACTCAAGGTTAAGGGGCTTTTGGCCGAACCGGCCGCTCCCGGAAATTATGACGGGTTTTTGTATTTGCGCGGCGGAATTAAAAACGTCGGGATGGTCAGACCGGGCCGAATCGTCCAGTTCGCTTCACAGGGCTTTGTCGTTCTTGCTCCGTTTTACAGGGGCAATCAAGGAGGAGAAGGCGATGAGGATTTTGCAGGTAATGACCGGGAAGATGCTTTTGCCGCTTTTCGTCTTCTTCAGAAGCACGAACTGGTAAAGGACGGACGCGTTCACATTTTTGGCTTTTCCCGCGGCGGAATCATGGGCATCTTAACGGCAATCGAAATGAAAGCAGCGGCCGCTTCGTTTGTGTCTTGGGGCGGTGTCAGCGACATGGTCATGACCTATCGCGAACGAAAAGATTTGCGGCGGATGATGAAGCGGGTCATCGGCGGGACGCCTGAAAAGGTTCCCGAAGCGTATGAATGGAGGACGCCTTTTGACGAGCTGGAGAAGATTGAAGCGCCCGTGCTTTTGATCCACGGAGCAAACGATGAAAATGTCTCCATCGAGCATGCGCGGCGTCTTGAGCGTGAACTTCTGCAAAGGAACAAGTCTGTGGATACGTGGTATTTCAGCCAATATACCCACTATTTTCCTCCGCGCGAAAACAGGCGGATTGTTAGAGAATTATCCCAATGGATGAAAAGCCGTCCTTGGACAAGTTATGGTAAACTAAAGTAAAAGAGAAAAGGAGGGGGACTTTAGGTGGGAATGCCAGTTGAATTTAACACGATGATTGTGACAAAAGGAAAAGAAACGCGGGTTGAGGAAAATGTGTTTACACTCGAGAAAGAAGGTTATCGGGTTTACCCTCTTCATGTGCCGCTTGAAGTCAGAAAGACCAAGCGGGGCGACATTACCGGCACCGCGCAGGCGGAGCGCCTTGAATGGTCAGACGGACGGACTCATTTAACATACAGGCTCGTATCATTAAATTCCACGAATTAAAAAAAGCCAAGGCGCGGATAGCGTCCTTGGCTTTTCTGTATTATGCAGGCACATTTTCCTCTTTTCCGATTCCTTTTTTGGAAGTCAGCCTGTGAATCAGCATGGTGAGAGCGCCGTCTCCTGTTACGTTCGTTGCTGTGCCCAAGCTGTCCTGGGCAAGGTAAAGAGCGATCATCAACGATACGCTAGTTTCATTAAAGCCGAGCATCGACTGCAACAATCCGGCAGCGGCCATGACGGCACCGCCTGGTGCACCGGGCGCTGCGACCATTGTGACGCCAAGCATTAAAATGAACGGCATCATGACCGAAAAAGTCGGCGTTTGACCGTTTAGAATCATCACGCCCATTGCACAGCTTGTCAGTGTAATTGTGCTTCCTGACAAATGAATGTTGGCCAGGAGCGGAACGGCGAAGTCAGCCACTTTTTGGCTTGCCCCCGTTTTTCTGACTTGTCTCAGCGTAACGGGAATCGTTGCCGCTGACGATTGTGTGCCGAGCGCGGTGAAGTATGCCGGTGCTACGATTTTCAACAGCGACAGCGGATTTCTGCCGTTTGCAGCACCCGCAACGGAGTACTGAATCAAGAGTATGACAAGGTGAAGCACGATAATCATCACGAAAACTTTCGCAAATACGGATAGAATCGTCTGCACCTGACCGCCGAACGTCATATTGGTGAAAATACCGAAAATATGAACAGGCAGTAACGGAATAATAATATATGATATCAGCTTTTCAACGATCGTTTGAAATTCATCAAACGCGTTTTTTAATGTTTTTCCGGGCAGATAAGCGATGCCGATCCCCATGATGAAAGCAAAAATCAGTGCGCTCATCACGCTCATAAACGGCGTCATTTCAATGGTGAAAAATCCTGCTTGCAGTACTTCTTCCGGATTTTTAAACTCCTGCAGCTGATGGCCGGAAATGATCGCGGGAAGAAGGTTTGAACCGACAAGGTACGCCAGGAGGCCTGCAAAAATGGTTGACGTGTAGGCGATACCTGCCGTAATGCCGAGGATTTTTCCGGCGCCGCTGCCGATTTGTCCGATGCCGGGAATAATAAAAGCGATAATAATAAAAGGAATGACAAATTTAATGAAGCTTCCAAAAATATCATTGAAAGTAGCTGCCGTTTTGACGAACCAAAGCGGAGCAAAGCTTCCGACGATAACACCAAGAACAATTGCCGTAATGATCCTTGGCAGTAATCCAAATTTCATAGATGTGTCCTCCTGAAATATACAAATGTTTTTATAATATTAACATATGAAAGATTTCTTTTGTTAAAAATAAAAAAAGTCTGTATTTTCAAATAATAATACTTGCAAATTGGAATCGTTTTATCTGAGGCGGTGCTTGACTGTCATCTTGATCATTGCCCAGGAAATGGCATCGGCCGCTGATAGGCGAAGAGGTTTTCGATAAACTGGATCAGCGCAGAAGATCTGCGCTGATGCAAGCAGGCTGAGTTAAACGAGCGGTCCTCCGGCTTTTTCGATGTTTTCCGTATTGGAGAACTTTTTGAAATTCTGTTTGAATGCTTTCGCCAGGTGGATCGCTTTTTCCTCGTATTCGTTTTCATCTGTCCAAGTTTTGGCCGGGTCAAGCACTTGATCAGGCACACCCGGAACGTGGACAGGTGAATGAAGTCCGAAAATGCGGTCAGTCCTCATTTCGGCTTTATCCAGTTCTCCTTCTATTGCGGCCTGAACCATCGCTCTCGTATATGCGAGGCTCATTCTTTCCCCGGTTCCGTATCCGCCGCCGGTCCAGCCTGTATTGACGAGAAAGACGCCGACCCCGTGCTCATCGATTTTTCTTCCGAGCATTTCAGCGTACACATGTGCCGGAAGCGGGAGGAACGGTGAACCGAAGCAGGTCGAGAATGTGGCTTCAGGAGTGGTGATCCCGCGTTCGGTGCCGGCGAGCTTGCTTGTATATCCGCTCAGGAAATGATACATGGCTTGTTCTTTCGTTAACTTGCTGATCGGAGGAAGCACGCCGAAAGCATCTGCGGTCAAAAATACGATGGTCTGCGGGTGCGCTGCGATGCTCGGCTTGACGATGTTGTCAATCGCGTCAATCGGGTAAGCCGCTCTCGTGTTTTCCGTGTAGAATGAGTCGGAATAGTCCGGCTCTCCGGTTTTGCTGTCAACCACGACATTTTCGAGAACGGAACCGAAGCGGATCGCATTGTAAATCTGCGGTTCTTTTTCTTCGCTTAAGTTAATGCATTTGGCGTAGCAGCCTCCTTCAATGTTGAAAACGCCTGTGCTGGACCAGCCGTGTTCGTCGTCGCCGATCAGCTTCCGCTTCGGATCGGCGGAAAGCGTCGTTTTGCCTGTACCTGACAATCCGAAGAAGAGAGCAGTTCCGCCTTCCTCGCCAATGTTTGCCGAACAGTGCATCGGTAGAATGTTTTGTTCAGGCAGAAGAAAATTCATAATAGAAAAAATCGATTTTTTCATCTCTCCGGCATATTCGGTGCCTCCGATTAAGATCGTCCGCTTCTCAAACGACACGATGATAAACGTTTCAGATCTGGTTCCGTCAACGAGCGGATCGGCTTTGAAATGCGGAGCTGAAAGAATCGTAAACGGCTGTTCTTCAGGTTTTTTATCATGTTCTTCAGGTCTGATGAACAACTGTCTTGCAAACAGGTTGTGCCAGGCGAACTCGTTGACAACAGTAATCGGAAGCCGGTATTTTTCGTCTGCTCCTGCAAACCCTTCAAATACATACAATTCATCGCGTTCCTTTAAATAGCCGAGCACTTTTGCGTACAGCCGGTCAAAGGCGGCTTCTGAAATCGGCTGGTTTACTGCGCCCCAATCGATTTTGTCCTTTGTGCTCGCTTCTTCCACAATGAATTTGTCTTTTGGCGAGCGGCCGGTGTATGTACCGGTTGTTGCCCGCACGGCTCCGGAAGATGTCAAGACTCCTTCTTTGCGCTCAAGGATCTTTTCAACCAAATGGGGAACGGATAAGTTCATCTGAACGTTTTCGCCCGTTAATAGCGTTTGTAAGTCAGTTGTTAAATCTACAGAATTCATAAAAAACCTTCCTTTGCGTGTTTTTTAATGTGTATAACATTAATGTAGAATTAGTATAACACATTTACTCTTATAGTCTATACCGTTTCTTCATTTTTCGTTCGGGTTTTTTCTCGTAGGACAAGTTCAAATTTATTTCGGCCGATATTGACATAACAAGCCATTTTAAGATAAGATATTTCATTGAGCGGATACTCTTATCCCGAGCTGGTGGAGGGACAGGCCCAATGAAACCCAGCAACCGGTTTCTCTTATTAATGGAAAAAAACAGTTTCTGAGACAACTACGGTGCTAACCTGATGCAAGGTGTTCAATACCTTGAGCGATAAGAGTGAAAGGCACGCAATACCAGACCCTTTCCTCACCGAATAGGAAAAGGTTTTTTTATTGCATAAATCGAGATCCAAAAATTGCTAAAAAAACTACCTTCAGGAGGAAGGTACTGGGCGTTTTTCACAGGACGTGAAAGGTTTTAGCCGAGTATCAAGCAGGAGGAAGGTACTGGGCGTTTTTCACAGGACGTGAAAGGTCTAGCCGGGCAACCAGTCAGGAAAAATTCTGCTAAGGGGAATTTCGACTCAGAATCTCGTCAAGAATAGCATAATGGAAATTGTTTCAAAACGAGAGCGTATGAAGCCCGAGTATCGTCATATAATCAAGAGGGACGAGTTCCGTATCATACTTAAGATCACGGCTGATCTTCATATACAGGAGGAAACATAAATGAGCAAAAACCGTCGGTTATTTACATCAGAGTCAGTTACGGAGGGACATCCGGACAAAATTTGCGACCAGATTTCGGATAGTATATTAGACGAAATTTTAAAGAAAGATCCGAATGCCCGCGTTGCCTGTGAAACATCTGTGACAACCGGATTGGTGCTGGTAAGCGGTGAAATCACGACGTCCACATACGTCGATATTCCGAAAACAGTCCGCGAAACGATTAAAGAAATTGGCTACACACGTGCAAAATACGGTTTTGATGCCGAAACTTGCGCGGTCTTAACGTCTATAGATGAACAGTCTCCAGACATTGCAATGGGAGTCGACCAGGCGCTTGAAGCGCGTGAAGGAGCAATGAGCGACGCTGAAATTGAAGCGATCGGAGCCGGAGACCAAGGTTTAATGTTCGGTTTTGCCTGCAACGAAACAAAGGAACTTATGCCGCTGCCGATTTCGCTTGCCCATAAATTGTCTCGCCGTTTGACAGAAGTCCGCAAAGAGGAAATTCTGCCGTATCTGCGTCCGGACGGAAAGACACAGGTAACCGTTGAGTATGATGAGAACAACAAGCCGATTCGCATCGATACAATCGTCATTTCGACTCAGCATCATCCTGAGATTTCGCTTGAACAAATCCAGCGCAATCTGAAAGAGCACGTCATCAATCCGGTAGTTCCAAAAGAGCTGATCGATGAAAACACGAAATACTTCATTAATCCTACGGGCCGTTTTGTTATCGGCGGACCGCAGGGGGATGCCGGTTTAACAGGGCGCAAAATCATCGTTGACACCTATGGCGGCTATGCCCGTCACGGAGGCGGAGCGTTTTCCGGCAAGGATGCGACAAAGGTTGACAGATCTGCAGCTTATGCAGCGAGATATGTAGCGAAAAATATCGTCGCCGCAGGCCTTGCTGATTCCTGTGAAGTACAGCTTGCCTACGCGATCGGTGTCGCTCAGCCGGTGTCCATTTCAATCGATACATTCGGTACAGGCAAAGCGAGTGAAGAAACATTGATCGAAGTGGTTCGCAAAAACTTTGATCTAAGACCTGCCGGCATTATTAAAATGCTCGATCTTCGCCGTCCGATTTACAAACAAACGGCAGCTTACGGACATTTCGGCCGCCTCGACCTCGATCTGCCTTGGGAGCGCACAGACAAAGCAGATCAGTTGAAGAAAGATGCATTAGGAGAATAACAACCGCATAGCCGCTTTCATAAGCGGCTTTGTTTTTCGATGGCAAAAAGCGGGCGGATGTGAAACGTTTTTCTTTAAACACTTGTCTAATCAAGAAGCAGACTTTGATTTCTGCACGAAATTTAAAAAATCGGAGGCAATACTATGTGTGGATTTGTAGGGGTATTCAATCATCGCCCATCATCCGAGACAGCAGCCCAGGAAGAACTGATTAAACAAATGAATGAAATGATTGTACACCGCGGTCCGGACGATGATGGGTACTATCATGATGAGCATGTAGGCTTCGGATTTAGAAGACTCAGCATCATCGATGTGGAAAACGGAGGACAGCCTCTGTCTTATGAAGATGATTCCTATTGGATTATTTTTAATGGAGAAATCTATAACTATATAGAACTGAAAGACGAACTTATTTCAAAAGGATACGAGTTCAAAACCGATTCAGATACGGAAGTTTTGCTTGCGACTTACCGCCACTACAAACAGGAAGCCGCTTCCAAGCTGCGCGGAATGTTTGCTTTTTTAATCTGGGATAAAAAAGAACAGCTCCTATACGGAGCGCGCGATCCGTTCGGCATTAAGCCGCTCTATTTTACGAAAACGGACGGCCATGTTTATTTTGCGTCAGAAAGAAAGAGCCTGATGGCTGTTGATGCCGATTTGGAATTGAATGAAAAAGCGCTTCAGCAGTATACGTCATTCCAATTTGTACCGGAGCCTGAGACGCTTGACAAAAAGGTGCAAAAAGTAGAACCGGGCCATCAGTTTACTGTCCGCCCGGGCGAGGATATTCAATTTAAAACATACTGGAAAGTTCAATTCAAGCCTGTTCAGACCGAAGAAGACAAGCTTGTTCAGGAAGTAAGAGACGCGATCTTTGATTCCGTAAAAGTCCATATGCGAAGCGATGTGCCTGTAGGTTCCTTCCTTTCCGGAGGCATCGACTCTTCTTTTATCGTGTCGGTGGCGAAGCAATTCCATCCCAACTTAAAAACGTTTTCTGTCGGCTTTGAACATGAAGGCTTCAGCGAAGTTGACGTTGCGAAAGAAACCGCTGAAAGGGTCGGCGTGGAAAACTTCAGCGCGATCATTTCCCCTGAGGAATATATGAACGAGCTTCCAAAGATCGTCTGGCATCTGGATGATCCGCTGGCAGACCCTGCTGCGATTCCTTTGTATTTTGTCGCGAAGGAAGCGAAGAAGCAAGTTACGGTTGTTTTGTCCGGAGAAGGAGCAGATGAGCTGTTCGGCGGTTACAATATTTACCGAGAGCCGCTTTCATTAAAGCCGTTTGAGCGAATTCCGTCCCCGCTGAAAAAGATGCTTCTGCACGTAGCTTCAGCGATGCCGGAAGGAATGAAAGGGAAAAGCTTTTTAATGAGGGGCTGTACACCTCTTGAAGAGAGATATATCGGCAACGCAAAGATTTTTGAAGAAGGCATGAAATCAAAACTTCTTCGCCAGTATGACAGCAACCTCTCTTACTGTGACGTGACAAAGCCATATTTTGAAGAAAGCAAGTCCTACAGCGAAATCAACAAAATGCAGTATGTCGATATCCACACATGGCTGCGCGGTGACATTTTGCTGAAGGCTGACAAAATGACGATGGCCAATTCACTGGAACTCCGAGTTCCGTTTTTGGACAAAGTCGTATTTGAAGCGGCTTCCAAAATTCCGGAAGAGCTGAAAACGAAAAACGGCACGACAAAATATCTGCTTAGAAAAGCGGCGGAAGGCATCGTTCCAGATCATGTCTTAAACCGCAAAAAGCTAGGGTTCCCTGTGCCGATCCGCCACTGGCTGAAAAACGAAATGCATGACTGGGCCGTGAACATCATTAAAGAGAGCGAGACAGACGCATATATCCATAAAGATTACGTGCTTCAGCTTCTTGAAGACCACTGCGCCAACAAAGCGGATAACAGCCGCAAAATCTGGACGGTTCTCATCTTTATGATCTGGCACAGCATTTTTGTTGAAAAGCGCTTTGTACCGGAAGAACTGAACCATCAGCCAAAAGAGGTCATTATCGTTTAAGCCAAAAAAGAAGGTTTTCGTTAATCGAAAACCTTCTTTTTTTATGCCGGTTTTTCAGCTGATAAATCTGCAAGCACATGTTCACATTCGGAGAGGAGATTGTCAAAAATCACGTCCCACGACTGGGTAAGGGCATAGCTTCTCGCATCGTATGACATCCGTTTTTTTAACGGCACGTTGGAGAGGACGCGCAATATATTTTCGGTGAATGCATCCGGATTTCCAGGTTCGGAAAGTAGACCGTTTCTTCCATTTTGTATAAAGTCTTTCAGGCCGCCGGAATCTGCCCTGATAACAGGCGTCCCGCAGGCGAGCGCTTCAAGCGCGGAATTTCCGAAGGTTTCCGTCGGAGAAGGAAAGACGAAGAAATCTGAGCTCGCATAAATGCTTGCCAGCTCTTCTCCTTTGACATAGCCGGCAAAAGTCATGTTGAGAGGAGCTTGCTTCTCAAGCTCTTTTTTTAATGGACCGTCTCCGGCGATCAGCCAGTGGATGTCATCTTTCAAAGCGGGGTGATTTGCGATCTTGAGCAGCGTCTCCAAGTCTTTTTCAGGTGCAAGCCTTCCGACATAGCTGAGGATATAGGTTTCCTTTATGCCGTATCGCTTGCGGATGTGTTCGGTTTGATACGCCGGACTGAACAGCGAGCAGTCCACGCCGCGCTTCCAGATGGAGAGGTTCCTGAATTGTTTGGCTTTGAGCTGCATAAACGTTTCGCGCGAAGGGACGAAAACTTTTCGAAAATCTTTATGAAACCAGTGCATATATTTCCATAATAGTTTGGAAAACATTTGAAGATCATAATATGAAAGGTACTGGTCAAAATCGGTATGGTAAGAGCCTACGATGGGGATGTTCCATTTCTTCGCAAGCTTGAGCCCCGCCAGGCCGATATTAAAAGGAGTCGCAATGTGAATGAGATCGGGGTGGAATTCGCGGAGTTCTGATTTCATTTTGATGAGATTAGGAAGAGCGATTCTGCACTCGGGGTATAAGAAGAACGGCATGCTCGTAAACCGGCTGATGCGGCTCGAAAATTGTGTTTCATGCGTGCTTTCCGGCGCAAATACTTTATAGGGTATCCCGTTTTTTTCAAGATAATCCGTATACCTTTTCAGCGTTCTGGCGCAGCCGTTCACATCCGGTGTAAAAGTGTCCGTAAATATCGCAATTTTCATCGTGTCCCCTCCTGTTGGTGATGTGAAAATCAGTGACGCTTTGGAAGAAACGGCCGGCTTAGAAGACCATCGCCGACAAAGTTCCGACTGAAATCCCGAGGGCCGTGCCTGCCAGAACATCCGAAGGATAATGAAGACCGAGATAAATTCTGGAGAGTCCCACACTGATGCCTACCGGAATTAATAAAAGCGCGAGTATCGGAAAGAATATCATTAGCGGTGTAATGACGGAAAATGCCGCGGTCGTATGGCCGGATGGAAAAGAATGATCCTTGAGCGGATTTTGCAAAACCTGTGTTTCCTTTAGCGTTAAATACGGCCGCTTTCTCGGATACAGCTTTTTGATCAGCATGACTTGAAGGTGGCTGACCAAAAGCGCAAGGGCGCTGGCGATCCCCGCTGTACGAACACTTCCGGATCCGAACAGCAAGAGAGCCAGGCAGGCGGAAATCGTGCAGAAAGCCCCTCCCAAATGTGTTGAGGAACGAAAGTAACGGTTTAGTGTTTTTTGATGAAATAAGCTGTTCATACCGAGGAAAATCCGGCATTCAAAGTTGTAGATGCCGACCATCAGTTTATTCAAAAGTCATAACCCCCTTTACATGAATGGCTGCTTCATGTTTATTGTAAAAAATGAATGTTTAGCAAATGATAAGTATTTGTAAAGATTTCGGAAAAGAAAAAAGCCGCAGACGCGTGCGGCCGAAAAGGTTTTTGCTTAAATTATCGGTGGAAAAATGGTAAAGTTGTAGCAAAGCTAATCTTTTTTTTGCAAGGATTTGTAGTATTGTCCTTTTTCAATATATTCTTTGCGAATTCTTTCCATTTCCTGTTTATCTTTGTCGGTTAACGGGCGGATGACTTTAGCGGGCCTGCCGAAGGCGAGGTGCCCGGCCGGGATCTTTTTGCCAGGCGGGACAAGACTGCCTGCCCCGATAAAAGCGCCTTCCCCGACTTCCGCTTCATCAAGAAGAACCGACCCCATTCCGATAAGGGCATGCTTTCGTATCACGGAGCTGTGCAGTGTAACCTGATGGCCTACCGTCACACCGTCTTCAATCACGAGAGGGCGCTCAGGGCTTTGGTGCAGGCAGGAAAGGTCTTGAATGTTCACGCCTTTTCCGATCCTGACCGGGGCGACATCGCCGCGGATAACCGAAGAGAACCAGATGCTTGATTGCTCTCCGATTGTTACATCTCCGGTGATGACCGCGTTGTCGGCGATAAACGCCGTTTCATGAATAACGGGTTCCGTTTTTTTATAAGGGTAGATCATAGGTTTCATCCTTTCATTTATAAAATTGTGTGAGGTGGTCAGCATGTGGTGCATCGAAGCGGAAAGACCTGTTGCTTCAATCGTCATCATTCACGGTGCATGTGAGCATCACGGGCGGTATAAATGGCTGTCCGAAATGTGGCGTTCATCCGGGTTTAATGTCGTGATGGGGGATTTGCCCGGACAGGGAACTTCGACAAGAGAAAGAGGACATATACGCTCGTTTCAAGAATATATTGATGAAGTAGACAAATGGGTCGCCAGGGCGAAAGCATTTGAACTGCCTGTATTTATGCTCGGGCACAGCATGGGCGGCCTGATCGCGATCGAGTGGTTTAAGCAGCAGCAAAGCGGCATTGCCGGTCTCATTTTATCATCCCCTTGTCTCGGGCTGCAATTAAAGCCGAACAAATTTTTGGACTGGCTTTCCAAAGGGCTCAACGTTTTGGCTCCGTCCATGCGGTTTGAATCCGGGATCACGCCTGATAAAGCGACGAGAAACAAAGAAGTCATCGAAATGGACATCAACGATTCATTATATATCACAAAAGTTTCTGTCAGATGGTATCAAGAAATGTTAAAAGCGTTGAAAAGCGCGATGGAGCCGACGGACGCCTTTCTCAACATCCCGCTCTTTGTCATGCAGGCGGGCACAGACTGGCTTGTTGACAAAAAAATGGTCGTCAAGTGGTTTAACGAGCTTGCTTCTTACAATAAGACGTACAGGGAATGGGAGGGCTTATACCACGAAATTTTTAATGAGCCTGAGCGGGAAGACGTTTTTAAAGCGGCCAGAGCGTTTGCGGAACAGTATATGACATAATGGAGGTGCATTCTTTGGCAGTACCGGAGCATCCTTTTGGATTAATGGCTAAAGTATACAGAGAGGTTTTTCCTCTTGTTCATCAGGAATTGGACAAGTGGAAACGAAAAGCTGAAACGATTCAAAATCCCGAGCTGAAAACGCAGGCGAAAGCCAGCATCAGGGATAAAACCTTTCACTGTGAAGGCGGCGGCATTATGGCCCTCCTTTCAGGCGACAAAATCGACAAGTCGATCCGGTTTATTACGGCGTATCAGACGATAAGTGACTATCTCGACAATCTATGCGACCGGAGCACCTCGCTTGACCCGGATGATTTTTCCATGCTTCATCAGTCGATGAAAGACGCGCTGACCGTCGGGGCTGAATTAAAGAACTATTACCAGTTCAGGGAAGACCAGGATGATCAGGGCTATTTGCACGACTTGGTGAAAACGTGCCAAGGCGTGCTTGCGGAAATTGAGAACTATGATCTGATCAAGCAGCATCTGCTTGAGCTTTGCAGCTACTATTGCGATCTGCAAGTTCATAAACACGTCGTGGAGCATGAGCGCGTTCCCCGGCTCGAAGCTTGGTTTGAGAAATATAAATCGGCCTTGCCGAAAATGGAATGGTACGAGTTTTCAGCCTGTGCGGGTTCAACGCTCGGCATCTTCTGCCTCGTATCGTATTCCGTCCGTCCCGATTTTACTGAATCGATGGCCGGAAAGATCCGCGACAGCTATTTTCCGTACATACAGGGACTGCATATCCTGCTCGATTATTTAATTGACCAGGAGGAAGACTTAATTGGCGGAGATTTGAATTTCTGCACGTATTACCCATCGCATTCAGATATGATGGATAGGCTCGAATATTTCATCGAAATGGCGGATGAACATCTGCGCGGGATTCCGCACGAAAACTTTCACCGTTTGATCAACAGAGGTCTTCTGGGGGTTTATTTATCAGACGATAAGGTCGCGGGTCAAAAGGAAATCGGCCGGCTGGCGAAGCGCCTCATTAAAGCGAGCGGAAAAACTTCCTACTTCTTCTATATCAACGGCAGGGCATACCGCAAAATTCAAAAAATGCCGTGGATGAAAAGCTCGTAAAGAAAAGCTCAAACCGTTCATCGGCTTGAGCTTTTGCCGTTTACAAGCTTTCCGTCCGGTATTGTTTTTCAAGTACAAAACGCTTATTATACCGGAAGCTTTTTTCCCATTTTGAAACAACGATGCAGGCGACAGCATGACCCGGCACGTTCACGCCTGTTCGCGCCATGTCCATCACGCGGTCCACTCCCGCGATAATCGCGACTCCTTCAGCGGGAAGGCCGACTGCGTTGGCGGTAGCCAGAAGGACGACGAGCGAACCAGATGGCACGGCGGCGATCCCTTTGCTTGTCATCACTAGCACGAGCATCATGAGCAATTGCTGTGAAATGCTCATGTCTATATTGAAAGCCTGCGCCAAAAAGATACAGGCGACCGATAAATATAGGCTGGAGCCGTCACAATTTAGAGATAAGCCTGAAGGAACCACAAAGGAAACGACCCGTTTTGGGCAGCCGTATTTCTCCATGCGGTCCATCAGCTGCGGCAAGACTGTTTCTGTGCTCGTCGTGGAGAACGCGATCAGAAACAAATCCCAAATCATTTTCAGGACTTCGAAGTATTTAATTTTAAAAATAAGACCGACGATCGGAAATAAAACAAAAAGAACGAGAAACAGTCCGAGAAAAACAGTGCTGACTAATTTTAACATAGGAAGCAGGAGCTCGATGCCGTATTGCCCGACGGATGCGGCCATAAGAGCAAGCACGCCGATAGGGGCTGTGACCATCACCATCTGCGTCAGCTTGAACATGATATTGGCAACAGACTCAAAAAATTTCATGACAGGTTCTGAGGCTTTGCCGATCCCGGCAGCTGCAACGCCGAACAATATCGCAAAGAAGATCACGGCGAGCAAATCATTTCTGGCCATGACGTCAACGATGTTGGTAGGAATGATATCGAGGATCATTTGTTTAATATCGACCACTTTTTCCGTGTAGCCCGAGAGTTCGTCGATATCCTTTTTGGCCAAATGGGAAAGGTCAAGGCCGACGCCGGGCTTTAACACATTAGCCAAAAGCAGCCCGAGTCCTAGCACGAACGTCGTAATCACTTCAAACCAAATAATCGTCTTGATGCCGAGGCTGCCCATTTTTTTCATGCTCCCGCTTCCGGCCGCTCCGATGACAATTGTAGAAAAAACGATTGGAACGACGATCATTTTGATCAAGCGGATAAATCCGTCTCCGACGGGGCGCAGCGCCATTCCGAAATCAGGGAAAAAGTGTCCGATCACTGCTCCAATGGCGAGTGCGATCAAAATTTGATAAGCGATAAATTTTTTCAAAGCGAAATCCCTCCGTATTTTACATGAGTTTTCAATAATTTCGTGACAAAGAGTGAAACACCTTTTCTTTTTAGAAAATTGCGAAAAATTTCTTATATTTTATTTTGATATCGCTTACATTATGTTTGGATAAAAAAATCCTCCTAATGGAGGATCTTCAAGATATCATTTTTGGGCCGCTATTTTCTTTTCGATCGCAATGATAAAAGGCGGATCGTTTCGCTGGTTTAAATATTGGTAACAGAGGACGCGGGCGGTATCCTGGTCGAGCGATGTGCAAAATTCGAGCAGGGCATCCTTTTCCCGCTTTCCTTCGGGATGGCCATGGTAGACGACCAGAACGATCAGCCCCTCATTTTTCAGGATTTTGAGAAGCTGCTTGATGCTGGCGATGGTTGAATCGCTTTTTGTCGTCACCGATTTGTCGCCTCCCGGAAGATACCCGAGGTTAAACACGGCTGCTGCCACCTTGCCTGCGACGTCGTCAGGAAGCGAAGTGATGAGCTCATCATGGCTTTTTTGAATCAATGTCACCCGGTCTTTGTACTCGTTTCCAAGTCTTGCGGCAGTATTCATAAGAGCTGTTTCTTGAATATCAAAGGCATAGACATGCCCGCTTTCACCGACAAGTTCTGCTAAAAAATACGTATCATGTCCGTTCCCCATTGTCGCATCAATGACGATGTCTCCTTCGCCTGCGGCTGTTTTCAGCAGTTCTTTCGCATACGGGAGGATCTTCTTGAGCTTCATGTGGCCATGCCTTCTTTCTCTTTGTTGAACCATTTCCCCTGATAGCTGCCGCGCCTTTCCAGTTCTCCATTGATGGCGTTTAAGACTTCCCATTTATTGACGCTCCACATCGGTCCGACCATCAATTCGATCGGTCCGTCACCCGTAATCCGGTGAATGATCATTTCCGGCGGAAGAATTTCAAGTTGATCGCAAACAAGCTGGACATAATCATCTTGAGAAAGGAATGTTAATTTGCCTTTTTCATACTGCTTCACCATTGGCGTTCCCTTTAACAGGTGGAGCAGATGGATTTTAATCCCCTGCACATCCAAGTCGGCGACCGCTTTTGCGGTTTCCATCATCATGCCGCGGTCTTCGAGAGGCAGCCCGTTAATGATGTGGGAGCAGACGCGGATGCCGTGCTTCCTCAGTTTGTTCACGCCTTCCACATAGCAGTCGAAATCATGGGCGCGGTTGATCAAATCAGCCGTCCGTTCATGAACGGTCTGAAGGCCGAGTTCCACCCAGAGGTATGTGCGTTCATTAAGCTCTGCAAGATATTCGACAACATCGTCAGGAAGACAGTCCGGCCGGGTTGCGATAGAAAGGCCGACTACGCCGTCGAGGCCGAGGACCGTTTCGTATTTTTCGCGAAGAACGCTGACAGGAGCGTGCGTGTTCGTAAATGCTTGAAAGTACGCCATGTATTTGCCGTCTTTCCATTTTTCATGCATTATGTCGCGCACTTCATTAAATTGGGTCAGCAGATCGTCGGCTCGGTTTCCCGCAAAGTCTCCGCTCCCTGCGGCGCTGCAAAATGTGCATCCGCCGTGTGCGACCGTGCCGTCGCGGTTCGGGCAGTCAAAGCCTCCGTCAAGGGCGACTTTAAACACTTTATGACCGAAATGATTTCTTAAATGATAATTCCATGTATGATAACGTTTTTCACTGTTCGTATATGGAAAAGGGTTGTTCTGATGCAAACAAAAGGACCTCCTTTTAGTATCACGGCATCCTAAAATTGTAGCAAATAAACATGATAAGAACAAACCGATTCCCAATTATTTTCTTCAATGATCAGGGCTGTGATGGTCAAACTAATCACGATGGATTTTTCCATTAAGGAGGGGTTTTCTTTGGCTACAAGACAATCCGTCGGAGAGCACATCCAAAGAAGCGAAGATGCTTATGATTATGCTTTATCTCAATTTGAAACTGCAAGCAGGCAGGAGCATTACAATGAGACAGAGTACAGCGATGCGCAGCTGATGCTTGAAAACGCGGTCAACGAATTAAACAAGCTTTCGCTGTTTGCCAATGAGCAGCAAAGGGAGGAAATTCACCGCAAAAGGCTTCAGCTGCAAACCCTTCAAAACAATATGATTCTGCAGAGATCGTATGAAAGATGAACCCTTTTTGAAAGGGTTCATTTTTTTGAAAAAAGCGATTGACAAAAGAGGACGATGTATTTAATGTATTAGGTGTACTATATCGAGTAATACAATTAACACACACATGTAAAGGAGCAATACTCATGAGTGATAAACATAAGAAAGTAACGCCAATGGTTGTCGTGGCGTTTATCATTGCCTGTTCGTTCTTGTTTGTACTTGCGAAGCTGGGCTTTATAATTCAAGAAAATTTGGAATACGTGTTTTTTTAAAAGTGAATGACCTGAGATTGAACGAGAAAGAAGGGAGATAGATGATTCAAATCGATCCGAGAAGCTCAACTCCGATCTATGAGCAGATCATCCAGCAGATGAAAGAGCTTTGCTTAAAAGGGATAATCAAGCCTGGAGATAAACTTCCTTCTGTCAGAGAGCTTGCAACTATTATCATTGCGAACCCGAACACTGTCAGCAAAGCCTATAAAGAACTTGAACGGGAAGGAATTATTGAAACGTTGAGGGGAAGAGGAACGTATATTTCTGAAAACGCGAAAGTTACGCTTGATGAAGGGAAGATTGCGATGATTAAAGAGCAGTTAAAGCAGCTGATCATCGATGCGCATTACGCTGGGATCGACACTAAAAAGCTGCAGCAGTGGATGGCGGAAATCGACGAAGAAGTGAGAGGAGGCGAAGTGAATGATTGAGCTCAAATCTGTGTCAAAAACGATTGAGGGAAAACAAATACTCAAAAACATCTCCTTTAAGCTGGAGGAAGGAGAAATTTTCGGGCTGCTCGGAAGAAACGGCTCAGGGAAAACGACGCTTCTCCGCCTGATTCAGCAAATCCTGCTGCCTGATGAGGGAGACATCTACTTCGGCAGCGTCAAGGTGAAGGACCATCCGCTCGTCAAGCGCAACATCGTCTATATGCCCGTTCAAAACACATATTTCGAAAAATACAATTACAAACAGCTCGTCAATATTTTACGTAACATTTATCCTGACTTTGATGTTACATACGCAAATGAATTAATGAACCGTTACGATATTCCCGAAACAAAAAAGTACGGGGAATTGTCTACAGGATTGAAAAAGCAAATGTCGCTGATCTTGTCGTTTGCGATCCGGCCGGCGGTCATCCTGCTTGATGAGCCGACAGACGGCATTGATGCCGTCACAAGACAAGACGTTCTCCAGCTGATGGTCGATGAAGTGGCTGAAAACAACACGACGATTCTCATCACATCCCACAGGCTTGAGGATATTGAAAGAATGTGCAACCGAATCGGTTTTCTCGAAGACAATACATTGTCGAACATTATGGATCTTGACGAGCTGAAAGGCGATTTTATTAAAATCCAAATGGCATTTGAAGAAGATGTCAATTTGAAAATCAGAGAAAGGGAAATCCCTGTTTTGGATCACACCGGCGTCTTTTATACGGTGTTGATTCCGAAAGAAGATGATGTGAGCAAACAATTTCTTAAAAGTTTGTCTCCGAAAGTTTGGAACGAGCTTCCGGTCAGTCTTGAGGAAGTATTCATCGCGAAGTATGGAGGTAAGCGAAGATGGTAGACCGCGGACTTTTATATAAAGAGTGGAAACAGCATTTCTGGATTTTTTTAGTTGTGTTTGCAGCGGTGATGCTGAGTGAACCGCTTACGCTTTTGAATGATTATTTCCAGTACCAAGGATGCCTTGCAGAACTGAAAAAATTTCCCGATATGGAGTGCGTTTTATATAAAGATTATGAGATAGGCGGGGCTATGAGAATGTTCTGGGTTGGAGGAGTCGCGCTTGCACTCAGCCAGATCGGGTTTGAACGTAGCAGAGGAACGCTTGATTTCACACTCGGCCTCCCTTATAGGCGCGGCATCATTTTCAATACGAAATATGTCTTCGGCCTTTCAATTCTTTTAACAGCTCAGCTATTATCTTACTTATTATCTTACGCTTTGATTATTTTGTATAAGGTTGATGTCATTCATTTTCATGAGTATTTTATCGGGTCGGTCATTTTCTGCTTTATGGTCTACTCGCTTGTCATGGCGGCGGGCGCGATGACCGGCAATCCGCTGGCCCAGCTGGTCGTTGCATTTTCAACGTCGATCCTGCCGTATTTGCTGATCGGGCTTCCGTTGGCCAACCTTCGAATCATCCGGAGTTTCTTTGGAGGTCACTCTGCTTTCTTTTATGGTGAAACAGAACTATTGGATTATATAACGCCGATCATGTACCTCAACCATTTCGGCATTCAATACGGCAGCCTGGCCTTTACGCTTATTCCGCTCGCCATGGGGATTTTGTTTTATATGATCGGCTACTTCTGCTTTATCAGACAGCAGATTGAACGGAACGGACATTTTTTCCTTTGGGGAAAAATGGACCGGCCGATCCAAATTCTCGTGATTTTATTCGGCATCGGGGGATTCGGGACAGCCTCTGGCTCAAGCCTGTCCAGCTATATCTTCGGTATGTTGATCGGTTCGGCAGTCGGGTTTTTAATCAGTTACTTCTTGATTTTTAAAAAAATAAAACAGCTGTAACCCATAATGGAGAGGAGATTTACAAATGATCAGTGTAGAGCATATTCACCACTCGTTTAAAGTCGGCAAAAAGGGGAGGGAAAATGAAATTAAAGTGTTAAAGGATGTCTCGCTTACCGTCGAAAAAGGCGAAATCGCCTGCATTGTCGGACGGAGCGGTTCCGGAAAATCGACGCTGTTGAACTTGATTTCCGGCTATATCGCCCCGACAGAAGGTAAGATCGTCATTGACGGCACGGATGTCACGAATTACGGCGAAAAAGAATGGGCGGCATTCAGGCTTGAACATTTCGGCTTCATCTTTCAAAGTTTTCAGCTGATTCCGAGCCTGACGACTTTCGAAAATATCGAGCTGCCTCTGACTTTAAAAGGTGTTCATCCGTCTGAGCGGAAGCAACGCGTCAATGAGATGCTTCACCGCGTCGGCCTTGAAAACCACGCCGGCCACTATCCGAATGAGCTTTCAGGCGGACAGCAGCAGCGCGTCAGCATCGCCCGCGCTTTGATTTTGAATCCGTCAATCATTTTAGCCGATGAACCGACCGGAAGCCTCGATTCCGAAACAGAGCAGGAAATCCTGGAATTCATTCGGCAGCTGAACAGGGAGCGCGGCATTACATTTGTGATCATCACGCACGATGACGAAGTGGCATCGATCGCCAATACGAAATTTCATCTATCTGACGGCGTGTTAGAGAAAGGGGAAGAGACTGTTGAAGTTTAAGGATCAGTTGAAGTTCATTAGAAGAAATATGAAGAAAAACCGCCTGCGTGTATTCATGACCATTCTCGCAACAACGGTGGCCTGCGCGTTTTTAATCGTGCTCGCATCCGTCGGATTCGGCCTGCAAAAATCGATGACTGAACAGCTGATGAAAGAGCAGATCGTGACTGAGATAAATGTTGTCGGAAAAGAAGGGCAAAGCGATCAGAAAGTTCAAAAGAAAGACTTGAAAGAGTTTGAAAATCGCAAAGATGTGTCCGCGATTATCGAGCGCACGAAGGTTTTCGCACCTGCTGAAGCAAAGTTGGGCAACAGGACAAACAATCAAATTCAGTATGTCTCAATTACCGACATGGCCGCCGAGCAAAAAGCCAATATCAAACTCGATCGCGGCCGCGTAGCGAAAACACCGAATGAAATCGTCGTCGGCTACCATTTCGGAAAGAATCTCTGGACGAAAAAAGAAGCCCAAGATTATGAAAAGCAGATGGAAAATAATGCTGAGGAAGTAAAAGAACCAAAAGGATACGCAGAAGATATTCTCGGCAAAACAATTGAATTAAAGATCTCAAAAATGGATGAAAAAACAGGAGAAGAAGGGAAAGCGAAAACATATGATCTGAAAGTTGTCGGAGTGACGAAAAAACCTTCTTATGAATGGGCAAGCGATTCAACAGTCTATGTCAGCAACGACATGCAAAAAGACATCACCGGTTTTCTGAAGGCGGACAAAGACAACGGCACGATCGAAAAAACGCTCTCGGTTTACGCGGATAACTTTGAACATGTCGGACAGCTGACAACAGATTTGGAGGATAAAGGCTACTACGTCGATTCAATAACGAAAAAACTCGATAGCATCAATCTTTTTTTCATGGCTTTTAAAATCGGTCTGATCTTCGTCGGAGTCATTGCCGTCTTGATTTCAGCGATCGGCATTTTCAACACGATGACTATGGCGGTTACAGAGCGGACGCAGGAGATCGGCATTATGAAAGCGATCGGGGCAAGCCCGAACGTGATCCGGAAAATGTTCCTGTTGGAAAGCGCCTATATCGGTATCTTAGGATCTGTTTTAGGTATTATCATTTCATATGGCGTCAGCTTTTTAGTAAACATGATTATACCGGTGATTTTATCATCGGTTTCAGAAGGAGAAGCGAGTGCGGCAGAGCTCAGCATCACCTTCTCGTACATTCCGGTCAGTCTTGTCCTCATCGCGACCTTGATCAGTGCAGGTGTCGCCATTCTTTCCGGCTTGAATCCGGCCATTAAAGCGACAAGAACGAACGTGCTGACAGCATTAAGAAGAGAGCTGTAAAAAAAAGCCGGCGGTATGCCGGCTTTTTTAACGTTTCGGAGGTCTGTACCCCGCATCACGCGCCTCCTGTTCTGTGCAGAACCAGCGAGCGACGTTTTTCGTGCGGTCATAATATGTACTTCCCGGTGTATGATAAATATGGTTGACGCTTCCTTTGATTTTGCACTCCTGTTTGCTTTCACCGCTGCTTTTCTTAGCGGCGGGCGCGCTGTGTGACGTTCCGGCCTGAGCGGTGGCGTTCTTTTCTTTTACAGTGGCTTCGGCACTGCCGCTTTTTTCTTCAGCCTTGGCCAGTTTTTCTGACAGCGATTTTGTTTTTTTCGTAAGCGAGTCTTTTTCTTTTGTCAGTTTTTCATTTTCTTTTTTTAATGTGTCATTCTCCGTTTTGACTGCCTTCAGTTTTTCGTTTGCTTGATTGAGCTGCTGCTTTAATGCGGTTTGCTCCTTTTGCACAGCGCTGTGTTCAGTTTTCAGTTCTTGAAGCTCGGTTGTCAGGTCCTCTGTTTTTGTCTCATCGACGGCATATGTTTCTTCATCGTAATAAGGAAGAGAGATGATCAGGAGGAGAAGTCCGCCTGCAAAACAAGGATAAAAGAGTTTTCTGGAAAACCTTTTGCCTGGAGAAAAGATCCTTTTGATAAAATGAAAGGCAAGATAGCAGATGGAAAAAATGAAGGATAAAAACCCGATCAGCATGATAGATTCCATGATTCGTCTCCTTTCGTGTTTGATAACTATATTTTAGCTTAAAAAGAAAAAAATGTTTATGCCAAAAAACTTCTTGCAAATCTAAATATTCAAACGTAAAATAGAGAAATCATTTAAAAACCGAATATGGAGCTTATAAAGAGAGATGGAGGGACTGGCCCGGCGAAATCTCAGCAACCTGCAGCAGAGCAAGGTGCTAAATCCAGCAGAATGTCAGGCGCATTCTGAAAGATAAGTTGAACAACTCTTTCAGGCGCTGAAAGAGTTTTTTTTATTTTGGAGGAGGAGATATACATGAACAAGTTATTAAAATGGACTTCTGCGCTGGTACTGGTCCTAAGCTTGGCGCTTCTGGCCGCATGCGGAAACAATGCCGAAAGCGACGGCAAAACGATCAAAATAGGCGCTACTGCAGGACCGTATTACGATATGGTCAAAAAAGCGATTCAGCCTGAACTTGAGAAAAAAGGCTACAAAGTTGAAGTTGTCGAATTCACCGACTATGTACAGCCGAACACGGCATTAAGCGAAGGCGAACTCGACGCCAATTTGTTTCAGCATGAGGTTTTTATGAAATCATACAATCAAGAAAACAATAAACATCTTGCGGCGCTCATTTCTGTGCCGACCGCTCCGATGGGTCTCTATTCTGCCAAATATAACGACTTGAACGATGTCAAAAACGGGGCGGAAGTGGCTGTGCCAAACGATCCGGCCAATGCCGCCAGGGCATTTTTAACGCTTCAGGATCAGGGGCTGATTCGGCTGAAAAGCGATGTCGACACATTGAAAGCATCTGTGCAGGATATTGCAGAAAATCCGAAAAAGCTGACATTTAAACAGCTTGAATCCGCCAATCTTCCAAGAGCTGTCGATGACCTGGATATCGCGGCTGTCCCGGGCAATTTCGCTCTCTCCGCCAATATGAAGCTGCAGGACGCGCTGGCGCTTGAGAACATGCCTGACCGCTACCGCAATCAAGTGGTAGTGGATGAAAAAAACAAAGACAAGCCATTCGCCAAAGATCTCAAAGAAGCGGTAAAATCCAAAGCTTTCGAAGATGCGATCGATCGGGAATTCGCCGGCTTCGGAAAGCCGAAATGGATGACGCAATCATAAAAAAATTCCCCCTTTAAAAAGGGGGTTTTTTATGTTGAAAATCGAAATCGTGTCAATTGAAAAAAATGGGCAAAACGAATAGAATCTAGAGGGAATGCTAAAGAGAAAGAAGGAAACGCTATGCCGCGCACATTATGGCTATTGGTCATCGGAATGTTTATCAATGTCACAGGGGCATCTTTTTTATGGCCGCTGAATACCATCTATATCCATCAGCATTTGGGAAAGTCGCTGACAGCGGCCGGATTTGTGCTGATGCTGAACTCAGGGGCAAATGTGCTGGGCAACCTGTTCGGGGGATATCTATTCGATAAAATCGGCGGATTTAAAACGGTTGTTCTTGGAATTGTGATCACGTTTGCGAGCCTTTCTGGCCTCGTCTTTTTTCACGATTGGTTCCAGTACATTCTTTTCTTAACGTTGGCCGGTTTTGGATCAGGGATCGTTTTTCCGGCATGCTATGCAATGGCCGGATCAGTTTGGCCGGAAGGCGGCAGAAAGCCGTTCAACGCTGTATACGTGGCCCAAAATGCAGGTGTGGCAGTTGGCTCAGCGCTCGGCGGAATTGTCGCTTCTTTTTCATTTACGTATGTTTTTCTCGCGAATGCGATGCTGTACGCCGTCTTCTTCATGATTGCGTTTTTCGGATTTAAACGCATCCGGTCTGAAAAAGCCATGCAGTCATCTGTTTTGGATCATGCCGATTCAGTCAGCGGGAAATCGAAATTTTCTGCGCTTTTGGTCATATGTACGGGCTACCTGCTCGGCTGGATCGCTTATTCGCAATGGTCCTCGACCATCGCTTCACATACCCAGGAGCTGGGGATATCTCTTGGGCAGTACAGCGTGCTTTGGACAGTGAACGGGGCGCTCATCGTTTTCGGTCAGCCGCTGATCGGTTTTTTTGTGAAACGGTTTGCCGAATCGCTGAAAAACCAAATCGTGATCGGATTTGTCATTTTTATGATGGCATACGGAATTTTGTTTGGCGCTGAACGGTTTCCGGCTTTTCTTGCTGCGATGGTTGTGCTGACCATTGGCGAAATGCTTGTATGGCCGGCTGTGCCGACGATTGCAAACCGTCTCGCACCGAGAGGGAAAGAAGGGTTTTATCAAGGGTTTGTCAACAGTATGGCGACCGGCGGAAGAATGATCGGACCGCTTTTTGGCGGAATGCTGGTTGATTATTTTAGTATGCAGCTTTTGCTCGCGGTTCTGCTCGCATTGCTGCTGATTGCAATAGGAACGGCGTTTTTATACGACAGGAAGGAAAAGCAGCTCTCCGCTCAGTCAGATGCATGAGTAATATAGAAAAAATAGGTAATTGTAATTATTCGAAAATGAATCGAAGGAATCAAGATTATCAACCAAATCTTCACATATAATGGAAGAAACAAGCTTTTTTTCTTCTCAGACAGAACACATTTTCTGTATGGTAGTATCGAATATCATCGCAAGGGGTCTAGGGGGGCTGCTCGATGGCCTGAAGTCGCTTGACTAAACTAAGGGCTTTAGGAAGGTGATGAAGATGCTGCATCAAGTTTTGGTTGCTTGTTTGATTGGAGGGATTATGGGGGTTCTCGGGCACGTTAAAAAAAGAGGACGACTCGAGAAACCGAGAACAACGAAACGATTCATTTACCTTGGATTTTTTGAAGATATTCTTGTCGGAATGGTTGCTTCTATTTTGCTTGTTTTATCTGCGGAACCTGATTCTGGAATTCAGCTTGTCGTGTTATCGATCATTGCCGGCTACGGCGGTGAAGCTGTATTGAGAAGCTTTGACTTTGTCAGAGAACAGCAGGCAAATGTACAGAACTCCGAACGGCAAAACAAATCTCCACACGATTAAGATCCTCACTCTTACCCTTTTTTCAGCACATTCCCATTGTATACAAACCTGCTTGCACTTATGAACAGAATTCTATAAAATACAGATAAGATTACGGTTACGGCAAGAACAGTGAAGAGGAGCAGTAAGAAGCCCATTTTGTTTCAGAGAGTTGACGGCTGGTGAAAGTCAATCAAATGAGCTTCCGAACTCGCCTCAGAGTTGCAGCAGTGATGAGCTGCTGCCGCGTATCTGCG
The DNA here is from genome assembly GCF_056155945.1 of Bacillus sp. GM2. Classification (NCBI taxonomy): domain Bacteria; kingdom Bacillati; phylum Bacillota; class Bacilli; order Caryophanales; family Bacillaceae; genus Bacillus; species Bacillus sp. GM2. Next base: position 483,853 of record NZ_JBRKSZ010000007.1, read on the forward strand.
TTACAGATATCAAGTGAGTGTGCCGCATGCACACTAACAAGGGTGGTACCGCGGGAAATCTCTCGTCCCTTCTTAGGGATGGGAGAGTTTTTTTGATTTTAGAATAATCTGAATATAACGCTGCCAGTCCCGTCCATACTTGAAGACAAAGAAGCCGTACTCATATTCAAAGGAGGTTTTTACAATTGAGTTTTGACCATCAAACAATCGAGAAAAAGTGGCAGGACTATTGGCTGAAAAATAAAACGTTTGCCACGCGTGAAGATAAATCGAAACCGAAATTTTATGCATTGGACATGTTTCCGTATCCGTCAGGCGCAGGCCTTCACGTCGGACACCCTGAAGGCTATACAGCGACCGACATTTTGTCCCGCATGAAACGGATGCAAGGGTACAATGTCCTCCATCCGATGGGCTGGGATGCATTCGGGCTTCCTGCGGAACAATATGCGCTGGATACGGGAAACGATCCTGCCGTCTTTACTAAGCAGAACATTGCCAACTTCCGCCGCCAGATCAGAGCGCTCGGCTTTTCGTATGACTGGGACAGAGAAGTCAATACAACAGATCCGGACTACTATAAATGGACGCAGTGGATTTTCTTAAAGCTTTACGAAAAAGGTCTCGCTTATGTAGATGAAGTCCCTGTAAACTGGTGTCCTGCGCTTGGAACCGTTCTTGCCAATGAAGAAGTCATCGACGGCAAAAGCGAACGCGGCGGCCATCCTGTAGAACGCCGTCCAATGAAGCAGTGGATGCTGAAGATTACCGCTTATGCCGACCGCCTGCTTGAAGATCTGGAAGAACTCGACTGGCCGGAAAGCATTAAAGAGATGCAGCGCAACTGGATCGGCCGTTCCGAAGGGGCGCATGTTCATTTTGCGGTCGACGGCACAGACGAAACGTTTACGGTTTTCACAACGCGGCCTGACACATTATTCGGTGCGACATATGCCGTTTTGGCTCCGGAGCACGATCTGGTTCAAAAAATCACGACGCCTGAACAGAAAGACGCGGTCGACGCCTATATCGAAGAAGTTCAATCAAAGAGCGACTTGGAGCGGACAGACCTTGCCAAAACAAAAATAGGCGTCTTCACAGGTGCTTATGCGGTCAATCCGGCAAACGGGGAAAAAATTCCGGTCTGGATCGCGGACTATGTCTTGGCTACATACGGAACCGGAGCGGTCATGGCGGTTCCTGCCCATGATGAGCGGGACCATGAATTCGCATCAGCATTCGGGCTGCCGATCAAAGAAGTCGTCAAAGGCGGAGATGTTGAGAAAGAAGCATATACAGGCGACGGCGAACACATCCATTCAGACTTTCTGAACGGCCTTGATAAAGCGGCTGCGATCGAAAAAATGATCCAGTGGCTTGAGGAAAACGGGAAGGGCGAGAAAAAGGTAACATACCGCCTCCGCGATTGGCTGTTCAGCCGTCAGCGCTACTGGGGCGAGCCGATCCCGGTCATCCATTGGGAAGACGGCACATCGACTCCGGTTCCTGAAGAAGAGCTGCCGCTGATCTTGCCGAAAACGTCGGAAATCAAACCGAGCGGAACGGGTGAGTCCCCTCTTGCGAACATTAAAGAATGGGTGGAAGTGACAGATCCTGAAACAGGCAAAAAGGGAAGACGCGAAACGAATACGATGCCGCAATGGGCGGGAAGCTGCTGGTACTTCCTGCGCTACATCGATCCGAAAAACCCGAACGAACTGGCTTCCCCTGAAAAATTAAAGGAATGGCTTCCTGTCGATATGTATATCGGAGGGGCGGAACACGCGGTTCTTCACTTATTGTATGCGCGCTTCTGGCATAAATTCCTTTATGACATCGGGGTCGTTCCGACGAAAGAGCCGTTCAAACAGCTTTATAACCAAGGAATGATTCTTGGTGAAAACAACGAAAAAATGAGCAAATCGAAAGGCAATGTCGTCAATCCGGACGAAATAGTGGAGACGCATGGCGCGGACACGCTCCGGCTGTACGAAATGTTCATGGGGCCTTTGGATGCATCGATCGCCTGGTCAACGACAGGACTTGACGGCGCCCGCCGCTTCCTTGACCGCGTATGGCGTCTGTTCATCGATGACAAAGGCGGGTTAAACGAGAAGATCGTTGAAGGAGCTGGCGAAACGCTTGAGCGCGTCTACCATGAAACGGTCATGAAAGTGACAGACCATTTCGAAGGTCTGCGTTTCAATACAGGTATTTCTCAGCTGATGGTCTTCATCAATGAAGCATATAAAGCTGATCAGCTTCCGAAAGAATACATGGAAGGCTTCGTGAAATTGCTGTCTCCTGTCGCGCCTCACTTGGCTGAAGAGCTGTGGAGCCGACTTGGACATGAGGAAACGATCACGTATGAAGCATGGCCTGTCTATGATGAAGCAAAGCTCGTTGATGACGAAGTCGAAATCGTCGTTCAGCTGAACGGAAAGGTGAAAGCAAAGCTGAACGTTCCAGCCGACGCCGACAAAGAACAGCTTGAAGAGCTGGCGAAAAATAATGAAAAAGTAAAAGAACAGCTCGAAGGAAAAACGATCAGAAAAGTGATCGCTGTACCTGGAAAGCTTGTAAATATTGTCGCAAATTAATGGAGAAGCCCCTTCAACCCGAAGGGGCTTTTCAGCTTGCCGACAAACCCGCGCATTCGTTGACAGTCCTGCTAAGCCGGTGCTCACGAATAGGAGAAAGATCAGGCGGCAAACCGCCCGGGTGCCTGCCTGAAAACCGCCGTCACCACATCCTGTGGAAGACCGCTCCGATGCTCGGCCTTCCTAGACTGCAAGGATTGCGGGACAAAGGATGACAAAATCCCAAAACTAAAAGTGTTTTGGGATTTTGTTAATAATCTGAAAGCCCTGTCATTCCGCCGAAAGGATGAAAATATTTCAGCCGTTCGCTTCGTTTCAAATGATCCATGACCGCTTAAAATGGGAAAAAGGAGATGATTTTGATGCATTTTTCCGATTTTTCCGCCGTACAGGTCAGAATTGCCCGGCCTACAGACCGTTTTGACGAAATCGTTTCGTTTTACGAAAAGGGGATGGGCCTGAAAAAGGTTGGCGGTTTTTCCGGACATCAAGGGTATAATGGCGTCATGTTCGGCCTGCCGAATGTCCAATATCACCTTGAATTCACCTCCCATATCGGAGGCAGCCCTTGTCCGGCACTGACTAAAGACAATCTGTTCGTCTTTTATATTCCTGATCAGAAGGAAATCAAGAGCATTTTAAAAAGGCTCGCTGACATGGGCTATCACGAAGTGCCGCCTGAAAATCCGTATTGGAAGGACAAAGGGGCAACAGTGGAAGATCCGGACGGCTGGCGGATCGTGCTGATGAATACCGAAGGCATATAGGGACGTTATGCCTGTGCCCAGTCTCTTGCTTTCGTGCGGACGATATCTGTAAAAGCCGCCATTGCTGGAGAAAGCCATTTGTTTTTATGATAAGCCATTTGAGTGGAAAACAGGGTGTCGCAGACCAGCGTGCCCTGAAGCTTTCCTTCTTCGATATCAGTGCGCGTTGTGATCAAAGGAAGAAGGGATACGCCCAAACCGCACATCACGCACTGTTTAATCGCTTCGACACTCCAAAACTCCATCGTATGGTCGGCAATGACTCCCCTTTGACGTAAATACTCCTCAAAAAAATCACGGTAGCTGCAGCCGTGCTCCGTATATAAAAACGTTTCATTTGCGGTAAAAGTCAAATCATCAAGGGCTTTTTGTCCTGCCGGGTGTTCCTTGGGAAAGATGAACACCATCGGCTCATTGACCAGCTTTTCAACATGAAGGTCGTTTTCTTTCCGATCGTTGTCCAAAAGAAAAGCGACATCGATTTTTCCCTGCTTCAATTCGTCTCTCAGCTGCCAGCACGTGGAAGACTTTAATGTGACCGTGACCTGCGGATATTTGTTAGTAAATTCGTGAAGAATGGCAGGCAATCTGTAAACCGTTAAAGATTCTGAGGCACCGATGATCAAGTTTCCCGACGGCTCCTGGTCGTTTTCCGGAATGTGCCTCGCTTTTTCATACAGTTCGACCATTTCTGCGGCATAAGGGAGAAGGTGTTTTCCCGCTTCCGTCAGCATCATTTTTTTCCCCAGCCTGTAGAACAGCGGCTTTCTTAATTCTTGTTCGATTGCTTGAACATGCGAAGTCACAGTGGACTGCGCATATCCCAAATAATCGGCAGCACGGGTAAAACCGCCGATATCCACGATGGTTTTGAATGTTTTCAAATGTCGGATCTCCATCTCGTCATCCCCCTTTTTTATCTTATATCGAAAAATTCGAAGTTACAGATCGATAATATCTATTTTACTGATGAATTGAACAAGATTACAATCATTTTAAATGACTTTGCGAAAGGATTGTATCAGTATGAGAGAAAAAAAGCTTGGCCCTTTATTATTAAGCGGGCTGATGACGGGGCCCATTTTAGGATCCGGAATCATTCTGCTGCCGCCAATGATTCATCAGACAGCGGGGGACTATGCGATTTTTGCATGGCTGTTGATGTTGGGAATCGGTTTTTTATTTGCCTGGATTTTTGCCAGATTGAGCGTCGAGTATCCGAATGATGCCGGGATTGCTTATGCGGCTGAAAAAGCGTTCGGTTCCCGTGTTAAAAAGTTGGCAGTCTTTTATTTTATCATGGCTGCGAGCTTCGGTCCCGCCGCCGTATTAATGACGGCCGGCGAATATATTCATTCTCTTGCGGCCGGCACGGCATTTCCTGCTGAACTGTACGGCTTCATTTTTTTTATCTTTTGTATGGTAGTTCTTTGCTTTAATCTTTCATTTGTCGGCATGGTTGCACTCATTTTCTCTACTGCCGCGGCTCTTATCCTGTTTGGAAGCAGCGCGGCTTCCGTGCCTTACTTCCGTGAGGGGCCGCTCGTAGACGGAACATTTCAGTTTGCTGATTTTGGACGCGGATTGCTGCTGTTGTTCTGGGCATTGGTCGGATGGGAAATCGTCGGCAACTACAGCATGGAAGTGAAAAACCGCGGGAAAACGATTCCCCGGGCCGTCGTGATCAGCAGCCTGACGGTAACGGTCATATATTTGGCGACTGCGGCAGCTGTTCAGTGGATTGATCCGGGATTCTTCGCAAACGGACAATTGAAGCTGGCGATGATGCTGACGCCGTTGTTCGGATCTTTTGCATTGCCTGTGATCGCAGTCCTCACTGCTGTCCTCTGCATGTGCGCTTATTTTCAGGTGACAGGCGGAGCAGCCAGGCTGGTGGCATCGCCTTTTTCATCTGCAACTCGCTGTGCGGTCTTGCCGCTGCTTACAAGCTGCTATCCGGCCGCGTTTACAAAATAGGCTGCCTCTTTCTCATGGGGTGCTTCTCGCTGCTTCTTTTGTTTTCATCACCCTGGGTCTTACTGTTTATCATGCTTGCCAGCGCCTTGTTTGTGGTGAACTTCCGTCAACTTATCATCTGGAAAAAGGTAAAACGCCCTTTCAAATCGTATTAATCAATCAAACGGAAAAAGAAAGGGGAACACGATGCGCAGTCAACTTTTCAAACTGCTCGGCGATTTGCCGGGGAAAAAAAGCATTGATGTGAGCACTCTTAAAATTGAAGAAAAGTCATCTTTTATTCTCGAAACGCTTTTGCTTGAGTTAAACGGAATTGAAGCGGTGCCGGCCTATTTTGCAAAACCGAAACAGATGAACGGCAAGCGGCCGGCCGTGCTTTACTGTCATTCACACGGAGGACGTTACGAAAGGGGAAAGGAGGAGCTGATTGAAGGAGCGGATTACTTGCAAACACCGCCGTTCGCCGAGGAATTGACGGCCTTGGGATTTTCCGTGCTTGCGATTGACCATTGGGCTTTCGGAGACAGGCGGGGCAAAACGGAGAGTGAGATATTTAAAGAAATGCTTTGGACAGGGCGGGTGATGTGGGGAATGATGGTCTTCGACAGCATCAGAGCCATCGATTACCTGAGCATGCGGGAGGACACAGACGAAAGCCGCATCGCTTCACTCGGCATGTCGATGGGAGGTCTGATGGCCTGGTGGACTGCTGCATTGGATGAGCGGGTCAGCGTATGCGTTGATATATGCGCGCAGGTGGACAGCGAAACATTAATCAAGACGCAGAATTTGGACCGTCACAATCTCTATTCGTATGTTCCAGGGCTGGTCAAGCACTTTTCAACCGCTCAAATCGAAAGCCTGATCGCTCCAAGGCCTCATTTAAGCCTGGTCGGAACCGCAGATAAACTAACGCCAGTTCAAGGGATTGACCTCATTGAAGAAAAGCTGTCCGATGTGTATAAAGAAAAAGGCGCCGGTGAACGCTATGAAGTGTTTCGCTCTCATTCAGGGCACTTCGAGACAGCCGGAATGAGGCATAAAGCGATCGGTTTCTTAAAAACATGGCTGTAAAACAGGAGGTGAATCACTGTGAAAAAGGTGACGATCATCGGAGGGAACGGCACGGTCGGCCGCGTATTAGCATGCGGATTGGCAGGCGAAGGATACGAGGTGACAGTGCTGGATTTAAAAGAACCGGATGAAAAGCCGGCTGTCCGCTTTGTCCGGGTGGATGCGGCAGATTACAATGAAGTCGTGAAAAACATTCCTCTGAATACGGATGCGGTGATCAACCTTTTAGCTGTAAAGCCGTCGGGTGATTTGCTTGACCGGCAGGAGTTTGAGAAAATGACGGATATCTTTTTTAAAGCGACATATACGATTTTGCGGGCGGCGGCGGAGCTCGGGGTGCCGAAGGTGGTTTTTGCAAGCAGCAACCATGTGACAGATGTGTATGAAAAGGACGGAGATTCTCTGCTGGGGAGGCAGATCAACACTGATGACTACCCGCAGTCGAAAAGCTTGTACGGCTTGCTAAAATTGGCGTCCGAAAATCTCGGCTACCTTTTCTCGCACCAATTAGACGCCAAGGTTTCCGTGATCAATCTGCGGATCGGGACAGCCGCTGAAAATGAGCAAGAAACGCTGCGCGCAAAACCGAGGAGCAAAAAAACGCTGTTATCCCACCCCGACCTTATCGGGATTTTTAAAGCCGCAATCGAATCCGGCAAAACATATGGTACATATTATGCTGTCAGCGACAATAAGGGGCGGCCGTGGTCGATCGATTCCGCCATTCGGGAACTGGGGTTCAAGCCGAAAGTAAGCGCCTCAGACATCCTTGATGAAGACTGACGTATCATCTTCTAAGGTGATGATCTTTTTCTCCGCTTTTCTGATCCTGCTTAAAAAATGATTATAGACGCTCTCCTTTCTGTTTGCTACATTTTAGACACGATATCGTAATATTTTGACAGCGCTTACAAGGAGGGGGAAATGACGATCAGGCATTCTGCTGGAAGCCGCGTGTTTGACATATTGAATTATTCATTTTTAACAGGGTTCGGATTGGTTTGTGTGCTGCCGTTCATTCACGTTATTGCAGCCTCTTTCGCGACAGTTGAGGAGGTCATTTCGAAAAAGTTTATCTTAATACCGACGACTTTTTCGCTGGATGCGTACAGGTATATTTTTTCAACTGACATTGTGTACAGAAGCTTAATCATTTCTATTCTTGTCACAGCCGCAGGGACAGCGGTCAGCATGTTTCTATCCTCTTTAATGGCATACGGGTTGTCGAGAAAGGAGCTGATGGGAAGGCGCGTCCTCATGTTCTTGGTCGTGTTCACGATGCTGTTCAGCGGAGGGATGATCCCGACCTTTCTCGTTGTAAAATCGCTCGGATTGCTCGATACCTATTGGTCTCTGATTCTTCCGACGGCCATCAATGCGTTTAACTTGATAATTTTAAAGAACTTTTTTCAAAACATACCGTCAAGCCTCGAGGAATCCGCCAAAATCGACGGCTGCAATGACATCGGCATCTTCTTCCGCATCATTCTTCCGTTGTCTTTGCCGGCGATCGCGACGATTTCGCTGTTTTACGCCGTCACCTATTGGAATACGTACATGCAGGCGATTCTGTACTTGAGCGATGCGACAAAATGGCCGATACAAGTTTTGCTTCGCCAGATTGTCATCGTATCAAGCGGTATGCAAGGGGATATGACGGAAATGGGAGCAGCCGCGGCGCCGCCGGAACAAACGATCAAAATGGCGGTCATTGTCGTTGCAACCATACCGGTGCTGCTCGTGTATCCGTTTATTCAAAAGCACTTTGCAAAAGGCGCTCTTTTAGGGTCAATTAAAGGATAAAAACGGAGGGGACAATATGGGGAAAAAATGGCTGATCGCGATTTTTGCGTTCGCGCTTTTGGCCGGCGGGCTGCTTGGCTGTTCGAACAGCGGAGCAGATCAGGCTTCTACAAAGGATGAGAAAATCGACCTGAACTCGCCTTTGGACTTGAGCTGGATGGTAATTCTTTATCATCAGCAGCCGCCGAAAGATACGGCGATTAAAAAAATCGAGGAACTCACCAATACAAAGCTCGATTTAATGTGGGTGCCTGATGCGGTAAAAGAAGACCGCTTAAACTCAGCGCTCGCCGCCGGAAACCTGCCGAAAGTCGTCACCATTCAGGACATTAAAAATTCATCTGTCATGAATGCGTTCAGGTCGGGGATGTTTTGGGAGGTCGGCCCTTATTTAAAGGATTATCCGAATTTAAGCAAGATGAACAAGCTGATCAATAAAAACGCTTCGATCGACGGAAAGCTTTACGGCATCTACAGGGAGCGCCCGTTATCAAGACAGGGGGTTGTCATCCGTAAAGACTGGCTTGACAACCTTGGGCTCGAAATGCCGAAGACGGTTGATGAACTTTACGAAACAGCGAAGGCATTTACAGAAAAAGATCCTGACCAAAACGGAAAGAACGATACGATCGGCTTTGCCGACAGAAACGATTTGATCTACGGCGCCTTTAAAACATTGGGGTCCTATATGGGCATGCCGACTGACTGGGAGGAAAAAGACGGCAAGTTCACGCCTGACTTCATGACAAAAGAGTACATGGATACGATGAAATATATGAAAAAACTCTATGATGAAGGGCTGATCAACAAAGACTTCCCGGTTACGAGCAAAACGCAGCAGCAGGAGATGTTTTCACAAGGGAAAGCCGGCATTTATGTCGGAAATATGGTCGATGCCGTCAATTTAAGAGACCAGTCTGTCGATGATAAAATGGAGCTTGAGATCATCAATCGGATCAAAGGGCCGGACGGAAAGGAACGCGTCTGGGCATCAGGCGGGCATAACGGAATCTTTGCCTTCCCGAAAACAAGCGTCAAAACAGAAAAAGAGCTGAAGAGGATTCTGGCCTTTTTCGACCGGATCGCCGAAGAGGATGTTTACAGCCTGATGACTTACGGGATCGAAGGGGTTCACTATAAAAAAGAAGGGAATAAACAATTCAAACGGATCGACGAGAAACTGAAAGACTGGCAGGCGGAAATCCAGCCGCTCGTCTCTCTCGTCGGCATTGATAAACAATATTTGAAAAATACGGGAGATCCGCTCCGTACAAAATATGAAGAGCTGACAGAGGACAATAATGAGATCATCGTCTCAAATCCGGCCGAAAGCTTGTACTCACCGGCCGCATCTGAAAGAGGCGATGAACTGCAAAAGATCATTGATGATGCCACATATCAATTCATCCTCGGCAAAATCAATGAAAGCCAGTTCGAGAAAGCGGTTGAAAAATGGCGGACGAACGGCGGAGATCAAGTAATAGAAGAATATGAGGAGTCATTTAAAAAAGCAGAAAAATAGAAGACAATCCCGGGAAACCGGGATTGTCTTTTTATGCCGAATGATTTTTCAGCTCGCGGTATTTGCCGGGCGTGATTCCTTCCAGCTTTTTAAATGAGCGGATGAAATTCTGCGGATTTTTGTATTTCAGTTTTTCAGAAATTTCTTTTACGGACAGCGTCGTTTCCGTCAGCCAGTTCTTCGCGATATGATGCCTGTAGGATGACAAGTATTCGCTGAACGATATTTTCATTTCTTTCCTGAAGATGCTGCTTAAATAGTTGGGGTTGTAATGAAGCCTTCCTGCGATCGATTCGAGCGTCAAGTCCGTGTCGAATTCCTGCTGGATAATATGGACGATTTTTTCTGAGATGTTTTTGTATTGCGATTCTTCTCTGATGCTGAGTGTATCGATCATCTTGACGATAATCTGCGCGTTCAGCCAGCTTTCGATTTCCTCGATGGTCGTCAGCTCAAAGACGTCGTCGTACAGCATCGTATTTTCGTTCGGTTCAAAAATCTCGATTCCGAGCAAATGCATAAATTCAATCAAGTTGTTCAAGAGCCTTGCAATCGCCAACTGGCAGTGATGCGGATTCATGTTTTCAGAACAAATCGATTCAAGGAGAAGATGAAGCTGTTCGGCCGCTTGTTTACGGTTGCACGTTTTAATAGCTTCAAACAGTTCATTTTGGATCTGCTTTGGAAACTGGGTTAAAAACGCTTTGTTGCGGTCAAGATGCTCATAGAAAATCACCGCGTGTTTTCCTGATTTCAGACGGTATGTCAGCGCTTCAAGCCCTTCCAAATAAGCGCGCTTCGACATTGCAAGGCTTGTAAACGGCTGGCTGATGCCGATGCTGACAAACAATCCAAGCTCTTCATGAATTTTATCCCTGATGGATGATGCGGTACGCTCCAAGTCCTCCTGAAACCTGTCCAGCGGCTGTCCGCGGTTCAGCATGATGATGGTCTACGTTTTATCAATGACAACCGGCGGGAGGCGCTTATTCTTGGGCACAGATCGTTCGACAAGGCTGTTGATCGCAAACAGCAGGACATCAAGATCCTTTTTTTCATATGATGTGTCTTTCAATGTATCAATTTGCAGTGCAAAAACGGACAGGTGGCTCCAATCTTCAGGGAAGCCGAGCCCTGTAAAACGGTCTTTAATTTCTTCTTCGCTCAGCTTGCCGAGCAAAAGCCTTGTTAAAAAATACTGCTTCAGCTGGGTGACCTGCTGTTCGACGCGCACCTTCAGATCATGGTTTTTATTTTTCATCTCTTTAATATTCCGTTCAATCAGTTCAAATTCGTTTTTCGGATTCTCTTGGCCGGAAGCGGCCCCCGCAGAAAAGCCTGAGACGGATTCGTACAAAACCTTGATCGGCCTGTAAAAATGACGTGAACCAAACCAGGAAAATAGATATGAAAGCGCTAACAAAATGACGCAGGTCGTAAATGTGAACCAGCCGATTGATGCCGTCTGTTGATAAAGTTCCGGAATGGTCGTTAACGAAATATATATCCAATTATTGTAATCTGATTTCTGGTATGTAATGTTATAGGCGGTGTCGCTGACTGTTGTATCAAACTGGCCGTTTTTGTCCTGATGCCGGCGGATCGTTTTGAAATAATCCTTTTGTTTGATCGATTGCCCAATCATTGACGGGTCTGAGTGAAGGATGATCCGTCCGTTGTCATCAAGCACCATCATGCTGTTTGTTTTTGAATGATGAGGCATGCGCTTGACAAGTGAACAAGAAGGAATGCTCGCGATCGCAAGGCCTCTGTTTTCCATGCTGTTCAGGGGAAGCTGTTTGACCAGATTGACGTTGTACAGGCAGTTGCCCGAAGCTCCTTCTTTTGTGGCGACAAGGTCGTTGTTTTTTTCAAGCACCCAGCTGGAACGGCTTTTTAAAGCGTTGTAAAGCGAGATCGTGATGGCTTGTTTTCCCTGATCTAAAGGATATAAACCGGAATTGTTGATATACCACTTTTTTTCTTGGCTGATCAGCGTGATATCCGACAGATCGGTATCGAATGTCTGCAGTTCGTTTAATTCCTTGTTGATTTGGTTATATAGCTGAAAGCGTTCTGGTGTAATGGTGCGGCTGAGTGTCTGAATTAAAGGATAGGAACGGACGTAATTGGTGAAGGAATGGTCAACCGTTTTTAAAATATGCTCGATATTTAGCTGTGTCTGGCCAACGGTTTGGAGCTTTTCGTTTGTAACGTTTTGTTCAATCGTTTCCGCTGATCTCTGATAGGAAAAAAAGCCGACGATGATGACCGGAATGGTGCTCAGAACGAGAAAGAAGGTCACCAGCTTATAGTAAAACTTATATTGTTTTCTCTTCATAAATTCCCCCCCAACAAATCTTCGTTTGAGATGTTCATATATAATTAATCCGACTTTTGTGTGAATTTGTCAATAATCATTTTCTAACCATCGTTTCATTTTATTAGGTTTTGCCGGCTGCCGGGCGAGGTGGGGCCGATGTGATGATATGATTGTAGATTTATTTTTTCATGGTGGGATAAAGTGAAAGCAAACATCACGAAGGGAGGCCGTTTATGAAAGCAGCCGATGTCCAGACCGGAAAAAATCCGGCCCATATTGTTGAAAAAAAACGAAAGACGCGTTTTTGGGAAAAGCTTCTCCAGCAAAAGTATTTATATTTGATGATTCTGCCGGGACTGATTTATTTTTTGCTTTTTAAGTATGTGCCGATGTGGGGGATTGTCATAGCGTTTCAGGATTACCAGCCGTTTCTCGGCATAACGGGGAGCGAATGGGTTGGTTTTAAGCATTTTGAAAGGCTGTTTACCGAACCGACGTTTTTTATGCTTCTGAAGAATACATTGATTTTGTTTTTCCTCAACCTTGTTGTATTCTTTCCGATACCAATTATTTTGGCGCTTTTATTGAATGAAGTCAGAGTCGCATTGTTCAAAAAGTTTGTCCAGACGCTGATCTATATTCCGCATTTTATGTCATGGGTTATTGTGGTATCGCTTTCATTCGTCCTGTTGACGGTTGATGGAGGATTGATCAATGAGATTATCGCCTACTTCGGCGGAGAAAAGATCAACTTTTTGCTGAATGAAAGCTGGTTCAGGCCGATGTATATTCTCCAGGTCATCTGGAGGGAAGCCGGCTGGTCGACGATCATTTATTTGGCGGCGATTACCGCTGTCGACCCGCAGCTTTACGAAGCGGCGAAAATGGACGGGGCCAATCGCCTGAGGAGGATGTGGCATGTCACACTACCTGCGATCAGAAGCGTCATCGTTGTTTTGCTTATCTTGAAAATCGGCGATACGCTCGAACTCGGCTTTGAGCATGTGTATCTGCTTTTGAATGCAACGAACCGCGAAGTGGCCGAGATCTTTGATACGTATGTATACACGGCCGGATTAAAGCAGGGGCAGTTCAGCTACAGTACAGCCGTCGGTTTATTTAAAGCAGCTGTCGGTCTCATTCTTGTCATATTTGCAAACAGGATGGCGAAGAAATTTGGAGAAGAAGGAATATATTAATATTTTTTGATGAAAGGAATTGAATGACATGAATCAATCTCTCATCACAAAAACGCCTCTTTACATTGCCGAAGAAGCGGCCAAAACAATAATGAAAGCGTATACACCAAAGGAGCTGCCGCCGGCCGGACGCTGGCACTACCATCAGGGCGTATTTCTGTGCGGACTGATTCGCCTCTGGGAAGAAACGGGGAAAGAAGCATACTTCAAATATGTAAAAGAATACGCCGATGAGCTCATTGACGGCTGCGGGAATTTTTATTTCAGGAGGGATGAACTGGACGCCATACAAGCCGGACTTATCCTTTATCCTTTGTATGATGAAACGGGCGATGAACGCTACCGTAAAGCCGCCAAAAAGCTGAAGGGCCTTTTTGATACGCTGAATCAAACAGAAGAAGGCGGGTTTTGGCATAAAGATAAATATCCTTACCAAATGTGGCTTGACGGGTTGTACATGGGAGGGCCTTTCGCACTCAAGTATGCAAGAGCGTTCAATGAGCCTGAACTGTACGATATGGTCATCCTCGAAGAAAAACTGATGAGAAAACATACGAAAGACTGCAGGACGGGATTATATTATCATGCGTGGGATGAAAAGAGGGAAATGCCCTGGGCCGACCCCGTTTCAGGCTGTTCTCCCGAATTTTGGGGAAGGTCAATCGGCTGGTACGCGCTTGCACTGAGCGATATGATCGAACTGCTCCCGCAGGGGCATGACACAAGACAGGAGTGGACCCGGGCGCTTCAAGAGATGGTCAAAAGCATTGCCGATTTTCAAGATGAACGCACAGGGTTATGGCACCAGGTTGTCGATAAAGGCGGACTTCCGGATAATTGGCTTGAAAGCTCCTGCTCGTGTTTGTATATGTACGCGATGACGAAAGGAGCTCGCATGGGCTATATCGATTCATCATATATTGATAGAGCCGCAAAGGCTTTCAAAGGACTCGTCGAAGAGAAAATCGAGCTGAGCGCAAAAGAAGGCTTGCTTTTAAAAGATATTTGCGTCGGAACTTCTGCAGGGACATACGATTATTATGTCGGGCGGGAAAAAAGCACCAACGATCTTCACGGTGTCGGCGCATTGATCATGGCACTTGTAGAACTTGAAAAGACCGGCCGCTTTTCCCGCGAGGCAGCGAAGTGAAGAACTTCGCTTTCTCCGTCCTTCTATTTGCAGCAGTGCTTCTTTTTTCCTCATGCGGAAAGGATGGAGGCCGGGGAACAGACGTATTGATCTTTTCGGATGCACCGGCTGAAATAAAGGAAAACGTCCAGCGCGCTGCCGGGAAAGAACAGCTCAACATCACCGTTTTCCCGGCTGCACCGGAAAAACTTCTAGTTGAAATTGCGGCGAAAGAAGGAGATCTGTTTATCGTTCCAGAAGACATGTTTAAACCTTTTTACGATCCTGAAGGACTTCAGCCATTGAATGTTGCCTCGGAAGAAAAAGAGCCGTACAGCGCTCCGGGTAAAAACGGGGACGTACAGCTGTATGCGGCTGTCATTGAAAAAGGAGAAAAACGTTTGAACGGCTATACGTTTCAGCTGAATACAGACATGGCAGCTTTCATACCGGTCTATGCGAAGAAAACCCCTGAAGCGACGGAACTCATCGAAGCGCTTCGCTGAAAATGAAAGGGGGAGGAACCGATGAAAACATATGCGATATGCGGTCTGAGCGGCCGCGCTTTTAACATGTTTATCGAGCCTCTAGTGGGAAAATACGGGGAAGAACACCGCATTGCTGCGCTCCTGGACAGCGATCCGCTAAGGGAAGAAGTCTGCAAAGACAGGTTTCCGGCGCTTCATCCTGTCCCGTTTTTCGAGGAGAAAGCGTTTACCGAAATGCTTGACAAAATCAAGCCAGACGCCATTATTGTAGCAGGCCGTGATGATACGCATGTCCGCTATATATTGGGCGCTTTACGGGCGGATATCGATGTGGTCACTGAAAAGCCGATGGTGACAACGGCACGGGATGCGGCAGCCGTGTTAAAAGCCGAAGCCGCGAGCAAAGGAAAAGTGACCGTTACGTTTAATTACCGCTGCAATCCGTACCACCGCAAGATCAAAGAGCTGATACTTGAAGGAAAGCTCGGCACGATTACGTCGGTTGACTTGAACTGGTACATCGATACGTATCACGGCGCAAGCTATTTTAAACGCTGGAACAGGATGAGAGCATACTCCGGCGGGCTTTCCGTCCATAAGTCAACTCATCATTTCGACCTTGTCAATTGGTGGCTTGATCAAACGCCTAGCGAGGTTTTTGCCTATGGCGGCCTGTACTACTACGGACCCGGCGGCGAAATGAATCCTGAAAAAGGGGAAAAACGCTATTGCGGAACATGCCATGTCAAGAAGAAATGCCGCTATTATATGAGGTGGCAGGCAGGCGACCCGCAGGACGACCATGTTAAAACCAACGAAAGCCAGCATCTGCTCTATACCGATTACAGGCCTGACGCGTGTATTTTCGATGAAGAAATCGATATCGAGGATACGTATGCAGCCGTTTTGAAATACGACAAAGGGGCGCTGCTGAATTACTCCGTTCATTTTTCAGCCCCGTATGAAGGCTACCGGCTTGCAATCAACGGGACAAAGGGAAGGCTTGAAACGCAGGAATATCATGCGCCGGCAAGGGTTCCCTTTGAAGTTCCCGAACAGACCATCGATTATTATCCGCTGTTTGAATCGAAAGAAACGATTCGCGTCGTCAGGCAGCCCGGCGGGCATGGCGGAGGAGATCCGCTGCTTTTGGAAGAGCTGTTTGGCGGAGGAGACCCGTTGAGGAATTACGACATTCTGGCCGGTGCCGAAGCAGGCGCCTATTCAATTGCAGCCGGCGAGGCATTATGGCGCTCCATCAAAGAAAAAAAGCCGATAGGAATCAGTGAACTTCTGTATACCCGGCAATATACATAAAGGGGGGGGAATTCGTGGAACAAAGTGTCTCCATGGGAAGGGTGCTGAGCTTTTGTGATTGGGTGCTGAAGTTTTTTTACGCCAATCTGCTGTGGTTTGTTTTTACGATGCTCGGCCTTGGCGTCTTCGGGTTTATGCCGGCGACGACTGCATTGTTTTCCGTGATGAGAAAATGGATTATGGGCAAAACCGATATTCCGATATGTAAAACGTTTTGGCAGGCGTACCGCGGCGAGTTTTTTCGTTCCAACGTCATCGGTCTTATTCTGGCGGCAGTTGGCATCATCATTTATGTTGACCTTGCTTTTATTTATCCGGAGCATTTCCTATTGCACGTTCTCCGGTTCGTCATTATGATTTTTGGATTTTTGTTTTTGATTATGCTGTTTTATATGTTTCCGCTGCTCGCCCATTTCGATTGGAAGAAGCGGATGTATTTTAAGTTTTCGCTGATTCTGGGCATATCGTATTTGCAGTATACATTAACGATGATGGCGGTCACTGCCGTGCTTTATATCGCTTTTGCCTTTCTGCCAGGAATCGTTCCTTTTTTCAGCGCCAGCCTGCTCAGCTATGCGGTCATGTGGCTGGCATATCAAGTATTGAAAAAAGCGGAGGCCGTAGAACAGAGGGAAACCGTCATAACGACAAGACACACCTGACCCTTTGCTTCAGGTGTGATGAGAGGAGATGGCTCATATGAGTGAAGAATTTGAAAAACGATATCTTCACTGGATTGATCAAGCCGTAAAGGAGAGCGAAAAGAAAGACGACTTCAAGTCCCTCCCCGGTTTTGGAAGACCGCTCAGCAAAGAGGCGCTCGAGGGGGATGCGCTTTCGTCAACTCTAAAAAACGCCCGTTATCTGCCGGAGTGGCTGAAGCTGCAAAAGGAAATTAAACAAGAGATTGAAAAAGCGATCAAATCGAATCAGCGCGAAGCGCTGATCGATGCCATCAACCTAAAAATTAAAAAATACAACCTCACCTGTCCGAACCAATTCCAAAAAGGCCTTGTTTCAGCCAAAAACCTCGAAAGTCAGCTCAAATATTGGAGCTGACGCCATTCCTTGCACTTATTCATAAAAATAATTGCCAATAACATTTATCTTCTGTAAAATAAAGTTAATAAATGTAATTTTTATGTTTTTAAAAAGAAGAAAGGATGAATGAAGAAGTGGAAGCGAAAGCGGCATACGAAAAAGCGGCCGGGCTCTTGAATCAGTGGTACACCATGATCAAGCGCCATGAAGCGCTCCAGGCTGTATCTTTGAGATACGAGATCCGAAACCTGCTTTCTAAAATGGAGAAAAACAGAGATTTGGAGCTCTATTTTCAGCTTTTGGACTACCGCTGCAAATTGATGATGGAGCAGTTTGCAGAATCAGCCGAGCTCTTCCGGAAGATTAAAAGGCAGAAGGAAACGGTTAAGAACGCGGATGACATCATTCAGTACTATTTTTTCTTTTTTTCAGGCATGTATGAGTTTTATGAGAAAAACTATCTTGAGGCGATCAGCTGTTACAAAAAAGCGGAAATGAAGCTGCATAAACTGACCGATGAAATTGAAAAAGCGGAATTTTACTATAAAATCGCGACCGCCTACTACCAAATAGATGATCATTTCAGATCGTTGAACTACTCCGAAAAAGCGCTCTCACTTTTCAGCAAGCATAAAGAATACATAGACAAAACGATCGGGTGCGAAATGATTCTCGGATCGGTTCAGTTTGAACTGTTCCGCATCAAACAAGCCGAGGAACACTACGGCCGGGCGCTTGATCAGGCCGTTTCCCTCCAAAACCGGCGAATCATCGGGCTGATCTATCATAATATGGGTCTGAACTACGCCAAATGCAGCATGCCGCTTTTGGCGGAAGAGCACTTTAGAAAAGCCCTTTCAATCGGTGTCCATGAGCAATCGGTCTTTGGCATTAACACCCTTTTTGAGCTGTCTCATCTCATGTACAAAAACGGTTCTCCCGAAGAAGCGAGACGTCTCTGCAAAGAGGGATTTACCAGAGCGGCGGAACAAGGAGAGGATGAATACGCGGCGAAATTCAGGCTGATTTTCGCCCTGTATGACGCGGGCCATCCGCTCGATATTGAACTTTCGCTTGAATACATGAGCGATAAACGGCTATGGCCGCATGTTGCCGAACTGATAAAAGATATAGCCGATTACTACATGAAATCCGGCGACCATGAAAAAAGCGCGCTTTACCTGGAAAAATCGCAGCATGCCAAGAATCAAATATATAAAATGAAGGAGGAGCTCATATGAAAAAATCCATTTGTTTTTTCGCCGTTATGCTTGTTTGCCTGATAGGAGGAAGCTTCACAGCCGATTCTGCAGCACAGGACGGATCATTTCAGCCATTAGGCAAATCGGTGTTTCCTGACAGCGGACGATAGAGAAAATCTGCTGAAATAGAAATTGCCTCCCGACTTTTGCTATAATAGTCTCACCTAAAGGCAATTGAAGGGAGCAGTAACGATGACGATAAAAGAGATTTCGGCTGATGAGCTGAAAGACAGGCTTGCAAAAGGAGAAACGCTGAACATTATTGACGTCAGAGAAGATGAAGAGGTGGCTGAAGGAATGATCCCTGAAGCCGTTCACATTAAAATGGGGGATATTCCTGAAAAACTCGATGTCTTCGAAAAGGAGCAGCCTTATATTTTTGTCTGCCGATCAGGCAAGCGCAGCGAAAATGTCTGCCTCTATTTGCAGGATAAAGGCTTTGATGTCACCAATATGGTCGGCGGCATGCTCGAATGGACCGGAAACACAAAGCCGAAAACAAAATAAGCGGGTCCGGCTTCTTATCTGTAGAGATAAGAAGTTTTTTTATTTGCAATAGATTATCACATGTTAGGAAACGTTCTGAGCGTCCTGCCGGCGATATTCAAGGTTCTTTCGATCAGGATTTTAAGCATAACTTCGGCTGTGTGCGAATACCTTTCATTATAGAAAGGAGAGAGCGTATGCTGAAGGTAGCCGTTTTTGATGAAGAACACGAAAAAGATTTGCAGCATGAGATCAATGAATTCTTAAAAAAGCTGTCGGAAGACCAGCTGGTCGATATAAAATATGACGTATCAGCCGCATGCGATCCTCAAGGCGAACAGCTTTACTGTTTTTCAGCGTTAATTTTATACAGAACATAAAAAAACAGCTCTTCAAAGGAAGAGCTGTCAGACCGTTGACAAAACAGGTCGGATTTTAAAAATCCGACCTGTTTTTGTCCATTTTATTCTATTATTTCGATCAGAAGGCTGGCGGTTAGGACCTTTCCAGGTCCAATTCGCCAGCTTTTTCAGATTCATGGCAGCGAAAACAAGCATCGCCTGCATGGACAATTTTTTCTTTCCCCGTAAGGTTGTCCAGCGCAAGCCATGCTTATGTTTTAAATCGGCAAAAACTCGTTCGATCGTCTCTTTACGTTTGGCATAGATTTGTTTATTCTCTTCCGTATGCCGAAGATGATCAGCTTCGTCTAAATGATCCTGCCAGATATGTCTGTGAATCATCTTTCGATGATCTCTACTTTCTGTACACGTATGTAGTAATGGACATTGTTTACATCGATTTGGATCTGAAGCATACTCTCGATAACCTTGCCGATTGGTTGTGCGATAGGAGAGAATATGGTCTTGCGGGCAGATATAGACATCATAAAATTCATCGTAAACATACTCGTGTTTTCTCATGAATCCTTTTTTGGTTTGCGGACGCGTGTAAGGCATAACAGGGCGAACGTTTTCTTCATGAAGAAATTTTGCGATAACCGGTGTTTTGTATCCGGCATCAACTGCGACCGTATGAGGCTTGGCGACGCGCTCTTTCACTTGTTGAAACAGGGTCGTGAACACTTGGCTGTCATGAATATTGGCAGGCTCAACAACCGTCCCCAGCACAAATCCGTTCCGGTCACAAGCTGTATGAAAACCATAAGCAAAAAGGCGTTCCCGTTCACCCTTTACAAAATAGCCGCTCTCAGGATCTGTTGTACTTTCTTTTATTTCTCGTTCTTCTGAGCATTGCCTGGGCTTTAAGGGCTTTTTGCCGTTGGCTTCGCGATCGGCATTAATTTCTTGATCTAACTGTTCCTGATAAGCTCTTGTTTCTTTTCTTACGATCTTTTTCACAAACTTTTTCTTATTGGCATTCGCTTTGACATGTGTGCTGTCGATGAAGGCAACCGAAGGATCGACGAGGCCGAGATCCATGGCCTGACGTAAAATCCTATAGAAGATTGTTTCAAATAGGTCTGTGTCATGAAAGCGACGTTCATAGTTTTTACTGAAGGTTGAAAAGTGAGGGATTTTTTCAGAGAATCCATATCCAATAAACCAGCGATAGGCTACATCAGTTTCGATTCGCTTAATGGTTTCGCGCATGGAGCGATGACCAAACACGTATTGAATGAGCACCATTTTAATCAGTACAACAGGATCAATACTTGGACGCCCTTTTGAAGAATAAAGAGGGGCAACTTTTTGATAAATAAATGAAAAATCAATGGCTTCTTCCATCTTCCTGACCAAATGGTCTTCAGGTACAAGCTCACTTAAGGCAACGACTTCAAGCTGTTCACGCTGATCTTTAGAGTGTTTGGTCAACATGGTAAAACCTCCAAAAATTAGATTCCACACACATTTTAACAAAAAAAGCTTGTCGATCAAGCCACTTTTTTGTGACTTTGTCGACAAGCTGACAGCTCTTCAAAGGAAGAGCTGTTTTCGTCTATGCTTTTTTCACCCTAGGGCTTCTTGGCTTCTGGAATTTCTCAGCCTGTTTAATTTCTTTCCGCTCTTGTGACAGAGATTTATACAACGATACAAGCATGAAAATCACGACGACTGAGAACGGCAGTGCGGCCAGGATGGCGGTGTTTTGCAGCGCCGATAGTCCGCCTGAATATAGAAGCGCCGCAGCCATTGCTGACTGGATGATACCCCATGATACCTTGACCGAATTCGCAGGGTTCAGTGAACCGTAAGTTGTTTGCATTCCGAGAACAAATGTTGCCGAGTCTGCGGAAGTGATAAAGAATACGGCAATGAGCACCAAGGCAACGATAGATGTAATCATCGCCAGCGGATAGTGGTCAAACACGCCAAACAGCATCGTGTCTGTAGACAGTTTTGCAACGTTGAAAGTCCCTTTTTGCTGAAGATCCATCGCTGAAACCCCGAAAATTGAAAACCATAGAAACGCCAGCACAGTAGGCGCAAACAATACGGCAATCAAAAATTCCCTGATTGTGCGCCCCCTTGATACGCGGGCGATGAAAATACCGACAAACGGCGACCAGGAGATCCACCAAGCCCAGTAGAAAATCGTCCATGAATTGATCCATTCACGGCTGTCCGGATCATTAGGCGCAAGGCGGAAGCTCATTTGCACCACGTTGGAGATATACGTTCCGATCGTGTCCGTAAACGAGTTCATAATCAACACCGTCGGTCCGACAAACAGCATAAAGATCATCAGGACGCCGGCCAGCACCATGTTCGTATTACTCAAGTACTTGATGCCTTTTCCGATACCGCTCCATGCGGAAATTAAGAACAGAACGGTAACGACCGCAATAATGGCCAGCTGCACCTGAAAGCTGTTCGGCACTCCGAATAGATAATGGAGTCCGCCGTTGATCTGCGTGGCGCCGATTCCGAGGCTTGTTGCTACACCGACGACGGTTGCGAAGACAGCGATGCAGTCAATCCCTTTTCCAAGCGGTCCGTTGACTTTGTCGCCGAAGACCGGAAACAGCGTCGCGCTGATCAAGCCAGGCGCGTCTTTTCTGAATTGAAAGTACGCGATGCAAAGAGCAACGATCGCATAGATCGCCCATGCATGCAATCCCCAGTGGAAAAATGTATACCTCAGAGAATCTCTGAAGGCCTGGGCTGTTTCTGTTTCACCTGATGGAGAGCTAATGGCAAAATGGCTGATCGGTTCAGCCGCGCCATAAAATACGAGACCAATGCCCATACCTGCGCTAAAAAGCATGGCAAACCAAGATAATCGAGAGAATTCAGGTTTTTCTTCAGGTTTCCCTAATTTGATCTTTCCGATCGGACTGAAGATCAAAAAGATGCTGAATGCGACAAACAGAGAAACCACCAATAAATAATACCATCCGAGTGTGTTCGTAACATAACCTTGAATCGAAGTCGTTAACGCCTGAAGGTTATCAGGAGCAACGATTCCCCATAATACAGCTGCTGCTGTAATAACAATCACAATCCAAAAAACGCTTGAAATATTTTTCAAAATCATCCTCACCCTCTAATCATTTTTCGTCCTTACTCCCATCATTATGTTTAGTATGAGTTGCACATATAAAATTCATTCTCTCTCAGGAAGTTTGACCTAGCTTCCCCTATTACCCCACAATCAGGTGAAACAAAACTCTTTAACCGTAACATACTTTTCAAAAAAGGCACAAGTCTCAGCACTGCGCTGAAACTCTGCCATTCCACGTTTGTCAAGGGTTTGGAGTAATTTTATTTTTTTCTTCGGCAAAGCGAAAATTCGCCTGCATTCATGCCTGCAAGTCTGCCTGTGACAAGCGCGGATGTGATATTATACCCGCCCGTATAGCCGTGGATATCGAGGATTTCTCCGCAGAAATAAAGTCCTTCCTTTTTTTTAGACGCCATTTTTTTAGGATCGATTTCTTTTACGGAAACCCCTCCGCCGGTCACAAAGGCTTTGTCAAGGGAAAGGGTGCCGTTCACGTTGACGGTAAACTCTTTACAGTCTTTGACGAAAGCTCTGAAACGGTCTTTGGAAAGGGATGAAAAGGTTTCAGAAGGGTCAATCTTGTTGCGCTCGAGAAGAAACAGCAGATACCTTTCCTGCATCCAAGGCTTCAGCATGTTTTTGAGTGATTTTTTCGGAGCGTCCTTTAATTCTTTATGCATGTTTTGAAAAAGCTGTTCTTCATGAATGTCAGGGAACAAGTCGATTTTCAGCCTGACTTTTTCCTGCTTTTTCAACTCTTTGACGACAAATTGGCTGCACCTGAGGACAGCGGGCCCAGAAAGTCCAAAATGGGTAAAAATCATATCCATTTGGTGGGTGATGACCGGTTTCCCTTTTTTGTTCAATACGCTGAGGGCGACGTTTCTCAGTGATAGGCCCTGCAATGTTTTCTGCTTGATAAAAGGCTCGTCAGACGTAACCGGAACTTCTGTCGGGAACAGTTCCGTAATCGTATGGCCGGCTTTTTCCGCCCATTCATAGCCGTCTCCGGTCGATCCTGTATGCGGGACGCTTTTCCCGCCGACGGCGATAACGACAGAGCCCGCTCCAATTTCTTC
Source organism: Bacillus sp. GM2 (assembly GCF_056155945.1). Taxonomy (NCBI): domain Bacteria; kingdom Bacillati; phylum Bacillota; class Bacilli; order Caryophanales; family Bacillaceae; genus Bacillus; species Bacillus sp. GM2. The sequence goes on from NZ_JBRKSZ010000007.1 coordinate 507,385, forward strand.
GCCGCTGCCTGTCACGATCCCGCACGCTTTTTCTTCATTGTATAGGACAGTTTTCACTTTTTCGTTTGTCCGCACGCTTACATGAAGCTGTTCAAGCCTTGATAAAAGTGCGTTCACTACGCTCTGCGCCTTGTCGGAGACAGGAAACATTCTTCCGTGATCTTCCTCTTTCAGCTTGACGCCCAGGCGCTCAAAAAATTTGATGATGTCCTCGTTGTTAAATTCAGAAAAAGCGCTGTACAAAAAGCGTCCGTTTCCGGGAATATGCCGGATGATCTCATCAACCGGCAAGCGGTTCGTCACATTGCACCGTCCGCCTCCCGAAATGGCCAGCTTGCGGCCGAGTTTGTTTCCTTTGTCAATCAAAAGAACGTCTGCCCCCTGTTCACCGGCCGCGATGGCGGCCATCAGCCCGGAGGGGCCTCCGCCGATGACGATGACATCAAAATACTTCATACCCATATCCTCAACTTTCCTGTCTTGTAGAGCCTGCATTCTGTGCAGGCGGGGCGGATTGCATCAGATAACATCCGCGCTCCATCTTCTTATTATAACGAAAGAACGGCAGGATGAAAAAACGTTAAAACATGGGGATGTTAAAATTTAGCCATGTTATTATTACCTGAGTAATGCGCCTGTATGTTAAAATAGAAAAGTTGAATCTATTGAAGAAAAATGGTGATTGGGAACATGTCAAGCAAACTGTTAAGAGGCACCTTTGTATTAACGCTTGGTACCTATATTTCAAGGATCCTCGGAATGATTTATTTGATTCCGTTCGGAGCCATGGTCGGTGCCACCGGCGGTGCCCTGTTCCAGTACGGTTATAATCAATATACGATTTTTTTAAGCATTGCGACCATGGGGTTTCCGGCGGCCGTGTCCAAGTTTGTTTCAAAATATAACTCGATGGGCGATTATGAAACAACGAGAAGGATGTTGCGCGCCGGAATGTCGATGATGCTCGTCACAGGCATCATTGCTTTCTCCATTCTATATTTGTCCGCCCCGTTTTTTGCGGAGATGGCCCTCGGCGGAACAGAAAACAACGGGCTGACGATTGAACATGTCGTGTATGTTATTCGCATGGTCAGTCTCGCTTTACTTGTTGTGCCGATCTTGGCGCTGATCAGAGGCTTTTTCCAAGGTCACCAGATGATGGGGCCGACAGCCGTTTCACAGGTCGTTGAACAAATTGCCAGAATCGTCTTTCTATTAACGGCTACTTATTTGGTGATCAAAGTATTAGACGGCGGGCTTGTCGTCGCTGTCGGCTATGCGACTTTTGCGGCTTTGATCGGCGCATTTGCCGGGCTCTTCACGCTTTATTTTTCCTGGCAGAAAAGAAAAGGGGCGCTTTTGGCGCTGAAGCCGAACCTGGTTCCTTCTGCAAATATTACGTACCGGCAGATGTTTAAGGAGCTGTTCAGCTATGCTGCCCCTTACGTCTTTGTCGGGCTGGCGATACCGCTTTACCAGTACATTGATACAAATACGTTTAATAAAGCGATGATTGCAGCCGGCTATCAAAACATCAGCCAGGATTTGATGGCGATCGTGACGCTGTACGTGCCAAAGCTTGTGATGATACCGGTATCTCTCGCGACGGCATTCGGCCTGACATTGATCCCGGCGGTGACTGAAAACTTTACCAACAAAGATTTCCCTGCTTTAAACAAACAGATTGATCAGGCGATGCAGATCATTCTTTTCATCGTTCTTCCTGCATCAGTCGGTATGGCCCTTTTATCGGGTCCGGTTTACACGTTCTTTTACGGCTCGGAAAGCCTGCTCCCTGAAATGGGACGAGATATTTTGTTCTGGTACGCGCCCGTGGCGCTGTTATTCTCGCTCTTCACCGTCAACGCTGCGATTTTGCAGGGGGTGAACAAGCAGAAATTTGCGGTTGTCAGCCTGATGATCGGGATTGTGATCAAAATCGCGCTTAACGTTCCGCTCATCAAGCTGTTTCAAGGAAGCGGATCGATTTTGGCAACGGCGCTCGGCTATTCGGCGTCACTCCTGTACGGATTTATTATGATTAAACGCCATGCCGGCTATTCGTATCGCAAACTGTTTAAACGGTTTTTGCTGATGCTGATCCTGACGGCGGTCATGGGCATCATGTTGCTGCTTGTCCAGGCGCTTCTCAGTCTGTTTATTTCATATGAAGGCGGGCAGATCAAATCTGCTGTCGTCATTTTCATCACAACCGCGGTCGGCGGATCAGTTTATCTGTACTTGGCTTACCGTGTGAAACTGCTCGAAAAAATCTTCGGTCAGCGGTTGAATCGCTTTTTCAAAAGAAAGGCCTCCTAAAAAGGGCTTTTCTTTTTATGCAAAAAAAGGGCGTGTCTTCATGAGATTGGATAAACTGTTGTCAAACAGCGGCTACGGGTCGAGAAAAGAAGTCAAAAAAATGCTAAAAAACGGCGCGGTGCGCGTGAATGATCAACTGATCAAAGATGCAAAAGAGCATGTAGACCCGGAATCAGACGACATAACGGTTTACGGCGAACCCGTCGTTTATCAGCAATTTATTTACTTGATGATGAACAAGCCGCAGGGAGTGCTGTCAGCGACAGAAGACAGCCGCCAGGAAACGGTTGTCGATTTGCTCGATCCGGAGCTGCTGAGGTTTGAGCCGTTTCCGGTCGGAAGGCTTGACAAGGATACCGAGGGGCTGCTGCTTTTGACGAATGACGGACAGTTGGCACACCAGCTTTTATCGCCGAAAAAACACGTGCCTAAAACGTATGAAGTACATGTCAATAAGCCGATTGATCAGGCGGCTCTCGATCAGCTTGAAAAAGGGGTCGATATCGGTGAAGGATATGTTACAAAACCGGCTGAAGCGTCGCTTTTGGCAAGCGAAAACGGAGTGGAACGTCTGCTTTTGACAATAACGGAAGGAAAATTTCATCAAGTTAAAAGAATGCTGAAGGCGGTCGGCCGTGACGTCATCTATTTAAAGCGGCTGAAAATGGGGGATGTCGATCTCGATGAAGAGCTTTTGCCGGGGGAATACAGAGAGCTCTCTGAGCACGAGCTTGCCGCATTGCAAAACAAAAAGACACTCTGAATCGTCGAGTGCCTGTAGAGCTGGTTTATGGAGCATCGAACTTAATCGGGTTTGATGCTTTTTATGTTTGAGGGCTGTCCTATATGATATTCAGCGCTAAAGTTCAATTTTTCAGAATATTACTATGAGGAGATTTTCACTTTTTTTCTTGTAGTCTCCCATTTGCCTCTGCTCGGGCTGTGTACTAGATCGTTGTATGCCAACACATTCAGATCACGCTGGATTGTTCTCGGTGTAGTGCCAAATTCATCAACCAGTTCCTGGGTTGTAACGAGTCCTTTTTCTTGAATGAACATGTAGACTGATTTGATCCTGGTTAGCATTCGGTTTGTTGAAGGTTTCAAACAACCACTCCCTATCGTATGATCGAATGGACTTGACTACCACAACTTACGACTCCAAAATGCAGCATGGACGGTTAGCGACCATTTCTTGAAAATGATCAATAAATATTATACACGATCTCTTTGCCAAATATCCAGAAAAAAGCCGGAGCCAAATTAATGAAAAAATGAAAATCGTGAGCAGAACATGCAGTGCGATCACGTTTTTTGCTAAAAAAATTTTAAACTTTTTCTAGCTTCATACGTATTAAAAGAGAGGTGGTAAAGATGATCAAATTAAAAGTGCATATCGAAAAATCCGGTTATGAAGAAAAGGAATCGGCGATCGAAAATATATCGTTTGCTGTGGGGGAAGGCGAGCTCGTCGGATTAATCGGACCGAATGGAGCGGGGAAAAGCACGACAATTAAAACGATACTCGGTTTAACAAGGCATATGGCCGGGCAGATTGAATGGCCTGAAACGGCAAACTATGCATACATACCTGAACAGCCCAGTTTTTACGACGAATTGACTTTATGGGAGCATATCACGGCTTTAGGGACGTTTTTGCAGGAGGACGAGTCCTCGTTTTTGCCGAGGGCGAATCGGCTCATCGAGCGATTCTCGCTGGAGCATGCGCTTCATGATTATCCGGGAAGCTTTTCGAAAGGGATGCAGCAAAAGCTGATGCTGATCCATGCTTTTCTCATGCAGCCTGATCTATATATTATCGATGAACCGTTTATCGGGCTTGATCCGATCGCAAGCCGCCTCTTTTTGGATATGCTGAAAGAAGAGCAGAAGCGGGGAGCGGGTATTTTGCTTTGTACGCATGTGCTGGATACCGCCGAGAAAATCTGTGACCGTTTTTTGCTGATTTCAAATGGCCGTCTGATGCTGGAAGGTACGCTCGAAGAGCTGCGGGAGAAAACCGGCCTTTCGGATGGCTCGCTGCTTGACTGCTTTTACTTTGCTGTAAAAGGTGCGCCCGCATGAGCGGCCGGTCGCTGTTTATCAGCAGGCTGAAAGCGGACTGTCTTTATCAGCTCCGGATCATCAAACTGGTCATCGACTGGACGGTTGCGCTGTATATTGTGCTGCCTGCGGCTGGAATCGGCGTTTATCAATATATCAAATGGCTGAATGAAGGGGCGTTTGCTAACGGATGGCAGGCCGAATTGATTGTGCTGGCTCCGGCCGTTTTTACGCTGTTTGGGTCTGTCAGGACTTTTTTAATCGAAGCCGATCAGCTTTATTTGTTGCAAAAAAAGACGCTCGTGCTGGACATGAAAAGGTGCGGCTATTTATATTGTCTGTTTGTCCAGTTTTGCAAATGGCTGTTTGCGGCGGCCGTGTTTACTCCACTGTTCGTCAGACAATTTGGGGTTGAACTGCCCGCTTGTCTCGCCGTATTCTTTTTTTATTTCTGTCTCAATTCCTTGATCACCGTCTTGAAGAGGCGGAACATCGGATGGCAGTACAAGCTGAAACACCGGGTGCTGAACGCCGGACTGATCTTTTTCGTGTGGCTGTCGGCTTGTGCAGTTGTTTTGTTGTTTTCCTGGCCGGTTGTGCTCTTGATCGGCCTGGTGCTGCCTGCGGCCGCGATGAAGACCGTCGCAGGCACTCTCGGCAACATGTATCTATTTTATGAAGAGGTTGAATTTGATAACAGAAGAAAGCTGAGACTCGCAAAATTTTTCCTGTCGCTGAACCTGGATGGAAGCATGCCGAAGCCGGGGAAACGAGGGGCAAAAAGGCCGCGGCTGTTCTTTAATAAATCTCGGAAAATCTTTAAAGCCCGTACAGTGCAAAATGGTCTTAAGGAAATCTTTTTTAAAGTGATGCTGCGCCATCCGGACTATAAAAGACAGCTTATGCAAATGATCGGCATTTTTACGGCGCTGATAATGGTTGGACCGATCTGGATGAAAGCGGGCGCTCTCCTGGTTTTTGCCTTCGCTTATCGAAGTCTGTTGTCCGTCCATTTTGACAAGGTGATGGAACGCGTTTTTTTGCTGGGGGCAGACAAAGAAAGCGACGCTTTTTATGAAGCCAGGCGGAATTCCATTGACTGGCTTTTCTATCCGGGGTTGATCTGGTGCTGCCTCGTCATCGCGCTCAGCCTGATGCTGAAAACCCCGTCTTTTTAAAAAAGACGGGGTTCAGTCGTTTAATGCCCTTCCAAAAAGAAGAGGTGTATGAAAAAGAGAACGGCAAACACGAAGACAAGCGGATGAATCTCGCGCCATTTGCCTTTCGCGGCTTTGACAATCGGATAAGAAATAAACCCGAAGGAAATGCCTGTCGCAATAGATGATGTCAGCGGCATTGTCAAAATGACGAGAAAGGCCGGGAATGCTTCGTCAAGCTCTTTCCAGCGAATGTTGGTGACAGCGCCGATCATCATGCTTCCTACAATGATCAATGCCGGCGACGTAATCGCCGAGATCCCGGAGACCGCGCTCACAAGCGGACTGAAAAACAGCGCCGCTCCGAAAAGCACAGCGACTGTTAAAGACGTAAGCCCTGTTCTTCCGCCTGCAGCCACCCCTGCGGATGATTCGATATAAGCGGTCGTCGGACTTGTCCCGAACATTGCGCCGATCGTCGTCGCTGTCGAATCGGCAAGAAGGGCTTTTCTTGCATTCGGCAGTTTGTTGTTTTTCATGAGTCCGGCTTGTTCGGCGACACCGATCATCGTTCCTGTCGTATCAAAAATCGTGACGAGCAGAAACGAGAAGACAACCGAATAAAGGCCGTAGTGGACGACATCTCCAAAAGCGGCGAAAGGGTTTGTGACGATCAGTTTTTCCGGCAGATGAGGCATTGACAGAATCCCTTTGGTAAACTCAAGCTGACCGGTAAAAAAGGCGATCAGTCCGGTTAAGATCATACCGAAAAATAAAGCGCCGTTCACATTCATGACCATCAAAACGACGGAGAAAGCCAAGCCGATTAGTGCCAGGATCACTCCGGGCGAGTGCAGATTGCCGAGCCCGACCAAATTGGATTCATTGGCGGTAATGATTCCGGCTCCTCTCAGACCGACAAAAGCGATAAACAATCCGATTCCGGCGGTAATCCCGTATTTTAGATTGGCCGGAATGGCTTCGATCAGTTGTTTTCTAAGAGGTGTTAGCGATAAGATAATAAAGAGGATACCGGCCGCGAAAACAGCGCTGAATGCTGTCTGATAAGAAATTTCGCCGTTGGACGAGCCGACGACTGACACTGCAAAATACGCGTTCAGTCCCATCCCGGGTGCAATCGCGATCGGAAAATTGGCGGAAAGCGCCATCCAAAGCGTTCCGACGACTGCGGCGATGATTGTGGCAGTGAACACTTGATCAAACGGGACGCCTGTGCCGGAAAGGATACTCGGGTTGACCACGACGATATAAACCATTGTGAAGAAGGTTGTAATACCGGCGAGGATTTCTTTTTTGACTGTGGTTTGGTTTTCTTTTATGTTAAACATCATTTCCTCCAATAACGAACATTGTAGCAAAACAATATCTATATTATTCGTTATCGGGTGTTTTTGCAAGGGTTTTTGGCTAAACTGAAAAAAGAAGGGGCGAAATTATGAACTGGGAACAGGAAGTGTTAAAAAGACGGAATGAGATCGTAGAGGATATTCAAGGTTTTTTAAAAATCAACAGCGTCCTTGATGGAGGGACGGCGGGTCCGGGCCGGCCGTTTGGAAAAGGAATTCAAGAATGCCTGACAGCGCTTCTCAATAAAGGGGAAGAAAGCGGGTTTACGGTCAAAAATCTTGACGGGTATGCAGGCCATATCGAATGGGGGAAAGGCGAGGAGATCATCGGTGTGCTTTGCCATATTGATGTCGTTCCGCCCGGAGACGGCTGGACGAGCGATCCGTTTGCTGCAGAAATCAGAGACGGCCGGATCTATGCAAGGGGAGCGCTTGATGATAAAGGGCCGACAATGGCCGCGTATCATGCTTTAAAAATTGTCAAAGACTCCGGCCTCCCATTATCAAAGCGAATCAGAATGATTATCGGCACCGATGAAGAAAGCGACTGGCGCTGTGTGGAGCATTATTTTAAACACGAAGAGATGCCTTCGGCCGGTTTTGCGCCTGATGCTGATTTTCCGATTATCTATGCGGAAAAAGGCCTGATTGACGCGGCTTTAAAAATTGAAACTGATCAAGCGGAAACAGGTGCGGACTTAACATTGGAGACTTTCCGGTCCGGCCGGCGTCTGAATATGGTGCCTGATGATGCCGAAGCCGTCCTGGAGGGGTCTGCCCCGTCAGGTTTTGAAGAGTCATTTGTCCGGTTTGTAAAAGAAAAGCGTGCAGAAGGGCGTATTCTTCAAGAAGGCGGCAGACTGACATTAACCGTGTACGGCAAATCAGCTCACGCCATGGAGCCTAATAACGGTGTCAATGCCGGTCTCATTTTGGCCGAGTTTTTACATACACAATCCCTTGACAGAGCCGGGCTCCAGTTTGTTCAAACGGTTAGCGGGGCTTTTGCCGGAGATACGAGAGGGAAAAAAATCGGCATCGGCTGCCGCGATGACATCAGCGGAGAGCTGACGTTGAATGTCGGACGGCTGCAGTATGAACAGGAAAAAGGCGGAGAAGCCCATATTAACATCCGCTATCCTGTGACTGAAGAGAGCGATCGGGTGAAATCCGGGCTTTCGCAAATAAAGGGCGCCCGGCTGGTGAGCTTTAAAGACAGCAAGCCCCATCATGTAGCAAAAGACCATGAGCTGATCAAAACGCTGCAGCGGGTCTATGAGGAGCAGACAGGGGAAACGGCACAATTAATTTCTATCGGCGGGGCGACATATGCACGGTCACTGGAAGCCGGCGTGGCATTTGGCCCGCTGTTTCCAGGCCGGCCTGACGTTGCCCATCAGAAAGACGAGTATATGGAAATTGATGATCTGCTGAAGGCTGTATCGATTTATGCACAGGCCATTTATGAATTGGCGAAGTAGCAAAGCGAGTGATGACATGAGTCATAAGCGAGGCGTAATATTTGAAATCCCGAACGGGTACGGGCGCTTTCTTCTCGATATGCTGAAGCCGGTTGATCCGGCCTGTTTCAATTGGCTGCTTGCCGATGGCGAATGCTATCTCGTGCAAAACGGTGAATTGTCAGATGAAAATCTTTTTCCCCAAGAACCGCAGGTGCTGACAGGAAAAACATTTAAAAAAAGGCTGGAAGACGAAAAATACTATCTCATCTTCGCCGATCTGAAGGCTTTTCCCCCGGATGGTCATCCTGAAGATGTCAGCACATATGAATCATATATGAAAAGCAGCTGCGAGCTGATTGTGCATACAGCAGATTCGAGTTTTGTCACGATATACTGCAAAGATCAAAAAAAGCTGGAGCTTCTGTATCAAAATGCAAAGGACTGCGGTTTCAAGCGTATTGAATATATAACGGATCACAACGACACCAGGACGGGAATGCATGTGTAGCACAACAAAGACGGCCGCTCTCTAGAGCGGCTTTTTTTTTCTGAAAAACATTGCTGTTTTCAAGGATAACGAATATAGTAAAGGTGCGTACAGGCGTCCGAGAGGAGAGGGGCTTTTTGAAGCAGGAAAAGGAATTGCAGCATGTGAAGAAACGGTTTTATTCATTTTACTTTTTGTTCTTTTTCGGTTACGGGGCATTTTATCCGCTTCTTTCCGTGTATTTAAAAGATGCCGTTCATTTGTCAGGCGGGCAAATCGGCCTGATCTTGTCGATCAGCCCCGTTGTCATGATTTTCATCCAGCCTGTCTGGGGAATCATGAGCGATTTAACGAGAAGACCTACCGTGCTTTTGACGATTGCTTTACTGTCGACGGCTTTATTTGCCTTCTTGTTCTCACTATTCAAATCATATGAATGGCTGCTTCTTGCGATGATTTTTCTTGCTGTATTTCAAAGCGCCATCGTCCCGCTGTCCGACAGCATCGCGGTCAATTTTTCGGAAAAATCAAAAATCCCCTACGGATCGATTCGGCTGTGGGGCGCCCTCGGCTTTGCCGCCGCCGTTTTTGTGATGGGAAGGCTTGCTGAAATTTTTCATCTTTCCGTTATTTTTTATACGTTTACTTTGTTCCTGATCGCTTCAGCTTTATTCGCTCACATGCTTCCGAAAGAAAATAAAGCGATGAAGGTCGATTTGAAGAGCGGGATCAGAGAGTTATTCAAAATCAAAAAGTATTTGATCTTTTTGCTTGCCGCCTTTTTGATGATGGGACCTACACTTGCCCATAACATTTATTTTGGCATCTATATCAATGAAATCGGGGGCATGCTTGCGGGAGTGGGGATCGCGTTTTTGGTCGCTGCCGGCAGTGAAGCGCCTTTTATGAAAGCCGCGAACCGCTTGATTCAGCGGTTTGGAATTGAAAGGGTGCTGCTGTTTGCGGTTTTCATTTCCTCGCTTCGCTGGATTTTTTACTACATCATGCCGTCACTGCCGTTTGTTTATGCGACATGTATTGTACAGGGCTTTTCGATCGGATTGTTTATTCCGGCCGCGCTGCAATACGTAAGAAAGCTGGCACCCGGTCATTTGGGCGCTACAGCGATCAGTCTGTACACAGCCGTCGGAAATGGTTTTGGCAACTTGTTTTGTACATTTGCCGGCGGGTTGATTTATAAACGCTATTCAGCGCTGTCCGTCTATTTGTTCTTCGGCGTTTTATCCTCTCTATCTTTCCTGTTGTTCGTGATGATCAACGCCTTTTCAAAAAAGACGGCAGCCGTACAGACATCAATACCTTCATAAAAAAAGCCTGATTTCACAACAGAAATCAGGCTTTTCTCTCTTAATCAAATTGAAATAAATCGCTTGATAAATAGCGTTCCCCTGTATCGGCTGTCATACAGACGACCACTTTGCCGGGAGGGAGCTTCTTGGCTGTTTCAACAGCGGCGAAGCAAGCGGCCCCAGAAGAAGGACCGACAAGGATTCCTTCTTCCCGCGCCAATCTGCGCGTCATCTCATAAGCTTCTTCGTCTTTGATCTTTAAGATTTCGTCATAGACGTTTTCGTTTAAAATGTTTGGAATAAATCCCGGACTTGTCCCGACAAGCTTGTGCTTTCCCGGTTTGCCCCCGGATAAAACAGGCGACCCTGCAGGTTCTGCCACATGAACGGTTATGCCCGGAAATAATGCTTTCAGCTTTTCGCCTGTTCCGGTAATCGTTCCCCCTGTTCCTGCTGTTGCAACAAATGCGGCGAGCGGTTTGCCGATTTCTTCTATTGCCCGGGCAATTTCCAAAGCGGTTGATCTCCGGTGAGCCTCCGGATTGGCTTCATTATCAAACTGCATCGGAATAAAGCTGCCCGGGATTTCCCGAGCGAGCTCCTGCGCTTTTTTGATGCTGCCCGGCATCCTTTCATCCCCCGGCGTCAGGACGACCTCAGCCCCGTACGCTTTCAGAAGATTGATCCGCTCTTTTGTCATCGTATCAGGCATAACAAGAATGGCTTTGTAGCCCCTTGCCGCCGCGTTCATCGCAAGGCCGATGCCGGTGTTTCCGCTCGTCGGTTCGATGATGGTTGAACCCGGTTTCAGCAGGCCTTTTTCTTCGGCATCCACAATCATTTGGTAGGCCGCGCGGTCTTTCACGCTTCCGCTCGGATTAAAAGATTCAAGCTTTATATAAACTTGGGCTGCGTTTTCGGGCTGAACGCGGTTCAACTTGACAAGGGGCGTTTCCCCGATTAATTCTGCAATATTTTGAACGGCTTTCACGGCTGTGCACCCTTTCTAAAAAACATGATTCTGTCAATATCCTATCATAAGGCCTCGGAAAGTGGAAAATAGAGAGGTTATAAGTCCTTATATTTTTTGTTAAAATATAGAGAAGACGAATGAGGAGGAAGCCATACATATGTCAGTCAAACCGCATTACTTTATTGGAATTCCAATTCCGGCGGAGCTTAGTGAGCCGCTTTATCGAACAGTCAGCAGCCGTCCGGAATTTTCTTTTCATAGATGGGTGCATCCTTTGGACTACCACATCACCCTCGTGTTCCTCGGCTCCGCTGAAGAAGAGCAGCTGGCTATGCTTGCTGACAGCCTCAAGCTGATCTCCGATGAGACGGCTCCGTTTCAGATTGCCTTGAAACGTTTCGGAACGTTCGGCAAGCCGTCGGAGCCGAGAATTCTTCATGCAGAACCGGAATACTCAGCCGCTCTCTTTCACGTGAGGGAACGGGTGAAGCATGCTGCAGATGCGGCGGGATTTGAAATTGAAAAACGGCCTTTTCATCCACATATGACGGTCGCGAGAAAGTGGAATGGATCGGCCTCTTTTAACGGCCGCCTGAAGCCTCTTGAAGACGCGGTGTCTTTTACGGCCCGGCATTTCACCATCTTTCAAACCCATTTAGACAGGCTTCCCAAATATGAGCATCAAGCCGTTTTCCATTTCGGCGAACGGCCGGCTGCAGAAAAGCAAGATTCGGAGATGAACGCAGATGGCACAGATTATTAAAATACAGGACTGTATTTCAAGGTATGAACAGGATCCTTATCATTATATCAACCAGTTTATCCGCTTGAAAAAGCAGCGCTGGCAGTCAATTAAAGAGATGGCTGAGAAAAAGAAAGACAGCCTTCATTACGATGAAGGAGCCGTCGATGATGAAACGATCGGAAAAAGAAAGAAGACATTTACATTAAAGAGAAAAAAAGAAGCATCCGATATTAATAAAGGAAAAGAAGCCGATGAATGGTTTAACGGACTGGACGGAGAAACGGATGAAAGCTTGATCGCAAGAATTCCTGCGGCAGGGGAGGAGCTCGTGTCGTTTTTCAAAGAATACGTGTACGAGTTTCAGCTGAAATGGGCAAGCTCGACAATCTCTGACATATCCAGGCTTTCCCGGGAAATAAAAAGCGATAAAATCCTGCACATTTTGGCACAGCAGCTGCCGGATTCATATTTCATCATGTATCGGCCGGTGCTGCAGGTGAATCAGGCTGCGGTAGAGCTCAGCGTCTTGATTCTCACGCCTCTTGAGATCTACTGTATATCATTTCTCGAAGGCGAGAAGGACAGCGCATTTATCGGTTCCAAAGATCGTTTTTGGAAAGAAAAAACGGTAAGGGGAAGGGAGCGGTCACTGTTAAATCCGGCTGTCGAGCTTCTCAGGACAGGCACGGTTCTTTCCGGCTTGTTAAAGGGATCGGGGATTGAACTGCCTGTGCGCAAAGTCATTGTCAGCCGGACATCGTACATCGATTATCCGGAACCTCCTTACGGAATCGGCATTTGCGACAAAAGACACTGGAAAGAGTGGCTGGAGAAGCAGCAAAAGAACTTCGCACCGATTAAAAGCCAGCAGCTGAAAACGGCGAAAATTCTGTTGTCGCACGGCGTCTCCGACTCGATGCGGAGACAGGAATGGCTGAGCTGACCGCCAGAACGTTATCCCGGCTTTTTCATACTATAAAATGGAGAATGGAATCATGAGCGATTGGTATATCATCATAAATCCAAAGGCGGGAAATGCGACGGCCTTCAGAGTATGGAAATCATTGCAGAAAGACCTTCAAAAGGCAAATATATCGTACCGCTCATTTATGACCCAGCATCCCGGGCATGCTGAAGTGTTGGCAAGGCAAATATCAACGATGCAGGATGACAGGTTGAAGCGTCTGCTGGTGATCGGCGGGGACGGAACCGTCCATGAAGTGCTCAACGGCTTAGTCAGCTTGCGGGACATTCAGCTGAGCGTCATCCCGTCGGGCTTAAATAATGATTTTAAACGCGGCTTTGCCGTGAAAAAATCGAATGTCATCAAGGAAATGAAGCGAAAAGGGGAATCACTGACCCGGACCTATGCCCTCGGAAGCTTTCATACGAAAGACAGTGAAAACGAACTTTATTTTGCCAATCATCTCAGCCTAGGATTTGATGCCTGCGCCGTCAAAAAGATGACTGCTTTGCCGAAATGGACGGCTGCTCTCAGGCTGAATCATTTGATTCAGCCGCTGATTTTCTTTGTTACGGCGTTTACGTTTAAACCGTTTGTTCTTTCGTATGAGAACGGGGATGACAAGCGTACGTTTAAAAAAATCTGGTTTGCGTCGGTTTCAAATCACCCCTACTATGGCGGAGGCATGAAGGTTGCACCGAACGCGAATCCGCGGGATGAGTTTTTAGACGTGATCATTATTGAAGACCACTCCGTATTGAAAAAAGCTGGCCTCTTGTTTGCGATGATATTCGGCAAACACATCGGCAAAAACGGTGTTACGGCATTTAAGACGAAAGAAATTTATTTTCATACGAATGAGCGGGTGCTCTTTCAAGCGGATGGAGAAGTGATCGGCTGGGCGCCCGTTTTCATCAAAACAGGGACCGAATCTCTTCGGTTAAGAGCATAAATCTTTCGAATGAAGGAGAGACTGAGATGCCGGGTATCAGCCGCCCTTTTGAAGCTTATCTCGATGAAATGAGAACGATCACTGTTTTAGTTCCGAAGAGCCGCGCGTTAAACTGCAGCCCCCCTTTTCTGCTTGAAGATGATCAAGGAGAGAGGATAGATCTTTCGGTAAAAGCGACGGAGGAGCTTGAGGAGAAATTCAAGTATGTTCTCCAAAGCAGCCGCCCCGTTCCATTCGGAAGAGTTCACAAAGTATGCTGTGAAGAAAGCGTCTGGACAGACCTGCAAATCGGTTCTGTTACGCGAAGTGCGGCGTTTGATAAGGCTTTTTTTTATGGCGGCCGTCTCGGCGCTTTTTATTCAAAAGAGCGTACTTTATTTAAGGTATGGGCGCCGACCGCGAGTACGGCAGCGATCAAGCTGGAGAGCCCTGATTCGCTTCAAACAAATACTTTTCAAATGACGCGCAGAGAAAAGGGTGTTTTTGAGGTAACGGTCGAAGGCGATCTGAACGGCTGGTCCTATTTATATGAGCTTTATGTAAACGGGACGCCGTTATTGACAGTCGATCCTTATGCGAAAGCTGTTACGGTAAACGGGGAAAAGGGTGTTGTAATAGATCCTGAGGAAGTCAAAATGGAAAAATACCGTGCGCCAAGCCTTCACAGTCCGTGTGATGCGGTTATATATGAGGTTCACATCCGCGATTTTTCGATTCATGAAGACAGCGGTATGCGCCATAAAGGCAAATATCTTGCTTTTACAGAGGACGGAACTGAAACGTCCGGCGGCTTCTCAACGGGAATTGCCTATTTGAAAGAGCTCGGCGTCACCCACATCGAGGTTCTGCCCTTTCACGATTTTGCCGGAGTTGACGAGCTGTCTCCTGACCAATCCTATAATTGGGGCTATAATCCCCTTCATTTTAATGCACCTGAAGGAAGCTATTCGCTCGATCCGCAGAATCCCAAAAGCAGAATCACCGAGCTGAAAACGATGATTCAGACGCTGCACAAACACGGCTTCTCCGTAATCATGGATGCCGTATATAATCATGTGTACAAGAGGGAAACGTCCCCTTTTGAAAAAACGGTTCCCGGGTATTTTTTCAGACATAATGAATACGGTTTTCCAGCAGACGGAACAGGCGTCGGAAATGACATTGCTTCTGAGCGGCTGATGGTGCGAAAATATATTCTCGATTCTGTCCGCTATTGGCTGGAAGAATATGATGTCGACGGAATTCGTTTTGATTTAATGGGCATTCTTGATATTGAAACCGTCCGCCAAATCAGTGAGCTTGCCGAGAATGTGAAGCCGGGCGCGCTCCTGTTCGGAGAAGGCTGGGATTTAAATACCCCGCTTGAAAGCGGGCAAAAAGCAACATTGCAAAATGCCGGAAAAGTTCCGGCGGTCGGCTTTTTTAATGATCGGTTCAGGAACGCAGTCAAAGGGAGTACATTTGAGCTCGGTGACCGCGGATATGCTTTGGGGGACACTGGAAAAAAAGCAGAGCTTCAACATGGAATTGCCGGCTCACCGGGATTCTTGCCGCCGCCACAGTCAATCAATTATGCGGAGTGCCATGACAATCATACGTTTTGGGATAAGATGGCCTTCTGTTCGGAAGAAGATGCCTGCACAAAACGGCTCAGGCAAAGGCTCGCGCTGTCGATCGTCCTGCTTTCGCAAGGCGTCCCGTTTCTTCATGCCGGGCAGGAATTTTGCCGAACAAAGAATGGGGACAGCAACAGCTACAGGTCGGGAGATGGCATCAACAGTCTCGATTGGGAAAAGCGGGCGGAGCTTTGCGAGGATGTCGAATATGTGCGCCGGCTGATCAGGCTGCGGAGAAGCCATCCCGCTTTTCGTCTGCAAAAAGAGGAGGAAGTCAAGGAACATCTTTCTTTTATGAGCGGTACAGGAGAGGTGACGGCCTACAAACTCAAGAACATTGCAGCATTTGATTCTTGGAACGAAATCATAGTGGTGCATTGTCCGTCTGCAAAAAAGGAAACGCTTGAGCTGCCCGCTCAGAAACAGTACTTGCTGCACTGCGATCCTTTTACGTTCTTCAATGGGAAGGTTCAAGCGGAAAAAAGGCTTCGGCTGAACGGCATCGGAACCTACGTTCTATACGAACCAAAAGGGATTTTTTAGTTTTGCTTGACGAAGTTTGGCGTCTAGCGCTAAAATTTAAAAGACGGCTATTGTTTAGCACAAATGACTCTCAATAGCCGTCTTTTTATTTGAATATAAAGAGACGACAATACAAGCGGTTTGCTGCCCGCTCTAGGGAGCAGATGCTTTTTAAAATCTTTTAATGAAATGATGGGTTGAAAATCGATATGAACTGGTTGGGACAATTACTAGGTAGCGAATGGGAGATTTCCCCCGCAGGAGGAGCTACAGGAGACGCATATTATGCAGAACATAATGGACAGCAGCTTTTTTTAAAGCGCAACAGCTCTCCTTTTTTGGCTGTCCTGTCCGCGGAAGGAATTGTTCCTAAGCTCGTTTGGACAAAACGAATGGAAAACGGGGATGTGATTACAGCACAGCACTGGCTTAAGGGAAGAGAGCTGAAGCCGAAGGATATGAACAGCCAGGCGGTGGCTGAGATGCTTCGGAAAATTCACAGCTCCAAAGAGCTTTTAGACATGCTGAAGAGACTCGGCAAGCAGCCTTTTCAGCCAAGCTCTGTAATCACTCAATTGAAGCAGTTTATCCAGGCCCGGCAATATCCGATACCGCAGCTTGACCAAGCCCTTTTGTATCTGGAGCACCATCTCGAAGATGTACAGTCCGGAGAAAAGGTCGTCTGTCACTGTGATGTTAATCATAACAATTGGCTTCTTACAGATCAGAACCAGCTTTATTTAATCGATTGGGATGGAGCGATGATTGCAGATCCCGCGATCGATCTGGGGCCGCTTCTTTATCATTACGTTGAAGAGCGGGAATGGGGAAGCTGGCTCGAACGCTACGGCTCTTCGTTAACGGACAATCTTAGGCTGAGAATGGCCTGGTACGTATTGGCGGAAAAAGCAATGACAACGCTCTGGCAAAAAGCGAAAGGCAATCAGGAAGGCTTTCACCAAGGGCTGGAACAGCTTCACGCATTAATGAAGCGTCTCGCCGGGACTTCATGAAAATGAGTCGATATCTTCCACCCATTGTGTGAGATGATCCTGGTGTTCCTGAATGTGGCTGTTGATCGAAGCGGACGATTTTCCTCTCTGGCTATACAAATAAATGTCTTCGAGAACGCCTTTCAGGCCGGCGTCAAGATTCGTATTTGCCATTAAAGACTTGATAATCCGCTCCACCTGTTCGCATTCAGCGACGGTTCCGGTGCAGTCTGCCTGATGGTCTGAGAGAATGTCTTTTAATAGATGAATCTGATTTTGCTGATTTAAGCCCATAATATTGGCACTTCCCTTCATTCTCGGAGTATATGGATTAAAATGTTCAGAAAGCTGTAATTTATACGCGAAAGACCCGGAGGCCGATCTTCGGTCTTTTTTGCTTTGGAAGAGGCCTTGCGGGATTCCGGTATTTCATGGTATGTTGTAAGACGATATAACAGATAGAGGTGTAAGTACATGCGAATGCGTCACAAGCCTTGGGCGGATGAGTACCTGGCTGAAAACTCTCATATTGTGATCAGCGAGCCGTCTCAATTTAAAGGGAAATGGCATTCCGTTTTTGGAAATGACAACCCGATCCACATCGAAGTAGGAACCGGAAAAGGGCAATTTATTTCAGGAATGGCCCTGCAAAATCCGGATGTAAACTATATCGGAATCGAATTATTTAAAAGCGTCATCGTAACCGCTGTTGATAAAGTAAAACAGACAGAGGCGCCGAATGTAAAGCTTTTGAACATTAATGCCAATATGCTTTCAGACGTTTTTGCAGATGGGGAGGTCAGCCGGGTCTATTTGAATTTTTCCGACCCGTGGCCGAAAAAGCGCCATGCAAAGCGCCGTCTGACCAATCAAGCGTTCTTGAAAAAGTATGAGCAGGTGCTCGGAGGCAAGGGAGCGATTCATTTCAAAACCGATAACCGCGGGTTATTTGAGTACTCCCTTACCAGTTTTTCCGAATACGGACTCGTTTTGACGTTCGTGAGCCTTGATCTGCATCAAAGCGATTTTGAAGGAAACGTGATGACCGAATACGAAGAAAAGTTCGCCGCTAAAGGCCAGCCGATCTACAGAGTCGAAGCTGAATGGCGAACATAAAAAACAGACTGCTTCCGGCGGTCTGTTTTTTTGCTTTCAAATGAAGCTTCGGGTTGCGTTTTTTGCTACGATAGGAGGAGGAGGGATGATCATGGAAACTTTAACAATCGGACGAATCAAGCTGACATGGCTGAACGGAGGCGTCACGCACATGGACGGAGGCGCCATGTTCGGCGTTGTGCCCAAGCCGCTTTGGTCAAAAAAGTATGACGCCAATGAGAAAAATCAGATCGAACTGAGAACAGACCCTATACTTGTTCAGAAAGACGGCACAAATCTGCTGATCGATTCCGGTATCGGGTGCGGCAAACTGACGGATAAGCAGAAACGAAATTACGGGGTCACCGAAGAATCGTCAATTGCTGAATCGTTAAAAGCACTCGGGCTCTCAACGGAAGATATCAACGCCGTTCTGATGACACATCTCCACTTTGACCATGCATGCGGATTGACGCGCTATGAGGGAGAAAGCCTTGTTTCCGTGTTTCCGAATGCAGCGATTTACACGTCTGCGATCGAATGGGAAGAGATGAGAAATCCGAATATCCGCTCCAAAAATACATATTGGAAAGAAAACTGGGAAGCGGTTCAGCATCAAGTGAGGACCTTCGATGAGAAGCTTGAAGTTTTGCCCGGAATTACGATGCATCATACAGGCGGCCACAGCGACGGCCATTCCGTGATCGTTCTCGAGGATGCCGGCGAAACGGCCCTTCATATGGCTGACATTATGCCGACGCACGCCCATCAGAATCCTCTCTGGGTGCTGGCGTACGACGATTATCCGATGACATCGATTGCGGCGAAGCAAGAATGGCAGGCGAAAGCCGCCGAGAAAAACGCCTGGTACATTTTTTACCATGACGCCATTTACAGGGCATTAAAATGGGATGAAAACGGCGAGATTGCAGAGTCAGTAAAAAGAGAAAGGCGCTAAGCTATTTTGGTGAATGGTTTGCTTTGTTGTTATCCATCCTAAGGATAACTAACTTGTGAAAGGAAGACGACGGGTGAGCCACAATAAACTGAATGAACAAGTGATCGAGACGCAATTAAGAGGATTTGAAGTCCTTGCGACGCCCCTGCTGAACAAAGGGGTTGCCTTCCCTCCGGAGGAAAGGGAAGCTCTCGGCTTGACAGGATTGCTTCCTCCCAAGGTGCTGACGCTTGAAGAACAGGCAAAACGGGCGTATAAACAGTTCCAATCACAGCCTGATGACTTGAGCAAAAACGTCTATTTAACGGCGCTTCATGATCGAAATGAAGTGCTGTTCTACAGGCTTCTGAACGACCATATGACAGAAATGCTGCCGATTGTATATACCCCGACTGTCGGAACGGCAATCCAGCAATACAGCCATGAATACAGAAAGCCGCGGGGGCTGTTTTTGTCGGTTCATGACCCTGAAGGCATGAAAACGGCATTTGAAAATCTGGCCGCTAAAAAAAGCCGGATCGATTTGATCGTGGCCACTGATGCTGAAGGAATTCTCGGAATCGGGGATTGGGGAGTCGGAGGCATCGCCATTTCGGTCGGAAAGCTTGCCGTTTATACTGCGGCTGCGGGCATCGATCCTAGCAGGGTCCTTCCCGTTGTCATTGATGCGGGGACGAACCAGGAAAGGCTTCTCAATGATCCGCTTTATGTCGGGAATCAGCATTCAAGGATCAGAGGCGAGCGTTATGAATCGTTTATTGATCAATACGTTCAAATCGCAACCGAGACGTTTCCGGGCGTTTTGCTGCATTGGGAAGATTTCGGAACGCAAAATGCCCGTCAGATTTTGAAAAAATACAAAGACAAAATTTGCACCTTTAACGACGACATTCAAGGCACAGGAGCAGTAACCCTCGCAGCGGTGCTTGCGGCCGTCAAAATATCGAAAATGCCCCTGAAGGATCATAAAGTGGTCATATTCGGAGCGGGGACGGCCGGAATCGGCAACGCAGAGCAAATTCGCGCCGCTCTCGTTCAAGAGGGGGTGTCGGAAGAGGAATCATACCGCCGTTTTTGGTGTGTTGACCGGAACGGTTTGCTGACAGATGATATGAACGACTTGCAGGACATTCAAAAGCCGTATGCACGGCCTGCCGACGAGATCAAAGACTTCAGCCGGAACGGCCCGGGGGATACAATCGATCTGCTTGAGGTGGTAAAACAAGTGCAGCCTACCATTTTGATTGGAACCTCTACTGTATCGGGCGCATTTACAGAAGAAATCGTAAAAG
Organism: Bacillus sp. GM2; assembly: GCF_056155945.1. Taxonomy (NCBI): domain Bacteria; kingdom Bacillati; phylum Bacillota; class Bacilli; order Caryophanales; family Bacillaceae; genus Bacillus; species Bacillus sp. GM2. Next base: position 527,661 of record NZ_JBRKSZ010000007.1, read on the forward strand.
AAATGGCAAAGCATGTGAAACGGCCGGCTATATTCCCGATGTCCAATCCGACGCCGTTATCTGAAGCAAAGCCTGAAGATTTGATCAAATGGACGGAAGGGCGGGCGCTCGTCGCCACAGGAAGCCCGTTTGAGCCTGTCGATTACAACGGCACCCGTTATGCGATCGGCCAGGCGAACAATGCCTTTGTATTCCCCGGTCTCGGGCTCGGAACGCTCGTATCTAAAGCAAGGCTGATTACGGACAACATGTTTTACGCCAGCGCAGCTGCGATCGCGGGCATGGTTGATACCGGCCGGCCCGGCGCCGCGCTCCTTCCGGAGGTTGAGAATTTGCGCACGGTTTCCGCAACAGTGGCAACGGCTGTCATCAAAGCAGCCATAAAAGACAGAGTGGCAGAAAATGAGCCGGACGATGTGATTCAAGCGGTGCAGGATGCGATGTGGCATCCGGTCTATCGGCCGATTCGCGCCATATAAAAAAATGCGGCCTGAAATGGCCGCATTTTTTTGATGCTATGCTGCGGTATCAATCACATCTACGATCATGCCTGTTTTCGCATCAACCATGACTTCGTACTGTTCAAGCTCTCCGAAAGCGGAACGTGTAATGCCTGTTTTGTACACCATGACGGTTTCGCCGTTTACGGTATAGGCTTCCGGAACGGTATATATCCATGAACCGTCGATCGGGCCTCTCTGTTTAAAAGCGGACTTGACGATGCGCAGCGCTTTTTCAGAAGAAATGTAAGGCTGCATGACATATTGTTTGACAACAACGGCCGCGGCAATGCCGATGCCGGCCCCAAGAAGAAAATGGCGCAGTTTCATCTTTTCAGCACCTCCAAAGCTTGTTTTTTTCATTATACAGAACATGTCCGTCCGTGTTAAGGATGGGCTCTCTTCTGGAAACACATCGCACACTTATGTAAAATGTAGAGAGATACATAAGAAAAGAGGGAAACAGATGAATCAGGAAACGAGAACGCTTTTTCAAACGCTGACGGAGCTCCCCGGCGCCCCGGGAAATGAACATCTAGTCCGTCGTTTCATGAAAAAAGAGCTTGAAAAATATGCTGATGAGATCCTCCAGGACAGACTGGGAAGCGTGTTCGGCGTTAAACATGGACCTGAAGGCAGTCCGAAAATTATGGTGGCCGGCCATATGGATGAAGTGGGATTTATGGTTACATCAATCACAGACAACGGACTGCTTCGGTTTCAAACACTGGGCGGCTGGTGGAGCCAGGTTTTATTGGCTCAGCGGGTGGAAATCCATACGGACAACGGGCCGATCCCCGGCGTCATTGCGAGCACGCCTCCTCATCTTTTAACAGATGAGCAGAGGAGACGTCCGATGGATATCAAAAACATGATGATTGATATTGGTGCGGATGATAGGGAAGATGCAGAACGCATCGGTGTCAAACCAGGCCAGCAAATCGTGCCGATCTGTCCGTTTACCCCGATGGCAAATGAAAAGAAGATCATGGCTAAAGCATGGGATAACCGCTACGGCTGCGGCCTCAGCATTGAGTTGCTGAAAGAACTGCAGGGAGCAGAACTTCCGAACACGCTTTACTCAGGTGCGACCGTCCAGGAAGAGCTCGGCACAAGAGGTGCGCAAACTGCGGCCAATATGATACAGCCTGACTTGTTTTTCGCGCTTGATGCAAGTCCGGCAAACGATGCGAGCGGCGACAAAAATCAATTTGGCCAGCTAGGCAAAGGAGTGCTGTTAAGGATTTTCGACCGGACGATGGTGACGCACAGCGAAATGAGAAATTTTGTGCTGGATACGGCAGAGACTCATGACATCCCGTATCAATATTTTGTTTCCCCTGGAGGAACCGATGCCGGCCGTGTTCACATCTCAAATGAAGGCGTTCCTTCGGCCGTGATCGGCATTTGTTCAAGATATATCCATACATCTGCTTCCATTATCCACGTTGATGACTACCTTGCTGCAAAAGAATTGCTGATCAAGCTTGTCAAAGCTTGCGACAGCTCTGCCGTACAGTCGATTTTGCGAAATGATTAAACAAAGAGACCCTGTGCCGCTTTACGCACAGGGTCTCTTTTTGATGATACAGCTACCGGCTTTCAAATACGTATGACAACGATTTTATCGCCTGATTGACAGTTTCTACAGTAATGTTCGCTTTGTTTGACAGTTCTTTTAACGGATGATGGAGTGACTCAGGACGGATGATGATCAGCGGCTTGCCTTTGGCAATCGCGTATGAAGCATCCATCGCCGTGTTCCATTGCTTGTATTTTTCCCCGAAAAGAGCGATGACCACATCCGCCTTGTTCATTAAAACGGAAGTTCTAAAATTGTTCAAATCCGAGGCTGCATCATCTTTCGCGATCGAATCAGCCTGCTTGCCCATAATTTCTTCACCGATGTTGTCGGAGCGGTCGTGATTTTCCATCGGTCCGACAAACGTGATCGGCAGCTTGAGCGATTTTGCTTTTTCCTTCACTTCTTCACGCCAATTGCTATGTATTTCTCCGGCAAGATAAACGATAAATTCCATACATGCTCCTCCTGACTGTCATGGGATCACGGCGCAAGGCGCCTTAACGGATATTTTTACCCTATTACTTACCATGTTAAACGAGAATAGCTTGATAAAGCAAAAAAATTATGCTTATGATATGAAAGAGGATCGGATCGTTAAGATTTTCCCTTTTTAAAACGGGTAAGATACATAAAGAATCGTCCATCTTTTAAAAAAGCCGGTGGATAGCAAAAGGCTGGCGATAGAGCCGGTTGTCTGGTATGATCCGAATGGATGATAAGAACATATATTGGAGGCGTTGAGCGATGAAAACAATCGAGACGAATGAAGAACTGCAAAAAGTTGTGAAAGACGATTTATCCTTGTTGATGTTTTCGGCTGACTGGTGTCCGGACTGCCGTTTTGTAGAACCGTTTTTGCCTGAGCTTGAAGCGAACTATCCGGAATTTACATTCTATTATGTTGACCGCGACAAATTTATTGATACGTGCGCGGAGTGGGACATTTTCGGAATCCCGAGCTTCCTCGTATTTAAAGAAGGAAACGAAATCAGCCGTTTTGTCAGCAAAGACCGAAAAACGAAAGAGGAAATCGAGCAATTTTTGACAGATTCACTGAATAAGTAGCCGAAAGGAGAGTTCCTCTATGAAAATGACGTCAAGGAAACTTTCCGATATATTAAAAAAACGTTTGCAAAATGACAACTGGTCCTTTCATTTCGACAGGGAAAAAGACACCTTGAGAATCGAGGATCAAAACACAGGAAAAGGCATTACACTCGAACTCCCGGGGATCATCGCCAAATGGGAGCAGAAAAAAGATGATGCGATTGACGAAGTCGTCTATTATACTGAGGAAGCGCTCAATGCCATGAAAGGCCAGTCGCAGGAAATGGAAGGGCGGGAAAGTCTCATCTATCCCGTCATCCGCTCGACTTCCTTTCCCGAGAAGTCCAGCGCAGGCGTTCCCTTGGTTTTTGACGGCCACACGGCTGAAACACGAATTTACTACGCGCTCGACCTTGGCAACACATACCGGCTGATCGACGAACAAATGCTTGAAAAAGAGGGCTGGACAAAGGAAAGGATTCGGGAAACGGCTTCCTTTAACCTTCGCTCGCTCCAAACCGTTGTCAAAGAAGACGCAGTCGCCGGCAATCACTTCTACTTTTTCAGAGCAAATGACGGCTATGACGCCAGCAGGGTGTTGAACGAATCGATTCTCGCAGAGTATGAGAAAAGCGCGGAAGGGACTCTGGCGGTGTCAATCCCGCACCAGGATGTGCTGATTATTGCCGACATCCGCAACAATGCCGGATACGATATTCTCGGGCAAATGTCGATGAGCTTTTTTGCAAACGGAACAGTGCCGATCACTGCGCTTTCTTTCCTTTATGAGGATGGAAAGCTTGAACCAATCTTTATTCTGGCTAAAAACCGCCCTAAAAAGAAATGATAGAAAGGAATTTTTCTCATGAACGCATTTTATAATCCAGAAGGCGTAGGCGATACGCTGCTCATCTCATTGAACGATATTCCGCGCGAAGAGATTGCTTTTGAGCGCTGCGGAGACGTTGTGAAAATTTTTCATAAAGACACAAAGGAAACAGCAGGCTATAACGTTTTTAATCTCTCCTCATATTTGAGCATTGAGGAAAGCGGAGCTGTTGCGCTTTCCGAATCCTTTGTCCAAGATGTGAATGAAATTCTGGTCCGCAACGGTTTGAAAGATGAGCTGACCGTCGATCTTTCTCCGAAGTTTGTGGTCGGATATGTCGAAGAAAAAGAAAAGCATCCGAATGCCGATAAATTGAGTGTCTGCAAAGTGAATGTAGGGAGCGAGACGCTGCAAATCGTCTGCGGAGCTCCTAATGTTGAAGCCGGCCAAAAAGTTGTCGTAGCCAAAGTCGGAGCCGTGATGCCGAGCGGTATGATTATTAAAGATGCGGAACTTCGCGGAGTGGCGTCAAGCGGAATGATTTGTTCTGCCAAGGAGCTGAACCTCCCAGACGCGCCGAAGGAAAAAGGCATTCTTGTCCTTGATGACAGCCGTAAAGCAGGAGAAGCTTTTACATTTTAACGGCATAAAATGAACAAAACTTTCGAATAGATGTAAAAAAGAAGCCGCTGGGTAGATAAACTTGGCGGCTTTTTTATTCGGAGGGCGGACACATGAGAAGGACTTGTCCTTTTCTGGGTGGGGAAGCAGTGGTATACTTAAAACCGTCCCCGAAAAATTTAAGGGAGTTAGAGAGTGATGATTCATGAGCTGGTTTAATAAAATGTTCAGCCTGTTTTTAGGCGATGATGAAGATAATGAAAAACAAAAAAAACACATAGAAGAGTTTGAGGCGGATTCATTTATAGAGAAAGACGAAGAAATGCCGCAAATATCCGACGCAAAAGTCGTATATGAATATCCAAAAGGGAAGTTCCGTTTCCCGGTTATACCTGATCAAAACTCGCGGCCGCGGGAAAAGGATGACAGCCGCGAACAAAGGACCCGTCGCCCGGCAAGCCGGCACACAGCTTCTCAGCCGAAACCCGGCAATTCCTATCATCATGAAGAGAAAGCGGCGAAAAAACCCTTTAGGCCGTCTGTCATCCCGTCACCGGTTTACGGCTTTCATGAACAGAAAAGAGCCAAACCGGAAAATTATACATATCGTGCAAACAATCAAATGGAAGCGCGTGTTACGCTGTTTAACGAAGAAATTGAAAAAGAGCAGAAGGTTGCCGGAAATAAGCAGCCGGTACGAGAAGAACCTTCCTTGCAAACTGAAAAGAACGGCCGTCCGCTGACTAAAAGCGAGAGCCGCAATCCGGAGTGGCGGGCCGAATTTGAAGATGTCCCGCATATGTCGGAGGAAACGGAAATCCGCCGAGAGCGAATCACAGAAGTCGGCGAAGTCGCTGAAGAAAAAGTGCTGCGGCATGAATCCGAACGAACGGAAACCCCTGTCTCAACGCATATTCCGGAAGAAACGAAAATCCGCCGAGAGCGAATGACAGAAGGCGGCGGGCTCGCTGAAGAAAAAGTGCTGCGGCATGAATCCGAACGAACGGAAACCCTTGTCTCAACACATATTCCGGAAGAAACGGAAATCCGCCGTGAGCGAATGACAGAAGATTCCGGGCTCGCCGAAGAGAAAGCGCTGCGGTATGAAGCTGAAGAAGAGACAGCCACCGCATCATGGAACATAACGGAAGAAGAAGCAATCCCCGCTCAACAAACGCCGGAACAAATCGAAAAGCTTTTGGATAAGATTGGGGAAACCGGAGAAGAGAAGGAAACTGCAGAGGATGCAGAAGCCGTTACGGAAGAACAAGTGGAGACTAACGGCTCGGACGAAATGCGTCCTGACCCGGAAGCTTCAATTCCGGAAGAGCCGTACACTCATGGCCGCAGCTCTGAAATATCCGCCCAGAGCGATGGTCCTTCCGATATCAAAAACCGGACAGATTCCCATGCGCCGGCTGACGTTATTGAAGAAAGCGGAAGCAGCCAGGCTGGCTGGAAACAAGAGCAGGCATCATTTTCACCGGAATCGGAAGAGACAGTGTCAAGCGCGGGTGAACCCGAAAACAGCGAACTGGACCGGGAGAGTACAAGGACAAATGAGGGGCGGCCTGAAGTTCCGCGGAAGCGGGAAACAGGAGCTGCTCCGGGATCGAAGAAAGGCTCTGTTCCGTTTAATGTCATGATGCTTGCATCAGATAAACAAAAAGAAAAAGCGCCTCAAGGATATCAGTTCCCGAATATGTCTTTGCTTGATGTGCCGCCGGCGCAAAAGCAGGATGATCAGGCCTGGATACACGAGCAGCGCGAGCTGTTGGACGTCACGCTTGAGAACTTCAATGTCAAAGCAAATGTCGTTCATGTCACCCAGGGGCCTTCTGTGACAAGATTTGAGGTGCATCCTGAACCCGGAGTGAAAGTCAACAAAATTACAAACCTGTCAGATGATATTAAACTTAGCCTGTCAGCGAAAGATATTCGGATCGAAGCGCCGATTCCGGGAAAAAATACGATCGGAATTGAAGTGCCGAATCTGCATAGTAAAATGGTTTATTTGCGCGAAATGATCAGAAGTTCGGAATTCAGAACGAATCCGTCTCCTCTGACCGCAGCCCTCGGACTCGACATTTCCGGAAAGCCCGTTGTGGCAGATCTGAAAAAAATGCCCCACGGTTTGATTGCCGGGGCTACGGGATCAGGGAAAAGCGTATGCATCAACACGATCTTAGTCAGTCTGCTGTTCAAAGCGGCGCCGAGGGATGTAAAGCTTCTGCTTATCGATCCTAAGATGGTGGAGCTTGCTCCGTATAATAAAATTCCTCATCTCGTCAGTCCTGTCATCACAGATGCCAAAGCGGCAACTGCTGCATTAAAATGGGTTGTCGAAGAAATGGAGCGGCGCTATGAATTATTTGCCCATTCCGGTGTTCGGGAAATTGAACGATTTAATGAAAAAGTCCGGGAACAGAACATGGGTGAAAAACTTCCTTATCTTGTTGTCGTGATTGATGAACTTGCCGACTTAATGATGGTCGCTCCGAATGAAGTGGAAGAAAGCATCTGCCGAATCGCACAAAAAGCAAGAGCGTGCGGCATCCATCTTCTGATCGCGACGCAGCGGCCTTCAGTTGATGTCATTACCGGCTTGATTAAAGCCAATATACCAACAAGAATAGCATTTTCTGTATCAAGTGCCGTCGATTCAAGAACGATTATCGATATGGCGGGAGCTGAAAAGCTGCTTGGAAAAGGAGATATGCTGTTCTTGGAGAACGGTTCAGGCAAACCGGTCCGCCTGCAGGGCAACTTTGTTTCCGACCGGGAGATTGACCGTGTCGTTTCACATGTCAGACGGCAGCAGGAGCCGAACTATTTATTTGAACAGGAACAATTGGTCAGACAAAATCCGGCCGGATTTGATCAGGATGAACTGTTTCTTGAAGCGTGCGAATTTGCCGTGGAACAAAACAGCGCCAGCACTTCAAGCCTGCAGCGGCGCTTCCGCATCGGCTATAACAGAGCTGCCAGATTAATCGATATGATGGAAAGGGAAGGCATGATTTCTGAGGCGAAAGGAAGTAAGCCGAGAGAAGTCCTGATTACAAAGGCCGACCTGGAACAGTTAATAGAAAGTAGTTCACTTTTCGGCTAAACATGGTATGATAGCAGATGGGCGTGTTTTTTTAGAGCGCCGCATATTAAAGCGCCGGCAGCGGCGTTTTAATCCGTTTTTAAGAGCACTTCCGTGAAAGGGTTCAAAAAAATCCTTTACGCAGGAGGTTTATTCACTCTTGAAAATGTCTGATACTGAATATAATGATGACTTTGAAGAAAACGATGCGGCCGGGTTTAGGTTGCAAATTGAAATAAGCGTCATATACTGGGAAGCAGATAGACGTTTGTTGGAGGTACAATTATGACTGTTTATCATTTTGTCGGAATAAAAGGGACAGGTATGAGTCCGCTTGCCCAAATTCTCCATGATAATGGATATAATGTCCAAGGATCGGATATCGAAAAGTACATTTTTACACAAACCGCTTTAGAGGAGAGAAATATCCCGATATATCCGTTTGATCCGGAAAATATCAAGCCGGGAATGACTGTCATTGCCGGAAATGCTTTTCCCGACACCCATCCTGAAATTGAAAAAGCGCAAGCCGAAGGCCTGCCAGTCGTGCGGTACCATAAATTTCTCGGCGACTATCTGAAGAAATTTACGAGCATTGCCGTTACAGGGGCACATGGCAAAACGTCAACGACGGGTCTTTTATCCCATGTCATCCAGAAAGCAAAACCGACATCTTATCTGATTGGAGACGGGACTGGAAAAGGCTGCGAAAACAGCGAGTACTTTGTGCTTGAAGCCTGTGAATACAGAAGGCATTTTCTGAGCTATCAGCCTGATTATGCGATCATGACAAATATTGATTTTGATCATCCCGATTATTTCGCGAATATCGATGATGTATTCGACGCATTTCAAACGATGGCATTACAGGTGAACAAGGGAATTATCGCATGCGGAGACGACGAGTATTTGATGAAAATCCATGCGAACGTTCCAGTCGTATACTACGGCTTTGCCGAGGAAAACGATTTTCAGGCGAGAAATGTCATCAAAAATACCGAGGGCACAACGTTCGATGTTTTCGTCAGGAACACATTCTACGATACCTTCTATATACCGGCATACGGCAGCCATAACGTTCTGAACGCTTTGGCCGTCATCGCACTCTGCCATTATGAAGAGGTCGATGTCGATATCATTAAAGAAGGATTGCAAACCTTTGGCGGCGTTAAACGCAGATTTAACGAAAAACATGCCGGCAGCCAAGTGCTGATTGACGATTATGCCCATCATCCGACTGAAATCACGGTGACGATTGAAGCAGCCAGACAGAAGTATCCGGAACGGGACGTTGTCGCAGTATTTCAACCGCATACATTTACGCGCACGCAGTCGTTCCTGAATGAGTTTGCCGAAAGCCTCAAGAAAGCCGATTATGTATATCTTTGCGATATATTCGGATCTGCCCGGGAAAATGCAGGAAAGCTGACGATCGGCGATTTGCAGGAGAAAATCCCGCAGGCGAAGCTGATCGATGAAAATGACACATCGATTTTGAAGGAGCATGAACATGCAGTGTTAATTTTCATGGGCGCAGGTGACATTCAAAAGTATTTAAAAGCATATGAAAATGTATTAGCATAATTAGAAAAAGGCAGTGTGAGTCAATCCGCTGCTTTTTTGTACATATGGAGCCGGGAGTTTCTGTTAAAGGAATTCTCCCGTGCGTGTAGAAAAAGTAAATATAGAGGTTTACGATTTAAACAATTGGGTATACATCAATTGTAAGACCTTAGCTCGAGGAGGATAAGATGATTATTATTCTATATTTAAGCGCCGCACTCATCGCCGTCAGCTTTCTTATTCTGGTTATCTATTTATCAAAAACATTAAAATCGCTTCAAGTCACACTCAATCATGTTGCCTCAACGCTGGAAGGTGTTGAAGGACAAATGAAAGGCATCACCGCTGAAACAACGGAGCTCCTGAATAAGACAAACCGGCTCGCTGATGATATTCAGGAAAAATCTTTGAAGCTGAATACGGTCGTGGATGCCGTTCAGGAAGTCGGCACATCGGTCAGGCAGTTTAACAGCTCTATTCAGCAGGTTTCAGAGTCCGTCACATCAGCCGCAGAGCAAAACCGTGAAAAAATTTCTCAAGTTGTCAGCTGGAGCAATGCAGCTTTGGAAATTTGGAATAGATGGAAACAAAAGAAGATGAAGGAGGAATAATTTATGAGTAAAGATGGAATGAATACTAAGGATTTTTTAATCGGCACGTTTGTAGGCGGAATCATCGGGGCAGCCGCAGCTTTATTTTTAGCGCCGAAGTCAGGGAAAGAGCTTCGCGATGACCTCGGAAATCAGGCTGTCGTTTTAAAAGATAAGACTGGAAAGCTCACAAGCGAAGCGAGGGAGAGAGGTTCTGAGTACGTCAGCATCGCCAAAGAGAAGACATCTTCGATTTCACAGCTTGTTGCCGACCAGTCTTCACAGATCATGGATAAAGTCAAAGACTTGCGAAACAAAGGTGCCGAAAAAGCTGATGAACTAAAGGAAGAAGCATCGTCTAAAATCGAAGAACAGGCTGAAGAAGCCAAAAATGAAATAGAAGATGAAGCAAGGGAAACAGCAGATACCGTCCAGAAATAATGGAGGAAAGGGAGATCACCGTGTCGAAACAGCTCATTCAAACAGAGGATGAATTTAAAAAGCTTGCAGAAAACAACGATACATTTATCTTTTTGAAACACAGTGTGACATGCCCGATCAGCAGGCGCGCGTTTGAAGAATTTGAATCATTCGCCAATCAGCATGAAGACATACCGGCTTATTATTTAAAAGTGCAGGAAAGCCGACCGCTGTCAAACTATATCGCTGAGCAGTACGGAATTAAACACGAAAGTCCTCAAGCCTTCATTTTTACAAACGGGAACGTGAAATGGCACGCCTCCCATTCGCAAATTACAGCTCAAGCACTTGCGGAAAACAGCAGATAATCCGCAGGTGAAAACGGCCAAGACGTATAGCGTTTTGGCCGTTTTCTATGTTGTTATAATGCTTTTGCCTCATGGAAATGCCTTTTTAGGAAAATGTATCGTTTGATCCATGGTTGTACGTTATAATTAAAAAAACGGGAGGTGATAAGTTGAACACTGAATTAAAGGACATGCTTCAATCCGTTCTAAAAGAAGAATTGAGTCCGATCAATCAGCGTCTTGATGGAATCGACAAGCGCTTAGACAAAATCGACGCACGCTTCGTTGAGATCGACAAGCGCTTCGATGAAGTGGATGCACGCTTCGTTGAGATCGACGCACGCTTCGATGAAGTGGATGCACGCTTCGTTGGGATCGACAAGCGCTTCGATGAAGTGGACGCACGCTTCGTTAAGATAGACAAGCGCTTCGATGAAGTGGACGCGCGCTTCGTTGAGATCGACAAGCGCTTCGATGAAGTGGACGCGCGCTTCGTTGAGATCGACAAGCGCTTCGATGAAGTAGACGCGCGCTTCGTTGAGATCGACAAGCGCTTTAACGCAATCGACAAGCGCTTCAAAGAAATAGACGGGCGCTTAAACAAAGTAGAAAACCGTTTAAACGCAATGGACAAGCGGCTGAATCGGCTTGAAACAGATATAGATGAACTGAAAAGAGGGCAGGAGAGGCTCCCGAAAACGATCATCGAGAACATCGGACAATTTACGGAGAACATTGTCGAACATGCCGATGATAAGGCGGCTGCCTTAAATGACAGAGTTTTTAGCGTCGAAACCGCAATACAGAGAATATACAGGTTATCAAGTTAAAGAATCAAACATGATTCTTTTTTTTTATTCTTCCGACAAACACCCGCACAGCAAGGGATAAACTGCATATAATGCTTTATCGCTTAAAAGCGTTTTGGTAATAAAGAATTTTTTCGTGACATTTTAAGAAACATTGTTTATAATAAACCCTAATCAATTGAATCATTCTTATTCTCATAGAGGGTGAAGTTAAAAGAAAGGATGGATAACATGAGCAACACTGAACTTGATTTGCTGAGGCAGCAGGCGAATGAATTAAACTTGCAAATATTAAAGCTGATTAATGAGCGAGGAAGAATCGTTCAGGAGATTGGAAAAGCGAAGGAAGCGCAAGGCATCAACCGCTACGATCCAGTCAGAGAAAGAGCGATGCTGAACGAAATTATTGAAAATAATGACGGACCGTTTGAAAACTCGACGATCCAGCATATTTTCAAAGAGATTTTCAAAGCCGGACTCGAACTTCAGGAAGACGATCACAGCAAAGCGCTGCTCGTTTCCCGCAAGAAAAAGCCTGAAAATACGATCGTTGATTTGAAAGGCGAAAAGATCGGCGACGGAGAACAAAGATTTATCGTCGGTCCGTGTGCGGTTGAAAGCTATGAGCAAGTAGCCGAAGTCGCAGCCGCAGCTAAAAAGCAAGGCTTGAAACTGCTTCGCGGCGGAGCCTTCAAACCCCGTACAAGCCCGTACGACTTCCAAGGCCTCGGTGTTGAAGGCCTGCAAATCTTAAAGCGTGTTGCTGATGAGTATGATCTGGCCGTCATCAGTGAGATCGTGAATCCGCAGCATATTGAAGAAGCCATTGATTACATTGATGTTATCCAAATCGGCGCCCGCAACATGCAAAACTTCGAGCTCTTAAAAGCGGCCGGTTCAGTGAAGAAGCCGGTTCTGCTGAAGCGCGGACTTGCCGCAACGCTGAAGGAATTCATCAATGCAGCGGAGTACATCATGTCGCAGGGCAATGATCAAATCATCCTTTGCGAACGCGGAATCAGAACGTATGAGACAGCGACTAGAAATACGCTTGATATCTCAGCTGTGCCGATCCTGAAGCAGGAAACTCACCTTCCTGTATTCGTGGATGTCACTCATTCTACCGGACGCCGCGACTTGCTTCTTCCGACAGCAAAAGCAGCGCTTGCGATCGGAGCTGACGGCGTCATGGCCGAAGTCCATCCTGATCCTTCTGTCGCGCTTTCCGACTCTGCTCAGCAAATGGATATCCCGACATTTGAAAAATGGTTAAATGAACTGAAGCCGCTCGTTCAAGTAAAAGCATAAGATTCGATTATGGACCGCTTTCGAGCGGTCCTTTTTTTAGTTGTCATCAAAAATTGTCGAAAAAATGTCTTATTTTTAATTAAAAAGCTGTTTATTCTTATTTAAATTAATTATAAAAATAAAGGGAACGTTTTCATATTAGGTAAAACCGTGTATAATTTCAGAGAGCCCCTTTTGTTTTGGCAGGTTATGAAAAATAATGTAAACTTGAGTTCTGTTTATTTTACATAAAGTTTTACATTTTGACATTTCTCTACATGAAAATGTTTATGCTATAGGAAAAGAAAAGTGTACCCAGTTGAAGGAGTGGTAAAAATGAGTAATGTGACAATATATGATGTAGCACGCGAAGCAAATGTAAGTATGGCAACCGTTTCCAGGGTTGTGAACGGGAATCCGAATGTCAAGCCGACGACGAGAAAGAAGGTGCTTGAAGCCATCGAGCGTCTTGGCTATCGTCCAAACGCCGTGGCAAGGGGCCTTGCAAGCAAAAAGACGACGACTGTCGGTGTGATCATTCCCGATATTTCCAGCATCTTTTATTCAGAGCTGGCGAGGGGAATCGAAGATATCGCAACGATGTACAAGTACAATATTATTTTGAGCAACTCCGACCAGAATATGGACAAAGAACTCCATCTTTTGAATACGATGCTAGGAAAGCAAGTTGACGGTATCGTCTTTATGAGCGGAAATGTCACTGAGGACCATGTGGAGGAGTTTAAGCGGTCACCGGTTCCGATCGTGCTTGCGGCATCTGTTGAAGAAAAAGGGGAAACGCCGTCGGTTGCGATCGATTATGAACAGGCGATTTATGATGCGGCTACCATGCTGATTGAAAAAGGCCATAAGCGCCTTGCGTTTGTATCAGGACCTATGACTGAGCCGGTCAATCAAGCGAAAAAACTTCAAGGCTTTAAAAGAGCGCTTGAGGATAAGGGGCTGAAATTTAAAGAAGAGTATGTCGCAGAAGGCGATTATACGTACGATTCAGGAATGGAAGCGCTGGAGGCGCTAATGAAGCTTGATGAAAAACCGACGGCCGTTCTGTCAGCGACAGACGAGATGGCGCTCGGCGTTATTCACGCAGCACAGGATAAAGGACTGGCTATTCCGGATGACCTTGAAGTGATCGGCTTTGACAATACAAGGCTTTCATTAATGGTTCGGCCGCAGCTGTCGACTGTTGTCCAGCCGACGTATGATATCGGTGCCGTAGCGATGAGACTTCTGACAAAGCTGATGAACAAAGAGGAAGTCGAAGAGCATATTGTCCAGCTGCCGCATCGCATTGAACTCAGACAATCAACAAAATGATCATGATTAAATAAACGAGAAAGAAAGCAAGTGTTCACAGCTTTTTTCGTGAATTGCTTGCTTTCTTTTCCTTGAGCTGGAGAGATTATGAAAAAATGAAACGATTTGATTATCTGACACCGGTCGGTTTGATTTTGGGTATTTTCATTTTAGTAATCGGCGTTGTTTCTGGAGCGGGGCTTTCCGGTTTTTATTCGTTTATCGATTTGACGTCTTTCTTTATCGTGACGGGCGGATTGTGTGCAGCTGTTTTTATCAGCTTTTCCCCGAAAGATTTAAAAAGAGCGCCGGCTGTGCTGAAGCAGGTCTTTATTTCGGAAGAAGACGATGTGCGCGACTTGGTCAAAACCTTTGTCAGCCTGTCTGAACAGGCGCGCAAACAAGGAATTTTATCATTGGACGCCAATGTCAATGAAATGAAAGACCCGTTTTTGAAAAAAGGTCTGCTTCTTGCCATCGACGGATGGGATGAGGAGACGATCCGCAATGTGATGAACTCGGAAATCGCCGCGATGGAAGAAAGGCACAGAAAGGGAAGAAGGATCTTTGAAAAAGCGGGGGAATTTGCCCCTGCATGGGGAATGATCGGAACCCTTGTCGGGCTCGTCATGATGCTCAAAAACCTGAACAAGCCGGAAACGCTCGGTCCGAATATGGCGATCGCCCTTTTGACGACGCTTTACGGATCCCTTTTAGCCAACATGCTGTTTATACCGATCGCCGCAAAGCTTGAAGAAAAGACGGAGAATGAAATCTTTAAGAAGCAGGTCATGATCGAAGGCATCATCGGCATCCAATCGGGAAGAAATCCTCGAAATCTGGAAAGTCAGCTTGTCGTTTTCAGTTCGAAAGAAGAATGGGCAAAAAAGCGGGCGGATCATGTAAGACAAAAGGACAGGGCTCATGAAGCTTAGACATGAACGAAGGAAGCGCGAGCAGGGTCGCAAATCGTCAAACTGGATCATCACGTTTTCGGATTTGATCACGCTCATCCTCGTGTTCTTTATTTTACTGTTTTCGATGTCGCAAATCGATTTAAACAAATTTAAAGCAGCAGTCGGTTCATTTCAAGACAGGGCCGACGGCAAATCCGCCGCAGAGCTGAAAAAAGAAAACGCGGACGATCAGAAGGCTGAAAAAACGGCTAAAAGCCAAGATGATTTATTAAAGAAAATCAACGACTATATTGAAAAAAATGAACTGTCAAGTTTGATTGCGGCCAAGCGTGACGAACGGGGCGTCATCCTCGTCCTTCAGGAAGCGGTTTTGTTTGATTCAGGAAAAGCGGATCTGAAAGACCAGGCTCACCCGCTTTTGCATAAAATCGCCGTCCTTCTCAAATCAGTGTCCAACCCGATCCGTGTGGAGGGGCATACGGACAGCCGCCCGATTTCGACTTACCGTTTTCCATCCAATTGGGAGCTTTCTGCGGCAAGGGCGAGCACTGTGATCGGCTACTTTACGTCGAAAGAGAAGCTCGATTCTTCGCGTTTTCTTGCCATCGGTTATGCCGATACAAAACCGGTCAAGGACAACCGCACAGAGAGCCATATGAAGGAAAACAGGCGCGTCGAAATTGTCATCGCAAAAAAATAGGTGAGAAGAAAGCAAGGTCTTGCGTAAAAGCAAGGCCTTTTTCTGTGCGCCGGGATTTTTCACATTAAGTGGCGCGCTGAGCAGAGCGAATCGGATAAAGAGCTTTGGCAACGGTTTGGGCGTTTTTTTCCGTTATTTCGGCTTTTCTTGGAATCGGAGGATACAAATCTCCCGGGTCGGACCAGTTGGCAGGAAGCCGGAGAGATGCCTGTTTGCCCCACTTTTTCAGCCATTTTTCAGGCATCTTATCCTCAGGTTTCATCCCTTTCATTTCAAGCCAGATTCTTGCCCATGCCCTCGGTACGACGCGCCAAATGTCATACCCGCCTCCGCCGACAGCGATCCATCTTCCGTTGCAATACGTGTGTGCAAGTTCGTGAGCGAGCTTTGGAATCTCTTCGTAAATCTTCATCGTCGTGCACAAGTGTGTCAGCGGATCGTAGTAATGCGCGTCAGCTCCGTTTTGCGACAAAATAACGTCCGGTTTGAAAAACTCGGCTATTTCAGAAACAGCCGTCCGGTAGGAATCAAGAAAAGACTCATCTTCTGTGAAGGCATCGAGCGGGATATTAAAAGCATAGCCGTAGCCTTTGCCATGACCTCTTTCCTGAACCTGCCCAGTTCCCGGGAAAAGGTAGCGGCCGGTTTCATGAATCGAGACGGTGCACACGGAAGGATCATCATAAAACGTAAACTGCACCCCGTCGCCGTGGTGGGCGTCCGTATCAATATATAAAACCTTCGCATGATATTTTTTCTGCAAATATCGTATCACAACAGAACTGTCGTTATAGACGCAAAATCCTGAAGCTCTACCTCTGAACCCATGGTGAAGCCCGCCTCCGAGATTGAGGGCGTGTCTTGCTTTGCCTGTCATGACATAGTCTGCAGCTGTCAGTGTTCCGCCCACCAAAAGGGAGGCGGCTTCGTGCATCCCGGCAAAGACAGGGGTATCTTCTGTTCCAAGCCCGTAGTTTTCACTTTCGGCTGCCGGAAGTTTTCCCGCCCCTGCAAGCTGGACGGCCCTGATATAATCGCCTGTGTGAACAAGCCCGAGCTCGGCTTCTGTCGCTATACGCGGAGCAATCGTTTCTCCCGGTTCAAATGCGCCGACCGTATTCAAAAGATCGTATGTTACATAGACGCGCAGCTGATTAAACGGGTGATCTTGATGAAATTGATAAGTTTGATAAGAGGGAGAAAAAATAAATACGCTGTCCTTCATGGCAAATCCCTTTGAACAGCCGGCCAAAGAACCTGATACCCTTTGGACTTCACGTCTTTGATGATAGAGGCGGGATTCATCGTTTGAACGCGAAACACGAGTATTTTCGAATCATTTTCATCACCGGGATATACGAGCACGCTCAATATGGCGATTTGGCGCCTGCTGAAAATGGCGCTGATATCAGCGAGGCTTCGGGCGATATGATCGGTTTTGATTTCGATTTGGGAGCCTGGAAAATGGGCTCCTGTCAGCTGGACGAACGTATGCAGCAAATCGGATTTTGTCACAATGCCGACAAGCTTCCCGTTTTTTACGATCGGAAGGCAGCCGATTTCGTGTTCGAAAAAAACGGCTGATATTTCTTCGGCAAAATCAAGTGGGTGACCGGTGATCACTTCTTTTGACATAATCAGTTCCACCGGCTTTTTTAAATCTTCGTGAGATCTGTTTTGGGCAAAAATACTCGGACTTGCTGTTTTGACGTCCCTGTCCGTGACAATGCCTATGACCGTTCCCCGTTCATTGATGACGGGAAGGTGTTTAATGTGAAATGTACGCATGCGTTTGATCGCTTCTTCAATCGTATCCGTTCTGGAAAGTGTCACAACATCCCGTTTCATGATTTTTTCAACAATCATATTCAGGTCCCCTTTGCTCCCTTAATACATAAAACGATTGTGGAATCTGAGTCTGTCAA
Source organism: Bacillus sp. GM2 (assembly GCF_056155945.1). NCBI lineage: Bacteria > Bacillati > Bacillota > Bacilli > Caryophanales > Bacillaceae > Bacillus > Bacillus sp. GM2. The sequence continues at coordinate 545,209 of NZ_JBRKSZ010000007.1, forward strand.
AACGCTCGATCGACTCCTGACTGACCTCTTTTCCGATGCGGGCCATTAAACAGTTGGCGGGATGGGAGCTGATTTCCGGATCGTCTGTCGCAAACCAGACAAGCCCTCCGGCATTCATCATTTTCTCCATCATCTTTCTGTATTCCCAAACATCTTTATTAGTCCCCTTTAGATCCCAATGCCAGTAATATTCAGTCGTGATAATGATATATTTTTCCATCTGCGGATCCATCATGCTCACCTCAAGCAGCGTCTTCCCGACAGAGTGACCCCTGAATGCCGGAATGACTTCGATGGCTCCAAGCTCAATTAAATTTTCCATGTTTCCTTCAGACCATCTTTCAAGCGGGTCTGGATAAACATATGTCACATAGCCGACAATGGTTTGCCGGAAACGGGCGATGATGATCCGTCCTTCGGGAAGCCCGGCGATTTCGATTAATGCTTCATGTTGTTTTTGAGATGGGCGAAAGGCTGTAAGCTCGTCGTGAAATTCATATTGTGCGAGTTTTTCGGGACTGATAGGGCCCTCTATCAGCACTGAGCCTTTCTCGGTCTGCAATTCTTTGGCATGATAAGTTTTGTGATGCTCCACGTATCCACCGCCTTATATCTTAGTTGAAGTCTTTTATACATAACATACCAAAATATTAAGCGTTTTCATAGGATGGAAGAGTATTTTTTAAAAATTGAGAAAATAAAAAATCTATACTATAATATATTTTGATGAGCGAACAAAGGGGGATGGGCATGGAATTGAAAGCGTTGCCAGCAGAAAAGGGAAACTACAACTTGAAAGACTATGATGAAGCATACCGGACATTTGACTGGAAGGATGCCGAAAAACATTTTTCATGGCACAAAACGGGAAAAATCAATGCAGCTTATGAAGCGATCGACCGCCACGCTGAGTCAAATTTGAAAAATAAAGTGGCATTTTACTACAAAGATCCGGTCCGCGAAGAAAAGTACACCTTCAGAGAGATGAAAAATGAAACGAATAAAGCCGGGAATGTCTTAAAGCAGCATGCCAATGTGGGAAAGGGAGACCGTGTGTTTGTTTTTATGCCGAGATCACCCGAGCTTTATTTTATTCTTCTTGGCGCTGTCAAATTAGGAGCGATCGTCGGGCCGTTGTTTGAAGCATTTATGGAAGGCGCTGTCAAAGACAGGCTTGCAAACAGCGGAGCGAAGGTCATCGTGACAACACCGGAATTGCTTGAACGGATGCCGGCCGGCGAACTTCCGGATCTTGAATCAATCATTGTCGTTGGAGAAGGCGTAAAGGAAGAAGGATCTGTCATCGATTATTACGCGAAAGCGGCTGAAGCAGACACTGATCTTGAGATTGAATGGATGGATCAGGAAGACGGGATGCTGCTTCACTATACTTCCGGTTCGACCGGCGCGCCAAAAGGGGTTCTCCACGTCCACAAAGCAATGATTCAGCATTATCAGACAGCCAAATGGGTTCTTGATCTGCACGACGATGACATTTATTGGTGTACGGCTGATCCAGGCTGGGTTACCGGAACGGTTTACGGGATCTTCGGTCCGTGGCTGAATGGAGCAACGAATGTCGTCGTAGGCGGCAGGTTCAGTCCAGAAGCATGGTACGAAACGATTGAAAAAATGGAAGTGACGGTATGGTACAGCGCGCCAACGGCTTTTCGGATGCTGATGGGTGCTGGCGACGATCTCGTGAACAAATATAATCTGAGCTCATTACGGCATATTTTAAGCGTAGGGGAGCCGTTAAATCCTGAAGTCATCAGATGGGGGCATAAAGTCTTCGGCAACCGGATTCATGATACATGGTGGATGACCGAAACAGGGGCGCAGCTCATCTGCAATTACCCGTGCATGGAAATTAAACCGGGATCGATGGGCAAACCGATTCCAGGCGTAGAGGCTGCAATCGTCGATCACCAGGGAAATGAACTGCCTCCTTACAGAATGGGGAATCTCGCCATTAAAAAAGGCTGGCCGTCAATGATGCATTCGATCTGGAACAATCCTGAAAAATACAGCTCCTATTTTATGCCGGGGGATTGGTATGTATCAGGGGATTCCGCCTACATGGATGAAGACGGATACTTCTGGTTCCAGGGAAGGATCGACGATGTCATCATGACATCGGGCGAGCGCGTCGGCCCGTTTGAAGTCGAAAGCAAGCTTGTTGAGCATCAAGCTGTCGCTGAAGCAGGCGTCATCGGCAAACCGGATCCTGTCCGCGGTGAAATTATTAAAGCGTTCATCGCCTTGAGGGAAGGTTATGAACCTTCAGATTCGTTAAAAGAAGAAATCAGGCAGTTCGTGAAACAAGGCTTGGCCGCACACGCCGCGCCAAGGGAAATCGAATTTAAGGATAAACTGCCGAAAACAAGAAGCGGAAAGATCATGCGACGTGTCCTGAAAGCTTGGGAGCTGAACCTTCCGGCAGGCGATCTCTCATCGATGGAAGACTGATGTCTCATTGACAATGCAAAAATATTATGTTAAAAAAGATTTAGTCGAATATTCAAAAGGTGAAGACTGAGATCAGTAAAACGCATCCTTCCCTGTCTTAGAGAGCTGATGGCCGGTGAAAATCAGCACATATGGATGGTTTGAATTACACTCATGAACCGCTTTTGCGAAAAAAGCCTCCCGGGCTTTGTGTAGCAGAAGAACGGAAGCTTTTCCGTTATCAATGAGAGTGAAAAGAGCGCGGCCATGCGTTCTTTTAAGCAGGGTGGTACCGCGATTTTTATCGTCCCTTCGTTTTTGCGAAGGGGCGTTTTATTTTTGGAAAAAAGGAGCTAAATGATGATGACACACTTACTTGATGATTTGTCCTTCAGGGGACTGATTCAGCAGCAAACCGATGAAGCAGGCTTGAGAGACCTGCTGGATACAGAGAAAATCAGCTTATACTCCGGATTTGATCCGACAGCTGACAGTCTGCATATCGGACACCTGCTGCCGATTTTAATGCTTCGCCGCTTTCAGCTGGCCGGACATCGTCCGATTGCACTTGTAGGCGGAGCGACGGGCCTGATCGGCGATCCGAGCGGAAAGAAAGCGGAGCGCACGCTGAACACTGAAGAAATCGTCCGCGAATGGTCACAGAAAATCAAAAACCAGCTTTCGCGTTTCCTTGATTTTGAAGCTGATGAGAATCCGGCGATCATGGCGAACAACTATGACTGGATCGGCAAAATGAACGTCATTGATTTCCTGCGCGATGTCGGCAAAAACTTCGGAATCAATTACATGCTTGCCAAAGATACGGTAAGCTCCAGAATCGAGACGGGCATATCTTATACTGAGTTCAGCTACATGATCCTGCAGTCTCTCGATTTCTTGAATTTATACAGAAACCAGGAATGCAAGCTGCAGATCGGCGGAAGCGATCAGTGGGGCAATATCACGTCAGGACTTGAGCTTATCCGCAAATCTGAAGAGAATGCAAAAGCTTTCGGATTGACGATTCCGCTTGTGACAAAAGCAGACGGCACAAAGTTCGGAAAAACGGAAGGCGGCGCGATCTGGCTTGATAAAGAGAAGACGTCGGCATATGAGTTTTATCAGTTCTGGATCAATACCGACGACAGGGATGTCGTGAAATACTTAAAATACTTCACTTTCTTGTCCAAAGAAGAAATCGAAGATCTCGCTGAAAAAACAGAGACGGCACCTGAAAAACGCGAAGCGCAAAAACGCCTCGCCGAAGAAGTGACCGTACTTGTACACGGCCGTGAAGCGTTTGAGCAGGCCGTCAACATCTCAAAAGCGCTCTTCAGCGGAGATATTAAACAACTGACTGCTGAAGAAGTGAAGGTCGGCTTTAAAGGGGTTCCTTCCATGGAGCTCGGGGAAACCGATGAGCTGCCGCTCGTCGATGTTCTCGTCCAATCGAAGCTTTCCCCATCCAAACGCCAGGCGCGCGAAGACATCACAAACGGAGCCGTCTACATCAACGGCGAACGACGTACTGACGTAAACAGCGTCCTCAGCCCTGAAGACCGCATCGAAGGCCAATTCACCGTCATTCGCCGCGGTAAAAAGAAATACTTCCTGCTCACATATAAGTAATCAAAAAAACTCTTGCCAAACGGCAAGGGTTTTTTTGTGTCCGTATGTTTCATGTATGTTCATTCAGGAAATGTCAAAAATATAGATGTAATAGGTAAAGCGTTTCCATCGTTGAAGAGGGAGGAATGTAGCATGAACCTGTTCATTGCAGCTAAAGAAAAATTTATGGAAGATTACCACAAGCAGCTGGAAACTGAACGAAAACAAGAGGTGCAGCAGTCGGCTGACGGATACAATCAATTGAATCAGACGGAAAATGCGGCAAAGCGGCTGAAGTAGAGGGTCTTTAGGGGCTCTCTTTTTTATAAAAAAAGCGGACGGCAGGTTCTTTATACGCCCGTTTTATTAATAACGATCGACAGTTTATAATTTGCATGATGATTTAAGTCTGTTAAAAATTGATCCAACAGTTGATTTGACGGAAACTTGCATTCGAGAAGATAACAGCCGTCCCCGCTGATTTTATAGTTTTGAATGATGTATTTCTGCTGTGCTTTGATAAACGAAAGATAAGGCTTATGATAAGTGCTTTTTGTATAGATATTGATAAAAGCGTGAATAAAACACCCGAGTTTCACTTGATTCACTTTTATGGTGTAACCTTCAATCACTCCTTGATCCTCTAATTTAGCAACCCTTGCTGAGGCCGCCTGCCCTGTCAAATGAACTTTCTCTCCTAATTCCTTCATGGTCATCCGGCTGTTTTTTGATAATTCCTCTATGATTTGCTTGTCTGTATGATCCAGCATTTCATCATATCCTTTCAAATGAACGTTTTTCAAAAATCAAGTCAAACGCTAAAAAGACTTGATTTTATCAATGTAAATGTTGATCGGCCATAGTATAAACTAATCGTAAATGAAAGGAAAGGCATGATAACGATGAATATTCAACAAATTCGAAATGCAACATTAGCCGTCAAATATGCGGGCAAAACATTTTTAATAGATCCGATGCTGGCTGAGAAAGGCGCTTATCCTCCTTTCCCGAACTCAGCAAGACAAGAGCAAAACAACCCTTTGGTCAGCCTGCCTGTGCCAACCCGCGAGCTCGTCAAGAATACAGACGCAGTCATCATCACTCATCTGCACTTAGATCACTTTGACGATGCTGCCAAAGATCTGTTGCCGAAAGAAATCAAACTGTTTGTCCAAAATGAAGCAGATGCTGAGGAAGTGAGAAAAGCCGGTTTTCAAAATATAGAGGTTTTAACAAAAAATACGGTGTTTGAGGGGATTCAATTAATCAAGACAAAAGGCGAGCATGGACGAGGAGAGATACTAAAGCTTGCCGGAGAAGTGTGCGGTGTTGTCTTCAAGCACTCAAAGGAGAAAACGCTGTATGTGGCAGGGGATACAGTTTGGTATGAAGGTGTCCGGGAAGAAATCGCTGCGCATCAGCCGGACATCATAGTCGTTAACGGAGGAGACAATCAGTTCTTTGAAGGAGGGTCTCTTGTGATGGGGAAAGAGGATATTGCCAAAGTCTATCAAGCTGCACCTCAGGCCACAATCATTTCCAGTCATATGGAAGCTGTCAACCATTGGACTTTATCACGGGAAGAATTGAAGAGCTTCATTCGTGAAAAAGGAATGTCCTCTCGCGTACTCGTGCCGGATGACGGCGAATCTTACACATTTTAATATATGACAGATTAAAGCCGTCAAAAAACAGACAGTGAATTTCTGTCTGTTTTTTGACTTCTTCTTCGAGAACAAAGATCAATGCCTCCGGCGGGATTCGAACCCGCACTCCTCTCGTAAGCATAGGCTGGGGGAGAACACGCTTCCCTACGGACTTTCACCGACAGGAATTCCACCTGTCTCAGCTATTTGCTTTTCGGTGCTTCTGAAACCCTTGCCTTGCGACCCGTTCCTACAATGTTTTACGGCGCTCTTCCCTTCTAAAGCTACAGAGGCGAAATGGATGATTCATATTATACAGAAGCAATGGTGAAATGAGAAGTGAATGTTGAAAAGGAACAAGCTCAAATTCCAATTAGAAAAAATGTTCCTCTAAGATGACTTGGGAGCATCCTTCAATTAAATGGTTGAAAATGATATTTTATGGTATAATTCTTATGTTTTTCGCAAATTTATAGATTTGACAATGGAGGAACTTGTATGAAGTGGTATTGGAAAGGCTTGAGGAATTATGCGAATTTTGAAGGGAGAGCAAGACGAAAGGAATATTGGTTGTTTCATTTATTTAACGGCATCATATGTTTTATTTTATTTATCTTAACCGTAATGATCGTAAGTTTATTTATTTCAGGAATCATGACAGCGGAAGGATATGACGGATATCAAGTAGGATATATCATCGGGTACGGCGGTGGATTCCTCGGGTACGTCCTGATCTTAATTTATCAGTTGGCTGTTTTGCTGCCCTCTTTGGCTGTCAATGTCCGCAGGCTGCATGATACCGGAAGAAGCGGCTGGTGGATTTTAATTGGCTTGTTGCCGATAATCGGTGCTGTCATTCTGCTGATTTTTTACTGTCAGGCTGGCGAAACAAAAGAAAATCAATATGGGCCAAATCCAAAAGTAAATGTATCGTAAATTGCACGCCAATTGTTAGACAATCATCTGGCGATTGGGGTTTTTTTATAGTCTGAAGGAAGACTGTTAACTTGATTTTTAATGAGAGAAGCCCGTATTTCCGAAGATTGTTTGGCGTATCAATTTCAGTGATGATTCAGGATGGTTTTGAGATACCGGAGACAGTCAAATGGGCGAGACTAAAACAAAAGCAGTCACTAAGATGCGGTATCGCGAGACGGATCTCGGCTCTCATCGAAGCCTTCCGGGAGTTTTTTATAAATAAATCGCACACCATCCCGCTAACACCCCCATAACAAAGCAGTCGTTGCTGTCCATTTTCTTACCGTGTTTAACAAAGACATTCAAAGCCCAATTCAGTTTAGTGCCATCTTTAGTCTTTGCAACCCATTTTTTGCTGATATTGTAGTACATGACTTTGAAAATGGCGAATGCAGCTAAACAGAACAAGTAGAACAAGACAAACTTACCAAAAAACATAAGCATTTGTTGGTCACTCCCCAGTTTTCATTCTTTAACCAACGATTTGATTTTACCGAAAATCTGTATTAGAGAAAAGGAGACGTTTGTCATATCTTGCTCGTGAGGAGGTACCTTGCAAGAAAAATCATCTATCAAAAACCCGACGCTTATGGGCTGGGTCCGTTTTATTCCCGGCTTATCAACAGCCCGCAATCTCCCCGAATCAACGGAGGACAACAAAAAACCCTAGAATCGCTAATATATCAGCGATTCCAGGGTTTTTGCCAATGCTCTTTAAAGAGCATTTTCTATTAACGAGAGTAGAACTCAACGATCAATGCTTCGTTGATCTCAGCAGGAAGCTCAGAACGCTCTGGAAGGCGAGTTAGTGAACCTTCAAGCTTTTCAGCGTCAAAAGTCAGGTATTCAGGAACGAAGTTGTTCACTTCAACCGCTTCTTTAACGACAGAAAGGTTTTGAGATTTTTCACGAAGTGAAATCGTTTGGCCAGGTTTAACTTGGTAAGACGGAATGTCAACGCGGCTTCCGTCAACAAGAATGTGACCGTGGTTTACCAATTGGCGTGCTTGGCGGCGAGTGCGCGCTAGGCCAAGACGGTAAACGATGTTGTCAAGACGTGCTTCAAGAAGAATCATGAAGTTTTCACCGTGTTTACCAGCCATTTTCGCAGCTTTGTCAAAAAGGTTGCGGAATTGGCGTTCGTTCACACCGTACATATGGCGAAGCTTTTGCTTTTCTTGCAATTGCAAACCATATTCTGATAGTTTTTTACGCTGTCCCGGACCGTGAGGACCTGGTGCGTAAGGCCGTTTTTCTAATTCTTTACCCGTACCGCTCAAAGAGATGCCTAAACGGCGGGATATTTTCCAGCTTGGACCTGTATAGCGAGCCATAATGTGACTCCTCCTTTGGTTTTATTTTTGTGAAAATAAAACCCATCTGTTCAATTCAGCCATGTCCATTTTGTTTTCATGTATCCTCGCTCCAGCAGCAAAGAGTTACACGATACACCTTAATAGATAAGGAACAAAATGAAACACAGAAGCAGAACAAAAAGGCTGCATTATTTCACACAAAGAAGATTATATAATGTCCGCTGTGCAAAGTCAACCATTCATGGACTGTCCCAAAGAGCACGAATCGTTAATAAGTATAAAGTCCTGTTTTTTATGATATAATCAGGAAAATAAAATACACAAAACGGATTTTTTTAAGGTGATGACCATGAATAAACAAACTGAAGACCTATATCTGTCTTTTCATCAGAAGCTGTTCCAATTTCTTTTAAAAAGGCCGGCAGTCTCGTACGATGACTCTGTTGCCTGGCTAAAAGCGGCAGCAGAGTCATTTTTTTTGTTTATATCTCTTTCATTGCGTCCTTCTTCAAGACCGCAGGGAGCGAACGACCAAATCAGTCGAGTTAATGATTATTATATCATTATAACAATAGAAGAAAACAGCAAATATATAGAACTTTCATGTCAAAAGAATCATAAATTACCAGAACGTCTCGCGGAATCCATTCATCTGTTTTTGGTGCATTGTCTGGAGCTTGACGCATTATTTCGTGATGAGCTTAAGAAAACAAAGATTTATGAAAAGACGGAGCTGCTGCATGAGCTGATGGATCAGGAGCAGGTGCTCAAGACAATGCTCGAAAGCTTAAGGAGTGTGTTTCCTTTTTTAACGTATTGTCTTTTCTTGTCATACGATGAGGATCAATACATCAACCTCCCTGCGATAGAGTTGGATGTGCAAAGCGAATCGACCGATTCTTTCGCCTTGGAGGCATACTTATCAGGACAGGTGAAGAGCAAAAATGAAGCGGAAGTATACATTCCGATTAAAGGCCGGCAGGGAACGTACGGCGTTTTGAAAGCCTTTGGACCAGGCGCTGCCGATACGGCAGCGGATATATGCATTATTTCGAATGCGGCAGGGAAAGCATTTGAAAATTCACGGCTTTACGAACAGTCGCAGAATATGATTTCAAATTTGGAGCTGATTAATGAAACATCGCATCAGCTGAACCGGACGAAACGCCTCCCGGATATGATGAAGAGTTTGTCCGAAAGGCTGATCAGTTCATTTGGTGCCGAAGAAGTGGGCTTTTTTTATAAAAATCACTTGGGCGAGGAAAACCTGCTGCCGAAAAGCACTAGTTTTTTTCAGACTGATGATGCCCTTCCATACATCCGCTATGTTAAAGAAAAGATTTCAGAGGAAAACGGGGTGTTTGTCGGAAACGGTTCTTCGCTTTTTGGGAATGAAGGATATGCTTCATTAATGGGCGTTCCGATGCTGGAAAATAATGAAAACAAAGGATTTGTCATCGTGTTGAAAAAAAACGTCTGCTCCTTTTCGTTTGAGATGTTTAAGCTGTTTCAGACGCTGATCAGGCATTCCACGCTCGCCGTATCGAATTTGATGCTGCGCGACCGGCTGAAGTATCTTGTTCAAACAGACCGTTTGACAGAGCTTTACTCGAGAAGCTATTTCGATGAAAAAATCGGATACAGTATGAAAGCGGATGAGAGCGGCGTGCTCGTATTGATTGATATCGATGATTTTAAACAGATTAACGATACGTACGGCCATCAGAAAGGCGATGATATTCTCATTCAAGTCGCCCGGGTGATCCAGCGAAACATCCGCGACCAGGATGTCGCAGCAAGGTGGGGAGGAGAAGAGCTTGCGGTATACTTGCCGAAAGCAAGGCTGAACGCCGGTGAAATGCTTGCTGAAAGGCTCATAATGCTTGTCAGGGAATATACGGATCCGACGGTGACGATTTCGTGCGGGGTATCCCATTGGTCTCAGGATCGTCCGAAATCTTTATCCGACCTTTTTAAAGAGGCGGATGTCGCGCTGTACAATGCAAAGCGGAACGGGAAAAACAGGTTCATGACACATTAAAAAAGAGCCGGATTTACCGGCTCTTTTCGCTTAAACGCTCTCCAAGCTTCTCTGTGAACTTTTTCAAATAATATTCATCCGTTTCGTCGAAGCGGTTTTTAATCGGGCTGTCGATATCGAGCACTCCGATGATGTTCCCGTCAACTTCAAGCGGAACTACGATTTCGGATTGGGATGCCGCATCACACGCAATGTGTCCGGGGAACGCGTTCACATCTTCAACGCGCTCAACCCGGCCGTTTGTATAAGTGGTGCCGCAGACGCCTTTCCCGAACGGGATTCTTACGCATGCAGGAAGTCCCTGGAACGGCCCGAGCACAAGCTCGCCGTCTTTGGCAAAATAAAAACCCGCCCAGTTGATGTCTTCCAATGATTGATACAAAAGAGCGGAGGCGTTTGCTGTATTGGCGATCATATCAGGTTCGCCTTCTGTCAGCGCATCGATCTGTTTGAGGAGAAGCTCGTATTTTTTTTCTTTGCTGCCTTCTGTTTTTTCGACATGAAACATGATAATTTCCCTCGCTTTTTCTTTGAAATGGCAAAAACACGCTTGCCGTGATGCTATTTGTCGAGCACTTTTTACAGGAACAATTCCGTTTGAAGTGGAATTGTTTTAAGTAAGAAGGGGTGAAACAAGATGGGATCAAACGCTATTTCAACCACGAAGGACAGGATCATCGAATCTGCCGTGGAGCTGTTCAACCAAAAAGGTTTTTCAGGAACATCCGTCCGCGAAATTGCCCGAGCAGCCAATGTTAATGTCGCCCACATCTCCTATTATTTTAATGGAAAAGGCGGTTTAATGGAGCATTTGATATCCCGTTTTTATGAAGGCTATTTAAGAGTCCTTGAAAAGGGTTATGAACGCCTTCAGGATGCAGGTGCAACGGATTGCCTTCTTCAATTGGTTTTTGATATTCTATCGTATCAGCATGAGCATCGTCAATTAACTCGGTTTGTTTATCGCGAAGTCACGATCGATTCCACACTGAATCGTGAAGTGTTGTCGACATATTTAACAAAAGAAAAGTACATTCTCCATCTGATCATTGAAAAGGGAAATGAGGACAACGAATTTTCCCGTTTTCCCCTTTCCCATTTTATGATTCAGCTGAAGTCGCTTTTAATGATGCCTTATCTGCAGCCTCAATATATTTCAGAAGTGCTTTATGTACAGCCGCACGAGCCGTACTTTTATCAGGCGTATTACAAGGAAGTCAAAACATGGCTTCTCAGTCTGTTGTACAGAGAAGGTCGGCAAGCCGCCGTTATTTAGCAAAGCGGCTCTCAAACTGTTCGTAACCAAATCCGGCATCCTCTGCTTGGTGGGCGTCAGACCCAAAGACAAGCGGGATGTTTTTTTGTTCCGCTTCTTTTATCATCCATTCTTCCATATAGACGTCGCCTGCATAAGGCTTGCGGAGGCCGGACGTATTAAAGTCAAGTTCGAATCCGCGTTTTGCAGCTTCATCCAGACAGGAGGAGACTGATTTTCTGACGCTTTCTGACATCGTATACGGAAACAGCTTCACAAATTTTTTCGCAAGCGTGATGTGGCCGATTCGTTTTGGCTTAAATGCTCCCAGCGGTGATACAATGGAAGAATAGATTTCGTCATAATAGGCGAGATAGACCTGTTCTGTGCTGCCGTAGCAGCCGATCAGCTGCTGAAACGCTTTTTCATCGTAGTCAAGGCAGATGTACGAAGATCCGGCCGGCAAAAAATGAACGGAAAGAATGCTGTCGTCAAGATGCGTGCCGTATTGATCGAGAAAAGCTTTCGTTTCGTGTTCAAAGGCGCGGATATAATCGACTTCAAGACCGATCAAAACGTCGAGCTGTCCTTTGTATTCTGTCTTCAGTTCGGTCAGCCGTTCAATATAGCGGTCCAGCTCGGAGATCGGCATGGCGCTGTCTTTCTCCGGAGTCGGATCCATGAATGAAGGCGGAAGCGGCGCATGCTCGGTGAAGGATACGGATCGGAAGCCTTTTTTGCATAATTCTTCTATATAATATCTGAATTCGTCTTTTGATCCGTGCGGACAAAAAGGAGAATGAACATGACCGTCTCGTTTCAGCATGATGTCACCCCGTAAAAAAATAGTCAGATGTTGTCACTTTGATGTAAAAAAATTAAAAATTCTGCTCAAAAAATGTTGGTTACATGGTATCATAAGAACAATGAAAACGATAGTTTAACTTCATTTTTACATAACAATTTCAAATATCATACCCTGACAGAACAGATAAACAGCAAGGGGGCTCATTATGGAGTTTGTCATTGGCTTACTGGCGTTATTTTTAATCTTATTCGCTACGGGCTACTTATTCAGAAAAAATATATATAAAGAGATCGACCGTTTAGAAGCTTGGAAAATTGAAATCATGAACCGATCGATCGTGGAAGAGATGTCAAAAATCAAGCATCTGAAAATGACGGGGCAGACTGAGGAATTCTTTGAAAGGTGGCGCCGGGAATGGGATGAAATCGTCACCTCGCATATGCCCAAAGTCGAAGAGCTTCTGTTTGAAGCCGAGGATTGCGCCGACAAATACCGTTTTCAAAAATCGAAACAGGTGCTTGCGCATATTGAGAATCTTTTATCAGCGGCTGAATCCAACATTGAAGACATCTTAAAGGAAATCGCCGATCTTGTCTCGAGCGAAGAGCAGAACCGCAAAGAAATCGAAGAGGTAAAAGAACGGTATACAAAAGTGCGGAAAAACCTTTTGGCATACAGCCACCTGTACGGAGACCTCTATGAGAAAATTGAAGCCGACCTCGACACCGTGTGGGAAGGCATTAAACAGTTTGAAGAGGAAACAGAAGGCGGAAATTATATAGAAGCCAGAAAGGTGCTGCTTGCCCAAGACCGTTTGCTTGAAGAGCTTCAATCATACATAGACGATGTGCCGAAACTGCTTGCAAGCTGCAAGCAGACCGTTCCGCAGGAACTTGCCAAATTGAAAGCCGGCTATCAGGAAATGATCGATAAAGGGTACAAGCTCGATCATATTCAAGTGGAGAAGGAGCTCGAAAACCTTTTGAAAGAATTGAAGCGCGCTGAAGGTGCGCTTTTGGACGAACTTGATTTAGAAGAAGCCGCCGCAATCGTGCAGATGATTGATGAAACGATCCAGACGCTGTATAACCAGCTGGAGCATGAAGTCGAAGCAGGGCAGGAAATTTTGGGGAAAGTGCCTGAGCTTGCCGCTGCATTGGAAAAGCTTGAAGCCTCCAAAAAGGATACCGAAGCTGAAACCGAGCTCGTTAAGAAAGGCTACAGACTGACAACCGGAGAACTGGAGAAACAGCAGTCATACGAAAAGCGCCTTGAAATGATCGAAAAGCAGTTCGAACAAGTGAGAGAAAGGCTTGATCAGAAACATGTCGCCTACTCGCTGTTAAAAGAAGAGCTTGCGGATATCGAAAAGCAGATGGAAGCCGCTCAACGGGAGCATGACGAATACAGGGACATGCTGCAAATGCTGAGAAAAGAAGAGCTTCAGGCAAGAGAGCTTCTCAAGCAATTGAAGCGGACGATCAAAGATACGGCGCGAAGCCTGGAGAAAAGCAATGTTCCAGGCATTCCGGAGGCCATAACCGAAAAGATCCGGCAGTCGCAGACGACTGTGCAGAAAGTGACAGAACAGCTGAATGAGCTGCCGCTGAACATGGATGCGGTGAACGAACGCCTTCAAGAGGCGGAACAGCTTGTCACAGAAGTGAAAACAAAGACGGATGAACTGGTTGAAATGGTTTTGCTGATCGAACGCATCATCCAATATGGCAACCGATTCAGAAGCCAGGACCGGATTCTTTCCGAACAGCTGAAAGAAGCAGAGAACAGTTTTTACGCATATCAGTATGAAGAGGCTTACGACATTGCCGCCAGAGCGGTGGAAAAAGCGTCGCCGGGAGCAGTGGCCCGGCTTGCAGCGGACGCGAAGCAGCCTGAATAGAGCAAAAACCCGGCACGTGAAGAGGCGTGTCGGGTTTTTTTATCTAAAGCTGCAATGAAAGATAAAAAAACCGGCCCTGTTTAAAAACAGAGCCGGTTTTTCAAAGATCAGCTGACTTTCTTTAATTTGTCTTTCGGCGAAGCGATAAAAAATGTCACAATGTAACCGATCACCGCGCCGATAACAGCCGGAATGACCCAGCCGACACCCATGCTGAACAGCGGGATGTTCGCTTTTAAGATATCGTTAACCGGCCCCAGCGGAATTTTCGCCGCGTTTAATCCGTCGATGATGCTTAAAATTCCAGTCGGGATAAGGGCACCGATATAGACTTCGCGCCGTTCAGCAAACAGCTTGTCAATGAATGAGAGCAAAACGACAACGATCGCAAGCGGATAAATCGCCGACAGAATCGGTACTGAAAACGAGATGATTTCTGTCAGTCCGAAATTGGCAATCACAAGGCTGAAAAGCGTCACGATGATGACAACAGCTTTGTAAGAGAGCTTCGGAATCAGCTTTGAAAAATACTCTCCGCAAGAGGAAACGAGTCCGACGCTCGTCGTCAGGCAGGCGAACAAGATCGCGATACCGAGCACGGCATTTCCAAGCGAGCCGAACAAATACGCGGAAGCTTTGGACAATATTTCGCCGCCGTTGTCGAGCGAACCGACGGTTTCAACACTTGTCGCCCCTAAATAAGCGAGAGAAACATAAACGAGTCCGAGACCGACTGCAGCGACTATCCCCGCTTTGATGCATGAAGCGGCGATTGACTTTGGATTTGTAACGCCGCGGTCTTTAATCGCGGTAATAACGACAATTCCAAATACGATTGAAGCGATCGCATCCATCGTTTTATACCCTTCTAAAAATCCGACAAACAGAGGTGCGGATTGATAGGCCTCTGTCACAGATCCGATGCTGCCCATTGGGGTGATAAACGCTTTGATGACTAAGATTGCGATTACAGTCAATAATATCGGTGTTAAAATTTTACCGATGCGGTCAACAAGCTTGCTTGGGTTTAACGCCAAGAAATAAGTGATCCCGAAAAAGATCAGGGTAAAGATGAACAGATAAAGACTTGACGAATGTTTTCCTAAAAACGGCTCAACCGCTATGACGTATGAAACGTTTCCCGTCCTCGGAATGGCAAATAAAGGTCCGATCGTTAAATAAATGCTGACGATTAATATCGTGCCGAAGACCGGGTGGGCTTTGTCAGCTAGGCCTTTTGCACTCCCTTTTAAAGCAACCGCGATGACGCCGAGCAGAGGAAGACCAACGCCCGTCAGCAAGAATCCGATGATAGCCGGCCAAATATTCTCTCCGGCAGCTTGACCAAGCTGGGGAGGAAAAATCATATTTCCCGCTCCGAAAAAGAGGGCGAACAGCATAAGCCCAATCGCCGTCGTTTCCTTAGCGGATAGTGAAGTTTTCATTAAAAAGAACCTCCTGGCATTTTGTTTAAATTTTCTGTCAATTTATTTTCGTGATATAATATGACAAAAGTCCAAAGACTATTATATTTTAAAAATCAGAGAAGTCAAACATTTATTTTTAATTTTCAATTACAAGTTGATATGAAGAACGTTCATTTTAAAGGAGTAGATCATGATTTATCTTGATAATAGTTCAACAACAAAACCATATCCTGAATTATTACAAATTTATGAACAAGTAAATCAGCGCTTCTTCGGCAACCCGTCGTCTCTGCACCGCCACGGCGTTGAAGCGGATCAATTGCTTTCTGAAGCGCGGAAACAGATTAAATCGGCGCTTTCGCTAAAAAATCATGATATCGTGTTTACGTCCGGCGCTTCAGAAGCCAATAACATGGCGCTTAAAGGCATTGCTTTGGCACATGCGCAAAAAGGAAAGCATATCATTGCTTCCTCCATTGAACACCCGTCTGTGACGGAATCCTTGGAGCAGCTGAAGACGGCCTTCGGCTTTGAGGTTACATATCTTCCTGTCGACGGCCATGGCTTTGTTTCTCTTGAAGACTTGAAACAAGCGCTCCGCAAAGACACGATTCTTGTAAGCATCATGCACGTCAACAATGAAACAGGCGTCATCCAGCCTCTGGAAGAAATCGGGAAAATCGTAAAAGAAAACACAAGGGCATACTTTCACGTTGATCATGTTCAGGGCATCAACAAGGTTCCGCTGGACATCTCCGGGGCAGCCATTGACCTTTGTACAATCTCGGGTCACAAATTTCACGGCTTAAAGGGGACAGGAGCCCTCATTCTAAACGAACGGATCTCGCTTTTTCCTTTGATTTCCGGAGGAGAACAGCAGAACAACAGGCGTGCTGGAACTGAAAATACCGCCGGCGCCGTTACACTTGCAAAAGCGATCAATTTGTCAAAACAGGATTATAACCATTATATAGAAGAAATAAAGGCGGCAAAATCAGCTTTTATCAAGGAGCTAAAAGAGCTGAAAGGTGTTATATTAAATACGCCGGAAGAAAACAGCGCGCCGCATATCATCAATTTTTCCGTTCCGGGATTGAAGGCTGAGGTCCTTTTGCATATGCTAGAGGAGCGGGATATTTTCGTATCGACGACATCAGCATGCTCTTCAAAACAGCATAAGCCGAGCAAGGTGCTTTTAGAAATGGGAAAAGGTGAAGATGCGGCCTCAAGCAGCATCAGAATCAGCATGACGTACCGGGATAATCATGAGATTGTCGGCCCGTTTATGACGGCCTTAAAAGAAAGTTTACACAAACTAAAAGGAATTATGAGGTAGAGGCACAATGAATGAGGACTACATTTTAATCAGATTTGGCGAAATTTCAACAAAAGGAAAGAATAGAAAGCTTTTTGTCGATCGCCTGAAAAGAAATATCAAAATGGTCTTGCGCGATTTCCGCAAGGTCCGTTATGAATCAACACGCGACAGAATGACTCTCGTATTAAACGGAGAAGACGCTGAAGCTGTAATGGCTCGTCTGAAACACGTTTTCGGCATCCAATCGTTCAGTCTTGCCGTGAAGTGCCGGACAGATCTGGAAAGCATTAAAGAGACGGCGCTCGCTTCTGTTCAAGAACAATACAAGCCCGGGGATACCTTTAAAGTATCGACGAAAAGGGCTTATAAGCAGTTTGAATTAAATACAAATGAGATGAATGCCGAGATCGGAGGACACATTTTGCGCAACACCGACGATCTTACCGTTGACGTCCACTCCCCGGACATCCATTTGCGTATCGAAATTCGGGAAGATGCCACGTATTTGACATTCCGGGATGAAAAAGGTGCGGGCGGACTGCCGGTCGGAAGCGGAGGAAAAGCGATGCTTATGATATCCGGCGGAATCGACAGCCCTGTTGCCGGGTTCTATGCCATGAAGCGCGGACTTGAGATCGAAGCCGTTCACTTTTTCAGCCCGCCATATACAAGCGAGCGGGCCAAGCAAAAAGTGATCGATCTTACTAAGCGGCTTACGGCTTTTGGCGGAGACATCAAGCTTCATATCGTTCCGTTTACAAAAACTCAAGAGCTCATTCAAAAGCAGATTCCCGAGAACTATTCCATGACGGCGACCAGAAGGCTGATGCTCCAGATCGCCGACAAACTGCGCGAACGCCATAACGCGCTTGCGATCTTTACAGGGGAAAGCCTCGGCCAGGTGGCAAGCCAGACGCTTGAAAGCATGTATGCCATCAACGCGGTCACGAGCACGCCGGTTTTGCGCCCTTTAATCGGCATGGATAAGACGGAAATCATCGAAAAAGCGAAGGAAATCGATACGTACGATATCAGCATACGTCCGTACGAAGACTGCTGCACGATCTTTACGCCTTCTGCGCCGAAAACGCGTCCGAAAAAAGAGAAAATCGAACACTTTGAAAGCTACACAGATTTCGAACCGCTTATCAACGAAGCTGTGGAAAACACGGAAACGATTGTTTTGAGCAGCAAAGCGGAAACGAAAGATCAATTTGCGGATTTTTTCTAAAGGAATATTCAATCAAACATCTTTGTCTGTTTTTGCATACAATTACCAAACATTCTTTGTATGAAGTCATGTGTTTTTACACAATCTATACTCACAAGGAGGTGAGAACACATGGCTCAAAACAACAGACAAAGCAGTTCTAACCAACTATTGGTTCCTGGTGCTGCTCAAGCTATCGACCAAATGAAATTCGAAATCGCTTCTGAATTTGGCGTTAACCTTGGAGCAGAAACTACTTCTCGTGCAAACGGTTCAGTTGGAGGAGAAATCACTAAGCGTTTAGTTTCTTTCGCTCAACAGCAAATGGGTGGAACACAACAATAATTAAAATTAAAAAGCAATGGATAATGGGTGGGGTTTAATCCCCACTCTTTTTTATGTTCTGCAAAATAGGCATTTCGGAATACAATTGTATGAAAGGATTATGTATAATAAAAAGATGGCACAAGACAAGGAGATGGAAGGGTTGAGAAGAGAAGATTTGATTGCGCCGGAGAAGTATAATGCGGTTGATGAAATTGAAAAATTTAAATCTTCCCGCGATAAGACCGCATTGATCTGGGAAGATGAATCAGGGCGTCAAGTGTCATGGTCCTATGAAAAATTGATTGAAAAGGCTTACAAAATCGGCAGCATATTAACCCGTTCTGGACTGAAAAAAGGTGACAAGCTTATCGTGATGATGCCGCGGATACCGGAAACGTATGCCGTGTACATGGCCATTTTAAAAGCTGGAATGGTGGTCATCCCATGTTCCGAAATGCTTCGGGCGAAAGACTTGGATTACAGGATCAAGCATGCAGGCGTCAAAGGAGCCGTCGTATATTCAGCATTTCTTGATGCTTTTCTAGATGTTCGTTCAAAAGAGGCACTGTCGTTATTTGCCGTCGGAGAAAGCAGCGAAGGGTGGATCAATCTGCTCGAAAAAATGAATCAGGCCATTGCAGCGGATTTTCAAGCGGCGGATACCTCTCGCGATGACATCGCATTTTTATCTTACACATCCGGCACGACCGGTCAGCCAAAAGGGGTTGTACATACACACGGCTGGGCTTATGCTCACTTAAGAACGACAGCTTCCGCATGGCTTGACATTTCGGAAGGGGATCTCGTCTGGGCGACAGCAGGGCCGGGCTGGCAAAAATGGGTATGGAGCCCGTTTTTAGCAGTGCTCGGTAGCGGTGCAACCGGCTTTATCTATCATGGAAAATTCACGCCGGAAACGTATTTGCGGCTGATTGAGCGCCATCAAGTCAATGTGCTGTGCTGTACGCCGACAGAGTACCGGTTCATGGCGAAAGTCAATGATTTGTCCCGATTTGACCTGTCTTCTCTGCACAGCGCTGTTTCGGCCGGAGAGCCGTTGAACAGGGAAGTCATCGATACATTTAAAAAGCATTTTCATATTGCTGTGCGGGACGGATACGGACAAACGGAGAGCACGCTGTTGGTGGGGATTTTAAAAGGTATGAAAATCAAGCCTGGAAGCATGGGAAAACCGACGCCTGGAAACTTGGTTGATATTATTGACGGGAATGGAAAGAGCTGTCCCCCGGGCGAAACAGGCGATATTGCCGTTCACTTAAGCACGCCGGCTCTTTTTAAAGAATATTACAAAGATCAAGAACGAACGCTCCGACAAAGAAGAGGGGATTACTTTATAACAGGCGATAAGGCGCGAAAGGATGAAGACGGCTATTTTTGGTTTGAAAGCCGCAATGACGATGTGATCATCAGCTCAGGATATACAATCGGCCCGTTTGAAGTTGAAGATGCGCTGATCAAGCATCCTGAGGTCAAAGAATGTGCTGTTGTGGCAAGCCCTGATGAAATCAGGGGATCGATCGTGAAAGCATACGTTGTCTTAAAGGACCCATCCCGCGGAAATGAACACCTGACAAAGGAATTACAAGACCATGTAAAAGCCATGACGGCCCCTTATAAATACCCCCGGGAGATAGAATTCATCGAAGAACTGCCGAAAACGCCTTCGGCGAAAATCAAGCGCTTTGAACTAAGACAACGGGAAATCGCACTTAAAACGAAAGCTGAATAACCACACAAAGAGGAGGGAATATCCGTTGGGTCATGACTCACTCCGAAACATAGAGAAAGAAATCGCGCTTTTGGTCCGTCTGACGACGGCCTACAGCCCGCGCTTTGGAAGTCTGGACCGCTCGGAATATCTGCTGTTAAGCGAGCTTGATAAGCAAAGTCCTCTCGCCATCAACTCGCTGGCTGAAACCTTAATGCTGAATCTGTCGACAGCAAGCAGACAAGTTTCAGCCTTGGAACGGAAAAAGCTCATCAGACGTTTTCCTGATCCCAACAACGGCCGGATCAGCCTTGTGGAGATGACTTCGGAGGGCATTGATGCTCTGAAAAAAGTGCAAAAGGCCCGCTATCATGTATACACGGAGGTTCTTCAAGACTGGACAACAGAAGAACTGAACACGTTGGAAACCCATTTGATCAGACTGAATCAGGATTTTAAAAAGTGGAGCAAATAAGCGGCTAAAGGCTGGTTGGTCAGACGATCATCAGCCTTTTCTTTTTCTTTCGGTTGATTTATTGCGGGAAGGATGTATAATTTAACTTGCATAATACAACTTGTGATATGAAATATATAACTAAAGGAGGAGCGCTTATGAGTCAATCTGATGTGGCGATCCCGAGCTCTAAAAAAATCGGCATTCCGAAGTATTTGATCATTTCGGTTTTAACGATACTGGCCATTGGGCCGCAATATTTTCTTAATCTTTCCTATACGCTCAGTCAAGTCGTCATTCAAAACGGACTTCATTTGTCACCGGACGATATGCGGATTCCGTCCATTTTGACAAATCTTGCTTTTGCTCTCGGTGTTCCGCTTGGACGTATATTTTCAAGGAGGTTCGGCATTCGGAACAGCTACCTGACACTCATCACCTTATTTTTATGCGGCTCGCTGATCGACGCATTTTCAGCAGGCTTGTTTTCGCTTCTTATCGGAAGGGTGATACAAGGATTATGCTCCGGAATGTTATTTTTGACGATTCTTCCTGTCAAATTGATTTCGTTTCCGAACAAGGTCCGCAATTTGTTTTTGTTTTTCGTCATTAGCGGATTGTTCGGCGCTTCTGCCATCGGAGCGGTTTTTGGTTACTCAGCGCGGATGCATGGCGCTGGGTGTTTATATTAAATATTTGTTCGCCTGTCCTTTGCCTTGTGATCGGCTTCTTTTCTTTGCCGAAACAAGCAGCGGATGAGCGGGAGCATCATTCGATTGATAA
Source organism: Bacillus sp. GM2 (assembly GCF_056155945.1). Taxonomy (NCBI): domain Bacteria; kingdom Bacillati; phylum Bacillota; class Bacilli; order Caryophanales; family Bacillaceae; genus Bacillus; species Bacillus sp. GM2. The sequence continues at coordinate 566,457 of NZ_JBRKSZ010000007.1, forward strand.
GACGGGCGTTTTTATGCTCTCATTGCTCATGGTTGTTTTGACGGTGCCGCTTATCAATTTGCAGAAGACGGGTGTTCATTCTTTTTATGTGTGGCCGTTCTTTTTGGCCGGATTCATCATTTTGGCGTTGTTTGTCATTACAGACTTGCGCGCCCGGGAACCTCTTGTGCCGTTTCGTTCACTGTGGTCCGCAAAAGCTGTTTCCGGGACAGTCATGGCCGTTGCTTCACACATTGCAATCATTGTTTCCCTTGCCGGGATAAACGGATTTTTGGAAAACATTGCAGAGGCTTCTTTTGAAAGCATGACACGCTTTTATTTGTGTTTTTTCGCAGGGATTTTAGCTACTGCCGTGCTCAGCACGCTTTTGTATGATCATTTTGGCGCCGGATTGCTCGGCTGTATCGGCGCTTTGGAAATGATCATCGTCGGTATGGAATGGAGATCGGTTCAACCCGGTGTTTCGATGGAGTCGTTATATCTTCATGCTGTTTTGCTGGGCAGCGGCGTCAGCATGGTATTGGTATCGGGAGCGCTGGGCACGGCGCTTGCCGGAGATATTCACCAAGCTTCAAAACGCTCGGTTTCGCTTCACTTTATCCGCAATTTCGCCGGTGCCTGGGCTGCACCGGTGATCGGCTGGTTTGCTTCAATGAAGAATGCGGTGCACTACGAGATGATAAGAGGACATATCAGTGAAGCTGATCCTGAAATTCAGCTGGAATTGTCAAAAATGATTCGTGATTTTGTCAGCAGCGGGCTTTCTGTTGGTGATGCGAAGAACATGGCGGCCTATACGATTGTTGCAAATGCCAGAAAAGCTTCAGCCCTTGGCGCATATCACGATTTGTTTACGATACTGCTCTGGCTAAGCATCATCATGCTTGCGGCTTCAATTGGAAAGGCAGCGACCGGAAAAGGAAGATCGCTCGTTCAGAAGCGCCTTCGCCTGCCAGACCCTTCAGCAAGTCAACAAAAGGAGATAGGATAAACATGAGTAAAGGACGTTTGATGATCATCAATATGATTGGTATTATCGCAACTTTAGCGCTTGTCGCTGTATGCGGATATTACTATTATCAAAATAAACATTATGTCACGACGGATGAAGCAAGGGTTTCCGCAAATATGACAAAAATAACGGCGCCTGCTTCCGGAAAATTAAGCGGCTGGGATGCAAAAGAAGGCGACCATATATCAGACGGCGACAACCTCGGAAAAATATCGGACGGGCAGCAGTCGGTAGCTGTCAAAGCCATTTCCGACGGAACACTGGTCAAAAATACAGCCGTCAATCATAAAATCGTAAATGCGGGGGTTGTCATCGGTCAAACTGCCGATATGGATAACATATATATTACGGCTCATATTAAAGAAACGGAATTACGCGATATCGAAAAAGACGACAAAGTGGACATCAAAGTCGACGGGGACCCTGATACAACGTTTGAAGGGAAGGTCGAAGAGATCGGATATGCGACAGATTCGGTATTTTCAATGTTTCCGGAAATGAACCAAAGCGGAGACTATACGAAAGTCACCGAGAAAGTTCAAGTCAAGATTTCGATTCAAAATCCGTGCGCCAAATTGCTTCCCGGCATGAATGCGGAAGTGAAAATTTCGTTATAGGCATTCGCAAAAAAGAGCAAGACGATCGTCTTGCTCTCAGACCGTTGACAAAACAGGTCGGATTTTAAAAATCCGACCTGTTTTTGTCCATTTTATTCTATTATTTCGATCAGAAGGCTGGCGGTTAGGACCTTTCCAGGTCCAATTCGCCAGCTTTTTCAGATTCATGGCAGCGAAAACAAGCATCGCCTGCATGGACAATTTTTTCTTTCCCCGTAAGGTTGTCCAGCGCAAGCCATGCTTATGTTTTAAATCGGCAAAAACTCGTTCGATCGTCTCTTTACGTTTGGCATAGATTTGTTTATTCTCTTCCGTATGCCGAAGATGATCAGCTTCGTCTAAATGATCCTGCCAGATATGTCTGTGAATCATCTTTCGATGATCTCTACTTTCTGTACACGTATGTAGTAATGGACATTGTTTACATCGATTTGGATCTGAAGCATACTCTCGATAACCTTGCCGATTGGTTGTGCGATAGGAGAGAATATGGTCTTGCGGGCAGATATAGACATCATAAAATTCATCGTAAACATACTCGTGTTTTCTCATGAATCCTTTTTTGGTTTGCGGACGCGTGTAAGGCATAACAGGGCGAACGTTTTCTTCATGAAGAAATTTTGCGATAACCGGTGTTTTGTATCCGGCATCAACTGCGACCGTATGAGGCTTGGCGACGCGCTCTTTCACTTGTTGAAACAGGGTCGTGAACACTTGGCTGTCATGAATATTGGCAGGCTCAACAACCGTCCCCAGCACAAATCCGTTCCGGTCACAAGCTGTATGAAAACCATAAGCAAAAAGGCGTTCCCGTTCACCCTTTACAAAATAGCCGCTCTCAGGATCTGTTGTACTTTCTTTTATTTCTCGTTCTTCTGAGCATTGCCTGGGCTTTAAGGGCTTTTTGCCGTTGGCTTCGCGATCGGCATTAATTTCTTGATCTAACTGTTCCTGATAAGCTCTTGTTTCTTTTCTTACGATCTTTTTCACAAACTTTTTCTTATTGGCATTCGCTTTGACATGTGTGCTGTCGATGAAGGCAACCGAAGGATCGACGAGGCCGAGATCCATGGCCTGACGTAAAATCCTATAGAAGATTGTTTCAAATAGGTCTGTGTCATGAAAGCGACGTTCATAGTTTTTACTGAAGGTTGAAAAGTGAGGGATTTTTTCAGAGAATCCATATCCAATAAACCAGCGATAGGCTACATCAGTTTCGATTCGCTTAATGGTTTCGCGCATGGAGCGATGACCAAACACGTATTGAATGAGCACCATTTTAATCAGTACAACAGGATCAATACTTGGACGCCCTTTTGAAGAATAAAGAGGGGCAACTTTTTGATAAATAAATGAAAAATCAATGGCTTCTTCCATCTTCCTGACCAAATGGTCTTCAGGTACAAGCTCACTTAAGGCAACGACTTCAAGCTGTTCACGCTGATCTTTAGAGTGTTTGGTCAACATGGTAAAACCTCCAAAAATTAGATTCCACACACATTTTAACAAAAAAAGCTTGTCGATCAAGCCACTTTTTTGTGACTTTGTCGACAAGCTGAGAGCAAGACGATCGTCTTGCTCTTTTTTAATGAAAAGGTTTTCAAAATTATAGAAATGTGCGCCTTACTTTTTCCCAGAACGAATTATCTTTTAATTTAATGGTTTTGATCATCTTGCCGGAGAGGCTGACTTCGACTTCTTTCACATTCATCGTACTGAAGGCTTCGTTATCAAGGCCGATGATCGGATAGTCGTTCCCGTCCTGGACGATTTTTAATGTCAGCTTTCGATCCGCGCTTAAAATAAACGGCGAGCCGAGGGTTCTGTATGTGTTGTTGTTCAATGAAGCGAGCTCTGTCACCTGTATGCATGGAATCAGCGGATCAACGATTGCCCCATCAACCGATTTGTTATAAGCGGTGCTTCCGGTCGGAGTGGACACGATCATTCCGTCCCCCCGGAATGTTTCAAAATGAAGATCATCTATATAGACGTCCATTACAAATGTTTTAATAATGCTTGAACGGATGGATACTTCATTTAGACATTGAAAGCTGGTCCCGTCAACGGTTACATCGATCAGAGGATATTTTCTGACCTCGATTTGCTCCGAGTTTGTCGCTTCAATCATTTTATCGGTATCATATATATTAAAATCCGCATACAAATGAGCTTTCCCCTTTTTGGCCACGCCTACGTACAGGCAGTCATCCCTGAAGTTCGTCTTTCGAACAGCCTGCAAAAATGTCCCGTCGCCGCCGATGCTTGCGATAATATTGGCTTCATTGTGATGGTGAACGACGCGAAATCCGTGTTCTTCGGCAAGCTGTTTCAGTTTTTTGCACTGCTCGTCGGTTTCTTCGCTTTTTTTGTAAAAGAAATAAATGTTTCGGCGGTCTGTCACAATCATTCTCCCCTTTGTCTGTTAAGTTTAGATTTTTCTGCCATCTAACATATATGTTAAAATGACCTGTGACCCTTAGTTTACCATGTCCAAAAACTTCTTGTATATGAAGCGGCATCATAATGAACTTTTTCTCTTCATATACGTACTAAGACATGCAGCTTTTTTATTCAAAGGAGGAGAACAGACAAAATGAATGCGAAAAGATGGATCGCACTTGTCATCGCGCTGGGCGTTTTTGCGTTATCTGCGGTGATGAGCCTTTTGCTTGCAGTATTTGACACGATGGGGAATGACGGAAAGATGCAGTTTGGCCTCAATGACACCCAGGAAGAAACGGTGCTTGAACAAGGAAACAGCTCAAGAAAAATCGCCGTTCTTGAAGTGAACGGAACGATTTCCGACAATGGCGGCGCTTCAGGCCTGTTCAGCTCTGAAGGCTACAACCACAGATCGTTTTTGCAAATGCTTGAAAAAGCAAAAGACGATTCTGCCGTAAAGGGCATTGTTCTGCGCGTCAATTCTCCGGGTGGCGGAGTATACGAGAGCGCTGAGATACATAAGAAGCTTGAAGAGATCAAAAAAGATACGAAAAAACCGATTTACGTATCAATGGGATCGATGGCTGCGTCCGGCGGCTATTACATTTCAACGCCTGCCGACAAAATCTTTGCAGCGCCTGACACGCTGACGGGTTCACTCGGGGTCATCATGGAAAGCCTTAACTACAGCAAGCTTGCAGAGAAGCTTGGATTAAAAACGGAGACGATTAAAAGCGGTGAGTTTAAAGATATCATGTCACCGACGCGCGATATGACGAAAAAAGAAAGAGAAATCATGCAGTCAATGGTCGATGACGCGTACGAAGGGTTTGTAGATGTTATTGCCGAAGGGCGCGGCATGTCCGAAAATGACGTGAAAAAAATTGCCGACGGACGTGTCTATGACGGCCGCCAGGCGAAACAGAACCATCTCATTGATGAGCTCGGCTATTATGAAGATGCGGTCAAAGCGATGAAAAAGGACCACAAAAACCTTGCCGGCGCATCTGTTGTCAGCTATGAAGAATCAGCCGGCCTTGCCTCGCTGTTTTCAATGACTGCAAATAAGATGTTTAAAAGCGAAGCTGATTTCTTAAACATTAAAGAAGCGATTTCTCAATCCGGTGCACCGAGACTCATGTATTTATATGCCAAATAGGAGGGGACCGAAAAAATGGATGTGACTTATGATGGAAAGGATCATAATGAATTATCGCCGAATGTCGGCGTTTCCAGGGAAGAATCGGCCCCGCATGTAGAGCATGCCTATGCCGGTTTTTGGATCAGGCTGTTTGCTTTTCTGCTTGACGGGGTTGTTATCGGCAGCATCAACAACTTAGCGGTTTCACCCGTTTTCAGCCTGCTGAACCTCCCTAAAGAATCAGGGTTTTTCACCTTTTCGCTTTATTCTTTTGTGACGGCGGCAGTATTTTTTGCTTACTTTGTCCTGATGACGAAGTATTTCGGACAGACGTTGGGCAAGATGGTATTCGGGCTGAAGGTCGTGTCGCTTGTCCCGGAAAAAGGGCTGACATGGGATGTGGTCCTGTTTAGGGAGTTTATCGGCCGCTATATCAACAGTTTATATATTACGTATCTCGTAGCAGCGTTTTCGCCTAAGAAACAAGGGATTCACGATTTCTTTGCGGACACTGCGGTTATCCATGAAAAACTGTATCGAAAAAAAGACTGAGAGTTTTAAACCCGGCTGAAGACTGCCGGGTTTTTTTATTCCTTTGTATCGGCGGAATTCCGGCTATGTTTATTTTTCCAGTTTTCTTCCTATAATGCTTAGTATAAGAGGAAGTGAAATCATGATTTACATATGGATTGCGGGAGTATTCATTCTTTTGGCAGCATTGATGATAATGAAAATCCGCGTAGCGATCGAGTATCTTCATACAGACGATGACGACCGGCTGACCGTCAAAGTTCGGACGGCTTTTGGCCTTCTGCGCATTAAAAGGGAGATTCCGGTGATTAAAATCAACCAGGAGGATATGACCGTTGATGTGAAAGAACAGACGAATTCGGCTCTGAAAAAAGATAAAAAGAGGAGAAAAATCGGCTATCGGGAAGTGTTCGATAGTACGAAGCAAATCAAAAAATTGGTGGAACAGATCATCAATATGCAGCCGATCATCCGCCGGTTTATGAAGCGGATTCACGTCACGAAGCTCGAATGGACCTCTGTCCTCGGCTTTCCTGACGCGGCTTTAACCGGGATTGTCACAGGCGGCGTCTGGTCCCTGAAAGCCGGCACGGTGGCTCTCTTGCATCAGCTTTTTTGCTTTGACAGCCAGCCGGAATACGAGGTGATTCCAGCCTTTAACAGCCGTTCCTCCAAAACGCATCTGACATGTATATTCCATTTTCGGGTTGGACATGCTATAACCGCAGCTTTCAGAATCGTGGTGAACTGGAAAGGGAAAATGCGCGGCTTATTTAAGCTGCCAAAAAATCTGTCAGGTTCAACAAAGAATGATTCATCAGTATAGGAGGAATAGAATATGGCTGAACATCCAATTCAAGGTTTGATGAAAACCGCAATGGAAAACTTAAAAGAAATGATTGATGTCAATACCATTATCGGAGATCCTGTGGAAACACCTGACGGCAGCGTCATCCTAACCGTCTCCAGAGTGGGATTCGGCTTTGCGGCTGGCGGAAGCGAGTTCGGCGGCAATAAACCGGCCGAATCCAAAGCTTGCGATGGAGACCGCGAACGAAAAGAATCGAAGCTCCCGTTTGGCGGGGGAAGCGGAGGAGGCGTATCGATTACGCCGATTGCTTTTTTGATTGTCGGATCATCAGGCGTTAAAGTACTGCATTTGGATGAAAACACGCACGTCATCGATAAGATTTTAGACTCAGCTCCGCAAACGATCGAACGGATTCAGCATATGTTTAAGAAAAACGATAAGCAGAAGCAAAATATGAACCGTCAAAACCAGACGCCTCCTTTTTAAAAGCCCCGGCTTTCCGGCAACAGAGTCCCAGAAGTTAACTGTTCCTGCAGCAGTTAACTTTTTTTGTCTCTGCCGGACTTAAGCTTTGCAGTTTGTCCTAAACTCTTTTATAGTAGAGTCATACATAAATGAAGGAGGAATGATGATGGCTTCAATTACATTTAAGGGAAACCCGGTGACACTGGTGGGTTCAGAAGTGAAAGTCGGAGACCAGGCGCCTGATTTCACGGTTTTGTCCAATTCGCTTGAGGAAGTCACACTTCAGGACATCAAAGGCAAACCGGCGGTTATTTCGGTGATTCCGTCTATCGATACAGGTGTTTGTGACGCACAGACCCGCCGCTTTAACGAAGAAGCCGCAGGCCTCGGTTCGGTGAAAGTGTATACGATCAGCGCTGACCTGCCGTTTGCACAGGCGCGCTGGTGCGGAGCAAACGGAATTGAAAATGTGGAAACATTGTCAGATCACAGGGAGATGTCTTTTGGGGAAGCATTCGGGGTTTACATTAAAGAATTGAGATTGCTTGCCCGCGCCGTATTTGTTTTAGATGAAAACGGAAAAGTTGTCTACACTGAATACGTCAGCGAAGCGACAAACCATCCGGACTACGACAAAGCCATCGAAGCTGCCAAATCACTCGTTAAGTAAATTCGACTCATAAAAGGGCTCCAGGTGATCATCTTGCCGGAGCTCTTTTCATGGCTTTGATTTTTTGATAAGGAGAGACATCATCATGCAAAACTATCCAGTCGAAACGATTTATGAATGGCTTGACAAAGGAGCGGAAGTCATCGCACGCGATCGGCAGATCCCTTACATAGAAGGATTGGCGGAAGCCGGAGAGGCATTCTTTACAGGTTCTGCGGACCGTGGGCTTTCCGAAGAAGCCGAACAAAAGGTGAAGGATCTGATCGGCCGTGCGCGCTTTTCAGAGTGCAGTCATGAGTCGATACGGAAAGCCTTCCAGCTTGCCATACTGAAAGGCCAGAAAGATATTCCTCATCCGAACAGGCAGATGACGCCCGATACGATCGGATTATTTATCGGATATCTTGTGAACAAATTTATGGAGCGGAAAAAAGGATTGACGCTGTTTGATCCGGCGGTCGGCACTGGAAACCTGCTGCTTGCCGTTTTGAACCAGCTGGCTGAGGAAGCGGGAAAAGCGTTCGGCTCAGAGATTGATGACGTCCTGATCAAGCTGGCCTATGTCCAGGCAAACCTGCAGGAAAAGGAAATCGAGCTTTTTAACCAGGACAGCCTGCAGCCGATTTTTATGGAACATGCCGATGCGGTCATCTGCGATCTTCCTGTCGGATATTATCCTGATGACGAAAGTGCGCGCGCTTTCGAATTAAAGGCAGATGAAGGCCACTCTTTTTCACACCATTTGTTTATTGAACAAAGCTTGACCTATACGAAACCGGGCGGCTATTTATTTTTTATGATTCCGAACCATTTGTTTGAAAGCGGTCAAAGCGAAAAGCTGCGTACCTTTTTAAAGAACAATGCGCATATTAATGCAGTGCTTCAGCTTCCGCTGTCCATTTTCAAAGATGAAGCACACGCGAAGAGCATTTTGGTTTTACAAAAGCATGGGGAACAGGCGAAAGCGCCTAAACAGGTTCTGCTCGCGCAAGTCCCGTCATTCGCCAATCAGGATGCGATGCTGAACATGACAGCCAAACTCGACAGCTGGTTCCAGGCTGAAAAAAGATAAGCAGATCAGAGAAGATATATTCTCTGATCTATTTTTATATTCAGAAAATAATAATTTCTTAGTGAAAGCGTTAACATGTCGGATCGTGACTTGAAATGCACTCTTTTGAGTGTTTAAATGAGAAAGGCAGATATTTTTTGAATTTACTAAGAACGATTTTATACATATTTTTTATGTTCCGGGTTGAACATAATGTCACCGGACTATAGGTAAAAAGGAGCGTCATTTTATGTCCAAAATTATTGCAATCAATGCTGGAAGCTCATCACTGAAATTTCAACTGTTCGAAATGCCCAGCGAAAAAGTATTGACAAAAGGCCTTGTTGAGCGAATCGGGCTGGATAACGGCATCTTCACGATTTCCGTCAACGACGAAAAAAAGACTGAGACAACAGATATTCCGGATCATTCCGTAGCTGTAAAAATGCTGCTGGATAAACTGACAAAATTTGGCATTATCAAGGATTTAAATGAAATCGACGGAATCGGTCACCGCGTCGTACACGGCGGCGAAAAGTTCAGCGACTCCGTTTTATTGACGGATGAAATGATCCATGAGATCGAAGAGATTTCAGAGCTTGCACCGCTTCATAACCCGGCCAATATGGTCGGAATTAAAGCGTTTAAAGAAGTGCTTCCAAATGTTCCTGCCGTGGCCGTTTTTGATACGGCATTCCATCAAACGATGCCGGAACAATCTTATCTGTACAGTCTGCCATATGAATATTATGAGAAATTCGGCATCCGTAAATACGGTTTCCATGGTACATCTCATAAATATGTGACTGAACGCGCGGCAGAGCTGCTTGGCCGTCCGATTGAAGAACTTCGCCTGATTTCCTGCCACCTTGGAAACGGAGCGAGCATCGCAGCTGTTGAAGGCGGTAAATCAATCGATACATCAATGGGCTTCACACCGCTTGCAGGTGTAGCGATGGGTACGCGTTCAGGTAACATCGATCCTGCGCTTATCCCGTTCATTATGGAAAAAACGGGTCAAACAGCCGACGAAGTCCTGAACACGCTCAATAAGAAGAGCGGTCTTTTAGGTATTTCTGGATTCTCAAGCGATTTGCGCGATATCGTTGAAGCAACTAAAGAAGGCAATGAACGTGCGGAAACAGCACTCGAAGTATTCGCAAGCAGAATTCATAAATACATCGGTTCTTATGCAGCGCGAATGAGCGGAGTAGACGCGATTATTTTCACTGCCGGCATCGGGGAAAACAGCGTTGAAGTCAGAGAGCGCGTTCTTCATGGTTTGGAATTCATGGGCGTCTATTGGGACCCTGCCTTGAATAACGTCCGCGGAAAAGAAGCGTTTATCAGCTATCCGCATTCGCCTGTAAAAGTCATCGTCATTCCGACGAATGAAGAAGTAATGATTGCAAGAGACGTCGTCAGACTGGCACACTAAAAATAAAAAAACAGCCTTCTCTTTTCAAGGAGGGCTGTTTTTTTATACATTTTCCCCTTTATAATGAAAAAAGACTGTATAAAGGAGGCTGTCTAGTCATGAGTGTTGAGGAGCATAAAAAAGAAGCGCCTGACCGCGTCAACTGCAAAGTCATTACCGTCAGCGATACAAGAACGGAAGCCACAGATAAAAGCGGCCGACTTATGAAAGAGTTTTTAGCGGAAGCCGGTCATGAGATCGTTTCCTATGAGATTGTAAAGGATGAAAAGGAAATGATTCAAAAAGCTGTGCTGGAAGGCTGTCTTGATGACCGGATCGATGCCATCCTATTAAACGGAGGGACGGGCATTGCCTCTAGAGATGTAACAATCGAGTCAATCGTTCCTCTTTTTTCGAAAGAAATTCCGGGGTTTGGAGAGATATTCCGCATGCTGAGTTATACTGAGGATATCGGAGCGGCTGCGATCCTTTCGAGAGCTGCAGCGGGTGTTATTCAAAACAAAGCCGTGTTTGCAACGCCGGGTTCAAGCGGGGCGGTTAAGCTTGCAATGTCAAAGCTGATTGTGCCTGAGCTTGCCCATGTCATCAGAGAACTGAGAAAAGATATGAAAAAATAAAGCCGGAAAGCCCTCCGGCTGAACGCTGAATATGCACTGAACTTCATTCATAAAAAATGAATGAAGTTTTTTTTATAAAAAGGTTGAAAAAACGAGACTTCCTTGTTAAAGTGTATACATATTAAATGTATTTTTATTAAATAAAACTTATTTTTATACAAAAAGAGCACCGAGATGAGAGGAGTTTTTCAAAATGACGCAAAAGAAAAAAGTGGTTTTAGCATATTCAGGAGGACTTGATACTTCTGTCGCGATAAAATGGCTGCAGGAACAGGGATATGATGTAGTGGCCTGCTGCCTTGACGTCGGGGAGGGAAAAGATCTCGCATTTGTTCAGCAAAAAGCGCTTCAAGTCGGGGCTTCTAATTCATATGTTATCGATGCAAAAGAAGAATTTGCGAAAGAGTTTGCGCTGACCGCCCTCCAGGCTCATACGCTTTATGAAGGAAAGTACCCGCTCGTATCAGCTCTGTCCAGACCGCTGATCGCCAAAAAGCTCGTCGAAGTGGCTGAGAAAGAAAACGCGCAAGCCGTGGCTCACGGCTGCACAGGCAAAGGGAATGACCAAGTGCGCTTCGAGGTGTCGATTAAATCGCTCAATCCGGATTTGGAGGTGCTGGCACCTGTGCGCGAATGGAAATGGTCTCGCGACGAAGAGATCGCGTATGCAGAAAAGCATGGCATTCCAATTCCGATCAATCTTGACAGCCCGTATTCAATCGACCAGAACCTGTGGGGCAGAAGCAATGAATGCGGAGTCCTGGAAGATCCTTGGGCCGCGCCTCCTGAAGGAGCGTATGATTTGACGAAGCCTCTTGAAAAAACACCGGATACTCCTGATGTGATCGAAATCGCTTTTGAAGAAGGCGTTCCCGTATCCATTGACGGGACTCACTACCCGCTGTCAGACTTGATTTTAAAGCTGAATGAACTGGCGGGCGCACATGGAGTGGGGCGCATCGACCATGTTGAAAACCGCCTTGTCGGCATCAAATCGCGCGAAGTTTACGAATGCCCGGGCGCGATGACTTTGATTAAGGCGCACAAGGAGCTTGAAGATTTGACATTGGTAAAAGAAGTGGCGCATTTCAAACCTATAATCGAACAAAAAATGGCTGAAGTGATCTATAACGGCCTCTGGTTTTCTCCGCTTAAAGACGCGCTTTCCGGTTTCCTGAAAGAAACGCAGAAGCATGTCACGGGCGTCGTCCGCGTCAAGCTGTTTAAAGGCCATGCGATCGTTGAAGGGCGTAAGTCCGAATACTCCCTGTATGATGAAAAGCTTGCGACGTATACAAAAGACGATGCATTCGATCATCACGCTGCAGTCGGCTTTATCGAGCTGTGGGGACTGCCGACGAAAGTAAACAGCATCGTCCAAAAAAAGGAGCAGATTAAAGCATGAAAAAGCTGTGGGGAGGCCGGTTCCAAAAAACACCGGAAAAATGGGTCGATGAGTTCGGCGCATCGATCCACTTTGACAAAACGCTTGTAAAAGAAGATATCGCAGGGTCTCTCGCTCATGCTTCCATGCTTGAAAAATGCGGCATTTTAACCGAAGCAGAAGCGGTCAAAATAAAGGAAGGCCTGACATCCCTTTTGCACAAAGCGGAAAAAAACGAACTCGATTTTTCAGTCGATTGCGAAGATATTCACCTCAACCTAGAAAAAATGCTCATTGATGAAATCGGGCCGCTCGGCGGAAAGCTTCATACGGCCAGAAGCCGAAACGACCAGGTGGCGACGGATATGCACCTGTATTTAAAAGGGCACACTGAGCATATCATCGAGCTGATTACGGCTTTTCAACACGTTCTGATCGAAAAAGCGGAAGAACACGTGGAGACGATACTGCCGGGATACACCCATTTGCAGCGGGCCCAGCCGATCTCGTTCGCGCATCATTTGCTGGCTTATTTCTGGATGCTGGAGCGCGATAAAGAACGCTATCATGATTCATTCAAGCGGATTAACAAGTCTCCTCTCGGATGCGGGGCGCTCGCCGGAACGACGTTTCCGATCGACCGTGAATATTCCGCAGACCTGCTCGGCTTTGATTCGATATATGAAAACAGCCTGGACGGCGTCAGCGACAGGGATTTCATCCTTGAATTTTTAAGCGCGAGCAGCATTCTGATGATGCATCTGTCAAGATTCTCCGAAGAAATCATTCTTTGGTGCTCGCAGGAATTTAAATTCATTGAGCTTGATGACACCTACGCGACGGGAAGCAGCATGATGCCGCAAAAGAAAAACCCGGACATGGCGGAGCTCATCCGCGGGAAAACAGGACGCGTATACGGTGATCTGATCGGACTCCTCACGATTATGAAGGGGCTCCCGTTAGCATACAATAAAGATTTGCAGGAAGACAAAGAAGGTATGTTTGATACTGTGAAAACGGTCGAAGGAAGCCTTGAGATTTTTGCCGGCATGATTAAAACGATGACAGTGAACAAAAATATGATGAAAAAAGCAACGGAGCAGGATTTTTCAAATGCAACTGAACTTGCCGACTATCTGGCGAAAAAGGGCATGCCCTTCAGAGAAGCGCACGAAGTCGTCGGAAGACTTGTCTTCACCTGCATCGAAAAGGGCATTTATCTCAGCGGCCTGCCGTTTGAAGAGTTCAAAAAGGCAAGCGGGCTGTTTGAAGAAGACGTCTACATCGTGCTCGACCCGCACCATGCCGTCGAAAAAAGAATGAGCGAAGGCGGGACGGGATTCAAAAAGGTGACAGAAGCCATTCAAAAGGCGAAGCAGTGTTTGAACAATTTTTAACACTTCCCGATTCGATTCATAACTGTGCGGCTTCATACGCAAAATAAATTTGTGAATCGAAAAGGGGTGTGGCAATGAAACAAGATCAGTCAAAACACGGATATATGTATGATGCCGACGGAGATAAAGAAACCGTTCAGCAGATCTCTGATGCTTATTTCAGCGGGTTTGTCGCGCACGATGACGCACAGCCGTTAGCTGACGCAGATAAACAATAGAAAGCTGGAGCCCGTAAGAGCGGGCTTCAGCTTTCTTCCGTCTGTCGATTGTATTCCAGCGGCGATTGAAACTTCCCGATGCTCCAAATGTGATATCCTAAGGGTTTTGTAGTAAAGTATAGGTAGATTAATGCAATCATTTGCGAATACCGAGAACCAATGCCTGGGAGGGAAAGATGTGCGCCATGCGTTAATTACTGCCGGTTCAAAAGGTTTGGGGCGTAAAGTGACGGAAGCCCTGCTTGAAAAAGGCTACTCAGTGACGGTGAATTACAGGCAAGACGAAGAAGCTGTCCGCCGCCTCAAAGAAAAATGGCGGTCATCCCTTGACCGTTTGCAGTTTGTTAAGGGTGATGTCACCAGGAAAGAAGACCTGCTCCGGATGGTGAATGCCGCTCTTGAGCGATTTGGAAAAATTGATCTTCTGATCAATAATGCCGGCCCATACATATTTGAACGAAAAAAGCTTGCGGATTATACTGATGATGAATGGTATGACATGCTTGAAGGCAACTTAAGCTCTGTCTTCCATCTGTTTAAAGCGGTTGTTCCGATCATGAGGCGCCAGCGGTTCGGCCGAATCATCACTTACGGATTTCAGGGGGCCGACCATGCGCCTGGCTGGCTGCATCGTTCCGCTTTTGGAGCGGCAAAAGTAGGGCTGGCTTCTTTAACAAAGACGATCGCCATTGAAGAAGCGGGCTCCGGCATCACAGCCAACATGGTCTGTCCAGGCAACATTGTCGGGGATATGAAAGAGGCCTCGATTTCAGAAGCGAGGGCGTCACTTGATGAGGAAACGCCGATCGGCAGGTCGGGAACCGGTGAAGACATCGCAAGGATCATCACTTTTCTATGCGATGAACATTCCGACTACATTACGGGAACAGTCATTGAAGCCACAGGCGGCTTGAATGTGATTAACCGTCATTCTCTCTAGACGTGCGAAATTAAAAAAATCAGGGGTGGATATGATGAAAGTGGCATATCATGGTCATTCAGTGGTAACAGTTGATACGGGAGATCATCAGTTGATCTTCGATCCGTTTATTACAGGAAACTCATTAACCGATTTAAAGCCCGAAGATGTCAAAGCGGACGTCATCTTGCTGACTCACGGACATAACGATCATGTCGGCGATACCATCGAAATCGCCAAGCGAAACAATTCGCTCGTTGTAGCTCCGAATGAACTCGCGGTCTATCTAGGATGGAAAGGCCTGAATGTACATCCGATGCACATCGGCGGCTCCCACCAGTTCGATTTTGGAAAAGTCAAGCTGACGCAGGCTTTCCACGGATCGGCTTATACGGAAGAAGACAGCCAAAAGATCGTCTATACCGGCATGCCGGCGGGGATCCTTCTGACTGTGGAAGGAAGGACGATTTTTCATGCCGGCGACACCGGGCTTTTCTCAGATATGAAGCTGATCGGTGAATTAAATCATATCGACCTTGCCTTCTTGCCGATCGGCGATAATTTTACGATGGGCCCTGAGGACGCCAAACTGGCCGCAGAATGGCTCAGAGCGAAACAGGTTGTCCCGGTTCACTACTCGACGTTCCCCGTCATCGAACAGGATCCGCATGCATTTGCGGACAGCCTTCCTGGAGGCGTCGGAAAAGTGCTTGAGGTCGGTGAGTCAATCGAATTTAAGTAAATTTGTTTTAGAGGGCCCGAATCCGGGTCCTTTTTTCGGTTGAACCGGTTATGCGCCTATCAAAACATGTCCACCATGATATAATGTAGGAATCGGATTCATCTTGGAGGGTGATTATGAGGGTATTGAAATACGCGATTTTGGGGCTCCTTGATCATGGGAGTTTAAGCGGCTACGATATGACAAGCCGGTTTAAAGCCGAATTGGGCCAATTTTGGAGCGCCAAGCACAGCCAGATTTATCCCGAGCTGAAAAAGCTGACGGATGAAGGATTTATCGAATTTGAAACGGTGATCCAAGGCTCAAAATTAGAAAAGAAAATGTATTCCATCACAGAAGCCGGAAAGCGTGAACTTCACGGGTGGCTTACGGAATTTAAGCCGGTTCCAGATACGGTAAAAGATGAATTTATGCTGAAAGCTTATTTTATCTCTTCGATGGAACCTGATGAAGCGAAAAGGCTTTTTAACGATCAGCTTCAAAAGAGACAGGAAAAAGCTGCTTTTTTAAACACCAAGCTCGATGAATTGAAGCGCGAAGCGGGTGATTCAATAACGTTCCGCTCGCCTCATTTCGGCCATTACCTTGTATTGACCCGGGCGCTTGAGCGGGAAAAAGGCTATTGCTCATGGCTTGAAAAAGCGCTTCTCCTGATGGAGGATGATAAGGCTTAGGCGGGCATGATGTTGTGAAGGCGGATTGCGGTTCAATCGCACAACGATTTATAATAAATATATCTAGCAGTCAGAGGATGAAGGTGAAACGATTGGCGACAAAACACGAACAGATTTTAAAATATATTGATTCTTTGTCTGTCGGCGAAAAAATCTCCGTCAGGCGGATTGCCAAAGAAATGAAAGTCAGTGAAGGAACTGCTTACAGAGCGATAAAAGAAGCCGAGAATAAAGGGTTTGTCAGCACGATTGAAAGGGTCGGAACGATCAGGATCGAGCAAAAGAAAAAAGAGAATATTGAAAAACTGACATATGCTGAAGTGGTGAATGTCATTGACGGCCATGTGCTTGGCGGAAAAGCAGGGCTTCATAAAACGCTCAACAAATTCGTCATCGGAGCGATGAAGCTTGATGCGATGATGAGATATACCGGAGCGGGCAACCTGCTGATTGTCGGCAACCGAATCGATGCGCACCGCCAGGCTTTGGAAGCGGGTGCTGCCGTACTGGTGACGGGCGGTTTTGATACGGAGCCGGAGATTATTGAGCTTGCCGACAGGCTCGAGCTCCCGGTCATTTCTACAAGCTATGATACGTTTACTGTAGCGGCGATGATCAACAGGGCGATTTATGACCAGCTCATCAAAAAAGAAGTCGTGCTTGTTGAGGATATTTTGACTCCTTTAGAAAAAACAGTCTGCTTATCACCTCATGAAAAGCTGGAAAGATGGTATGAGAAAAACTTTGAAACTGGGCACGGACGCTTTCCCATCGTTGACGAGCAGATGAAAATCCACGGCATTTTAACTTCGAAGGACGTTGCCGGATATGACCGCAGTGTATTGATTGAAAAAGTCATGACGAAAAACCCGATTACAGTGATCGGAAAAACGTCTGTTGCTTCAGCCGCGCAGATGATGGTCTGGGAAGGGATCGAAGTGCTTCCCGTCGTTGACGAGCGGCAAAAGCTGATCGGCATGATCAGCAGGCAGGATGTATTAAAGGCGCTTCAAATGATCCAAAAACAGCCGCAGGTCGGAGAAAAACTCGATGACATCGTGACCGGCGGTTTCAAAGAATCGGACCATGACAAAAACAAGCCGGCTCCGGTCTATCAATACGAAGTAACGCCGCAAATGACAAACCACTTGGGGACGATTTCCTACGGCGTGTTTACGACGATTTTGACCGAAGCTGCAAACCGCTTTTTGCGGTCGCGCAAAAAAGGCGAGCTCGTGATAGAGAGCATGACGATTTATTTTTTAAAGCCTGTGCAAATGGAGTCTGTCATTGAAATAAAACCGAACATTCTCGAAGCCGGGAGAAAGTTCGGGAAAATGGATATAGAAGTTTTTCACCAGGGTGCTCTAGTCGGCAAAGCGATGATGATGGTTCAGCTGATGGAAAGAAGCTAAGGGACGCGGTCGGTGTCCCTCTTTTCGCTTATGCGTTCTCCCGTTCGTTTTCTTTCGCAAGCAAAGGGACATAGTGCTTATAGGCCTTGTAGCCGGCCCACATGCTCCCGAGCCCGGTCAGCATAAAAATAACGCCGATGACGACAGCCAGCGTGCCGCGGTTTAAAATCAGCTGATTGGCGCCGAAGAACATGATAAACAGGCCCAGACTCATGCTTGACTTGGCCGAATAGTATTCCCGTTCAACCGCTTTTTTGGTGCGCACATACCTTACTTTGAAGTACACATAAGCTATCGCTGAAACCACAATAAAAAAAACAAAAAACGGCATAATCGACATCCTCCATTGTAAGTTTTACAAACCCATTGTATACATAATCGGGTTCGCTTTCTACAATAAAAAGTCATAACTTTCACTTTCCACCAACAACAGATTATGATTTAATGGTTAAAAACAAAGTAAAGAAGGGGCGCGTCATGAAAAAAGAAATCATCAGAACCATATCATTATATGACACGATCATTATACATAGACATGTGAGACCGGATCCTGACGCCTACGGATCCCAATGCGGCCTTACGGAAATCCTGAGGGCAACCTACCCCGAAAAAAATATTTTCGCGGTCGGAGCTCCTGAACCTTCTCTCGCTTTTTTGTATACCCCAGATGTGATTGAAGACCCGGTGTATGAAAATGCACTTGTCATCGTTTGCGACACGGCAAATCAAGCGAGAATTTCAGATTCGCGCTACAACCTGGGCGACAAGCTGATCAAAATCGACCACCATCCGAATGAAGACCGGTACGGCGACCTTTTATGGGTGGATACGAGTGCGAGCTCGACGAGCGAGATGATTTACGAACTGTACTTAGCGGGTAAAGAACAAGCGGGATGGGCGCTTCCAACAAAGGGCGCCGAACTGATCTATGCCGGCATTGTGGGGGATACAGGGCGCTTCTTATTTCCGAACACGACAAAAAAGACATTGAAATATGCCGGAGAGCTGATCGAGTATCCTTTTTCTTCCCAGGCGCTTTTTGATCAATTATATGAGACGAAATTAAATGTTGTGAGGCTGAATGGCTATATTTACCAGAATGTTTCTCTGTCCGAAAACGGTGTTGCGTCGGTTTTCATCACCCGCGATATTTTACATCAATACAATATTACGCCGTCTGAAGCTTCACAGCTTGTCAGCACGCTCGGCAATATTTCGGGGATCAAAGCATGGGTGTTTTTTGTGGAGGAAGCCGATCAAATCAGGGTAAGGCTTCGTTCAAAGGGGCCGATTGTCAATGAAGTCGCTAAAAAATACAACGGCGGGGGCCATCCGCTCGCAGCCGGCGCTTCCATCTATGACTGGAAAGACGCTGATCTTGTCATCGCTGACCTGGAGCGTATATGCAAAGAAAACAAATAAGAGGGGAAGTCCCTCTTTTTTGTGCAGTTCAACTGCAAGCGCTTGCATTGCATCTTGCAAAAAAGTAAACAGCAGCAAAGTGTAAGCGGATCATTTTACGCACGACAGCTGCTGTTTATTCAGGTATAAACCATGATCCGATATCTGTTACATCCTCATAAACATGGATGTTTTGGGCCTTTAACTCTTTTTTGATAAGGGACGCGAGACTTTCAGTTTCCGCATAAGCCGAGTAGCCCAGCTTGATCCGGTTGACTTTATCTCTTGCCAGCTGATGGTAACTGTAAATGTACATTCTGCTTTCCTCCCTTTTTAAAAAAACTTACATATCGCTTACTGTCAGTTTAAATTAAAATATGGAAAAAAGCGACGAATGCATGTGAATCGTAAAAAAAAATCCATAATTTTTATTCGGAAAAAGAGATTTTGATTTCAACGGAAAGCCGCGTATAAATCGTCAGTTCGGTGACTTTCGCCTTGTACTTTTTATCGTTTATCGTATACTCTTTATTTTCAATCGTCCGCTTTAAAAGCTCCTTCGTCCGGTAGACGCTTTCGATATCCTTTGTAATGACATCTGAAATGTTATCCCGGATATGCTCCTCAAAGTTCATCATGTCCGGCTGTGACAGCTTGTATTGCTTGCCGTTGATCAGCTTGACGTCGACGCTTTGAATCAGCAGTTTTCTTTTATTGTCTTCATTCAGCTTATGCAGATCCTCGCGGTAAATGGTGATCTGGTCATTTAAATCATTGATGCGCTCTTTCTGTTCCCTGATCAAGACGACCTGCTTCTCCTGAAAGGTTCCGTATGTAAACAGGAACACGAACCAGCTGATGATGGCTCCGCACATCATTCCCGCAAAAAAACGCTGCCACCCAGGCTTTTTATAATATGGAGGGATTCTCATGAGGAAATATGCTCCTGTGTGAGCCAGTTGATGATCAGATAACCGGTCTGCGCTCCTCCCATCGCCGAAAGAATCAGGAGAAGCTGTTTTACGATGTCTCTCGTATTGCCTTCGATAATGCCCCTTTCAAAGCTGTAGACCGCATCAAACGTGCCGCCGATTGCCGCAACCAGCGCCCAGATTTTCAGGCGGTTTGCGAGACTTGTAATGATCGTTAAAGGCGGCTGCCCCGACAGATAGGCGCCGATCCCCCCGATTAAACAACCGCCGAGAAGCACTCCAAGCGCAATAAAATAACAGCTGATAAAGTTTGGGAAAAAGGGCTGTTCAGGATCCATTCCGATCACCTCACCTTATCACACTATATGGATAAAGAAAGACAAGTATGATTGTTGATCAAAGAAAGAACATTTGTTTCTCATTCGATCCCATCATATAATGAAAAGAGACGGCTCGAAAAAGGAAGGGGTGACAGAAATGCCTTTTGTTCACCTGCAAGTACATAGCGGTTACAGCTTATTAAACAGCGCCGCTTCCGTAGAGGATCTCACGGCCAAAGCCAAAGAGCTGGGCTACAGCGCAATGGCGCTGACGGATGACGAGGTCATGTACGGGGCGGTGGAATTTTATAAATCATGCAAAAAACGCGGCATCAAGCCGATTATCGGGCTGACGGCTTCTGTTTTAACAGATGAAAAAGAGCAGCTATCATATCCGCTCGTTCTTTTGGCGAAAACAAACAAAGGCTATCAAAACCTGCTGAAAATCAGCAGCGTGTTGCAGTCAAAATCAAAAACCGGCATCAAGGAAAAATGGCTCAAAAGCTATCATGAAGGCCTCATCGCGCTGACAACGGGCGGGACAAGCCATGTTGAAGCGCTGTTGAAAGAAGGGCTGATCGAAGAGGCGAAGGACGCTGCCCTCCGCTGCCTTTCGATCTTTGGAGAGGGCAGCTTCTATTTGTCGTATCAGCCGTACAAGGGAGACCCGCTTCTTTCTGAACGCATTTTAGAGCTAAGCGAACATACGGGAATTCCGATTGCCGCAACCGGCGATGTACGCTACATCGAAAAGGAGGACGCGGCAGCTTACACGTGTTTAAAAGCGATTAAAGCGGGCGAGAAGCTGAACGAAGACATGAAGGCCGAAGGAGATCTGCATTTTGAGCTCAAGCCGCCCGCTGAAATGCTGGACATTTACAGAGATCGTCCGGACGCGTTGGAGAATACAGTCAAAATCGCGGACCGATGCCAGGTGGACCTGAGCCTTGGCCAGACGCGCCTGCCGAAATATCCGGCGCCTTCCGGCAAGAATGCCGACGATTATTTGGCCGAGCTTTGCTTTCTCGGACTGAAAAAACGGTTCGAAGCCGCTCCGAAGGAGTATGTCGAGCGGCTTAAGTATGAGCTGAAAGTGATTCGCGACATGGCTTTCAGCGACTATTTTTTGATCGTCTGGGATTTCATGAAGTTCGCCCACGATAACGGCATTATCACAGGGCCGGGGCGCGGATCGGCGGCCGGTTCTCTCGTCGCTTATACGCTGTTTATCACAGATGTCGATCCGCTTAAGCACAAATTGCTGTTTGAACGGTTTTTAAATCCGGAGCGCATCAGCATGCCCGATATCGATATCGATTTTCCCGATACGAGAAGGGATGAAGTTATTCAGTACGTGAAAAATAAGTACGGGGCACTGCACGTAGCACAAATAACCACGTTCGGTACATTGGCCGCAAAAGCGGCGCTCCGAGACGTCGGCAGGGTGATGGGCATCAGTCCGAAAGAAGCCGACCAGCTGGCGAAGCTGATTCCCTCCAAACCCGGAGTGACGCTGAAAGAGGCGAGAGCACTTTCACCTGAACTTGACAAGCGCCTAAACGGCTCAAAAAAGCTTCAGGACATATTTAAAACGGCGCAGAAAATCGAAGGGCTTCCCCGGCATACGTCCATTCATGCGGCTGGCGTCGTATTGAGCGAGGAGCCGCTGACGAATATCATACCGGTACAGGAAGGTCATGGCGGCGTATATTTAACGCAATATTCGATGGGCTATCTCGAAGACTTGGGACTTTTGAAAATGGATTTTCTCGGCTTGCGCAATTTAACGCTCATTGAATCGATCAAAACGCTGATCGAAAAAAGCGAGCGGGTCACTATCGATTTCTCGGCGATTCCCTATGATGATGAACAGACGTTTAAGCTGCTGGCTGAAGGAGATACGACAGGTATTTTCCAGCTCGAATCAGCCGGCATGAGAAACGTTTTAAAAAGGCTCAAGCCATCGAGCCTTGAAGATATTGTCGCCGTCAATGCCTTGTACCGCCCGGGCCCGATGGAAAACATCCCGCTGTATATCGAAAGGAAGCACGGACGGGTTCCTGTGTCTTATCCGCACGAGGATTTGGCCGATATCCTGAAAGATACGTACGGCGTGATCGTTTATCAGGAACAAATCATGATGATCGCATCCCGGATGGCGGGTTTCAGGCTTGGAGAAGCCGACCTTTTGCGAAGGGCGGTCGGCAAAAAAAACAAGGAAATTCTCGATACAGAGAGAAATCATTTTATTAGTGGATGTTTGAAAAAAGGATATTCCGTACAGGCGGCTAATGAAGTATACGATCTGATTGTGAAATTCGCCAATTACGGTTTTAACCGGAGCCATGCCGTTGCATACAGCATGATCGGCTACCAGCTCGCTTATTTAAAAGCGCATTATCCCCTCTACTTTATGTGCGGCCTCTTGACGAGTGCGATCGGAAATGAGGAAAAGCTTGCTCAGTACATCTATGAAGCAAAAGGGAAAGGGCTGAATGTTCTAGGTCCTTCCATCAATAAGAGCGGCTATCCGTTTGTCGTGGAAAACGGGGCGCTGCGCTACAGTTTAAGAGCTGTTAAAGGCGTCGGGATAGCGGCTGTAAAAGAGATCTACAGAGCCAGAAAAGAAAAGCCGTTCGCAGATTTGTTTGATTTTTGTGTGAGGACTTCTGTGAAAAGCGTAAATCGGAAAACGATTGAAGCCTTAATTTTTGCCGGAGCAATGGATGAATTCGGTGAAAACCGGGCTACTTTGCTCGCTACTGTCGATGTCGCGCTGGAGCATGCCGAATTGTTTGCAGGAGACAATGATCAGCTAGGCTTCTTTCTCGATGAAGGCTTGACAATCAAGCCGAAGTACGCCGAGACGGAGGAAATGCCGCTCGTCGACCTGCTGGCACACGAGAAGGAAACGCTTGGCATTTACTTTTCTGACCATCCGCTGAGCGTCCACCGCAAGAAACTGGACCGTGCAGGTGCGCTGCCGATTATTCAGCTGCTCGCCTCCGGCCGCAAAAAAGCGGCTCTGGGCGGACTTTTGACGAGGATGAAGACGATCCGCACAAAAACGGGACAGACGATGGCTTTTCTGGAGCTGAGCGATGAAAGCGGGGAAATGGAGGCGGTTGTTTTTCCTGAACAGTTCAGGCAGCTTTCCCCGATCCTGGAAGAAGGCGTATCGCTTTTTGCAGAAGGACGCCTTGAGACAAGGAATGAAAAACGCCAGCTGATTATTTCCGGGGCATCGCTCGTCGAATCGCTTCATGCGAAAAAGCAGCCGTCCGTCTATATTAAAGTGGAGGAAAGCCAGCACACCCACGATATTTTCAAGAAGATCAGCAGCATCCTGCTTGAACACAAAGGGGAAACGCCGGTCTGCGTCTATTATGAAAAACGGAAGCAGACGATGCAGCTGCCGGAAAGCTATAATATCAAGGCTGATCACGCTGCTCTATACAGGCTTAAAAGCGTTGTAGGTGAGAAAAATGTCGTGCTCAGATAGCAGGTATCCTGAGCATTTTTGATCAAAAATGCGGTCAGTTGTGTTATCATTTTTAAGATTCTGGGGTTCGTCTTACAAGAATCTTAAGCAGAAAACGAAGCAAAGTTTTTGGCAAAATTCCCTTGAAGGAGTGTTTGTTAACATGTCATTGAAAGAAAAAGCACTGCATATGCACAAAGTAAACCAGGGCAAATTGGAATCAAAATCAAAAGTGCAGGTTCGCAATGCGGACGATTTAAGCCTTGCATATTCTCCGGGTGTGGCTGAACCCTGCAAAGCGATTTACGATGATAACAGCAAAGTATATGATTATACAATGAAGGGAAACATGGTAGCAGTCGTCTCGGACGGAACGGCTGTGCTCGGCCTCGGCAATATCGGCCCTGAAGCCGCCCTCCCTGTGATGGAAGGAAAAGCGGTTCTTTTCAAAAGCTTTGCCGGTGTGGACGCTTTCCCAATCTGTTTAAATACATCTGATGTCGATAAAATTGTTGAGACGGTCAAGCTGCTTGAGCCGACATTCGGCGGCGTCAACCTTGAAGACATTGCAGCTCCAAACTGTTTTGTCATTGAAGAACGCCTCAAAAAAGAAACGAAAATTCCGGTGTTTCACGATGACCAGCACGGTACAGCAATCGTAACGGTAGCCGGTCTCGTCAATGCGCTTAAGCTGTCCGGCAAAACGATGTCTTCCGTCAAAGTTGTGGCGAACGGCGCCGGCGCAGCGGGAATTGCCATCATTAAGCTTCTTTATCATTTCGGCGTGCGCGACATCATCATGTGCGACACGAAAGGCGCGATCTACGAAGGCCGTCCGAACGGCATGAACGCAGTTAAAGAAGAAGTCGCAAAATATACGAACAAAAACCGCATAGACGGTTCGCTCAAAGACGTGATCAAAGACGCCGATGTCTTTATCGGGGTTTCCGTCGAAGGCGCTCTGACAAAAGAAATGGTTGAAAGCATGGCTGACAAACCGATCATCTTCGCCATGGCGAATCCAAATCCTGAGATCATGCCTGCCGAAGCGCATGAAGCCGGAGCAAGCGTCGTTGGAACGGGACGCTCTGACTTCCCTAACCAAGTGAACAACGTTCTCGCTTTTCCTGGCATCTTCCGCGGGGCGCTCGACGTCCGCGCGACACATATCAACGAGGAGATGAAAATCGCCGCGGTTGAGGCGATCGCGTCACTCGTTTCCGACGAAGAGCTGAGACCTGAATATGTCATTCCGGCTCCGTTCGATCCAAGGGTCGCACCAGCTGTTGCCAAAGCGGTAGCCAAAGCCGCGATGGAAACAGGCGTTGCACGAATCGATGTCGATCCAGAAGAAGTCGCTGAAAAAACAAGAAAGCTTGCAGTGATTGAAGGGAAATAAAAGTCCATTTTTGATCAGCGCGTGATTGCTCTGGCCTAAAGAGCCGTCACGCGCTGTTTATCGAATATGATGTTCGGTTTTTCCTCTTATTGGGGACACTTGTAAGGAAATATTCGGGCTGTGAAAATTTTTTTCAAATCGCTTTTCCGGACTTTTGTATCCGCTCTCAAGGCTGATATATCAATTTGTCAGTCTCTAACCGCATAAAGTGCGATTCGGCTGTTTGCCGGTCAAAAATGTCGAATTGAGGATGACACCGTTTGACAAAAAAAGTACAATAGTTTCGGTATAGTGATGTTCTAGTCTATAAACAGGACAGGCATACATGAAGAAAACCCTTCAGAAAAGGGAGGTAATCTTTTGTTAAAAGATATATTCAGCAAAAAGAAAAAAAAATACGCTTCCGTTCCCGCGGAATCAGCGAAGCAAGATGTACCGGAAGGGATCATGACAAAGTGCCCGGATTGTAAAAAAATCATGCTCACAAAAGAGCTGGATAAAAATTTAAGGGTCTGCATGAATTGCGGTTACCATCTTCAAATGAACGCGAAGCAGCGTATAAAAAGCCTGCTGGACGATGGCTCCTTTGAAGAATTCAATCAGGATATGATGTCTGAAAACCCGCTGGAGTTCCCGGGATACCTTGAAAAATTGCAAAAAGACCGGGAAAAAACGTCGCTGAATGAAGCGGTTGTTACCGGGAAAGGGACGATTGACGGATCTCCGGCGGTCGTGGCCGTGATGGATTCATCTTTCAGAATGGGAAGCATGGGATCTGTCGTTGGCGAAAAAATTACGCTTGCAATCGAAAAGGCAAGAGAAGAAAAAGTACCTTTCATCATTTTTACCGCATCAGGCGGTGCAAGAATGCAGGAAGGCCTTCTCAGCTTGATGCAAATGGCTAAAACAAGCTCCGCTTTGAAGCTGTTCAGCGAAGAGCAGGGCTTGATCATTTCAGTGATGACGCATCCGACAACAGGCGGCGTATCCGCAAGCTTCGCATCCCTCGGCGATTACAACCTTGCCGAACCGGGCGCGCTGATCGGCTTTGCCGGAAGAAGAATTATCGAACAAACCATCCGTGAAGAACTGCCCGAGGATTTTCAGACTGCGGAATTTCTGTTAAAGCATGGCCAGCTTGATTCCGTCGTTCACAGAGCTGACATGAAAAAAACGCTCGGCAGCATTTTGAAAATGCACCAAACTGGAGGTGATCTCGAGTGGCTGGAGAATTAGAATTTGAAAAACCGGTGGTCGAACTGCGTGAAAAGATCTCCGAATTGAAAAAGTTCACACAGGATTCCGATATGGATTTGAGCTCTGAAATTACGAAGCTTGAAGCTCGTCTTGAAAGGCTTGAAGAAGACATTTATACAAATCTGAAAGCCTGGGACAGAGTCCAGATTGCAAGGCACCCGAACCGTCCGACAACGCTCGATTATATCGAACATCTCTTTACCGATTTTTTTGAATGCCACGGAGATCGTTATTTCGGTGATGATGAAGCAATTGTCGGCGGAATTGCCAAGTTCCGGGGTCTTCCTGTGACAGTAATCGGTCAGCAGCGCGGCAAGGATACAAAAGAAAACATCCGCCGCAATTTCGGAATGCCGCATCCTGAAGGCTACCGCAAAGCGCTCAGGCTGATGAAGCAGGCCGACAAATTTAACAGGCCGATCATCTGCTTTATTGATACAAAAGGAGCATACCCGGGCAAAGCAGCTGAAGAGCGGGGGCAAAGCGAAGCGATTGCCAAGAATCTTTTTGAAATGGCGGGACTCTCCGTGCCGGTCATCTCGATCGTCATCGGGGAAGGCGGCAGCGGGGGAGCGCTTGCGCTCGGCGTCGCAAACCGCTTATTGATGCTGGAAAACTCAACTTATTCGGTGATCTCTCCCGAGGGAGCTGCTGCTATCCTCTGGAAGGATTCAGGACTCGCGAAAAAAGCGGCAGAAACAATGAAAATCACCGCTCCGGACCTTAAAGAATTGGATATTATAGATCATGTTATAAAAGAAGTAAGAGGCGGAGCACACCGCGATGTGGAGCAGCAGGCTGCCTACATCGACGAAGCGCTGAAAGGCGAGCTTAAATCCCTGCTGAAACTGGATAAGAACGAGCTGATCCAACAAAGATATAACAAGTATAAGTCAATTGGAAAAATTTCGACTGAAAACCAATATGTTGGGATAAAATAAATAAACGTGAGGCCTTTGGCTCACGTTTATTTTTTATGGGTGAAGGTGAAAAGTGAAAGGATTGTGTCTGCCGCCCGCGATTTTTCAAAGAGTTTGCTTAAAATTTATTTAAAAACTTTTTGTTTAATTGTATAATGAGTAAGGTTTTATAGGGATTTTCGGAAAACTTTCATCCCTTTTTCATTGTTTTAGCGGCAATGAACGTGTTAAGGTAAATTATATATGTTTTCGAGGTGAAAAAGATGAAACGTATCGGAGTATTGACAAGCGGCGGAGATTCCCCGGGAATGAACGCGGCGGTCCGCGCGGTTGTCAGGAAAGCGATCTACCATGACGTAGAAGTATACGGAATTTACAACGGGTATTCAGGTTTAATCAGCGGAAAAATAGAAAAGCTTGAAATCGGTTCTGTCGGAGATATCATTCACCGCGGAGGAACGAAGCTATATACAGCAAGGTGTCCTGAGTTTAAAACGGTAGAAGGACGGGAAAAAGGAATAGCGAATTTAAAAAAATATGGTATAGAAGGATTAGTCGTCATTGGCGGCGACGGTTCTTATATGGGAGCCAAAAAGCTCACAGAACACGGTTTTCCTTGTGTGGGAGTGCCGGGAACGATCGACAATGACATCCCAGGCACTGATCTGACGATCGGATTCGATACGGCGCTAAATACCGTTATCGACGCCATCGATAAAATCAGGGATACAGCTACATCCCATGAACGTACATACGTGATTGAAGTAATGGGCCGCCATGCCGGGGACATTGCTTTATGGTCAGGTTTGGCCGGAGGCGCGGAATCCATTTTGATTCCTGAAGCCGACTACGATATGGAAGAAATTATTGCAAGGCTGAAAAGAGGGCATGAGCGCGGCAAGAAACACAGCATCATCATTGTGGCGGAAGGCGTCGGCAGCGGCGTTGAATTCGGAAAAAGAATTGAAGAAGCCACAAATCTCGAAACTAGAGTATCGGTGCTTGGACATATCCAGCGCGGCGGTTCCCCGACTGCAGCAGACCGCGTATTGGCAAGCCGTCTAGGGGCATTTGCGGTTGAACTGCTTCTTGAAGGAAAAGGCGGACGTTGTGTAGGAATTCAAAATAACCAGCTTGTGCATCATGATATCATTGAAATACTCGAGCAAAAACATACAATTGATCAAAGCATGTACCGCTTGTCTCAAGAACTGTCAATCTAGTGTAAAACCCGAGGAGGAAGCAATATGAGAAAGACTAAAATAGTTTGTACAATTGGACCGGCCAGCGAAAGTGTTGAAAAGCTCACCCAGCTGATGGAAGCCGGAATGAACGTGGCGCGCCTGAACTTTTCCCATGGAGATTTCGAAGAGCACGGCGCAAGAATTAAAAACATTCGTGAAGCAGCCGGCAAGCTGGGAAAAGATATCGGCATCCTTCTTGACACGAAAGGGCCTGAAATCCGCACGCACACAATGGAAAACGGTTCGATCGAACTGGCAGCGGGTTCTCAGCTGATCGTTTCAATGGACGAAGTCATCGGTACGCCTGATAAAATCTCAGTTACATATGATGGGTTGATTCACGATGTGTCAGTCGGTTCAACGATTTTGCTTGACGATGGATTGATCGGACTTGAAGTCACTGACATAAACAAGGACAAGCGTGAAATCGTCACGAAAGTGATGAACAGCGGAACGTTGAAAAACAAAAAAGGCGTGAATGTGCCGGGCGTCAGCGTCAATCTTCCGGGAATTACGGAAAAAGATGCAAACGACATCGTATTCGGCATCCAGCAGGGCGTTGATTTCATCGCGGCATCCTTTGTGCGCCGTCCGTCGGATGTCCTTGAAATCCGCGAACTTCTTGAAGAGCACAATGCGGCAGATATTCAAATCATTCCAAAAATCGAAAACCAGGAAGGCGTTGACAACATCGATGCCATTCTTGAAGTATCAGACGGTCTGATGGTTGCGCGTGGAGACCTGGGTGTAGAAATCCCTGCCGAAGAAGTGCCGCTCGTTCAAAAAGAACTGATCAAAAAATGCAATGCGCTTGGCAAGCCTGTCATCACGGCTACCCAAATGCTCGACAGCATGCAGCGCAATCCGCGCCCGACACGCGCGGAAGCGAGCGACGTTGCCAATGCGATCTTTGACGGAACTGACGCAATCATGCTTTCAGGTGAAACGGCAGCGGGAAATTATCCTGTTGAAGCCGTTCAGACGATGCACAATATCGCTTCCCGTTCAGAAGAAGCGCTCAACCATAAAAAGATCCTTTCCGCACGAAGCAAGCAAGTCAGCATGTCAATTACAGATGCGATCGGCCAATCTGTGGCGCATACGGCAATCAACCTTGATGTGAATGCCATCGTCACACCGACGGAAAGCGGCCATACGGCGAGAATGATTTCCAAATATCGCCCACAGGCGCCGATTGTCGCAGTTACGGTAAACGATGCGGTGTCAAGAAAGCTGTCACTTGTGTTCGGGGTTTTCGCAACAAGCGGACAAAACCACAGCTCCACTGACGAAATGCTTGAAAAAGCGGTGCAAAAATCTCTCGATACAGGCATCGTACGCCACGGCGACTTGATCGTTATCACGGCCGGAGCTGTCGGTGAAGCCGGTACAACAAACTTGATGAAAGTGTATGTTGTCGGAGACGTGGTCGCAAAAGGCCAGGGCATCGGACGCAAATCCGCATTTGGTGAAGTAGTCATCGCTCAAAACGCACAAGAAGCGGCCAAAAAAATGAAAGATGGCGCCGTTTTAGTTACAAAAAGCACGGATCGTGACATGATGGCATCCCTTGAAAAAGCGGCTGCGCTGATTACGGAAGAAGGCGGCTTAACAAGCCACGCGGCAGTCGTAGGCTTAAGCCTCGGCATCCCTGTCATCGTCGGAATGGAAAATGCGACTTCCATTCTGAAAGAGGGAGAAGACATCACGGTCGACTCCGCCCGCGGAGCTGTATACAAAGGACGTGCAAGCGTGCTTTAATCGCTTATTGAAGAAGAAGGGAAGCTTTCCCCTTCTTTTAGATTTATGACAAAATCCTAAAACGTTTTTCAGTTTTAGGATTTTGTCATCCTTCAATTCAGCGTGATTGAAAACCCTTGCAGTCTAGGAAGGCCGAGCATCGGAGCGGAGCGAATGTTGGAATTCGTGAGCACCGACGCGCAGGCCTGACAACGAATGCGAGAGTTTGACAACACGCTGGAAGAAGGGAAGCTTTCCCTTCTTTTTTTGCAGGCGGCACAAGCAAAATAGGGCGGCCGTTCGCTTCCAATTTAGAATTATAAGGTGAAAAAAATGAAGTTTTTCTTATTATTTCTCGTCATTTTTCCAGCGAGTGAAATCGGTCTGTTCCTCTTGTCCGCTAATTGGATCGGTGTGCTGCCGACCGTTTTGCTGATCATTTTGACGGGCTTTCTCGGGGCCGCTCTCGCCAAAAAACAAGGAATCGAAGTCTACTACAAAGTCCAGCGCGATCTTCAGTACGGAAAGATGCCTGGGGCCGCGATTTTGGACGGGCTTTGTATTTTCATAGGGGGCATGCTGCTTTTGCTGCCCGGTTTTTTATCGGATATCATCGGTTTACTGCTGCTGCTGCCGGCAACGCGCGGCCGTTTCAAACCATTTATCTCCCGCAAGCTGAAGAGAATGTCTGAAGGCAGGCGGATCAACATTATCAAATAACCCGATAAGCGGCAGCCCGCATGGAAAAGCAGGCTGCCGCTTATTTTTCATTTCCTTTAATAAACAGCCATATGTCTCTAAAAATACCTGTTGTAAAGAGAGCCTGAATAAGAACGAGAAGGGCGGGGCCCATGATCAATCCGAGAAAGCCAAACAATTTGAAACCGGCAAACAGCGCGATTAATGTTCCCAAAGGGTGAAGTCCGATTGACCGGCTTAAAATCTTCGGTTCGGCAAGCTGCCTGAAGACAAGTACGACGATGTACAGAATTCCAAGGCCGATCGCCAGCGGCAGCTGTTTGGCCGCTGCTAAATAGACAATCCACGGCACAAATACAGACCCTGTTCCCAAATACGGCAGCAGGTCGACCAGCCCGATCAGAAAAGCGATCGCCACAGCATGATTGACCTTCAACACGGAAAGCCCGATCAACACGAGCACCATCGTCATCGCCACAAGGGTAAGCTGGGCCTTCACAAAGCCTGCCAGTGCTCTTTTCAATTCTGCATAGACAGCCGCTGCACCCGAGATCAGACGATCAGGAAGAACAGACCGTGCCTTGTTTTGTATTTTATGCAGATCTTTGCTGATAAAAAAAGTGGCCAGGAGCGAAAAGATCAGCACGGCCGCCATATTCGGCAGAAAGGCGAAAAAAAGGGGCACCGTCTCAAGAATTTTTGAAAGCAATAAAGCCGTGCCTGAAGCAAGTTCACTGCCCAAATTTTGGACCTGTGTAATGATCGATTCCTGCTGGGCGGCTTCAAGGCCGTCAAAAAAAGCGGCCAGCTCATTATACAGCGGCATGATTTGATTCGTAAAAAACGATTCGATATAAAGAGCGGCTTTATTAAACTGGAGGGGAAGTATTTTAGCCAAATAGGCCGTTCCAGAGACGATCTCGGCAACGACCAGTGTCAAAAAGCCGGCTCCGGCGGTCAAAAAGCCGAACAGAACGATTCCGACATTGACGCCTCTCGGGAACCCGGTCAGCTTATCGAGCCATTCCACAAAAGGATTGATCATGATGGCGAGAATAAGCGCAATCACAAAAGGATAGGTTAACGGAAAAGAGTAGTAGCCGACCGCTCCGCAAACAGCGGTCAAAAACAGCACATACACTGCCCGAAGCGCAGCTGTGAGATAGGATTGGTTCAATTCTGCATCCTCCTGATATTAGAAAGCATGTCCTTATTTCATTTTATTCTTGAGTCCTGTTATTATGAGAAAGGTCATAAAAAAATGGAGTTGAATACAGCATGTTTACTCAAGCTAATTTATTTTTGATCCTGCTTTTGGCCATCGCTTTAATCGCGAAAAATCAGTCGTTGATCATCGCTGTATCCGTCCTGCTTTTGATCAAGCTGATCGGCCTCGATCAAAAGCTGTTTCCAGCCATCCAATCCAAAGGGATCAACTGGGGCGTTACCGTTATTACAATTGCGGTTCTTGTGCCGATCGCAACAGGAGAGATCGGCTTTAAACAGCTTGGCGAAGCGATGAAGTCATATTACGCATGGATTGCACTCGGAGCGGGCATTCTCGTAGCATTGATCGCCAAAAACGGGATCACATTGCTTGCAGAAGACCCGCATATCACGACCGCTCTTGTATTTGGAACGATTTTAGCGGTCGCTTTATTCAAAGGCGTTGCCGTCGGCCCGCTGATCGGTGCCGGGATTGCCTATCTTGTCATGCAGGCCGTCCAGCATTTCACATCTTAGAAATGTGCGCGGTCCCCCTGTTTCAGGGGGTTTTTTAGTTTGAAAAAAACTTTCGCTACTAAAAAAATTTCGGCCCCGTATTTTTTTAAAAAAACATAATTGAATATAAATAATACAGTTAAAACTACTAAGAATCTGTAAATAGAAGTAAGCTGGGCCAAAAAATAAGAAAAAAAACTATAGTTAAACATTTAACAAATGTCTGATAATTGTTTATAATATAAATATGCTTAATCTTTATTAAGCATATCGGAGTATCGAACGGTATATAGAAACGCACGATTGTTTTATTTGAAAAACGATTTAATGTAAGCATTTTCTTTTTGGATTAAAGAAGATGTATACATCATGCGTTGTTTTTGCTCCTGGGTTTTGGTTTAATTTTAAAAGGGGAAATTTTTAAAAAAAGGGAGAGATGAGTATGACAGCAACACGCGGCCTTGAAGGGGTAGTCGCCACTACATCATCAGTAAGTTCAATTATTGATGATACTCTTACATATGTAGGGTATAACATCGATGATTTGACAGAAAAAGCTAGCTTTGAAGAAGTTGTTTATCTGCTTTGGCATTTAAAGCTGCCGAACAAAGAGGAGCTTGCCGAGCTTAAAAAACAGCTTTCTGAAAATGCCGGTATCCCCAAAGAAGTCATTGACCATTTCAAATCCTACCCGAATGGAAAAGTCCACCCGATGGCAGCTCTTCGGACAGCCGTTTCTTTACTCGGGCTGTTTGACGAAGAAGCAGATCAAATGGATGCGGAAGCAAACTACAGAAAAGCGGTGCGTCTCCAAGCGAAGATGCCTGCGCTTGTCGCTGCTTTTTCAAGAATCCGCAAAGGGCTTGAGCCGATTGAGCCGAATCCGGAACTCGGCTTTGCAGCCAACTTTCTCTACATGCTGAATGGAAAAGAACCTTCACCTGTCGAAGTGGAAGCGTTTGACAAAGCTTTGATCCTTCATGCGGATCATGAGCTGAACGCATCTACGTTCACAGCCAGAGTATGCGTCGCGACGCTTTCAGACGTTTACTCAGGGATAACGGCCGCAATCGGAGCCTTGAAAGGTCCGCTTCACGGCGGAGCAAACGAAGCAGTTATGAAAATGCTTTCAGAGATTGGCGAGGTTGAAAACGTAGATTCATATATTCACGCCAAGCTTGAAAAGAAAGAAAAGATCATGGGGTTCGGCCACCGCGTATACCGCCAGGGCGATCCCCGCGCAAAACATTTGAAGGAAATGAGCAGGCGTTTGACGAATTTAACGGGTGAAAGCAAATGGTATGAGATTTCAGAGCGGACTGAGGAAATCGTCACGTCTCAGAAAAAGCTGCCGCCAAACGTAGACTTTTATTCTGCGTCGGTTTATCATAGCTTAGGAATCGACCATGATCTGTTTACGCCGATTTTTGCGATCAGCAGGGTATCAGGCTGGCTCGCTCACATTCTTGAACAGTATGAAAATAACCGCCTGATTCGTCCGCGGGCTGACTACACCGGCCCTGACATGCAGACGTTCATTCCGATTGAAGAAAGAAGCTGACCGTTTGAAAAGAGGCTGCTCGAGCTTCGTTCGGCCGGCCTCTCAACGGCTTTTCTATGGAAGCAATGAATTAATGAATCTATGAAAAAACATGTTTGTCCCCCGCCAAACGGGGGAAACAAATGTTTTTCTATATTGAAGAATTACATATTATGGGAGGTTTTATTGTGGCACAAGGCGAAAAAATTACAGTCTCCGGCGGAGTATTAAACGTTCCAAACAACCCGGTCATCCCGTTTATTGAAGGGGACGGAACAGGTCCTGATATTTGGAGAGCGGCTTCCAGGGTTCTTGAAGCGGCTGTGGAGAAAGCGTATAACGGCGAAAAGAAAATCACTTGGAAAGAAGTCTACGCCGGGGAAAAAGCGTACAACAAAACCGGCGAATGGCTTCCGGAAGAAACGCTTGATACGATCCGCGAATACCTGATCGCGATTAAAGGTCCTTTAACAACTCCTGTAGGCGGGGGAATCCGCTCATTAAACGTAGCGCTCAGACAAGAGCTTGACTTGTTTACATGCCTGCGTCCTGTCCGCTATTTCACAGGCGTTCCTTCACCGGTTAAGCGCCCTGAAGATACGGACATGGTCATCTTCCGTGAGAATACTGAAGATATCTACGCCGGCATCGAGTACGCGAAAGGCTCTGAAGAAGTGCAAAAGCTGATTTCATTCCTGAAAAACGAGCTTGGCGTTAACAAAATCCGCTTCCCTGAAACATCAGGCATCGGCATCAAGCCGGTTTCTGAAGAAGGAACATCAAGGCTTGTCAGAGCTGCGATCGAGTATGCGATCGAGCACGGCCGCAAATCTGTGACGCTCGTCCATAAAGGAAACATCATGAAATTCACGGAAGGCGCCTTTAAAAACTGGGGCTATGAAGTGGCTGAAAAAGAATTCGGCGATAAAGTATTCACTTGGGCCGAATACGACCGCATCGCTGAAAAAGACGGCAAAGACGCTGCAAACAAAGCGCAAAGCGAAGCTGAAGCTGCCGGCAAAATCATCATCAAAGACAGCATCGCCGACATCTTCCTGCAGCAGATTCTGACACGTCCTGCCGAGTTTGACGTTGTGGCGACAATGAACCTGAACGGGGACTACATTTCAGATGCGCTGGCTGCCCAAGTCGGCGGAATCGGCATCGCACCTGGAGCAAACATCAACTATGAGACAGGACATGCCATCTTTGAGGCGACACATGGTACAGCGCCTAAATACGCCGGCCTCGACAAAGTAAACCCGTCTTCAGTCATCCTATCCGGCGTGCTGCTTCTTGAGCATTTGGGCTGGAATGAGGCGGCCGACCTTGTCATTAAATCAATGGAGAAAACAATCGCATCCAAAGTCGTCACATACGATTTCGCTCGTTTGATGGACGGCGCGACTGAAGTCAAATGCTCTGAATTCGGTGATGAGCTTATCAAAAACATGTCTTAAACGGCTGTTTTGGGGTAAAACAAACAACAATTAAAAGGGGTAGAAAAAATGGGAAAGAAGCGAAATAAAGTATCTGTCATCGGAGCGGGTTTTACAGGTGCAACAACTGCGTTTTTAACGGCTCAAAAAGAATTGGCTGATGTCGTGCTAGTCGACATTCCGCAGCTTGAAAACCCTACAAAAGGGAAAGCGCTCGATATGCTGGAAGCGAGCCCTGTCCAAGGATTTGACGCGAATATTACAGGAACGGCAAACTATGAAGATACGGCTGGTTCAGATATCGTCGTCATCACGGCGGGGATCGCAAGAAAGCCGGGAATGAGCCGGGACGACCTCGTGGCTACAAATGAAAAGATCATGAGGAGCGTAACGAAGGAAGTTGTTAAATACTCACCTGATTGTATCATCATCGTTCTGACAAACCCTGTAGATGCGATGACATACGCCGTCTATAAAGAATCGGGCTTCCCGAAAGAGCGGGTCATCGGCCAGTCGGGAATTTTGGATACGGCAAGATTCAGAACGTTTGTCGCTCAGGAGCTCAACCTTTCCGTCAAAGACATTACAGGTTTTGTACTGGGCGGACACGGGGACGATATGGTTCCGCTCGTTCGCTACTCTTATGCAGGCGGCATTCCGCTTGAAACGCTTCTTCCGAAAGACCGGATCGATGCGATTGTTGAAAGAACGAGAAAAGGCGGGGGAGAAATTGTCAACCTGTTAGGAAACGGAAGCGCGTACTATGCGCCGGCCGCTTCCCTGACAGAAATGGTTGAAGCAATCTTAAAAGACCAGCGCCGCGTGCTGCCGACCATTGCCTACCTTGAAGGCGAATACGGCTATGAAGGCATTTATCTCGGCGTTCCGACGATTATCGGCGGAAACGGTCTTGAACAGATCATTGAACTTGAACTGACTGAAACCGAAAAAAGTCAGCTCGATAAATCCGTTGAATCAGTCAAAAACGTCATGAAAGTATTATCATAATAAACACGGCAGGAAGGCTTTATACAAGCCTTCCTGTTTTTGAATGCGAACCTTTTACATAAGACGGTATGAAAATCAAGACATAAACACGGGCTGTCAGCATATACCTAATCATAATCATCTGCCCGGACATTTTCATTCTTTTTGATGGAGGCCGCTGGCTGCATGGGGATTCCATCACTTAAAATAGCGGCTTATGGCCGAAAAAGAGAGATTTTAAGCAAAACACTGAAAAATCAAATTGTCGAACGGATAGGCTTTCGTTAAAATAGGAGTGAAAACGTTTATTTAACAAAAGATAGAGAAAGAGATGTCGGGGAAATCTGAAGCCTGGAGGCATGTCATGAGCAAAAAGATATTAGTTGTAGATGATGAGGAATCGATTGTTACCCTTCTAAAATATAACCTTGAACGGTCGGGCTATCATGTGGTGACCGCCATGGACGGAGAGGCCGGCTTATTAAAGGCGATTGAAGAGAAGCCGGATCTGATCGTGCTCGATCTGATGCTTCCTAAAATGGACGGCATTGAAGTATGCAAGGAACTCAGACAGAAGAAGCTGATGTATCCGATTTTGATGCTGACCGCAAAGGATGATGAATTTGATAAAGTGCTCGGTCTCGAGCTGGGTGCCGATGACTATATGACAAAGCCGTTCAGCCCGAGAGAGGTGACGGCAAGGGTCAAAGCGATTTTAAGAAGAACACAGACGCTGTCCGTTCAGCCGGAGGAGACGGAAGAACCGGATGCAGGCGAGCTGATCATAGGCGAACTGAAAATACTGCCTGAACATTATGAGGTTTATTTTCAAAACGAACGCCTCGAGCTGACGCCGAAGGAATTCGAACTTCTCTTATATTTGGGAAGGCATAAAGGGAGGGTGCTGACGAGAGACCTTCTCCTCAACGCTGTCTGGAACTACGACTTCGCGGGCGATACGCGCATCGTCGATGTCCACATCAGCCACCTTCGCGATAAGATCGAAAAAAATACAAAAAAACCGGAATACATTAAAACAATCAGAGGTCTTGGCTACAAAATGGAGGAGCCGAAACTGAATGATTAAATTCCGGACCCGGCTTTTAGCTGCCCTGCTGACGCTTTTGATTCTCGTATTTGCTTCACTCGGTTTTCTGCTCGTTCACTTGTTTCACTCCTCTTACGATGCCAAACTGAGCAGCCATATTGAAAAAGAGGCCGCTTTGGTCGCTTCATTGGCAAATGGTGAAAACATGAAGTCTTCGGAGCAAGGAGCTATTTTAGAGAAGGCAAGCCGTGAACTGGACAGTCGTGTATCGCTTATTGATACAAAAGGTCAGGTTCTTTTTCATTTTGGGGGCCGCGCCGAAGAGCAATCCGTTATCAAGGAAGCGCTTGAGTCGGATTTAAACGGTGAAGGAGGAGGCTTCAGGATCAACCCTGATGACGAGTCCGTTTACCGTTACGTGCAGCCGCTCAAAGATGACGGGAATGTGAATGGATATATTCTGATCAGCACTCCTGTCGATTCATTGCAAGACATCAATCAAAAGATCTGGATTCTCCTCGGCGTGAGCCTTGGAACGGCCTTTTTAATCATCGCCGGGCTTGGGGCGAGAATAACCTCTCAATATACGAATCCGATTGAGTCTGCGACACAAGTGGCGATTGAGCTTGCCAAAGGAAACTATAAAGCAAGAACATTCAACGAAGATGAAACGATGCTGAGCCAGTCCATCAATATGCTGGCGCAGAACCTGCAGGACATGACAAGAGCCCAGGAAATGCAGCGCGACCGTCTGCAAACCGTCATCGAAAATATCGATTCCGGTCTGATCTTAATCGACGGAAAGGGTTATATTCACCTTGTGAACCGCGCTTATCAAAAGCAATTTCACGTAGAAGCCGATCAGCTTCTTTACCATTTCTATCACGAAGTGCTCGAACACGAAGAGATCATTAATCTCATTGAAGAAATTTTTATGACGGAAACAAAGGTCCGCAAAATGTTTAAACTGCCGATCAAAATTGAAAGAAGGTATTTTGAAGTCGACGGGGTTCCGATTATCGGCATCAATGATGAGTGGAAAGGCATCGTTCTCGTTTTCCATGACATGACGGAAAGAAAGCAGCTTGAAGAAATGAGGAAGGACTTTGTCGCCAATGTCTCCCATGAGCTGAAAACGCCGATTACATCAATCAAAGGGTTCACCGAAACGCTTCTGGACGGAGCGATGAACGAACGGGAGACGATGTTGCAGTTTCTATCGATCATCTTAAAAGAGAGCAGCCGTCTGCAAACCTTGATCCAGGACCTGTTGGATCTGTCGAAAATCGAACAGCAAAACTTCACCCTGAATATTCAAAATTGCAATATCGGTGAAATCCTCGCCGAAATTGAGATGCTTTTGAAGAATAAAGCGGAGGAAAAAGGAATCACCTTGACACTGGAAAAGCCGGATAAGCCGGCCGTTGCTTCCGGAGACCCGCACAGACTAAAGCAGATCTTTTTGAATTTGGTAAACAATGCGCTCACATATACGCCTGAAGATGGAAGCGTGACGATTTCGGCTGATGTTCTGGAAGATGCAGTGCAAGTCAAAGTGAGGGATACGGGCATCGGGATCAAGCAGTCCGAAATCCCGAGGATATTTGAACGGTTCTACAGGATCGATAAAGACAGGAGCAGAAATTCAGGAGGAACCGGTCTCGGTCTTGCGATCGTCAAGCATTTAGTCGAAGCCCACCAAGGCGAAATCGACGTCGAAAGCGAGCGGGGAAAAGGCACCGAATTCACGGTCCGCTTAAAACTCGCATCCGAGTAGCTTCATTTAGCAAACTTTACAAAGGCTTAACAACTTTTATATATATGGTTAAAACTTGGCTGATAGGATCATTAGTGAACCCCTTCATCCAAGGAGCCATATGGACGGACGCGATCAACAGCGCGTCCCTTTTTTTATTTTTCTGCGAAATCACTCTCATTTTCCTTTCAAAATGAACTTTGCTAAAATAAAATAAGCAAATATGATCACGAAGTTGAATGGAAGCTGACGAATCGGCTCCTTAGGAGGATAAAGATGACTGAAAGAAAAAAATTAGTATTGGTTGACGGAAACAGCCTGGCTTACCGTGCGTTTTTCGCCCTGCCTCTTCTCAGCAATGAAAAAGGGATACATACAAACGCGGTGTACGGTTTTACCACGATCTTAATGAAGATGCTTGAAGAGGAAAAACCGACCCACATGCTCGTCGCTTTTGATGCGGGGAAAACGACATTCAGACATAAAACGTTTAAAGAATATAAAGGCGGCAGACAAAAAACGCCGCCGGAGCTGTCAGAGCAATTGCCGTTTATCCGCGAGCTGCTCGACGCATATAGAATCTCAAGGTATGAGCTTGAAAACTACGAGGCCGATGATATTATCGGCACCCTTGCCAAATCAGCGGAAAAAGACGGATTTGAAGTGAAGATTTTTTCCGGCGACAAGGACCTGACACAGCTGGCTACAGAAGGAACGACGGTCGCCATCACAAAAAAGGGCATTACAGATGTCGAATACTATACGCCTGAACATGTCCGGGAAAAGTACGGACTTACCCCTGAACAGATCATTGATATGAAAGGGCTGATGGGAGACTCGTCAGACAATATTCCAGGCGTGCCGGGAGTCGGCGAAAAGACGGCGATCAAGCTTTTGAAACAGTTCCATACAGTAGAGGAGCTGCTGTCGTCAATAGACGAAGTCAGCGGAAAAAAACTGAAAGAAAAGCTTGAAGAATTTAAAGAACAGGCTTTGATGAGCAAAGAGCTTGCGACGATTACGACAGAAGCGCCGCTTGAAGTCAGCCTCGATTCCCTCGGATATGAAGGTTTTGACAGGGAAGCGGTCGTCAAGATTTTTAAAGATCTCGGCTTTCATTCTTTGCTCGAAAGGATTGGCGAAGAGGCGGGAGAGAAAGAAGAAGAACAGTTGGAAGAGATCGATGTCATGATCAAAACAGACATCACGGATGACTTGTTTGCGTCACCGGCTTCACTCGTAGTCGAACAGCTCGGCGACAATTATCACGAGGCGCCGATCCTCGGTTTTTCGATCGTCAACGAACACGGCGCTTTCTTCATTCCGGAAGAGACGGCCGTTCAGTCGGACTGTTTTAAAGAATGGGCCGAAGATGAGTCGAAAAAGAAATGGGTGTTTGATGCAAAACGTGCGGCGGTCGCTTTGCGCTGGCGGGGCATTGAACTGAAAGGCGCTGAGTTTGACGTTCTTCTTGCGGCCTATATCATCAACCCGGGGCACTCCTACGATGATGTGGCAAGCGTTGCGAAAGAACATCAATTACACATCGTTTCAGCAGATGAAGCGGTCTACGGAAAAGGAGCGAAACAGGCGGTTCCGGATGAGAAGGAGCTTGCCGACCATTTAGCCAGAAAGGCGAAGGCGATATCGCTGCTGCGCGAAAAGCTCCTTGATGAACTGGAAGAAAACGAGCAGCTCGAACTGTTTGAAGCGCTCGAAATGCCCCTCGCCCACATTCTCGGTGAGATGGAATCGATCGGTGTCCAAGTCGATGTCGACAGACTGAAAAAAATGGGTGAAGAACTGTCCGCTAAATTAGCGGAATACGAGAAAAAAATCCACGAGTCAGCAGGTGAAACCTTCAACATTAATTCACCAAAGCAGCTCGGTGTGATTTTGTTTGAAAAACTCGGGCTGCCTGTCGTCAAAAAAACAAAAACGGGCTATTCAACTTCAGCCGATGTGCTTGAAAAGCTGCGCGATAAACATGTCATTATCGAAGATATCCTGCACTACAGGCAGATTGGCAAGCTCCAGTCCACATACGTAGAAGGGCTTTTGAAAGTGATCAAAAAAGACAGCCATAAAGTGCATACCCGCTTTAATCAAGCTTTAACACAGACGGGAAGGCTCAGCTCAACCGATCCGAATCTGCAAAATATACCGATCCGCCTTGAGGAGGGCCGCAAAATCCGGCAGGCGTTTGTCCCTTCGCAAAAAGGCTGGCTCATATTTGCGGCGGATTACTCACAGATCGAGCTGAGGGTTCTCGCCCACATTTCAAAGGATAAAAATTTGATTGAAGCGTTCACGAACGATATGGACGTTCACACAAAAACGGCGATGGACGTTTTTCATGTATCAGAAGAAGAAGTCACCCCTGCGATGAGAAGGCAGGCGAAAGCAGTCAATTTCGGAATCGTCTACGGAATCAGCGACTACGGCTTGTCGCAAAACCTGGGAATTACAAGAAAGGAAGCGGCAGCGTTTATTGAACGCTATTTCCACAGCTTCCAGGGAGTCAAAGAATACATGGAAGAGACCGTTCAGGAAGCGAAGCAGCGAGGCTATGTAACGACTCTTTTAAGCCGGAGGCGGTATATACCGGAATTGACGAGCCGGAATTTCAATCTGCGCAGCTTTGCCGAACGGACGGCGATGAACACACCGATCCAGGGAAGCGCCGCAGATATTATTAAAAAAGCGATGATCGACATGGCGGACAAGCTGAAAGAAAAAAATCTCCAGGCCAAACTGCTGCTGCAGGTTCATGACGAATTGATTTTTGAAGCGCCTGAAGATGAAATCAAAGTGCTTGAAAAACTGGTTCCGGAAGTCATGGAACATGCATTGGAGCTCGATGTTCCACTGAAAGTGGACTGCGCTTCAGGGCCTTCATGGTACGATGCAAAATAGAGAAAAGGAAGTGATGATGTGCCGGAATTACCAGAAGTCGAAACAGTCCGGCACACTCTTGCCGGGCTTGTAAGAGGGAAAACGATCGATGCGGTTGATGTCAGATGGACAAAAATCATAAAACGTCCGGAGGAGCCTGAGGAATTCGCAAGGCTCCTGGCCGGCCAGACGATTCAGTCGATCGGAAGAAGGGGAAAATTCCTGTTGTTTCATCTTGATGACTGTGTCATGGTTTCCCATTTGAGAATGGAAGGAAAGTACGGGCTTCATCAAAACGATGAACCCCTTGATAAACATGTGCACGTCATTTTCAGGTTCACGGACGGAAGCGAGCTGCGCTACCGGGATGTCAGAAAGTTCGGCACCATGCATTTGTTTAAGCAGGGAGAGGAACTGACAGAGCTGCCTCTCAGGCAGCTCGGCCCCGAGCCCTTCAGCAGCGAATTTACAGCCGATTACTTAAGAGAGCGCCTGAAGAAAACAAACCGCTCGGTGAAAACCGCGCTGCTCGATCAGCGGACAGTCGTCGGACTGGGCAATATTTATGTCGACGAGGCTTTGTTCAGAGCCGGTATCCATCCCGAGGCAACAGCGAACAAGCTCACAAAAAAACAGACGGTTCTTCTCCATAAAGAGATCATTCAAACGTTAAAGGAAGCTGTTGAAGCAGGGGGAAGCACAGTCAGATCTTACATCAATTCACAAGGTGAGATCGGCATGTTCCAGCTCAAACTTTTCGTTTACGGCAGGAAAGACGAACCTTGTAAAAAATGCGGATCTCCAATTGAAAAAACAGTCGTTGGCGGAAGGGGCACGCATTTTTGCATAAAGTGCCAGAAAAAATGACAATCGCATAGAAGGACAAAAGCAAGCCGTATCATGGTTCAAGCTGTCGGTGCATACGCTCCATATAGCTGTTAAAAGCAAG
Organism: Bacillus sp. GM2; assembly: GCF_056155945.1. Taxonomy (NCBI): domain Bacteria; kingdom Bacillati; phylum Bacillota; class Bacilli; order Caryophanales; family Bacillaceae; genus Bacillus; species Bacillus sp. GM2. The sequence continues at coordinate 609,733 of NZ_JBRKSZ010000007.1, forward strand.
CTTTAAGGTGTGATGTTTCTTTTTCGGGTGAACAACACACGGATGGTTTTCTTCTTTCATATATATAAGAAGCCTAGAAAGCTGCCTTTAGGCTGCATGACTTACACTGCTCGCATCAACAGAAAGGAAGAGCCTGATATGATGTTTGCATCTTTCTTGCTGCTGGCATTTGCCGTCAGCTTGGACAGTTTTTCAGTCGGATTTACTTACGGATTGCGAAAGCTGAAAATCCCATTTAAAGCGATTTTGATTATTGCTTTTTGCTCTGGTGCCGTGATGTATATTGCCATGATGATCGGAACCCTTTTGGCGAAATTCCTGCCCGTTGTCGTAACAGAAAGGCTCGGAGCCGTCATCTTAATGGGGATCGGCGCATGGGTGCTGTATCAGTTTTTCAGGCCGGAGAAAGAACAGGATCTCGTCTTCTCTGAAAAAACGCTCATTAACCTTGAATTGAAATCGCTCGGAATCGTGATACACATATTAAGAAAACCGACAAGCGCCGACATTGATAAATCAGGAATCATTACCGGTATAGAAGCTTTCCTTCTAGGTTTCGCCCTCTCTATTGACGCGTTCGGCGCAGGGATCGGCGCGGCCGCGCTGGGCTTTTCCCCTGTACCGATGAGCATTACGGTAGGCATCATGAGCTCATTGTTCGTATTTTGCGGAATACAGGCAGGCCGATTTTTATCGAAATGGAACTGGATGGATAAACTGACCTTTCTTCCCGGTATATTGCTGATTATGATCGGCATCTGGAAACTGTAAGAAGGAGGTGCAGGCCTTTGACATTGGTCATCGGATTAACCGGGGGGATTGCCAGCGGCAAAAGTACTGTCGCGCAAATGTTCCAGCAGTGCGGCATCACGGTCGTCGATGCGGACGTGATCGCGAAAGAGGCCGTTGAACAGGGGATGCCCGCTTATCAGAAAATCGCTGAGACATTTGGTGAAGGCGTGCTGCTTGAAACAGGCGATATCGACCGGAGAAAACTTGGAGAAATTGTTTTTGCTAATGAAGAAAAAAGGCTGCAGTTAAATGCAATCGTCCATCCCGAAGTGAGAAAAATGATGATCAAGCAGCGCGACGAAGCCATCCGGGCCGGTGAACGGTTTGTTGTTCTCGATATTCCGCTTTTATATGAAAGCGGGCTCGAACATTTGACAGATAAAGTGATCGTTGTCTGGGTTCCGATGGAGCTTCAGCTTGAGCGGCTGATGAAAAGAAACCGGCTTAATAAAGACGAGGCGCTGAACAGAATTCACGCCCAGCAATCTCTTGACGAAAAAAAGAAAAGGGCAGACGCGGTGATCGATAACAGCGGCAGTCTGAAAGATACAGAAGCGCAGCTTCATCAGCTGCTTGATACATGGTCAAATATTGAAAAGTGAGCGCAATGTCGCGCTCACTTTTTTGATTAGTCTTTTTTAAACTGGCTGTAATTCGCATAGTACAGAGCGGTGCGCTGCGCACCTGCGTACCGTTTGGCAAAAGCTTTGGCATTGCCGGCCTTCATCGTCCGATAGCTGTAGTTGGATGAAGGTGTCCAGCTTGTCTCAGGCGATTTCTGCCCCTTTATCGCCGGATATGACCCGACATCTTTAAACGCGCCGTCTCCGTAATCATCCAGTATGCCTTTCTCATTGCCCGTGCCGAAGTAATTGGCTTCAGAATATATTTTCGCCAATGTCGTAATCGTGAAGCCAAGGTGGTAATTGTTGATATAATTGTTTTTCACGTGATAATAGCCGTAACGCATCAACCCGGGCGCCCTGACATAGAGATTCTCAAAGCGGCTGTGGCTGATTGTCATCCGCGGATAGCCATTATATATACTGTGGTATTGCTTGTCATCTTGAGGCCAGCCGAGAATCAGGCCGTACCTGTGGTCTGTGAATGTGCTGTGCGACAGTGTGACGTAATCGGCTTTAGCGCCGACGTATAAGAGCTTGTCGAGATCGTGGCCGTTTGCCGTATAGCTGTGGCCTTGGAATGTGACGTGGTCAATCCAGTAGTTTCTCGAATCGGTAATGTAAACAGGGATGTCATTGTTTTCATTTATGGATGCATCATGTGCAATGACCAGATTTTTGAAAATAACGTTGCCAGAGTCCGCTTTTGTTTTAAAGTAAATGTTATTCAGCTTATGTTTTTCATACGAGCCGATGATTGTTTTATTGGCGCCCACCGTTAATACCGTTTTGGCTGAAGCGCCGATATTGCTGGAGACGACAATCGTGCGCGGCGTTGAATCTTCAATATTGGCCTTCAGTTCGCCCAGATTATTGACATAGACGACTTTTCCAAGCAGGCCGCCGGTTGTGCCTGTTTTCTGCTTGCCGTTCGTTTCCCTTGCATAGCCTGCGAAACCTTCGAGCCCGTCGCTTGGAAGCTTCCACTTTTGGACGGAGCTGCCCGTATATTTGGCAAGCTTCACTCCGCTGCCGTCCAGTGTCAGTGCAAGGCTGCTGTTTTGTGCACTGACGATTTTATACGTGATAAAATCTCCGTTTCCGTCTTTGTCGGCCCCGATGATATTCCACAACTCTTCCTTCCGTGAATTGTCATAGTAGACCACAGCCGGATTATTGTCTGACAGTGCGTAATGGGCAGGGATGATAATTTTGCCGCTATCCATATTTCTGATTTTGAATTGTTTGCCGTCAGACGTATCAAGCCTCCATCTTTCTTCTTTTTCTCCGCTCGTCTGTTTTGCTGTTAGCGGTGCGTTGTCTTGATTCCCGGCGGGCGTAATATTTAAGCCTGATGAGCTTTCCAGCCTGATCATCTGTTCCGGATAATCTTCGTTTGCCGCAGAAGCAGCGACTGTACCTAATAAAAAATAAATGCCGGCCGCAGCCAAAAAAGAAATGATAAAAGATGCGTTTTTGATCAGTTTCATGGTTGTCCTTCCTTGAAGACACTGCCTTCTGTCGGTGAAAATTTAGCGCTGTTGCAAATTGTAGCACCAAAGGTGTATTTGAAATATATGCTTTAGGGCCGATTTTTTTTAGTCTTTTGTTCACGATTTCACAAAAGTGCGTAAATTTGCTGTGAAAGCAACAAATGGTATGGCTAATTAAAAATAATGTGTTATACTTATTTTGAATAAATCATGATGTGGAATGACATAAAATAAGGGGTGCATATTTGATGAAAGTGAAAGTTGCGATAAACGGATTCGGCCGAATCGGCAGAATGGTGTTTAGAAAAGCGATGCTTGATGAACAGATTGACATTGCGGTGATCAATGCGAGCTATCCTCCGGAAACGCTCGCTCATTTAATAAAGTATGACACAAATCACGGCCGTTATGAACTTGATGTAAAGGCTGGAGACGACTGCCTGTTCGTTAACGGTAAAAAGGTCATGCTGACCAATCAGAGGGACCCTAAGCTTCTTCCATGGGGACAATACGGGATCGACATCGTCGTGGAAGCGACGGGGAAATTCAACTCAAAGGAAAAAGCGGAAGCACATATTGAAGCCGGCGCGAAAAAAGTTATTTTGACGGCGCCGGGCAAAAATGAAGACATCACAATTGTAATGGGTGTCAACGAACGCGATTTTGATGCGGAGCGTCATACGATTATTTCAAACGCTTCCTGTACGACGAATTGTCTCGCTCCAGTCGCAAAAGTGCTTGATGATGCATTCGGCATTGAAAACGGCCTGGTGACAACCGTACACGCTTTTACAAATGATCAAAAAAATATTGATAATCCGCACAAAGACTTGAGGAGGGCGCGCGCCTGCGGATCTTCGATCATTCCGACAACGACAGGCGCCGCGAAAGCGCTGTCACTTGTCATGCCCCATTTAAAGGGTAGAATGCACGGCCTGGCCCTGCGCGTTCCCGTCTCAAATGTGTCGCTCGTTGACCTTGTGGCTGATTTGAAAAGCGATGTGACGTCGGAGGATATTAATGAGGCGTTCCGCATGGCGGCGGCAGGCTCCATGTCCGGGATCATCGATGTATGCGATGAACCGCTCGTTTCATCCGATTTTAATACGAATCCATACTCGGCGGTGATCGACAGTCTTTCGACAATGGTGCTTGAAAACAGAAAGGTGAAAGTGCTCGCATGGTATGACAATGAATGGGGATATTCGTGCAGGGTTGTCGATTTGATCAGATACGCGGCTTCAAGAATGAAACACCCCTCAGCTGTATAAAATAAGAGCATGGACGGATAAAAAAATAAATACCCCTTAACCATCAAATGATAAAACCGCCTTGCAAAAAATATTCAAACAAAGTATACTATTTTTCGTGAACTTCTAGTTCGTGAGCGCTTCGGCATTACTTAAAGGGTTAGGACCTCTCCGGACTAACTTTCCCCCGTGGTAATTGACCGGTTCAGTTGCTTGGAAATTCACTTTTTTAATTCTTGTTAAGGGGGGTCCATGCTATGGAAACAATGGGGCGTCACGTTATCTCCGAACTGTGGGGATGCGATTTTGATAAGCTGAATGACATGGATTTTATTGAAAAATCGTTTGTAAATGCGGCACTGAAGTCAGGTGCTGAGGTACGTGAGGTAGCCTTTCATAAGTTTGCGCCTCAAGGTGTAAGCGGAGTCGTGATTATTTCAGAATCTCACTTGACCATTCACAGTTTTCCTGAACACGGATATGCCAGCATTGATGTTTATACTTGCGGAGATTTAGATCCGAACGTAGCTGCCGATTATATCGCAGAAGAGTTAAGAGCGGAAACAAGAGAGAACATTGAAATACCGAGAGGCATGGGACCTGTTCAGGTGAAACAGGCCAAAGCCAAAGCACAGGCACTTTAATGCCGATAGAGGAGCTGGATGAAAAAGCGGACACCGCTTTTAAAATCCGCTCCTTTTTCTTTCCTCTCCCGAAAATCCCCAAACCATATTCCCCGGCATTCTCTTGCTGTTTTGTTTTCCCTTGGAAATCAACCATTTTTTTAATAAAATATAGAGAAGAAAGACAAAGGGGACAGGGGATATGAGTCTTTTTCAAAACATTCAACGGTTTTTTTCTACACACGCCGAAACGTCTGACCGCCATCCTTCGGAAGAGCTGAAGAGCCGCTATTATAAAGCGGCGTCAAAAGAAGCGCTCAATGCTGTAAAGGAAGTGCTGGAAGGCCTTGACGGCTGCAAGGTGACGTCAGTGTCGGAGGAAAGAGGAGAAATCAGCGCCGAAGTTAAAAAAACGAGAAAAGCTTTTGTGGTGGCGACAGTCGTTTCGATTCGGCCTTTTGATACAGCGGTGGACTTTAATGTGTCAACTGAAACGTTTTTGCCGACCGATTTTGGCTACAGCCGCGGGCTTGTCTCGACGCTATACAGCGAACTGGACGGAAAGCTGCAGGAATCTGTACATTCAAACAATTGAATAGGAGCTGAAAAAATGAAATGTCCAGCATGTCAGCATAATGGGACGAGGGTTTTGGACTCCCGTCCGGTTGACGAAGGCAGATCGATTCGCAGAAGACGCGAATGCGAATCGTGCAACTATCGATTTACTACATTTGAAAAAGTGGAAGAAATTCCGCTCATCGTCGTAAAAAAAGAAGGAATCCGGGAAGAATTCAGCCGCGAGAAAATGCTCCGCGGTTTGATCAAAGCGTGCGAAAAGCGCCCTGTCGCCTTGAAGCAGCTTGAGGATATTTGCTTTGAAATTGAAAAAGAGCTTAGAAATCAAGGCGTTTCTGAAGTGAAAAGCGACATGATCGGAGAAATGGTGATGGACAGGCTTGCGAAAATCGACGAAGTCGCATATGTACGGTTTGCTTCAGTATACCGCCAATTTAAAGATATTAACGTATTTATCGACGAGCTGAAAGATTTAATAAAGAAAGAACGGTAAAGAGCTGTAAATTGATCCAGCTCTTTTCTCATGACAAAAACACAGTCGTGTGACATGAAAGCCTGAAAAAGGTGTAAAATGAGGACAAGAAACAAAGTGGAAGGTTGACAAAAGATATGAGTAATTATTGGAAAGATTTGCTTCCTGTCGATCCGTATGTTGTCAAAAGCAGCGGATTGCTGCAGGACTTGGACCGGCAAATTGTCACGCTATTGTATCAGCCTTTAATCGGCTCTTTTTCGTTCAGCTTGTTTCTCACGCTGTGGGGAGAGCTGGAGCAAAACAGAGTCTGGGGAAAAAGCTCGACTCACAGACAGCTGATGGCGGCGATGCAGACCAGCCTGAAGACGATTCACTCAGAAAAGGAAAAGCTTGAGGGGATCGGACTGTTGAAAACTTATATAAAAGAAACGGAACACGAACGTTTGTTTATATATGAATTGATTCCGCCGCTCAGACCGGACGAGTTCTTTCAGGACGGCATGCTGAATGTCTTCTTGTACAACCGCGTCGGAAAGGCGAGGTTTCAGCAGCTGAAAGAATATTTTTCCCACCCGTCTGTTCCTGAAGAAGCACGGGACATCACCCGTTCTTTCAATGAAGTTTTTGCATCTGTCCAGCCGAGCGAATGGAAGATGTCCGACGATATGATCGAAGCGATGGAGCTTCGCGAAGATCATGAATGGATGAAAGAAGGGAATAGCCAACCGGCAGCAGTCACAGACGGCGCCTTTGACTTTCAACTGTTTCTCGCCGGTTTATCTGACACGCTTATCCCGAGAAAAGCGCTGACAGACCAAGTAAAGGAAACGATTAAAAAGCTGGCCTTTCTCTACGGTATCGAACCGCTTCAGATGCAAAACGTCGTCATGTCAGCCGTTGACGAACACGATATGATCACGACAGAGGCGCTCAGAAAAGCGGCGAGCGACTGGTATCAGATCGAGCGCGGCGGCCCGCTTCCGGAACTCGTCGACAAAGTGCAGCCGATGAATCTCCGCGAACAGCCGAATCAACAGTCGTCCACAAACGCCAAGGAAGACAATTTGATCGCTTTGCTTGAGCAAGTATCGCCAAGAAAGCTGCTGCAGGATATTGGCGGCGGAGCGGAACCATCCAAAGCCGATCTGAAAATTATAGAAGAAATTATGCTTGACCAAAAATTAGAGCCCGGCGTCATCAATGTTCTGATTTATTATGTCATGCTGAAAACCGATATGAAGCTTTCGAAAAATTACACGCAAAAAATCGCTTCCCACTGGGCCAGAAAAAAAGTTCGTACGGTTAGAGAGGCCATGAAGCTTGCGAAAGAAGAAAACCGCCAATATCTTGAATGGGCGGAAGGGAAGAAAAAGACTTCCCGGAACAAGAAAGTCATCAGAGAAGAAAAGCTGCCTGATTGGCTTCGGGAAAGTGACGATGCTGACAGCAAACCGCTGGAAACAGAGCAGGCTGGTCCTGCAACCAGAGAAGGCTTTGACCAGCAGAAACAGAAGCTGCTCGAAGAAGTAAAAAAACTGAAAAACCATTCCGCTCTTTAATGTGAGGTGACAAGATGATGGAGCCGATTAAACGCGCTTTGCAAGGCGTGACGACGAGACCCGATTTTAAAAAACGCCTTGAAGATATGAAAGAAAAAGTGCTCTCTGACAAGGATGTTCAGGCGTTTTTAAACAGCCGCCAGTCAGAAGTGGATCAAGGAATGATCGACAGGAGCCTTAACAAGCTTTATGAATATACACAGCAAAGCAAAGCATGCCAAGACTGCCCGGGTCTGAAAGAATGCAAAAACCTGATACAGGGTTATCATCCAAAGCTTGTGCTGAACGGAAAAACAATCGATGTTCAATACGATAGGTGTCCGGAAAAAAAGAAAGCGGACGAGAGGGAAAGACAGAGGTCGCTGATTAAAAGCATCTATATTCAACAGGATCTTCTGAATGCTACGTTTGCCGATATTGACGGAGATGACCCGAGCAGATTGAAGGTCCTTCAGCTTGTGACGGGATTCTTGCATGACTATAACGAAACGGGAAAGGGAAAAGGCATTTACGTCTACGGGAAGTTCGGGGTCGGAAAGACCTTTATGCTGGCCGCCATTGCAAATGAGCTTGCCGCAAAGGATCATCCGTCCATTCTCGTCTATGTTCCTGAATTTGTCAGGGAGCTGAAAAATGCGATACATGATCAGTCGCTTGAGGAAAAGCTTGATATGGTCAAGTCTACGCCGATTCTGATGCTCGATGACATCGGTGCGGAGTCCATGTCAAGCTGGGTGAGGGATGAGGTGCTCGGCGCCATCCTTCAGCACAGAATGTCCCAGCAGCTGCCGACGTTTTTCTCTTCAAACTTTGATCCTGATGAACTGAAACACCATTTCACCTATTCGCAAAGGGGAGAAAAAGAAGAAGTAAAAGCGGCAAGGCTGATGGAAAGGGTGCTGTATTTAGCGACGCCTGTCCGGCTGGACGGGAAAAACCGGCGTCAGTAATCATTTGACACCGAGCTTCAATCACGGAGATGAAGAAGATGCGAAAAAGAACCTTGGCCAAATGGACGGTAATCGCCGTAATCGCGGCGGCCGGACTATGGCTGAATGCGAAATACCTGAATCTGAGCCCTGCTCATATAAGAGAAGGCGTCTTATCCTTTGGGATTTTCGCCCCGTTGATCTATATCGGACTATTGATGATCCGGCCGTTTTTGCTGCTTCCTGCTTCCGTTTTCGCCGTCAGCGGCGGCCTCGCATTCGGTCCGCTGTTTGGCTCTTTGTATTCTTTTATCGGTGCGGCAGGCGGTGCATTTTTATCATTCGCTCTTGCATACAGGCTCGGCGGATACTTTCCAGCACATGCCGCTGAAGCTCGACAGCCTGCGGACGCTTTTGCGGAAAAACGGCTTTTTCTGCATTTTGCTCTTGAGGCTGGCGCCGATTCATTTTGACGCGGTCAGCTATGCGGCAGGCGTTTCCAAAGTGAAGCCTCTGTCGTTTGCCCTGGCGACGGCCGCGGGTATCATACCGGGCACCATTATTTTAAACGTGCTCGGGTCAAGCCTCTTGACCGGCGACATCATAGCGATTGCGGTTACAGCCGCAATTTACCTGATATTCATTACAGTGCCGCTTTTGTTCAGAAAAAAAGTGCAGGCGCTCCTCGATTAAGGGCTCATCCTTTTTTTACGTCTATTTTATTTGTCACCCCCATATACATGTAACAGATGTTGTTAGGGGGGACAAACATGCTTGAAATTACATTTGAAGATGATTATGATACAGCCGCGTTTTTGCATCTCCTTCGCAATGCGGATGCGAATCGGCATATCAGGATTCACGAAGCGCCAGGGAAGATCGGAATTGAAAAGACCCATTCCTCTGTCAGTATTCAGGCCTATATTGAGCCGGTTCTGACGAGATTTTTTACAGAATGCAAAGAAGATGAATACATGCTTTCGGTCATTGAAGGCGATTATTACTTTTTGGACCGGGATGAACAGCAGCAGATTCTTCAATTGGCCCACAGCATTATGGAGGGCGAACTTGAAGGGCTTCCTCTCAACAAGGACGACACCCCTCGCGAACATTACATCATTCAGGAGCTCCAAGCGATCTGTCTTGAGGAAAACGTCTTTTCGATTCGGTCATTTATGACGTTTCGCCTTGCGAAGTATTATGAACGCCTCAGATCTTATGTGGAGGCGGCGATCGACGAGTATAAAATGGAGCAGGAATATCAGACATTCATTCAATCGCTGAGAGACTACGTCATGTCGAAAGAGCCGATGCTTGACCATGTCCACATTGTGCACGACGGTTACTTTGTATTGTGGGAATTAAAGTATATTTCTGAACGGGAACAAAAAAAATACATAGACAGGCGGTTCGTAAGAGAACACCCAATGTATATTGATTCCCATCTCCTGGCTCCGCTCGTATCGATTGCGCCGGAAAAAATAGACCTCTATACAGAAGACCGGGAACACGCCATGGTTCAGACCATTCAAAATATTTTTCAGGAGAGGGTGCGGATTCTTCCGCTTGGCGCCTTTCATCCGCGGGAAAACATTTTGGAAGAGCATTCTTGATTTTGCGTGAAAAACAATTTATAATACGGTATAAACTTAAAGATATCATGTATTGATAAGGACATGAAAAGATGAACACCGGTTTGACAGAGAGGGAGACCATGGCTGAAAGTCTCTTATGCCAAGGATCATTTTTTTACCGCCTTTGAACATCAGTTGTGAACGGCAATTTGTCTAGTAATGACTGACGGGACTTCCCGTTACAGAACCGAAAGCCGAGAGCGCGCCGGGTTTTTTGCGTTTTCGGGAAAAAGGGTGGAACCACGAATTCCGTTTATTAATCCTCGTCCCTTTCTTAGGGGGACGGGGATTTTTTATTTTGTAAAAAAAAGGAGTGACTAGGATGTCAGATATGGTAAAAATCAAATTTCCTGACGGAGCGGTTAAGGAGTTTGCAAAAGCGACGACAACAGAAGATATCGCGGCATCAATCAGTCCCGGCTTAAAGAAAAAAGCGATAGCGGGGAAATTAAACGGCAAAGAAATCGATCTGCGCGCACCGATCCTTGAGGACGGCGCCATCGAAATCATTACAGAAGGCAGCGAAGAAGCGCTTGAAATCATGCGCCACAGTACTGCACACTTAATGGCCCAGGCGATCAAGCGCCTGTATAAAAACGTGAAGCTCGGGGTCGGCCCGGTTATCGAAAACGGCTTCTACTACGACGTGGATTTGGAAGAAGCGCTGACTCCGGAAGACCTTCCGAAGATTGAGAAGGAAATGAAAAAAATCGTCGGGGAAAATCTGCCGATCGTAAGAAAAGAAGTCAGCCGAGAGGAAGCCAGAGCCCTGTTTGCCGAAATCGGCGATGATCTGAAATTGGAACTGCTTGATGCGATTCCGGAAGGCGAGACGGTATCGATCTATGAGCAGGGCGAATTCTTCGATCTGTGCCGCGGTGTTCACGTTCCTTCGACGGGCAAAATCAAGGAGTTCAAGCTGCTGAGCCTTGCGGGGGCATACTGGCGCGGAGACAGCAACAACAAGATGCTCCAGCGCATCTATGGGACGGCTTTCTTCAAAAAAGCCGAGCTTGAAGAGCATCTTCGCCTCCTTGAGGAAGCGAAAGAACGCGACCACAGAAAACTCGGAAAAGAACTGAAGCTGTTCGCCAATTCGCAAAAAGTCGGCCAGGGTCTGCCGCTTTGGCTGCCAAAGGGTGCGACCATCAGACGCGTCATCGAGCGCTATATCGTTGACAAAGAGCTCGCGCTCGGCTATGAGCACGTGTACACCCCTGTCCTCGGCAGCAAAGACCTGTATGAAACATCAGGCCACTGGGATCATTATCAAGACGGCATGTTCCCGCCGATGGAGATGGACAATGAAACACTTGTGCTTCGTCCGATGAACTGTCCGCACCATATGATGATTTATAAAAACGACATTCACAGCTACCGTGAGCTTCCGATCCGGATCGCCGAGCTCGGAACGATGCACCGCTATGAAATGTCAGGGGCTCTTTCAGGGCTGCAGCGCGTCCGCGGAATGACGCTGAATGACGCCCACATTTTCGTCCGTCCAGATCAAATCAAAGACGAGTTCATTCGAACTGTCCGCCTGATTCAGGATGTATACGAAGACTTCGGACTGGAAGAGTATTCATTCCGCTTGTCTTACCGCGACCCTGAAGATACAGAGAAATACTACGATGACGATGAAATGTGGAACAAAGCGCAATCGATGCTGAAGGAGGCGATGGACGAGATCGGCCATGATTATTACGAAGCTGAAGGGGAAGCGGCCTTCTACGGACCGAAGCTTGACGTTCAGGTCAAAACAGCAATCGGCAAAGAGGAAACTCTGTCAACTGTTCAGCTGGACTTCCTTCTTCCTGAAAAATTCGATCTGACATATGTCGGGGAAGACGGAAAACCTCATCGTCCGGTCGTCATTCACAGAGGTGTCGTATCGACAATGGAACGCTTTGTCGCTTTCTTAATTGAGGAGCATAAAGGCGCATTGCCGACATGGCTTGCCCCTGTTCAGTTCCAGGTCATCCCTGTATCGCCGTCTGTGCATCTTGACTACGCCAAAAAAGTTCAAGAGCGCCTGCAGCGTGAAGGGCTTCGCGTTGAAGTCGATACCCGCGACGAGAAAATCGGCTATAAAATCCGTGAAGCGCAGATGCAAAAAATCCCTTACATGCTTGTCGTCGGCGACCAGGAAGTTGAAAACGAAGCCGTCAACGTCCGCAAATACGGAGAGCAAAAATCAGAAACGGTTGCAATTGCAGACTTTATCAAAAAAGCCGTTGCTGAAGCAAAGAAATAAACAAGAAAAAAGCATGATTCCCGCCCGGGAGTCATGCTTTTTTGCTTAGCTTGTCCGCTGCTTGTCCGCGGAGGATATCGAACAGTTCGCTTAAATGGCTGATTTCGTGATCAGGTGCAACATCAGTTTCATTCTTTTTGCCTTTGCGGTTGACCCAGACGGTTTGGATGCCTGCTCTGGAAGCCCCGAGAATGTCGGTGTTCAAGTTGTCTCCGACCATCACGGCATCATCTTTTGTCATGCCGAGGAGGGTGAGGCAGTGTTCAAATATGCTTGGATCAGGCTTTCCTTTTCCGAATTCACCGGAAATCACGATTTCATTAAAATAAGGAGCAAGTTCCGGTACGCCTGCCAACTTTTCTTTCTGCAGGCTCGGATCGCCGTTTGTCAGCAAAAGAAGCTCTACTTTTCCTTTCAGCTCATCTAAAACGGCAAATGTTTCTTCATAAACAAAAGGGCTCTTTCGGCGCACTGCCGCAAAATATTCGCCGAGTTCTTCCCCGAAGGCGGGATCGTCGATGCCAAACGCCTTCAATCCGTTTGTCCATGCGTTTCTTCTGTATTCGGGAACAATTTTGTTCAGTTTTTGAAACCCTTCGCTGATCGGCTCGCTGAAGTTTGACCACAGGCCTTCAAATGGGTTGATGCCGATCATGACGGTGTATGGATATGTTTCATAAGACGTGTAAAGCTTTCGCGCTGCTTCGCGCACGGCTGCTTCAAATTCTTCCGCATGGATTCCGTATTTTTCTTCAGCTTTAAGGCACGTTTTGGAAAATGCTGTACTGACGCTTTTTTCATCCCAGAGCAATGTATCGTCTAAATCAAAAAATACGGCTTTCATCATCTTCTCCTCTGCCATTAATTTATAGAATTCTCTCATTTATTTTACAATAGATCAAAGGGATGTGAAAGAAATGATTTAAGAATGTGATGTAATGCAGTATCAAAGTATGAAAGCTTCTTGAATATGATAAAATGAAACGAAATCTATTGTTTGGAAAACGTTTCTAAGATCTATTTGATGATGGTGATGCTGGCCCATGCGCGGGAGGAAGAATCGTTTTATAGTTGAGGAGATGGAAGGAATGGTATTGTGAAAAAACGCTGGGTATTTTGGTGGATTTGCAACATATTGTGGACGGCCGTTTTTGTAATCGGAGCAGCTGTTGTTTGGCTGAGAGATGTTGATGGCGCTGGTGTTGCTCAAACACCTGAACTTAAATTAATAGCATTTATCGTTTTGTTAATTGCATTTATATTTCCATTCATCATTCAAGTTGTGTGGCTGATTGTTAATTTCAAAGTGGGAAGCAGCAAATAAGTAAACGGCGGCAGACAATTGCTGCCTTTTTTATTTTGCTCATGAAGCGGTTTTGGCCGTTAAAAGGTTTTAAGGCCATGCCGTCTCAAAGAGTGAATAAAGAGAGGTATGATAGAATAAGAGCAGATTCCGATTCAGAAAGAAAGCAAGGGGAAGTACATGGTCCAACTCATGATTATGATGCTGGAGAGAGTGGGGATCATCGTCATTCTGGGCTTTATGTTGGCCCATATGAAGGTGTTCCGTCAGCACCTACAGCATCCGGAAGGGTATAAGGGCAAGGGAGTTCTCATCTTTATTTTTTCCTTGTTCAGCATCATCAGCAACTATACAGGCATTGAAATCCGGGAGCGCGAGATTTTGAACAATGACTGGATTTTCGCAATCGACCCGTCAAGCTCGATTGCCAATACGAGAATTCTCGGCGTCGAAATCGGCGGCTTGATCGGAGGGCCGTTTGTCGGAGCGGGTGTCGGACTGCTCTCAGGCATTCACCGTTTTTCACTGGGAGGGACGACGGCTTTGAGCTGCGCGGTTTCTTCACTGCTGGCAGGTGTCATTGCGGGTTATATCGGCAGCTTTTTCAGGAATCGGCACCAGATGGTGACACCGCGGGTAGCCGCTCTTGCGGGCATTTGTATGGAGGGCCTGCAGATGCTTATGATTCTCGTGCTTGCAAAACCGCAGGCTGAGGCACTTGCGCTTGTTCAGATGATCGGCATTCCAATGACGATTGTCAACGGGACGGGCAGCTTTATTTTTCTATCGATCATTCAGTCTATTATCCGCAAAGAGGAACAGGCGCGGGCCGTTCAGACCCATAAGGTATTTTCGATAGCGGATCAGACGCTTCCTTTTTTCCGCCGGGGACTGAATGAGGATTCCTGCAAAAGCGCCGCTCTCATTATACACCGCATGACAGGGACGGATGCCGTATCGATTACGGATAGAGAGAACATTCTCGCTCATGTCGGAGATGGAGCAGATCATCATATTCCTTCGAAAAATCTGATCACCGGTTTATCGAAAAAAGTCATTCAAACCGGAAAGGTCATGAAAGTGAAGTCGCGCGATGAAATCGAGTGTGCGCACCGTTCCTGTCCGCTGCAGGCGGCGATCGTACTGCCGCTCTTCTCCAACCGCGAAACAATCGGCACGCTGAAGCTGTACTTCAAGCACCCGTCCGGTCTTAACCGTGTGACGGAAGAGCTGGCCGAAGGGCTTGCCATGCTTTTTTCCACTCAGCTAGAACTCGGTGAGGCTGAGCTGCAAAGCAAGCTTTTGAAAGATGCCGAAATCAAGGCGCTTCAGGCGCAGGTCAATCCGCACTTTTTATTTAATGCCATCCATACGATTTCTGCTCTGTGCAGGACAGATCCGGAAAAAACGCGAAAACTTCTCTTGCAGCTGAGCGTTTATTTTCGTTCCAATCTGCAGGGAGCCAGGCAGCTGATGATTCCGCTTTCAAAAGAGCTGAATCATCTGGAAGCCTATTTATCATTGGAGCAGGCCCGATTTCCGGGCAAGTATCATATTGATTTTCATATCGAGGACGGCCTTGAAAATATGGAAATCCCTCCTTTTATCTTGCAGCTGCTCGTTGAAAACGCGCTTCGCCATGCATTCCCGAGAAAACAAAAGGTATGCACGGTAAAAGTATGCGCTGTGAGAGAGCGGGACGGCGTTTTGATGAAGGTGTCAGACAACGGCAGGGGAATTAATCCGGAGATGCTTGGACAGCTGGGGCAGGCGCCCGCCCCTTCAAAGGAAGGAAATGGGACGGCGCTTTACAATGTGAACCAGCGGCTCACCGGTTTGTTCGGGCACCAGGCTGCTCTGCAGATTGCCAGCGAACTTGATAAAGGAACAGAGATATCCTTCAAGATTCCTTTTCAAACCGAAAGAGAGGGGAACAGAGATGCTCAAGGTATTAATCGTGGATGATGAAATGTTTGCGCGGGACGAGCTGAGATATTTACTAGAGCAGACTGAAGAAGTGGATGCGATTGACGAAGCTGAACATATCGAAGAAGCGTTTGACAAAATGGCGGATCGCAAACCCGATATCCTCTTTTTGGACATCGATCTGTCAGGGGAGAACGGTTTTGACATTGCGCAGCGGCTGAAAAAAATGTCGGCGCCTCCGGCTGTCGTTTTTGCGACCGCTTATGATGAATATGCGCTGAAAGCATTTGAAGTGGATGCGATTGATTATTTGACAAAGCCGTTTGATGAGGAGCGAATCAGACAGACAATCCACAAATATAAAAGGATGCGCCCCGGCAAACAGGAGGAGCGGCAGCTTGCAGGCCACCACAGGCTGGCTCTCAGCATTGACGAATCGATCGTCGTGCTCGATCCCGATGAAATCGTATACGCCGGGTTAGAAGGCGGACACGTCACAGTGAAGACTTTTGATCAGGCATACACGGTTCACGATACATTGGTTGTACTCGAACAAAAGCTTTCGCAGACGGCATTGATCAGGGTGCACAGAAGTTTTCTCGCAAATATGGATCATATTAAACAGGTCAAACCCTGGTTCAATTCGACATACAACCTCCTGATGAAAGACGGCTCCACGATCCCTGTCAGCCGTACATACGCGAAAGAGCTGAAAAAACGGCTGCATATGGTGTGAAAAAATGATCAGCGGCGGTGAAGGGCTTAATTCGTCTTTCACCGCCGTTTTTTAGCTAAAACATGCGCTGGAGCCCGGGGCGTCCTGCTTCAACGGCGAACTTGGCATAAGTTGAGGCTGGAGCGCCGGGACGTGTGATATAAGGAAGAACCTGAAAGTCGGCTTCGAGCTGCCGGGGCGTCAAGCGGCAGCGAACATAGCCGCGCTGTGCATTGTACAGTTTGACATGCGGGTTTCCGAGCCAGATCGGCGCCAAAGAATCGGTCTCGCTGCCGTCAGCGTCCGAAGATATCGAAGTTGTGATCAGCTCGGTTCCGATTGTCGCTGACCCCGCATCATCGAAGTCCGCTTTTAAGTCGGCGGCGGCATGTCTGTGGATATCCCCTGTCAGTACAACGGGGTTTTGGATGCCGTATGCCTTGTATGCGGAAAAAAGCCTATCGCGGCAAGCGGGAAAGCCGTCCCACTGGTCTGTGCTGTACTCAACTCCAGGACCTGTGTCGCGGTCGATTTGAGCCAGCACGACTTGCTGGACTAAAAAGTTCCAAATCGTGTCAGACCGGCTCAAGCCGTGAAAAAGCCAGCGCTCCTGGTCAAATCCGAGTATGGAGCGGGATGGCTCAAGCCGTTCAGCCTCATTTGCCGGAAAATTATTGCGGTACTGCCGGGTGTCCAAAACATTGAATTCAGCCAGGTTTCCATAGCGGAACCGCCTGTACATCAGCATGTCAGGCCCCTTTGGAATCGATGTGCTGCGGATCGGGATATTTTCATAGAAAGCTTGATACGCCGCTGCGCGCTGCCGGAGAAAATCGTCCGGAGAAGCATTGTATTGCGAATGGATGCCGGCATAATTGTTTTCAACCTCATGGTCATCCATCGTCACAACCCAGGGAGCCAGCGCATGAATGGCCTGAAGGTCCGGATCTGTCTTAAAAAGAGAATATCTGAGTCTGTATTGGCTGAGGGTAACGGTTTTTGCGTTGTGGGCAGCGGATAAAGTCACATCGCGGAAAAGATTTTTAGCATTAATGGCATATTCATAAATATAGTCTCCGAGGAAAAAAACAACGTCCGGATGGTCTTCGGCCATATGCCGGTAAGCCGTAAAATACCCGTGGTACCAAGCTTGGCACGAGGCGAGGGCGAACGACATCCCCTTGATGTCGGCGTGCGGGGCAGGCGCGGTTTTTGTACGGCCTGTCCGGCTGATTTCCCTGCCCGCTTTAAACCTGTACCAATAATAGCTTCCCGGCTTTAAACCGTGCACTTCAACATGAACGGAGTGGGCAAGCTCAGCGAGCGCAGAGGACGTCCCGCGCTTCACCACTTTGTGAAAATGTTCATCTTCAGCTACTTCCCACTGAACAGGGACAGCTTTGTCAGGCATTCCCCCTAATCCGTCTTCGGCAAGCGGATCGGGGCCAAGCCTCGTCCAGATGACAAACCCGTCGGGATGCGGGTCTCCTGAAGCCACTCCAAGCTTGAATGGATAATCTGCAAATCGGGGCGCGCCTGCGGCGATTGAAGCGTCTTCAGGCATCAAGCCGCGCCTTGCCAAAGATGCAAATTCGCCAGACGGAACAAAGCGGCCTCCTCTTGAATGGTCCATGGGTCAGGGCCTCCTCATCAATTTCTCATTAACCACTATACGATCAGCTTAGCTTCATTAGCACATTCTGGAATTTAAATAATTGTGAAGAATTTGCAAAGCCGGAAGAGTGATTTGCATTTCAGCTTCCCATTTCTGCAATTGAGGGGCCGTATCCGGCAAGTTATTTTGAAAACGCTTTTTTGGGGAGGCTCTTTTTATATAATGAACCCAACACAGCCAAAGAGGTGAACGAAATGAAGGGTAAAAAAGAATACGGCTTTTTAACTCAGGCATTTATTTTTGCTGTTATGATGTTTATTTCAAACGGAATCGCCGCGGTTCTGCCCATCCCGATTCCTCCATCTGTCATCGGTTTGGTGCTGTTGTTTGCATTGCTGTGTACGAAGGTGCTGAAGCTTGAACAAGTTGAATCGCTCGGCACGGCGCTCACTTCGCTGATCGGCTTTTTGTTCGTTCCGTCGGGAATATCAGTGATGAATTCGCTCGGCGTCATGGAGAAATACGGATTGCCGATCGTCCTCGTGATTTTCCTGGCCACCGTCATTCTGCTTGCAGCGACAGGATTGTTTTCACAGTTCATTCTGTCTGTCGGCAAAAAGGACCGTCAAGACACACGAGTTGAACCAGCCAAAAAAACAGCATCTTGAATCAATAGGAGGTTCTTTACGCTATGACACCTTATTTCGGTATCGTCGTTTCACTGGCCGCATTTGGCACCGGCACTTTTTTATTTAAAAAATCAAATGGTTTTTTCTTATTCACGCCTCTGTTTGTCGCGATGATTCTTGGGATCGCGTTTTTAAAAATCGGCGGTTTTTCATATGAGGACTACAAGAGCGGCGGAGACATCATTAAGTTCTTTTTGGAGCCCGCCACAATTGCGTTCGCCATTCCTTTATATAAACAGGCGGACAAGTTGAAAAAGTATTGGCTGCAAATCCTTGGTGCCATTATTGCAGGCTCCGTCTGCTCGGTTGCCGTCGTCTATCTGATCGCAAACGCGCTCCATCTTGACGGAGCCGTCATGAAAAGCATGCTGCCCCAGGCCGCCACAACGGCGATTGCTCTTCCTTTATCAAAAGGGATCGGCGGGATTCAAGATATTACGGCCTTCGCCGTCATCTTTAACGCAGTGATCGTCTATGCGCTCGGCGCGCTTTTTTTGAAAATCTTCAAAGTGCAGCATCCGATCGCCAAAGGGTTGGCGCTCGGAACATCAGGACATGCCCTCGGCGTCGCCGTCGGAATTGAGATGGGGGAAGTCGAAGCGGCAATGGCGAGTATTGCAGTTGTCGTCGTCGGCGTCGTGACCGTGTTTGTCGTTCCGTTATGTGTTCAAATGATCGGCGGATAGAGCGGCTGAAAGAAAAATAAAAAAATAGCATTGCTATTTGAAATGTGTCCTGATATAATAGCAAATGTTGTGATAAATTTTATATCTTGACTTGCAGGATTTGTTTATGTAAGATGGATAATGAATTGAATATATATCAACAAGCAGAAGCACCCGCTTCTCACCTGATTGACACATTCTTGTAGTTGGCAGGTTAAACGTACATTTCTTATTTTTCTATGCAATGTTCGCAGTGTGGGTGTTTCGATGCCCGCACTTTTTGTTTGCCTGTGGAATGCAAAGAAACGGTCAAAATGAGTTGTGAAATCAATTCAAAGATTCTATGGAGGTGGCTCATTATTAGCAAAGATCAATTGGTTAATGAGGGTATCCGTGCGCGTGAAGTTCGTTTGATCGGACAAAATGGCGATCAGCTTGGGATCAAATCCCGCCAGGAAGCACTGGAAATTGCGGGTCGCGCAAATCTTGACCTTGTGTTGGTTGCAGCGAATGCAAAACCGCCTGTCTGCCGGATCATGGACTATGGAAAGTACAGATTCGAGCAGCAGAAGAAGGAAAAGGAAGCACGCAAAAATCAAAAAATCATTAACTTAAAAGAAGTTCGGCTGAGCCCTGGTATTGAAGAACACGACTTCAATACAAAGCTTCGCAACGCCATCAAGTTCCTGCAAAAAGGGGACAAAGTGAAAGCGTCCATCCGCTTTAAAGGCCGTGCGATCACGCATAAAGAAATCGGGCAGCGCGTGCTGGACCGTTTTTCAGAAGCCTGCGCGGAAGTGGCGACTGTTGAAACGAAGCCGAAAATGGACGGCCGCAGCATGTTCCTGGTGCTCGCGCCTAAAACTGAAAAGTAATTAAGGAGGAAACATCCATGCCAAAAATGAAAACTCACCGCGGATCTGCGAAACGTTTTAAAAAGACAGGTTCCGGGAAACTGAAACGTTCTCATGCATATACAAGTCACTTGTTCGCAAATAAATCTCAAAAACAAAAGCGCAAGCTTCGCAAAAGCGCAGTCGTAAGCGCCGGCGATTTCAAACGCATCAAGCAGCAGCTTGCCAACATTAAGTAATTTCGGAAAAGGTATAATTAGGAGGGAAATCTAATGCCAAGAGTAAAAGGCGGAACTGTTACACGCAAACGTCGTAAAAAGGTTCTCAAATTAGCAAAAGGTTATTTTGGTTCAAAACATACATTATATAAAGTAGCTAACCAGCAGGTTATGAAATCAGGAAACTACGCTTTCCGCGACCGTCGTCAGAAAAAGCGCGATTTCCGCAAACTTTGGATCACTCGTATCAATGCTGCAGCGCGCATGAACGGTCTTTCTTACAGCCGTTTAATGCACGGTCTTAAGCTTTCCGGTATCGAAGTAAACCGCAAAATGCTTGCTGACCTTGCTGTAAACGATCTGAACGCATTCAATCAGCTTGCAGACGCTGCTAAAGCGCAATTGAATAAATAATTGAAAAAAGGCCGGGCTCCGGCCTTTTTCTTTTGTTCTTCGAGCAGGATGTAAAACGATTCGGGGAGGCCGGCCGCAGCAGGCGCCCAAACCGAAAAACAAGGGGAAATGAACAATTGACTCTCATATGGATATACATGATCCTCATAAACGGATACGGTTTTTTCTTAATGAAAGCCGATAAGCAAAAAGCGGTCAGAGGCAAATGGAGGGTGTCTGAGCGCCGCATCTGGCTCGTTGCGGCTGCTTTTGGCTCCGCAGGCGTCTGGTTCGGGATGATGCGGTTCAGACATAAGACAAAACACCTTTCCTTCAGGCTCGGCATTCCTTTTTTGCTCGGCGTGCAAGCTGTTTTGACCGGCTTTTATATGATGAATTAAAAAAGCAGACGAGGCTTTATTGCTCTTCTGCTTTTTTGTTTTTCCACTTTTGGATGTTCGAATCCCAGTCGATTTTGCAATCGGGATAGTGCTCTTTAATATTTTCTTCAAGTTCCGCGAAGTCTTCTTCCGTAAAAGAGCTGAGCTTTTCTTCAGGCGCTTCCGTCCATACAAAAATCGTATGGATGAACAGCGGATGGTCTTTTGAAGGAATGTGTTTTTCTCCTTCGAAAAGCACGCCTTTAAATGTCAGCTTGAGATTTTTGCGTGTATTCTTTTGTTCGTCCAAAACATAAAAGTGCTTTTTTGCCTGTGCTGATTTCAGCCTTCTGTCCGGGCTCCCCAAAAATTGAACGGCCCTGTACACGACGTAGACCAAAAGCGCCAGCAAAGCCAGTCTCAATATGATGACAATCATGTTAAAACAGAACCTCCCTTGAAAGTAATTTTGAGTATATCCCAATATATACGAACCAGTTCCCGCAAGGTTTCATTTTTTAACCAAAAAAGCTGTAAACGATATTGGTCGTATTGAAAAGGGATGTTTCTGTATAATAGTAAATGAGGGTTAATTAAGGAGGCTGTATAGAGATGGCAAAGCTTGATGAAACATTGATGATGCTAAAGGAATTAACTGATGCAAAAGGAATTCCGGCGAATGAAAAAGAACCCAGACAAGTCATGAAATCGTACATAGAACCGTTTGCCGACGAGGTTACGACAGACAGACTGGGAAGCTTAATCGCAAAAAAGACCGGACAGGCTGACGGACCGAAGATTATGATTGCCGGCCATCTTGATGAGGTCGGTTTTATGGTTACGCGGATCGATGACAGGGGCTATCTCCGCTTTCAGACGGTCGGAGGCTGGTGGAGCCAGGTCATGCTGGCGCAGCGTGTGACGGTCGTGACAAAGAAAGGCGACATCACCGGTATCATCGGTTCAAAGCCTCCTCATGTCCTGTCTCAGGAGGCGAGAAAAAAATCGGTCGATATTAAAGATATGTTTATCGACATCGGGGCGTCGAGCAGGGAGGAAGCGATGGAATGGGGCGTTCTTCCGGGAGACCAGGTCGTCCCTTACTTTGAATTTACGGTGATGAATAATGAAAAAATGCTGCTTGCCAAAGCATGGGACAACCGTATCGGCTGCGCGATCGCAATCGACGTGCTGAAAAACCTGAAAGGAGCCGATCATCCGAATGTCGTCTACGGCGTCGGAACCGTACAAGAGGAAGTAGGGCTGAGAGGCGCGAAAACAGCCGCGCATACGATCAAGCCTGATATCGCTTTCGGTGTCGACGTGGGAATTGCGGGTGATACGCCTGGTATTACCGAAAAAGAGTCGGCAAGCAAAATGGGAAAAGGCCCGCAGATCATACTTTATGATGCATCAATGGTGTCCCATAAAGGGCTTCGCGACTTTGTAACGAATGTGGCAGATGAAGCCGGCATTCCGTATCAATTTGACGCCCTCTCAGGCGGAGGAACAGATTCAGGATCAATCCACCTTACCGCGAACGGAGTGCCTGCCCTGTCGATCACGATCGCGACGAGGTATATCCATACGCACGCGGCCATGCTTCACCGGGATGACTATGAACATGCGGTAAAATTAATTACCGAAGTCATTAAACGACTGGATAAAGAGACGGTTCAAAACATTACGTTTGACTGATGAAAGAGCAGGCTGACAGCTTATCTTACAAGCTGTCAGCTTTTTTTGTTTTTTGGAATGTTAAAGACAGCGCTTACATATATAAACATTGTTCGAAAAATTGACAAAGAAAGGGAGGCATTGTTTTTTTCATTACAAGAACAGGAGTGTGAGCTGAATGAAAAATGTGTTGCGGAAAATGTCTTTGGCGGCCTTGATATTCGGACTGCTGCTGTCTTTTTCGATGCCTGAATCAGGCAAAGCGGCGTTTTGGGACACAAAAGGGGACAATTTCATCCATGACCCTTCTATCATTAAAGAGGGAAATACATGGTATACATTTGGAACAGGGCTCGGCACAGGGCTGCGTGTCATTAAGTCAACAGACGGGAGAAACTGGAGTGCTGCCCCGAGTATTTTTCCAACTCCATTGTCATGGTGGAAGATGTACGTACCAAATCATGAACCGCATCAATGGGCACCGGATATCAGCTACTATAACGGCCGGTATTGGCTGTACTACTCGGTTTCGTCTTTCGGTTCAAACACATCAGCGATAGGGCTCGCATCGACAGACCGGATTTCATCCGGCCAATGGCGGGATGACGGGCTGGTCATCAGGTCGACATCCGGCGATCAGTTTAATGCCATTGACCCTGATCTGGTCATTGACAAAGACGGAAACCCTTGGCTCTCATTCGGTTCCTTCTGGAGCGGCATTAAGCTGACAAGGCTTGATAAAAACACGATGAAACCGACGGGAAGCCTGTATTCGATCGCCTCAAGGCCGAATAACGGAGGAGCGGTTGAAGCCCCGAACATTACCTACAAAGACGGCTACTATTACTTATTTGTCTCGTTTGACAGCTGCTGCAAAGGGGTGGACAGCACATATAAAATAGCCTATGGCCGTTCAACGAGCATTACGGGACCCTATTATGATAAAAGCGGCAAAAATATGATGAACGGCGGAGGGACGATCCTGGACTCCGGCAATGACCGCTGGAAAGGGCCGGGACATCAGGATGTTCTGAACAACTCGATCCTTGTCAGACACGCTTATGACGCACTGGACAATGGCGTATCAAAGCTGCTCATCAACGACTTGTACTGGGATTCCCAAGGGTGGCCGACTTATTAACAGATGACGGGCGATTTTTCCGCCCGGTTTTTTTGTTCTGAAATCTGTCAAAAAAAATAAAAAACATACTGGAAATTAAATTGACAGTTTTTTTCAAAATGATATAATGAAGTTGTTCGTACAAATATGTTTTTGAGTTTAGTTGTACGTACATATAGTCGCGATAAGTTTGAGAATAAGGTATATCCATGTTTTTTTGTAAGCGTTTTAATAGTTTGCTAATCTTTACACAGACACCATAAAGAAGAGGAGGAAGCTATTTGATTCAGACAAAGACGCATGTATTTTGGTTTGTGACAGGGAGCCAGCATTTATATGGAGAAGAGGCCGTACAAGAGGTGGAAGAGCATTCCAAAATGATCTGCAACGGATTAAATGACGGGCATTTAAGGTTTCAAGTCAAGTACAAAGCGGTGGCCACTTCGCTGGACGGCGTCAGAAAACTGTTTGAAGAGGCGAACCGGGACGAGGAGTGCGCGGGCATCATCACCTGGATGCATACGTTTTCACCGGCGAAAATGTGGATTCCGGGCCTGTCAGAGCTGAATAAGCCGCTGCTCCATTTTCATACCCAGTTTAACCGGGACATTCCGTGGGATAGAATCGACATGGATTTCATGAATATTAATCAGTCTGCACACGGCGACCGCGAATACGGCTTTATCGGAGCGAGATTGGGCATTCCGCGAAAAGTCATCGCCGGGTATTGGGAAGACAGAGACGTCAAACACTCGATCGACAAATGGATGAGCGCAGCGGTCGCATATATTGAAAGCCGTCATATCAAAGTCGCCCGATTTGGGGACAACATGCGCAATGTGGCGGTAACAGAAGGAGATAAGATTGAAGCGCAGATTCAGCTTGGCTGGTCTGTCGACGGATATGGAATCGGCGACCTCGTCACAGAGATCAATGCAGTATCAGAACAGAGTCTGAACGAGCTCGTCTCCGAATATGAGGAGCTTTATGAGTGGCCGGAAGGCGAAGAGGCAAGGGAATCCGTCAAAGAGCAGGCACGGATCGAGCTTGGATTAAAGCGCTTTCTTTCGAACGGGGGCTATACGGCCTTTACGACAACCTTTGAAGACCTCCACGGTATGAAGCAGCTTCCAGGTTTGGCCGTTCAGCGGCTGATGGCCGAAGGCTACGGTTTCGGAGGAGAAGGAGGATTGGAAAACGGCTGCGCTCGTCAGGATGATGAAAGTGATGGCCGGCGGAAAAGAAACGTCATTTATGGAGGATTACACGTACCATTTTGAACCGGGCAATGAAATGATTCTCGGCTCCCACATGCTTGAAGTGTGCCCGTCGATTGCCGAACACAAACCGAGAATTGAAATCCATCCGCTGTCAATGGGTGCAAAGGATGATCCGGCGCGGCTCGTGTTCGACGGAATTGCAGGCCCTGCGGTCAATGTCTCCCTCATCGATTTGGGCGGACGTTTCAGGCTTGTCATCAATGAAGTGGAAGCTGAGAAGGTTCCGCATGATATGCCGAATCTTCCGGTGGCGCGCGTACTTTGGAAGCCGCAGCCGTCTCTGAGAACATCGGCTGAAGCATGGATTTTGGCTGGCGGTGCGCACCATACATGCCTTTCGTATCAGCTTACAGCCGAGCAGATGCTCGATTGGGCCGAAATGTCGGGCATTGAAGCGGTGTTGATCAATCGCGATACGACGATTTTAAATCTTCGCAATGAACTCAAATGGAGTGAAGCTGCATATCGGCTTCGCAAGTTTTAAGGGGGTGAAGGCTTATCCCTTACACAATCGGAGTTGACTTTGGAACATTGTCAGGACGCGCTGTTCTCGTCGATGTCCGGACAGGTGAGGAAATCGCGACAGCTGTCAAAGAGTACACACACGGGGTGATAGACCGGGAGCTTCCCGTCTCAAAGCGAAAGCTTCCGAGGGACTGGGCGCTTCAGCATCCGGCTGATTACATTGAAGTGCTGGAGGAAACGATTCCGAGCCTTTTAAAGCAGTCGAAAGCGGATCCGAAAGAAATCATCGGCATCGGAATCGATTTCACGGCTTGCACGATTTTGCCCGTTGACGAGAACGGCACTCCTCTTTGCATGAGGGAAGAGTATGCGTCAGAACCGCACAGCTATGTGAAGCTTTGGAAGCACCATGCTGCCCAGGAGCAGGCGAATCGCTTGAATCAAATCGCGGAAGAAAGAAATGAACCTTTTCTTCAAACATACGGCGGGAAAATTTCTTCCGAGTGGCTCGTTCCAAAAGTGATGCAAATCGCGGAAGAAGCGCCTGATATTTATGATGCCGCAGCCGATATTATGGAAGCGGCCGACTGGATCGTCTATATGCTGTGCGGAACAAGAAAGCGCAACAATTGCACAGCGGGGTATAAAGCGATTTGGAACAATAAGAGCGGCTATCCTTCCGACGATTTCTTCGCAAGCCTGCATCCGAAGCTGAAAAATATCGTTCGCGAAAAATTAACGGAGGATATTTATTCTGTAGGCGAAAAAGCGGGCGGACTGACTGAAGAAATGGCCGGGAAAACAGGGCTTCTGGCAGGTACGGCGGTCGCTGTCGCAAATGTTGATGCGCATGTGTCAGTTCCTGCGGTCGGCATCACCGAGCCGGGCAAGATGCTGATGATCATGGGAACGTCTACCTGCCATATGCTGCTCGGTGAAGATGTCAGAATGGTGCCGGGAATGTGCGGCGTTGTTGAAAACGGGATTCTCCCGGGCTATGTCGGCTATGAAGCAGGCCAATCGTGCGTCGGCGACCATTTTCATTGGCTGATTCAACACTTTGTTCCAGAAGCGTATATGAAAGAAGCTGAAGCCGAAGGGATTTCCATTTTCGAACTGCTGTCTCAAAAGGCTGACCGTCTCCAAATCGGTGAAAGCGGTTTGCTTGCATTGGATTGGTGGAACGGAAACCGTTCAACACTCGTTGATGCCGATCTGACGGGCATGCTGCTCGGTATGACGCTTGCCACTAAACCTGAAGAGATATACCGTGCATTGGTTGAAGCGACTGCCTACGGGACGAGGATCATTATTGAAACGTTCAGACAAAGCGGCGTGCCGATCGAGGAGCTGTATGCCGCAGGAGGAATCGCTGAAAAAAATCCGTTTATCATGCAGATTTACGCGGATGTCACCAACATGGAAATCAAAATTTCCGGATCTCCGCAGGCGCCGGCTTTAGGTTCCGCGATATTCGGAGCGCTCGCGGCCGGAAGCATGAACGGCGGTTACGACCATATCGAAGAAGCAGTCGCACATATGGGCAAGATCAAGGATAAAACGTACAAACCAATTCCTGAAAACGTTTCCTTATACGATCGGCTTTATGCGGAATACAAGGAGCTTTACACGTACTTCGGAAAGCAAAACAATGTGATGAAACGCCTTAAAAAATTGAAAAACATCCAGTCCCTTAGTTCCGACACCGGTAAAGCGATGGCTTAGAGGGAGGAGAAAACTGTGCTGGAATCTTTGAAGGAACAAGTATTAAAAGCGAATTTGCAGCTTGAAGAATACCGGCTTGTCACCTTTACATGGGGAAATGTCAGCGGTATTGACCGGGAGAATGAGCTGGTCGTCATCAAACCGAGCGGTGTCAAATACAGCGATTTGAAAGTCGAAGATTTAGTGGTCCTGAATATGGACGGCGAGATTGTAGATGGGGATCTGAAGCCGTCTTCCGATACGCCGACACACCTCTATCTTTACCGGCAGTTTCAATCGATCGGCGGGATCGTCCATACGCATTCTCCGTGGGCGACAAGCTGGGCGCAGTCAGGGAAGGATATTCCGTCACTCGGAACGACTCATGCTGACTACTACCACGGTGACATTCCGTGTACAAGAGAAATGGATCCCGAGGAGATCAGAAGTCAATACGAGTTGAATACAGGAAAAGTGATTGCAGAGACGTTCCGGCATCTTGACCCCCTGGCGATGCCCGGC
The DNA here is from genome assembly GCF_056155945.1 of Bacillus sp. GM2. Taxonomy (NCBI): domain Bacteria; kingdom Bacillati; phylum Bacillota; class Bacilli; order Caryophanales; family Bacillaceae; genus Bacillus; species Bacillus sp. GM2. The sequence goes on from NZ_JBRKSZ010000007.1 coordinate 637,467, forward strand.
GTTCTCGTGAACAATCACGGGCCTTTTTGCTGGGGGAAAGACGCCTTGAATGCCGTACACAATGCTGTCGTCTTGGAAGAAGTCGCGAAGATGGCGTACCGCTCCCTGATGCTGAATCCGTCTCTTGAGCCGATTAAGAGCGCTTTGCAGGATAAGCATTATTTTCGCAAGCACGGGGCAGACGCGTATTACGGCCAATAGAGGAGGAAAGCTGTCAATGAAAGACTTGATCTCTTATGTGAAAGACACTATGGGAGCATGCGAATGCGGAGCCGTTCATCATCCGCTTACAGTCGAAAAAATCGCGATCGGCGGCAATGCCGTTGAGCAAGAATTGCCCGCTTTCGTGAAATCGGCTTCCTATAAAAAAGCCGCTGTCATTTATGATGAAACGACCGGACGAATAGCCGGCAAGCGGATTGCGGCTCTTCTTGAAGAAACGGCTGAAACGGTTCAGGTTTTGCTGGAAGCTAATGAAGCGGGCGATGTGACGGCGGATGAGCAAACATTGGTGAGTGCATTGATCGGTGTACCGATTGATGCGGATGTACTAATTGCGGCCGGAGCGGGCACGATTCACGACATCGTCAGGTTTTGCGCCTATCAGCGCGGCATTCCGTTTATTTCAGTTCCTACGGCTCCGTCGGTTGACGGTTTTACTTCAGCCGGCGCACCGCTGATTTTAAAAGGAAAGAAACAGACGGTTCAAACGACAGCGCCGATCGCGCTTTTTGCCGATTTGGAGCTCTTGTGTCAAGCGCCGCAGAACATGGTAGCCGCAGGTTTTGGCGATATGCTCGGCAAGGTGACGTCGCTTGCGGATTGGGAGATTTCCCGCTTGCTTGCCGGCGAGCCGTATTGTCCGGCCGCCAGCCGGCTCACGAGGGAAGCGCTTGATCAATGTCTTGACCGAAAAGATGACATCGCCGCCAAGATGCGGGATGGGATTGAGAAATTGATGGAATCGCTGATCCTTTCTGGCCTAGTCATGCTGGTTCTCGACCATTCAAGGCCGGCTTCCGGCGGCGAGCACCATCTTTCCCACTACCTTGAAATGAAAGCGCTGGAGAACAATAAGCGGCAAGTGCTCCACGGTGCTAAAGTCGGCTGCAGCGCGATTATGCTGACTGACATTTACCGATCTCTTATCGGTGCAAGCCTGGGTGATCAACACGCTGAGCAAGCGATTCGCTCCGTTTATGAAAAGCTCCCTGACGGTAAGAAAATGGCAGAGTGGATGAGGCGTATCGGCGGGCCTGTATCATTCAAAGAACTCGATGTTGAAGAAGAGCTGGTGAGAGAAGCGCTCGCATACGCCCATCAGCTCAGAGACCGGTATACGGGACTGAAAATCATCAATCAATACGGCCTTTTGCCGGGGCTTTTAGGCAAAGGACCAGGCGTGAAAGGGGGTTAAAATGTGAAAAGGTTCCTTTCATCTATCTTTATGGTCACGGTCGCTGTATGTTTGCTTTTATCGGGGTGCAAGGCGAGTCCTGCCTCCGATCAAGCGGACGGCACCGAACTGACATTTTGGACATTCAACGGCCTTCATGAACAGTTTTATGCTGAGATGGTGAAAGAATGGAACAAAAAGTATCCCGAGCGAAAAATCAAATTAAATACAGTGGTGTATCCGTATGGACAGATGCATGACAATTTATCTATCTCGCTTTTAGCCGGGAAAGGGGTTCCAGATATTGCCGATGTTGAGCTGGGGCGCTATTCGAACTTTTTGAAGGGCTCTGACATTCCTCTTACCGATTTAACGCCGCTTGTGGAGGACGAACGCGACAAGTTTGTTGAAGCGAGGCTGACGCTCTACAGCAAGAACGGCAAGCTTTACGGACTTGACACACATGTCGGAACAACCGTGATGTATTACAACATGGAAATGATGAATAAAGCAGGCGTTGATCCGGACGACATCAAAACATGGGAAGATTACAGGGAAGTGGGCAAAAAGGTCGTCAAAGCTCTCGGAAAGCCGATGACGACGATTGAAACGACCGACCCGAATTCATTTCTGCCGCTGGTTTCCCAGCAGGGATCCGGTTACTTTGATGAGCAGGGGCGGTTGACATTAAACAATGAGACAAACGTGAAAACGCTCGAATTTTTAAAGACTTTAATTGAGAAAGATAAAATTGCCGTCACAACGCCCGGAGGCAATCATCACAGTGAAGAGTATTACGGATTTATGAACCAAGGCGGCGCGGCGTCTGTCTTAATGCCGATCTGGTATATGGGCCGTTTTTTGGATTATATGCCTGACTTGAAAGGGAAAATCGCGATCAGACCGCTGCCGGCATGGGAAGAAGGGGGAGACCGCTCAGCGGGAATGGGCGGAACGGCCACCGTGATTCCAAAACAGGCGAAACAGGTCGATCTGGCCAAGGATTTCTTGAAATTTGCCAAAGCGTCAAAAGAAGGCAACATCAAGCTGTGGACCGTGCTCGGGTTCGATCCGCTCAGATGGGATGTGTGGGACTCGGACGAATTGAAAAAACCAAATCAATATACAGAATACTTTCAAAACGGACAACACATCTTTTCCGTGCTTCTTGACATAAAGGATGAGATCAATCCGCTTTACCTTACTGAGGATTATGCGAAGACTTCCGATCTCGTCAACAGAAACATACTGTACGAAGCGCTCAAAACGAAGAGCAAAACACCGAAAGAAGCATTGGACAAAGCAGCAGCTGAAGTGAAAGGGCAATAGTCTTTCATTACTGTAAAGCGAGGCGATAACTTGAAGACTGTTAAAACAGATACAGTGCATTCGTTTCCGCCGGTGAGCAGAAAAAGAAAGATCAGACGTTTATTATATTCAGCAAAAGCCGCACCCTACATTTTTACAGCACCTTTTGTACTCTCCTTTTGCATATTTTTTCTTTATCCGCTTATCAGCGTCGTCATCATGAGTTTTCAAAGCATTCTCCCCGGGGAAGTCCGCTTCATCGGGACGGAGAACTATAAAGCATTAAACAATCCTACATTTTATACCGCACTATTCAACACCGTAAAATACACCTTTTGGACATTGCTGATTTTAATACCTGTTCCTCTTATTCTGGCAGTCTTTTTAGATTCTAAACTCGTAAAGGTTAAAAACGTGTTCAAATCGGCTTTATTCATCCCGGCTCTGACTTCAACCATTGTGGCGGGGATTATTTTCAGGCTGATTTTTGGAGAAATGGATACATCCCTGGCGAATTCGATATTGGCTAAGCTCGGAGGTTCGCCGTACAACTGGCTGAACAATGAACATACCGGCATGTTTTTAATGGTGATGCTCGCATCTTGGAGATGGATGGGGATCAATGTCCTGTACTTTTTGGCGGGCTTGCAGAACGTTCCGAAAGAATTGTATGAAGCTGCCGAAATCGACGGGGCAGGCACGTTCAAGAAGTTTTACCATATTACGCTTCCGTTTTTAAAGCCCGTCAGCGTCTACGTGCTGACGATCAGCATCATCGGCGGCTTCCGGATGTTTGAAGAAAGCTACGTGCTGTGGCAGAACAACTCTCCGGGCAACATCGGCCTGACGATGGTCGGATACATTTATCAGCAGGGGCTTGCCTATAACAACATGGGCTACGGATCGGCGCTCGGCATCGTGCTCTTGATCATCATTTTCATCTGCAGCCTCATTTCATTAAAGCTGTCTGGATCTTTTAAAAAGGAGGGCTATTAATGCGTCCTGCCGGAGGCCTCAACATTGCGAAAGCAGCTCTGTTTCTGCTGTTTGCGATATTAAGCTTTTTGTTTGTGTTTCCGCTCTTCTGCCTTGTACTCGGCTCGCTCAAGCCATCTTCGGAATTGCTGCGCTTCGGCCTGAATTTAAAGCTGAGCCCTGAAATCCTGAGCCTTGACAATTACACTTACTTGTTTAACGGAGGCAGCATTTATTTTCAATGGTTTTCGAACAGCTTGATTCTCGTGGTGATATCCACCGTGCTGACGCTCTTGTTTTCTTCAATGGTCGGATACGGGCTTGCCGTCTACGACTTTAAAGGAAAAAATCTCTTGTTCGTAGCCGTGCTCCTGATCATGATGGTGCCGATCGAAATTCTCATGCTGCCTTTATTTAAAATGACGGTTTCTCTTCATATTGTCGACACATACGCCGGTGTGATCCTGCCGTTTATCGTCTCGCCTGTAGCCGTGTTTTTCTTCAGACAGTATGCGCTCGGCCTGCCGAGAGATTTGCTTGATTCCGCGAGAATGGACGGCTGCACAGAGTTCGGCATTTACTTCAGGATCATGGCGCCCTTGATGAAGCCGGCATTTGGAGCGATGATCATTCTTCAATCCTTAAACAGCTGGAACAACTTCTTATGGCCGCTGATCGTTTTGCGATCGAAAGAAATGTTTACGCTCCCAATCGGACTGTCCGCTTTGCTCAGTCCGTACGGGAACAATTATGACATGTTGATTTCGGGTTCTGTGCTGGCGATTCTGCCCGTGATTCTCATCTTCCTGTTCTTCCAGAAGTACTTTATATCAGGTTTGACGGCGGGCGGAATCAAAGGCTGATCCACTATATATCATCTTGAAAGGAATGATTTAACATGACTGTACACAAAGCGAAGATGACGATTGACAAGGAATATAAGGTGGCAGAGATTGATAAGCGAATTTACGGCTCCTTTATCGAGCATCTCGGCAGAGCCGTTTATGAAGGCATTTATGAGCCTGATCATCCTGAAGCTGACGAATCAGGCTTTCGGAAAGATGTCATTAAACTAGTCAGAGAACTAAAGGTGCCGTTTATCAGGTATCCCGGCGGAAACTTTGTATCTGGATATAACTGGGAGGATGGAGTCGGACCTGTCGAACAGCGGCCGACAAGACTTGATTTGGCGTGGGCGACAACCGAGCCGAACTTAATCGGTACGAACGAATTTATGGATTGGGCAAAGCTTGTCGGGGCAGAGGTGAATATGGCCGTCAACCTCGGAACGAGAGGAATTGATGCCGCACGCAACCTAGTAGAATATTGCAACCATCCGTCAGGATCGTACTACAGCGACTTGAGAAAATCCCACGGATATAAGGAACCGCATAAAATTAAAACATGGTGCCTCGGCAATGAAATGGACGGTCCATGGCAAATCGGCCATAAAACAGCGGCCGAATACGGAAGACTTGCTGCTGAAGCCGCGAAGGTGATGAAATGGACGGACCCGTCGATCGAGCTTGTCGCCTGCGGAAGTTCGGGAAGCGGAATGCCGACATTCATCGACTGGGAAACGACCGTGCTTGACCATACGTACGAACACGTCGAGTACATCTCGCTTCACTCGTATTACGGCAACCGCGACAATGATCTTCCAAACTATTTGGCGAGATCGCTAGACATGGATCACTTTATCAAAACGGTCATCTCAGTCTGCGACTATATGAAAGCGAAAAAGAAAAGCAAGAAAACGATTCACCTTTCATATGATGAGTGGAATGTCTGGTATCACTCGAATGAAAAAGACAAAGAAGCTGAACGCTGGGCGAAAGCGCCGCACCTTCTTGAAGACATCTACAACTTTGAGGATGCGCTTCTCGTCGGCTGTATGCTGATTACGATGCTCAAGCATGCCGACCGCGTGAAAATCGCCTGTCTGGCTCAGCTTGTCAATGTCATCGCGCCGATTATGACAGACAAAGGGGGAGAAGCATGGCGTCAGACCATTTTCTATCCGTTTATGCACGCTTCCGTCTACGGCAGAGGAACGGTACTGCAGACGGCGGTATCGTCTCCAAAGTATGATGCGAAAGACTTTACGGATGTGCCGTACTTGGAGTCCGTGTCTGTTTTCAATGAAGAAGCCGAGGAATTAACCGTTTTTGCCGTCAACCGCGCAACAGACGCCGGCCTTGAAATGGAAGCCGATATGAGAAGCTTTGAAGGGTACAGTGTCTCTGAGCACATCGTTCTGGAACACGAAGATCATAAAGCGACGAATGAAAAAGACCGCAACAACGTCGTTCCGCACAGCGGCGGAGACGCCAAAGTATGTGACGGCAGGCTGACGGCTCACCTTCCGAAGCTTTCCTGGAATGTGATCAGAATGAAGAAACAATGATTGAAAAACCGGCCCGAAGAGGCCGGTTTTTTCAGATGAAAAAAAGGCTTCAGCAAATATGCCGAAGAATAAGTTAAAACGGGAAGAGGATTTATGAAGACGTTTTTTTCGGCTGCGTACTGTTTTTTGATGTACGCATTTTTAGCATACCTTTGGCTTCTGTTTATCACGGCGATCCTTGACCGGCCCCGGTTTCTTAATCACTCACTTTTAGAGGCGGGCGTCATCTTGATCGGCACCATTTTGTTTTTTTCGCTGTCCCACCATTTCTCAGCTTCGCTTGTCAAAACAAATGTCAATCGAATCGCGGGGACCGCCGCTTTTTGTCTAGTGATGGCCGTTCATTTTTTTATCGTTCCGTTATGCTGACAGAAAAAAGGCGGATATCCGATGATACCCGCCAATTATGCCTTAAAAAGGCAGCAGATGAAGCTTGTGTCTATTTTATTCTTATTATTCCTATTAGTCGACTAGGTTTTGGGAATTATTCCTTTGTTTTAAGGACATGTTGATAAAGATCTGCTGCACTCTCTATTGGAATGTGGCTGATCGAAAACTTCATATTTTCTTTTCCTGAGGCAACGGCCAGCTTAATTGACGCTAAGTTTTTTCTCTCTTGCATAAATGTTTGGCTCAATGATGCCCATTGAATGCGCCCACGTTTCATAATTGCCGTTTTCCGGGATAAAATGCCGTATTGCACAGTTAAAAACCGGCTGCTTTGATTCCAGCCAATCATCCGATACCCCATCCATCCCAGGCTGAATAATCCGAGCGGCAGAACTGCAGCCAGATTGTGATAGTCGGAAGGTACAAACAGCCATATCGGTATGGCAAAAAGACAGCCGGCTATAAATGGCATAACCATATAGTGAATTTTCGCTTCCTTTGTGAGCATGTGCAGATGGCCTCCTTTACGGTAACCGGTAAACGGTTCAAGCATGGATTGGGCCTTTTCTTTTTTAACAAAAGGAAGCAGGGTGACGTTTTTGCTGCTTTGCTCATTTGAACGACTGCGAATCACAACAGCTTTGATTGCTGCATACCCCAAGAAGCGGTGAATCGGACGCTCGATGATGAGAATGGCCTGTATCCGGTCTTGTCCGATCGTTCGTTTTTTCTTTTCAAACAGGCCTTGCTCAATCTCAATTTCTCCTTTGCTATTTTTCTTTAATGTGAATTGAAAATCACTTGCAAATGTGAGTAATAGCGAAAGCGCGAATGATAGAATAGCCATCAAGATCACCGTGATCATGATCCAGTTGGGGCCGAACCAGCCGGATAAGGAGGTGAACAAAGTGTCCCTGTCTCCTTCTTTCGATATATCCATATATTTTAGCAATCCCAGTAATAACAGCGTAAACACAATCCCGAATTTAGGCGATAGCAGGCTGTGTAAAATGAGATCATTTTTAGATAATTGAAACATTGAGTCTTCAGCATGTTCGCTCGGCCTGTCTTTTGCTTCTGCTTTTAAAGCCGTCCGAATGCGCTGTTCTTCTTCTTTTGAAATGCAGCTGAGCGTGATGCTGGATTCTTCTCCTCCGGCAAGTTCAATTGTCAAAGTCCGGGTGGAAAATAAATGATCATATACACGAATCGCAGAATCAATTGATTGTATACGATCCGGCTGCACCCACCTTTTCTTGACGACAAGCAAACCGGATTCAACATATATCGCTTTCTCATGTATTTGGTAGGTAAATGACCGCCATTTTAATACACCAGCCACGAAAAACAACATGATAAGGCATGAGCCTAAAGTGATATTGATGATAAAAGCGGGAATGTCGCCGCCCAGTTTATGAATACATAATACGAGCAGCGGAAACAACCAAATAAAGGACAAGGATTCCTTGATCGCTGTAGCGATAAAATAAAGGATGGAAACAGGATGGAGATGATGTTTGATTAATGTGTCAGACTTGTTCATCGCTTAACCTCGCATAGGCTTCAATATCTTTGCGGATCGAGTCGGCTGTTCCTTCGGCCAATCCCAGAATGTCGTGGCTGCCGTTGATAAAGTCACTGTATATAAATTGTACTTTTTTAAAATAGGGCCTTGTTTTGCTTCGACATGCTGGACTTTCCCCATAGGAATTAATACTTTTCGTCTGAAAATGATCCCTTTATGAATTTGAATGCTTACTTCACTTAGGCGGTATCGCCATAAGTGATATTTCCACTTCGGCAAAAGATAAAGTTCAAACGGTACCGAGGCGACAGCTAAACATAATGTGACAGCCAATATCCATTTTGGCCAGCCGAATGTGATAGTAAAGTATAGCAATGCCAGAATCATGGATGTATACACACATAAAGTGATCACACCTTCAAGCTTCCGTACGGCAACAATTTTTCCGTCCAATTTCTTAAATTCACCAGTGCTCACGATAGCCCCCCTATTTAGTTATTTTTCTTGTTGCATAATCGAACGTATCGACAATTTCTGATATCATGTTTTCCTTGTCTGATATATCTTGATTTGCGATTTTGGTCCCAAGAGAATCGATGACGCTTCGGACGGTTCTGGCCATAATGTGCGGGGAAAACTTCCTGAAACTCCCTTCCATTTCCTGTCCCCACTTAAAAATTTCAATTAACGGCTCATATATTGATTCATCTTCATTCTGGTAAAACAGCTCGCCGGTTTCTGTTCGTAGGTTGGATACCACCTCAATGATTGCGGTCACGTAAGTTCGGTGTTCATACATGAATCTGAGATTTGATTCAATGTATGCGCGCAGTGTCGCCGGCGCACTGTCTGAACCATCCATGAATTTTTCCATATAAGGTGCGGCAAGTCCGTAGCAATACTCAACAACAGCCTTCATAAGCTGCATTTTATTTGGAAAATGATACGTAACGACTCCTTTGCTGATTTCCCCCTTTTTTGCGATATTGCCGATTGAGGCATTTGCATAGCCTTCTTCCACAAGCACTTGAATAGCGTCTTCAATAATTTGCAGCCGTCTTTTTTGTGATTTCGTATTCATGACTCAATTTTAGTACGATCGTGCTAAAGTGTCAATTAGAATATAAAATCAAACTGAGAGATCCGGGTGCTCGTCTATAACAAAAGGAAGCTGTCATAAAAAGCGAAGATAGGGGCCGGGCTTTTTTCGAAAAAAGATGATTGCGCTTACAAAAAATATGAGATATGTTAAAAAAGAAACAAAGGGGGGGAGGAATTGGATGAATGCAATAACAATTGTGATCGCTTCCATCTGTATTTTGGCGATCGCCTATCGTTTGTACGGAACATTTATGATGGTGAAAGTGTTGAAGGTTGATGATGACAAGCCGACTCCTGCCCATCTCCAGAAAGACGGCAAAGATTATGTGCCGACGAACAAATGGGTGTCGTTCGGCCACCACTTTGCCGCCATAGCAGCCGCTGGGCCGCTTGTCGGGCCGATCTTGGCGGCGCAGTTCGGCTACTTGCCGGGGCTGTTGTGGCTTTTGATCGGAGCGGTGATCGGGGGAGCCGTGCATGATATTGTCGTTTTATTTGCGTCCATGCGGAGGAAGGGAAAGTCGCTTTCAGAAGTGGCGAAAGAAGAGCTCGGTCCTGTTGCGGGATTTTGCACGGGGCTTGCGATGCTGTTTATTATTACGATCACGATGGCGGGGCTGTCGATGGTTGTGCTTCATGCGCTTGAACGCAATCCGTGGGGGACGTTCGCCGTTGCGATTACAATTCCGATCGCGATGGGGGTCGGTTTATTTTATAAAAAGACAGGCAATTTAAAATTAGCATCAACCGGCGGATTTATTTTGTTGATGGCGGGTGTCTTCATCGGACCGTCCATCGCGGAGACGCCGCTTGGAGACGCCTTGACGCTCGATACGAAAACGCTTGCTGTCGCACTTCCTGTCTATGCATTTTTTGCTGCGGCGCTCCCTGTATGGCTGCTGCTTGCGCCGCGCGATTATTTGAGCAGCTTTATGAAAATCGGGGTGTTTATCGCTTTGATTGCCGGGGTGTTTGTCGTCAATCCGGCGATTCCGTTTCCGGCGTTTACCGAGTTCACGGGCGGAGGGGGACCTGTATCGCCTGGTCCGGTCTGGCCGTTTATTTCAATTACGATCGCCTGCGGTGCGATTTCCGGCTTCCATGCGTTTGTCGGTTCAGGCACGACGCCGAAGATGCTTGATAAGTGGAGCGACATGAAATTCGTCGGCTTCGGGGCGATGCTCGTTGAGTGTCTTGTCGGCATCATGGCGCTGATCGCGGCAACGGCCTTGCAGCCGGGCGATTATTTTGCCATCAACAGTTCGCCTGAAGTGTTTCGGACGCTTGGCATGAATGTCGTCCACCTGCCTGAACTCAGCCGCGAAATCGGTCTCGATCTTGAAGGAAGAACAGGCGGAGCTGTTACCCTTGCCGTCGGCATGGCTTATATTTTTACGGATATTCCGTTTTTCAGCCATTTGGCCTCTTACTTTTTCCAATTTGTCATCATGTTTGAAGCTGTCTTTATTTTAACGGCGATCGATGCCGGTACAAGGGTGGCGCGTTATTTGATTCAAGACTTTTTCGGGGAAGTGTACAAACCGCTGAAAAAAACGGACTGGCTTCCGGGTTCGGTCGCAGCGAGCGCCCTTGCCTGTTTCATGTGGGGATATTTGCTGTACTCAGGCGATATCAGCTCGATTTGGGCGCTGTTTGGCGTATCCAACCAGCTGATGGCGTCCGTCGGTTTAATCATCGGAGCGACGGTCGTTTTAAAAATTGCGGACAAACGGCGTTATATGCTGACATGTCTCATCCCGCTCGCTTATTTGTATGTGACGGTCAACTATGCGGGATACTGGATGATCAAAAACGTTTATTTTAATGCGGAAGCTGCCGGTTTCAGCGTTTTAAACGGCATTTTATCGATTATTATGCTGCTGCTCGGGCTGGTGATCATGGCGGCTGCCATTAAAAAATGGACGGAGATTTGGCGCGATCCGGCATTGCGGATGGAGCCCTCTATTCCAGGATGAAAATAAACCGGGGCCGTTTGGCCGCCGGTTTATTTTGTTTTTAATCCTTGTTCCAATGTCTCGAGCATTTCGGTTTTGTCCGATTCAGTTGCGTGCTGCCAGATGACCTCGAACAACACACCTAATCCCGGAAGCATTTTTTCTTCACCGCTTTGGATCGCATCGACGATCGTGTGCTCAAGCTCTTCTTGCGAGTTTCCTGATACATTGGCAATAACGGCATGGCGCAAATTCAAATCCATCTTTTTTCACTCCATTTCATCATCTGATTTTCTATATTCTGCCTCGCTTTCGGGTTTATTATGTATCATTGATGAGATATAATGTGACTATTGCGAGACAAAGGAGTCAAAACGATTTGAAACGAATTGAATCAGCCAAAAATCAAAAAGTGAAGGATTGGAAAAAACTTCATGCGAAAAAAGAGCGGACAAAAACCAATACTTTCTTAATAGAAGGCGAGCATCTCGTTGAGGAAGCGCTGAAGACACCGGGTGTTGTGAAAGAAATCATGGTCGCAGACGAAGCGGATTTCCCGGCCGCGCTTGATGAGTCTGTTGCCCGCTATATTTTGAGCGCCGATGCTTTCTCTGCGATTGCCGAAACAGAGACACCCCAGGCTGTCGCCGCTGTATGCCGAATGCCTGAAAGCGGACCTTTTCAATACGAAAAGCTGCTGCTTGCGGATGCTGTGCAAGATCCGGGCAATTTAGGGACGATCATCCGGACGGCAGACGCGGCGGGGATTGATGCCGTTGTTATCGGACAAGGCACTGTCGACCCTTACAATGCCAAAACGCTCAGATCGGCTCAAGGCTCGCATTTTCACATTCCGATTTTAAAACGCGAGCTTTCAGAGCTGATTGAAGAGCTGAAGGGAAAAAGCGTCCCGGTTTACGGCACAGCGCTGCAAGATGCCGTGCCATTTAGGGAAGCGGAGCCGTCGCATTCATTTGCGCTTTTGATCGGAAACGAAGGATCTGGGGTCGATCCGGATCTCCTCGCACAGACTGACCAAAATCTGTACGTTCCGATCTACGGAAAAGCGGAGTCGCTGAATGTGGCGGCCGCAGCCGCGGTCCTTCTTTATCATCTCCGCGGATAACCGGTTGCACAGGACCATGTAATTCACTATAATGAATGTAATATGTTTAAAAACAGTGATAGAGGCTCCGTTTTTTCACATGCCGCCATTTAGGGAGAAAATGCCTTAGACTGCAAGCATTTTTATGGCAGGCCGGAAAAACGCTTCACCTCTTGAGTTGTCACCGGGACCGCGTCTCTCGAGGGATGTGTAAAGGTGAACCGGATTCATTCCGTTATGCCAATGAAGTAAGCAGCAAAGCTTTTTTTGCTTTGTTTTAAAAAAAGGGTGGTACCACGGCCACGATTCGTCCCTTTCATTATGAAAGGGGCTTTTTTTATTGCCTAAAATAACAGGTTACTACATAAAAGGAGGAGTTTTTAAGATGCAGGAAGAGCTGAAACGGCTTGAGAAAGAAGCGGTTGAAAAAGTGGAAGCCGCTGGTTCATTAAAAGAAGTCAACGATGTCCGCGTTGCGTACCTGGGAAAAAAGGGACCGATCACGGAAGTGCTTCGGGGAATGGGAAAGCTGTCCGCTGAAGAAAGGCCGAAAATGGGCGCCTTGGCGAACGAAGTAAGAGAAAAAATTGCCGCGACGATTGCCGAAAAAAATGCCCGCCTTGAGGAAGAAGAGGTGAAAAGGAAGCTGAAAGAACAGACGATTGACGTGACGCTTCCGGGAAGCCCTGTAAAAACAGGAGCGCGGCATCCGCTGACGATCGTTATTGAAGAAATCGAAGACTTATTTATCAGCATGGGATATTCGGTGGAAGAGGGGCCTGAAGTGGAAACCGACTATTATAACTTCGAAGCGCTCAACCTTCCGAAAGAGCATCCGGCCCGCGATATGCAAGACAGCTTTTATATTACGGAAGATACGCTGATGAGAACGCAGACGTCTCCCGTTCAGACGCGCACGATGGAAAAGCATAAAGGCAAAGGCCCTGTCAAAATCATCTGCCCCGGCAAAGTATACCGCCGCGACAACGATGATGCGACACACTCCCATCAGTTTATGCAGATTGAAGGGCTTTGCGTAGACCGCGATATCAGCATGAGCGACTTAAAAGGAACGCTTGAAACAGTCGCGAAAAAGATGTTCGGCGAAGAGCGCGAAATCAGACTGCGTCCAAGCTTCTTCCCGTTTACAGAGCCGTCTGTCGAAGTCGATGTTTCCTGCTTTAAATGCGGAGGCAAAGGCTGCTCCGTTTGTAAACAAACGGGCTGGATCGAAATTCTCGGCGCCGGAATGGTGCACCCGAACGTGCTCGAAATGGCCGGATTCGATTCCAAACAATATCAGGGATTTGCATTTGGAATGGGTGTTGAACGGATCGCGATGCTGAAATACGGCATTGACGACATTCGTCATTTCTATACGAACGATGTCAGATTTTTATCTCAATTTAAACAGGCTTAAAGAGGAGGACGCGTGATGTTTGTTTCATATAAATGGCTGCAGGAATACGTGGATTTAGACGGGATGACTCCCGAGATACTCGCTGAAAAGATTACGAGAAGCGGAATTGAAGTGGAAGGCATCGAATATAAGGGAGAAGGAATGAAAGGCGTTGTCATCGGACATGTGCTGGAGCGCGAACAGCATCCGAACGCCGACAAGTTGAATAAATGCCTCGTTGATATCGGCGAAGAAGAGCCTGTCCAGATCATCTGCGGGGCTCCGAACGTGGACAGAGGGCAAAAAGTAGCCGTCGCCACGGTTGGTGCAGTACTGCCCGGCAATTTTAAAATCAAAAAAGCGAAGCTTCGCGGGGAAGTGTCTAACGGCATGATCTGCTCTTTGCAGGAGCTTGGCATTCAAGGCAAGCTTGTGCCGAAAGAATATGCGGAAGGCATCTTCGTCTTCCCGAATGATGCTGAAACCGGTGCGGACGCACTTCAAAGCTTGGCGCTCGACGATGCGGTTCTCGAACTGGGATTGACGCCAAACCGCGCCGACGCCATGAACATGCTCGGCGTTGCCTATGAAGTGGCTGCGATTCTCGGCCGCGAAGTCAAGCTTCCTGAGACGGCTTATCAGACAGGCGCCGAAAAAGCGGCGGACTATATTTCCGTCAAAATTGAAGATCCAGAAGCCAATCCTTTGTACGCGGCGAAAATCATTAAAGACGTCAAAATCGGCCCGTCGCCGCTTTGGATGCAGACGAAGCTGATCAATGCCGGCATCAGACCGCACAACAATGTTGTCGATATTACGAACTTTGTTCTGCTTGAATACGGTCAGCCCCTGCACGCGTTTGACTATGACCGCTTCGGCTCAAAAGAGGTCGTCATCCGCAAAGCGTACGAAAATGAAACGATAACGACGCTTGACGAACAAGAAAGAACATTGGCGCTTGAGCATCTTGTCATCACAAACGGTTCTCTTCCGCAGGCAGTCGCAGGCGTAATGGGCGGAGCGGACTCCGAAGTCCGCGAAGATACGGCGACAGTGCTGCTTGAGGCCGCGTATTTTAACGGCCAAACCGTTCGCAAAGCATCAAAGGACCTCGGTCTTCGCAGCGAATCAAGTGTCCGCTTTGAAAAAGGCATCGATCCTGCACGGGTGCGCCTCGCTGCAGAACGGGCGGCAGATTTGATCAGCCGGTATGCCGGAGGAACCGTCTTGGAAGGTACGGTTGAAGAAAACCACCTTGACATCAAAGAGAATGTCATCCGCCTTTCCGTTGATAAAGTGTCGAAGGTTCTCGGCATGTCCATCAGCAAAGAAGAAATGATCAGCATTTTTGAAAGGCTCGGCTTTGCAGTTGAAGACGCTGAACGGGAGCTGGTCGTGACGGTTCCGTCAAGGAGAGGCGATATTGCGATTGAAGAAGACTTGATCGAAGAGGTCGCAAGACTGTACGGATATGACAACATTCCGTCGACACTGCCGGAAGTAACAGGCTTTGCGGGCGGACTGACACCTTATCAGGACAAGCGCAGAAAAGTAAGACGCTTCCTGGAAGGAGCAGGGCTTTCCCAGGCGATCACATACTCATTAACAAACGATAAAAAAGCAACGGCTTACGCATTGGAAAAATCGTTTAAAACGATCCTTTCTCTGCCGATGAGCGAGGAAAGAAGCGTGCTGAGGCACAGCCTGCTTCCTAATCTGCTCGATTCGGTCGCATACAACCTGGCACGGCAGGCCGATTCAGCTGCTTTTTATGAGGTCGGTTCAGTTTTCTTGAAAGCCGAAGAACATACGAAACCGGTCGAAAAAGAACACGTCGCCGGAGCCGTGACAGGCCTGTGGCACAAAAACCTCTGGCAGGGCGAGAAAAAGCCGGTTGATTTCTTCGTCGTCAAAGGCATCGTCGAAGGTCTGTTGGAAAAGCTCGGTATCACCGAAGGCATCGAATTCGCTCAATCTGAAAGAAAAGAGCTTCATCCTGGGCGGACGGCCAATATTTTGCATAACGGCTCATTAGTCGGCTTCATCGGCCAGCTGCATCCGTCAGTTGAAAAAGAGCTGGATCTGAGCGACACGTATGTGTTTGAGCTGGACCTGCACGAGCTCCTTCGCTTGGATGTACCGGAGATCACGTATACACCAATTCCGAAGTATCCTTCTGTTACCCGGGATATCGCGCTTGTTGTAGACAAAGAAACAGCGGCCGGCCAGCTTGAGGACGTCATCAAAACAGCAGGCGGCAAATGGCTCAAAGAAGTCCATGTCTTTGACGTCTACGAAGGCGAGCACATGGAAGAAGGCAAGAAATCCGTCGCCTTCAGCCTGCAATATTTGAATCCTGAACAAACATTGACTGAAGAAGAAGTGACAAAAGTTCACGACCAAGTGCTAAAAGCGCTGGAAGATAAATATCAGGCTGTATTGAGAGGATAACCGGTTCCCAGCCCGATTTGGCACTGGCCGGCTGCAGTACAAAAAAGGCGTCTCCGCTTTATGCGGAGACGCCTTTTTATAACTATTGATACCAAACTTTATTTTTCTCGATCAGGCTGTTGTGTTCTGCATCCCAGACATCGACGGTGTATGCGTAATCGTAGTTCATAATGCAACGGATGCCGCTTCCTTGCGGATCATGCTCCACCCCGAAATTATGAGAAAATTCGTGTCTTTGTGCTTTTGCCGTATTTTCCGTTCCCAGGTCGAACGTGACGCTGAAAGCGGGACCGTCCGGCTTAACAGGGTATTGAAAAGCGATGCCGCCCGCTTCAAAATTGTCGTTATCTGTAAAGCCGGCTACGAATTGATAAGGCTGTCCTTCGAATTTGTCCGCCAGGTTGTCAAGAATGTCAGAGGCATTGCTTCCGGAAGAACTCCATGGGGCAACAGCTTCCACGACAAAATCAATATCGTGGTCGCGGTTAAACATTTCGTCCGCCTCTTCAACGATGTTGACGATTCTCGTTTTCCAGTCTTTGTGTTTCTGCCGGTACTGCTTATCAGCCACCGCCAGGACGCTTATCTTTTGCTTGCCCGTGCTTGCCTGAGTCGAAAATTTACCGTTGTTTACATTCTTTTTAAATGTGATCGTACTCGTTTCATTTCCTTTCTCATCCAGTACTTTTGTTTTGGTTGTTTTTTCAATGTGAACTTTGCCGGTTAAATCTTTAAAACCCTCCTTAGGTTTAGGCAATGCTTCCTTATGAATCCCTTTTGCTTCATGAGTATGCTCATGACCGCCCGTTTCCGCGACTCCGGTCGCCCCGGGTATTAAACTTGCAGAAAGCAATAAAGTAAAGAATAAAGACCGTTTTTTCATTTGAAAAATTCCCTCCTTAGTTTTTAACAGACTAAAGATTCGTCTAGTTAACTAGAAATCCCTTCTTTTCATCCAAAAAGAGGAAAATATGCACAGATTCTTATGACAAACCTTTCAATATAACCACAAATTTCGTTAAAATCCGACAAAAAATCTGCTGTTTGACAGGGTTTTTCTTACGGATCTATAGGCCTTTGTTTTGCTAATTTACTAATAAAATGCAATATTCTCCGATAAGATTGAGTCTCTTTGTGATGCCTGCGGGGATAGAAGCAAGATCAAGAGACAGAAACTGGATCGTTAAACAAAAAGAAAACAAGCCGGCTGAAGAAGGTTCTCCTGCTGCAAATGACAGTCAGGAGGAACATGGCGCTGCCTGTTCAAACGTTGTGTTGCATAGAGGATGGACAAGCCGACAGACTCTATGAATCTTTGACAAAAATAAGCTGCACAGTCGGCTTTGAAAAGAGGGGAATCTCACATCCAAGCATTTTTTCGTTTTAAATGTAAATCGATTAAGTCAGTGAAAAGGGCATTAGCTTAAATTAGCCGCGGTAAAATATGAAGGCCCTTTGTGCGAAATGCGGAAGGAGTTTTAATTAAAGACAAATAAGGTGATTGAAAGAATTTTAAAATCAGGACAGAGGATTTCGGGAAGGAGACAGTATATGTCTGCATGAATAGCAGGACGGTTTCATCGGACAATCGGTAAATGTTTGTCACGTATACCACGGGTTATATGCAGAAACCGGTGGTTTTGGAACAAGAGAAAAGCAGAAAAAGAAATAGATGGAATTAACATTTCTCCAGCTGCGGTACACATAATGGGCACTTTTATCATAGGACAGGGAGTGATACAGGTGAACAGTTCCGAAAATGCAAAATTTAATGCGGGAAAGTAACTGTCAACGTTTTAGATGGCGTTAACGGTGCGGCTTATGAAGCCGAGGAGCCGGAATATGGAAAAACATTTATGAAACGGCCAAAGGAGACTTTGCCAATGTTGAATCAGAAATAGGTTGCAAAATTAAATAAACAGAGGTTTTCGCATGGGAGGAATGAAATGAATACACTAAGTCTGCACTCTGCATTCACACACCTTTTGATGAGAAACCTTTTTACCTTGGTAAAGTATAAGGAGGCCTCTCGTTAGCGAAAGGCCTTTCACAGCTCAAAGATGTTTAGTTTTTCTTTTGGCTTTTTAAAGACATCATTTTAGTTTAGTTTCGAATGATTCCGCGACTTGTTCCTTTTAATACTTCCTTTCCATTTTGATTAGTATATACCGCTTTCATTTCAACCCTTTTCAATCCTTGCAACTGTTCAACATTTGTGAGAGTGATTTTGCAAGTGATGGTATCTCCGGTAAAAACCGGACGAATAAATTCACTTACCAATTCTTTGGCGATATAGTCAAAGTCGCCTCCAATTTTCGTCCCTATACTTGCAGTAAGTAAACCGTGAACCATTAGACGTCCTTTTTCATCAGGTTCTACATGGTGCTTACCTTGGTCACCAGAAATAATGCCAAACTCCAAAACATCTTTTTCAGTGAAAGTTCTTTCAAGTGTAAAAACGTCATTTGTTTTAATCACCTTGTCTCCTCCCCGGTATTTACTAATAATTAATAAATGACCATTCAAAGCAGGAATTCAGCAGTAAACCAAATGCAAATGATTACCGGTATACTGCCGCATTTTTGTCCCCGCTTCTTCGCTATGGGTAATACGAAATTTTACGAATTATTTTGAATATTTTTCTGGATT
The DNA here is from genome assembly GCF_056155945.1 of Bacillus sp. GM2. NCBI lineage: Bacteria > Bacillati > Bacillota > Bacilli > Caryophanales > Bacillaceae > Bacillus > Bacillus sp. GM2. Next base: position 656,128 of record NZ_JBRKSZ010000007.1, read on the forward strand.
GCCTTTATTTTTTCCTCCGCAAACACGCCCGAATCCAATAAGTCTAGGATCGAAAGTACGCTACTGCGCGATCCCCAACTTCCTTCTTCAATGACTTGGAAAGTTACCCACCATGAAGGGGATGGCTCTGGAACTGCAAGAACTTTGGTTAAACTGGCAAGAATATTTTCTATGACCTGTTTACGAACTTTTTTAGGCCAATCACCCTCCATAACCAATAAGTTAATTACAATGACATCATGATCAGGTATGTCAGATAACAATTTGCCTCCAATAGCCATTTTGTCTGTTGGACGCTCTGTAAAGTGGACCTGAAAGCCTTCGCGCGCCGGAGGACAAAATTGCCCTACTTCTGGAACAAGCACAGCATCTGTCAGAGATTCAGCTAAAAGACGTCGGTGTTCAAGTGTAAACCGATTTTCCGAATAATTCACCGAGATAATAGTCATTTTCTTATTTCTCTCCTTTTTAAAACCGGGTGCAAAAAAGCTTTCTCTTGATTCGAAATTCGATTCCTGCATGAGATTGCTTCTCACAAATTTCACTTTACTACCGATATGAACCATCGTCAACACTAATTATTAAAAAAATATATATTTTTTTAATATATGACTGATGGTGTAAACATAGCAGAAATGAATTATAATGATACCTGTCTTTTTTTATGGATATGCATTATTTTTTAGAGGAGGGAATCAGATGGCGAAACAGTCTGGAAAAACCAACACGATGTTCGCTGTATTAGGCATTCTAACATTAGGTCCTCATACGGGTTATGATATTAAACAACATATGGAAAAAAGCACTAGCTATTTTTGGAATGAAAATTACGGTCAGATTTATCCTAGTCTTGCTGAACTTCTGAAACGCAAGGATGTTTCTATGGAAGTAAAACGACAAATGGGAAAGCCGGATAAAAAAGTGTACATGATTACTGAACAAGGAAAACAAACTTTATGTGACTGGTTGTCCCAGCCGATGGAGCATGAAGTAATGCTGAAGAAGAATGACTTTTTGTTAAGGGTGTTCTTTGGCAGCAATGCCCCGACCGATAGCATTATTCAACATATAAGGGATCATAAAAGAAAGCTGGAAGAAGCCTTGCATGTTTTTGAGGTACTTGAAAATTGGCTCCGAAGCGAAGAACGTGAGAATCCAAATTTTAAATATTGGCTTCTCACCATTAATTATGGGAAAAGTCAGTTCAGCAGTTTAATTAAATGGTGTGATGAGAGCATTAAAGAAATAAAGTGATTCAGTGGGGATTGAAGTTACTAGAAAACATAAGGCAAGTTTGACGGTCGATAAAACAGCAAAAGGAATGGAATTTATGTCCAGGTGAACACCGAGCGGAAGGTCCTTGCTTCCCGGAAATCCGTGAATTTATCTTCAGCATCCTGCCAAAACCGCCGGGAACCCCTGATAGTCAGGAGTTCCCGCTTTTTGGTGTATTCAGTTTTTCGACGCCAGCCGCACCGCTTTCTGTGTGTTCGCAAAATGGCGTTTCGTGAAATGACCGAGCGCTGCTTCGCCGTGTTTCTTGATCAGCTTTGCCGCCGCTTCATCGACGAGCGGGCCCGCTCCTTTCGGAAGCGTAATGCCGGCTTGTTTTGACAGCTTATCCATTTCCATTAAAAATGAATAGCGTGCAATGATCGAGGCTGCTGCAACTGAAAGATGGATGCCTTCCGCTTTTGTGCTGAAATATGTACGTTCTTTGACGGCGGTTTTGCCTGCCAGATGCTTGAAGTATACGGCCGGTTCGGCGAACTGGTCGATTAAAATCGCTTCAGGCCGGGTTCCGTCCAATTTTTTGAGAAGGTTGCCGATCGCCTGGTTGTGGAGAAGAGCTTTCATTTTTCCTTGGCTCATCCCTTTTTCCTGCATTTCATTATACTTTTCGTTTCTTAAAACGAGCAGGCTGTAAGGGACTGTCTTGATTAAGTCGCGCGCGATCTGAACGATTTGCGGATCTTTTAAGTTTTTCGAGTCTTTAACACCGAGTTCTTTTAACAGCGGAAGCTTCGCCTTGTCAGCGTATACGCACGCGACGGTGATCGGGCCGAAATAATCGCCTGTCCCGACTTCATCGGAGCCGATCACAGACATGGAACCGATGCCTTCAGGCGGCTGATAGACGGACGGGATGCTTTTTTTCGATGCGGGCTTTTTGGGAGCCGGTGTTTCAGCATCCGCCGTCCAGCGCTCCGCTTCCTTTTCCGCGTTTTTTCCTTGGAACAGCACCTTCCCCGACCGGTATGCTGTAATGGTGCACCCTTGGGGTTTGGCTTGGAAAACTGCGCCCTGTACGGAAAGTGAAGTAATGTCAGGCCCGTAGTGGCTTTGCATCCGTTCAATAACAGACGGGGGAACTTTTAAAACAGAATGTGACACGTTCTAATCTCCTTTATTAGCTTTAAATACGCTAAATCATTGTTTTCATAAGTGTATCATAACAGCGGAGGGCTCGTCTTTCCATTCAATCTGTAAACATGTTATGATATAGACTAGGATTCTCGCATAATTGGAATGGAGGAGAAACGTTGTCTGATGGTCAAAAAACGAAAACAACAGTTGACATCTACGGTCAGCAATTCACAATTGTCGGCGATGAGAGCAAGAGCCATATGAGGCACGTTGCCTCGATTGTGGATGATAAAATGAGAGAAATCAACGAAAAAAATCCGTATCTTGATATAAATAAACTGGCCGTTTTGACGGCTGTAAATGTGGTTCACGATTATTTGAAGCTTAAGGAAGAGCTTGAGAGATTAAAAGGACAAATAAAAGAAAAGGATTGAACATCACGATGTTAGATATCATCATTATCATTTTGCTTTTGTCCGGTTTGTTTATTGGACTCAAAAGAGGGTTTATCCGCCAGTTTATCCGTTTGGTTACGTTTATCGCAGCGATCGCTGTGGCCGCAACCTATTACGGCGACCTTGCGCCTAAGCTCGGCTGGATTCCGTCTCCCGACTTTACGGGCGGCCAGGCTGCGCTGGCGTTTGTAAACGGAAGCCTTGAAGGCGCTTATTACAATATGATTGCGTTTTTGATTCTCTTTATCCTGACGATTATCCTTTTGAGAATTGCCGCATCGTTTTTGGATGCCGTCGCAAGCATACCGGTTCTCAAACAGATCAACCAAATACTCGGAGCCGTGCTCGGTTTTGCGGAAATCTATCTGTTCGTGTTTGTCGTTCTGTTCATCGGAACGCTTCTGCCGATTGATGTCCTGCAAAGCATGATGGCCGGTTCAGTCATGGCTGATTTGATCATTCATAAAACACCGTTTTTATCAAACATGTTAAACAATCTGCTGCATCAGTACGGATCTTTGTAAAAACTTCTCTGTTTGTAGGGAAGTTTTTTTTCGGGGCTCTTGAGAACCCCGGAAGCTGTCGGATATGCCTGTTTGTTGTAGGATCAGCCAAAAATTTGTATGATTGAAGCAGGATGAACGAGGGGAAACAAGAGGTGAACAACATGCATAAAAAAGATATCATCAAATTGCTTGAAACGATTGCGATATATATGGAACTAAAAGGGGACAACCCGTTTAAAATCTCTGCTTTCAGAAAGGCTGCGGCAGCTCTTGAACAAGACGACCGGAGCCTCTCGGAAATCGATGATATGACGTCCCTGTCCGGGATCGGCAAAGGCACATACGCTGTCATCAAGGAATATATGGACACGGGAGCATCCGGAACGCTGGAACGATTAAAGGAAGAGGTTCCGGAAGGACTTGTCCCGCTTTTGAAGCTTCCGGGTCTCGGCGGCAAAAAAATCGCCAAGCTGTATCAGGAGCTCGGCGTCTGTGATGCGGCATCTTTAAAAGAGGCCTGCGAACAGCAAAAGGTTCAGGGGCTTGCCGGATTCGGCAAAAAGACGGAGGAAAAAATCCTGCAGGCTTTGGGTGAAGCGGGAAAACGCCCTGAACGGTACCCGATCGCGGTCGCTTTGGCCGTCGCTGACATCATCGAAGAGCAGCTTGAAGGGCTCCCGGGCCTCATTAAGTTTTCACGGGCCGGAAGCCTGCGCCGCGCCAAAGAAACGGTGAAAGACCTCGATTACATTATGGCTGTCACTGATCCGGAACTTGTCCGGGAAGGGCTCTTAAAGCTTTCGAACATCAAGGAGGTCATTGCCGCAGGAGATACGAAAGTGTCTCTCACATTTGCGTTTGAATACGAAATCAGTGCGGATTTCCGGCTGGTGACAGAGGAACAGTTCCCAACGACGCTTCATCATTTTACCGGATCAAAAGACCACAATATCAAAATGCGCCAGCTTGCCAAAGAAAAAGGCGAAAGAATCAGTGAATACGGCGTCGAAACCGTTGAAACTGGAGAAATTAAAACTTTCTCAAGCGAAAAAGAGTTTTTCGCCCATTTCGGGCTTCCGTTTATTCCGCCCGAACTGCGGGAGACAGGAAGAGAAGTCGAGGACTACAGCGTTGACATCGGACTCGTTTCCGCCGAGGATATTCAAGGAGACCTTCACATGCACTCGGCTTGGAGCGACGGTGCTTTTTCGATCAGGGAAATGGCGGAAGCATGCATGGCAAAAGGGTACCGCTATATGGCGATCACAGACCATTCCCAATATTTAAAAGTCGCAGGCGGTTTGACGCCTGAGCGCCTTCGCATGCAGGCGAAGGAAATTGATGAACTGAATAAGGAATTTACCGATTTTCATATTTTTAAAGGCGTGGAAATGGACATCCTGCCTGACGGAACACTGGATTATGACGACGAGCTGCTGGCGGAAATGGATCTTGTCATTGCTTCCATCCATTCAAGCTTTTCACAGCCGCAGCATGTCATCATGAAGCGGCTTGAAACCGCGCTGCTGAATCAGCACGTTGACATTATCGCTCATCCGACCGGCCGTCTGATCGGAAGAAGGGCGGGGTATGAAGTCGATATTGACCAGCTGATCGAACTTGCGAAAAAAACGAATACAGCATTGGAGCTGAACGCAAATCCAGCGCGGCTCGATCTCAGAATGGAGCACTTGATCAAAGCGAATGCTGCCGGAGTGACACTCGTTATTAATACGGATGCCCACAACACAGCGATGCTTGATGATATGAAAACGGGCGTTACGGCAGCGAGAAAAGGATGGACGCCAAAGGCCAATGTATTAAACACCCGCTCCTTTGAAGAAGTCCAGGCATTTTTGTCGCGCCATCGATCTTAAGGAGGTTTAATGGACGTTGCAGCAAAAAGCGCTATCAGCACTTGAATTTCATAAAGTAAAAGAACAGCTCACAGAGCATGCGGCATCTTCTTTGGGGAAGGAAATGCTTTTGGAACTCAAACCTTCCCGTTCGCTCGAAGAAGTTAAAAAGCTGCAGGAAGAAGTCGATGAAGCAGGAACCGTCCTGCGTTTAAAAGGAAGCGCCCCTTTCGGCGGCCTTACGGACATTAGAAAAGCGTTAAGAAGGGCAGAAATCGGCAGCATTTTAAGCCCGGCGGAATTGACTGAAATATCGGGTCTGCTATACGCAGCAAAACAGATGAAGCACTTTCTTGAAGGCCTGTTCGAAGACGGGGTTGAGATTCCTTATCTTCATCAATATGCAGAAAAGCTCATACCGCTTTCCGAATTGGAAAGGGACATCAATTCGTGCATCGATGATCATGGGGAAGTGCTTGATCATGCATCAGAGACGTTAAGGGGAATCAGGACCCAGCTGCGGACGCTTGAATCAAGAATCAGGGACCGGCTGGAATCGATGCTGCGTTCTTCATCTGCGCAAAAAATGCTGTCGGATACGATCATCACGATTCGCAACGACCGCTTCGTCATCCCTGTCAAACAGGAGTACAGATCAAGCTACGGAGGAATCGTGCACGATCAGTCTTCTTCCGGTGCGACATTGTTTATCGAGCCTCAGGCGATTGTCGATATGAACAATGCGCTTCGCCAGGCAAAAGTAAACGAAAAACAGGAGATTGAACGGATTTTGCGCGTCCTGACAGAAAAGACGGCAGAGCACACAAATGAGCTCTTTCACGATGTCAAAGTGCTTCAGACGCTGGACTTTATTTTTGCAAAAGCAAAATATGCAAAAGCGACAAAAGCGGTTAAACCGGCTGTCAACGCTGACGGCTATGTCCGCCTGATTCAAGCCCGCCACCCGCTTTTGCCCCTGGATGAGGTCGTTCCGAATGATATTGAGCTCGGCGGAGAGTATACGACAATTGTCATCACGGGCCCGAACACGGGGGGGAAAACGGTGACGCTCAAAACGCTCGGGCTTTTGACCATGATGGCGCAGTCGGGATTGCACGTACCGGCGGAAGAAGGATCAGAGACCGCCGTATTTGATCAAGTATTTGCCGATATCGGCGATGAACAGTCAATCGAACAAAGCTTAAGTACGTTCTCGTCGCATATGGTCAACATCGTCGATATTTTGAAAGACATGACGGAAAACAGCCTTGTGCTTTTTGACGAGCTCGGTGCCGGAACAGACCCGCAGGAAGGCGCGGCCCTTGCGATCAGCATCCTTGATGAGGTGTGCCAGACAGGCGCACGCGTCATTGCCACGACCCATTACCCGGAGCTGAAGGCATACGGCTACAATCGCGAAAATGTCATTAATGCAAGCGTCGAATTTGATATCGATACACTATCACCGACATACAAGCTTTTAATCGGAGTGCCCGGCCGAAGCAATGCGTTCGAAATCTCGAAGCGCCTCGGGCTGCCTGATTACCTGATCGGCCGCGCAAAAGCGGAGATGACGGCCGAACATAATGAAGTTGATACGATGATCGCATCGCTGGAAGACAGCAAAAAGCGCGCAGAAGCGGAGCTCAAGGAGACCGAAGCCATCCGCGCGGAAGCTGAAGCCCTTCACCGCGACCTGCAGCAGCAGATCAGCGAATGGCAGGAGAAAAAAGACAAGCTCTACGAAGAAGCGGAGCAAAAAGCGGCTGAAAAAGTCAAAGCAGCGATGAAAGAAGCAGACGACATCATCCAGTCGCTCCGCATGATCAAAGAAGACCATAAAGCATTTAAAGACCATGAGCTGATCGAGGCGAAAAAGCGCCTTGAAGAAGCCGTGCCTTCGTTTGAAAAAGCGAAAAAGCCGGCTCAGAAAAAAACGGACAAGCGCGAATTAAAACCGGGCGATGAAGTCAAAGTTTTAACCTTTGGCCAAAAAGGGACGCTGCTCGAAAAAACGGGTGCGGCCGAATGGAATGTGCAAATCGGCATCCTGAAAATGAAGGTCAAGGAAAAGGATCTGGAATTCCTGAAATCGGCACCCGAACCCGAGAAACAAAAAACGATCGCCGCCGTCAAAGGGAAAGATTATCACGTCTCGCTCGAACTCGACCTTAGGGGGGAGCGGTATGAAAATGCGCTTCACCGGGTTGAAAAATACTTGGATGATGCGGTGCTTGCGGGCTATCCGAGAGTCTCGATCATTCACGGAAAAGGAACCGGCGCCCTCCGAAAAGGCGTCCAGGACCTATTGAAATTCCACCGCAATGTGAAAAACTCCCGGTTCGGCGAAGCGGGAGAGGGAGGATCAGGAGTCACCATTGTCGAATTAAAATAATAAAGGGAGTCTAAAAGGATGAAAGAGTTTTGGGAGAACAACCTTGTGGAAATCGCCGCGTACTACAGTGTTTCCGTTTTGTGTCTTGTGATATTTTTATCTGTGTTTGAACTCGTCACCACGTATAAAAATTGGGAGGAGATTCAAAAAGGAAACATGGCGGTTGCGATGGCAACAGGCGGAAAAATTTTAGGCATCGCCAACGTGCTGCAAAAATCGATCAGCCAGCATAATTCCCTGCTGCAAATGATGGGGTGGGGGCTGTTCGGTTTTATCCTGCTTTTGATCGGCTACTTCATTTTTGAATTTCTGACGCCGCGCTTTAAAATTGACAAGGAGATTGAAAACGACAACCGCGCAGTCGGCTTCATTTCATTCGTCATTTCAGTAGGCCTGTCATTTGTCGTGGCTTCGGGTATCTAAAGGGGATCAACATGGAGAAATTAGCGAAAGTCCTGTTTTTTACAGCTGGGGTATTTGTGGTTATCGGCCTGATTTATATGATCTTTTATGCTTGAAAAAGGTGTCCTAAAAAAGGGCGCCTTTTTAAAAATGAAAAAATATCATTACTTTCTGAATATTGTTTTGATATACTCAAATCAAGAATATATTGTTTAAAAGGGGGGAGCTTATGCCGACTGAAAAACCGTGGCTGCGTCATTATCCCGAACAAATTCCTCACGAGCTGCAATTTGAAGATCAAACACTCCATTCCATCCTGCAACAATCCGCCCAGCAGTTTTCAGAAAAAACAGCGATTCATTTTCTCGGAAAAAAACGTTCGTACCGGGAAGTTTACGAGGATGCTTTAAAAATGGCAGATTACCTGCTGTCGCTCGGCATTCAAAAAGGAGACAGAGTATCGATCATGCTGCCGAACTGCCCGCAGGCGGTTATCGCGTATTACGGCGTTCTTTTCTCCGGCGGCATCGTCGTCCAGACAAATCCGCTGTATACGGAAAGGGAGCTTGAACATCTGCTTCATGACAGCGGGGCAACCATCATCATTACGCTCGACATGCTGTACCCGGCGGCATATAAAATGAAAGCGCTAACAAGCATTGGGCACATCATTGCGACAAGCATAAAAGATTACCTGCCTTTCCCTAAAAATCTGCTGTACCCGATCGTTCAAAAAAAAGAGAATCAAATGTCCGTTGAGATCAATGAAAATGAGACGACCCACCTTTTCCGCACCATCATGAAACGCCCCGTTCCAAGCGGACCGCCCGGTATTGAAATTGATCCGGCCCACGACATTGCCGTCCTGCAGTATACCGGAGGAACGACAGGCACGCCAAAAGGCGTCATGCTCAGCCACCGCAACATACTAGCCAACATGGAGATGTGCGCCGCCTGGTTTTATCAATTGAATAAAGGGGAGGAGAAGGTGCTGGGGATCGTTCCGTTTTTTCACGTCTACGGAATGACGGCCGTCTTGAATTTCACGATCAGGCAGGGGTATGAAATGATCCTGCTGCCGAGATTTGACGCGCGCGCAGCGCTGAAAACGATCGATAAAGAAAAGCCGACGATATTTCCGGGGGCGCCGACGATTTATATCGCCCTGTTGAACCATCCCGACCTTCACCAATACGATCTGTCATCGATTAAGAGCTGTTTGAGCGGATCTGCGGCGCTTCCTGTTGAAGTCAAACAGCAGTTTGAAAAGGTGACGGGCGGAAGGCTTGTCGAAGGTTATGGAATGTCTGAAACGTCGCCGGTCACTCACGCCAATTTTATTTGGGATTTGAATAAAGCGGGCAGTATCGGGTGTCCTTGGCCTGGTACAGACGCTGCTATCTATTCGGAAGAAACCGGCGGTTTTCTCGGGCCTTATGAGCATGGAGAAATCGCCGTCAAAGGACCGCAGGTGATGAAAGGCTACTGGAACAATGATGAAGAAACCGCTCAGAGTCTAAGGGACGGCTGGTTTTTTACCGGAGACATCGGCTACATGGATAAAGACGGCTTCTTTTATATCGTCGACCGCAAAAAAGACGTGATCATTGCCGGGGGATACAACATCTACCCGCGCGAAATCGAAGAAGTGCTCTACGAGCATGAAGCAGTTCAGGAGGCGGTCGTTGCCGGCATCCCTGATGAATACAGGGGGGAAACGGTTAAGGCTTTTGTTGTGCTGAAAGATCATGTTACAATAACGGAGAAGGAATTGGACGAATATGCCAGATCGCGTCTCGCTCCTTATAAAGTGCCAAAAGTATACGAGTTCAGGGACGAACTTCCGAAAACGGCGGTCGGAAAGATTTTAAGAAGAGCGCTCGTTCAAGAGGAAAAGACCGGCGTCTGAAAAAGAAAAGTCTGCCGTCGATTTTGACGGCATGCTTTTGTGATGCGATTTACTTTTAGCTTCTTGACAAAGCGTCCATTTTTATTTACGATTAACTCATGAATGAGTATTCATTCATTAATTTGAAAGGAACGAAGCCAATTGAAACAAAAGAGACCAAAGTATATGCAGATTATCGACGCAGCTGTCATTGTGATTGCAGAAAACGGATACCATCAGGCGCAGGTTTCAAAAATCGCCAAGCAGGCCGGGGTGGCGGACGGCACCATTTATCTTTATTTTAAAAACAAAGAAGACATTCTCATCTCATTATTCAAAGAGAAAATGGGACAGTTTATCGAGCAGATGAGCGAAGAAATGACAGCGAAAAATTCGGCGACAGAAAAGCTTTCGCTGTTCATCAAAAAGCACTTTGAACTGCTCAGCAGCGATCGCCACCTCGCGATTGTCACCCAGCTTGAGCTGAGGCAGTCGAATCTTGAGCTGAGGCTGAAAATCAATGAGATTCTCAAAGGGTACTTAACGATCCTGGAAGACATCATCACCGAAGGAAAAGAAGCTGGAGAATTTAAAAGCACGCTTGACGTCCGCCTTGCGAAGCAGATGATTTTCGGTACGGTGGATGAGACGGTTACAACCTGGGTGATGAATGATCAAAAATACGATCTCCCAAACCTGGCAGACAGCATTCATGAATTGCTGATCCACGGGTTCAGCAGCCAAAAGACGAAGGAGGAGGAATAAAAATGGCAGCATTATCATACGCCGTAGACGGCCATGTTGCGACCATTACGATTCAGCACCCGCCGGCAAATGCGCTATCGACGCAAGTGCTTGAAGATCTTTCGGCATGCCTTGATGAACTTTCAGAACGTCAGGATGTCAGAAGCGTCGTTATTCACGGGGAAGGAAGATTTTTCTCGGCAGGCGCTGATATTAAAGAGTTTACATCATTGATGGACGGGTCTGATTATGCAAATTTGGCTGATAAGGGCCAGCAGATTTTCGAAAAAGTAGAATCTTTTCCAAAACCGGTGATCGCCGCGATTCACGGGGCCGCTCTTGGAGGCGGTCTTGAGCTAGCGATGGCATGCCACATCCGGATTGCCGAGGAAAGCGCAAAGCTCGGCCTTCCCGAACTGAATCTCGGAATCATTCCCGGCTTTGCGGGAACGCAGCGCCTTCCCAAGTATGTGGGCACCGCCAAAGCGCTTGAAATGATCGGGACATCAGAGCCGATATCCGGCAAGGAAGCTTTTGAATACGGTCTTGTCACGATTTTGGCGGCGAATGAAGAAGAAGTGCTGCAAAAGGCAAAAGAGCTCGCACAAAAATTCGCTGAAAAAAGTCCGCAGACGATGGCTTATGTCATTGAACTCCTGAATTCGAGCAAAGTGTATTCGTATGAAGGAGGCCTCAAGCTAGAAGGGAAATACTTCGGCGAAGTGTTCCAATCCGAGGATGCGAAGGAAGGGATTCAGGCATTTCTTGAAAAGCGGAAGCCGCATTTTAAAGGGAAATAACAAACGTGAAAACAAAGGGGATGAACAGAACATGAACATTTATGTCTTAATGAAGCGCACGTTTGATACAGAGGAGAAAATTCAGATCGAACAAGGGGAAATCAACACGGACGGAGCGGAATTCATCATCAATCCGTACGATGAGTACGCCATTGAAGAAGCGCTCCAGTTGAAAGAGAAGCACGGCGGTGAAATTACGGTCGTGACAGTCGGCGAGGAAGAAGCTGAAAAAGAACTCAGGACGGCTCTGGCGATGGGGTGCGACAAAGCCGTTCTGATCAACATTGAAGACGACGTGGAAGAAGCGGACCAATATACGGCTTCAGCCATCCTTTACAACTATTTGAAAGACCGCGAGTACGACATTATACTCGGCGGGAATGTGGCGATCGACGGGGGATCGGGACAGGTTGCGCCTCGTTTGGCCGAACTGCTGGGCATTCCTTGTATTACGACGATTACAAAGCTGACGGTAAACGGCGGAGATGTTGAAGCGGAACGCGACGCCGAGGGCGATCTTGAAGTGATCCAAACATCGCTTCCAATCGTAGCGACTGCACAGCAGGGGTTGAACGAGCCGCGTTATCCGTCTCTTCCGGGAATCATGAAGGCAAAGAAAAAGCCTCTCGAGGAGCTTGAGCTTGATGATCTCGACATCGACGAAGAAGACGTGGCTGCGAAAACAAAAACGATCGAACGGTTCCTGCCTCCGAAAAAAGAAGCCGGGAAAATCCTTGAAGGGGAGCCGGAGCAGCAGGCGGCAGAACTTGTATCACTGCTGAGAAGCGAAGCAAAGGTCGTATGAAGCCGAAGGGAGAAATAACACGGTCATTAAAATACAGGGGGAAATGGACATGAGCAAAAAAGTTATCGTATTGGGAGAGTTCAGAGACGGTTCGTTGAGGAATGTGACTTTCGAAGCGATAGCCGCAGGAAAAACGGTTGCCGAAGGGGGAGAGGTGATCGGCGTACTGTTCGGTGAAAGCGTTTCAAGTCATGCGGCAGAACTGATCCATTACGGCGCTGACAGAGTGCTTACAGCCGAAAACCCGCTCTTGAAAAACTATACGTCTGACGGCTATGTTCAAGCCTTGTTGCCGATCATAGAACGCGAGAATCCGGACGTCATCATTTTCGGACATACGTCAATGGGAAAAGACTTGTCGCCGAAGCTTTCAGCCCGTATGGGAACAGGGCTGATATCGGATGCCGTCGATGTCGAAGTGGCCGGCGGCAACATCGTGTTTACAAGGCCGATTTACTCGGGCAAAGCGTTTGAACGGATCATTTCCGAAGATGAAACGATTTTTGCAACGATCAGACCGAATAATATCGCCCCGCTTGACAAAGATGAGACGCGGACAGGAGCGGTCGAAAGCATCGAAGCAGATATTCGGGACATCAGAACGGTCATCAAGGACATTGTCAAAAAAACGTCCGAGGGCGTCGATTTGTCTGAAGCGAAAATTATCGTAGCCGGCGGTCGCGGCGTCAAAAGCGAGGAAGGCTTTAAACCGCTGCAGGAGCTCGCCGATGTATTGGGCGGGGCGGTCGGCGCTTCAAGGGGAGCCTGTGACGCAGACTACTGCGACTATTCGCTTCAAATCGGCCAGACCGGCAAAGTTGTGACACCTGACTTATATATTGCCTGCGGCATTTCAGGAGCGATTCAGCACCTCGCAGGGATGTCAAACAGCAAAATCATCGTTGCCATCAACAAAGATCCGGAAGCTGATATATTTAAAATTGCCGACTACGGGATCGTCGGCGACTTATTTGAAATCGTTCCGCTGCTCACGGAGGAATTTAAAAAGCTGAGCGTCAGCACATGATCAAAAGCCGGCCTGAAATGGCCGGCTTTTGACATAGGCACATTTCCGCCTTCTGCAAAATAACATGGGATATGGACATTTTCAGAAAGGCTAAAATCCCGATGTGTAAAACTGTGCAGATAGGGAAACGTATAATCAAGCATTATGTTAGCGTGAACCAAAGGGAGATGCTATACTAAAAAGCATAATTTCACAATTGGAGGAATGAAAGAATGGCTATCGTAAAAGCAACTGATCAAACATTCTCATCTGAAACAAGCGAAGGCGTAGTTCTTGCCGACTTTTGGGCTCCTTGGTGCGGACCTTGTAAAATGATCGCGCCGGTACTTGAAGAGCTTGATCAAGAAATGGGAGACAAACTGAAAATCGTAAAAATCGATGTTGACGAAAACCAAGAAACTGCCGGCAAATACGGCGTGATGAGCATCCCGACTCTCCTCGTACTAAAAGACGGCGAAGTGGTCGAAACATCTGTCGGCTTTAAACCGAAAGAAGCGCTTGAAGAACTGGTCAACAAACATTTGTAAAATAGAAACCTGTGAAAAAGGCGATTCCAAAGGGATCGCTTTTTTCTTACAAGTCATCTTCTTTCTCCATTTGTGGCGAACGTACGGTCGGTCATGGTAAACTTAAATGAAGGAAAAACGCCGAAATAAGGAAGGATTTTTGATGAACAAAAAAATCAAAGAAAAGCTGGCCCTTCTTCCGGATCAGCCTGGCTGCTACTTGATGAAAGACAGGCAGGATACCGTCATCTACGTCGGGAAAGCGAAAATCTTAAAAAACAGGGTCCGCTCCTATTTCAGCGGGTCCCATGATGCCAAAACACAGCGTCTTGTCAGTGAAATTGAAGACTTCGAATACATTGTCACATCCTCGAACATCGAAGCGCTCATTCTTGAAATGAATTTAATCAAAAAGTACGACCCGAAATATAACGTGATGCTTAAAGATGATAAAAGCTACCCGTTCATTAAAATCACGAACGAGCGGCATCCGAAGCTGATTGTCACAAGGAAGGTCAAAAAAGACAAAGGCCGCTATTTCGGGCCGTACCCCAATGTCCAGGCTGCGAGGGAAACAAAAAAGCTGCTGGACCGCCTCTATCCGCTCAGAAAGTGCGCCAAGCTGCCTGACCGCGTCTGTTTGTACTATCATCTCGGACAATGTCTGGCGCCATGCGTATATGATGTGTCTGAAGAGACAAACAGACAGCTCACAGAAGAAATTACCCGCTTTTTAAAAGGCGGCTACAATGAAGTGAAGAAAGAGCTTGAAGCAAAAATGCTCGAAGCCTCGGAAAACCTGCAGTTTGAACGGGCGAAAGAATTCCGCGATCAAATTGCCCATATCGAGTCAACGATGGAAAAACAGAAAATGATGCTGAATGACATGGTTGACCGCGATGTATTTGCCTATTCGTATGACAAGGGCTGGATGTGCGTCCAGGTCTTCTTCATCAGGCAGGGCAAATTGATTGAAAGAGATGTCAGCATGTTTCCTTTATACAGGGAAGCAGACGAGGAATTTCTGACATTCATCGGGCAATTTTACTCCAAAAACAACCATTTTCTTCCGAAGGAAATTTTGGTGCCTGACAGCGTCGACAAGGACATGATTGAGGAGCTTTTGGACGTGAATGTGCGCCAGCCGAAAAGAGGAGCGAAAAAAGACCTGCTGCTCCTTGCCCATAAAAATGCAAAGCTCGCTTTGAAGGAGAAGTTTTCGCTCATTGAACGGGATGAAGAGCGGACGATCGGCGCGATTGAAAAGCTCGGAAAAGCGCTGGACATCTACACGCCATACAGAATTGAAGCGTTTGATAACTCAAATATTCAAGGAACGGACCCTGTTTCGGCCATGGTTGTATTTCTCGATGGAAAACCGCATAAAAAAGAGTACCGCAAATATAAGATCAAGACGGTTGAAGGTCCTGACGACTACGGATCAATGCGCGAAGTCATCAGAAGAAGATATACAAGGGTGCTGAAAGAGAATCTGCCGCTGCCTGATTTAATTTTGATCGACGGCGGAAAGGGGCAGGTGTCTGCCGCCCTTGACGTTCTGGAAAATGAACTGGGTCTCGATGTCCCTGTTGCCGGTCTGGTGAAAGACGATAAGCACAGAACATCCAACCTTTTGATCGGCGATCCCCTTGAGATCGTCCAGCTTGAGCGGAACAGCCAGGAATTTTACCTGCTTCAGCGCATTCAGGACGAAGTGCACAGGTTTGCGATCAGCTTCCACAGGCAGCTCAGGGGAAAAAGCGCATTTCAATCGGTGCTGGACGGCATACCGGGCGTCGGCGAACAGCGGAAAAAACTGCTGTTAAAACATTTCGGTTCCGTTAAGAAAATGAAGGAAGCGAGCGCCGAAGATATCCGCAAGCTCGGCATACCTCTGAAAACGGCGCAGCTGATCGAAGAGGCATTGAAAAAATAATGTTGAACTTTTAAAAAGAATCTGATAGAATTTGTACTAATTTCATAATAAGATCGTGTGATATGGTGAAGATAGAGGTGCGAACTTCAAGAGTAGGCTTGATGAGGAAGATGGATTCCGATGAAGAAAGCCGAAAGGGGAGCGTCGCCGAAGCGGGGAAAAATCCACTCGTTTTTCCTGCTGGCTTTACATTGAATAAATGTGAGGCTGTCAAGAAATCATTTCTTGGAGAGCTATCTCGTTGTTTAAGATCATCGGCATTTTTGTTGGTTAAAGCAATGAGGGAATTCTCTCGTTGCTTTTTTTGTGCAAAAAAAACCGTACAGGCCGCCGGTCAAGCTTTCCTCTTCATACATAAACAAACACGAACGAAAACAAAAAGGGTGGTATTTGATGGGTCTCATCGTCCAAAAATTTGGCGGAACTTCCGTAGGGTCAGTGGAAAAAATATTGAATGTCGCAAACCGCGTCATCGAAGAAAAACAGCGCGGTCATGATGTTGTCGTCGTCGTTTCGGCGATGGGCAAATCGACGGACTCCCTCGTCGCGCTTGCCAAGGAAATCACCGAGCAGCCGAGCAGCAGGGAAATGGACATGCTGCTGACAACAGGAGAGCAGGTGACGATTTCGCTGTTGACAATGGCTTTGCAGAACAAGGGGTATGATGCGGTTTCCTATACAGGCTGGCAGGCCGGCATCGAAACCGAAAATATTCACGGCAACGCAAGAATTACGAACATTGATACAGCCAAGCTGAAAGAGCGCCTGAATGAAGGGAAAATCGCCGTTGTCGCCGGATTCCAGGGCGTCACAGCGGAAGGCGAAATCACAACGCTCGGCAGAGGCGGATCAGATACGACAGCCGTTGCCCTCGCAGCAGCCCTGAAAGCTGATAAATGCGACATTTACACCGATGTGCCGGGGGTTTTCACGACGGATCCCCGCTATGTGAAAACAGCGCGGAAGCTGGCCGGAATCTCCTACGATGAAATGCTGGAGCTTGCCAATCTTGGAGCAGGCGTCCTTCATCCGAGAGCTGTTGAATTTGCGAAAAACTACCAGGTGCCTTTGGAAGTCCGTTCAAGCACCGAAAAAGAAGCCGGCACATTAATCGAGGAGGAATCATCAATGGAACAGAATTTAATCGTAAGAGGCATTGCATTTGAAGATCAGATCACACGCGTGACCGTATGCAGCCTGGCGAGCGGCCTGACAACGCTGTCAACGATTTTTACAACGCTCGCCAAACAGAACATCAACGTTGACATCATCATTCAATCGGTGACAGGCACAAGCAAAACGTCGATTTCTTTCTCAGTGAAAACGGAAGACTTAAAACGGACGGTTGAAGTTCTCGAAGAATACAAAGACGCGCTCGACTATGAACAGATTGAAACGGAAAACAGGCTTGCCAAAGTGTCGATCGTCGGTTCTGGCATGATCTCCAACCCGGGAGTAGCAGCGGAAATGTTCGCTGTGCTGGCGGAAAAAAACATCCAGGTCAAAATGGTCAGCACATCCGAAATCAAAGTTTCGACTGTCGTCAACGAAGGCGATATGGTGAAAGCCGTTGAAGCGCTGCATGATGCTTTTGAACTGTCGAAGCAGACAGCAGTCATTTAAAAAGAAAAAGGCGGGACTTTTGCAGTCTCCGCCTTTTTGCATAGTTATGCCGGGTCTTTCAAATCCCATTTCACCGTTAAAACCACTTTTCCGGCTCTTTTTTTCACCTGTTCATAAGATTCGGCAATTTGTTCGTTCATCAGCTGGATTTGCTCGGCGATAAACCCGGCTTCAAGCTGAAAGCAGGGCTCCTTTTGATACTTGAGGCGGTTTGAAACCAGCGGGCCTTCGAGTTCAAACTCAAGCTCCTGTTTTTTTGAATGGACGATCGCAAGCGTTCCCCAGCCTGCATCCTGAAAGAAAGCGGGAAGATCCTCCCGGGATTCAAGCGGGAACTTGCGGGCGAGCTTTTTTCCCGCCCAGTACATCATATCTGCGTAGTCTTGTCCCAGCATATCGGGAAGCAGCACTTCCCTGATCAACTCATAGCCATATGCGGAGACTTCCAGCTCTTTTAATTGCGCTAAGTTTGCTTCATATTTATTCATATCCAATGTCTCCCCTCTTTTCTCCGTTTATTATAGCTTAAATGGGGTGAAAGATTACAGCGGAGACATGCATTTAGGAAGAAAAAAATCTGATATATTTATATTTTGATAAAATAAAATTTTCTAAAATATGATTAAATTTTAGAAAATTTCAATTTATGTACGCGTTTTCTTGACGCCTATTTCTCATAGGAGTAAAATGAAATTGTCATAAAAACTTAACAAAGTGCGATATTTGAAACAGGACGGGGGATAGGAGACCTTTCATTTTTACTGCACTTTTCAACTAGGGGGTAAAGCAATGGCCGGGAACAGAGAGTTTGTTTATCGAAGACTGCATTCTTTGCTTGGCGTCATACCGGTGGGCATATTTTTAATCCAGCATTTGGTTGTCAACCATTTTGCGGCAAGCGGAGAAGAGGCGTTTAATAACGCCGCTCATTTTATGGAAAACCTGCCGTTCAGGTACGCTTTGGAAATCTTCGTGATTTTCCTTCCGCTGATTTATCATGCTGTTTATGGAGTATACATAGCTTTTACAGCGAAAAACAATGCGAACAGATTCGGATTTTTTAGAAACTGGATGTTCGTTCTGCAGCGGATTACAGGAATCATTACCTTGATTTTTGTCAGCTGGCACGTGTGGCAAACACGGATTGCCGCCCAAATGGGGGCAGAGGTGAACTTTGACATGATGGCTGATATTTTGAGCTCCCCGATCATGCTCGGCTTTTACATTGTAGGTGTCCTCTCAACAATCTTCCACTTTTCAAACGGTTTATGGTCGTTTGCTGTCACTTGGGGAATCACCGTTTCTCCCCGCTCACAGCGAATCGCCACGTTTGTGACAATGGGAGTCTTTGTTGTGCTGTCCTATGTAGGGCTGAGAGCGATTTTGGCATTTGTGTAAAAGAACTAGATTACTAGAGGGAGTGGGGCAGGCATGAGCAATTCAAGCATCATCGTTGTCGGCGGAGGACTTGCGGGTCTGATGGCGACCATTAAAGCTGCGGAAGCAGGAACAAATGTAAAACTATTTTCGATCGTTCCCGTTAAGCGCTCACATTCCGTATGTGCGCAGGGCGGAATCAACGGAGCGGTCAATACAAAAGGTGAAGGCGACTCCCCTTGGGAGCATTTTGACGATACCGTTTACGGTGGCGACTTTCTGGCCAACCAGCCGCCGGTCAAAGCGATGTGTGACGCGGCGCCGTCGATTATTCATTTGCTTGACCGCATGGGCGTCATGTTTAACAGAACACCTGAAGGGCTGCTTGACTTCCGGCGCTTCGGGGGAACTCAGCATCACAGAACGGCATATGCGGGGGCGACGACCGGACAGCAGCTCTTGTACGCGCTGGATGAGCAGGTTCGCCGCTTTGAAGTCGAAGGGCTTGTTTCGAAATATGAAGGCTGGGAGTTTCTCGGAGCTGTTCTTGATGATGACAATGCGTGCCGGGGCATCGTCGCCCAAAATCTGACGACGATGGAAATCGAGTCGTTCCGTTCAGACGCGGTCATCATGGCGACCGGGGGACCGGGCATCATCTTCGGAAAATCGACGAACTCGATGATCAATACCGGATCAGCCGCTTCGATCGTTTACCAGCAGGGGGCTTACTATGCGAACGGAGAATTCATCCAGATCCACCCGACCGCCATTCCGGGAGACGACAAGCTCCGTCTGATGAGCGAATCGGCGCGCGGTGAAGGCGGACGAGTCTGGACGTACAAAGACGGCAAGCCTTGGTATTTCCTCGAAGAGAAATATCCGGCATACGGAAACCTTGTGCCGCGTGATATTGCGACTCGTGAAATATTTGATGTATGCGTCAGACAAAAGCTCGGCATCAACGGCGAAAACATGGTTTATCTCGATCTTTCCCATAAAGATCCGAAGGAATTGGACATCAAGCTGGGCGGAATCATTGAAATCTATGAAAAATTCATGGGTGACGATCCGCGCAAGCTGCCGATGAAGATTTTCCCTGCGGTCCACTACTCAATGGGCGGACTCTGGGTCGACTACAATCAGATGACCAACATTCCAGGACTGTTTGCCGCAGGAGAATGCGATTATTCAATGCACGGCGGAAACCGCCTGGGCGCGAACTCGCTCTTGTCAGCCATTTACGGCGGCATGGTGGCAGGTCCGAAAGCCGTTGAATACATTCAAGGTCTTGAAACATCCGCAGAAGATCTGTCTTCTTCCGTTTTCGACAGCTGCGTCAAAAAGGAAGAAGAAAAGTGGGCTGACATTATGAAAATGGACGGCAATGAAAATGCTTATGTCCTTCATAAAGAGCTCGGCGAATGGATGACAGACAACGTGACGGTTGTGCGCCACAATGACAAGCTGCTGAAAACGGATGAAAAAATCCAAGAGCTTGCAGAGCGCTACCAAAACATCAATATCAACGATACGGCAAAATGGAGCAACCAGGGCGCCGTATTCACGCGCCAGCTGCACAACATGCTGCAATTGGCACGGGTGATCACGCTCGGTGCATACAACCGGAATGAGAGCCGCGGCGCCCATTATAAACCGGATTTCCCTGAACGTAATGACGAGGAATGGCTGAAAACAACAATGGCGAAACATGCAGGCGATTTTGAAGCCCCGAAATTCCATTATGAGGATGTCGATGTTTCATTAATCGCACCGCGTAAACGGGATTACTCGAAGAAAAAGGTGGCGAAATCATGAGTGAAAATAAGACAATCAAGTTTATCATCACTCGTCAGGATACATCGGATTCTAGTCCTTACCAGGAAGAGTTTGAAATTCCATACCGTCCGAATATGAACGTCATTTCCGCTTTGATGGAAATCAGAAGGAACCCGGTTAATGCAAAAGGGGAAAAAACGTCGCCGATTGCTTGGGATATGAACTGTCTCGAGGAAGTGTGCGGCGCTTGCTCGATGGTG
Organism: Bacillus sp. GM2; assembly: GCF_056155945.1. Lineage (NCBI taxonomy): Bacteria > Bacillati > Bacillota > Bacilli > Caryophanales > Bacillaceae > Bacillus > Bacillus sp. GM2. Next base: position 676,854 of record NZ_JBRKSZ010000007.1, read on the forward strand.
ATCAACGGCAAGCCGAGACAGTCCTGTACAGCGCTGATCGACCAGCTTGAGCAGCCGATCCGCCTTGAACCGATGAAAACATTCCCGGTTGTCCGTGACCTTCAAGTGGACCGGAGCCGCATGTTTGATTCATTAAAGAAAGTCAAAGCATGGGTGCCGATCGACGGCACATATGACCTCGGACCGGGACCGAGAATGCCGGAAAGAAGAAGGCAGTGGGCGTATGAGCTGTCAAAATGCATGACTTGCGGCGTATGTCTTGAAGCTTGTCCAAACGTGAACGATAAAACAAACTTTATGGGACCTGCGCCGCTCTCGCAAGTCCGCTTATTCAACACCCATCCGACAGGCGCGATGAACAAATCGGAACGGCTTGAAGCGATTATGGGGGACGGCGGACTGGCCGAATGCGGAAATTCGCAAAACTGCGTGCAGTCATGTCCGAAAGGCATCCCGCTCACAACCTCAATCGCTGCGTTAAACAGGGATACGACCGTTCAGGCGTTTAAAAACTTCTTCGGAAGCGACAACACGGAATAACACGAAAAAACGCACCTCTTCAAGCCGAAGAGGTGTTTTTATGACCAAAGGGGATGAAAAACAATGAAGCTGCCGGGATATATTGAAGAACCGTTTGACACATGGTGTCAGTCATTTTCTTTTTTTGATGAAGTATCCGTCCGTTTTTCAGAAACGGACATGTTCGGTCATATGAACAATGTCACACCGTTTGTCTATTTCGAGGAAGCGAGGATTTCCTATTTCAAGCACCTGGGCGTCATGGACCGCCTTTCAGACGCGAAGAGCGCGGCAATTCCCGTCGTGGCGAGCCAGCAATGCGATTATTTTCAGCAGGTCATGCTTCATGAACATTTGAAAATCGGCGTCAAAACAGCATCTGTCGGCAACGCCTCCCTCATCCTTCACTATGCGGCGAAAAATGGGGAAGACGGCCTTTGCTTCACAGGGAAGGCGGTTATGGTGCAAATTGCGAAAGATACGGGCAAACCGGTGAAATGGACAAATGAACAAAAAGCAAAACTGCTTGGCAATGACTCATTTCCTGAGAAATAATTGACAAGGAGAGGAAAATGAAAAAATCGATGATCATCGGCGCGAGTTCCGGAATTGGCAAAGCGCTTGCCAAGCAGCTGTCAGCCGCGGGAGTGGAAGTCGGTCTTGCAGCAAGACGGTATGAACTGCTAGCCAAATTGCGTGACGACCTCCCTGGACCTTCATACATTAAAAAGGTCGATACAGCCGACAGCGAACGCTCGCCTATACTGTTGAGAGAACTGCTTGATGAGATGAATTGGGCAGACGCAGTCTTCATCTGTTCAGGTGTTGGATATTTGGAAAGCGAAATGGATTGGAGCAAAGAAAAGGAAACGATCGATGTAAATGTGACGGGATTTGTGTCCTGCTCGAACGTGTTGATGGAGCATTTTATCAAAAACGGGAGAGGGCATTTAGTCGGCATTTCATCCATTGCCGCGCTGAGAGGAAACGGAGGAGCCGTCACCTACGCCGCTTCAAAAGCATTCGTTTCTAATTACTTAAAAGGGCTCCGGCAAAAAGTGAAAAAACTTGGGTGTGATGAAATCGTGGTCACCGAAATTCAGCCAGGCTTCGTGGACACGGCACTTGCAAAAGGTGATCACCTGTTTTGGACGGCTTCGTCCGAAAAAGCGGCTGCACAAATCATCAGCGCTGTGCAGAAAAAGAAAACGCACGCATATATTACGAAGAGATGGCGGCTGATCTCTTAGATTTTAAAATGTCTTCCTTAGAAGTTCAGCCCTGAAACGATGCCTGTATCATGATTTGAAAAATAGGTGTTTGAGGGAACCCTTTTCTCCGTCAGAAACGTCACCGACCTTGCGTATGTTTCATATGATATCACGACTATATCGAAACCCATTCGTTTCAGATCAGCTCTCACCTTAGCAAGGAGGGTTACAATACTTGAAGGAGAAAGAGTTTCAATCAAAGCCGCTGCTAACAAAAAGAGAAAGAGAAGTGTTCGAATTGCTCGTTCAAGACAAGACAACAAAGGAAATCGCAAGCGAGCTCTTTATAAGTGAAAAGACTGTACGTAATCACATTTCCAATGCAATGCAAAAATTGGGAGTGAAAGGCCGTTCGCAAGCTGTTGTTGAACTTCTTCGAATGGGTGAGCTAGAGCTCTAAATTGAGCCGGTGTTCCTTCTTGTATCAAGAAGGGAACCGGTTATTTGTTTTTTCAAGAGCAATTTGTATATTCATGTTGAAGTCTTGCAATTTGTGTAGAAAAGAAGGAAAATAGACTCAAGTGTTTTGAAAACAAAACAACGAGTCGAGCGAGGTAGAGAAAATGAATTCGAATGCTTCTTTGAATCACATAGCGGACATTGAAAAATCACTCCGCCATATTGCGGGCATCATTAAACAAAAAGGAAGAGAAATTCTCACCCAATATACGATTACCCCTCCCCAGTTTGTCGGTCTTCAATGGCTGTATGAATACGGGGATATGACGATCGGCGAGTTATCACAAAAGATGTACCTGGCGTGCAGCACCACAACGGATTTAATTGACCGAATGGAGAAAAACAACCTCGTTGAACGGGTTAAAGATCCGTCCGACAGGCGCGTAGTCCGCATTCATCTTCTATCGGAAGGAGAGCGGATCATCCAGGAGGTCATTCAAAAAAGGCAGGACTATTTAGAAGACATGTTAGAGGCGTTTTCCGAGGAAGAAACAGCCGCGTTTGAAAAATTATTAATTAAACTTCAGCAGGAAATGAACAGAAAATGAGGCGATTTTGTTGGATCAACCGATAGGAGTCATTGATTCGGGAGTCGGCGGTTTAACCGTTGCAAAAGAAATCATGAGGCAGCTGCCGAAAGAAAAAATTATATATCTTGGAGATACGAAAAGGTGTCCGTACGGACCCCGGGACAGACAAGAAGTCCTGTCATATACATGGGAAATGACAAATTATTTGTTATCCCGCCACCATATTAAAATGCTCGTGATCGCCTGCAATACAGCGACGGCCATCGCGCTTGAAGAAATCAGCAGAGAAGTCGCGATCCCGGTCATCGGCGTTGTGCAGCCTGGAGCCAGAACCGCGATTAAAGTGACGGAGAACCAGCGGATCGGCGTGATCGGAACAGAAAACACGATCAAAAGCGGCGCATACGAAGAAGCGCTTCTTTCGCTAAACGGAGATTTAACGGTGGAAAATCTGGCTTGCCCGATGTTTGTCCCGTTTGTGGAAAGCGGCAAATTTTTGGATGAGACGGCTGATGAAATCGTCAGGTCGTCACTGCACCCGCTCAGGGATTCATCAATCGATACGCTGATTCTCGGATGCACGCATTATCCGATTTTAAAAGAACCGATTCAGCGCTATATGGGAGAGCGCGTCAACATCATTTCCTCCGGAGATGAAACGGCCAGGGAAGTCAGCACGATCTTGTCATACAACGGTTTATTAAGCAAAACGGGGGAACCGCCGGAACACTTGTTTTTAACAACCGGGGAGCGCGCCCGCTTCACAAAAATTGCAAATGATTGGTTTGGATACGAAGTGAAAAATGTGGAAAGCATTTCTCTTCAGGAAACCGCTGTAAAATAAAGCTGCCGCACAAGCAAACGGCAGCTTTTTTTCATGGCCTTTTCTTTTAAAGAAAAGGTTTTTTGTATTCAGAGGGATTTTTTTAAAAAGCGGTCTAATTCAAAAACGGGCTCGTATACATAATAGTACAAACTGCCTTAGGAGGGAAAAGTATGCTGAAAAAAGGAATGAAAGGAATCGCGGTTACGGTTACGGCCTCCGCGCTGCTTCTTTCCGGGTGCGGAATATTTCAGTCAGATCAAGCCTCAGAGGAGATAGATCCGCCGCAGGACATCACATATGTAAAAGAGGAGAAGGAGCAAGACCAAACAGACAAAACCAAAGATAAAACAGAAGACAAAGGCAGCAAAACGACAAGCGACGATAAAGCCGCTCAAACGGGCGATACGGTCATGAGAGAGCTTTATCTCATTGATAAGAACGGCTATGTGACAGCGCAGACGCTGCCGTTGCCAAAGCAGGAAGGTACGGCTAAACAAGCGCTTGAATACCTCGTTGAAGGCGGCCCTGTTTCAAACATCCTGCCAAACGGGTTCAGAGCCGTGCTGCCGGCGGATACCACGGTCAATGTCGATATTAAAGAAGACGGAACAGCGATTGCTGACTTCTCAAATGAATTTAAAAACTATAAAGCTGAAGACGAGCAAAAAATTGTACAGGCAATTACATGGACGTTAACACAGTTTAACTCGATTGATAAAGTGAAGATCCGCATGAACGGCCATGATTTGAAAGAAATGCCTGTTAACGGCACGCCGATTTCAGAAGAACTCAGCCGCGAGGACGGCATTAACCTCGACACGGCGGGTGTGACAGATATAACGGCGACACAGCCGGTCACCGTCTATTATTTGGCTGAATCGGACAAAGGCACATATTACGTTCCTGTAACGAAACGGACATCTGTAAAAGAAAACGACCAGGTGACGGCGGCGGTTAAAGAGCTGACGGAAGGACCGGGCAATAAAAGCGGCCTGCTTTCCGATTTCCAGGGCGATGTCAAGCTTGAAAACGAGCCGAAAATTGAAGACGGCCATGTGACTCTCGACTTTAACGAAGCGATCTACGGGAGTGCCGACGGCGAGAAGAAAGTGATATCGGATGAAGTGTTAAACAGTATTGTGCTGACATTAACCGAGCTGCCTGATGTGAAAAGTGTGTCGGTTACTGTGAACGGAAAATCCGAGCTCGTCAATGAAAAAGGAGAAAAGCTTTCCAAGCCGGTTTCAAGACCGAGCAAGGTGAACACAGGTAGTTTTTAAGCAGAGATTTTTGATATACTATAGAAAAAGAGGTAAGCGATTAAAGCTGCCTCTTTCTTTATTCAGCTTTTTGGAAGAGCAGAATGATTGTGAAAGGTTTATGTACATACAATCGGAGGTAAAAAATGAGATACGATGGAAGAGAAAACAATGAACTGCGCCCTGTCACAATGGACCTCGACTTCATTACGCATCCCGAGGGATCGGTCCTGATCACAGTCGGCGGGACAAAGGTGATATGCAACGCGTCTGTGGAAGACCGTGTACCGCCCTTTTTGAGAGGAGAAGGGAAGGGCTGGATCACCGCGGAATACAGCATGCTCCCGCGGGCCACGAACCAAAGGACGATCAGGGAATCGTCAAAAGGGAAAATCTCCGGGCGGACGATGGAAATTCAACGGCTGATCGGACGAGCTCTGCGGGCGGTCGTTGATTTGGAAAAGCTCGGTGAGCGGACGATCTGGATCGACTGCGACGTCATTCAGGCTGACGGAGGCACGAGAACTGCGTCGATCACCGGAGCATTTACGGCCATGGCGCTTGCCGTCGGAAGACTTGTCGAAAAAGGCGCGCTGAAGGCGATGCCGATCACTGACTTTTTGGCTGCCACTTCGGTGGGAATCGATAAGGAAAAAGGATTGATCCTTGATTTGAACTACCAGGAAGATTCTGCAGCAGAGGTGGATATGAACGTCGTCATGACAGGCGAAGGCCGCTTTGTCGAACTTCAGGGAACAGGAGAGGAAGCGACATTCTCAAGAAGTGAATTGGACGGGCTTTTAGAACTGGCTGAAAAAGGGATCGCCGAACTCATCGAAAAGCAGAAAGAAGTGCTCGGCGACGTTGCATCAGCCATTCAACAATAACATGAGAAAGGCTTGATACAAGATGAAAGAAGTCATCATTGCCACGAAAAACGAAGGGAAAGTCAGGGAATTCAAAGCGATGCTCGAACCGAGAGGCTACGATGTCAAATCTCTACTGGACATCGGCTATACGCCCGAAATCGAAGAAACCGGGCAGACGTTTGAAGAAAACGCGGTGATTAAAGCGGAAACGATTTCGAAAGAAACCGGTAAAATCGTGATTGCCGATGACTCAGGCCTGTCTGTCGACTACCTCGGCGGCAGCCCCGGCGTATACTCGGCCCGCTATGCAGGAGAAGAGAAAAACGATCTCGCCAACCTGAAAAAGCTATTGAAAGAGCTTGAAGGGGTGGAAAAAGAAGACCGCTCCGCGAGGTTCAGATGCGCGCTCGCATTATGCACTCCAGGGCAGGAAACGAAAACGGTCGAAGGTTCTGTGGAAGGGTACATTACCGAAGAGCCGCGCGGCACAAACGGCTTCGGCTACGACCCGGTTTTTCTCGTCAAAGACAAAGATCAAACGATGGCCGAGCTCTCAAGCGGCGAAAAGAACAAAATCAGCCACAGAGCGGAAGCGCTGAAAAAACTGTCCGCTCTATTGGACCAAGCGTAAAGGAGGAGGGCCGATCATGAAGGTTCTGATTGTCAGCGACAGCCACGGCCTTGAAGACGAACTGGAAATGATCGCTGAGCGGCACGGAAAGGAAACAGATCTCATCATCCATTGCGGGGATTCCGAATTGGATCCTTCCCATCCCGCGCTTTCCTCTTACTTAACAGTAAAAGGAAACTGCGATTTTTACGGGGAGTTTAAAGACGAAATTGTCGTTCCCGTCGGATCGAAAAAGCTTTTTTTCACACACGGGCATTTATACGGCATTAAACAGTCGCTTTTAAATGTATACTACCGCGCTGAAGAACTCGGCGCCGATATCATCTGTTTCGGCCATTCCCACATCGCAGGAAGCGAACTGATGGACGGAAAACTGCTGATCAACCCCGGCAGCATCCGCCTTCCGCGGGTGCGGAAAGAAAAAACTTATGCTATACTAAACATTGACAAAGACAATGCAACGGTCCGCTATTATGACTTGGACGGCCGGGAAGTCGAAAGCCTGACGAACCACGTCCAACTGCCAGCACATTCATGAGGAAGAATTTTTTTCTTCCTCGTGAAGAAAAAAATTCTAAAAAGTTGTTGACTTTATGTCCCGATCCGCATATAATAAATCTTGTCGCTGATAGTTAAAGCGAAACAAAACAACATCATGTCCCAGTAGCTCAGCTGGATAGAGCAACGGCCTTCTAAGCCGTCGGTCGGGAGTTCGAATCTCTCCTGGGACGTCACTGAAAAAAGCCTCAAACTTCTTGGTATACAAGAGTTTGAGGCTTTTTTGTTTACTTGGAACTTGCGTTCTGTTTTGGGGTTGAAATGTGTTTTGGGAGCGGATTGGGAGCAGATTTAAATTTTCGAATTTCATTGAAACTCCTTTATCTTATTGGATATCCTGTTAAAATACACTCTCCATCTTCCCCTTTTAGGAATGTTTTTCATATATAACAAATTGGGTGTACCTAATCCTCTTTCTATACTTCTTCCAAGAACATCTCCATTTGTATCTTGAGGTGAGAGTAGTTCTCTGAATGGCCTTTTTCTTCAAACAACAACATCCTAAAAATCCCCTTTCATTATTTCAAACAAAATGAAAAAGATAAAGGGTGTGATCAATTTTAAGGAGGATGTTGTCATGACAAAACAACAGCAAAATCAGCAGCAAAAGCAGAAACAACAAAAACAAAAGCATGAGCAGCTGCTCGGGGCCAACATTACGGATACCGAACTTGCTCAGGAATTCGGAAATATCCAGCAGCAGCTTGCCCAGCTGGAGCAAACTGTTAATCAAATGGGGTCACAGCAGCAGCAGGGCCAAAGCGGCCAGCAGAGCTCTCAATTGAGCCAGGGCATCAATCAGCTGAAGCAGCAAATTCAGCAGTTCAGCTCACAATCTCAGCAGCAGATGCAGCAGACGGATCAGCAAATTCAGCAAAGCATTCAGCAGGCTGTTCAGCAGCTAAATCAGGCTCTTCAAGGAATCCAGACAAACCAGGCTATGAACCAAATGAGCCAGGCACTTCAGCAGGCGCAGCAATCATTTAACCAGCAAGGACAGCAACAGGGGCAGCAAAACCAACAAAACCAGCAGCAAAATCAAAATTTCCAGCAGCCCCTTCAATAAAAAGCTGTAAAGAGCCGTTTAGCACGGCTCTTTTTTATATCGGTCATTCCTCGTTTTGATCCTTTTCGTCATGGGTTGGATGCGCCCCGGGGTACTGTCGCGGCATTCCTTGGTGGAGATTGCGGAATTCATATGTGAAATTGCTGTAGTACTGCTGGCCTTCCTTCCATGACGTGTTTTTGTTTTCAACAGGCTTGTCTTTGCCTTGGGCAGCTCCATACGCTCCTTCAGGAAATTCTTCTGCCGTTAAAAAGTTTCTTTGTGTTTCAACGTTCGACAGTTCTTTTTTGTCGTCCATCAGATCACCCCTGTTTTAGTTTTATTGTTGCCATGAAAAAGAAGAGCTATGTGTTTTCGTTTTGTGCAGTAGGATTCATTTTAAGAACGGGATAAGATGCTCATTTTCTGCCGAGAGTACAACGGGCAAATGCGCCGATCACAACGAAAAGCACAGAAAGAACCTTTCGGATGTTATGGTATTTTGTGGTTTATTGGTCCTTTTCTCCTCAGCTTTTAAAAACTATTCTTCTATCTTAATACCCGCCTATTCTCGCTTTTTGTTATACATCTCAATTCAGCAATGGTTTAATCTGTTTTCCAGATTGATGTAAATGGGGAATTGGTTATAAAATTTACCATGATAGAAAATCTTACAAGTGCGTTCTGCTTTTATTTTAGAAAGGGAGCTGAAGAAAGGTGCATACGCTAGAAAAAATGGAGGAAACAAATTTCCAGACGGCGAGAGATTATGTGACAAAAGCATACGAGACAGTGCGGAAGCGAAATCTTCACGAAAGCGAATTTCTTCAAGCTGTCAAAGAAATTTTCGATTCCCTCGTCCCTGTATTAGCAAGGCATCCAAAGTATATCGAACACCGCATTCTTGAGAGGATCGCAGAGCCGGAACGGATGATCACCTTCAGGGTGCCGTGGGTCGATGATGAAGGCAATATCCGGGTTAACCGAGGGTTCCGGGTTCAATTTAACAGTGCAATCGGTCCGTATAAAGGCGGCATCCGCTTTCACCCTTCTGTGAACGCGAGCATTATTAAATTTTTGGGTTTTGAGCAGATTTTTAAAAATTCTTTGACCGGACTGCCGATCGGAGGCGGAAAAGGCGGGGCTGATTTTGATCCGAAGGGCAAATCGGACAGGGAGATTATGAGTTTTACGCAGAGCTTCATGAATGAACTGTACAGACATATCGGACCGGACACGGATATCCCTGCCGGCGATATTGGTGTCGGAGCAAGGGAAGTCGGGTTTATGTTCGGACAGTATAAAAAGATTCGGGGCCGCTATGATGCAGGCGTGTTAACAGGCAAAGGCCTTGAATACGGGGGCAGTTTAACGAGGAAAGAAGCGACAGGGTACGGTCTGGTTTATTTCGTGGAAGAAATGCTGAAGGATCAGGGGCTGCGCTTTGAAAACAGCACCGTTGTCGTCTCCGGTTCAGGGAATGTGGCGCTGTACGCGATGGAAAAAGCCGCTCAATTCGGTGCGAAAGTGGTGGCCTGCAGCGATTCTGACGGCTATGTCTATGACGAAAAAGGCATCTGTCTTGAGACGGTGAAGCGGCTCAAAGAAGACGGGAACGGAAGGATTCGCGAGTATGTCAGCGAGCATCCGGAAGCACACTATTTCGAGGGATGTACCGGCATTTGGTCTATTCCATGCGATATCGCGCTTCCGTGCGCGACCCAGAACGAAATTGACGAAGAGGCGGCCGAAGTGCTCATTTCAAATGGGGTCAAAGCTGTCGGAGAAGGAGCAAATATGCCGTCTGAAGAGGGCGCCGTCAAACGCTTTTTGGATGCGGGAGTTCTATTCGGACCGGCTAAGGCTGCAAATGCCGGCGGTGTAGCCGTTTCAGCGCTCGAAATGGCGCAGAACAGCGCACGGCTTCACTGGACGGCGGAAGAAACGGATGCGAAGCTCAGGGCGATCATGGCTGATATTTACAAGAGAAGCGTTGAAGCGGCTTCAGAATACGGACGGCCCGGAAATCTGCTCGACGGCTGCAATATAGCCGGATTTATCAAAGTGGCGGATGCGATGATCGCTCAGGGAGTCGTTTAACGGTAAAAAGAGAGAGCATGATGCCCTCTCTTTTTTTGTGCTTTATTCATTGTCTCTGAATCCACCGGTAAAGGCGTGTACAGCCGGAACGGAAATTCCCGGGTAGCCGATGCCGAATCCGAGCGTCGGAGTGGTGAACACCCCGCCGTACGGATAATAGGTATATGGCCCGTGTGCTGAAGGATTATAGACATAAGTAACCGGGTAGCCGAAGTATCCCGGGTATTGGCGCACGCGGGGAACAGAGTGCGCAGGAAATGTGCGGTACATCATATTCACCTGTTTCTTTTTGATTAACACCAGTTTATGTAAAAAATCGTAAAATGGAGTCTGTACATATATGTGGCAAAAAATCTAACCGGCGGGGATGAAATTATAAAAAATTGTCGGGATAAAATCTAACAAAACTGTATAAAACGCCAGTTTTTTTATGTAATCTTTATAGATTACATAAAAAATTTTAAATTGTTTTTCAATTTTACATTTCCTTTTATATCAATCATGTAAGCGTATACAAATAGATTGATTAATCAAAATTGTCTAATAATTTTAAAAAATACGGTTGACACTGCATGTAAAGGGGCGTAATATGAGTTCAAACAAAAGAACAAATCACTTGAAAACTTTTCATCTTTCCCGGGAATGACAGCGGGAAAACGGGTTCCCGCATCATCAATTTTTAACCGTTTAAAGCGTTCATTTACAACAGAAAGGTGTGCTTGAGGGATGGGGGACCAGAAAGACCAGTGGATCTTCCTAAACGACAAACTCGTTAAAAAAGAAGACGCTAAAATATCAGTCTATGATCACGGATTTTTATACGGGGACGGCGTGTTTGAAGGGATCAGGGTATACGACGGCAACATCTTCAGAATGCAAGAGCACATGGACCGCCTCTACGATTCTGCGAGATCGATCATGCTGGAGATTCCATATCCACAGGAAGAACTGACACAGCACGTACTCAAAACAGTCGAAAAAAACGGGCTGAAAGACGCTTACATCCGCTTGGTCGTTTCAAGAGGAGCAGGTGACCTCGGACTCGATCCAAACAATTGTTCAAACCCGAGTGTCATCATAATTGTCGAACCATTGGCAATATTCCCGAAACATTTATATGAAACGGGGATTGACATTGTTACGGTTCCGACAAGAAGGAACAGACCCGATGTGCTGAGCCCTAAAGTAAAATCGCTGAACTACTTAAACAATATTCTTGTCCGGATCGAGGCGCATATGGCGGGTGTGACGGAAGCGCTCATGCTCAATGATCAAGGCTATGTCGCCGAAGGGTCTGCGGATAACGTATTTATTTATAAAAACGGAAAGCTCTTGACGCCTCCGGGCTATATCGGAGCGCTTGAAGGAATCACCCGGAATGCCATCATCGAAATAGCGCGAGAGCTCGGCTATGAAGTGAAAGAAGAGCCGTTTACCCGCCATGACGTATACACAGCCGAGGAAGTGTTTTTAACCGGAACGGCTGCAGAAGTCATCGCGGTCGTAAAAGTTGACGGCCGCAAGATCGGGGACGGCAAACCGGGAGTCCACACAAACCGGATGCTTGAAAAGTTCCGCGAGCGCGTCGTCCGTGAAGGGTTAAAAGTCAGCCTCAAAGATCAAAGCTTAAGTGTCAGCTGAATAAAGATAAACGTTGAAGAGGATAAGTAGCAGCGGAAACGCCGCCTGCAGAGAGCCGGGATTGCTGGGAACCGGTGACGGCCTCCGCTTGTGAACTCCCCTCTGAGTGTCAGTCTGAACGATTTCCATGTTTAGTAGGGCTGGCCGGGTGAACATTACGAAGGTTCACTCGTTATTAAACCGGATAAGCGATTATCCATAAGGCGGCTTTCAAAAGCCGCGAACAAGGGTGGTACCGCGGAAAGAAAAGCCTTTTCGCCCCTTTGGCCTGCAAGGTGTGCAGCGTCAACAGTGGGCGGGAAGGCTTTTTTTAGCTGCAAAAGCAGATTGGATACATGCTTTGCGGCACATATATATTGATTATTTTTTGAAAAACAATTGTGAATGAACAGTGATGATGATCACTTGATAAGGAGGAAGAAAAATGGGGACGAATGTACAGTTGGATGCTGAAAATGCCCAATGTACACAAACAATGGCAGGGGCGTCAATGCTGATCGAGGCTTTAAAACAGGAAAATGTTGAAGTGATCTACGGGTATCCGGGCGGTGCGGTCCTGCCGATTTATGACAAACTCTACGGATCGGGAATGTTTCATGTGCTGACGCGCCATGAACAAGGCGCCATCCACGCAGCCGAAGGATATGCAAGGATTTCCGGGAAACCGGGTGTCGTCATCGCTACATCCGGACCGGGAGCGACCAACCTTGTAACGGGTCTGGCCGACGCGATGATCGATTCATTGCCTCTCGTCGTATTCACCGGTCAGGTTGCGACATCGGTTATCGGATCTGACGCATTCCAAGAAGCGGACGTCATCGGAATTACGATGCCGATTACAAAGCACAGCTACCAGGTACGCAATGCCGAAGATTTGCCGAGAATTATTAAAGAAGCATTCCATATCGCAACAACAGGAAGACCGGGCCCCGTTTTAATCGATATTCCTAAAGACATCGCCGTTGTAGAAGGAGAATTCCGCTATGACCACGACATTCACCTTCCGGGCTATCAGCCGACGAAGGAACCGAATTATCTGCAGATCAGAAAGCTTGTGGAAGCGGTCAGTGCAGCGAAAAAGCCGGTTATTTTAGCGGGTGCGGGCGTCTTGCACGGGAAAGCGTCAGAAGAATTAAAAAATTATGTCGAACAGCAGCAGATTCCGGTGGCACATACGCTGTTAGGCTTGGGAGGATTTCCGGCCGATCATCCGCTTTTCCTCGGGATGGCCGGAATGCACGGAACGTATGCGGCCAACATGGCTCTGTATGAAAGCGATCTGTTAATCAGCATCGGTGCCAGGTTTGATGACCGGGTCACAGGGAACTTGAAGCATTTTGCAAAATATGCGAAAGTCGCTCACATTGACATCGATCCGGCTGAAATCGGCAAAAACGTTCATACGCACATTCCGGTTGTCGGCGACAGCAAGCTTGTACTGACGGAGCTGATCAAGCAAAACGGCAAGCCGAGCGCTTCTGATGAGTGGAAAAAGCAGCTTGCGGCATGGAAAACCGAATATCCGCTCTGGTATGAAGAAAATGAAACAGAAGGATTCAAACCGCAGAAGCTGATCGAATATATCCACCGCTATACAAAGGGCGAAGCTATTGTAACAACAGACGTCGGACAGCATCAAATGTGGGCCGCGCAATTTTATCAGTTCCAAAAAGCCGACAGATGGGTCACTTCCGGCGGGCTCGGCACAATGGGCTTCGGACTTCCGGCGGCAATCGGAGCACAGCTTGCGGATAAGGATGCGACGGTTGTATCGATACTCGGCGACGGAGGATTCCAGATGACGCTGCAGGAGCTGTCTGTTATTCACGATCTGAACCTTCCGATCAAGGTCGTGGTCTTAAACAACCGCTGCCTCGGAATGGTCCGGCAATGGCAGGAAATCTTTTACGATGAGCGCTATTCGCACTCCAAGTTCACATCACAGCCTGATTTCATCAAGCTGTCTGAAGCTTACGGCATCAAAGGCGTCCGAATCACATCCGAAGAAGAAGCGGAAGAAAAGCTGGAAGCGGCGCTAACGTCGAATGAACCGATGGTCATTGATGTTCAAGTTGCACAAGCTGAAAAAGTATTTCCAATGGTTGCGCCTGGAAAAGGGCTGCACGAAATGGTGGGGGTGAAACCTTGAAAAGAATCATCACGCTGACGGTTTTGAACCAAAGCGGCGTCTTAAACAGAATCACAGGGTTGTTTACAAAACGGCATTACAACATTGAAAGCATTACGGTCGGCCACACCGAAACCGCGGGAATTTCCAGAATCACGTTTGTCGTTCATGTGGCAGATGGAAAAGAAACGGAACAGCTGACAAAACAATTAAACAAGCAGATTGATGTACTGAAAGTCACGGACATTACGAATCAATCGATCGTCCAAAGAGAGCTGGCGTTAATCAGGGTGGTTTCCCCTCCGTCGAGCAGGACGGAAATAAACGGCGTCATCGAACCGTTTCGGGCGTCTGTCGTCGATGTCGCAAAAGACAGCGTCGTGATTCAAGTGACAGGGGAATCGAGCAAGATCGAAGCCCTGATCGAACTATTGAAACCATACGGGATTAAAGAGGTAGCCAGAACAGGCACCACGGCCTTTGCGAGGGGAACTCAGCAAAAGCCGGCCTCTATTAAAACAATATCTATTGTATAAATCATAAAAAGGGAGAGATTGAAATGGTAAAAGTATATTATAACGGTGATATCAAAGAAAACGTATTAGCAGGCAAAAAAGTAGCGGTGATCGGATACGGCTCACAAGGCCATGCGCACGCACTGAACCTGAAAGAAAGCGGAGTGGACGTCATTGTCGGCGTCAGAAAAGGGAAATCCTTTGCAAAAGCAGAGGAAGACGGCCATCAAGTTTTCACGGTAAGAGAAGCGGCAGAACAGGCCGACATCGTCATGGTGCTTCTTCCGGATGAACAGCAGCAAAAAGTGTATGAAGCGGAAATTAAAGACGGACTTCAAGCTGGCAATTCACTTGTATTCGCCCACGGATTCAACGTTCATTTCCATCAGATCGTGCCTCCGGCGGATGTTGACGTATTCCTTGTCGCTCCTAAAGGACCGGGACATCTTGTCAGAAGAACGTTTGAACAAGGTGCGGGGGTTCCGGCGCTGTTTGCGATCTATCAGGATGTGACAGGGGAAGCGAAAGACAAAGCCCTTGCTTATGCTAAAGCGATCGGCGGCGCAAGAGCCGGTGTTCTTGAAACAACATTTAAAGAAGAAACTGAAACCGATCTTTTCGGAGAACAGGCGGTGCTGTGCGGAGGATTGACTTCCCTTGTCAAAGCCGGGTTCGAAACGCTGACAGAAGCGGGCTATCAGCCTGAACTCGCATACTTCGAGTGTCTGCACGAGCTGAAGCTCATCGTCGACTTGATGTATGAAGAAGGTTTGGCAGGGATGAGATATTCGATTTCCGACACAGCGCAGTGGGGAGACTTCGTATCAGGTCCGCGCGTTGTCGATGAGAAGGTAAAAGAATCAATGAAAGAAGTATTGAAAGACATCCAAAACGGTACATTCGCAAAAGAGTGGATCGTCGAAAACCAAGTCAACCGTCCGCGTTTCAACGCCATCAATGCAAGCGAAAACGAACACCAAATCGAAGTGGTCGGCAGAAAGCTTCGCGAAATGATGCCGTTTGTCAAGCAGGGCAAGAAAAAGGAAGCGGTGGTAGCCGGTGCGAAAAATTAACTTTTTTGATACGACACTCCGTGACGGTGAACAGTCGCCGGGCGTTAATTTAAACACGCAGGAGAAGCTGGCGATCGCCCAGCAGCTTGAAAAACTCGGGGTCAACATTATGGAAGCGGGCTTTCCCGCTTCATCCCCCGGGGATTTCAATGCAGTAAAAGAAATCGCAAGGACGATTAAAAACTGTTCGGTAACAGGGCTTGCCCGCTCTGTCAAAGGAGATATCGACTCGGCGTGGGAAGCGCTCAAAGACGGAGCTGAACCAAGGCTTCACATTTTTATCGCCACTTCTGACATCCATTTAAAATATAAGCTGAAAAAAACGCGCGAACAGGTTCTGGAACAGGCGGTCGCAATGGTGAAATACGCCAAAGAACGCTTCCCGATCGTCCAGTGGTCTGCCGAAGATGCGTGCCGAACCGACCTTCCGTTTTTAGCCGAGTTCGTCAGCGAAGTGATCGCCGCGGGAGCGGACGTCGTCAATCTTCCGGATACGGTCGGTTATTTAGCGCCCGCCGAGTACGGAAATATCTTCCGCTATATTAAAGAAAATGCCCGCAATGCTGACAAAGTCACGCTTTCAGCTCATTGCCACGATGATTTAGGCATGGCTGTCGCCAACTCTTTGGCTGCGATTGAAAACGGAGCGGATCAAGTCGAATCGGTCATCAACGGCATAGGCGAAAGAGCAGGGAACGCCTCTCTTGAAGAAATCGCCGTCGCCCTTTATCTCAGAAAAGATTTCTACCAGGCGGAATCAACGATTCAGCTGAATGAGATTAAGCGGACAAGTGATTTAGTGAGCAAACTGACCGGCATGGCCGTGCCGCGGAACAAAGCGGTCGTCGGCGATAATGCCTTTGCCCACGAATCAGGCATTCACCAGGACGGTTTCTTAAAAGAAAAAACAACATATGAAATTATTTCTCCGGAGCTTGTCGGCGTGAAAACGGATGCGCTTGTGCTCGGAAAGCATTCAGGGCGCCACGCATTTAAAGATAAGCTGCAAAACCTCGGATTCCAGTTTGGAGAAGAAGAAATCAATAAATTTTTTAACATCTTTAAAGAGCTTACCGGCAAGAAAAAGGAATTTACGGATGAAGATCTCATCTCGCTGATTCTCGAGGAGAAAACGGCAGACCGCAAAATCGGCTATGAATTTATTTCACTGCAGGTTCATTACGGCACCTCGCAGGTTCCGACAGCAACGGTTTCCCTTAAAGATCAGGAAACGGATCAGATCATCCAGGAAGCGGCGACCGGAGCGGGTAGCGTTGAAGCGGTGTACAACACGCTGAAGCGCTGTATGGATAAAGAAGTCCAGCTCCTTGATTACCGGATTCAATCCAATCGCAAAGGACAGGATGCATTCGCGCAAGTATACGTCAGGGTGATGATCGACGGAAAAGAATCCGGAGGACGCGGAGTCGCCCAGGATGTTCTCGAAGCATCTGCCAAAGCTTACTTGAACGCAGTGAACCGCTATCTCGTATTGAAGACGAATACCGAAGGATTGTCAAAACAGGCGGCTGTAGGATCATAACAGTAATAAGGAAGGAGTTTGTTGAATTTGAAAAAACGAATCGCACTTTTGCCCGGTGACGGAATTGGTCCCGAAGTATTGGACGCGGCTGTTGATGTGCTGAAAAGCGTTGCTGAACATTATCAGCATGAATTCGAATTTGAATACGGCCTGATCGGCGGAGCGGCAATTGATGAGGCGGGAGCGCCGCTTCCCGAGGAAACTGTCGCCGCCTGCAAAGCTGCGGACGCCATTTTGCTCGGAGCAGTAGGCGGGCCGAAATGGGATCAAAATCCTTCTGAGCTGAGGCCTGAAAAAGGGCTGCTCGCCATCCGCAAGCAGCTCGATCTTTTTGCCAATCTGCGGCCTGTTAAAGTATTTGAAAGCCTTGCGGGGGCTTCTCCGTTAAAAACCGAATATATCGAAGGTGTTGACTTTGTCATCGTACGCGAGCTGACGGGCGGCTTGTATTTCGGAAAGCCGAGCGAGCAGTACGTCAATCAGAACGGCGAGGAAGAAGCCGTTGACACGCTGTTTTATAAAAAGTCGGAAATGGAAAGGGTCATCAGGGAGGCCTTCCAAATGGCGCAGAGACGAAAAGGCAAAGTGACCTCCGTTGATAAAGCGAACGTCCTTGAGTCAAGCAAACTATGGCGCAAGACGGCGGAAGAAGTAGCGAAAGAGTTTCCTGACGTCAAGCTTGAGCACATGCTCGTCGACAATGCAGCGATGCAGCTCATTTACGCGCCTGGACAGTTTGACATTATCGTGACTGAAAACATGTTCGGCGATATTTTAAGCGATGAAGCATCGATGCTGACCGGATCGCTCGGCATGCTGCCGTCGGCAAGCTTATCAAGCTCCGGACTTCATCTATATGAACCTGTGCACGGTTCGGCTCCTGATATCGCGGGACAGAACATTGCCAATCCGCTTGCGGCAATCTTGTCCGCGGCGATGATGCTCAGGACGTCATTCGGTCTTGAAGCTGAAGCGAAAGCTGTTGAACACGCAGTCGATCAAGTTCTCCGGGCAGGTAAGCGGACGAAGGACCTGGCAAAAGGATCGGAGCATTCCACGACTCAATCGATTACAGGGGAAGTAAAAGCTGCGCTGGCAGACGACAATGCCATTTCAAACATCATGACCGCTTACGTTTAAGGAAAATGGATATTGGTAGAGGGAGGAAGAAAGATGATGCCTCGAACGATCATCGAAAAAATTTGGGATCAACACGTGATTAAAAAAGGTGAAGGGAAGCCTGACCTTCTCTATATCGATCTGCATCTGATACACGAGGTAACGTCACCCCAGGCCTTTGAAGGCCTTAGGCAAAAGAACAGAAAAGTCAGACGGCCTCAAAATACGTTTGCCACAATGGACCACAACATTCCGACTGTCAATCGGTTTGAGATTAAAGATGATGTCGCCAAACGGCAGGTCAGTGCGCTCGAACGGAATTGCGAAGAATTCGGCATCCGCCTCGCAGACTTGTCAAGCGTCGACCAGGGGATCGTCCATGTCATCGGGCCTGAACTGGGGCTGACGCTGCCGGGCAAAACGATCGTTTGTGGAGACAGCCATACATCTACACACGGAGCGTTTGGCGCGCTCGCTTTCGGGATCGGAACGAGCGAGGTCGAGCACGTCTTGTCAACGCAGACGCTTTGGCAGCAAAAACCGAAGACGCTGGAAATCCGTGTTGACGGCAAACTGCAAAAAGGAGTGACGGCTAAAGACGTCATTCTGGCGGTCATCGGAAAATACGGGGTTAAATTCGGTGCGGGTTATGTCATTGAATATACCGGCGAAGTATTCCGAAACATGTCGATGGACGAACGGATGACGGTGTGCAACATGTCAATCGAAGCTGGGGCAAGAGCCGGATTGATTGCACCGGATGAAACAACATTTGAATATGTCAAAACGAAAAAATATGCGCCAAAAGGCGAAGAGTTTGAGAAAGCTGTAGAAGAGTGGAAGAATCTGAGAACCGATCCGGGGGCGGTCTACGACCGGACGATCGTGATGGACGGAAGCTCCATTTCGCCGATGGTGACGTGGGGCATCAACCCCGGCATGGTGCTGCCGGTTGATGAAGCGATTCCGGGGCCTGAGGCATTCTCGCAGGAAGACGATAAAAAAGAAGCGCAGCGCGCATATGAATATATGGGTCTTGAACCATATAAAAAAATCGAGGATATTACAATTGAGCACGTCTTTATCGGTTCATGCACCAACTCGCGCATGACAGATCTTCGCCAGGCGGCTGAAATGATAAAAGGCCAAAAAGTCGCTGACGGTGTCAGGGCGATCGTCGTTCCCGGCTCGCAAAGCGTCAAAATTCAAGCTGAAAAAGAAGGGCTTCACGAGATTTTCATCGAAGCGGGCTTTGAATGGAGAGAATCGGGATGCAGCATGTGTTTGAGCATGAACAACGATGTTGTCCCCGAAGGAGAGCGCTGTGCTTCCACTTCCAACCGCAATTTTGAAGGCAGGCAGGGCAAAGGGGCCAGGACGCATCTCGTCAGCCCGGCGATGGCTGCGATGGCCGCGATTCACGGACGCTTTGTCGATGTCAGAAAATATTACCAAGAGACAACAGCTGTATAGAGGAGTGACAAGATGGAGCCATTAAAGACCCATACCGGAATAGCGGCGGTGCTAAACAGAATCAACGTAGACACGGACCAGATCATTCCGAAGCAATTTTTAAAGAGGATCGAAAGAACGGGGTACGGACGTTTTGCTTTCTTTGACTGGAGGTATTTGGATAACGGCGATCCCAACCCTGATTTTGAGCTGAACCGGCCGGAATACAAAGACGCTTCAATTTTAATCGCCGGCGAAAACTTCGGCTGCGGCTCTTCAAGGGAACACGCGCCATGGGCGCTTGACGACTACGGATTTAAAATCATTATCGCGCCGTCTTTTGCCGATATCTTTCACCAAAACTGTTTTAAAAACGGCATGCTGCCGATCCGCCTTCCTTATGAGACGTGGAAAGAGCTTGCTGAACAGTATGAGTATCAATCTTTGCCGATGACTGTCGATCTCGAAAAACAGACGATAACAGACCACGCCGGGCAGCAGATTGCCTTTGAGGTCGATCCGCATTGGAAAGAGATGCTGCTGAACGGTTACGATGAAATTTCTTTAACATTGCTCCTTGAAGAAGAAATCGAACAATTTGAGAAACAGAGAAGTTCTTGGCTGCAAGCATAAAAAAGCTGTCCGATGTAGATCGGAGGCTTTTTTTTGCTGGCGGAAGCATACTGCCGCCGGTTCTTTCTTGTGTTTAGCGGGCCGGGTTGATACACTTGTTAAAAAATAAGTGCCTGAAAGGAACTTAGAAATGAAGCATGACAAGAAAAACTCGAAGATCATCCCGTTCCCGAACGTTAAGGAGCGTTTAGTGCACAAAGGGATGGCCGCGCTCAAAGAAAAGAATTACCACGAAGCGCTCAGGCTGTTTTCTGAAGCGAAGCGCTATGATGACGAGGAATCGGATATTTACCTGGGAATGGCCATCTGCCTGCTGGAAATCGGCGAGCTTGAAGAAGCGAAAGGCATCTGCGAAAAAATGCTGAAAGAAGGCCACGGCCATTATTTTACCGTTTTACAAGTCTATATGACGATTTTAATCCAGCTCAGACAATACGAAAAAGTAAAAGAAACGATTGAAGCTGTACTCGAAGAAAACAAGCTGCCTCCTGAAAGCGCGGAACAGTTTTATAAACTGCTTGATTTCAGCCGCAAGATGACGGAAGACCCCAGACCTGAGGACATCACCGAAGACCTTCCCGAGACGGAGGAGGTTGATCAGGAAAGGCTTTTGAATGACACGGAAGAGCAGGTTAAGCTTCTTCACGGACTGAAGGACCGCAATCTGACAAGCTATATCGGCTTGTTGAAAACGATTCTGCAAAATCCGAGCGCGCATCCTGTCGTAAAAACGATGATTCTTCAGCTTTTGGCCGAGTCAGACCATGAAAAGCCGACGCTTGTCGCAAAATTTGGCGATTCGATGACAATTAATCCGACAGAGACGGTCAAGCCGGATGATATGCCGATATTAAAGCATGTTCTGAGCGTGCTCGATGACACGCTGGGGAATGAAAATCCCACGCTGTACCAAGCGGTCGAAGAGCTGTGGAGAAGACATATTTACGTCCTCTACCCGTTTCAGCCGAAATACTCAAACCGCGAGCTCTGGGCTGCCGCGCTGCATAAAGTCGGATACGAGATGCACGGGATCGACATCGATAAAGAGGAGCTTCATATTCTCTATGAATTCAATGACAGACAGCTTGACGAGGCCTGCGCGCTCATCAAAGACATAGAAGAAATTTCTTATTTGTAAATGTTGAAAGCAGCGGGCATTGTGTTATAATATAGTGGTTGCATTTGTGAAAAACGGAAGCTGTTCCGTTTGCCGCTTAAGGTTCATTATTTATCTTTGTATACATAATGATGGCTGTCAGAAACACATGAGCTGCACACAGTCGGCAGCTTGCGATGGACGTAGCCGTTTGCTTGTTTTAAAATGGAAAACCGACACAACCTGAATAGATTTTGGAGGGAAACACATGTCAGTAAAATGGGAAAAGCAAGAAGGAAACGAAGGCGTTTTAACGGTTGAGGTAGATGCCGATACCTTTAATAAAGCCCTTGATGATGCATTTAAAAAAGTCGTAAAGCAAGTATCCATTCCTGGATTCCGCAAAGGGAAAGTGCCGCGCGGTTTGTTTGAACAGCGTTTTGGCGTTGAGGCGCTTTATCAGGATGCGCTGGACATCCTGCTTCCTGTCGAGTATCCGAAAGCGGTAGAGGAAGCGGGCATTGAGCCTGTTGACCGTCCGGAAATCGATGTGGAAAAAATCGAAAAAGGCGAAAACCTGATCTTCACTGCGAAGGTAACGGTTAAGCCTGAAGTGAAACTTGGCGAATACAAAGGCCTTGGCATTGAAAAAGACGATACTGCCGTAACGGATGAGGACGTTCAAAACGAACTTAAGTCTCTCCAAGAGCGCCAGGCTGAACTCGTTGTAAAAGAAGACGGCAAAGTTGAAGAAGGGGACACTGTTGTTCTTGACTTCGAAGGATTCGTAGACGGCGAAGCATTCGAAGGCGGAAAAGCGGAAAACTATTCCCTTGAAGTCGGTTCAGGCTCTTTCATCCCGGGCTTTGAAGATCAGCTTGTCGGACTTGAAGCCGGTGCTGAAAAAGACGTTGAAGTGACATTCCCAGAGGAATACCACGCGGAAGAGCTTGCGGGCAAACCTGCGGTATTCAAAGTGAAAATTCACGAAATCAAAGCGAAGGAGCTTCCTGAGCTTGATGACGAGTTTGCGAAAGATGTCGACGAGGAAGTTGGAACGCTTGCCGAGCTGACTGAAAAAACGAAAAAACGTCTCGAAGAAGCAAAGGAAAACGAAGCGGACGCTAAACTTCGCGAAGAGCTTGTCTTGAAAGCAGCTGAAAACGCTGAGGCTGACATTCCTCAAGCGATGATCGACACAGAGCTTGACCGCATGATGAAAGAATTCGAACAGCGTCTGCAAATGCAGGGCATGAACCTTGAGCTTTACTTCCAATTCTCAGGACAGGATGAAAACGCGCTGAAAGAGCAAATGAAAGAGGATGCTGAAAAACGCGTGAAATCCAACCTGACACTGGAAGCGATCGCCAAAGCGGAAAACCTTCAAGTCACTGACGAAGAAGTCGAAGAAGAGCTTTCTAAAATGGCTGAAGCATACAACATGCCTGTTGAAAACATCAAACAAGCAATCGGTTCTACAGACGGAATGAAAGAGGACTTAAAAGTTCGCAAAGCAATTGATTTTCTTGTAGAAAACCGTTAATATGTTTCATAATCATACTTTATATAAAACAGGGCGCGAATGTTTCGTGCCTTGTTTTATACAATTTTGACTTATCATCTTTTCTTTGGGAAAGGATAGATAATGTCGTTTTGATCAACATACATATTGAATATGCCGGACGGCAAACACAACGTTATCGCCTTTTTGGAAAGTGTGGTAAAATGCAATACATAATGGAACGAATGTTTTCAAGCGATGTTTCTTTTAACGAAGAAACAGGAATGACAAGGATATAAGGGGTGAAAGAATGTTTAAATTCAACGAGGAAAAAGGACAATTGAAATGCTCGTTTTGCGGTAAAACACAAGATCAGGTACGCAAGCTTGTCGCCGGACCAGGCGTATATATATGTGACGAGTGCATCGAACTTTGCACTGAAATTGTAGAAGAGGAACTCGGCTCTGAAGAAGAAGTGGAGTTCAAAGATGTTCCGAAGCCAAAGGAAATCCGCGAGATTCTTGATGAATACGTCATCGGCCAGGACCAGGCAAAAAAATCCCTTGCCGTGGCCGTCTACAATCATTACAAGCGGATCAATTCGAACAGCAAAGTCGACGACGTCGAGCTGTCAAAAAGTAACATTTCCATGATCGGACCGACTGGAAGCGGAAAAACGCTTCTTGCTCAAACGCTTGCCCGCATCCTGAATGTGCCGTTCGCCATTGCGGATGCCACGTCGCTTACTGAAGCAGGCTATGTCGGTGAAGATGTGGAGAACATTTTGCTTAAGCTGATCCAGGCAGCTGACTACGATGTTGAAAAAGCGGAAAAAGGCATTATCTACATCGATGAAATCGATAAAGTGGCCAGAAAGTCCGAGAACCCTTCGATTACACGCGATGTATCAGGCGAAGGCGTTCAGCAGGCATTGCTTAAAATTCTTGAAGGTACGGTTGCCAGCGTTCCTCCACAAGGCGGAAGAAAGCATCCTCATCAAGAGTTCATCCAAATTGACACAACCAACATCCTGTTCATTTGCGGCGGAGCTTTTGACGGAATCGAGCAGATCATCAAGCGCCGTCTCGGCCAGAAGGTCATCGGCTTCGGCTCTGACAACAAGCATGAAGACCTTGAAAAAGAAGCGCTTCTTTCCAAAGTGCTTCCGGAAGACTTGCTTCGCTTCGGGCTGATCCCTGAATTCATCGGCCGTCTCCCGATCATCGCAAGCCTTGAGCCGCTGGATGAAAAAGCGCTGGTTGAAATTTTAACAAAACCGAAAAACGCGCTTGTTAAACAATATAGAAAAATGCTTGAATTGGATGATGTGGAGCTTGTGTTTGAAGACGAAGCGCTCACAGAAATCGCTAAAAAAGCAATTGAACGTAAAACAGGAGCACGCGGACTTCGTTCCATTATCGAAGGAATCATGCTCGACGTGATGTTTGATCTGCCGTCTCGCGAGGATATTGAAAAATGCGTGATCACAGGCAAAACCGTCACTGACGGCGAACCGCCGCGTCTCATTATGAAAGACGGCACGGTCGTCAATAAAGACAAAAAAACTTCAGCATAATGCAGAGAACCTCCTGGCCTAAAGGAGGTTCTTTTTTTGCATCCGGAAACCGTCGGCATCCCGGAGCAGAGTGACGGCTTCAAAAGCAAAATAATCCCTTTCTGTACGTTTATTCCCTCCCTGATCAGGAAATACTATCTGACATACTAAAGATACGAAACCATTTCAGGAGGGACCATCAGTTGAGCTGGACGAGCATTGCACTTTTTGTACAACTATTTTTCGGGATCATCATCGGATTATATTTTTGGAATTTGCTCAAAAATCAAAGAACCCAAAAGGTTACGATAGACAGAGAGTCCAAAAAAGAGATGGAACAGCTCCGGAAAATGAGATCAATCCATTTATCAGAACCTTTATCGGAAAAGGTGAGGCCGACGGCTTTTAAAGACATCGTCGGCCAGGAGGACGGCATTAAAGCGCTGAAAGCCGCCCTTTGCGGACCGAATCCGCAGCATGTCATTATTTACGGCCCTCCAGGTGTGGGAAAAACGGCAGCTGCAAGGCTTGTCCTTGAAGAAGCGAAAAAGAACAAGCGCTCACCGTTCCAGGAACATTCCGCCTTTGTCGAGCTTGACGCGACAACGGCCCGTTTCGACGAGCGGGGAATCGCCGACCCGTTGATCGGTTCGGTCCACGATCCGATTTATCAGGGCGCCGGAGCGATGGGGCAGGCCGGAATTCCCCAGCCAAAGCAGGGAGCCGTCACGCATGCACACGGTGGAGTATTATTCATCGATGAAATCGGAGAGCTTCATCCGATTCAAATGAATAAAATGCTGAAGGTGCTCGAAGATCGGAAAGTTTTTTTGGAAAGCGCCTATTACAGTGAAGAAAACACGCAAATCCCCAAGCATATTCACGACATTTTTCAAAACGGGCTGCCGGCGGATTTCAGACTGATCGGCGCGACGACAAGGATGCCTGATGAAATCCCGCCTGCCATTCGGTCGAGATGTTTGGAAGTGTTCTTCCGCGACCTTGAAAAGCACGAATTAAAAACGGTCGCCAAAAAAGCGGCAGATAAGATTCAAAAGAAAGTCGCAGAGGAAGGACTCGACCTGTTGACGCGGTATGCGAGAAACGGCCGCGAAGTCGTCAATATGATGCAAATCGCCGCCGGAATGGCTTTGACTGAAGAGCGCGACGAGGTGACGGTTGAAGATATCGAATGGGTGATCCATTCGAGCCAGCTGACACCGAAATACGAACAAAAAATCGCCTCTAAACCGCAGGTCGGCATCGTCAACGGACTTGCCGTCCACGGGCCTAACAGCGGTTCGCTGCTCGAAATTGAGGTCACAGTCAATCAGGCGGCTGATAAAGGATCGATTAATATCACAGGCATTGCAGAAGAAGAGAGTATCGGCAACCAGTCAAAATCGATCCGCCGGAAAAGCATGGCGAAAGGATCGGTCGAAAACGTCATGACTGTATTGCGGACAATGGGAGTCAAAGCTTCGGATTATGATATTCACGTGAATTTCCCCGGCGGTATCCCGGTTGACGGACCATCTGCAGGGATTGCAATGGCGGCGGGCATATTCTCCGCTATTCATAAGATTCCGATAGACCATACTGTCGCCATGACGGGTGAAATCAGCCTGAACGGCCGGGTAAAGCCGATCGGCGGCGTGATTCCGAAAATCAAAGCGGCCAAGCATGCGGGGGCAAAAACAGTCATTATTCCGCACGAAAATGTTCAGTCGATTTTAAAGCGGATAGAAGGCATACATATCGTTCCCGTCAAAACCTTGCAGGAAGTACTCGACCTCGTATTGGTCAACCCTCCTTCAGAAATGCCCGACGGCGTTCAAATGAAAAGAGAATCCGTTTAAATCCCCATCGTTTCAGATGGGGATTTTTTTCGGGGCGGTTTCTCCGAAGCCGGGAGCCGGCATGTTTTCTTAGCGGAGGACATCTTTTCCTTTTTCAGAACTGAAAGAAAGGGTATACTACAGGAGACCCTTTTTATTTCGCCGGGCTTACAATTGTACAGGAATAAAAAAAGTATATTATAATGGTTCATACTAAAGTTACGGAGGTGTCAGTCAAAATGGCAGATGAAACGAAACGAAACATCCCGCTCCTCCCTTTAAGAGGTTTACTCGTCTATCCGACGATGGTTTTGCACCTTGACGTCGGGCGTGAAAAGTCGGTTCAGGCACTTGAACAGGCGATGATGAATGACCATATGATCTTTTTGGCAACGCAAAAGGACATATCCATAGACGAACCGGATGAAGACGAGATTTTTACATTCGGAACCTATACGAAAATCAAGCAGATGCTCAAGCTGCCGAACGGAACAATCCGCGTTTTGGTGGAGGGGTTGCAGCGCGCCCGCATTCTTGAGTACCATGACTTAGATGAATATACGTCTGTAAAAATCGAGCGAATCGATGAAGAGACTGAAAAAGATGTTGAAGATGAAGCACTCATGCGCACATTGCTTGACCACTTCGATCAATACATAAAGATTTCGAAAAAAATATCGGCGGAAACATTTGCCGCTGTGACAGATATTGAAGAGCCGGGAAGAATGGCCGATATTGTCGCCTCCCACCTCCCGCTCAAGCTGAAAGACAAGCAGGAAGTGCTGGAAACGATCGATGTCAAAGCCAGATTGAACAAAGTAATCGACCTGATTCACAATGAAAAAGAAGTCCTTGAGATTGAAAAGAAGATCGGGCAGCGCGTCAAGCGTTCAATGGAAAGAACACAAAAGGAGTATTACCTGCGCGAGCAGATGAAAGCCATCCAAAAAGAACTTGGCGATAAAGAAGGAAAAACGGGCGAGGTCCAAAAGCTGACCGAAAAAATCGAGCAGGCCGGAATGCCTGACAATGTGAAAGAAACCGCGCTTAAAGAGCTGAACCGGTACGAAAAAATTCCGTCCAGCTCAGCTGAAAGCTCTGTCATCCGCAATTATATCGAATGGCTTATTTCTCTCCCATGGAACGATGCAACAGAAGACAGGCTGGATTTAAAGCTCGCCAGTCAAATTCTCGATGAAGAACACCACGGCCTTGAAAAAGTGAAGGAGCGGGTTCTCGAATATTTGGCTGTCCAGAAGCTGACCCGCTCGTTAAAAGGACCGATCTTATGCTTGGCCGGCCCTCCGGGTGTTGGAAAAACCTCTCTGGCGAAATCGATCGCCAAATCGCTCGGACGCAAATTCGTCCGCATTTCCCTTGGCGGCGTGAGGGATGAATCTGAAATCCGCGGTCACCGCCGCACATATGTAGGCGCCATGCCGGGCCGCATCATTCAGGGGATGAAAAAAGCAGGCAAGAACAATCCCGTATTCCTTTTGGACGAGATTGACAAAATGGCGTCGGATTTCAGGGGAGATCCCGCTTCAGCGATGCTGGAAGTGCTCGATCCTGAACAAAACCATACGTTCAGCGACCATTATATTGAAGAGACATTTGACTTATCAAAGGTTTTGTTTATCGCAACCGCGAACAACCTGGCCACAATCCCCGGCCCGCTCAGAGACCGCATGGAGATCATCACGATCGCCGGCTATACGGAAGTGGAAAAGGTCGAAATCGTCAAAGACCATCTGCTTCCAAAACAGCTGAAAGAACACGGTTTGAAAAAATCCAATCTGCAAATACGGGAGCAGGCTGTCCTGGACGTCATTCGCTATTATACGAGGGAAGCCGGCGTCAGAAATCTTGAACGCCAAATTGCAGCGATATGCAGAAAAGCGGCGAAGCTGATCGTATCAGGGGAAAGAAAAAGAATTACGGTCACAGACAAAAACCTTGAAGACTATTTAGGAAAAAGAATGTTCAGGTACGGACAGGCTGAGCTCGACGATCAGATCGGCGTTGTCACAGGTCTTGCCTACACGACGGTCGGCGGTGATACGCTGTCCATCGAAGTGTCTCTTTCCCCCGGGAAAGGCAAGCTCATTTTGACCGGAAAGCTCGGCGATGTCATGAGAGAGTCGGCGCAGGCCGCATTCAGCTATGTCCGTTCAAAGGCGGAAGAGTTGAACATCAGCCCTGATTTTCACGAAAAACACGATATTCACATTCACGTGCCGGAAGGAGCCGTTCCGAAGGACGGCCCATCCGCGGGGATCACAATGGCGACGGCTCTTGTCTCGGCGCTGACGGGCCGACCTGTTTCGCGAAATGTCGGCATGACCGGCGAAATCACGTTAAGAGGCCGCGTTCTTCCGATCGGCGGCTTGAAGGAAAAGGCGCTCGGCGCACACCGTGCCGGCTTAAAGACTGTCATTATGCCGAAAGATAATGAAAAAGACATTGAGGACATTCCAAACAGCGTGCGGGAAGGCTTGACCTTCATTCCCGTCGCTCACCTGGACGAAGTTCTAAAGCATGCGCTAGTAGGAGAAGAGAAATGAAAGTAACGAAATCAGAGATTGTCATCAGTGCGGTGAAACCCGAGCAGTACCCTGAAGGGGGACTGCCGGAAATCGCCCTTGCAGGGAGATCTAATGTCGGAAAATCGTCATTCATCAATACAATGATCAACCGTAAAAACTTAGCGAGGACATCTTCAAAACCGGGCAAAACACAGACATTAAACTTTTATATCATTAACGATGTCCTTCACTTTGTCGATGTGCCCGGCTACGGATTTGCAAAAGTCTCCAAAACGGAGCGCGAGGCTTGGGGCCGTATGATAGAGACGTATTTGACATCCCGCGAAGAACTGAAAGCGGTCGTTCAAATCGTCGACCTCAGGCATGCTCCTTCACAGGATGATGTGATGATGTACGACTTTTTAAAGCATTATGAAATTCCTGTGATCGTGATTGCGACAAAAGCGGATAAAATCCCTAAAGGCAAATGGGAAAAGCATGCCAAAGTCGTCAAAGAGACGCTTAATATAGAAAAAGAAGACCGGCTCATATTGTTTTCCTCCGAAACGAAAAAGGGTAAACAAGAAGCATGGTCGGCGATCGAGCAAATGATCGCGAGATAAAAGAAAAAGCACTTGCGGGATTGATGCAAGTGCTTTTTCTTGAATAAACTATTTTCTTTTTAAGAATAATAAGAGCAGACTAACCGCGATAAAAGCGGCCGGCCAATAAGCTTCTACATATGCCGTCTCGATATTCACCGACTTCAGCCAGGCGGCAATTTGCCGGAAAAAGTAAAGATAGAGGGCGACCGCGATCATCAGCAGACTTTCATATTGATATTCTTTTGTCTTAAACGATTTGACAAGCAGCGCCGCACCGAAGATCAGCACGATGACCGCAAAATCATCCGCGCGGCTGAAATAGTCCTCTTTAAATGTGAAATAAACGCCGATCGCTGTCATTAAGAGCCCTGCAAAGGAATGGGCGGAATCGGCTTCCTTCTGTCCCTGATAAAAAAGAGCCAGTCCGACGAGACCTGCAAGTACAGACCATTCTTCCTGGCCGTCAAACAGGCTGATCCGGCCCGACCGCAAAAAGGCGTAGACAGCAACGGCTATCAACAGCAATGGAAGCAAAACAGATTTCTTTTTCAAAGTATCACCTTCTTGATGTAGTGAAAGAAATAGAAACACATTTTCTACTATATCACATCAATTTTTTAAAATCTGTTCACATTTTGGGAAGAGAAAATAGTGAATATATGTTATAATCGTTTTGAATAATAAATTCTATATTATAATCATTCTAATTTAGATAGATGTTGGGGGTGCAAGCAAGAGTTATGCATATACTTGTCGTGGGATTGGATTACAAATCAGCCCCTGTTGATATACGTGAAAAGTTAACCTTTCAGCCGGATGAGCTGGGGCAGGCGATGGCGCAATTGAAAGAAGAAAAAAGCATACTTGAGAACATCATCGTGTCGACATGCAACCGGACAGAGCTGTATGCAGTCGTTGATCAGCTGCACACCGGACGTTATTATATGAAAATGTTTTTGGCGAACTGGTTCGGATTAAGCAAAGAGGACATTTCGCCTTACTTGAAGTTTTATGAAAACGACGGGGCCGTTGAACACCTGTTCCGCGTATCGTGCGGATTGGATTCGATGGTTATTGGAGAAACGCAGATTTTGGGCCAAGTGCGTACAAGTTTTAAGCTGGCTCAGGAAGAGAAGACAATTGGTACCGTTTTCAACTGTTTGTTTAAGCAGGCGGTCACGGTCGCAAAGCGCTGCCATGCCGAAACGGACATTGCTTCAAATGCTGTATCCGTCAGCTATGCCGCCGTCGAGCTTGCCAGGAAAATCTTCGGCGACCTTTCCGATAAACACGTGCTGATTCTCGGGGCGGGCAAAATGGGTGAGCTTGCGGTTCAAAACCTGCACGGCCACGGAATCGGACAGGTTACGGTGATCAACAGAACATTTTCAAAAGCGAAGGAGCTTGCCGGCCGTTTTTCAGGCGCGGCGAAAAGCTTGAATGAGCTGCAATGCGCTTTGATGGAAGCCGATATTCTCATCAGTTCGACCGGCGCCAGCGGCTATGTCGTCACAAAAGAGATGATCGAACATGTCAATAAGCTTCGCAAAGGCTGTCCGCTTTTTATGGTGGACATTGCCGTGCCGCGGGATCTTGACCCGGCTCTCAGCGAAGTGGAAGGCGTCTTCCTGTACGATATTGACGATCTTGAAGGGATCGTCGAAGAAAATTTGAAGGAACGCCAGGCCGTTGCCGAAGAGGTGGAGCTGATTATTGAAGCTGAGATCGTTTCTTTTAAACAATGGCTGAATACGCTCGGCGTCGTGCCGGTCATCTCGGCTCTCAGGGAAAAAGCCTTGACGATCCAGGCGGAAACGATGCAGAGCATCGAACGGAAGCTCCCTCATTTGAGCACAAGGGAGAAAAAACTTTTAAACAAGCATACGAAAAGCATTATCAACCAGCTTTTGCGCGACCCGATTTTAAAAGTGAAGGAGTTTGCGTCAGAAGCTGATGCCGAAGAAAAGCTTGCACTGTTCACGCAGATTTTTGATATTGAAGAAGCGGCTTTTCCTGACGGTGAGAGACAAGACGAACGTCAGCCGGTTCATGCGTTTAAGCGGCAAAATCCGCAGGGTTTGACTTCTATCGCGAGCGAGTGACAGACATGACAGACACATTGTTAGCAAGGCTTAACGAAGTTACAATCGTGTTGTACGCGTTCACCGTTCTCTTTTATTTTATAGACTTTTTACAGCACAACCGGAAGGCGGGAAAAGCGGCCTTCTGGTTGCTTTCTATTGTCTGGATTCTCCAGACGGTATACCTTTTTTATTTCATGCAGTACACAGATCAGTTTCCTGTTTTGAATAATGCGCAGGGGCTTTATTTTTACGCGTGGGTGCTCGTCACGCTGTCTCTCGTTTTGACGAAGCTTTTGAAAGTGGAATTTCTCGTTTTTTTCACCAATCTCATCGGCTTCTCAATGGCGGCGATCCACACATTTACTCCAACGGCTCAGCAGTCGGCGGAGCTTTCGGGCAGGCTCGTGTCCGAGCTCTTGATCATCCACATTACAATGGCGATTCTTTCGTACGGGGCATTTTCATTGTCCTTTGTCTTTTCCGTGCTGTATCTTTTTCAGTATCGCTTATTGAAAAAGAAGAAGTGGGGGAAATGGCTCTTGAGAATCGAAGATTTGTCAAAACTTGATCATATGGCTTATGTCCTCAATATCATCGGCGTTCCCATGCTTCTGCTGAGCCTGATTCTGGGGATTATCTGGTCGTATGTATCGCTTGAAACCCTGTATTGGGCCGATCCGAAAGTGCTCGGATCGATCGTGCTGCTTTTTTTATACGGATACTATTTATTTATCAGGATTGTCAAAGAGCTGCAGGGAAGGATCGCGGCCATGTGGAATGCCGCGTCTTTTCTTGTTCTTTTAATCAATTTCTTTTTGCTCGGCAGCTTTTCGCAGTTTCATTGGTTTAGTTAGTTAAAACGGTTGCCCGTGACGGATTGGGAGGAAGAAAACATGAGAAACATCATTGTAGGCTCAAGAAGAAGCAAATTGGCGATGACCCAGACAAAATGGGTGATCAAAAAGCTGGAGGAATTAAATCCGGATTTCACGTTTGAAATAAAGGAAATCGTTACAAAAGGCGACCGGATATTGGATGTTACGCTGTCAAAGGTCGGCGGAAAAGGCCTGTTCGTCAAAGAAATCGAACAGGCGATGCTCTCCGGGGAAATTGATATGGCCGTTCACAGCATGAAGGACATGCCGTCGGCGCTTCCTGAAGGGCTGATGGTCGGCTGCATTCCAAAACGGGAAGACGCCAGGGATGTTCTCATTTCAAAAGGCCGTCAAAAGCTGGCTGACTTGAAACAAGGCGCAGTTGTCGGAACGAGCAGCCTCAGAAGAAGCGCACAGCTTTTGCAAATGCGCCCCGACCTTGAGATCAAGTGGATCAGGGGAAATATCGATACAAGGCTGAAAAAACTTGAAACCGAAGATTACGACGCGATTATTTTAGCTGCGGCCGGCCTGTCAAGAATGGGGTGGAAGGACGATGTCGTCACTGAATTTCTTGATCCGGAAAGCTGCCTTCCCGCCGTTGGGCAAGGCGCTTTGGCGATCGAGTGCAGAGGCTCTGATGAGGAGCTGCTGTCTCTCTTTTCGCGCCTGAACGACCGCTACACACAGCTGACCGTCACGGCTGAGCGCGCTTTTCTTCATGCGATGGAAGGCGGCTGCCAAGTGCCGATCGCAGGATTTGCAAAGATGGACGAAGACGGCGTCATCGAACTGACCGGTCTTGTGGCATCGCCTGACGGAAAAACCGTATACAGAGAAACAGTAAAAGGAAAAGATCCGGAGGCTGTCGGCAGAGAATGCGCCGCAGTCATGTCGGAAAAAGGAGCAAAGGCACTGATTGACCGGGTGAAACAGGAGCTGGAAGACCATGAAGCATGATCTTCCTTTACAGGGAAAGAAAGTGCTCGTCACCCGCAATAAAGCGCAAGCCCAATCTTTCAGGGAAAAGGTGGAGGCTTTGGGCGGGGAAGCTGTTTTAACGTCATTGATTTCGTTTCGGCCCGCCCTTCCGCCAGAACAGGCCCGGCGCTTTCGAGCAGATCTTGAAAGTGCGGACTGGCTTGTTTTTACAAGCGTGAACGGGGCAAAATTCTTTTTTTCTTATTTAAAGGACGCCGGGTTGTGCGATCCTCCCGCATCAAAGGCGAAGGTTGCTGCTGTCGGTGAAAAAACAGCCCGGTATTTGCGCGACAGGGGTCTTTCTGTCGATCTGATGCCGGAGTTATACGTGGCTGAACATTTGGCGGAGGCACTTAAGCAAAATGCCGGACGTCATGACAAAGTGGTCGTTTTAAAAGGGAATTTATCCCGGGACGTCATCAAGAAAACCATCTCTCCTCTCGGAATTCAAGTTTCGGAATGGATTTTGTATGAAACCGTGCGTGATGAAAGGGGAATTCTGGACCTGAAGGAAGCAGCAAAGCACGCGTCTTTTGATTTTGTGACGTTTACCAGTTCTTCGACGGTACATACATTCATGTCCATTCTGAAAGAGGAGAGCTTAGCGTGGGCCGAAAAGAACCGGACGGCTTTTATTACGATCGGGCCTTTGACAAAGAAGGCGCTGTCGGACTACGGAATTCCATCATATATGCCGGACGTCTATACAATCGACGGAATGCTGCGCGAAATGTGCCGCATTTCAAGAAAGGGAGAATGACTAATGGAAGCATCATTTCAAAGACACCGCCGCCTGCGGACGACAGCAGGTATGCGGAAATTGGTAAGGGAAACCGAGTTAAGAGCATCTGATTTCATTTATCCGATATTTGTTACCGAGGAAGAGAACGTCAAAAGCGAAGTTCCTTCTATGCCGGGCGTGTACCAGCTGTCTTTGGACCGTTTGAAAGAGGAGATGGAGGAAGTCGCAAGCCTCGGCATTCAATCTGTGATCGTCTTCGGCGTGCCTGAGCACAAAGATGATGTGGGAAGCGGAGCCTATCACGATCACGGCATCGTCCAAAAAGCGATTGCACAAATTAAACAGGACTTTCCTGAACTTGTCGTTATCGCCGATACGTGCCTATGCGAGTACACGGACCACGGTCACTGCGGCCTGGTGGAAAACGGTGAAATTTTAAATGACGAATCGCTTGTTCTTTTGGCAAAAACCGCTGTCAGCCAAGCCCGTGCAGGCGCTGACATTATTGCGCCGTCAAACATGATGGACGGTTTCGTTGCCGCCATCAGGGATGCGCTTGATCAGGAAGGATTTACAAATGTGCCGATCATGTCGTACGCTGTAAAATATGCGAGCGCATTTTACGGCCCGTTCCGCGATGCCGCGGGAAGCAGCCCGCAGTTCGGCGACCGCAAGACGTACCAAATGGATTATGCCAACCGCAGGGAGGCTCTCCGGGAGGCAAAATCCGATGTGGAAGAAGGCGCCGATTTCCTGATCGTCAAGCCGACCCTTTCATATCTTGATATCGTCAGAGAAGTGAAAAACGAATTTAACCTGCCTGTTGTCGGATACAATGTAAGCGGGGAGTATGCAATGGTCAAAGCCGCGGCCCAAAACGGCTGGATTGAAGAAAAAGCTCTTGTTCTCGAAATGCTGACAAGCATGAAGCGGGCGGGCGCCGATTTGATCATTACGTACTTTGCAAAAGATGCGGCAAAATGGATTTCGGAATAAGAATTTGAACTGGGGGGTTTTAGAGGATGCGGAGCTATGAGAAGTCTAAAGCGGCATTCGAAGAGGCGCAACGAGTCATGCCTGGCGGGGTGAACAGCCCGGTCAGAGCCTTTAAATCAGTGAACATGGACCCGATTTTTATGGAGCGGGGAAAAGGATCAAAAATCTATGATATTGACGGAAACGAATACATCGATTATGTCTTGTCATGGGGACCGCTTATTTTAGGACACAGCAATGAAAAAGTGGTGAAAGAAATTCAAAAAACGGCAGAACACGGAACAAGCTTCGGTGCACCGACACAACTGGAAACCGAGCTTGCCGAGCTTGTCATCGAGCGCGTTCCTTCCATAGAAATCGTTCGGATGGTGAGCTCCGGTACGGAGGCGACGATGAGCGCCTTGCGGCTGGCGCGCGGATACACAGGCCGTAACAAAATCGTGAAATTTGAAGGCTGCTACCATGGACACGGTGATTCCCTGCTGATTAAAGCGGGCTCTGGAGTAGCAACGCTCGGCCTCCCTGACAGCCCCGGAGTTCCGGAAAGCATTGCAAAAAACACGATTACCGTTCCTTACAATGATCTGGAAAGCATGAAGCTTGTCTTTCAGGAATTCGGAGAGGACATTGCCGGCGTTATCGTTGAACCTGTCGCGGGCAATATGGGTGTCGTACCTCCGGTTAAAGGGTTCCTCGAAGGGCTTCGCGAGCTGACTGAGACGCATGGCGCTCTGCTGATTTTTGATGAAGTAATGACAGGCTTCAGGGTGGGTTACAACTGTGCGCAAGGCTATTTCGGAGTGACGCCTGATTTGACTTGCCTCGGAAAAGTGATCGGCGGCGGTCTTCCTGTCGGCGCTTATGGAGGAAAGGCGGAAATCATGGAGAAAATTGCGCCGAGCGGTCCGATCTATCAGGCCGGCACGCTGTCCGGCAACCCGCTTGCCATGACAGCCGGACTCGAAACATTGAAACAGCTGACTCCTGAATCCTACCAAGAGTTCTCCCGCAAAGCAGACCGTCTGGAAAAAGGAATTTCTGAAGCTGCAGAGAAAAATGGCATTCCGTGTACATTTAACCGGGCGGGGTCTATGATCGGCTTTTTCTTCACAAATGAACCGGTCATCAATTATGATACAGCGAAACAGTCTGACCTCGGACTGTTTGCCGAATATTATAAAGGGATGGCCGATGAAGGCGTGTTTCTCCCGCCTTCACAGTTTGAAGGGCTTTTCTTGTCAACCGCTCATACGGATGACGACATTGAGCATACGATTCAAGCTGCTGAACGCGTATTCGAAAGAATCAGCCGCTCCAGATAAAGAAAAGGGCTGCCGGACATTGCCGGCGGCCCTTTTTTGCATGGTGCCGGTAACGGCTTATGATTTTCTGTTCATATTCTGCCTGCTTTTCTCATACATCTTTACTGACATCTAATTTTAAAAATTAGGTGAAGGGAGGATATCAGTTTGCCGCAAAACAATCGTTTGCAATTTTCTGTAGAAGAGTCAATCTGTTTTCAAAAAGGACAGGAAGTATCCGAATTATTATCGATTTCATTGGACCCTGACATTACCGTTCAGGAAGTAAATGATTATGTATCCATAAGAGGGTCATTAGAGCTGACAGGCGAATACAACATAGATCAAACCCGGGAGTATGCACAGCTGCCTGCGACAAGCCGATTTGTGGAAGATGTAAAGCTGAAAGGGGACGGCAGCGCAGAGCTGACGCATTGTTTCCCAGTGGATATCACCATCCCGAAAGACAAGGTCAATCATTTAAACGACGTATTTGTTTTTATTGACGCTTTCGATTATCAGCTGACAGATGCGAGGATGCTGACGATTCAAGCTGATTTGGCGATTGAAGGCCTCTTGAATGTAAGCGGTGAAGCGGGAGAAGAAGAACCGCGTACTATGCCTGCGGCCGTCCAGCCGGAAGAGGAGTTCGAGCCTGCCTTCAGATCACCTTCAGACGACGAAGAGCAGGGTAAAGAGGAAGAATTTTTGATTCAGCTTGACAGATCTTATGAAGTGCAGGACGAAGAACAGCCGTATGAAGAGGCAGAAGAAAATGATACCGATGAGGAAGCGGTTCCGATTTACCAGTCGTTTCTCGGAGACGATACAGAGGAAGCAAAGCCGTTTTTTACAGCGTCTTTGTCTGCGGCAGAGCGTTCGAAGCGCGAAATGGAAAATCAAAAAGACGCCGCTCTTGAACATCCGGAAGAAGAAGAATATGAGCTGAAAAGGGAGAAAGTAGAAGCGAAGCCGGAAGAATATGAGCTCAAAAAGGGGAAAGCGGAAGCAGAGCCGGAAGAATATGAGCTCAAAAGGGAGAAAGTAGAAGCAAAGCCGGAAGAATATGAGCTCAAAAAGGGGAAAGCGGAAGCAGAGCCGGAAGAATATGAGCTCAAAAGGGAGAAAGTAGAAGCAAAGCCGGAAGAATATGAGCTCAAAAAGGGGAAAGCGGAAGCAAAGCCGGAAGAATACGAGCTGAAAAGGGAGAAAGTAGAAGCAAAGCCGGGAGAATATGAGCTCAAAAAGGGGAAAGAAGCAGAGCCGGAAGAATACGAGTTAAAAAGGGAAGAAGCGGAAGAAGAGCCGGAGCCGCTCCAAAGGGCTTATCAACCTCATGATCAACCGAAAGAAACCCCGTTCTACGGTGTTCCGCCTCTTTTGGAGGAAGACCAGAATGACAGGGAGCCTGAGACGTTTGAAGTTGAAGTGACACAGGAAGCAGAAGCGATTGATGAAGAAGAGGAAGCCGGACATACCATTGAAATCCCGGAATATTCGTTTCATGAGCAGACGGAGCCCGAAGAAGAAAGAGATGAGATGCCGGCAGCAGACGAACAGGAAGTGTCAGCGAAGGAGAATGACAATGCTCTCTATTTGACAAAGCTGTTTACAAAACAGGGAGAGGAGGAGTTTACTCGAATGAGGATGTGCATCGTTCAGCAAAACGATACCATTGATCTTCTGTGCGAGCGCTATGATATTAACGTCCAGCAGCTCATCCGGATGAATTCCCTTTCCCTTGACGAGGAATTAAAAGAGGGACAGATCCTTTATATACCGGATTATCAAAACAGCCATGCCTAATGCATTGATAAAAATGTGGTGAAGCCGATGGAAGGCATCCAGTCTGTTTTAAATGAGTACGGTCTTACGCCTGAATATATGGAATCGGTCAGTCCAAAGGTATGGAAAGTGTATACGGATCACGGTGTATTCGCCCTGAAAAAATTGGCGGCTTCAAGAAACGCCCGCTTCACAGAACAGATGATCATGCTGGAGGAAAAAGGCTACAGGCAGTTCGTTCCCGTCTATCGAAACCGCACGGGCGAATTTTTAACGCAAGCCGGAGAAGATGTCTGTTATCTCATGCCTTGGCTTACCCTTGAAAGAGAGGAAGAGCGTGATCAAAAACACGAATATATGTTTAAAGAAATCGCTCTTCTTCACAAGCGGACGGAAAAAGAGCTCGGTGTGAGACGGGAAGAAATACTCGGGCACTATGAACGGACAAAACGGAAATGGGAACAGCAAAAACAGAAATATGAAGAATTCATCTCAAGAGCGGAAAACGAATGGTATATGTCCCCGTTCCAGCTTCAGGCAGCCATGTATTTCAAAGAGACGATATCAGCTGCAGACTTTGCGCTTGCCCGCCTTGAAGAATGGTATGAGACCATGAAAGACAAAGAGTCTTCCAGAATGGTTTTAAACCACGGGCAGCTGTCCGTCCGGCATTTTCTCTATAACGATACCGGAACGGGTTACTTTACGAACTTTGAGAAAGCGGGACACGGGCCCCCTGCGAACGATCTCATCGTATTTTTTACAAGAATGTTTAAGACGAATCCCGTTATGTACACAGAATGTGTAAACTGGTTTTATACGTATCACAATGTCTATCCTTTGCGGGAGGAAGAAATCAGCTTATTCCTCAGCTATATGGCTTACCCCGGGCCTGTATTCGGCGTGCTGAACCGCTACGACCTTGAGAAGGGGCCCGGAGAAAAAGAAGCCTGTACAACGCTTTTGAAGGCGTACTGGCAAATGAAAAACGCCGAACCGCTTGTGATGAGCATTCACGAGACGGAAGAAAACAGAAAACTGCAGGAAGAAACAGAGTCCCCATCATCATGATGCGGACTTTTTTCGTGCCTATATCCAGTCAAGGTGAAAGGCGCACGCAAGGAATATGAGAATGCCCAAAAGGAGGACATCAAATGTGGTAGGAAAGATGATCGTGCGTATGCCCTGGAAGATCGTGATCGGGAGGACGACTTGAACAGCAACAAGCCTGACTTGCTTCAGCCACGGCTGGAATGAATGTGTGTTGAATTTTTTTCGCATCTTATGCCTCCTCTCCTTATCGTTACAGCATCATATGAGGAAAAGGAGCTTGTGTGCATGGCCCAGTCTCGTATAAAACAAGAGAAAAACGGAAAAGATGATTGACGAAAATGAAAAAGATTTAGTAATATAAGAAAAAGTACGTGCTGAAAAGTCAATGATCACCCGCTTTGAATGGGAAGAGTACAAAAACAGACGCTTGCAGAGAGGGAAGCCGGTTCGCTGAAAGGCTCCCAGTCAGTCTTTTTTGGAAGGTCGCCCAGGAGCGCAATTTCTCGAACAAAAAGTAGAGAAATTCGGGAAAGTCCCGTTATCCCATTTAAGTGCGTGAATGCGTTTTTTTTGCATTCATGAAAAAAGGTGGTACCGCGAGAGAGTTCTCTTCGTCCTTTTAACAGGATCGAGAGGGCTCTTTTTTATTGTTCAGCCGTTTAATACTGTTGGAGGTTTGAAAATGGATAATCAAGAACTGACGATGCCGACAAAATACGATCCGTCTGCAGTTGAAAAAGACAGATACGACTATTGGGTGAACGGCAAATTTTTCGAAGCGAAAAACGACCCTGAAAAAGAACCGTACACTGTTGTCATTCCCCCGCCGAATGTGACGGGTAAGCTGCACTTGGGGCATGCTTGGGATTCCACCTTGCAGGATATCGTGACAAGAATGAAACGGATGCAGGGCTATGACGTGCTCTGGCTGCCGGGTATGGATCACGCCGGTATTGCAACTCAGGCAAAAGTAGAAGCGAAGCTTCGCGAAGAAGGAAAAACGCGCTATGATCTCGGCCGCGAAAAATTCCTTGAAGAAACATGGAAATGGAAAGAGGAATATGCCGATTTTATTCGCAGCCAATGGGCGAAAATCGGCCTTGGCCTCGACTATTCAAGGGAGCGTTTCACCCTTGATAAAGGGCTTTCTAAAGCGGTTCGCGAAGTATTTGTAAAGCTATATGAAAAAGGGCTGATTTACCGCGGAGAATATATCATTAACTGGGACCCGGCCACTAAAACGGCTCTGTCTGACATCGAAGTCATCTATAAAGACGTACAAGGCGCGTTCTATCATATGCGCTATCCGCTGAAAGACGGTTCAGGCTCGATTGAAATTGCGACGACCCGTCCGGAAACGATGCTCGGCGATACAGCGGTTGCGGTACATCCGGAAGACGAGCGGTACAAACACCTGATCGGAAAAACGGTTATTCTGCCGATCACGGGAAGAGAAATTCCGATTGTCGGAGACGACTACGTCGATATGGAATTCGGCTCAGGTGCCGTCAAAATTACGCCTGCCCATGATCCGAACGACTTTGAAATCGGAAACCGCCACAACCTTGAACGCATTCTCGTTATGAATGAAGACGGCACAATGAATGACAAGGCGCTTCAATATAAAGGCATGGACCGTTTTGAATGCCGCAAGCAGATCGTGAAAGATCTTCAGGAAGAGGGCGTGCTGTTCAAGATTGAAGAGCATACGCATTCGGTCGGCCACAGCGAACGCAGCGGAGCAGTCGTTGAGCCGTATTTGTCAACGCAGTGGTTCGTGCAAATGCAGCCGCTTGCCGATGCCGCCATCGAATTGCAAAAAAGCGAAGGAAAAGTCAACTTCGTCCCTGACCGTTTTGAAAAAACGTATCTGCACTGGATGGAAAATATCCGCGACTGGTGCATTTCCCGCCAGCTTTGGTGGGGCCACCGGATTCCTGCGTGGTACCATAAAGAAACGGGGGAAATCTATGTGGGCGCTGAAGCTCCGGAAGATGCCGAAAACTGGGAGCAGGACAAAGACGTTCTTGACACATGGTTCAGTTCCGCTCTTTGGCCGTTTTCAACAATGGGCTGGCCGGATATCGATGAGGAAGATTTCAAGCGTTACTATCCGACGAACGTCCTTGTCACAGGATATGATATTATTTTCTTCTGGGTATCCAGAATGATCTTCCAAGGTATCGAATTTACCGGAGAACGTCCGTTTAAAGATGTTTTGATCCACGGGCTCATCCGCGACGACCAGGGCCGCAAAATGAGCAAATCGCTCGGAAACGGCGTCGATCCGATGGATGTGATCGATAAGTACGGAGCGGATTCGCTGCGCTACTTCCTTGCGACGGGAAGCTCTCCGGGGCAGGATTTACGCTTCAGCTTTGAAAAAGTGGAGTCAACATGGAATTTTGCGAACAAGATTTGGAACGCATCAAGATTCGCCCTGATGAACATGGACGGCATGACATACGAAGAGCTTGATCTGTCAGGAGAAAAATCAGTTGCCGATAAGTGGATTTTAACAAGGTTGAATGAAACGATTGAAACTGTGACACAGCTGGCTGACAAGTACGAATTCGGCGAGGTTGGCCGCCATCTCTACAATTTTATCTGGGATGATTTCTGCGACTGGTACATCGAAATGGCTAAACTTCCGCTTTACGGTGAAGATGAAGCGGCGAAAAAGACGACCCGCTCCATTTTAGCGTATGTGCTGGATCAAACGATGCGCCTGTTGCATCCGTTTATGCCTTTCCTGACGGAGGAGATCTGGCAGCATCTTCCTCACGAAGGGGAATCCATTACAGTCGCCAAGTGGCCTGAAGCTGTTAAAGAATATACGGACACCGAAGCAGCGGCGGATATGAAGCTTCTCGTTGAAGTCATCCGCGCTGTACGGAACATCCGCAGCGAAGTCAACACGCCGCTCAGCAAGCAGATTGAGCTTTATATTAAAACAAGCACGCCGGAAATCGCCGAACGACTTGAAGAAAACCGTTCGTACGTGGAACGCTTTACGAATCCGAGCCTTCTTCAAATCGGAACGGATATTCAAGCGGTCGATAAAGCGATGACCGCTGTCGTATCCGGCGCCGAGCTGATTTTGCCGCTCGAAGGTCTGATTAACATTGAGGAAGAAATCAGCCGCCTGCAAAAAGAACTCGATAAGCTGACGAAAGAAGTTGAACGGGTTCAGAAGAAATTAAGCAACGAAGGATTTATGAAAAAAGCGCCTGCACATGTCATTGAAGAAGAGCGGGCGAAAGAAGCCGATTATACGGCAAAACGTGAAGCTGTAGAAAAAAGAATCGCCGAATTGAAAAATTAATAACACGAAAAAAGGAGGTGTTTTCCAGGTCTTTCTAAAGGTGCTGGAAAACACCTTCATCAATTGAAGGGAAGGAATGCGCTTGTTCAAAACGTTTGATGAAGCACTCAGCTGGATTAACGGAAGGCTTAAATTCGGCGTGAAGCCGGGTTTGGAACGAATGGAATGGCTGCTGAGAAAGCTCGGACACCCCGAGAAAAAGCTCAATGCGATTCATGTCGCTGGAACAAACGGAAAAGGTTCAACGATCGCTTTTCTCCGTACGGTATTAAATGAAGCCGGTTATACAGCAGGCACCTTCACATCACCGTATATCATTACCTTTAACGAACGGATCAGCGTTGACGGCGCACCGATCTCGGACGACGAATGGACGGCGCTCTTTAATGAGGTCGGGCCTCTCGTCCTTGAGCTTGAAAAAACCGAATTCGGAGCCGCCACCGAATTTGAAATTATTACGGCATGCGCATTTTTATATTTTGCTAAATACCGGAGCACCAATTTTGTTATTTTTGAAACGGGATTAGGCGGCCGTTTGGATTCGACAAACGTCGTGAAGCCGCTGTTAACGGTCATCACTTCGATCGGCCATGACCATACGGCGATATTAGGCGGTACGCTGAAAGAGATTGCCGCAGAAAAGGCGGGGATCATCAAACGCGGCGTTCCTGTTATCACAGCCGTTCATCAGCGTGAAGCAGCTGAAGTGATAAAGCGAAAGGCGATGGAGACAGAATCTGCTTTTATATCCCTTCATGAGGATTGCGAGCTGTACGGAGAGCGTTCACTGCCCGATGGAGAGCAATTTTCACTGAAAACACCGTTGCATCGTTATGAAGGAATTGAAACAAGCCTGATCGGCACCCATCAGCGGCAAAACGCGTCTTTGGCCATACTTGCGGCCGAATGGCTGACAGCCGAAAAAAATGCGGCCATCGGCGAAGAAGAGCTGAAACGCGGCATTCATAAGGCGGGATGGCCCGGCCGGTTTGAGAAGGTATTGAACAGGCCTCTTGTTTATATCGACGGCGCTCATAACAAAGAAGGTGTAGAGCGGCTTGCCGAGACGATCACGTCCCACTTCGACGGGCGGAATATTCACGTATGCTTCAGCGCTCTCAAAGATAAGCCGTACAGAGACATGATCCGCAAAATCGAGTCGTTTGCATCATCGATTCACTTCACATCTTTTGATTTTCCGAGAGCGGAATCTGCTCAAAAGCTGTTTGAGCAAAGTACCGCTGATCATAAAACATGTGATGAAGACATAGGCTCTGTTTTCCGCTATATCGAAGAACAAGCTGAAGATGAAAAAGCGGTGGTCGTTGTTACCGGGTCGCTTTACTTTATTTCCGCCGTCAGGGCAGCTTTAACTGAATAAAAAACATAAAAATGCGCTTTTGGCCATCGGCTGACGGCGCATTTTTATGTTTTATGAAAAGCGGAGGCGCTTCATATTTGCTAAAATAACAGCCTCAGGAAGCCGCTCTTTCCCATGAAGCGGTTAAATTTGATTGTGCGAGGCTGATGGTGATGTTCATCTTTTACCTTTTTACGGCGGGGTTAGTGCTCGGTTCCTTTTTTAGTTCGGCCGGGCGCCGCATTCCTGAAAAGATATCATTGATTGCTCCGCGTTCCCTCTGCCGGGCTTGCAAAAGAAAGCTGGGCCTCTCGGAGCTGATACCTGTTTTGTCCTATTTGATGCAGCGGGGGAGGTGCAAGGGGTGTCAAACCCCGATATCGATCGTGTATCCGGCAGTTGAGCTCTCCGCCGCCATCCTGTTTGCGTTTGCCGGCATGCACGTTGGGCATCAGGGGGAGCTGGTGATTGTGCTTGCTCTTATTTCCCTGCTTTTGATTGTCTTTGTATCTGATGTGACACATATGGTCATTCCGGATGCTGTTCTTTGTTTTTTCCTGATTGTCTTTGCTGTCGGACGGTTTCTTGTTCCCCTCGAGCCGTGGCATTCCGGTTTGAGCGGTGTGTTTGCCGGCGGCATGCTTCCGCTCTTGACGCTGCTTTTGACGAAAGGAGGGATCGGCTGGGGGGACGTAAAGCTGTTTGCGGTGCTCGGCATGGCGCTCGGCAGCCGCCTCCTCATTCTCGCTTTTTT
This sequence comes from Bacillus sp. GM2, assembly GCF_056155945.1. Classification (NCBI taxonomy): domain Bacteria; kingdom Bacillati; phylum Bacillota; class Bacilli; order Caryophanales; family Bacillaceae; genus Bacillus; species Bacillus sp. GM2. Next base: position 721,401 of record NZ_JBRKSZ010000007.1, read on the forward strand.
CCTTTCGGCAGCCGCAGGAACGGTGCTTGGTCTTATTGCGCTGCTGGCAGGCAAGCTAAAGAAAAATGAACCTATGCCGTTTGCTCCCGCGATTCTGATCGGGACGCTGATAAGCTGTTTTTATGGCAATCCAATGATCGAGTGGTACCTTCAAATGGCACGGTGGTAAAAAATTTGACGAAACCTTTTTGGGCAAGACGACAAAAGTCTTGTTCTTTTTTTTTGAGGCTGTGATAAAGTGTGGACAATAAGAGGGACAGCCTTTGGGAGAACTCCTCCTTCCTTCTGGCTTCCCTCTGCCGATCGTATAGAGAGCGGCCAATCTGCCGCCTAATCTCAATATAAAACAATAAACGGAAAGCGAGGGAAGCACATGAAAAAACGGAAAAGCAAGAAAAACTCAGCTAAAAAAGCGCCCCAGGAAGACCCGCTTAAAGTGATGATCAATGGCAGAGAAGAGACCATCTACGGAAATGAAAAAGAGTTTTCCAACAGAAATGAAGAAAAGAAGTTCACCTTTTCAAACTGGGAAGAAAAGAGAAAGGCGGAACGGGAAATATCGGCTTCAAAAGAGGACGGCACACCTGAAACAGATGAATTTACATGGACGCCTCCAGACGAAGAAGAAACCGTGTACAAAGACGATCCCAAAGTGGTGGCGCCTTATCAAAAGAAAAACGAGGCCAAAAACAACCGAAAAGCGAAAACGTCCCTTACGTATCCTTTGAAGCGCTTTGCTGCAACCATTATCTTTGCTGTGTTGCTGGGCACGGGACTCGGGCTGTTTGCGCTGAATCTCGCAACCCATAAAGAAGGAGTGCCGGCATCCGGCAGCCTGGGGGCAGATGCGGAAAACGGACAGACGGTTAAAGCCGGTGACTCAGGTGCCGAAGAGAAAAAGAGCGGAGAAAAAAATAGCGGACAAGCGGGAGAATCTTTTAAAAGCTTTGCCGTTCAGGCCGGCAAGTTTTCATCTAAAGAAGGAGCGGAGACGCTGGCCTCTCAAATCGCAGACAAGGGGTATGCCGCCGTTTCGATTGCCAAGGACGACGGATTTTATGTGATCGCCGGAATAACGGGGGAAAAACAGATGACATCTGAAATTGGCAAAATATTAATCGAAAACGATTTTGAAGCGTGGGGCGGAAAAGAGCTTCCGGTTGCACTCGAGCCCGGTTTGCTGGAGCCTTTTAAAGAAGCGGCTGAGCTGTCGGCAAAAGCGATTCTCGGCGCGGAGGTTACATCTCAAAACATAGCTGATGTCAAAGCTGAACTTGACGGCGCCAAATCAAAAGGAGAATCTGACGAGGTAAAGAAGAGCATACTGGAAGCCGTCAACCTGCTGGAGAAACCGACCGCAGCCAACGGCTGGAAAAGCCAGCAGCTATTGCTGAGCCAAATAAAATAAAAAAACGGCAGAGTGAACGGCCCCCTGTCAAGTAGACAGTGGAAATAACGAAAACACACTAGACGGCTTTAGCCCTGTATTCCGCCGGGCTGAGGCCGTTTAGTTTTACTTGTAGACGATCGTGGTTGTAAAACGTGAACACCATACTTGTCCGCAATCTCTTTCAGCGAAGCATTTCCCTGATCACATTCTGACAGAATGTTCAGTTTTTCTTCTATCGTGTACCATTTCCCAGCCATAAAATTTTTATTTCATCTGTCTACTTTTAGAGGAGCATATCAGAGGGCGAGAGGTTTTTTTATTTTCACGATTTTTGTCATTAAAAAGTTACTTTTCTGAAATTGTGGCGGCGGCGTTCTTTTGGTAGGATAAAACAGGTATCTTTTTTTCCTATGCAAAAACCTTTGAAAGGATGTCTTCTTATGGCCCGACAGCTCATATTGGCTTCACAATCACCCCGCAGAAAGGAACTCCTCGATCTCCTGCAGATTCCGTACAGCATCGTTACGAGCAACACGGAAGAAAAATTAATTCGAAACTTTTCACCAGCAGAAAACGTCAAATGGTTGGCGGAACAAAAAGTGCGTGCAGTAGCCGAACAATATCCTGATGCCGTCGTGCTTGGCGCCGACACTATTGTTCTTTATGACGGGGCTTATTTGGGCAAGCCCAAAGATGCAAAAAGGATGCTGAGCATGCTTTCGGGAAAGACCCATTCAGTGCTCACCGGCGTCTGCATTAAAGACGGCGAGAGATGCGAAACATTTTTTGAAGAAACCGAAGTCTCTTTTTGGCCTCTTGAAGAAAAGGAAATCAGCGCTTACATCGCTACGGGAGAGCCGTTTGATAAAGCCGGTTCATACGGAATACAAGGAAAAGGCGCGCTTTTTGTCAAACAGATAAAGGGAGACTATTATACAGTTGTGGGTCTTCCGATTTCCAAAACGATGAGAATGCTGAAAACGTTTGATCTACACTCCTTTTGATGAACCGAACGAGAAGGGAATCAAAAGGGAGGGTTTATCATAAGCGATCTGCCATTGAAATTAAAGGATTTTCCTGATGAAGAAAGGCCGCGGGAACGCCTTCTCAACACAGGCGCCGAAAGTTTGTCAAACCATGAACTGCTCGCGATACTGCTCAGGACCGGGACGAAAAAAGAATCGGTTCTTCAGCTTTCAAGCCGGCTGCTTCAAACGTTTGACGGCCTCCGTTTGTTAAAAGAAGCATCCGCTGAGGAGCTTTCAAGCATTTCCGGGATCGGCCGCGCCAAAGCCGTGCAGATTTTGGCGGCGCTCGAAATTGGCCGGCGCATTCACAGTCTTGCCTGCAAAGACCGTTATGTGATCCGTTTTCCCGAAGATGCGGCCAATTTTTTAATGGGGGATATGCGCTTTCTGTCTCAGGAGCACTTCGTATGCCTGTATCTGAACACGAAAAACCAGGTGATCCACAAGCGAACAATTTTTATAGGAAGCTTGAACTCTTCAATCGTCCATCCGAGGGAAGTGTTTAAGGAAGCTTTAAAGCGCTCCGCAGCCTCATTCATCTGCGTCCACAATCATCCGTCCGGAGATCCGGCTCCAAGCCGCGAAGACATAGAAGTTACACAGCGCCTTCACGAGTCCGGACAGCTGCTTGGAATTGAATTGCTCGATCATATCATCATCGGTGATCAAAAATTTGTGAGCTTAAAAGAAAAAGGATATTTGTAACACTTTTTTTTTCATTAAATTAAGCTATAATAGAATTTATGGGTTTTTGCTTAGGAATATTGTTTTAAGAAAGGAAGATACATACAAATGTTTGGAATTGGTGCGAGAGACCTTGGAATAGATTTAGGAACGGCGAATACGCTTGTTTTTGTGAAAGGTAAAGGAATTGTCGTCAGGGAGCCTTCCGTCGTTGCGCTGCAAACAGATACAAAGCAGATCGTTGCAGTCGGAAACGATGCGAAAAACATGATCGGACGTACGCCCGGCAATGTCGTCGCCCTCCGCCCGATGAAAGATGGCGTAATCGCTGATTATGAAACAACAGCGACAATGATGAAACATTATATTAGCAAAGCTGTTAAAAACAAAGGCTTATTTGCGAGAAAGCCGTATGTCATGGTTTGTGTCCCGTCGGGAATTACGGCGGTTGAGCAGCGTGCGGTTATCGACGCCACGCGCCAGGCCGGGGCGAGAGATGCATATCCGATTGAAGAACCGTTTGCAGCGGCGATCGGAGCCAATCTTCCTGTTTGGGAACCGACTGGAAGCATGGTGGTCGACATCGGCGGCGGAACGACCGAAGTCGCGATTATTTCTCTCGGCGGCATCGTCACATCCCAGTCTATCCGCGTTGCCGGTGATGAAATGGATGAAGCAATCATTACTTATATTAGAAAAACATATAACTTGATGATCGGTGACCGTACTGCGGAAGCGATCAAACTTGAAATCGGTTCTGCCGAAGCTTCTGAAAACGGAGAAAGCATGGAAATCCGCGGCCGCGATCTTTTAACAGGTCTGCCGAAAACGATTGAAATCACTGAAAAAGAAATTACAGCGGCGCTTCGCGACACTGTGACTGCAATTGTCGATGCCGTAAAAAATACGCTTGAAAAAACTCCGCCTGAACTCGCGGCTGATATTATGGACCGCGGAATCGTCCTGACGGGAGGCGGTGCGCTGCTGCGCCACTTGGACAAAGTCATCAGCGAAGAAACGAAAATGCCGGTTTTAATTGCGGAAGACCCTCTTGACTGTGTAGCGATCGGAACAGGTAAAGCTCTCGAGCAAATTCATCTATTTAAAGGCAAAAATTAAGGACACAGGGAATAGAAGAGGTGTATAATCATGCCGCAGTTTTTTACGAATAAACGGTTGATGCTTTTACTCCTTTGTATCATCATTTTAGTGGCAATGATTGGATTTTCGTTAAAGAATGACCGGAATGCAACTTGGCCCGAAAAATTTATTGGCGATACAACTGGTGTATTCCAGACGATTTTTCATACGCCCGCTCAATTTTTTGCGGGCTTCTTTGAAAATATCGAAGACTTAAAAAATACGTACAGCGAAAATGAGCGCCTGCGGAAAAAGCTCGACGGCCAGACGCAATACGAGGCAAAGCTGCAAGAGCTTGAAAATGAAAATAAGTCTTTAAGAAAAGAGCTCGGCCATTTGAAATCAATTAAAGACTATACGCCGATTCTGGCGACCGTTATCGCCAGAAATCCCGATAAGTATGAGTGGTGGAACCTGATCACGATTAACAAAGGTTCTAAGCACGGCGTCGAAAAGGATATGGCGGTCACAGATGAAAACGGCAACTTGATCGGAAAAATCAAAAGCACAAAAGTGAACAATTTCACTTCCACCGTCCAGCTTTTAAGCGCAACAGACAGAAACAACAGAATTTCTACGGTTATCGCTGCAAATAAAGGCAAGAAAACGGTCAACGGAATCATCAACGGCTACGACTCCGAGAAAAAGGCGCTGTCAATGGAAATCATTGAGCCTGATGAAGACAGGGAAGTGAAAAAAGGAGACCTCGTCGAAACTTCCGGCGCGGGCGGCGTTTTTCCGAAAGGCCTGACAATCGGAAAAGTGACAGAGGTGGAACCCGATTCCTACGGCTTGACGAAAATCGCTTATGTAGAGCCGGCGGCCGATATGTATAACCTTGATAACGTCATCGTCGTCGACAGAACGCTTGATACGGTGGATGTCGACAAGATGGACGATGAGGAGGAAGGTTCGTGAAACGCTTCCTTCTTCCCGTCGTTATGATGTTTGTTTTAGTATCTGACAGCGTCTATGCGGATTTTGTCAACCTGCCTTTTGTGACGGAAGAACAGCAGCTCATACCGCGTTTTCTGCTGCTTGTCTTAGTTTTTATGACGGCTTATGTCAATCAGCCTTTTGCCATTACATATGGATTTATTTTCGGACTGTTATATGATATTAATTACACCGACCTTTTAGGTGTATATATGTTCGGTTTTGCCGGTATTTGCCATTTATCGTCAAAAGCATTCAAAGTATTGCAGACAAACGCGCTGGTCGTCATTTTTATTTCGCTGCTCGCCGTCTGTGTTCTTGAATTTTACCAATATGGCGTGCAGATGCTGATACGTCCGGAAATCATGCCGTTCCATCAATTTGTGCTCGGCAGACTCCTGCCTACGCTTGGACTGAACGCCGTTGGTGGCCTTTTGCTCATTTACCCGTTCAAATGGTTTTTTACCAGTCTTAAGAAAGAGCTGAGGAATGAGTAAAAGAGGATTTTATGAGCCGATGTCGAAAAGAGTATGATGTTGAGGTGAACACCGTGAAGACCCAAAAGCAGCAATACGTAACAATTAAAGGAACGAAAAATGGATTGACGCTTCATCTTGATGACTCATGCTCTTTTGAAGAATTATTGTACGGTCTTCAGGATATGCTGTCACTCGAACATTATATGGATGGAAAAGGCCAGAAAATCAGTGTGCTCGTTAAGCTCGGCCACCGTTATGTGACAGAGGAGCAAGAACAGATCCTGACCGATGTGATCACTGAGAAACAAAATCTGTTCATCCACTCCATTGAAAGTGAAGTCATGACCAAAGATGAAGCAAACCGTTTAAAAGCGGAAAGCGAAATTATTTCTGTCGCTAAAATTGTCCGTTCAGGGCAAGTCCTCGAAACGGAGGGCGATTTGCTTCTGATTGGGGATGTGAATCCGGGAGGAATGGTGAAGGCCGGAGGGAATATTTTCATCCTCGGCTCATTAAGAGGGATTGCCCACGCCGGTTTTAATGGAAATAAACGAGCTGTTATTGCGGCTTCGGATATGAGACCGACTCAATTGCGTATCAATCATGTGCTCAATCGCTCCCCAGACCACATCCAAGAAGGGAACGACATGGAATGTGCTTATTTAGATGAAAATGAGAATATGGTCATTGACCGCCTTCAGCAATTAGCTCATTTAAGACCTAGTTTAACAAGGCTTGAGGGAGGAATGTAAAATTGGGTGAAGCTATCGTAATAACCTCGGGGAAAGGCGGAGTAGGCAAAACGACGACATCCGCAAATCTTGGCACCGCCTTGGCCATATTGGGAAAACGGGTATGTCTCGTTGACACGGATATCGGCCTGCGCAATCTTGATGTTGTCATGGGCCTTGAAAATAGAATCATATATGATTTGGTAGATGTCGTTGAGGAGCGATGCAAAATCCATCAGGCGCTTGTGAAAGATAAACGCTTCGATGATTTGCTTTATTTGCTCCCGGCCGCTCAGACAAGCGATAAGTCGGCTGTTCTTCCCGAGCAGATGGTCAAGCTTGTGCAGCAGCTCAAACAAGACTTCGACTACATTGTCATCGACTGCCCTGCAGGGATTGAGCAAGGTTATAAAAATGCGGTCTCGGGCGCTGACAAAGCGATTGTCGTGACGACACCGGAAATCTCCGCTGTTCGTGACGCCGACCGGATCATCGGCCTGCTTGAAAAAGAAGAAAATATTGAGCCGCCGAGACTTGTCGTCAACCGGATCCGCAACCACTTAATGAAAAACGGCGATACGCTGGATGTTGATGAAGTCATTCAGCACTTGTCGATCGAACTGATCGGTATTGTTGCGGATGATGACGAAGTGATTAAAGCTTCCAATAACGGGGAGCCTGTCGTCATGGATCCGAACAATAAAGCTTCAATCGCATACCGGAACATCGCCCGCCGCGTGCTGGGCGAATCTGTGCCTTTACAGTCGTTTGAAGAAGAAAATAAAGGCGTTTTCGCAAAGATTAAATCATTTTTCGGCGTACGCGCTTAACTTGCAAAAAAGCAATCTCCAAAGCGAGATTGCTTTTTTTGCAGTTTCATTGATCGTTTTCGACTTTGTGCTTTAACAAGGAAAGCTTATTGTCCCAATACATGTCGAAGTAGGCGAGCCATTGCTGCAGCTCCGCGAGAGGTTCGGGATGAAGCCTGTACAGTTTTTCTCTGCCCGCTTTTCTCCCGCTGACAAGCCCGGCTTCTGACAAAATTCTCAGATGCTTTGAAACAGCCGTCCGGCTCATCGGGAAATGAGTGCTAATATCTGTTACAGGCAATTCTCTGCCGGCGAGGAGCTTCAGCATTTTTCGCCGTGAGGGATCGGAAACGGCTTGGAACACATCATGTTTTACGGCCGATGATGTCACGAGCCTTCAACTGCCTGACGCAGCTTTTGATTGACGATCGCTTCCCAGCCGCCATTCATCCGATTGCGGACATCCGCTTGTTTTTCTCCCGCTTTTGAAACCGTTTCTTCCGGCGCGCCCCATCCTGAATGAATCAGGGTAAATTCGGTTTTTTCTGCAGATAGCTTTTTCAATTCAAATGTGACGATCCATCCCGATGTATCCCAGCTGAATGCGAGTCGATGCGGCGCTTCAAGCTCGATCACTTTGCACGGGGAGGGGCCGAACGGAGACTGCAAGGTGAATTCACAGCCGATCTCCGGACGGAAATCATTTGGCATAAACCAGGCGGCGATGCCTTCACTGGTGGCGACGGCCTCCCACACTTTTTCTATCGATGCGTGAAAAACAGCCTGTTTATGTATATCAGGCACTTGTTGATTGCTCATAATAGACCTCCTAGAAAAAAGTAAAACCAAATGGTTTCCTATCCATTATATGAAACCATTTGGTTTTATGTCAATGTTCCGTCATAATCCCCTGGGACAAGGCATATCATTGAACAAACGAACCTGAATGTAAAGGATGAGGGTTATGAGTCATAGAGCAGATGAGATTCGAAAAAGAATGGCCAGGAAAAGAAAGCGGAAGACGCCGGACAAACAGCCCTTTTCGTCAGGCGGCAAAAAGCTGCCGGTCAAGCCGCCTGCATGGACAGCCTTTTCAGAAGATGAAAAGGGAGGAGACTTCTCTCCGCCCGAAGGAAGCTCCCTGCTGATAAATGGGAAGCATCCTCTTGTCAAAGCGGATGCGCTCATCATGAAATGTCTTCTGTCGGCATGCCTTGTCCTTGTGTCCGCCATTGCCTACAAAGGCCAGTTTGAACCCGCAAACCAAATCAAACCGGTCATCAGCCAGGTGTTTACTGAAGAGTTCCAATTTGCGGCCCTCCAGAATTGGTATGAATCCAAGTTTGGCGATCCCCTCGCATTCTTTCAGCCGAAAGGCGACAAACCATCCGGCCAGGTCGAGGTGAATCAGGATCTCGCTGTTCCTGCCATGGGAAAGGTTCAGGAGAAATTCTCAGGCCAGGGCATTAAGGTAGAAACAGAAGACGAAACGATCCGCAGCATGAAGGAAGGCTATGTCATTGAAGTGGACAAAAATCCGGAAACGGGCCTGACGGTGGTTTTGCAGCATGCGGACAACAGCTATACCTACTACGGTCAGCTGAAAAAAGCGAATGTCGCTTTATACGATTTTATAGATAAAGGAACGAAGCTCGGAACGATTAAGCAGGATAAAAATCAAAAAGGTGTCTATTACTTTGCGATCAAACAAGGCGAGGAATTTGTTGATCCGATACAGGTGATCACATTTGAATAAATGGACGGAGCTCTTCACCAAGCTTCACATTCACCCTCTGCTGTGGCTTGTCATGGCGATCGGTATCATGACAGGACATATTAAAGCGCTGTTATGTTTAATGATCGTTATTTTGATCCACGAGCTTGGCCACGCTGCTGCTGCCGTTTATTTTTCATGGAGAATTAAAGGCATTTTCCTGCTGCCTTTTGGGGGAACGCTTGAAGTCGATGAACATGGCAACAGACCGTTAAAGGAAGAGCTGGCCGTCATCGCCGCGGGGCCTGTTCAGCATATCTGGCTTCAATTTGCTGCCTGGCTTTTGGCGGTCAATTCGCTCGTCAGCCCTCATATATTTGAAACGTTTACCTTTTACAATCTGACCATCCTCTTGATTAATCTGTTTCCGGTTTGGCCGCTTGACGGCGGGAAGCTGCTGTTTTTGCTGTTTTCAAAACACCTTCCGTATCAGAAAGCACAGCGGATGATGCTGGCTGTGTCATGCTTTTGCTGCGCTGTTCTAATCGCGGCAATTTTGTTGGTTTCCCCGTCACAGCTGAGCGCTTGGGTGCTCCTCGTATTTTTGGCTGCATCCCTTTACCAGGAATATCGCAATCGCCATTACGCCCATATCCGTTTTTTGCTTGAGCGGTATTATGGAAAGGAGAGGGAAGTGCGACGCCTCGCCCCGATCACGGTGTGCGCCGAACAGCGGGTTTATGAGGTCATGCTCCTGTTTAAAAGAGGCTGCAAACACCCGATCATTATTGAGAAGGACGGACAAAAACTGAGCCAGCTTGATGAAAACGAAGTTCTCCACGCTTATTTTACAGACAAGCGCACGACTTCCTCAATGGAAGATCTGCTTTTGGTTTATTGACTATATCCATCTTCTAAAAGACATTGACACTCGAGCTCTTTTCTGGTATATTTTTTAATGTTATGGATGTAGCACCCGTGCTACAACCGCTCAGCACAGGTGTTAAGTGCTTTCTTAGCCCCCTGTGACTGGCGAGTCTTAGTTTATTAGGAGGTGCAGAGATGTACGCAATTATTCAAACAGGCGGAAAACAAATCAAAGTTGAAGAAGGCCAAACTGTATACGTCGAAAAGCTTGCTGCTGAAGCCGGCGAAACAGTTACTTTTGACAACGTATTGTTTGTCGGCGGTGAAAATGTTAAAGTTGGCAGCCCTACGGTTGAAGGCGCTACGGTAACAGGCAAAGTTGAAAAACAAGGCCGCGCGAAAAAAATTACCGTATTTAAGTACAAGCCGAAGAAAAACCAACATAAAAAACAAGGTCATCGTCAACCTTACACTAAAGTTGTAATCGAAAAAATCAACGCTTAAGGCGTGTATGATATGATTCATGCAAAGGTTACCAGAGCCCGATCGAACAAAGACATCTTAGGCTTTGAAATGTCGGGACATGCGAATTTTGCTGAACATGGTCAGGATCTCGTTTGTGCAGGGGCATCGGCGGTCGCCTTTGGAGCTGTTAATGCCGTCATGAAGCTGACGGGCATTGAGCCGGTCATTGACCTCGGGGAAGACGGCGGATTTTTATCTTTCGGATTCCCGGACGGTACGGATCGGGAGGCTTTTGAAAAGGCGCAGCTCCTTCTCGAAGGCATGATCGTCTCCCTTGAAACGATCGAACGAGACTACAAAGGTTACTTAAAAGTAACGACGAACAGAATATAGGAGGTGAGCTACATGCTAAGATTAGATCTTCAGTTTTTTGCATCTAAAAAAGGAGTAGGTTCAACGAAGAACGGACGTGACTCTGAGGCGAAGCGCCTAGGTGCTAAACGTGCAGACGGTCAATTCGTATCTGGCGGTTCCATCCTTTATCGTCAGCGCGGAACAAAAATCTATCCAGGTGAAAACGTTGGGCGCGGCGGAGATGACACTCTATATGCAAAAGTCGACGGAACTGTTAAATTCGAACGTTTCGGCCGTAACCGCAAAAAAGTGAGCGTATATCCTGTAGCCTAACCTTTAAACGAAACTCCGGTCGTTCTGACCGGAGTTTTTTACATACAGCACCGTGACTAGCTTAAAAACACCTTCCCGCCCCCTGGAAAAGGCCGGGTTTCCGCTCTGATTCTGCTTCTTTAAAGTATATAAACGTGTTTCATTTATACTGCCTTCTCTGTTATAATTCAAAGTACAAACTGAATCAGACTCCTAAAATAGAGAACAAACGATTGGGAGTGCAAAAATGGAAGAAACTTCGAAAAAACAAGAAAAGAATATGGACGATAAGGCTTTGACCCATGAGCTTATCCATCTGCTCAGCCACTCAAGGCACGACTGGATGAATAAACTGCAATTGATTAAAGGAAACTTAACATTAAAAAAGTATGACCGCGTATTTGAAATTATTGATGAAGTGGTCATCGAAGCTCAGCATGAATCAAAGCTTTCAAACCTTAAAATCCCGCGTGCGGCGTATGAGCTGCTTACATTTAACTGGATGGCCCATTCGCTGACGCTTGAATATGAGGTGATCGGTCAGGTCAGGGATTTGTCAGCTTATGAAGAGAAGCTCGTCGTTTTCGTCAGAAAGCTGTTTGGGACTTTTGAGGATGCCGTTTTGAAAGGCGGCGACAATCATCTGACGATCACGCTGCAGACGGACGGTCCGGACGACCGGCTTGTCATCTTTCTGGATTTCCACGGCGTATTCACAAAGCTGACCGGTATTAAAGACTTTCATCATTCACTGGCTGATTTTTATGAAATCAAGCGGCTTGATGTAACAGACCGTGAGTGCATCGCCGAAATTCATATCAAGTAAAGCGGTTTTTTAGGAATAGAACGGAGGACATTATGTTTGTTGATCAGGTAAAAATATACGTAAAAGGCGGAGACGGAGGCAACGGTATGGTTGCTTTCCGCCGCGAAAAATATGTGCCAAAAGGAGGCCCTGCCGGAGGTGACGGCGGAAAAGGCGGAGACGTCGTTTTCAAAGTTGACGAAGGCCTCAGCACGCTGATGGATTTTAGATATCAAAGACATTTTAAGGCGACGCGCGGAGAACACGGCATGTCTAAAAACCAGCACGGCCGAAATGCAGAAGACATGGTTGTGAAAGTTCCGCCCGGCACGGTTGTCATTGACGATGATACAAAGCAGGTCATCGCTGATCTAACCGAACACGGACAGGAAGCCGTCATCGCAAAAGGGGGACGCGGCGGACGGGGCAATACCCGTTTCGCGACGCCTGCCAACCCGGCGCCGCAGCTTTCTGAAAACGGCGAACCCGGCAAGGAGCGCTATATCGTTCTCGAGCTGAAAGTTTTGGCCGATGTCGGCCTTGTCGGTTTCCCAAGCGTCGGAAAGTCAACGCTCCTGTCTGTCGTGTCTTCGGCCAAGCCGAAAATTGCCGATTACCACTTTACAACGCTGAACCCGAATCTCGGAATGGTCGAAACGGAAGACGGCCGCAGCTTTGTAATGGCGGATCTTCCGGGACTGATTGAGGGGGCGCACGAAGGAGTTGGCCTCGGACACCAATTCCTCAGACATATCGAAAGAACGCGCGTCATCGTGCACGTGATCGACATGTCGGGTCTTGAAGGGCGCGACCCGTATGAAGATTATGTGACCATCAATAAAGAGCTTGAACAGTATAATCTGAGGCTGACAGAACGTCCTCAAATTATTGTCGCCAATAAAATGGATATGCCGGATGCGGAAGAAAATCTGAAGGCTTTCAAAGAAAAGCTTACAGATGATTATCCTGTTTTTCCAATCAGCGCGTTGACCAGACAAGGGTTGAGGGATCTGCTGTTTGAGATTGCCGACCGTTTGGAAACGACACCGGAATTCCCGCTCTACGACGAAGAAGACATGACTGAAAACAGAGTCATGTATAAGCTTGAGGATGAGGAAGCGCCGTTTGAGATCAGCCGTGATCCTGACGGCACCTTTGTGCTCAGCGGAGCCAAGCTCGAACGCTTATTTAAAATGACGGATTTTTCAAGAGACGAGTCTGTTAAGCGTTTTGCCAGACAGCTTCGCGGAATGGGCGTTGATGACGCGCTTCGGGCCCGCGGTGCAAAAGACGGAGATACGATCCGTCTTCTCGAATTTGAATTTGAATTTATCGACTGATCATACCGGAGAGTTTGCCAGGCAAGCTCTCCGACTTTTAGCTGAAAGGAACGCCTTTCCTTTCGCTCACTGAATCAATGTAAAGGAATCAGGGTTTTTAAAAGGAGAGAAAAGTCTGTGAAAGAGGAGACCTTTTATCTTGTCAGGGAAGACGTGCTGCCGGAGGCAATGCGGAAAACACTTGAGGTCAAAAAGCTGATTGAGCGGAAAAAAGCGGAATCTGTAGCTGAAGCCGTCCAAAAGGTAGATTTGAGCCGAAGCGCTTTTTACAAGTACAGAGATGCGGTTTTTCCTTTTTATACGATGGTCAAGGAACAGATTATCACGCTTTTTTTTCATTTGGAGGACCGCTCGGGAACGCTGTCCCATCTGCTCCAAGTGGTGGCTGAATCGGGCTGCAACGTGCTGTCGATCCACCAGACCATCCCTCTTCAAGGAAGAGCGAATGTCACGCTGTCCGTCAGTACGAGAGGAATGGATGGAAATATCGATTTGCTGATGAACAAATTAAGAAAGCTGGAATTCGTAGAAAAGGTCGAAATACTAGGTTCGGGCGCTTAAAGGGAGAGAATGTCATATATCATGAGTATGAGAGTAGGTTATTTAGGTCCAGAAGCAACATTTACGCACCTTGCCGTCTGCTCCTGCTTTTCAGATGCAGACCAGCAAGCATTTAACACGATACCCGCATGTATGGATGCCGCGATGAACGGCGAGATTGATCTGGCTGTCGTCCCGCTTGAAAATGCGATTGAAGGATCGGTGAATCTGACAATAGACTACTTAATTCACGAACAGCCCCTTTATATTGTCGGAGAAATCACCGCTCCCATCCGTCAGCATTTACTTGTGCATCCTGCAAGAAAAGAGGCTTGGGAAGACATTCAGAAGGTTTATTCCCATTCCCATGCCATCGCGCAATGCCATAAATTTTTGCACAGCCGGTTCCGCTCCATTCCGTTTGAATATGCGACATCCACCGGAGCAGCTGCAAAATACGTGAGTGAACATCCGGACGAGAACATTGGCGTGATCGCCAATGAAATGGCAGCAGCTACGTATGGATTAGACATCGTCAAAAGAGATGTGCATGACTATGAATACAATCACACGAGATTTGTGATGCTTCATCCGGATCACGAGGCATCTCCGCCGGTCAATCCGCACTTGACGGGAAGGCCGAAAACGACTTTGCTGGTAACCCTTCCTTCGGACAAATCAGGGGCTCTCCACCAAGTGCTGTCGGCTTTCGCCTGGAGAAATTTGAATCTTTCTAAAATTGAATCGCGGCCGACAAAAACCGGTCTCGGCAATTATTTTTTCATTATTGATATTGAAATGGCACTGGACGACGTGCTGATTCCAGGTGCGATAGCTGAGCTTGAAGCTTTGGGCTGCAAGGTGAAAATGCTCGGAGCCTACAATGCGTATACATTATAAAGAAAAGGTCCTTTGCGTTGATGACGGCAAAGGACCTTTTCTTTATTCGGGAATGAGGATGCCCGCTTTTTGCAGGGCGTCGCAAGCTTGTTCGATCTTCTCTTCGTCATCTGCCTCCAATGTGTGCAGATGGGTGCCGTTTGTCAGTTGAGACAGATAAGCGGCGTTTGTCGACGAGATTTTTTTGACGAAATCCGAGACTTCTTTTCTTGTGCTGACCCTGATCGAAGCTGTTAAGTCGCCGTAGACCGGATGTTCAATCGTTACATCTTTCACGGTTACGCCAAAGTCGACGATCAGATTCAGTTCTTCTTCCGTTTTTTCCGGCTCGTGTTCACAGGCGATGAGCCGCTGAACCGGCTGTTTTTTGCCGAGGGCCGACCGCAAATACACGTATCCTTGGCTTGTTGCGATGATCGGTTCGTTTTTTGCTTTTAATAAAGAAATGTCCTGTACGATGACCTGCCGTGAAACAGATGCTCTTTTCGCCAGTTCGCTTCCTGTCAGCGGAGCCTCAGACTCCTTAAGCCAGGCCAGAAGCTGCTGGCGCCGCTCAGCTCCCGTAAGTTTTAATCCGTCTGTCAATCCGATGGTCTCCTTTCTCATGCATCATATCTTCAAAAACGTCCAACAGCTTATCAACATGTTCGCTTGTCGTATCGTATCCGAACGAAATTCGGACGAATTGAAGCGCGAGCTCCCTTGGGATCAAAAGGGCTTTCATCGTATTCGACGGCTCATGATAGCCCGCTGAACACGCGCTCCCGGTAGAAATGCAAATTCCTCTCCGATTACATTCCAGCATAGTATATTGTCCTTCAAAGGAATGAAAAAAACAACCTATAATATGCGGCAGAACATGCGAATTTGCCGAATCGGGCACAGCGAGGGAGACGGGAAGCTTCCGGGCTTTTGCCTTTTCCAGAAAACGGGCGCGCAGTTCCTGATGTTTGAGATACGCGGCACCCATACGCTTTATTGTCAACTCGGTAGCGGTAATGAAAGCGCCGATTCCAGGGACATTGACGGTGCCGCTCTTCAATCCGTTTTCATGCAAAGTGCCCGGGTAGACGGGTTTCCAGTTCACACCAGGCCGGATATAGACCGCTCCAACTCCTTTTGGTCCGTATACTTTATGGCTTGAAACAGATAAGGCATCAGCGCCGAGCTCATCAATGCAAACCGGAATCTTGGCAAAGGTCTGTACGCAGTCGCTGTGCAGGAGCACGTCCCGCTTATGCAAGTAAGCCGAAAGCTTTGCCAGGGGCTGGATGACGCCTGTTTCTGAGTTGGCATGCTGAATTGAGACGAGACCTGTATCAGGGCGGAGATGCCGTTCCAGTATCTCTGTTGTGATGATGCCTGAAGCATCGGGTTTCATCAAGTCGACTTTAAACCCCAGTATCTCAAGATGCCGCTTTAAAATGTGGATCGACTGATGTTCCATTTCTGTCATTAAAAAGCGCTGCTTTCCGGCGGGGAGTCCATTTAAGAGGGAGTGAATCGCCAAAAAATTGGCTTCGGTGCCGCCGCCCGTAAAATAAACGCCTTCTTCTTCCCCGGATAAAAGTTCCGCCATCCTTTGGCGGCAGTAGCGCAGAATGCTTTCGGCTTTCCCTCCCGCATCGTGCAGACTGCTCGAATTTCCGTACACGTCTGTGCTCAGTTTTTGAAACGCGTCCAAGGCTTCTTTTGCCGCCGGTGTCGTCGCTGCATAATCAAGATAAATCACAACTCTCGTCTCCCATTCTTTATAAAAAATACTTGAGTTTATTTTATCGATATGTAAATATAAGTGTCAAGACACATGTAAATTTACAGGAGGAGTCGACATGTCTCATCAGACGATAATTGTTGTCGGAGCAGGTGCCGCTGCGCTGTCTTTTGCTGCATCCATTCCGCCGTCTTATGAAGTGATTGTGATGACAAAAGCATCTGTAAAAGACAGCAATTCAACCCTCGCTCAGGGAGGAATTGCCTCGGCTGTATTGCCTCGCGATTCCTGGTCAGCTCATGCGGACGACACATTATATGCCGGATGCGGCCACAATCAAATCGAAGCGGTTCAAGATGCCATTAAAGACGGCCAGCGCCTTGTTGATGAGCTGATTCTTCAGCATTTCCCTTTTGATACTGACGAATCCGGAAAGCTCAGCCTCGGCAAAGAAGGCGCACATTCGATGAACAGAATTTTGCATGCCGGGGGAGACGCTACGGGGCAGGCGCTGATCCGGCACTTAATCGGAAGGCTCGGTCCTCATGTCGTATTGAAAGAATACGAAACGGCGGCGGATTTATGGATTGAAGACGGACGCTGTGCGGGCGTCTGGACGAAAGACCGCCAGGGAAAGGCTTTTCTCAGGAAAGCCGATTTTGTTGTGCTGGCGGCAGGAGGCTGCGGAAATCTATTTCAAATCAACACGAATAACCGTTCTGTGACAAGCGATGCGATTTCTTTGGCATATCGGGCAGGAGCCGAGCTCGCAGATTTGGAATTCGTTCAATTTCATCCTACATTGCTCGTCAAAGACGGGCGCGCACACGGGCTTGTTTCAGAAGCTGTGCGCGGAGAAGGCGCTGTCTTGGTTGATGAAAACGGACAGCGGGTGATGGAAGGCATTCACCCCATGCAGGATTTAGCGCCGCGGGACATCGTATCTCGTGCGATTCACGAAAAGCTGGCCTGCGGAAGCAGCGTATTTTTGGATATTACCCGCATATCAGACTTTAAAAGCCGCTTCCCTACGATTTCCTCTCTTTGCGAAAAAGCCGGAATTTCCATTGAAGAAGGCCGGCTTCCGGTTTCACCGGGCATGCATTTTTTAATGGGGGGCGTTTCTGTGAACAGATGGGGGGAAACGGACGTTCCACACCTTTATGTGATTGGGGAAGCCGCATGCACAGGCTTTCACGGCGCCAACCGTCTGGCAAGCAATTCTCTCTTGGAATGCATCGTCTTCGGAAGGAGAGCGGCGGATCGGATACAAGCTTATGAAAAACCTGAGCCTGTCAGAGGCCAATCTCCTCAGCCTGAGGATGTGACATATTCTGTTCCCCTGACAAATGTGAAGGATATTCAAAAACACATGACGGATCATGTAGCGATCGTGCGAACGGGGGATGAATTGACGAAGGTGAAAGAATGGCTTGAGCGAGTGCCTTTTCAAATCGTGAATGTGAAAGAAATCACAAAAGAACAGCTTGAATTAGCTCATTTATGGCAGACCGCCAAGCAGATGACGGTCTCGGCATTGATTCGTACAGAAAGCAGAGGCGGCCATTACCGTTCGGATTGCCCGGCGCCTGATGATAAAAACTGGCATGGCAAGCAAATCGTTCACACAAAAGGCGGGATCAAGATAAAACAAAACGAAGGGATTGTGAAATATGCAGCGGCTCATACTTAGGAACATGCTTAAAGAATTTTTCAAGGAAGATATCGGCTGGGGGGATTTCACTTCTGAAGCCGTTTTTGACGACAATCTTCAATGCGAAGCTGTCATCACAGCGAAGGATGACGGATTGTTTGCAGGAGAATTAGTGATTTTCGAAGGCTTTCGGCTGCTAGATGAAACGATCGCCGTGCAAATGCTGAAAACAGATGGCGAAGCGGTTCATAAAGGAGAAACGATCGCGCGGCTCAAAGGCCGTGCAGCTTCCCTCATGACCGGCGAACGGGTCGTGCTGAATCTCATTCAAAGAATGTCGGGGATCGCCACTTTAACAAAGCAGTCCGTTATCAGGCTGAATGATCCGGATATCGCGATTTGCGATACGAGAAAGACGACCCCGGGCCTGCGCATTCTTGAAAAATACGCGGTCAAAACCGGCGGGGGCTGCAATCACCGCTTTGGCTTGGACGGCGGCATCATGATTAAAGACAACCACATTGCCGCCTGCGGCTCGATTTTAAAAGCGGTTGAAAAAGCACGGTCAGCGTGCGGCCATATGGTCAAAATCGAAGTGGAGATCGAGTCTGAACAAGAGCTTCATGAAGCGATTGCGGCTGGTGCCGATATCATTATGTTTGACAATTGTCCTCCTGACAAGGTGAAAGCATTTGCGGAAATGACACCCGCCGGCATTATTACGGAAGCTTCAGGCGGAATTTCATTTGAAAATCTCGCCGCATACAGGGGAACAGGGGTGCACTGTATTTCATTGGGCTACTTGACTCATTCGGCGAAAAGCCTTGATATCAGCATGAATGTCGATCTGAAAAAATAAGCGGGATTGGAGAGGTGACAGATGTTTATTTTAAATTTGATTCATGACAGAAACGCCGGCATGATGCCGGAGCTGTATAAAGAATTGACCGAAGAAGAAATGGCCGGAAGGATTTTGAATATCAAAAAGAAATTCGGAGAAAGGCTGTTTATCCCGGGGCATCACTACCAAAAAGACGAAGTGATCCAATTTGCGGACGCGACGGGAGATTCGCTTCAGCTGGCGCAAGTCGCCCAAAAAAATAAAAAAGCGGAATATATCGTGTTCTGCGGCGTACATTTTATGGCAGAAACAGCCGATATGCTCACTTCGGACGAACAGATTGTCGTTTTGCCGGACATGCGCGCAGGCTGTTCGATGGCCGATATGGCCAACATGCAGCAGACGAATCGCGCCTGGGAAGAGCTTTCAGAGCTGTTTGGCGATACAATCATTCCCCTCACATATGTCAATTCGACAGCGGAAATCAAAGCTTTTGTAGGAAGAAACGGGGGAGCATCCGTGACATCCTCAAATGCGGCCCGCATGTTGACATGGGCGCTATCGCAAAAGGAGAGGATTTTATTTCTTCCGGATCAGCACTTGGGACGCAACACGGCATTTGACCTCGGCATTCCTCTCAGCAGAATGGCGGTATGGGATCCCATTGCAGAAAAACTTGAGTATAACGGCGATTATGAAGACATAAAAATCATTTTGTGGAAGGGGCATTGCTCTGTTCACGAAAAATTTACCGCGGCGAATATCAAAAACGTTAAAGAGCGGGATTCGGACATTAATGTTATCGTTCATCCGGAATGCACCCATGAAGTCGTCGCACTCAGCGATTTCAGCGGGTCTACAAAAAAAATCATCGATACGATTAATGAAGCAAAACCGGGGAGCAAATGGGCGATTGGAACAGAGATGAACCTTGTTTCACGCATCATTCAAGAACATCCTGATAAACAAATCGAATCCCTTAATCCAGATATGTGCCCTTGTTTGACAATGAACAGAATCGACATGCCGCATTTGCTGTGGTCGCTGGAGCAGATTGACAAAGGTGAACCGACAGGCGTGATCAAAGTGGATCAAGATATCGCAAAAGATGCCATTCTTGCGCTGAATCGGATGTTAACGATCCGTTAAATTTTTGGAGAACAAGTTTTTATCATAACCCCTCCGCTATGCGCATAAATTTGTGGAGAAGCATATTTGTTATTCTCATCTGTTCGTTCACGTTTTTGCATAGGAGGGGAAAACGTTGAAAATTCATATTGTCCAAAAGGGCGATTCTCTGGAAAAAATCGCGGAAAGATATGAAGTGGACTTTGAAGAACTGAAAAAGCTGAATTCGCAGCTGAGCAATCCAGATTTGATCATGCCGGGCATGAAAATCAAAGTACCGTCAGGGGGAGTGCCGGTCAAAAAAGAAGAACAGCTCAATATGCGAAAAGAGTTACCGAAAAAACAGCAGGAACATCCATTTGCAAAAGAAAAGCCGAAAAGCAAGCTTGATGTTGAAGATATAAAACCGAAAGAAAAGCCTTCGGTTCCTTATGTTCCGCCTGTCCCGAACATCGGACAGTCAAGTTTGCCTGAAGGCGACATATCGAATTTGTATCAAAGCGTCAATCAGCTTCACCAGCCGTACGCACCTCCAAAACCTTATGAACATCAAGAGAAAGGCCCCAACATGTATAATCCATGGACAAATGAGGAGGAGAATCATATGGAAAATGTCAATTATCCGAATGTTCCGCAGCCGCCGAATGTCGGTGCAGCAGGTGATGAAAATAAGCAGTTTCACGGCATGCCGAATGTAGCTGCTGCCGGATATCATCACCATCCGCATCCTTATCCGTTCTATCCTGGAGGCTGCTGGATTCCTGTTTCACCGGTGCTGTCTGGATCGGGATTATGCCACCCTTGGTATCCATATCCTGCTCAAATGATGCCTTACATGCATCAGCCTAGCTATGTATCTCCTGCTGAATATGACGGTGATGACAACATGGGGCATGACAATGTCGGTCATCACGGATATCATCATCAGCCGATGACTGCTCCGGCATATGCGCCTTATCAGCCGTTTCCGGGAAATGCACCGCCAAACGTCGGTCACGATCCCAATATGGCACACGGCAAAGAAGATGACTGCGGGTGCGGGCCGGGCCAATTCCCGGGAGGTTTTCCGGGTGCAGCGCCATATGGACAGATGCCGCAAATGGGAGCTCCGTACGGTATGGGCGGATACGGACAGCAGCCCGCAGGCGGACAGATGTTTAACAGACCGGAAGATGAAGAAGACTGATTCGGAATGGGACGATGATCTATCGTTCCTTTTTTATTGTGGACCGCTATAAACACTTTCATGCTTTTTCACGGACTGTCTATAACTGTCAAGGGTAACTCTTCACATCACGCACATCCTAAAAAAGAGCGCAATGCTCAAATTCAGCGGTTTTCTACGGGGGGTATTACCATTGGACAGCAAGCTGAAAGTGTTTTCGGGTATTTTGCTTTTGACAGCTGGTCTATCTGCCTGCGGAACGAACGACGCTATAGATAATGGAAACAATACGCGTCCGATCGGATATTATTCAAATGATGCAGATCGTAATAACGGTCTTGATAATGACGGTCCTGTTACAGAAATGCTTGAAAATATGAACGGGAGAAACGGTGCAACGAACGTGAACAATCGAGCGGGCAACGGGAATCCCGTTCCAACAGGCGATGGAACTTTCAGCCGGGGAGACATGAATTATCACAATCATTTGGTGAACACGGCGGACACAGGCTATAACAGACCAGAAAACCGTAAAATCTCCAGGAATATCACTGGACGCGTCAACAAATTGAATTATGTTGACGAGAGTCAGGCCGTGGTAACGAACGAAACGGTCATCATCGCGGTACGGTCAGATAAACGGCTGACAAATAATGAGAGAACTCAAATTAGAAAAGCAGCCAAAACGTTTGCTGGAGACCGGACCGTTCAAGTTGTCGAGGATGACGGCGCATTTACAAGGCTCCGCGAAATGAACGACGACCCTCAGAACATTAGGGATCGCGGAGACACGACGAATAACAATTTGAACCGCTTGCGCAACCAATGACAAGCAGGGAATTGCCGGGGATTCCCCGGCAATTTTTTTGTGAGCGTTCGGCCGATTTCTTTACAAAAACGGAGAAAACCGTATAAAGTGTACATAGAGACGAGAATTTTTTTGGAGGTAGAAAGATATGGCTGGCCATTCTAAATGGAAAAATATTCAGAGAAGAAAAAATGCCCAAGATGCTAAACGCGGCAAAATTTTCATGAAGCTTGCCAAAGAAATATATGTAGCCGCAAAAGAAGGGGGACCCGATCCCGAATCTAACGCAAGTCTGCGTCTCGTCATCGATAAAGCCAAAAATGCAAACATGCCAAACGACAACATCGACCGCGCCATCAAAAAAGCTTCCGGCAGCCAGGATGGAAAAAGCTACGAGGAAATTACGTATGAGGGCTACGGCCCAAGCGGTGTGGCTGTCATGGTCAACTGTTTGACAGATAATAAAAACCGGACGGCGACAAACGTCAGAACCGCCTTCAGCAAAAACGGCGGCAGCTTGGGGGAAACAGGATGCGTTTCTTATATGTTCGACCGGAAAGGATATATTGCAATCGAGCGTGAAGATCTTGAGATAGATGAAGAGGAGTTTATGCTTGAGGTTATTGATGCCGGTGCCGAGGAGCTCGAAACGAGCGAAGAGCTGTTCGAGATTTATACTGAGCCCGAACAGTTTGAAGAAGTAAAGAAAAACTTGGAGGAGCGCGGCTACCAAATGGCGACAGCCGAAATTACAATGGTTCCGCAAACCTATGCAGAGGTCGATGAAGCACTTCAGGAAAAAGTCGAAAAGCTCATTGACGTACTTGAAGATGATGACGATGTGCAGGAAGTGTATACGAACGTTCATTAAAAAGGACGCCGCACCGGGTTCGCGGCGTCTTTTTATGTATCATCAACCAATTAGCAGCCGTATCAAGCTGCTGCGGAAACAGGATTTGATTTTTTATCATATATTGTGAAGGAGTATGTCATTATGAGAGGAGGATCTGCAAATGGCTGAACAGCACGGGAATGAGAAGTCTTTCACGGCTATGGGCGGCAGTCCGCAAGACAAGGAAACCGCTCAAATCATCGAGAGAGTCAACGGCCTTATCACGGGATTTGGCGAATCGATCTATGAGCTGGTTCAGAAAAACAGCGGCATCGATCTGAGAGAGGCCGATTTCACAAAAAGCGAAAATGCGGAACTTAATGAAGCGATCCAAAATGTCATCAGCGAATATATTCAAAATCTCAACAATCTGAATGCCGATCTTAGCGGAAAGATCGGTGAATCGATCAACGGCTTTGTCACAAACAAAGATCAAAAAGATGTTTAAACATTTGACAGCATGACGTGTATTGCCGGCAAAGCTGCATTCAGCCTTGTCGGCAAGTTTTTTTATACATATGAGAATATGCTGTAACGCTAAATGCTTTTTTTCATGCCGCAGCGCCGGCATTCACGCAAAAACTGCCCGTTTTTTACAGAGGTTTTAAAAAGGGTGTAATCGCAATTGTCGCACCGTCCGTGGCGGACATCCGGATATTGATTGTAATCATAAACTTTTGTCAGGTCGTAGCCTTTTGTTTCATATTCTGTTTCCATGTTTTATCACCTGCATTTTTATTGTCGGTAATAGGATAACAGAACGGGGATGAAAAGAAAATATAACATCTGCAGCCGGCAGACGCGGCAGATTTTACTTTTATCAAACCGTATACCCCGTTTCTGATAGAACGCCTCATTCTCAAGCGGGATAGGCTGTAGGGAAAGTCGTGCAACAAGAGACGCCGATTCTTATGAGATTTTTTTCTTAAAATTTATCGATCTTTTAAACTAATGAAAAAGCATCATTTTATTTAAATTTTTATTTTTTATCAAACTTATTCATAATTGAACACGTCATGTCTAAAGCGTAAAATAACTGTGTCACAAAAAAGCCAAATATACAATGAGGCTTGGAGGACATGCTTAGAAATCGAAAGGTAGTGTAAAAGGGGAATAATCAATGAAGAAAAAAGTACTCATCTACTTGGTGATCGCAGCAGTGATGATAAATGGCGTATACAGGTGGTTCGAAAAAACAACCCGGGAGAACTTTCAGATCCAAGCCGGGGACAGATACATGAATTTCAAGGAATTGCAGGAACACGAAAAAAGCGGCTATGACATTGAGTACCACGAAAAAGCGGGAAGCGACTGTTTAATTTTTTCGCCACACGGAGGAAGAATAGAAGGCGGAGTAAGCGAGCTTGTCAGAGCTTTCAAAGATGATTATTCAACTTATTTATTCGAAGGAAAAAAGGATGAGAACAACTCGGATCTTCATATTACAAGCACAAACTTTGACGAGCCTCTGGCATTGCAGAAAATAAAAGAACACCGCTATACCATCGCATTCCACGGCTATTCCGGCGACCGCCCGCACACGCTTGTGGGAGGAACGGATAGAAAGCTGGCAAAAGCCATCGTCAAATCTCTGAAAAAGTCTGACTTTTCCGCAGAATTGGTCAAAGTGGACGGGAAATTTGCCGGAACTGCCGAGGAAAACATCAATAATGAAAGCCAGTCAGGAATGAGCGTGCAGCTTGAAATCAGCACGGCTCAAAGGAAAGAGTTTTTCGAAGACTTTTCCTATAAAGAGAGGGAGGAAACAAAAACGAGAACATTCCGCAAATATGTCAAGGCGGTCCGAAGGGTGCTGCAGGACAGATGCTGAAAATGGAAAGTCGTGTTATTCTGTGTATGAACTGCTAAAACATGAAGGAGGAATAAAAAATGGAACGAAAAGACCGCATCGTTCAGGAATTTATGTCCCACCGCCTGGTGACAGAAGAACTGATTCAAAAGATTGATGAAAAACATCTCGATTACAAACCGACTGAAACGTCGATGCCAGCGAAGGAACTTGTCACGCATATGCTGCAATCTTTCTATGCCTTTGCTTCGGCGGCAAAAGAAGGGAACGGAGAGTCTTTTAAAAAGAAACCGGAAGAAACAGGGACAAGCCTGAGCGAGCTTGCTAAAACGTATACAGAAAAAACAAAAAAGCTGCTTGAATCTTTTACGGATGAAGAATTGGATCGTGAAGTCGATTTGACCGGCGTCTTCGGACGAAAAGTAGCCGGCGAACAACTGCTGCAGCTCGCGATCGGACACGAAATTCATCACAAAGGCAATCTGTTTGTTTATGTGCGTGAAATGGGACACACGGATCTGCCTTTGTACGTAAAGATTCATTGATTACGGGAGCCTGAAGATAACCCTTCCTTGAAAGAAAACCGGCTAAAAAGGAATACGAAAGCAGCCGGGTGTACACATTATGAGTAAAAGCTAAAGGAGGGTGTCAGCATGAATACGCAGCGTGCCCAGGAAATCGTCGAATCACCCGACATGGTTGATGTTACTTATAACGGCAGGCCGATTTATATTCAGCGTGTCAACGAACAAAATGAAACGGCAAGAATCTTTCCGCTCGGCCAGCCGGAGAACGAGCAGGAAGTACCGCTCACAAATTTGAAAGAGCATTAAAAAGCAACCCCTTCTGATGAAGGGGTTTTGTATTTGACTGATCACCCGGCCATCAAAAAAACACCCGAAAGCCCGGGTGTTTAATTTATGATTTTCGCAAGTCCTCTTACTGCCAGCCTCAGCACATAAAACAACGGCTCAAGCAAATCAACGAGATAAAGATAATCCCATTTATCATCATTTCGTTTCTTCTTTTTCTTCAACAGCTGTTTCTCCCTTCCTGACTGTAATGGGGTTATTTCATATACGGACGTGCTTTCTTTAAGTTTCAAATTACGGGTGAAATTTGTTTTTTCTGGCGGCCCATTGTTTTTGAAGCCAGCTTTTTTTATAAAGATAAGCGATCAATTCCATCCACAGCTTAGGAAGCCTTTGCGGGAAACGGCTTTTTTTATAAATGGTTTGATAGGCTGTTTTTAAGTCATCCCACTGTCTGCATTCTTTCGTCTGCAAAAACCTGGCGACATCGATGACTTTGATTGTCCCAGCCGGCGTCAGTATCAGGTTTCGGAGGTGGATATCGGATGGATTCAACCCTTTTCGCTTCGCATCATTCAATGCGCGGTCGACCTCGCAGATCATGTCATCATCGATCGGAATGCCTTTGTTTAAACACTCATAAAAAGTGTATCCTTTAATATACTCCATTAAAATATATGATGGCCCTGTTTCATATATATCAGGATAATAATTCGAATCAGAAAGCTTTTTGTAAATCTCCGCTTCCCTTGCGGCGATGTTCTTAAATTCGGGAAAAAAGACTTTAAGAGCCATTTCCCTGCCCTCTTCAGTCAGCTTAAAAACGTATGCGCTCCTGCCTTTCCCGATCAACTCTAAGTCATCGGGTTTTTGGATAAGTTTATTGAACTTTTTTTTCGTATTATACTTTACGGCCTCTGCATAGGTTTGCGCCTTTTTCACGCTGAACTCACCTTCTTTTTAAGGGCTGGTCAAACGAAAAACTCTCTATAATGTTGTTTATACATGAGAACGGGCGGTTTTGCACCTTAAATGCTTTTGAGTTCTTCATATTGGTTTGAAAATGTAACATTCGTAAACCGGTTGTCATCTAATTGCTTTTTTAGATTAATTTTTAAAAGCGTTGGTCAAACTATGGATATGATCGTTAAGGCAAAAAAGAAGGTGATATTGATGAACAGCCAAAGCAAGTTCAAAATCGGTTTAGTGCTTATTGGAAGTCTGCTGGCCGCGCTCAGCTTTCACCTGGAGGCCCTGGCCGAAAAGCCGGCTACAGTTCAAATCCAGCTTGAAAAGGTTTATCTGGACGGGGACGTTGGAATCGAAAATAAAGTAGAGGCCGCTCGAACAATGGAAGACTTTAAAGCTGCTTATAAAGGGTGGCAGCTCATCGATCAGAAAAAGGGGTTTATTCTGTTTCGCAAACAGGTGGACGACATTTCTCCCCTCAGCAAAACAAACGGTTATATCGGAGTGACGGAAGACGGCGTGATTTCGACTTTCCACGGCCGCCCTGGCATATTATCAGAGCCGATTCAATCGTTTTTTCAGATTGATATAAAGCGCCTGGAAAGCCGGATGGCGGATGATTTGCGCAAAGGGATCCCATACCGCACGAAAAAGGAATTTGAACATGTCATTGAAGCCGTAAAATCATCCGGAAGCCAACATCATGTAGAAGATATGAAGACATGACGCTGTTATGTCTTTTTTCAGCTGCAGACAGAAGCTTTTTTAGCGAACATATGTTAACTTTTTCATTCTAGCTTTGCCTGTTTTGTGTTACAATGAAGAGCAGTCAAAGAGGTGAATGAACGTTGATCGAATTCGTAAAAGGGACGATTGATTATGTATCGCCCCAATATATTGTCATTGAAAACGGCGGGATCGGCTATCAGATCTTCACGCCAAATCCGTTTATTTATAAGAAAAACAGCAAAGAAACAATCTATACATACCATTATGTAAGAGAAGATACGAATGCGCTGTACGGCTTTTCGACAAGGGAAGAAAAAATGCTGTTTACGAAAATGCTGAATGTTACAGGAATCGGCCCAAAAGGAGCGCTTGCGATCCTCGCTTCCGGCGATCCGGGAGCGGTGATTGAAGCGATCGAGAATGAGGATGAAGCGTTTCTCGTCAAGTTCCCCGGCGTAGGCAAAAAAACGGCAAGGCAGATCATCCTTGATCTGAAAGGGAAGCTTGCGGACGCCGTTCCTGAAATCGCGGCCGATCTGTTTAACCATGAAGAGCGGGAGCAAATTCATGAAGCGGAAACGGCTCTTGAGGAGGCGCTTGAAGCATTAAGAGCGCTCGGCTATTCCGACCGGGAAATTAAAAAAGTCCAGCCTCATTTGAAAAAGGAAGAGGCGCTTTCGACGGATCAATACGTTAAAAAAGCATTGCAAAAATTGTTAAAGTAAGGTGATATCATGGATGAGCGGCTTGTATCAAGTGAACTAGACAACCATGAATCAGCGATTGAGCAAAGTCTGCGTCCGCAAAGACTGGCTCAGTATATCGGCCAGGAAAAAGTGAAAGACAACCTCAAGGTTTTCATTGAAGCTGCGAAAATGCGGGAAGAAACGCTTGACCATGTCTTGTTGTACGGGCCGCCGGGATTGGGAAAAACGACGCTCGCTGCGATCATCGCCAACGAAATGGGAGTCAATCTCAGAACGACGTCAGGTCCGGCGATCGAGCGCCCCGGCGATTTGGCGGCGATATTAACGGCTCTGGAGCCAGGCGACGTTTTATTTATTGACGAGATCCACCGTCTGCACCGTTCGATCGAAGAGGTGCTGTATCCTGCGATGGAAGATTTCTGCCTTGATATCGTGATCGGCAAAGGGCCGTCGGCGCGTTCTGTGAGGCTCGATCTTCCTCCTTTTACGCTTGTCGGCGCGACCACAAGGGTCGGGCTTTTAACCGCGCCTCTCAGGGACAGGTTCGGCGTTCTGTCAAGGCTTGAGTATTACACGCGTGACGAGCTTTCGGAAATCGTGATCAGAACGGCGGAGCTGTTTGAGGTCGACATCGATTCGCTCTCGGCTCTCGAAATCGCGAGACGGTCAAGAGGGACGCCGCGGATTGCCAACAGGCTTTTGAGGAGGGTCAGGGATTTTGCCCAGGTGCTTGGAAACAGCTCCATCACGGAGGAAGTGGCGGTTGATGCGCTTGAACGCCTCCAGGTTGATAAACTCGGGCTTGATCATATCGACCGCAAGCTTTTAATGGGCATGATCGAAAAGTTTGGCGGCGGTCCAGTCGGCATCGATACGATTTCGGCTACCATCGGTGAGGAGTCTCACACGATTGAGGATGTGTATGAGCCGTATCTTCTTCAAATCGGTTTTATTCAAAGAACGCCGCGGGGGCGCATCGTAACCCCTGATGTATACAGCCACTTTAAAATGGAGGTTCCGAACCGTGACTGAATTTCCAAAGATTTTAATGGTGCTGGGCGCCGTCATTTTTGGCATCGGTTTATTCATGCAAGTCATCGGCAGGCTCCCCGGCGATATTTTTGTAAAAAAGGGAAACGTGACATTTTTCTTTCCGGTTGTTACATGCATTGTCATCAGCATCATTCTGTCCGTGGTGTTTTCCTTTTTCGGACGAATGAAATGACGCGACATTCAAGTCTATAGATAGAGTAAGGTGAAAAAAGATGAAAGTAGAATTATTCGATTTTGACTTGCCTGAACGCCTTATCGCACAGGTTCCTTTAAAAGAGCGGGATGCGTCCAGGCTGATGGTGCTGGATAAAAAAACAGGAGAAATCACTCACAGCACGTTTAAGCACGTGATTGATTTTCTGAACGCAGGCGATTGCATCGTGTTGAATGATACGAGGGTGCTACCGGCCCGCTTGTACGGAGTCAAGGAAGAGACGGGCGCAAAGGTTGAAGTTCTTCTGTTAAAACAGGAGGAAGGGGACGTATGGGAAACGCTTGTCAAGCCCGCAAAGCGGGTCAAGCGCGGAACCGTTCTTTCGTTTGGAGACGGCCGTCTAACGGCGGTCTGCACAGAAGAGCTCGAGCACGGCGGAAGAAAAATTGAATTCCGCTATGAAGGAATTTTTTACGAGGTGCTCGAATCGCTCGGCGAAATGCCTCTGCCTCCTTATATTAAAGAACAGCTCGATGACAGAGAGCGCTATCAGACGGTTTACTCAAAGAAACAAGGATCGGCGGCTGCGCCGACGGCCGGGCTGCATTTTACGGAAGAGATTCTCGATGCGCTCAGGAAAAAAGGCGTGCATATTGCGTTTATTACCCTTCACGTCGGGCTCGGGACATTCCGGCCTGTCAGTGCGGAAAATGTAGAGGAACACGATATGCATGCCGAGTTTTATGAAATGTCGGAAGAAACGGCAGCATTGTTAAACCGCGTCAGACAGGAAGGCGGAAAAATCATTTCCGTCGGCACGACATCGACGAGGACGCTTGAGACCATCGCTTCCGAACATGACGGCCGCTTCCGGGAAGCGAGAGGCTGGACATCGATTTTTATTTATCCAGGCTACACATTCCGGGCGATTGACGGGATGATTACCAATTTTCATCTTCCGAAATCGTCCCTCATTATGCTTGTCAGCGCGCTCGCAGGCAGAGAGCATGTGCTTTCTGCCTACCGCACCGCAGTGGAACACGAATACCGCTTCTTCAGCTTCGGAGATGCCATGTTGATCAAATAAAATTCAAAAAGATTGGAGGGCTCATAATTTGTCGCAGCAACCGATACGCTATGAGTTCATAAAAGCATGTAAACAAACAGGAGCAAGGCTGGGGAGAGTGCACACCCCGCACGGCTCATTTGAAACGCCGGTGTTTATGCCCGTAGGAACGCTCGCCACCGTTAAAACGATGGCGCCGGAAGAGCTGAAAGAAATGGGTGCAGGCATTATTTTAAGCAATACGTACCACCTTTGGCTGAGACCGGGCCATGACATCGTCAAAGAGGCGGGGGGCCTTCATCAGTTTATGAATTGGGACCGCGCCATTTTGACGGATTCAGGCGGCTTTCAGGTGTTTTCCCTGAGCGAGTTCCGCAAAATCGAAGAGGAAGGCGTTCATTTCCGCAATCATTTAAACGGAGACAAGCTGTTTTTATCTCCTGAAAAAGCGATGGACATCCAAAACGCCCTCGGATCAGATATTATGATGGCGTTTGACGAATGCCCGCCGTACCCGGCAGAGTACGATTATATGAAGAGGTCTGTTGAGCGGACGAGCCGCTGGGCGGAAAGGTGCCTGAAAGCTCACAAACGCCCTGACGAGCAAGGGCTTTTCGGAATCGTTCAAGGCGGAGAGTACGAAAACTTGAGAAAACAAAGTGCGAAAGACTTGATTTCACTGGATTTTCCGGGATATGCTATAGGTGGACTATCCGTCGGAGAGCCGAAAGACGTGATGAACCGTGTGCTGGAGTTTACAACTCCGCTGCTTCCTGCGGATAAACCGCGCTATTTAATGGGGGTCGGCTCACCGGACTCTCTGATTGACGGAGCCATCCGCGGAGTGGATATGTTCGATTGCGTGCTGCCGACAAGGATAGCGAGAAACGGTACGCTCATGACGAGCGAAGGGCGTCTCGTCGTGAAAAATGCCAAATATGAAAGAGATTTCAGACCGATCGACGAGCAGTGCGACTGCTATACGTGCCGCAATTACTCGCGCGCTTATATCAGACATTTAATCCGCTGTAACGAAACGTTTGGAATTCGTTTAACTTCTTATCATAATCTTTATTTTCTGTTAAAATTAATGGGGCAAGTCAGAGATGCCATTCGTGAAGATCGTTTAGGTGATTTCCGGGAAGAGTTTTTTGAGCGCTACGGTTTTAATAAACCAAATGCTAAAAGTTTCTGACACATAAACGAAGAAAGCGATAAAGCCATTTGAAAGGGGTGAAAAAATAATGGAGATGCTTGGAACATTACTTCCGATTATTTTAATGTTTGCGGTTCTTTATTTCCTTTTGATCCGTCCGCAGCAAAAGCAGCAGAAGGCTGTCCGCCAGATGCAGGAGGAGCTGAAAAAAGGAGATAAGGTCGTAACGATCGGCGGCCTGCACGGCATCGTTGATTCAATTGACGAAAGCAAGGTTGTCATCAAAACAGGTGACAATACCCGTCTGACATTCGACCGCCGCGCGATCAGAGAGGCGTCAGCAGAATAGCCGAAAGGCTGATACATAAGCATCGGAAATCAGACTGTCGCAGGACGTGAAAACGGCGCTAGCGCCGTTCCTTATGTCTTGATGAAGCCGCAGTTGTTCCTGATGTGACATGGCATAAAAGAAGCCTTATGGGCACGAGAAAAGGGAGCGGACATCCGCTCCCTTTTTGCTGCCTTTATGCACGGCTCCCCTGCAGATTGACCCCGAAAACCCCGCCCAGCATGCTGACTCCCAAAAAGCCGGAATGATAGAGGAGCTGCTTCAAATTGAAGGCCTCTCCAAAGCCGAGATATTGAAACAAAAGCACCGTAAGGGAGAAGCAAAGCGCTGTCAACCCTCCGCTCAGCCACCCCTTTTCCTTCGATTTTCCTCCCGCAATAAAACCGCCGATGAACAAGGTAATAAAAGATATGGCGGTAATCAACCAGCTGAATGAACTTTCGGTTAATGATGTGAAGGTAAGGAGCAGCGAAATAAGCAGGCTTCCTGCAAACATCAAAGCGAAAATGACCACCAAGCTGTATAAAATCCCTTTGCCGACTTGTTTTGGTTCGTTCATCACGATCCTCCTTTCAAAATAGACGGGCTCGTCTTTTTAAATGTATTCTGCATGTTTCGCAAATAGACTAGCTCCCCCGACCTTTTATACATAAAAGACTCAAATTAACAAAGGCTATGTTTATGATCATGATAGGCGGAAGGAGGCGGGCCGTAATGGATGAAATCTTAGCTCTTACGTTTCGGACGATCGTTTTGTATTTCATCATCTTTATTTTGTTTCGCTTGATGGGGAAGAGGGAAATAGGCGAGCTGAGCATACTGGATCTTGTCGTTTTTATCATGATGGCCGAAATCGCGGTTTTGGCTATTGAAAATCTCGATGACCACCTTCTCCATACGATCATCCCGATTCTCGTTTTGACGCTGATCCAGGTTATATTTGCATATCTGTCATTGAAAAATCAAAAAATCCGCCGGCTTCTCGATGGAAAACCGACGATTATCATAGACCGCGGAAAAATTGATGAACACGCCATGAGGACACAGCGCTATAATTACGATGATTTGATGACGCAGCTGAGAGATAAGAATGTGGAACGAATCGGGGATGTTTCATATGCGATTTTGGAGCCGACCGGGAAGCTTTCAGTGTTTACAAAAGACGGGCCGAACAAAATGATCGAACTGCCGTTGATTATTGACGGAGTTGTTCAGAAAGAAGAATTGGAAAAGATCGGGAAGGATCAAGAGTGGCTTGAGCAAAAGCTTGAAAAAAGAGGACACCGCGATCTTTCCAAAATTTCTTATTGCACTTACAATAAAGGTTCTTTTTTTATTGACATAAAGGATGAATTCAAGCCTTAAAAAGAAAGCTATGAAATCCAGCGGCCGAACAGCGGAAACCGCTGGATTTCTTCCTTTTTGACCAGCTTGAAGGCAATCAGAAGGAAAACGTAGAGACAGCTTGTAACCGCGATACATAAAAGCAGGCGCATCGGCTCGGACTGGGCTAAAAAAAGGTGTTCTTTCATCAGAAGGCTGCCCCACCCTGATATCAAAATGACGCCGAAGGATACGATATATTCTTTCAGGTTAATGCTGATGGGAAGCACTTTGCTGACGGTTGCAGCGTGCAGCAAAGTGACAAGGATGATTCCCGTCAAGATCGCAAGCGCAGCCCCCATAATGCCAAGCGAAGGCCGTGAAGCGAGAACAAAAATGAGACCGGTTTTCACAACGGCGCCGACCAAGCTGTTCATCATTGCCGCGCCGGCCAGGTTTAAAGCCTGCAGGACGGCCTGCAGGGGGCCTTGGAAATAGTAGAACAAAAAGAATGGAGCCATGATTTTGACGTAAATGGCGGCATTTGACGACCCGTACATCACGCTGACCAGCTCATCAGCATACGAAAATAAAATGACCGCTGATATTCCGCCGCTTAATAGGCAAAGCCTCATCGCCTGCTCAAGCCTGTATTCCACAACCTGCATTTTTTTCTGCTCGATTCCTTCGCTGATGGCGGGAACGAGCGCGGTAGACAGCGAATATGTGATAAAGCTCGGGAGGGTGAGAAGCGTCAGGGCAAAGCCGGTCAACTCCCCGTACTGGCTCGTTGCGGCGGAAGCGGCGACCCCTGCTATCGCAAGGCTTTGCGCTACGACAATCGGCTCAAAAAACCATGACAGGTTCCCGATAAAACGGCTGCCCGTCGTTGGGAGCGAGACGCTCATCAGCTCGAAAAAAGTCGTTCGCCCCGCTTTAAGCGATTGGAAAAAACGTTTTCTGATGCGGATTTTCTTTTTGTATTTAAAGGCGACGAACAAATAAAGGAGTGAAGCCAATTCGCCAAACACGGAAGACAGCATGGCGCCCGCTGCTGCATACTCGATGCCGAGCGGAAGGAATGCTGTCGTGCAGACGGCGACGAGCGATATCCGGACAATTTGTTCGAGAACCTGGGACACGGCAAGCGGCCGCATATTTTGCTTCCCTTGAAAATAGCCCCTCAGCACGCTGGAAACGGCAATGATCGGCACGACCGGCGTAACCGCCAAAAGCGGATAAAGCGTTCTTTTGTCTGTGAGCAGCGTATCGGCCATCAGCGGGGCGTAAATGAGAAACACCGGAGTGATGATGGCGCTGAGCGTCCCGGTGATCGCAAGAGACATCACTAAAATCTGTTTTGTCTTCCTATGGTCTCGGCGCGCTTCCGCTTCAGCGACCAGCTTGCTGATGGCGACCGGGAGGCCGAACTGGGTGAGGGTGACGGCCAGAAAAAAAGTCGGGGCCGCCATCATGTAAAGCCCGACGCCTTCACCACCGATGAACCTTGCGATGACAATCCGGTTGATAAAGCCGAGCATTCTCGTAATCAAACCCGCCGCTATTAAAATGAGCGTTCCTTTTAAAAACGTCTGCTTCGTCATTTCTAGAGTCCCCTGCCTTCTCAAACAACCTTTAATCATATACAATAAGATATGCGCATACATCGTCCAAGCATGACAAGTCTCTCTGAAAAAATGTGAAAGGAGCGTGGCTTTGGCATGGGCAAACATCCGGCTGATCTGTACAAGGATCATTTAAAACCCTTTCTTCGCAGCAAGACGGAAGAGTTTAGAATACTCGGTTATGACGATATTGAAATAGAGGAATTGTGGTCATACTTATTGAATAAGAAATGGAAGAACCGGAAGGATGTTCAAATTCACCAGCTGGCCGGTGACATTTTATCTGTGAAAATTGGCGAATTTATGAACTATGCAACCGTAGAATCGTTTAAAACGTCTAATTTACTCGACAGCAAAGAAGGGCAGGATATGCTCGATGAGCTGCTGAGGTAGCCGTTGATTTTGGTTGATTTAAGGAGGAAATACATAATGAAAAAAGGACGCTTGATTGCGTTTTTCCTTACCGTTCTCTTGATCGGTACAGGACTGGGAATGTTCACGAAGCCGGCTGCAGACAACATCAGCCTCGGCCTTGATCTTCAGGGCGGTTTTGAGGTTCTGTATGAAGTCCAGCCTGCCAAACAGGGCGACAAAATTGACAGGGATGCCCTCATCAGCACGGTTGAAGCGCTGAACCGCCGGGCGAATGTATTAGGCGTCAGCGAGCCGAACATTCAAATTGAAGGAAACAACCGGATCAGGGTTCAGCTTGCCGGCGTCGACAACCAGAACAGGGCGCGGGAAATCTTATCGACACAGGCTCAACTTACGTTCAGGGATACGAATGACAAAGAGCTTTTGAACGGTGCGGATCTTGTCGAAAACGGCGCCAAACAGTCGTTCAAGCAGGATACGAATGAGCCGATCGTGACGATCAAGCTGAAGGATGCCGATAAATTCGGCGAAGTGACGAAGAAAGTGCTCGATATGAAGCCGAACAACCAGCTCGTCATCTGGCTTGATTACAAAAAAGGCGACTCTTTTAAAAAGGAATCGCAAAAAGCGGATCATAAATACATTTCCGCTCCGAATGTCAGCCAGGTGCTGAATACGTCAGACGTGATGATTGAAGGCAACTTTACGATTCAGGAAGCAAAAGACATGGCGAGCATTTTAAATGCGGGAGCTCTTCCTGTCAAACTCGTTGAAAAGTATTCGACATCCGTCGGAGCGCAGTTTGGGGAGCAGGCTTTGAATGATACCGTGTTTGCGGGAATCATTGGTATTGCTATTATTTTCTTATTTATGCTTCTTTACTATCGCTTGCCTGGTTTTATTGCGGTCATTACGCTTTCGGTCTACATCTACATTACACTGCAGATATTCGACTGGATGAATGCGGTTCTGACCCTTCCGGGGATCGCGGCTCTTATATTGGGCGTCGGGATGGCGGTTGACGCCAACATCATTACGTATGAACGCATAAAAGAAGAGCTGAAGCTCGGCAAATCGGTCCGTTCGGCTTTTAAAGCAGGAAACAGAAGATCGTTTGCAACGATTTTTGATGCCAATATTACGACGATGCTTGCCGGAATCGTGCTTTTCATATTTGGTACAAGCTCTGTCAAAGGCTTCGCGACCATGCTGATCCTATCCATTTTGACAAGCTTTATTACAGCTGTCTTCCTGTCGCGCTTCCTGCTCGGCCTGCTGGTCGAAAGCCGCTGGCTTGACCGGAAAAAAGGCTGGTTTGGGGTGCGCAAAAAAGACATTTTGGATATCAGAAAGACAGACGAAAATACGGAGCCTCCGAACCCGTTTTCCAAATGGGATTTCGTCGGGAAGCGCAAATGGTTCTTTGCATTTTCGGGCGTTCTTCTGGCCGCTGGTCTTATCGTCTTGCTTGTGTTTAAGCTGAACCTCGGCATCGATTTCTCAAGCGGATCGAGAATCGAAGTTCAAAGCGATCATAAGCTGACAACCCAGCAGCTCGAAAAGGACTTTGAACAAGTCGGGCTTGATCCTGACTCGATCGTTCTTTCAGGCGAAAAAAATGATCATGGCGTCGCCAGGTTTGTCGGCGTGCCGAATCAGAAAAAGATCGCTGAAGTGAAAGATTATTTTAAAGACAAATACGGAAGCGAACCAAATGTCAGCACCGTATCGCCTACCGTCGGCAAGGAGCTGGCGAGAAATGCGCTTTATGCGGTGATCATCGCGTCAATCGGGCTCATTTTGTATGTCTCGATCCGCTTTGAATACAAGATGGCGATTGCGGCTATTACTTCATTGCTGTATGACGCGTTTTTCATCATTGCCGTCTTCAGCCTGACAAGGCTTGAGGTTGATGTTACTTTCATTGCTGCCGTGCTGACGATCATCGGCTATTCGATAAATGATACAATTGTAACGTTTGACAGGATCAGGGAGCATATGAAAAAGCGCAAACCGAAAACCTTCAGCGACTTGTCGCATATTGTGAATTTGAGCTTGCAGCAGACGTTCACGCGTTCGATTAATACGGTGCTGACTGTCGTCATTGTCGTCATTGCACTTCTCATCTTCGGCGCTGCATCGATTTCGAACTTCTCTGTTGCGCTGTTGGTCGGACTTTTGAGCGGAGTATATTCATCACTCTACATCGCAGCTCAACTATGGCTTGTCTGGAAAGGGCGCGAACTGAAAAAGCCGAAGCGCAAGCCTGCAGAAGAATAAATAATGGACTGCCCGCACTGCCGGGCGGTCTTTTTTTGATTTGAATAGAAAAAAAGTTGTTTTGGCGGCTTTCTATCGATCTTCTTTTTGTTTAAAATTGGAGCAGAGCGGGAAAATAACGCTAGAAAACGACGCGAATGGAGAGAATATCTCATGAACAAACAATGGACGTTAATTGCTGCACTTATTTTTACATTAATTGTTGCTGTTTTCGCGGTCATTAATGTTGAACCGGTGAAGGTTGATTTTCTTTTTGGTACAGCAGAATGGCCTTTGATCCTGGTGATTTTGGTGTCGGTATTGATGGGGGCGCTTATCATCGGCTCGGCCGGCGCTTTCCAGATCATGCGGCTGAAAAAAGAGCTCAAGACGCTCAAGAAAGAAGAACGGGCAAAGCATCCTGAACTCGAAGCCGAACCGGCGGCGCCCGAAAATCAGAAAGACTAGAAAGATTGTACGAAATAAATTGAATCCCCTCATGCCGCTCTAGTATAATAGTGTGGTTGAGGGGTGAATTTATGTTAGCGTCAAAAATGCGTTGGGACGTGCAAACGCCCGACAAAGAAAAGGTGGAGCAGCTCGCCGGAAGGTTAGGCATTACTCCCCTTGCCGCCTCATTGCTTGTCATGAGAGGTTACGATACAGCCGACAAAGCATCTTCATTTTTATATGGCAATGATGCACGTTTTCACGATCCTTATCTGCTGAAAGATATGGAAAAAGCTGTACGGCGAATCAAACAGGCAATTTCAGATCAAGAAAAGATTATGATTTACGGCGATTATGATGCGGACGGTGTGACAAGCACGACTGTCCTTTTGCAAATGTTGAAAAAATGTTCAGCACAAGCCGATTTTTATATACCTGACCGCTTTAAAGAAGGGTACGGTCCGAATGAAGCGGCCTTTCGCGGGATCAAAGAATCAGGCTATTCATTGATCATTACAGTTGACACAGGCATTGCCGGCGTTCATGAAGCTGAAGTCGCTAAAGAGCTTGGTGTCGATTTGATCATTACGGATCACCATGAGCCGGGCCCCGTTTTGCCGGATGCCTATGCGATCATTCATCCGAAGCAGCCGGGCTGCGGCTATCCATTTAAAGAGCTAGCCGGCGTCGGTGTCGCATTTAAGCTAGCCCACGCTTTGAACGGAGAGCTCCCGGAAGATTTGCTCGACCTTTGTGCGATCGGCACGATTGCCGACCTTGTGCCGCTCCATGATGAAAACAGGCAGATTGCCAAGCGCGGCATGGAACAGTTCAGGAGGACGAAGCGCCCCGGATTAAAGGCGCTGACCAAAATTGCCGGAGCGGAGATACATAGTGCGGATGAAGAGACTATCGGTTTTCAAATCGCGCCCCGCTTAAACGCGGTCGGCAGAATTGAACAGGCTGACCCGGCTGTCTACCTCCTGAACACAGAAGACGAAACAGAAGCGGAAGAGCTGGCCGAAGACATCAACGCCTTGAACAAGGAGCGCCAAAAAATCGTCAATCAGATGACAGAGGAAGCCGTTCAGATGATCGAGGAGGAAGGCCTTGACCAGCCGGTGATCGTCGCGGCGCGGCCGGGCTGGAATCCCGGCGTCGTCGGAATCGTGGCTTCAAAGCTTGTCGAGAGGTATTACAGGCCAGCCATCGTTCTCGGTATCGATGAAGAAAAAGGCATTGCCAAAGGATCTGCGCGCAGCATCAAAGGATTTGATTTATTTCAAAATCTCTCGGAGTGCCGGGATATTCTCCCGCACTTCGGCGGCCACCCGATGGCAGCTGGAATGACGCTCAACCTGGAAGATGTTTCGGCACTAAGGGAGAGAATCAACCGTCAGGCTGAAGCGGTTCTGACCGAGGAAGATTTTATTCCCGTCCAAGACGTCGATTTGTGCTGCCGGCTCGAAGATATCACGGTTGACAGCATTGCCGAAATGAACATGCTGGCGCCGTTCGGCACGGGAAATCCGAAGCCGTTCGTTCTTGTCAGCGACGTTAAAATTGATGATTCCAGGAAAATCGGCGCCAACAAGAATCACTTGAAGCTTGTCCTGGCAGACGGCGAGAACAAGCTCGATTGCATCGGATTTTATAAAGGCGCCATCGAAGACGGGATCGTTCCTGGAGCAAAGATTTCGATTGTCGGGGAACTGTCGATTAACGAGTGGAACAACAGAAAAAAACCGCAGCTGATGATCAAAGATGCGGCCGTCAATGAATGGCAGCTGTTTGATCTGCGGGGAAAACGGTCATGGGAAGAAAAAATATTGCAGCTGGACCCTGCAAAACGGGCGTGCATCTGCTTCCGCGAGGAAACAAAAGCGAAGCTTGCGGGGACAGGCCTTGAAGAAGAGCTGACCGTCATCAGCGGCCCTGAAGAGGCAGAGCGTCTCGACCTTGAGAGCCGTTATGCGGTATTTATAGATATTCCGCCGTCGCTCGACATCTTTGACCAAGTGATAAAAGGCAAAAAACTGGAGCGCATTTATCTGATTTTTTATCAATCAGATGAACATTTTTTCTCAACATTTCCAACAAGGGAATACTTTAAATGGTACTATGCTTTCCTCCTGAAAAGAGGTTCTTTTGACTTGCCGAAATACGGCGGGGAGCTTGCCAGACATAAAGGCTGGACAAAAGACACAATTGATTTCATGACAAAGGTGTTTTTTGAGCTCGGTTTTGTTACAATAGAGAATGGTGTTTTATCTGTTGTTTATCATGCCGAAAGGCGTGATCTGACAGATTCTGAAACCTACCGGGAAAAACAGCGCCTGATTGAATTGGAGCAAAAGCTCATTTATTCTTCGGCGGATGAGCTTAAACAGTGGCTGGATAAGCGGATGGCGGAAAACGCCGTCGCTTATAAAGTATGAGGAGGACATGAAGACAGATGGATTTGAAGAAGTATGTGACAATTGTGCCGGATTACCCGAAGGAAGGCGTACAATTTAAAGATATTACAACATTGATGGACAAAGGCGACGTCTATCGCTATGCGACAGATCAAATTGTAACGTATGCGAAAGAAAAAGAGATCGATCTTGTCGTGGGACCTGAAGCGAGAGGATTTATCATCGGCTGCCCTGTCGCATATTCGCTTGGGGTAGGATTTGCGCCTGTCCGCAAAGAAGGCAAATTGCCGCGCGAAGTCATCAAAGTCGACTACGGATTGGAATATGGAAAAGATGTCCTGACCATCCATAAAGATGCCATTAAACCGGGGCAGCGCGTCTTGATCACTGACGACCTGCTTGCAACTGGCGGGACGATCGAAGCAACGATCAAGCTGGTTGAAGAGCTCGGCGGCATCGTAGCCGGAATCGCTTTCCTGATCGAGCTGACATATCTTGAAGGAAGAAATA
The DNA here is from genome assembly GCF_056155945.1 of Bacillus sp. GM2. NCBI lineage: Bacteria > Bacillati > Bacillota > Bacilli > Caryophanales > Bacillaceae > Bacillus > Bacillus sp. GM2. Next base: position 761,861 of record NZ_JBRKSZ010000007.1, read on the forward strand.
AACTGGACGGATATGATATTTTAACCTTGATGCAATACTAAACAAAATTTATACTATAAAAAGCACTCATCAAAAGCGGGTGCTTTTTTTCCTATTCATATAGTATTCCGGGGCCGGCAAAAGTCCTTTTGAATTTCTTCTCTTTACATCTGTGACATTTTTCTTGATAATAATTACAATACAGTTTTCAATTATAAAAAAGGTGATTCCATGGCGAACGAACAAGTATTAACCGCTGAGCAAGTCATTGAGAAGGCGAAAAGTTACCTTTCCGATGAACATGTTGCTTTTATAAAAAAGGCTTATCAGTACGCGGAAGACGCACATCGCGAACAATACCGCAAATCGGGCGAGCCGTATATTATCCATCCGATCCAGGTCGCGGGTATCCTCGTCGATTTAGAAATGGACCCCGCCACAATAGCGGGAGGATTTCTCCATGATGTGGTGGAAGATACGAGTGTAACGCTTGAAGATTTAAAGGAAGCATTCAACGAAGAAGTTGCGATGCTTGTCGACGGCGTCACGAAGCTTGGGAAAATTAAATATAAATCACAGGAAGAACAGCAGGCAGAAAATCATCGGAAAATGTTTGTGGCTATGGCTCAGGACATCCGCGTCATTTTGATCAAGCTGGCGGACCGCCTTCACAACATGAGAACCCTGAAGCACCTGCCGCAGGAAAAGCAGCGCAGAATTTCAAATGAGACGCTTGAAATATTTGCTCCGCTGGCTCATCGCCTTGGGATTTCAAAAATAAAGTGGGAGCTTGAGGATACCGCTTTGCGCTATTTAAATCCGCAGCAATATTACCGGATCGTCAATTTGATGAAGAAAAAGCGGGCCGAAAGGGAATTGTACGTCGAAGAGGTCGTAAACGAAGTGAAAAGCCGCGTCGAAGAGGTTAATATTAAAGCGGACTTTTCCGGACGGCCGAAGCATATTTACAGCATCTACAGAAAAATGGCGATGCAAAACAAGCAATTCAACGAAATTTACGACTTGCTCGCAGTCCGGATCCTCGTCAACAGCATCAAGGACTGCTACGCGGTTTTAGGCATCATTCATACATGCTGGAAGCCGATGCCGGGCAGATTTAAAGACTATATCGCAATGCCGAAGCCGAACATGTACCAGTCGCTCCATACCACCGTCATCGGTCCGAAGGGGGATCCGCTGGAAGTCCAGATCAGGACGTTTGAAATGCACGAAATTGCGGAATACGGAATCGCGGCCCACTGGGCTTACAAAGAAGGCAAAAATGTCAATGAAGATTCAAGCTTTGATAAAAAGCTCTCCTGGTTCCGTGAAATTTTGGAATTTCAAAATGAGTCGAGCGATGCCGAAGAATTTATGGAGTCTCTAAAAATCGATTTGTTTTCCGACATGGTGTTCGTTTTTACGCCGAAAGGGGACGTCATTGAATTGCCGTCAGGCTCCGTGCCGATCGACTTTTCGTACCGGATCCATTCAGAAATAGGCAATAAAACGATCGGGGCGAAAGTAAACGGCAAAATGGTCACGCTTGATTACAAGCTGCGCACAGGGGATATCGTAGAAATTCTGACGTCCAAGCATTCGTACGGTCCGAGCCAGGACTGGATCAACCTTGCGCAGACATCTCAAGCGAAGCATAAAATCCGCCAGTTCTTTAAAAAGCAGCGCAGAGAGGAAAACGTCGAAAAAGGCAGAGAACTGGTTGAAAAAGAAATTAAAAACCTGGACTTTGAAGTGAAGGACGTCTTAACAGTCGAGAATCTGCAGAAAGTCGCCGACAAATTCAATTTTGCCAATGAAGAAGACATGTATGCCGCAGTCGGCTATAACGGCATTACAGCCGCTCAAGTTGCAAACCGTCTGACGGAAAAAGAACGGAAAATCAGAGATCAGGAAGAACAGGTGAAAAGCGTTCAAGACGTAACGCCTGAACCGAAACCTTACCAAGGGAAAAAGCGCGAAGCGGGTGTTCGCGTCAAAGGCGTTGACAACCTTCTGATCAGACTGTCAAAATGCTGCAACCCCGTTCCGGGAGATCCGATCGTCGGATTCATTACAAAAGGCCGTGGTGTATCTGTCCATCGCGAGGACTGCCCGAATGTTTTAACAAATGAAGCACTCGACCGGCTGATTCAAGTAGAATGGGAGCATGAGCCGCAGACGCAGCGGAGAAAAGAATATAACGTCGAAATCGAAATTCTCGGCTATGACCGCCGCGGCCTTCTTAATGAAGTTCTTCAGGCCGTTAATGAGACAAAAACAAATATTTCATCTGTATCAGGTAAATCTGATCGCAATAAAGTGGCGACGATCCATATGGCCATCTTCATTCAAAATATTAATCATTTGCATAAAGTGGTTGAACGGATCAAACAGATCAAAGATATTTACTCCGTGCGCAGGGTGATGAATTAGGAGGAAAAGGGTCATGAGATTAGTTGTTCAGCGCGTCACAGATGCAAGCGTTTCGGTAGGAGGCGAGACTGTCGGTCAAATCGGTCTCGGCTTGATGGTGCTTGTCGGCGTGACGCAGGAAGATACGAGCGAAGATGCCGCATATTTGGCGGAAAAGCTAGTCAATCTGCGAATTTTTGAAGATGAAGGCGAAAAGATGAACCTGTCGCTTTTAGATGTCGGAGGCTCCGTTTTATCGGTATCTCAGTTTACCTTGTACGGCGACACGAAAAAAGGGAGACGGCCGAATTTTACAAAAGCGGCAAAGCCCGATCAGGCGCTTCAATTGTACGAGGAGTGGAACAGCATGCTTCGCGCAAAAGGGGTCGCTGTCGAAACGGGAAGATTTGGCGAAATGATGGATGTCAAGCTGACAAATTCGGGCCCCGTCACCTTTATTATGGATTCTAAAGCTTGAAAAAGCTCCCAATTGGGAGCTTTTTTAAATTAGTCAAAATAGTTTTCCAGGCCGCTTCTGATGCCGTCTGTCACTCTTTCTCTGTAAGCATTCGTGCTGACAACCGCTTCTTCTTGAGGGTGGCTCAAGTAGCCGAGTTCAAACAATGCGGCCGGCTGTTTATTTTCTCTTAATACGAAGTAGTCCCCGAATAATACGCCGCGGCTTGGCAGAGGCGAGTGTTTTTCGATCTCGGACTGCACGTCTGCTGCGAGCTTCCGGTCTTTTGAAGGGCTGTAGTAATAGGCGGTATTTCCCCTTACGGACGCGTTTGCAAAACTATCATAATGAATGCTGATAAAAGCGTCGGCGTTTCGGTAGTGAGAGGTCGCGACCCGCGACTGAAGGCTGACGAAAGAATCGTCATTCCGCGTCATATAGACATTGACGCCATCGGCTCTCAGTTTCGCGGCAAGAAGCGTTGTCGTTTTGATGGTCAGCCGTTTTTCCAGCGTCCCTTGCGTTCCGATTGTCCCGCTGTCATGTCCGCCGTGTCCGGCATCGATGACCACCGTTTTGTTTTTGATTGTGCCGCTCGAGCTCGACCGCTTTGCCAAAGGCGGAGCTGCGCTTTTCGAATCTCCGGCTGAGCCAGACTGGTCAGCAGTCTGAACGACCCAGTTTGCCACATAGGCGGAATCGCCGTTTGACAGTTTGATTTCATACCAGTCGCCTTTTGCAGAGACGATCGGGTAAGACTCGCCTTTCCCTGCGCGCTTGACGATCGCTGAGGATGTCGAAGGCCCGCTTCTAACATTTGTACCTTCATACACGATGGTGGCCTGCTGTTTTGACACGGAGCCGCTGCTTGTTTCCGAAGTTCCGCTTTTCTGTTTGGTTCCTTCGAGAATATAGTGGCTTGCGACCCAGCCCTTTTGACCATTAAATTCGATTTCATACCAGCCGTGCTGTTCGTTTAAAATCGTCACACTTGCATTCCGTTGGAGCGACGCAATAATCCGTCCTTGATGGGAAGCTGTGCTTCTGACATTTAAGGTGGATACGCCGACCGTTCCTGATTTTGTTGATGAAGCATGTGATGAAGACGATTGAGACTGTTTTGCTCCTGAACCTTGATTGACATAGTCTGAATGGACCCAGCCAGTGATGTTCTGGTAGGAAATCTTCATCCATTTTCCGTCGGTCTTTAGCAGGTCAGCCTGTTCTCCTTCAGGGAATACGCCTTGGACTTCATATGAAGTGCCGGGGCCTTTTCTGATTCTCAGGTTTGCTTCGGAAGATGTGACTTTTCCCGCCGCTGAATCAGAGCCGTTGGAAACTTGGCTTTTTTTCTTGATCAGCCAGGATACGACCCATCCTTTTTGTCCGCCGTTCAGCTGGATCTGGACCCAATCCCCGCGCTCTTCGAGGATCGGATAGCTTTCATTCCGGCTGACGACGCTGACGATTTCATGGCTCAGTCCGGGCCCGCTCCTGACATTGATTTCATCGGTGGCAATCACGGCTTCCCCGATGGCTGCAGAAGCTGTGTTTGACGATGTATAAAAGGCTGCTTGTGCTGCCAGCATCATCGATAGGATCAATACTGTTCTTTTTTTCATATTGTTACCCATCTCCTCCTTTCGGTAAAAAACTTGGAACACTACTTCTTCTTCTATATCGTATATTCCTTGCCGTTTTTTTAATAAAATGAAAATGATTTGTTTATACTATAGAAAAAAGATATCAAAAGGATGTTGTTGCGTGAGGTATAATCAAAGAATGGGCAGAGCGATCCATGAGCAAGAAGCGAATCTGCATCTAAAGGATCATGCGGACCCGGAGCAGGCCGGCTTTATGGAAGAAACGGCGACTGAGCTGGGGCTTGCGTCCAAAGAATCAATTCAAAATAAAAAGAACCGCAAATAGGGTTGACATGCACACTTAACACTCGTATTATAATATAAATTAGTGTACATATGAGTTGAACTGAAGATGGAGAATAGTAGGCAAGAGTACGTGAAAAGAGAGGAACCGCCCTGGGCTGAAAGCGGTCTGCACGGTATCTTGACCGAATGAACACTCCGAAGGTTTCCCGCTGAAAGCCCGGCAGAACTTGCGAGCAATTAGGCGGCGGACGTGAACCTGCGTTAAAGGCATGAGCGGGAACGGGTTGATCGTTCCAACTAGGGTGGCACCACGGGTATAACTCTCGTCCCTACTATTGGTTTTATAGTAGGTTCGGGGGTTTTTTTATTTCCATAAATGAAAAAAAGCATTTAAGTCATGAGGAGGATTTAAAAATGGGATTTAATATTCCAAGGGGAACACAAGATATTCTCCCAGGAGAATCGGAACGCTGGCAATACGTCGAAAAGATTGCGAGAGAAACGTGTCATGCGTATCAATATAAAGAAATCCGGACGCCTATTTTTGAACATACAGAACTATTTTCCCGCGGGGTGGGAGAATCGACCGATATCGTGCAAAAGGAAATGTACACATTCGCAGACAAAAAAGGAAGAAGCCTGACGCTTCGTCCTGAAGGCACTGCATCTGCAGTACGCTCTTTTGTGGAAAACAAACTTTTTGCTAATCCGGTTCAGCCGACGAAACTTTACTACATCGGACCGATGTTCCGCTATGAAAGGCCGCAGACAGGCCGCTACCGCCAATTTTATCAATTCGGCATCGAAGCGATCGGTTCGAACGACCCGGCGATTGACGCGGAAGTCATTGCCTTGGCGATGAGCGTATACTGGAAAGCGGGTCTCAACAATCTGAAGCTGGTCATTAACAGCCTCGGCGACAAAGAGAGCCGAACCGCTCACAGAGAAGCGCTGATCCGCCACTTTGAGCCGAGGATCGACGAGTTTTGTTCAGACTGTCAAAAACGGCTCCGGCAAAATCCGCTGCGGATTCTCGACTGCAAAAAAGACAGGGATCATGAACTGCTGAAAACGGCTCCTTCGATTCTTGACTACTTAAATGAAGAATCCAAAGCCTATTTTGCGAAAGTGCAGCAATATCTGACCGACATCGGCATTGCGTTTGAGGTCGATCCGAATCTGGTGAGAGGGCTTGACTATTACAATCACACGGCTTTTGAAATCATGAGCAATGCCGAAGGCTTCGGAGCGATTACGACGCTTGCTGGCGGAGGGCGCTATGACGGCCTTACCGAGGAGTTCGGCGGACCGAAAGCGCCGGGCATCGGCTTTGCGATGAGCATCGAACGCCTTCTCGCCGCACTGGACGCGGAAAATGTGAAAGTCGGAGCGGATGAAGGCATTGACTGCTATATCGTGACACTTGGCGACAAAGCCAAAGACTATTCTGTATCCCTCCTTTATAAATTGAGAGAAGCAGGGATTTCCGCCGAAATCGACTATGAACAGAAAAAAATGAAAGGCCAGTTTAAATCCGCCGACCGTCTCAATGCGAAATATATCGCTGTTTTGGGCGAGGATGAACTGAGCCAAAATCAAATAAATGTCAAAGATGCGAAAACAGGAGATCAACAGGCCATCGGCCTTGATGAATTCATCCGTTTCTTGAAAACAAACACTGAAAGTTAAAGGAGAGGACCGCTTTGTTTGGACGAACATATTATTGTGGCGAAATAACGGAGAAGGCGATCGGAGAATCCATCGTTTTAAAAGGATGGGTTCAAAAAAGACGCGATCTCGGAGGCTTGATTTTTATTGACTTGAGAGACCGCACCGGCATTGTGCAGGTTGTATTTAACCCCGACGTTTCCAAAGACGCCCTTGAAACAGCTGAAAGCATCCGCAGCGAATATGTGCTTGACATTACAGGAAAAGTCGTTGCCCGTGAAGAAGCAACAGTCAATCCGAACTTGAAAACCGGAAGAATCGAAATCCAGGCGGAATCGGTCAATGTGCTGAGTGCGGCCAAAACGCCGCCTTTTGCGATCAGCGACCAGGCTTCAGAAGTGTCTGAAGACATCAGGTTGAAGCACCGCTATCTCGACTTGCGCCGTCCGGAGATGTTCAACACCTTAAAAATGCGGCATAATGTTACAAAAGCTGTCCGCAGCTTCCTTGACGACAACGGCTTTATCGATATTGAAACACCAGTGTTGACAAAAAAAACGCCTGAAGGAGCGCGCGACTATCTCGTACCGAGCCGCGTCCATGAAGGCGAATTTTACGCGCTGCCGCAGTCTCCGCAGCTTTTCAAGCAGCTGTTGATGGTATCCGGCTTTGACCGCTATTATCAAATCGCCCGCTGCTTCAGGGACGAAGATTTACGCGCCGACCGCCAGCCGGAATTTACGCAGATCGATATCGAAATGTCATTTATGAGCCAGGAAGACATCATGAAGCTCGCTGAAGAAATGATGGCGAAAGTCATGCTCGAAACGCACGGTGTGGACATTTCTCTGCCGCTGCCGAGAATGTCATATCAGGATGCGATGAACCTTTACGGATCCGACAAACCGGATACCCGCTTTGACATGCTGTTGACCGATGTATCAGAAAGCGTAAAGGATTCCGATTTTAAAGTGTTTGCGTCAGCTGTGGCAAACGGAGGCGCGGTTAAAGCGATAAACGTTAAAGGCGCTGCATCTAAATATTCGCGGAAAGACATTGACGCACTCGGCGAATTCGCCGCAAACTACGGGGCGAAAGGGCTGGCATGGCTGAAAGCTGAAGCGGACGGACTGAAAGGTCCGATTGCGAAGTTCTTCCAGGGCGAAAAACAGCAGGCGCTCATTGAAGCGCTTGACGCCAAGGAAGGGGACCTCATCCTCTTTGTCGCAGACCGGCTGGAAGTCGCCAATGACGCGCTCGGCGCGCTGCGCTTAAAGCTCGGAAAAGAATTGAATCTGATCGATGAAAGCTTGTTCAACTTTTTATGGGTCGTTGATTGGCCGCTTCTTGAGTATGATTCAGAAGAAGGACGTTTCTATGCGGCGCACCACCCGTTCACGATGCCTGTCCGGGAAGACCTTGATCTGGTCGACACGAATCCGGAAGACATGAAAGCGCAAGCCTATGATCTTGTCTTAAACGGCTATGAGCTGGGCGGCGGATCGATCCGTATTTTTGAAAAAGATGTTCAGGAGAAAATGTTTGCGCTTTTGGGCTTATCTGAGGAAGAGACGAAAGAACAGTTCGGCTTCCTGCTTGAAGCATTTGAATACGGGGCTCCCCCGCACGGCGGAATCGCGCTCGGCCTTGACCGGCTTGTGATGCTGCTCAGCGGCCGCACCAACCTGAGAGATACGATCGCATTCCCGAAAACGGCAAGCGCAAGCTGTCTGTTGATGGAAGCACCTAGCGAAGTGGACAGCGCCCAGCTCGATGAGCTGCACCTGTCAATCAACCGCAAAGTTCGACAGTAAATTGTAAAATATACGGCTGTACATCCCATTGAAAATCAAAGGGACGTATGATATCATTTTTAACAAATAAAGTCCTGATGTGTTTGTTGTACACCTAGTTTTGACCGAACATTTTTTTACTTGGGAGTTCGACGTTTCCAAATGGAGCAAATGCCTCTTCTCACTCGTGTGCTCAAGAGGACTTGCAAAGTTTGCAACAGAACACCCACCTGCCGAGAGCGGGATCAAAACGAAGGAATACGACAACGGCACAATCGGGACTTTTTTTGTGCTTGAAAAGGCCTTTTTCGGCCATACATAGGATAATCTATGAGGCGAAGCGAAAAAATATGACGGGAAAATGAAATAGACCGCTTGTTTAATCACCCGATTATGATAAGATACTATCGGTAACTGTTAATAAAGATGGAGTGAGATTCTTGTTACATCAGTTTTCGCGCAATGAATTAGCGATTGGAAAAGAAGGTTTAAATATTTTAAAAAACAGCACGGTCGCCGTTTTAGGCGTCGGCGGGGTCGGCTCTTTCGCCGCGGAAGCGCTCGCCCGTTCTGGTGTCGGCAGAATCGTGATGGTCGATAAAGATGATGTTGACATCACCAATGTCAACCGTCAGCTGCCGGCTTTACTTTCAACGGTCGGACAGCCGAAAGTTGACTTAATGAAAGCGAGAATCGCCGATATTAACCCGGAGTGCGATGTCATCGCTTTAAAAATGTTCTATACCGAAGAGACGTATGAACAGTTTTTTGCTTATGAACCGGATTATGTGATCGACGCGTCAGACACGATTCATTATAAAATTCACTTAATGAAAGAGTGCCTGAAGCGGGACATCAACATCATTTCAAGCATGGGAGCGGCCAATAAAACAGATCCGACAAGGTTCCAAGTGGCCGATATTTCTAAAACCCACACCGATCCGATTGCAAAAGTCATCCGGACGAGGCTTCGCAAGGAAGGCATTACGAAAGGCGTTAAAGTCGTCTTTTCTGACGAAAGCCCGATCGTGATCCGCGAAGACGTACGCCAAGTCGTTGGAAATGACGAGGCGAAAATCCGCAAAGCCCAGATGCCGCCGTCTTCAAACGCTTTTGTTCCGTCAGTCGCAGGCTTGATCATGGGCGGCCATGTGATCATGGAGCTTTTGAAAGATATTCCGATCAAAAGGGTGAAAGATAAGTAATACAAACGGCAAAGGTGCTGTCGTTTAAGATTGTTGACAAAATCCCAAAACTAAAAGCCGTTTTGGGATTTTGTCATTCTTTAAAGCTTAGCGTAAGGAAAAACAGCCTGTCCCCCATATGAAAAGGGAACAGGCTGTTTGTTATTTTTGTTTCATTAGCTTGTCATATACTTGTTTCAGCGCGAGCTCAAATTTTCCTGTCTGCTTCGGCTGATAGTAAACTTTGTTTTTCAGCGGATCAGGCAGGTACTGCTGTTTGACCCAGCCGTTCTCGTAATTGTGCGGATATTTGTATTCGATGCCTCTGCCAAGCTCTGCGGCTCCTTTATAATGGGCGTCTTTTAAATGGTTCGGCACATCGCCGATCTTTCCGGAGCGGACGTCTGACAGCGCTTCGTCAACCGCAAGGATCGCCGAGTTTGATTTAGGAGACAGGCAAAGCTCGATCACGGCGTTGGCGAGCGGAATCCTTGCCTCCGGAAATCCGATTCGTTCCGCCGTTTGAATAGCTTGAAGCGTTCTTCCTCCAGCCTGCGGACTCGCCAGGCCGACATCTTCATAGGCGATAACAAGCAGCCTCCGTGCAAGGCTTTCCAAATCCCCCGCTTCAATGAGCCTTGCCAGATAATGAAGTGCAGCATTGACATCAGAGCCTCTGATCGATTTTTGGAAAGCGGAAATGACATCATAATGCGCGTCTCCATCTTTGTCGTGGACAAAGCTTTTTTTCTGCAGGCATTCTTCTGCGATTTCCAATGTAATGCGGATGGTTCCTTCGCTGTTTTCCTTTGTGGACAATACGGCAAGCTCGAGTGCATTCAAAGCGGAGCGGACATCGCCGCCGCAGCCGCGGGCCATATGGTCAAGCGCTTCATCATCGAGGGCAACATCATACGAACCGAGGCCTCTGTGTTCATCCTCAAGCGCCCGTTTAATGGCCGCTTTGATTTGTTCAGAGTCTAATGGCTGCAGCTCGAAAATCTGCGTTCTGCTTCTGATCGCCGGATTGATCGCATGGTACGGGTTGGCTGTCGTCGCCCCGATCATGATAATCATGCCGTTTTCCAAATACGGAAGGAGAAAGTCCTGCTTGCCTTTGTCAAGCCGGTGCACCTCATCAAGGATTAAGATGACCTGCCCCGACATTTTGGCTTCGGCGGCAACGGCTTCCATGTCCTTTTTATTATTGATGACAGCGTTCAGCTTTCGGAAAGCGATGCTTGTGCTGCGGGCAATCGCCGTGGCGATCGACGTTTTGCCGATGCCCGGGGGGCCGTACAGAATCATAGATGAGAGGTGTTTGGCCTGCACCATCCGATGAATGATCTTTCCTTCTCCGACCAGATGATCCTGGCCGAGAACCTCTTCGATTTTTGTAGGGCGCATTCGAAATGCGAGTGGTTTCATGATTGATCTCTCCCGAATGTATTCTTTTTATAGAGTAACGGAAAAAAGACGATTAGAAAAGAAATGAATATGGCAAGCTGAATATAGGGCCGAAAATGAAAGTTTATATAAAGTGTGCTATAATAACCTGTAATCTATCAGAAGGGCAAGGCCGGAACCTTGCCCCAACCGAGTTTTTAATATATAACAGATGTTTGAAACCGACAGCCGGCTTGCACCGGTGTTTCATCTTGGAGAACGGCTAATGCCTTGATAGGATGTGCCGGGCGCCTTTGCGTCCGAACGGGACTCGGCTGCGCGCTTTCACCTTCTGCGAGGAACGCCGAGAACCTTCGTCCTGAAGGCTTGATTTATTATAGGTTAGAGGTGTTTATTTTGAAAATATCAACTAAAGGCAGATACGGGCTGACGATTATGATTGAGCTTGCTAAAAAGCATGGGGAAGGCCCGACTTCTTTGAAAAGTATTGCTCAGACAAACGATTTATCGGAACATTATTTGGAACAGCTTGTTTCACCTTTACGGAACGCAGGGCTTGTGAAAAGCATCCGCGGCGCGTACGGCGGCTATATTTTGGGTGACGAGCCTGAGGCGATTACGGCGGGCGATATCATTCGCGTTCTGGAAGGACCGATCAGCCCGGTGGAAGTGCTTGAAAATGAGGAGCCGGCAAAGCGCGAGCTGTGGATCAAGATTCGCGACGCTGTCAAGGAAGTGCTGGACTCCACGACGCTTGAAGACTTGGCCAGCTATACAGAGGGCGAGCAAGAAGCGTATATGTTTTACATTTAAGATCGAGGTGTAATGGTAGGATGGAACGGATTTACTTAGACCATGCAGCGACTTCTCCGACTGACCCCCGGGTAGTGGAAAAAATGCTGCCTTACTTAACAGAAAACTTCGGAAACCCTTCAAGCATTCATTCCTTTGGGAGGGAGAGCCGAAAATGGCTTGACGGCACGAGGGAGCTGATCGCTCGGGAAATCGGAGCGCATCCCAATGAAATCGTTTTTACGAGCGGGGGAACCGAAGCCGACAATATGGCGATTCTCGGAACCGCGCTGGCAAGAGAGCAGCAGGGCCGCCACATCATCACGACAAAGATCGAGCACCACGCCGTTCTGCATACGTGCAACAGGCTTGAAGAAATGGGATTTGACGTCACATATCTTGATGTCGACGAAAGCGGAAGAATCTCCGCCGAGCAGGTGAAAGACGCGCTGCGGGACGATACCATCCTGGTGACGGTAATGTATGGAAATAATGAAGTGGGAACGATTCAGCCGATAGATGAGATCGGCGATCTGCTAAAAGACCATCGGGCGCTGTTTCATACAGATGCGGTTCAAGCCTTCGGCTTTTTGCCGATTGATGTGCAAAAAAGCCGCATCGATATGATGTCAGTCTCCGGACATAAACTGAACGGGCCGAAGGGGACAGGCTTTTTATACGTCAACGAAAACGTGAAGCTCAGCCAGCTGCTTTTCGGAGGAGAGCAGGAACGCAAACGCCGGGCGGGAACGGAAAATGTCCCGGGAATCGCGGGGCTCGGTGAAGCCGTTTTGCTGTCAGGTCAGGAAAGAGAAGAAAAATCGGCGCTTTACCGCCGGTTTAAAGACATCGTCATTCGTACGCTGGAAGCAGATGGCGTCTCCTTCGATGTGAACGGCAGCAGAGAGCACAGCCTGCCGCATATTTTAAATCTGTATTTTCCGGGAGTATCTGTTGAATCGCTGCTCGTCAATCTCGATATGGCGGGAATTGCAGTATCGAGCGGATCGGCGTGCACGGCCGGATCTGTGCTTCCGTCTCATGTTCTCTCCGCCATGTTTGGCGAGGAAGATGATCGGCTGACGTCATCCATACGGATCAGCTTCGGCTTTGGCAATACAGAGGAGCAGGTGGAGCGGGCCGCGAAAGAACTTGCGACAATTGTTAAGCGCCTTTCATAAATGTCGGGAAACGATGCTCCGAGCTAAAGATTCGCATCTTGCCCGAAAATGATGATATGATCTGAAAGGACAAGTTTTTGAATTGATTTATTGGAGTTGATGAAAATGGCGAAGCGGCCTGAAGATACACGGGTGGTCGTCGGAATGTCCGGAGGCGTTGATTCCTCTGTCGCGGCTTTGCTTTTGAAAGAGCAGGGCTATGATGTCATCGGAATTTTCATGAAAAACTGGGATGACACAGATGAGAACGGTTTTTGCACGGCCACGGAAGATTACGAAGATGTTATAAAGGTATGTAATCAAATCGGGATCCCGTATTATGCGGTGAATTTTGAAAAGCAGTATTGGGAAAAGGTTTTTCAATATTTCCTTGATGAATATAAAGCGGGCAGAACGCCGAACCCAGATGTGATGTGCAATAAAGAGATTAAATTCAAAGCCTTTTTGGAGCATGCTTTGTCGCTTGGGGCCGATTATTTGGCCACCGGCCACTATGCGCGGGTCGACCGTACGGACGGGCGTATTAAAATGCTCAGAGGGCTGGACGAAAATAAAGATCAGACCTATTTTCTTAACCAGCTGACAGAAGAGCAGTTAAGCAAAGTACTGTTTCCGATCGGCGAGCTTCAAAAAAGCCGCGTCAGGGAAATCGCAAAAGAAGCGGGGCTTGCGACAGCTGCCAAAAAAGACAGCACAGGCATCTGCTTTATCGGAGAACGGAACTTCAAAACGTTTCTCAGCCAGTACCTTCCAGCACAGCCGGGAGATATGCGGACGATGGAAGGCGAACTCAAAGGCCGCCACGACGGTTTAATGTACTATACGATCGGACAAAGGCACGGCCTCGGCATCGGCGGAAGCGGAGACCCTTGGTTTGTCGTCGGAAAAGAACTCGAAAAAAACATTTTGTATGTTGACCAAGGATTCGACAATCCGCTTCTTTTCTCCGATAAGATCACGGCGACAAACGTAAGCTTTGTACATGACGGCATCTTCGGCGGCGAAGACGAGCTTGCCTGCACGGCCAAATTCCGCTATCGCCAAGCCGATCACGAAGTCACTGTCAGAATGACCGGGACAGATGAAGCAGAGGTCGTCTTTAAAGAGCCGGTCCGCGCCGTTACGCCGGGACAAGCGGTTGTCTTTTACAGAGGCGAAGAATGCCTCGGCGGCGGAACGATTGATGATGTGTTTAAAGACGGACAACAACTTTGGTATGTATAAAACCGGGGCTCTGGATAACACCCCGGAGCTTCTCGAACGGCTGCCGGCAATGTCGGCGGCCTTTTTAAAATAGTTCGTGAAAGGGAGAGGGCTTTTGGATAACAATCAAATTGGAATAGATGCTATGCAAAAAGGCGACTTTGAAAAAGCCGCAGAAGCCTTTACAAAGGCAATTGATGAAAACAGCGGCGATCCGGTGCCTTATATCAACTTTGCCAATCTGCTTTCCGCAGTCGGCGAACTGGACAGGGCGCTTAAGTTTTACGACCGGGCGGCTGCTTTGGACGAGAAAGCGGGAGCAGCTTATTATGGAGCCGGGAATGTCTATGTCATGAAAGAACGGTATCAAGAAGCGAAGGACATGTTTGAAAAGGCGCATCGGACGGGCATGGAAAACAGCGACTTATATTATATGCTCGGGACGACGCTTATGAAGCTTGAGCAGCCGAAGCTCGCGATGCCGTATTTGCAAAGGGCCGCTGAGCTGAACGATGCGGATGTCGAAGCCCGTTTTCAATACGCGATGTGCCTTGCCAATGAAGGGATGCTGGACGAAGCGATCACGGAGTTTTCAAATGTAACTGAGCGCGACCCGTCCCATGCAGATGCTTTTTATAATTTAGGCGTTGCCTATGCGTTTAAGGAAGATCGGGAAACAGCGCTTGCCATGCTGAACAAAGCGCTGGACATTCAGCCGGACCATATGCTCAGCATTCGCGCCAAGCAGCTTTTGGAAGAAGCTTGATTGATCAAGGGCCGTTATGACGGATTTTGAATGGAGAGGGGGAGAACAGTGATGCAGCGCCATAACCCGGACCAAATTGAAATGGAAGAAGCTTCATTTGTAAAAGGAACGGTTGCGGCTGTCATTTATCATAATGAAACAAACCTGTATACCGTATTAAAAGTAAAAGTGGAAGAAACATCGGAGTCTTTTGAAGACAAAACCGTTTCTGTCACCGGTTACTTTCCTTTGATCCATGAAGATGATATCTACACTTTTTACGGAAAAACCGCCTCCCATCCGAAATTTGGCCTGCAATTTCAAGCGGATCATTTTAAAAAAGAAGTACCGACAACGAAAGAAGGCGTGATCCAATACTTGGCCAGCGATTTATTTGAAGGAATCGGCAAGAAAACGGCCGAGGAAATTGTTAATAAGCTTGGGGAAGGTGCGATCAACAAAATTTTAAGCGACGGGGCCGTCCTGTATGATGTTCCGAAGCTCTCCAAAAAAAAGGCGGATAAGCTTGCCGCTGCCCTGCAGCAGCATCAGGGGCTCGAGCAGATTATGATCTCCCTGAGCGAATTCGGTTTCGGCCCCCAGCTGTCCATGAAAATTTATCAGGCGTACGAAGCGGAAACGCTTGATAAAATCCGCGAAAATCCGTACCAGCTTGTCAAGGATGTCGAAGGAATCGGCTTTATCAAGGCAGACGAACTGGGCGGCAGAATGGGGATCTCAGGTAAACATGAAGAGCGGATCAAGGCGGCGATTTTATACACGGTTGAAGCGACATGCCTTCAAGAAGGGCATACGTACATAGACACGAGACAGCTTATCATCGAGACGCAAAAACTGTTAAACCAGTCTGCAGGTGATGAAAAAGTAACCGAGATGGATGTGGCGGACGCGATCATTTCTCTAGGGGAGCAAAAAGAGCTGTTCATTGAAGATGAAAGGTGTTACTATCCGTCCCTTTACTACGCCGAACAAAGCTTTGCCAAAAGGGTGCAGAAAATCGCCGGACAGACCGAATACGATGACCAGTTTCCCGAATCGGAATTCCTGCTCGCTTTAGGGGAGCTTGAAGAACGGATGAAAGTGCAGTACGCGCCAAGTCAAAAAGAAGCGATTCAAAAAGCGCTGATGTCGCCGATGCTGCTTTTGACAGGCGGACCGGGAACCGGGAAAACGACCGTCATCAGGGGAATCGTCGAGTTGTACAGCGAGCTGCACGGCTTAAGCTTAAATCCGGCTGATTACAAAAAGGATGAAACGTTTCCGTTTGTGCTGGCAGCACCGACCGGCCGGGCCGCTAAGCGGATGAGCGAGTCGACCGGGCTGCCGGCCGTAACGATTCACAGGCTTCTCGGCTGGAATGGAGCCGAAGGATTTACGCACGATGAAGACAATCCGATTGAAGGGCGGCTGCTCATCATTGATGAAACGAGCATGCTTGATATATGGCTCGCCAACCAATTATTCAAGGCGATCCCAGACCGGATACAGGTGATTATGGTCGGAGACGAAGACCAGCTTCCGTCCGTCGGTCCCGGACAGGTGCTAAGGGATCTTTTGGCATCGAATGTCATTCCTTCTGTCAGACTAACCGATATTTACAGGCAGGCTGAAGGCTCTTCAATCGTTGAACTGGCGCATGAAATGAAACAAGGAAAGCTTCCGGAAAACTTGACCGCGCCGACAAAAGACCGTTCTTTCATTCGCTGCCGCCAGCAGCAGATCAAAGAAGTCGTCGAAAAAGTCGTCAAAAACGCGCTGCAAAAAGGATATTCGGCCAGGGATATTCAGATTTTGGCTCCGATGTACAGGGGAGCGGCCGGCATCAACGAGTTAAACGCGCTTTTGCAGGGCATCCTGAATCCCCCGAAGCCGAAAGGCAGGGAAATGAAGTACGGCGATGTCGTGTACCGTACCGGCGATAAAGTGCTCCAGCTCGTCAACCAGCCGGAGCACAACGTGTTTAACGGTGACATGGGTGAGATCGTCTCGATTTTTTATGCAAAAGAAAATACGGAAAAAGAAGATATGGCCGTCGTCTCTTTTGACGGGAATGAAATTACCTTTACAAAAAAAGATTTTAACCAATTTACGCACGCCTATTGCTGTTCGATCCACAAATCGCAGGGCAGCGAATTTCCGATCGTCATCCTTCCGGTCGTCAAAAGCTATTACCGGATGCTGAGAAGGAACTTGCTTTACACGGCCATCACAAGAAGCAAGAAATTCCTGATTCTGTGCGGGGAAGAAGAAGCCCTTGAATGGGGCGTGAAAAATAAAGAATCATCGGAAAGGCAGACATCGCTTAAAAGAAGGCTTCAGCAGGCGGCGCATGAAGAGGATGAAGAGCTCATGGCGCTGCAAAAAGAGCTGCCTTTCAGCGTATATGACGCCAATATCGGGATGGAAGGCATTACACCTTTTGATTTTATGGAAAAGGAAGCAGAATAAGTGTTTTTCATGGAATCCATTTCATCGTATGAGTCGTGTCGCAACAGCAGATCATAAGAGTGTTCGTAAAAAGGTGGTTGATCACACTTTGAGAACATGCAATGAGCTGGAAGGACTCAATGTTTACGACAGACAATCTTCCCTCCCGCTTGGGGTGGTAACAGATATCTGTTTTTCCCATGAAGGGACATGTCTCGGATTGATTATGGAAGAGAAGCGGCGCTTTTACAATCCCCGTTCGCTTCTTCCGCTTCCCGCTGTCACCGAAATCGGATGTGACGGCGTATACGTTGATTTCACCGAATTCAAGCCGATGCAAGTTCCGAAGCAGAGTCTTTCTTATGACCAGATGAAACAAAAAATGGTCAAAAACGGAGCAGGAGACACGCTGGGCATGCTGGAAGATGTATACTTTTCTTCCGACACGGGCATAATCGTAGCATATGAACTATCAGACGGTTTTTTTGCCGATTTGTCAGGCGACAAAAAGCAGATTCACTCATCTGGGGAACCGCTTGAAGTAGGCAGAAGCACAATCGTCTTGAACGAATAAGAGGTGTGTGTTCAAATGCTCGTTTGCCCGAATTGCAAAAGCAAAAACATCGGCAAAATCGGTGTAAATCAATATTACTGCTGGGGATGCTTTATTGAGCTGACCCTTTCAAAAGGAAAAATTTCGACTCATCAAGTCGAAGAGGACGGAACATTGAGCAGCCTGGACGATCTGTTTTCAGATGACGAACGAACGATTAACCTTTGAATGGAGGTTAGAAAGTTGAATCGTACAATGACTTCTCTTATTTCTTTAGGAGCCGGGGCTTTGATGTACTACATGGCGTCTCAGAACGATATGATGAACAAGCGAAACATGAGAAAGCTGAGAAGACGCGTCATGAAAATGTTTTAAGCAGAAGGGATACCCTTAAAAGGGTGTCCCTTTTTTCTTCGGGAATAATTACAAGCAGAAATCAAAAGCTAACAAGGGGTGAAAAAAATGCTGAAAAAACCGCTGCAGCTTTTAATGTGGGTTTCGATCTTCATGCTTTTGCTATTAACCGTCTATATCTTTTTGCAGCTGAGAATGATTTGGGAGCCTGTCTGCGTGCTGCTGAAGTCGATTCTGATCCCGCTTGTAATTGCGGTTTTTATCACCTATCTGCTTTTGCCTGTCGTTGAAAAGATACACCAGGCCGGCGTGCCGAGAACATTGAGTATTTTGCTGATTTATTTTTTGTTTTTTGCCGGTCTCGGCTACGCTTTTTACAAAGGGGTGCCGATTCTCATTAAACAGCTGACAGAGCTATCAGAGGGAATTCCGTTTCTTGCCGCATCTTACGAAAGCATGCTGGATCAGCTGCATCATCATACAGACGGCTGGCCCGACGGTATGCACGACAGGATCGACAGGTTCGTCAATCAGACGGAAGAATTCGTAGCAAGCTGGGTGGAACGGACGATCAGAAGCATCCGGTTCGTTTTTGATTATATGCTCGTGGCGGCGATTATTCCTTTTTTAGTATTCTACATGGTGAAAGATATTGATACGATGAAGAAGGCGGTATGGTATTTGACGCCTTCTTCATGGAGGTCGAGAGGCAGCGAATTCATCCGCGATGTCGATGATTCTCTTGGAGACTACATCAGAGGACAGCTTTTTGTCTGTCTTGTCATCGGCTTGGGAGCGAGCCTGTCATTTTGGTTTTTTGACCTGCCCTATCCGCTGATCCTCGGCCTTGTCATCGGCGCGACAAATGTCATCCCGTATTTCGGTCCCGTCATCGGCGCGATTCCCGCCGTCATGGTAGCCGCCGCTTTATCGACGAGGCTCGTTTTTGTGGTGATCATTACGATTTTGGTGCTGCAGTTTATCGAAGGCAATATTCTCGGCCCTCTTGTCGTCGGCAAAAGCCTGCATATGCATCCCGTCGTCATTATGCTTGGATTGCTGGCGGGCGGGGAGCTTGCCGGCATCATCGGCATGATTCTGGCTGTGCCTGTCATGGCCGTTATCAAAGTGATGTTCGTCCATTTTTTAGCGGCAAGAAAAGCGTGAGCGGCAGAAGTTTGACATAACGGCTTCCGTTGTCTATAATTTCGAAATAGACATACATACGTATCTCGTTTGACGGATCCGAGTATACTGAAAGCCCTGTTTGATAGAGAGAAGCTCCATTGCGGTGAAAGAGCTTTAACAGAAGATCAGTAGAAGCTAATCCTGAGTGCAGGCGAAAACCTGCCGTCTTCATCCGGCGTTATTCGGATATCAAGGTGATGGGCGTTTTGTTACGCCCATAATCAGGGTGGTACCGCGAGAGGAGCTCTCGTCCCTGTGTAAACGTTGTTTGCATAGGGCGGGGGCTTTTTAATTTGCATGTGCATCATTAAAGGAGGAAAAAATAATGAAGACATTAACATCCGCACAAGTGCGCCAAATGTTTTTAGATTTTTTTAAAGAAAAAGGGCATGCCGTTGAACCGAGCGCCTCTCTTATTCCGCATGAAGATCCCTCCCTGCTTTGGATCAACAGCGGAGTCGCGACGCTGAAAAAATATTTTGACGGACGGGTTGTGCCGGAGAATCCGCGCATCTGCAACGCTCAAAAATCAATCAGGACGAACGATATTGAAAATGTCGGGAAAACAGCCCGACACCATACGTTCTTTGAAATGCTCGGAAACTTTTCGATCGGCGATTATTTCAAAGAAGAAGCGATCGAGTGGGCATGGGAATTTTTAACCGATCAAAAATGGATCGGCTTCGATCCCGAACGCCTGTCAGTCACGGTCCATCCGGAAGATGACGAAGCGTATGAATTATGGTCAAAAAAGATCGGCGTTCCTGAGGAACGGATCATCAGACTGGAAGGAAACTTCTGGGATATCGGTGAAGGCCCGAGCGGACCGAATACCGAAATTTTCTATGACCGCGGTGAAGATTATGGAAATGACCCGTCTGATCCAGAACTTTACCCGGGCGGGGAGAACGAGCGTTACCTTGAAGTATGGAACCTTGTGTTCTCCGAGTTCAACCACAATCCTGACGGAACATACACACCGCTTCCGAAGAAAAACATCGATACGGGGATGGGTCTTGAACGGATGGTATCTGTTATTCAAGATGCCAAGACGAACTATGATACGGATTTGTTTATGCCGATCATCAAGGCGACAGAAGCCATTTCAGGAGAAAAGTACGGCACATCTGCTGAAAAAGATACGGCATTTAAGGTTGTGGCCGACCATATCCGGACGGCTGCGTTTGCGGTCGGCGACGGAGCGCTTCCGTCAAACGAGGGGCGCGGCTATGTCATCAGAAGGCTGCTTCGCCGCGCTGTCCGATATGCGAAGTCCATCAATATCAACCGTCCGTTTATGTATGAGCTCGTTCCGGTAGTTGCCGACATCATGGCCGCATTCTACGGCGAAGTCAAAGAAAAAGCGGACTTTATCGCGAAAGTCATCAAAACAGAGGAAGAACGCTTCCATGAAACATTGCACGAGGGCTTGGCGATTCTCTCAGAAGTGATTCAAAAGGAAAAAGCAAAAGGAAACCGCATCATTTCCGGGGAAGATGTCTTTAAACTGTATGATACGTATGGATTCCCTGTTGAGCTGACCGAAGAATACGCCGAAGATGAAGGCATGGAAGTCGATCATGACGGATTTGAGCGCGAGATGGACAAGCAGCGCGAACGGGCCCGGCAGGCGCGCCAGGACGTCGGCAGCATGCAGGTTCAAGGCGGCGCTCTCCGCGATATCATGACAGAAAGCGAGTTCATCGGCTATTCCGATATCAAGACGGAAACGAAAATCGCCGAGCTTCTTCAAGACGGGGAACTTGCCGACCTTGTTCAAGAAGGCAAGAAGGTTCAGTTTATCCTGGAAAAAACCCCGTTCTATGCTGAAAGCGGCGGACAAATCGGTGATAAAGGCTGGGTTAAAAGCGGGGATGCCGCTATTCGCGTCACAGACGTTAAAAAAGCGCCGAACGGCCAGCACCTCCATGAAGGGATCGTGGAAAGCGGCGCAATTAAAAGAGGCATGAGCGTGACCGCAGAAGTCACGGAGCGGCTCAGAAAAGACATCGTCAAAAACCATACCGCGACACACCTGCTTCATCAGGCGCTGAAAGATGTGCTCGGCACCCATGTCAACCAGGCCGGCTCGCTAGTCACTGACAGCCGTCTGCGCTTTGACTTCTCTCACTTTGGACAGGTGACTAAGGAAGAACTCGAACAAATTGAAACAAAAGTGAACGAGAAAATTTGGGCATCGATTCCTGTGCAAATCGACTTAAAACCGATTGATGAAGCGAAAGCGATGGGAGCCATGGCGCTGTTTGGAGAAAAATACGGAGACATCGTCCGCGTCGTTCAGGTCGGCGACTACAGCATCGAGCTGTGCGGAGGCTGCCACGTGAGAAACACAGCTGAAATCGGCCTCTTTAAGATCGTGTCCGAATCAGGCATCGGGGCCGGCACCCGCAGGATCGAAGCTGTAACAGGGCAGGGCGCTTATGAAGAGATGAACGCCAAACTGGAGCTTCTCGAGCAGGCGGCAGAAGTCCTGAAAACCAACGTGAAGGAAGTGCCGAAACGGATCGAAGCGCTCCAGTCTGATTTGAAAGAAGCCCAGAGAGAAAACGAATCTTTATTGGCGAAACTGGGCAATAAAGAAGCCGGAGAGATTTTAGAAAAAGTAAAAGAAATTGACGGAATCAAACTGCTCGCAGAAAAAGTGAATGCCAAAGATATGAATCACCTGCGCACAATGGTTGACGATCTGAAGGCGAAATTGGGCTCAGCCGTCATCGTTCTCGGGGCGGTTCAAAACGAAAAAGTGAATATTTCCGCCGGAGTTACAAAAGATTTAATAGAGCGGGGTTTCCACGCAGGCAAGCTTGTCAAGCAAGTCGCAGAAGCATGCGGCGGAGGCGGAGGCGGCCGTCCGGACATGGCGCAGGCGGGAGGAAAACAGCCTGAGCGGCTTGCTGAAGCATTAGCATCTGCGGAAGAATGGGTAAAATCCGTTTTATAAATAGCCGTTGTGGTGTAGAATGGTGATTAGAAGGTAATCAGGCTGAAACTTTGCCTGCGAATTTGGGAAAGAGGTGCAAAACGGTGAGCTCATTTGATAAGACGATGAAATTTAACTTTTCCGACGATTCGATGGAAACCAATGTAAATGAAGTGCTGATAACCGTCCATGATGCGCTTCAGGAAAAAGGCTACAACCCGATCAACCAAATTGTCGGATATCTGCTATCAGGAGATCCCGCTTACATTCCAAGGCATCGAGATGCACGTAACCTGATTCGGAAAATAGAAAGAGACGAGATAATCGAAGAATTGGTTAAATCGTACTTAGAACAGCATAAAGAGGCGTAAACAAGCATGCGAATATTAGGTCTGGATTTAGGTTCGAAAACGCTCGGCGTAGCGCTGAGCGATGAAATGGGCTGGACGGCTCAAGGGATAGAAACGATTAAAATCGACGAGGCGGGCGGTGACTACGGCTTGAACCGCCTCGCCGAATTGACGAAAGACTATGTAATTGACAAGATTGTACTCGGTTTTCCCAAAAACATGAATGGAACCGTCGGCCCGAGGGGGGAGGCGAGCCAGAAGTTCGCGGAAGTGCTTGAAGAAACGTTTCAAGTTCCCGTCGTGCTTTGGGACGAGCGCCTCTCGACAATGGCGGCCGAAAGAATGCTGATTTCAGCAGATGTAAGCAGGCAGAAAAGAAAAAAAGTAATTGATAAAATGGCGGCCGTGATGATCCTTCAAGGATATCTCGACAGCCTAAACTCATGAGGTGATCAAGATGGAACACGGAGAAAAAAACATTACGATTGTAGACGATAAAGGAAACGAACAGCTGTGTGAAGTGCTCTTCACATTTGACAGCGATCAGTTTAACAAGTCATACGTGCTTTATTATCCGGTTGAAGCACAGGATGAGGAAGAGATCGAGATCCATGCTTCAAGCTTCGTACCGAATGAAGCCGGAGAAGACGGCGAACTGATGCCGATTGAAACAGAAGAAGAGTGGGATATGATCGAAGAGACGCTGAACACGTTTTTAGCGGATGAAGACGAAGAAGAATAAAGCAGCGGCTGAACCGCTTGACAAAATCCTAAAACTTAAACCGTTTTAGGATTTTGTCATTTTTTAAATGGACATCTGCAATCATTTGCGCCCTGCTGCCGACAGGCGGCTTTTTTTATTAAAACATTTTGTAATAAATTGCCGAATGATAACGAATCATGTAGTATATACCATGGGAGGAGAGGAGGACACCAATGTTTGAAGATCAGACAAAGAAACCGTTTATAAAAAGACTCCTTAAACATAAAATAAAGTTTTGGCTGACTGTGGCCGCGGTTCTGCTGATTTTAACCGCAGGGGCTGTTTCGCTCTACGTCAAATCGGCGCTCGAACCGGTCGATAAAAATAATGCAAAAACGGTCAGCGTCTATATTCCGGAAGGATCGACCGTTACGTCGATCGCCGCCAAACTGAAAAAAGAGGACCTAATTAAAAACGAAAAAGTATTTATCGCTTATGTGAAATTTAAAAATGCCTCCGGCTTTCAAGCTGGGAATTTTCAGCTCAGCCAGTCGATGGATGCGGCCGGCATGGTCAAAAAACTGACAAGCGCTTCGCATGTACCGGCATTTAAAATCACCGTTCCTGAAGGAAGGCAGCTCCAGGAAATCGCAGCTATCATCGCCGGACAAACCAACTACTCGGAAGCGGACATTATGAAAAAGCTGGATGACCGCGAATTCATCAGCCGATTAAAACAGAAGTATCCGAAATTGATCACCGACGACGTGCTAAACAAGAATATCAAGCATCCGCTTGAAGGATACCTGTATCCTGCGACATATCCGTTTTACGACCCTGAGACGAAGCTGGATGCAATCATCGAAGCGATGATCAAACAAACAGATCAGCTGGCTGAAAAGTATGAAAAGCAGATGAAAGACAAAAAGATGTCCGTCCACAAAGCCTTGACGATGGCTTCTTTAATTGAAGAAGAGGCTACCGAAAAAGCGGACCGGCACAAAATCTCAAGCGTCTTCTACAACCGCATCAGCAAAAACATGCCATTGCAAACGGATCCGACCGTTTTATACGCGCTGGGGGAACATAAAAACCGTGTCATGTACAAAGACCTTGAAGCGGATTCCCCGTATAATACGTACAAACATACCGGTCTACCGCCTGGGCCGATTGCTAACGCGGGAGAGAGCTCCTGGGAAGCGGCATTAAATCCGGAGCAAACAGACTATGTTTATTTCCTTGCAAAGAAAAATGGGGAAGTCGTCTTTACAAAAACGCTTGAAGAACACAATAAAGCAAAAGCAAAATACATTACGAACACGCAGGACGAGGAAAAAGGAGAGTAAAAAATACTCTCCTTTTATTCGCAAATACAAAGGTTTTATGATAAAATATATCGGGTTGTTTATTGAGAAAAGACAGTCGACTGCTTTAGGAGAGTGCTGCACATCTGACCTAAGGCTCTTTTTTATGAAAGGGAGGCCATCTGCCCGTGAAGATTGGACACGAAGAATTGACCGGCTATCTTGAAAAGCTGCTAAAGCAGAGGCCGGCTGAAATTATGAAACTGGAGGCCTATGCTGAAGAGCATGGCGTGCCCATTATGGAACCGACAGGAATCGAAGTGCTCCTGCAGCTTCTTTCACTTAAAAATCCGAAAAAAATTCTTGAAATCGGTACCGCCATCGGTTATTCGGCGATTCGGATGGCACTTGCCCTTCCCGAAGCTGAAATCTTTACGATCGAGCGCGATGAAGACAGGTATCGGGAAGCGCTGAAAAACATCCGGTCATTCCAGCTTGAAAACAGAATTCACGTGTTCTTCGGCGATGCGCTCAGCGAGTCTGACCCCGTTCAATCGATGGCTCCCTATGATGCGCTGTTTATCGATGCCGCAAAAGGCCAGTATCAGAAGTTTTTCAGTATATATGAAAAAATGCTCGCCGATGACGGCATCATTTTTACTGACAATGTCCTTTTCAAAGGCCTTGTCGCATCAGATTACAATCAGATCGAAAACAAGCGCATCAAAAAGCTTGTATCGAAAATAGATCAGTACAATCATTGGCTGATGGAGCATCCTGACTACCACACGGCGATCATGCCTGTGGGCGACGGATTGGCCGTCAGCCAAAAAAGAGGTGAACGGATATGAAAAAACCTGAACTGCTTGTGACGCCGACGGCTGTTTCGGATATTAAGCCTTTGGCAGAGGCAGGCGCCGATGCGTTTATCATCGGTGAACAAAGGTTCGGTCTGCGTTTAGCCGGGGAGTTTTCCAGAGAGGAAGTAAAGGAAGCCATCATTCAGGCTCATCAAAAAGGCGCAAAAGTATATGTTGCGGTGAACGCGATTTTTCACAATGACCGGGTGCCAGAACTGAATGACTATCTTTCATTCTTGGACGAGGCAGGCGCGGATGCGGTTGTCTTCGGCGATCCCGCCGTACTGATGGCCGCACGGGAATCAGCGCCGAACATGAAACTTCACTGGAATACGGAAACGACCGCAACCAACCATTATTCCTGCAACTATTGGGGGCGAAAGGGCGCGAAGCGCGCGGTGCTCGCAAGAGAGCTCAACATGGACAGCATCGTTGAGATTAAAGAGAAAGCCGAAGTCGAGATTGAAATTCAGGTTCACGGCATGACATGCATGTTCCAGTCAAAGCGCTCCCTGATCGGCAACTATTTTGAATACCAGGGAAAAGTCATGGATATCGAAGGCAAGAAAAAAGAAAAAGGCATGTATCTTCATGATCAAGAACGCGGTAACAAATATCCGATTTTCGAAGACGAAAACGGCACGCACATCATGAGTCCGAATGATGTCTGCATCATTGATGAGCTTGAGGATTTAATCGATGCCGGCATCGATTCATTTAAAATCGAAGGAATTTTAAAATCGGTCGAATACATGACTGAGGTAACGGCCATGTACCGCGAAGCCATCGACCTTTGCATCGCAGACAGAGAAGCATACGAAGACAAGAAAGAACAATGGATCGAGCGGATCGAACAGCTGCAGCCTGCTAACCGCAGCATCGATACCGGATTCTTTTTCAAAGAAACAGTATACTAAAAGGAGGGATAGCCATGTCTGCAGTAAAAGATAAAATTTCCAAAATCGTTGATGGAAAACGCGTCATTACGAAAAAGCCAGAACTTCTTGCTCCGGCGGGAAATTTGGAAAAACTGAAAATCGCTGTCCACTATGGCGCAGACGCTGTATTTATCGGCGGACGTGAATATGGACTCCGCTCAAACGCAGATAACTTTTCAATTGAAGAAATGGCTGAAGGTGTCGAATTTGCGAAAAAATACGGCGCAAGAATTTATGTGACGACAAACATTTTTGCGCATGAAGAAAATATCGACGGACTGGAAGACTATTTGCGCGACCTCGAGGGAGCAGGCGTGTCAGGCATTATCGTCGCTGATCCCCTGATCATTGAAACATGCCGCAAGGTAGCGCCGAAGCTGGAAGTGCATTTGAGCACCCAGCAGTCCCTTTCAAACTGGAAAGCCGTTCAGTTCTGGAAGGAAGAAGGCCTTGAGCGGGTCGTGCTCGCGCGTGAAACGAGCGCACTTGAGATCAGAGAAATGAAAGAAAAAGTTGATATTGAAATCGAAACATTCATACACGGTGCGATGTGCATCGCTTATTCCGGCCGCTGCGTGCTCAGCAACCATATGACGGCCAGAGACTCTAACCGCGGAGGCTGCTGCCAGTCATGCCGATGGGACTATGATTTGTATCAGACGGACGGGACGAATGCACTGCCGCTATATGAAGAAGGCGATGCTCCATTTGCGATGAGCCCGAAAGATCTGAAGCTGATTGAATCGATTCCGCAAATGATTGAAATGGGCATCGACAGCCTGAAAATCGAAGGCCGGATGAAATCGATCCACTACATTGCGACAGTCGTCAGTGTGTACAGAAAAGTGATCGATTCTTATTGCGCTGACCCCGAAAATTTCGTCATCAAAGAAGAATGGCTGAAAGAACTGGACAAATGCGCCAATAGAGACACGGCGCCTGCTTTCTTTGAAGGAACCCCCGGATATGAAGAGCAGATGTTCGGTGTCCACGGCAAAAAGACAACATACGACTTTGCCGGACTTGTCCTTGATTATGATGAAGAGACAAAAATGGTCACGCTCCAGCAGCGGAACTTCTTTAAAACCGGAGATGAAGTCGAATTTTTCGGTCCGGAAATCGAAAATTTCACATGCAAAATTGACACGATTTGGGACGAAAAAGGCAATGTGCTTGATGCAGCCCGCCATCCCCTGCAGATCGTCAAATTTAAAGTGGACAACAAGATATATCCTAGCAACATGATGAGAAAGGGGCAGTAATGGCATGGGGAAAAAACCGGTAGTTATCGGCATAGCGGGAGGCTCCGGCTCTGGAAAAACGAGCGTCACCAGATCCATTTATGAACAGTTTAAAGGTCATTCGATCTTGATGCTCGAACAGGATTTATATTATAAAGATCAGAGCCATCTGCCGTTTGAAGAGCGGCTGAACACGAACTACGACCATCCGCTTGCATTTGATAATGACTATTTGATCGAGCATTTAAACGAATTGCTTGCCTACAGGCCGATCAAAAAGCCGATTTACGATTACAAGCTGCATACGCGTTCAGAGGAAGTCGTGCACGTCGATCCGAAAGATGTTATTATTTTGGAAGGAATCCTTGTTCTCGAGGATGAAAGGCTCCGCGACTTAATGGACATCAAGCTGTATGTCGATACGGATGCCGACCTGCGGATCATCAGAAGGATGGTCAGAGATATAAAAGAAAGAGGACGTTCGATCGATTCTGTCATCGAGCAGTATATCTCAGTCGTCAGACCGATGCATAACCAGTTTGTCGAACCGACGAAACGCTATGCCGATATCATTATTCCGGAGGGCGGACAAAACCGCGTCGCCATCGACCTGATGGTAACAAAAATACAAACTATTCTTGAACAAAACGCGATTTTATAATAACATAGCATAGACAAACACAACTCTGACCATATTATGTATAGAAATTGAAGGGTTCTCATCCTGAGCCCTTCTTTAACTGTATAAGCACCATTTACCGGAGCCTTCCATCCGGTTTATATGATACTTTACAAATATGGGAGAGAAGAAGGGGACAAGGGTTGTCCTCATTCTTGTATATTCAAGTCTATACCTCACATACAAGTGATGAGGAACCAACTAGAAGGAGTGAAGGAACATGGCACAAGAGAAAGTATTTCCTATGACAGAAACGGGAAAGAAAAAACTGGAAGAAGAACTTGAGTATTTGAAAACGGTTAAACGCAAAGAAGTTGTTGAACGTATTAAAGTGGCAAGAAGCTTCGGAGACCTCTCCGAAAACTCCGAATACGATTCAGCAAAAGAAGAACAAGCTTTTGTAGAAGGGCGCATCACAACCCTTGACAATATGATCCGCAACGCAAAGATCATCGAAGACGACGGTGCAAACTCTGATATCGTCGGCCTCGGAAAAACCGTTACATTTACGGAGCTTCCCGACGGTGAAGAAGAATCTTATACCATTGTGGGCAGCGCGGAAGCCGACCCGTTTGAAGGAAAAATCTCGAACGATTCCCCAATCGCGAAAAGCCTTCTCGGCAAACAGGTCGGGGACGAAGTAACCGTTCAAACACCGGGCGGCGAAATGCTTGTAAAGATTGTGAAAATTTCATAAAATTTGTTTAGCAAACGATGACCTCGTCCACAATGTGGATGAGGTGTTTTTATTATGAAATGGCAAAAGCGCATGAAGTGGGTGTCGATTATCATTTCGGCTGCCCTGTTATTTCTGCTGATCAGGCTCGCTGAAATTCAACTGTTTTTTACCGAATCCTTTTCTAAACGAAATGTGAACTTAATCCAGGAAAGCGTCAAACAGCGCACGGAGGAAGTTCGGATTTCAGACGGGAGAGGATCTTTTTTAGATCGGAACGGCGAACATTTGTCCGTCAGACAAAAACCGGCCATCGTCTTATTTCCTTTTTTAAAACATCAGCCATGGCCGGCCGAAGAAGCAGCCGACATTTTAAACATGACAAAAGATGAGCTCGAGAATAAGCTTGAGCATGCGAAAAAACCTGTGATTCTCACAACACATGAAGGAGCGTCCGTTTCAAAGACGGCTCTCGAAAAAATCAATAAACTGAAATATCCCGGCGTTTACGGCGTATACATAGAAGAAACAGAAAAGAACAGGCTGGCTTCGCATACGCTCGGTATGACCAATCAAGACCCGGACCTTCTCCGTCGAAAATATCCAGATAAAGACGACCTCTCCATCAGCACGAAAATCGGCACCTTCGGCATGGAGCGGACATTTGATGAATTCCTGCTCCCTGAACAAGACACAAAACTGTTGTACCATGTGGACGGATTGGGAAACCCTTTGTTCGGTATGGACGTCAAATATACGGCAGACGCAAATCCGTTTTACCCGCTGCAAGTCAAAACAACGATCGACAAAAAGGTTCAGCGGGCAATGGAAGATGTACTGGCTGACCATCAGCTTGATAAAGGCGGGGCGGTTCTGCTTGACATCGAGACGAACGGCGTGGCGGCGATTGCGAGCAAGCCCGATCTCAACATGGCATCGCAAAAAACAAGGCAGAACTATATGCTGACACCGGTATATCCCGGCTCGGTTTTTAAAACCGTGATTGCCGCGGCAGCGATAGAAAACGGCTTGGACCATCCGTCAAAAACCTTTAACTGCAATTTGAACCTGTACGGTGAGACCGGAGAAGACAAAGGGAAGCTCAGCTTGGAAGACAGTTTTGCGGAAAGCTGCAACTACACGTTTACTAATCTTGCCGGACAGCTCGTTGAAAAAAACAGCTCCGTGATCGAAGATACCGCCGCAAAGCTTGGGCTGACCGGACGGGTCGGCTGGGAAGGGAAGCTGTATCATGAAGATGAGTTCAGGCAGTTTTATCATGAAACTGCCGGATCAATCTGGGGGGATGAAAAGGACAAAAAAGTTAAAAAAGCTGTAGCCCAGACCGCCATCGGCCAAAAAAATGTGAAGCTGACCCCGTTGGAAATCGCCAACATGATGGCGACCATCGCAAGAGGCGGAGAGAAAAAACAAGTCAAGATCGCAGACCAGATCGAATATAAAAACGGCACATTGATGACGGCTTTTAAAGATCACAAGCTCCCCGGAGAGAAAATCGATCAGTATACAGCGCAAAAGCTGCAGAAACTGCTCAGAAAAGTCGTCACCTCTGAAAAGGGGACAGGCCGGCGCTTCAGCGATCTTCCGTACGAAGTAGCGGGAAAATCGGGCACAGCGCAGACAGGCAGGACGACAGTTGATAAAAAAACGCTCTATCATAAATGGTTCGCAGGTTATTTTCCGGCGGACAAGCCGAAATATGCGCTCGTCGTCGTCCATATGGATACGCCGGATAGCAAGGCTGCGACAAATGCCGTATTTTATGATATTGTTAAAAAAGTATATGAAATTGAAAAGAACCAGACATAGAAGAATGCCTCAGGTGATGATAAAATAGAAAGCGAGGCAAGAGGGAAAAAGGAGTGCAATGAACTTGAGCGAAACAAGGGAATCTCGTTTTGAAAATCGTGATAAGCGCAGGAAAGCGAATCTTGTGCTTAACATTTTAATAGGCATCGTATTGGTGTTAATCGTTGTCGTCGCCAGCAGTCTGATGATGAACAGCCCGAAGGAGCAGGCGCAGCAAGATGCTTCGAAAAACGATTCTGAACAGACGACAGAAGCACCTGCTTCCGACAATAAGAAACAAACGTCTGACGAAGATGTAAAAGATGAGGACAAAGGAAAAAGCGATTCTGCCGATAAAGAAGACAGCGATTCCGACTCGGACAAGGATAAAGAATCTGCTTCAGACGAGGACAAATCAACATCAGATGATCCGTTTGAAGGAGCCGAAGTGAAAGAAGGCGGTTCAAGCGCCAATGTTGAAAAAACGATCATCAATCCTGACTGGAAGCCTGTCGGCACACAACAGAGCGGACAGCATACCGCAACATATGATTCTTCTTCACAAGACTGGAAAGAAATGCTTGAAGCCATTTCATATGCGACAGGGGTTTCCCAGGATAACATGACGTTGATCTGGCTCGGAAACAACGGCAGCCCGCAAGATGCGAAAGGAACCATTCAGGCGAAGGACACCGGCGTCAAATACCAGGTAGCCATTACTTGGGTTGACGGAAAAGGCTGGAAGCCGACAAAAGTTGAACAGTTGAAATAAAGAAATAAGCGGCCGGTTGTTAAAACCGGCCGCTTTCAGCGTGTCGAGAAACCCTCGCATTCGTTGTCAGGCCTGCGCGTCGGTGCTCACGAATTCCAACATTCGCTCCGCTCCGATGCTCGGCCTTCCTAGACTGCAAGGGTTTTCAATCACGCTGAAGGGATGACAAAATCCCAAAACAAAAAGTCGTTTTGGGATTTTGTCAACAATCTAAAAGCGCCCGGTTGTTAAAACCGGGCGCTTTTTTTTATGATTCGGCTTTAAAATGAACGACTGCGCTGTAGTGGATCCGTCCGTCAATGACCGCTGTCTGATGGGAAACCGAATGGACCCTCAGCAAAATCGCCTGGTTGTTTTCAATCTGCTGACTGATCTTTTTTTCAAGCTCCTCTAAGCTCAGCGCCTCAAAAAACTCAATTTTATCTTTGATCAGATCGAGCCCGAAGTTCATAAACCAATCCTCCATTCGTTTCATGTCATTTTTTATTAAAGCAGAGAAGCTGCCGGGTGACAAGGGAAATATAACCAAGCCTTTTTTGTACCCAAAACGAACGACTTATGGTAGGATAAGAACTAATCAACCGAATAAATCATACTATACTTATAGGAATTGTAAAAATAGATGGAGAGTGACGATAAAATGGGAAGAGAGTTCATTCCTTTATTTGAGAACTGGGCAAATTCTTATGATGATACAGTAGTTGGCCGCGATCTTCAGTACAAAGAAGTGTTTCGCAACTACGACGGCATTCTGGATGATGTCGTCAGCCGCTCCGGGCATAAAGTTCTTGAATTCGGCGTCGGCACTGGCAATCTGACTGCAAAATTGCTTGCAGCCGGAAAGGGAGTCACAGGTGTAGAACCTTCAAAAGCAATGAGAGAAATTGCCGAGGCAAAGCTAGCGGAGAATGCAGTGATCGTTGACGGAGACTTTCTCGACTTTCCGGAACCGCCGTTTTCTCCCGACACGATTGTCAGTTCCTATGCGTTTCACCACCTGACAAACGATGAGAAGCGGGAGGCTGTGAAGCGATATGGAAAAATGCTCGGAAAGCATGGTAAAATAGTGTTTGCTGATACCGTCTTCAAGGATCGGGAAGCCTTCTCTGCCGCTGTTAAAAAAGCGAAGGAAAAAGGGTTCCTGCAATTGGCGGAAGACCTTGAAACGGAACATTATCCGACGATTTCGGAGATGGAAACGATCTTTACCTCAGAACAATTCAGTATCGCCTTTCAAAAGCATAATGATTTTGTCTGGGTAATGGAAGCGGCAAAATTGTAATTTGAAGGGAAGTTTTAAGATATGAAAATCGCAGTTATCGGAGCAATGGAAGAAGAAGTCACGATTTTGCGAAGCAAGCTCGAACAGACGAACCAAGAAGTCATCGCAAACTGTGAATTTACCAGCGGATTTTATGAAGGAAAAGAAGTCGTACTTTTAAAGTCCGGCATCGGCAAAGTCAATGCAGCCATGAGCACGACGATTCTGCTCGACCGCTTTCAACCGGACGTTGTCATCAACACCGGATCAGCCGGCGGCTTCCATCATTCGCTTAATGTCGGAGACATCGTCATCTCGACCGAAGTCCGCCATCATGATGTCGATGTCACGGCATTTGATTATGAATATGGACAGGTTCCGAATCTGCCGGCCGCATACAAGGCCGACAGTGCATTGATCCAAGCGGCGGAAGACGAAGCGTCTGAACTGGGACACATTCAGGTTGTCAAAGGAACGATTGCAACAGGCGATTCCTTTATGAGCGATCCTGACCGCGTGGCATTCATCCGCGGCAAGTTTGAAGACCTATACGCGGTTGAAATGGAAGCGGCTGCTGTCGCACAGGTTTCTTATCAATTTAATACGCCGTTCGTTGTCATCAGGGCGCTTTCAGACATCGCCGGAAAAGAGTCTGAAATTTCATTTGACCAATTTTTGGAGCAGGCTGCCAAGCATTCGACAGACCTTGTGCTCCGCATGATCAAAAGAATCAATTAAAAACAGGGGGGGAGCCCCCCTCTGTTTTGCACCTCTTGAAGGAGGAAGGAACATGAATGTGATCAAGGACATCACCCAATTGATCGGCAAAACGCCGCTTCTGCAGATTTTGAATTTTCACATCCCGAGCGGTGTTAACATATATGCAAAGCTTGAAATGATGAATCCGGGAGGCAGCATTAAAGACCGGCTCGGAGAAGTGATGATTGCTGAAGCCGTCGATTCGGGAAAGCTGAAACCCGGTGGAACGGTCATTGAGGCGACCGCAGGCAATACGGGAATCGGGCTGGCCCTCACCGCCAGAAAGCACGGGATTAGACCCGTTTTTTGCGTACCCGAGCATTTCAGCATGGAAAAACAGTCGATCATGAAAGCGCTCGGCGCTCGAATTGTTCATACCCCCAGAAGTGCCGGAATGAAGGGTGCGATTGAAAAGGCACTTGAACTTGAGAAGGAGATTCCCGATTCTTATTGCATTTTGCAGTTTAAAAACCCAGTAAATCCATTGGCTTACTATAAAACGATCGCCCCGGAAATATGGGATGATCTTGACGGCCGGATTGACGTCTTCGTCGCCGGTGCTGGATCAGGCGGCACATTTGCGGGAACCGCCAAGTTTCTAAAAGAAAAAAATCCGTCCATTAAAACGGTTATTGTTGAACCTGAAGGCTCGATTTTAAACGGAGGGGAACCGCACGGACATAAAACCGAAGGAATCGGAATGGAATTCATTCCGGAATATATGGACGAAAGCCATTTCGATGAGATTTACACCGTGCTTGACGAAGATGCGTTCCGGCTTGTAAAAGAAGCCGCTGAAAAGGAAGGGCTTCTGATCGGAAGCTCATCAGGCGCCGCGTTGTTTGCCGCGTTAAAGGAAGCCGAAAAAGCGAAAGCCGGCACAAACATTGTGACAATTTTCCCCGACAGCAGCGACCGCTATTTAAGCAAAAAAATTTACGAAGGAGGAATATGATATGAAGCCAAAAACGAAAATGATTCACGGCGGCATTACAGGAGACGAAAAAACAGGAGCGGTATCGGTTCCTATTTACCAAGTCAGCACGTACAAACAGCCGCGCGCCGGACAGCATACAGGATACGAATATTCCCGGACGGGAAATCCGACAAGAACGGCGCTCGAATCCTTGATCGCGGATGTTGAAGGCGGTGCAGCAGGCTACGCGTTCGGCTCTGGGATGGCAGCGATCACAGCGGTCATGATGCTTTTTAAAAGCGGCGATCACATCGTGTTGACAGATGATGTATACGGCGGCACATACCGCGTGATGACAAAGGTGATGAATCGCATCGGCATTGAAGCGACCTTCAGTGACACGAGCAGCATTGAAGACATCGAAAAAGCGATCAAGCCGAATACAAAGGCGATTTATGTTGAGACGCCGACAAATCCTTTATTGAAAATCACTGACATCAAGAAAGCCGCTGAAACAGCGAAAAAGCACGGCCTGTTGCTGATTGTCGACAACACCTTCTACACGCCGTACTTTCAAAACCCAATCTCGTTGGGAGCCGATATCGTCCTTCACAGCGCGACGAAGTACTTGGGCGGACACAGCGATGTCGTCGGCGGACTGGTTGTGACAGCCTCGAAGGAACTCGCAGAAGAGATCCATTTCATTCAAAACTCTACAGGCGGGATTCTCGGGCCTCAGGATTCCTGGCTCTTAATGAGGGGGATGAAAACCCTTGGCTTGAGAATGGAAGCCCATGAGCAAAATGCCAGGAAAATCGCGGCTTTTTTAGACGATCATCCCGCCGTCAAAAGGGTTTATTATCCAGGGCTGCCGTCTCATCCGGGACATGAGCTTGCCAAGCGGCAAAGCACGGGCTTCGGCGGCATGATCTCGTTTGATATCGGAAAAGAAGAGAACGTGGACCTTGTCCTTGGCCGTCTGAAATGGTTTACGATTGCCGAAAGCCTTGGCGCGGTTGAAAGCCTGATTTCGGTGCCGGCGCGGATGACTCACGCTTCGATCCCGCGTGAACGCAGGCTGGAGCTTGGCATTACAGACGGATTGATCCGCATTTCCGCCGGGGTTGAAGATATTGACGATCTGTTGGAAGACTTGCAGCAAGCGCTGGCCCCTCTTTCTTAAAATGGCTGAATTTACATGTCTGGTCATCTGTCAATCTATGTTATTCTCAAATCATATCCATTATGAAACAAAAGCAGGTGATCATGACATGCAGAAGAAAAAAGTCAAATCGCTGATGGAAGACTATAAGCAGTTTGCTTTTACGCTTCTCAGCGTAAGCGCATTTTTATATATCGGATCGGTCATTCCCGGACAAGGTTTGGAAACCGGCCAAAAGATGACAATGATGCTCGCGACATGCGGCTTTTTAGGAGGAGCTTTCTATTGTGTGAAGCGCTCGCTCAAATATAAAAGACAATTAGACGAAATGGAAGAATCATAAGCAGAGAGACTCCTGAAGGGGTTCTCTGCTTTTTTTTGCTCGATCAATCCGTCCATTTTTAAAAAAAACGGTTTACAAACAGGAATTTGATGGATATACTTACAAAGTAAACAAAAAGCAAAGGAGGTTGATGAACATGAAACCAGCACTGACTACATACATTAGACTTTGTGAATGCCAATATCATGATTCATCAAACCTGTGGGAGAGATTGTGTACTTCCTTAACCGATGCTTTTTCAGCACAGCCGGTCCGTTAGGAAGTTAGGCATAATAATACGCTGCTCCTCCCGCAAGATAAAGACTCGATTCGTTTTTATCTGGCGGTTTTTGTTTGCGCCCGCAGGTTTGTCAGATAATCTGCGGGCTGTTTTTGTTTTTAGCGAACTTGAAAGGAGGTGAGCGATTTGACAATAAATCTATTCTTCTTAACACTAACCATTCAGAGAAGATTTAAAAGTCCGGAAGAGTACGAGCGAGAATACGAAATTGAACAAATGTACAATGAAATGAAAGACCTGCAGCTGAAATATCTTTACATGAACAGCCAGCGCTAGCTTAAAGCGCGAAAAAAAAATAAAGGAGGAGATCAAGATGATGCATAGAAGGGAACTGTTGGCACATTACACTCGGGAGAAGGACCAGGTTTAGCCGGGGCTGAAACGAGTTCCGCATCTCCGCTTTTCTGCATAATATGAAGCAAGCAATTCAAGGAATGCGGGTGAACAGCATGCAGAAAAACGGCAGAATGCCTTTTATCGGCCACGGGTATACATCGATGCCCCATTCTTTCAAGCACGGATACGGTAATCCGTACCGGCGCCAAAGAATGGAGATGGCGCGCCAATTCGGGTATTGGCCGCATTATTGGTATTATTGAGAAAGAGCAGAAAACGGTTTGTTTTCTGCTCTTTTTTATTTGGACAAACTGAATGGCAAAATAAAAAGGGGGGGCTTTAAATCCCCCCTCCAGTTCATTTAGCAGACGTAACAAGCGCCGATGATAATTAAAAGAATGAATAGAACCACAACAAGCGCGAATCCGCCTCCATAGCCGTATCCGCCGCCGTATCCGCCAGGGTAGCCACCCCAGCCGCCGCAGCATCCGCCGCCGTAACCAAAGCCCATAAATAGCACCACCTTTTAGTGAAAATTCCATATATACTATGCATGGGTTTAGGTTGTGGAAAGGGCGGATAGACCAAATCATTAAAAAAACAGTTTTCATAAAGCGAAACATTTTCAAAGCTGAAGCCGTCTAGTTATGGAATGTAACAAAAGAATGCAGTTATTTTTGCAAATCCTTTTAATATTCGGTGCATTGACCGATATGAGTGGGGAAAGGCCCGTTTGAACGATTTGCGGGCTAATTAGAATTAAAGCAGGTGTTTTAACGTGTTTGAACAATGGCTTGGAAAACAATTGCGGAGCCCGAGAGGCATTTTGTCGAAATGGGTCGCGTCATATATAGAAAACGGAAATCATGATATAAACGAATGGACCATCAATTTAATGGATGTCTGTCCGCATGAGCGCATCCTTGAAATCGGAACGGGAAGCGGAGCGGCACTTTATCGGATTGCGGAGATGCTTGAGGGCGGCAAGGCCTGCGGCATAGACGCATCAAAAAGCATGGTCAAGCAGGGAATGCGGCGAATCCGTCATGTGAAAGAAGAAGGAAAAGCCGAATTAAAGCTTGGCCATGCCGAACAAATTCCTTATCCGGATCGTTCTTTTCATAAAGTATTTTCAGTCCACACCATTTATTTTTGGACGGATTTCAAACAGGCATTAAAAGAAATTTACCGTGTTTTACAGGTTGACGGCACGCTGTTTCTCGCTGTGCATCTGGAAGGGCAAATGAAAAAATCGAAAAAAACAAAAGGCTTTTCCTTATACTCAGAAGAGCAAATCAAGCAACTGCTTGAGGAAAGCCATTTCAGAGACATCACGGTACATATGAACAAAAATTACTGCTGCATTTCTGCGGTAAAATCATGAACTTTGTATGATCATCCCTTTCAATACGGAAGGGATTTTTTATGTTTGATAGAGTTGAAACTGGATCTTAAATATCATATTTTTGATTTTTAAAGAAAAGTATTCCATTAACATAGCAAACATGGTTTAATATCAAAGTGAACGTTTTTACTATATTTTCCGGAGGTATTTATGAACAAAAGGATCGTGAAAAGTTCAATTGTTTTCTTTCTCCTTGCCGCATTAATTTTTGGCCAGCTGCCTTTACCGAAGACAATGGCAGCCGAAGACAGCGTTCCGAATAACGAAACCACATTGACCAGCGCGTCCCCTGTTGAAGCTTCGTTTCAAAGCGATGACGAGGTGCATTGGTATAAAGTCAATCCTTCAAATCAGGAAATCGCAAACTATACGCACTTCCGCGTCAAATTGAAATCAGATGCAGAGCTGAACATTTCCGTCTACTCCAGCCTGGAAAATGCAACTGGTCATCAAACGTTTGACCGATACAACGGCTACTCCTATGAAAATAATCCCGCTCTAATCGATTTTCCGATTGCCTGGAAAGGTCCTTACTACATAAAAGTAGAAAATCACCATGATGAGGAAAACGAAACCACTTCAATTACAGATATTTCTTACACCATAAGCTATGAAGGCGTCACCCTGCCTCCGTCAATCCAAGAGGCAGAAGAAGAGTGTCCGGCAGAATTAAGCGTCTCCGAAAGGGAAACAGGCAAGGGCATATTAAAACAGTTAAGAACGATCAGGGATGAAGTTCTTTCAAAAACTGAAAAAGGAAAAGAGCTGTCTTCCCTTTACTATAAAGCAGCTCCATTCATCAGCGCAAAAATGCTCTTTAACAAATCGATGAGAGACAGTGTCTACAAAGACCTGGTGCAGCTGAAGCCGCTGTTTGCCGATGTCGCAAAAAACGGACAAGTGAGCGCATACTCGATTACGAATGATGATCAAAAAGCGATCAGCCGCCTGTACGAAACAGCTCGCGCGTCCGTTCCCGAGCCGTTGAAAAAACAGCTGGATCAAGTCGCGAAAGACATCGGCATCGAACAATTAACAGGCAGCAAAGTATCGGCTGTGCTTGAAAAAGCGGGGATGGCGACAGCTTCATCAAGCGCGCCCGAAAACCGTTACATCGTAAAATTGAAAGAAGGCAAAAAACCGGGATCTTTCAAATCTAAAGCCCAATCATCCGGCGTCCAGGCATTAGAGCCCCTCGGTAAAAGCAAAACGGCATTTAAAGATATGTACGTTGTGGAAATGAAGGAAAGCCGTTCTTCCGGATTCAAAGCGGCGGCAAAGCAATATCAGGCGGCAGCCTCCAAGATCGCCAAGATGCCTGAAGTGGAATTCGTCGAACAGGTTCAGCAATATGAAGCACTGTCAAGAGACACCCAATATCCATATCAATGGTCGCTCAAAAATAACGGCAAAAACCGTGCTGCGAATGCTGACATACAATTTGAACAGCTTCAGAAGCTGATGAAAGGCAAAAAGCTGAAAGATACAGTAATCGCCGTCGTTGACACAGGCGTTGATCATACCCTTGCGGATTTAAGCGGCAGCGTCAAAAAAGACGAAGGCTATAACTATGTCGGCCGCACGGCGGATGCGATGGATGACAATGGCCACGGCACACACGTGTCAGGCATCATTGCAGCCGCGCAAGACAACCATTTTTCGATGGCGGGAATCAATGCTTATGCCAAAATTCTGCCTGTCAAAGTGCTGGATTCTTCAGGCAGTGGAGATACGGAACAGATTGCAAACGGCATCATCTATGCCGCCGACCACGGTGCAAAAGTCATCAATTTAAGTCTTGGCGGGCCATACAGCCGGGTGATGGAATATGCGCTTAAATATGCGGCTTCTAAAAATGTGACGATCGTTGCCGCCACCGGAAATGACGGAGTATCGGAGATTTCCTACCCTGCATCTTCGAAATATACGCTTTCAGTCGGGGCGACCAATAATCTCGATCTTGTCTCGGACTACTCCAATTATGGAAAAGGTCTCGATATGGTGGCGCCGGGAACCGATATTCCAAGCCTCGTTCCGGACGGGAATGTCACTTATATGAGCGGAACATCGATGGCGGCGCCGCACGTGGCAGCTGCAGCAGGACTTCTTTTGTCACAGAATCCGTCCTTGAAACCAAAGCAAATCGCAAGCCTATTGACCGAGACGACAGCAGATGTGGCATTTGAAGAGCAGGATAATCCAAACCCGGATTATGACCTGGATATAGAACCGGCTGCACAAATTCCCGGATATGACTTCGTCTCCGGGTGGGGAAGGCTGAATGTTTTTCATGCAGCCAGCGTTTTTGAGCTGAACATGAAGGTTCATCCCGTTTTAAACCGCCATACGGCAGTGACAGGCACAGCCAAAAGCGGTGTGACGGTCAAAATCTTGCGAGGGAAGCAAGTATTGGGGACGGGCACGGCCGGAAAATCAGGCGCGTTTTCAGTGAAAA
Organism: Bacillus sp. GM2; assembly: GCF_056155945.1. Lineage (NCBI taxonomy): Bacteria > Bacillati > Bacillota > Bacilli > Caryophanales > Bacillaceae > Bacillus > Bacillus sp. GM2. The sequence goes on from NZ_JBRKSZ010000007.1 coordinate 802,304, forward strand.
TTCCGGCCCAGAAGGCGGGGCAAGTTCTTCATGTCGCGGCATCGGGTTATCAGGCGGAAGCCTCGCTCAGAACCGTCGTGGAGAAAGCGCCGAAAAACCCGTCCGTCAAACGCATCACGAACAAAGATACTGCCGTAACGGGTAGAACGGCAGCCGGCTACACGATCAAAGTGAAAAACGCGTCCAAAAAAGTGATCGCGCAAGGCAAAGCGGATGCATCCGGAGCGTTTAAAGTGAAAATCAACAAGCAAAAAGAATATGCCGTTTTGTATGTCTCCGCATCTGCTGATGACCACAGAGAAAGCGGCGATGTCAAAATGACGGTGGCTGACGTCATCCCGCCAGGCGCCCCGAAAGTTTATCAGGTTTCCGATAAAAGTACGGTGATTCAGGGAAAAACAGAAGCAAACGCGCAAGTCAGCGCAAAAGCTAAAGGAAAGACGATCGCTTCCGGCAAAGCGAACGGAAAAGGTGAATACAAGCTGAAAATCAGCAGGCAAAAAGCCGGAACCGTCATCAGCGTAACAGCAAAGGATAAAGCCGCAAATATCAGCAAAGCGACAGATGTCACTGTGCTTGACAAAACCCCGCCGTCTGCGCCGAAGGTGAATCCGGTGACAAACAAGAGCACGGCCGTTAAGGGGAAAGCAGAAGCGAACGCCGCCATCATCGTCAAATCAGGAAAGAAAACGATCGGAACCGGCAAGGCCGATAAAAAAGGCGCGTTTTTTGTCAAAATAAAAAAACAAAAGGCAAACACCGTTTTAGCGGTCACTGCAAAAGATAAAGCCGGCAATACGAGCAAAGTGAGCAAAATAAAAGTCAAAAAGGCAAAATAATCCGATGGCGGAGGAACTGATGACATATCAGTTCCTCTTTTTTTCATCAAAATTAATATATAAGAATATTATTAAATCTGCACTGTCTATTTTCAATTTGTGATTTTCAGCTCATATCGCCAATTGGTCCTATTATCCCTTTTTTCATTTTCCCTTAAAAATTTTTATATTAAAAAAGGAATCTTCGGGTGTTCTGTCAAAAAGTGAATGTATTGGAAACAGCGGAATGAACGTTCATTCCGCTGACTTGGAGGGCAAAATCAATGGAATCGGAAAGCAAATATCAGAAGATTATCGAGGCTTCGCTCGTCCTTTTCGCGGACAGAGGCTTTGACGCCGCAACCATTCCGATGATCGCCGATAAGGCAAACGTCGGTGCAGGCACCATCTACCGCTACTTTGACAGCAAGGAAGCACTTGTAAACGTCTTGTTCCAAGACAGTGTGAAGAGATTTAAAGAAAAGATAGAGGAGGGCTATCCTGAAGATTCAGCAGGCATAAAAAAACAATTTCAGCACATTTTCCGCTGCCTTTTCGAGTTTTCTCAGGAAAATATCCATGCGCTGTATTTTTTGGAAATTGACAAGACCTCTCATTACTTGACTGAGAAAAGCCGCGAGGTCTTGAACGAACTGCTGGATTTCATCTATTTATTTTTTGAAAAAGGGAAAGCGGCCGGCATGATTCGCCCTTTGCCTTCCCACATTTTGTCTGCTGTTGTATTCGGAGCGTTCGTTCATATTCAGAAGTTGGTAAGAGCAGGGGAATTCGAGGACCCTACCGAACTGATGGAGGAGATTGAAGAATGTTCCTGGGATGCTGTTAAACATCATGGATGAAAAGCTTTTTTCCAAAACAGAAAGGATGATTTTCATGAACAAGTTAGATGGAATTCCAATCCCTAAAACTTACGGGCCGCTCGGCAACCTGCCTTTGCTTGACAAAAACAGGGTCTCCCAGTCACTTTGGAAAATCGCGGATGAGATGGGGCCTATCTTTCAATTTAAGTTTGCGGATGCGATTGGGGTTTTTGTGTCCAGCCATGAACTGGTTAAAGAAGTCTCTGAAGAATCCCGTTTTGACAAAAACATGGGGAAGGGGCTATTGAAAGTTCGCGAGTTCAGCGGAGACGGGCTCTTTACAAGCTGGACGGAAGAACCCAATTGGCGGAAAGCCCACAACATCCTTCTGCCGAGCTTCAGCCAGAAAGCGATGAAGGGATACCATCCCATGATGCAGGATATCGCCGTCCAGCTCATTCAAAAGTGGTCCCGTCTCAATCAGGATGAAAGCATTGATGTGCCGGACGATATGACGCGGCTGACGCTGGACACGATCGGCTTATGCGGGTTTAACTACCGCTTTAACAGCTTCTACCGTGAAGGGCAGCATCCGTTTATTGAGAGCATGGTCCGGGGTTTGAGCGAAGCGATGAGACAGACGAAGCGCTTCCCGCTGCAGGATAAGCTGATGATTCAAACGAAGCGCCGGTTTAACAGCGATGTCGAGTCGATGTTTTCTCTTGTTGACCGGATCATCGCTGACCGGAAGCAGGCCGAGAGTGAAAGCGGAAATGACCTCTTGTCGCTTATGCTTCATGCGAAAGACCCTGAGACCGGCGAAAAACTGGATGATGAGAATATCCGCTATCAAATTATTACATTTTTGATTGCCGGACACGAGACGACGAGCGGTTTATTATCGTTTGCAATCTATCTGCTCCTGAAGCATCCGGATAAGCTTAAGAAAGCGTATGAAGAAGCAGACCGCGTGCTGACCGATCCCGTCCCATCCTACAAACAGGTTCAGCAGCTGAAATACATCCGAATGATTTTGAATGAATCGATAAGGCTTTGGCCGACGGCACCGGCTTTCTCTCTTTATGCAAAAGAAGAAACGGTTATCGGGGGAAAATATTTGATTCCAAAAGGACAGAGCGTTACAGTGCTCATCCCAAAACTGCACAGAGATCAAAGCGTCTGGGGAGAAGATGCCGAGGCATTCCGGCCTGAACGGTTCGAGCAGATGGACAGCATTCCGGCGCACGCATACAAACCGTTTGGCAACGGCCAAAGGGCATGCATCGGCATGCAGTTCGCCCTTCATGAAGCGACGCTTGTGCTCGGCATGATTCTTCAGTACTTTGATCTTGAAGATCATGCAAACTACCAATTGAAGATCAAAGAATCGCTGACATTAAAACCGGATGGTTTCACAATCCGGGTGAGGCCGAGGAAAAAAGAAGCAATGACGGCGATGCCGGGCGCTCAGCCTGAAGAGAACGGACGGCAGGAAGAACGGCCTTCCGCACCGGCGGCGGAAAATACGCACGGAACCCCTCTTCTTGTGCTCTACGGTTCAAATCTCGGCACAGCCGAAGAGATTGCGAAGGAGCTTGCTGAAGAAGCGCGTGAGCAAGGGTTTCACAGCCGGACGGCGGAGCTTGATCAATACGCAGGCGCCATCCCGGCAGAAGGGGCTGTTATCATTGTGACGGCTTCCTATAACGGAAACCCGCCCGATTGCGCAAAGGAATTTGTCAATTGGCTTGAGCATGATCAGACAGACGATTTGCGTGGTGTCAAATATGCGGTATTCGGCTGCGGTAACCGCAGCTGGGCCAGCACCTACCAGCGGATTCCGCGCCTGATTGACAGCGTATTGGAAAAAAAAGGCGCCCAAAGGCTGCACAAGCTTGGAGAAGGGGATGCAGGCGATGATTTTGAAGGACAGTTTGAGTCATGGAAATATGATCTGTGGCCGCTTTTAAGAACCGAATTTTCATTGGCCGAACCCGAGCCGAATCAAACAGAAACAGACAGGCAAGCCTTATCTGTCGAGTTCGTAAACGCACCTGCGGCTTCGCCGCTGGCTAAAGCTTATCAGGTGTTCACAGCGAAGATATCGGCAAACCGAGAACTGCAGTGTGAAAAGAGCGGGAGAAGCACAAGGCATATTGAAATATCGCTTCCTGAAGGCGCCGCATATCAGGAGGGAGACCATCTCGGTGTGCTACCGCAAAACAGCGAAGTGCTGATTGGCCGCGTTTTTCAGCGGTTTGGGCTGAACGGAAATGAACAAATTCTGATTAGCGGCCGGAATCAAGCATCACATTTGCCTTTGGAGAGGCCCGTTCATGTCAAAGACCTTTTTCAACATTGCGTCGAGCTCCAGGAACCGGCCACAAGGGCCCAGATACGCGAGCTGGCGGCTCATACTGTTTGTCCGCCTCATCAGCGCGAGCTTGAAGACCTGCTGAAAGATGACGTCTATAAGGATCAAGTGTTGAATAAGCGGCTGACAATGCTTGACCTGCTTGAGCAATACCCGGCCTGTGAACTGCCGTTCGCCCGTTTTCTGGCGCTTCTTCCTCCGCTAAAACCGAGGTACTATTCGATTTCCAGTTCGCCGCAGCTTAACCCGCGGCAAACAAGCATCACCGTCTCTGTCGTAAGTGGCCCGGCGTTGAGCGGCCGCGGGCATTATAAGGGAGTTGCATCGAACTATCTCGCCGGCCTTGAGCCGGGAGACGCGATTTCGTGTTTCATCAGAGAGCCTCAGTCAGGCTTCCGGCTTCCCGAAGATCCTGAAACACCGGTGATCATGGTCGGGCCGGGCACCGGAATCGCCCCTTACCGCGGATTTCTTCAGGCGCGCCGCATCCAGCGCGATGCCGGTGTGAAGCTCGGTGAAGCGCATTTGTACTTCGGCTGCCGCCGTCCGAACGAAGATTTTCTGTATCGAGACGAGTTGGAGCAAGCGGAAAAGGACGGAATCGTCCATCTGCATACAGCGTTTTCCCGGCTTGAGGGCCGGCCGAAAACATATGTGCAAGATTTGCTCAGAGAGGATGCAGCCTTGCTGATTCACTTGTTGAACGAAGGCGGCCGCCTGTATGTGTGCGGAGACGGAAGCCGCATGGCTCCAGCTGTTGAACAAGCTTTGTGCGAGGCGTATCGCATAGTACAGGGTGCGAGTCGGGAAGAGTCGCAAAGCTGGCTGTCCGCACTTTTAGAAGAAGGGCGCTATGCAAAGGATGTATGGGACGGCGGCGTTTCCCAACATAATGTGAAGGCGGACTGCATTGCAAGAACGTAAACAAAAAGAGGCATTCTGAATTGATCAGGATGCCTCTTTTTTAGAGTTTGTTATTTTTTCATTGATATAGATGAAAAGGTTTGATCCCAAGAACAAAACGAGCAAAATATACACCCATTTTGCCGGCGTTTCCCAACCCTCGAAAAAAGGCAGAGAAGCAATGAATGTTTGTCCTTTCATGATGACAAACACCAATAACGCCACAAAGATGACAAGCGCGATTCCCTGTAAAATGAGCGTTTTTGCACTTCGTTTTTTCAAATCGTCCCATACGTACATCAGCCCGAATACCAGGGAGGCCATTGAAATGATATCATTCGCTGTGCCATTGATCTTGAGCCCCGCCCGGAGAAAAAGATTCAAACCTACAGATGCCAAAATTCCGTAAAATCCGATTGTTTTAAGCAAGATGATACCCCCTCAAACCATTATAGAGGGAGATAAAGGAAAAGCCAACATGACAGGCTGCATTCAATCATTCTAAAAACGGCTGATCTTCAGGAGGAATCGTCATGCTGGCTTTGATTTAAATATCGGCATGCGGTGAAGAAAGTTTAGCTTTTATTTCGGATCTGTGTATCGTCTTGCCGCCTGTTCCTTTTGGCTTCGGCAAAGAAAATTGCAGGATAAGCGGCCAAAAGCAGCAAGGTAATGAAGGAGACGATTCCCGGCCATTTAAAATGAGTCCAGAAGAAGCCTCCGAAAGACCCCGCTAAGCTTGAGCCGAGATAATAGCTCAGCAAATAAAGGGAGGAAGCTTGAACGCGCTGTTCGCCGGCCGTCTGCCCGACCCAGGAGCTTGCGATCGAATGCGACCCGAAAAATCCGAATGTAAAGACAGCGATCCCGGCGATTTTCAGAGAAAGCTGAGGCAGAAGCGTAAGCAATGCGCCTCCCGCGATAATGGCAATCCCGATTTTCAGCATCAATGGGCTGCCAAAACGGTCGGCTTTCTTCCCCATATAAACGGAACTGATTGCCCCTGCCAAATAAACGATAAAGATGAACCCGATGACAGTTTGAGAGAGTCTGTACGGAGGTCCCATCAATTGAAACCCGATATAATTGAACAGCGTAACAAAGCTTCCCATTAATAGAAATCCGAGTGAAATAATCGACAGCAGCCGTTTGTTCATCAAGACGGCAGAGTAGGCGAGGCTCGCCTTTTTCACGCTCGTTTTTCGCTTGGCGGAGTGCTGCGGCCGGGGCAGCAAAATCCAAAACAAATAGCTTAATAGCACTGATAATCCCCCGATGATTCCAAGCGCTGCACGCCAGCTGAACAAGTCTGTCAAAAGGCCGGTCAAAAGCCTTCCGCTCATTCCTCCGAGGCTTGTGCCGCTAATGTATAACCCCATCATTTTGCCGAGCCCTCGCGGATCAAATTCCTCTCCGACATAAGTCATGGCGATCGCGGGTACGCCTGCAAGGAAAAAGCCAAGCAGCCCTCTCATCACCAAGAGCGCCGCGAAGTTCGGACTAAAGGCGGTCAAGAGGCCGAGCACAGATGTCGCAAACAGGGATATTGCCATAATTGTCTTCCGGCCAAATCCGTCAGATAAAGCTGCTGCCGTAAGCAGTGCAAAAGCCAATATACCTGTTGAAATGGATAAAGTTAAGCTTGCAGCTGCCGCCGATATGCCGAATTCCTCCGCAAACAGAGGCATAAGCGGCTGTGTGGTGTAAAGCGTGGCAAATGTCACAAAACCGCTGATGAATAAGGCGATGCTCGCTTTGTGATAATCCTTCGAATGCGGCTGTATGTAGGTCATGGCAGCTCCTCTTTTCTAGAATGACAATCTATGTTTCATGGTACGCTTTCATTTGTGATGTGTCTAATTTATAATATCTATCAACATCATGCATTCTAGTTATGAAGGAGCGGATGAGCATTGGAACTCTATCAAATTGACCATTTTATTGCCGTGAGCAGGCATAAACACTTTACAAAAGCCGCCCTGGAACAAAGGATTTCCCAGCCGGCTTTGAGCAGGTCGATCAAAAAGCTTGAAGAAGAATTGGGCGTCCCGCTGTTTATTCGAAAAACAAAATCGATCCGCCTGACAAAGTACGGCGAGCAGTTCCTCATCAAAGCGAAACAGGCCCGCCTTGCTCTTGACGAAGGCGTCCAGCAAATCAGAGAAAGCGTCAATCCGAATGCCGGGGAAATCTCGGTATCTTTTTTGCATACGCTTGGTTCACGCCTGATGCCGCAGCTAATTGCCGGTTTTAAAAAGAAATACCCGAATGTTGCGTTCCGTCTGTATCAGGCCGCAAATGAACATCTTCAGCACATGGTGGAGACGGGCGAGGCTGATATATGTCTCAGCTCACCACCCCTCCCAAACGAGCTTCTTGAATGGACGGTGCTGGATACTGAACCGCTTTACCTGGTGCTTCCCGCCGACCACCCGCTCGCAAATCGGGAAGAAGTCGCGATCAGATCCATTGCCCATGAAGACTTTGTCGGTTTTAAGCCGGGTTATGGTCTTCGATATGTGTTTGATCAAATGTGCCGGGAACTGTCCATCAGCCCGAAGCTTGCGTTTGAAGGGGAAGAAGTGTCGACGATTTTGGGACTAGTATCAGCAGGGCTCGGTGTAGCAATCCTGCCGAAAACGGCGGAGCACGTCCATTCTCCAGTGGCATTTTGCCGAGTGTCAGACTACCGTTCTGAGAGGACGATCGGTCTCGCCGTTTTGAAAGACTATTATTTATCGCCGGCGGCACGCAACTTTAAAGAATTTGTCATCGAATACTATCGACGGAACGAGCGGCCTGATCAGCCGTAAATCAAATAAGGACTTCTCATGGTGACAAATATCCTGTATATTGATAATGATAATTATTATCAATTTGAGGGTTGGACATGACGAAAAAGCAGTATTCTTATATATTGACCGTTTTACTCGCATTTTCTGTTTTTCTTTCAGGCTGTCAAAGCGGCCAAAAACAGACGGCATCAAAGAACGAAGAGAAAGCAAGAGTGGTGAAAACAATCAACGGGAAATGTCACTGTACCGGCCAATCCGAAGCGCGTCGTTACGATAGGCTATGCCGGGACCATGCTTGCATTCGGGATCAAGCCGCTTGGAGAAACAGGGAAATATCTTGAAAGTCCATATATTAAAGATCATATTTCAGAAATAAAGAATATCGGGGGAAAAGACGGTTTTTCAGTATCTGTGGAAAAGATTCTTAAGCTTAAACCCGATTTGATCGTATCGATGACAAACGATAAAAAAGAATATGAAAAGCTCTCAAAAATCGTTCCCACTGTCGTTTATCCGTTCGGCACGTTTAAAGATGCACGCGATGAAATGAAAACGTTTGGCGAGCTGCTCGGCAAGGAAAAGGAGGCTCGGGAGTGGACGAAAACGTTTAATCAAAAAATGAAAGCCGCCCGCGCGAAAATTAAAGATGCATCTGTACAAGGTGAAACGTTCTCTTTAATCGGCGCATATGCAAAATCTGTGTATGTCTACGGGGCCTACGGGTATCGGGGCGGAGAAGCGATCTATACGCAGCTGGGACTGACGCCGCCTCAATCTGTTAAAAAGGATGCCATTGATACAGCTGACGGATATAAAGCCATATCTTTCGAAGTCCTGCCGAAATATGCCGGAGACTACATATTTGTCGATGAATCATACAACGGAAAGCTTGATCAGGACAATCCGGTTTGGATGTCGCTTGACGCGGTGAAAAAAGGCAAGGTCTTTTTCCTCGATCCGGACAGGTTCTGGCCGTATGATCCAAACGCTGTTCAGGCGCAGGCCGAAGAAATCGCTGACATGATTTCCAAGAAAGCGAAAAACGAATAGAAAAGCGGGGAGCCGAAAAGAATGATCCGGCTTCCCGCTTTTTCATTTTTCATAATGCTGAAATTGAATATCCAGTGTCCGGAGGTACGTTTGCAGGCCCGCATCCTGGATGGGGATGATATAGGCCGCTTCACCCGACTCATTATGGTGGGAATGCCATAATCCCGGCGGTGTAATGAAGGCTTTTCCGGTTACCCAGTCAATCCGTTTCGGATCGATGATTTCCTTTGTGACCGGATCGATTTTGCTTCCGACTAATGTGTACGTGCCGGGTGCGGCATAGGCGACAAAATCGAGAGCCACCGACTTGTGGCTGTGGGGCGCTTGATTAGATCCGGGAGGCACGATGCCGAACATCGCCCACAATACATGGGTGATCGTCAACGTTTGATCGAATATATCATTGTTTAAAAGAACGGAAATCCGGTTTCGGAAACGGGCGTCAGGAGCGGCGGCTGCTTCAGCCAATTTTGCTTTTGCCTGTTCAGCGGTGTAGAGGGTTGGTTGAAAGCGGGATTCCGACGGCTTTACGCCCAAATAATGCAGAAGAGGTGAATCGGTGATGTAATAAATGGCGGCATCTTCTGCTGCGGTATGCCGGCTGCTTGAACCGGCAGGCAAAGTCAAAAAATCGCCTTTCTGCCAGTGAATCGTATCTTCGCCCGTTTCGGTACGCCCTGCGCCGCTGACAATGTAATATAGTTCGCTTGTCGCACGGGGGACGGTGGGAATCGTGTCGCCTGAACGAATCTTGATGAAGTGGGCGAGAAGGGAAGGGCTTGAAGCGGGATAATCCGTCTTCAGTTCTTCTGAGATGTCCAGCGGGATGATCCGCGTTTCACCTGTCTCATACAATTCAGGTCCGAACTCTTTCACAGGAACCGGGCTGATTATTCCGCTTCCAATCGGGTCAGAGGCAGTGGTATACTCGAAAAAACGGGCATGTTTCGTCAAATGCTCGGCTCGGGTTTCAAATTGAGAATGCATTGAAAAACCTCCTGTTATTTTTTGATAATTCAATCACATCTCATTTGGAAGATGCTAGTAAACCATTATATTGATAGAAACAGATACGGAAAAGAGGGATTGGATTGGAAAAAGGATTGAACGGCAGAAGAATTGCCATCGGAGCATCGCGAAAAACGGATGAAATGAGCACATTAATCAAAAAGCAAGGCGGGGTTCCCGTCGTACGCTCCCTTCAGGGTACCGTGTTTTTGGCCGAAAAAGAAGTAGGTCCTGATTTGCGAGCCTTTGTTGAAAGGGGAGCCGACTGGGTGATTTTTACAACCGGAATCGGGACGGAGACGCTTGTCAACCTAGCTGAGAAACTGGGGATCGGTGAGCGCTATTTACAAGCGATCCGCGGGGCGAAGGCGGCATCGAGAGGCTACAAAACAATCGCCGCTTTAAAAAAGCTCGGCATTACGCCGGTTGCGGCGGATGAAGACGGCACCACCAAGGGACTGATCGACTCGCTTCAATCCCACGATTTTTCAGGGAAACGGGTGATGGTCCAGCTTCACGGCGAAAACGCACCGTCATTGCTTCAGTTTTTGGAAGAGAAAGGTGCAGCCGTTGTTCCGCTTCTCCCGTATCGCCATGTTGCCCCAGACCGGGAAACCGTCGCTTTATTGTGCAGCGAGGTCATCAACCGTGAAGTGGATGCGGTTTGCTTTACAACAGCCGTCCAAGTCCGCTCGCTTTTTCATTTTGCGAAAGAAAACGGCTGTGCGGAGAAAATTGTTCAATCTTTTCAAGACAGCGTGTTGGCGGCCGCTGTCGGAAAAGTGACGGCAGAAGCTTTAAAAGAAGAAGGAGTTGAACGCCTGCTCGCTCCCGGCCTCGAACGGATGGGAGCGATGATTGTGGAGCTGGCCCGGTTTTATGAAACGGAAGAGGAAATCAAAACACAGTAAGTGCGAAGGAAATCAGCAGATTGGGGTGTGAGAGTCTCCTTGGGAGGCGCTGCCATGTGATGCAGACCCAAAAGAAAAAAAGCCGCAGACACAGCTTGCCGTGCGGCTTTCATTTGCTGGGCCGTGATACTTTTTGAATCATGCTTTTGAATATGTTGATCGTGAGCCGTTGATTTCAAATTGCTGGGTATGGCCGTGTTTTTTCTGTCGTATCGCCTTGTCAAACGGCTTGCAGCCGCAAAAACAAGAAAAACGCTTCGCCGATGAGCCGAAGCGTTTTTTACTTTATAAAACAAATCGATCTGAAACGAATACCGCACCGTCTTCATTAAAAATCCGGGCGGGCTTTGTTCCGATGACCCGGATGTCTGAAGTGCTTGCGGCGATTCCCGTTTCTTCCGGCAAGGCGATGACGGGCGTGTCAAAAGCATGCCTATACCTTTTAATCAGCGGATCATGTTCAACCTTGTAGTGGCACCAAACCGCATAGTCTCCCAGGAGCTTTAAGCCGTTAAAATCGCGCAATCCGCAAGCATTGCGATCCATATAAGAGCAAGTCATGATGTTCTTTCCGAGAATGATGGCGTCGGCGCTTCCGCCGTAAATGACGCCGCCGCTTTCGGCATAACGCTTTAAAACCTCGATAAATTGTGATTCAATGAATTGTTTGAGCAGACGAAACGTATTTCCTCCGCCGATATATACGGCAGAAAACGCGTCCAAATCGTGCCCGGTTTTGTCTTTGACATCCGTCCACATCACGATATTTTTAACGCCGAGCGGGTGAAAGAGCCGGCTGATCCAATCGAAGCCGTCACCATACCTGTCGGCGTCCATGGCAATCGGAATATACAACAAAGGCTTATGAGGGCAGAGGCTCCCGGCAAAATGCCGATCCAGCCGTTCGGTTTGGTGTGCATCTCCGCCTCCGGAAAGAAACCATTTTCCCATCCTGACCTCCATCCATTTATTATGTTTCCTTTAATTGTTCATTCAACACGCTGTCCTCCAAAACAGCAAATTTGTCTCCATACACTTTCGTAATATGTGTTTCACCCCAGGCGCACAATGAATCCAATATGTCTTTAAGCGTCCATCCGTATTCGCTGAGTTCGTATTCGACCTTCGGCGGCACCTGCTGGTACACGATCCGGTTGATAACGCCGTCCTCTTCCAGTTCGCGCAGCTGCTGGGTCAGCATTTTCTGTGTAATGTTCGGCATCAGCCGCTTCAGCTCGCTCGTGCGTTTTTTGCCGTGCGTCAAATGGCACAAAATCACACATTTCCATTTACCGCCAATTACTTCGAGTGTAGCTTCGACAGATATATTGTACTTTTTCTGCTTCATGTTCTCCTCCAAACCATAGGAACTAAAAAGTACCTATCTAACTTTTTGGTTCCTAGCGCACTTAAAAGTGCGTACTTTTTTTTATAGATGATATGTACCATAATATCATTTGCCGGCAGCCATTTGCTATACATTAAAAACGAAAGGGGGAAAAAGAATGACTTCTGTTCATGATAAAAAACGCAGTACATTAGCGCTTTTAGCCTTGGCGGCCAGCGCATTTGCCATCGGGACAACCGAATTCATCAGCGTGGGACTTCTGCCTTTAATTGCTGATGACATGAACATTTCAGTGACGACCGCAGGGCTGACTGTATCGTTATACGCTTTAGGCGTGACAGTCGGCGCCCCCGTATTGACGTCTGTGACATCGAGTATGCCGAGAAAAGCGCTGCTGCTTGTGATTATGATTATTTTTATGATCGGCAACGGGCTTGCGGCATGTGCCGGAAGCATCGGTGTTTTATTAACCGCCCGCGTGATTTCCGCGTTTTCTCATGGCGTATTTATGTCAATCGGTTCAACAATTGCGGCAAGCCTGGTCCCGGCGGATAAAAGAGCCGGAGCGATATCAATTATGTTTACCGGGCTGACGATTGCGATGATTACCGGAGTTCCCATCGGCACGTTCCTCGGTCAGCTGTTCGGCTGGCGGATTGCTTTTGCGGCGATCGTCGCAGTCGGCGCACTGGCGTTTATCGCCAACAGCTTGCTTGTTCCGGCCGATTTGCCAAAAGGCGTCCGAACGTCTTTCAGGAACCAGTTGAAGCTTGTAACCAATGGCCGTCTGCTGCTTTTATTCATCATTACGGCGCTTGGTTATGGAGGAACATTTGTTGTCTTTACGTATTTATCCCCGCTGCTTCAGCATGTGACGGGATTTAAACAGGAAGCTGTTGCCATCATTTTGCTTGCTTACGGCATTGCCGTCGCGCTCGGAAATATCATCGGAGGTAAAGCGGCCAACCAAAAACCGCTTACTGCATTATTCTATATGTTCATCGCCCAAGCTGTTGTGCTTCTCATCTTAACGGCGGCTGTTCCTTATCAGGCAGCGGGCTTTATCGCCATCATGCTGATGGGATTTTTAGCATTTATGAATGTCCCCGGGCTCCAGTCCTATGTAGTAATTCTGGCTGAACGGTTTGTTCCGGGGGCGGTAGATGTCGCATCAGCTGTCAATATCGCCGCATTCAACGCCGGGATCGCGATCGGCTCTTATACAGGAGGCGCCATCACACAATCGATCGGTTTAATTCACACGCCATGGGCCGGAGCTTTGATGGTGCTCGGCGCCGTCGCGCTGACGGGCTGGAGCAGGGCGCTGGAACGACATGATCAAAAACAAAATCAAGCTTTAAAGAAAAACTGCGCATAACGCATACAAAAATATAAGGAGGCCAATGAGATGATGACGGCAAGAAATTTGCAAGATCGAATCACATTGAATAACGGGACGGACATGCCCTGGTTTGGACTTGGCGTGTTTAAAGTAGAAGATGGGCCCGAACTGGTGCAAGCTGTAAAAACGGCAATCAAGCACGGCTACCGCAGTATTGATACGGCAGCGATCTACGGAAATGAAGAAGGGGTTGGCCAAGGAATTCGCGAAGGGTTAAAAGAAGCCGGAATTTCTAGAGAAGACTTGTTTGTAACATCAAAGGTCTGGAATGACGATTTAGGCTATGACGAAACGATTGCAGCCTACGAAGCGAGTCTCGAAAAGCTCGGGCTCGATTACCTGGATTTATACCTGATCCACTGGCCTGTTGAAGGGCGCTATAAAGCGGCGTGGAAAGCACTTGAAACCCTTTATGAACAAGGGCGCGTCAAAGCAATCGGCGTCAGCAATTTTCACATTCACCATCTGGAAGACTTGCTGAAAGATGCCGCCGTCAAACCGGTCATCGACCAGGTCGAGTATCACCCGCGGCTCACGCAGAAAGAACTGCAAGCGTTTTGCCGTTCGCACGGCATCCAGCTTCAAGCATGGTCGCCGCTGATGCAAGGCCAATTGCTCAGCCACCCGCTGCTGAAAGATATCGCGGACAAGCACGGCAAGACACCCGCCCAAGTCATTTTACGCTGGGATTTGCAAAACGGAGTCATCACCATTCCAAAGTCGACAAAAGCGGAGCGCATTGCCCAAAACGCGGACGTATTTGATTTTGAACTGACCCTCGAGGAAATGAAGCAAATTGACGGACTGAATCAAAACACCCGTGTCGGCCCTGATCCTGATAACTTTGACTTTTAACAAAAACGGCCCCGTTCGAATTTTCGAACGGGGTTTTAATTGAATTGTGCGGTTACGCCTGCGGCCTCCATCTTCAGCAGTTCTTTTTTCATCTCCAATCCGCCCCGGTATCCCGTGAGCTGCCCGTTTTTGCCGATAACCCGATGGCACGGCACCACCATTAACAGCGGATTTGCGCCGATCGCCGCGCCTACGGCCCGGACAGCGTTCCGCTTTTGTATATGCCCGGCAATATCGGAATAGGAACGCGTGCTCCCGAAAGGAATTTCGGAGAGCGCCTGCCACACAGCCAGCTGAAAAGGCGTGCCGGCAAGGTCGACAGGAAAGCTGAAATGAGTCCGCTTGCCATCTAAATACGCCTGAATCTGCTCGGCGTATTCTGCCAACCCTTTGTCATCCCGAATGAAAACTGGCTGTGCGTACCTTTTTTCAGCCCAAGCGGCCAGCTCCCCGAAGCCTTGGTTCCATGCCCCGGTAAAACAGAGCCCGCGGGCAGTCGCCGCAATGTGAATCTGCCAGCGGCGGCAAGTCAGCGTACGCCAGTATACGATTTGATCTTCCATATGTTTACCACCGTTTCATTTGCCGGTATGACGTCGGCGATTGCCCCGTTTTCTTTTTAAACAAAGCGGCAAAATAATCCGCATTCTCGATGCCTACCGTCGATGCGATTTCTGCGATCGTTCGTTCTGAATGGGCAAGCAAATCGAATGCTTTCTCAATCCTTTTCTGCAGGATGTATTCTGCCGGCGAGACGCCTTTGATTCGTTTAAACGTCCGCTGCAGATGAAAAGGGCTGATATGGCACCTGTCAGCCAAAGCTTGCAGAGACAGCGGATCGCGAAAAGATCCCTCGATGATTTGCACCACACGCTGTGCCAGCTCTTCATCCGGCAGCAGCATCCCGGCCGGATTGCAGCGTTTGCAGGGGCGGTACCCTTCTGATAAAGCATCTTTTGCATTGAAAAAGATCTGCACATTTTCGATTTGCGGAACTCTCGATTTGCAGGAAGGGCGCAAAATATCCCGGTCGTTTTGACCGCGTAATAAAAAACTCCGTCATAGGCGGAATCGTTTTCCGTAATCGCCCGCCACCTTTCAGGCGTCAATCGTGATTTGCTGTTCATATCTTCACCCCGATCTATGTCAGTATAACCTAAATGACAGCCGGAGGTGGAGAGGCGGAGAATGGCACAGCAAGAAGACAAAGAAGAAGAAGAGGGACTGTTGCTTGGACCTCCGAAACGCGGTACAATTCATTTACAATCAGGATGAGGTGAGAATATTGCCGAAATCAGTGAAGCAGGCCTCCTAAAATAAAAATCTATATTTTAGGAGGTAAAACATGAATTTTCAAACAATCAAGCTCGACACTTGGTATAGAAAACCTTATTTTGACCATTACATGAAGGAAGCGAAATGTTCTTTCAGTATAACGGCAAATGTCAATGTGACAAATTTGCTCGCCATGCTCAAGAAAAAGAAGCTCAAGCTGTACCCGGCTTTTATTTATATCGTATCAAAGGCCATTCATTCGCGTCCCGAGTTTAGAACAACTTTTAACGGCCAAGGACAGCTGGGATATTGGGAACAAATGCACCCGTGCTATACGATTTTTCATCAGGACGACCACACGTTTTCCGCACTCTGGACAGAATACTCAGATGATTTCTCACGGTTTTATCGTCAATATCTTCAGGATGCTGAGCGCTTTGGAGACAAAAAGGGCTTGTGGGCTAAGCCGGACATCCCGCCCAATACGTTTTCAGTTTCTTCTATTCCATGGGTGCGCTTTACAAACTTTAATTTAAACCTAGATAACAGCGAACACTTGTTGCCGATGATTACAAACGGGAAATATTTTTCAGAAGGCAGTGAAACATTTTTGCCCGTTTCCCTGCAAGTACACCATGCAGTGTGTGACGGCTATCATGCCGGCGCTTTTATGAACGAGTTGGAACGGCTTGCCGCCGATTGTGAGGAGTGGCTTGTGTGACAGAGGAAAGGCCGATAGGATTCGGCCTTTTTTATATGCACTTCTTAGCGGGTCTCCTAACATCTCTCACTGCTGTTTGAATTTACTCACGGCATTTGGAACGCCGGCTCTCAACAAACTTTCGGTAATGAAAATCATGAACCAAACGGATCGTCGGCCTGATTAACAGCTGAAAGCTGCCGATCACAAACATCCATATTCCCGCCGGCTTCAGTTCCTCGGAGAAGAAGCAGAAGCTTCCAACAAGGAATAAAAGACCGATGAGAAAATCGTTTAATGTATGAAGAACTTTGTATCTTTTTTTGAAAAAGAGTTCGTATCGATTGTTTTGGTTTTGCGGCATTGCTTGATCCCTCCAGTCCATTTATTACCCTGCCGGAAGCAGGAGTGAAACGTCGGTATGCATAGGATTTATGAATAAGGAAAAACATATGGGGACATAAACCATCGAGGAGTGAAAAATATGCGGCGGCTATTCATAGGTGCATTGTGCCTGTTCGGCTTGATTGTTCCGACATTTGAAACAAAAGCGCTGACGTTTGAAGAATTGCCGGTTAAACAGGCTTCAAAACAATGGGAAGTTCAAATCGGTAAAGCCGAAGCCGGGAACGGAATGGCGAAGCCGGAAAAAGGTAGGTTTCATACTTATGCTGTCGAAATCAAAAACATTGGACACGATGTAGCTTCGGCGGAAATTTATCTCTATCGGAATGAGCCCAATTGTTCAACGAAATTTTCGCTTTGGAACATTCCTCACGAAAATGCGGTCTCTTTAGCCAAAAGCTTAAATGACGGAAGCCCTGTCAAACACCGGAATTTGCTATTGGCAGAGAAAGCGACCGAATTGGAAGTGGACTTGATTTGGACGGAAAAAGGGAGTGAAGGCAGACTTTTAAAGGAATCGTTTATTTTCAAAGGGAGATGAATCATGAAGAAAGAGGCCGTTGAACCGTCAACGGCCTTTCAGCGTGTCGACAAACCCTCGCATTCGTTGTCAGGTCTGCGCGTCGGTGCTCACGAATAGGAGAAGGATCGGCGGCTAACCGCTCAGGCGTCCTGCCTGAACGCCGCCGTCATCACATCCTGTGAAAGTCAGCTTCCGATGCTCGGCCTTCCTAGACTGCAAGGGTTTTCAATCATGCTGAAGGGATAACAAAAAATACCGTTGAACCGTCAACGGCCTTTTTTGTGAAGATTAAGGCAGCCGGTCGGTCGTCCAACATGATATCGAAGTGAACGTTGATCAGCAGAGCTTTTCACAAAACATTTACATTTAGAGAAAAATACAGGATGTTTTCACCAATATTTTCTCAATGATGATACACTATTGACAAGCTGTGCTACTTTGGGAGGGGTGTTTCTATGGATGCTGATGAAGCAAAAACACCAAACTGTGTCATGAGAGCACGATCAAATCGATATAAAAGTAGGAGAGCCAGGGTTGTCAATCTGTAAAAGATCTTTTTTATCCCGTGATTCGGCTTTAAAGTTCTGAATCTTCAAGAAAGTTTGCCGCCTTGTTGCTGATCAATCGAGAACAAAGGATGATACATATGAAAAGAATAGATAAAATCTACCATCAGCTGCTGGATAATTTTCGCGAAACGAATATCCAGCAGCTTTTAAAGATACAAGGGAATTCGGCTCAAGAAATCGCCGGACAGCTGCAAATGGAGCGTTCAAATGTCAGCTTTGAATTAAACAATCTCGTTCGGGCCAAAAAGGTGATCAAGATTAAAACGTTCCCCGTGCGCTATGTCCCGGTGGAAATCGTTGAAAACATCTTGAACATCAAATGGAATTCAGAGTTGATGGAGGTTGAAGAACTGAAGCGGTTGGCTGACGGCCAAAAAAAGCCGGCGCGCAACATGTCCGCCGATCCCCTCGAGCTCATGATCGGGGCTAAAGGGAGCTTGAAAAAGGCAATCTCTCAGGCGAAAGCGGCTGTCTTTTATCCGCCGCACGGCTTGCACATGCTGCTGCTCGGTCCGACGGGTTCGGGTAAATCGCTGTTTGCGAACCGGATCTACCAGTTCGCCGTTTATTCGGACATATTGAAGCCCGATTCCCCGTTCATCACATTCAACTGTGCCGATTATTATAACAATCCTCAATTATTGCTCTCTCAATTGTTCGGACATAAAAAAGGGTCGTTTACAGGTGCCGGCGAAGACAAAGCAGGATTAGTCGAACAGGCGGACGGGGGCATTCTGTTTATGGATGAAATTCATCGTCTCCCGCCGGAGGGGCAGGAAATGCTGTTTTATTTCATTGACAGCGGCACATACAACAGGCTTGGTGAAACAGAGCATAAGCGAACGGCAAAAGTCCTGTTTATCTGCGCAACAACAGAAAACCCGAGTTCTGCTTTGCTGAAGACATTTTTACGGAGAATTCCGATGACCGTACATATCCCTTCGCTCGATGAACGGTCCCTTGGAGAAAGAGTAGAACTGACAACGTTTTTATTGGGGAAAGAAGCAGAGCGGATCAAAAAAAACTTAAATGTGCATATCGATGTCTATAATGCATTGATTAATTCTGCAAAATTCGGAAATGTCGGGCAGCTGAAATCAAATGTGCAGCTCGTCTGTGCGCACGGATTTTTAAATAACCTTGACAAAGACGAGGTTGTGGAACTGACCGTCCGGGATCTTCCCGATGAGATCAAACAGGACTGGATGTCCAGCAGCAAAAATATCGAACGGAGCAAAATGATTTCTGAATACGTCAACATTACAACGATCATCTCTCCAATTGTGGAAGATGATACAACGAAAATCGATGACTCATTTAACTTATATCATGTCATAGAAGAAAAAGCGAAAATCCTGAATAAAGAAGGCTTAACAAAAAAACAAATCAATCAATATATTTTAACGGATATTCATTTGCACGTCAGAAGCTTTTTTAATCAGAAAATGCTTCAAAACCACAGCTTGCTCAAATTCGTTGAAGACGACGTGATTCAGATGACGAAAGAATTAAAGGAAGTCGCCGAACATGAGTTAGACTGCAAATTCGACCGTAAATTCATCTATTTCCTGAGCATGCATATCGCCGCATTTTTAAAGCGCGGAAAGCAGGTTGATATCTTAAACCCGCAGGAAACAGATGAAATCAGGGAAACCCATGTGAAAGAATATGAGGTCGCACTGATTTTCAAAGATAAAATTCAAGCGTATTTTAAAGTAACCGTTCCGGAAATCGAAGTGATCTACTTGACGATGCTGATTCAGTCGATTAAATCATGGAAAGAAAACAAAAGGACGGGCATTGTCGTGGCGGCCCATGGAAACAGCACAGCAAGCTCTATGGTTGAAGTAGCCACTGAACTGCTGGGGAGCACCCCGATTGCTGCGGTTGATATGCCTTTGACCGTTTCACCCGCGGAAATCGTCAGCAGTCTGGCGGAGAAAGTGAAGCAAGTTGATGAAGGTGAAGGCGTATTAATGCTTGTCGACATGGGATCGCTTGCGATGCTGGAAACAAGGCTCGAACAACAAACGGGCGTAAAAATAAAAACGATCAGCAATGTTACGACATCAATGGTGCTTGATGCCGTCCGCAAGGTGAATTATTTGAATTTGAATTTGCACGCCATCTACGATTCGGTTACAAAGGATTTCATCGATTTATGGGCCGATAAACCGCGGGTTTCAGGCAAAAAGAAGGCGATCGTCTCCATTTGCACGGCGGCGGAACAGCGAAAAAGCTCGAAGAGATCTTAACATCAATCGTGAGCAGGACATCCGATGAACAAATCAGCATTTTGACGGTGTCATCGATAAAATTAGCAAGCCGCATGAAAGAAATTGAAAAAGCGTATGAGATCCTTGCCACGGTGGGCACGAAGAATCCTAAAATCGATGCTCCGCACGTGCCTTTAGAAGTATTGATTGAAGGCGAAGGAGAAAAAGTGATTCAGCAAGTAATCGGAAACGGCAATATCCCTGTGAGCGGCGGATTATCCGGTAAAAATGTGGTGGTGAAGGAGCTGTGCGAAGACAGCCTGAAGAAGTATCTTGTCTTTTTGAATCCCTATCATATGATAGACATGCTGTTGGAGTGGCTTCAGACGGTTCAAGACGAACTGCGCATCACATTCAGCAACGCGGTGCTGATCAAAGTCATCATGCATACCGCTTTTGCTTTTGAAAGGGTGATCAAACAAAATCCGATCGCTTTTCCTGAGGAAGAAGAAATGAATGATCAGCTTGAAAAAGTTCTTCACATCACAGAGAAAACATTAAAGCCTTACGAAGAAAAGCTTGGACTCGCGATCACTGAAGATGAAAAAATATTTATCGCGTCCATCTTTTCTGAAGAGTTATAGCTGTTTTCCATGAGCGATTTTTTCAGATAAACCTGTATTAAGTGGAATCCCATTTTAATACAGGTTTATTTTTATGCTTGAATGTGTTTCAAACTTAAAAATCATTCGTCTTGAGATACAGTGAAAGCGCTTAATACAACTTTGTTGGCACGATACTTGCATTATAAATAAGCGAACGAAAAAAGAAAGGAGCAATGTACATGATTACAGTCATTATCAGCGGCCACGGAAACTTTCCCACAGCATTAAAAGAATCTTCAGGGATGATATTCGGAGAAGAAGACAGCCTGATCGCGGTGCCGTTTCTGAAAGGGGAAGGCATTCAGACACTGCAAGAAAAATATCATCAGACGCTGAAGGACATTCCAGAGGAACACGAGGTGCTTTTTTTAGTGGATATTTTCGGCGGGACGCCATATAACGCAGCGACCCCTTACATCGCGAAGGAGCGGAGATTCGATATGGCAGCCGGCGTGAATCTGCCGATTTTATTAGAGGCATTGAGCTTGAGGAAGCATATGCCGCTTAAACAACTGCTGAACCAGTTGAAAAAGATGAGCCGGGAATGCTTTCAAATCTGCAGCGAACAATTGGAAAAATTCAGTCAGTCCAATCAGGGAAGAGAGGATGAATTGTAATGAAAATCGTTTTAGCAAGAATTGATGACCGCTTTATTCACGGCCAAGTATTAACAAGATGGATCAAAATCCACGCTGCTGACCGCATTATCGTTGTCTCTGATGAGGTGGCGCAGGACGAAATGAGAAAAACGCTGATCCTTTCTGTCGCACCTTCAAATGTGAAAGCCAGCGCCGTTTCGATCTCCAAAATGGCCAAAGCGTTTCACAGTCCGCGGTACGAAGATACGACGGCAATGCTGTTATTCGAAAATCCGGGCGACATTGTTTCCTTAATCGAAGCAGGTGTTCCGATCGAAACAGTCAATGTCGGCGGGATGCGCTTCGAGAATAACCGCAGGCAAATCACGAAATCGGTCAGCGTGACTGAAAAGGACATCAAAGCGTTTGAACAATTGCACGGATTGGGCGTGAAGCTGGAACTGAGGCAGCTGCCGTCAGATTCGAGCGAAGACTTTATGCAGATTTTAAGAAACGCAACAAAATCCTAGAAGGAGGGTTCTAAAGCCATGTCAACGATTCAAATTATTTTGCTGCTCGTCATTGCAGCTATAACAGGTATCGGTAGTGTATTGGACGAAGGGCAGACACACCGTCCGCTGATTGCCTGCACGTTGGTCGGCCTGGTTCTCGGGGATCTGAAAACAGGCATCATTCTCGGCGGAACGCTGGAGCTGATGGCGCTTGGCTGGATGAACGTCGGTCTTGCAATGGCCCCCGATACGGCTATCGCTTCCGTGATTTCGACCATTTTAGTGATTACCGCCGATCAGGGAATCGGCGAAGGGATTGCCGTCGCGGTGGCTTTGGCTGCTGCGGGTCAGGCGCTGACGATTTTCGTCAGGACGATCACCGTATTTTTAATTCACCGCGCCGACAAATACGCAAAGGATGGCAATTTTAAAGGAATTGAAATCATGCATATTACCGCCATGGCGTTTCAGGCGCTGCGCGTTATGATTCCGACATTGATTGTGGTTCTGATAAGTGTCAGCGCTGTTCAGGCGTTTTTGGGAAATATTCCGGACGTCATCACAAAAGGTTTGCAAATAGGCGGGGGCATTATCGTTGTTGTCGGATATGCGATGGTCATCAACATGATGAACATTCCGTATTTGAAGCCGTTTTTCTATATCGGTTTTTTGCTGGCCGCGTTTACCGATTTCAATTTAGTCGGCTTCGGTGCCCTCGGGCTCTGTCTGGCATTTTTATATCAGCAAGTGATGCAAAAAAATCATGCGCAGGGGGCGGTGGCTGCCGCCAGTGACAGCAGCGTGGCCGCTTATGATGATGACGATGATCTGGATGCTTAACAATTGAGGAGGGACGAATAATGGGCACAGAAAAAAGGTTAACGAAGAAAGAGATTTTCAGTATGTTTATCCGCTCAAACTTTTTGCTCGGATCATTTAACTTTGAGCGTGTACAGGCGCTCGGCTACTGCTACGTCATGATTCCGGCGATCAAAAAATTGTACGGTCCGGGAGCGAAACGGAGCGAAGCGCTCCAGCGCCACTTGGAATGGTTTAATACGCATCCGTGGCTGACAGCGCCGATATTCGGCGTGACCGCTGCGATGGAAGAAGAAATGGCCAACAATAAAAAGATTGATGCCAAAGCGATTAATGGAATGAAAATCGGCTTAATGGGCCCGTTGGCAGGTGTGGGCGATCCGATTTTCTGGGGGACGTTGCGTCCCGTTCTGGCAGCCTTGGGAGCGTCGCTTGCTTTAGGCGGAAATATCGCCGGCCCGCTTTTGTTTTTCTTTTTAATCAACGCGGTCAGATTAAGTACAAAATACTACGGGTTAAAGTACGGCTATGTGAAAGGTATGGAAATTTTGCAGGACTTGGTCGGGAACCGCATTCAAAAAATGACGGAAGGCGCTTCAATACTCGGGCTGTTTGTAATGGGAGCGCTCGTTTCCAAGTGGACGACGATCAATATCCCGATCGTCGTGTCGAGAATTAAGGATGATGCAGGCAAAGTCGATGTGCAGACCGTGCAAAACATTTTAGACAGCATCATGCCGGGGGTACTGCCTTTAGGATTGACACTGCTCGCTGCGTGGATGCTTCGCAAAGGGGTGAATCCTCTTCTCATGATTTTCGGTATTTTTATCATCGGGATTGTCGGCTATTGGACTGGTTTTTTGGCATAAAATGACTTAGTTGTTCTTTTCTTAGCTTTTGGAGAGGCAGGTCCATTCGGCCGCAAAAAGGGGGCGGCTGTTTGGACTTCCTGCATTAACCGTCACTAAAAACCGTGTGAAGAAGAGGGGAGAAAAGGGATGAAAAAGAAAATGATTCAGATGGGGATCATAGGGGCCATGATGTTTCCGGAAGCCTTTTCCGCAGCTGCGGCCGACCCGGACTACTATAACGAGGATCATCGGCCCAAGTATCATTTCACGCCGGAAGCAAACTGGATGAATGACCCGAACGGGATGGTGTATTACGCGGGAGAATATCATCTGTTTTATCAATATCATCCGTATGGCCTGCGCTGGGGGCCGATGCACTGGGGGCACGCAGTAAGCAAAGATTTGGTCAAGTGGGAGCATTTGCCGGTCGCGCTGTATCCTGATGAAAAAGGGACGATTTTTTCGGGCAGCGCTGTCGTCGATCGGAATAATACAACAGGGTTTCAAACAGGGACGGAGAAGCCGCTCGTTGCCATTTATACGCAGGACCGGGACGGGGAACAAGTACAAAGCATCGCTTACAGCAATGACAAAGGCAGGACATGGACGAAGTACTCAGGCAACCCCGTCATTCCAAATCCGGGAAAAAGAGATTTCCGAGATCCGAAAGTCGTTTGGCACAAACAGACGAACAAGTGGGTGATGTTGCTTGCAGGCGGCGACCGAATTCTGATCTATACATCGCCTGACCTGAAGCAGTGGACATATGCGAGCGAATTTGGAAAAGGAGAGGGCAGCCATGGAGGCGTGTGGGAATGTCCGGATCTGTTTGAGCTTCCTGTAGAGGGCAGACCGAATGAAACGAAATGGGTGATGCAAGTCAGTGTTGGAGACGGTGCTGTCTCAGGAGGATCAGGCATGCAATATTTCGTCGGAAGCTTTGACGGAACAACCTTTAAAAATGAAAACCCGCCGAATCGCGTATTATGGACAGATTACGGCAAAGACTTCTACGCAGCTGTCAGCTGGTCTGATATCCCGCGGTCTGACGGACGAAGGCTTTGGTTAGGATGGATGAGCAATTGGCAATACGCAAACGATGTTCCCACTTCCCCGTGGAGAAGCGCAATGTCTATCCCGAGAGAACTAAAATTGAAAGCGTTTTCTGAAGGGTTCAGAATTGTTCAGGCTCCGGTAGCGGAGCTGGAGTCGATCAGGGGTGTATCGCAAAGGTGGAAAAACAAGATCATTTCGCCTCGAAACAAAAATTTTTTGAAAGCGCTGTCAGGTGATGCGTACGAAATCAATGCGGAATTTCAAGTAAATACCGGAACTGCGGCCGAATTCGGCTTTAAAGTCCGAACAGGGGAAAACCAATATACGAAAATCGGCTACAGCAAAAACAGCGCTTCACTGTTCGTCGACCGAAGCCAATCCGGAAACGTCTCCTTTAATCCGAACTTTAACACCGGAAAGCATGCGGCCCCGCTGCAACCGGTCGGCGGGAAGGTGAAGATGCGCATTTATGTCGACCGCTCTTCAGTTGAAGTAT
The DNA here is from genome assembly GCF_056155945.1 of Bacillus sp. GM2. Lineage (NCBI taxonomy): Bacteria > Bacillati > Bacillota > Bacilli > Caryophanales > Bacillaceae > Bacillus > Bacillus sp. GM2. Next base: position 827,254 of record NZ_JBRKSZ010000007.1, read on the forward strand.
TCGGCAACGACGGGAGGCAGGTGATCACCGACATTATTCTGCCGGACCGATCCAGTAAAGGGCTTGAAGTATACGCATCTAACGGGTTTGTCAAGCTGAATTCGATGACGGTTCATCCTCTGAAAAATGTATGGGGAACGTCTCCCTTTCAATCGAATTTGACCGGCTGGACGACCGTAAACGGTGTATGGGCCGACACGATTGATGGAAAACAAGGGCGATCTGACGGGGATTCGTTCATTTTATCTTCAGCAAAAGGAACAGATTTCACATATGAAGCAGATGTCACGGTAAAGGATGGAAATGGCAGAGGGGCGGGTGCTCTCGTGTTTCGGGCCGACAAGGATGTTCAAAACGGATACCTTGCCAATGTGGATGCCAAGCATGACGTGGTGAAGTTTTTTAAATTTGAAAACGGCTCGGCTTCTGTTATTGCCGAACACCGCACACCGATAGAAGCCGGCCGGAAATATCACCTGAAGGCGGTGGCCCGCAGTTCCAACTTTAATATTTACTTGGACGACCGATTGGTGATAAGCGCCCGGGATTCCACGTTTACCGAGGGAGCATTCGGCTTGAATGCATGGGATGCGACCGCAGTCTTCCAACATGTTTATGCTGATCGATGACGATGAAGCTGGAATGCCGGGCATTCCAGCCTTTCATTTAAAAGACGCTGCGGACCAATCCGCCGTCCGCCCGCAAGGCTGCACCATTGATCGGCGAGGAAAGCGGACTGCTTAAAAAGGTGACAAAGTGCGCGATTTCTTCAGGCCGAATCAGCCTTTGTATGATAGAGGTCGGCCGGTTTTCTTTCATAAACCGCCTTTCCGCTTCTTCAACCGTCAGGTTTTCATCCGGATAAAGAGTCTTCAGCATCGTTTCAACGCCTTCGGTTAAGGTTGAGCCCGGCATAACGGTATTGACAGTCACATTTGTACCCGTAGCAAGCTCTGCCAAGCTCCGGGAAATCGATAGCTGCATCGTTTTTGTTGCGCTGTAATGCGCCATTTCCTGTGACGGCATAACTGCGGCTTCGCTCGCAATAAAAATGACCCGCCCTTCTTTTTTCTCGATCATGCTTTGCAAATATCTCCGCGAGAGCCTTACTCCGCTCATAATATTCACTTCGAAAAAGCGGAACCAATCCTCATCCGGAATCTCGAAATATTCCGCCGGCTCAAAAATTCCTAAATTATTAAAGAGGGGACCGCGTTTGTTTGACCGGGCAAAAAAAGCATCAAAAAACCGCCGTCTGTAAACGGCGGGCTTACTGTTTATGGGGAATTCAATCATAGCAAGTAACGGTGATGTATGTATCGTTCCCTTTAAACAGAACGAGTTCTGCTTTTTTATTCGCACCATCTGTAAAATCGCTGACATCGATCACCGGACTGTTGTTTTTCGGTCCGACGTAGATATTTTTTCTTACGATTTCGGGCGTGCTTCCCGCCCCGTCAACTTCATACAGCGTAAAAGTAAAGCCATAAAAGCTGTTGTTGTGAAAATAAAATTTCCCTCCGCCTGATTTAATGATCGGAGTCTGCGATGTCATGCCATATGTGCCGATATTATCCCATACACCGGCACCTGCTGCAGACGCCGAAGAAAAAGGCAAAAGCAAACACGCCAAAGTGAGCAGTAAGGCACCGATTTTGCTGAATTTCATGATTGGTCCTCCTTTTTAGTCACTACACTGGGGATTGTATCATTCATCACAGATGAAAGAATGAGGCATTGTTCCCTGAAAAATTGGGTTTATCTTTTTCATGCGATGCACTTTTTGCGAGCGGCATCCATAAATTGTGCTTTTATTAAGAAAAAAGGCCGATCATGGTCTGAGGCGCTATAACATATGAAGCAGATATCCCATGCAGGGCCCAATTCTGCCGAACGCTCCCTCAATCCCCGCATTGTTATCAGGAGAAATCTGTTGTTTTAACGTTGTTTCCTTACCGCAGTTTTTCGAGGTTTTTTTCTTTTGAAATCGAAATAGGCACTGCTAATGATTGACAACATTTTCAAACTGACTTAAACTTAGTTTGTTGGTTAAACTAAGTGTAGGCATGAGGAGTGGATGAAAAAGGGAGACCATTTTTATGTTCTGATCATAAGCAACCTTTGAAATCTGATTTTTGTGAAAATTTCAAAATGGAGGTGATAAGATCGCATAAACCTACAATCTTGAAGAGAATTCGTGGTTGACGAGAGAAGCATCTGTCTCACTTCGGCTGAAAGGCCGCTTGCCAGGTTTAATGTATGCGTTTTCATATAAACTTATCATAAAGCCGCTTTGAAAGGCTGTGGAGGAGGTAAGAATCATGACGGGTGAACATGTAAAACAAGTTAGTATGTATGAGAAATCCGGTTATGCTTCTGGAGATTTAGCATGTAATTTAATTTACACCACGGTTTCTACATATCTTTTATTTTTCTATACGGATGTTTATGGTTTATCAGCCGCTGCCGCTGGAACAATGTTTCTGATTGTTCGAATCATTGATGCGCTTGCCGATCCTTTTATCGGAACATTAGTAGACCGAACAAACAGCAGATTCGGGAGGTTTAGGCCGTATCTGCTGTTCGGCGCGTTTCCGCTTTCTGTACTTGCCATCCTCTGTTTTACAACCCCGGATTTTTCAGATACCGGAAAACTAATCTACGCCTATATCACGTATGTCGGTTTATCGCTCACATATACGGCGATAAATGTTCCATACGGCGCTTTAACCTCCGCGATGACGAGAGATAATCAAGAGGTCGTCAGCATTACTTCGGTTCGGATGGTCTTTGCCAATCTTGGCGGACTCATCGTATCTTTTTTTGTTCCTTTACTTTCTACTTATTTAGGTGATACGACAGGAAACACGGCTCTTGGCTGGCAGCTGACGATGAGCATGCTGGGGATCATTGGCGCCTGTCTATTAATCTTTTGTTTTAAAAGTACAAAAGAACGGGTCACTCTGCCAATGTCCGAAGAAAAAATTAAATTTTCCGATCTATTCGAGCAATTTCGGGTGAATCGTCCGTTAGTCGTTTTAAGCATTTTCTTTATCATTATTTTTGGCGTCAACTCAATAAGCAATTCCGTCGGCATTTACTACATGACGTACAATGTAGGCAGAGCTGATCTTGTGAAATGGTACGGCTTGCTTGGAAGCCTTCCTGCATTGGCCATCCTGCCGTTTATACCCCGAATCAATAGGTGGCTGGGAAAGAGAAAGCTATTAAATGCCGCTTTATTATTAAATATCATTGGACTTTTGGCCATTCTCATTGTTCCGCCAAGCAATGTGTTTCTGGTGCTCTTCTTTCGTGTCATTGCCGCAGTTGGAAGTGTGACGGCCGGGGGATATATGTGGGCGCTTATCCCTGAAACCATCGAATATGGCGAATATAAGACAGGGAAACGCTTGAGTGGATTGATTTATGCGATTATCGGCTTCTTTTTCAAGTTTGGCATGGCACTCGGCGGAATCGTTCCAGGACTCATACTGGAGAGGTTCGGCTATGCCGCAGGTCAGGTCCAAACTCCTGAAGCGTTGACAGGGATATTATTAACGACAACTGTAGTTCCGGTTATTTTCCTTATATTAGCTATGATCGACATTAATTTTTACAATTTAAGCGATGAAAAATATGCAAAAGTCGTACGTGAATTAGAGAATAGAGATAAAGTGACCTGGACCATATGAATGAATTTGAGTGGGAATAGGGCTAGCCGGCTTACACTTTAAAGACAACCGTTAGGAGGAATGAAGATGAAGATTATCAATCCGGTGCTTAAAGGTTTCAACCCGGATCCATCCATATGCAGAGTAGGGGAGGATTATTATATCGCAGTATCAACCTTCGAATGGTTTCCAGGAGTGCAAATCCATCATTCGAAAGATTTGGTGAATTGGCGTTTAGTTGCACATCCGTTGCAGAGGGTTTCACAATTGGATATGAAAGGGAATCCCGACTCAGGCGGTGTATGGGCGCCTTGTCTAAGTTACAGTGAAGGAAAGTTTTGGCTTATATATACAGATGTAAAAGTTGTGGATGGAGCCTGGAAAGACTGTCATAACTATTTAGTTACTTGCGAAACCGTCGATGGGGATTGGGGGGAGCCGATTCAACTAAATAGTTCCGGCTTTGATGCTTCATTGTTCCATGATGTCGACGGAAGAAAATATTTGTTAAATATGCTGTGGGATCACCGGATCGGCCGCCATTCATTCGGAGGCATTGTGATGCAGGAATTTTCCGTGCACGAAAAAAGGCTTATCCATCATCCGAAAATCATTTTTGAAGGCACAGATATTAAACTGACTGAAGCGCCGCACCTTTATCATATCGGGGATTATTACTATTTATTGACAGCGGAAGGCGGTACCCGTTTCGAGCATGCCGCCACAATTGCCCGTTCAAAACATATCGAAGGACCATATGAGATTCACCCCGACAATCCAATTTTAACGTCTTGGCACGAACCTCGGAATCCGTTGCAGAAATGCGGACATGCATCAATTGTGGAAACGCATACAGGCGAGTGGTATTTAGCTCATTTAACCGGGCGTCCTATTCATCCTGCTGATGACTCGGTTATTCACCAAAGAGGATATTGTCCTTTGGGAAGAGAAACCGCGATTCAAAAATTGGAGTGGAAAGACGGCTGGCCTTATGTGGCAGGCGGAAAAGAGGGGAGGGTGGAGGTGGAGGCGCCCCGCATATCTGAAACCAAGTTTCCATCGACATATGAGGAAGTCGATCAATTTGCTGATCGGACATTAAATATAAACTTTCAGACATTGCGGATTCCCTTTACGAAAGAATTAGGATCATTGACTGAAAGGCCGAATCATTTACGTTTATATGGACATGAATCACTAACCTCCACATTTACCCAGGCGTTTGTAGCCAGGCGTTGGCAAAGCCTCCGTTTTACAGCGGAGACTGCTGTTGATTTCAGTCCGGAGACCTTTCAGCAAGCAGCGGGACTCGTGAATTACTACAACACCGAGAACTGGACGGCTCTTCAAGTGACTTATGATGAAGACCTTGGGCGCATTTTGGATGTAACGATATGCGATAATTTTACATTCTCACAGCCGATAAAAGACAAAATTGTCATCCCGCGGGACATACAATATGTTTATTTAAGAGTAAATGTCGAATGGGAAACATATTATTACTCCTATTCTTTTAATCAAAAAGACTGGTATAAAATTGAGCTCCCGTTGGAGTCTAAAAAATTGTCAGATGATTATGTGCGCGGAGGCGGATTCTTTACCGGAGCTTTTGTGGGAATGCAATGCCAGGATACAAGCGGGGCACATCAACATGCCGATTTTGATTACTTTATGTACAAAGAGCTATGAGTCAAAAAAACACCGCCCCCGACAATCGGGGGCGGTTCAAATTTGCTTTCGTCCCTTCCCGTTTTAATGCCTCTTTCCCCCTCGGTTCATTTTAAAAGTCGTCATCCTCGCTCGCTTTGGGGTAAGTGAAACGCAAAAGGAGCAGATGCATGATGGAACCTTTTAAATTAAACTTCATTACTTAACAATGATTCCGGAAGGTGTTCATTAATGAACATCCATAAGACAAAGGACCGGGGGATAGGCGCTCATTTTGCATGCATATGTTCTTTTTTGCTGGTGTCGATGATAAATACAAAAAATTTATATTTTTAAAAATTCGCACTTTACAGGTAGGTATAGTATAGATTATATTTAACAATAAAAATAAAACCAATTGAAGTGGGAGGCCAACATGAAAAAGCTGATTGTGTTTGTCTTGATAGGATTATTTGCGCAGCTGATAGATGGCGCCTTAGGGATGGCGTACGGGGTGACATCGTCATCATTGCTGCTTGCCTTCGGCATTGCACCGGCGGTTGCGTCAGCATCCGTTCACCTGGCGGAAGTGGTCACAACCGCGGCATCTGGTGTGTCGCATATAAAGTTTGGAAACGTCGATAAACAAACGGTCAAACGACTCGTCATCCCAGGATCACTCGGGGCATTTCTCGGCGCTTCCTTTTTAAGCAACATTCCGGGTGAGCTTGCGAAACCTTATATTTCAATGTTTCTGCTTGTTCTCGGCGTGTATGTGCTCATTCGATTTCTATTCATGTTTAAAATAGGAGAGCAAAAAAACAATATCAGCCTTTCGAGAAAAAAAGCCGTTCCCCTGGGATTAATCGCGGGTTTTGCCGATGCAACCGGAGGGGGCGGCTGGGGGCCGATTGCCACTCCTGTTTTGTTATCCAAAAAAGGCGTCAGTGCGAGAAAAGTAGTGGGAACTGTTGACACAAGCGAATTTGCCATTGCCGTTTCGGCAACGTTAGGATTTTTCATTTCTCTCGGCTGGGAAGAAGTCAATTGGCTGTGGGTTGGTGCATTGATGATTGGCGGAATTATTGCGGCACCGATTGCCGCCTGGCTGGTGCAGAAGGTGCATGCCCGATTAATGGGCGTTCTGGTCGGCGGGCTGATCATCCTCGTCAACACAAGAACGCTGGTCCATTCGTGGATCGATCAAACAGCATTATATCCGGTTATTTATATTGGAATTATCGCAGCTTGGATATCAGCTATTGTCTATATTGTTGTAAAAATAAGAACAAGTGATCAAACTGCTCAAGCGTTTAATCAGTAACTCTGCGACGGCTTTAGACTTTCATGGACGTTTTAAAAAAGAAGCGGAAGTCGATAAGCAAGGAAAGGAAAGAAGAACTTCACGCTGTCAACAAACGAATAGATTCCGATCGGACAACCGAAGGGCTCCTGTTAGACTGCCGTTCCTTGAAAAGGAACTGTTAACTAAGAGGATTTTTTATTTTTAAATTTACTTATAGCGAGATCGGCATAGCGCCGGTCTCAGCTTGTTTTCATTCCTTTTTTACATCTCCCCGTCTCATTTCTATACAAGGAATGCGGAAGGTGTTCATTAATGAACACCTCCCGCTTGATTGCCGATTGAATGTGAATTTCCCTGAAATTATAATATTTGTGAATGAGTGGATGTGAACAGCCTAACGCATTATCTCGGTATACAATTCCGATCAGGCTGTTATTTACAAAAACAGAGATGGAGGTTGGATGTATGTCTTCAAAACAAGAGGAGAGCTTCGCCATATTAACTGAGAGAGAATTGTCTTCTGCAGCATTTAAAGATGAGGCGTATGAATTTTACAAGCGATTACGCGCTTCCCGTCCTGTCTGTCCCGTATCGATGGGGGAGCTGGGCGAAGGCTGGCTCATTACGAGGTACGATGATGCGGTCCATATATTAAAGGATGCAAGAATGAAGAAAAATTACGAAAATGTGTTTACAGAAGAAGAATTAGAGAACTTTTCCGCTCTGGAAAATGAAGAACCTTTATCAAAGCATATGCTCAACGCAGATCCCCCCGACCACGGCCGTTTGCGGTCTCTTGTTCAGAAAGCATTTACTCCCCGGATGGTTTTACAGCTCGAAAACAGAATCCAAAAAATCGCTGATTCCTTATTGGATCAAGTAGAACCGAACCATTCTATGAATCTTGTAGACGACTTCGCTTTCCCGCTGCCGATCATTGTCATCAGCGAGATGCTTGGTATTCCGCTTGAAGATCGGCAAAAATTCAGAGTTTGGTCCCAGGCGGTGATTGATTTTTCTGACACGCCCGAAAGCCTGGAGGAATACAAGTATAAAATAGGCGAATTCGCTGAATACCTGGAATATTTGGTCCGCAAAAAAAGGGACGAGCCGGCTGAGGATTTAGTCAGTGCATTAATTCAGGCAGAAAGCGAAGGAACGAAATTAAGCATAGAAGAGCTGTATTCGACGATTATGCTTCTTATCGTCGCAGGACATGAGACAACGGTAAACTTAATAACCAATATGACCTTTGCCTTGCTGAACCACCCTGAGCAGCTGGAAAAGCTTCGTCAACATCCTGATTTAATCGACTCAGCCATTGAAGAGGCGCTCAGATTTTACAGTCCCGTGGAATTAACCACCTTGCGCTGGGCGGCCGAACCGTTTACATTGCACGGGGAGGAGATTAAGAGAAAAGATGTGGTCATCATTTCATTAGCCTCGGCCAACCGCGATGATACGGTCTTTTCGAATGCCGACCGCTTTGATATTGAAAGAAAGGATAACCGCAACCTTGCTTTTGGCCATGGCAGCCATTTTTGCCTCGGCGCACCGCTTGCCCGATTGGAAGCCAAAATCGCCATTCAAACCTTGCTGCGCCGCTTTGAACATATAGAGATTAAAGGCGAAAGGGAGCAAATCAAATGGAAAGACAATTTTCTGATGAGAGCTTTAGAAGAACTGCCATTATGTTTTTAAATGGGTAGATTTGCGGTCAGCCGTGACTTGTTATCTGTCATTTCGGCCGAACAAAAAGCAGACGTCCATCTATCACAGGGCTCATAAAAATCGTACTCCCCGATATGACGGGGAGTACTCTTCTTGCCGGCTTAATTGTCTATTACTTATTCAGGTCGCTTTCACGAAGGCATCCTCTCATCTTTTCCTCGCAGATTTACCGCACCTCGACAATAAAAACCTTTAATTTTCTCATTGATTTTAATATTTGTAAGTTTTTTGTTTCTGTTTATAATTAGAAACATATGTTAATGTTCCGGTACCTGTTAAAACCGCTTAACAGATGAGCATTCCCGGAATGTTATGTGAGGCTCTTTAAAATATACTGGCTAAAGAAGAAAGGTGTTTTTTAATTTGAGAGGATTCATCAAATGGACAGGGGTGGCGATTCTGTGTATCGGCTTATTCGCCTGTACTTCCAACAAGAATGCTGAAAATGTTCATTACGCAAAAGACGACAGACAAACATTGGATATTTATACACCGCAAACAAACGAGGGTGAAAAACATCCCGTTCTCATCTACCTTCACGGCGGAGGATGGACAAGCGGCGACAAAAGCAGGGCTGCTTCGAAGCCGGCATTTTTTACAGATAACGGCTATGTTTTTGTATCTGTCAACTATCGGCTTCATCCGGATGTTGAGTATGATGAGATGGCTGATGATGCGGCCAAGGCCGTAAAATGGGTGATGGATCATGCGGACGAGTATCAAATCGATCCGTCAAAAATCAACGTCATGGGACACTCGGCAGGGGGACAATTGGCCGGATTAATTGCCGCAGATTCAACATATTTAAATCGTGTCGGCCTCACGCCGGCCGCACTCAATTCGATTGTTGTTTTAGATGGCCCCTTGGATATGAAACGATTCATCGAAGCGATCCCGTCTTATAAAGAAGTGTTTGGCACAGACGAAAAGGTGTGGACAAAAGCATCGCCGCTTTCCTACATAAACAACTCAAAATTGCCGCCCGCCTATCTTGTGACCCGCTGGGAAGACCCTGCCGTTTACAAGTTCGCGGAAACCGTAAACAAAGCGAAAGCAACGGATTTTGTTTATCAAGTCAACAGCTTATCTCACAGTGATTTAAATAAGATGTTCGGCTCTCCGGATGCGCCGGCAGAAGCACAGAATCTGACAAAAGCGGTTATGGCGTTTTTAGAGAAGGAAAATAAATAGACTAAACGGGCCGATTTAGCCTCCTATGCATTTGGCTGAAAGTGTATAAACAGCTGTTAAATTAGCAGAGAAAGGCCTGAATTTTAAATCCGGCCTTTCTCACACTTGTTCCCCCCCTCACTCATAAAGCATCGATCTGCAAAATCCCAAAATATAAACAAAACATTAATAAAATCAAGCCATTTGATTAACAAATTTACGATACGATCATATAGAACTTGATGGTTGGGAGATGAAGAGCAAGGGGGATATGATGTGAGAATGAAACGGTTAAGGATGAGGAAGCATTTACTGATAGCTGTCTGTTCTTTGGCACTTCTTCTAAGTTCTCCGGATGTAGGCGATGCGAGCGCAGCCACTAAACGAACAACCGCAGCTTCGCCGTACTCTTCCGGATTTTTCGTAGATCATTACAAAAATAATATCTCTGCTAATATGACGGTGGAATCCAATCCTGTCATCGGGGTACTTTCCGAATTTAATAAACTTTGGACCCCCGGAAAGACGTGGAATACCGGTACTAAACTGAACAGCAGAGTGTTGGATGCCAACATCCAAAAAGTCGTGGATATTGCTGAACACCGCACGATGCTTGAGGAAAGTGCTGCATATTTTGATGATCGGAGGGGCCAGAGCTACAGTGTTATTGACGGCCTCGGGAAGCTGGCTGACGTCTATCGAATGAACGCGGGAGCGACGACAACGATCATCAGTATCCCGGCAGATGCCTCGATAAAAAAATATCATGATGAAGGAACCAATTCAGGCAGCACCAGCTCGGAACTTGGACATGTCGTGAGTTTGGTCAATACTTTACGCGGCAACTATTCTTCATCGAATCCGGCTAAAGGCTATTTCAATTATCCCCGCCCGTTTCGCTGGAAAGACAATTCGATCATTGTTCCAACGCTTATTCCCGTCATCAATCCTGATCCGAACAAAGACGGAGGTTTTCCAAGCGGACATACGAACGCCGCATATCTCAGCGCTTTTGCTTATGCCTATGCGATACCAGAGCGTTATCAAGAGCTGCTGACTCGCGCTTCAGAACTCGGTCATAACCGGATTGTTGCCGGTATGCATTCCCCGCTGGACGTCATGGGGGGAAGGGTAATGGCAACAGCGTTGTCAGCTGCGATTCTGTCTGATCCCGACAATGAAAAATTGAAGAAAGCGGCTTATGATGAAGCTCATCGTAAACTATTAACGCAAACCGGTACAGGCGAAGACAGATACAGCGATTATGAAACGAATAAAAAACAATATACGGAACGATTGACATATGGATTTCGTCAAATGAAGACAACCGCTAAACCAATGGCAGTTCCAAAGGGAGCCGAAGTCCTGCTGGAAACGCGTTTTCCTTACCTTGACAAAAAGCAGCGCCGTTCGGTTTTGGCCACTACCGGTCTTCCGGCCGGCTACCCTGTTCTTGATGATCGAGAAGGATGGGGAAGGCTTAATCTCTTTTCCGCCGCAGATGGGTATGGTGCTTTTACCAAAAATGTTACCGTGACCATGGATTCCGCAAAAGGCGGCTTCCATACAGCCGATCGCTGGCGCAACGACATCTCCGGCACTGGAAAGCTGACCAAAAAAGGGACAGGCACTTTGAAGCTGGAAGGGGATAATACATATTCCGGCGGTACACGGATTAATCAAGGAACGCTTGAGGGCGGTTCGGAGACAGCTTTCGGGAGAGGTGATGTTACACTAAACGGAGGCATCCTTAAGGAAGATGTGCCGGGAAAACTGATCATCGAAGGAGACTACAAACAATCTGCTGAAGGAATACTTGAACTTCAGCTCAGCGGCAAAAAAGATCAGCTGAAAATTAAAGGCAAAGCAAAATTGAAAGGGATATTACGCCTCAATTTTACGGACAATTACGTACCGGCTGACGGATCGGCGATCATAACCTTCCGCAAGCGTCATGGCTCATTTTCTTCCGTCGAGACCAAGGGGTTGCCAAGCAAGTATAAAGTGAAGATCATCTATAAGTCCAACAGTATTCAGTTGAAAGTTGAGCAAAAGGGGAGAAGCTGATCTGTAAGAGGATTCACGTCACCAAAAGCTGCAAGCTGGCGCATACTGCCGCCAGCTTGTTTTTAGTGTTGACGAAGTCTATCTTGAACGGGGGATCTTAAAAAATAGTCGGCACCATTCCTCCGTCCATACGGATCGGAGACCCTTTAAATGCGGATGCATAAGGACTGCATACAAATGCCGCCAATCTCCCGATTTCAATAGGCTTGATAAATCGCTGTATTTCGGATTGAGGCAGGTTTGTGGTCATAAATTTCTTCTCTTTTTCCGAAAAAGTCATCCCTTCATCAGGGTACATTCCCTGAATAATTTGCTTCACATTCTCAGAGAGTGTCGGCCCCGGCATGATCGTATTGACCGTTACTTCTGTACCGATTGTTAATTTTGATAAGCTTTTTGCCAAAGATAATAGCATTGATTTTGTCATACAATACTGAGGCATCTGCCCTGAAGGCATCATCGCTTCTTCACTTGCAATAAAGATGATGCGGCCAAAATCACTTTTCAGCATTTTCGGCAAATAAAATTTAGTTAAACCGTTTGCAGCCAGCACATTGGTGCGGAAGTATTTTTCCCATACTTCATCGTCAACGTTTTCATATTCCATGATTTCATAAATGCCCATATTGTTTACTAAAATATCGATTTGAGGGTATTTTTTAAATAAAGCTTCCCTTTGCCTAATATCCACGATGTCAGCCGCGGCGTTTTGGGGAGAGGTGGCAGGAAAAGCTGATTTTATTTCATTGACTGTTCGTTCTGCCTCTTCCTCATTTCGTCCGTTAATGAGGACATGAACACCTTCTTTGGCAAGTTCAATAGCGATGGCTTTTCCTATACCTTTCGTCGATCCTGTAACTAATGCTGTTTTATTTTTTAATCCCATATCCATCAAACATTTCTCCTATTCTAGTTAAGTCCATTCATCCGGGTTTGCTTACGCCAATTAGAAGGTGTCTCGCCTTCCCAGAGGCGGAAGGCCCGGTAGAATGAGTTCTGATCTTCATATCCGATCAGAAAGGCCACTTCTTTAATATCGAGCGAAGGGTCTGCCAAGTACTCCCGCGCCTGCTCATGTCTGACTTGGATCAACAGCTGTTTAAAGCTAGTGCCTTCGTCAGTAAGCCGGCGCTGCAAGGTGCGGCCGCTCATTCCTAATTCGCCCGCGACAGTCCGAATGTCTGGGTGCCCTCCTGTGAGCGTGCGTTTCATGATCCACTTGACCACTCCGGTAATTGAAAGGCTATTTTGCTGATCATTCAACGATTGATCCAGCACAGGAGTCAGAATCTCCAGCAACTCTGCATTATACGAGACAAAAGGGCGGTCCAGATCTCCTCGATGCAGCGTCAGCCGATTCCGATCTGCACCGCTCCGGATACGGCAGCCGAAGTATGCTTCAAGCGCCTGCATGTCGCCCATTGGGTGTGCAAACTCGACCGACTTCGCTGTCAACGGCTGACCTGTGCCCCGGCGTCCGAGTTCGAGAAGAAATGCCAGTGTAATGCCAATCAAGAGCGGCGGACCGGGTTGCTTATCATCCAACCATTCCAGTTCGATTGCGCAGTGCTCACCTTCCTCGGTGATACGCAAACTTTCAGGAGGGCATAATTGTTTGTAGCGGGCCATTCGCTTTAGCGCGTCGCGGTAGTCACGGGCATGGTAAGCCGCTAATACGGCCGGAGGGTAATGTGCCGGCTCAAAGCCGGTCGCAAGCTTGATGATTCCTTTGGAAACATCATCAACAAGGTCGGAATACGCCTGCCAGATCGCGAAGTATTGGGCGGCGGTGACAACTGGTTCAGTCATCATGGTGAGCGGCAGCTGGGCTTTTCGGAGCACGTCAGAGGCATTAATTCCTAAGTGACGCAATCCTGCCCAAAACCCTGCCGGGAATTTAATTCGATTATGAGACATCATACGTATGAGCACTCCTTTAACTTTCTGCACCTTCGCTCACTTGGTCGTCATTGCGTCCTGCCTTGTTGGCGGGACAGTTATAACTTTACCTATCCATTGTCGGACTGTAACTAGCAAAGGACGACATTTAACTTGCCGATTACGCCGAACGTGTCAGCGTACGAAGACTGTGACAGGCGGGCGCCTGTATTCTATCATTACCTTCAAATAGGAGGGACAAGTATTATTGTTTGAACCTTCAATTGATGAATGCAGTCCTTAGATATAGGAAACAAGCCGGGAAGAATCTCCCGGCTGTAAAATCATCCCTTGCCGAACATGGGATTTCCTGTTCTCATCACATGTTTTCTCGTCATGAAAAAGAGGAGGGCAGCGACAAAAAACTCGGAAAGCGGCAAGGATAGCCAAACTCCCGTGATGCCAATAAACTTAGGCAAAATCCAAAGCAGGACGAAAAGGGACACGAAGCTTCGCAATATGATAATCACAGCCGATGAGCCGGCCCGGCCAATGGATTGAAAGTAACTCATATAGACAAAGTTATAGCCAAGGAAGGTATACCCGATAAAAAATAGGCGGATTCCATCGATGGCCAGCTGCTGGATTTCGGTTGATTCTATTCCGAATAAGCCTACAAGGAACGGTGCAGCCACCCAGCCGATAACGAGCAAAAGAATTCCCAGGATAACAGCGGTCTTCTCCCCAATCTTCATGCTGCTTTTGATTCGTTCGCTTTCTTCAGCACCATGATAATAGCTGATCATGGGCTGAAGTGCCATTTCAATGCCGAAGAAGGACAGGAACATGAACCCGTGAAGGTAGTTAATGACCGAGAAGGCAGCGACTCCTCCCGTGCCTGCCAGTCCGGCCATCGCCAGGTTATACCCTGTTACAAATGCGAGGAGCCCGGCCTCTGCCAGAAAACTTGGAAACCCGATGGAAAAGATGTGCATAAGGGATTTCCAGGACCACTGAAACGCCAGCTTTCTCAGCTGCACTTGACGGTTAAAGAAGTGCAGGGATAATACAAGCAGTCCGGCGAATCCGCCAAGCACCGTTGAAATCGCAGCGCCTGTTACCCCCATGTTCAAGATCATGATTGTATAAAAATTCAGGATGATATTCACAATCGATGTTGTTGCAAGAGCCATCATCGAAAGCTTTGGATTGCCGTCATTCCTTACAAAAATACTTAACACCTGTTCTAATGCGATGACCCAGCCGAATAAAAACATGACGTTTAAGTACTCTATGACGTAAGAAGAGGTGTCGGAGTTAGCGCCAAGCCATAGCGAAATGGCTTGAATATTGAGAAGCCCGAACACCCCTAAAAGCGCACTGATGATTAGCGTAGAGAAGAGAGCCAGAGAAAAAACGCTGCTTGCCTTTTGCGGACGATTCTCTCCGATGCTGATAGAGTACTTCGTTGCTCCGCCTATCCCAATCCACAGAGCGATGGCCATAATCAAAGAAATGACCGGATAGGAAAGGTTCACTCCAGCCAGTGCTGCGGTTCCAATCCCATTTCCCACGAATAGGCCATCAATTAAAATATTCGCTGACATCAAGAGTAATCCAAGCGTTGCAGGGATGAAATATTTAAAAAACACTTGATTAACTGGTAATTTCATTAGCTGCTGATGTGTTTCTGTCATCATGTATTCCTCCTATAATGAGCTACAGGAGTATTCTAAACCTTCAAGTTACTTGAAGGTCAATCAAAACTTTGTCACCGGAATTTGGATTAAAGTGACAAAATGATCGGACTCCTTGATGACAGCCTCATCAAGAACGGAAATCTCAACGGGGATTCCTTCAAGTTTATATCCTTCCTCTTTCAGCTGACGTAAAACAAGCTGATAACTTTTCCTCATGTCCTCGTAGGGGCCAATATGGGGATAGCTGGCATACAGCCCTTCGTTTAAATATTCCTCGCTGTCTTCGCCGTGCAGCAATTCAAATAAGCCGATGTATTTTACAGGTCCTTCTTGCTTCAAGCTTTCCATATCCACGATCGTTCCGATGTCTCCGGTGAAGAAGCCGTTATTCTCGATCGACTGGCTCGAGAGCGTTTCTCTATCCTTTAAATAAATGTCGTCGCCTTCCTCTATCAGATCGACAGGTTTGTCAAAATGCAGATAGGAAACAGGCCGTTTTGGGAAATACTGAAATGTTAAAGCGGGGTGACCGGCAAGTTTTATTCCTTCTTCGATTGTGGAAATTTTGTTCTCGATCCTCGCCGCACTGCGTTGGAGCCGGAAAATTTCCATCCTGACTTCCTCAAGCTTCTTCTTTAAAATGTCCATCGTCGTTTCCGGAGTCCTTTTATTTAACTGATGCTGAATGTCTTTTAACGAAAATCCATTTTTCCTTAAAAAAATAATGGTATCCAGAACCTGAAATTGTTCAACACCATAATATCGATAGGATGTTTCAGGATCGGTATACTTTGGCTTGAACAGTCCGATTTCATCATAGTAACGCAGAGTCGATGCGGGCAGCTTGAAAAGTCGCGCTACTTCTCCCACGCGGAATCGATTGTTCATCATTTTTCACCTCATTTGTTCGTTTTAGTGATATCACCGAAATACAGAGCTATTCGGTTATCGGAATTATGTATTAAGTCTACTATTGACAGTAGGTGAAAATACACGCCTGGTCAATAAGAAGTCGCAGTATCCCTAAGCAATCTGTTCGATGCAAAGCAATTCTTTATGCCATACCAATCTATCATCATGGAAAAGAAACGGAGGTTGCGAACGTTAGATTTTTAAAAATAAATGAGGACTCCATTATTGGAAGCCCTCATTTGCCATATTTTTTTTCATTACGAATAAAAAAATCTGAATACAGTTTGATTAATGTAGCCCATTCAAAGGAAAAGTTCGGAAAGGCCACACGCCATCGCAGCATCTCAGTAACAGCTGGTCAATTCATCCGGCTTGAAGGTAGGCGAAGAATGAACTTTTTATTAAAATGGATTGTAAAAACGAAGCAATCAAAGTACACTTAATGATAATGATAATCATTTACGATTGAGGGTGTAAACTCATGACATATACCGGGAGTGAAGAGCGATGAGCAGAAATGAAGTGTTTGATGTGACCGTGATCGGCGGAGGTCCGGCCGGGTTATATTCCGCCTTTTACAGCGGACTGCGGGGAATGAAAACGAAGATTATCGAATATCAGCCGATGCTGGGCGGAAAGGTTCACGTTTATCCTGAAAAAATGATCTGGGATGTCGGGGGGCTAACGCCGATTTCGGGAGCCAGGCTGATAGAACAGATCGTGCAGCAGGGGCTAACGTTTCACCCTGAAGTGCTGCTGAATGAGAAAGTCGAATCGATTGCCCGCAATGAAGCAGGGTTGTTTGAATTACATACGGCTGCCTCAGGTGTGCATCTGTCCAAGACGGTCATCGTTGCCGTGGGCGGCGGCATCCTCAATCCGCAAAAGCTTCAGATTGAAGGAGCAGAGCGTTTTGAAGTGTCCAATCTGAATTATACGGTCAAATCGCTGCAGCATTTTAAAGATAAAACGGTCATAGTATCAGGCGGAGGCAATTCGGCTGTCGATTGGGCCAACGAGCTCGAACCTGTAGCGAAAAAGGTCTACCTCGCTTACCGCAAAGATGCGCTCAGCGGGCATGAGGCCCAGGTGGATCAGCTGCTGAACAGCTCGGTGAGCTGCTTCTTCCATACACAGATTACCAAGCTGATCGCTTCGGAAGATCATGAGGTGATCGAACGGGTCGAGCTCACGAACGCTCAAACCGGTGAGGTGATGGAGCTGCCTGTCGACGAAGTGGTCATCAACCACGGCTATGAACGCGACACCTCACTGCTGGAGAACAGCCGGCTTCATATTACCCGGGTTGATGACTATTATATTAAAGGTACCGCCAACTGCCAGTCTTCCGTGCCCGGACTGTATGCGGCAGGGGATATTGTGCATTACGAAGGCAAGCTGCACCTGATCGCCGGAGCGTTTCAGGATGCGGCAAACGCGGTCAACAGCGCCAAGCGCTTTATCGATCCCGAAGCACACAAGAGTGCGATGGTGTCGTCGCATAATGAGGTTTTCAAAGAGCGCAACCGCGAGCTTGTGAAGAAGATGTTCGTGTAGAAAAGAAGCGTTTCCGCCCGTGGGAACAGCTGATTCGTCGAGAGGATCTTGGAGATATGCCAAGATCCTCTTTTTATTTAAACCAGCCTTTTTCCTTTGAACGGGTTATGGCTTCGATCCGATTTTTCACCTCAAGCTTTTCAAGAATCATTGAGATATAATTTCGGACGGTTCCGCTTTTGATGCTGAGTTCTTGGGCGATTTCTTTTGTGTTTTTTCCGTCGGCCACAAGTTCGAGCACTTCTTTTTCTCTATCTGTAAGGGGATTGGCCTCACTGTACATGTCTTCCATCAATTCAGGCGCATAGATCCGCTTTCCTTTCATGACGCTGCGGATGGCGCTCACAAGTTCTTCGCTTGGGCTGTCCTTTAACAAATAGCCTTTAACACCTGCTTTAATGGCCCGCTGAAAGTAACCGGGACGGGCAAAAGTGGTTAAGATAATAATGTTGCAGCCTGTATCCTTTAGTTCCTCGGCAGCTTCAAGCCCCGTCTTTCCGGGCATTTCAATGTCCATAATGCATACATCAGGCCGATGTTTTTTTGTGAAATCAACGGCATCCTGTCCGGTTGTGCCTTTGCCGACGACTTCCATATCTTCTTCTAAATTCAGAAGCGATCCTAAAGCGCCCAAGAGCATCTGCTGATCTTCCGCAATAAATATACTAATCATGCAAGCCATCCTTTTTTGTTTATTTTGAGTTATTAGGAATTGACATGGTAAGCTTAGTTCCGTTTTTTGTATCAATGTGAAGGCTTCCGTTTGCAAATTCAAGCCGTTCTCTCATCCCAAGCAAGCCGTGTCCTTTTGAAAAGCACTTCTCTTCACCTTGAAACGTTCCATCGTCAGTCACTGTAATGACAACTTCCTTCCAGAGCTGCTGGATGTCAATGCGGCAGGTCGTAGCCTGACTATGCTTGACGACATTAGTGACAGCTTCCTTTAAGCACATGCTCAATATGTTTTCATTAAGCAATGAGATATTTTCCGGCAATTTATCTTCTTCATAGATGAACGCAATGTCGGCTGCTTCAAGAATTTGTTTGATGTTGATAATTTCATCCTTGAGCCGGATGCCTTTCATGGAGGATACAATTTTTCTGACTTCATTTAAAGAAGTTCTCGCAGTTTGCTGAACGCTTTTCAGTTCACGCGCAGCTTGATCGGGATCTTTGTAAATTAATTTTCTCGCCAAGTCGCTTTTTAAACCGATCAGAGACAGCTTTTGTCCAAGTGTATCGTGAAGGTCGCGGGCAATCCGCTGCCGTTCTTCTAATTTTACCAAATTGGCAATCCGTTCATTAGCATACTCGAGTTTTTCTTCGAGGCGTTCGCGTTCCTTGCGGTTTCTGATACTGAACGGCAATAAAATCGCGCTGATGAGAGTGATGACCACAAAAGGAATTTGTGTCAGAAAAAATTCCTTTTTTAAAACGAGACTGAAGTTGGCAGCGACGGCTGCGCTTATTAAATGGACGTAATATAAAATGTGAAAAGGGGCTCGTTTTTTAATGTTCCCTATAAAATATGCGATAAAAAAAGCAAAATAAATATAGCTGAACAGCATAATCGAGGCGGTTGAAATGCCGATTAAAATAAACGCCCACAAATAAACGTCCCAGCCTTTTGAGACAAAAGCAAATCTGTATACCGCAAAAAATAAAAGTGTCAAAATGATGCCGACGACGATGACAAGTGTAGATGATGATTGCATGATAAAGTAGAAGGGCAGGATGAAAAATATCGTCCATATATACGGCGAGATCCCGTTAAGTTTTTGAAATGCAAAATGCTTTTTGAACATGATATAACCTCGTTTTCAGCTTTTCATCTTTAGAGTAACTTTACCATTGCCTGAGCCGGATTGCATCATCCGACAATAAATAAGGAAGCCTTCTTGTTAATATAAGAAGACCTCCTCATCGTCAGGCGTTCTTCCGCAGCTTCTGTTTTTCCGTTGAATCCTGCGAAAGATGGGAAGATGTTTGTTTCATGTCCCGAAAGGTTACAAACTGCTTTTTTTCTTCATCCCAAAGCCGGAACGCGAGTGATTGCAGGCTTGTTTTTAAAGTGATGGTCGGGACGTTTTTTAGTGGTTCATGCTGCTCATGTGCAATTTCAAGTTTATAGTTAGGCACCTTTGGGCTCAGATGGTGAACGTGGTGGTACCCGATATTGCCTGTAAGCCATTGAAGCAGTTTCGGGAGCTTATAAAATGAACTTCCTTCCACAGCGGCCTGAACGTAGCTCCAGTTTTCATCCGCTTCAAAATAAGAATCTTCAAATGTATGCTGAACATAAAACAGCCAAACGCCGATCGAACCCGAGATCAGAAAGATCGGACCCTGTACGAGCAAAAACGATTGCCAGCCAAAGATCAGGCAGCAGACAGCAGCCAATGCCGCGATCGCAAGATTGGTGAGGTATGTGTTCACACGTTCCTTCCGTCTTGCACCTTTTTTGTTAAAGCGGTTTGTGATCAGAAAGACATAAATCGGTCCGAGAATAAACATGATAAACGGATTTCTGTAAAGTCTGTATGCGATTTTTGTGCGTAAAGGTGCGGCTTTATATTCGTTTACCGTCAGCAGCCAGATATCGCCTGTTCCGCGTTTATCCAGGTTGCTGCTTGTCGCATGATGAATCGAATGGCTGTGCTGCCATTGAAGATAAGGAAATAAAGTCAGAACGCCTGTCAAAAAGCCGAGAATATGGTTATGGCGCTTTTGTTTGAAAAAGGATAGATGGCAGCAGTCGTGAAAAATAATGAAAATTCTCGTCAAAAACCCTGCGGCAATCACCGTTATTCCTAAAGTAAGGAGATAGGAGACATCGAGGCTGAAATAGGCAAGAAACCAAAGTCCGAAAAAAGGAATAAACGTATTGAAGAGCTGAATGAGACTGTTTTTGGTATCAGGCTGGGCAAACGCAGCAACCTGTTTTGTTAGCTGTTTTTGTTTATGGGCAATAGTTTGTTCAGTCATAGTAAAGTTATCCTCTCATAAATGGGTCTTAAGTTAAGTTTACGGCACAGCGAGATGTCTTTGTAGTAGCACACATCATGCTTCAAACATGACACTTGTCATGTTTCCTGCACTCGAATGGATTGCTCAGGCATAAGAAGATTGACAATGTCATGATGGGCAAATCTGCATGATGATATGGTAAATAACGGAAGTTACAAAAACGCGATGATTGATTCGTTAAACAAAGTTCTTTTACAATGATGTAATAGATGATCATCGTTTAGTCATTTAGATAAGGAGTGAATTCATATGTCACGAATGGAAAATAAAATATTTAATTGTGAGAAGGAGCTGACGCTCAACATTATCGGCGGAAAGTGGAAAATGCTGATTTTGTGGTTTTTAGGAAAAGAAGGTACGAAAAGGTTCGGAGAATTAAAAGCTTTGATGCCCGGCATTACGCAAAGAATGCTGGTGAATCAGCTGCGGGAATTAGAAGAAGATCATATTGTACATAGGGAAGTATATCCGGTTGTTCCCCCAAAAGTTGAATATTCCCTAACAAAACAAGGAGAAAGTTTAATGCCTATATTAGAGGCGATGTATGAATGGGGTAAAAATTATATAGAAACTAACTTTTCAAAAGATGATGAATAGAATGATTGACTTTAAGATACTGTTTTGGAGACAGTATCTTTTTCTATACCATATGAGGAAAAGTATAGTATGTAAAAAAAAAGTGCGTACTATTAATGGAATTTTTCACTTGTTATACTCTTGATGTAACAAAATATGAAAAGAATAATCCGCGGAATTCTTAATTCAAACAGAGGTGATTGCAAGTGGAATTACAGTTAGCATTAGATTTAGTCAATATACCGGAAGCCATCGAAGTAGTAAAAGAAGTGGAAGAATACATTGACATTGTAGAAATCGGTACGCCGGTTGTGATAAATGAAGGACTCCGTGCAGTGAAAGAGGTGAAAGCCGCTTTCCCGAATTTGAAAGTACTGGCAGACCTTAAAATTATGGATGCGGCAGGGTATGAAGTGATGAAAGCATCAGAAGCAGGAGCCGACATCATCACCATTTTAGGGGCTGCTGAAGACATGTCTATTAAAGGCGCTGTAGAAGAGGCAAAAGCCCAAGGGAACAAAATCCTGGTGGATATGATTGGAATTAAAGATATCAAATCGCGCGCTAAGGAATTGGATGAACTTGGTGTCGATTATATTTGTGTCCATACCGGTTATGACCTTCAAGCCATTGGCCAAAATTCATTTGAAGACTTAATGACCATTAAAAATGTTGTAAAAAACGCTAAAACGGCTATTGCAGGCGGAATTAAATTAGACACATTGCCCGACGTCGTTAAATTAAAACCTGATTTGGTTATTGTCGGGGGCGGTATTGCAAATCAAGATGATAAAGCTGCGGCAGCCGCAAAAATGAAGCAGATGATCCAATAAACATGAAGACTTATGATTATGTAAAAGCGATCATCGCAGAGCTTGATCTTGCAACGTCTCAAAATCAAGCGGAAGGAATAGAAGACTTAATATCCACTATCATGTCTTCTGAAAAAGTGTTTGTTTCCGGTGCAGGCCGCTCTGGTTTAATGGGGAAATCATTTGCTATGCGATTAATGCATATGGGTATTGATGCATTTGTAACAGGAGAAACCGTAACACCACCATTTACCGGAAAAGACTTGCTTATCGTGGGCACAGGTTCAGGGAAAACAGAAAGTTTGCTTCATATGGTGGAAAAGGCAAAAGATATCGGAGGCACTGTCGCAGCAGTTACGATCTCTCCAGATTCACCCATAGCTGAAATAGCTGACCTGATACTGCAGCTGCCCGGCTCCCCAAAAGATCAAACGACGGGCAATAAACAGACGATACAACCGATGGGCTCGCTTTTTGAACAGACTCTTTTATTGTTTTATGACGCTATCATATTGCGAATCATGGAAATGAAAGGGCTGAATACTCATAACATGTATGGAAATCATGCCAATCTTGAATAATAGAAAATCGCCATCCGCTATCTTGGATGGTGATTTTTTTTGCATACAAACCTGTTTTTAACATATCATTTACATCTTTATTATATTTTTGAAATGTAGATAACGTAAACTGGAGCAGGGACTAAATAGATATATGAAGAAAGGAGCTTATCATGCTTACAAGTTTTAGCCTGATTGGGTTTATACCTTCAATTATTGTTGCTGCTTTAATCATATTCGGGTTGAGAAAGCTTGTACTTTCTTTAAGAAATAAATAGGGTATTGATAATCATGTTGTTGTCACATTTTGATAAAGTTTTGTTTATATACTAATCTCCTAAATATTGA
This sequence comes from Bacillus sp. GM2, assembly GCF_056155945.1. Taxonomy (NCBI): domain Bacteria; kingdom Bacillati; phylum Bacillota; class Bacilli; order Caryophanales; family Bacillaceae; genus Bacillus; species Bacillus sp. GM2. Next base: position 850,219 of record NZ_JBRKSZ010000007.1, read on the forward strand.
TTGTGAGCTGATCCAGCCCTTGTATCTTCTGTTCTGATAAATGAGATGAATGGATGATCAAATATTGAATATATTTTGGTTATATGTTATGTTTTTATCAAGTTAGCAGAAATCATTCCTTGTATCCATATCGAAACAATTGTTCAAGGACAGGTGGAACCTCTTATTTCTCTAACGAAATTTAAAACGATCAAAAAGGGGATAAACAAATGCCATTATTACGTTTCGATCTAATAGAAGGCCGTGATGAACAAGCATTAAAAAAATTATTAGATACCGCACACGATGCGATGGTAGAAGCGTTTAACGTTCCGGAGAAAGACCGCTATCAAATTGTTCATCAGCATCCGGCGAATGAGCTCATTATCCAAGATACAGGCTTGGGATTGAATAGATCAAAGGATCTGGTTGTGATCAGCATTACCAGTAAAACAAGAACGGAAAGTCAAAAAGAGAAATTGTACGCTTTACTTGCTGAAAGGCTTGAAGCGGAATGCGGCATTTCACCTGAAGATGTCATGGTGTCCATCACAGAAAATGGAGATGCCGATTGGAGTTTCGGCCTCGGCGAGGCGCAGTTTTTAACTGGAAAGCTGTAAGCACGCAAAAGGAATGTTGACAGGGACATCTGAATCTCTTCAGAAATAGCAAAAGCTGCTGACGGGAAGTCAGCAGCTTTTTTCTTTATATTTCTCCGGGTTTTCGCTTATTTGCTCTTGGCCATTTGTGGTGCATCACATATTGAGTCATCGTGTTAAAAATAACCGCCCATTGGTTTTCGGTGAGCGTTCCAACGGTTTTTTCATTGTTGATTTTTAGACTTTTTCTTAAGTGTTTCATTTGAGGCGGAGTAAAAATCCCGCGTAAAGCAACACAGAGAGGGATATTCGGCTCCTTTAGCGCGTATTCGGCAAGCCCCCGAAACGCAATATAATGTTTATGTGATATAGGCGCGTCTTTTTTTCGTGTTATTCTGACCATTGCCGAGTCCACTTTTGGAGGGGGAGAAAAATGTTCTTTCGATATTTCTCTGACAATGCCGATATTAAACCACATTCTCCAAGCTAAAACATAGGAATTTTTAATGAATTTTGATGTGAAGCGTTTAGCAGCCCCTTTTTCCATTACGATGATCCCTTTTTGAAATCCGCTTGCAGGATTGTTCAAAAGCATTTTCATAATGGGGGTTGTGATGGCATAGGGAATATTAGAGACCACCACAAACTTTTCTTTTGGTAAATGAATCTTCAAGATATCTTGATGAATAATTTTCGTATTTGAATGGTGTGCTGTTTTACGTGTGAGTATATCAATGAATTTAGAATCGTTTTCCACTGCCAATACCTTACCGGCCTTTTGACATAGCACAGTTGTCAAAGCCCCTTTTCCCGCTCCTAACTCTAAAACTGTATCGTCAATGCCGATATTTGCCCGATCCACAATTTCTTCAATTAATTTTTTATTATGCATCAAATGCTGTCCCGAAAAATTCGGGGATTCCCCGCGGTTTAACTTTTTTCCTCTGTACTTATGATTTTTTTTCTTCATGTTTCCTCTTCCTCTCATCATAAAAAATCACAGGCGGTCTGCCTGTGATTCAGAGTAAAGGGAAGAGCCATCCTTTAAGGATGAATCCGCGGTATTTCCATAACCAAATAAGCCTTTCTCAGCCGTTTGAAAAAAGGATTAAACAAAAAAGAAAGGCAGAACGATCCGCCTTTCTACAAGTTACAAATTTTATATGCAAATTGAAGATTATTAAAAAAGGACAGACTGATCCCGTTTACTCTGCATACACAAACAGAGCCTTTGAACGTATTTAATTACTGGTTCAAAGTTGGGAAACGAAGTCTCATTGAGTGTGTCATTTTTTAATAATCCTCCTGAAAAGTTAAAGTTACGATTACATTGTAGGGCATTCTTTGGAAAACGTCAACGGCTGCTGGAAGTTTCTTCTCCTTACGAATACGCAGGGGTTAACCAGGCAGTGTTAAGAACGGGAGTCTACTAACATTGAAATTATAGATGTGATTGTCTATAATTCAAGATATAAATCGTAATATTTACGATTTTAGAATAATCCATGTAGAAAAGTGGTGCAATAACATTGAATCAATCATTCGCATTCTCACGGCATCGCAGACTGCGCTCAACGCCGGGTATCCGGGATTTGGTAAGAGAAAATCGGCTTTCCGCTAACGATTTCATATATCCTCTGTTTGTCCAAGAGGGGAGGGGGTTAAAAACAGAAGTTCCTTCCATGCCGGGCGTTTATCAACTGACATTGGATTTATTGGAAGAGGAAATTATGAAGTAAGGACACTCGGGATTAAAGCGATTCTTCTCTTCGGGATTCCGAATTGGAAAGATGATTTGGCAACGTCTGCTTATGCGTCAGATGGAATTGTTCAACGAGCGGTTAGGCAAATCAAGGCTTTAGATTCTGATTTGGTCATCATTACAGACACATGTATATGTCACTATCAAACAGAAGGCCATTGCGGCATACCGGTAAACGGCAGGATCGATAATGACGTGTCTTTAGATATACATGTAAAAGTCGCCGTATCTCAGGCTGAGGCAGGTGCCGATATTCTGGCGCCCTCAAGCATGATGGATGGATTTGTGACGCATATACGACATGCACTGGATGAATCGGGTTATAAAGACATACCGATCATGTCGTACGGTATTAAATATGCTTCAAGCTATTATGGACCATTCCGTGATGCCGCGGATAATTCGCCGGCTTTCGGTGACCGCCGGACCTATCAGATGGACCCGGCAAACCGTTTGGAGGCTTTTCGTGAGGCACAGTCCGATATTGAAGAGGGAGCGGATTTTATGATCATTAAACCTGGTTTGCCTTATTTAGACATCATCAGGGATATGCGAAATTCTCTCCAGATTCCGCTGGTTTCATATCAAGTAAGCGGTGAATATGCCCAAATAAAAGCTGCATCGCAAAACGGCTGGATAGATGAAAAAAATACAGTGTTGGAAAGTATGCTTGCGATGAAGAGGGCCGGTGCAGATCTAATTGTTACATATTTTGCAAAGAATATAGCAAAATTTCTTCGGGAGGAATCGTGAAACGGGCAGCGATCGTATTCATTCGATTCTATCAAAAGGCGATATCACCTCTTTTCCCGCCAACTTGCAGATTTTATCCAACATGCTCCAACTATGGGCTTGAAGCGATTCAAAGGTTTGGGTTTATCAAAGGCAGTTATCTGCTCATCAAACGATTACTGAAATGCCATCCCCTTCATCCAGGAGGCTTTGATCCTATTCCAAGCAAAACAGAGAAAAAAAGTGAAGGGGAATCGCCCAAATCAAATAGGATTTAACTTTTTCTGGGGATTGCTCTTTATGAAAACATACCTAAAAAAACAAAAGTTGTGATCAGCTGATGCAAATATCAGTGGCATTCGAATTTGACGCATGAAGAGAAAAGGCGGTCAAAAACCCCCCCTTTCTGCTTGTTAAAATGTTTCATATAATAAACATAAATGATATGAATGAAGTGCAGAGGAAATGTAGTTTTCATTAGACTTTAGGAAACAAAACAGCCGCTAAAAAAGATGAGGATCATACATGGCAACTGATCTTTTCATGCTGATGTAGCCGTTTATGGAGAGCATTAAAACAAATGAAATTGATTTGAAATGATTAGATGAAGTTAAAGAGCATGATAATGGAGTTAAAGTAATGAATTTAATTTAAGAAGGAAGTGAAAGCATGGATCTTGAAACGGTTATGAAGGAACTGGAAGCGTTGGGTACGGAAAACATGAAAAAAAGATACATAACGAATGGTGCACACGAACCGCTTTTTGGCGTGGCGACAGGCAAGATGAAGCCGCTCGCAAAGAAAATCAAGAAAAATCAGCCTTTGGCGGAGCAGCTTTACGCTACCGGGAACTACGATGCCATGTATTTTGCCGGCATTATTGCTGACCCAATCATAATGACTGAAGCTGATTTTGAGCGCTGGATCGATGCTGCGTATTTTTATATGCTTTCTGATTATGTTGTTGCCGTAACTTTGGCAGAAACCGATTTTGCGCAAGCTGTCGCAGATAAATGGATTTCAAGCGGGGAAGAACTCAGAATGTCGGCAGGCTGGAGCTGTTACTGCTGGCTTTTAGGTAATCGATCGGACGATGAATTTAATGTGACCAAAATTGCCGGTATGCTTGATCAGGTGGAACATGCGATTCACGATTCTCCGGATCGAACAAAATCGGCTATGAATAACTTTATCTACACAGTCGGGATTTCATATTTGCCGCTCCATGAAAAGGCGGTTGAAACCGCAAAAGCAGTAGGCCCGGTCGAACTTCGGCGGGACAAGAAAAAAAGCAGTATCCTGAACGCTTCCAAAAATATTCAAATGGATGTTGAGAGAGGCCGCCTTGGTTTCAAACGGAAATATGTAAGATGTTAGCACAGTCTGCAGTGAAATTTCTAAAAATAACTAGGGAGCGGAGCATGGAAAATAACGTTTTTGAACAGATGGCAAAACGATATGATACAGAAGAAAGAATTGAATTAGCAAAAGTGATCGTGAATGAAGTAAGACAAGAATTGAGAAATAGTCAATCAAAATCTTTAATCGACTATGGGAGCGGTACTGGTCTCATTAGTTTAGAATTATCAGATTTAGTACATTCTATTTTGTTGGTCGATTCGTCAAAACAAATGCTGGAGGTGGCGAAAGCTAAAATTTCTCGCAAAGGAATCGCCAACGCAAAAGTGCTTTATTCAGATTTTACCCAAGAAACTCCTGAACTGAAGGCAGACATCGTTTTAATGTCACTAGTCCTTCTTCATATTCCGGATACGAATAAAATTTTACAAGAATTGTTCGGTGTTTTAAATAATGGCGGAAAGCTCATGATTATTGATTTTGACAAAAACGATAAAATTCAACATCCGAAAGTTCACAGCGGTTTTTCGCACGGAGAATTGAAAAAAAGATTATCCGATGTTGGATTTAAATCAACTGAAATGAAAACATTCTATCACGGCCATCGTATTTTTATGAATCAAGAGGCTCCAATGTTTATATCCAGCAGCATAAAGTGATTTCTTGTTTTTGAAATGAAATAGCGGAAGCCGGAAAACGATCCGGCTTTTTCTGCTTCACTTCCCTTCTCCACAAGGTAAAACACATGAAACATCTTCATCAGCGCTCGGGTCCGCGACAGAAGCTTAAAATTTGATTTATCCTCAGCAGTTCAGTATATTATACACATAGGGGTATATGTATTGTGCGGGAGATAGGCTGTTTTGTACAAAAAGTCGTCACAGGCTGGATTCTTAACGAATATGACAGAAATGCAGGACAGTTCATATCCGCATAGTAACGGTTTCGCGAAACTGTTGATAAAAATGATATGCTATCATCATAAGAAAATGGGAGGTTATCTGATGGAATACGATGATCAATTAAAAAATAGGATCAAACGAGTGGAGGGTCAAGTTCGAGGGATATTAAAAATGATGGATGAAGGAAAAGAGTGTAAAGAGCTCGTAAGCCAAATGTCAGCGGTTCGTTCCGCATTAGATCGCGCCATTGGTGTTGTTGTAAGCAGCAACTTGGAGAAATGCGTTCGCCTTCAAATCGAAAGAGGAGAAGATACCGAAGACCTCATTCAAGAAGCCGTTAATTTATTGGTTAAAAGCAGATAGTGTTAAGATGGCTGTTGATAATACAGCCTCTGTATACCCTTAGTTAAAAGAAAACCCCTTAAGGGTATAAAGAGCTGAAACTTATATTTTTTTATTTTTTATATACCCATACGGGTATTAGTATATGGAAATAGGAGAGTTGATCTATGTCAGACCAAAAAGAAAAAACGACCATTGTTTTATTTAGCGGTGACTTAGATAAGGCGATTGCCGCTTTTATTATTGCTAATGGAGCCGCTGCTTATGATCATGAGGTAACAATTTTTCATACATTTTGGGGGCTTAACGCTTTAAGAAAGGATGAACCGGTGCCGGTAAAGAAAGGGCCGCTTGAAAAAGCATTCGGCTTTATGATGCCCCGGGGTTCAAAGAAATTCGGATTATCTAAAATGAATTTTGCCGGTATCGGGCCTAAAATGATCAAACATGTCATGAAAAAGCACGGCGTGCTGTCTCTGCCTCAGCTGATTGAAATGGCGCAAGAACAAGGAGTTAAGCTTGTTGCCTGTACAATGACAATGGACTTGTTAGGCTTGCAAAAAGAAGAACTTATCGACGGTATTGATTATGCAGGAGTTGCCGCATATCTCGGGGATGCCAACGAAGCAAAAGTGAATTTATTTATATAACGGTCTCCAAATTAAACGGTGCTTTAAGGAATAGGGTTGCCGGAGCGATCAAATGGAACTTTGATACTGAAAATGAGTATGGAGGGATGATTGATGAACATCAAATCTGACCGCGTGTTAGATGCGAAGGGGCTTGCTTGTCCAATGCCCGTTGTAAAAACGAAAAAGGCCATGAATGAGTTAGAACCGGGGCAGGTAATGGAAGTGCATGCTACTGATAAAGGGTCTCTTGCTGATATACAGGCATGGGCAAAGGGAAGCGGCCACCAGTATCTCGGGACGACAGAAGACGGAAATATATTAAAGCATTTTCTTCGTAAAGCAGGTCACTCGGAAATAAAGAAAGAAAAAACGTTTCCTTATGTGATTCAAAATGAAGAGCTTCAAAAAAAGGTAGAGGCGGGAGAACGGATAACAGTCGTTGATGTTCGGGAACCTGCAGAATACCGTTTCGGCCATATTCCAGGAGCGATTTCAATCCCATTAGGTGAACTTGAAAAAAGAGCAAAGGAACTGAATAGAGAAGAGAAAATTTACGTTGTTTGCCGTACAGGTAATAGAAGCGATCTGGCAGCTAACGGCTTTAAAGACGTTGAAAATGTGGCGCGGGGAATGGAGGAGTGGTCAGGGCCTATTGAAAAATGATCAATAAATTGAACGGCTGCAAAAGTTGCGACCATTGCAACATGTGCCAATGAGATTCTAACATTCTAAGGAGGTTTAGAAGTGGACTTTACAATCATTTCACCAAAAGAAGTAACCGAAAAATTATTAGGAAAAGAATCGTTTTTTATTTTAGACGTACGAAATAAAGATGCCTTTAGTGATTGGAAAATCGAGGGCAGCCGGGTTGAACATTTAAATGTTCCGTATTTTGATTTAATTGATGGTGTAGATAAAATTGCAGGCCAAGTTCCCAAAGATCAAGATGTTCTGGTGGTTTGTGCCAAACAAGGGTCTTCGGAGATGGTTGCACAGCATTTAGTGGATGCCGGTTTTGAAAGAGTTTTTGCACTTGAAGGCGGCATGAAAGCGTGGAGCGAATTTTTACATCCGGTAAAAATCTGAAACTTGAAAGAAGGGGGCTCGATCTATCAATTCGTAAGAATGGGGAAAGGCTGTTTATCCTATTTTATTGAGACTGACGGAGAAGCAATTGTAGTTGACCCTGCTCGTACTGTAGACGCATATATAGATTTTGCAAAAGAGAGAAACGTTACGATTAAACATGTGGTCGATACACATTTACATGCGGATCATATTTCTGGCGCACGTTTACTTCGTGAGCGTACAGGAGCCTCATACTACCTGCCGCCAAAAGATGCTGAGGAAGTGCAATTTTCGCATGAACCGTTAATTGAAGGTCATGATGTTTCGATAGGAAACACAAGCATGAAAGTGGAGCCTATCTACTCACCGGGCCATACGATTGGAAGCACATCTTTAATTGTTGATAATCACTATTTGTTAACAGGAGATATTTTATTTGTTGAATCAATCGGCCGGCCAGACTTGGCTGGAAAAGCCGGGGACTGGGCAGAGGATTTACGTAACACATTGCATGAAAAATACAAACAAATATCAGGTGACTTGATTGTGCTTCCAGCTCATTTTTCGTCAGTCAGTGAATTAGGCGATCAAGGGCAGGTTCAAGCTAAGCTGAGTGATGTATATAAAAAGAATGCCGGTTTAAATCTGGATGAAAATGAATTCAGAAGTGCTGTATCAGAAAACCTGCCGCCACAGCCAAATGCCTATCAGGAAATCCGTCAAACCAACATGGGCAAAATAACGCCGGATGCTGACAGGCAAAGTGAGATGGAAATTGGACCAAACCGTTGCGCGGTTCATGGATGAGTATAGATTTGAAGATAGGGAGAGATAAAACATGAAATCAGATAAAGTGATAGATGTTAAAGGATTCGCGTGCCCGATGCCAATTGTGAAAACAAAAAAAGCTATGGATGAATTGCAATCCGGAGAAGTGTTAGAAGTACACGCCACTGATAAAGGGGCAAAAAGTGATCTGACAGCATGGGCGAAGTCAGGCGGCCATGAATTGCTTAAAGGTACTGAGGAAGATGGTGTACTAAAGTTTTGGCTTAAAAAAGGTTAAGGTGATAAAAAGGGGGGACTATTCCCCTTTTTATTGAAGGAAAGGAGGAAAGTCGGTGGACATCTCTTTTATTCTTCTCATATTTTTCATCGGATTTGTTGGTTCTTTTATGTCCGGAATGCTTGGTGTCGGCGGGGCAATTCTTAATTACCCTTTATTATTATATATTCCTGTGTTATTTGGGTTTACAGGCTTTAATGCTCACCAGGTTTCAGGTATTGTCGCAGTCCAGGTTTTTGTTGCAACATTTTCCGGTGTATGGGCTTACCGGAAAGGCGGTTACTTAAATAAAGAACTTATCACCGTTATGGGATTAAGTATTCTGATCGGAAGTCTAGTCGGTGGTTATGGGTCACATTTTTTCTCCGAAGATTTCATAAACTTGGTTTACGGAATATTGGCGATAATCGCCGCAGTCATGATGCTTATTCCAAAGACAGGAACAGAAGGTAATCACAGTGATCACGTTCGCTTTCCGAAGATATTAACCTCAGTAATTACTTTTGCAGTCGGCTTGGCTTCAGGCATTGTCGGTGCCGGCGGCGCTTTTCTGCTTGTTCCGCTAATGTTAGTCGTTTTAAAAATACCTACACGAATCACAATCGCAACATCGCTCGCAGTTACATTTATTTCATCGATTGGAACAACAGCTACAAAGCTCATCATTGGACATGTTCCTATTATGCCGGCTTTGATTATAATAGCTGCCAGCCTAATGGCATCCCCGCTAGGTGTTTTAATTGGCAAGAAGATGAAGGCTAAAGTTCTTCAAGGTATTCTGATATTCGTTATTTTGATTACAACTGTGAAAATCTGGTTTGATATCTTACATTAATGTTTAAAGTTTTCTATATTTTCTGTTTTGAAGGAGGGATTGGATGAAAGAGATTACAGAGCTGACTTCAATGGCGGCAATTGAGAAGTTTATAACCGGTCATAAATTAAGTTTTATATATATATCAAGGCCTCAATGCACAGTATGTCACGCTGTTCTGCCGCAGCTTAGAGTACTGTTGACTCGCTTTCCAAAGATTAAATTAGGGCATATCAACGCTGATATAGTGGAGGAGGTTGCCGGCAGGTTTTCAGTCTTCACAATTCCTGTGCTTCTTTTGTTTATTGAGGGAACCGAATGTCTAAGAGAAGCGCGTTTTGTTCATTTTGAGCAGCTTGAACAGAAGTTAAAAAGAGTCTATCAGTTGTACGAGGAATAGATAGCTAAAGGGAGGGGCCATGATGTGTCAAAACCCGACTTTTTTTGAACGGTATAAAGAAGAAGGAAAGTCAATGGAAAGCGGCTATTTAAGGCAGATCTTCGACCATTTGCAGGATGGAATCATCATGATGGATCAGGAACGCAGAATTCTGGTGATGAATCCGTCCGCAGAGAAGATGACGGGATGGAAATTAGGTGACAAGGTTCCGTACTGTTCCTACTGCCAAACGAGAAAATTGGAAGCGGGAGAAGAGCGTTGTTATTTGCTGGCCAAGCGGGAAGTTCCTTATTTTCTTTCCTCGATGCCCACATATGAGGGACGATTCGTTGACATGGAGATGAGTACGGCTGTCATTTCTGAAAACGGCGATCAAATGGAAGTTCTTTTGGTCCTGAAAGATTTAACGATAAAGAAAAAGGAAGAGGAAGCGCGGATCTCCAAGCTGGTTCTGCAAAAAACGCTAGAAACTCAGGAAAACGAACACAAGCGGCTGGCCCAGGAACTGCACGATGGCGTAGGACAATCGCTTTATTCGGTATCAGTAGGTATTCAAGCGATTCAATCGCGCATGGAGCAGGAAGAAACATTTAGAGAGTACATGCAGGAAATCATCGATGAACTGGAAAAAGCGATCCAAGACGTCAAGCTCTACTCTCTTCAGCTGCGGCCGCACAGTCTCGATCAGCTGGGGCTGATTCCTGCTGTCAAGCACCTTGTGTCCAGCTTAAACAAGACTCATCAGGATGTTTCTATTACGTTTGCCTCAAGCAATGTCAGCATTCGCTTGCTGCCGGTTTTGGAAATCAATTTATACCGCATCATTCAGGAGGCGCTGCATAATGCCCTGAAATATTCGCAGGCGACACATATTAAGGTCATATTGTACAAAGAAGATGGCGAGCTTATTTTGATGATTCAGGACAATGGCATTGGTTTTGATCGCGGGCTGACAGAGGAAGGCTTGGGATTCAAACATATGGAAGAAAGAGTCAATCAGATGGAAGGAAGCCTTCGAATTCACTCCGCACTTCAGAAAGGAACGACAATTAAAGTGAAAGTACAGGACAAGGAGGGGAGGGGGAGTGATCAAGGTATTGCTGGTCGATGACCACATGATGATCCGCAAGGGCATCCGTGTGCTTTTGGAAGGTTTTTCTGAAATCGAAATTGCGGGAGAAAGCAACAATGGCAACGAAGCCGTTTTTAAGGCCGGACAGTTGAAACCGGATGTCGTGCTGATGGATTTGTCGATGCCAAACGGGTTGGACGGATTCACAGCGAGCACTGCGATCCGAAAGATGAACCCTTCTGTTAAAATCGTGATTTTGACAATGCATGATGAAGAAATTTTTATCCAAAAAGCGATAGAGGCGGGGGCCCATGGATACGTCTTGAAAAACAGTCATTATCAGTTGCTTTATCAGGCGATTGTCGAAGTGTACAGGGGAAATCTCTATTATAAGACATCTGTATCGCAGGACATCATTGATCAATGGCTGAATTCAGAGTCCCAAAAGCCGCCTTCTGTTTTAACTGTTCGCGAAAAGGAGATTCTCAGATTCATTGTGCTGGGTTATGCCAATAAGGAGATTGCCGATAAACTCTCAATCAGCGTCAAAACCGTCGAAAATCATAAAACAAATATGATGCAGAAATTAAAACTGGACTCGAAACACGAATTAATCCAATATGCGATCAAAAACAAATATCTCGATCTGACGTTCTAACATACTGCCCCTTAACCTTGTCAGCTTGGGAAGACGGTGCTCAAATAAAAGTAGGGGAGTTCCCCTATACAAAAAAAGGAAGATGGATGGTAACTTAAAAAACGAGAGACACATCTTTAAGACAAACAGCAACTTTCTATAAACATAAGGGGGTTGACCATGGCAAGACAGGCTCGTTATTCCATTGTCATTGTTGGAGGTGGGACTGCTGGCATCTCTGTCGCCGCCCGTCTCGTTCGGGCTTCTAAAACACTCAAAGGACAAATTGCCATCATTGACCCGCAAACAAAGCACTATTACCAGCCTTTGTGGACATTAGTTGGAGGCGGCGCAGCGAAGAAGGAAGAGTCTGAGCGCGATTTAGCTTCCCTGATTCCTGGCGGGGTCGACTTGATCGGCGATGCTGTAACTGAGTTTCGCCCGAATCAGAACACACTTCTTACAAAACAAGGAACGATCGTTTCCTACGATTATCTCGTGGCGGCAGCCGGTTTGCAAATCGATTGGGACGGGGTCAAAGGTTTGAAAGATGCGGTTGGAAAAAACGGGGTTTGCAGCAACTATTCATATCATACGGTAGACAGCACTTGGGAAAACATCCGCAATTTTAAAGGCGGAACCGCCATTTTCACTCATCCTGATTCTCCCGTGAAGTGCGGGGGAGCTCCACAGAAAATTATGTACTTAGCAGATGACTATTTTCGCAAGTCAAATGTTCGCCATCAGTCGGACATTATTTTCGCATCGGCGAAATCGATCATTTTTGATGTCCCCAAATATGCAAATGCGCTCGAAAAAGTCGTCAGGCGCAAGGATATCCACACGATGTACAAGAGAAATCTAATCGAAATTCAGCCTGATTCAAAAGAAGCCTTGTTCGAAAACTTGGAGACGGGAGAGCAGGAAGTATTAGCATATGATCTTCTTCATGTGACGCCGCCGATGAAAGCACCTCTCTTCATCAAAGAAAGCGCATTGGCGGATGCCGGCGGCTGGGTCGATGTTGATCCGTACACGCTGCAGCACAAAAAGTTTGCCAATGTTTTCGGAATTGGTGACTGTGCCAACCTGCCGACGTCCAAAACGGGAGCTGCAGTTCGTAAACAGGCTCCGGTTGTGGTGCGAAATCTGATGTCCTTGATCAAAGGATCTTCATTAGAAGCAAAGTACGATGGATATACCTCGTGCCCCTTGGTTACAGGATACAACAAACTCGTGCTGGCTGAGTTTGACTATCACAAGGTGCCGCAAGAAACGTTTCCATTTGATCAGTCCAAGGAACGATTCAGCATGTACCTGTTAAAAAGAAGATTGCTTCCCATCATGTATTGGAATGGCATGTTAAAAGGACTGATGTAAGAGGCAAGACAAAGCATGATGCGAACTCAAAAGGACATATTCCGTTAAATGTTTCAAGAGGAGGAATACAACATGTTATTGCGCTATTTTTACGATGAAAAGCTGGCCCATGCATCCTATCTGGTTGGCTGCCAAAAAACAGGAGAGGCAATTGTCATTGATCCCGGCCGCAATCTAAAACCATATTTACAAGCAGCCGAAGATGAAGGGCTAAACATCACAGCGGCCGCAGAAACCCATATCCACGCCGACTTTGTTTCCGGCGCTCGCGAACTCGGCGCTACACATCAAGCGAAGCTGTATCTTTCCGATGAAGGGGACGCAGATTGGAAATACCAATATGTCGATGAATTGAAACATCAACTTGTGAAAGACGGCGATCGCTTTTCCATCGGAAACCTGATGTTTGAGGTTATGCATACTCCCGGCCATACCCCGGAAAGCATTTCCTTTCTGTTGACGGACGGCGGAGGAAATGCGGATCGTCCAATCGGCATCTTTACAGGAGATTTCGTCTTTGTGGGCGACATTGGCAGACCCGATTTGCTCGAAAAAGCGGCGGGGATCAAAGGAACGTCACAATCGGGGGCAAGAGAGATGTTCAAGTCCCTTGGAAAGTTTAAACAACTCCCGGATTACTTGCAGGTTTGGCCGGCTCATGGCGCAGGCAGCGCTTGCGGCAAGGCATTGGGAGCCATTCCAACTACGACTGTCGGTTACGAAAAGATGTTTAACTGGGCAATGGCATACACCGATGAAGAAACATTCGTTAAAGCCTTGCTTGACGGGCAACCAGAACCGCCAAAGTATTTCGCTGTGATGAAACGAGTAAATAAAGAAGGCCCTGCATTGCTTAAAGATCTTTCTGCTGTTCCAGAGATTACATCGATTGAACAAGTGAAAGATTTGCAGGGAAAAGAGCAAATTGTGGATACCCGCACTTCCCGAGAATTTGCTGAAGGGCATATCAAAGGCACAATCAACATTCCATTCAACAAGGCGTTTACGAACTGGGCAGGCTGGCTCATCGACTACACTCGTCCTGTGTACTTCATAACGAATCCGGCAGAAGTGAACGAACTCCTGGAAGCGCTGCGCTCTGTGGGCATTGACAATGCGGCAGGGTTTATGGATCGGGACAAAATCCTGGCAAGCGGTGCTTTTTCACTTGAATCGTACGCGGAGATCACGCCACCTGAGATCGCAAAATTAGTGGATGACGGATTCGTGCACGTGCTTGATGTTCGCAATCTGACTGAATGGCAGGAAGGTCATATTCCAAATTCGCAACACATCATGCTGGGAACGCTCCCAGAACGGCTCGATGAAATTAGAAGAGACTGTCCGATTCTTGTGCAATGCCATTCCGGAGCCCGATCTGCCATCGGGGCCAGCATCCTGCAAGCTAACGGCGGTTTCAAACAAGTATTGAGTTTGAGCGGCGGCATTGTCCAATGGCAGAAAGACGGTCTTGCCATTACAATCCCTTGCAGCGGATTGTAATGAAAGAAAATGTCTGCTCAAGCGCATGGAATAAAGAGTCAAGAGGCCGATATTGTCTTACTCCCGGCCTCTGACTGATATTATTTCCGCTTTTCCTTCTCCGTCTGATCACACTTCTGAAACATCTTTCGCAGCGCCCGCTTTTTCGCGTTTTCTCTTCCTTCGAATCAAGGCCGAAACGGCCGACGATGACTTTTTTCCGTCCAAGATGTCGATACATTCCCGTGGCATACAAAAAGCGATTTATTGACTTTAGGAAATCGATATTGACAAAAGTATTGTGTAAAATAACCCCTTTTTATAAAATGTAAAGTAATTATTTGGATATTCAAGGGGGAGAGAAGTGTGAAAAAGAAAATGTATTTTTTAATAGTACTGCTTTTTGCAGGTGGTTCTTTTGTGACTCCATATGACTTTGTCTCGGCTGAAGGGTTTGTAGAACATAAAACTGCCATTGACGATCTATATTACTCAGGGAAAAAGACAAGGGAAATTGTAAAAGATGGGCAGATGCATTTTACGCTGGAAACAACATACCATGAAAATGGAATCGTTGAAGCCATCGTTACGGAAAATAAACATACGACTCATATTCAATATAACCCTGCAACGGGCATGACCTTATTAAACGGTGTAACATTAGAAACAAAGAAAGAATTTGAAATGGGTTTGTCAGCGTACAAAGAAGTATACATGGGGACTGTAACAAATAATGTTCCGGCAGGCACTTTGGTTGGAGCGGCAATTTCTTTGACAAGTATATGGACCAGGGTTCCTGCGAGCAGAGTAAAACAAACAGTTTTAACCCTAACTTCATTGGCTGTAGGAGAGACACTTGATAAATTAATAAAGGTGAAAATCAAGCAATACAGAACTTCGAAGCCTGTCAAAGATGGAAGCATGTGTTACAAACAATATAAATATAAGCATAAGTCCACATGGTATTATAAGAAAAAACAAAGCAAACAACAAAGCTCAAGCTGGTTTTTACAAAGTAAGCCCTGTTAAGGAGCGGGAAAATGAGCAAATGTCCGGTATGCAGGAAACCGTTTACTTTTAGAGAAAAATCTAAACTTATTAGAACAAAGAGGCCAACTTGTCCCAGATGTAAAAGTCCGCTAAAGGAAACAACAGCTTCAAAATTGCTTTTTAGTTTGATTTTTATTTTGCCAATACTTTATTTTATGTCTTTTTGGAGCGGATGGGATTCACTATTAAAGTGGTTTTCTCTTTTTATTTGGATTGTGTTTTGTTTATTGATTTTGCAACCTGTACTTTATCGTTATGATAAGATAAAAAAGCTAAAGGACTGAATTGAACAAGTATTTAGTCCTTTAGCCTGTCAGGGAACTATGAATGTGCAAAAAATCCTCAGCGTATTCTTTTTTCATGTAAGAGTGCAGGTTTATCTCATCCTGAGTCTCTTCACTGAATATCACACTTCCTCTTCACCCATTTCTCAGATTCGGAATCATAGCTCCGCAAGATCCTGAGCTCCTTCTTCAAATCAAGGTCGAAACGGCCGAAGATGACTTCCTTTTTTCTGACATCCAAGGTGTCGATATATCTTTTGGCTTTGGTACCAATTAAGGCGGTAAAAGATGACATACACCATTTACTTGAAGCAAGTCATTACATACCTAGATTTATGGCCTTTTCGTTGGCGATAAGTAACAACTAAAACTTAACGTCTACTCATACCCGACTTACAAATTCCATATCTTCCGCTTAAAATGCAGCTATTCATGCCATTATATACACTCTATTGACTGTGAAATTGCTATAATGTGGTTAATTCTCATTCGCGTTTTGATGATCAAAAGAACCATGAACCCATCATGAATCACTACATAAAGAAACAGAAGATGGAGTCAAAGCAATGAGACGATATATCATGTCAATTTAACACGCACGAGTACACCATACCCGGATATTTGGTGGATTCTTTAATCATCTTCTGGCAGATACTCACCCCTTTCATAATCATTTTTAAAGCTGCGTAACAAATCATAAATCTATAGTGACTATAGGATCAATTCTTTTGTGCCTGCTTAACGAGCAATCGTTATGAGACAGGAACGATCATTTCTTGGTGGATATGTTGAACAAAGAACGAAAAAAGAAGTTCGTCTTAAACAGGCTTTTCTCAAGATCGTTCAGTTAAGGTCATCTTAGAGCTAACAAAGAAGAAAGGATGAGATTGATGAAGGAATATTTTTCAATTGGGGAAACAGCCCGTCTTAATAACATTTCAATTCAAACATTGCGCTATTATGATAAGATCGGAATTTTTAAGCCTCAATGTACAGACCGGGATAATGGCTATCGATATTACCATGTTAAACAGTTTTTTTATTTAGATATTATAAAATATCTCAAATCTATTAAAACACCTTTGGGAGAAATTAAGCGCATGATTTCACATACATCTACCCCTGAACGGATGCAAGCTTTTCTTGAGGAGCAAGAAAGCGTGATTGAGCGTGAGATGGAAAGCCTCGAACGTGCCAGGCAATTGCTTCAAAGAAGAAAGAACCAGCTTAATGAACAATTGGAGATACGCACTAAAAAAGAAGAAGGTCTAGTTTATGTTCGACATATAGGAGGCCAAACCATTTTAAAAGCAGCGGCACCTCAAGTGAATCCTCATGACCAATCAGATTTGTATTACCGAAAATTGGCTGAAGTTCTTGAAGAAAGAGGGGATATCGTTGATAACTATTATGGACTTATTTATGATTTAAAGCCCTATAAAGATTCCGGTGACATTTATTGCAACAGCGTTTATACGACGATTTATGACGAAGTAAAGATAGATACAGGAGAACAAAACATGAAGATAGATACAATCCCATCCGGCGAATATGTATGTATTTCATTTGATTGCACGGCAACAAATTATTTTTACTACTATCAAAAACTGTACCATTTTATTGAATCACATGGCATTCAAACGGATGGAAAAGTATATCAAGTTTCTTTTCCAAACAGCTATAACTCTTTAAAAGAAGAAGACTTCCTCACAGAATTTAGAGTGCGGAAAAAATAAAAACCCCTTGACCCTATAGTTGCTATAGGGTTTATGATTTATGCATCGTTCTGATTAATATTTGAAAGGAAGGATGTATAAGATGGCAGAATATAAGACGCTTCGGTTACTCATGCCGCAAAGCCTGCTGGAAGCCCATTTATTAAATTCTAAACGAATGGTTCATTTGAAGAAGTACCTGGCGATTTAGATGTGTGCCTCTCAAATTTAAATAAAAAATGAATCTAAAACAAAAGGAGCGATGAAGATGAGAGCACCGATAGATGAACCCATTTGGTACGCCTACCCTGGAATGGTAGCTGTCGTTACGGCTCAATATGAAGGTGAAAAAAACGCAATGGCTTCCGGGTGGCATACGTATATTGGATCTTCTCCCGGAATGTATGGGATATCGATAAATAAAGAGACATATACTTACAAATTGATTGAGAAAAGCGGCGTTTTCGGTGTGAATTTTCTTCCGGGGAGATGTTCGGAACTCATTCAAGCATTAGGCACCCATAGCGGCAGAGATTTAAATAAGTTTGAAGCATTTCATATTCAATACGAAGAAGGACTAAAAGCTGAGATACCGATTTTAACTGATGCGTATTTTGCTTATGAGTGTAAAGTACACAGTATTTCCACTTTGGGCGATCAAGAGTGGATTGCGGGAGAAGTTTTACAGAGATATCAAGATAAAGAGCTTTTCTTAAAAAATGGTATGCCGAATTTAGAAAAATTGGATGTTCCGCTTCATATTGGAGGGTCCAGCTATCGAATATTAAATAGTCAAGCAGAGGAGCGTCAACACGTTTTTTATCCCAAAACTGATTGAAACATTCAGGCTCCTCCGCATTCCGCAAAGCTACTTTAAGAAAGCTTTGCGGTCTTTTTTTATAAAAAAGAGGATCATGTCACTCGTTATTTCTCTTTTATTAACGCTTTTGGGAGGAACAGTCCTTAGCTTTGGAGGAGACATAGAATTTTTTTATCACACCTGCTTCTTCTTCCCCCGGTAAAACCATGAAACATCCTCATCAGCACCCGTTTCTCGGGCCCGGGACATATAGCTCCGCGAAATCGCATTTTGGACTGCGTTTTTTCTTTTCTTTAAATCAAGCCCAGAAGCACCAGGCCGAAGGTAGCGATATTAGTCTTTATTGCTAAGCTTATAGATTTCGCGAGCCATTAATTCCAAAATATACATAACGGGGATTTGCGTAGTAATATTAGCATTTTCAAACCACTCTTCTGTCACGTAATACGCAATATTAATGTCGGATATTCTGGCAATTGTGGAGTGCTTATGATTTGTAATACTGATCACTTTACTTCCTTCTTGCTTGAGCTGATGAAGATGAGTAACTGTAGAATGGCCTTCACCTGAGACGGATAAAGCAATCGTTATGCTATTGCGGCGGAATTGGGAGTGCGTCGGAAAGTAAGGATCTTTAATATACATTGAAAATTTGCCTAAACATGAGAAATACCTTGCTCCATACTCGGCAAGAATACCTGAGCTTCCTACGCCGATAAAAATGACACTCTCCGCTTTGGCAATTAGAAGTGCGGCCTCCTCAATCTTTTCTTCTATGTCTCCTTTTAATGTTCTCTCAAAAAACTCGGCTACTGAATGTTGGGAACTCTTCAATACCGTCTTTTTATCTTTTTCTAACTGCATTTTAAGCTTCACTTTAAATTCCGAAAAACCCTCACAATTTAATTTTTTGCAGAAACGCAGAATGGAGGCTGTTGATACGTGGGTTTCATCTGCCAATTCGCGGATTCGCATATAGACGACTTTCTCGCCATTTTGACAAATGTAATTGTATAAAGAAGTTTCCAGTTCATTAAACGAAGCGATGATCTCGTGTGTAAACATGGATGCGGGACTCTCCTTCCCTTGACCCTTTCTGCTAACTCCATCTTAGCATACCTGCTTCATAAGAAACATAGTGTTACATATGTGCGACAAATGACTTCTTGTGTGATTAAAAACAACATGTTACCGGCTTATTTACCGGCTTGCTCATCTGCAGATACAATTTATCCATAAGTACTTTTGCTAAAATTACCCGGAGGTGTAAAGAGGATGACACAAGGTATTAAAATTGTCACGATTGGCGGGGGATCGAGTTATACTCCTGAATTAGTAGAAGGGTTTATCAAACGGTACGATGAATTGCCGGTTCGAGAGTTATGGCTGGTAGATATTGAAGCGGGAAAAGAAAAATTAGAAATCGTCGGAAACCTTGCGAAAAGAATGATTGAAAAAGCCGGTCTTCCAATTGAAATTCATTTAACGCTTGACAGGAGATCAGCTTTACACAATGCCGATTTTGTTACGACTCAGTTTCGCGTAGGGCTGCTTGATGCCCGTGCAAAGGATGAAAGAATACCTTTAAGTCATGGAGTTTTGGGCCAAGAAACAAACGGACCGGGCGGATTGTTTAAGGGGCTGCGTACCATTCCGGTTATATTGGATATTGTAAAAGATATGAAAGAACTATGTCCGGATGCCTGGTTAATCAACTTTACAAATCCTGCCGGCATGGTGACCGAAGCTGTCCTTCGCTACACTGACCATAAGAAAATTGTCGGCTTATGCAATGTTCCAATCGGAATTGAGATGGGGATCGCCAAGCTCTTGGATGTTGATCATTCACGGGTTCGCATTGATTTCGCCGGTCTCAATCATATGGTATATGGATTGGATGTATACGTCGACGGAGTCAGCGTAAAAGAGAAAGTGATGGAGCTGTTATCAGATCCCGAGAACAGCAGTTTTGTAAAAAACATCGAAGGGCAAGGCTGGGAGCCGGAATTTATCCGGGCATTAAATGTGTTAACTTGCCCATATCATATGTACTATTATAAGACAGATGAGATGCTCCAAAAAGAATTGGAAAACTTTAAAAAGGGAACAACGAGAGCTGAAGTCGTTCAGAAGCTTGAAGAGGAATTATTTGAGCTGTACAAAGACCCCGATCTGGCCGTTAAACCTCCCCAATTAGAGGAGCGCGGCGGAGCGTATTACAGCGATGCAGCCGTTCGTCTCATTTCGTCTATCTATAACGATAAACGTGATATTCAGCCGGTTAATACAATCAACAACGGAGCGATTGCAAGTATTCCGGATGACTCTGCGGTCGAAGTAAGCTGTGTGATTACAAAAGAAGGTCCAAGGCCAATCGTTCATGGTGATCTGCCAGTTGCAGTCCGGGGACTCGTCCAGCAAATCAAGTCATTTGAACGAGTAGGCGCCGAAGCCGCTGTAACAGGAAGCTATGATACAGCTTTGCTGGCGATGACGATCAATCCGCTTGTCCCTTCTGATAAAATCGGCAAAGCGATTTTAGATGAAATGCTCGAAGCGCATAAAGAGCATTTGCCAAGGTTTTTCAAAAAAATAGAAGCATAAGGGAGGAGCAGTTGGTTAAATTGGGCGTTCACTTTATGCTGATAAGGAGGAAAAAGTGAGCATAAAACTCATAGCGGTTGATATGGACGGAACGTTTTTGGACGATGAAATGAAATATAACAAAGATCGTTTTATGAAACAATATCGTGAATTAAAAGCACGGGGGATAAAATTTGTTGTTGCAAGCGGGAATCAATATGATCAGCTTAAATCCTTTTTTCCATCAATTGAAAATGAAATAGCTTTCGTTGCTGAGAACGGTGCTTATGTAATAGATTCGGGAAAAGAAATATTCTCAAGCGAAATGTCTAAAGAAACGATAAAAAAGGTTATCGATGTTTTAGAAGGATACGAATACACAAATCTAATTGTTTGCGGAAAAAAAGTGCTTATATACATGAAGATGTCCGCGACGATGCATATCATCATGCTCGTAAATATTATCATAAACTGCAAAAAGTGCCTCGTTTCGAAAATCTGAATGATAAAATATTCAAGTTCTCCACAAGCTTTTCCGCGGAAGATGTTTCAGGACTTTTACGCGACTTGAAAAAGTCAATCGGTTCTCTCGTTACTCCCGTATCAAGCGGACATGGCGACATCGATTTGATTATACCCGGCCTTCATAAAGCAAGCTGGATTAAAATCCTTCAAGAGCGGTGGGGGATTCGTGATGCTGAGTCAGCTGCATTTGGAGACAGCGGAAACGACCTGGAGATGATTTCCACTGTTCAGTATGGAATCGCAATGGAGAATGCCCAGAAAATGATTAAAGATGCTTCCCGATATATTACACAACAAATAACGAAGAGGGCGTCTTAAATGCAATAGACGCCATTCTTAAAAATGAAGAGCCTTTTATTTAACAATAATGGCTTATAGCTTCATAAGCTTTTTTTGCTGAAAAATAGATTCTTCAATAACTTAGCTGCATATTTCATTTGCTGAATTTTCAAATGATAGGGTTTCGTAACTGATCGTAAGTTTTGTTTTAATTGAGAGCTTAATGAAAGAAGCCGGGTTGTCAGTCCGGCTTCTGCGGCAACATTTCCCCTTCGCCTTCTTCCGCTTCTCCTTCTCCGCGCGGTAAAACTCATGAAACATCTTCATCAACGCCCGTTTCTCAGGTCCGCGACACATAGCTCCACGAAATCCCGAGCTGCGTTTTTTCTTTTTTTAGATGGAGGAAATGAATAGTCGATAAAAACAGAGTAAATATAGGTGATTGTAATAGTACATGTATCCACTCTATAGCATAGTTTAATAATGAATTTACTGTGATTGAAGGGAGGATTTAGTGATGTTTCATTGTAAAACAAATGTGATGCCGCCAATTGTGCATCCGACTAACTGTTGTGAAAATCATACTTTTTCAAAAACAATTGTCCCACATATTCATCCGCAGCATGTAACAAATGTGCATCACCAGCATTTCCAGCATGTGCATCAATATCCGCATTCTTATTCTAGTTACGATCCGGTTACACACTCTCACACTCATTGTGGTAAACCTTGTTGTAACTAGTGGGATTAAACAATGTCTGTATGGTTTACAGTGCATCTTCATATTTAGCACCCAAATGAAGGGTGCTTTTTGACTTGGATAGCTACTGATCACGGAAGGAATTGGTCTAAAGAAGCTATTTGCCGAAGGCATCCCAGTAACAATGTTTGGCGTTGCAGATATTCGTGAAGAGTACGAACGATTATTGGAAAACGGCGTGAAGTTTACGATGGAGCCGACAAAAATGGGCGAAGTCACAATAGCTGTCTTCGACGATACATGCGGCAACCATATTCAGATCATACAGAAGTAACGCAGCTTTAATGACTTGATTGGCAAATATTTAGTTCAGTGAAGTGATTTTTATCAAAAATTAAACAACTTTATGTTAACCCTGTCTTATTTTTAGGATGGGGTTATACATTTATTTCGTTTACTACTTGAGATTATCCGTTTTTGTAAGTGAAAGCTTGCCGTCGGTTATAAAAACCGGCCATATCAAACATTTGAAGTTTCTCATACTTAATGCCCGCCGTGTTCGTTAAATGTCAAACAACACAATCATATGTGTCCATTGGAGTTCCGATAGGAGAAAGATAATACGTTGACGAGCGACGCTTATACAGGGCTTGACAGCAAACAATTTCCAGAAGCAGGTGTCGGTATTCATATTATTGAAAACCTTGGTTCAAGCTTTGGGTCAGCTGTGATCGCAACCGTTGGCGCAACTGTCATGCAAGGATTGCAACCAACGATTGCGAATGGCTTAAAAGGTTATCATGCCGGGTTCTTAGTTTCTACAATAGTCATTTCCATAATCTTCATTCCAAGTCTATTTCTCACACATAAAAAAGTTCAATAAACAAATGGTCACAAGTGAAGCTGAAACGCTCCAAGCGCAATCAAATTGGCTGATTTATTCCATACGGAGAAACTTCAGCGAGCAGAAGACGCACCCGTTATCCAGCCAAATTAGCTCGTATAAAAAGAGGCCGGGTTTATATCATCCCGAGCCTCTTCATTGATTTCACTTCCCCTTCCCCTTCTTCCGCTTCTCCTTCTCAGCCGGATAAAACTCATGAAACATCTTCATCAGCGCGCGCTTTTCAATCCGCGACACATGCTCCGCGAGATCCCAAGCTCTTTCGCAATTTCGCGCTGTGTTTTTTCCTTCTTCAAATCAAGACCGAAGCGGCCGACGATGCCTTCTTTTTCTCTGCTGTCCAGGTGTCGATGTATTTTTTGACTTTTTCAAGCTCTGTGCCTGAGCTGGATGGTGTCGATGACGTCTTCGTTTTCCGATTTGAGGACATCGCTGAGGCTGATTTCGTTGCCACCCATAGGTTACCTGTTTGGAATTCAGGTGAAAAGTTCAGATAAAAGGAGTTTTACAATAGCTTGTTACATACCAAAAGCGATTTATTGACTTTAGGGAATTTATATTGACAAAAGTATTGCGTGAATAACTCCTTTTTATAAAATAAAAGGTAATGATTTGGATATTCAAGGGGGAGAGTAGCACTTTTTTTACAGGTGCTTGTTTTATGACTCCGTCAACAGGCATGACCTTATTAAACCGTGTAATATTAGAATCAAAGAAAGAATTTGAATGAGGCTTGTCAGCATACAAAGAAGTATACAAGGGGACTGTAACAAATAACGTTCCGGCAGGCACTTTGGTTGGAGCGGCAATTTCTTTGACAAGCATTTGGACCAGGGTTCCTGCGAGTAGAGTAAAACAAACAGTTTTGACTCTAACTTCATTAGTTGTAGGAGAGACACTTGATAAATTAATAAAGGTAAAAATCAAGCAATATAGAACTTCGAAGCCTGTCAAAGGTGGAAGCGTGTGTTACAAACGATATAAATATAAGCATAGGTCACTTGGTATTATAAAACAAACAAAGTAAACAACAAAGCTTAAGCTGGTTTTTACAAAGTAAGCCCTGTTAAAGAGAGAGAAAGTGAGCAAATGTCTGATATGCATGAAACCATTTACTTTTAGAGAAAAATATAAGCTTATTAGAACAAAGATGCCAACTTGCCACAGATATAAAAGTCCACTAAAGAAAACAACAGCTTCAAAATTGTTTTTTGGTTTGATTTTTATTTTGCCAATACTTTATTTTATGTCTTTATGGAGCGGATGGGATTCAATATTAAAGTGTTGAACAAGTACTCAGTCCTTTAACCTGCCAGGGAACTATGAATGTGCAAAAAATCCTAAGCGTATTCAAGAGGTCAGGGTCAGGTTTATGTCTCTCTGAGTCTCTTCGATGATGTTTTATGTATATTTAGTAATTTTATTTAACTTAGTAAAAAAAGACCGAAAATTCAGAATTATATTGACTGTTTATTCGATTTGGATAATAATGTTATTGGAGCCGCCATTAGGTAAAGAAATTTTAAGGAGGTAATTAGTTCATGTTAAAAGAAAAAGACTGTCAACAAACAAAAATAAATACCATATTAATTCAAGATCCTGCTCGTAATTGTGCTTATTATCTATCAAGCACTGCTTTAAACAAATATTTAACTGAGGGATGGACAAATCTTGAAGCAGGAACGGTTACATTTGTCCTTTCGAATGAAGGATTATTGCAAGAATTGACAGAGATAACTCCTGTTGATGAATCAAAGGAAATTAGTATTTTAATTCAAGATCCCGAAAACAATGTTGCTTATTATATCAATTCAGGGGAGCTAACAAAATATAAATGCGATCTTCCAGAATCTTGGGGAGATATACCTCAGGAAGCTCTAACTTTTATAGTTCCTAGAAATAATTTGATTGAAGAATTGCCAGGTGTAAGGCGAGGTCTTCTTCAAAACAATACCCCTAGACCTACGATGTAATCCAATAAAAAACTTAATGGTGGCTCATCTTAAACTCTAAGGAATAACAAAAGGAGTGATTTATTTGAAAACCTTTATAAAATCCATTCAAACAAACATTGTAACAAACCCTAACTTATTAATCATTCAAAGTCGTCTCCATAATCCCAATCTTTATTCGTCTGCTAAATGGATTATTTTCGATGCTGAGAACAAAAAGAGTTTTTTAATTTCAAGTTTCAAAATAATCAGTATATTAATTAAAGCTTCTGTTCCTATTAATATAGATGACCTCTTAAGTTACTTTAAAAATGATAGCCAAGTAACAAAAAATTTAATCTATAAATTAATTGATTTAAATATAATTCGAAAATCAATTTATCCTTTGAAAACCCAAACAAATTATACATATTTATATCAGTTATCAAACTTTAATTATCCGTTTCGAGATTATAGCGATCCCTTTTGGCTGGAAAAAGACTTAAAAATTATGGACCAATATAAAAGACATACTACACCTCCTTCAATATATCGTAAGGTAGAAGGGGAACCAATATTTCTAAAAAAACCGACATTGAATGATACAGTGAGCATTGTTAAAAACGGACCAATAAATGAAAATTTCATTGCTAATTTATTATATTTAACTCTTGGAAAAATAGGAGAAATTAAAGGTCCTACAGGACCTTTGTTAAAAAGAACAAGTCCTTCAGGAGGTGGGAGACATCCTACTGAAGGGATTTTACTTATCAGAAAAGCAATCGGGAATATTAAAGAGGGGAATTATGCCTATGATACAGAAACACATTCACTTGTAAAACTAGATAGCAGTAATATTAAATTAGATCATATCTTACCAGAAGGGACAGATTTTTCAATATTATTCACTGTTTGTCCAGAAAGAGCTATGTGGAGATATAGAGACATTCGAGCTTTTCGTCCAATGCTAATCGATATTGGACATGTTATAGAAACATTTAAACTTTTAATATCAAAGGCCAGTTATAATTTAATTAAAGGGGGAATAACTGAAGCAACTGAAGTAGCAGAAACATTAGGAATTAATTGGATGAAAGAGCCTGCATTTAACATTTTACATGTCGGCATAGAAAAAATGAATCTTAATAACCAAAATAAAATTTACACCCCTGTTTTCCTAAAAAAATTGGTTAATAGAGTAAGTTCATATACTGCTTTAAATTTATTAACAAATCCATTTTCCTGGATTGAAATTAAAAACGGTGCAATTTTCTTAAATATCATTTATCCAGAGCAAAGACAATTACATTTAAATATTTCAGACCTTGAAGTACTAACTCATTGTTTACCCTCTCAAAGAGGGGATCGATTAACTGATATAAAGAACATATTAAATTCTGTTAACTATTATAATGAAGATCCAGAAAAGAGACTCTATAATCTCATAAACAATTATGGACTCATTCCTGAACCCATAGCTAAAGATTGGTATAATCATATAGCTAAGTGGTCGATATATGGTTGGTATCCTTCTTTACTTCAACATGCCCATACTATTACAGAACTGAGCTACAAAAAAAATTCAAGTTTTTATGAAGAAAGTCCAAGAAGGGGATTTGAGAATTTAGAAAATTCATTAATGAAAAGAAGAACAGTTAGAGAATTCGAGAATGATATTGTAACCTTTGAATCTTTTAAAAACATTATCGATTCAATTTTCCCTATAACAGAAGGTTTGTCTTTAAATATATATATAGTCGCTTTTAATATAACAAAAATAAAAAATGGTTGTTATAAGATTATCAATAAAGATGACCGCTGGCAAATAAAAAAAACCGGGATCAGTTTAAACAGAAAAGAATTTCAGGATTTAGCAATTGGGCAGTATCCTGCAAGTGCAGGAGCGTTTAATATTGTAATGATAAATGAAATGGATGTTTCTTCATCAAAAAAATACGAAGAACAATTTATATCTTTAGGAAAATTAGGTCAGCGCATATGTTTAACTGCTACGAGAGAAGACTTGGGTGTATTTTTAACTCCTGCAGTGAAAGACAAGGCCCTTTTCGGAAAATTAGGAATTACACAATATGATAGATGTGCAACATATTTATTCAGTATTGGAGTTCCGAAAGGAGAAAGATAATATGTTATTCGAATTATTGTTTGAAAAAGTTTTTAAAAAAGGATGGAAATGTGCCTTATTAAATTCTAAAGAAAAAATTTTTTTATACGATCCTAAAGAAAAATATATGGTTATAATTCCCATAACAGAGTTAAAGCTATTGCTTGAAAAATTAGATGAATTTAATTCATTAAATAAACTAACTTATATTTTTATAAATAAAGGATGATTCTATGGTAAAAAAACATTCAGCTTTTTTCGAAATGTTTGGTTCACTTATAAAAGTAGAATGTTTACATGAAGAATGCTTGAAACAAATCAAGGAACATTTCCCAATTTTCATTAGTGAAGATCCATATACAGGTCCTGATATTATAGTAGAGTGTGACTGGAAAGAACAAGGGCGGTATTTGTTTCGATCAAGACCTGAAAATCAATCTGGTATATTAGAAGGTATTCGTATAAAATTGCCCGGAGGTTCTTCTAATTATACTGTTTGGGACAAGCTTGAACCCCCTTTACCGCCTTTTTCAGTACCACCTTTATCAAATCGATTTATCGGAATCCATGCCTCTTGCATTTCTGACAGTAATGGTAATAGTATGTTAATTGTCGGAGAAAGGGGATATGGAAAAAGTACTTTATCCTTAGAGTTAGTTAACAATTATGGTTATTATTTAGTTACTGATGAATTATCGATAATACATAATCGCAGTAATATAGTTGAACCTTACCCACGACCACTTGGAATTTGGGAAACTAATTCAGAGTGTGAGCTTATAAAAATAAACGTACCAGCTACAGAAGTTTGCGAACGGATTGCCGATACACCAACAGTAATTAAACAAATTATAATATTAGATAAAAAAATGAGTCATATTTCTTCCCCTTTAATAAAAAAATTAGATAGCTATTTAATATTAAAAGCTTTATTGACACAACATATAAACTTAGGGTTAAATATGGGTGATGCAATATCTACATTAGTTAATTTATCTGTGAAGATTCCTTCTGAACAATTGATATATTCAGATTTTAACCATTTAAGAGAAGCCGCCGATATTTGCGATATCCTCTTTAAGAAAAATATTAATTATAGGAGGAAAAATGTTTTTAATAAGAAAAGCCAAAGTGTCAGACGCTAATTCAATTGCCGAAGTTCATGTGGAAAGTTGGAAAACCACATATCAAGGAGTATTGCCTGATGACACGTTATCTAAGCTCTCTGTCGAAAATCAGGCAGAGCTTTGGAAAACTTCATTAAGTGATCCTCAAAATCAAGATATTGTCTATGTTGCAGAAGAAACCGACGGTAAAATTATAGGCTTTGCTTCCGGAGGTCCAAATCGCGATCATCTTAGCAAATATAAGGGTGAAGTTTCCGCGATTTATCTGTTGTTACAGTATCAAAAAAAAGGAATCGGCTCTCGACTAATGAGGGCGGTTGTAGAGGAGCTTGTAAAGAAAAACATAAAATCATTAATGGTATGGGTTTTAGCCGGTAATCCATCGATAAATTTTTATGAAAAATTAGGTGGAAGGCAGAGCACAACAAAACAAATACAATTCGGTGAAGATTATTTCAAAGCCATTGCTATCTGCTGGACGGATATAAATAGTTTTTTGTTATAAAATGATCTCCGCGTTATTATATGCTCCCCTAAAGGTAGGGCAGATGAAATAAAAAAATCTGTTTGGCTGCTTTGGGGGAGTCGGGATGCTCGTTACCAGGCCAATGATCGCACCCGTTATCCAGCCAAATTAGCTCGCATAAAAAGAGGCTGGGTTTTATATCATCCCAAGCCTCTTCATTGATCTCATTTCCCCTTCGCCTTCTTCCGCTTCTCCTTCTCAGCCCGGTAAAATTCATGAAACATCTTCATCAGCGCCCGCTTCTCAATCCGAGACACATAGCTCCGCGAGATCCCAAGCTCCTTCGCGATCTCGCGCTGCGTTTTTTCTTTCTTCAAATCAAGACCGAAGCGGCCGACGATGACTTCTTTTTCTCTGCCGTCAAGGATGTCGATGTATTTTTTGACTTTTTCAAGCTCCATGTTGAGCTGGATGGTGTCGATGACGTCTTCGTTTTCTGATTTGAGGACATCAATCAAACTGATTTCGTTGCCTTCTTTGTCCTGGCCGATCGGGTCGTGGAGTGAGACGTCTTTTTTCGTTTTTTTCAATGCCCGCAAATGCATGAGGATCTCGTTTTCTATACACCGCGCCGCATAAGTGGCGAGCTTTGTTCCTTTTCCGGCTGAATAGCTTTCGATTGCTTTGATCAGCCCGATCGTTCCGATGGAAATCAGGTCTTCTGCATCCTCGCCTGTGTTTTCGAATTTTTTGACGATGTGGGCGACCAGCCGGAGGTTATGCTCGATCAGCATGTTTCTCGCGTGTTCATCCCCCTGGGCCATCAGCTCCAAGTACTTTTTTTCGTCACTGCTTGACAGCGGTTGTGGAAAGGCATTGTTTTTCACATATGATACTAAAAAAACGAGTTCCTTGATGACATAACCGAGCGCTGCAAAAACACCTGTCATTATCGGCACCTCCACATAATGTATGTAGGCAGAAGCCTATATGTAAATGTATGTGGGAGGGGGGATGTCTGTGTCTGTACGCGGCAAAATTGCCGGACTGCCAAATATTCCGGCGTTCTGTTCTGCATGAAGCCGCTTGTTTTCGCCGGTGATGGCGACTGGTGCAACCGCTTCCATTTTTTATCCGTTTACAAAAGTTAACAAGAGCGGGATAATAAAGGCAAGGAGGTGAGGGTGCCGGACGGTTCACCATAGGGTAAACGTTATCAACCAGTCGGTCCGGTGCGGCAGATGAAAAACAAACGTCTGTTCATACTTTCGTTAATTGTACTGAGCGTGGTCATGATCGGAGTTCAGGAAACCTTCCCAAACCCGCTGACGACAGGTTTAATGACTGTCGTTATTGCGGTGGCAGTTTTTAATATTTTAAAAGAATCGCTGAATAAAAAAGATGAAACACACAGCAAATGAGGCGACAGAAAGCGTTTGCTTCTATCGCCAATAAGAAAACCGGCTCAAAGTGGTGAGCCGGTTTTCTTATTTGTTAGTCTTTCAATGCTTTTCCCATGCCTTTTAAAAATTGCAGGCCGAAGCCGACGGCCCGGTTGATGTCCGGGTCGTTCATGGCTTTCAGCAGATCGAGGACTCCGGTTTTTTTATCGCTTTTTAAAAAGTCTTCTCCTTGTTTTGTGCCGGCGACGATGCTTTCTACCAGTTTCCCCATGATTTCCGGTTCGGCTTTGGAGAGCGCGCCGCCTGTCGCAATGGCTGTATTCATCAGGTTTTTGACCGGCTCTTTAGACAGCTGGCCGAGGACGATTTTGGCGATATCTTCCTTCGCGCCGATCATGCTGTCTGCGGCATCAAGGACCCCGAGGCCGTTCAGTTCGCCGAGAAGCTTCATCGTTTTTGAAACGGCGGCTTCCTGTTCAGCCAAAAGGGTTTTGAGTTCTTCTAATTTTTCAAGCTTCATTTGCTCCTCAGATTTGTCTTCTTTGCGGATGGCGGTGATGGGAGCTGCCATGTGTGATGACCTCCTTTTGATTTAGTCTGTTAAATGAACGTACCCCGGACGCTTCCATTTCCGCTCGACTTCAGCTCCGTTTTGCGGATGGCGTTTCTTATTGCGCGGATTTGTTTTCGGCAGCGGCGGTTCTGCGCATCCGCCGAGCACTTCCATACGCACTTTTGTCTGCTTGTAAGCAGGTGTATTGGTACGCGCATCTACTGCGGGGCCTGTCAAGAAATTGATCGCCGATTCTTTATCTGTCGAGTTCATCGGCAAATACAATTCGTTCGCTCTAACCCGGTCTGTCACAAGCGCGGTTAATTTTACGGAGCCAAACGGCGAGATCAGTCTGACCTGCGATCCGTCGCAGATGCCCCTGTCTTTGGCGAGCTCAGGCGAGACTTCAACAAAGACGTCCGGCACTTTGGCTTGGATGCCTGCTGATTTGTTCGTCATATTTCCTTCGTGAAAATGCTCCAGCATTCGGCCGTTGTTAATGTGAAGGTCGTACTCTTCAGGGAATTCGGCAGGCTCTGTCCAGTCTGCTAGGGCAAAGCGCGCTTTCCGATCAGGGAAGTTAAAGCCGTCTTCATATAAAAGAGGCGTGCTTTCTCCGGTCAGGCTGCCCCACAGGAAGCTGTTCCATCCTTCAATTGCGTCATAATCCGCCTTTGCGAACAGTGGTGACAGGCTTGCCATTTCTGAAAAAATGTCTCCCGGGTGGCTGTAATGCCAGTCAGCTCCAAGCCGGTTTGCGATCTCTTGAATGATGACCCAGTCCGGCTTTGCGTCTCCGAGGGGCGAAAGGGCCTGATACAATCGCTGGACGCGTCTTTCCGTGTTTGTAAAAGTTCCTTCTTTTTCAAGCGAAGCTGACGCAGGCAGAACAACGTCGGCGTATTGGGCTGTTTTTGAAAGAAACATATCCTGAACCACAAGGAAATCAAGGCTTGATAAAATGTCATGGACCCGGTTTGCGTTTGAATCGACTAAAGCCATATCTTCTCCGACGATATACATGGCTTTCATTTTGCCTTCTTCAACGGCGTGAAGCATTTCGATGTTGTCGAGACCGGGCTTCTCGTCGATTGTTGTGCCGTAAGCTTTTTCGAACTTTTTCCGCGCTTTGTCATCTGTAATATGCTGATATCCCGGAAGCCAGCCGGGAAGCGTCCCCATATCGCAGGCGCCCTGGACATTGTTGTGGCCGCGGAGCGGGTACGCCCCAGCGCCCGGGCGGCGGTAATTGCCGGTAGCTAAAAGAAGGTTTGAAATCGCGGCGGACGTGTCGGAACCGCCTGTGTTTTGGGTGACTCCCATCCCCCAGAGGACGCACGTGCCGTCGGCGTCACGGATCATCTCAGCGATTTGGATCAGCGTCTGTTGATTAATGCCTGTGATTTTTTCTGCATATTCAAGGGTGTATGTCTCAAGCGATTGTTTATATTCTTCAAAGAAATTGACGTTTTCATTGATAAACGCCTGATCGTGCCAGCCTTGGTCGATCATATACTTCGTCACGGCCATCAGCCATACTTGATCAGTTCCTTGCCGCGGTCTGATAAACAGATCCGAGCGTTCGGCCATTTCGTTTTTGCGAAGGTCGGCGACGATCAGCTTTTGTCCGTGAAGCTTATGGGCGCGCTTCACACGGGTTGCCAGTACCGGGTGGCCTTCGGCCGGGTTGGCGCCGACGATGATGACGAGGCCTGCTTTCGCGATGTCTTGAATGGTGCCGGCATCACCGCCCATGCCGACTGTGCGGAATAATCCGTCCGTTGCCGGAGACTGGCAGTACCGCGAGCAGTTGTCGACATTGTTTGTGCCAAATACTTGCCGCGCCAGCTTTTGCATCAAGTAGTTTTCTTCATTCGTAATTTTTGAAGACGAAATAAACCCGACGGCGTCTTTTCCGCTCTGCTCCCGAATCGAGCCTAATCTGCGGGCGACGTAGTCAAGCGCTTCTTCCCAAGTTGATTCTACAAATTCGTCATTTTTGCGGATCAGCGGTTTGGTTAAACGTTCTTCCGCATTTACGAAATCCCATCCGAATTTCCCTTTCACACACGTCGAAATGGCGTTGACGGGAGCTTCTGACACAGGCTGAATTTTTAAGATGTCACGGCCTTTTGTCCATACTTCATATGAACAGCCGACACCGCAAAATGTACAGACGGTCTTTGTCTTTTTGATCCGCTGTGAACGCATCGCCGCCTCGACTTCTGAAACGGCAAAGATGCTGCTGTATCCCGGCTCTACATCTTTGACAAGGTCGATCATTGGCTCCATGACATCCGGTTTGATGCCTGTCATGAACCCGGCTTTTCCAAGCATCGATTTTTCCATTAACGCATTGCACGGACAAACCGTGACACACTGCCCGCAGCTGACGCATGATGACTCGTTGATTGAAACGCCTTCATCCCAGATCACCCGCGGCCGTTCACGCTCCCAATCAATTGAGAGCGTCTCATTGACCTGCAGGTTTTGGCACACTTCAACACATTGTCCGCATGCGATGCACTGATTCGGATCATAGCGGTAAAAGGGGTGCGACATATCGACTGCGCAAGACGGGTCTTCTTTTGGCGTGTAAGGGTATTTCTGCTCTTCGATTCCCATCATTTCTGCCGTATTATGTAGCGTACAGTTGCCGTTGTTGTTGTCGCATACCGTACAATAAAGCAAATGGTTTTCGAGCAGGCGGTCCATTGCTTCTTTTTGTGCTGCTTTGACCCGTTCTCCAGACAGGCTGACCGTCATTCCGTCTTCTGCCCGCAGGGAGCATGCCCGTTTTAATTTTCCGTCTGCTTCCACAATACAGGTATCACACGTTTGAATAGGATCCGTCTCCGGAACATGGCATATTTGCGGGTGTTCAAACCCGTTTTTGTTCAATATGTCTAAAACGGTTGCCCCGGCCGCTGCTTTAATTTCTTTGCCGTCTATCCGGACACTGATTGGCTTTCCGTCCATCTTTATTCCCCTCCATCATCTTTTCAAAATCAAAAAAGCCATGTACATATATACCGAATCCTGGCGCGGAAAGCGGTATAGACATACATGGCGGAATAGTTTACTAGCAAAGCTTACTAACAGACCAATCCTATATTGTCAGAATTCGATAGATTCATAACACGACGGTATTACAAATCCATCAGCCCGGCTTTTATTATAAAGTGATATTGATTATAATTCAATAGAATAGGAAAATTTTAACCAAGTGAAATGTCTAAGGGGACATCGAGACAGATGGAAGGTTTAAACGGAAGGGGTATGCATGATGTCTAAAAAAATCCACGAATTCAACGATATGATCCGCAAGCTTCGAAAAGAGCTGTTTGGCAAGGGGCCTGAACGGATTCACACGGTCTTTGTCGACAATATGGCAGTTTCGACGCTTTACGGCAATTTGACGGCGAGCGAGCAATTTATTGCAAGCACGTCGGAGGGAAGGGAAATGGTCCATGCCGCAAGGACGACCCTGATTCAGAAACACTACTCCAATCACGTGCCTGAGGGAATGGAGCAGCTCATCGGAGCGAAGCTCGAGCACCTTTTTACAGACATCAAAATTCAGGAGGATATTGCGGTGTCTGTTTTTATCTTTGACCGCAATATTGAATACGGCACCGAATCAGCCAGCGGGGCTTGACGATCGGTCTCAAGTTCGAGGGGGAGTCATGATGATTGAACTGAAATCGAGTGAAAAACGAAAAGCAAAGGTTTTGTTAACAGAAGAAAGTCCGACATTCGCGCATGCGATAGCCGAAGGACTTATCGAAGGAAACGTTTATATCGATGATTTCCTCACACCGGCCACTGTTCTTTTTCGAACAGCTACCGGGATTTATTATGTCGCTGGAGATATCCCCGACAGCGGAAGGAGCGAATGGCTTCATTATCTGAATGAACAGAGGAACGGAGCGCGCTTTACCGTGTTTTCGGCTTCTGAAGAGTGGGACGCCTTTTTAATCGGGGGGCTTGGCGAGCCTCTGCAGCAAATGGAGCGCGTGTCATTTTTCCTCGGAAAAGAGGAATATGTTCGCAGCGCCGCATTTGCCGGTGTTGAAAGATTTTCTGAAGATGACCTTCAAAAAAGCGTGAATTTTACGGAAAAATACGCGGTTGAGTATTGGGGAGGGCCAGGCCGTTTTTTGAAGAACGGTTTCGGATTTAAAGTGTCGCATGAAGGTGTGATCGCCAGTGAATGTGTCACCATTTTTTGTTCGGAACGCTTTGCCGAAGTTGATATCGTAACACACCCGGATTACAGGGGACGTGGGTTTGCAGTCCGCTGCGCCGGCGCCTTTATCGCGTATGCAATAGAGAACCGCTTGAAACCGCGCTGGGATTGCGACCGGCAAAACGACGCATCGATTCGCCTCGCTGAAAAATTAGGCTTTCGACCTGTCAAAACATATTCATTGTTTGTCGGAAAACCGTGAACCAATACGAATGTTTTTAAACAGGGGGGACAGGTTAAAGGCATAGTAAGGACTAAACGCTTGCAGGATGGCAGAGATTTCTCCCATTGAAAGTGCAGCTTCTCTCCTATATGATCGTAGTATTGGCTTTTGGAGGTGGTACGAATGAAAAAAAGCTTGGTGATGGTCCTCGTCTTTCTGCTTCTGCTTGCAGGCTGCGGAGAGGACGATCCCAGAAAAGTCGTAGCATTTGGAGACAGCAATACACGCGGCTCAAATTGGCAATTTCGCGATTATCCAAAAGCGGAAAAATGGGTCAATTTACTTCAGACTTCCCTTCAAGGGCAGTACAAAATAAATAATGCGGGAATAGGCGGAGAAACAACGGAAGACGCCAGGCTTCGGTTCAGGAAGGATGTGCTGGATGACGAGCCGGCATATCTTTTTATCATGTTCGGAACAAATGATGCAGCAATTCTTGCGAAAGGGCTGCCGCGCGTATCGAAAAAAAGGTTTAAAGAAAACCTCTATTATTTTGTTAAAGAAAGCCGCCGCCGCGGGATAGAGCCGATATTAATGACGTGCCTGCCGATCGTCGAAGGAAGCGGGGACAACATCTTTTATTATGCAAGATACCGGGCTGCTTCGTTTGAAAAATACGGAGGAGCGCGTAAATGGCACGATTCCTATAATGACGTCACAAGGGAAACGGCGCGTGAACTTGATGTTCCGCTAATCGACAACTGGAAAAACATCGTGAAAAAAGCAGGCGGAGCTACAGATGAGAAGCTGATCCATTCGGGGTTTATCGACCCATCGGGAAATCACTTAACCCCAAAAGGCGCGCGAATTATTTTTGAAGGAATTAATGAAAGTAAAGTCATAAAAACTTCTTGATTTAAGTAAAAGGCCTAGCCATTTCTCCTTTTTCTTCATAGGCTGTTACTATAACAGTCTAAAGGAGGAATGATGCGATGGGATATCCTTTTCCCGCTGGTCCGTGTTCGTACCCGGCTTATCCCGGATATGCAGGCGCCGCATACGGATATGCGTTCGTTGTCGTCCTTTTAGTCGTCCTGCTCGTCATCGGCGGGTTCTACTGGCTTAGTCCTCACGGATTCTTCAAATAGCACCTCTTTTAGAGAGGTGTTTTTTCATGAAAAACAGTAGTAAGCGTATTATTCAAGTGATATAATATCAACCTAAGTGAAAAAAAGCGGTAAGAGCGCTCGGGAGTGCTTGAGCTATGAAGAGACGGAAAGCAGATGACCGAGCGACCTTCTTTTGATTTCGGTTTCAATCAGCTCGATGAATTCGCGGTTCAAATTCATCTCATTTGCTTTAATGTATGATTCTATTAAAAGTTCATCAGACAGCTTTTTCATACTCGGTACCCATTTAATGGGGAAGACACCTCCTCGTAAAAATTGGAATAACCTGTTTGGAATGAGCATAAAATGTTAAGTTATATGATCTTTGTTTGAAGTACCTATAATCTATCATGAATATTGGGCGAGAACAATCGTTCTGTTATCCACACCAAAAAGTGGATAACTTGTGGGTATCATGTTTATAATTTAATAAAAGGTCGATGAAATATGAGTGGATACTGTGTGTAATTTTATCCACACCTGTTGAAGAATCCTATTATATGTCGAAAACTTTTCGGACAGCCGATTTTTTAAGACACTTTTAGATTTGATTCGACACATTGAAAAAAGAAGCAGTAATTGAAAGGAAAGGGTGCGGCTTTGTGTTAAAAAAGTTCTTTTTGCCGGATGAATTTGTAAAAAATATTTTTCATATTACCCCTGAAAAACTAAAAGAGCGCAATGTAAAAGGTATTATTACGGATTTGGACAACACGCTTGTAGAATGGGACAGGCCTAGTGCGACACCGCGTCTCATCGAGTGGTTTGAAGAGATGAAAGAGCACGGCATTAAAGTGACAATTGTCTCAAATAATAATGAAAAACGCGTCAAAATATTTTCTGAACCGCTTAATATTCCGTTTATTTACAAAGCGAAAAAGCCGATGGGCAGAGCTTTCAGAAAAGCCGTCAAAAATATGGGTCTTAAAAAAGAAGACGTCGTTGTCATAGGAGATCAGCTCATGACAGATGTGCTGGGAGG
Organism: Bacillus sp. GM2; assembly: GCF_056155945.1. Taxonomy (NCBI): domain Bacteria; kingdom Bacillati; phylum Bacillota; class Bacilli; order Caryophanales; family Bacillaceae; genus Bacillus; species Bacillus sp. GM2. Next base: position 887,473 of record NZ_JBRKSZ010000007.1, read on the forward strand.
GAACCGCAATGGGTTCCATACCATTCTTGTCGTGCCTGTGGCTGCTTCCGACGGCTTTTTTACGCGTTTCAACCGCCAGGTGGAACGCAGAATTCTCAGCGCTTTAAAACGGAAAGGCCATATTCAGTGGGAGGACTAAAGAATGGAAAAGGTAGTTTGTATCGGATGCGGAGTCGCCATTCAAACCGAAGATAAAAATAAACTGGGCTACGCGCCTGAAGCATCGCTGTTAAAAGATAATGTCATCTGTCAGCGCTGCTTCAGATTGAAAAATTATAACGAAATTCAGGATGTTTCACTGACGGACGATGACTTTTTGAAAATCCTGCACGGCATCGGGGAAACGGATTCGCTTATTGTGAAAATCGTCGACATCTTTGATTTCAATGGAAGCTGGATCAACGGCCTAAACCGCTTTGTCGGAGGCAATCCGATCTTATTAATAGGAAACAAAGCAGACATTCTCCCTAAATCAGTCAAGCGCGAGCGCCTTGTAAACTGGATGAAGCGCGAAGCGAAAGAGCTCGGCTTAAGGCCTGTTGATGTGCTGCTCGTCAGCGCCGGGCGCGGGCAGGGGATGAAAGATGCGATCGACGCGATCGAACATTACAGACAAGGCAAAGACGTATATGTCGTCGGGTGTACGAACGTAGGGAAATCAACGTTTATCAATCGGATTATTAAAGAGGTTTCCGGAGAGGGCGACATTATTACGACATCCCAATATCCGGGGACGACGCTTGACGCGATTGAAATTCCTCTGGATGACGGATCGGCGATGTATGATACGCCGGGAATCATCAACCATCATCAAATGGCGCATTATGTCGCGAAACGCGATCTTAAAATATTAACGCCGAAGAAGGAGCTGAAGCCCCGCACCTTTCAGCTGAACGAAGAACAGACGCTGTTTTTCGGCGGATTGTCGCGGTTTGATTATGCAAGCGGAGGCAGATCTTCGTTTGTATGCTATATGCCGAATGAACTCAACATCCACAGAACAAAGCTTGAAAACGCGGATCAGCTGTATGAAAAGCACGCTGGGGAAATGCTTGCTCCCCCTGCAAAAGAAGATCTTGACTCGTTTCCGGAGCTTGTTAAACATACGTTTACGATTAAAGAGCCGAAAACGGACGTTGTGTTCTCGGGCCTCGGCTGGGTAACTGTCCAAGAGGCGAACCAAAAAATTGTTGCCCACGCGCCTAAAGGTGTTCACGTGTTTTTACGCAGATCTCTAATATAAGTGCTAAGGGGAGAGAGTTATGAAACCGATATACGGACTGATTGGCAATCCGGTGGCTCATTCCATGTCTCCGGACATCCATAATGCGGCTTTGGAGGATCTTTCTTTAGAAGGGTATTATCACGCTTTTCGCGTGGAAAATGAAGATCTTGAAGATGCTGTGAAAGGTATGCGAGCCCTTGGTATTCAAGGGTTTAATGTGACCGTCCCCCATAAAGTATCGATCATGAAGCATCTCGACCGTATTGATGAAAGCGCCGAAGCTCTCGGGGCGGTCAACACTGTCAGAAGAGAAAAAGAAGGGCTGGTCGGATATAATACAGATGGAGCAGGGTTTCTTAAATCGCTGAAGCCATCCCTTGATCGTCCCCTTTCTGAGCTCTCGATACTGTTGATGGGAGCCGGCGGTGCGGCGAGGGCGATATTTACCACTCTGGCAGCTGAGATGCCGAAGCAGCTGGACGTCGCGAATCGTACGCCTGAAAAGGCACTAGCGTTCACTCGGCGTTTTGAAGGAGAGGCACGTGCTTTGTCGTTGCAGGAAGCGGAAGCAGACTTGTCAGCATATGATATCGTGATTCAAACGACGTCGGTCGGGATGCATCCGAACATCGAAGCTGCCCCGCTTTCATTGGCGAATGCGAAAGAAACGTGCCTTGTATGCGATATTATCTACAATCCGCTGAAAACGGCCCTGTTGCAGGAGGCTGAAGCAAAAGGCTTGAAAACATTGGACGGAGTCGGCATGTTCATCGGCCAGGCGGCCCTAGCTTTTGAGCTGTGGACCGGACATGAGCCGAATATGGAAAAAATGAAATCAATTGTGTTGCAGCAACTAGGAGGAAAATCATGCTAACAGGAAAACAAAAACGCTATTTGCGCCGGGAAGCGCATCATCTGTCACCGATTTTTCAAGTCGGTAAAGGCGGAGTCAACGAAAACATGGTCAAACAAATCAGTGAAGCGCTTGAAGCCAGGGAATTGATCAAGGTGAGCGTGCTGCAAAACTGCGAGCAGCCTAAAGACGAAGTAGCCGAAGCGCTGGCGGCCGGAGCACGCGCCGAACTGGTGCAGACGATCGGAAACATTATCGTGCTGTATAAGGAGTCTGAAGAAAATAAAAAAATTGAGCTTCCTTAACGCTTAAAGGTGGTAATCATGAGGAAAATCGGGATTTTTGGAGGGACATTTGATCCTCCGCACAACGGGCATTTATTAATGGCAAATGAAGTCCTGTATAAACTGGATCTTGATGAAATTTGGTTCATGCCCAACCAAATTCCGCCGCATAAACAAAAAAACTCGTTTTCGTTAAGTATGCACAGGGCGGAAATGTTGAAGCTCGCTATATCGGGGAAAGAGCAATTTAAATTGGAGACGATCGAACTTGAAAGGGAAGGCCCTTCTTATACATTTGATACCGTTCGCCTGCTGAAAGACCGATATCCAAACGATGAGTTTTACTTTATTATCGGCGCGGATATGGTGGAATACCTGCCGAAATGGTCAAACATTGACAAGCTTGTCAACATGATTCAATTTGTCGGGGTGAAACGGCCCGGCTTTCAAATTGAGACGCCGTATCCGCTCGTTTTTGTCGATGTGCCTATTTTTGAAGTGTCATCATCTTTACTTAGGGACCGCATTAAAAATCAGCAGCCGACAGATTATTTAATCCCTGACGAAGTGAAGGTCTATGTGAAGGAGAATCATCTATATGAAACGTGAGGAAGCCTTAGCCTGCGTGCAAGAACAGCTGACAGAACAGCGCTACATCCATACGGTCGGCGTAATGGAGACGGCTGTAAAACTTGCCGAACGGTTTGGCGCAGATGTGAAAAAAGCCGAAATCGCCGCGATATTTCATGACTATGCCAAATTTCGCCCGAAAGAGGAAATGAAACAAATCATCCTCGACGGAGGCGGGCCGCTTGAAGTGCTCGATTTTCATCATGAACTATGGCATGCGCCGGCAGGAGCAACGCTTGTCAAAACAGAGGTTGGAATTACGGATGAAGACATCCTGTCAGCAATTCGATTCCATACATCTGGAAAGCCGAATATGACTCTTCTTGAGAAAGTGATTTATGTAGCGGATTATATCGAGCCGGGCCGCCGTTTTCCAGGGGTTGAAGAGGTTCGGACTCTAGCTGAAGAAGATTTGGATTTGGCCCTTATCCAGGCATTGAAAAATACGATTACCTTTTTAATTTCAAAAAATCAGGCTGTTTATCCGGAAACGGTCGCCACATATAATGCTTTAGTAAACGATAGACATTAGGAGGAATTACTGAATGGATCAAGCTTCAATTTTAAAAATTGCCGCAGAGGCCTGCGATGATAAACGGGCGGAAGATATTATCGCCTTGAATATGCAGGGGATTTCCCTCGTGGCTGATTATTTTCTGATTTGCCACGGGAATTCTGACAAACAGGTTCAGGCCATTGCCCGGGAAATTAAGGATCAAGCTGAAGAAAATGGAATCGACGTGAAGAAAATGGAGGGCTTTGACGAAGCCAGATGGGTTTTGATCGATTTGGGCGATGTCGTTGTCCACGTTTTCCACAAAGAGGAACGAGGCTATTACAACCTTGAAAAGCTGTGGGGAGACGCGCCGACTGAAGACCTTTCGTTCGGAGTTAATGAATGATCTATAAAGGATTTTCCGGTATTTATGACAAGCTGATGTCTCACGCTCCTTACGATGAGTGGGTCAGCTGGATTGAAAAAACGATCGGTGCACAGCAGAAAGAACGTATACGGATACTTGATCTGGCGTGCGGAACGGGTGAAATATCGGTCCGCTTGGCTGAAAAAGGCTACGATGTCACAGGAATCGATATCAGCGAAGATATGCTTGCCCAGGCTCAGTACAAAGCAGCCGTCCGGCAGCTCGATATTCAGTTCTTTCAGCAGGATATGCGCGAAATTGCCGGGCATGGGCAAGAGTTTGACGCGGTTGTGATCTGCTGTGACTCGCTGAATTATCTAAAGAGCGAAAAAGACGTTTTCAATACTTTTAAAAACGTTTTTTCTCTATTAAAAGAAGGCGGGCTTCTTCTGTTTGATGTTCATTCCATTTACAAAATGGATGTCGTTTTTCCGGGAAGTACGTATGCCGATCAGGATGAAGAAGTCAGCGTCATTTGGCAAAGCTATGTGGGGGATGAGCCTCATTCAGCTGTTCACGATTTGACCTTCTTCGTAGAAAGCGGAGGCGTATACGAAAGGTTTGATGAATCGCATGAACAGCGGACTTTCCAGACGGAAAAGTATATCAGCTTATTGCGGCAAGCCGGATTTGAGGTGCAGTGCGTGACTGCCGATTTTTCAAAATTGGAGCCTGGCGCAGAGTCGGAACGTCATTTTTATACAGCGAAAAAAACAAAAACCATCGTTTAATCGTAACGATGGTTTTTCATAATGCATTTTTCCTTTGTTGAGATCTCAGCGCATTCGTGAAACAATGAATCAAACGGAAAATTGCTTCTTGACTAGAGCGATATCTTCTTCATACTTCAAATGGGTGTTTCGGAACATCTGGCGGAACATATCCTGAACGCCGCTTTCCAGCGCCTTAATTCCCTCACCGGTTACACCGCCTTTAACGCACACCTTTTCCTGCAGGGCGGGCAATGTGTAATGCCCTGTTTCGAGCAGCCTTCCCAAACCTACCAGCATTTCTGTCGTCATTAAAATCGCGTCTTCTTTTGATACGGAGGTTTCTTCGACAGCGGCCTGAATAAACTCCTGAACCAAATAACTGACAAAGGCGGGGCCGCAGCTGACAATGTCTGAGGCGACCCTCGTAATCCCGCTTTCGATTTCAAGAGGGATTGAGATCTTGCTCACTAAAGCCGTCAATTTTTCTTTTGCCCCAGCTGTGCAGCTTTCTCCGAAAGTCAATAATGACACGCCAGACAACGCTCTGTTCGTAATGCTCGGGATCACTCTTGCCGCCTGGCAGGAGATGATGGCTTCCAGCTGTTCGACCTGCACCGGACTCGTAATGGTGACCACAATCTGATCGCGGGTGAAGACGGGTGAGAGCCGCTTTAGCAAAGGATAAATATCCAGCGGCTTTACACAGATAAACACGGCATCACTTTCCGTAATCACTTCTTCCGGCCGTTCTGCAACCTGAATGTCTGGGAATCGTTTTTTTATGTTTAACGCTTTGTCGATCGTTCGGTTAGTAATTGTTAAAGATGAGGGAATGACCGCTCTGGATTCAATCAACGCCTCAATTAAAATGGTCCCCATATTTCCTGTCCCGATAAAGCCGATATTCAATCGTTCTCCCCTCCTTTGAACCTGTATCTTTTAAACGATATGAAGGCTTCAGTAAAAATATGTATGAAAGCAGGTGAGCAGTTTGACAGATTGGCTAAAACAATATAAATGGCATGCGGCGGGAGGAGTGGCACTCGTCTTGATCATCAGCGCGGCCTTCATGCTGTTAAGCGGAAAGCGTGAAACTTCATCCGACATTTCCATTCCTGAAGAGGCTTCTGCACAGACTTTTGACAAGAAAGAGGAAGTGAAGCTTAAAAAAAACGCGGGGAGAGAGGAGGTTATCATCGATTTGAAAGGCGCTGTGAAAAATCCGGGCGTCTATCAAATGAAGGAGGGAGACAGGGTGCACGATGCATTGAAAAAAGCAGGCGGCACCGAGAAAAAAGCGGACCAACAGCAAATTAATCTGGCGGCCGTTTTGCGGGACGGTATGGTTCTTTACATTCCATTTGAAGGGGAAGAGGCCGCTGGCTCTCTTTCGGAAGCGGACTCAAGAGCAGACGGCAGCTCAGGTGATATCGTCAATATCAATACGGCTTCCTCTGAGGAGCTTCAGACGATTCCCGGGATCGGTCCTTCAAAAGCGGAAGCGGTAATCGAATACCGTGAGGAGAACGGAATGTTTCAGACGATTGAAGACATAACAAACGTTTCGGGAATTGGAGAGAAGTCTTTTGAAAGAATAAAATCTTCAATCACGGTAAAGTAAATTGACGTTTGCGGATAAACATATGTAAACTTAGGGAAGTCGACATCGTATTTTTGGAGGGAAAACAAGTGGAACGGATTTCTTGGGATCAATATTTTATGGCGCAAAGCCATTTGCTGGCGCTTCGCAGCACGTGTACAAGGCTTGCTGTAGGGGCGACGATTGTCAGGGATAAACGAATTATCGCAGGGGGCTACAACGGATCGATCGCCGGAGGTGTTCACTGTGCGGATGAAGGCTGCTATATGGTGGACGGGCATTGCATCAGAACGATTCACGCCGAGATGAACGCGATTCTTCAGTGTGCAAAATTCGGCGTTCCGACCGAAGGCGCTGAAATATATGTCACGCATTTTCCGTGCATTCAATGCTGTAAATCGATCATTCAGGCAGGTATTAAAACGATATACTATGCGAAGGATTACAAAAACCATCCTTACGCGGTTGAACTTTTCGATCAGGCTTCTGTTAAAGTGGAGCAGGTAGAGCTCGATGAGATGATTATCGACTTAAAAAACCAGGAAAAGTTATCGTTTGTGGCCGATCTGATCAAACAGCTGGCTGATAAAGGCCTTGAGGAAGAGGAAATCAGGAAAATACACGCAGAGGCCAACAAACTGTTTACAAGCTACGTGTAATTCAATGGACAGACATCGCATCTTCCCGTGCGGAGCGATTTCAGCGGCAGCCGGAATCGCCTCCGCTCACTCTTCTCTTTATCTCTTCCTCGCCGTCGGTTTTTTTCTGTTCTTTATCCTCTGTTTCTTCAACAAACAAATGCTCCTTTTCATCATATGTGCAGCGATTTGTATTTTATATTTCACTTCTTTTTACATGATCGACCATTTCAATACAACGATTTATCATGAAGGCAAATTTCACACGCTCGCTTCTGTTCGGGATATCCCCATAATGGACGGAGACCGGCTTTCATTCACAGCCGAAACAGATAAGGGGGAAGCTTTGAAAGCGGGCTATACGATCCGGTCTCCGCAAGAAAAACGGGCGCTCTCCGCTCTTCAGCCGGGAAGCATCTGTGTCATGCAAGGTGAATTAAGAGCGCCGAAAAAAGAGACGGTTCCTGGAACTTTTGATCAAAAAGAATCCTTGTATCAAAAAGGGATTCACTGGATATTTGCGGTTCAGTCCATTGAAAACTGCAAGCCGGGCGGCGGTCTTATGCCATTTCTATTGAACATCCGAAAAGCGGGCCTTGATTTTACAGAAGAAAATATGGCGAACCCGGCTGCCGGTATTGTAAGAGCGCTTACTTTCGGTGACCGGTTTCTCATTGAACAAGATGTACTGGACGGCTATCAGCGCCTTGGGATCATTCACCTTTTAGCGATTTCCGGGCTTCATGTCGGTCTGTTGTCGGCCGCTCTGTTCCACGTATTTATTCGCTTCGGTTTGACAAGAGAATGCGCCAAATGGCTGCTCGTTTTCGGGCTGCCCGTTGCGGCAGTTTTGACCGGAGGCGCCCCGTCGGTAGTGAGGGCGGTTCTCATGTCTGAAATCTATCTGCTGGCATCACTGTCTAAAAAGAACTTCAAAAGCGCCGATGTGATCAGCCTCGCCTGCCTCGGACTGCTGCTGTATCATCCTTATCTGCTATTTCAAGCCGGATTTCAGCTTTCTTTTGCCGTATCCTTCGTTTTCATTCTTTCAAAAGAAATATTGAACAAGCCGAAAAGCCGAATCTCTCAGCTGCTATTGGGGTCATTTTTGGCTCAGCTCGCTTCCCTTCCTATTCTGCTTATTCATTTTCAAGAGTTTTCATTTCTCAGCACAGTAATGAATCTGCTTTTCATACCTCTCTATATTTTTATCATCATGCCGCTGTCTTTCGGAAGCCTGTTGGCTTTCATATGTTTTCGTCCCTTGAGGGAGGCGGCAGCCTGTGTGCTGGACCGTCTGCTTGTGTGGAGCCATCAGGCTGTTAAAGCGGTGTCTGCCGCAGATGTTTTCGTTTTTTCTGCGGTTAAACCGCCGGATATTTTGTTGTTTTTCTACTTCGCAGCTATTTTTCTGTTTTTGCTGTTTCTTGAAAAAGAGATGTCGTTTCGTGCGGTTATGATTTCGTCCGGCTTCCTTGCCGCTGTGTTTGCTATTCACTTATATCTTCCTCAGTTTGCAGGAGAAGGAGAGGTCACAATGCTTGATATCGGCCAAGGTGACAGCATGTATGTCAGCGCTCCCGGTCAGAATGGCACCGTCTTCATTGATACGGGAGGAACCGTATCCTTCCGGAAAGAGCAGTGGAGAAAGCGGAAAAAGGATTTTTCCCTGGGAGAGAGCGTATTAATGCCATTTCTGGCATCCAAAGGAGTCAAGAAGCTCGATGCTTTAATTTTGACTCATGCTGATCAGGATCATATTGGTGAAGCTCAAGTGCTGATCCAAAAACATAAAGTCAAGCAATTGATCGTGCCGAAAGGCTTCGCAGCCGAACCGTCTGATGAAAAGCTGCTTCGCCTTGCCTTGAAAGAAGGCGTCAAGGTGCATGTAGCCAAAAGAGGTGACATCCTTCATATTGGCAATCTTGAATTTTATGTTCTTTCACCGAAAGAGGCGGACAAAAACAGCAAAAACAACGGTTCCCTCGTATTGTGGATGAAAGCGGGCGAATTTTCATGGCTGTTAACGGGCGATTTGGAGAAAGAAGGTGAAAATGAGATCATGAAAGTGTATCCGAATCTTAAAGCGGATATTCTGAAAGTCGGTCACCATGGAAGCAAAGGTTCTACGGGGGAAGATCTGATTAAGCAAATTGAGCCGAAAGCAGCCATCATTTCGGCGGGAGAGCACAACCGCTACGGCCATCCCCACGGGGAAGTGCTGGATATCTTAAACCGCCACCATGTGAAGGTATTCAGAACGGATCGGCACGGTTCGATTCAGTACCTATTTCGAGGCGGAAACGGAACGTTTTTGCTTCATCCCCCATATGATAAAGTACATTCCCCGCAAGAAAAAAAGACTGCTGAAAAACAGCAGCCGTCAAAAAGCCGCTTGCCTGACGGAGAGTAAAGCGGTGTCCATGACTTGGCTTGATTAAGCGGCCAGATGTATAACAGTAGCGATAATAAACATTGTAGCGAAAAAGCCAAAAGACACGATAAAACCGACACCTGAATCTACAAGATCGTTACGTTTGCTTTGCACGTCTTTTTCAAATTCATTCACAATTTACCCCTCCTATTGATATCCAGTATAATTCAATTCTTTGCAAAAATCTAGGAGCTTCATGCAACCGTTTTCTAAAATTTATGAACATCGTCTTCTATAAACTGACCCGGGGGTTTATGGAAGGCGTTTATTATAAATGAGAGAGCGGGTGACTCCGCTTCTCTCTTTACTAATTGCAAAACACGCTTTAGGATAGAAAGGAAGGATGAAAGAGGGGAAAATGCAGATGACGGTATTTGATATTTGGAAAAGCTTAAAAAAAGGCGATATTCATCCTGTTTATTGTTTATACGGGAAAGAGACGTATCTTCTGCAGGAGACGGTTCAAAGGATCAGACAAGCCGTTGTTGATGAAGAGACGAAGGATTTCAACCTTTCCGTATTTGATCTGGAAGAAGAGGCATTGGACCTTGCTGTTGAAGATGCTGAAACTTTTCCGTTTATGGGGGATAAGCGTCTTGTTGTTGCGAAAAACCCGTCTTTTTTAACAGCTGAAAAAAAGAAAGATAAAACGGAGCATAACCTCGGGAGCCTGGAGGATTATATTGTGCAGCCGGCGCCTTATTCTGTTTTTGTGCTGCTCGCTCCTTATGAAAAGCTTGATGAGAGGAAAAAGCTGACCAAGCTCTTGAAAAAACACGCCCATATGGTTGAAGCAAAAGAACTGAACGGCCGGGAAACGGCTGATTTTATCGCAGGGCTTGCAAAATCAGAGGGGAAGCTCATAGAACGAGAAGCGGCGGAGGAGCTTGTCATCCTGTGTAATGCCAGCCTGTCGGCCATTGCCCAAGAGGTGAAAAAGCTTAGTACATATATTGGTGATCGGGATTCGATCACGCTTGAAGACGTCAAAAAGCTCGTTGCCAGAGGTCTCGAGCAGAACATTTTTGAATTGATCAACAAGGTTGTGAACCGGAAGCGTACAGAAGCGCTGCAGATTTTCTATGATCTGTTAAAGCAAAATGAAGAACCGATCAAAATGATGGCGCTGATCGCAAACCAGTTCAGGCTTTTGATGCAGACGAAATACTTTTCGCAGCAGGGGTACGGGCAAAAGCAAATCGCCTCAAACCTCAAAGTTCACCCGTTCAGGGTGAAGCTCGCGATCGACCAGGCGAGGCTGTTTTCTGAAGAAGAGCTGAAAAGCATCATCGAGCATCTCGCCGTTATGGATTATGAAATGAAGACAGGCAAAAAAGACAAGCAGCTCCTGCTTGAGCTGTTTTTGCTCAAGCTTTTGCAGTCCGATTGAAAAAACGGCTCTCTAATTTTAAGAGAGCCGTTAGGCTGTCGAGAAAATCTCGACAGCCTTTTCAGTTATCCTTATTTCTTTTTCCATTTACCTTCATAATCGGCAAGCTTCACCCTTAGGTGATAAAACATGCTTTGCATATCGCTTCGCTTCGGCTTTGAGGATATTGTCATTAGGATTGTGAGATGCAAAAGCCGGAAGAAACGTGCCGTGACATCGGATAATAGTACCCTCAATCGGCCGTAAATACTCTTCTACAGTGAACATATTGCGGCCCCCAACGCGATATTCTTCTTCCGCTCCGCCTGTTGTCGTAGCAATCATGAATTCTTTGCCTTTCAAGTTTTCGCCTCCGGGGCCGTGCGCCCAGCCGTATGTCAGCACATCATCAAACCATTTTTTCAAAAGAGGCGGACAGCTGAACCAATAAAATGGGAACTGAAGAACGATCCGGTCATATTCAAGTAATAATCGCTGTTCTTTTTCAACATCGATACTCCAATTTTGATACTCCTGATACAGATCACGAATAAAGATATCAGGATGATTTTTCAATTCGTTCATTAGTGCCTTGTTCCATTTGGACTCCCTCAGATTTGGGTGTGCTGCAATTACCATTATGTTCATAAACATCTTCCTTTACTGTTTGTTGTTTTCCTTGAACCTTTGTTCGTCCCAATTATTACGAATATTTTTGGCATTGCAAAGTACGCTTTTTTTTCGTACATAGTCCTTTAAATCGTACGATTGCGGTGAAAGAACTTTTTTATGGTAGTACGGTAAACCGTACTATGTATGTAAAATAAGAGTACTACCGCGAATCAGAATGATATGGTAACGTAACTGATATCACGAATACCGAATCGGGAGTTGACAAAGATGAAGTCAAAAGTACAGGAAATGAAGACGACGGAAGGTATAATCATAACTTTGGCGGCCATAGGAGGAAAATGGAAGCCGCTGATCCTGTTCGTATTACTTCATGAAGGCACCAAACGCTTCGGAGAGCTGAGGCGGATGCTCCCTGGGGTTACACAAGGGATGCTGACCAACCAGCTTAGGGAGCTCGAACATGATGGTCTCGTCAAACGGCAAGTTTATCAGGAAATCCCTCCGAAGGTCGAATATAGTTTAACCGGGCACGGAAAAACGTTGGCGCCGGTGTTGACTGATATGTGCAGCTGGGGATATAAGCATCTCGACTTTGTGAAGCAATTGAGTGATGAAGAGGAATGAGTTTGGCCTAAAAGTCTTTACAACAATGGGGACCTTCATGATTTATGTCTATTTCGCTTCAGTCCGGGGCATTGTTTTTGGGGCGCTTCCCTTTCTTTACTCAAAACGTGTTTCACTTTGATGCCCGCTCCAGTTACTCACAGGTTATAAGTAAAACCATCCTTGCTAAACCGTTATGACGATCCGGGAACCAGTTGGAGCTTCGATTTCTGAAACCGACGATTTCGCAGCCTTTCTTTTTCCGGGAGATAGTTTAACGAGTTTCGGTGTATCCTGAATATGAACAGCAGAGGCCAAACATAGCAAAGGGGCACGATTGCAAAAAAAGAAAAGATAAAATCGGAAACATTGAAATGTGCGGAAAAGGAGAAATGTAAAAATGACAAAGAATTTAAGGACTTGCAGCAAAGGACACGAATATTATAAAAGCAGTGATTGTCCTGTTTGCCCGATTTGTGAGCAACAGCGCAAACCTGACAACGGATTTCTTTCATTGCTCTCTGCGCCAGCCAGACGAGCTTTGGAACACAATGGAATAACTTCTTTGCAGGATCTGTCAAAATACAGCGAAAAAGAGATTTTGAAATTTCACGGTATGGGACCGGCATCTTTGCCTAAATTGCGAGTTGCTTTGAAGGAAAAAGGGTTATCATTTAAAAGTTAAACACCATGAATGATTATACTTGTACATAGCAAGGGAACTTCCTTTTTTGGAAGTTCCCTTGCTATGTATAAAAATCAACAATATTTAGCACAAAAAATAGCGCCGTGCGAGTGAACATAGCTGACAGGTGGAAGGAAAGCTCTTCCCCTTGATAAGTCTTATACGCTATTTCATTTCATGTCCAGTTTACTCAATCCGCGAATATTTCGCTTCGGCACGGGTTCAGGCTTGACGCAAAAAAAGGTCGGACCCCAGAGCATTCTCTTTTCCGCAGAGCCTACCCATGGCTGGATTTTTGCAATGCAGCGCATCGCGCACATTGTCATGTTGATTTTCTTCCGCCAGCGGACCGCGCGGTTTTTACGATTTATCGGCGGTCTGACGGCTTCTCAATTAAGAGAGCCGTTTTTTTGACGGCAAGCAAAAAAGCTTGGCATGGCCAAGCTTTCTATTATGCAGAAAGTCCGTTCACTTTTTTCGCTAGGTTTGATTTGTAACGAGCTGCGGTGTTTTTGTGGACAAGACCTTTTTTAGCTGCTTTATCGATTTTCTTTGCTGCTGCAGAAAGAGCTGCTTTCGCTTTGTCTGCTTCGTTGTTGCTTACGAAAGTTTCAACTTGTTTCATAGCAGTGCGCATTGAAGATTTGATTGTTGCGTTGTGCGCGCGGCGCTCGTTGTTTGTTTTTGTGCGTTTGATCGCTGATTTAATGTTTGGCAATGTGTTTCACCTCCTAAGACATAACCTCTGTTCCTTTTCTATAGGTTAGATCTCAACAATAGAACAAATTGTATTCTATCAAACACACCCTTAGATTGCAATATAAATGTAAAGTATTTTTATTTGAAAGCTCCGCTTCGCGGGAATGTTTGCAGACCTTGTGGGCACACTAACACCAGTTATGTTTTTGGAGGGAATGCAAATATGGAGAAAAAGAAGCTTGATTTAAGTCAATATGCAGTCCGGACAGACTTAGCCGTGGAAGCGAGGGATCTGGCAGAGGAAAAGGAAGCTTCTCCAAAGAAAGAGCTGAAAGGGTTTACAGTCAAAGAATACGAAAAAGACGGGATCAAAATTCAGACAATGGACATTGATGAAGAAGGAGCGAAGCTGTCGGGGAAAAAAGCCGGCCGCTATTTAACCTTTGAAACACAAGGGATCAGACAGCAGGATTCCGTATTGCAGGAAAAAGTCGTCAATGTGTTCGCGAAGGAATTTTCCGCATTTCTCGATTATTTGAACATTCCGCGGGATGCCAGCTGCTTAATTGTAGGGCTCGGCAACTGGAATGTCACGCCTGACTCGCTCGGCCCCCTAGTGACGGAGAACCTTCTCGTGACGAGGCACCTTTTTCAGCTGCAGCCCGAAAATGTAGAGGATGGCTACCGTCCGGTGAGCGCGCTTTCCCCGGGAGTCATGGGCTTGACCGGAATTGAAACGAGCGACATTATCCAAGGGGTAATCGATCGCTCAAAGCCCGATTTTGTCATTGCCATTGATGCGCTGGCATCAAGAGGGATCGAGCGTGTGAATTCTACCATTCAAATTTCAGACAGCGGGATACACCCCGGGTCTGGGGTGGGGAATAAAAGAAAAGAGTTAAGCAAGGATACGCTTGGCATTCCGGTCATCGCCATCGGTGTTCCGACGGTGGTCGATGCCGTCACGATCACGAGTGATACGATTGATTATATGCTGAAGCATTTTGGAAGAGAGATGAGAGATGACAGTCCGTCCAGGTCGCTCGTTCCCGCGGGGATGAGCTTTGGGAAAAGAAAGGTCCTCACCGAAGAAGACCTTCCCGATGAGGAGCACCGCAAATCGTTTCTCGGTATAGTCGGAGGCCTCGCAGAGGATGAAAAAAGGCAGCTGATCCATGAAGTCCTCGCTCCGCTCGGCCATAACTTAATGGTGACCCCAAAAGAGGTCGATACCTTTATCGATGATATGGCAAATGTGATTGCGAACGGTCTGAACACAGCGCTTCATGAAAATGTCTCGCAGGACAATAAAGGAATGTATAACCACTAAGATCAAGGCGGCTGACCAGGCCGCTTTTTTTCGTGCTTATAGCATTGCCGGAACTTGTTCTACTTCCTCTATCTTGTACATAGTCTATTTACTAGACAAGCTCTGGAGGGATTTGCGATGAGAAAAAGAGGCAGGAATCGTCAGTTTGTGCTGGCTGTAAATGGAAGAAATGCGGTTAAGACAGTATTCTTATTTATCGTCAGCCTGCTGCTCGTTTTTATTTTATCAGGCGTGCTGACATCGCTGCGTCCTGAGTTAAGGCCGTCTTCATCGTTGTACCGGGTGACTGATGAACTGGCGGGCGAGACCTTTGGGCTCATTTTGGGAATGGAAAACCACTACTTCGCATCAGAATTGCCGGAACCGAATAAACGCTTTGAGCTTTCTCCCATCGTCTTGAAACTGGCGACCAGCATTAATTTAAAAGATCCGCGAAGTTTTCTCGGGCGGGAGCTTCCGGGCTTCTCTCATTTTGACTCGGAAATCCTCATTGCAGGGCAAGGGACGGATTACACGAATATGCCGTCAGAATCTCCGCCGCCGACAGAGGTCTTAAAAGAGGAGAGAGAAGCGAATCTTGCAGAGCTTGAAGGGAAGCAGAAAAAGAAAACAGGGGAGGAAAAACCCCCTGAACAATCGACGGGCGGCCGAAAAGTCGTATTTATCTACAATACGCACAATACGGAATCGTATCTCCCCTTTTTAAAAGGTGAGACGGAACCTAATCGGGCGATTCATTCGAAAGCAAATGTTACGCTTGTCAGCGATATGCTCGCAAATGCGATGAAATCGCAGGGTGTCGGGGCAATGGTGGATAAAACCGATTTTCAGGCGAATTTGCGGAAAAAAGGCTGGGCCTATGCCCGTTCCTATGATGAATCAAGGCCGGCCGTTAAAGAGGCGATGGCTCAAAACAAAGATTTACAGTATTTTATCGATATTCACAGAGATGCTACACGGAAAAAAGCGACCACAACAACGGTAAACGGAAAAAGCTATGCGAGGCTCGCATTTGTCATCGGTAAGAAGAGTCCTAATTTTGAATCGAATTTTAAATTGGCAAAAGAACTGCATGAACGGCTGGAAAAAAAATATCCCGGTTTGAGCCGCGGTGTTATATCTAAGGGAGCTGCCGGGGATAATGGCATATATAATCAGGATTTAAACGAAAGATCCGTCTTAATCGAATTTGGCGGCGTAGATAATAACCGCGAAGAGCTGGAGCGGGCTGCAGAAGCGATGGCGGATGTATTCAGCGAGATGTACTGGAATGCTGAAAAAGTTGATGCAGACTCCGGTGAAGACGATAAGAAAAAACAATAGAGGCAGGTGATCGAAGTGGCTTCTTTTATGGGAAAATGCATATTGGCTTGCGCTGTCATGTTTTTCGGCGTTCTTCTCGGCATGCAGCAGGCGAACAACGGAATGATTGAAATGAAAGGGTACGAGGACCCTGATTTAAAAGCAGCGCTCAGCATATCTGAAGGGGATGCGAAAGAGGCGTCAGTCCTCGGCCATCAAATCGATTTGGAGGAAAAACAAAAAGAGCTGGAACAGCTGGAAGCTTTCAACCTCTTTTCCTCGGCCGGCCGAGCCCTGGCCGATTCGGTCACAAACACAGCCCGTTCATTGTATGACTGGATAAAGGAAAAAACGGAATAGGTAAAAGAAAAAACGAGCCGGATGCAGGACTCGTTTTTTCTTTTTCGGGTTTAGAAAGCATATGTGACTTAGCATTGAATCTTCACAACCCTATTGATATAATCTAAGCTAGCGCATATTGCGTTTCATAGTAGGAGTGATTAGTGTGACAGATAAAGAAAAACGATTACAAAGGCAGTCGAGAATCCGAAATTTCTCTATTATCGCCCATATCGACCACGGCAAGTCAACGCTTGCGGATCGAATCTTGGAAAAAACGGCGGCAATCACTCAAAGGGAAATGAAAGAACAGCTCCTCGACTCAATGGATTTGGAACGTGAAAGAGGAATCACCATTAAACTGAACTCCGTACAGCTGAAATATCAGGCGAAGGACGGAGAGGAATATATTTTTCATCTGATCGATACCCCGGGACACGTCGATTTTACGTATGAGGTTTCGAGAAGCCTTGCCGCATGCGAAGGCGCGATTCTCGTCGTAGACGCCGCCCAGGGAATCGAGGCGCAAACGCTGGCAAACGTTTACCTTGCGCTTGACAACGACCTTGAAATCCTGCCGGTCATTAATAAAATCGACCTTCCGAGCGCAGAACCCGAACGCGTCCGCCAGGAAGTCGAGGATGTTATCGGTCTTGACGCTTCAGAAGCCGTCCTTGCTTCAGCAAAAGCAGGCATCGGAATTGAGGAAATATTGGAGCAGATCGTTGAAAAGGTTCCCGCACCAAGCGGAGATCCGGAAGCGCCGCTTCAGGCGCTGATCTTTGACTCCCTGTATGATGCTTACCGCGGGGTCGTCGCCTATATCAGAGTCGTGCAAGGTACCGTAAAAGCCGGTCAAAAAATCAAGATGATGGCGACCGGAAAGGAATTTGAAGTCACTGAAGTCGGCGTTTTCACACCGAAGGCCGTTCCGGCTGACGAACTGACTGTCGGCGACGTCGGATTCCTGACGGCAGCAATCAAAAACGTCGGAGACACTCGTGTAGGGGATACGATTACGAGCGCGGAAAACCCTGCACCCGAAGCCCTGCCAGGCTACAGAAAGCTGAATCCGATGGTTTATTGCGGCCTGTATCCGATTGATACAGCGAAATACAACGACTTGCGGGAAGCGCTTGAAAAACTTGAGCTGAACGATTCAGCCCTGCAGTACGAAGCGGAAACGTCCCAAGCTCTCGGATTCGGCTTCCGCTGCGGTTTTTTAGGGATGCTCCACATGGAAATCATCCAGGAGCGGATTGAACGCGAATTCAACATCGATTTGATTACGACGGCTCCGAGCGTAATCTACGACGTGTACATGACAGACGGTGAAAAAATCGTCGTCGATAACCCGTCAAACATGCCTGATCCGCAGAAGATCGACCGGGTGGAAGAACCGTTCGTCAAAGCGACGATGATGGTGCCGAACGACTTTGTCGGAGCGGTCATGGAACTGTGCCAGGGCAAGCGCGGCCAGTTTATTGATATGCAGTACCTTGATGCGAACCGCGTCAGCATTGTCTACGAAATTCCGCTTGCGGAAATCGTCTACGAGTTTTTCGATCAGCTTAAATCAAATACGAAAGGCTATGCGTCATTTGATTACGAACTCATCGGATATAAACCGTCCAAGCTCGTGAAAATGGATATTATGCTGAACGGCGAAAAAATCGATGCCCTTTCCTTTATCGTTCACCGCGATTATGCTTATGAACGAGGAAAAGTTATCGTCGAAAAGCTGAAAGAGCTCATTCCGCGCCAGCAGTTTGAAGTGCCTGTCCAGGCAGCCATCGGTACAAAAATTGTCGCCCGTTCAACCATCAAAGCAATGCGCAAAAACGTTTTGGCGAAGTGCTACGGCGGGGATATTTCCAGAAAGCGCAAACTGCTTGAAAAGCAAAAGGAAGGAAAGCGAAGAATGAAACAGGTCGGCTCTGTCGAAGTTCCGCAGGAAGCCTTTATGGCAGTCCTGAAAATGGACGACAGCGGCCCGAAATCATAATCATGAGCCGCCGCAGCGTAACACACTGCGGCTTCTTCCTGTAAAAGAAGGTGAAAACAATGAAAGCAGCATATATACATATTCCGTTTTGCGAGCACATTTGCCATTATTGCGACTTCAACAAGTTTTTTATTCAATCTCAGCCCGTTGATGAATATTTGCGTTCCTTAGAGAAGGAAATGGCCAATTCAATGGAGGCAACCGGACATCCGGAGCTGAAAACGATCTTTATCGGGGGAGGAACGCCGACATCGCTGTCGGCAGCTCAGCTCGAACGGCTCCTCGATTCCATTCATCGCGTTTTGAAACCGTCCGAAAGCCTTGCTGAATTTGCAGTGGAAGCCAATCCCGACGATTTATCAGCTGAAAAGCTGGATGTTTTAAAAGCTGCCGGTGTAGACAGGCTGAGCTTTGGCGTGCAGACGTTTGAAGACGAGCTGCTGAAAAAAATCGGCAGGGTTCACGAGCAAAAAGACGTACTCGTTTCGTTTGAAAGAGCGAGAAAGGCGGGGTTTGATAATATCAGCCTTGATCTGATGTTCGGTCTGCCCGGACAAACCATCGGCCACCTCGCTTCATCGCTCGATACGGCGCTTGCCCTCGGTGCTGAACACTATTCGGTTTATTCGCTGATCGTCGAACCGAAAACCGTTTTCTACAACTTGATGAAAAAAGGCCGGCTTCACCTGCCGCCGCAGGATCAGGAAGCTGAAATGTACGAACTCGTTATGCGGAAAATGGAAGAAGCGGGCATCGGCCAATACGAAATCAGCAACTACGCCAAAAAAGGATATGAGAGCAAACATAACCTCACATATTGGAACAATGAGGATTATTTCGGTTTTGGCGCGGGCGCACACGGTTATATCAATGGTGAAAGAACGGTAAATGCGGGCCCTGTCAAACATTATATCGACCTGATTGAACAATCCGGCTTTCCTTATAAGGAAAAGCACATGGTCACAAAAAATGAACAGATTGAAGAAGAAATGTTTCTCGGTCTTCGAAAAACTGAGGGAGTAAACAAAGAGCGCTTTTTCGAAACATATGGAAGATCTGTTGACGATCTCTTTCCGAAGGTGCTCCATTCGCTGGAAGAAACAGGGTTGATTGTGAACACGAACAAAAACGTGTTTCTAACACATAATGGAAAACTGTTGGGAAATGAAGTATTTCAGGCATTCCTGGGTGAGTTATAATTGACATTTTGATTTCGGTTTGGTAATTTTGATATACAATTAGCACTCAGTTGTGCCGAGTGCTAACAGGGGTGATATGGATGTTAACAAATCGTCAGCTGTTAATCTTGCAGGTTATCGTCAACGATTTCATTCGTTCAGCTCAGCCGGTAGGATCAAGAACGCTTTCCAAAAAGGAAGATATCACATTCAGCTCGGCAACGATCAGAAACGAAATGGCTGACTTGGAAGAGCTCGGTTTTATCGAAAAAACCCACTCATCTTCAGGCCGGATTCCTTCTGAAAAGGGCTATCGCTATTATGTCGATCATCTGCTTTCACCTGGAAAGCTGTCAAAAACGGACTTAAACATTATTCATTCGATTTTCAAAGAAAAAATCTTTGAACTCGAAAAAGCCGTGCAGAAGTCGGCCCAAGTGCTGTCCGACCTGACAAATTATACATCGATTGTCCTCGGTCCGAGACTGAGTGAAAACCATCTCAAACAGATCCAGATTGTACCGATTCAGCCCAAGAAGGCCGTTGCCATTCTAGTAACGAATACCGGCCATGTGGAGAATAAAACGATTAATTTCCCGGCGGAGGTCGATCTTTCCGATCTCGAGAAGCTGGTGAATATATTAAATGAACGCCTTAGAGGCGTGCCGATCTCAGAACTGAAAGACAGGATTTTCAAAGAGGTTGTCATCTTCTTGAAGTCGCACATTCAAAATTACGATACGATTTTGCACGCGCTCGGCGCAACGCTGGATTCATCTGTTCAAACCGACCGGCTGTTTTTCGGCGGCAAGATTAACATGCTGAACCAGCCCGAATTTCACGATATTGACAGAGTGAAATCGCTATTGTCGCTCATTGAGAAAGAACAGGAGATTCTCCGGCTCTTTCAGTCGACTGAGTCCGGAATTACCATCAAAATCGGCAAAGAAAACGACTATGAAGAGATGGAAAACTGCAGCCTGATTACCGCAACATACACGGTCGGCTCAAAACAGATCGGCTCCATTGCGGTCATCGGACCGACGCGCATGGACTACTCCCGCGTCGTCGGCTTGCTTCAGCACGTATCATCTGACTTGTCAAAAGCGCTGACAAGTTTGTATGATGGGTAAGGCAGTACCTGAAAACAAACAGAAGGGAGGAATCCCTTCTTTATCATGAAACTCATCCTTTAAGGGAGGTGAACACAGATGGCAGAAGAAAAACAAAACGAAGAGCTAAACGAACAAGAGGAACTGAACGAGACAGAAGCGGAGACAGCCGAAGCTGAACAAACGGCTGCTGAAGCTGATGCCCCGGCAGAAGAAACTCAAACAGAAATGCTTGAAAAACAACTAAAAGAACTTCAAGAACGTCTTGAAGAAAAAGAAAATAAACTTTTACGTGTTCAGGCGGACTTTGAAAACTACAAAAGACGCGCACGCCTTGATCTCGAGGCTGCTGAAAAGTACCGCTCCCAGCGCATCATCAGCGATTTGCTGCCGGCGCTTGACAACTTTGAGCGCGCACTTCAGATCGATCCTGACAATGAGCAGACGAAAAGCCTGCTTCAAGGAATGGAAATGGTGCACCGTCAAATTTTGGAGGCTCTTAAAAATGAAGGAGTTGAACAGATTCCATCAGTCGGAGAGCAATTTGACCCGAACATGCACCAAGCTGTTATGCAGGTTGAGGATGAAGCGTACGAATCAAACGCAGTCGTTGAGGAACTGCAAAAAGGCTATAAACTTAAGGACCGGGTGATCCGTCCTTCTATGGTAAAAGTCAATCAATAACTACATAGCAGGAGGTAAAAATCATGAGCAAAGTAATCGGAATCGACTTGGGAACAACGAACTCATGCGTTGCAGTGCTTGAAGGCGGAGAGCCGAAAGTCATCCCAAATCCAGAAGGAGCCCGCACGACTCCTTCAGTTGTCGCATTTAAAAACGGAGAACGCCAGGTGGGTGAAGTGGCGAAACGCCAGTCCATCACGAACCCGAACACGATCATGTCGATCAAGCGCCACATGGGCACTGACTATACAGTTGAAATTGAAGGCAAAAAGTACACGCCGCAAGAAGTGTCTGCCATCATCCTTCAGCATTTGAAATCATATGCTGAAAGCTATTTGGGCGAAACCGTGTCTAAAGCCGTGATCACAGTTCCTGCATACTTCAACGATGCAGAGCGTCAAGCGACTAAAGATGCCGGTAAAATCGCCGGACTTGAAGTTGAGCGGATCATCAACGAGCCGACTGCAGCTGCGCTTGCCTACGGTCTGGATAAAACGGAAGAAGATCAGACGATCCTCGTCTACGACCTTGGCGGCGGTACATTCGACGTTTCCATCCTTGAATTGGGAGACGGCGTATTCGAAGTTCGCTCTACAGCGGGTGACAACCGCCTTGGAGGAGACGACTTTGACCAAGTGATCATCGATCATCTCGTCTCAGAATTCAAAAAAGAAAACGGCATCGACCTTTCTAAAGACAAAATGGCGCTTCAGCGCTTAAAAGATGCTGCTGAGAAAGCGAAAAAAGACCTTTCCGGCGTATCTTCTACGCAAATTTCCCTGCCGTTTATCACAGCGGGTGAAGCAGGTCCGCTGCACCTTGAATTGACACTGACCCGCGCGAAGTTTGAAGAGCTGTCTTCACACTTGGTAGAGCGCACAATGGGTCCTGTACGCCAGGCTCTTCAAGATGCGGGACTTTCTGCAAGCGAAATCGACAAAGTCATCCTTGTCGGCGGATCAACACGTATTCCTGCCGTTCAGGAAGCGATCAAAAAAGAAACTGGAAAAGAAGCGCATAAAGGCGTCAACCCTGACGAAGTCGTAGCCCTTGGTGCAGCAATTCAAGGCGGCGTCATCACAGGCGATGTCAAAGATGTTGTCCTTCTGGACGTAACTCCGCTGTCACTTGGTATCGAAACGATGGGCGGCGTGTTCACGAAGCTGATTGAGCGCAACACGACAATCCCGACAAGCAAGTCCCAAGTGTTCTCAACAGCGGCCGACAACCAAACAGCGGTTGACATCCACGTGCTCCAAGGTGAGCGCCCAATGGCTGCCGACAACAAAACGCTCGGACGCTTCCAGCTTACAGATATCCCGCCGGCTCCTCGCGGCGTACCGCAAATCGAAGTGTCATTTGACATTGATAAAAACGGTATCGTCAACGTCAGCGCGAAAGATCTGGGCACTGGCAAAGAGCAAAACATCACGATCAAATCTTCTTCAGGCCTTTCTGACGACGAGATCGAGCGTATGGTGAAAGAGGCTGAAGAAAACGCCGAAGCAGATGCGAAGAAAAAAGAAGAAATCGAGCTTCGCAACGAAGCGGACCAGCTTGTCTTCACAACTGAAAAAACGCTGAAAGATCTTGAAGGCAAAGCCGATGAAGCACAGGTGAAAAAAGCGAATGAAGCAAAAGACGCGCTAAAAGCTGCGATCGAGAAAAATGACCTTGATGAAATCAAGGCGAAAAAAGATGAGCTGCAAGCGATCGTTCAAGAGCTTTCAATGAAGCTTTACGAAGAAGCCGCAAAACAGGCTCAGGCTCAGCAAGACGGCGGAGCTGGCGCTAAAAAAGCCGATGATAATGTCGTGGACGCTGAATATGAAGAAGTAAACGACGACAAAGATCAAAAATAATCGAAATAAAATGTGCTGTGCTTACCCCGGTTTGCACAGCACATGACCTTACAGGCGATGAAAGTCAAAGTCAGGATCTCTTGACTTTGACTTTTTTCTTCCTAAAGGACAAAAGGAATTGAAAAAACATAATTTGAAATGATACAATCTAATTTATGTGAGAAAATCGGGAGTGTGAAGAGATGAGTAAGCGTGATTACTATGAGGTGCTTGGGGTAGGTAAGAGCGCTTCTAAAGATGAGATTAAAAAAGCTTACCGCAAGCTTTCTAAAAAATATCACCCGGACATCAACAAAGAAGCCGGAGCGGCTGAAAAATTCAAAGAAGTCAAAGAAGCCTATGAAACACTTTCTGATGACCAAAAACGGGCCCATTACGACCAGTTCGGCCACACCGACCCAAATCAAGGATTCGGAGGCGGAGGTTTCGGCGGAGGCGACTTCGGCGGCTTTGGGTTTGACGATATTTTCTCAAGCATTTTCGGAGGCGGCGCAAGGCGGAGAGACCCGAATGCCCCGAGGCAGGGTGCCGATCTGCAGTATACGATGACACTGTCATTTGAAGAGGCAGCCTTCGGAAAAGAGACGACGATCGAAATTCCGCGTGAAGAAACGTGCGAAACATGCAGCGGCTCCGGCGCAAAACCGGGAACAAAGCCGGAAACATGTTCACACTGCGGCGGATCAGGCCAGCTGAACATGGAGCAGTCAACACCGTTCGGAAAAGTTGTCAACAGAAGAGTATGTCATTACTGTAATGGAACGGGTAAGCAAATCAAGCACAAATGTTCAACTTGCGGCGGCACAGGAAAAGTGAAAAAACGCAAGAAAATCAATGTCACCATCCCGGCGGGTGTGGACGACGGCCAGCAGCTTCGAGTAGCCGGACAGGGCGAACCGGGGATCAACGGCGGTCCGTCAGGTGACTTATTCGTCGTTTTCCGCGTCCAAGAGCACGAATTTTTCGAGCGCGATGGAGACGATATTTACTGCGAAATGCCGCTGACATTTGCACAGGCTGCCCTTGGAGATGAAATCGAAGTGCCTACTCTTCACGGAAAAGTAAAATTAAAAGTGCCGGCGGGCACCCAGACGGGCACCAAGTTCCGCTTAAAAGGAAAAGGCGTTGCCAACGTGCGCGGGTACGGACAAGGCGATCAGCACATCGTTGTCCGCGTCGTGACACCGACGAATTTAACAGAAAACCAGAAAAATATTCTCCGCGAATTTGCAGAAGTGAGCGGAAATATGCCGGATGAACAGGAAATGAGTTTTTTCGATAAAGTAAAGCGCGCCTTTAAAGGCGATTAATGATTGGATGAGGAGTTGGTAGTATGAAATGGTCCGAAATCTGCATTCACACGACACATGAAGCGGTTGAGCCCATCTCGAATATTTTGCATGAAGCTGGTGCGAGTGGAGTAGTGATTGAAGATCCGCTTGATTTAATTAAAGAGCGTGAGAATGTATACGGAGAAATCTACCAGCTCGATCCCAATGATTATCCTGATGAAGGAGTCATCATCAAAGCGTATCTTCCGATCAACAGCTTTTTGGGGGAGACCGTAGAAGGAATCAAAGAAACGATCAATAATCTGCTGCTGTATGATATTGACCTTGGACGCAACAAAATCACCATCAGCGAGGTTAACGAAGAAGAATGGGCGACAGCATGGAAAAAATATTATCATCCCGTGAAAATTTCCGAGAAGTTTACGATTGTTCCGACTTGGGAAGAGTACACACCGGTTCATACGGATGAACTCATCATCGAGATGGACCCGGGAATGGCGTTTGGAACAGGCACCCACCCGACAACCGTCCTTTGCATACAGGCGCTTGAAAGGTATGTGAAAGAAGGGGATTCGGTCGTGGACGTCGGAACGGGAACCGGCATTTTGAGCATTGCTTCAGCCATGCTTCGCGCCAAACAGGTTGAAGGATATGATCTCGATCCTGTAGCCGTTGAAAGCGCCCGCTTGAACTCCAAGCTCAATAAAGTCAGCGATCATATCGAGATTAAGCAAAATAATCTGCTTGACGGCGTCGAAGGCGAAAAAGACATCATCGTCGCCAATATCCTGGCCGAGGTCATCTTGCGCTTTACGGATCAAGCATACAGCCTGTTGAAAGACGGCGGCTATTTCATCACTTCGGGGATCATCCAGCAGAAAAAACAGGAAGTCAAAGATGCACTGGTGAAAGAAGGCTTTACGATCGTTGAGGTTCTTTCAATGGAGGACTGGGTCAGCATCATCGCTAAAAAATAATCGTTAGTAGGTGTGACAAGCGTATGCAACGATATTTTATCGAACAATCAAAACAAGAGGTCACAGCCGCACCCGCATTCTCGATCAAAGGCGAAGACGTTCATCACATTGCGACTGTGATGAGGATGTCTCCCGGAGATGAGGTCATTTGCTGTGCAAAAGACGGCCATGAAGCGAAATGCCGGATCGAGTCCGTCACTAAAGAAGAGGTTTTATTGAGCGTTATCGAATGGACGGGGGAAACACGCGAACTGCCCGTCCAGATCCATATTGCAAACGGCCTTCCAAAAGGAGATAAGCTGGAATGGATCATTCAAAAAGGGACAGAGCTCGGTGCAAGCTCGTTTATTCCTTTTCAGGCATCGCGCTCCGTTGTTAAACTTGATGAAAAAAAGGCAAAGAAAAAACGGGAAAGGTGGGCGAAAATCGCCAAGGAAGCGGCAGAACAGTCCCACAGAAACGCGATTCCCGATGTGGCGCCGGTTCACACGTTTCAACGTTTGCTTGAGAGCCTTGAGGACTTCGATAAATGTGTCGTTGCATACGAAGAGTCATCAAAGCAAGGCGAGACGAGCCGGTTTCAATCCGTGCTCAAAAGCCTTTCTGAAGGATCATCCGTACTCATGGTGTTTGGTCCTGAAGGCGGATTTACAGAAGAGGAAATTGAGGCGCTAAAAGAAAAAGGTGCCCTCGCCTGCGGGCTCGGTCCGCGGATCTTAAGGGCGGAAACAGCTCCGCTGTACGCGTTGGCGGCAGTTTCTTATCATACAGAGTTATTAAGAGGTGAATAACAATGGCAACCGTTGCATTTCATACACTTGGCTGCAAGGTCAACCATTATGAAACAGAAGCAATCTGGCAGCTTTTTAAAGAAGCCGGCTACGAAAGAAAAGAATTTGAAAGTTCGGCGGACGTATACGTCATTAATACATGCACCGTCACAAATACGGGTGATAAAAAGAGCCGCCAGGTGATCAGACGGGCGATCCGCCAAAATCCTGACGCCGTCATTTGCGTGACAGGGTGCTACGCCCAGACTTCCCCGGCGGAAATCATGGCGATCCCGGGCGTTGATATCGTCGTCGGTACACAAGACCGCGAAAAAATGCTCGGCTATATTAAGCAGTACCAGGAAGAAAGACAGCCGATTAACGGCGTCAGCAATATTATGAAAGCGAGAGTGTTTGAGGAGCTTGATGTTCCTGCATTTACCGACAGAACGCGTGCTTCTTTGAAAATTCAAGAAGGCTGCAACAATTTCTGCACATTCTGCATCATTCCGTGGGCGCGCGGCCTGCTTCGTTCCCGCGACCCTGAGGAAGTCATCCGCCAGGCGCAGCAGCTCGTTGATGCCGGCTATAAAGAAATCGTTTTGACCGGTATCCATACCGGCGGTTATGGAGAAGATATGAAAGACTACAACTTTGCGCAGCTGTTGAAAGAATTGGACAGCCGTGTGAAAGGTCTGAAAAGAATCCGTATCTCTTCAATCGAAGCGAGCCAAATTACAGACGAAGTCATCGAAGTGCTTGACCGCTCAGACAAGATCGTCAGACACCTTCACATCCCGCTTCAATCCGGCTCAAACAGCGTTTTAAAGCGGATGAGAAGAAAGTATACGATGGAGTTTTTCGCCGACCGGCTGACAAAACTCAAAAAAGCTCTTCCGGGGCTTGCAGTCACCTCTGATGTGATTGTCGGCTTCCCGGGTGAAACGGAAGAAGAATTCATGGAGACGTATAACTTTATCAAAGAACACAAGTTTTCCGAGCTCCACGTCTTCCCGTACAGCAAACGGACCGGAACCCCTGCAGCACGCATGGACGGCCAGGTTGACGAAAACGTGAAAAACGAAAGGGTTCATAAACTGATCGCTCTTTCAGACCAGCTTGCGAAAGAATATGCATCAGACTATGAAGGCGACGTTCTGGAGATCATTCCGGAAGAGCCGTTCACGGAAACGGGCGAAGGCAACCTGCTTGTCGGCTACACGGACAACTATATTAAAGTCGTTTTCGAAGGTTCAGAAGACCTGATCGGCCAGCTTGTTAAAGTGAAGATCTTAAAAGCCGGCTATCCGTACAACAAAGGACAGTTCGTCCGCGTCGCGGAAGACGACGTCCGCGAAAACATCCGCTTATCGTCATAAATCATCAATTCAGCCGGTTCACAAAAAAGGTGTTCCGGCTTTTTTTGCGAATATCTTAAGCAAACAACCACCTAAAAAGGAGTCAGGATGATGACAAAACAAATTGCGCGAATGATCGATCACACTGCATTGAAGCCAGATACCGTCAAATCCGAAATCGAAGCGCTTTGCAAAGAAGCGCGTGTTTACGGTTTTGCCTCCGTTTGTGTCAACCCTTGCTGGGTGAAGCTTTGCGCCGAGCTTCTTAAAGAGTCAGAGGTGAAAGTATGTACAGTTATCGGCTTTCCTTTAGGTGCAGCGTCTCCGGAAACAAAAGCCTTTGAAACCAGGCAGGCAATTGCAGACGGTGCCGGTGAAGTTGATATGGTGATCAACATCGGTGCACTAAAAGACCGCGATACGGGAACAGTGGAACATGACATCAGGGCGGTGACAGACGCGGCCGACGGCAAAGCTCTTGTAAAAGTCATCATAGAGACGTCGCTTTTGACGGATGAAGAAAAAAGGCTGGCTTGTGAACTGGCCGTAAAAGCAGGCGCCGACTTTGTCAAAACATCGACCGGTTTTTCCGGCGGCGGTGCGACAGTCCGGGATATAAAACTGATGCGGGAAGCTGTCGGACCTGATATCGGCGTTAAAGCTTCAGGTGGCGTCCGCGATAAGGAAAGCGCACTTGCCATGATTGAAGCCGGAGCGACGAGAATCGGAGCGAGCGCCGGCGTGTCGATTGTCAAAGGGTTAACAGCGGATGAAGACTACTAATCAAACAAAAACCAGGCGTTTATCGGGCCTGGTTTTTGTTTGGAATGAGAAACATGATCAGCGAATGAAACAGATTTGAGAGCGGCAAAAACAATAGGGACGTGACGACGTTGAACAGCAGGCTGAAATGGGCAATCTGCTGGGCGGGGCTTTCGGACAGTCCGGAGATAAAGCCTGTGATTGATGAGAGCAGAGGGTATACAGCTGCTACACCAATGACATTAAACAGAACATGGGCATAAGCTGTTTGCCTGGCTGCAGCTCCGCCTTTGAAGGATGCCATCACGGCCGTAATGCATGTCCCGATGTTGGAGCCAAGAACAACGCTCATCGCTTCGGTCAATCCGACGACACCTTGATCCATAAAGCTCATCAGGATGCCGACACACGCCGAACTGGAATGAATCATCGCGGTCAAAACGGTGCCGATGAACAAAGCGTAAAGCGATGAATCTTCGGCAAGCTGCACGATATAAGCGCCCGAGTCTAGCTGTGACAACGGCACGGCAAGCCGGCTGAAACCGCTGATACAGAAAAAAATAACCCCCAAGCCGATCATGCTTACGCCGACTTGCCGAAAAGGGGATTTTCCGGCAATGAAAAGAGCTGCACCTGCGGCCAAAAGGGCAAAAATCAAAAATTCCAGCTTCACCGCCAAAAATTCCGTTGTGAAAGTGGACCCGATGTTTGTCCCTAAAATGAGCGGAATCGAACGTTTAAATGAAAGAGCGCCTACTGAGACAAACCCTATGACGATCACCATAAATGCCGAGCTGCTTTGCAAAATCCCCGTAAATATAATACTGACCAAAAAAGCTTTCACCGGATGATCCGTGAAAAACAGCAGCCGCTTTTCGATTTTTTCAAATGTTAGTGAAATCAGGCCTTTTCTCAGCATGCTCATGCCTTTGAGAAAAAGAACGATCAATAATACGAACAAGATCAAGATCATCATCAGTTTTTCGAACAGCCTCCTTTATAAATATATACAGACAAGCTGCCGAAATCATGACTGAACAATAAAACGATTCTCCTTGGTTGACCTTACCGGAGGCTTATATTATAATGTCAAAGTACATGTTTATATGTATGTCTTTTTTTAAAGCAGTCGATTGGTGTATTCGGAGGGAGGGAAAGAGAATGTCAAAAACGGTCGTTAGAAAAAACGAATCGCTTGAAGATGCTCTTCGTCGCTTCAAACGCAGTGTATCAAAGACAGGTACTTTGCAGGAAGCAAGAAAGCGTGAATTTTATGAAAAACCTAGCGTAAGACGCAAGAAAAAGTCTGAAGCTGCAAGAAAGCGCAAATACTAAAAGAGGGTGGATTTATGAGTCTTCTTGAGCGGCTGAATCAAGATATGAAGCTCTATATGAAAAACCGTGAGAAAGACAAACTGACTGTCATTCGCATGGTCAAAGCTTCGCTTCAAAACGAAGCAATCAAGCTTAAGAAAGACAGGCTGACCGATGATGAAGAACTGACTGTTCTTTCTCGTGAATTAAAACAGCGTAAAGACTCCCTCCATGAATTTTCAAACGCTAATCGTTCAGATTTAGTAGATAAAGTTCAAAAAGAGTTAGACATTCTGGAAGCTTATATGCCTGAACAGCTGACGGAAGAAGAGCTGCTCGACATCGTCAACGAGACGATCGCCGAAGTCGGGGCTTCTTCAAAAGCGGATATGGGCAAAGTGATGAGCGCTGTCATGCCGAAAGTCAAAGGCAAGGCGGACGGCGGTCTCGTCAATAAGCTTGTCAGCAAACAACTGTCTTGAGAAAAAGACGCCTTTTAAGCAATTAAAGGCGTCTTTTTTTGTGCGTGTTCATACAATAGAAAAGTAGTAGAAAGATGAAACCTTTGCTACATGTATAACGTATGTAATGTTAATGATAATAGGGGAAGGAGGCCTCATCCATCATTGCTGCTGAAAAAATTTAGAATTTTTGTTGCTCTGGCCTGCGGTTTTGTTTTATTCTTATTACTAGGCGTTCATTTGACCGTGAAAGCGGATGGAGATACAGTGTATGTCATTCCGATCGAAGAAACCGTTGAAAAAGGGCTTTCAAAATTTCTTGAGCGCTCATTTCAAGAAGCGGAAGATATGAATGCCAAACATATCATACTCGATATCAATACCCCCGGCGGAGCGGTCGACGCAGTCCTTGACATGGCTGATACGATACATAACTCCGACATTCCGGTGACCGCTTATGTGAATAGAAGGGCTCTGTCCGCAGGCGCTTACCTCGCCTTGAATGCAGACGATATTTATATGGCGCCCGGCGGAAAAATGGGAGCTGCCGCGATCATTGACACGCAGGGAAATGCCGCTGACAAAAAGTCGGAATCGCTGTGGCTGGCTGAAATGGAAGACGCAGCCAAAAAAAACGGACGTGATCCGAAATACGCTCTCGCGATGGCCGATGCAGACGTCGATGCTAAAGAAGTAGGGGCGCCAAAGGGCGAGCTGCTCACATTAAGCCCTGACAAAGCGCTGAAAGTCGGCTATTCCGAAGGCACAGTTTCGAGCCTTGATGATCTTTTGAAAAAGCTGAATTTGAAGGATGCCAAAATCGAGCGTGCCGAGGTAAGCTTTGCCGAAAAGGTGGCCAGGTTTATCACGCATCCGGTCGTGATTCCGATTCTTCTTTCAATCGGAAGCCTCGGGCTGATTGTGGAGCTTTATTCTCCTGGTTTTGGGATCCCCGGCTTTATGGGACTCACCGCATTGCTGCTCTTTTTCTACGGTCATCTCGTCGCCGGGCTTGCCGGAATGGAAACGATCCTTCTGTTTGCAGCAGGCATTATTTTAATCATTTTAGAGATTTTTCTGCCGGGCGGAATAGCAGGGATTGCCGGCCTGATCGCAATTGTTGCGAGCCTCTTTTTAGCTTCGGGAAGCTTTAAGGTCATGGCCGTCTCCATTTTGATTGCAACTGCTGTTTCGATAGCGGCATCCATTCTATTGACAAGGGTGTTGGGTAAGCGTATGAAATTTTTTAAAAAATTGATCTTAACCGACTCGACAAGCACAGAAAGCGGATACGTGTCAAATGAAAGCCGGCGCGATTTAATTGGCAAAATCGGCGTCACGTATACACCGCTCAGACCGTCCGGAACGGTCATCATCGACGATGAACGGCTTGATGTTGTATCTGAAGGCTCGTTCACCGCAAAGGATAAGAAAGTGAAAGTGGTTAAAGTGGAAGGCTCACGCATTGTTGTGAGAGAATTATAAATTACATTTTTAGGAGGAATATAATGGATCCGTCAACACTGTTTCTTTTACTTATTATCGCAGCCGGAATCATCCTACTAGCTGTCTTCTTTACATTCGTCCCGGTCATGCTGTGGATCTCGGCTTTGGCCGCTGGTGTTAAAATCAGCATTTTCACACTGATCGGAATGAGGCTCCGCCGCGTCATTCCAAACCGCGTGGTGAACCCGCTCATCAAAGCGCACAAAGCGGGACTTGATGTTGCCATCAATCAGCTGGAAAGCCACTATCTTGCAGGGGGTAATGTTGACCGGGTCGTCAACGCGCTTATCGCTGCCCAACGTGCAAACATTGAACTTACATTCGCCAGATGTGCGGCCATCGATTTAGCGGGCCGTGACGTGCTTGAAGCCGTTCAAATGAGCGTTAATCCGAAAGTCATCGAAACGCCGTTTATTGCCGGTGTAGCAATGGATGGTATCGAAGTGAAAGCAAAAGCGAGAATCACGGTTCGCGCTAACATCGACCGCCTTGTCGGGGGAGCGGGCGAAGAAACGATCATTGCCCGTGTCGGCGAAGGGATCGTTTCGACAATCGGTTCTTCCGATAATCATAAAAAAGTGCTTGAAAACCCAGATATGATTTCACAAACCGTATTGAGCAAAGGGTTGGATTCAGGTACAGCGTTTGAAATTCTATCGATCGATATCGCTGACGTTGACATCGGCAAAAACATCGGAGCGATTCTGCAAACCGACCAGGCTGAAGCCGATAAAAACATCGCCCAGGCGAAAGCGGAAGAGCGCCGCGCCATGGCGGTTGCGCAAGAACAGGAAATGCGCGCCCGCGTCGAAGAAATGCGCGCCAAAGTCGTCGAAGCCGAAGCCGAAGTGCCGCTTGCAATGTCTGAAGCTCTCCGCAGCGGAAAAATCGGCGTCATGGACTACCTCAATATGAAAAACATCGACGCCGACACTGACATGCGCGATTCTTTCGGAAAGATGACGAAAGACCAAAATGAAGAGGATCATAAATAAACAAGCCCCTGTAAAAAGGAGGGAGCTCATTGCTTGATATCCTGTTCGACAATCCGATTATCATGGCGGCCATCATCGCAGCCATTTCCTTCATATTCAACAAGCTCGGAAAAAACGATGAAAATGAAGAAGCGAAGCGAAAACCGGCGCCTGAACAGCAGAGGACGCAGACGCCGAAGCCGAAACAGACGGCGCAGCACCGTCCTGCAAAAAATAAAAACCAGCGGCCGGCAGCGGCAGCTGCAAACAGCGCAGATATGGAAGCAGAGCTCCGCAGAATCAAAGAAGATGCCGAGCGTTCCATGCCGGCCGTTGAACGGACCATTAAAAAGCAGAGCAGCCGGGTGATCAACCGGAAGCAAGAGCTGCTCGACATGAATAAAAAAACAATAGTTCAAGGCATTGTCCTCAGTGAAGTATTCGGCCCTCCGCGGTCGAGAAAGCCGCATTACACAATGAGGCGCCGGCCTAAAATTTAAGTATTAGAACCCCCTTCTCACTCATACATATGAGATGAAAGGGGGTTCTTTTTTTATGGCGCAAAGAAAAAACCGCATCAAAGCGTGGCTGACAAGAACACTGGAAATTCCCCCTGATGTCATGATGGATCTTCCGAGAATTACGATGATAGGAAGACTTCACATATATATTGAAAACCACAGAGGGCTTTTGCTTTTCAGCGATACGGAAGTAAGGCTGATGCTCAAACAGGGGCAGTGCATCATTCAAGGCAAAGACTTTGTCATCAAAACGATTTTGCCTGAGGAAATTCTGCTTGAAGGCACGATTGAGCTTGTCCGCTATATCGATTCATAAGTCGGGGGGAAAGAAGCGTGAAGAATAAATGGCTTTCTTTTTTTTCAGGAAAGATCCAGCTTAAGATAACGGGAAAAGGGATCGAACGGTTATTAAATGAATGCACCAGGCGCAACATCCCGATGTTTAATGTAAAGAAAAAGAAAGACGCCGTCTTTCTTTATATTCCGCTTTCTGATGTACATGCCTTCCGGAAGGTCATCAGAGGCTTCGACTGCAAGTGCAGGTTCATCAAACGAAAAGGGTTTCCTTTCCTCGTGCAGAAGTCTAAACGGAATAGCGGCTTCACTTTTGGAGTTGCTGCATTTTTTATCATCATGTTCCTATTGTCCAACATGCTTTGGAAAATTGATATTACAGGAGCCAATCCAGAGACAGAACATCAAATCAGACAGCAATTGGATCAAATCGGCGTCAAAAAAGGCCGCTTTCAGTTTTCAATGCTGACCCCGGAAAAAATTCAGCAGGCGCTCACAAAGCGGGTCGAAAACATCACTTGGGTGGGCATTGAGTTAAACGGTACCGCCCTTCACATGAAAGTCGTTGAAAAGAATGAACCTGACAAAGAAAAATATATCGGTCCGAGGCACATCGTCGCCAAAAAAGGGGCGACCATCTCGAAAATGTTCGTGGAAAAAGGCGAGCCGCTCGTCACGGTGAACCAGCACGTTGAAAAAGGGCAAATGCTCGTTTCCGGGCTGATCGGAAGCGAAGAGGAAAAGCAAAAAGTCGGAGCAAAAGGGAAAATCTATGGTGAAACCTGGTACAAGTCAACAGTAACGGTTCCTCTTGAGACATCATTTGACGTTTTTACGGGTAAAGTAAGGACAAGTCACAAGCTATCCCTCGGATCATTTTCCGTGCCGATCTGGGGCTTTTCATTTAAAAAAGAAGACTTCTCGCGCCCGAAGACGGAGACCGAAAAACACTCGCTGCATTTTATGAATTTTAAGCTTCCTGTCGCTTATGAAAAGGAGCATATGAGGGAGAGCGAACAAATCAAAAGGGTGTACTCGAAAAAAGAAGCAGTTCTTGAAGGAATCGAAATGGGAAAAAGAGACATCAGGAAAAAAATCGGCAGAGACGGGAACATTATCAGTGAAAAAGTTTTGCACGAAACGAGCGAGAATGGTAAAGTTAAATTGATCATCCTTTACCAGGTTATTGAAAACATTGTTCAAACAACACCAATTGTTCAGGAGACTAAAGAATGACAGAACACTTACTTGCGATTCATCAGCAACTGGAAAGTCCGAATGAGGCTCAAGCGCTGTTTGGGAACCAGGATTCCCATTTGAAGTTGATGGAGGAAGAGCTGAACATTTCAATTGTCACGCGCGGAGAAACCGTGTATGTGACAGGAGATGAAGAAACGTTTGAAATCGCGGACAGCCTGCTTGCCTCTCTCCTAAATCTGATCCGCAAAGGAATCGAGATATCCGAACGCGATGTCTTGTATGCGATCAAGATGGCGAAAAAGCAGAAGCTTGAGTTTTTTGAAAGCATGTATGAAGAGGAAATTACGAAAAACGCCAAAGGAAAACCGATCAGAGTCAAAACCATCGGTCAAAGAGAATACATCGCCGCCATGAAAAGGCACGACTTAATCTTCGGCATCGGCCCAGCAGGAACGGGGAAAACCTATTTGGCTGTCGTAAAGGCCGTTCATGAACTGAAAAACGGACGCATCAAAAAGATCATTTTGACAAGACCAGCTGTTGAAGCAGGGGAAAGCCTCGGATTTTTACCGGGGGATTTAAAGGAGAAAGTCGACCCTTATTTAAGGCCGCTGTACGATGCGCTCCATGATGTGCTCGGAACGGACCATACGGCACGGCTGCTTGAAAGAGGAACGATTGAAATCGCGCCGCTTGCTTACATGAGGGGGCGGACGCTTGACGACGCATTTGTGATTTTGGATGAAGCGCAGAATACGACACCGGCACAAATGAAAATGTTTTTGACGAGATTGGGTTTTGGATCTAAAATGGTCATTACAGGCGACATTACGCAAATCGATTTGCCAAAGGGCGTCACATCAGGGCTTGCCGTTGCAAAAAAGATGCTCCTTGATATCGAGGGCATTTCAATTGTTGAACTGGATCAGACGGACGTGGTCAGACACCCGCTTGTCGCCCGTATTATTGAAGCATACGAAAAGTCAAAATAACTCCGAATGGCCCGATCGCCCGTTATCGGGTCATTTTTTAGTTTCCCGCGGGAAAAGAGGTGCTTTTGTTGAAAAAGAAAAAAAGAGGCGGAAAGTTTCGGCTTATCCGCTTGAATAACGGGGGCTTCCTTCCCGTCATTCTTTATGCGGCTTTATCCGCGCTGATGTTCATCCTGCTGTTTTTCCATGTGAGGCCGGAGTCCCTCGACCTCGATTTATTTTCGATCAGCGAGAATACGATCTATGCGCCGGCGACTGTCGAAGATCAAAAGGCAACGGCTAATAAAAAGCAGGAAGCAAGAGAAGAAGTTCCCGACCAGTACACCTTGAAAAAAGAGTACTCTGACAACAGGGTCGACCTTGTCTCATCAATATTCGACATCTTTAAAGAAGTGAAAAAAGAAAGCGCAGAACAAGAGAAAAAAGACAAGCAGGCCCCATCAGAAAAAGACCAGATCAAATCTGTCGAAGAAAAGCTGACTTCAGATGTGACGGACTCGCTGTCGCAGGATTCAGTCAAACACCTGCTGAAGGCCAGCGACGGAGAGCTTTCCATGACACAGGATTCGGTCATCACCGCCGTCAATGATGTGATGAGCAAAGAAATCCGCGCCGGAAAGCTTGATGAAGCGAAAGAGCATGTAACGAAAGAGCTGAAGGGTAATTCGATACCTTCAAAATTAAAAAACGCCGCTGATGAAATCGGACGCTTTGCAATCATTCCCAACTATGTATACGATCCTGACAAGACGGAGCAGAAGCGTCAGGAAGCGGCTGACAGCGTGCAGCAGGTGCAGATCAAGCAGGGGCAGATACTCGTTGAGGAAAATCAGCTGATCGACAGGGAAGTCTATCGAAAGCTTGAACTGACAGGACTCTTAAGCGGAGCCAACATCTTCAAGCCTGTCGGCGGACTGCTGCTTTTAATCGCGCTTTTCATCTCAGCTTTGGTTTACTATTTCGAAAAGCAGTACAGCAGCCGGATTCCGAAAAATAAGTCGCTCATGCTGTTTTCATTGATTACAGCGATCGTTTTAATCGTCATGGAAGTGATCAGTCTTTTTCAGCAGCTTGAAATCGGCCATATCGGCTATCTCGTGCCGATTGCGATGGGCGTGATGCTCATTAAACTGCTGATCAATGAAAGGCTGGCGATCCTGTCGAGCATGATCCTTTCCATTTGCGGAAGCATGATGTTTAACCAAGGTGTGACAGGCACGTTTAACTATGGAATCGGAACGTATTTCTTGATCAGCTCGATGGCGGGTATACTGTTTTTAGGGAAGCATAATGCGAGGGCGAAAATCCTCCAGGCCGGCTTGTTTGTCTCCCTGATCAACATCGTCGTCCTGTTTACCCTGCAGCTCATTCAAAACACGGCGCAAACCGGACTTGAGATGGGTACATACCTTGTCATGGGAGCGGTGTCCGGCATCGGATCGTCAGTTCTTGTGCTCGGGCTCATGCCGTTTTTTGAAAGCGGCTTTGGGATACTGTCCACGATGAAGCTTCTCGAGCTTTCAAACCCGAACCATCCGCTGCTCCGCAAAATTCTGACGGAAACACCCGGCACATACCATCACAGCGTTATGGTCGCGAACTTATCGGAGGCGGCATGTGAAGCTGTCGGAGCAAACGGGCTTTTGGCAAGAGTCGGAGCCTATTACCATGATATCGGCAAGACAAAGCGGCCCCAATACTTTATAGAAAACCAAATGAATATTGATAATCCGCATGACAAGCTTTCTCCGCAGCTGAGCAAAAACATTATCATTGCCCATGCGACAGACGGCGCCGATATGCTGAGGGATCATAAAATGCCGAAGGAGCTTGTCGACATCGCCGAACAGCATCACGGCACATCGCTGCTCAAGTTTTTTTACTATAAGGCGAAAGAAAAAGGCGATCAGACGACTGAAGAAGAGTTCCGCTATCCTGGTCCGAAGCCCCAGACAAAAGAGGCGGCGATCATCTCGGTGGCCGACAGCGTCGAAGCAGCCGTCCGCTCAATGCATAACCCGAATCCCGAAAGGATTGAAAAGCTGGTGCGCGGGATCATATCAGATAAGCTGCAGGACGGGCAGTTTGACGAATGCGATTTGACTTTAAAAGAGCTCAATATTATCGCGAAGACGCTCTGCGAAACGCTGAAAGGCATTTTTCATTCCCGGATCGAATATCCGGAAGCTAATCCTAAACAGAAGGTGAAACACACATGAGTTTAATTCTAGATATCACAGACGAGACCGGACGGGTTCCTGAAGACCAGCTTGCTGAAATTGAAAAAATTCTTCAATTCGCAGCGGCAGAGGAAGGCGTCGCAGACGGCGCCGAAGTTTCGGTTACGATCGTCAACAATGAAGAGATACAAAAAATCAACAAAGAGTACAGAGGCAAAGATTATCCGACTGACGTCATTTCATTTGCCCTTGAAGAAGACGGCGAAGGAGAGATTGAAATTATCGGCGCTGACATGCCGCCCGTTCTCGGAGATATCATCATCAGCGCTGATAAAGCACGGGAACAGGCCGAAGAATACGGGCATTCACTGATGAGGGAGCTGGGTTTTCTGACGGTTCACGGCTTCTTGCACCTCCTCGGCTATGACCATATGACAGAGGAAGAGGAAAAAGAGATGTTCACTAAGCAAAAGGAAATTTTGAATCGATATGGGCTCTCAAGATCCTCATAAACAAAACGAATGGCGCCGTCTGAAATGGAGTTTTTCAAACGCCTTTACAGGAATAGTTAAGACGTTCATGTCGGAGCGCAATTTTAGAATTCATTCTGGAGCCGCCATCCTCGTGATCGCCTGCGGCTTTTTCTTCAGGCTGACGCTGATCGAATGGACCATCATCTTGATCCTGATCGGCGGAATGCTCGCCTTGGAGCTGATGAATACGGCTGTGGAGCATACGATCGACCTTTTCACAAAAGAGAACCACCCGCTTGCAAAGGCGGCAAAGGACGCGGCGGCCGGGGCGGTTTGCGTGTTTGCGGCCGTTTCGTGTATGATTGGGTTACTCATCTTTTTGTCAAAATTGTTTTGATGCCGTGCCTTTCATTGTGCGCAATTCTTACAAAAATTTTACATTTGTGATTTGGGCGTGAAAAAGAAGCCATTTTTATGTAAAATAAAAGTGTTAGCGGTACCATAACCGCTATAGGAAGGAATACACACATTGACTAAACAAGAATTGATTGCAGAAGCTTTAAAAGCAAGGGAATTTGCATATGTTCCGTATTCGAAATTCAAAGTCGGCGCTGCCCTTTTGACTGAGGACGGCAAGGTGTACAAAGGCTGCAACATTGAAAATGCTGCATACAGCCTGTGCAACTGCGCCGAGCGGACAGCGTTGTTCAAGGCTTACTCGGAAGGGGAAAAATCGTTTAAGATGCTTGCCGTCGCTGCGGATACGCCGGGTCCGGTGTCGCCGTGCGGAGCGTGCAGACAGGTGATTTCCGAACTTTGTTCAGCAAATATGCCTGTCATCTTAACCAATCTGAATGGCCAAGTCAAAGAAATGACGGTTCAAGAATTACTGCCAGGAGCATTTTCATCGGAGGACTTACATGACACAGGAAAGCTTTAAATCAGGATTTGTCTCCATTATCGGACGACCAAACGTAGGAAAATCTACATTTTTGAATCGCGTGATCGGCCAAAAAATCGCCATCATGAGCGACAAACCGCAAACAACAAGAAACAAAGTGCAAGGTGTGCTGACAACCGATACATCCCAGACGATTTTTATCGATACGCCGGGCATTCATAAACCGAAGCATAAATTGGGCGATTTTATGATGAAGGTGGCGCAGAACACTTTAAAGGAAGTCGACTTGATCTTGTTTATGATCAATGCGGAGGAAGGCTACGGAAAAGGCGACGAATTTATCATCGAGCGCTTAAAAGGAGTCAAGACGCCGGTATTTTTGATCGTCAACAAAATCGACCGGATTCATCCGGATGAGCTTCTTGTGCTTATCGATGAGTACAGAACCAGGTATCCGTTTCAGGAAATCGTTCCGATCTCCGCCCTTGAGGGAAATAATATCGATACGCTTTTAAAGCAAATTGAGGATTATTTGCCGGAAGGTCCGCAGTTTTACCCGAGTGACCAGGTGACCGATCATCCGGAGCGATTTATCATTTCTGAGCTGATTCGGGAAAAAGTGCTGCATCTGACAAGGGAAGAGATCCCTCACAGCATTGCGGTCTCGATCGAGTCCATTCAAGAACGGGAAAACGGTTCTGTGTATGTGAGCGCGACCATCGTCGTCGAACGCGATTCGCAAAAAGGGATCGTCATCGGAAAAAGAGGCAGCCTGCTTAAAGAAATCGGCAAGCGGGCAAGAACCGATATCGAGGTGCTGCTCGGATCATCGGTGTTTTTAGAGCTGTGGGTTAAAGTGCAGAAAGACTGGCGCAACAAGATGTCTCAGCTTCGTGATTTTGGATTTAGAGAAGACGAGTATTAACGGACAGAGCTTGACCGCGGTTTAGTCGTGACAAAATCTCTCGAAATCAAAGATATATTAGAAAAAATTGTTTAACATGAAATGGAGGATACAAGGTCAAGATAATCTTAAGAATTTGGATGTTTAAAAAGCTAGTTATAAACAGAAAGGTGGGGCTTTTTATGTTGAATTTTACTTGGAATGTATTTTCACAAACAGGAAGCGTAGACACGTACCTCCTTTTTAAAGAATTGGAAAAGGAGAACCTGGAAAGACCCGAAGTACTTGAAGAAGAGCTAGCGCAAATTGACTTTCCAATTTTGTGATCATGCTTGACCCCTCCAATTTTTGGATGGTGCACATATGCTGACGAAATGTGAAGGTATCGTCCTTCGTACAAACGACTATGGTGAAACAAATAAAATCATTACGCTGTTGACGAGAGAACACGGGAAAATCGGTGTGCTGGCAAGGGGCGCCAAAAAGCCGAACAGCCGCTTGTCAGCGATTTCCCAGCCGTTCCTTTATGCTTCTTTTTTATTCCGCAAATCATCCGGTCTCGGCACATTGGAGCAGGGCGAGATGATCGAAAGCATGAGGCATATACGCGAGGATCTGTTTTTAACAGCATATGCGGCCTACATCGCTGAATTAATCGACAAGGGAACGGAGGAAAAGAAACCGAATCCGTTTTTATTTGAGCTGCTTCTTCAGTCGATGAGGAGGCTCGATGACGGTACAGATCCCGACATTATCGCCAACCTTATCGAAGTTAAAATGCTCAGCGTGATGGGGCTGTATCCGGAGCTGGATGAATGTGTGCACTGCAAAAGCAAAGACGGCACATTTCATTTTTCGATCCGCGACAACGGCTTTATCTGCCACCGCTGTTTTGCGAAAGATCCATACAGGATACCGCTGTCTCCCGCATCCGCCAGGCTGTTGAGGCTGTTTTTTTATTTTGACCTGTCAAGGCTCGGAAATGTCTCCGTCAAACAGGAGACGAAGGATGAGCTGAAAAGGGTCATTCAGACGTACTATGACGAGTACTCAGGGATCTACCTGAAATCGCGGCGCTTCATGGAACAAATGGACAATATGAAAAAGATGCTGGGCGATGAAAACAAAAGTTGACAACCTCTTCATCTTTTTATAAGATCATGTCATGAAGATTGGATTCAATAATGACGTTGCGTTGACGGAAAGAAGTAATTGCGCATGGCCTCATTGAAGCGACTCCGGGGCGGTGAAAGCCGGGGATGAGAGCGTAATGAAAGGCATTCCTTGAGCAACTTTTAAAAAAGAGGCTGAGACATTTCCTCTCAGCAATTAGGGTGGAACCGCGGGAGAACTCTCGTCCCTATGTTTGTGGGCAAACAAGCATAGGGACGGGAGTTTTTTTCTGCTCAAACCAGCCCTATGCCAAAAATTAAACTTGAAAACACGTTTTGTGGAGGTGCTTCATTTGAATATTCAAGAAATGATTCTGACCCTGCAAAAGCACTGGTCCAATGAAGGATGCGTACTTTTACAGTCGTATGATGTAGAGAAGGGTGCAGGAACGATGAGTCCATATACATTTTTGCGGAGCCTTGGACCTGAACCTTGGAAAGTCGCTTATGTGGAGCCGTCAAGACGCCCTGCGGACGGAAGATACGGGGACAATCCGAACAGGCTTTATCAGCACCATCAATTCCAGGTGATCATTAAGCCGTCTCCCGACAATATTCAAGAGCTTTATTTAGAGTCATTAAAAGCCCTTGGAATCGACCCTCTGGAGCATGATATCCGTTTTGTCGAGGATAACTGGGAAAATCCGTCGCTCGGCTGTGCCGGGCTTGGCTGGGAAGTGTGGCTTGACGGCATGGAAATCACCCAGTTTACCTATTTTCAGCAGGTCGGCGGGCTTGAGTGCAAACCGGTTTCTGTGGAAATCACATACGGTATTGAACGCCTTGCTTCTTATATTCAAGACAAAGAAAACGTCTTTGACCTCGAATGGACGAAAGGCTATACGATAAAAGACCTGTTCAAGATGGCTGAATACGAGCATTCCGTCTATACGTTCGAGACATCTGACGTCGACATGCTGTTCGAATTGTTTGCCACGTACGAGAAAGAAGCGAACCGCCAGATGGATCAGGGCCTTGTCCATCCTGCTTATGATTATGTACTGAAATGCTCGCATACGTTCAACTTGCTTGACGCAAAAGGAGCGATTTCCGTCACGGAGCGTACAGGATATATTGCAAGGGTGAGAAATCTGGCCAGAAAAGTGGCGAAAACGTATTATGATGAACGCGAAAAGTTGGGTTTCCCAATGCTGAAGGAGGAAGAGGCTTCACATGAGTAATCAAGATTTGCTTTTAGAAATCGGATTAGAAGAAATGCCGGCTCGCTTCATGCATGACAGCATGACTCAGCTGGGTGAGAAGCTGGAAAGCTGGCTCAAGGAAAAAAATATTGCCTTCGGTTCCGTCAAGCTGTATAACTCCCCTAGAAGACTGGCCGTTCTTGTCGAGAACGTGGCGGAGAAGCAGGATGATGTGAAAGAAGAAGCGAAAGGACCGGCAAAGAAAATCGCCCTTGACGAAAACGGCGAATGGACAAAGGCGGCCATCGGCTTTTCACGGGGGCAAGGAGCAAGTCCGGAAGATTTGTATTTTAAAGACATCAAAGGAACGGAATATGTATTTGTGCAAAAATTCCAAAAAGGCCAGGATACGTTTTCATTGCTTCCTGAGCTCCGCGATTTGGTGACAAGCCTCCACTTTCCGAAAAACATGCGCTGGGGCAGCGAAGATTTAAAATATATCAGGCCGATTAAATGGATCGTCGCGCTGTTCGGAAGTGAAGTCGTTCCGTTTTCAGTCGCTCATGTCGAAACCGGACGCACAACGCAGGGACACCGCTTCCTCGGAAAAGCAGCCGACTTGAGCGCACCTTCTGAATACGAAGCGACACTGGAAAGCCAGTTTGTGATTGCCGATCCGGCCAAACGGAAGCAGCTGATCGTTAAGCAGCTTGACGAACTGGCTGCTGAGAAGTCCTGGGACATTCCGAGAGACGAGGATCTGCTGGATGAGGTCAACCATCTGGTTGAATATCCAACGGTACTGTTCGGTTCTTACGAAGAGGAATTTCTCGCAATTCCTGAAGAGGTGCTCGTGACAACAATGAAAGAGCATCAGCGTTATTTCCCTGTCAAAGATGAAAACGGCAGCTTGCTTCCTTACTTTGTGACCGTCCGCAACGGAGACAGCCGCGCCCTTGAAAACGTGGCGAGAGGGAATGAAAAAGTGCTGAGAGCAAGGCTTTCAGACGCTTCCTTCTTCTATAAAGAAGATCAAAAATTAAACATTGACGAGAATGTGAGAAAGCTCGAAAAGATCGTTTTCCATGAAGAACTGGGGTCGCTCGGAGATAAAGTGAGACGCACTGAGGCGCTTGCTGAACGGATCGCTGAAGTCATCGGTGCCGATCAAGAGACGGTGCAGCTGATCAAGCGCGCTGCGCACATTTCAAAATTCGACCTTGTGACACACATGGTTTACGAATTTCCTGAGCTGCAGGGCATCATGGGTGAAAAATATGCGCGGATGCTCGGTGAGAAAGAAGAAGTTGCGCTCGCAGTCAATGAGCACTATATGCCGAGACAAGCCGGAGGACAAACGCCTTCATCAATCGCCGGCGCCGTCGTCGCATTGGCGGACAAACTCGATACGGTCGCTTCATTCTTCAAAATCGGCGTCATTCCGACAGGATCTCAGGATCCGTATGGACTGAGAAGACAGGCGAGCGGCATCGTCCAAATCCTGCTTGACCGGAACTGGGGCATTTCATTCAAAGAACTGGCTGCGTTTGCCGGACAGGAAGCAAACAGCGAACTGCTCGAATTCTTTAAACAGCGCCTCAAATATGTATTAACAGCGGAAAACATCCGATACGACGTCGTGGATGCCGTGCTCGAAAGCACGAACCTTGAGCCGTATTCGGCTGTCAAAAAAGCCGCCGTCCTTGAATCGGCTGCAGCCAAACCGGAATTTAAAGAAACG
This sequence comes from Bacillus sp. GM2, assembly GCF_056155945.1. Lineage (NCBI taxonomy): Bacteria > Bacillati > Bacillota > Bacilli > Caryophanales > Bacillaceae > Bacillus > Bacillus sp. GM2. Next base: position 931,508 of record NZ_JBRKSZ010000007.1, read on the forward strand.
GCTGAAGCGCTGGCAAGGGTTATTTCGATCAGCAAAAAGAGCGAAACGAGCGCCATTGACGCTTCACTGTTTGAAAACCCTCAAGAAGAGGAGCTTTTCAAAGCTTATGAGGCGTGCAGGCAGCAAATAGAGACCCTTTACCAAGCAAAAGATTATGAGGGCGCCTTCAGTGAGCTGTCCAAGCTGAAAGAGCCGATTGAAGCGTATTTTGATCATACGATGGTACATGCCGAAGATGAAAGATTAAAAGCGAACCGCCTGGCGCAAATGGCAAGCTTGGCGGAGCTGATCCGATCTTTTGCAAACATCAATGCCATCATTGTAAAATAAACACCGCAGAAGACGGTTGCTGACAGGCTGGCAATCGTCTTTTTGCTCAAATCGATTTTTCACATCCTTGTCAAATACCGCCTGTCTTTTTCATAGAATTCAATTGTAATTGCTGTTATTTTAGTCTTCATATGCGTTATAATATGTTATCGACTTTTATACATAACGAACGAATTGTGAGCTTCGGCTTAAAGGTGGTGAGTACGATCGAACTAAATAAACGTCAGGAGCATATTTTGCAGATTGTCAAAGAGAACGGGCCGATTACCGGAGAACATATCGCGGAAAAGCTGAATCTGACGAGGGCTACCCTTCGTCCGGATTTGGCAATATTGACGATGTCGGGATTTTTGGAAGCAAGGCCGCGGGTCGGTTATTTCTACACGGGAAAGACGGGTACGCAGCTCTTGGCTGATAAGCTGAAAAAGCTGCAGGTGAAAGACTTCCAGTCCATTCCGGTGGTCATTCATGAAAATGTCTCCGTTTATGATGCGATTTGCACGATGTTTTTAGAGGACGTAGGAACGCTTTTTGTCGTTGATGATAATGCCATCTTAGTCGGTGTACTTTCACGAAAAGACTTGCTCAGAGCCAGCATCGGCAAACAGGAGCTCCCTTCAATACCCGTCCATATCATTATGACGAGAATGCCGAACATTACGCTTTGCAGGCGCGACGATTTCATTTTGGACATTGCCAAGATGCTTATCGAAAAACAAATTGACGCACTGCCTGTTGTAAAAGATACAGAAAAAGGCTATGAAGTTGTGGGAAGAATTACGAAAACGAACATGACAAAAATTTTAGTCGGCTTATCTGAAAATGAAATCATGTAGAGTGAACTTCAAATGGAGGGATATCATGAGTAATCGGACGATTTATGTTGTATCAGACTCTGTCGGCGAGACCGCTGAGCTCGTAGTCAAGGCGGCTATCAGCCAGTTTAACGGTTCATCCGAGCAGACAAACATCAGGCGGATTCCTTATGTTGAAGACCGCGGAACAATAAAAGAAGTGATCTCGCTGGCAGAAGCGGACGGCGGCATCATCTGTTTTACGCTTGTTGTCCCGGAGATTCGTGATTTTTTAATCGCCGAAGCGGAAAAGGCGAATGTCGTGTATTACGATATCATCGGCCCGCTGATTGAGAAAATGGAGACGGCCTACGGCTTCAGCGCGAAATATGAGCCGGGCAGAGTCCGGCAGCTGGACGAAGATTATTTTAAGAAGGTAGAGGCCATCGAATTTGCCGTAAAATATGACGATGGCAGAGACCCAAGGGGCATCTTAAAAGCGGATATCGTGCTGATCGGCGTGTCGAGAACGTCCAAAACTCCGTTATCCCAATACTTGGCGCACAAACGGTTAAAAGTGGCAAACGTTCCGATCGTTCCCGAGGTGGATCCTCCTGAAGAGCTCTTTACCGTTGATCCGGCTAAATGCATCGGGTTAAAAATCAGCCCGGATAAGCTGAACCATATTCGCAAGGAGCGCCTGAAATCGCTCGGCCTCAACGACAAAGCGATTTACGCTAATATCAACCGCATCAAAGAAGAGCTGGAGTTCTTTGAAAAGATCGTCGGCCGCATCGGCTGCAATGTCGTAGACGTATCAAATAAAGCGGTAGAGGAAACGGCCAACATTATTCACAACATGATGACAAAAAGGGTCTAAGAATAAAACTCAGGACACCCCATCCTGGGTTTTTGCTTTGATGGTTTTGGGAAAAGTGAAAATGATAGCATCTTTAACCCATTTGTATTATAATAAAAAATTGTGATAAAATAATTAACTTTTAGGTTTAAGCTTAGTACAGAACGAATAAACTATTATGGGTATCGTGTCAAGAATTTCCCCAAAAAAACTTTCGACAAATTCTTATAGATCGATTATTTTTGAAACCTGTGTGATTTTGCCTGTATTTATAGCAGGAGATTGATGGAGGGATGGAGAATTAGTCTTCTTGAAAAAGAAAGGACGATTTTTGTCGATGCAGACGCATGCCCGGTAAAAGATGAAGTGCTTAAAACAGCGGCGGATTTCGACGTTAAGGTGGTATTCGTGGCTTCATTCGAGCATTTTCAAGTCACAAGGAAAGAAGAAGAGAATTGGACATATGTCGATCCGCACAAAGAAGCAGCCGATCTGTACATTGCCAACCATGTTCGACCAGGTGATGTCGTCGTGACACAAGATATCGGGCTGGCATCGCTTTTGCTTGGCAAAAAGGTCTATGTGATGACGGAGAGAGGCTTTCTTTTCGAAGAGGACACCATCGATCATGCTCTTTTCCGCCGTCACGTCGCACAAAAATTGAGAAGAAGCGGACGTTACACGAAAGGCCCGAAAAAACTGGTCAAGGAAGACCGAGAGCGATTTGTCAAAGAGCTGCAAAAAATCTCGTCGAAAATTGAAGGATTTACGTACTAAGCAGCGAATTATGTACGACGGAGTGTTGGAACATGGGCAATCGTATACCAGACGAAATTGTAGAACAGGTACAAAAATCAGCTGATATCGTAGAAGTTATCGGAGAGTACGTCCAGTTGAGAAAACAGGGGCGTAATTATTTTGGGCTTTGTCCTTTTCATGGTGAGAATACGCCATCTTTTTCCGTTTCCGGAGAAAAACAGATTTTTCATTGTTTTGGCTGCGGAGCGGGAGGGAATGTTTTTTCATTTTTAAGACAAATGGAAGGCTATTCATTTACGGAGGCCGTCTCTCACCTGGCGGACAAATATCAAATAGATCTGCCGGAGCAGGTTGCAGCTGTATCAGCATACAGCACAGGCAGTTCGGATGAACAGAAAATGGCGGAAGCTCATGATCTGTTAAAGAAATTTTATCATCATTTGCTGGTCAATACAAAGGAAGGCCAGGAAGCGCTCGATTATTTGCTCGGAAGAGGCTTTGAGATGGAGCAGATCGAGCAGTTTGAAATCGGATGCGCCCTTGATTCATGGGATTTCATCACAAAGTTTTTGGAACGGAGAGGTTTTGATCTTGCGCTGATGGAAAGAGCCGGACTCATCATCAGACGCGAGAACGGTGACGGCTATTTTGACCGTTTCAGAAACAGGATTATGTTTCCGATTCATGATCATCACGGCGCAACGGTCGCTTTTTCCGGACGGACGTTCACCGGGGAGCAGCCAAAATACATGAACAGCCCGGAAACGCCGCTTTTTCGAAAAAGCAAGCTTCTCTATCATTTCCATCAGGCCCGCCTTCACATTCGAAAAGAAGAGAGGGCCGTCCTTTTTGAAGGATTTGCCGACGTCATTTCAGCCGTCAGTTCCGGTGTGAAAGAATCGATCGCCACGATGGGCACATCGCTGACAGAAGAACATGCGAAAATCATCAGGCGAAATGTCGGAGAGGTCATACTGTGCTATGACTCGGATCATGCCGGTTATGAAGCCACGCTGAAAGCGGCGGAGATTCTTCAGAAAAAAGGCTGCGACGTCAAGGTGGCCATGATACCTGACGGGCTGGATCCCGATGACTACATCAAAAAATTCGGCAGCGAGAAATTTAAGAATGATGTAATAGGGGCCAGCGTTACGATGATGACGTTTAAAATGAACTATTTCCGCAAGGGCAGAAACCTGTCTGATGAAGGAGACCGTTTAGCCTATATCAACGATGTACTGAAGGAAGTCAGCCTTCTCAGCGGGCCTTTGGAACAGGAAATATACATCAAACAGCTGGCAAATGAATTTTCAATCTCATTTGAATCCTTGAAGGATCAGCTTTCCGTATTTGAAAAGCAGGCTGTAAGCCGCAGCAGGGAAAGCAGCCGTCAGGACTCAAAAGAGCGGCAGGCGGCCGTTTCGCGCGCGCCGCGGAGAAAGACGGGTCTTCGGCCGGCTCATGAGAACGCGGAGCGGATGCTCCTGGCTCACATGATTCATGACCGGGACGTCATTCGAAAGGTTTTAGACCGGGTGGGCTTTGAATTCAACCTTGATCAGCACCGCGCGATTGCCGCTTATTTGTACGCCATGTATGAAGAAGGAGCGGACATTTCCATCCAGGAGCTTTTTAAAAGAGTTGAGGATCAGGAACTCGGTCAGCTTCTGACAGATATCTTAATGCTTCAGGTGAACGAAGAATTAAGTGAAGCGGAATTATCTGATTATGTAAAAAAAGTGTTGAATTATCGAAATTGGTCAATGATAAAAGAAAAAGAAGCTGCAAGGGCGGAAGCCGAGAGGCAAAAAGACTTCATCAAAGCGGCAACTTTGGCGCAGGAAATTGTTAAGCTGAACCGTTCGCTGAAATAAACCGTTATATATAATAGGAAAAGCTTTTGGCAATGAATCCTAACGGAGGAGCAAAAGCTGCTTGTCCTAATCATATATTGTCAATTTATGATTTGCTTTCCCGTGAAGCCCTAGATAAGAGAGAAGGCTTTACTCCGTGAAATAGGAACAAAAAAAGCGGGATGCTTTTAGAATTCGTCTGTAAGTTTTGGAAGGAGGGATCCATGAATGGCTGATAAACAAGCACACGAGACCGAAACTGAATTCACATTTGAACAGGTGAGGGATCAATTAACAGAAGCCGGGAAAAAGCGCGGAGTGCTCACATATGAAGAAATTGCAGAGCGCATGTCCAGCTTCGAGATCGAATCAGACCAAATGGATGAGTATTATGAATTTTTAGGAGAACAAGGCGTTGAATTAATTAGCGAGAACGAAGAAACTGAGGATCCTAATATTCAACAGCTGGCCAAGGCCGAAGAAGAATTTGACCTTAACGATTTAAGCGTGCCTCCGGGCGTTAAGATAAACGACCCTGTCCGCATGTATCTGAAAGAAATCGGACGGGTAAACCTTTTGTCTGCAAAAGAAGAAATCGAATACGCGAAAAAAATTGAAGAAGGCGACGAAGAGTCGAAGCGCCGTCTCGCTGAAGCCAACTTGAGACTTGTCGTCAGCATCGCAAAACGGTATGTCGGCCGCGGAATGCTTTTCCTTGACCTTATTCAGGAAGGAAACATGGGCCTGATGAAGGCGGTAGAAAAGTTTGACTACCGCAAAGGATACAAATTCAGCACATACGCGACATGGTGGATCAGACAGGCGATTACAAGAGCGATTGCCGACCAGGCGAGAACGATCAGGATTCCTGTTCATATGGTTGAAACCATCAACAAGCTGATTCGTGTTCAAAGGCAGCTCCTTCAGGATCTCGGCCGCGAACCAACGCCTGAAGAGATTGCGGAAGATATGGATCTGACGCCTGAAAAAGTCCGCGAAATCCTAAAGATCGCCCAGGAACCGGTTTCACTCGAGACTCCGATCGGTGAAGAGGACGATTCACATCTGGGAGACTTCATTGAGGATCAGGAAGCGACTTCTCCGTCAGATCATGCAGCATATGAATTGCTGAAAGAACAGCTTGAAGATGTACTGGATACATTGACAGACCGTGAAGAAAATGTGCTCCGCCTTCGCTTCGGCCTTGATGATGGTCGTACAAGAACATTAGAAGAAGTTGGTAAGGTATTTGGGGTAACAAGAGAACGAATTCGTCAAATAGAAGCTAAAGCACTTCGTAAATTAAGACATCCAAGCAGAAGCAAACGCTTGAAAGATTTTCTCGAATAAACTTGAACGGGTCAGGAGATCCGTTCTTTTTTCACGACATAATGAAAGCGCTATTATTGGTAACCCGATTATATTTTACTTAATTTCTTTCGAATTTGCAAATATCCAAAAGTGCATTTTGAGTCATTATAACCTTGAGATCGAAGGAAAAGCCCTTTATAATTGTTGTTGTAACCGTATTCAAAAACTGGTCTTTAAATGGAAAATGAACAATCGCTTCATCATCCGTTATTTTGTCTAAAATGTGAACTTCATCAGCTTTTGTTTCATAATTGGTTTACTTTTTGTAAAATTAAAGTAGAATTAGAATTGTTTACATAAGGGGCAGGGGTAAATTAAAAAGGGGGATGTAAAATGAACCGCAATCCATTGATACCATTTTTGTTAATCGCCATTATGGGCATAGGACTTGTTTTTATCTTATCCATAAAAGGCCTTTATGACGAAAAAGAAATTGCAGGTGAAGGGAATAAAACAGCTCAAGAAGACAAAGCGGATGCCTCGCCTGAAGAAATTTACAAAGCGAACTGTGTAACCTGCCACGGCGAGAATTATGAAGGTGTATCAGGTCCTAAACTGAAGGGCGTCGGGGACCGGATGGATACAGGTGCGATTAAAGAAAAGATTGAAAAAGGCGGTAACGGAATGCCGGGCGGACTTGTTCCGGCGGAAAAGCTTGATGATATGGCAAAATGGGTGTCAGAGATTAAATAGCTTTTCCAGATTGGCTAAATCACCAAAAGGATTCGTAATGAAAGCTTAGACAAGAGCTTTTGTGCGAATCCTTTTTTGTTTTCGTTAAACGGGGGCTTTTGCTTAGCGGTGAGTCATGTTGAAGGGTGATTTGGACTATTTAGATTTTCGGTCCCGGCCTTTATGAGTGTGATGCGTCTGCCTGAAATAGGCCTTTGTTACTTTTTTTGGGGCGCACTCCACCTTTGTGGGGGAAAAAATAAGCATTACACCCTATTTAAGTAAGATTGCATCTATTTTACTATTATATAAATGGAGAAAATGCAGCGGATGCACTGGTGCCATCCGTCTATTTGAGTATTTCCCTGAGGTGAATCATATGAGTCATGAGAGCACATTGAATCATATCCACAGCACGATTAACCAAAAGCTGGCTGATGTAGAAAGCCGGATTGAACGTGTCAAAACAGCAAAAAAGGAGATTGAGAAAGAACACGAAAGCGGGATTGTCGAGATCAGACAAATCTTGCACCCTCATCTGAACAGCCACTGGACGGGGGACTTCGCCAATGATTTTGATGACGAACGGGATGAAGCTCATACATCAATGTACAACATCGTGAACGGAAAGTATGAAGGCTATATTTCACAGCTGGAGAGAAAAATTTTCGCGCTGGAAATTGAAAAACACAGCCTTGAATTGGCGGGAGCGGCAGCTAAAGAGGCGGATCATTTGCTTTCTCTCGGAGAAAAAGCGGTTGATCAGTTGAGCGATAAACTCCGCTCAATCAAAAACAGTTGGAGCTGGTTTTAATGACGACAATCAAGCTGAAACATGAAGCGGTCATCAAAAAGCTGGAGGCCGTAAGAGAGGCGCTCGATGCCCTGGGCCTGCCAAATCCTCCGAAAGCGGCGGGGAAAAATAAATTGACATATGTGACAAAGTGCAACGAACGCGAGCAGAACATTCATCAGATGGTGGTTGATTACAAAAAAGCCGTACACAAAAACATAAGGGATACGAAGGAAAATGTCGATTTGCTGAAAGAGCAGGACAAAGCAATCGCCAGAAAATAGCCCTTAGGTTAGAGAGGACAATTCAATGAAAGTATTTGAAGCGCATTCTTTAATTGAAGCAGCGAATAACCGCAAGAAACAATACGAAACCTTTGAGGATCAACTGCAGACGCTCAAAAAAGCGTTTCTTGGGGTCGCTGATTTAGGTGAAGATTTTCAGGGGAAAGGTGCCGACAACATTAAAGACTTCTACAAAGGACAGGCAGAGATCGTAGACAGCTGGTTAAAGCTTGTTGAAGCGCAGATTGCTTTTTTTAAAGGTGTATCAGGTGATATAAAGGACAAAAAGCTGTCCGATTCTTATGTGGAAATCTCTTTTTTGGATCATGAACTGAAAAACGCGGATTTGAAAGCGACGGAAATCGTCTCGGGGCTCAAGCTGGAAATGGATAAAATCATCGCAAGTATCAGCGATATCGTTGACTTGGACAATTGGACGCTCGACGATTATATTGATAAAATGTCTAAAGCACAAACAACCCGGCAAAACACCATCGACGCCGTTAATCAGCTGGATGAATCGCTCAAGACCGAATACACAAACTTACAAGCGCTCGACAGCGCCGTGCTCGGCAAATATTCCGGGCTGATGGAAGCTACAAGCCACGGAAAAACCGCCTCGCCGATGTATTTTAGCTTGAAATCATTCCACTCAAGCGAGATCTATAAAAATACGATAGAAGTCGAAAATCAAGCCGCCAATTATATTCAATTCAAAAATGAACAGGCAGAAGCGCGCAGGCTTCAGGAAAAACAAGAAGAAGAAGCGAACAAGCCTTGGTATTTAAAAGCGCTTGATGCAGCCGGAACATTTGTCGGAGAAGTCAGCGGGTATTATGATTATAAGAGAGCCGCTGAAGGCGTCGACCCGGTCACAGGAGAAAAGCTGACAGACGGCCAGCGTGTCGCCGCCGGAGCAATGGCGGCAGCAGGATTTATTCCGATTGTCGGCTGGGCGGGGCGCGCCTTCAAAGGCGGAAAAGCCATTTATAAAACAGGAAAAGGACTCATCGCCGCTGAACACGCACTTGACGCTTACAAAGCCTCAAAAACGTTGAATGCCCTGAAAATGACGGAAATGGGCGCCTACGGCCTTGTCGCTTCAAATGGGTTCTCAGAAGCTGTTACGGGCAAGGACATGTTTGGAAACAAAGTTTCTGAAGAAAGACGGAAACAAGGCCTGATTGAAGCAGCCTTGAGTCTCGTCGGTGCAGGTGCTGTCGCAAAAACAGCAAACCACGGCGCTCAAACATTGGCCAAAACACCTGGCAAAAATATTCCGCTCGCGAAATCGCCAAAAGCGGCGCTGGTGCAAAAAGGAAACAACATCCTTGAAAAGGTGAAATCCTTCCAAGTTCCGACAAACGTCCGCGTCTACGTCGAACAGCCGGCCTCCGCAACAGGCCACCACATCGGCACCCCAATTGTCCGCGTGAATGTTGAGAAAACGCCGGTGAAAGAGCTTGGGATTGTGAAGATGGTGAGTGGTGGGGGGAACGTCAGTAAGGGAGCCAGGACTGGTAGTAAAATAGATGTTGGAAAAGCTGATTTAGGTGTTCTGCGCCAAAAATGGAATGTTCCTAAAACTGACACTGTTGCGGTTGGAAAGACAGATGTGGAAGGTTTGGAAAATTTAGTATTTGAGGGTGGATCCCCTAAAGTTAGAAAAGAAGCCGGGCTTCCCGATTTAGACTCAGTAATGCCAGATAGACCTATAAAATCTCCAGGAAAAATCGCAAGTGCAACAAGACATGCTGAAGAAGGCGTGTTAAATGATTTTATAAGCAAAGTAGAAGCTTTAGGAAAAAATCCTGCTGAAATAACAGGAACATTAAAAATTCACCAATCTAATCCTAAAGGGGTTTGTCCAACCTGTATTCAAGGACTAAATAATCCGAATGTACCAGCTGGAGTATTTAAGCAATTTAGCGAGATGTTTCCTAATTTGACGATAGAAGTAACTTCTGAGACTATTCAAGGAATCAAGCCAAACGGAAGATTGAATTTAGTTATTAAAAATGGTGAATATATTTAATTGAGGAGTGTAGTATATGTTTCAAGAATGGGAAGAATTGAATGATGATTTAAAATCTGCATATTATTTAGGACTTTGTGAAGCAATAGTTCCTACATTAAAACAATCAAATGATTTCAATTTTATAAAAGAAGCATTAGATGCCTGCTGGAAGTGGCTTGAACACAAGAATATAGAAGCAGACGATCTTTATACTTACCTGGAAAATTTAGATGACACAGGGATTTTAACTTTAATGCAGCTTGAATCAAATGAAGATGATCTAGATGCTTGGATATGTATTGCTGATGCAATATCTTATACAATTTACAAAGCATATAAATATCAGAAAGATGAGTATTTACCTGAAACCATCGAATCTATTGATTCTTACGAGTTATTTGAGGAATTTCATAGTCACTTTAGTTTATTATCTAAAAATCCAGGTCAAAAAGAAAAAGCTTTTTTGAAGTTTTTGAAAAAAGAGGGGGAGAAAAAAATTTCCAGGGAGAGCATTCAAGATTTTTTACTTAATAGTGTAGAATAAAAATAAGAAAGTTGGGATATTCCAGCTTTCTTATTTTATCTAATGGATGGGAATATCAAGAATTTTAGAAAAGTGGAAAAAATAAAAAGCTCCCTATTTGGAACAGAGGCGGTGAAGCAACCGAAGAGTTATTGAAAAGGTGGTTATCTAAATGAATTTTGGTAAGAACACTCAATTAGTCGAAGAAGTAATGAGCTTTATTCGTAATAACAAGATGTTTTTCAATGAGAACTTTAATGTCCCTAATTTGCGAGTCATTAATAATTTTAGTGATGCCCAAAATTTTGCCTGGTCACAAGATTTAAAGAAGTTGATACAGTGTGGGAGCATGTTAAGTCATTAGAAACTGAAAATATTGCAGAAAAGATATACGATTTAGATTTAGCTACTCAGCAAGATGAATTATACGAGTATTTCGGTGACTATGAAAATTACTCTGAACATTTTCTTCCGTTTGATTATGTAGATATTCATGAGGAGATTGAAGGAGACCTCACAATGTGTGCTTTAAATCGGTTGGTCAATGGAAAAACAAATAATTTTTATGAAAAGGTTTTTGAGTTATATAAAGAAGGCGGATGGCCTTGCGGTTGGAAGGGAACATATCCTAAAGGGGAATTTATTGTGTTTGTCCCATCTAACAGCAATGAATAAGAAAAAATAAATATAATCATTTCAAGCCTTGATTAGCTGTATGCTTTTCAAGGTTTTTTAGAAATTTGATACAGGTTAGTGTTGACAATGAGTTAATGTATATAAAGGTAAATGAATTACAACGAAGTTCAGCCTATCACTTCCTACAGGTTTGAGCATAAAGAAAAGCGTCTTCGTAGAACAGCCGACCACATCGGCACTCCAATTGTCTGCGTGAATAAGGGAGGGTATCATGAATAATATATTTTTGGACAATTTGCAAAATAAAGTTAAAGTAGGCTTTGTTTTAACAGTTGCCGAAAGAGTATTTTCTGTAATCAGCAAAGATGATGAAAGGCATCCGGAAGGAAGAGAAGCATTGGACAAATGTTGGTTATGGGTTGAATCTCATGCCGTTACTGGTGATGACTTATACGAGCTAATTGATAACGCAGACTTTACAGGAATTTCAGAATTTGCTGAGGAAGAAGAAGACTCGAATATTGCCAGGCTGTGGTCGCTACTAGTTGATGCTGTCGCTTATACTTCTTGGGAAGCTTATAAAAAAGAAAAAGTAAAACATTTGCCACAAGCGTTAGAGGGTATAAATAAAGATAGCATTACCATCTTTTTAAATAGTACGGTGGAAACTGGTTTTATCACATCGAAAGAGGTTGAAAAGATAAGAAAGGGCATTGAGGTTTATCAGAGTGCAAAAGAGGAGATCCCCACAAATAGAGAAGCGTTTATAAAGTTATTTTAATTATGAAAGAACTCAATCGCAAGTTAAATATATGTTTAATAACCGCTCCTAAAGTTAAGAATAAACCACTTGATTGCCAAGCACAGGGGATACGATTCTTATATGGAAGACCCTTTTTTGGATCATGAAGTGAAAAACGCGGATTTGAAAGGGGCGGAAATTGTCTCGGGGCTCAAGCTGGAAATAGATAAAATCACCGTAAGCATCAGTGCTATCGTTCATTGGACAATTGTACGCTGGACGATTATATTGATAAAATATCTAAAGAGCAAACAACTAGGCAAAACACCATCGACTAAAAGTAGAACTCATTTTGATGTAAATTCAACTGTCATATTAGAATCGCAAAAGGCCACTATATTTTTAAGGGAAGTACAGTGGGTCCCGCTCAAAAAGAGTACACCTAAAACTCTTAGGACATGCTCAACTAACTCATGCTGAATCTCATGCAGGGCTTATGAAAGACACGGAAGAGTAACAAGCCAATAATAATTGAGGCTACCAAATAAGGTGGTATTAATATGATCACGTATAATGGACCGGTTGAAGAACCAATTGAAAACCCGAATGATGATTTTATAAGAAGTATTGTATTTGAAAAAGGCGAGGATTATTGGAAGCAAGGAAGCGGGGATTCATGTTTTGAAGTAGAGGGCTGTGATGAATGGTTAATTTTCTTTTATGATGAACCATATGGGTTCTTTATAATGAGACATCCAGACTACCTCGTTCCAATGAATAAAAATGTTGAAATAGAAACGGTGGAACATTTAGTAGGTGGGGAGCCAATGAAGATTCCGTCTTGCAGCTATGTAGATCGTGGTTTAGCTTACCGTATAATTAATGAGTTTACTACCACTAAATCAATGCCGACTTTTATAGAATGGGTAGATTTGTATGAAATAGACTTTGACCATGGATTTTGATCTATATAGAATTATTCATATTTCATTTTGTCATACATAAAAGACAAGAAGACGATCATGATTATTGCTTGCTCCAAGTAGGAGAGCTTGTGGACACAGTCCTTTGTATTCTAGTGTCGGCAGTTTGGTCTGGCTGTGAAATAAAATGATCTCCGTCAGTCATCTAATGCAAATAGTAAAGTACTGACACATTATTTGTATAAAACTTGGTAATAAAACAAATAAGAGGACAAGACCTGAACTCAAGAGACGAATATACAAATCAGGAGTGAACGATTTGTCTAATTCCATAAAATCATTAGAACCTATAAATATACCGTGCGGCTGGTTCGTTAAATATAATGACTTAACCGACACACATGAAAAAGTTGAACCAAATACCAAATTATTAGAATTAGAAAAACAAAGATATCATGCTGCGGTCAAAATCATTAAAGGCCAGGATGAATATCTTATTCATATTTATGACAATCATAGAGAAACGATTGACACAATCAATGTTGAAGATCGCAGGCAGCTAGTAAAAGAGCTGGAACGGATCATTTGGAAAATAGAAGCGGCGGCATTTGGAGGGAACTTTTTCATTTTTGAAGGGCCTCCTGACTATTTACGTCTTAGAATTCCTCAAGGATGGACCGTCTCTTATAATAAACTAATTGATATCGATCCAGATCAGTTAGAGGAGGACAGTGATGACTGGTTTAACTTTACGTCATCATTACTACAGTTGGAGCATAAAGAAAGCCGCTTGATTTTAGATGTCGGCTGGTACGTGGATATTGAGCCTTCAGGCACTTTTTATATGCTATTAATTAAGAATTTGGACTGGGAAAACCCGTTAGAAGACATGGAAACGAGAAGACCGGAAAAATTAGTGGACCACATAGAAGCCGCCCTTCAAAAAGCAGCCGAACATCAATATAAATAGCCAGCCGATGCTTTGTTTGACTTCAGCCCCTCATTATTAATCGATTTTAGTCAGAAAAAGTTGTATTCCATGTACCTAGAACCAGCATGTTATGAAGAATATATACCAAAATCATTGGATTGGAGTTTATGAGGACTTTACAAGTCTAGTTCCTACAAATTAAAAGTATTGGATAAATCATAAAGGGAAAAGTTTATTTTAAAAAAGATAGGAGAGTTTCTAATGAATAGTAATGATACGGTAACCATGTTGAATGAGGAATTTGAGAATGATCAGACAGGTGAAAAGGTCGAAGGCATTACGATTATCGTAGATGGACAATTTAAACAAGTTTTAGATATCATTAAAGCCAAAAGCGACAGTTACCAGAATTACACTGAAATCATACGGGACGCCCTTTTTGAAGGTGTAAACAGCATGACGATGAAGCTGAGAAATAAAGAATAATAATGAATGATTAAAACATCACCCGATTTACAAAAAGACAAACAGAGCTCCCGAATTTTTGCTTGTTAAGGGGCTCTTTTTTTACAATGATCATTCTATAAGACATCTTGCTGTCCGGCATCGGAGTGATGTCCCGGTAATGAACTGAACAATTTAGATATGATCTAGATAAAGGCGTTCAAAAAAAGGCATGTAGAAAGTTGGTTTTTAAAGATGAACATCAACAATATACACGATTTTAATTTAAACCAAGAAAATGACTTCTTAACGATACAAACAAAACTAAAAAAACATATCAATCTAGAAAACCCCATCAGTAAAGACGCTCTGCAAACCTGTGCGGGGGTTGATTTAGCTTATTGGGAGAAAGATGGTGAAGCATTTGGTGTCTGCAGCATCATCGTGCTGGATTTTCATACGAAGCGTGTCATTGAAAAAGTACATTGTGCAGGGAAAATCGCCGTGCCTTATATCGCAGGGTTTCTTGCTTTTAGGGAGCTGCCGCTTATTATTAAGGCAGCTAAAAAGCTGACGATTGAACCGGATGTTTTTTTATTTGACGGGAATGGCTATCTCCATATTAACCATATTGGATTGCGACACATGCTGCGTTTTTTCTCGAAAACCCAACGATCGGCATTGCGAAAACTTACTTGAAAATAAAACAAACTGATTTTGTGATGCCTGATAATAAATTCGGCGCTTATACAGATATTGTGATTGATGGCGAAGTCTACGGACGTGCGGTGCGGACAAGGCAAGATGTCAAACCGATATTTCTATCATGCGGACATTTGATTGATTTAGACAGCAGTTATGACATCGCGATGAGCTTAATCAATCGAGAAAGCAGGCTGCCGATTCCGGTTCGGCTCGCGGATCTTGAGACCCATACTTTACGTGGATATTACAGAGAGAATCCAAAATTGACCGAGTAGAATGTTGATTTGCTGTTCCAGCTTGGAAAGTAAAGCGATTTTTTATATGATAGTAAAAGTAAAATGAATCTAGAAAAGTAGTGATGATTGTGAATGAATTGAAGTTATCGAAAAGGCTGCAGACTGTGGCGGAATACATAACAAAAGGGGCTGTTGTGGCTGATATCGGGTCTGATCATGCGTATTTGCCTTGCTATTGTGTGCTGAATCGCCTGGCAAGCGCCGCGATCGCCGGAGAAATCACAGATGGTCCGTTTCTTTCTGCGAAACAGCAGGTTGAGAAACTGCAGTTAAGTTCGCTCATATCCGTCAGGAAAGGAGACGGGCTTGAAGTGATTGAAAAGGGCGAAGCCGATGTGATCACGATTGCCGGAATGGGTGGCTCGCTCATTGCTCACATTCTAAAAACGGGCAAGGATAAGCTCTCAGGTAAGGAGCGTTTGGTTTTACAGCCGAATATCCACGCTCACCATATTAGAGAGTGGCTCTACCAGGAAGGCTATGCACTGATCAATGAAGAGATCCTTGAAGAAGACGGCAAGTACTATGAGGTTCTCGTGGCTGAAGCGGGCGATCGGGATGCGGCTTACGATGGGGTTTCCTTTGCGGCAGGCATGCTTGTCGGCCCATTTTTGGTCAAAGAACAAAATGATGTTTTTATCAAAAAATGGTCGCAGGAGCTGAAACATACGGAAAACATCTATCGACAAATTGAAGCGGCTCCTCCGAGTGAAGAAAATCGACAAAAATTGCTTGAGCTGTCAGAACGGATAGAGATCTTAAAGGAGGTACTTAGAAGATGACAAAAACGATAAACGGGCATGAAATCATTCAATTGTTTGAACAGTTCTCGCCTAAGTCTTTAGCCGTTGAAGGAGATAAAATCGGCCTGCAAATCGGCACGCTGAACAAAACGGTGGCCAATGTCATGGTCACGCTTGATGTTCTCGAAGAAACGGTTGATGAAGCGATCGCAAAGAACGTTGATTTAATTATTGCGCACCATCCCCCTGTTTTCAGGCCGCTGAAACATGTCATCACAGATCAGCCCGGCGGAAGGCTGATCGAAAAGTGCATCAAGCATGATATCGCGGTTTATGCGGCTCATACGAATCTCGATGTCGCTGACGGCGGTGTCAACGACATGCTAGCGGAAGCGCTGGAATTAAAGAACACAAAAGTTCTGGTTCCAACCTATGAAGAGCCGCTGAAAAAACTTGCCGTCTATGTCCCGAAAGATTATGAAGAACAGGTACGCACAGCTCTTGGAGACGCTGGAGCCGGCCATATCGGCGCCTACAGCCACTGTGCGTTTTCTGCAGAAGGAGTCGGCAGCTTCAAGCCGCTATCTGAAGCTGATCCGTTTATCGGCAAGCGGGGCGAGCTTGAACGGGTCGAAGAGGTAAGAATCGAGACCGTTTATCCGGCGGGTATTGAAAAATCCGTGATCAAAGCGATGAGTGAGGCCCATCCGTATGAAGAAGTGGCCTTTGATATTTATCCGGTCGAGCAGAATCCGCTTCAAAAAGGGCTGGGCCGCATCGGTGAATTGAATGAAGAGATGACACTCGAAGCGTTTGCCCGATATGTGAAGGAAAAGTTGGAGGCGAACGGAGCGCGGATGGTGGGCAAGTCTGATGCGAAAGTGAAGAAGGTCGCCGTATTAGGCGGTGACGGCAACAAATACATCCATCATGCAAAACGTATGGGCGCTGATGTATATGTCACGGGAGACCTGTATTTCCATACGGCGCACGACGCCATGATGATCGGGCTGAATGTAGTTGACCCCGGCCATTATGCTGAACAAATCATGAAAAACGGGGTTGCAAAAAAGCTGACAGCGATGTGCCGGGAGAAAAAATTTGATGTCTCGGTCTTTCCATCGGATACGAATACGAATCCGTTTACGTTTGTATAAAAAACAAAACCTGAAGCTATTAGCGCTTCAGGTTTTTGCTTTTACTTTAGGCAAGATTTTATGCAGCGGTACTTCGTGACTGATCTTCCATGTGGACGGATCTTCATGATCGAATTGCTCTAAAAAGCGGATGACTTCCTTTGTAATCGGGGTCGGTGTCGATGCGCCGGCCGTTACAGCGACGGTTTCTACGCCGTCAAGCCATTCCAGCTTTAATTCGCTTAAATCACCGATCCGGTATGCTTTCGTGCCCGCGATTTCTTCGGAGACCTGGGCGAGGCGGTTTGAGTTATTGCTTTTCGGATCGCCGACAACGATCGTCAAATCGGCTTTTTTCGCTTGTTTGGACACCGCTTCCTGACGCACTTGGGTGGCCAGGCAAATCTCCTGGTGGAATTCAACATCCGGATATTTTTCTTTTACCTTTTCCATAATATCGTGGACATCCCATTGGGACATCGTCGTTTGGTTCGTGACAATCAGTTTCTCCGCTTCAATGTCCAGCCTTTCCACATCTTCTTCGGTTTCAACAAGATGAACGATATCCGGGGCGACGCCGACCGCTCCTTCAGGCTCCGGGTGTCCTTTTTTTCCGATGTAGATGACGTGATAGCCTTCGGCTTTCATTTTCCGGATTAAATCGTGTGTTTTTGTCACATCAGGGCAGGTGGCGTCAATCGCGACAAGACCTTTATCCTCAGCTATTTTGCGGACTTCGGGCGAAACGCCGTGAGCGGTGAAGATCACCGTTCCTTTGTCGACCTGATTCAAAATCTCGAGCCTATTCGGGCCGTCAAGCGTATAAATGCCCTCTTTTTCAAATGCGTCTGTGACATGTTTATTGTGAACGATCATTCCTAAAATATAAATAGGTCTCGGCAGACTTTTATCGAGAGCCGCGTTTTTTGCGATGACCATGGCGTCGACGACACCGTAGCAATAGCCGCGCGGCGATATTTTAATTACGTTCATTCTTAGTCCTCCTATAAAGAAGTAAGAGCCGGGCATGATAAAAAGCCGTAAAAAACGGCTTATTTTTGCAGTCTCTATAGACCTCATTATATCTGATCCCGCAGGAGATATCAAAGAATGTTATATATACAGTTTAGGTTTAGATCCTCCGGTTTTTCTTTTTGCAGACGGAGGGGCTGAACGGCTCTGTTTTTTTCTGATTTCTTCGGGTTTGGATTTTTCGGGTTTTTTGGATGACACTTTAATTTCTTCTTTCTTTTCGCCGCTCGTTTCGGTCTTGTGTTCCGGTTCGTCTTTTTGTTGTTCGCCGTCTTCTGCTTCCGTATCATCGGAATTCAGCTGTCTGAACATTTTCACCATTCCGGGGAGATTGCGGACGAGCGGTCCGTATTGCTGAATCATCGGTGTTACTTGCTGGGCTACGCCGAGCGCTTTTTGAACATTGCCGAGCATATTTGAAATGGTAGACGGATTGGCCAGACCCTGAATGCCTCCAAGGCCGCTTCCGGTTCCGCCGAGACCCGCTCCTGTTCCCCCGGATGCGGCAGATCCGGGAAGAAATTTCGAGAGCAACCCCTGAATCCCTCCTCCTCGCGCGCCTGCTTGCTGCTGGGCGGCGCCCATTGGCTGAAACATCTGCTGCAGGCCACGCTGCTGCGCTTGAGGGGGCTGCATTCCCATCCCCGGATGTCTCGGCATCAAGGCTCTGCCGGGCCTTTGCGGCGCCTGCGGTCTTGGCTGATTTCTCATCGGCTGTTGCTGAAACATACTTGTACCTCCTTTCAAAATCCTTCTCTTGATAGGGTATGCACCAACGGTGGCAAAGTGCCTTTGTCCGCCGGCCCGATTAGGGCGGGGGTGATGGTTTTTTTCTGCAGGATCAGTTATAATTTAATGATGGACATGATATCAGCCTTTTTTTTAGCAGTGCGGCATAAAAAAGGATACATAAGCGCACAATTCAGCCATATAGGATAAAGCTTGGAGCGCCGGAATAACGGCTTTCCAAGAAGGAGTTGGGAAAATGAAACAAACGAAATTTGAAATGTACGATTTAAAGCCGTTTATTATAGAGGCTGTTCACCACTTGGGATTTTATGAGCCGACTGATATTCAAAAGCGGTTAATCCCTGCGGCGCTGAAAGGGGAGAGCGCGATCGGGCAGTCGCAGACAGGTACGGGAAAAACGCACGCCTATCTGCTCCCGCTTTTAAGCAGGATCGATCCTGAAAAGGAGTTCGTTCAAGTCGTGATTACGGCTCCGACAAGGGAGCTGGCCAACCAGATTCATCAGGAAGTTCTGAAAATCACCAAGTTTTTAGGGCCTGATGAAGCGATTCGTTCGAAATGTTTCATCGGCGGTACCGATAAACAAAAATCGATTGACAAATTAAAAACGCAGCCCCATCTGGTGGTAGGTACGCCGGGGCGAATTGCAGACCTGATCAGGGAGCAGGCGCTCGATGTTCATAAAGCCGGTTCGTTCGTTATTGACGAGGCGGACTTAATGCTTGATATGGGATTTTTGGAAGATGTCGATTTTATCGGGTCGCATATGCCGGAAGGCTTGCAGATGCTTGTATTTTCCGCAACGATTCCCGAAAAATTAAAGCCTTTCCTGAAAAAATACATGGCCAATCCGAGGTATGCACATGTTGAGCCGAAGCACATCACGGCTGAAAAAATCGAACACGTGCTGATACCTTCCAGGCACAGGGATAAAAATGAGCTGCTGCTCGAGGTCATGACCCATTTAAATCCGTATTTGGCGATTGTTTTCGCCAATACAAAAACAACGGCCGACGAGATCGCCGCTTATCTGACGGACAAAGGGATGAAAGTCGGACTTCTGCACGGGGGGCTTACGCCGCGGGAACGAAAAAAAGTGATGAAGCAAATCGGCGATCTGGAATTCACCTATATCATAGCCACTGATTTGGCTGCAAGGGGAATCGATATTAAAGGCGTCAGCCATGTCATTAACTATGAACTGCCTGATGATCTTGACTTTTACGTTCACCGCGTCGGCCGTACAGCGCGCGCCGGAACATCCGGAACAGCGATGACGTTTTATGATACATCTGATGAAGATGCACTTGTGAAGCTTGAACAGATGGGGATCGTGTTTGAAAACATGAGGATTGAAAAAGGCGAGTGGAAAAAGATCGATGACCGCAAGCGCCGTCAGAACCGAAAAAGAACGCCTGATGAAACGGATGAGGTCGCCAAGCGGCTTGTGAAAAAACCGAGAAAAGTCAAGCCTGGATATAAGAAGAAAATGCAGACGGAAATCCAAAAAATAAAAAGACAGCAAAAAAGAAAGCAATTTAGAAAAGGAAAGTAGGGGAAACAGTTTTGTTGAAAATCGGTTCACACGTCTCAATGAGCGGAAAACATATGCTGCTTGCGGCCAGTCAGGAGGCAAGCTCCTACGGCGCCAATACATTTATGATCTATACGGGAGCGCCGCAGAACACGCGCAGGAAAAAAATCGAGGATTTGAATATTGAAGCGGGAAGGGCTCACATGGAAGAGAACGGCATCTCTGATATCGTCGTTCATGCCCCGTATATTATCAATATTGCCAATACAACGAATCCGGCCACATTTGAGCTCGGTGTCGAGTTCTTGCGTTCTGAAATTGAAAGGACGTCGGCAATCGGCGCCAGACAAATCGTTCTTCACCCGGGAGCTCATGTAGGCGCAGGCGCAGAAACGGGCATTCAAAAAATCATCGAAGGATTGAACGAGGTCATCGACCCGAATCAGAATGTGCAGATCGCTTTGGAAACGATGGCCGGGAAAGGTTCAGAATGCGGGCGGACGTTTGAGGAGCTTGCACAGATCATCGACGGCGTTACACACAACGAGCATTTATCCGTCTGCTTCGATACATGCCATACCCATGACGCGGGTTACGATGTAGTATCCGACTTTGACGGTGTCTTAAACGAATTCGATAAAATTGTCGGAATCGACCGTTTAAAAGTGCTTCATATTAATGACAGCAAGAATGTCAGAGGTGCGAGAAAGGACCGCCACGAAAACATCGGATTCGGAGAAATCGGTTTTGATGCGCTCCAATACATCGTTCACCACGATCAGCTGAAAGATATTCCGAAAATCCTTGAAACGCCTTATGTAGGAGAAGATAAAAAGAACAAAAAGCCGCCTTACCGGTTTGAAATTGAAATGCTCAAAAATAAACAGTTTGATGAAGAGCTGCTTGAAAAAATCAAGCAGCAATAAAAAAGGGGGGCACACCAGCTCCCCTTTTATGATACGTATTGAGCAAACAGCTGGTTCAATAGCTGCACCGCTTCTTTTGAAGTGACCGCTTCCACTTGCTTGAGCAGTTTATTGCGTTCTTCTTCATTAAAAATATTGATGTTTTTTCCTTTCACAAGCTTTTCCACTTCAAGCGCCTGTTTTCTTGTTACTTGAATTCCGTATTGTTTAGCGTACTTCAGCACCTCGTCAGCCGTGACCTGATTTAAACGCTGCAGCACGATCTTTTGAAATAAAATCACGTCCATTCCTCCCCTCTGAACTAATGTATGGCGTAAAATTAAAAATGTGTCATTTTTTTATTTCAGTCTGTTAAATGATATGATAGTGATAAGGAACGGTTTGGCCAGTTTGTGAAAAGGAGAGACAGAATGGCAAAGACTCAAAAACAGCATAAAAAAGAATCAGCGGTCAAAAAAGCGTTTAGGATCGTCATGATTCTTATCGGGGCTGCCTGTGCTGCCGCCAGCATCGAATTATTTCTAGTGCCGAATAACATCATCGACGGGGGCATTATCGGCATTTCATTAATATTGGACTACCTCTTTAAAGATAACCCGTATATCAACTTCGCTCTGCTCGTCGTCGTTCTCAACATCCCGTTTATGTTTTCAGGCTACAAACACATCGGAAAAACGTTCTTAATTTCAACACTAATCGGAATCGTCAGCTTGTCAATTATTGAAACACTGTTGCATCATGTAGAAGGGGTTACGACTCAGCCCGTCCTGGCAGCCGTATTCGGCGGTCTTCTGCTCGGATTCGGCGTAGGGCTTGTTATTCGTAACGGCGGTTCTATGGATGGAACTGAGATACTCGGCATTTTGCTTACGAAAAAGCTGCCGTTTTCTGTCGGCGAATTTGTCATGTTCGTCAATGTCTTTATTTTTGCATGGGCGAGCTTTGTGTTTGGCCTTGAGCAGGCTATGTTTTCGGTTATGACATATTATATTGCGATGAAGACGATTGATGCCGTCATTCAAGGGCTTGAAGAGACGAAAGCGGTCATCATCGTTTCAGATCAATACGAGGAGATTTCCGATTCGCTGCTGCATCGCCTCGGCCGGGGAACGACCAAGCTCAAAGGGAAAGGCGGCTATTCCGACGAGGACACAGAAGTGATTTATGCCGTTGTGACCAGGCTTGAAGTGACGAAGCTGAAATCGATTGTCTTCGATATTGATCACAATGCTTTTATAACGATTATGGACACGCACGAAACGCGCGGAGGAAAGTTTAAAAACGCCATCCATTAGGCTTTCATTTACTTTTTTAAAGTTTATATGTATAATTTAAAGATGAACTGGTCAATCGTGAAAATGGCTTGCTGCTTTTCGGCTGCCATTTTCTTTTTGTGCGATAAATCGTAATGATTCTGGAGAATTTGAAGGTGAACGAATTGAAACAACCTATTATTGAAATGAAGCATGTATCATATTCCTATGATCATCGCAATGTGATAGAAGATATAAATTTGCAAATTGAAGAAGGGACTTTTCTCGGCCTGGTTGGTCCAAACGGATCGGGAAAGACGACATTGCTGAAATGCATTTTGGGGCTGATTAAGCCGCAGACAGGCGAACTTAAACTGTTTGGCGTTCCTCTCAGAAAATTTAAGGACTGGAGCAAAATCGGCTTCGTATCCCAAAAAGCAAACAGCTTTAACACCGGTTTTCCCGCTTCCGTTTATGAAGTGGTGGCAAGCGGTTTAACCGCAAAGCTCGGCTTATTCAGACGCATGTCCAAAGCCGATAAGCAGAAGGTGGATGAAGCGATCGAAGCTGTCGGCATCACGTCCCTGAAAGACAGAAACATCGGCGAGCTTTCGGGAGGACAGCAGCAGAGAACTTTCATCGCGAGAGCGCTGGTGAGCGAACCGAAGCTGCTCATTCTTGACGAGCCGACGGTTGGAGTCGATCAAAAAACAGTTGAAGGGTTTTACAAGCTGCTGGAGAAATTGAATCATGAAAAAGGCATTACGCTCATTCTTGTCACCCATGATGTCGGCACGGTTTCCGATAAAGTCACACACGTTGCCTGCATGAATAAGCATCTTCATTTTCACGGCAATACAGAAGAGTTTGAGTCCATGACAGATCAAGACTTGTCTCAATTTTACGGGCATGATGTTCAAGCCATCAGCCACAATCACCATCATCATGGAGGACACGAATAATGCTGACACCTTTTTTTCATTATGAGTTTTTGCAAAACGCTTTTATTTCAGGAATATTAATCGGCCTCATCGCGCCCTTGCTCGGCGTATTCATCGTTGTCAGGCGGCTGTCGCTGATCGCAGATGCGCTCAGCCACGTCTCTTTAGCCGGCATAGCAGCGAGCCTGTATGCAGGCAAACAGTTTGCAGTGCTCGCAGGAGTCAGCCCGATCTATTTCGGAATGGCGTTTTCCGTTGCCGGCTCTTTAATCATCGAGAGGCTGAGAACGGTTTATAAACATTACCAGGAGCTGGCGATCCCGATTATCATGTCGGGGGGAATCGGCATTTCCGTTATTTTTATTTCGCTTGCGGACGGATTCAATACGGATCTGTTCAGCTATTTATTCGGCAGCGTCAGCGCTGTTTCACGGGAAGACATGCTGGTGATCGTCGGCATTTCCGCAGCCGTTTTGATCGTGGTGTTTTCCCTTTTTAAAGAGCTGTTTCTTCTGTCGTTTGATGAAGAGCATGCAAAAGCTTCAGGGATTTCCGCAAAGTGGATTCATTTTATTTTTATTTTGATCGTTGCGCTTGTTATCGCCGCCTCAATGAGAATCGTCGGTACGCTTCTCGTTTCAGCGCTGATGACGCTCCCTGTCGCTGCGAGCATGCGCATTGCCAAAGGATTTAAGCAGGCGATTTTCTTATCGATCCTGTTCGGTGAACTTTCCGTCATCGTCGGCCTTGTGCTTGCCTATCATCTCGATCTTGCACCGGGGGGAACGATCGTGATGCTGTCGATCTTTATCCTGATACTGTGCATCAGTTATAATAAAGTCAAAAGGAGGATTCGCCGTGAACGTACAGGAAGCGCTTGATTTACTGAAGGAAAAAGGATATAAATATACAAGCAAACGGGAGGATATGCTTCAGCTGTTTAGTGATTCAGATAAATATTTAACGGCGAAAAATGTCCTTTCCGCTTTAAATGATGATTATCCGGGGCTAAGCTTTGATACAATCTACAGGAATTTGTCGCTGTTTGAAGAACTCGGCATTTTGGAAACGACTGAGCTTTCCGGTGAAAAGCTGTTCCGTTTTAAATGTTCTTCTGCTCACCACCACCACCATTTTATTTGCATGGTGTGCGGCAAAACGAAAGAAATTGAGCTATGTCCGATGGAAAAGCTGACAGACGATCTTGACGGCTATCAGATCAGCGGCCATAAGTTTGAAATTTACGGAACCTGCCCGCGCTGTGAAGAAGAAAGCACGGAAGCGCAGTAAAGGGAGCGGCATATGGCGGTTAAAGCCATATGCCTTTTTTTAACGCAAAAAGCATGTAAGATAAAACCTCTTACATGCTTTTTGCGGCTTTAAGCGTTTTCTCGTTCTTTTTCAGCCATTCGGCGGCTTCAAGCCAGCTGTCGACTCTGACGATGTTTGAATCGGTCGGAAGCTGATTGTACGGCGTATTAAACAACAGAACAGGAATGCCTGCTTCTTTTGCGATCATGGTTGCATTCCCGTGGTGGTCTTCAAAGAAAACATCGATCTCATGTCTGAAGACGGCTTCCAATTTATCGTGACCGCCGACAAGTTCTATATGGTCATAATGAATGTCGCGTTTCTCGAACCAGTCATAGGTGATATCCTCCAGGTGATGTCTTCTTGCTGTAATATATATCAGCTTATGCTGCTTTTTCAGCTCATCCAGCGTCTGTTTGGCATATTGAGCCAGCAATGCTTCCTGATAGATGCGGGGCTCGTTTTCGTTCATCCATTTCCAAAAATCTTCTTGAGATATATTCAGCAGCTTTGTCAGGTCATATTCCTTAATATCTTCCAATGTAATGGAGAGGCTGAACGACTCGTTCAAATAGGGAACAAAAGTATCCTGGGCAGTGATCGTTCCATCAATATCGATTCCTAAATGTAACATGTCCACACTCCTTATCATCCATTCCTCCAGTGTATCATAATCTTTTAACATTTACAGTAAAGTTTAGCAAACATGAATCGGGCTAAAATGCTTAAACTATAAATGCTCCTGGATTAAAGAGGGGGGATATCGAATGGAAAGAGATCAAAATGTTCGCGATCGTAACCGAGCAGGTTATGATGCTGACTTAGTCGATGCGACTTTAGATAATGATGAATTTTTAGAAGAAACAGCAGCAGAAGTTGCCCCGACCTATCGTACGGATAACGGGGACAACGGCGAAGCGCGTAACGATGCCGATGCTGCCGGCGGACGTGTAACCGGATATATTGCGCTTGCGCTTTCGATTATTTCCTTGTTTATGCTTCCAGTGCTGTTAGGAATTGCAGGGATCATTGTCGGTTATATAGCCAGAAGACAAGGAGCAGCTGGCTTAGGAGCATGGGCAATGGGTATCGGTGCAGTTTCCTTGGTGCTTGGCATATTCATCACCCCGTTTTTCTAACGGAAAAAGCTTGACGGATATCCGTCAAGCTTTCAGCTTGTCGACAAAGTCACAAAAAAGTGGCTTGATCGACAAGCTTTTTTTGTTAAAATGTGTGTGGAATCTAATTTTTGGAGGTTTTACCATGTTGACCAAACACTCTAAAGATCAGCGTGAACAGCTTGAAGTCGTTGCCTTAAGTGAGCTTGTACCTGAAGACCATTTGGTCAGGAAGATGGAAGAAGCCATTGATTTTTCATTTATTTATCAAAAAGTTGCCCCTCTTTATTCTTCAAAAGGGCGTCCAAGTATTGATCCTGTTGTACTGATTAAAATGGTGCTCATTCAATACGTGTTTGGTCATCGCTCCATGCGCGAAACCATTAAGCGAATCGAAACTGATGTAGCCTATCGCTGGTTTATTGGATATGGATTCTCTGAAAAAATCCCTCACTTTTCAACCTTCAGTAAAAACTATGAACGTCGCTTTCATGACACAGACCTATTTGAAACAATCTTCTATAGGATTTTACGTCAGGCCATGGATCTCGGCCTCGTCGATCCTTCGGTTGCCTTCATCGACAGCACACATGTCAAAGCGAATGCCAATAAGAAAAAGTTTGTGAAAAAGATCGTAAGAAAAGAAACAAGAGCTTATCAGGAACAGTTAGATCAAGAAATTAATGCCGATCGCGAAGCCAACGGCAAAAAGCCCTTAAAGCCCAGGCAATGCTCAGAAGAACGAGAAATAAAAGAAAGTACAACAGATCCTGAGAGCGGCTATTTTGTAAAGGGTGAACGGGAACGCCTTTTTGCTTATGGTTTTCATACAGCTTGTGACCGGAACGGATTTGTGCTGGGGACGGTTGTTGAGCCTGCCAATATTCATGACAGCCAAGTGTTCACGACCCTGTTTCAACAAGTGAAAGAGCGCGTCGCCAAGCCTCATACGGTCGCAGTTGATGCCGGATACAAAACACCGGTTATCGCAAAATTTCTTCATGAAGAAAACGTTCGCCCTGTTATGCCTTACACGCGTCCGCAAACCAAAAAAGGATTCATGAGAAAACACGAGTATGTTTACGATGAATTTTATGATGTCTATATCTGCCCGCAAGACCATATTCTCTCCTATCGCACAACCAATCGGCAAGGTTATCGAGAGTATGCTTCAGATCCAAATCGATGTAAACAATGTCCATTACTACATACGTGTACAGAAAGTAGAGATCATCGAAAGATGATTCACAGACATATCTGGCAGGATCATTTAGACGAAGCTGATCATCTTCGGCATACGGAAGAGAATAAACAAATCTATGCCAAACGTAAAGAGACGATCGAACGAGTTTTTGCCGATTTAAAACATAAGCATGGCTTGCGCTGGACAACCTTACGGGGAAAGAAAAAATTGTCCATGCAGGCGATGCTTGTTTTCGCTGCCATGAATCTGAAAAAGCTGGCGAATTGGACCTGGAAAGGTCCTAACCGCCAGCCTTCTGATCGAAATAATAGAATAAAATGGACAAAAACAGGTCGGATTTTTAAAATCCGACCTGTTTTGTCAACGGTCTGAAAGCTTGACGGATATCCGTCAAGCTTTTTTTTATTATGTGTTTAATTTTTCTTTTTCTGCCGCTTGTTTGGCATAATGCTCTTCGGCGAGCTTGTCGATTTCCTTTTTCAATTCCTCGACCATCGTTTCTTCAGGCACTTTCCGGACGATTTCGCCTTTGCGGAACAGAAGTCCTTCGCCGCGTGCGCCGGCGATCCCGATATCGGCTTCGCGCGCTTCTCCGGGACCGTTGACGGCACAGCCGAGAACGGCAACTTTGATCGGCGCCTTGATTTTCGCGATGTAATCTTCGACTTCATTGGCAATGCTGATCAAATCGATTTCGATCCGGCCGCAAGTCGGGCAGGAAATCAATGTTGCCGCATTGGAAGCGAGCCCGAAAGATTTCAGGAGCTCCCTGGCGACTTTTACTTCTTCGACCGGGTCCGCGCTTAAAGAAATCCGCAATGTATTGCCGATTCCTTTTGAAAGGATCGCGCCGAGACCCGCGGCGCTTTTCACTGTACCGGCAAACAGCGTTCCCGATTCGGTGATGCCTAAATGAAGCGGATAATCGAAAGCTTTAGCCGCTTTTTCATATGCCTCAATCGCCAGGTTTACATCAGACGCCTTCATGCTGACGATGATATCGTGGAAATCGAGATCCTCAAGAATTTTAATGTGGTGCAGGGCGCTTTCGACCATGCCGTCTGCTGTCGGATAGCCGTACTTCTCAAGGATTCGTTTTTCCAGAGAGCCTGCATTGACGCCGATCCGGATCGGAATGCCCTTTTCCTTCGCTGCGTTGACGACCGCTTCAACCTTTTCGCGGCGGCCGATGTTACCCGGATTGATGCGGATTTTATCGGCTCCGCCTTCGATCGCTTTTAATGCCAATTTATAGTTGAAATGAATATCCACGACAAGAGGGATGGATATCCGCTTTTTGATCTCTGGAATGGCGTCGGCAGCCCGTTCATCAGGACAGGCGACGCGGACGATTTGACATCCTGCTTCCGCGAGTCTGTTGATTTCGGCGACGGTTGCTTCAACGTCATGTGTTTTCGTTGTTGTCATGCTTTGAATGACGACTTCGTTATTGCCGCCTATTGTTAAAGGTCCCACTTTAACGGGACGCGTTTTTGTACGATGTGTGATTTCACTCACTTGAATTCGCTCCTTAAGTATAATTCGGAGGCGGTTGCTCCTTTTCTTATACCAAATCGTTTACAAGTCTTATTGTAACAGCCCGTTCATGAAACTGACAAGAAATTAACGCTTAATCAGGATAAACGGGAAACTTGTAGGTGACACCTGCTTGAATGCGGCCCGCCTCAACATTCGGATTCAACTCTTCAAAATCTTCGGCTATTTTGTCAGCCGGAACGGCGCTGTTCCCGATGATTGAAAATACCGTTTGTCCGGGCTTTACCGTAACGGACTTATATTGCAGGCTTGCAGCCGGAGCTTCCGCTGCCATGGTTGAAGCCGGTAAGGCGTTTTGAGGGATGGTGCCTGATTTCAAGTCATAATAAACAATGAACAGGGCGAGCAAAATCGAAAACAGCACAATGACACGTTTCATCTGATTTGTCCCCATTTCGTGCATTTTTTATTATGTTACGCTTGTCCCTCTTCCAACATGACAACAAATTTGCTCCTGCCCGCTTTACCTCGCTGCTTTAGAAGCCGGCGTTTCTTTAATGGCGAGAAACAGCATGATAAAGTTCACAAACCAGTTCAGGAGGAACTGACTTGGAACCACCGCCTCCAGCGCGTCCATAATTGCAAAAAACACGGTTGCGAGGGTGATGGAATAAGCAGACATTACCCAAAGCTGCTTATAGGAGAGCATTTTCTTCTGCCCGTTGCGAATGATCAGCCCGATGACGGCGAGAACCGAGACATCAATGAATTTTCCGGCTGCCGTCGCCAGGAACAGCAGAACGCACAAGACGGGAACAATCACCGCTTTATTTTGATCAACTAAAGAAAGAATATCATCCTTAGACATGTCCTCGGGAAGCATTGTGTACGGCATTTCCTGGACTTGGCCGTCAATGGCGATGACGAACTTATCTTTCAGGATGCCGACGGAATTGCGTTTGTCTTCGATCTGTTTTGTTTCATAAGAGCCGCTCGGATCAAAAACGATGACAAATCCGAATGACTGTGATTCAATCGCTTTCTTTGCATCTGTTTGCAGTGTGCCGTCTTTTATGGAGAAAGCGGGGAATTCTTTCACAGCTGACTGAAAGCTGTTCATCGTATTCACCACTCCGCTGCTGATATGGTAAAGGTTCGGGAGAGCGGCGATCACGCTGAGCAAAAATACGTATAAAATCGTTTTTCCTATGCCTTGGAAACGCATTTTCCCAATAGCTTGAGGGGAATATGTACTTTTAAAAAATCGCTGAAATAAATTCATTCGGTTTTCACTTCCTATTTCTATAATGTATCTGCATTATTGTATCGTCACAAAAGGACGAATACAAGAAAACTTATCGATCAACAGGCGCTCTGGAAGTTTCCTTTCAGAAAAATGGGTATAATATGAAGCATCACAATCGATTGGAGGGATTCGGATGGATGTTTTGTATTGGATCATCATTGCGGCAATGTTCGTCATTGCTTTCATCGGCCTTGTCTATCCCATTATTCCGAGCGTCGTTTTCATCGTAGCCGGCTTTGTTCTATACGGATTTTTATTTACATTCGGGCATTACTCCTACCTATTTTGGATCATTGAAGGCATTTTTACAGCCGTATTGTTTGCCGCCGACTATATTACAAATCTCCTCGGCATTAAGCGCTTTGGCGGCAGCAGGGCAGCGATATGGGGCAGCACGATCGGCCTTCTGGCCGGACCGTTTGTGATACCGGTGGCGGGCATTATTTTGGGTCCGTTTATCGGGGCCTTGGCGGGTGAGGTGATTGTCCATCAGAAGGATTTAAAAACGGCGGCCAGAATCGGAATCGGTTCATTGATCGGGTTTATTTCAGGCGTTTTTGCGAAAAGCGTGATTCAGCTGATAATGATCGGCTACTTTTTATATACTGTGCTCTAAAATTTTCCCCTGCATGTTTAAAAAGAAGGGGAAAAGGATAAAGTTTAGTGAGCGCTTGAAATGCATTTGTGATCATTTTGTGAGCATTTCCATTGAAACAAGCCTTTTCTTTTGATAAATTGAAAGAGGAAAGGCTTGCTAAAGGCGGCATTTCAATACATACAATATTAAGGAGGAATTGATAATGGCTTACAAACTTCCAGAATTACCTTATGCTTACGATGCGTTAGAACCTCACATCGACAAAGAGACGATGAATATTCACCATACGAAGCACCATAACACATATGTTACAAAATTGAACGAAGCGGTGGCAGGCAAACAGGATCTTGAAAGCAAATCTGTTGAAGAGCTTGTTGCAAACCTTGATGCAGTACCGGAAAACATCCGTACAGCTGTCCGCAACAATGGCGGAGGGCATGCCAACCACTCATTGTTCTGGAAACTTCTTTCTCCAAACGGAGGAGGCGCTCCAACTGGTGAATTGGCAGAAGCCATCAACAGCAAATTCGGCAGCTTCGATCAATTCAAAGAAGACTTTGCGGCTGCAGCAGCAGGCCGTTTCGGCTCCGGCTGGGCATGGCTTGTTGTCAATAACGGAGAGCTTGAAATCACAAGCACGCCAAACCAAGATTCTCCTCTTTCAGAAGGCAAGACTCCTATCTTAGGTCTTGATGTATGGGAGCACGCATACTACCTGAATTATCAAAACCGCCGTCCAGATTACATTAAAGCATTCTGGAACGTCGTTAACTGGGATGAAGTTGCACGCCTTTACAGCGAAGCAAAATAATCCAGCTTGAGAAAAGAGGCCCGCGAGAAGCGGGCCTTTTTATGTTGTCCGCGAAGCGGAGCGTCTGCTGAAAGACCGGCGAAAAGCCGGTCTGTTTGTTTTTCGTTTCTTTTGCTCTGAAGTACATAACTGACTTTTGATGAGACAGACTAATGGTGATCAGTAAAGGGGAGTCAGTTATGAGCAGAATCAAAAACATAATAGGCGATGTGGAATTAAACAGGGACCTCCTGCTGCTGCTTGCAGTCGGCGGCCTTTATTCTCTTAGCATTGCCCTTTCCAATACGTTTGTGAATGTATATCTGTGGAAGCAGTCCGGACAGTTTGTCGATTTGGCCATTTATAATTTGTCGATCGTCGTGATGCAGCCGATTATCTTTATGTTCGCCGGCCGCCTTGCCAAAAAAATCGACAGGGTTTTTATACTCAGGTTTGGCGTTTCGTTTTTAGCTGTATTTTATTTAACAGTGCTGTTGGCGGGGGAAAATGCGGGATCACGGCTGGTGCTGCTCGGAAGTGTGCTCGGAATTGGCTACGGATTTTATTGGCTTGCGTTTAATGTCCTGACATTTGAAATCACTGAGCCGGACACGAGAGATTTTTTTAACGGGTTCCTCGGCATTTTAAATTCCGGCGCGGGAATGATCGGTCCGATTGTTGCCGGCTATGTCATTTCAAGGCTTGCCGACAACACGGGATACACGGTGATTTTCAGCCTGTCCTTGGCTTTATTTTCAGTGGCCGTCATTACGAGCTTTTTTTTAAAAAGGCGTGAATCGCGCGGCCGCTACATTTTGAAAAAAATCTGGACGGAACGAAATTCAGACCCGAATTGGCGCAGCATTACAAATGCTCATTTTTTTCAGGGGCTGAGAGAAGGGATTTTCGTTTTTTTAATCAATGTCTTTGTCTTTATCACGACAAAGAGCGAGTTGGCATTGGGGAAGTTCGGCTTGATTAATTCAGCTGTTTCTTTTTTTGCATACTATTTCGCAACGCGGCTTATTAAAAAGGGAGCGCGCAAAAAGGCGATTTTAATGGGCGGTCTCGTCCTGTTCGGCGCTCTCTTTCTGATTTTGTTTCATATGACGTATGTGACGCTTTTGCTGTATGCTGTTGCGATTGCGATCGGCTATCCGATTTTGCTCGTACCGTATTCATCGCTCACATATGATGTGATCGGTAAAGCGAGGTATGCCCGGAAAGCGCGGATCGAATACATTGTCGTCAGAGAAGTTTTTTTAAACATCGGACGGATTGTCTCGATTTTGGTTTTTTTGCTGCTCGTGTCGCTTCTGAAGGAGGACTTGGGCATTCCGGTTTCTCTCGTTTTGCTGGGGGCAGGCCACACGCTGATCTACTATTTCGTCAAAGATATCCGTCTGACAGAGCCCGCCCGCGAAACGGTCGGAAAAGATGCGCATAAACAAACAGCTGAACCGAATTATTTAGAAGGAAAAAGGTAAGCCCCAAGGGAAAATAGTAGAAAAATGCTGAAAAAAACTTTACAATATATTTGGCACCTTTTCATAAGGTGTCTTTTCTTTATTTCAAAAAGGTGATGCTAATGATGAACAAAAAAATGAAAAATGAAAAACGCAAATCGCTCCCCATCAGGTTGAACATATTGTTCCTTCTCGCTTTTATTATTTTCACCATCGTCGTCGTGCGCCTCGGCATGGTGCAGATCGTCTTTGGCGAAGACTATACGAACGAAGTGCAGAAGCAGGAAGAAGTCGATGTCTCGACAAGCGTTCCGCGGGGGAAAATATATGACCGGAACTTGAATACGATCGTGAAAAATAAACCGATGAATGCCATTACATACACAAGGACATCATCGACCTCTCAGGAGGACAGGCTCAAAATAGCAAAAAAACTTGCAGAAATGATCAAAATCGATACAGATAAAATAACGGAGCGCGATAAAAAGGACTACTGGATTTTAACGCGCCCGAAAGAAGCCGAGAAGCTCATCACCGATGAGGACCGGAAAAAAGTCAAGGACGGCAAGCTGAAGGAAGACGATTTATACCAGCTGCAGCTTGACAGGATCACGGAAGATAAACTGAATGAATTGACAGATCAAGATTTGAAAGTCTTGGCAATCAAGCGTCAGATGGATTCTGGATACGCGCTGACTCCGCAGTATATTAAAAACAAAGGTGTAACTGCAAAAGAAATGGCGGTTGTCAGCGAACACCTGGACGAGCTCCCGGGAGTCGATGTGACGTCTGATTGGAAGCGGGATTATCCTTATAACGGTCTGCTCAGAACGATGATCGGCAGCATATCCGATTCAAATGAAGGGCTTCCGAAAAGCCTGCTTGATCATTATTTGTCGCTCGGCTACAACCGGAATGACCGCGTCGGAAAAAGCTACCTCGAAGCCGAATATGAAAATGTGCTTCAGGGACAGAAAGAGAAAGTGAAAAATATTACCAATAAATCAGGGGATATCGTCGATACGGAAGTCATTTCCGAGGGGAAAAGCGGAAAGGATTTAGTCTTGACGATTGATGTTGATATGCAAAAAGCGATTGAAAAAATTGTCGAGGATGAACTGAAGTCTGCCAAAGCCAAGCATAGCGCTCCGCTTCTCGACCGCGCATTCGTCGTTATGATGGATCCGCGAAACGGGGAAGTGTTATCGATTGCCGGCAAACAGCTTAAAAACGAAAGCGGCAAATTAAAGGTTGACGACTATGCGCTCGGCGCGATGACGTCTTCTTATGCGATGGGCTCGGCTGTCAAAGGGGCCACCGTTTTAACAGGTCTGCAGACGGGAGCCATTAATTTAAATACGACTTTTCTTGATGAACCGCTCTATATCGGAAAAGGAAAACCGAAAAAATCTTGGGCGAGCAACTTGGGAACACTGGGTATCCAGGGAGCTCTTGAAAAGTCTTCAAACGTGTTCATGTTTAAAACGGCGATCGCCCTTGGTAAAGGCCAATATAAGGCGCATCAGCCGCTCGACCTTCAAACAAAAGCATTTGATACATTCAGGTATTATTTCAGCCAGTTCGGCCTCGGCGTCAAAACCGGAATCGATCTGCCAAATGAAGCTTCAGGCTACAAAGGATCTCAAAGACTGCCCGGTTTCCTGCTTGACTTTTCCATCGGACAGTATGACACATACACACCGCTGCAGCTGGCTCAGTACGTGTCAACGATTGCCAATGGGGGATACCGCATGAAGCCGCAGCTTGTGAAAGAGATCAGAGAGCCCGATTCGAAAAAAGGAATCGGAGCCGTTACACAGTCTGTGCAGCCTGAAGTATTGAACAAAGTGGACATGAGCGATGAATATATAAAAGAAGTCCAGAAAGGATTCAGGCGCGTAATGACAAAAGGTACGGCAGCGGGACAGTTTGCCTCTGCTTCATATAAACCAGCTGGAAAAACAGGAACGGCCCAGTCTTTCTATGACGGACCGGACAAATCGAAAACGGGAACATCGACATACAATACAACGCTTGTTGCCTACGCACCTTACGATAATCCGGAAGTCGCTATTTCCGTCGTCGTTCCTTGGGTTTATAATGACTATGGCCAGAGATATTCGATCACAAACGAAATCGGCCGAAAAGTGCTTGATAAGTATTTTGAACTGAAATCAAAACAATCAAAAGAAAATACTGTCGAAAAAAATAAAGACAAAATCGAAAAAGAAGCTACAGAATAGGACTTTTTCATTAAAACACCTGCATTGAACCATGCAGGTGTTTTTTTGTGCGCCCGTTCCTTTCGTCCGCATTCTATACAAAGTTCAAGCTTATTTTACAAAACCTTAATAATTCATTTAAACAAGATTAATATTGAAAAGTTACGCTATACCCGTAGGACAAATTACACATTTACGCGGGAGGATTAAGAAGTGAAACCATTTAAAAAAATCACACTGATGTTCATCATGTCCGTTTTAGTTGTCTTCGCAGCAGCTTGTGGAAGCAGCAGTACAAACAACAATGCAGACGAAGGCAAACAAAGCGATAAAACAGAGAATAAGGCTTCAGGTTCTTTGACGATTTCGGGTTCTTCGGCGATGCAGCCTCTTGTCTTAGCAGCGGCTGAAAAATTCATGGATGAAAATCCTGATGCCGATATTCAAGTTCAGGCTGGAGGTTCTGGTACAGGCCTTTCCCAAGTGGCTGAAGGCACAGTCCAAATCGGAAACTCCGATGTCTTTGCCGAAGAAAAAGAAGGCATTCCTGCCAAAGAACTTACCGATCATCAAGTTGCGGTTGTCGGAATGGCAGCTGCCGTTAACCCTGAAGTAGGCATCGATGACATTTCGTTAGAAGATCTCAAAAAGGTATTCACAGGTAAAATCAAAAACTGGAAAGAACTAGGCGGGAAAGATCAAAAGATCACCCTTGTCAACCGTCCTGATTCTTCAGGAACCCGCGCGACTTTTGTCAAATATGCACTTGATGGAGAGACTCCAGCTGAAGGAATCACGGAAGATTCTTCAAACACAGTGAAAAAGTTAATCGCTGAAACGCCTGGTGCAATCGGATATCTTGCGTTCTCGTATATCAAGGATGATACTGTCACTCCGCTTTCAATCGACGGCGTTAAGCCGACAGCCGAAAATGTACAAAAAGGCAAATTCCCGATCTGGGCTTACCAGCATTCTTATACGAAAGGCGAACCTGAAGGCTTGGCGAAAGAATTCCTCGACTATTTGATGAGCGATGACATTCAAAAATCCATCGTGACGGAGCAGGGCTACATTCCAGTAACAGACATGGAAGTAAAACGCGACGCGGATGGAAAGCAAACTGATAAATAATGACAATAGAAGGCGGGAAAGTGTGCTCCTGACACTTTCCCTCTTATGACTTGTTCTTATAGGAGTGTAAAAAATGGTTCAAAAAATAGAGAAACTGTCCGCGAAAGAGCGGCTGATCAGCTCCAAGCATAATCGCAAAATGGATGAAATCCGCGGGAGGATTTTGGTTGCGTCGTGCGCCTTTATCATGATGGCGGCGGCGATTTCGATCACAATTTTTCTCGGAAATAAGGGGTTGCAATCTTTTCTGGCCAATGGTGTAAGTCCAATTGAGTTCTTAACCAGTCTAGATTGGAATCCAACGAACGAAAACCCTGAATACGGAGCACTTCCGTTTATACTCGGATCTTTTGCAGTGACCCTTCTTGCATCTTTGATTGCTGCACCGCTAGGAATAGGAGGTGCGATTTTCATGACGGAAATCGCGCCATCATGGGGCAGAAAAGTGCTGCAGCCGGTTGTCGAATTGCTTGTTGGCATTCCTTCCGTCGTTTATGGATTCATAGGCCTTACAGTGTTAGTGCCGTTCATTTCACAGTTTAAGTCAAGCGGATCGGGCCACAGCCTTCTGGCGGGAACGATCGTCCTGGCTGTCATGATTTTGCCGACGGTCACTTCGATTTCAACGGATGCGCTCATGTCGCTGCCGAAAAATCTCCGCGAAGGATCATACGCATTAGGCGCAACCCGCTGGCAGACGATCCGCAAAGTGCTGATACCGGCAGCGCTGCCTTCGCTTCTGACAGCCGTCGTCTTGGGAATGGCGAGGGCGTTCGGCGAAGCGCTGGCCGTGCAGATGGTCATCGGAAATTCCCGAAATCTGTTTGAGAGCCTTTTAGACCCTGCGGGGACATTGACAACGATCATTACGTTGAACATGGGCCATACAACATACGGGAGCGTGGAAAACAATACGCTCTGGTCAATGGGGCTTGTCCTTCTGATCATGTCGTTCTTGTTCATCCTGCTCATCCGCTATCTGTCATCCAGGAGGAAACTGTAATGAACAGCAAAGTAACAGATCGTTTAGCAACCGGTGTTTTTGGATTGATTGCTGCGGTAATCGCCGCTATTCTTGTCGGTTTGTTCGCTTATATCATCATCAATGGTGTTTCGCATATCAGCCTCAGCTTTTTAACTTCGCGTTCAAGTGCGCTGTCAAGCGGCGGAGGAATTCGAGATCAGCTGTTCAACTCGTTTTATATTCTCGTGCTGACGATGCTGATCACGGTTCCCCTGGGAGTCGGCGGGGGAATTTATATGGCGGAATATGCGCCCGCAAACAAATTGACCGATTTTATCCGTGTCTGTATTGAAGTTTTGTCATCTCTTCCTTCGATCGTTATGGGGATGTTCGGCATGCTGATGTTTGTAAATCTGACCGGATGGGGGTACAGCATTATCGGAGGAGCGCTTGCTTTGACGATTTTCAACCTGCCTGTCATGGTCAGGGTGACAGAAGATGCGATCCGCTCCGTACCTAAGGAGCAAAAAGAGGCTTCCCTTGCTTTAGGCGTGTCCAAATGGCACACGATTAAAACGGTATTGATTCCTGGCGCGGTGCCGTCCATCATCACAGGCGCGATTCTTGCGTCGGGCCGTGTATTTGGCGAAGCTGCCGCTTTGCTGTTTACAGCCGGACTAACCACGCCGAGACTGAATTTTGCCGATTGGAATCCGTTTTCTGAGACATCGCCGCTCAATATTTTCAGACCGGCTGAAACGCTGGCCGTTCATATTTGGAATGTAAACACACAGGGGATCATCCCCGATGCTGAAGCGATCGCAAACGGCGCATCCGCCGTTCTCGTTCTGTCCGTCTTGATCTTTAACCTGGCAGCCCGATGGCTCGGCTCTTTTATTCATAAAAAGTTAACGGCAAACAAATAAGAAGGAAGGATGAAATCATATGGCTCAGGTTCAGATGCCGGTTTTGGAAACCGTGCGCGACAATATCGGAATCGCTCCGTTCCCTGAAGCGAAAGAGCATATTTTAGAAGTGAAAAATTTAAATATTTACTATGGAGAAAAGCGGGCCGTCAACGACATTTCCATGCGTATTGACAAACATGCGGTCACGGCTTTGATCGGTCCGTCAGGCTGCGGAAAATCGACTTTTTTAAGAAGCATCAACCGGATGAACGATCTGATTCCATCAGCCAGAACATCCGGAGAAATACGGTATGAAGGGCTTAACATCCTTGATTCCAATATCAATGTCGTCAATCTGAGAAGGGAGATCGGCATGGTATTTCAGAAGCCGAACCCCTTTCCAAAATCGATTTACAGCAACATTACCCACGCATTAAAATATGCGGGCGAACGGCGGAAATCCGTGCTTGATGAGATCGTGGAAGAAAGCTTGACGAAAGCCGCGCTGTGGGATGAAGTGAAAGACAGGCTGCATGAGTCGGCTCTTTCGCTGTCAGGCGGGCAGCAGCAGCGTCTCTGCATCGCCCGGACGCTCGCGATGAAGCCCGAAGTCCTGCTCTTGGATGAGCCTGCTTCAGCGCTCGACCCGATTTCAAACGCGAAAATAGAGGAATTAATCGTCGGTTTAAAAGAGGAATACTCGATCATCATTGTCACGCATAACATGCAGCAAGCTTCAAGAATTTCCGATCAAACGGCGTTTTTCCTTAACGGAGATTTAATCGAATACGATCGTACGGAAAAGATTTTTATGAATCCTTCAGAAAAAAAGACAGAGGATTACATCAACGGCAGATTTGGATAAGGAGGGGCCGGTATGAGCGCTGTAACAGCTGTAAAGCCAGAAGATGTATACCAGATCAACGACTTGAATTTATGGTACGGCGAACATCACGCATTAAAGAACATTAACTTGACAATACCCGAGTACGAAATTACCGCCATCATTGGACCGTCAGGGTGCGGAAAGTCGACATTCATTAAAACGCTGAATCTCATGATCAATATGGTTCCGAATGTCAAAATGACCGGAGAGATCAGCTACAACGGAACGAACGTACTCAACAGCAAAGTCGACCTTGTCGAGTTACGGAAAAAAGTCGGCATGGTGTTTCAAAAAGGAAACCCGTTTCCCCAGTCGATCTTTGATAATGTCGCATACGGACCAAGAATCCATGGATTGAAAAACAAAAAAGAACTGAATGAGAGAGTGGAAAAGGCGCTTGTGGATGTAGCGCTGTGGGATGAAGTGAAAGACCGTCTTCATTCCCAGGCGCTCGGACTTTCCGGGGGGCAGCAGCAGCGCCTCTGCATCGCAAGGGCGCTGGCCACCAATCCTGACGTTCTCTTGATGGATGAACCGACATCCGCCCTTGATCCCGTTTCAACTTTGAAAATCGAAGAGCTGATGCTCAAGCTGAAAGAGAAATATACAATTGCCATCGTCACGCACAACATGCAGCAGGCCTCGAGAATTTCCGATCAAACGGCGTTTTTCCTGATGGGCGAGCTGATTGAGTGCAATGATACGGTCAAAATGTTTTCAAGTCCTGACGATCATCGGACGAAAGATTATATAACAGGCCGGTTCGGATGAGAAAGAGGCTGCCGTTTTAAAGCGGCAGTCTTTTTTGCATCGGCGGCGGAGGCAATAAAAAAGCAGGCTGGTACGAAGGGGTCTGACCCCATAGATGAGACAAATAAAAAACACCTTCAAGTTTGCACGGATAGTTGTTATCCGAAATAAGACATGGAGGTGTTTTTTCTATGGGGACAAGTAAACGGAAGGCTGGAGAAATGAGATTGGTAGGCGTACCTATGAAAGAGATCATGCAGAAATCGAATATCAAGAATAAGGCGCGGGTTCAGACATGGGTCAGGTGGTATAAGGCTGCGGATAAACACCGATTCGAACAGCCTGTTGAAAAACAATATACTTATGGAAAGGATCCCGAGTATTCTTCTGAATTAGAGAGACTGCAGGCAGAAAGTCGTTAGCTGAAACAACAAAATGAAGTTTTAAAAAAAGGGGGTAGTCCCAGAGGCATTCTTTTCGATTTTTATGAAACAATTCAACCTTAAATTTACCTTAATAAATAAAATTCCATATTTACCAAACATTGTAAAATGTGATACATTATTTAATAGAATTAACAAAAAATACTTTTGTTTATATAAGGAGCATTTATGGATAACAAACAAAACTTTATTACTCTCATACATCATTTCATATTTTCTCCAAAGGACTTTCTTTCTATCAAGTATTCTAGCGATAAGAATTATCGTCATTCTTGGTTTGTCTTCCTAGCTGTATTGTTTCTGTTTTTAGGCTTTTATTTAGCTATCTTCCCAACACTCTCTACCTTGATTAATAATTCATTTCAAGACAATGGAATTGATTATACAACTGATATGAATACACTCATTATGATTATTACATTAGTATTAGGTATTATTCAATTTACCTCGATGGTTCTTGTAAGCTTTTTTATTATACATATTATTGGGATATTAATTGGCGGGACCGCTACCGCCAAAGAATTTTTCCCTAGTTTTATTTATTCAATCATACCAATAGGCATCAAATTTACAATACTCGTTATTTTTTCTTTCTTTTTAGGTAGTGATTTCGCCTTTTCAGTTATTTACCCAAATTCTCAACAGCCACTAGATATTATCTTGAATATTATTATTGACCCTTTCTTTTGGTGGTCTACCATTCTAGGGTGTATTGCCTTAAAAGTAATACATCAAATTTCTTATAAAAAAACCATCATAATCATTAGCATTACAATGTCTTTAGGTATTATTTCTCTTTTTTCAACAAGTTTATTTTTATAAACTGAAAGGAGGTGAAATTTCAAAATGAAAAATAGCAATCTTTTTAAAATTGCAAGTATTACAGGTGTAGTTTCTCTCTTTGCCATTGCTACTTTCCTGATGGGCTCTTCAGAAGGTATTGCAGGTTTAGCTTCTATTGACTTTAGTTCAGGTCATCAGTTCGCTTTAGACCTTGCAACAAACCTAGGAATTAGTAAAAAAACAGCCTATGTAGCAATCGGTGTTATTATGACAACAGGCGATGTATTAACAATTCTCAGCCTATTGGCTGTTGTTTTGGGCGGAACGGGTCTAATTACAGCTGCAATGGTAGCTACAGCGAAAAAGCTGGCTAAAAAATACGGCAAGAAATATGCTGCTGAATGGTAAAATGACCAAAAGGAAGAGATTGAGGAGTATAATTATACTCCTCCTTATTTTCGTTTTAGGAGGAATATACACATGCTCAACAAAAGGGTTCTCATTGCAAACTTTAAACTAACCTATAGACGAACTTTAAATCGCTTGATTTATTTTTTTCCATCAAGCGAAAATTTACTTAAATCAAATAAAATTCTATTTGTCTTTGCGCCCTTTTTCTTGGTGTATATATTTATTCTATATAAAGCCTCACAGACTCTTTTAACTGGAGTTCCAGAGCATATTCTAACCCTAGGTACTAATTTTATCATTCTCTTTTTTGTTTTGAATATATTAAAATCATCGACTGATATCATACATCGATATGTATATCCTGAAGATTTTCTTCTTCTCCATACTTTAAAAACGGATCCAAAAAAAATTTTATTATCAAGGTTCTTTACAACAATTTTTCTAAACATCCTGTTTAAATTAACAGTAGTGTTATTCCCTATACTCTTTTTTATAAATTTTTCTACACATGACCGTATATATCTTTTGTTATCATTTCCATCACTGCTAATATTTATTGTTGGACTGACAAGTCTTTATTCATCGCTTACATACATCGTTTATTCTAAATTTCTACATAACATTTTAAATTCACGATTAAAAAGCTTGTTATCCCTTATAGGAATTGCCTGTATATCTGCCATTTCAACTACTTTTCTTGGCTGGATTGGACTTAATTATTTTTATCAAAATGATCTCCTTGAAGCTATTGGCAATTTCATATATCTATTCAAATTAGATATGATATTAGCCACCAATTGGCTACCTACAAATTGGTTTTTACTTTCAACAAGTGATATACATTTATTTTTTATATATTCTATAGGTTATATTGCTTTAGGTTGCCTTTGCGTCTTTATTACCTTTCATTTAATTTCGAAAGTATTGATTATAAAAGAAGCAGTACCTAATAATCTTTTGCCAAAATTAAAACCAATTAAGTTGCCTTTTTTAAGCTTCTTACAAAAGGCCTTACCACGGCAAAATATTGCTATTCTAAAGAAAGACCTTACTGCACTATTAAGGGCTAATTTTACAATAAAAAAACGACTGGTACTTTCCATTAATATGATTGCAATAGAACTAGGTGTATTGATAGGTCTTAGTTTAAATCAAATGTGGTTTGATTTCTCAGATATCTTTGTTATCTACCCAATTTTATTTGCGGTGACTTATAATACATCTTTATTAGGAGAGGGATTACTTGGCGTAACTTCAGCAGATGCAGAGCGTGAGAACCTTTATGTTTATA
The DNA here is from genome assembly GCF_056155945.1 of Bacillus sp. GM2. NCBI lineage: Bacteria > Bacillati > Bacillota > Bacilli > Caryophanales > Bacillaceae > Bacillus > Bacillus sp. GM2. The sequence goes on from NZ_JBRKSZ010000007.1 coordinate 973,834, forward strand.
AGAGTTCGGGTGCTTCTATTTTTAAATTGATCGCAGGAAAATCTTTATTGCACTTATCTGTGATTCTTATTTTAATGAATACGTTATTTCTATTTATCTTATTGTTATTCAACTTAGATATTATGACGCAATTTATATTGTTCATCATGATTAACTCCATCAGTCTTATCATAGGTGCTGGGCAAATTATTGGAACATTTCTCTATCCTCGTTTAGATTGGGAGAATTTCGAAGATATTGGTTCATCTGTTAAAGCATCATTTTTTGAACATACTATTCTCGGAGTGTTACTGGCATTTTACCTTCAGTTGTATGGTATCACAGGCGTTCTCGTTACATTTGATATTATTAATAGGGGAATATTCTTTTTAGTCATTGTAACAGGCACCATTTTATTTGTTATAGGTATTGGATTCTTTTATTATTTTTGGATTAAAAGAATAGGAACGAAAAATTGGGAGATGAAAACATGAACATTGAAAATGTGTCTTTCAAATATAAAGATAAACTGATCCTTAAATCTATTAATTTAAAGATAGAGAAAGGCAAAGTGTACGGCTTGCTTGGACCAAATGGAGCCGGTAAATCAACTCTTTTAAAATGTATCCTTGGTATAGTGAAACCTTACGAAGGTAAAATCACTATCAAAGGAGAAACCTTGGAATCTGAAAGATCCTCTTACCTTAAATATATAGGATACGTTCCAGACGCGCCTTTTATCTATCATTATTTAACACCTAGAGAGTACCTTGAGTTTGTTGCTGATTTACAAGATGTCCCTTATGAGATTAAAAATGATAGAATAGATCTTTTGTTAAGTCAATTTAACTTGAAAGATAATGAAAATGACATGATATCTACATTTTCTTTTGGTATGAAACATAAGTTATCTGTTGCAGGAGCCATACTTCATGAACCAGAAATATTAATATTAGATGAACCATTAGGTGCATTTGATCCTCCAACTACAAAGATGATGAAAAGTTTTCTCAAACGTTATGCTGAACAGGGAAACACTGTCATCATGTCTACACACCTTGTAAACATAGCACAACAACTATGTGATAAGGTTGGAATACTGATTAATGGTACTTTAGTTAAAGAATATAATCACCTTACAGACATAAAGGATTTTGAAGATTTGATTATAAGGGATATGGATACGATTCTAAAATGAAGGAATTATTAAAAAGAAATAAGCGTATACTCTATATAGCAAGCTCCTTTTACATAGTGGGTTTAGTTCTTGGTGTGATTTTTAACAATATTCTACCTAGTCTTAGTCAAGATAATGTTCAAAATATCACAGTATTGGGTTATTTTACACATAATTTTGCAGCAAATTTATTTCTCATTTTTTCAATGTTTACATTTGGAATTTTGACATCTATCTTATTAATATTGAATGGCTTCTTAGTCGGTCTATCTTCTTTACATAGTATCACCGACCATGGAAACGATGTCTTATTTATATTAACTGCTTTGGTTCCTCACGGTATTTTTGAGATTCCCGCAATGATTTTATCGGGAGCACTTGGTTTCAAATTGTTAGATTACGTATATATGAAGATAAGGGGTATTAAATTTCCGAAAAAACAGTTTTTACTAGATTTTTTGTACTTTGTTATTATACTATTTTTATTGACATTACTTGCTGCTGTTACAGAAGCATTAATAACGCCTTATTTACTTACCAAATTAACATTAGGAGGCTCTTATGTTCTTTAATAAAAAGCAGATAGATAAATTATTGGATGATCATACAGAAGAAGAACAAAAAGAAACGAAAAGTAAAGTTAATACTTCATTTATAATAGTATTTTATTTTTCAATACTGCTATCAATCTGTACTATCTTTTTTGATTATAGGTACTTTTTGATTGCTTTGTTTGGCCCGACTATTTTAGTAACTTTTATATCCCCACCTTTCCAAACCAAAAAAGGTATTTATAGAATTTTTTCGGCCATATATTTAATAATTTTAATTACAGTTACTTTCTTTTGGTTAAATTAAGTGCTTAATTCTCAATCAAAAAACATCCTTAATGGATGTTTTTTGATTGTTTAAATTAATAATTTGAATTGCTTTTTGACAAGTTCCACCCCGTACTACGAATGGGTTCTTCATCCTTTTTGTTACTGTATAGGTATGTAAACGGTTTATTGTAGGAGGGGTCTTATGTTAACGTTTACTGGTTTGCTGATTTTGGGAAAGTAAGTCCGACCATCGTGTCTCTGATAGGGGTGCTCATTGCTGGATTTGACATCAATGATATTTAAACCTTCTTTGAAGAAGGGATTATCAAAGTACTGCCAGTGGCGACCATGTTTATCTTCGCCACTTTATTTTTTGCATTTTACAAGACACAGGATTCTTTGAACCTCTAATCAAAGCATTAAAAAGCTGACAAAGGGGAATGTTGTCACTGTTTCCATGGGGACAGCTGCAATTGGGATGATCTCACACTTAACTGTACCCGCACTGCTTCCACTTGTAAAAATTACATATAAGTCCTTGCTTACTGTACGACCAAGGTTAAGTGTATACATCTTACGAGTATCAGAAAGCTATTAATATAATGCCTCCATCGGATCGTTTCATTCCTCACTAAAGTCTGAAACGTTCTATCTTAACAGCATTGATCGAACTACGACTGCCATCGTAGAACGCACTGTTAAAGAATACATTCATTATTTTAACAATATTCGTATTCAAACAAAACTAAACAACCAATCACCGGTAAACTATCGGGAATTGGTTGTTTAAAGGTGTTTTTGAATCCTGTCTCAAAACGGGGGTCAGTCCCGTTCCAGTCTGCTTTTTTATTTAGACAGCGTTTTGACGATGTTTTTCAAGCTGTCACCGCGCTTCAGTTCGTATTTACCTGCGCGGATTTTAGATTCGTTTCCGGTCTTTTTCACATAATCTTTGAAGTCATCGGCAGATGAAATCACTTTTCCTTTTGCAAGGAGGTCTGCTATCTCAGCCGTGCTCATGCCGCTTTTGATTTCAAGCTTATACTTGGAATCTTTTTTTTCTGCTTCCTTCTCTTTTTTGTTTTGAGACGAAGCATCCTGCTTCAGAGCGGTCTCTTTATAATGGAGCAGCTGCTGGTATTCTTCGCGTTTCAGCGAAACCTGCTGGTTGTCCTTTAAATAAGTTTTGACATCGTTTTCGCTGATGTTTTGAGCGTCTTTAGAAGCTTCAGCTTTTCCGTTATCCGTCAAATAAAATGCGCCTGCAAGAACGGCGGTAGCCAAAATCATTCCTCCGGCAAATGCTTGTACACTTTGTCTGGTCATACAAGCACCCTCTCATTGTCTTTAATGATCGCTTTGACATCTTCGACAGATACGTGCTCAGCTTTTGCGATGGCGTCTACAGACATGCCGTTTTGGTATTTTGAAAGAATCTGCTTCGCAATATGCTGGCTGATTCCGGCATTTGGTCTGCGGACGACCACATTTGAATCGAGGAGCTCTTCCTCAAGGACGGTCATCTTCTTTTTTAGTTTATAGATTTCCTGCATGGCGGACAGCTGAAGGGTTTCCAACTCCTGTTCAACTTCCTTGATCGGTTCTCTTTGAAAATATGAGAATGCAATCAGCGCAATACTGACAACGAGCAGCGCAATGATAGCAATTTCCACGTTCATCACCTTCAATTCTAATTTTCTCCTTCTTTTTTATACCATAAAAACGCTTGCTTCAAAAGGAGTTAATGCAAAAAATAAAAATTTTGTCGAAGAATTTTATTTTCGTTGCGCCTGCGGGGCCATTTCCAATAGGATAGATACATAACAGGACTTAACGGGAGGGCGCACGGTGAAAAGGATAATCATCTCGAAAAAACCTTTTCAACATAGTATTCGAAGCGAATCTTCGTTTTGTAACGATATTTTAAAAATATCTTCGCCGGATCATGAAACCGTTCGGCTGAGCTGGGAGATCTCAGATGCGGCCCTTTCTGCGGCTGAAGCGGTTCTGTTTGAAAGGATAAGAGACGTCGAAAAGCAAATTCTTCTCTTTTGCGTAAAAAACGGAGAGCGCAGCGTACGGACGATCCATACCGATGCATTTAAAGGGGAAGCCTCGGTTTTTCCCGCTGCAGGCAATGCGTTCTACAAAGCGGAATACCGGATATACAATTCGCTCAACATGTCGCTGGCCGTTCTCACATCCAGCTGCTTCTTCCTTGGGGAAAACGGAATCCATTCAAACAGCAGCTGTTTTCTGTATCACGACAATCAGCAGGATTGGACGACTCAATTTTCCTCGTATACGAGTTATTCTTTAATAGAAGGAAAGGAGCGTTTCCGTTGATCAACGTATTGCTGCTGTCGCTGGAAAATCCCCTTTTATTGAAAAGCGGAGCGGGACGCTATGTGAAAAGTCACCTTGAACTATTGCGGAACGAAGTCAGCTTTACCGTCTGCACGACGGCTGCCGGGCAAAACAGCCATGCATGGGAAACGCTTGAGATTCCGCTTGATTTAAAAGTGTTCGCTTCTTTTGAAGAGGCGGTGGCCGCCATGAATTTTCAGATGATCAAAACCGTGCTGGCTCAAAAAGGACAATTTCATTTCATCCATGCAAATGATGATATCACCGCGCCTGCCGCCGTTTATCTCAGCGAGATGCTGGCTGTGCCGCTGATTTCCACGGTACACGGCCTTGAAAGCGGCCGGAAAACGGCAGCAGGCGAAAATGTCCACCCATACAGAGCAAGCCTCGAACGGCTTCTGGCTGAAAAAAGCGATCAAATTCTCGTGCTGAGCAGCATGATGAAGTCAGACATGCAAAAGGCGTTTTCGCTTCCTTTCGAGCAAGTCCGCGTCATTCCCCATCCGTGCAAAAAAAGCCGCACAGTGAAAAAACGAATGAAAAGCGCGCCGTACTTTTTTTCCTGCGGAAGGTTTGTTCCGGAAAAAGGGTTTATCGCATTGCTGCACGCCTTTCAGCAGCTTCGCAAACGGCGGCCTGATCTTGAACTTGTCATTGCCGGGGAGGGACCGCTTCAAAGCGGGATCGAGGCCAAGGCAAGAGAATTGGGTATTAAGGAAAGTGTGACAATTCTTCCTTTCCTTTGTGAAGAGGAAAGAGAGAGCTGGCTGGCATTTTGTGAAATGGCTGTTTTCCCAAGTTGTTATGAGCCGTTCGGCATCGCTGTTCAAGAAAGCATGGCCGCAGGCGCTGCCGTCGCCGTCGGAATCAACGGGGATGGAACGATTTCGTCATCGATCGGGTGACAGGCTTTCATCTTGATTTTAATGATCCGGATAAGGCTGCATATGCGCTCGCAGAAATTGTCGGCGCTAAGGAGCAGCTGCTCAAGGTCGGGCGAACGGCAGAGGCTTATATAGTGGATTTGCATGATCCTGGATATATCAAAAATGTGTTTTTGCAACATGTGTATCACACGTCTTTTTAACAAACCGTGACAAACTAAAAAAAACGCCTGGCATTCCGGCATCATAAGTGGTATTATAGATAAGTCTGAACAGAAATGATATATAGTTTGGAGGGAAAAATAAATGCGCGTTAATATTACTTTAGCTTGCACTGAATGCGGCGAGCGTAACTATATTTCTACAAAGAACAAGCGTAACAATCCAGATCGCGTTGAATTCAAAAAGTATTGCCCACGTGACAAAAAATCAACATTACACCGCGAAACAAAGTAAGCAGCAGGGATTTTCCTGCTGTTTTTCTGTTTTTAAGGGGGAAAGAGATGTGAAGCGTTCTTTACGAAACGAGGTCAGAAAGAGGCTTGCAAACATGCCGGAACAGGAGTTTCTTCTAAAGGCGGAAGCGATTCACCGGAAGCTTTTTCAATCAAAACAGTGGAAAAAAGCGTCTGTCATTGCCCTCACGATATCCAGAAATCGCGAAGTTCCGACAAAACCGATTATCGAACAGGCACGGCTTGAAGGAAAAACGGTGTGCATTCCGAAATGTATGCCTGATACAAAAGAGATGCACTTTCGCAGCTTTCAGGATGAAAGCGATCTTGAAGTTGTGTATTTTGGGCTGCAGGAACCGATCGTGCACAAAACCGGGCGGATGGAGCCTGAAGACATCGATTTCATCCTTGTGCCGGGAATTTGCTATGACCGGACAGGATACAGAATCGGTTATGGAGGCGGCTATTATGACAGATACCTGGCCGGTTTCACAAAAGATACCGCATCGCTGGCTTTCGAGTGCCAAGTGATCGATCATGTCCCAAAAGAACCGCACGACATTCCGGTTGAGCAAATTTTTACCGAAGACGCCGTTTACACCTGCAGCGGGTCTGCTGAATAATTATTAAAAAATGAGACACGATACGGTTATAGGAGGGATCATATGAGAAAAGTTACATTCGCTGCAGTAGGCGTCATTGCCGCTCTTGTGTTTTTTCAAAACCGTTATCGTGTCATCAATTTCATTCTTGGTCAAAACCAGATCCGCCACTATTTTATCCATTTGATGATGAGAATTCCGTTTTTTCGCAATAAGTTTATACAGCAGGCTTTCTGAATCCCGTTTAAAAACGGGGTTTTTTTAAAGCGCTTAAAAGGCGCAGAATGACGCGTTTCCTGTTATAATGGACAAAAACAATTGTGGAGCGTCGGTATGTATTCAATCGATTATTTGTATTGGAATTTCATCGGGAACCTCTTAGACAGGGATTTTGAGCTTGTCCAGGCACCCGCTTCATTCGGAGAAGCCTGGCTTGAAGCAAGGGGGAGCGCGCCGTATGATTTGGTTCGCGTTTTTCGAAAGGATATCGATTTCAGACAGGATCTCGTCGGTGACTTGGAATCTCTTTATGAAAGAGCGGAGCGCCTGAGAGCAGCATCAAGGCAGCGAAAGCTCTCGATATTGAACGTCTATTTGTCGCAGGAAGCACCTGTAGATGAGTGGGAAGATGTTGTCAGTCATCCGGTCGCAGATAAACGGATCAGCATCGTGCCGGTTTTTATTGAGCACGCTTCGGCTGAAGAAGGCTTCCGCAAACTCGCCGTTGCTTTAAACATGGGGCCGGATGAGCTGACAGGCCACATGCAGGATGCCGGATACGAGAATGTGGAAGAGAAGAGAGCCGAAGTATTAGCAGCGGCTAAAGCAAGAGAAGAAGAAAGGCGGCGGGAAGCGGCTGTATTTGAGAAAGGCAAACCGATGTTTACCTGGATTTTTGCAGTGCTTCAAGTCTTCATGTTTCTGCTTCTGGAAATGTCGGGCGGCAGTCAGAATACCGACACGCTCATCCGGTTCGGTGCGAAGGAAAACAGCCTCCTGTTAGCCGGGGAATGGTGGCGGCTTGTCACGCCGATCGTTCTTCATATCGGATTGGTCCACCTCATGTTTAATACATTTGCATTGCTGTCTGTCGGAGCCGCGGCAGAAAGGGTGTTTGGATCATTCCGCTTTCTTGTTATATACATATCAGCCGGAATTTTTGGATCGATCGGCAGCTTTCTGTTCAGCCCGTATCCGTCCGCAGGGGCTTCGGGAGCCATCTTCGGTTGTTTGGGGGCACTTTTGTATCTGGCTTTTTCAAACCGGAAAGCTTTCTTAAAAACGATCGGAACAAATATCATTGTGATTATCATTCTGAACCTCGGCCTCGGTTTCACCATTTCAAATGTTGACAATGCCGGCCATATCGGCGGATTGATCGGCGGTCTCCTGACGGCCTTGGCGGTCGGAATCCCCGGGAAAAAAAGACCGCTCCAACGGCTGGCAGGCTGGGTCCTCATCTTTGTCATCGGAGGAGGGGCCCTGTACTTTGGGACACATTCAGCTTCGATGCAGGAAAATGCCATGCTGCATCAGGCGGCGCAATGGTATGATGAGGGAGACTATGAAAAGGTAAAAGATGCCTTGCAGGAAGCGGGCTCAAAACAGGATGCTTCCAGCGACACTTTAAGACTGCTCGCTTATTCCGAATATCAGCTCGGCGAGTATGAAAACGCGGAGAAAAGGTTCGAGGCCGTCGTTGAAAAAGATCCATCAGATCACGCCTCACACTATAATCTTGCCAGGCTCTATGCTCAAAAAGGCGAGTTTGCCAAAGCCGAACAGTCTGTTGTAAGAGCGTTGGCAGAAAAGCCTGATGAAGAGTTGTATAAAGCGTTTCGGGACGAACTTAAGAAAGAAACCGCCCGGTAACCAAGTATGAAAAGCTTCCGTTATGTTAAAAATGGTCTTTAGAACAGACTCATTTTGACGGGAGCTTTTAATATACAATGGAAAAAAAGCATGCGGTCCAAAAAAATTTAGCGAAAAATGTTGAATATTTAAATGAAAAGCTGGGTGTCGACAAAAGCTTCGACATGATCCGGCTTGATGTTGTTTATGCTGATAGAGACATGTCGCTTTATCTTGTCGACGGCTTTGTAAAAGATGATATTATGCACCATCTGCTTAAGAATCTCTCAAGGCTCACCCCTGAAAGTCTGGAAGACGATCCGCTTGAGAAGCTGATCAAAACGTACATCCCATACATCGAAATTGATACGGAAGACGACCTCGACAAAGCAGCCGCCCAGGTGCTGTCTGGGCCGGCCGTTCTCCTTGTCGACGGGGTGGACCATGCCATTATTATCGATGCGCGGACATACCCGGCAAGAAACCCGGAGGAACCCGACAATGAACGTGTCGTCAGAGGTTCAAGAGACGGCTTCGTCGAAACGATCGTGTTCAACACCGCACTGACGAGAAGGAGAATCCGCGACCGTTCCCTCAGAATGGAGTTCCTTCAGGTCGGCAGAAGAAGCAAAACGGATGTCGTCATCTGCTATTTGGAAGATATCGCTGATTTGGAAAGTGTAAAAAAGCTGAAACAATCGCTTGAAGCGATCGATACGGACGCTTTGACAATGGCGGAAAAGACACTGGAAGAATATATCGGCGGCCGTCATTGGAACCCTTATCCGACGGTTCGTTATACAGAAAGGCCTGATACTGCGGCCGTTCATTTGTACGAAGGCCACATTCTTGTCTTTGTGGACGGCTCGCCAAGCGCGCTGATTACCCCTGTTACTTTTTGGCACCATCTGCAGCATGCCGAAGAGTACAGAAACAAACCTCTTGCAGGCGCTTATTTGCGAATGGTTCGTTTTATATCTGTGTTGGCATCGATTTTTTTGCTGCCGCTGTGGTTTTTGCTTTCCGTCCATCCCGATCTTTTGCCGGACGCCCTTGAATATATAGGGCCTGACAAAAAAGGGGCTCTTCCGCTGCTTGCGCAATTCATCATAATTGAAATAGGCGTCGACATGATGCGGATGGCTGCAATCCACACCCCGTCGTCTCTGGCTACGGCTCTCGGACTTGTAGCTGCTTTAATGATCGGGGAAGTGGCGGTGCAGGTCGGACTTTTCTCGCATGAAGTCGTCTTGTATCTCGCTGTTGCGGCTATCGGCACGTTTGCTACGCCGAGCTATGAGCTGAGCATCGCGAACAGGCTGGCAAGAATCGTTCTCCTGATCGCGGCCGGCGCATTCGGGCCGATCGGCTTTGTCATCGCGATCTTCTGCTGGGTGATTTATCTGGTCAGAATGAAGTCGTTTCATGTGCCGTATTTATGGCCGTTTATCCCCTTTGACTACAGAGCCTTTCGAGATATCGCGATTCGAACGCCAATGCCGCTGAAAAATAGAAGACCCGTATTTTTGGATCCCCAGGATCCCGACCGCTGAATGTCTGTTTTCCCAGGAAAACAGGCTTTTTTTTTTTGCTTGACGCCGGACAGCTTTATGAATACTCTAATGTTAGACCTTTAAAGAATGGTGAAATAAAATGAAAACAGCCTATGATGTACAGCTGTTGCTGAAACAGTTTGGATGTTATGTTTATTTTGGAGACCGCGAACTTGAACTTGAATATATGATGGACGAACTGAAAGAAATGTTTCTTTCGAATCTGATAGAAAAAGAACAATGGCTTAAAGGCGTTTCAATTTTGCAGAATGAACTCACAAAAGTAAAGAGAAAATAAAACAGGGATTAGAGGGGGAGCAGAATGAATGACAGCTGGCTGGTCGGAGTCGACCTTGGAGGAACAACGGTAAAGCTCGCTTTTGTAAGCGCTTATGGCGAAATCCTGCACAAGTGGGAAATTCCGACCGATAAATCGGGGGAAACGGTTACGGTAAGCATCGCAAAAGCCATCGACGGCAAATTGAAAGAGCTCGGCAAACCGAAGCACATCTTAAAATGGATCGGCATGGGCGCTCCGGGCCCCGTCAATACGGAGACCGGCATCGTTTATAAAACGACGAACATGGGCTGGGAAAACTATCCGTTAAAAGACCACCTTGAAGCAGAGACAGGAATAGCGGCGGTCATTGAAAATGACGCGAACATCGCGGCTCTCGGCGAAATGTGGAAAGGAGCGGGAGACGGCGCAAAGGATTTAATTCTTGTCACATTGGGAACGGGTGTCGGAGGCGGCATTATTGTAAACGGAGAAATCGTCCGCGGGCAAAACGGGGCAGGCGGTGAAATCGGCCACATCTGTTCAGTTCCTGAAGGAGGAGCGCCGTGCAACTGCGGAAAAAGCGGCTGTATCGAAACGATCGCTTCGGCAACGGGGATCGTCAGGATTGCCAAAGAAAAAATAAAAACCGGCCATCGAAATACAGACTTGCGTGCATGTCCGGAGATCACGGCGCGCGATATTTTTGAAGCGGCCCGGGAAAATGATCCGGTTGCTTGCGAAGTCGTCGATTATGTGGCGGGTCATTTAGGAATGGTCCTCGGCAACTTGGCGAGCTCGCTCAATCCTTCGAAAATCGTAATTGGCGGAGGCGTCTCAAAAGCAGGAGAAATCCTGCGCTCAAAAGTTGAACAATCTTTCAACCGCTTCGTATTTCCGCGGGCCGGCGAGGCGGCTGAGATCGTAATCGCTTCACTTGGAAACGACGCAGGCGTGATCGGCGGCGCATGGATCGCAAAAAACCAATGGCTGAAAAGCCAGGCGGAGCCTGTTTTATAAGCATTTTCAGACCGCTTTGCAGCATTGTTAACACTGTTAAGCCAATGTGAAAAATGATTGATTTTTTTGTACAGACAGGTTAAGATATGATTTAGTAATTTTAGCGATTTTTCTAAAATAAAACAATATGTGGAAATTCAGTTTACGGAAACATGCGTCTTGCTGCATAGGGAGGTTTCGAATGCGAAAGTCATTTTTTTCAAAGATTTCGTTTTTGTTAATTGCGACATTGCTGATGTGGCTGAAAACGTATGTCGTCTACAAAACAAGCTTCAATATTAAAATTGAAAACTTCATGCAAGAGTTTATATTGTTCATCAACCCTTTAAGCTTTTTGCTGTTTATATTCGGAATCGGCCTGTTTTTTAAAGAAAAAAACAGGAACCGGTTTATTATCGGGGCAAGCATCGTCCTGACGTTTGTCTTGCTTGCGAACATGATCTTCTACCGTTTTTACAACGACTTTTTAACGATTCCTGTATTGTTCCAGACGAATAATATGGGCGATTTGGGAAGCAGTATCAACTCTTTGTTTATGCCGACTGATTTGCTTCTCATCGTCGACATTGCCATTTTAATTTGGCTGTACAAGCGCCAGCCTGCCAAAACAGGCGGAAAGGCGACAAGAAAGGAGCGCGCGGCTTACTATCTATTTGTCGCTGCCGTTTTCTTTTTCAATTTAGGGATTTCTGAGACAGAAAGACCGCAGCTTTTAACAAGATCGTTTGACAGGGAAGTTCTTGTGAAGAATATCAGCCTTTACAACTTCCATATCTATGACGGGCTGATCCAGTCAAAGCAGTCTGCACAGCGTGCGCTCGCCGACAGCAACAGCCTCACGGAGATTGAAAACTATGTCAACGCAAACCGCACGGACACCAATAAGAAACTGGCCGGGATCGCCAAAGGGCGGAATGTGATTCTCGTTTCCCTGGAATCCACCCAAAGCTTTGTCGTGAACCAAAAGTTAAACGGCAAAGAGATTACGCCTTATTTAAACGACCTGATAAAGAAAAGCTACAGCTTCGAGAATTTCTATCATCAGACAGGCCAAGGCAAAACGGCAGATTCCGAATTCATCGTCGACAACTCTCTCTACCCTCTTGGAAGAGGAGCGGTCTTCTTTACGAATGCAGGAAACGAATATACGGCAATGCCTGAAATAATGAAAAATCACGGCTATTATTCCTCGATTTTCCATGCGAACAACAAAAGCTTCTGGAATCGGGATATTATGTACGATACGTTGAAATACGATAAGTTTTACGATATCAATTCCTATGATGTAAACGAAGAAAACTCAGTGGGCTGGGGACTGAAAGATAAGGAATTTTTTGAACAAACATCAGAGCTGATGAAAGAAATGCCTCAGCCGTTTTATACCCGCCTGATCACGCTGACAAACCATTTTCCATTTGAGCTGGATGAGGAAGATAAACTGATCGATGAATTTGATTCAAAAAGCCGTACGTTAAACAGATATTTCCCGACCGTCCGCTATCAGGATGAAGCGCTTAAACGTTTTATTGAAAAGCTGAAAGAAGACGGCCTCTACGATAATTCTGTTATCGTGTTATATGGTGACCATTACGGGATTTCCGAAAACCATAACGAAGCGATGAGCCAATTCCTCGGCAGAGAAGTAACTCCGTTTGAGGAAGTGCAGCTTCAAAGAGTCCCGCTTGTGATCCACATTCCGGGAGTGACGGATAAAGAGCCGAAAGCCATTGACACCGTCGGCGGCCAAATCGACATTCGGCCGACTGTACTGAACCTTCTCGGAATCGATTCAAGCGATCAGATCCAGTTTGGAAACGACCTGTTTGCCAAAGACAAAACGGAGTTTACAGTGCTTCGCGACGGCAGCTTTATTACGAAAGACAAAGTATACACAGACGGCATATGCTATGATAAATCGACAGGAAAGCCGTCTAAAGATAAAAAAGGCTGTGAGCCGTACATTGAAAAAGCGAAACAGGAGCTTTCATATTCAGATCAAATCATTTATGGCGACTTGCTGAGGTTTTATGACAGCGAGCGCTTAAAAAAGCAATCTGACGCCAAGCCGAAAGACGAGTAAGCTTTTCTTTTGGCGGAGAAAGCTGATGCAGCAGGCCGGATATCGTTCCGGCCTGTTTTTAATGACAAGCGTCCGTCATCAAAATCATGATCCAAGCCGATGCCGGTTATGATATAATTGATAATGATTCTCTTTATCGATATTCAAACCAGAAAGAAGGTATGAAAGGTGAATATGAAAGGAAAGACGCTCGCGGGAGCATGCTTTGTACTATTATTGGTCTTAGCATTGACAGCATGCGGCAATCAAACAGAGAGCAAAGATTCTTCTTCTAAATCAAAAAGCGAAGAAACGATTACATACAAGGCTGAAAACGGAACGGTTAAAGTTCCGAAGCATCCGAAACGGGTGGTTGTCATGGCTGACGATTATTTCGGCTATTTCAAAACACTCGGTCTCAATGTAGTGGGTGCCCCTGACAGGGTATTCAAAAATCCTTATTTCAAGGGGAAAACCGATGGTGTGACAAATATTGGTGAAGGAAATTCCGCTGAAAAGGTTATTCAATTAAAACCGGACCTGATTGTTGTATGGACGACCCAAGGCGCTGATATCGAAAAGCTGGAAAAAATCGCTCCGACGGTCGCTTTGAAATATGACAGCTTGAATAACACTGAACGGCTGAAGGATTTCGCAAAAATGACAGGCACTGAAGATCAAGCGGAGAAATGGCTGGCTGAATGGGACAAAAAAGTTGCCGCGGCAAAATCAAAAATTCAAAAAGCGGTCGGGGACAAAACGGTTTCCATTATGCAAACGAACGGCAAAGAAATCTTTGTATTCGGCGATCAATTCGGAAGGGGAGGAAGCATTGTTTATCAAGATCTCGGCTTAAAGGCGACAAAGCTGACGAAGGAAAAAGCAATCGACGAAGGGCCGGGCTACACGAGCATTTCATTAGAAAAGCTGCCTGAATTCGCCGGAGATTATATATTTATAGGTCCCTGGGAAACAAGCGGAGACGACAGCTCCGTGCTTAATACCTCCATTTGGAAGAACCTTGGCGCGGTCAAACATCAACATGTCTATAAAATCGACCCTGTCGGCTTCTACTTTTCCGATCCGATTTCATTAGAGGGCCAGCTTGACTTTATTACAGAAAGCTTAGCGAACTAATAGAAGAACTTCCGCCTATTTAGGCGGAAGTTTCAGCTTGTCGACAAAGTCACAAAAAAGTGGCTTGATCGACAAGCTTTTTTTGTTAAAATGTGTGTGGAATCTAATTTTTGGAGGTTTTACCATGTTGACCAAACACTCTAAAGATCAGCGTGAACAGCTTGAAGTCGTTGCCTTAAGTGAGCTTGTACCTGAAGACCATTTGGTCAGGAAGATGGAAGAAGCCATTGATTTTTCATTTATTTATCAAAAAGTTGCCCCTCTTTATTCTTCAAAAGGGCGTCCAAGTATTGATCCTGTTGTACTGATTAAAATGGTGCTCATTCAATACGTGTTTGGTCATCGCTCCATGCGCGAAACCATTAAGCGAATCGAAACTGATGTAGCCTATCGCTGGTTTATTGGATATGGATTCTCTGAAAAAATCCCTCACTTTTCAACCTTCAGTAAAAACTATGAACGTCGCTTTCATGACACAGACCTATTTGAAACAATCTTCTATAGGATTTTACGTCAGGCCATGGATCTCGGCCTCGTCGATCCTTCGGTTGCCTTCATCGACAGCACACATGTCAAAGCGAATGCCAATAAGAAAAAGTTTGTGAAAAAGATCGTAAGAAAAGAAACAAGAGCTTATCAGGAACAGTTAGATCAAGAAATTAATGCCGATCGCGAAGCCAACGGCAAAAAGCCCTTAAAGCCCAGGCAATGCTCAGAAGAACGAGAAATAAAAGAAAGTACAACAGATCCTGAGAGCGGCTATTTTGTAAAGGGTGAACGGGAACGCCTTTTTGCTTATGGTTTTCATACAGCTTGTGACCGGAACGGATTTGTGCTGGGGACGGTTGTTGAGCCTGCCAATATTCATGACAGCCAAGTGTTCACGACCCTGTTTCAACAAGTGAAAGAGCGCGTCGCCAAGCCTCATACGGTCGCAGTTGATGCCGGATACAAAACACCGGTTATCGCAAAATTTCTTCATGAAGAAAACGTTCGCCCTGTTATGCCTTACACGCGTCCGCAAACCAAAAAAGGATTCATGAGAAAACACGAGTATGTTTACGATGAATTTTATGATGTCTATATCTGCCCGCAAGACCATATTCTCTCCTATCGCACAACCAATCGGCAAGGTTATCGAGAGTATGCTTCAGATCCAAATCGATGTAAACAATGTCCATTACTACATACGTGTACAGAAAGTAGAGATCATCGAAAGATGATTCACAGACATATCTGGCAGGATCATTTAGACGAAGCTGATCATCTTCGGCATACGGAAGAGAATAAACAAATCTATGCCAAACGTAAAGAGACGATCGAACGAGTTTTTGCCGATTTAAAACATAAGCATGGCTTGCGCTGGACAACCTTACGGGGAAAGAAAAAATTGTCCATGCAGGCGATGCTTGTTTTCGCTGCCATGAATCTGAAAAAGCTGGCGAATTGGACCTGGAAAGGTCCTAACCGCCAGCCTTCTGATCGAAATAATAGAATAAAATGGACAAAAACAGGTCGGATTTTTAAAATCCGACCTGTTTTGTCAACGGTCTGGAACTTCCGCCTATTTAGGCGGAAGTTTTTTTGCGGGCTGAAACCTTATTGAAAAAGCGTTTTTTAAGTGCAAACCGGGAGAGTATTTAAACAGGCCTTCATCATATGCTATTGTGGGAAGGATCATTGATGGCATTCATCAACATCAAACCGGAGTTAAAGCAGAATATGGAAAGATTGTCTGATATCCTGAACATACCCGAACCGCTTTTAATCAGCGCAAACGCGAATGCAGCCGCGGACGAATTTTATTTTCCGGGAGCACCTTTTCTAGCAGGAAAAAACGTTCCAGCAGCCGAAACATATGAACAGCTGCAATTATTGGTGAATCAATACACACTTGAAGATGAACAGTGGCTGACAAAAACAGTCGTTTACGATGCAGCAGAACTGAAAAAGGAAATTGACAGATTGACAGAGTGCTTTCCGTTTGTTACTTCCCGCGTCATCGGCCGCTCAAGCATGGGCCAGCCTATATACGAACTGCTCCTCGGAGCTGAAAATGCCGAAAAAAAAACGCATATAAATGCCTCTTTTCATGCCAATGAATGGATCACCACTTCTGTTTTGATGAAATGGCTCAAAGAATACTGTTATCATGTATGTACAGGCCGGTCCGCTTTAGGTTTTTCACCGCACGACATTTTTTCATCAACAAAGCTTTCCGTCGTGCCGATCGTTAATCCCGACGGGGTTGATCTTGTGCTTAAAGGTCCCGGTCATCTTGGGATCGCGCGGGAAGCACTGGATGAGATGAATGAGCATCAGCCAGATTTCCGGGAATGGAAAGCCAATATAAACGGAGTGGATTTAAATAATCAGTTTCCGTCTTTTTGGGAGATCGAAAAACAGAGAAAACCGCCCAAATCCCCTTCCTACAGGGACTACCCCGGAGATGAACCGCTGACAGAACCGGAAGCGGCAGCGATGAGGGATTTAATCGCAAACGAGCCGCCTGATCGGCTTGTGGCGCTTCACACACAGGGAGAGGAAATTTATTGGGGCTATAAGGGGCTGGAGCCTCCTGAATCAGCTGATGTGATCCAAACATTTGAGCGCCTGAGCGGTTATAAGGGCGTCAGATATATAGACAGCTATGCAGGATTTAGAGATTGGTTTATTCATTTTTTCGGAAGAGAAGGATATACCGTTGAACTCGGCAAAGGAAAAAATCCTTTACCGCTAAAACAATTTGACGATATATATTGTAAAAGCAGAGGCATACTTTGGGCATCCTGCTTTTTTGAAAGCTGAAACTTTTCACGGTGAAAATCGTAAATTAGACAGTGACAGCCAATCATTTATGGAGGGAGAATGGCCGGTTTGAGAGTTTCGTTATGGCTTATTGCCGCTGTGATGACCGTGGCTGCGGCTGGTTGCACACCGCAGCATCAGGAAGGAACGAAAAGCGTTCATCATGAGGAGCCGGAAGGGAAAAGAAAAAGCAGTGCAGCAGTAAAAGATAAAAAAGTAATAGCGCTGAAGGACCGGCACTTTGATGAGGCGGCAGGATGGCTTGATAATGAAACCGTTATATACACCGCAACCGATCCGGTCGCAGGAAGTAAAGTCAAATCATATGATATATTTAAAGGGACGGGCGAAACGATCTACAAGACGGATGACAGGCTGATAGCGGCGGAAGTAAACAGGGAAAAAGGCATGATTCTCATCCAAACCGCCGGAAACGGCTCTGAAATGAAGTTAACTTTGCTTAATTTACAGGGAAAACAGCTATACACAAAAAAATTTCGCACGCATGAACTGCAAGTGGACTGGAATCGGTTTGACCCTTATCTTTTATACGTCACAACTTTTACGAAAGACTGGAATTATGAATCGCGCCTGATTGATGCGAAAGAAGAGCAAACTGAAAAAGACATCGCACAGGCCGCCTTTGTTCATTGGACTTCCGCCGACACTTTTGAATATATCAAATGGAATGAACGGGACCGGGAAAAACCGGCTCCTGTTTATTCCTACAACACAGCGGACGGACGGGAAAAGAAGCACGCCGATGATGCCGTACTGCTTGATGTTCTGGGGGATATGCGGCTGATCGTAGCGCCTTCATCCAATCATCGCCAGGGCACCTACATATTTTCAGACGTTTCTTCGTCGGACAAGAAAATTTCTTTCAAGTTGCCGCTGTTCTCGGAATATGGCAGCCTGTCACCGATGGAATACAGTTACGACCCTCGGCATGAGCTGTTTTATACGTATCAGCCGAATGAGTCGGGCTCCTTGTATGATCTGATTTCCGTCAGTCTCAAATCCGGCAAACGGGAAGTCATTCGTGAAAAAGTGGAAATGCTTCCGATTACCGTATCTCCTGACGGGGATTATGCATTGTACGGTTATACCCAGGATCAAATCATTTCATTCAACTCAAAAACAGCAGCGCCCCTTGTGACAAAAGAATAGAAAGGAGAATGGACAGTGGCCATAGCAGACGTTACCATCATACCGATCGGTACCGAGACTCCGAGCGTAAGCGCGTATGTAGCGGAGATTCAAACCATTTTAGAAGGATTTAAAAAAGAAGGCAAAATCCATTATCAACTGACACCGATGAATACTTTGATTGAAGGGGAATTAAGCGATTTATTTGAGGTGATTCAGACGATTCACGAAGCACCTTTCCAAAAAGGCATCCACAGAGTGGCGACAAATATCAGGATTGACGACCGCCGTGACAAGAAAACGACGATGGAAGGCAAGCTTGCAAGCGTCCAGCGTCATTTCAGCCAATAAGAAAAACAGCCTTATTCCGGAATAACGGAATAAGGCTGTCTTTGTCTGAAGGCACCGGGTTTAGTGGACTGTCGGATACCCGCTGTTAATGATTGTCATGACGGTAAACCATCCAAACACTAAAAAAGCCGCCCCGCCAAATAAGATGCCAAGAACGTTGATTTGTTTAAGAGAACGAAGAACTCCAAGAGCAGATAATATCGTGACTAGACCGAAAATGATCACGAGCAACATTAATATAAACCCCCTTCGTTTGGATCCCCTGCAGTATATTTCCAATTTTATTTTAACCGTTTTCATCAAATTTGTCGAGGACAACATGATTCATTGAAAGTTTCCCGCAAAACCTTCATAATGGAACAAAGAAAGATGAATCTGAGGTGAAGAAAATGAAATGGAGAAGAATGCCTTTAGGGCCTATCCAGACGAACGCTTATATTTTATCCCATGACGACGGTACCTGCTTAATATTTGATCCCGGCAGCGAATCAGGGAAGCTGAATGCATACATAAAAGAAAACGGCCTGAAACCTCTTGCTGTATTGCTTACTCACGCTCATTTTGATCATATCGGAGCTGTGGACAATGTCAGAAAAAAATGGAACATTCCTGTATACGTACATAAAAATGAAGCTGAATGGCTGACCGATCCTTCATTAAACGGTTCAGCGCTGCTTACAGGACAGATGATCACAGCAGAAAAAGCAGAGCATCTGATCGAAGAAGAGGGGGATCTTAAAATCGGCTCTTTTACGCTCCGCATGCTCTTTACGCCTGGACATTCTCCGGGCAGCGTCTCGTATTATGCGGAAGAGGAAAACCTGATCGTTTCCGGGGATGTTTTGTTTCAAGGAGGGATCGGGCGTACAGACCTGCCGGGAGGCAATCAAAAGGTGCTGATGGACAGCATTCATCAAAAACTGCTGACGCTTCCGGAAGAGACGCTTGTGTTAAGCGGTCACGGCCCCGAGACGGACATTGCAACAGAACAGGAACAAAACCCGTTCATCAACGGATTTACTTTGTAAAACATAAAGAAGACGATCCAGATGGATCGTCTTCTTTAATGGCCTCCCTGCCCGGGAACCATAATAAACACAGAATAATATGTAAATGCGGCAAAAAAGACTGTCAAGTAAGCACCGAAAATATAAATGTACATCCGCTCGGTCAAGTTGAGATACGATAAGAACACAAAGAATACAGTTTGACCGAAGAACAGCAGTGATGCATCTTTCATATTTCCTAAATAAAACATGACCGCAAAGATACCTGTCCAGAAACCTAACACACGGAACATGCGATTCATTTATATCCCTCCCAAAAAGCCCCTTTGATTTTATTATAAGCCAATTTATCTTGAAATGTAAACATTTTCATTTTGGGAAAATCAATTCATTTTTTACAATTTTGTGATAAGCATTTTTAAAAAATCACCTGTCACGTGTTTAAACGGAAAATATCACGGGTACTAGAACATACAAAGACAAAGTCAGTACATTTTAAGGAGGAATCATTCATGGAAGAGCTGACCTTTTATTCATACCCGAGCTGCACATCATGCCGGAAAACGAAACATTGGCTGAAAGCGAACCAAGTTGATTTTACAGAGCGGCATCTTTTCAGGGAAACGCCGAATCAGGACGAGCTGAAACATATTTTGTCTCTCACGACCGAAGGAATCGATGAGATATTGGCGACAAGAAGCCAGGCATTTAAAGAGTTAAATCTTGATATTGAAGAATTAACGGTAAGCGAAGTGCTGGAATTGTTAATTCAAAAACCAAAGCTGCTGAGACGCCCGATTATCGTAAACGGCGATAAGCTGGTTGTCGGATACAATCCCGGCGAACTCTTAAAATTAAAAAAACACACCTTACACCGTTCTGTTTCCTGAAAAAAACGAAGATTGCTGACACATTGCATGTTCAGCATATCTTCGTTTTTTCGCCTGTGTAACTGGGCTAGCTGGATTCGAACCAGCGCGTCACGGAGTCAAAGTCCGTTGCCTTACCGCTTGGCTATAGCCCAATGCGCTTACGTATAGTGTAGACAATCGAATTCGTTTTATACATAGTGATCAAAATGTTGGTCATATAGCCGATTGATTTAAAGGAAAAAAATGAGGAGGATTGACATGGAAAACAAGCATGCAGCCCTTTATGAGTATGTGGTCAAACAGGCGGACAGAATCACCGATGAATGGCTGTCCCGAACAGCGTCTGAAAAAGAAAAAACGGCAAAGCAATATAAGGACTTTATACTGGCTGTTTCAAAGGTATTTGCTAAGGAAGAACAGGCGCTCTGCTGGGATAAAGCCTCCGGATGCGCCAAGGAAATTGCCTACGACAGGGCTGTCAGCCAAATTCCGGTGACTGAAAGCATAAAGGGTTTTAAAGTGTGCCGTGAACTTTTAATAGATGAAATCGAGCATTTTTCAGATAAACATGCACCGGACTGTTCGAAAAAAGACTTTTTTATCTGGAATAAACAGCTTCACTCAATGATGGATGAGGTTATTGAACAGTTTATTCTTGAATATGAGCATACGACAAAGAGCCAATTGAAGGCGCAGACCGAGATGATACGCGAACTGAGCGCACCGGTTATACCGGTATCAGAACACATCGGTGTGCTGCCGCTCATTGGCGAAATTGATACTCACAGGGCAACGGTGATCATTGAATCTGCGCTTAAGCAGTGTGCTGAGCTTCATCTCTCGCATCTGTTTATTGATATTTCCGGTGTTCCTGTCGTCGATACGATGGTTGCCTACCAGTTGTTCAAAGTCGTAGACAGCACAAAACTGCTTGGTGTTGAGACGGTTCTTTCGGGTTTGAGACCGGAGATTGCCCAAACAGTTGTGAAGCTTGGCATGGATTTTTCGCATATTAAAACAGAACAGAGCCTTGCTAAGGCGCTTTGCAATAAAGGCTTTTGCATCCGTGAAAACGGCAAGGCTGAAGAGAAGGTTTAAATTTCTCATTTCAGCAGCCGGAAGCTGAATAAAATAGTCAAATCGGTATTCGGAAATTCCGTTTTTGCTTCGTATTCAGCTTGATTTGCGATCTTTAAGGATTTGATGCTTCCGATGTTTTTCGTATAAACTGCGCTTAGAAAGGAGGCGCAATGTTTTGTACACGATTGAATCATTAAGCGGAAGATTAATTGACGAGGCATATAGAATGAAGGCGTCAGACATTCATATTGTTCCCGGTGAAAAAGAGGCGGTGGTCCGCTTCAGGATTGATGATGAACTGTTTCAAAAAGACAGATTAACGAGAAATGAGTGCTCAAGGCTCATTTCTCACTTTAAATTCCTTTCTTCGATGGACATTGGGGAAAGACGGCTGCCGCAAAGCGGAGCTTTAACTCTTTATATCAACCGTCAGCCCGTTCATTTAAGAATGTCCACTCTGCCCACCATCCATGATGAAAGCTTGGTCATCAGGCTTCTTCCCAAGATGAGCAGCAAGCCGCTCACAAAGCTCTCATTGTTTCCGAGTGCAACATTCAAGCTGCTGTCTTTTCTGAAGCATTCCCACGGATTAATGCTTTTCACCGGTCCGACAGGCTCGGGGAAAACGACAACACTCTATTCTTTAATTGAATACGCCAAGCGGCATTTTAAGCGAAATATTATTACCTTGGAAGACCCTGTCGAATCAAGAAGCGAAAACATTTTGCAAGTGCAAGTTAATGAAAAAGCGGGCATGACTTATTCTGCGGGGTTGAAGGCGGTGCTTCGCCACGATCCGGACATGATCATCCTTGGGGAAATTCGCGATGCCGAAACAGCACAAATCGCAGTCAGGGCAGCTTTGACAGGACACCTTGTTTTATCGAGCATGCATGCGAAAAATGCAAAAGGCGCGATATACAGGCTGCTCGAGTTCGGAGTTGATATGACAGAAATTGAACAAACACTGGTCGCAATCAGCGCCCAACGCCTCGTCGGTCTCGTCTGCCCGTTTTGCGGCGACAGCTGCTCTTTATATTGCAGATTGTCGAGGCCTGTGAGAAGAGCAAGCGTCTTCGAACTTTTGTACGGAAAAAGCCTCAATCTCTGCATCGAAGAAGCAAAAGGCAGGTGCAGTGGCATGAAAACAGAAACTTTGAAAACGCTAATCCAGAAGGGAATAGCACTCGGATATCTGCCGTCGAATACTTATGAACGCTGGATAGGCCATGAAGATTAAAATGAAGTGGCCCGTCCTGGAACAGGCGGACATTCTGAAAAAGCTCGGAGACATGATGAAGAGCGGATATACGATTTTGGATGCTTTAAGTATGCTGAAACTGCAATTGAATGAAAGGCGAAGAGCAGATCTGACATTTGCGATGGAGAAGCTGACAGAAGGGCGACCTGTGTTTCAAGTACTTGAAATGATTTCCTTTCATAAGGATGCTGTTACCATTGTTTACTTTGCCGAACAGCACGGGAATTTGCCATATGCCTTTCGGCAGAGCGGAGAGCTGCTTCACCGCAAGATCGCTCAAACCGAAAAAATAAAGAAAGCCGCCAGATATCCTTTGTTTTTAGTTTTAACGGTCTGCGTCATTATCTCTATTATGAAATCGGCAATCATCCCGCAATTTTCCGCGATCTATGAATCAATGAACGTTGAAACGTCTATTGCAACGACCCTCATCTTTTCGGTTTTTGATCATTTTTATCTTTTTATCGCAGGAATGTTGTTGATTGCCGCCGCTTTATCCCTCTATTATCTGTGTTCATTTCGCCATAAACCTCCAGAAGACAAAATGACCTTTCTCATTAGAATTCCCTTGCTGGGCCAAACCTTCAAACTATTCAACAGTTATTTTTTATCGCTCCAATTGAGCAATCTTTTGCAAGCGGGTCTGTCTGTATATGACAGTTTAAAAGCATTTGAAAGCCAGCCGTTTTTATCATTTCATAAAAATGAAGCGAAGCGCCTCATCGAGCGGCTGAAACAAGGGGAGAGTCTGGAGCAGATGCTGGCCGGGCATCCGTTTTATGAAAATGATTTGGCAAAGGCTGTTGCTCACGGCCAATTAAACGGACACTTATACAGAGAGCTGTATTCATACAGTCAATTTTTGATTGAGCGGCTTGAACGGAAAGCAGAAAAATGGACAGGTCTGATCCAGCCATTGATTTACGGGCTAACAGCGGCGATGATATTAATTCTTTATTTGTCTATGCTTTTGCCAATGTATCAAATGATGAACCAGTTATAAGGAGGACGGAACTGTGAATGAAAAGGGATTTACACTGATAGAAATGTTAGTCGTCATGCTCGTCATCTCCATCCTGCTGTTGATCACCATACCGAATGTGACCAAGCATAATCAAAGTATTCAAAAGAAAGGATGCGAAGGCTTAATTAATATGGTTCAAGCGCAAATCACGGCTTATCAAATGGATCATGACGGGAAAATGCCGAGCAGGGCGGACCTTGAATCTGAAGGTTACGTGAAGAAGAACTTAAAGTGCCCGAATGGGAAAGAAATTAAAATTTCAAACGGCAAAGCACAGGCTGATTGACGGTTATGAATCAAAAAGGATTTACGCTTTTGGAAAGTCTTACTGTATTGATGATCGGTTCCATTATGCTCTCTCTTCTCTTTGCCGCACTGCCTCCCGCTTATGAAAAAAGAGTTGTTCAGCATTTTGTCTCACAGCTTGAAGAGGATTTGCTTTACGCTCAACAGACAGCTCTCGTCCGCCATGCGAAGGTTAAGGTGCAGTTTGACTTTGCCGGCTGCCGCTATATTATTAAGCACGCGGACGAAGGCTCATCGCCTAAGCTGGTCAGGACATACAGTTGCCATATTGCGTTCAAAAAAGCGACGCTCAAACGAACTCTTACTTTTAACCCAAGCGGAGTTCCGAATCAAGGGGGAAAAATCGTGATCGATACACAGCACGCCTCTTTTGCACTGACGATCTATTTAGGAAGCGGAAAGATTAATGTGCAAAAAAAATAGAGGCTTTACAACAGTTGAAGCTGTTTCCGCGTTCGGCATTTGGGTCATGATCACCATGTTATTGATTCCTATGGTTCATCAGCTGTCTTTGCAACGCGGGGCATCCGAAAAAGAAGAAGAGGCATATCGCATATTGGATGAAAAGATCAGCCGCTACACGCTGACCGGACGGTTTCAGCCTAAAGAAACCGTGCTTTACCGAAACACATCTTACTTTATTGAATGGAAGGAGCAGGGAGATGATTATGAAGTATGCATCTCCATTAAAAAAAGAGACAGTCAAAGGAGTTGCTTCACCATTTTGCGGTCAAAAGGGATTTACCCTTCTTAATGTACTGGTTTCCTTAATGGTGTATATGTTCATTGCAGGAACGATGGCCTCGATATTTCATCTGTTTTTATCCCCGGAAAGAAACGGTGCGGATATTCACCCGCGTGAATGGACGATTACTGCCGAGCAAATATTGAAGGAGTGCAGGAATTCACTTGATATAAGAGCGGCCGGCGATCATCAGTCATTGGAAATGACAAATCGCCAAGGTGCCGCCGTTCGCTATGAGAAATATCAGACAGTTATTCGAAAAAGAGTCAATGGAAAAGGTCATGTGCCGCTTTTACAACATGTCAAACACATGAGTTTTGTGATTGAAGATCATTTGCTGACCCTTGAAGCTACAAGTTTAAGCGGCAAGTCATACCGTAAGTCCATTCCGCTCTATCATATGTAAAGGGTGATCACGTGAAAAATTCAAAAGGATTCATTTATCCGGCTGCTGTTTTCACAGCTGTGATTTGCATGCTCTGCACGAGTCATTCAGCCGTTTTATTAACGAATCAACGAATGTTTGCACAGCAAACAAAAGAATTTCATATTCAGCAAAACCTTCTCCAAAATGGAATTCTCCATGCCTTGTCTCATATTCACGAAGAGACAAAAGAGAAAATTCAAAAACAGCATGGCTTGATATCGTATACTGTCAATCCGGCTCATCAGCAGCTCAAGCGAGTGAAGATAGAGGTAACGACAGCTTCCGGCACAGAAACGAGCGCTGAATTTCAATATGATTTGAGCACTAAGAAAATCACACAGTGGAAAGAATATTAAAAATTGTGTGTCGGAATCATGAAGAATGTATAAAAAAAGATTCGTATGACAACACTTCAACTGACAGAACTCCCCAAGAGGTGACGTGATGAAAACGAACGATTATGTTAAATATATGACGGAACAGCTCGTAAAATATATGGACACGCCTAAGCAGGAAAGAAAAGAAATGAAAGAAAAACGTAAAGAATCGAAGCCGCCGTCCAGGATTTATCAATGGTTCGGCATTCTTCCTCTTGGCTGTATCATGTTTTTTAAACGGCATAAATAAAGACAAGCCGCTTTCTACTGCAAAGCGGCTTATTTATATTCTTCCACAACGACGACTTTGTTGATTTTGTGTGTCGCAGGATCAAATGAAATTGTGACAAACACTCCGAAATTTTTATTTCCTTCACTCAATGTGACATGGTATTGTTTGACCGCTTCATCCGCCCGCTTTCGATCCCATACTTTTTTCGTGAGACGCACTTCTGCTTCCGGATACCTCTTTTTTGCTTCCTCAACCGCTTTTTCTTCCCACTTAGACATGCGGGCTGTTTCGTAAGCTGCCGCATGGGCATTGAGCGGCCCAATGCTTGCAAGCAGTAAAAAAGAGCATAACATGGCGTTTTTCAGCACGGGGCATCATCCTTTCTATCCTATTTTTTCCTTGTCAACAGTGTTTATACAAAAATGAAGAAGAAATTATGTACTTTATAAAGAACTTCAAACTTTTCGAAAAGATGAGAATTTGAGAGATTTTTTGAGGAATTAAACGAAAATGTTCTATAAAACGAACTTAATCGACTATTTTGATAGTTTTCAAAAGGTACATTTGTTCTTTATACTCTAACTATCAAGTTCTTTAAAACGAACGATCAGAAAAAGCCATTACATACTCGCTAGGAGGGTAGTCATGATCCGATTATCTCGAACTAGGAGATCCCGAAAAAGAGCCGGAAAAAACATCATCGTTTTTCAAACGCTGCTGATCATTTATCTTTTAATTGGATTGGGGAGTCAGCTGTCACAGCATACAAACGCATCATTTCACGATGTGGAAGCATACAGCATGACAATGAAAGCGGCCTCATCATTTCCTCAAGATGAGAAACAGTGGGACGGGAGCAATTTGAAGCTTCAAAAACAGACAAAGACGAAAGGTACGGTCTGTGCACCGCTGACATTGTTTGCAGAATATAAAAACCGCGGCAGCCAAATCGCCGACTCTGAATGGAAGTGGGAGCTTCATAAACTCGGTAATGCCAAAAAGCCGCTAGAGGACGGGACTGTCATCGATAAAGGCGCGTTCAAAAAAGAAGCCGAAAAGAGCATCTACCGGATAGAGTCAAAGCGGGCGGCAAAAGGAGGGCTCTACGCTTTTAAATTGATTAAGCCCGAAGGCCATCCCGATGTGAAAAAGGGCAAACCTTTCATTTGGTCAAATGTGATGGAGCTTCAAGAATGCAAAGAAGAAACACCGAAGCCGCCTAAAAAAGCTTCAGGAAAGCCAAAGCAAACAGAACAGACAGAAACACGGGAAAAGTCTGAACAGGACATAGAGAAAACACCAAAGAGCAGTGAATCCATAGAAAAAGAAAATAGAAAAGAAGAAAATTCATTAGAAAGCGGGGAAGCGTCATGAAACATGTGATGAAATGGGTCAGCAATATCTTATATGTGATTATTTTCACACTCATCATCGCCGCGGTCATCGTCGTGATTTCGACAAAGTCGTCCGGCGGAGAGCCGCAACTCTTCGGCTATCAATTGAAAACGGTTTTATCCGGTTCGATGGAGCCGGAGTTTAAAACAGGTTCTGTGATAGCCGTTCAAAAGATTGAAAATCCCGGGTCTTTGAAAAAGGGAGATATCATTACATTCATGCAAGACGAAAACACCATGGTTACCCACCGAATTATCGGTATAACAAAAAATAAATCAAATCTTATGTTTAAAACAAAGGGTGACAATAACCAAAACCCTGATTCCGATCCGGTGCTGGCAGAAAATGTTGTCGCTAAGTATTCGGGCATTACGGTTCCGTATGCCGGGTATTTGCTGGATTTTGCAAGTAAACCGATCGGCACAGCCATATTGCTGATCGTGCCGGGACTCTTGTTGATTCTTTATGCAGTGATTACTGTATCCGCGGCTTTAAGAGAGATTGACCAAAAAACTAAAGCAATTGAAGCCGCCGGGAAAGATCAATCAGTTTCCATGTAATCTTCGTTGGTCACCTGAACATTCAGGTCTCCATATATACAGATTTTCTTATTATAAAAGGAGGAGTTATCAATGGGTACAAAGAAAAAACTCGGATTAGGCGTTGCGTCTGCTGCGCTTGGACTGGCATTAGTAGGAGGAGGAACTTGGGCTGCGTTTAACGATATCGAAACAACTCAAGCAACTTATGCAGCAGGTACGCTTGACCTGAATGCGAAAGATACATCTGCAAGGGTGAACTTGTCCAACTTAAAACCTGGCGACAAATTCACTAAAGATTTCGAATTCAAAAATGACGGATCACTTGCGATTAAAGAAGTGCTGATGCAGGTTGGCTACAGCAATTTTGTTGACGGAAACGCGAAAAACGGCGGAAAAAGCACAGCGGAAGACTTCCTGAAACAATTTAAAGTCAGCGTTCTGACTGTCGGAGTTGAAGGCGGAAACGGCTATCCTAAAAACATCATTTTAGATGAAGCCAACCTTTATGATTTGTACAATATGTCCGCGAAAAAAGATAAGGCCGCGTACGAAAAAGTGAAGAAAGCAATCGAGCCAGAGTTCCTGCATGACAATGGCAAAATCAATGTAGCGACAATCAACGGAAAAACGGCGCCTGAATACGACGGCATTCCGAAAGATCCATATGACTTTGACAAAGTTCAATTGGTGATTGAGTTCGTCAATGACAAAACAACAGACGCCAGCGGCAGAATGGTACAGAACAAATATCAAGGAGATTCTGTGCAGCTTGACTTCTCATTCGAAGCTACTCAATGGAACGGCTTGACAATCGACGGCAAAAAACATGCCGATGAAAAAGGTTATGTAAAAGAGAACGAAAGAGCGCACAGTGAAGATAAATAATGGTGCAATTTAAAAAACGGATCTATATGATCCGTTTTTTTATGTTCATGAGGAATCGGCTTATTCAGCGTAAAAAATGCCAAAGGGAGTAAGATATGTTTCCCTTACTCCTTTTCCTGTCTTTTCTTCCACTTTTGATAATCTAAAAATTCTCGAAATTGTTTTTTAGAAACCCCTGATGCCATAGCGTCACGAACTAGATTTTCCCATTCACTATCTAATTGACCATCGTATTCGGTTTCATCTTTCTCATCGAGCAGGGTATGAACCGAGACGTCCAGAACAGCGGAGACTTTTTCTAGAAATTGAATGGAGGGGTTTGTTTGCAAGTTTCTTTCTATTGAACTTAAATAAGACTTCGCTACCCCAGCCTTTTCAGCTAGTTCAGATAGTGAGTAGCCTTTTTCTTTTCGATATTGTTTAATACGCTGGCCAATCAATGTCATCACCTTCCTTTCGATATTATAGCACATTCAGAAAGGATTTATTGAATGACTTCTTTCAATTGATGCGGAAGGTTTTGAAGACTTCTTACCCAAATTGAGAAAAATACGTATATCCTCTGGACTAATGCCTTGTTCAAGAGCGTGTTTAATCAGTTCTATCCACTCCTCATCCAATTCTTCTTTCTCATTTTTATCTTTATTCATGCATTTCCCCCCCAAAATACTTCATTATGTATTTCAGACAACCGTGTTGTGATAAACAAAGATAAACCCCGAGACTCAACACTTTACCAAGCTTGTCCAAATGGTGTTACGAAAGTTCTCCCTATCTCTTTAGTTCTATTATAAGTCCAGCTCACTGAATAAAAACAAGAATGGTGTCGAATCGGAAAAATTATCGTGAATTTTTTTTGTGCAAATAAAATAATCCCCCGTTTTGAACTTTAATATCGATTTTAGGCTCGTAAAGCGTTTGGAGAGCCTTTTTCTCAATTTCGTATTCCTCCGGTTTTTCTTCAGTATCCTCGTAAAATTGGTTTAAAAGTGACAGGTCGTTATTCCAACGTCTCAGGGAAGCTTCAGCCCAATCAAGCGGCTCGCTTCTGGCCGCCTGTTCGATATAGCGCTCAAGCCGTTTAATGCCGCTTTCCGGCTTAATCAACGGCGACATCGTGTAGCAGTAGTCAGAGATCTGTGAAGAGAGATCGCGGGCCTCCATTTGTTCTTGAAACGATT
The DNA here is from genome assembly GCF_056155945.1 of Bacillus sp. GM2. Classification (NCBI taxonomy): domain Bacteria; kingdom Bacillati; phylum Bacillota; class Bacilli; order Caryophanales; family Bacillaceae; genus Bacillus; species Bacillus sp. GM2. Next base: position 1,003,658 of record NZ_JBRKSZ010000007.1, read on the forward strand.
CGACCAGCTGACCGCTGATTAAATGAAGGCCGAGAGACAAAAGCTTATCTTTTTTCATGTCGGATTGGTACGAGATCGTCACATTCATGCCGAGCCATGGTTCCAGGGAAATATGGGCTCCATCGGAACGGATTTTCTCATAAAGGCGAATATATTTGCCGTTTTTTTGCACGGCCTGGAAAATTTGAAAAAGTCTTGGTGATCCAAAATGAATAAACTCACCTTCGATATCGGAAGGGGCCTCGTCTTCATTCGTGATCAGCGTGATTTTCATCGGATTAGGTTCTCCGCCCGTCTTTTCGAGCCAGTGCCAGTAAAACGGCCTGTTCATAATCTGTTTATCGACTTCAACCGTCAGCTGCACAGTCATGTGGCCTGAACTTTTGTCGGTGATCGTGCAGCCGTTTGCGATGAAAAAGCGTTCTAAAAACAGGTATATTTCTTCCTGACGCATTTGATTTTAGCCTCCGATCTGTTCTTGGTTTGAAACGGCTTCATTTCCGTATGAAATGAAAGAGGTTAAGTTTTCCATTTTAATCTTCATTTCCTCGTCTGTCGCGGAGTAAAAGAGAATGTCATGAAGGTGGTCTTCAAAATTGCCGACCTCGATTTTTGTTAAAATATCATCCAAGTCTCCGACGACTTTTTCGAACAAATGGATCTTTTCATAGAGAAGTTTTAAAATATGCTCTTCTACGGTATGCTTTGTTGCCATGTTGTAAATGTAAACATCGCGTTCCTGGCCGAGCCGGTGAATCCGGCCGATCCTTTGTTCGAGACGCATCGGGTTCCACGGAAGGTCATAGTTGATGATTTTATTGCAAAATTGAAGGTTGATCCCTTCACCGCCTGCTTCAGTCGCGATCAGAACTTGAACTTTGCCCCTGAACAAATCTTTCATCCAGTCTTTCTTTCCTCTTTTAAATCCGCCTCTGAACGGTACAGAACTGATGCCGTTCTGCTGGAGGAACCATTGCAGATAAATCTGCGTCGCCCTGTATTCAGTAAAGATGATGACTTTGTCATCGAGTTCTTGAATGAGCTCAACAACTTTCAGCGCTTTTGAATTTTGCGCGACCTCGTTGACCTTTTCGATCAAATGGTGGATGACAGGTTCGGAGATCACCGGCGCTTCGCGATCCTTTCGGTCAAGCATGTTTTTCAGCGTCATATAGACAGCTTCTCTGCTTGAACAGCATTCGCGCTCCAATGTCATGATTGAGAACATGCTTGATGAATGCTGATGACTTGTCTTCAGCTTTTTAATCTCGTCATACAAAGCCTGTTCTGTAGGAGAAAAGGAAATGGGCACGGTTTCGACATGGCGCTTCGTCCAGGTGATGCCGGTATCATGCCGTCTGTTTCTGATCATGACTTTATTGATAAGGGACTTTAAGCGTTCATGCGCTTCAGCTGAATTGATCTGTTTTGTATAATCTTTGTTGAAGTTGCTTTCATTTCCCAAGTGTCCGGGTTTTAGCAGGGAAACGAGATTAAATATTTCGTCGATCTTGTTTTGGATGGGCGTCGCCGTCAGCATCAGGCAATATTTTTTCTTTAAGCTGCGGACAAACTCGTAATTTTTTGTTTTATTGTTTTTCAGTTTGTGAGCTTCATCAATAATCACCACATCATACTGGATCGACAAAACCGTCTCCCTGTGCGGCGACCGCTTTGCCGTGTCAAGGGAGGAGACGACAACATCGCACTGCTCCCAGACATAGCTTTTTTTCTGTTCCACGGCCGGAATTAAAAACTTTTCCCGCAGTTCCTTCACCCATTGCGAGACGAGCGAGGCGGGGACGAGGATTAAGATTTTCTTGGCCAGCCCGCGAATCATGTATTCTTTTAATATCAGCCCAGCCTCGACCGTTTTGCCGAGGCCCACTTCATCCGCCAAGATGGCTTTTCCGTTCATCTGCTCGACTACCTTCCGGGCGACTTCGAGCTGATGGGGAAGCGGGGTGAAGCCTGGGAGGTGATAAGGGGCCTGCAAGCCTTCAAACGTCGGAATCGCAAGCCTTTTCTGCACTTCACAGGAAAGCTTGTAAAGCTCCCAATTCGCCCATGGTCCGTCTTCATCAAGGTGCTTTTTGAACTGTTCCGGCCACTCGTTGTCGAAATGAATGTCTGGTCTCATCACTAATGCCGCCTTTCTCTTCTGAGATTCAAATGTTCTTTTTTAAAAGAAAATATTGCGTGAAAAAAACGGATTTTACTAACAAATAAACAAAACACGAACATTCTTATTTTAAAATAATAAATTGTTAATGATTTTTCCTGTTGCCCAATTGTTGTGATGATGGTAGGATATTTGTAGATCATCAGTAAAAAAATCATAAGCTTTATATAGTATGTCCATGAAAAGAAATGAATATGAGCGAATGACAGCAAGGGGAGAGACCGATAGCGGGAAACCTTAAAGCGGCGCCGAAGGAGCAAGCTGGGGATACAGTGAATCTCTCAGGCAAAAGAACTCTTGCTTGACGCAACTCTGGAGAGAGTTTGTATCATATGATGTTTTAACAAACCACCAAAGGGGACATCTTTGCTTTTGATGCAAAGTAAACTTTCAGGTGCCAGGACAGAGAGCCTCAGAACTGACAAAGGGGCTTCTCTGTCCTTTTTTGTGCCGTCCAAAGCGGCGGAACCATCCAGGTGATGTTGGAATCTTTCTTGTTTTCTGATGATTGGCAAACTTGTTTTTAGTTTGAAAAGCGAAGGGGGAAGCAGAATGCTTAAACGAACGCCTTTATTTGACCTTTATAAGGAATATGGCGGAAAAACGATTGATTTTGGCGGCTGGGAACTGCCTGTTCAATTTTCTTCAATTAAAGAGGAGCATGAAGCCGTCAGGACGAAAGCGGGGCTTTTTGACGTCTCACACATGGGGGAGGTCGAAATCACAGGAACAGACAGCCTTCCGTTTTTGCAAAAACTGTTGACAAACGATGTTTCGACACTGAAAGAAGGCGGTGCCCAGTATACGGCCATGTGCTATGAAGACGGCGGAACGATCGACGATCTCCTCGTCTATAAAAAAGCGGCCAATGTCTACATGCTCGTCATTAACGCAGCCAATATCGACAAAGACGTCGATTGGATGAACAAGCACCAAGAAGGAGACGTTTCGGTTCGAAACGTGTCTGGCGAGATTGCGCTGCTTGCCCTTCAAGGACCGAAGGCCGAATCGATTTTAAAACAGGTCGCAGATAGCGATCTTGCCGGGTTAAAGCCGTTTACGTTCAGGGATGATGCGGCGATTGGCAGCGTGCAGGCGCTTGTGTCCAGAACGGGATACACGGGAGAGGACGGCTTTGAGATTTACTGCCGGAGTGAAGATGCAGCCTACATTTGGAAGCTGCTTCTTGAAACGGGCAAGGATTCGGGATTAGTGCCGTGCGGCCTCGGGGCCAGAGATACGCTGAGGTTTGAAGCGAAGCTGCCGCTGTACGGACAAGAGCTCTCAAAAGATATTACACCGATCGAAGCCGGCATCGGATTCGCCGTCAAAACAAACAAAGCCTCGGACTTCTTCGGAAAAGCCGTCCTGGCAAGCCAAAAGGAACATGGAGCGGACAGAAAGCTCGTCGGCCTTGAAATGATCGATAAAGGCATTCCAAGGCACGGCTACGCCGTCTATTATCAAGGCGAACAAGCAGGCGAGGTGACAACCGGCACACAGTCGCCGACCTTAAAGAAAAACGTCGGCCTCGCATTGCTGAAAAAAGAAGCCTGCGCCCTCGACACCGTCGTTGAAGTGGAAATCAGAAATAAGCGCTTGAAAGCCAAAATCGTGAAAACCCCATTTTACAAACGGCAGCCGTAAGTTTGCCATGACCGTGAAAGGAGACTGAAGATGAAGCACCGTTACCTGCCAGCTACAGATCAGGATAAAAAAGAAATGCTTGAGGCAATTGGAGTCGAGAAGATCGAAGAGCTATTCTCCGATATACCCGAAAGCGTCAAATTTAAAGGGGAATACCAAATTAAAAAGGCAAAGTCCGAGACTGAGCTCACAAAAGAGCTGACAAAACTCGCGGCTAAAAATAAAGATACAGTGATGCACGCCTCTTTTTTGGGAGCGGGCGTATACGATCATTACCAGCCCGTCATCGTGGACCACGTGATTTCGCGGTCGGAATTTTACACGGCTTATACACCGTATCAGCCTGAAATTTCTCAAGGGGAGCTCCAGGCGATCTTTGAATTTCAAACGATGATTTGCGAGCTGACGGGCATGGATATCAGCAACTCGTCGATGTATGACGGGGGAACGGCATTAGCCGAAGCGGCAATGCTTGCTTCAGGACATACAAAAAAGAAAAAAATTGTCGTTTCGGAAACCGTCCATCCCGAATCGCGCGAGGTTTTAGTAACGTATGCGAAAGGACAGTACATCGACGTGGTAGAAGTCCCTGCCAAAAACGGAACAACAGATCTTGCGGCTCTTGATGAAGCCGTCTGTGAAGATACAGCAGCAGTGATCGTCCAATACCCTAACTTTTTCGGGCGAATTGAGCCGCTGAAAGACATTGAACCGATCGCCCATAAAGGGAAAAGCATGTTCATCGTGTCCGCCAATCCGCTGGCTCTCGGGCTTTTAACACCGCCCGGGGCACTGGGAGCTGACATCGTTGTCGGGGATGCCCAGCCGTTCGGAATACCGGCCGCTTTCGGCGGGCCGCACTGCGGATTCTTTGCCGTCACGAAAAAATTGATGAGAAAAGTGCCTGGCCGTCTCGTCGGTCAGACGGAAGATGAAAACGGGAAAAGGGGATTCGTTCTCACCTTGCAGGCGCGCGAGCAGCATATCAGACGGGATAAAGCAACATCAAATATATGCTCCAACCAGGCGCTCAATGCGCTTGCCGCATCAGTCGCCATGACGGCGCTCGGCAAAAAAGGCGTCAAGGAAATCGCATGGCAGAACCTGCAAAAAGCGGCTTACGCAAAAGAAGCAGCTAAACGGGCCGGTCTTGAAGTCGTGTTTGACGGACCGATGTTCAATGAGTTTGTCGTCAGGCTCAATGAACCTGTCGAAAAAGCGAATGAACGCCTGCTTGAGAAAAATATTATCGGAGGCTACGATCTCGGCGCTTCATATCGGGATTTAAAACAGCACATGCTGATCGCCGTGACAGAGCTCAGAACAAGAGAGGAAATCGATACACTCATGAATGAATTGGGGGATCGCCATGAATAATCAGGATCAATCGCTTATTTTTGAAGTATCAAAAGAAGGGCGGGTCGGCTACAGCCTTCCTGAGCTTGACGTCCCTAAAACAGATGTGACAGACGTCCTTGACGAAGCGTATCTCAGAGATGAACCGGCAGATCTCCCCGAAGTGTCTGAGCTTGATATTATGCGCCATTATACGGCTTTATCAAGGCGCAACCACGGAGTGGATTCGGGCTTTTATCCGCTCGGTTCATGCACGATGAAGTACAATCCGAAGATTAACGAAAAAATCGCGAGAATCCCAGGACTTTCTGCGATCCATCCGCTCCAGGATGAACGGACCGTGCAGGGTGCGCTAGAGCTCTTGTACGACTTGAGCGAGCATTTGGAAGAGATCACGGGGATGGATGAGGTCACCCTTCAGCCGGCTGCGGGTGCGCACGGCGAGTGGACCGGGCTGATGATGATCCGCGCGTTCCATGAGGCAAACGGCGATCATAAAAGGACGAAGGTCATTGTACCTGATTCGGCCCACGGTACAAACCCGGCGTCTGCGACTGTTGCCGGATTTGAAACGGTCACCGTCAAATCGAATGACGACGGTCTTGTTGATCTTGAAGATTTAAAGCGTGTCGTAGATGAAGAAACAGCCGCGTTAATGCTGACTAATCCAAATACGCTCGGCCTTTTTGAAGAAAATATTTTAGAAATGGCTGAAATCGTCCATAAAGCCGGAGGAAAGCTGTACTATGACGGAGCGAACCTGAACGCCGTTCTCAGCAAAGCAAGGCCGGGTGACATGGGATTTGACGTCGTCCATTTGAACCTTCACAAAACCTTTACAGGACCGCATGGAGGCGGAGGACCTGGATCAGGCCCTGTCGGCGTCAAGAAGGAATTGATTCCGTATTTGCCGAAGCCGGTGCTGGTGAAAAAAGATGGCCGTTATACCTTTGACCATGACCGTCCGCATTCGATCGGCAGGGTGAAACCTTACTACGGAAACTTCGGCATCAATGTGAGAGCTTATACGTACATTCGTTCAATGGGGCCGGACGGGCTCAAAGAAGTAACGGAAAACGCCGTTTTAAATGCGAATTATATGATGAGAAAGCTTGCTCCATACTACGATCTGCCGTTTGACCGGCACTGTAAGCACGAATTTGTGCTGTCGGGAAGGCGCCAGAAAAAGCTGGGAGTCAGGACGCTTGACATCGCAAAGCGGCTTTTGGACTTCGGCTTCCATCCGCCGACTATCTATTTCCCGCTCAATGTCGAGGAATGCATCATGATTGAACCGACAGAAACAGAGTCTAAAGAAACGCTCGATGCGTTTATCGATACGATGATCCAGATTGCAAAAGAAGCGGAGGAAACGCCTGAAGTCGTTCAGGAAGCACCGCATTCAACCGTTGTGAAACGCATGGATGAAACAAAAGCTGCGCGGAAGCCCGTGCTGCGTTATGAAAAATGATAAGAAGCCGGCGGATCGATTTCGCCGGTTTTTTTGTAAAAAAAACATCTTTATGTAAACGGTTTATGTACTGAATGATAAGGATTTCTCTCGTATTAAATAGTAAATTCATCAAATTTAAAATTAAAAATAAAAATTACATTGTAAAACGTGATAGTTTCAATGTTTTTATCAAATATAATGGTTTAATTTGCCTTAAAAGAAGAGGATTATGGAGTATTTAAAAGGATTCACAAGGGTAGAGAGTGACAACGATGAATATGAAGGTTTGATACAAAATGACAGTGAATATGCCGTTTGTCTCATATGTTACATAAATGTTACGGTATATTAGATTGCTTCATACGGGAGGAGAAATATGAATTCAGACGAAAAGCCAATCAAGATAAAAGTAGAAAAAGTGTCTAAAGTTTTTGGGAAAAATACAAAGAAAGCAACGCAGCTGCTTGCCGATGGCAAAACCAAAAAAGAAATTCTGAAAGAAACCGGGGCGACCGTCGGGGTGAACCAAGCGGATTTTAGCGTGTATGAAGGTGAGATATTTGTCATCATGGGTCTATCAGGGAGCGGTAAATCAACCTTGGTGCGGCTTTTAAACCGGCTGATTGAACCGACTGCAGGACATGTGTACATAGATGGTGACATGATAACAAATATGTCTAAAGACCAGCTTCGGGAAATCCGCCGGAAAAAAATCAGCATGGTCTTTCAAAAGTTCGCTCTGTTTCCGCACAAAACGATTCTTGAAAACACAGAGTACGGATTGGAACTGCAAAAAGTCGATAAAAGTAAACGCCGGATAAGAGCTATGGAATCATTAAAGCTTGTCGGTCTTGAAGGATATGAACAGCAATATCCGGATCAGCTGAGCGGCGGGATGCAGCAGCGCGTCGGGCTTGCCCGCGCATTGACGAATGATCCGGACATTCTGCTGATGGACGAAGCGTTCAGCGCGCTTGACCCGCTGATTCGCAAAGATATGCAGGATGAACTCCTCGATTTGCATGAATCAGTAGGCAAAACGATTATTTTCATTACCCATGATCTTGATGAAGCGCTGAGAATCGGCGATCGAATCGCATTGATGAAAGACGGAAACATCGTTCAAATCGGTACGCCGGAAGAGATCTTAATGAACCCGTCAAATGAATATGTTGAAAAATTCGTTGAAGATGTCGACTTGTCTAAAGTGCTGACAGCCGGTCATATTATGAAACGCGCTGAAACCGTACGCGCAGACAAAGGGCCGCGCGTCGCTCTGACGCTGATGAAAAACCTCGGGATTTCCTCGATTTATGCCGTTGACAAACACAATAGGCTTCTTGGTTCTGTTGATGCTGAAACAGCTAAAAAAGCAGCCGAAAAAAGCCAGACGCTGGAGAGCGTCATCTCGAGAGACATTACAACCGTGGAAGAGAATGCGGTCCTGACGGATATTTTTGAATTGGTCTCTGATGCCAGCATCCCGATTGCTGTCGTCGATGAAAAACAGCGGATGAAAGGGATCATCGTCAAAGGCGCGTTAATCGGAGCGCTTGCCGGAAATGACCGGTATATTAATGCACATTCAGATCATGAACCAGCTCATGAAACTGTTGTTCAGGAGGTGAGATAATGTTTACTTTATCATCGCTTCCCCGCATTCCTTTAGCCGATTGGATCGATCAGTTTGTTGACTGGCTGACGGTGTCGTTCGGCGGGGTATTTAACGGAATTGCCAGCGGAGTGGAATCGTTTGTTGATGCGATTGTCCAAGGCCTGGGTTTTGTTCCGCCGGTTATTTTGACCGTTATCTTTGCCGCGCTCGTCTGGCTGATCAGCAAAAGAGGCATTGCGCTGTTTACTTTAATCGGATTTTTTATCATTGATTATTTAGGATATTGGGACGCCATGCTCCAGACATTGGCGCTTGTCGTCACATCCGTTCTGATTTCTGTCATTATCGGCATTCCGGTCGGAATCTGGGGCTCCCAAAAGAAAACGGTTCGGAGAATCGTTACGCCCATTCTTGACTTAATGCAGACGATGCCGGCATTCGTTTATTTGCTTCCGGCCATCTTCTTTTTCAATATTGGGGTTGTGCCGGGTGTTGTCGCTTCCGTTATCTTTGCGATGCCTCCGACAATCCGGATGACAATCTTAGGAATTCAGCAGGTGCCGGAAGATCTGATTGAAGCTACAGAAGCATTTGGTTCAACGACAAGCCAGCGGCTCTTTAAAGTGCAGCTGCCGCTTGCGACGAAAACCATTCTGGCCGGTATCAATCAAAGCATCATGCTTGCGTTGTCAATGGTCGTTATTGCATCCATGGTAGGTGCGCCTGGACTTGGAGAAGAAGTTTACCGGGCTGTTACCCAGCTGCAAACGGGTACTGGTGTAGAAACCGGGCTTGCGATTGTTATTATTGCGATCGTACTTGACCGGGTTACACAAAATATAAAATTGAAAAAAAGCAGGGGGAATGCATAATGTGGAAAAAGATAGCGGGAATCGGCACTGCAGCAGTACTGACATTGGGTCTGGCTGCCTGCGGAAGCAGCAATAATAATGAAAACGCGTCTGTAGGCGATCAAGTCAGTTATAAAATTACCGGCATTGATCCTGGAGCGGGCATTATGAATGCAACGGACAAGGCGCTCAAGGATTACGATCTCAGCAAGTGGGCTGTAACATCAGGCTCAAGCTCAGCGATGACAGCCGCATTGAAAAAAGCTTACGATAAAAAAGATCCGATCATTATTACGGGTTGGACACCGCATTGGATGTTTGCAAAATACGATCTCAAATATTTGAAAGATCCAAAAGGTTCTTACGGCGATGCCGAAGAAATCCATACTGTTACGCGCAAAGGATTCAAGGACGATCATCCGGGCGCACACAAGCTGCTCAGCCAATTCAGCTGGACAGAGGATGATATGGGAGAAGTCATGCTTGCCGTTCAGGATGGCAAAAAAGCGGAAGAAGCTGCAGCAGATTTCGTTAAAAAACATCAAGACCTTGTTAAGAAATGGACAAAAGGCGTCGATAAAGCGGACGGCGAAAAAATTAAGCTCGGCTATGTGGCATGGGACAGTGAAATTGCGAGCACAAATGTCATCGCAAAAGTTCTTGAAGACTTAGGCTACAACGTGACGCTCAGCCAAGTAGAAGCAGGCCCGATGTGGACTGGAATTGCAAATGGAAGCGTCGATGCTTCACTTGCTGCATGGCTGCCGCAAACGCATAAAACATATGCTGAAAAATACAAAGGCAAATACGAAGATATCGGTACAAGCATGACAGGCGTAAAAATTGGCCTTGTCGTTCCGACCTACATGAAAGATGTCAATTCAATCGAAGACTTGAAAAAATAACGAACAAAGCCGGCGAACCCATTTCGCCGGCTTATTTTTATTTGAAGGATCATCTGCTCCGCCTGTTTTGATTGTCTGCAGGATATGCTAAAAAAAATCCTAAAACGCAAAGACGCTTTAGGATGTTGGCCGCAACTGGAGACAGCTGCGGTTATTAATTTTTCGTTTTAATTTTTCCGCCCCATTTTTTGAACCCGCCTTTCAGGTTGTAAATCTCCTTACAGCCGTGTTTGCGGAGCGTTTGGGCGGCTCTTCCGCTTCTGACGTTGTTTTGGCAGTACAGGTAAACCGGTTTGTCAGGACGGATTTCGCTTTTTCTTTGCTTAAGCTGTGAAAGCGGAATGTTTCTCGCACCCAAAATGTGGCCGCCTTCATACTCGTTCGGCTCGCGCACATCGATGAGCTGTGCTTTGCGATAGCCGGCCCGGAATTCTTCTTCTGTCAAGGTTTTCATAATGCGCTGCTGATAGATGTATGAAACGACCGCGTAGATGATGAGCGCGGCGCAAATCAAGAGAATGATAATGCTGCTGGTAGACAATCTGATCCGACTCCTTTTTGAATTCATCCCGTCTGATAATCGGGAGATTTTTAACGATATGTTAAGACAAATACTATTATAGTAAAGCCTCAGAAATCTGTCATCTGATTCGCCGAATTTATTTTCAATTTTAAGAGGGAATGGTAGACTTATTTTATACCAAAGAAAAAGAGGGTAGGTTATGGAAAAAGAAATATGGCGTTTTATCGATTCGGGACGACAGGATCCCGCTTTTAATATGGCGCTCGACGAGGCGCTCCTTTATTGGCACAGCGAAAATAAGATTCCGCCGACCATCCGCTTTTACGGCTGGAATCCGCCAACGCTTTCAGTCGGCTATTTCCAAAATATCGAAAAGGAAATCAATCTGGATGCCGTCAAAAAACACGGTTTAGGCTTTGTGAGAAGGCCGACCGGCGGAAGAGGCGTGCTCCATGATCAAGAGCTGACCTACAGTGTTATTGTGTCTGAAGAACACCCGGAAATGCCCAAGACGGTGACGGAAGCGTACCGCGTCATCTCAGAAGGTATTCTTGAAGGCTTCAGAGAGCTGGGACTTGATGCGTATTTCGCCATACCAAGAACGGAAAAAGAGAAACAGAGCCTGAAAAACCCGAGATCTTCCGTCTGTTTTGACGCGCCGTCGTGGTATGAGCTCGTTGTCGAAGGCAGAAAGGTCGCAGGAAGCGCCCAGACGAGGCAGAAAGGAGTCATTCTCCAGCACGGTTCGATCCTTCTTGATCTGGATGAGGACAAGCTCTTTGATTTGTTTATTTACAAAAATGATCGCCTCAGAGAGCGCATGCAGAGAAACTTCAAACAAAAAGCGGTCGCCATCAATGAGCTCGCAAAAGAAAAAATCACGATTGAAGAAGCGAGCAAAGCTTTTAAAAAAGGGTTCGAAAAGGGGCTTAACATTCATTTGGAGCCTTATGAACTGACAGAAGAGGAAACGGAATTTGTCGCCGATCTCGCCAGAACGAAGTATGCGGCAGATGAATGGAATTATAGAAGGTAATCGGGTGAAAACGTTATCCCGTTGCTTGTTTTTTACATGCACATAGTGTAAACTTGTTATGATTTGAATAGGTGTGATTTGGAGGGATTTGATGACAACACCGAGTATGGAAGATTACATAGAACAAATTTATATGCTGATTGAAGAAAAAGGATATGCAAGGGTCTCAGATATAGCCGAAGCTCTGGCCGTCCATCCCTCCTCGGTTACAAAAATGGTTCAAAAACTCGATAAAGACGAATATTTGATTTATGAAAAGTATCGCGGCCTCGTGCTGACGCCTAAAGGGAAGAAAATAGGCAAACGTTTAGTATACAGACATGAATTATTGGAGCAGTTTTTACGAATCATTGGTGTTGACGAAGAGAAAATTTATGATGATGTCGAAGGAATCGAGCATCATTTAAGCTGGAACAGCATTGACCGTGTCGGAGATCTTGTGCAGTATTTTGAAGACGACAGCAAAAGAATCGACGATTTGAGAAGCGTCCAAAAAAGAAACGAACAGGAAAATCAATAAAAGCCGCCGGGTAACGGCGGCTTTTCTCTTTCCGTATCAGTTTTTCCAGCTGCCGCTTTGTCTCATGGTCTTTTTTTTCTGTCCGTTTCTTAAAATGGTGTAAAGCCATCTTTTAAGGGAGGGAGATCGCGATGTACATCGACGGGGTTTTTTCAGGCGGCGGTATGAAAGGGATTGCACTTGTGGGGGCATACGAGGCGCTTGAGAAACGGGGCTTCCGATTTAAAAGGCTGGCCGGAACGAGCGCCGGTTCGATTATTGCCTCGTTTATCGCGGCAGGTTATACAAGCGCGGAGATCCGTCAAATGATGGAAGAATTAAATGAAAGCGAGCTCCTTGACCCGAGATTTTCACTCTTGCCTTTGAAAATGCTGCAATGGGCATCGATTTATTGGCGGCTCGGTTTATATAAAGGAGATAAACTGGAAAACTGGATTTCCGAAAAGCTGAAAGCGAAAGGCATTTCAGTTTTCGGGGATCTTGAACAGGGAAAACTGAAGTTGATCGCCTCCGACTTATCGAATGGCAAGATGCTTGTGCTGCCTGACGATTTAAACAGATACGGCTTAAACCCAAGGCGTTTTTCCGTCGCCAGGGCGGTCCGGATGAGCTGCAGCATTCCTTATTTTTTTGAGCCGGTGAAGCTCAAGTCCTCCAGCGGCATCAGCGTTGTCGTAGACGGCGGAGTTCTGAGCAATTTTCCGATGTGGCTGTTTACAACAGAAAAAAAACGGCCGGTATTGGGGATCACGCTGATGCCCAATGAAAAAGAGAGGCCGAAGAAAACGATTAAAAATGCGTTCGAACTGTTCGGGGCGCTGTTTGAGACGATGAAAGAGGCGCATGACGCCAGGCACATTGCCACAAAACATGAGCGCAACATCATTTTTTTACCTGTTGAGGAAGTCCTGTCGACTGAATTCGCGATGTCGGCAGAAAAAAAACTAGCTCTAATCGAGCTAGGAAAAAAACGAACAGAATTATTTTTGAAACAGTGGACGTTTTAAAAGAAAGCCCTGTTTTTCTTTTTGCTTTTTTTGCCTTCAATCACTGTCAGCTGAGTCTGGCTTTTTTTCTTCACCAATACCGGCTTCGATTTATTAATAGACGGTACGCTTCTCAGATGATTAACCTTGCCTTTTATAGAGCGTTTTTTGTGATCTTGAAAACGCTTGTTGGATTGCTTGGCTGCTTTCTTAAAAGCGGCTCCTTCACTGCCCATATCGCGATTGGAAATGCGCCTGATCACGAAATAAATGATGGCGCCGACCGCTGCAAAAACAACCAAGTATTGGAGCAGGCGGCCCGGACTTGTGACGGCGAAATAGACAAACCCAAAAATTCCAAACGCAATAATTAAAGCTGAGACAGGATGTACGCGTTGCTTCATAACTGTCCACCTCCCAAAAAATTAACCAATTCGTTGCATTACATTACGATATTAGAAGGTTCCTTCTGTTCGTCCTCTGCTTTGGTCTCCATATGAAGAAGCTCATTGAAGCTTGCGATGGCGACTTCCACCTGATCGTCAGACGGCTCTTTCGTTGTTAAAAGCTGCAGCCACAAACCCGGATAGCCGAGCACCTTCAATACGGGGATGTCTCTCAGTTTGTTTGTCAGCTGCAGAACTTCAAATGAAATGCCGAGAACGACGGGTATCAGTGCGAGTCTATTCAAAATACGGAACTTGAGAGGGTCAGTAGGAACGAGCAAGTAAACAAACATGCCCACGATGACGGTGAATAAAATAAAGCTGCTTCCGCATCGGTAGTGCAGTCTTGACTGCCGCTGAACGTTTTCAACCGTGACCGGCAGATTTTGCTCGTAACAGTTTATGACCTTGTGTTCTGCTCCGTGATATTGAAAAACTCTTTTAATAAAAGGAGTGCATGATATGGCGTAAATATAGCTTAAGAGAAGGAGCAGCTTAAAAAAGCTTTCGATCATAATCTGCGCGACGTCCGACTGAAAGACCGGACGGGTGAGCTCCGCTAAAAAAACGGGCACGAGCGTAAAAATAAACTTGCTGAACAAAAAAGACAGGACGCCGACTGCGGCGAGGCCAAAAATCATCGTCAGCTTGGACGGCTTCTCTTCTTTCAATTGATCGTCTAAAGAAGGATCGAGGTCATAGCGTTCGCTCGAAAAATTCAAGTGCTTGGTGCCGTTCGCGCTTGCTTCAATAATCGCGATAATCCCTCTGAGAAAAGGAATTTTTTTAAATTTTTCAAGCGCCGGATTGGTTTTCCGAGGCAGCTTAAAAAATTCAAGGCTTCCGTCTTTTCTGCGGATCGCGGTTACATAATGGCGCCTGCCGCCGAACATAACGCCTTCGACGACAGCCTGCCCTCCGTATGCGGGCTGTTTTGTTTGATTTGACATTTGCATCAACCTATCTGTATCAATCTATGAGTACATTAACCATTTCCTTACACCTATTGTACAGGAAAAACGCTGAAACCTCTAGATTGACGGGCTCAAAAATTTAAGAAATTCGAACCTATTACAAAGCCAAATCTAATTAAAGTATACCCTTTTTCATGCTTTTTACACTCGGATCTTAAAAATCCGGGAAAGCTGATGTTGGCGAGGCTGTTTTTGGACATACTGGAAATGGAGGTGATCTGGACTGTATGGGTAATGAAGACAATCAAAAACAGCCGGAAGAGCTTGAGCAAAATAAGCGTGAAACTCCGATGACTTTCATCGGAAGGGTGATCACGACTGGCTTTGTCGGCGGAGTGCTTTGGAGTGCACTCGGTGAGCTTGCGTACCTTTTTAAGTTCTCCGAAGTCAATGCAAACATGATTCTCCAGCCTTTTGTCATCGGCGATTGGAAAAACGGATTTCTCGGGACGTTTATCAGCATCCTGCTGATCGGTGTTATTTCCATCGGAGCTGCCCTGCTTTACTACGGCACTTTGAAGCAGGTCAAAGGCATGTGGGCAGGCATTGTATATGGAGCCGTTTTGTGGGCTGTCGTGTTTTACCTGTTCAATCCGATGTTCCCAGATGTTCAGACTGTGGCTGAATTAAAGAGGGAAACGGTTGTGACGACGCTTTGCATTTACCTACTTTACGGTTTATTCGTCGGCTATTCCATTTCGTTTGAATACAATGAGCTCAATTCTGAAAAGTTGACGCGGGCCCTTGGAGAAACAAGAGAATAGTGCCTGATCAGGAAGCAATATGATAAAATGTTCACTGTAAGTGGACATTTTTTTGCGTGATGAGAAGGGGGAGGCAGAGTTGCCGCATATTTTAATATTGAACGGACCGAATTTAAACCGGCTTGGAAAACGCGAACCCGATGTATACGGTACAGACACATTAACTGATTTGGAACAAAAACTTTTTCAATTTGCCGAAGGCATTCAGATTGAATTGACTTTTTTTCAATCAAACCACGAAGGGGACCTGATTGATGCTCTTCATGAGGCAGAGGAACAATACGATGGAATTGTCCTGAACCCGGGGGCTTTCTCCCATTACAGCTATGCCATCCGCGATGCGGTGGCAGCAATCAGCATACCGGTGATTGAGGTCCATCTTTCAAACCCTCATGCGAGGGAAGAGTTCCGGCACCGCTCGGTCATCGCTCCGGTTGCAAGAGGCCAGATCACGGGACTCGGCTTTGAAGGTTATAAGCTGGCCATCTGTTATTTTATGAACGCAAATAACAAATAGGGGGACTAGTGGACAATGAAACTAAACAAATTGAGAGAGCTTTTCGGCGGTTTGGGTATTGACGGGATTTTGGTGACGAGCAGCGTTAATCTGCGGTACATCACCGGATTTACCGGATCTTCAGGACTGGCGGTCATCTCCGGCGACCAAGCGGTCTTTATTACAGATTTCCGCTATACAGAACAGGCGAAAGATCAAGTCAAAGGCTTTGACATTGTTCAGCATGCCGGCGGAATCGTTCAAAAGGCCGCCGAAGTGATCAAAGAGATGGGGATAAACAAAATCGGTTTTGAACAGGATAAAATGACATACGGAACGTATGCCGCCTACAAAGAGCAGCTTGGCGCAGCTGAACTCGTTCCTGTTTCTCAATCTGTGGAAAAGTTGCGCTTGATTAAGTCTAGTGAAGAGATTAAGATATTAAAGGAAGCTGCAAAGATTGCAGATGATGCATTCAGCCATATTCTGACGGTCATAAAGCCCGGCATCACCGAAATTGAAGTCGCCAATGAGCTCGAGTTTTACATGCGGAGCCAGGGAGCGGATCATTCGTCCTTCGATATGATCGTGGCATCAGGCGTACGCTCAAGTCTGCCGCACGGAGTGGCAAGCGGCAAAGCGATTGAGAAAGGCGACCTTGTGACATTGGACTTCGGGGCTTACTATAAAGGTTACTGCTCGGACATAACGCGTACGGTCGCGGTAGGAGAGCCGGATGATGAGCTGAAACGCATTTATCAAACCGTGTTTGAGGCGCAGGCTATCGGCATGCGGAGCATCAAGCCAGGAATCACCGGGAAACAGGCTGACGCTTATACAAGGGACTACATATCTTCACAAGGCTACGGCGAGTATTTCGGTCATTCAACAGGCCACGGCCTCGGCATGGAAGTTCATGAAAGTCCGGCGCTTTCAGCACGTTCGGACCAGATGCTTGAAAAAGGCATGGTTGTAACGGTTGAACCGGGAATTTACATACCGGGAAAAGGCGGGGTCAGGATAGAAGATGATATTGTCCTGACAGAGGAAGGAAACGAATCCCTTACCCATTCCGCGAAAGAATTAATTATTTTATAATCCGTTTGATTGGAGCAATAGGAGGATAATCATGATTTCAGTAAACGATTTTCGTACAGGATTAACGATTGAAGTAGATGGAGGCATCTGGCGCGTTGTTGACTTCCAGCACGTTAAGCCGGGAAAAGGTGCGGCATTTGTCCGCTCCAAACTGAGAAATCTTCGCACAGGCGCGATTCAGGAAAAAACATTCCGCGCAGGTGAAAAAGTGGCACGCGCCCAAATTGAAACAAAAACGATGCAGTACTTGTATGCCAACGGCGACCAGCACGTTTTTATGGATACGACATCTTACGAGCAGCTTGAGCTGAACGAGAAGCAAATCGAACACGAGCTCAAATTCCTGCTTGAAAATATGTCTGTCCACATCATGATGTATCAGACAGAGACGATCGGAATCGAACTTCCGAATACAGTTGAACTGAAAGTTGTGGAAACAGAACCGGGCATTAAAGGCGACACAGCCTCAGGCGGAACAAAACCGGCAAAAACAGAAACAGGCCTTGTTGTCAACGTGCCGTTCTTCGTAAACGAAGGAGATACGCTTGTTGTCAATACTTCTGACGGATCTTACGTATCAAGAGCATAAGAGTAACAGCGGGAAAGAGCCGGCTTCATTGAAGCCGGCTCTTTTTTTGCTGTCTGAAATCTTTTACCTCTCACAGGCCAAATAGAAAAATCGGAAGACTACTTTTTCAATGAGGAGCATAGATTGTAAAAAAAGAGGATGTGTTACTGGAGGTTTAAGATCATGAAGCTTTTCTTTGGACAAGTCAATCCGACGGTTTTGACAATGGCTGCGTTAAGAGTGGTATCATCTTTGATCGAACTGACGGCGGCTGTCGTAATGCTTTTGACAAACGACGTCAGAAAAGCCGTGGCGGTCAACAGTGTGCTTGCGATGGTCGGACCGCTCATCTTTATTATTACAATGACAATCGGCATCTATCAGATTGCAGGGCAGCTTTCTTACGCAAAGCTGATTTTGATCTTTATGGGAGTGGTGTTGATCATCGCGGGGATCTATAAATAGTGACACATGATAAGAGAGACCGACTTGTCATAATGTCTTCCGTTGATCATACATTTTTATAGAAGACAAGCAAAAAGAGGAGGGAGTGTTTTTGCATCACATCACAGAGATTCTCCCCGATACGATCAAACGCGCGCTCAACGGTTTTGGCGACCATGAAATCAATCAGATAGAAGAAATTCGGATTCGGACAAGTCGTCCGCTCGAACTGGTGAACAAAGGAAAGCCACGCTTTCTCCCTTATGCGGCGACGCCTGAAGACTCGGCGCTTCTTTTAAACAGGCTGGGAAATTACAGCATGTATACACTGGAAGAGGAATTGAAAAAAGGATATGTCACGATCAGAGGCGGACACCGCGTGGGGCTTGCCGGCCGGGTTGTCGTCGAAAACGGAGCAGTCAAAGGAATCAGAGAAATATCATCATTTAATATCCGCATTGCCAAAGAAAAAATCGGCATTTCCGAACCGTATGTCCCTCATTTATTTCAAAACTCGTGGCTGAACACGCTGATCATCGGTCCGCCGCAAACCGGAAAAACAACACTGCTCAGAGATCTCGCCAGGCTGATCAGCTCAGGGAGCGGCAACGTGTCTGCCAAAAAGGTGGGAATCGTCGACGAAAGGTCTGAAATCGCAGGTTGTGTAAACGGTATCCCGCAATATCGGCTCGGCGACCGGGCAGACATCCTTGACGCCTGTCCAAAAGCGGAAGGCCTGATGATGATGATCAGATCGATGAGTCCGGAGGTTATGATCGCCGATGAGATCGGAAGAATGGAAGACGCAGAAGCGCTCTTGGAAGCGGTCCATGCGGGGGTGTCTGTCATCGTTTCGGCTCACGGCTCCTCATATGCCGATATCGCCAGGCGTCCATCATTGAAAATGCTTCAGGAGCACCGGGTTTTTGAGAGAATCGTGGAACTATCCAGAAAGAACGGTCCCGGCAGCCTGAGCCGCATCTTGAACGGGAATGGAGAGCCGCTCGGTGCGGCGAAGAGGATGTTATTATGCTGAAGCTTTTAGGTGCCGTGCTTATTTTGGCAGCAGCCACATGGACAGGATTTGAAATGGCGAAGCCTTTCAGGGATAGACCGAAGCAAATCCGCCAGCTGTTGGCCGCTTTGCAGTCTTTAGAGGCTGAAATCATGTACGGGCACACACCGCTCCTTCAGGCGTCAAAGCAGATCGCACACCAGCTTTCCGGGCCGATAGCTTCTTTGTTTCAGACATTTGCAGAACAGCTGGAAAAAGGCAGCGCTTCAGCGGGGACGGCATGGGAAGACAGCTTGGAGAAAGTATGGCCCGAAACGGCTCTCAAAAAGAAAGAATACGAGATTTTACGGCAATTCGGCGAAACGCTTGGCCGTCATGATCTGATTTCTCAGCAAAAACATATCAAACTGGCGTTAACCCATTTAGAGACAGAGGAAGCTGAAGCAAATCTCGCCCAGGCGAAAAATGAAAAAATGGTGAAGAGCCTTGGGTTCTTGTCGGGACTGCTGCTGATTCTTCTATTGATGTAATGAAGAGGGGAGCATACACGAAATGGGAGTAGACGTAAATATTATTTTTCAAATTGCCGGCGTCGGGATCGTCGTCGCTTTTCTTCACACCATACTGGATCAAATGGGGAAGAAGGAATATGCCCAATGGGTCACGCTTTTAGGATTCATTTATATATTGTTCATGGTGGCTACTGTTGTCGATGATCTATTCCAAAAGATAAAAGCTGTCTTTCTATTTCAAGGATAGGGGGGCTCACTCATTGAAATCGTACAAATCGTAGGATTGGGAATGATCGCCACCTTCCTCAGCTTGATTGTGAAAGAGCAAAAACCGACGTTTGCTTTTATGATTGTCGTTTTTGCCGGATGCACGATTTTTTTATTCTTAGTCGATCAAGTCTACGAAATCATTCGGATGATTGAAAAAATAGCTGCCAATGCCAACATCAACATGATGTATGTCGAAACGATTTTGAAAATTATCGGGATTGCTTATATAGCGGAGTTTGGCGCCCAGCTGACGAAAGATGCCGGACAGGGTGCGATTGCTTCAAAAATCGAATTGGCAGGCAAAATCCTCATCTTAGTCATGGCCGTGCCTATTTTAACTGTCATTATCGAAACGATCATCGGACTCATCCCTTCCATGTCTTAGTCAGAAAGGAGGATTTCCTGAGTGAAGCGTTTTCTGTTCTGGCTCTTGGTCATAGGAATCGTATGCTTTGGAGCGCGTGATGTACAAGCTTCGCCACAAGAAGCGGAGCCGGCTGGGGAACCCGCCGCGGAAGAATCGGCTGAAGCGATGGCCAGAGAGCAGGCTGAAGGTTTGGAGCTTGACCGGGTCGGGGAGTTCTGGAACAACATTTTGACTGAGTATGGAGGACACCTTCCCGAAAGTCAAAAAGGAAGCCTGCTTGAATTTGTCAAAGGTGAAAAGCACTTTTCGCCTGAGGAATGGAGCAAAGCGCTGTTTTCTTACTTGTTTCATGAAGTGCTGGCTAACGGGAAACTGCTCGGGACGCTGATCCTGTTGACCATCTTCTGCGTGCTGCTTCAGCTTTTGCAAAACGCGTTTCAGCAAAGCACCGTCAGCAAAGTGGCGTATGCAATTGTCTACATGGTGCTGATCATTCTTGCGCTCAACAGCTTTCGGGTTGCCGTCACATATGCGAATGAAGCGATCCAGACGATGACAAGCTTTATTCTGTCGCTCGTACCTTTGCTTCTAGCGCTGATGGCGACTTCGGGAGGAGCCGCCTCAGCCGCATTTTTTCATCCGGTCATTCTCTTTCTCATGAACACGAGCGGCTTGTTTATCCAATATATCGTGCTGCCGCTTTTGTTTTTATCAGCGATTTTAAGCATTGTCAGCACGATGACGGACCAGTATAAAGTCACACAGCTGGCTCAGCTCCTCAGAAACGCGGCGATCGGCACGCTGGCTGCATTTTTAACCGTGTTCCTCGGTGTCATCTCGGTTCAGGGCGCCTCAGCCGCAGTGACGGACGGCATTACTTTGCGGACGGCCAAATTCATCACCGGAAACTTCATCCCCGTATTGGGCCGCATGTTTACCGAAGCGACGGACACGGTGATCAGCGCGTCTCTCCTGCTGAAAAACACCGTCGGGATACTCGGGGTGGCGATCTTGATTTGCATCGCAGCCTTTCCCGCAATCAAAATCCTCTCCCTCGCGCTCATATACAAAATTGCCGCAGCCGTTCTCCAGCCTCTCGGAGGCGGTCCGGTGATCAGCTGCCTGGATGTCATCAGCAAAAGCGTCATCTACATTTTCGCGGCCATGGCCATCGTTTCGCTGATGTTTTTTTTAAGCTTAACCGTGATCATTACAGCGGGGAATTTGACGATGATGATGAAGTAGGGAGGGATGAGATGGAATTTCTGACAGAGTGGCTCACGAACATTATTCTATTTATTCTGATGGCGATCGTCATCGATATGCTTCTGCCGAATTCGAGCATGCAAAAATACGCGAAAATGGTGATCAGCCTGCTCTTGATCGTTGTGATACTGAATCCGATTTTCTCTTTATTCAGGACCGATCCGGATGTCATCTTTGAGAGGCTTACAAAAAACGGACAAGTTCAGTCAAACGAAATAAAAAATCAGCTGAATTCAGAAAAAAAAGAAATACAAGCCTCACAACAAGCATATATCTTAGAACAAATGGCTGTTCAATTGAAAAAGAGCGCAGAGGGAAGGTTTACAAGCGACAAATACAAGATTGACCGAGTCGCGGTTTCTTCTGACAGCCAGCTGAAAACAGAGAAAGATCTCAGTAAGCATGCGGAAGTCTCGGTATTCATGGAACCGGCATCCGAAAAAACGGTCCAAGCCGTCGCTCCTGTCGAAATCAATACGGATCGCGGCTACCAGCCAATGCGAGAAAGAGAAAAGAAAGAGACGGGGGAAGTCAGAGAACAGCTTGCAGGCATATGGGAAATAAGCCCCGACAAGATTACCGTTCATATTGAAGGGGGAGAACGAAGCGGCAATGAATAAAAGAACCTGGATCGAAAAGCTGATCAGCCACCTGCTGCCAAAAGACGAGAAAAACGGGAAAAAGCTGACGAAATATCACTACTTTCTGCTGCTTTTTGTTCTCGGCGTTTCCTTCATGCTCGTCAGTCAAATCTTCTCTTCCGAACCTTCTCAAGATCGAGCGGCAGATCAGCCGGCGGCTTCACAAAAAGCTTCATCTGAAAGCGCCGGACAGAGCGGTGAGGGTGAAAAGGAAGTGTTCAAACCCGCTTCAGATGACAAACCGAAGGACTCGATCCAAGATTACGAACAGGAATATGAGAATCAGCTCAAAGACATATTGGAAACGATCATCGGCGTTGAAGACGTATCAATCGTCGTCAATGTTGACGCAACCTCATTGAAAATATTCGAGAAAAATAGAAAAACCCAGGAGACTTCAACGAATGAGACAGATAAACAAGGAGGCAAGCGAACGGTGTCTGAAATGTCTTCCGACGAAGAAATTGTCATCATCAAAAACGGAGATAAAGAGACGCCTGTCGTCGTTCAGACGAAAAAGCCCGATATCAGGGGTGTTCTCGTTGTCGCTCAAGGAGTCGACAACGTTCAAATAAAAAAGACCATCATTGAAGCAGTGACAAGGGTTCTTGATGTTCCGAGCCACCGCGTCGCTGTTGCCCCTAAAAAAATGAAGGAGGATTCATAAATGATGCTGAAAAAACAAACGGTTTGGCTTTTAACCATGTTAAGTCTCGTCGTTGTGCTGAGTGTCTACTACATTATGTCGCCTGAAGGAGAAAATGTCGTCACGGTGGATGACAAAGAACAAGTCGCCGCTGAAAAAGAAAAACCGATGAAAGAAGAGCCTGCCAAGGATGGCAAAGAAGACACAGCGCCTGCTAAAGACAAAACTGAAGGGAAAGACGCAAAAGATAAAGAAACGTCTGCGAGTGAACAGAACGGAGAAGTCGTAACAAAAGAATCATCCGGTGATGAAGATTTATTCACGACATACCGCATGGAAATGGACGATCAGCGCAGCAGGGAGAGGGAGGAATTAACCGAAATCGTCAGAAGCGATAAAGCGACGGCAAAAGAAAAAAGCGAAGCTTACGACAAGATGACAGAGCTCAGCGAAGCTGAAGGAACGGAAAAGACGCTTGAAACCCTGATCAAAACAAAAGGCTATAAAGATGCCTTGGTCAATGCAGACGGCGATAAAGTCAATATTACGGTGAAGGCGAAGGAGCATTCGAAGGCCGCTGCCACCGATATCATCGACATCGTCGCAAAAGAAGTGAAAAACTTAAACGATGTGGCTGTGACGTTCGAGCCAGCAGATTGAACATGTCCCGCTTGCAAAAAGCGGGATTTTTTTATGTCTGAGGCCCCTGTTGATGCAGGGCGCTCATGATTGTAGTTGAATTCGGCATTCCTCTCCTGTAAGATGAATATAGTATGTACTTTTAGTACTAACTGATAAATGCGTAAAATCTTTTTCATTAGGAGTGCGATAGCATGTTAAACATTGATGAAATCAGACAGTTGATAAAATTAATTGATGAATCTTCGATAAATGAATTTACATACGAAAACGAAGGATCGAAGGTTGAACTGAAAAAACAAAGCGGAACCGTGCAAACCATCCAGCAAGTGGCCGCAGCGCCTGTTCAAACACCGGCTCCGGAAGCTCCGGCGAAGCAAGCGCCAGTTCAGGATGCGCCTGCAGCAGAAGAAGCCGCAAAAGACGGCGGAAACCTCCACAAAATCACCTCTCCGATGGTCGGAACGTTTTATGCGTCTTCTTCGCCTGAAGCCGATCCTTACGTAACAGTCGGTTCGAAGGTAACAGAATCCTCTGTCGTCTGCATTGTGGAAGCGATGAAGCTCTTTAATGAGATCGAAGCCGAAGTGAAAGGCGAGATCGTTGAAGTATTGGTTGAAAATGGCCAGCTGGTTGAATACGGACAACCTTTATTTTTAGTAAAAGCAGAGTAAGGAGCAATAAGATGATCAAAAAGCTATTAATTGCGAACAGGGGAGAAATTGCTGTCAGAATTATCAGAGCGTGTAAAGAACTGGGGATCGATACGGTGGCCGTCTTTTCCGAGGCCGACAGAGAGGCGCTCCATGTTCAGATGGCTGATGAAGCATTTTGCATCGGACCTAAGCTTTCAAAAGACAGCTACTTGAATATAACGAACATCGTCAGCGTCGCCAAAATGACCGGCGCTGATGCGATTCACCCGGGCTACGGCTTCCTGGCGGAAAACGCCGATTTTGCCGAGCTTTGCGAAGAGGTAAACGTAACCTTCGTCGGCCCGACAGCAGACGCGATCTCTAAGATGGGGACAAAGGATGTTGCCAGGGAAACGATGCAGCAGGCTGGCGTTCCAATCGTACCGGGTTCCAAAGGAATTATTGAAGATATTGAAGATGCGGTTTCATTGGCGCGCGATATAGGGTATCCTGTCATTATAAAGGCAACTGCCGGTGGCGGCGGAAAAGGAATCAGGGTCGCTCGTACGGAAGAAGAACTGATCAACGGCATTAAAATCACTCAGCAGGAAGCGGCCACCGCTTTCGGCAACCCGGGTGTGTACATTGAAAAGTACATTGAAGACTTCAGACACGTCGAGATCCAAGTGCTTGCGGACACACACGGAAATACGATTCACTTGGGTGAACGCGACTGCTCAATCCAAAGAAGGCTCCAAAAGCTGCTTGAAGAAACCCCTTCACCTGCGCTTGATGAAGGAATCAGGGAGCAAATGGGGGAGGCGGCCGTCAAAGCGGCTGAAGCCGTTAAGTACACGGGCGCGGGAACAGTTGAATTTATCTACGATTACCGCGAGCAGAAGTTCTACTTTATGGAAATGAACACGCGCATTCAGGTTGAGCATCCGGTAACAGAGATGGTGACGGGCGTTGATTTGATTAAAGAGCAGATCAGAGTGGCGTCAGGCGAAAAATTAGCCCTCACCCAAGATGAAGTCACTTTTAACGGCTGGGCAATCGAATGCCGGATTAATGCGGAAAACCCTGAGAAAAACTTCATGCCTT
Source organism: Bacillus sp. GM2 (assembly GCF_056155945.1). Taxonomy (NCBI): domain Bacteria; kingdom Bacillati; phylum Bacillota; class Bacilli; order Caryophanales; family Bacillaceae; genus Bacillus; species Bacillus sp. GM2. The sequence goes on from NZ_JBRKSZ010000007.1 coordinate 1,028,617, forward strand.
CTCCGGGAAAAATCGAGATGTATCTGCCTCCGGGCGGGCTCGGCGTCAGAGTGGATTCTGCGGCTTATCCGGGATACTCGATTCCTCCTTATTATGACAGCATGATTGCAAAAGTCATCACATACGGGAAGACGAGGGAAGAAGCTGTATCAAGAATGAAAAGAGCGTTGAGCGAATTCGTCATCGAAGGCGTTCATACGACGATACCGTTCCATCTGAAACTGCTCGAGCACGAAACATTCGTAAGCGGAGAATTTAATACGAAGTTTTTAGAAATATATGATGTAATGGGATCGTAATTTTAACGGAGGTGAACATATTGAAAGACGACAACAGCTTATTGGAAATGAGCCATGAAGACAATCATTTAGGAAAAGTGGAAATCGCTCCGGAAGTCATCGAAGTCATTGCCGGAATCGCAGCTTCCGAAGTTGAAGGCGTAGCTGAAATGCGCGGCAATTTTGCGACAGGTGTCGTGGAACGGTTTGGAAAAAAGAATCACGGCAAAGGCGTCAAAGTTGATTTGTCAGATGACGGAATTATCATTGATGTTTATTGCGTGATGATGTTTGGCGTTTCGATTCCTAAAGTTGCAAATGCCGTTCAGGATAATATCCGCCAGACGCTTCTCAATATGACAGCTCTTTCGATTAATGAAATCAATATTCACATCGTTGGCATTCAATTCGATTCAAAAACGCACGAGGTGGAAGTCGATCAAGAGATGTAGTGCGGTGAAGTGGAAGAACCAAGGGGAATGACGGCCCTTTGGTTTTTTCATGTTCCGTTTTAAAAAATGACGTTTAAAAGCATCTTTCCGCTGTTATCGACCAAAAATAAGAGGAACCGGAAAGTTTGCAAAGAAGTTCGAAAAACGAATGATAATAAATGATTATTTCTTATTATTCGGTTATTGACGATAAAACCGCGATTTTTGCATGCGGAAAGACTAAAAATATGATATGATCTCTTTGTGGCTTAAACGGCAAGCGGCAAAGAGGGTTAAAGGAGAAAAAGAAAGAATGAAAAGAAGAACAGCAAGAGAAAAGGCTTTGCAGTCACTATTCCAGATTGATGTCAGTGATACAGAACCGAATGAAGCGATGCAGCACGCCTTGGACGGGCAGGAAAGCGACGCTTTTTTCGAGCAGCTTGTTTACGGGGTCTTAGAGAACAAAGAGAAAATCGATGAGATGATCAAACGGCATCTCGTCAATTGGAAGCTTGACAGGCTGGCGAATGTCGACCGCGCGATTTTGCGTTTGTCCGCCTACGAAATGATCTTTTTAGAAGACATACCTGTCAACGTCTCTATGAATGAAGCGATTGAACTGGCGAAGCAATTTGGAGATGACAAGTCGGCGAAGTTTGTAAACGGTGTTCTTTCTAACATTAAATCCGATCTTGAATAATCTAGGAGGAGAGCAAATGACAGCAACCATCATCGACGGGAAAGAAACAGCAAAGGAAAAGCGCGGGCAGCTGGCCAAGGAAGTTGAAGAGCTGAAAAAACAAGGAGTGACCCCGGGACTGGCCGTTATTTTAATTGGTGATGATCCGGCGTCTCTTTCATATGTACGGGGAAAGAAAAAAGCAGCTGAAGCCATGGGGATTCGTTTTCAGCTGGATCATTTCGATGCAAGCTTCTCTGAACAAGAGCTTCTTGAAGTGATTGACCAGTACAACCAAAATAACGACTTTCACGGAATTCTTGTCCAGCTGCCTCTTCCGGATCATATTTCCGAACAAGCGGTGATTGAAAGAATATCCCCTGACAAAGATGTTGACGGTTTTCATCCATTAAACGTAGGAAAGCTGCTGCTTGGCGAAGACACATTTCTGCCTTGCACGCCTGCGGGCATCGTGGAGCTTTTAAAGAAAACCGAGATTGATCTGTCGGGAAAAGAGGTTGTTGTCGTCGGGCGAAGCAATATCGTCGGAAAGCCGGTAGGACAGCTGCTCTTGAACGAAAACGCAACCGTTACGTACTGCCATTCAAGAACGGCCGACATTACGGCTCACACAAAAAAAGCTGACATTCTGATTGTCGCTGTCGGAAAGGCGAATTTCATCAAAGCGGATCAAATGAAAGAGGGAGCCGTTGTCATTGATGTCGGCGTTAACCGCCTTGACAACGGAAAGCTCGTCGGTGATGTCGATTTTGAAGAAGCGAAGGAAAAGGCTTCCTATATTACCCCCGTACCGGGCGGTGTCGGTCCGATGACGATTACAATGCTGGCCCATAACACGGTTAAATCAGCGAAGCGTACAATTTAACTTTAATGTACAGCCGTTCATCCGCCTGGTCTCGCGCCGGCGGATGAACGTGCTTGTGCCTTCTTAGAAAGGAGACTGTGCCATGAGTGAAATTTCATTTGTCACGGTCACGGCTTTGACAAAATATATTAAGCGCAAATTTGACGTGGACCCCCATCTTGAAGATATTTGGATCAAGGGCGAGCTGTCAAATGTTAAAATACATAGCAGAGGCCATATTTATTTTACACTGAAAGATGATAACGCCCGCATTCAATCCGTCATGTTCGCCAGACAAAACAGAAATCTCGCCTTTACCCCTGAAAACGGGATGAAAGTATTGGTGAGAGGCGGCATTTCGGTATATGAACCGAGCGGCAACTATCAGCTCTATGCAAAAGAAATACAGCCTGACGGCATAGGTGCGCTTCATCTCGCGTATGAGGAACTTAAGAAAAAGCTATCGCAAGAAGGCTTGTTTGATGAAAAACATAAGAAACCCATCCCCGCGTTCCCATCAGTCGTCGGTGTTGTCACGTCTCCAACTGGAGCGGCTGTACGCGATGTGATCACCACCATTAAAAGAAGATACCCCCTTGTAAAAGTGATCGTCTTTCCAACGCTCGTTCAAGGAGTAAACGCGGGCGAGTCAATCGTCAGCAGCATTAAAGAGGCTAACCGCAGAGAGTTATGCGATGTATTAATCGTCGGACGCGGAGGAGGATCGATCGAAGAGCTGTGGGCATTTAATGAAGAGGCTGTCGCCAGGGCCATTTTTTCTTCCGGCATTCCGATCATTTCTGCCGTCGGGCATGAAACGGATTTTACAATCAGCGATTTTGTCGCGGATTTACGGGCGGCGACCCCGACGGGAGCGGCCGAACAGGCCGTCCCTAATATGCTTGATTTGCTGGAGCGTCTGAAAACGCTCGAAGCGAGAATTGCAAAATCGATGCAGCAGGATTTAAGAAAGCGGCAGGAGCGGGTGAAAACCCTTCAGTCCTCTTATGCCTTCCGCTACCCGAAACGGCTGTATGCCCAAAAGGAACAGGAATTCGACCTGATATTCGACCGTTTCCAAAAACAGCTGGCGATGACCGTTGAACGCAAAGAACAAAAACTGAACGAACAGACATACAAGCTGGAGATGCTTCATCCCGAGGAGCAGCTTAAACAAGCGAGAAAGAGGCATGAAGAGCAAACAGTCCGGCTGAAGCGGAATATGGATGTGCAGCTGAAGCAGATTCACTCGCAGTTTCAAACGGTTCTTGGTAAACTGAATGCATTAAGCCCTCTCCAAGTGATGGAAAGAGGGTACAGTTTGACATATAAGGAAAATGAATTGATTAAAAGTATTGAACAGGTTCATGAAAAAGATGAGATCCGCGTCACATTAAATGATGGGACGCTGACCTGTGAGGTACTGCAAAAGAGAGGCGAAACAAATGGCTGAAGAAAACAAAACAAACCGGGAAGACCTGACATTTGAAGAGGCGATGAAAGGTCTGGAACAGATCGTATCAAAGCTTGAAGAAGGGGATGTGCCTTTGGAAAAGGCGATCGACTATTTCCAGAAAGGGATGGCTCTTTCGAAAATGTGCCACGAAAAACTGCAAAATGTCGAAAAGCAGATGGACTACATTTTGCGGGAAAATGGGGAATTAGCTCCTTTCAGTGTTCGGGAGGAGGAAAAAGGTGACCGGTAAACTTGACGGATTTTTAAAATCGAGAAAAACATTAATTGAAGAACGCCTTCCGATGTATATTAAAGACCTGCGAGCGCCGTCTATCCTCAAGGAATCCATGCTGTACTCATTGGAAGCCGGAGGGAAACGGCTGAGACCGATTTTGGTTCTTGCGCTTCTTCATGCGTACGGAAAAGACGAAGAAGCCGGAATTCCGGTCGGGTGCGCGGTTGAAATGATCCATACGTATTCATTAATCCATGACGATCTTCCTTGTATGGATGACGATGACCTCCGAAGGGGAAAGCCGACAAACCATAAAATTTACGGGGAAGCGACGGCCATTCTCGCCGGAGACGCCTTATTAACTGAAAGCTTCAAAATGATCACTTCCAATATGCCTTCTGAAGTATCCGCTGAAAAACGCATCAGACTGGTGAATGAGCTGATATCGGCGGCGGGGGCTGAAGGCATGGTAGGCGGTCAGATTTTAGATATGGAAGCGGAATCAAAGTCTGTCTCTCTTGATGAACTGCAGCGGATTCACGAAGGAAAAACGGCTAAACTCCTCAGCTTCAGCGTCATCGCGGGGGCGATTCTAGCAGATGCATCTGAAAAAGAGATTGAAAAGCTCCGCGAATTCAGCCATCATATCGGCATCGGCTTCCAGATCAGAGATGACATTCTCGACCTTGAAGGCTCAGAGGATAAAATCGGCAAACGGATCGGATCTGACGAGACAAACGGAAAATCGACCTATCCGTCGCTCCTTTCGCTTGAGGGCGCCAGCCAAAAGCTTGATGAACATATTGAAAAAGCAAAACGGCTGATTTCAGAGCTTCCGCTTGAAAAAGAGCTTATGTACGAGTTCTGCGATATGATTGCCGCAAGGGATCATTGATACAGGGCTTCCATTTGAGCATCAAAGGCTTATTATGATAAAATATAAAAAGTTGAACTCTAAAACGCCGCGCCGTTATCACGTTGTGTTAGCGGCTGTTTTTTCAAACGAAGCGTCCGCATATGCAAGTTTGCGCATGGGGATGAATTCGTCATATAATAATTCAAGCTGAAACTTAAAATGAAGCAAGGCGCATACTTGCAGAAATCATGCTGAAAGTGAGTTGATCCGATTGGATCTGTTATCGATAAAGGACCCTGCATTTTTGAAGAACCTTTCAAATCAAGAACTGGAAGATTTAAGCGCTGAAATTCGCCGCTTTTTAATTGAAACGCTTTCTGAATCTGGAGGGCACATTGGTCCGAATCTCGGTGTTGTCGAGCTTACCATTGCATTGCATAAAGAATTTAACAGCCCGAAAGATAAGTTTTTGTGGGATGTGGGGCATCAATCGTATGTCCATAAACTGTTGACCGGCCGCGGAAAGGACTTCGCCACGCTGCGTCAGCATAAAGGACTGTGCGGTTTTCCAAAGCGGAATGAAAGCGAACATGATGTCTGGGAAACGGGCCACAGTTCGACTTCTCTCTCCGGTGCGATGGGGATGGCGGCTGCGAGAGACTTGAAAGGGACTAACGAATATATCATCCCGATCATCGGAGACGGTGCACTGACCGGCGGCATGGCTCTTGAAGCGCTTAACCATATCGGCCATGAGCAAAAAGACATGATTGTCATTTTGAATGACAACGAAATGAGCATCGCTCCAAACGTCGGAGCGATTCATTCCATGCTCGGAAGGCTGCGCACAGCCGGAAAATACCAATGGGTCAAAGATGAGCTTGAGTATTTGTTCAAGCGGATTCCTGCTGTTGGCGGCAAGCTTGCCGCTACAGCCGAGCGGATCAAAGACAGCCTTAAATACCTGCTGGTATCCGGGATGTTCTTTGAAGAGCTCGGATTTACGTATTTAGGGCCTGTAGACGGTCATTCCTATGATGAACTGTTTGAAAACTTGCAGTATGCGAAAAAGACGAAAGGCCCGGTACTCCTCCACGTTATTACGAAAAAAGGAAAAGGCTATAAGCCTGCGGAAACCGATAAAACTGGCACATGGCACGGAACCGGCCCATATAAAATCGATACCGGTGATTTTGTTAAGCCGAAAGCCGCTGCGCCATCATGGAGCGCGCTCGTAAGCGAAACGGTCAGGAAGCTTGCCCGCGAGGATGAACGGATTGTGGCCATTACTCCGGCCATGCCTGTCGGTTCAAAACTTGAAGGGTTTGCGAGCGAGTTTCCGGAGCGCATGTTTGATGTCGGCATTGCGGAACAGCATGCGGCAACGATGGCGGCTGGTCTCGCGACTCAGAATATGAAGCCGTTTCTGGCGATCTATTCGACATTTCTTCAGCGCGCTTATGACCAGGTTGTCCATGATATTTGCCGGCAAAACCTAAATGTATTTATCGGCATTGACAGAGCGGGCCTAGTCGGCGCTGATGGGGAAACACACCAGGGCGTGTTTGACATTGCTTTTTTACGGCATATTCCGAATTTGGTTCTCATGATGCCGAAAGACGAAAACGAAGGCCAGCACATGGTCAACACGGCTGTCAAATACGATGACGGCCCGATTGCCATGCGCTTTCCGCGCGGAAACGGACTCGGCGTCAAAATGGATAAAGAATTGAAAACGATCCCGATCGGAACGTGGGAAGTGCTGAGACCCGGGACAGACGCGGTCATTTTAACATTCGGCACCACCATTCCGATGGCGCTTGCTGCCGCGGAGGAGCTGCAGAAAGAAGGACGTTCGGTCAGAGTGGTTAACGCCCGTTTTATCAAGCCGCTTGACGAAAACATGCTGATGGAAATCCTGAACGAAGGGCTTCCGATTTTAACGATCGAAGAGGCTGTGCTCCAAGGCGGATTCGGCAGCTCGATCCTTGAGTATGCCCATGAACATCAGTCATACAGCCCGATCATTGATAGAATGGGGATACCTGATCAATTTATTGAACACGGCAGCGTCGCCAAGCTTCTGGAAGAGATCGGAATGACAAAAGAAGACGTCATCAGACGAATAAGACTATTGACGCCCGTAAAGACTCATAAAGGAATTGGATCATGACAGGAAAAAAAGAACGGCTCGACGTTTTATTAGTAGAAAGAGGGTTAATGGAAACGCGGGAAAAAGCGAAAAGAGCCATCATGGCCGGCATCGTCTATACGAATGAAAACAGACTGGACAAGCCGGGCGAAAAGGTCGACCGCACGATTCCGCTGACCGTTAAAGGAAACCCGTTAAAATACGTCTCAAGAGGCGGATTAAAACTTGAAAAAGCATTAAAAGAGTTTCAGCTTTCCGTTCAAGGCAAGCTGATGATTGACATCGGCTCTTCCACCGGCGGCTTCACAGACTGCGCGCTGCAAAACGGCGCTCTCCGCTCATATGCCGTTGATGTCGGGTATAATCAGCTCGCCTGGAAGCTGAGACAGGATGAGCGGGTTGTAGTGATGGAACGCACGAATTTCCGGTATTGCACACCTGCCGATTTTACGGAAGGACTGCCGGAGTTCGCGACGATCGATGTCTCTTTTATCTCACTGAAAATCATCCTGCCTGTGCTTAAGAGCATTTTAGTTCCGGGAAGCGACTGCATCGCTCTCGTAAAACCGCAGTTTGAAGCAGGGCGGGAATCCGTTGGGAAAAAAGGGATCGTCCGCGATCCCCTCGTCCATCAAGCTGTGCTTGATGACATCAGCCGGTTTGCGGCTCGGGAAGGATATGACTGCAGAAACGTCTCGTTTTCGCCGATTACCGGCGGCGACGGCAACATCGAATTCCTTCTCCATTTGCATTGGGACGGAGAAGAGCAACCTGGCACGCCGATAGCAGAAGAAACGATCAATCAAATTGTCGAAGAAGCTCACAAGACATTAAAAGCGAAAAAAACGGATCCGCGTGATTAAAAACCCTTGAGAGTCGTACGGCGAATGCGAGGGTGGCCGGCACGCAAAAAGGAATAATAGTGGGCTATTATTCCTTTTTTACTGCAAACATGTACTTTTCCGACAAAATCATTTAACATAAATGTATAAACATACACAATTTGTGTATAAAACGAGGTGTGAAATGAACAAAGGTCAAAGGCATATTAAAATCAGGGAGATTATCACCGCTAATGAAATTGAAACGCAGGATGAGCTTGTCGATATTTTAAAGAAAGACGGCTATAATGTGACGCAGGCCACCGTCTCGCGGGACATTAAAGAGCTTCATTTGGTCAAGGTGCCGACAAACAACGGTTCCTACAAATACAGCCTGCCTGCTGATCAGCGCTTTAATCCCCTTTCCAAATTAAAAAGATCATTGATGGACGCATTTGTCAAAATCGACTCAGCCAGCCATCTGATCGTTTTAAAAACAATGCCGGGCAACGCGCAGGCGATCGGGGCGCTGATGGACAATTTGGATTGGGAAGAAATCATGGGAACGATCTGCGGAGATGATACCATTTTGATCATCTGCCGGACGCATGATGATACCAAAATCGTACAGAAGAAAATATTGGAGCTTTTATAAACGAAGGCCTGAAAAGAGGTGTCATGAAAGCTTGTTAGCTGAATTATCGATCAAAAACTTTGCCATTATCGAAGAATTAACCGTTTCTTTTGAAAAAGGGCTGACGGTTCTGACCGGTGAAACCGGGGCCGGAAAATCGATCATCATCGACGCCGTCTCTTTGCTTGTCGGAGGCCGCGGCTCGTCCGAATATGTCAGGTATGGCGAAAAAAGAGCCGAATTGGAAGGGCTTTTCCTCCTTGACAGCGGCCATCCGGTTTTTGATTTGTGCACAGAACTCGGGATTGAAGCCTCGGATGACATGATCGTCATGAGGAGAGATATTAACGCAAACGGCAAGAGCATCTGCCGCGTCAATGGAAAACTTGTCACCATTGCCGCTTTGCGGGAAGTCGGCAGACTGCTGCTTGACATACACGGGCAGCACGACAATCAGCTGCTGATGGAGGATGAGCACCATCTTCAGCTTCTGGACAGGTTTGCAGGAGAAGAAATCGAGCATGCTCTAAAAGCGTATCAGGAAGTTTACAGCCGCTACATGGACGTCATGAGAAAGGTGAAAGAGCTTTCTGAAAGCGAACAGGAAATGGCTCACAGACTCGATTTAATACAGTTTCAGCTTGATGAAATCGAATCTGCAAACCTTGAGCCGAAAGAGGACGAACTTCTTCAGGAAGAGCGCCGTCAAATCGCTAATTTCGAAAAAATATACGAAGCTCTGCAAAATGCCTATAATGCGCTACGCAACGAGCAGGCTGGGCTTGACTGGGTCGGCATGGCTTCAAGCGAGCTTGAAAACGTCTCAGGCATCAATGAAGGGCTCAATAAAGTATCTGAATCCGTAGCCAACGCATACTACATTCTCGAAGATTCAACTTTTCAGATCAGAAATATGCTGGATGAACTCGAATACGACCCCGAGCGCCTCGATTATATCGAATCGCGATTAAACGAAATCAAACAGCTGAAACGCAAATACGGCGCTACTGTCGAAGATATCCAAGCTTATTCGGCTAAGATAGAGGAAGAGATCGACCGGATCGAAAACCGGGACAGCCACTTGCAGGCATTAAAATCCCGCCTCGAATCAATCGGCAAGGATGTGGCGATTGAAGCCGCCAATGTGTCCGAAATCAGAAAAAAATGGGCGAAAAAACTGGCCAAACAGATTCAGCAGGAACTGAAAGATCTGTATATGGAAAAATCGACATTCGATACGGAATTCCAGGTGAAAAAAGCGGAACGGGATGATGATGCACCCGTCGTCAACGGTATGCCGGTTCAGCTCACAAAGCACGGCATTGATACCGTCCATTTCCTAATCTCAACAAACACGGGAGAACCGCTCAAATCTTTGTCAAAGGTTGCATCTGGAGGAGAGCTGTCAAGAATCATGCTGGCCATGAAAAGCATTTTCTCTGCTCAGCAGGATGTTACATCGATCATTTTCGATGAAGTGGATACGGGTGTAAGCGGCAGAGTCGCGCAGGCGATCGCCGAAAAAATACACCGCGTCTCGATCGGCTCTCAAGTTTTATGCATTACCCACTTGCCGCAGGTGGCCGCGATGGCTGACACCCATCTTTTGATTACGAAACAGTCGAAAGACGGGAGAACGACGACAAGCGTCACGCCGTTGACAAAACAGGAAAAAATAGCGGAAATCGGCCGGATGATCGCCGGAGTCGAAGTAACGGATCTGACGAAGCGCCATGCGAAAGAACTTTTGAACCAAGCTAAGCTTGTTAAAACTACCGGATAAGCTGTTCATCCTGAACAGCTTCAGCGTGTCGACAAACCCTCGCATTCGTTGTCAGGCCTGCGCGTCGGTGCTCACGAATTCCAACATTCGCTCCGCTCCGATGCTCGGCCTTCCTAGACTGCAAAGGTTTTCAATCACGCTGAAAGGATGACAAAATCCCAAAACTAAGAGCAGTTTTGGGATTTTGTTAACAATTTGAAGCTGTTCATCCTGAACAGCTTATTTTTTTTTGTCGGCATTTTCTTATACAAACTCATTCTTATCATTTTATCCAATGATTTTCTTCCGTCCGCAGTTATAATTCGCTGTCCGAAAGGCAAAAGTAATGAATGTAGCGAAAGAAATTTTATATGGTGTGGGTTAGGTGCGAGGAGAGTGAAAAGGTGGATGTTGAAAAAATCAGAAAAGTTGTGGGTATGATTCTCCTTGTTTCTTTAATAAGTGTAGGGTTTTACAAACCGGTGAAAGAATACATTGTAATCCCAAAAAACTTGAACATTTTTGAGACGGGTACCCGTGCGGTTGAAACGAGCTTATCCGTCAGTGCTTCGAAAGATGGATCATCGGAAGCATTCACACTGAAAGAAAATCAAAGTGAAGTGGAAATAAAAGGTGAAAAGAATGGAAAGGCAGAACTCGTCTATGATTTTGCCGGATTCCCAGTTAAAAAAACGAAAGTAAATGTCCTGCCTGATTTGAAAGTGGTCCCCGGCGGGCAGTCTATTGGTGTAAAGCTTCACTCCGTTGGCGTATTGGTCGTAGGTTTTCATCAAATCAATACCTCTGAAGGCAAAAAATCGCCCGGTGAAGCAGCCGGAATCGCGGTAGGCGACATTATCACCGAAATCAACGGCACGAAAATCGAAAAAATGAATGACATTACCCCTTTTATTCAAAAGGCCGGGAAAACAGGAGAAACCTTACATCTGTCGATTAAAAGAGATAAACAAGAAATCAAAACGAAGCTCATTCCGAAAAAAGACCAGGCTGAAGATAAATACAGAATCGGCTTATATATCAGGGACTCTGCCGCAGGAATCGGCACAATGACTTTTTTCGAGCCGAAATCGAAAAAATACGGAGCGCTTGGTCACGTCATTTCAGACATGGATACGAAAAAACCGATCGTTGTTGAAAAAGGGCAAATCGTGAAATCGACCGTCACTTCGATTGAAAAAGGAACAGGCGGAAATCCCGGAGAGAAACTGGCCCGTTTCGCATCAGAACGAAAAGTGATCGGTGATATCAACAGAAACAGCCCATTCGGGATCTTCGGGACGCTTCACGAGTCAATCAAAAACCGCATCGCTGACAAAGCCATTCCGATTGCATTTTCAGATGAAGTAAAAGAAGGCCCGGCCCAAATTTTAACGGTTATCGAAAACGACAAAGTCGAGAAATTCGATATTCAGGTCGTCAGTACGACACCTCAGAAGTTTCCGGCTACAAAAGGGATGGTGCTGAAAATTACCGACCCGAGGCTGTTGAGCAAAACAGGAGGCATCGTTCAAGGGATGAGCGGAAGCCCGATCATCCAAAACGGAAAGATCATTGGCGCCGTAACTCACGTTTTCGTCAATGATCCGACGAGCGGATACGGCGTGCATATTGAATGGATGCTGTCTGAAGCGGGAATCGATATTTATAAAAAAGAAAAAGCAAGCTGACTGCCGGATTCCTCCGGCAGTTTTTGATTTCGTCTTTTTTTCTTGCACGTTGTGCGTTAAAATGAAAGAAGAAAAGATTTTTCGACAAATTCACGTTCCCCGGTTTGTCAAGTCGCATTTCGAGTCGAAAAATCGAGAAAATCAGAAAAAAACAGAGAAAAAGCGAGAGATACCACTATTATTGGAAAAATCCTTTTTAAAAAAAGGGAATAAAGTGGTGCTGTCGAATTAAACATATTAGAAAAAGAATGATGAAATTTATCAACATACACATTGGGGAGGAAGAAACGTGGAGAAAATTAAAGTATGTGTTGCTGATGATAACAGGGAGCTTGTCGGCCTATTAAGCGAATATATCGAGGGACAAAGCGACATGGAAGTACTTGGTGTCGCATACAACGGACAGGAATGCCTTTCGTTGTTTAAAGACAAGGAGCCCGATGTGCTTGTGCTGGATATTATCATGCCTCACCTCGACGGATTGGCCGTTCTTGAAAGGCTGAGGGAATCGCAGCTTAAAAAGCAGCCGAATGTCATTATGCTGACGGCGTTCGGTCAGGAAGACGTGACGAAAAAAGCTGTAGATTTGGGCGCGTCGTATTTTATTTTGAAGCCTTTTGACATGGAGAACTTAGTCGGCCATATCCGCCAGGTCAGCGGAAACGGATCTCAATTGACACACCGTGCCCCGTCTTCTCAAAGCAGTGTGCTTCGGCCGCAGCCGGAATCGCCGAAGAAAAACCTGGACGCCAGCATCACGACCATCATCCACGAAATCGGCGTGCCCGCTCATATAAAAGGCTATTTATACTTAAGGGAAGCCATCTCCATGGTGTATAACGACATCGAACTGCTCGGAAGCATTACAAAAGTGCTTTATCCGGATATCGCCAAAAAATTCAACACGACTGCAAGCCGAGTCGAACGGGCGATTCGCCACGCCATCGAAGTCGCATGGAGCAGAGGCAACATCGACTCGATTTCGTCACTTTTCGGCTACACAGTCAGCATGTCAAAAGCCAAGCCGACGAATTCAGAATTCATCGCGATGGTCGCAGACAAGCTGAGACTGGAGCATAAGGCTTCTTAAACGTTGACATGGCGCGGTTTTAACGAAGATTTACCGTTGAATTGCCGACCTGTTTCTAACGAATAGTTTATCGTAATTCCGATGAATTTTTCGCCCTTATTGCGATGAATTGCGATCCGAAGGGTTTCATACAGTATTTGAAGGTCTCGTTTTTATAAACGAGGCTGTTTTTTTGCTCTTAAATGTACTGTTTTGAAGTCATCCCTAACAGCACATCTGAAAATACTAAAAAATGTAATTTGTACACTTTTTGGACATGCTTGCACGCCGTCAACAAGGGTCGGGAAGCAGTATGTGCAGCAGCAAATATAAGCATGAGAACTGCGGAAGGAGCAGCGCTACTCATCATCCGCTATGAAGGATTAAATGCTTGTCATGAAGCAGCCGGGCTTTAAAAAATGTTTAAAATAAAAGAATATTTGTACTTGCATTCCTGCAAGTTCTGACAAAAACTACATAGCACGCAGCCAGCTTTCGGTGTATCCGTCTATTTTTCAAAGTTTGTCTCACGCCCGGTGCATTGGCGTCATAGACTGAATCATATAAAGCGAAAGCCGCATGAAACGTCTTTTTTCTTATGAAAAAAGACGTTTTTTTATACAAAAAAATAAAAATGATGAAATAGATCTGATTTCTTCCAGATGTCAACCATTTTTCGGCCTTGGATAGACCGTTTTTCACAGACGTTTTTGAGCGGATGGCTTCTAACAATTCGGAAATCCTTGGGGCATTGGACGGGTAAATCGGGCGAATATCTGCTGAAGCGGCCTGCTTTACAGCTGTCGGGTATTAAAGATAAGGTACGGGGTGTAAAAAATTCAGCGGGTGAGGTGGTCGACATGAGGAAAGGAGTCATCCTTGTTCTGTTCGCTATGCTGTTATTGGCAGGCTGCGGCACAACGCAACATAATGGGCAAAGCGGTGATGAGAGCCGAAAAGGAACAGGCGAGGAAACGCTCGTGAAAGAAGGCACCTTTGTCGGTTTGGCGGACCAGCATACCGTCGCCGTCAATATTGACGGCAAAGAAACGATGTTTCAGGTCCCTCCCGAAAAACGGGACAAATATAAAGGGATCAAGGATGATACAAAGGTGGAAGTGGAGTACACGAAAGCAGAGGACGGAACATTACAGCTTGAAGATATGAAAAAGAAAGAATGATCGTTTGCAAAAAGGGATTGTAGGAGGAACAAATCGTGAAACTGTTAATAAAGAGTTTTGTTTTGCTGCTGTTTTCGTTTATGGCGGCTTTTCCAGCTGCTTTTGCGGCTGAGCCGCTTTCCGGGAAGACGGTATATGTTGATGCAGGTCACGGGGGTGAAGACAGCGGTGCTGTCGGAAACGGGCTGCTTGAGAAAGATGTCAACCTTGATGTGGCAATGCTGGTTGATGAAAAATTGAAAGAAGAGGGAGCCGACACGGTCGCCTCAAGAACGGATGATACGTTTTTGACGCTGGAAGACCGGGTGGCCAAGGCGAGCAAGAATGCTTCAGACTTGTTTATCAGCATTCATGCAAACTCTGCCGTCCCTGAAGCGTCCGGTACAGAAACATATTACAATTCTACGTATCAAGCCGCTGACAGCGAACGGCTGGCATCTGACATTCAAGAGCGGCTTCCGGATGCGCTGGGCACTCGGGACAGAGGTGTAAAAGAATCAGGGTTTTATGTCATCAAAAATTCTCAAATGCCGAGTGTTTTAGTCGAACTGGGCTTTATCACAAACAAAACTGATGCAGATAAACTCGAAAGTCCGGAATATCAGGAAAAAGCTGCAGACGCGATTGCTGACGCTGTCGTATCTTATTATGAATAATAGAAGGGCCCCGGTATATGACCGGGGTTCTTGTGTTATGTTTATGTTAAAAAAGGCCTTATGTGTGGAAAGAAAACAGTAAGACCTTCATAATGGGTTATAAACTTGCAATTCTTGTAGAGGTGAACCAGAAATGACGAAAATATTTGCACACAGAGGGGCTTCAGGCACTTTTCCCGAAAATACAATGGCGGCGTTTAAGCATGCGGCGGCCATTGGTGCAGACGGCATCGAATTGGATGTTCAAATGGCAAAAGACGGACGTCTTGTTGTCATTCATGATGAAAAGCTTGACAGGACGACTTCACTGAAAGGGTATGTGAAAGATCTTACATATGAGGAAATAAAACATGGAGACGCAAGCCACCGTTTTGCCGAAAAAACCGGTTCTGTCCCTGTGCCGACCCTTGAAGAAGTGTTTGAGTGGGCGGCAGATGCTGAATTTCTTCTTAATGTTGAATTGAAAAACAGCATTATCCGCTATGAAGGGATGGAAGAAAAAGTGATGTCGATGATTGAAGCGTACGACCTTCAAGACCGGATCATTCTTTCATCATTCAATCATGAAAGCCTTGCGTTATGCCACAGACTGAATCCAAGTATTGAATTGGCTGCGCTTTACATGGATGTCATCTACAAGCCGGAGGAATACATTGAGATGATTCCGGCTTCAGGATTTCATCCGTATCGCCGTTCAATGTCGGATGACACGATCAAAAACGCCCATTTGAAAGAAAAAGCGGTCAGGCCGTTCACCATCAACCGTGGAGAGGAGATGAAAAAGCTGATTGCTGCGGGAATAGACGGTTTCTTCACCGACTTTCCCGAAAAAGCGTTAAAATTAAAGGCCGAGATGTGAGATGCAAAAAGCCGCAGATATTGTCTGCGGCTTTTTCTTGTTCACAGATATCACACCTCGCGGCCGCTCTGCTTTTTTCTGAAACGGGGGCTTACTTGGTTGCGTTTTCTGTCTCTGTATAGAATAAATCCGCCTAACAAATAAAGGCCGCCTGCGAAGCATATGAACCCCGCCAGCCCCTGAAGCCAAAGGATCTGAAACGGGCCGATCAAAATGCCGAAAACCGTGTCGCGCATCAATTTAATTCCGAGAGCAGCCAGGCCTCCCGGGATCAGCAAAACGAGCAGTGCGATCATTCTCCCCATACACGAATCCCCTTACCAAAGATTTACCTTTATTGTCTATTTGAAAAAAAAGTTTGTCAAGAAAGGAAAACATGATAACATAGATGTTGTGCAAATTGTTGCAAGAGAACGTGAGAGTGTGCAAAATTTTTCATACAAAGGGGTA
Organism: Bacillus sp. GM2; assembly: GCF_056155945.1. Taxonomy (NCBI): domain Bacteria; kingdom Bacillati; phylum Bacillota; class Bacilli; order Caryophanales; family Bacillaceae; genus Bacillus; species Bacillus sp. GM2. Next base: position 1,044,692 of record NZ_JBRKSZ010000007.1, read on the forward strand.
AAGGGATGATGCAAAAAGTACTGATCGTTGGTGCTGGAAAAGGGGGGACCGCTCTCTTGGATTTGCTGCTGAAAACAAAGACGATGCATATCGAGGCGGTCATCGATAAAAATCCGGAAGCTCCCGGGCTTTTCGTCGCGCAGAAAAACGATATCGAAACGGCACTCGACTGGACGCCATACATCACAGAACAGATCGACATCATCATTGAGACGACCGGAGACGCCGGCGTGTTAAAGCAGCTGATGCGAAAAAAGCACGACAGAACGATCGTGGTGCCGGGATCGCTCGCTTATATCATCTCTCAGCTGATGAATGAAAAGCAGCAGCTCATCCAAATGTTAAAAGAGCAGACGTATAAACACGACCGTATTTTCAACTCGATGAATGACGGCATGATTTTTATCGACATTAACGAAGAGATCATTTTGTTTAACAAAATGGCGGAGGTTATGACCGGAACAAAGCGCAGCGAAGCGATCGGCCAGCATATTCAAAGCGTGATCCCGACGACGAAGCTGCCGCGTATTCTCAACACGAGAGAGCCTGAGTATCATCAAAAACAATTTCTCCATCCGAACAGGCAGATTGTCACGACCCGAATTCCGATTATTGATGACGGAGGAACGCTCCTCGGGGCGCTCAGCATATTTAAGGACATTACCGATGCGGTCGAGCTGGCTGAAGAGGTGACCAACCTGAAGGAAGTCAGAACGATGCTTGAAGCGATCATTCAATCTTCCGATGAAGCGATTTCGGTCGTTGACGAAAACGGAAACGGAATGATGATCAACAGGGCATATACGAAGATGACAGGTCTGACAAAAGACCAGGTGATCGGGAAGCCGGCTAATACCGACATATCTGAAGGCGAGAGCATGCATTTGAAAGTGCTCGAAACGAGGCGCCCTGTCAGAGGGGTCAGAATGAAAGTCGGCCCGAATAAAAAAGAAGTGATCGTCAATGTTGCGCCGATTATCGTCGACGGCATTTTAAAAGGGAGCGTCGGCGTCATTCACGACGTATCTGAAATTCAATCGCTCACAAACGAGCTGAACAGAGCACGCCAGATTATCCGTACACTTGAGGCGAAATATACATTTGCCGACATCATTGGGTCAAGCGAGCAGATGCTCGTCGCGCTGGAACAGGCGAAATTGGGGGCGAAGACGCCTGCGACGATTTTGCTGAGAGGCGAATCGGGAACGGGTAAAGAGCTTTTTGCCCATGCCATACATAACGAAAGTGACCGAAAGTATAATAAGTTTGTCCGCGTCAATTGTGCGGCCATATCGGAATCACTGCTTGAATCAGAGCTTTTCGGCTATGAGGAAGGCGCTTTTTCAGGTGCGCGCCGCGGCGGGAAAAAAGGATTCTTTGAAGAAGCGAACAACGGAAGCATTTTCTTGGATGAAATCGGCGAGCTCTCGCTAAACACACAGGCGAAGCTCCTCCGCGTTCTTCAGGAAAAAGAAATCGTCAGAGTCGGCGGGACCAAACCGATCCCTGTGAACGTCCGGGTCATCGCGGCGACTAACGTCAATATTGAAAAGGCGCTCGCTGAAGGCCGGTTTCGCGAAGACTTGTACTACCGGATCAATCGCTATCCGATATCGATTCCGCCGCTCAGACAGCGGAAAGAGGACATTGAAGCCTTGAGCAGGCATTTGATAGGGAAGATCAACCAAGAGTACGGGCGCAATGTAAAGGGGCTTACGAAAAACGCCCTCAAATCGCTAAAAGCGCGGAAGTGGCCGGGGAATGTCAGAGAGCTTGAAAATGTCCTCGAGCGGGCGATGATTTTTTTAAAACCGCAAATGGAATGGATTGATCTAGAACATCTTCCTGAAGCGGACCGTCCGAGAAAAAAGGTGGAAGCCGGCGAAGCTTTCCCTGAAATTGAAGATGAAAAGCTGTCTGATGCGGTCGAACGGTTTGAAGCTCATATCATTAAAGAAACGCTTGAAAAGCATCAATATAACAGAACGAAAACGGCAAAAGCTCTTGGAATCAGCATTCGCAACCTCTATTACAAAATGGATAAATACAACCTTGCAAAAGATAGCATGCAATAAATTGCAAAAACGAGTGCAAAATCATGCAAACTGTAAACAGGTTCACAGTACCGAACCGCTTTTTTCATACTGGCACGAAACTTGCATGATATAGTGGGCGGATGTTTGCTTAGAAAGGTGGGTACTATGAAGCTGAAACAACTATTGCAAAAAGCGGCGGAGCTTGACAATAAAACGGTCGCCGTCGCACATGCGGAAGATGACGAAGTGCTGCAAGCGGTCAAACTTGCGGTCGACAAACAATTTGCCCGGTTCTTGCTGATCGGGCACAGAGAAAAACTTAGACATATGATGACAGAGCAGAATATTTCAAAACGGCACGTGGATATCATTCATTCGGAATCGCCGGCGGATTCTGCGAGAATTGCCGTTCAAGCTGTCAAAAGCGGCAATGCGGATGTTCTTATGAAGGGGAATGTCCCGACAGCTGTGCTATTAAAAGCCGTTTTGAATAAAGAGTACGGGCTTCGTTCCTCGCACGTGCTGTCACATGTAGCAGCATTTGAAGTCAGCGGGTTTGAGAGGCTGATTTATGTAACAGATGCGGCGATGAATATCAGCCCCAAGCTTGATGAGCTGAAGCAGATTTTAGAAAACGCAGTCGGCGTGGCGAGGTCGGTCGGCGTGCAAATGCCGAAAGTCGCTTGTCTTGCCGCAGTGGAAACAGTGAATCCCGCGATGGAAGCGACATTGAATGCAGCTGCCTTGACGCAGATGAATCATCGGGGCCAAATCAAAAACTGCGTTGTTGACGGGCCTCTTGCATTGGATAACGCGATATCGCCGCTTGCCGCCCGGCATAAAAACATTTCCGGGATCGTAGCAGGCGAGGCCGATATCCTGCTTGTTCCTTCAATTGAAACAGGCAATGTCCTTTATAAATCATTGATTCATTTTGCGGGTGCAAAAGTGGGAGCCATTTTAGCAGGGGCAAAAGCACCCATCGCCTTGACAAGCAGGGCCGATTCCGCAGAAAACAAGTTGTATTCGATTGCTTTGGCGCTGTGTACGTCTGAAGCACGACATGAGGAGGAATAAAAAATGGAACTATTTCGATATATGGAACAGTATGACTACGAGCAATTGGTATTTTGCCAAGATAAACAGTCCGGTTTAAAAGCGATCATCGCGATTCATGATACGACGCTCGGGCCGGCTCTCGGCGGCACAAGAATGTGGACATACGAAAGTGAAGAAGCCGCAATTGAAGATGCGCTGCGCCTTGCGCGGGGAATGACCTACAAAAATGCGGCGGCCGGACTGAACCTCGGAGGAGGCAAAACCGTTATTATCGGAGATCCGCGCAAAGATAAAAACGAAGAAATGTTCCGCGCTTTCGGCCGCTACATTCAAGGCTTGAACGGCAGATACATCACAGCCGAAGACGTCGGTACAACCGTTGAAGATATGGACATCATTCATGACGAAACCGATTTCGTTACAGGCATTTCACCTGCTTTCGGTTCATCAGGAAATCCTTCTCCGGTAACAGCTTACGGGGTATATAAAGGGATGAAGGCGGCGGCGAAAGCGGCATTCGGAACGGATTCGCTTGAAGGCAAAACCGTTGCGGTTCAAGGCGTCGGAAACGTGGCCTACAACCTGTGCCGGCACCTCCACGAAGAAGGCGCGAAACTGATCGTGACCGACATCAACAAAGAAGCAGTTGAACGTGCAGTCGCCGAATTCGGCGCCCGCGCCGTCGATCCGGATGATATTTATTCGCAGGAATGCGATATATATGCGCCGTGTGCCCTCGGAGCGACAATCAACGATGATACGATTCCGCAGCTGAAAGCCAAAGTGATTGCCGGGGCAGCCAACAACCAGCTGAAAGAAACCCGCCACGGTGATCAAATCCACGACATGGGCATCGTTTATGCCCCGGACTATGTCATCAATGCCGGCGGCGTCATCAATGTCGCTGACGAGCTTTACGGCTATAATTCGGAGCGCGCGCTGAAAAAAGTCGAAGGCATCTACGGAAACATTGAACGCGTCCTTGAAATTTCGAAGCGCGACCGCATTCCGACATACTTGGCCGCAGACCGTCTGGCGGAAGAACGAATTGAGCGCATGCGCCAATCGAGAAGCCAATTTTTGCAAAACGGCCATCACATTTTAAGCAGACGTTAAAATCATAACCCCTATTCTCTATTGGAGGTTTTAATTCAATGCAGGTACAGGAAAAACGTATTCTCGTCATCAATCCGGGATCTACATCTACAAAGATCGGCGTTTTTCATGATGACCGTTCGATTTTCGAAAAATCAATCCGTCATGACGAGGCTGAGCTACAGCAATATCAGACCATTATTGATCAATATTCGTTCAGAAAACAGGCGATACTCGAAACCCTGCATGAACAGGGAATCAATATTTCTAAATTGGATGCCGTTTGCGCCAGGGGAGGGCTGCTTCGGCCGATTGAAGGCGGCACTTACGAAGTCAATGATGCGATGATTGTCGATTTGAAAAACGGCTATGCGGGGCAGCATGCATCAAATCTCGGGGGCATCATCGCCAGGGAGATTGCCGACGGGTTAAATATTCCCGCTTTTATCGTCGACCCCGTTGTTGTGGATGAAATGGCTCCTATCGCAAAAATTTCCGGCACCCCGGCTATTGAAAGGCGCAGCATTTTTCACGCGCTCAACCAAAAAGCAGTCGCAAGGAAAGCGGCTTGGCAGTTTGGGAAGCGTTATGAAGATATGAAAATGATCATCACCCACATGGGAGGCGGCATTACGATCGGCGTCCATTGCCGCGGCCGGGTGATCGACGTCAACAACGGCCTCCACGGGGAAGGTCCGCTCAGTCCAGAGCGGGCCGGAACCATTCCTGCGGGTGATCTGATCGATATGTGCTTTTCCGGCGAATATACGAAAGACGAGCTGATGAAAATGCTTGTCGGCGGCGGAGGGCTTGCCGGCTATCTCGGCACGACGGATGCGGTAAAAGTTGAGAAAATGATCAAGGAAGGCGATCAAAAAGCTGCGCTCATCTATGAAGCGATGGCTTATCAAATCGCCAAAGAAATCGGGGCGGCCAGCGCCGTCTTAAAAGGCGAAGTCGATGTCATTATTTTGACAGGAGGACTGGCATATGGAAAATCGTTTATTTCCTCGATCAGACAATACATAGACTGGATTTCGGATGTCGTCGTCTTTCCAGGAGAAAATGAACTTCAAGCATTGGCTGAAGGTGCATTTCGCGTATTGAACGGCGAAGAAGAGGCAAAACAGTATCCGAACCAGAGGAGGGAAAGTCATGGCAACTGAATACGATCTCGTGATTCTTGGAGGGGGCACAGGCGGCTATGTGGCCGCCATCAGAGCCTCGCAGCTGGGGCTGAAAACAGCCGTCGTTGAAAAGCAGAAGCTCGGCGGCACGTGCCTTCATAAAGGCTGCATCCCGTCGAAGGCGCTCCTTAGAAGCGCGGAAGTATACAGGACAGCAAAAAAGGCGGACGAATTCGGAGTGGTCATTCCTGAAGTCGGACTGCGGTTTTCTCAAGTTCAAAGCAGAAAACAAAAAATAATTGACCAGCTGCACAACGGTGTCAAACACTTGATGAAAAAAGGAAAGATCGATGTTTACAAAGGAATCGGACGGATTCTCGGGCCGTCGATTTTTTCCCCGATGCCTGGGACGGTTTCCGTTGAGATGGCGAACGGGGATGAAAATGAGATGCTCATACCGAAAAACGTCATCATCGCTACAGGCTCAAGGCCCAGGTCGCTGCCAGGGCTTGAGCTTGACGGAGAAAACGTTCTGTCATCAGACGAAGCGCTTGAACTTGAGCAGCTTCCGGCTTCCATGCTGATCGTCGGAGGAGGTGTCATCGGGATCGAGTGGGCTTCCATGCTGAACGATTTCGGTGTTGATGTCACCGTCATTGAGTATGCAGACCGGATTTTGCCGACTGAAGATGCCGATATTTCTAGGGAAATGCAGGCGCAGCTCGCGAAAAAAGGCATCACAATCATCACGGGAGCAAAAGTGCTGCCCGACACATTGGAGAAAGGCGATGCGGTCAGCATTCAAGCGGAAAAAGACGGAGAAAAACAATCCTATTCCGCTGAGAAAATGCTCGTATCGGTCGGAAGGCAGGCAAATATTGAGGGTATCGGTCTGGAAAACACGGATATCCAGGTGGAAAACGGCTTTATCGTGACAAACAGCATGTACCAGACAAAAGAATCCCACATCTATGCGATAGGAGATGTGATCGGCGGCCTTCAGCTTGCACATGTAGCTTCTCACGAAGGGATTACGGCCGTTGAGCATATTGCTGGTGAAAACCCGCACGCCATCGATTATTCGCTTGTTTCAAAATGCATCTATTCAAGCCCTGAAGCCGCATCGGTCGGCTTGACAGAGGGTGAGGCGAAGGCGCAGGGGAATAGCGTTAAAGTAGGCAAATTTCCGTTTCAGGCGATTGGCAAAGCGCTCGTGTACGGTGAGACGGACGGCTTTGTCAAAATCGTCGCCGATCGCGAAACAGATGACATTTTGGGTGTTCACATGATCGGCCCGCATGTGACAGACATGATATCTGAAGCCGGTCTGGCAAAGGTGCTTGACGCCACCCCGTGGGAAGTCGGTCAAACGATCCACCCGCATCCGACGCTGTCGGAGGCGATCGGAGAAGCCGCCCTTGCCGTGGATGGAAAAGCGATTCATTTTTAGAAAGCATGAAGGAGTGAAAAAAATGGGCAATAACCGTCATGAAGCAGTGGGATTAACAGATGAACAAGCAATCGACATGTACAAAACCATGCTTTTAGCCAGAAAACTCGATGAGCGGATGTGGCTCTTAAACCGTTCAGGCAAAATTCCTTTTGTCATCTCTTGTCAAGGACAGGAAGCAGCCCAGGTCGGAGCGGCTTTCGCTTTAGACCGGGAGAACGATTATGTGCTTCCGTATTACAGAGATATGGGCGTTGTGCTTGCTTTTGGAATGACGGCAAAAGATTTAATGCTGTCGGCGTTTGCAAAAGCCGAGGATCCGAATTCAGGAGGAAAGCAGATGCCAAGCCACTTCGGCCAAAAGAAAAACCGGATCGTCACGGGCTCTTCGCCGGTGACCACGCAAGTTCCGCATGCGGTGGGCGTAGCGCTTGCCGGAAGGCTTGACAAGAAAGACATTGCAACTTTTGTGACGTTCGGCGAAGGCTCTTCAAACCAAGGGGACTTCCATGAAGGGGCAAACTTTGCCGCCGTGCATAAGCTTCCCGTCATTTTTATGTGTGAAAACAATAAATACGCGATCTCGGTTCCTTATGAAAAGCAGGTGGCTTGCGAAAACATTTCCGACCGCGCCGTCGGTTACGGCATGCCTGGCGTGACCGTTGACGGAAATGATCCGCTTGAAGTCTACAAAGCTGTTAAAGAAGCAAGGGAACGGGCCGGAAGAGGCGAAGGGCCGACATTAATCGAAACGATATCATACCGGCTGACCCCGCACTCCAGCGATGATGACGACCGAAGCTACAGAGAGCGCGAAGAGGTGGCGGAGGCGAAGAAAAATGATCCGCTTAACAAATTCGCACAATACTTAAAAGAAGCAGGTCTTCTGGACGACCAGTCTGAGAAGCAAATATCGGATGAGATCACAAACATCGTCAATGAAGCAACAGATTATGCTGAACATGCACCTTATGCAGATCCGGAAGATGCGCTGCGGCATGTTTATGCGGAGTAAGGGGGAAGAACAATGCCAGTTATGTCATATATAGATGCTGTCACTTTGGCTTTGAAAGAAGAAATGGAAAAGGATCCCCGCGTCTTTGTTTTAGGGGAGGATGTCGGCAAAAAAGGCGGTGTATTCAAGGCGACAGCCGGTCTTTACGACCAGTTCGGCGAAGAGCGGGTGATGGACACGCCTTTGGCGGAATCCGCAATTGCCGGCGTCGGAATCGGGGCCGCCATGTACGGGATGAGACCAGTCGCTGAAATGCAGTTTGCTGATTTTATTATGCCGGCTGTCAACCAGATTATTTCGGAAGCGGCAAAAATCCGCTACCGCTCCAACAATGACTGGAACTGTCCGATCGTCATCCGCGCACCTTACGGCGGAGGCGTGCACGGCGCGCTGTACCATTCACAGTCGGTTGAAGCCGTGTTTGCCAATCAGCCCGGCCTGAAAATCGTCATGCCTTCGACGCCTTATGATGTCAAAGGGCTTTTGAAAGCGGCCATCCGCGATGACGACCCTGTGCTGTTCTTCGAACATAAACGGGCATACCGGCTGATCAAGGGCGAAGTGCCGAGTGACGACTATGTGCTGCCGATCGGAAAGGCGGACGTGAAGCGGGAAGGCGAAGACATTACCGTCATCACATACGGATTGTGCGTCCATTTCGCCCTTCAGGCTGCCGAACGGCTTGCCAAAGACGGGATTTCCGCACATATCCTTGATTTAAGAACGGTATATCCGCTCGATCAGGAAGCGATTATTGAAGCGGCTTCCAAAACGGGCAAAGTGCTTTTGATGACCGAAGATACGAAGGAAGGCAGCATTATGAGTGAAGTGGCCGCGATCATTTCAGAGCATTGCCTGTTCGATTTGGATGCGCCGATTAAGCGGTTGGCGGGCCCTGATGTCCCGGCAATGCCGTATGCTCCTACAATGGAAAAATTCTTTATGGTCAATCCGGATAAAGCAGAAGCAGCGATGAGAGAATTGGCTGAGTTTTAATATAGCGAAGGAGGACACATCGTATGGCAGTGGAACAAATGACAATGCCGCAGCTCGGGGAGAGCGTGACTGAGGGAACCATCAGCAAATGGCTCGTCAGCGTCGGAGATCACGTCAACAAATATGATCCGATTGCTGAAGTGATGACGGATAAGGTCAATGCTGAAGTCCCTTCATCGTTCACGGGAACGATTGCCGAGCTAGTCGGGAAGGAAGGCGAAACTCTGCAAGTCGGAGACGTCATCTGCAAAGTCGAAACAAATGAAGAAGCAAAACCGGAGGCTGAGGCTGTTTCCAAGCCAGATCAAGAGGAAGCGGAGCCGGCCAAACCGGAGGCGAAAGATACATCTCAGAAAAAACGTTATTCCCCGGCGGTGCTGAGACTTGCCGGAGAGCACAACATCGATTTGGAGCAGGTGGAAGGTACAGGCGCCGGCGGACGGATCACAAGAAAAGACATCCAGCGCATCATTGCTTCCGGAGCTGTTCCTCAAACTGATGCAGCGCCGGAAAAACAGCCGGGTGCAAATGCCGCGGGAGCGATTGAACCTGATCAAAAACCGGCGCAAGCCGCACCTCAAGCTGCACCGCCTCAAAGTGCGGCCGGAGACGTTGAGATTCCTGTAACTGGAATCCGCAATGCGATTGCGACCAACATGGTCAGAAGCAAGCATGAAATCCCTCATGCCTGGACGATGATGGAAGTGGATGTCACAGGTCTTGTGAGCTACCGCAACAAAATAAAAAACGAATTCAAGAAAAAAGAGGGCTTCAGCCTGACCTTTTTCGCGTTTTTTGTCAAAGCAGTCGCACAGGCGCTGAAGGAATTCCCGCAAATGAACAGCATGTGGGCCGGAGATAAAATCATTCAGAAAAAAGACATCAACATCTCAATTGCAGTAGCGACTGAAGATGCGTTATATGTTCCTGTCATCAAGCATGCCGATGAAAAAACGATTAAAGGCATCGCAAGGGAAATCTCCGAACTGGCTCATAAGGTCAGAAGCGGCAAGCTGACCAGCGGGGATATGAGCGGAGGTACGTTTACGGTCAATAATACCGGTTCGTTTGGATCGGTTCAGTCGATGGGGATCATCAACCATCCGCAGGCTGCCATCCTGCAGGTTGAATCGATCGTCAAGCGTCCCGTCGTCATGGAGCACGGCATGATCGCGGTCAGGGATATGGTGAACCTATGCTTATCCCTCGATCACAGAGTGCTTGACGGCCTCATTTGCGGCAGATTCCTTGCCCGTGTGAAAGAGATTCTTGAACAGATCGATGATCATACGTCCATCTATTAAAAAAGCCGGCCCGTTTAGGGTCAGCTTTTTTCTTTTTCTAAGGGGGTGAGCATGCGGAGGTGCCCGTTCAGCACCTCGATTGAAGCCGGCGTTTTTGTGCAGATTTCGCCGTCTGTATCGGCTTCCATGGGAAGGGCGGTTTCAATTCGAACGGTTTGCCCCTGATAATAGGATAGCTCGCCTTTAAAGGAATCCCATTCGGGATCATCCATTGCAAAAAGCTCTTTCAATGCAGCCAGATTCGTATTCCGGCAGACGAGAATGTCCGCTTTTCCGTCGTTGATGCGCGGAAGGGGGATCTTGTTCGTTCCGATAAAGGGGCCGTTCAGCACGACGACCATGACCGCTTCGTCAGCAAACTCTTCTCCGTCGATCGACAGACGAAAAGAGAAGGGCTCAAGATTGGAGATTGTCCGCAGTGCGCTTGTAAAATAACTGATTCTCCCGAGCAGCGCTTTTTCCGTTTGATTGATATGGCTGGAAGCTTCCGTGATCAATCCGATGCCCCAAAAGTTGAGACAATAATGATCATTCGCTTTTAAAACATCGACCGGGACGGGACTTCCATTGACGAGCGCTTCCGCCGCTTTCTCTATGTTCTGGGGAATGCGGAGCGCCCTCGAAAAGTCGTTGCATGTACCGCCAGGGAGGATGCCGATATCTGGCTTGGTTTGAAGCTGGCTAATCCCGTTAATGCATTCATGCACCGTCCCGTCACCGCCTAAGATAAACAACTGCCCGATATCCTCCCCGATCTCCAGGCAAAATTCGAACGCATCGCGCTTTTTTCTCGTCGGTTTCACGATGAGTTCGTCTATAGCTTGTGAAAGAATCGGTACGGCAGCACCGAGTGTTTTTTCAACATTTTTTTGCCCTGCATTCCCGTTGTAAATCAGCATTGCTTTCTTTCGGTTCATAAAGTACTCCTTTATTTATAGGGTCTTTACTTATTTTTCCCCGGGCTGCCCGTTCCGTAAACCTGAAGGAACACGAATCGCCTGATTTGCGGTCCGGGCGGTTTCAAAGTATCATTAGAACAGATGAGCAAACAGCGGCTTTAGCATCATGCTATAAGCGCTAAAAAGGAGAGATCTTAAAGTGAACATGGATTTTAATCTGTTTATGAACGATGTCGTACGCCAGGCCAGACAAGAAATAACGGCTGCCGGCTACACCGAATTGAAAACGCCTGAAGAGGTCGATGAAGCGCTCACGAAAAAAGGCACTACGCTTGTCATGGTCAACTCCGTCTGCGGCTGTGCAGGGGGGATTGCAAGACCTGCCGCGCACCATGCGGTTCATTACGATAAGCGCCCTGATCATCTCGTCACCGTTTTTGCCGGACAAGACAAAGAAGCGACGGCAAGAGCAAGAGAATATTTTGAAGGATATCCGCCTTCTTCTCCGTCATTCGCCCTTTTGAAAGACGGCAAGATTTTAAAAATGGTGGAGCGCCATGAAATTGAAGGCTATGAGCCGATGGCTGTCATCACCAAGCTTCAAGGACTGTTTGAAGAATACTGTGAAGAAGTATAATGGAAAAACTGCCTGCCAAAACAGATGGCAGGCTTTTTTTGTGTATAAAAATGCTTTTTGTATGCAATCAGAAAGATAAAGACACAGGCGTTCAATTGGTATTTAAAGGCTTATTTAAAGGTTTTTTAGTTATTTTTCAAAATGGTATTGCATCCGCCTCGGAAAATGTTTAAAATACATAACAACGAATAAATATTCAAACAGGTTCAGGGGGATACGCAACATGAAAAAATGGATGTTACTGGTAGTGACAGCATGTGTCACATTTGCATTGACTGCTTGCGGGACGAGCAGCAGCTCTGATGATAAAAAAACATTGGTGATGGGAACTTCTGCCGATTACCCGCCTTTTGAATCGAAAGACGGGGATAAGATTGTCGGTTTTGATGTTGATCTGGCCGAAGCACTGGCTGAAAAGACGGGCCATGAAATCGAAGTGAAAGACATGGACTTCAACGGCTTGGTGACCGCTCTTAAAACAAACAAAGTCGACATTGTGCTTTCAGGAATGACGCCGACGCCTAAACGCAAAAAACAGGTCGATTTTTCAAATGTCTACTATACGGCTCACAACATGATCGTTACAAAAAAATCAAGCGGCATCAAATCGCTTGACGATCTGAAAGGAAAAACGGTCGGCGTACAGCTTGGCTCCATCCAGGAAGAAAAAGCAAAGGATCTCACGCCGGATTACGATTTAAAAGTTGAAAACCGCAACCGCATTTCGGATTTAACTGAAGAAATCAAAGCGGGCCGCTTTGACGCTGCAATCATTGAAGATATCGTTGCCGAAAAATATATTAATAAAAATGAAGAACTGGCTGGCTACAATCTGCCGAAAGAACCGGATGAAAAAGCCGGCTCCGCGATCGCCTTTAAAAAGGGAAGCGATTTGACCGAGAAGTTCAACAAAGCGCTTGAAGAAATGGAGAAAAGCGGAGAACTTGATAAACTGAAAGAAAAATGGTTCGGCGGAGAAACAAAAAAGTAAGCGTAAAAAGTTCAACTTTTTGTTGAACTTTTTTTTTCTAAAGCGATGTACGCCTCTTTGATCATGAGGCGGGAGAGGGAGAGTCATCATGAATTTTCTTGATTTTTCTAGTACAGTACCCGAAATGCCTTTCATCCTGGAAGGCTTGGGCGTTACCTTAAAAGTGGTCGCGGCTGCGGCCGTGCTTGGATTTTTGCTGGGGGTTTTGATTACGCTTTTAAAAATCAGTTCGATCAAGCCCCTCGCATGGATTGCAGACTTTTACACTTCCATATTCCGGGGGACACCGCTCGTTCTGCAGCTGATGATCGTCTATTACGGACTGCCTCAGGTGCTGGGCTTTGATATTGATGCTTATTGGGCGGCCGTCATCGCATTCGGCTTAAATTCCGCTGCTTATGTATCAGAAATCATCAGAGCAGGAATCAATGCGATCGACAAAGGGCAAAAAGAGGCGGCGATGGCTCTGGGCGTCCCGTATGCAAAGATGATGAAGGATCTCTTGCTGCCGCAGGCCTTTAAAAATATCATGCCCGCGCTGATCAACGAATCGATTACACTGACAAAGGAATCGGCTGTTGTCACCGTCATCGGACTCGGCGATATAATGAGGCGAAGCTATCAGGCGGGAGCTGCGATCTACAGCCCGCTTGAGCCGATGCTGTTTGCAGGCCTCATCTACTATGTGCTCGTTTTGATCCTGACGTTTGTCGGCAAAGCGATTGAAAGGAAGCTGAATGTCAATGATTAATGTTCGCAATCTCTCAAAATCTTTCGGAAAGCACGAGGTGCTTAAACATATTTCCGTTTCCTTTGAAAAAGGCGAAGTAGCCGCAGTCATCGGCCCGTCGGGCTCAGGCAAGTCCACGTTTCTGCGTTGCTTAAACCTGCTCGAAAAGCCGACGGAGGGCAGCATTTTCATTCAGGATCAAGAGATTACAAGCCCGAAAACAAATGTGCTGAAAATCAGAGAGAACATCGGCATGGTCTTTCAGCATTTTCACTTGTTTCCGCATAAAACGGTTCTTGAAAATATTACGTATGCACCTGTCCATGTCAAAAAAGAAAGCAAACAGGCGGCTGTGAAAAAAGCGGAAGAACTGCTTGAGAAAGTGGGGCTTCTCGATAAAAAAGATGATTATCCGAACCGTTTATCAGGGGGACAAAAGCAGCGCGTCGCGATTGCGAGGGCGCTGGCGATGAATCCGGATATCATGCTGTTTGACGAACCGACATCAGCTCTTGATCCCGAGATGGTCAAAGAAGTGCTCCAAGTGATGCAGGATTTGGCGAAAACCGGGATGACGATGGTGATCGTGACGCATGAAATGGGATTTGCCAAAGAAGTCGCCGACAGAGTGCTTTTCATGGATGAAGGAACCATTGTAGAAGACGACGATCCTAAAGCGTTTTTTTCTTCTCCAAAATCGAAAAGAGCTCAAGACTTTTTAGAGAAAATACTATAAAATAAGCTGAAGAAGATGCTGATCTTCTTCTTTTTTATTCACTAAGACTAGCAGAAAAGATTGGGGTTAACGATGTTTAAAATAGGTTATCGCACATTAAAAACAGCGCTTGGAACAGCATTGGCCATCTATATCGCACAGCTGCTCGGCCTCCATAATTTTGTGTCGACAGGGATCATCACGATCCTCTGTATTCAAGTGACGAAAAAACGGTCTCTTCAGGCATCATGGGCACGGTTTGCGGCATGCATACTTGCGATCGTCTTTTCATGCGCATTTTTTGAGCTGATCGGCTATCATCCTGCTGTCATCGGTCTGATGCTGCTGTTCTTTATTCCGACAACCGTTCTTCTGAAAATAAAAGAAGGAATCGTCACAAGTTCGGTCATCATTCTTCACCTTTATATGTCGGAAGGGATCACCCTTTCTCTCGTTTGGAACGAATTCCTTATCATCATTACGGGAATCGGCGTAGCCCTGCTGATGAATCTGTACATGCCGAGCCTCGATAATGAGCTCAAACAGTATCAGCAGAAAATAGAAGATAACTTTGCCAAGATTTTCGAAGAAATCGAACGGTATTTGCTGACTGGGGAGCAGGATTGGACGGGAAAAGAGATTCCTGAGACGCACCGTTTGATCAATGAAGCGAAGACCCTGGCATACCGCGATGTGGAAAATCATTTTCTCAGGCACGAAAACCTCTATTATCACTACTTTAAAATGAGAGAAAAGCAATTTGAAATTATCGAAAGGGTTCTGCCGAAAATCACGTCGATTTCGATGACGGTTGAACAGGGGCAGATGATCGCGGCGTTTCTCCATGATTTAAGAGGAGCCATCCATCCCGGAAATACGGCTCATAAATTTTTGAAGCGGCTCGTGAAAATGAGAGAGGAAATCGAAGAGATGGAGCTGCCGACGACACGAGAAGAATTTGAAGCGCGCGCTGCTCTTTTCATTTTTCTCGGCGAAATGGAACAGTATCTTGTGATTAAGAGTTACTTTAAAGGTATTAAATCTCCTGCATAACCGCATGAGTTTCTCCTTCATTGGTCAATCTAATGAAACAGGGAGAAGCTTGTGCGGTTTTTTCTATTCTTCCCGGAAGCCTGAGCCCGAAAAAAGCAGGCGTTTCTCCGAAAAAAGAATCGCCTGCTTTCATGATCTGTATTAAAAAATCATGCTGATTCCGGTAAGCAGAGTGGTCAGCACCATGACGCCGATCATTAAAATAACCATGAACTTGATGAATTTTCGAGACAAGCTTTTCACCTCTGTTTTTTAATCTCCCATTATTTTATACTGCTTTTTTTCATCGGACAAGTTTCGTTCTTGGAATCAAATAGAGAAGGGGCAGAACGTGATGAATATGTTTGAAAGAGTCGACGATTTAAACAACAGCCGCCAAAAAGCTTCGCTCGGAGGCGGCCAGGAACGGATCGACAGGCAGAAGCAAAAAGGCAAGCTCACCGCCAGAGAACGAATTGATCTTCTGCTTGATGAGGGGACGTTCACTGAACTGAATGCCTTTGCCAGAAGCCGGCAGTCCGGCGGCCCGTTAGGCGACGGGGTTGTCACGGGATTCGGAAAGATCGACGGGCGGCCCGTTTATCTATTTTCCCAGGATTTTACCGTCACCGGCGGAGCGCTCGGAGAAATGCACACCAAAAAAATAGCGGCCGTCATGGATCTTGCCCTCAAAAATAAGGCGCCGTTCATCGGTCTGAACGACTCAGGTGGTGCGAGAATTCAAGAGGGTGTGCTATCATTAGATGGATACGGTCATATTTTTTACCGAAATGTCCTTTGCTCAGGCATCATTCCGCAAATCTCTGTCATTCTCGGCCCTTGTGCGGGCGGCGCGGTTTATTCCCCCGCTTTGACCGACTTCGTTTTCATGAGCGAAAAAACCGGACAGATGTTTATTACCGGTCCGAAAGTCATCAAAACGGCGACAGGCGAGGCTGTCAGCTCCGGTGAATTGGGGGGCGCCTATATACATAATTCAATCAGCGGGAATGCCCATTTTTCCGGGGATTCCGATGAGGCCGTCCTCCATGAGGTGCGCAAGCTCTTGTCCTACATCCCCCAGAATCACGAAGAAAAGCCTCCCGCCAAGGCGAGAAAGGCGAAAGATCATGAGATAAGGCCTGCTTTAATGACGATCCTGCCTGAAGACGGTCAGCGTCCGTATGACGTCAAACAGATCATCGCGGAAATCGCAGACGGCGGAACATTTTTTGAAGTGCAGTGCCATTTTGCCAAAAACGCGGTGATCGGTTTTGCAAGGATAGCGGGGGAAACGGCGGCGGTCGTGGCCAACCAGCCGAAGTATTTAGCCGGAAGCCTCAGCATGGATGCGGCTGACAAAATCGCCCGGTTTATCCGTTTTTGCGATTCCTTTCAGATCCCGATTTTGACTTTGGTTGATTGTCCCGGTTTTCTTCCGGGAATACGCGAAGAGCACGGCGGGGTGATCAGGCACGGCGCCAAAATTCTTTACGCGTATGCGGAAGCCACTGTCAGCAAGGTGACGGTCATTTTAAGAAAAGCATACGGCGGAGCATATGTCGCTTTAAACAGCAAGGCGCTTGGAGCGGATGCCGTGTTTGCGTGGCCGAATGCAGAAATTGCAGTGATGGGCGCCTCGGAAGCTGCAGACGTGCTGTTTGCGAAGGAAATCGAACGGTCAGACGACCCGCGGGCCGCCCGGGAGGAAAAAATCCGGAAGTGCATGCAGGCTTCAAGCCCTTTTACCGCTGCAAGATACGGCATGGTTGACGATATCATCGATCCGAAAGAGACGCGGAAGAAGCTGATCCAAACGTTTGACATGCTGAAGAGCAAAAAAGAAATCCGGCCGGACAAAAAGCATGGAAATATACCGCTTTAAAAAATGGAGGGGAAACTAGTATGAATAAAAAACGCTTGTTAGAAGAGTTTTTAGAACTTGTGCAAATTGATTCCGAGACAAAACATGAAGCTGAAATCTGCAAGGTGCTGAAAGAAAAATTTGCGGCGCTTGGAATGGATGTCGTGGAAGATGACACAAAGCCAAAAACCGGGCACGGAGCAGGCAACCTCGTGTGCACGCTTCCGGGAACGAAAGAAGCGGACACGATTTACTTTACATCCCACATGGATACGGTCGTACCCGGAAAAGGCGTAAAGCCGGTCATTGAAGACGGATATGTCAAAACAGACGGCACAACAATTTTGGGAGCCGACGACAAAACAGGCCTTGCAGCGATGCTAGAAGCCGTAAAAGTGCTGAAAGAAAAAAACATTCCGCACGGAACGATCCAATTTATCATTACGGTCGGTGAAGAATCGGGGCTTGTCGGAGCGAAGGCTCTAGACCGTTCGCTGATCAAAGCCGATTACGGATATGCGCTTGATTCCGACGGGAAGGTCGGCAATATTATCGTGGCAGCGCCGACACAGGCGAAAATTAGAGCAACTGTCTATGGAAAAACGGCTCATGCCGGTGTAGAGCCGGAAAAAGGAGTCTCAGCGATCACGATCGCTTCAAAAGCGATTGCCAAAATGCCGCTTGGCCGCATCGACGAGGAAACGACGGCTAACATCGGCCGCTTTGAGGGCGGAACGCAAACCAATATCGTCTGCGATCAAGTCGACATTCTTGCTGAAGCCCGTTCGCTTGTTCCGGAAAAAATGGAAAAGCAGACCGAAAAAATGAAGCAGGCGTTTGAATCGGCAGCCGCCGAAATGGGGGGCAGAGCCGAGGTGGAAATCGAAGTCATGTACCCGGGCTTTAAATACAAAGACGGTGATCTTGTCGTTGAAATTGCCAAAAAAGCCGCCGGGAAAATCGGCCGTCCGTACGAGCTGTTGACGAGCGGCGGAGGAAGCGATGCGAACGTCATCGCAGGCCACGGCATTCCGACTGTCAACCTTGCAGTCGGATATGAACAGATCCATACGAAAAACGAAAAAATGCCGATTGAGGAACTTGTCAAAACTGCAGAAATGGTCGTTGCCATTATTGAGGAAGTAGCGAATCGTTCATAAAGGCGGGGTTTTACAGGGGAAGTTGCCGTTCGTTTCAGCTCTTAGAGCGGCGTTCTCGAACAAAAGAGCCGTCTCATTATTCTCATCAGCCCTTTAGTCGCGATCGAGAAGATTAAAGGGAAACGCAAAAAAGCTTGCGCCTTTAAAGGCGCAAGCTCAGCTTGTCGACAAAGTCACAAAAAAGTGGCTTGATCGACAAGCTTTTTTTGTTAAAATGTGTGTGGAATCTAATTTTTGGAGGTTTTACCATGTTGACCAAACACTCTAAAGATCAGCGTGAACAGCTTGAAGTCGTTGCCTTAAGTGAGCTTGTACCTGAAGACCATTTGGTCAGGAAGATGGAAGAAGCCATTGATTTTTCATTTATTTATCAAAAAGTTGCCCCTCTTTATTCTTCAAAAGGGCGTCCAAGTATTGATCCTGTTGTACTGATTAAAATGGTGCTCATTCAATACGTGTTTGGTCATCGCTCCATGCGCGAAACCATTAAGCGAATCGAAACTGATGTAGCCTATCGCTGGTTTATTGGATATGGATTCTCTGAAAAAATCCCTCACTTTTCAACCTTCAGTAAAAACTATGAACGTCGCTTTCATGACACAGACCTATTTGAAACAATCTTCTATAGGATTTTACGTCAGGCCATGGATCTCGGCCTCGTCGATCCTTCGGTTGCCTTCATCGACAGCACACATGTCAAAGCGAATGCCAATAAGAAAAAGTTTGTGAAAAAGATCGTAAGAAAAGAAACAAGAGCTTATCAGGAACAGTTAGATCAAGAAATTAATGCCGATCGCGAAGCCAACGGCAAAAAGCCCTTAAAGCCCAGGCAATGCTCAGAAGAACGAGAAATAAAAGAAAGTACAACAGATCCTGAGAGCGGCTATTTTGTAAAGGGTGAACGGGAACGCCTTTTTGCTTATGGTTTTCATACAGCTTGTGACCGGAACGGATTTGTGCTGGGGACGGTTGTTGAGCCTGCCAATATTCATGACAGCCAAGTGTTCACGACCCTGTTTCAACAAGTGAAAGAGCGCGTCGCCAAGCCTCATACGGTCGCAGTTGATGCCGGATACAAAACACCGGTTATCGCAAAATTTCTTCATGAAGAAAACGTTCGCCCTGTTATGCCTTACACGCGTCCGCAAACCAAAAAAGGATTCATGAGAAAACACGAGTATGTTTACGATGAATTTTATGATGTCTATATCTGCCCGCAAGACCATATTCTCTCCTATCGCACAACCAATCGGCAAGGTTATCGAGAGTATGCTTCAGATCCAAATCGATGTAAACAATGTCCATTACTACATACGTGTACAGAAAGTAGAGATCATCGAAAGATGATTCACAGACATATCTGGCAGGATCATTTAGACGAAGCTGATCATCTTCGGCATACGGAAGAGAATAAACAAATCTATGCCAAACGTAAAGAGACGATCGAACGAGTTTTTGCCGATTTAAAACATAAGCATGGCTTGCGCTGGACAACCTTACGGGGAAAGAAAAAATTGTCCATGCAGGCGATGCTTGTTTTCGCTGCCATGAATCTGAAAAAGCTGGCGAATTGGACCTGGAAAGGTCCTAACCGCCAGCCTTCTGATCGAAATAATAGAATAAAATGGACAAAAACAGGTCGGATTTTTAAAATCCGACCTGTTTTGTCAACGGTCTGAGCTTGCGCCTTTAAAGGCGCAAGCTTTTTTATTTTGTAGCCGATTCAGCAGGCTGAATGGCTTTTTTGTTTTTTTGGTAAACTTGATGAAGAACGACCGATTGAATCGTCAGAAGCAGTCCGCTTGTCAGCCAGTACAGCGGCAGGGCTGCAGGGACATTGATCGAAAAGATCGTCATCATTACAGGGAAAAAGAAGCCCATGATTTTGGCGGACTGCTGAGCCGCCGGATTTGATTGGGCGTTCTGTGCGTTCAGCTTTTGAGACACATAGAACTGGATAAAATACATGAACCCGGCGCTTAAAGATACGATAATATCAGAATGCCCGAGGTTAAACCAGAGAAAAGAGTGCGAAGCAATTTCAGGCGTCGAGCGGATCGCATAATAGAAACCGATCAGAATCGGAAACTGAATCAGCATCGGCAGACAGCCCATCGCCAGCGGATTGATGTTGTGCTTTTGGTAAAGCTGCATCATCTCCTGCTGGATTTCCCTCTGCTTCACGGGGTCTTTCGTCTTTTTTAACCTGCTTTGAATCGCATCCAGCTCAGGTTTGACAAGCGCCATTTTTTCCTGCATCGCCCGCTGCTTTTTATACTGGTTGGCAAACAGCGGAAAAACGAGAACCCGGACGATGATGGTCACAAAAATAATCGACAATCCGTAGTTTCCGTGGAAGATTCCGGCGATTCCCTTAATCAGCTCTGAAAAAGGCACCACGACATAATGGTGGAAGAAGTTGTCGCTTCCTCCGGTGCTGCCGGTGGCTGCCGAAGCTTGTTCACCTATAAACATAGTCATGATCAAAAACATTGCAGTCGCAAACAATTGCTTTAGTTTCGTGTTCAACACGTTCTCCTCCTTCTAAATAAGGGCCCGTATGCCGGACGCCCTTCACGTTTAAATTGAAAGAAGAAGGAAACGGTGGTCTTCATCGTCGTTCGATGAAGCTTTCATGCGAATGACTTTACTTATCCATACCGTAATGCGATGATATAGGATGATGAGAAAATCGACTGCAGAAACAAACTGTATTGCATGATATTCTTCAAACCGTTTCGTTTTCCAGCTGTCTCCCGTACTGCAATCCTTCAGGATCAGGGCGATACCGATCGCCGTCAGTGCGGGGAGGACGATTGTGAAAAACTCAATCAGAAAAAAAGCATCGTTGAAAGATTCAAGAATCATCTTTTATCACTTCCGTTTCATTTAACATCTTACTATATGAAAGCCGGGATGTCTAATCAGAGTGCCAGGAGGGAGCCGCTTTGTCTGCTGATAAACAAAAGGGGAGAGTCATCTTTCATATCGATATGAACAGCTTTTACGCGTCTGTTGAAATGGCGTATGACCCTTCGCTGAAAGGCAGGCCGCTAGCCATCGCGGGAAATGCGAAGGAGCGGAAAGGAATCGTCGTCACGTGCAGCTATGAGGCGAGAGCACGCGGCGTCAAACCGCCCATGCCGCTCTGGGAAGCGAAGCGGCTCTGTCCCGAGCTGATCGTCAAGCCGCCGAATTTCGACCGCTACAGAAGCTCTTCAAGAGAAATGTTTCAAGTGCTCAGGGAGTACACGGACCTTGTCGAGCCTGTTTCGATCGACGAAGGGTACATGGACTTAACGGATACGCCATACAGAAATCGGGCATGCGAAACGGCAAAGGAAATTCAGGAGCGCCTTCAAAAGGAACTGCTGCTTCCGTCAAGCATCGGGATCGCTCCGAATAAATTCCTGGCCAAAATGGCTTCGGATATGAAAAAGCCGCTCGGCATTACGATTTTGAGAAAGCGTGAAGTGCCCCGGATTCTTTGGCCCATGGACATCAGCGAGATGTACGGAGTCGGCCGGAAAACCGCCGAAAAGCTTAAGACGCTCGAGATCGAAAAGATCGGCGATTTGGCTGCCGCAGATGAGTATGCTTTAAAGCGCCTCCTCGGCATCAACGGCCCCCGTTTAAAAAGAAGGGCAAACGGTATCGACACAGGAGAAGTGAATCCCGACAGAATATACGAATTCAAAAGCGTCGGCAATTCCTCGACCCTCCCGCATGACAGCACAGATGAGAAAGAGCTGTTCGGACTGATTGACAAGCTTTCAATCTCAGTAAGCGACAGGCTGAAGCGAAAAGAGGTCATGGCAGCAAAAGTTTTCATCATGATCCGCTTTGCGGACTGGACGAACATAACAAGAAGCAAGACCCTTCTGAATCCGACCGATTCAAAAGACGAAATTGCGAAGGAATCGAAAGCCCTTTTCAGGCAGCATTGGCACGGAAGCCCTGTCAGGCTTTTGGGCGTGACGGGAACAGACCTCGTCAATCGAAAGGAAGCCGTCAAACAGCTTGATTTGTTTTCCTTTCATGAGGATGCCAAAGATGAGCCGATCCAAAAAGTGATGGCCGAACTGAATGAAAAATATGGAACAGACCTCATCAAAAAAGGGGTCAGGATTGTGAAAAAAGAAAGCAAAACGAGCGGAACAAGCTTTAACAAAGATTTTTTCCAAGACGAGAGACAAGATCAATAGCTTGAAAATGTAGGTCAAAGTGTGGTAATTTCAATTTAAATAAAAATTAAACTATAATGCTAAACGCTTTAGAAGGGACGTTAGACATGGCAAAACAACAAATAGGTGTAGTTGGTTTAGCAGTAATGGGAAAAAACTTGGCTTTAAACATTGAAAGCCGCGGGTTTTCAGTTTCTGTCTACAACAGATCAAGCGAGAAAACCGAAGAGTTTCTGAAAGAAGCCGAAGGCAAAAACGTTGTCGGTACATACAGCATTGAAGAGTTTGTTGAATCTCTTGAAAAACCGCGCAAAATTCTTTTAATGGTCAAAGCTGGAACACCGACAGACGCAACGATTCAATCGCTTCTGCCTCATCTTGAAAAAGGCGACATTTTGATTGACGGCGGAAATACATATTATAAAGATACGCAGAGAAGAAACAGGGAGCTGGCCGAAAGCGGCATTCACTTCATCGGCACCGGCGTTTCCGGCGGTGAAGAAGGCGCTCTGAAAGGGCCGTCTATCATGCCAGGCGGACAAAAGGAAGCCCATGAGCTTGTCAAGCCGATTCTTGAAGCTATTTCTGCCAAGGTGGACGGCGAACCGTGTACGACATACATCGGTCCTGACGGCGCCGGCCATTATGTAAAAATGGTTCATAACGGCATCGAATACGGCGATATGCAGCTGATCTCAGAATCCTACTTTATTTTGAAACACATTGTCGGTCTGTCATCAGATGAGCTTCACGAAGTCTTTTCCGAGTGGAATAAGGGAGAGCTTGACAGCTATCTGATCGAAATCACGGCTGATATTTTCACGAAAAAAGACGAGGAAACCGGCAAGCCGCTTGTTGACGTCATCCTCGATAAAGCAGGTCAAAAAGGCACAGGAAAATGGACAAGCCAAAGCGCTCTTGACCTGGGCGTTCCGCTTCCCATCATTACGGAATCTGTTTTCGCCCGCTTCATCTCTTCCATGAAAGAGGAGCGCGTCAAAGCGAGCAAGCTTCTGGCAGGACCTGAAGCGAAACCTGCCGCTGAGAACAAAGAAGAGCTGATCGAAGCGGTCAGAAAAGCGCTCTTCATGAGCAAAATCTGTTCTTACGCCCAAGGCTTTGCTCAAATGAAAGCCGCATCAGAAGAATACGGCTGGGATTTGAAATACGGCGATATCGCGATGATTTTCCGCGAAGGATGCATCATCCGCGCGGCGTTCCTGCAAAAAATCAAAGAAGCGTATGACCGCGATCCAGAGCTTGACAACCTGCTTCTTGACCCGTACTTCAAAAATATCGTTGAAAGCTATCAGGGAGCCCTCCGCAAAACGATTTCTCTTGCGGTTGAACAAGGAATTCCTGTACCTTGCTTCTCAAGCGCTCTCGCTTACTTTGACAGCTACCGCACTGCCACCCTGCCGGCCAACCTGATTCAGGCGCAGCGCGACTACTTTGGCGCCCATACGTATGAGCGTACAGATAAAGAAGGCATTTTCCACACTGAGTGGATGAAATAAGATGTAAAGCCGCAAGCTGAAAAGCTTGCGGTTTTTTGATTTTCGGAAGGATGCATGTTTAAGCGGTTGTGTGGAAACCTACTCAAAGAGAGAGTTTCAATAAGGAGGAATCAACCCATGTATCCAAGTTTAGAGGGAAAAACGGTCGTTATCACAGGGGCGGGTACAGGTCTTGGAAAAGCGATGGCACTGCGCTTCGGTGCTGAAAAGGCCAATGTAGTGATCAATTATTTCAAGGAAGAAGAAAATCCCGAAGAGACGGTGGAGAAAATAGAAAGCAGCGGAGCGCGCGCGATTGCCGTTCAAGGAGATGTCTCAAAAGAAGATGATGTGAAAGCGCTGATCAGACAGGCTGTTGATTCATTCGGTTCCGTTGATGTGATGGTGAACAACGCCGGGGTGGAAAATGAAGTACCTTCTGAGGATTTGTCTCTGGAGGACTGGAACCGCGTCATATCAACCAATTTGACGGGGATGTTTCTAGGATGCCGGGAAGCGATCGGCTATATGCTCGACCATAATATTAAAGGCTCGGTCATCAATATGTCCAGCGTCCATCAGCAAATCCCGTGGCCGCATTTTGTCCATTATGCGGCAAGCAAGGGCGGGGCAAAACTGCTGACGGAAACCCTTGCTTTGGAATATGCTCCGAAAGGAATCCGGGTAAACGCGATCGGCCCCGGTGCAATCGATACGCCGATTAACGCCGAAAAATTCGCTGATCCCGAATTGAAAAAAGGCGTTATTGAATTGATTCCGATAGGGTATATCGGAAAGCCGGAGGAAGTCGCAGCCTGCGCGGCCTGGCTAGCATCTGAAGAAGCAAGCTATGTGACAGGCCTGACGCTGTATGTAGACGGCGGGATGACAAAATACCCGGGATTCCAAGCGGGAAAAGGGTGAAAAGAAGGCGGGATGCCTTCTTTTCATCATAAGCCCATGAAAATTTACATAAGATTAATAGAAAGCAATAGTGCTGTTTACATAGCAATGATAGTGTAGGTGTGTCAACAAAAAGCGGTTATGGAGGGAGTACATAAGAATGGGTTTCTTACGCAACAGAATCGTCGGCATTACACTGGCAGGAGCAGTCGCTTTAGGATCGGCGGGAACAGGCAGTGCGGCAATGGAAACAGCGAAAAAAAAGGAAGAGCCGAAGGTCAAAAACGTGATCATGATGGTCATGGATGGAACAAGCTCTTCTGCATCAACTTTGGCACGCTGGTATAAAGGCGAACCGCTCGCAATGGACCAGATCGTCAGCGGCGGTGTCCGGACGTATTCGGCAGAATCGGCGATCACTGATTCTGCACCTGCAGCAACTGCGATGGCAACGGGACGAAAATCAAATTCTTCCTATATCGGTGTGCTGCCTTCAAAAGTGAACACACCAGGAGTCGAGAAGGTCCGTGAAAAAGATCATTACCGGCCTGTAGCAAACGTGCTGGAAGGCGCAAAACAGAAGGGGAAAGCAACCGGCATCATTGCAACATCTGAAATTCAGCATGCCACGCCTGCCGGCTATTCCGGCCATCATAAAGACCGCAATAATTTTGAAGTGCTCGGTGAACAGCAGGTTTATCAAAACATGGATGTTGTCCTTGGCGGAGGAAAAGAATCGCTTCAGCCGGGTACAAAGGATAAAAGCCGCAAAGACGGTGAAGACCTTGTAAAAGTGCTCAAAGATAAAAAGTACGATTTCGTTGAAACGAAAGATCAACTCCTCAAGTCAAAATCGAAAAAAATCTGGGGCGCCTTCTCACAGCGCGATCTCGCGTATGACATGGACCGCCGCGCAACGCATCCAGAGCAGCCGACTATTGCAGAGATGACGAAAAAATCGATTCAGACGCTTTCTAAAGACAAGGACGGTTTCTTTTTATTCGTGGAAGGAAGCAAGCCTGACTGGGCAGCGCATCAAAACGATCCGATCGGCATGATCAGCGATGTATTGGCGTTTGATAACGCGGTGAAAGAAGCGCTTGATTTCGCTAAAAAAGATAAACATACAATGGTTATTGCCGTCTCGGACCATGGCAACAGCGGCATCTCCATCGGCAACAGCAACACGACGAAAGGCTATGACACAACACCGGTATCAGCCTATGTCGATCCGCTGAAAAAAGCTAAAATGACGGTGGAAGGCGCAACTGGCAAATTAAAAGACGACTTATCGAATATCGAAGAAGCGGCGAAGCTTTACGGACTTGATGATTTAACGCCGGCAGAGAAGAAACAGCTGAAAAGCGTGAAAAACAAAAAAGAAGCGGCTTCATTATTTACCAAGCTGCTCAGCAACCGGGCCAACATCGGATTCACAACAGGCGGTCATACGGGTGAAGACGTCTTCCTGTATTCGTATGGTCCAGAAAAGCCGCAGGGTCTCGTCGAAAACACCGATATCGCCAAAACGATGGCAAAGGCAATGGGCTTCAACTTAGACAAATTAACAAACGAATTATTTATCGAAGCAAAACAGGCATTTAAAAAAGCCGGAGCCAGCGTAACGATCGATCAAAAAGATCCGGCTAACCCAGTTCTTGTCGCAGCGCGCAAAAAAGCAAAAGCCGAAATGCCTGTGAACAAAAACATTATCAGAATCAACGGGAAGGAATACGAACTAGACAGCGTGATTGTTGAAAGCAATGGATCCTTCTACGTGCCTAAAGAAGCAGTTCAGCTGTTCAAAAAATACGCCAGATAATTTATTTGAAAACCCCTCTGGAAAGAAGAGGGGTTTTTTATTGTTCGAAATAAATACATACATTTATTTTTAAATGTCTAGACATTTAAAAATAAAAAGATATAATAATAGTTGTGTGAAAGCGCTTTTAATAAAGGGAGGAGATCACCATGAAGAAAATTTTACTCGCATGCAGCTCTGGAATGTCGACAAGCCTCCTTGTCACCAAGATGCAGGAATACGCGCATTCAATCGGTGATGAGGCAAAAATTTGGGCGGTCGGACAGGACCAGGCGAAAAAAGAGATGGCAGAGGCAAACGTCGTTCTCATCGGCCCGCAAATGAGCTTTTTAAAAGGCGAGCTGCAGAAGGAAGCTGAACAGTACGGTATTAAGGTTGATGTGATTGATATGCTGGCTTACGGAATGGCTGATGGAAAGAAAGCTTATGAACAGGCGCTAAGCCTGATCGGGGATTGACGATAATGGAAAAATTAAAGCTCGATGAATTAACAGGCGAACAAATTTGCTTTCAGCTCATTCTTCACAGCGGAAACGCCCGCAGCAAGGTTATTCAGTCCATCAGGGAATACCGCGACGGCAGCGTTCAGAAAGCAGAGGAGCTGCTACAACAGGCAGAAGACGATTTGCAGCAGTCCCACGATATTCATTTTCAAATGATCCAAAAAGAAGCGGGTGGGGGAAAAAATGAGTTCTCTTTGCTGCTCTTGCATGCCGAGGACCATTTGATGTCGACGCTCACGATGAAGGAACTCGTTTCTGAATTATTGGAATTGTTCAAAGAGAAAAGTCTATGATTCGCACTGCATGGCAAAATCGAAGGGGGATAAGAGACCATGTTTGAAAAATTGAGCAACCTCTTGGTGCCGATTGCCGGGAAGCTGAATAATAACCGGTATTTAGGCGTGCTGAGGGATGCATTTATGCTGGCTTTTCCGCTCACCATTTTCGGATCGATCATTGTCGTTTTAACCAATTTGCCGTTTCTCAATAAAATGATGAGCAAATCCGCGCTTGAAACGTTCCAGTCGGCTTTAAGCATAGCGCCGAGCGCAACGATCAGCATCATGTCCGTTTTCGTCGTATTCGGGATCGGGTATTATTTGTCCAAAACTTATGAAGTCGAAGCGGTTTTTGGAGGAGTCGTCGCTTTGGCATCGTTCCTTCTGCTGACTCCGTTTGTATTAAACGGCGAAGGAGGGGAAGTGATTCCGAACGTCATCCCGATTGACAGGCTCGGTGCGAAAGGGATGTTCCTCGGAATGATTACCGCCTTTACATCCGCGGAGATTTTCAGATTTTTTGTCCAGAAAAACTATACGATCAAAATGCCCGCCGGCGTTCCGCCTGCTGTAGCAAAATCTTTTGCCGCGCTGATTCCGGCGGTGATGACCTTGTCCGTCTACTTGGTCATCAATATCCTTGTGACCCAAGCGTTCAATACGAATATGCACGATTTAATTTACAATCTGGTACAGGCTCCGCTTGTCGGTCTTGGAAGCGGTATCATTCCGACCTTGATTGCTATATTTTTTACTCAGCTTCTCTGGTTCTTCGGACTCCACGGGCAAATTATCATCAACTCTGTAATGGATCCGATCTGGAATACGCTTTCGATCGAAAATTTGAATAGCTATACCGCAACAGGGGAAGTTCCGCATATTATCAATAAGCAGTTTATGGAAGTGTACACCGTCGGAATGGGCGGAACCGGCATGACACTGGCCGTGATTATTGCCATCCTGCTGTTTATGAAGAGTAAGCAGATGAAGCAGGTCGCAAAACTCGGAGCGGCGCCGGGGATTTTCAACGTAAATGAACCGATCATTTTCGGCCTGCCGATCGTCATGAACCCGCTCATTTTTATTCCGTGGGTCATCTCGCCGATGATCGTCACTTTAATTACGTATTTGGCGATGGCGTCCGGGCTTGTGCCGCCGCCGACGGGGGTCACGATTCCTTGGACTGTGCCGATTTTTATCAGCGGAATGATGGCGACCAATTCGCTTGCCGGCGGCATTCTTCAGATTGTGAATTTAGCCGTTGTCTTTATGATCTGGTTCCCGTTTTTGAAATTCATCGACCGGATGAATATGAAAAAAGAGCAGGAAATCAATGCAGCGGAACAAGATCAGACAACGCTAGGACTTTAAAAGGAGATTGATGACATGTCAAAAACAGAACTGCAGCTAGAACAAATTCAATACCGTTTTCCAAAAGGTTTCTGGTGGGGGTCGGCGGCGTCCGCGACCCAGACTGAAGGAGCGGCGGCTGAAGGAGGCAAAGGAAAGAACATTTGGGATCACTGGTACGAAAAAGAGCCAAACCGATTTTTTGACGGAGTAGGCCCTGAGAAGACTTCGCGTTTTTACGAGACTTACAGAGAAGATATTCAGCTGATGAAGGAGCTCGGCCACAACTCTTTTCGTTTCTCCATTTCGTGGGCCCGTCTGTTTCCTGAAGGAAAAGGCAGGCTGAACGAGGAAGGAGCTGCCTTTTATAACCAAGTCATCGATGAACTGCTGGCAGCTGGGATCGAGCCTTTTGTCAACCTTTATCATTTTGATATGCCGCTTGCGCTCCAGCATATCGGCGGGTGGGAAAACAGGCAAGTCGTCGATCACTTTGTTTCATACGCGGAAACGTGCTTTCGGCTGTACGGGGATCGTGTGAAAAAATGGTTTACCCACAATGAGCCGATCGTTCCTGCTGAAGGCGGCTATTTATACGATTTTCACTATCCGAACATCGTCGACTTTCAAAAGGCCGTCCAGGTCGCATACCATGAAATTCTTTCAAACGCCAAAGCGGTCGAAGCCTACCGCAGACACGGAGGCGACGGCAAAATCGGCATCATTTTAAATTTAACGCCATCCTATCCGAGAAGCCAGCACCCGGCAGATGTAAGAGCTTCTGAAATAGCTGACGCTTTCTTTAACCAGTCGTTTCTTGATCCTGCCGTTAAGGGTGAGTTTCCGCAGCTTTTAACAGCTATTTTAAAAGAAAAAGGCTATTTGCCTGTCATGGAA
This sequence comes from Bacillus sp. GM2, assembly GCF_056155945.1. Taxonomy (NCBI): domain Bacteria; kingdom Bacillati; phylum Bacillota; class Bacilli; order Caryophanales; family Bacillaceae; genus Bacillus; species Bacillus sp. GM2. Next base: position 1,074,235 of record NZ_JBRKSZ010000007.1, read on the forward strand.
GAAGGAGACTTGGAGCTGATCAAAAATCACACTGTCGATCTGCTCGGCATCAATTATTATCAGCCGAGACGGGTGAAAGCGAAGGAGCACCTGCCTCATCCGGACGCGCCTTTTATGCCGGAGCGTTTTTTTGACCATTATGAAATGCCCGGACGAAAAATGAACCGCCACCGCGGCTGGGAAATATACGAAAAAGGAATCTATGATATTTTAATGAATGTCAAAGAAAACTATGGAAATATTGAATGCTTTATTTCTGAGAACGGAATGGGTGTTGAAGGAGAAGAGCGTTTCCGCGGCGAAGACGGCATAATCCGCGATGACTACCGAATTGCGTTTATCGAAGAACACTTAAAATGGTTGCACAGAGCGATTCGGGAAGGAGCGAATGTCAAAGGCTATCACCTTTGGACATTCATGGACAACTGGTCATGGACAAACGCCTATAAAAACCGCTACGGATTTGTATCTGTCAACCTTGACAAAAACGGAGAACGAACGATTAAAAAAAGCGGATACTGGTTTAAGAAACTTGCCGAGAACAACGGTTTTTAAAAAGGACTCGGGCTAAAAGATGGTCTGTTGGGCCATCTTTTTATTTCCGCTTCAAAACCGATATAATGATAAGGAAGGTGTTACAAGCATACAGAATCCTTAGTAATGGTGGTTAAAACATGAGAAAATACGAATATATTTCAAACGAAATGAGGAGGCGGATTCAGGAAGAATACTATCCGATTGATCAGCCCATACCTGATGAGCTTTCTCTCGCCAAAGAATTTTCCTGCAGCAGAATGACGATGAAAAGAGCCCTCGATATTCTCGTGTCAGAAGGCATGCTGTACCGCAAGCGCGGACACGGCACCTTCATTGTGAAATCATCGATTCAGCAGCTTCCCGTCAGTGTGACAGACCGCGAAAACCTCGGGCTGACCAAGCTTCTCGCCAATAAACAAATCGAAAGCCGCATCATTCAATTTGATGTCGAATTCCCTTCAGATGAAGTGGCTAAGCAATTGTCAATCGAAAAGACCGTTCCGGTGTATCATATCATCAGGCTCAGAAAGGTTGAAGATGAACCGTATGTCATTGAAGAAACGTATATGCCTTCGAATGTCATCTCTGAATTAAATGAAGACGTCCTTCACGGCTCCGTTTACCGGCACATCACCGAGACGCTGAAACTGACAATCGCCGGCTCGCACCGGAAGATCAGGGCGGATAAGTCGAATGCGCTCGACCGAGAGCACTTGGAATGCGCCCCTGACGATCCGGTTCTTGAAGTTGAACAGGTCGCTTTTTTAAATACAGGTGAACCGTTTGAATATTCTTTTGCAAGGCATCGCTACGACAAGTTTGTGTTTTCCAGCGTCCATGTTCGGAAATGAAAAACCTGCATAACCGCGGGTTTTTTGTTTTGTCATGCAATCTTCCAGCACGCTTGTCCTCCGAGGGGATCGTGGGCTACCATCGCTTTAGCGGACGGGAATTTCCGGGGCCGTACGCATATTTAGAACCAGCTGCTCATAAAATTAACTAAATAATTAGAAATAAAACAATATATTGACAACTAATACATTTTTCGTGGTACGATAGGATTGTTATTTGTCCAACAAGCAAAGGGGGAGAATGAATGAAAAAGTGGAAAAGCTTATCATGGATTGTATTGCTGCTGACGCTTGTCATGGGATTGGCAGCGTGCGGAAGCGGCAATGCATCAGGAAATAAGGACGGCGGATCTGCGTCAAAAGGCTCAGAAAGCTACAGTCTGCTGACAGGGGGAACCGGTGGTACATATTATCCGCTCGGCGGTCAATTTGCAAACCTTTGGGAGGATGCAACAGGAGACAAATTTACGACGCAGACTACAGGGGCTTCTGCTGAAAACATGGCAACTCTGCAAAAAGGGGAAGCTGAGGTCGCTTTTTCTCAGACGGACATTGCCACTTATGCCATAGAAGGCAAAGAAATGTTTAAAGAAAAAATTGACGGAATCAAGGCGATTGCCGCCCTGTATCCTGAAACTGTACAGATTGTGACAACAGAAAAAAGCGGAATCAATTCGATTGAAGATTTAAACGGCAAAACGGTTTCCGTGGGTGCTGCTGGTGCAGGGGTCAATATTAATGCCAAGCAGATTTTGGAGGTTCACGGGATGTCTTTTGACGACATCAAACCGCAAAACTTGTCTTTTGAAGAGTCGACCGACGGCATTCAGTCAGGCGCGATCGATGCCGCCTTCATCACGGCTGGAACGCCTACCGGCGCTGTCGAAGGGCTTTCTGCACAAAATAAAATCAAAATTTTAAATATTGAAAAGGATAAGCAGGAAAAGCTGATGGAAAAGTATCCGTTCTATGCTGAGGATACGATTAAAAAAGGCACGTACGGCATCGGGAGCGATGTGAACACGGTCGCTGTCAAAGCGATGCTCGTCGCATCCGACAAGATGGATGAGGACACCGTCTATAAAATGACGAAAGCGCTGTTTGAAGCCGATAAAATCAATCATGCCAAAGGCGAATTTATCAAGCCTGAAACCGCGCTTGAAGGATTGGGCGATATTGAAATTCATCCGGGAGCGGCTAAATATTTCAAAGAAAAAGGGATAGAAAAATCGTAAAGCCGCAGGCAGATAAACGATGAACAAGTCAGGACACTCGATAGACCGTTGCAATGAAACATCGGTCTATCGTTTTTCTATTCGGCAGGGGATTTGGGAAAATGAGGAAATTTAAAATTGTAAAACGGCTTGTGCCGGCGCTGATCATTGCCGCTTTTGCAGCGGCATGCCTGATTCCTTATCAGACCGCTGTCGTGTTCGAGAAAGAGGACAGCGGCGAGATCATCGCTTTTCTTCCCCTCCAAAAGAAGAAAAGCTTTGATGTGATCTATACGCATTCCATCCATCGGACAGAAGTGATCGAATCGTATGTGTGGGAAAAAGGAATGATTCGGCAGACCGCTCTGACCTATCATGATCCGGCCGTCGGAATGCCCGCAAACGCGGAGCAAGGTGAAAGGCTCGTCATCAATAACGGTGTCTACACCATTTCGGACATGAAGAGGACCTTTCCGTTCATTGATATGCGGATCGGAAGGGTGAGGGCGAATCACAGGATCAAGTATTCAGGCGCTGAACATGAGTTAAAGCGGTACATCCGCCCCGGCACATGGACAAGGATGAGTGTCCGAAAACTAAATGTCTTGCAACAACTGAGGGGAGTGAAGATCAATGACTGAGCAGCTTTCGGAAAAAGATCAGCAGGAACTGCTGGAGAAATACGATCCTGAAGCGGGAACGAGAAAGCTCAAAGGGTTGACGGGGGTCATTGCATTTGCCGGCCTGCTCGCTTTTTCTTTGTTTCAATTATACACAGCCATTTTTGGTGTTTTTCCGGCTCAAATTCAAAGGTCGGTTCATTTAGGGTTTGCGCTCGGTCTGATTTTTTTATTGTTTCCTGCGACAAAAGGTTTACGGAAGACCGGCAAATTCAAAGTCGCCTGGTATGACGCAATCTTAGCCGTATTAGGAGCGGGCGTCGGCGCTTATTGGGTTGCCAATTATGAAACGATTGTAGGCGGGATCGGATTGATCACGGAAACTGACTTTTATGTCGGGCTGTTGGCCGTCCTGCTCGTATTGGAAGCGACGAGACGTGCTGTCGGACTGCCGATTACGATCATCGCCGGCCTGTTTCTTTTGTACGGCCTTTACGGCTCGTATCTGCCGGGCTTTTTGTCTCACAACGGCCTGACGCTGGAAAGGCTCGTTCAGACGATGTATTTTACGACGGAAGGAATTTTGGGCACGCCGCTCGCTGTGTCTTCGACATTCATCTTCCTGTTCATCCTGTTCGGTTCATTTCTTGTCAGAACCGGTGTGGGGCAGTATTTTAATGACCTTGCTGTGGCGATCGCCGGGCGAAGCACGGGCGGACCGGCAAAAGTCGCGATTTTTTCAAGCGCGCTTCAGGGAACGATCAGCGGAAGCTCTGTCGCCAATGTCGTCACTTCCGGATCGTTTACGATTCCGATGATGAAAAAACTGGGCTATAAAAAAGAATTTGCCGGTGCAGTCGAAGCTTCCGCATCTACCGGCGGACAGCTGATGCCTCCGATTATGGGAGCCGCCGCCTTTTTAATGGTTGAGTTCATCGGCGGAGGGATTACGTACTGGGATATCGCGAAAGCCGCGATGATCCCGGCTGTTTTGTACTTTACAGGCATCTGGATTATGACGCACTTTGAAGCGAAGCGCCTCGGCCTGCGCGGATTGACGAAAGAAGAAATGCCGAACCGCAAGGAAGTATTCAAAAAGATTTATTTGCTGCTTCCGATCGTTTCGGTCGTCTTTTTGTTAATGTCGGGCATTACGGTCATGCATGCCGCATTGTATTCGATCGTTCTGGCGATCCTGGTCGGTTTGTTCAACAGGGAAACGCGAATGGGCCTTAAAGGAATTGTGCTGGCTCTCGCGGAAGGAGCGAGAATGGCGCTTTCCGTTGCGGCGGCAACAGCTGCCGCCGGCATCATCGTCGGAGTCGTCACAAAGACGGGCCTCGGCCTTAAACTTGCAAACGGTCTGCTCGATTTGGCAGGAGGCGCATTGCTGCCTTCGCTCTTTTTGACAATGATCGCCGCTCTTGTTCTCGGAATGGGGTCGCCGACGACGGCAAACTATGTGATTACGTCGACGATTGCCGCGCCAGCCTTGATTTTGCTGAATGTTCCTGATCTGTCGGCCCACTTGTTCGTGTTTTATTTCGGCATCGTAGCTGACATTACACCGCCCGTTGCTTTGGCAGCCTTTGCCGCCGCCGGTGTTGCGGGAGGAGAGCCGATCAGAACGGGGATCAATTCAGCAAAGCTTGCGATTGCCGCTTTTATCATCCCGTATGTATTCGTCCTGTCTCCGGAGCTTCTCATGATTGACGCGCATTGGTATGAAATTCTCTGGGTGATCTTTACCGCATTGTCCGGAATGATCGCCATCGGTGCGGGCATGGTCGGATTCTGGATGAGAAAAGTGTTCTGGTTTGAAAGAATACTGGCGGCTGCGAGCGGTCTCCTGCTGATTTATCCGGAGGGCTATTCCGACATAATCGGTCTCGGCATATTCCTTCTGTTGTTCGTCCTTCAGCTGATGTGGAAGCGGGACAAAAGCCATCCGAAAGAAATACAGGCCTTAAAAGCATAAATAAAAAACAGCCTTCAATGTGAAGGCTGTTTTTTATTAAAGCGGCCACCAATGAAAGCCGTCTTTTGCGAGCAGGTCATCAGCAGCTTTCGGCCCCATAGAGCCCGCCTCATAGTTAGGGGAAAGGGTTTTGTTTTCCTCCCAGTTTTGAGATATCGCATCAACAAAACTCCAGGAAAGCGCAACTTCATCCCAGTGAGCAAAGTTTGTCGCGTCTCCGTGCAAACAGTCCAAAATCAGCTTTTCATAAGCTTCAGGCGTGTTGATGCCGTCCCCGCAGTTATGGCAGTAGTCGAGCTTGATCGGCTGGGCAAAAGTGCCGCCTCCAAGCTTCCTTGCGTTTAAATGAAGGGTGATGCCTTCATCCGGCTGAATATGGATCACCAGCAGGTTAGGATGCATCGTGTTGCCGTTTCCGTAATAAAGGTTCATCGGAATGTCTTTAAATTGGACGACAATCTGCGTTGATTTTTTCTGCATCCGTTTGCCTGTCCGGATGTAGAACGGCACACCGGCCCATCTGAAGTTGTCGATCAGCAGTTTGCCGGCAACGAACGTTTCCGTATTCGACTCTTTTGCTACATTTTGCTCATCGCGATAAGCCGGAACCTGTTTTTCGTCAACGACGCCCGCGTCATACTGGCCGCGCACAAAAAATTGATCGACTTCGTCTTTTCGAATCGGACGAAGGGCTCTGAGCACCTTCACTTTTTCGCTGCGGATCTCTTCCGTGTTCAGCTTGATCGGCGGTTCCATCGCAAGCAGCGCCACCATTTGAAGAATGTGGTTTTGAACCATGTCTCGAAGCGCACCAGATTTTTCATAATATCTCGCTCTGTCTTCCACACCCAAATCTTCACTTGACGTGATTTGAATGTTCGAGATGTATCTGTTTGTCCAAAGCGGCTCAAAAATCGCGTTGGCAAAGCGGATGACTTCGATGTTCTGCACCATTTGCTTTCCTAGATAATGGTCAATCCGATAGATTTGATCTTCTGTAAAGGCTTCACGGATTTCCTGATTCAAGGCTTTTGCGCTCGGCAGATCATGTCCGAAAGGCTTCTCGATAACAAGCCTTGACCAGCCTTTTGTTGAAGTGACACCCTCTGATTTTAGGAACTTTGCAATCGTTCCGAAGAATTCAGGAGCCATCGCCAAGTAAAACATCCGGTTATTCGGAATATCATATGTACTTTCCAGCTTCTCTAAAAGTTCGTTCAATTCCCGGTATGAGCCGGAATTTGTAACATCAAAAGGATGGTAGTAGAAGTGAGATGTAAACTCGTCCACATCCTTTTCGTTTAACGGAAACTTCGAAACCGATTGCTGTACGGTACTGCGAAAGTCTTCATTTGTCCAAGGGCGTCTGCCGACTCCGACAACCGCGAATTCATTCCCGATTTGTCCGTTTTCGTAGAGCCTGTGGATAGAAGGATATAGTTTTCGTTTTGCCAAATCCCCTGTTGCGCCAAATATTACGATAACTGCTTTTGGTTCCATTTGATCTTTTTTCAATTAAACGTACCTCACTTTATTCGAAGCTAAGTTTATTTTCTTCATTTTAAAGCTAATAATCCCTTAAAGCAAACATTTGAGATCGAATCGTATGAAAAGTTTACTGAAAACGGGCAGGGTATTTAGTTGCATAGCCTGGCGTGAAGCCGGCGTTTCTTTTTTCTCAGACTTCCTGTATGCTTGTGATAGATGAAGTTTTTAGCAGGAGGAAAGGATATTGGAGTTATTATTTTTAGGAACGGGAGCAGGCATCCCCGCAAAAACGAGGAATGTCACATCCGTCGCATTGAAGCTTTTAGAAGAAAGGCGGTCTGTTTGGCTGTTTGACTGCGGGGAGGCCACACAGCATCAAATTTTACATACATCGATCAAGCCCAGAAAAATTGAAAAGATTTTTATTACCCATCTTCACGGCGATCATGTATACGGGCTTCCGGGTCTTGTCAGCAGCCGCTCTTTCCAGGGAGGGGAAGGTCCGCTGACCGTATACGGACCGCAAGGAATCAAAACGTTTCTTGAAACGGCGCTTGACGTATCGGGGACGCATGTCACATACCCGCTTGTGATTAAGGAGATTGAAGAAGGGACAGTCTTTGAAGATGACCAGTTTATCGTGACGGCGAGAAGCGTATCTCACGGCATCCCCGCTTTTGGATACCGCGTGCAGGAAAAAGATGTTCCAGGCGCACTTGACGCCGAAGCGCTGAAAGAGACCGGAGTCTCGCCTGGCCCTGTTTATCAAAAGCTGAAAAACGGGGAGACGGTCACATTGGAAGACGGCCGGAAGATTCGCGGTGCAGACTTTATCGGACCGCCGAAAAAAGGGCGGATTGTCGCTTTTTCCGGAGATACGAGGCCATGCGAGAATGTGAAGAAGCTTGCCGAAAAAGCCGATGTCCTCATCCATGAAGCAACATTTGCGAAAGGTGACAGGGAGCTTGCCGGAGACTATTATCACAGCACTTCAGAACAAGCGGCGGAAACAGCGCGGGAGGCCTGCGCAAAAGAACTGATTTTAACACATATCAGTGCAAGATACCAGGGGGAAAACGTGCTTGAACTGGTCAATGAAGCGAAAGCGATCTTTCCTGATACCGTGGCAGCTTTTGACTTTTATGAGCATGAGATTAAAAGAACTTAATTGGCATTCGAAGCTTCTTTGTTCCAGCAATGCGGGACGGGAAGCTTTTTTTGTTGACACGGTTCTAAAATGGTGTATAATAAAGCGTAATCATTACGTTTTGATAAGGAGGACAACATGAGAGTCAAAATTACATTGGCGTGTACTGAAACAGGGGACCGCAATTATATTACGACAAAAAACAAACGTACAAATCCGGATCGCCTGGAATTGAAAAAATATTCTCCGCGTCTGAAAAGGCACACGATTCACCGTGAAACAAAATAACCAAAAACCAGCAGAATGTCTGCTGGTTTTTTTGTTTAATTGGCGGCTTGATAGGCGTATGTTTGCTGCTGTGCGGCATACCACACATCATAGATCGCAAGCTGGACGATGTGGGGCTCATCATGATGGATCAAATGCGAGCTGTTTTTCGCTTGAATCCAGCCGCTTTGATGCGAAAGAGACAGCAGTCTGCTGTGAAGCTTCAGCCACTCGTGATGAGCCTGTTTCGCCGTCTCCGTCCTTTTTCCCGCCGAGAGGACGAGCAAAGGAACCGAACCGAGGTGTTTCTTTTCCTGCTTCAGAATGTCCAGGCTTTGTTGAAAGTCCTCATGAGACCCTTCGATCGAAAACTGTTTGCTGTAGTCTTCTTTTAATGTTTCCGGAAGAAGAGGCAGCACTTTTTCCTCCTGATCTTCACAAGCGGGATCAAGCAGCACCATGCCGATGACTTCATCGCTGTACCGGCTTGCAAACAACCTTGCAATGACGGCGCCGAACGAATGGGCGACAAACAGGTAGGGCGGTTTGACGCCTGCTGCTGCAAGCAGCGCTTTCAGTTCCTTTACCATCTGATCCGCTGTTCTTTTGCTGCTGCTCGGCCCGCTGTTGCCAAGGCCTGCACGGTCGTATGCAAACAAGCCGAGATCTTCGTCTATATCCGGTAAAATGGGCTGCCAAGTTTTTGAAGAAGAACCGTAGCCTGCTTCAAAAATAATGGTTGCGTTCTTTTTTCCTTTTCTCTGCTTTGTGTAAAACATGCATCCTTTAACTGTATATATTCTTTCCGTTATGGTCATAGAGGTCATCCTCTCTCTGTATATGGTGTTTCTATTAGGAAAGACGCACGAACAAGGATGTTCGTTTCTCACGAGTTTGAAAAAAAGAAATATCCCGCCTTGAGGCGGGATATCAGCAACTTACCAGGCTCTGTCGTACTGAACAGGCCCTTCAATTTTTGTGTTCAGCTGTTTGGCAGCAGTTTTCGGCCAGTATGGATCTCTCAGCAGCTCTCGCGCAACGAAAATGAGATCTGCGCGTCCATTTTGGAGGATTTCCTCAGCTTGAAGGCCGCTTGTGATCAACCCGACTGCACCTGTCTGGATTTCGGCTTGGGCGCGAATTGTATCGGCGAAGCCGACTTGGTAGCCCGGGAAGACGTTGATGTCGGCAGGCACGACGGCACCGGAGCTGACATCGATCAAATCAACGCCCTGTTCTTTCATCCATTTGGCGAAACCGACATAATCGGCGACATCAAGGCCTTTTGTTTTGTAGTCTGAAGCCGAAACGCGTACGAACAATGGTCCGTCCCAGACTTCTTTTACAGCGTCGATGACTTCGCGAAGCAGCCTGTAGCGGTTTTCCGGTGATCCTCCATATTCATCCTCGCGTTTGTTGGAAAGCGGTGATAAAAATTCGTTGATCAAATATCCGTGGGCTCCATGAATCTCAATGATGTCAAAGCCGGCGGCTTTCGCACGTTCAGCTCCTTTTTTGAAAGCCTGAACGGTTTCTTTTATGTCTTCTTTTGTCATTTCAACAGGTATTCGCGAATTTTCGTCGAAAGGAAGAGCTGAAGGACCGTAGATTGTACCTTCGACCTCGGCTTTTCTTCCGGCGTGCGCCAGCTGAATCGCCGTTTTGCTGCCGTACGGCTTGATTTGTGACGTTAATGCGGCAAGTCCGTCAATATGCGCGTCATCCCATATACCGAGATCCTGATCGGAAATTCTTCCCTCTGGGGTGACGGCGGTAGCTTCTACCATGATCAGTCCGACTTGTCCGACGGCGCGGGAGATGTAGTGGGTCATGTGGAACGGCTGCACTTTTCCATCCTTTTCATGGGAGGAATACATGCACATCGGCGACATGACAATCCGGTTTTTTAGTGTAACTCCTTTTAAACTCCATGGTGTAAACAGTTTTCGATTACTCAAATTTTTTCGCCTCCCGTAAGTTTTCGCCTCGATTATACCAATTCTGTCCATTCTCGTCATATAAACTGCTCAAGTCATTTCCATATATAAGAATGTTCAGTACAATAAAGTTGTTCACATTCTAATTTTTACTAAATACGATATTTGCATACATCTGCGGAAAACAGTGAAAGAGGGGGTTTGCTTTATGAAGTGGCAGACAGTGGAAGAACTGAAACAGCTGCTCATTTCTCTAGTTCAATACGAAAGCATCTCAGGCACAGCCGGAGAAGTGGCGCTTGCGAAGTATATGCATGATATATTAAAGGAACGTTCGTACTTTCAAAAGAATCCTGAATACTTAAAGCTTCACCCGATGGAAGACGGGCGTTATTTTCTAACCGCCCTCGTCAAAAAGGAAGAGAAATCAAATACGGTGCTCCTCTTGAGCCATTTTGACGTGGTCGATACGGCAGACTACGGAGAATTCAAACATATGGCATGCAAAGTCCCGGAACTCATGGATGTATTAAATGATAAAAAAGAACTTTTGCCCGAACGGGTCAGAAGAGACTTGGAAAGCGGCGAATGGCTGTTTGGAAGGGGAAGCATGGACATGAAAGCGGGTCTTGCTGTTCAATTTTCGATGCTGGAACGGGCGATGAACGGAGAATTTGACGGAAACCTTCTATTAATTACGGTTCCCGACGAAGAAGTCAATTCACAGGGGATGCTTGAAGCAGTACCCGCACTGAAAGCTTTGGAAGAGGAATTTGGCCTTCATTATACATCGTGCTTAAATTGTGAGCCGATGTTTGAAAAACATCCGGGAGATCCGAAGCTGTACGTCTATTCAGGCAGCATCGGCAAAGCGCTTGCCGGATTTTTCTGCAAAGGGGTTGAGACGCATGTCGGCGAGCCGTTTGCAGGGGTGAATGCGAATTTAATGGTGTCCGAAATCAACAGGCTGCTCGAATTAAACGTCGACTATTGCGAAGAAGCGGACGGAGAGGTGACGCCTCCCCCGGCCAATCTGATGCAAAAAGATTTGAAGGAGGCGTACTCGGTTCAGACTCCTCACGCAGCGGTGTCGCTCTTTAATTTACTGATGATGCAGCGTTCCGCCGCCGAGCTCCATCGCATGCTGCTTGACACAGCCAAGGAAGCGGCCGCCAATATTCAAACAAATATTGAGCGTAAAACGGCCGAATATCAGCGGTTTGAAGCATTCACGCCAATGAACCCGACCGTTTCCGTGCTGACGTTTGAGGAGCTGTGGAACAAAGCAAAGGAAAAGGCCGGGAAGCCCGAGGCGGAACGCATACTTAACTTTGCATTTGCCAACAGGGGCGAGCTGGGAGACCGCGATTTTTCAACGAAAATCGTCTCTGAATTGGCTTCACTCTGCAAAGAAGATGCTCCGATGATCGTTCTGTTTTACAGTCCGCCGTTTTATCCGGCTGTTTCTTCAAAGGACGATCCTTTGATCCGAAAGGTGATGAAAGAAGTGAAGCAGTATGCGGCCGACAGGTACGGTATTGAATTTACAGAAGTCCAATATTTTCCCGGCTTGTCTGATTTAAGCTACCTTCAGCTGCAAAAGCAGTCTGTCGATGCGTTCACATCAAATATGCCGCTGTTTCAACACGGCTATTCACTGCCTAAAGGACGAGAAAACGCACTGTTTGTTCCAGTCATCAATATCGGGCCGGCCGGCAAAGACCCTCATAAATGGACGGAACGCCTCCATGTGCCGTTTTCATTCGGAAAGCTGCCCGATATTCTCCGGCTGGCGATACACAAGCTTCTCTAAGTATACGGACGGGACCGCTTGGGGAAAAAACGGGAACAAGCGACACGCTGTCTCCCGGTTTTTTTAAATTTTGGCCGCAAACATATCCCTGATTTCCGCAGAACGATTCGCCGCTTCTTTGACGCAGGATATGACAATCTGTTCAAACTGATGGTCGTCAAGCACCCGAAGGCCTGCTTCCGTTGTCCCTCCGGCGCTTGTGATCTCTTTTCTCATGACAGAAGGATTCCTGCCGGTTTCAAGCATTTGAGCCGCACCTGACATCATATCGATAATCAGCTGTTTCGCCGTTTCTTCAGGAAGCCCCAATTCCGCAGCCGACGCCTGCAGGGCTTCGACAAACCGATAAACAAAAGCGGGGCCGCTTCCGGCTAAGGCTGTCACCGCATCAAGGGCAGATTCCTCAACGATTGCAACGCTTCCGACTGTCGCAAAGAGGTCAGCCGCTTCCTGCATCTGCTCTTTCGTCACGAGCGGGCTTGCCGCAAAGGCTGTGGCTGATTTTTGAATGGCGGCCGATGTATTCGGCATGGCCCTTACAACTGGCAGCTCAAGCCCGGCATAGTGCTGGATCGTGTGAATCGGAATGCCTGCAAGGACGGAAATCAGCAGCTGATCTTTTCGCAAATAGGGGCGGAGTGCGGCTATTCCGTCCGCCGCGTCCTTCGGCTTCACCGCCAAAACGAGTGTATCCGAACGGGCGGCGACTTTTGCTGTATCGGCTTCTCCGCATACCCCGTATGTCTCGCTTAATTCACGAAGCCTGGCCGTATTCGACTGATTCGTGACGAATATTGCTTCCGGCTCCATCGCACCGCTTTTGACAAGCCCCTTAATCATCGCTTCAGCCATCGAACCGGCTCCGATAAATCCCATTCGTTTCATTATGAATTCCTCCTTCTAAAAAACAAAAAAACCTTTCCGTCTTCACAAAGGACGAAAAGGTTTCGCGGTACCACCTTCATTAGCATATACATGCTCAGCTCTTGCCCCGTAACGCGGGATACGTTTAGGTTTGCCTAAGCGCTCAGAGGGCAGGTTCAACAGGCAAGCGGGCTGTGAAATCTTTCAGCCGTGGATTTCACTCTCTTTCGCCATTGCTCGTTTACTATTCCTCTTCATTGCGTCTTCGTTCATTTACCTGCATATATTTGTTGTTCATTATGCTATGAGGAATGATGAAATGTCAACAGGCATTTGAAGCAAAAATGACATGCGCGGGAGAAAAAGGTAAAATATGATCAACATCAATTCGCAGGATGAGGAGAATCAAACGATGAAAGACGCAAGAATCATTCCTATTTCATTGCCGACTCCGTTTGCAGTCGGAGACGTCAACATTTATTTGGTCAGAGGCGAGGCGCTCACTCTGATCGATGCCGGGCCCAATACAAAGGAGGCGGCCGCCGTTTTGAAGAAAGAGCTGGCCGGCCAGGGACTGTCATTAAACGATATCGACCAGGTCGTTCTGACCCATCATCACGCTGATCACGCCGGACTGCTGGACGAATTCCCCGCAGGGGTCAACATCATCGGCCATCCGTTCAATGAACCGTATATCAGCCAAAATCCCGATTTTATTGAAAAACAAAAGGCCTTTTTTACATACCTGTTTCAGCGATTCGGCGTTCCCGGCGATATGAAGCCGCCGGGGCTTACGGTAAAAGCGTCGTACCGGTTTTCCTGTAATCGGACATTGACAGAGACCGTTTCAGAAGGCGCGCAAATTGACGGGCTTGAAGGGTGGAGGGTTCTTGAGACGCCCGGACACGCCGCTTCACATATTGTCCTTTATCATGAGGAGCTTGGAAGCATGCTCGGAGGAGACTTGCTGTTAAAGCCGTCTTCTTCAAATCCGCTTCTGGAAGTGCCGCAAAAAGGAGAAAAGCGCCCGACTCCGCTGCTGGACTATTTGAAATCGCTCGGCAGGCTGCGAGAGCTTCCGCTCAACATTATTTATCCCGGCCACGGGGAGGAAATCACAAAAGTGAATGAGCTTGTCGCCAAAAGGCTGGAAAAGCAGCGAAACAGAGCCGAAGAGGTGTACCGCATCCTTTCTGAAAAACCGCATTCACCTTATCAGATATGTCAAAAACTGTTCCCTGCAGTCTATGAAAAAGAGCTGTTCTTAACGATGTCAGAAACGATTGGGCAGCTTGACGATTTGGAATCCCAAGGGAGGATCGGAGCAGAAACGGCCGATGGAATCGAGTACTATTACGCAAAGTAGGTGATGAACATGCAGCAAAAGTTGAAAGAGCAAAACGTGATGATTACAGGGGCTTCAGGAGGACTTGGCGAACGGATCGCATACCATGCCGCCAAGGAAGGAGCCGAGATCATTCTGGCTGCGCGCAGAAGAGACCGCCTCATGGATTTGAAGCAAAACATCGCCGATGAAACCGGTGCAAAATGCCGCATCATCGCATTGGACGTCAGCCGGACGGATGACATTAAAGCGGCGTTCCAAGAAGCCGGTCCGGTTGATATTCTTGTGAACAACGCGGGATTCGGTATTTTCGAAAGCGCGCTTGACGCTTCCCTTGAAGATATGAAAGCGATGTTTGAGGTCAACGTATTCGGTCTGATCGCCTGCACGAAAATGGCACTTCCGCATATGATCAGGCAAGACAAAGGCCATATTATCAACATCGCCTCACAAGCGGGCAAATTAGCGACGCCCAAGTCAAGCCTTTATGCAGCAACAAAGCATGCTGTGCTCGGATATTCAAACAGCTTGAGAATGGAGCTTGCCGAGACAGGGGTCAACGTGACAACGGTCAATCCTGGACCGATTCAAACCGATTTTTTCAAGACGGCCGATAAAAGAGGGGATTATGTCAAAAACGTCGAGAGATGGATGCTTGATCCGGATCAGGTTGCTAAGAAAGTCGTCTCGGCAATGATGACGAACAAGCGCGAAATTAATCTTCCAGGCTGGATGAACGGAGTCAGCAAACTCTATCAGCTCTTCCCATCCCTGGTTGAACGAGCAGGCCGGAGCGCTTTCTATAAAAAATGATCGTCTCTCGAAGAAAGGAACGGAATCGTCCGTTTCTAGACTAAAAAGAAAGCTAGAAAGTGTCATTGATCCTGATGAATTTGTTGAAATTGCAAAAGAGATTGGAATTGAGAATCTGACAGAACAGCAGCAGAATTATTATTTATACCCTATAAATAGAAAAAAACAAAGTGGAATCATGGGGCGCATCAATAGGGGCATTGAAGAAGGAATAAGCAGCGGATAAAGTTGTCAGAGATTTTAAAGATATTAAAAATCTTCTTGTCCAAATCGCTTCCCACCAACTAGCCTTGTCATTAACAACATGACTACTTTTATTCAAGGATTAATGAAGCATCACCCAGAAGTTAAAAAGCCATATTGTGGTCGATATGTTTTGGAGATTCATAAGGTCGAAGAGAAGTCCTTTTAAAAGGGCTTTTTTTATGTGTAAATTTTTTTGATAACATTTTGGATAGTGTATAACAGAACTTATATTCGGAATGAGGTAAATAATTTGAAGCCTGCAATTTCGAACTTGAAAATGCCTTTCATGAAAAAATTATAATTGATCTCTGTGTCCATGCGATGGAACAAGAATTTATAAAGCTGAAGCAAGTGGCAACAAGAAAATAGAGGAATATTATCAGCTCAAATTAAAAGAACTGTTTTCCTAAAGAAAATAAACGATTATTTGAGAAAAGAAAATGTCAAAATACAAGAGGTTGTTGTATGTGATGGCATGTTTGTAAAATATCCATATTACATTAGGAGCAAGGAAGGGGGCATAAAAGAAGGGGAGGCGATGTATTGGAAAGCTGCCTTAAAATTGCACATGATAAGGAAACTAAATCATCTTTGAGATGAGAGTAACTCATGTTTTAGGTAGCCAAAAAAGCAGAGATGTGGAAACACCTCTGCCATTCATTTTATGCAGCAGCAGTTTGATAATAAGCGATTATCCCTACCGCTAATAATACAATCATTACTGCCAGAATAGACCACAAGATGGTTTTTGCTTTTTTGGACATTGGTTTCACCTCACAGTCGTCGATTAATCAAGCCTGGTTTTTTTGTAAGTCCTCTTTCCATTTTTGTCGCCAACAGCTTTAAGATGCACATTCCCTAATTGCACCGCAAAATCTTTAAGTGGCCCAATCCGATAAAAGAAGCTTCCTGTGACAGCTGCCTTATTGTCACCTGTTACCCAAGCATTTTTGCCAACTGGGTTTAATTCTGTTCTGACGACAGGATTCCAGTTTCGAACTACATAAGCGCTACTAGAGTTAATTTTTTTCACTTTGCCTTTAGTAACACTATAGTTTACTGAGACCCTATATGTAGTTACAGGTGCTCCAAAAAATTTAACTGAATCTGTGTAAGAAACTGCCTTATTTGCTTGAGGCTTCGCAATAATATCCTCTTCTTCATTTACTTCTGTATTTATAGTTAAAGCATTTGTGTCAAACTTGGTAAGATTGTCAACAAACTTCTGTTGATCTTCTTTAGGCATCGCCTTAAATTGGTTTAATACATTTTGTGCATCAAATACTGCGGAAGAAACATATTCTGGTGAAACTCCACCTTTTATGGCATCTTCTTCACTATAGTTGGCCAGGTAATTGATATAGTCCTCTATAGTGTATTTAAACGCTGTATCATTGGCGTGAACCTCTGCGGCCGATATTTGACTTGGCACTGTCAATCCAATTGTAGCAAAAACAGCAACAAAAAACAGAATCAATTTCCTTATTTTTCCTCTCCCTCTCAAGCTTTTTTCCAAGGATTATGACCTACACCGTATCACCTATACTTTTGATTAATTTGCCCCTATACCCACCCCCTTTACCTAAAGGTTAACAAACAATCCTCCAAAAATAAACAGTTTTTGATGAAAATAGGTAATAAAAGCTCAATATTTTGAAAATATGTCAGTATTAAAGTCTTGATCCAATTTCAGTATATGTGGTGAATGTCTAGCAATCTGACATATATGAAATTACTTCAAATCAAAACCATGATTGACTAATGACAAATAAATGGATATTGTATTAAAATGAATAACTGTAAAATTGAGGTATTGATGTAAGGGGGACAAAAATATGCAGAAAAGCAACAGCTTCTGGCAAAAAAACTTCACCTTTTTATTCGGCTCCAAAATGGTGAAGATAACCGCAGACAGTTTTGCATTTAGCACTATTCTGTGGTTTTTGATTTTAGATGGTAAAGGGGCTATTGGTACAGCTTTTTTGATATCTGTTAGCTTTCTTCCTCAAGCGATTTTGGGGCCGATCATTACACCATTGATGAAAACATCTACATTAAAGTTCTGGATGTTCTTCTCAGACTTGACTAGAGCGTCAATAATGCTAATCATCCCAATATGTTATTTTAATGGTTTTTCTCCTTTGTGGTTTATTATATTGCTAATGCTTATACATTCTGCAACTGGAGCTTCATATGATCCAGCTTCTGTTTCCTTAATTCCGAAAATTGTGAAAGAGGATAATATCCAAAAAGCTAACGCAACAATTCAGTCATCTGGTCAAGTTGTTAGATTAGCCGCAGTAACACTTTGTGGTGTTATGATAGCCATGATTGGAGCAGCATACACAATGTTGATTATCCTTCCGCTTTATATTCTTTCAGCCCTGCTAGTTCTTTTTATTAATTACAAAGCTAAAGAAGATGAGGTTAATGGAAAGGAAAACAAACCACGGGGAGGATATTTCAAAAAATTAAAAAGAGGGTTCGCACTTGTACGCAGGCATCATATTCTGTTTCCGTTAGCTCTTTATTGTGTGTTTTCAAATCTTGCATCAGCTCCTTGGGAAGCACTTTCAGCAGTATATATCTCTGAGGAACTCAATGGAGGGCCAATCGTTCATTCATTTGTAAGAGTGGCCACAGCTGCCGGTGCATTTTTATTAGGATTTGTATTGGCTAAAGTGAAAATTAATCGGTATGGTCTATTGTTTGTTGTTGCTGGCATGGTAGAAGGAACTGCTTTTTTTGTAACTGGAATGAATTCAATTTTGCCGTTAGTATTCATAGCTGCATTTGCATTAGGGGCTACAATTAGTGCAATTAATGTTCCAGAACACACAATCATTCAAATGTCTGTTGATGATGAAGATCAGCCACAAGTCTATGCGATCATAAATATGATTTCTTATGTCATGATTCCATTAGGAGCTTTAATTGGTGGATATGCTGCAACAGTATGTGGGTCAGGGAAGGTCATAGCAATAGGGGGGGAATCGAAATTATTGCAGGGATCTGCATTCTTGCATTCACTAGGCTTGGTAAAGCACAACGATCCGACTTAATTGCTGAAAAGGATCAAAGTTTAAAGATATGATAATCATACAAAACATTATATAATTATAGATTTTCGATTCTCAATTTTTTGAAAATATGCTACGATGGAAGAAGTTACATATTTCCAAGGTGGTTTAATAGGGGGAGGTTACTATTGATTGGTCAAATTGCTCATCAAGAAATTGCGAATGATTTGAATGAATGGTATAAGTCAATAAAACAGAGAGATAAGAGTAAAGCAACTCAACTACATCAAGAGATTAGTGATAGGTTGCCCAACATGTCAGAAAATCAAACTGTTTTGCTTTATTATAATCTCATTGAATCCAGGTATAAGCTTTTAATGGAAAGGTTCAATGAATCCGGAGAGATTTTAAGCAATATTAAAAAGTTTAAAGACCTTGAAAAAAACACAGATGACATCATTCAGTATTATTTTTATTTCTTTTCCGGAGTATATGAGTTTTATCAAAAGAATTATATAAAAGCAATCAATTATTATAAAAGGGCTGAAATAATGCTACATAAGATACCTGATGAAATGGAAATGGCAGAATTTCATTACCAGGTGGCAGTTGCTTATTATAGAATTGATCAGCATATTTTTTCAATTAATCATGCAGAAAAAGCATTGGAATCATTCAGAGCAAACAGCCTCTATCATGAAAGAGAGATCTATAGCGAAATGGTTCTTGCCGCTAATAAACTCGATATGCTCAACTACGAAGAAGCTGAGGCCAACTATCTAAGCGCAATAAAGAAATCAAAATCAGTAGGCAGTAAGTATTCAGAAAGTTTAGCTTATTTTAATTTGGGATTATGCTACGGGCGTATGGAGTTATATTCAAAAGCAGCTGAGTCTTTCAACAAAGCTTTAGACAACGAAGACCTTAAAAGTGGTGTTGTTGGAATAAAGTCAATGTTTGAATTAACTCATGTTCTATATAAGGACCATAAATCGGACGATGCACAAATTTGGTTCAAAAAAGGATTTTCTAGAGCAAATAAAGAAGGAGAAAAAGAATACGAAGCGAAATTTATATTTATTGATGGTCTCTACAATACAAAAGATACTCTATCTATGGAAAAAGGGTTAGAGTACCTTGAGTCGCAAAACTTATGGACAGATGTTTCTGAACTGTGTCTGGATGCAGCTCATTATTACAAAAACAAAGGCGATACAGCAAAGTCATCCCGCTATTTCGAAAGAGCTCATCACGCAAGAGACCAAATATTAAAGCTATTGGAGGAATTAAAATGAAAAAAGCCATCAGCGTTGTTATTGCATCGACTATCCTTTTAACAGCTGCATTTTTTGTAACAACATCAAGTAATACTCAATTGGGTAAAACCGCTTCAACTAATTTTCAAATAGCAGGTAAAGCTGAATTTGGATGATTTCCCAATTCATTTAACCGGCGACCACCACTATGTGGGAAATGGTCGCCTTTTTCTCTTGAAAAGGTTGTATCAAAGACTAACCATTTGATTATGTTATGGGTGGTCTTTTTTTGTGTTAAATGTTGCTTAAATTATGCCAGAAAGGGGAGGGATCATGTCATCAAAATTAAATTCAACAAAATTTTTATTAGCTCGACAGCTTAGAAACATTATGACCATCGAAGCTATGTTTGTTTTAAGAAAAGAGGCCCAAGTGCTGTTATCGCTTGGATAGCATGCCCAAAATATATTAGCAGCTTTATTAGCGGGAAAGACGAGGCGATGAAAGATGCTGTTAGTCGATATCTCGCTGAGGGAAAAATTTTGGATGAAGCTTATGGTATGCTTGAGGTAATATGTTACAGTAAGAATAGCTCACATAAACGTTTGTATTTGATTCCAAGAACTCAAAGAGGTTTCCTTTTTTTAGAAAGGCCTGTACATGAATTTCCCCTTTGGATACATTAATTCCAACTACAGGATTCACTGTTGTTGACCACTCTCTTTTTTGTCTTAACCGGTAACTCCTATCCCATCTCGACCCATATTTTCGCTTGTAATACGAGATTAATGTCTCAACCAGCTTAAACTTGCTTCAACAAGTAGAATGGTGAACAGTTTTTTGGCGGAATCTGTGGTTCTATAGACTTCCTCGCTCTATTCGGCTACCTTTATCTCAGAAAGATCAATTAAGAATACTATATAAGTAAACTTAATTGATCTACTATACGAATAGCCCTCAAGCTTGGAAAACTTAAAACAAAAAAAGATCTAATAACTCGTATTAAGATCTATAAACCAATTCTCTGACCGTACGGTGTACCAGCACCTGTAGTCTTGCTAACTTAAGTTGTAATACCTTTGATAGCCAAAACATAAGTTTTAGACTCAACTGTTGCCCCAGTCGAAATGAAGCTTAATGATCAGCCTTTATTTTAGCTTAACTAAAATCCATTCCAATAGCTTAATTTGCTTATTGCACAACAATAATATCAGGTTCGCCATCTTCTCCAATAAATGCTTCACCTTCATCAACAGATACATAAAAGCTGATGTGATACACGTTTTGAGAATGAGGCGGCAGGGACAACTTCTCTGGTTTGAGATCTGATCCTCCATCATTACTTGGGTATACGTAGACATCTTCTGTATTTTTTCCATAGTTGTTTATCTTTACAGAACAATCAATGTTTAGCTGGTCATCCATTGTTTCATACTCACAGGTGCTTTTGTTTTTTATATACTCAACAGCTTCTAAACCTTTTGCGTTCGCTTTCAAAATAAACATTGATTGCTCGGTGAGCAAAGGGTAAAGAACAGCAATCGCAATTGAACCTAAGACAAGCTTCAATTTGATGCGAGGAACTTCCTTGTAATGGCTAACAGCCAGAATAAACCCCACAACAACTATTATAAGCGCAAGAATAGCACTGTAATGGAGACCTGTTGACTCTGCATTGTTGCTCCAAGCTGGCAATCCTAAGAACCGAAGAATGATATCACCGGCAGCTTGGTATTGGTAGGTGTTGACTCCAAATATTAAACCAAAAATTATTAACCCAACACCAATAAGCCCTTTAAATCTCTTCATATTCTCCCTCCTTTTTTCTTCCTCTGTTTCTGTATTTTTTATTTTACTTCCCGTTCCATTAAAACTCAAGGTAATTTAACATAATTAGGAATTTGAATAAATGTTTGGGAGTAATCCAATGGAAAGAAAAGGGCGGAAGCGCTTTGCAGATAATAAAAAAGGTTCGAGAAGTGCTGGAGAAAACAAATCGTACTAAAGAAGAGATTAAAATTAAATAGTGCTCTAGTTTCGGTGGGCTTACACGTTCAGGATGAATAATGGCCAATTTTTCACGCCAATCGAAGTAGCAGTCTTTACAAGCCTAATGATGGGGATCGAGGGAGGACGAGTTTTTTAGACGTTCTTCCTGACTGCGAAATACATCGAGTAGAGCTAATGGCTGAAGCAGCACGTGTTTCAGAGGTCTGCTATCCTCATGCTTCTATTTATTAAGGGGATACAGTTGAAATGGAATGAGTTGAGTCATTTGATCATGTAATAGTGAATCCACCTTACGGACCAACGATCGACAATTGGGAGTTTGCAATTCCTTCGAAACGGAATCGTCCGTTTCTTTTTTATTTGCATTTTTTTAGATGATCTCCTGTCAGAGAGGCTCAAAATATCATATAAAGACAGGGAGACTTTGTCCCTCTTCAAACCGCTGCACCGAACCTGTGCTTCCTTCTATAGGCTTTGCTTGATCTGAAGGCACCTGTCCCGTCTGAGGCAATCGATATAAAAATACTGTATGCCGAAAGATTCCGTGCTTCCGGGAACACGTGCCGGCCGCTGATGAAAAATAAGGTAAAGGTCGCTTTCGTTATGCAGTTCTTCTTATATAAAATGGCAACTGGGTGACGAAAAGAAGTAATATTTTACCATTTATTGAGATTCTCTCATCCCGGCCGAAACATGATATCACGTGATACTCGCAACAAAATACACGATAAAAGGAGTTTCTTAACGGTGCAGGAAGAATGGAACCCATTGATGAAAAGTCGTTGCATCATCTGGTTAGTCACGGGGATTTACTTAACGGTCATCTTTCAATTTCCGCTGCAAAGCGTCGCTTCATCCGCAGACAAATACACCAATTTTGCCGAGCTTGCCGAACATGAAACAGAAGGAGAAGATTATCAAATCGAATATACAGACATGGGCACCGAACTGTTGATTCTTTCGCCGCACGGCGGAGGAATCGAAGGAGGTGTCAGTGAACTTGTCCGCGCCTTCAGCGCCGATTATTCCACTTACTTATTCGAAGGAATCAAACCCTCGCAAAACTGGGATCTTCACATCACAAGCAACAATTTTGATGAACCGCAGGCCGTCAAAGCGGTCAAAGAGCACAACTATACGCTGGCTTTTCATGGATATCATGACATCGTTGAACATACGCTTGTGGGGGGAACGGATACCGGAGGGGCGAAAGCAATTGTCAGAGCGCTGCAGAACAAAGGTTTTTCAGCGGAGCTGGTCAGCCCAAGCCACCGGCTTGCAGGGGGAAATCCCGAAAATATCAATAATCAATGCAAAACAGGTCAAAGCATTCAATTGGAAATCAGCACGCCTCAACGAGAGGCTTTTTTTTCGGAGTTCGGCCTGTGGACGCGGGCAAGTTCTAAAAATGAGACGTTCCAAGCGTATGTCTCAGCTGTTAAAGAAGTTTTGGAAACACGGTATAAATAAGATTGTATATTTGGGTCACATTAAAACTAAAGACATTTAAGAGGGTGAGCATGTTGATCTATATATACAACTGTTACGGCGGCACTCATTCATCTGCGCTTGCCGCCGCTTATCATCTGAAAAAGCTCCCATTCAGCAGAAAACCGACGAAAAACGAAATTTTAAGCACCGACTGTTTTAATCAATTAAGTCCGAAGGAAATGGGAAAATTAATTTTTCACGGTCTAGATGAAGAAGGCCACCAGGTGTACACGATCGGCCGAGGATCATCAAAAGCGGTCATTCCAGCCATGCTGGGCGTTTTCGAGCTGTTTGAAAAAAGCGGAAAACTGCAGGAAAAAGTCATTTTTTCAAACACGTCTCCGACTGTGCCCATTGCGATGACATTCGGCGGTTTATTTTCAAGGAGGCTGAAAATCGATCCGATCGGGGTTCCTTTGCTGGTGCTCGGAGCGCAGCAGGCATACCAAGACATCATCAAACTGGTACAGCAAACAAAAGACCGTTCAAAAACGACTTCTTCGGTGATCGAAGTGCTGGATAACAATTTCATAAAAAAATGAACATCTAAACAGCTTCCGGTATGCTGAGTCTTTCGGCTTCCATATCGGAAGCGTTTTTTTGTTTTCTTGATATAGTAATTACTTTTTGAAAAGGACATTTTCTAAAAAATTGAATATAAGATAGAGGATATTGTTGAAATAGGACGAATCTATAACCTTAGAATTACTTTTCATAAATTTACTTCTTTGTAAATTTGAAGGGGAGCGATCGGGGATTTCCCTATCACTTTGCTAGAGAATACTATCTGAAAGAAGAAACGGGGGGTTAAAAAGACGGCTGCAATCGTTATGAGAAGCAGCGATTTTATATTGGGAAATTCAATCTGCGACACTTTAAATGATAGAAGTGTAGTTTTAAAAATGAAAATCAACGTGATAAGAGACGGAAAATTAGAATGATGTTATTTTTCCAGAATAACAAATGGAGCCGTCTGTCTCAATACAAATTAGGAGGCGCCTATGAAAAAAATGTTTTCTATTTTTCAAAATAAAAATTATGCGCTGCTGTTCTTCGCATCCTTTACCTCACAAATGGGAGGGATCATCGGACTCACTGCACTCTTGTTTTACCTTCTAGACCGTTTTTCCAATCAGCCTGCATATGCCACAATGACCGAGCTGATGCTGTCATTGCCTACATTGGCTGTGTTTTTTCTCGTCGGTGTTTTCGCGGATAAGTTTGACCGGCAGAAAATCGCCAAAAACTGCGACTGGATCTGTATGGGACTATCTATTGTATTACTGCTGTCTCTCTATCTTGAATGGATGCCGTTTACATTTGCCGTTCTTTTTTTAAGAAACGCCGTTAAAAGTTTTTTCACTCCTGCCCAAACTTCTCTTATTCAAGGAATATTATCTGAAAACGAATATTCGCTGGCCGTCGGATTGAATCAAATGGTAGCCAGTTTATTTATGCTGTTCGGAAACGGGCTTGGCGTATTTTGTTATTGGACGCTTGGAGTTGAAGGAGCCGTCATGGTTGATGCAGCCAGCTTCGCACTGAGCGGGCTTTTGATTCAAGCCTGCCGGATCTCCGATGCCGTCCGCATGCCAAATGGAAAACATTCCATTAGACAGCTGAATATCGCTGGTATATGGAAAGATTTCACACTTGGTTTTACTTATATTCTCAACCATAAATTGCTGCTTGCCCTCGTGTCCGGATTCGTCCTTTTCGGAGTTGTCAATGGGGGGCTCTCGGTCATGCAGGTGTTTATACTAAAATACAAGCTTGCACCTGGAAACTATGAAGAAATGTCGATTGTACTCGGCATTGTTTTCGGTGCGGGGTTTTTGGCGGGAAGCATCGCCGCATCCTTGCTTTCTCAAAAATTGAAGCTTTATCAACTTTTGATCCTGGCGCTGATTGTTTGCGGTTGTGCCACGATTTCCGGCTCCCTGGTTAAAAGTTTGTGGCTGTATATGGTCTGCTCCTGCTTTATCGCGGTTTCTCTTCCAAGCATCAACGTTGCCATCGGAGGATGGATACCAAGCATCGTCAATCCGAAAATGATGGGAAGGGTACAGGGGTGGATTCATCCGCTTATGATGCTCTCACAGTCGCTGACCCTTCTGTTTATTGCGTGGCTTTACCCGGCATGGATCGCGCTTGAAAGCTTGTATTGGCTAGTCGGGGGAAGCCTGATTGCTGTTGGCGTTTTCTACATGATTATCCTTCCGAAGTTTTTAGCGGTGAACCGGACGGCTGACGTATCTGTCGATTAACGGCTTATTCACCAAAAAATATCTACAACGAAAGGGAATGATAGAAATGAAATTATTTTGCCTGCCTTACGCCGGCGGATCCGAATCCGTATTTTATTCCTGGAAAGGCCATATGCAGCCCGACATTGAGATTTATCCGATTCAGCTGAAGGGAAGGGGCCGGCGTTTCAACGAGCCTTGTTACGAAAGCCTTGAAGAAGCAGTTCAAGACATTTTTGAGCAGGTTCAAGCTGAACGAAAAGGTGACGACTACGCTCTTTTCGGGCACAGCATGGGAAGCCTTTTGGCATATGAACTTTACTATCAAATGAGCGGGGCGGGAGCTGAAAAACCGGTTCACATTTTTTTCTCGGGCTATAAAGCGCCAAACAGGATCAGAAAGACAGAAAAACTGCATACCTTGCCCAATCCTATTTTTAAGAAAAAAATTGTCGAGCTCGGGGGAACGCCTGAGGAGCTCATCAATCATGAAGAGCTATTTGAATTGTTTATCCCCATTCTCAAAAGCGACTTTAAAATGGTAGAAAACTATATCTATCAAGAAAGAAACAGCAAAATAGATTGCGACATTACCGTTCTCAACGGAAAAGAAGACGCCATGAGCAAGGAAGATGTATCCGATTGGAAACATCATACTTCAGGACACTTTACAGCCTATTACTTTGAGGGGAATCATTTCTTTTTGCACCATCACGTTGAAAAGATCACCGAAATCATCAATCATTCACTGACAGCCAGCCGGACGTTTTAACCTGCGATTTCGGCGAGATTCAAGCCCGGGTCTAATCTATTTTTCCTTCTTCGGACGCTTCAAAAATTACTTTTATTATAATCGGAACAGTGTTTTTTAGATCTTTTGATCTATTTGGTGTTTATCTTGTCTCATAAATACATGTTTAAACAATGTAAAATATAAAATATCCAATTCATAAAAAATTAACCATTATTAAACAATATTCCCATGGAAAATAATGATTATTTTTGATAATCTGTTTTCACAAGACGGAGGTTCAATAAAAAATCGGTAAAAGAGCAACTACAGACCAATATTATGGTGAATATTTTATCAAAAAGGAGAATTTTTATATGGTTGCTAAACATTCATTAGAAAATGGGGTATTTCACAAAATGACAGAGAATGAAAAAGAACTGATCCTACATTTTAACAACACAAAAACCGATTATCCAAAAAACAAGACGCTTCATGAGCTTTTTGAAGAACAGGCCATGAAGACGCCTGACCATACGGCTCTTGTGTTCGGTGCTCAGCGCATGACCTACAGAGAGCTGAATGAGAAAGCAAACCAAACCGCGAGACTTCTCAGGGAAAAAGGGGTCGGCAGAGGCTCGATTGCCGCGATCATCGCGGACCGCTCCTTTGAAATGATCATCGGCATCATCGGTATTTTAAAAGCGGGAGGTGCGTATCTGCCGATCGACCCTGAAACGCCGAAAGACAGAATTGCCTTCATGCTCAGCGACACGAAAGCCGCGGTGCTGCTAACGCAAGGAAAAGCGGCAGACGGAATCGATTGTGAGGCCGACATCGTTCAGCTGGACAAAGGGGCTTCAGACGGATTCAGTAAAGAACCGCTCAGTTCTGTCAATGATTCCGGCGATACCGCCTATATCATCTACACATCAGGTTCTACGGGAACGCCAAAAGGCGTCATCACCCCGCACTACAGTGTCATAAGGGTCGTTCAAAATACCAATTATATCGATATCACAGAAGACGACGTGATCCTCCAGCTTTCCAACTATTCGTTTGACGGATCGGTGTTCGACATCTTCGGCGCTTTATTAAACGGAGCGTCGCTGGTCATGATTGAGAAGGAAGCGCTATTGAACATCAATAGACTTGGAAGCGCTATCAACGAGGAGAAGGTCAGCGTGATGTTCATTACGACGGCACTGTTCAACATGATTGCCGACATTCATGTCGACTGTCTGTCGAATTTACGAAAAATCCTCTTCGGCGGGGAAAGAGCGTCGATACCGCATGTAAGAAAAGTGCTGAATCATGTCGGCCGGGATAAATTGATTCATGTTTACGGCCCGACGGAAAGCACGGTATATGCGACATATTATTTCATCAACGAGATAGACGATGAGGCGGAAACGATTCCGATCGGCAGCCCGCTGGCGAATACGTCGGTCTTGATCATGGATGAAGCCGGCGAGCTCCTGCCGATCGGGGTTCCCGGCGAGCTGTGCATCGCGGGCGATGGCTTAAGCAAAGGATATTTAAACCGCGAGGAACTGACGGCGGAAAAATTCATCCCGCATCCGTTCATTCCGGGAGAAAGGCTGTACAAGACGGGCGATTTAGCGAAATGGCTGCCTGACGGCAACATCGAATTCATCGGCCGGATCGACCACCAGGTGAAAATCCGCGGCTTCAGGATCGAACTTGGCGAAATCGAAAGCCGGCTGGAGATGCATGAAGACATCAATGAGACGATCGTCACCGTCAGGGAAGACGAAGAAAGCCGCCCGTACATTTGCGCCTATATCACGGCGAATCGCGAGATTTCCCTTGATGAGCTGAAAGGATTTTTAGGTGAAAAGCTTCCGGAATACATGATTCCCGCATATTTTGTCAAATTGGACAAGCTGCCGCTCACCAAAAACGGGAAAGTCGACAGAAAAGCCCTGCCTGAGCCGGACAGAACGGCGGGGGCGGAAAACGAATATGAAGCGCCGCGAAATGAAACGGAAGAAAAGCTGGCAGCTGTTTGGCAGGATGTTTTGCACGTTGAAAAAGCGGGCATTCATGATCATTTTGCACAAATGGGCGGACATTCATTGCATGCGATGGAGCTCATCGCAAAAATAAAGGAAAAAATGAATGTTGAAATTCCGCTGCATCAGCTATTTAAGCTTGCGACCATAAAGGAATTGAGTGCTTTTATCGAAGCTAATCAAGAAGAAGACAAGGGAGACGGCTTCGTGACAAGTGCTGCCGATCCGGAAAATATCCATGAAACATTCCCGCTTACAGGCATTCAGCTGGCTTATTTGGTTGGCAGGGATGAGACGTTTGAAATCGGCGGAGTCGCTACGAATTTAACTGTCGAATTTGAGGCTGATGTCGATTTGAATCGATTTCAGCTGACACTGCAAAAACTGATTGACAGGCATCCGATTCTCCGCACGATCGTATTTGAAAACGGAACGCAAAAAATTCTCGAAGCAACACAACGTTATACGATCGAAACTCAGGATTTAAGAGGTTTCACAGAAGAAGAAATCAACGCCAGAATTTTAGAACAGCGGGAGAAGATGACATCAAAAATCATTGATCCAAGTGTATGGCCTTTGTTTGAACTCAAAACGTTTATGCTGCCTGGAGAGAAAAAATATTTTTTCCTCAATGTGGACCCGCTCATTTGCGATGACAGCAGTATGAAACGATTAATCAGAGAGTTTAAACAACTATATGAAAACCCCGGCCTCCAACTGCCTTCACTAGAATACAGCTTCAGAGATTATGTTTTGGCCTCAATCAATTTTAAGCAAACAAGCAGATATCAAAAAGATCAACAATATTGGCTGGATAAACTGGATCATTTTCCAAGTGCGCCTGAGCTGCCTCTTAAATCTGATCCAGCTCATGTAGCGAAACCTTCGTTCAAGAAGTTTTCAACGTTTTTGGATGGACATACATGGAATGAATTAAAAAAGAAAGCCCGGCATCATCATCTCACGCCGACTTCCGTCCTTTGTGCTGCATATGCCTATATATTAGCTTATTGGAGCCGGCAAAATCATTTTGCTATCAATTTAACCGTATTTAACAGAATCCCGTTTCATCCGGATGTCAAGAACATGATCGGAGATTTTACCTCTTTAATGCTGCTGGATATCCATGCCGAAGAAAACATGAGCTCTTTCTGGAGATTTGCTTTAAATGTTCAGGACACGCTTTTGGAAGCACTGGAACACAGACATTATGACGGGGTTGATGTGATCAGAAACATTGCCAAAAAGAATGGCATGAATAAAAAAGCTGTCATGCCGATCATATTCACAAGCGTGCTGAGTGAAAATCCCGACGACTCATTTGACAGTCTTGTCGATTTTGACAACATTCATTTCTTTAGCACGAGAACGTCGCAAGTATATATTGACAACCAAGTTTATGAAATAAACGGCGGCCTTTATATTACATGGGACTATGTGGAGCAAATTTTTGAACATGAAGTAATTGAATCGATGTTTGACCAGTATATCGCTGTCATCCAGAAAGCCGTATCCGGCGAGGACGTTTCAACCATCCAAATGAATGAAAAAAGCCGCCAAATGATCAGCGCCTATAATGACACAGATCAATCTTTCGATACCGAGCCTTTGCACGAATTGTTTACCGGCCAGGTTAAACATGGACCTGACAGAATAGCACTCAAGCATCATGATGAGGTGATGACCTATCAGGAGCTTGACGAAAAATCCAACCAGGTCGCAAGATTTCTCATTGGAAAAGGGGTTGAAAAGGGCGACTATATCGGTGTCATCGGCAAAAGAAGCCTGGGGACGATTGTCAATTTATTGGCTGTATTGAAGACTGGAGCAGCTTATATCCCTCTCGATCCGGATTATCCGGAAGAAAGAAAGGCGTATATCCAATCAAAAAGCAATTGCAAATTCTTCATCAGCCATGACGTGTATGACAAAGAACATATCGAGCGCTTCTCAAAAGCGCCGGTTGACCGAAAAGTCGATTTGGATGACATGGCATATGTCATCTTTACGTCAGGAAGCACAGGCAAGCCAAAAGGCGTTCAGATTACGCATGGTGCCGCAGCGAATACCATTCTCGATATCAATGAAAAATTCAGCGTCACAGAACAAGATAACATGATGGGCATTTCCTCATTGTGCTTTGATTTATCTGTTTATGACGTGTTTGGCGCTTTAAGCAGCGGGGCGTCACTTGTCATCATTGATGACCAAAGGGATGTATTCAGTCTGAAAGAGACAGTCGAAAAAGAACGGATTACAATTTGGAATTCTGTTCCGGCGATTATGGGAATGACGGCCGATGTATACCCGGACAACGAACTCAATCATCATCTCAGACTCATCCTGCTAAGCGGAGACTGGATACCGCTTCAGTTGCCTGCAACCATAAAGAAGACGTTTAAAAACGCAGAAGTGATTAGTTTGGGAGGCGCAACAGAAGGATCCATCTGGTCGATCTACTATCCGATTCAAAAAGTAGAGGAAGACTGGAAAAGCATTCCTTATGGAAAACCGCTGGCCAATCAAAAAATATACGTATTGAACCAGAATAAACAATTATGTCCCGTCGGTGTCGAAGGAGAGCTGTATATAGGCGGAGCGGGGGTAGCAAGCGGGTATATTCATGATCAAGAAAAAACGGATCATTCATTTATCCAGCATCAGGAATTAGGTTACATCTATAAAACGGGTGACTACGGCGTCTTGAAAGAGGACGGTTATGTAGAGTTTCTCGGAAGAAAAGACAGCCAGGTGAAGATCAGAGGCTACAGAGTGGAAATGGGGGAAATTGAAAATACTCTCGTAAGCCATCAGGAGATTACGAAGGCATTGGTTATTGATTATACAAGTCCGGACGGAATCAAAAACTTATACGCTTTTGTTGTAGCCAAGAACGCGATCAGCCAATTAGATGTAAAGGAATTTTTGCAAAAAACGCTGCCTGACTATATGATTCCTGCGAAATTCGTACAAATTGACGAAATCCCGTTAACTGTAAACGGAAAAGTCGATAAACGCACGCTCCATGACTTGGCTGAACAGCATACCGCAGATGAAGGTCAACGAGGCGGATCGATGCTGCCGGAGAATGAAACACAAGCCATGCTTCTGGAGATTTGGAAAGATATATTTGGCCTAGACAGCATCAATCTCGATGTCAGCTATTATGAAATCGGCGGAGATTCACTCAAAGCGATATCCATCATCACGGAAATCAACAAACGAATGAATGTTGAGATGCCGATCAGCGAAATCTTTAAAAATGATACAATCATCGCTTTGGACCACTATTTGAAAAACAGAGAAGAAAGCGATATGGAACATCCGATTCAAAAGGCTCGCGAAAAAGAGTATTATCCGACTTCCCCTGCCCAACAAAGAATGTATATGCTGTCGATGCTGGAAAATGAAAGGGGAGCTTACCATATTCCGATGGCCCTTCTTGTCGAAGGCCGGATCAACGCCATACAGCTCGAAAACGCATTGAAGACATTTTTGCAAAGACATGAAATATTGCGAACCGGGTTTGAAATCCAAAACAATGAACTCATCCAAAAAATTTATGAGAATGTCGACTTCCGCCTGGAATACGAGTGCTTAGACGCTTCGATTACAGATCAGCGTGCTTTAATGGAGATCACAAGCACGTACTGTAAAGAATCCATCAAGCCCTTTGATTTAAGCCGGCCGCCTCTTATGAGGGCCAAGCTTATCAAAATCGACGATATGAGGCATATACTGGTCTTAAATTTCCACCACATCATCAGTGACGGGGTTTCTCAAGGCATCCTGATGAATGAAATATTGGAACTTTACAGCAATGTGCCATTGCCGGAAGTAAATGTGCAATATAAAGATTATGTGGAATGGAATCATACATTTAATCAATCAGACGCGATGAAAAAGCAGGAAGCCTATTGGCTTGACGTTTATCGCGATATACCGTCAAAGCTGGACTTTCCTTATGACTATAAACGTCATCATATTGACACGTTTGAAGGAAGCAGCGTGTTTTTGGACATGGAGCGGGAACTGTCAGATCATATAAGGAAGCTGGCGAAACATACCGGAACAACTCTTTATACGGTGATGCTGAGCGCATATTATGTGCTTTTAAATAAATATACAAATCAAACAGATATCGTTGTCGGAACCGCTGCTGCGGGAAGGCTGCATCCTGATCTGCAAGATGTATTCGGCGTTTTTGTTAATACACTTGCTTTGCGGAACGAGGTTGATACTTCCAACAGTTTTAAAGAATTTTTGCAGCAGACGAAAGAGCGTACGATAGCGGCCTTTGACAATTCCGAGTATCCGTTTGATGATTTGATCCGCAAACTCAATGGTGTACGGGAGTCTAACCGCAATCCTTTATTCGACACAATGTTTGTTCTGGAAGATGCCAGAATGTTTACCAAACAGAAAGGCGATGTCAAGCTAAGTCCGATCATCTTTGAACTGGACAATGCAAAATTTGACATGATCTTTAATGTGTTGGATTTTGAAGAAAAGATCGTATTGAATATTGAATATTCGACAAGTCTCTTCAAGGTAGAGACGATTCAAAAGATAGCGGAAGATTATTTCAGGATTTTAGAGGAAGTTTCAGAAAACCTTGATGTTGCTTTACATCAAATCGACATGATATCCCGTCAAGAAAAACGGATACTTTTAGAGTCCTTTAACGATACAAAGACGGCATATCCAAAAGGAAAAGCAATCCACCAGCTGTTTGAGGAACAGGCAAAACGAATACCAGATCACACTGCAGTTGTTTTTGAAAATCAAAAACTGACGTACCGACAGTTGAATGAAAAAGCAAATCAAGCGGCAAGGCTGTTGCGAGAAAAAGGTGTCAAGCCGGATACGTTCGTCGGGATCATGATGGAGCGTTCGTCCGATATGATCGCAGCGATTCTCGGTGTGCTAAAAGCAGGCGGCGCCTATTTACCGATTGATCCTGAGTATCCTCTGGAGCGGATGAAATACATGGCTTTTGACAGTGAAGTCAAAGTCATCATCTCTGACGTTCCGCTTGCCGAGGAGCTTACGGCGGAATCGATCGAGTTGATTCATATGGATGATGAGAGGATTGCCGGGCAGGATCGGTCAGACATTGACAATGTCAATCAAAGCGGCGACCTTGCATATGTCATCTATACGTCGGGTTCAACGGGAAAGCCAAAAGGCGTGATGATCGAACATCAATCATTGATCAACTTGTGCAGCTGGCATCAATCCTGTTTTGAAGTCGGACAAAACGACAACAGCTCGATTTATGCGAGCATCAGCTTCGACGCTTTTGTCTGGGAGCTGTTCCCTTATATAACAGCGGGAGCCACCGTTCATGTCCTCAATCAGGAGACAAGGCTGGATGTTGAAAAGCTGAACCGGTATTTTCATGATCATCATATTACGATCAGCTTTTTGCCGACACCAGTCTGCGAACAATTTACAGCGCTTGACAATCATTCGTTAAGAACGCTGTTAACAGGCGGAGATAAATTAAACGTCTTTAAAGAAAAAAGCTATCAAATCGTTAACAATTACGGACCGACGGAGAATACAGTCGTTGCTACAAGTTTTCCAATAGACAAATCGTATCAAAATATACCGATCGGCAAACCGATCGAAAACGTCAAAGTGTATATATTGAACAAAGACCTGCAGCTTTGTCCGCTCGGAGCGAGCGGCGAGCTCTGTATCGCCGGGGAAGGGCTGGCCCGCGGGTATGTCAACAGACCGGAATTGACTCGGGAAAAATTCATCGAAAATCCGTTTGTACCCGGGGAAAGAATGTACCGTACAGGTGATCTTGCCAAAATGCTGCCGGATGGAAACATTCAGTTTTTGGGACGGGTTGACCAGCAGGTTAAGATTCGCGGCTATCGGATCGAACCCGGCGAGATCGAGAACCAGCTGCTTAAATATGAAAAAATTGAAGAAGCGGCGGTCATCGCAAGAGATGACGGAGATCATGACCCGTATCTTTGCGCATATGTAACGGTTAAAAAGGAAGTCGAACCGGAGAAAATCAGAGCGTTTTTAAAGAAAAGCCTTCCGGATTATATGATTCCTCAGCACTTTGTCCAGCTTGACGGGCTGCCGCTTACCGTGAATGGAAAAGTGGATAAGAAAAGCCTTCCGGTTCCGGAACGGAGCGCCGCAATGGATCGCCGCTATGAAGCGCCGCGGGATCAGGTGGAAGAAAAACTTGTTTCCATATGGGAAGAGGCTTTAGGAATCAATAAAATCGGGATCAACAGCCATTTCTTTGAAGCCGGCGGGCATTCGCTAAAAGCCGCCGCTTTAGTATCAACCATTCATAAAGAACTGAATGTCAAGCTGCCTTTAAGACAAATATTCGAAACCCCGACGATTAAAGGGCTGAGGGAATATATCGGTGCGGCGAAGGAAAGTGTTTTTACATCGATAGGAAAAACGGAAGAAAAACCATATTACCGATTGTCTTCAGCGCAAAAAAGGCTCTATATCCTTTCTCAAGCAGGCAGTCATGTTGCATATAACATGCCTTTTGCCATGACGCTCGAAGGCGATTTTGATATCCGCCGATTTGAGAATACATTAAAAAACATGATCAAAAGACATGAATCATTTCGAACTTCATTTGTCATGATCGACGGTGAGGTGATGCAGCAGATTGAACACGAGATCGATTTTCAAGTCGCATACAGTGACATCGGCAAAGAAAGCGCTGAAGAAAAAATCAAAAGCTTCATCAAGCCGTTTCATTTGGAAAAAGCACCGCTTTTAAGGGCGGAGGTCGTCAAAGTGAATGAACGTGAGCACTTGCTGATGTTCGATATGCACCATATCATTTCCGATGGCGTGTCCACCGACATCTTCGTTCAAGAGCTGGGAGCGCTGTATGAAGGGAAATCACTGGAGCCGTCCGATATTCAATATAAAGATTACGCAGAATGGGAAAATAGCCATGCCCGCAGCGATGAGCTGAAAAGACAGGAAGAATACTGGCTGAAGACGTATAAAGGCGATATCCCGGTCCTTGATCTCCCGACAGATCATAAAAGGCCGCTGACGAAAAGCTCTGAAGGTGACACCGTCACTGCAGCAATCGAAAGTGAAACATTCCGCAAGCTTCAGCATATGGCGAAAGAAAACGGCGTTACGATGTACATGCTTCTGTTGGCCGGTTATACAGCACTGCTTTCCAAATATACAGGTCAGGAAGATATCATCGTCGGGACCCCGGCTGCAGGGAGAAATCATGAGGATATTCAACATCTCATCGGCATGTTTGTCAATACATTGGCGATCAGAAACCATCCGGAAGGGAAAAAGACGTTCAGACATTATTTGCAAGAGGTAAAAGAAAACACGCTTCAAGCTTATGAAAACCAGGATTATCCGTTTGAAGAGCTTGTCGAAAAAGTAAACATCAAACGCGACATGGCCCGAAACCCGCTCTTTGATACGATGCTCGTGTACCATGACACAGACTTGAAGCCGTTTGAAGCAGAGGGGCTGAGAAGCAGGCTGGTGGACATCAAGCGCGGCATTTCCAAGTTTGACATCACAGTGACTGCGAGTGAAGCGGCAGACGGATTAAAATTGGAAGTTGAGTATTCGACGTCGCTATTCAACAAGGAAAGAATGGAAAGATTATCTGAACACCTGATCAGCCTGTTGGAACAAGCGGCGGATCATCCGGACGTTGCCATCAATCAGATAGATGTCCTGACAAAGGATGAAAGACATCGGGTTCTGTATGATTTTAACCGAACAGACGGTGTGTTCTGCAAAGAGATGACGATACCGGAGCTGTTTGAAAAGCAGGCGGAAAAAACGCCTGATCATCCGGCGGTTGTCTTCGGGGATGAAACGATTTCTTACAGGGAGCTGAATGAAAGGGCGAACAGCCTGGCTTTCACCTTGCGTCAAAAAGGAGTAGGCCCTGATGTGATAGCAGGGATTCTCACAGAACGGTCAATCGAAATGATCGTCGGTATGATGGGTATTTTGAAAGCTGGCGGCGCCTATCTGCCAATCGATCCGGCGTATCCGCAGGAAAGAATAAGCTACATGTTAAAAGACAGCGATGTCAGCGTATTATGCGCGGCAGGCGATGTGGACCCGGGTGAAGCATATGCCGGAGACATCATCCGGATTGATCAAACCGGACAAAATGACCACGTGGAAAACCTTAAACATGACATCAAGCCGCAGCATTTGGCATATGTCATCTATACATCAGGATCCACTGGAAAACCGAAAGGCGTCATGATCGAGCATCATAGTGTGAACAATCTTGTTCATGGATTAAATGAAAGAATTTATCAGCATCTCGATGCTCATTTAAATGTAGCGCTGGTTGCACCTTATATATTTGATGCCTCTGTCAAACAAATATTCGCAGCGCTTCTCTTCGGGCATACCCTTTGCATCGTCCCGCGCGAGACAGCCTGGGATGCCATGAGTTTAATTGAGTATTATTCGAAAAACAACATCCATGTATCGGACATGACGCCTGCTCATTTAAACATGCTGGCTTATTTGGACAAATCGGAGCTCGAATTCTGTCTGAAGGAATTGATTGTCGGCGGAGATGCATTAACACCTGATGTCATAGGCGGCCTATTTCATAAATTCCCGAATCTGTCATGCAATATCACGAATGTATACGGTCCGACAGAGTGCTGTGTGGATGCTGCTTCATACAAAATAGAATATGGAAAAGTGCCGCAAACACCGTCCATTCCGATCGGCAGACCGCTTCTCAATACAAGCATCTATATTGTGGACAAAGAACTCCGCCCTCTGCCGGTTGGGATTGCCGGAGAACTATGTATAGCAGGTGAAGGGGTTGCCAGGGGGTATGTAAACAGACCTGAGCTTACGGCGGAAAAGTTTGTCGACCATCCATTTGAGCCAGGCAAAAAAATGTACAAAACCGGAGATTTGGCGATGTGGCTTCCGGATGGACAGATTGAGTTTTTAGGACGAGCCGATCATCAAGTGAAAATCCGCGGCTATCGCATAGAGCTCGGCGAAGTGGAACAGCAGCTCTTGACACATGAGAAAATCAAAGAAGCGGCAGTGATCGCAGGAAAGGATCAAAACGGCAACAGCTATTTATGCGCCTATATCGCCTCTGACAAGGAATTGCCTGCAGCTGATGTACGACAATTTCTTGAAAGGGAAATGCCTGATTATATGATTCCGTCCTATTTTGTGAAGCTTGACAGGCTCCCGCGCACCCCAAGCGGTAAAGTGGACAGAAGCGCACTGCCTGAGGCGGACGGCAATGTAAATGTCATGGAAGGAACCCGGTACGATCCGCCCCGAAATGAAATCGAACGAAAACTCGTGCAAGTCTGGAGAGAGATTCTCGGTGCCGAGGACATCGGGATCAGTCACCATTTCTTTGCGGCAGGGGGAGACTCGATCAAGGCGCTCCAGATCGTATCCAGGCTGGCAAAGATGAACCTGAAACTTGAGATGAAGGCGCTGTTCGCCAATCCGAAAATAAAAGATCTCAGCCGATTTATTACAGAAGAAACAAGACATCGCAAACATAACAAACCCGTTACAGGTGAGACGGAACTGCTTCCTATCCAAAAGAGATATTTTGCGAACAACAAAGAGGAGCTTGACCACTTCAACCAGTCATTTATGCTCTTTAGAAAAGACGGCTATGACGAAAACATCGTCAGAACAGCATTCAATAAAATACTGGAGCAGCATGACGCGTTAAGGATGATCTATGAAGAAAAAGACGGAGACATTATTCAATACAACAGAGGCTATCGTGAAAACTTGTTCGACCTGGATGTTTATGATGTAAGAGGCTTTGACAGTCAAGCGGAAAAGGTGTTTGAGCTGGCGACAGGCATTCAAAAAAAATCATCGATTAGAAAAGGAAAACTCGTTCATCTCGGCATCTTCCGGGCTGATGAGGGCGATCACCTGCTCATTGCGATCCATCATCTTGTCGTTGACGGCGTATCGTGGAGAATTTTGTTCGAGGATTTTGAAACATTGTACCTTCAGGCATTGAAAGGTGAACCTCTCGACATCGGATATAAAACGGATTCATACCAAGAGTTCGCCCGTCAATTGAAGAAGTATGCCCAAAGCCGCAGGCTGTTAAAGGAAAGGGAGTATTGGCAAAAGGCCCTGGAAGCGGATGTTCCATTTATTCCTGCTGAAAAGCTTGAACGAGACACGTTTGAACACAGCGCGACTTTGAGCATCAGAATCGGCCCAGACATGACAGCGAAACTTTTGCGAAACGCAAACAAAGCCTACAACACGGAAATCAACGATATTTTGCTGACGGCATTAATCGCCGCAGTCAGGGATATCACCGGCGAAAACAAATTGAAGGTCATGATGGAAGGGCACGGCAGGGAGGACATCTTAGACGGTGTTGACATCACGAGAACGATCGGCTGGTTTACGACGGTTTATCCGGTCTTTATCGATTTGGGAGAAGAAAAAGAAATATCGCAAAATATCAAAATGGTCAAAGAAGCGTTGAGAAAAATACCGAATAAAGGGATCGGCTACGGTGTTTTAAAATACATGACAGAAGAGCTTCAGAAAATACAAACACAGGCTCCGCTTTCTT
This sequence comes from Bacillus sp. GM2, assembly GCF_056155945.1. Classification (NCBI taxonomy): domain Bacteria; kingdom Bacillati; phylum Bacillota; class Bacilli; order Caryophanales; family Bacillaceae; genus Bacillus; species Bacillus sp. GM2. The sequence goes on from NZ_JBRKSZ010000007.1 coordinate 1,112,756, forward strand.
TTAACTATTTTGGAGAAATGAACAATGACATGAATAGAAAAGTATTTTCCCAGTCGCCATTTTCACCGGGAGAAAGCATCGGCGGAAAAATCGTAAGGCACTGCGCCATCGAAATGAATGCGATCTCTTTAAACGGCGAATTGACAATCTATACGACGTTCAACCAGGACCAATACCAAACAAGCACAATCGAACAACTCAATCAATCATTCAAAGAAAACCTGGAAAAGATCGTCGATCATTGCGTTGATAAAGAAGGATCGGACATGACGCCTTCCGATTATGGCGATGTCTCGCTTGGTCTTGAAGAGCTGGAGCGTATTAAAGATAAGTACAGCGCGTTTCAAATCGAAAAGATCTATCCACTGGCCAATATGCAAAAAGGAATGCTATTTCATAACGCTATGGATCAGACATCAGGGGCATACTTCCAGCAAATTGTCATCAAATTAAAAGGACGTGTCCATCCGGACATTTTAGAAGAAAGCTTTCACGAAATCGTGAAGAGGCATGAAATCTTAAGGGCGTCTTTTGAATATGAAATCACAGCCGAACCGAGACAGATTATAGCTAGAGACCGGAAAACACCTTTCACATCAATAGATCTGACAGGCGAAAATCGAACGCGGCAGCATAGGTTCATAGAAACATATTTAAAAGAAGATCAAGAAAAAGGCTTTGATCTGAGCAGTGAAGCCCTCATGAGGGTTTGTTTGATCAAAATGAGTGATGAATCGTATCGGCTCATTTGGAGTCATCACCACATCCTCCTGGACGGCTGGTGTCTGGGTATTGTTTTGAGCGAGCTGTTCAGTCTATATGGAAAAATAATGAAGGGCGAATCCCGCCGATTAAAAGAGCCGAAGCCGTATGGAGACTATATCAAATGGCTGGAAAAACAAGATCAAGAAGAAGCGGCGGCATACTGGAAGGATTATCTAAAAGGGTATGAGTCGCGGTCTGAACTTCCGGCGTTCAATCGCGGCGCAACGTCAGAAGAATATTGCGGCAAAGAAAAAGTCATATCGTTTTCAAAAGAACTGACAACGAAAATCACCCGGATCGCCAAGCAGCATCATGTCACCATCAATACGGTTCTTCAAGGAATTTGGGGCATGATTCTGGCAAAATACAACAATACCGATGAAGTCGTATTCGGAACCGTCGTCTCGGGACGGGAGGCTCCTGTTGACGGCATCGAAGAGATGGTCGGCTTGTTTATTCATACAATACCGACACGGATCAGCTTTGAAGGCGCAAGAAGCTTTAAAGAGGTGTTAAAGAAAACACAAGCCGAGTCTATCGAAAGCAATCGATACAGCTATATGAATTTATCGGAAATTCAGGAACTGAGTGAAATAAAAAGAGAGCTGATCACTCATGTCATGGCCTTTCAAAATTATGCGTTTGATGAAGAGCTGTTCAGAAGCCAATCCGGGGAAACCGGTTTTGAACTGGAAGGTGTTCATGGAAAAGAACGGACCAACTATGATTTTAATCTGACCGGCGTTTTAGAAGATGAGCAGCTGAAGCTCAAATTGACATTTAACGAAAATGTGTATGACAACACCATCATCGAAACATTAGAAAAGCATATCATTACCGTCGCAGAACAAGTGGCGGAAGATGAGACACAAACATTACGAGACATCAACCTTGTGTCAAAAGAAGAACAACACAGGATTTTACACACATTCAACGATACAAAAACGGGTTACCCGAAAGACAAGCCGCTTCATGAGCTCTTTGAGGAACAGGCCATGAAGACGCCTGACCAGACGGCTCTTGTGTTCGGTGCTCAGCGCATGACCTACAGAGAGCTGAATGAGAAAGCAAACCAAACCGCGAGGCTCCTCAGAGAAAAAGGGATCGGCAGAGGCTCGATTGCCGCGATCATCGCGGACCGCTCCTTCGAGATGATCATCGGCATCATCGGGATTTTAAAAGCGGGCGGCACATATTTGCCGATCGATCCTGAAACGCCTAGGGACAGAATCGATTATATGTTGAAAAATAGCGGTGCGGCATTGTTAGTAACAACAGATTCGCTTCTTAAACCTTTTGATATAAAAACCGTTGATTTGTGTTCGGACGAGTTGCACTTACTAAGTGAAGAGAATCTTCCGCGTGTGAATCGCTCAAGCGATACAGCGTACATCGTCTACACGTCCGGCTCAACCGGAACGCCAAAAGGAGTGGTCATCCCGCATTACAGTGCGGCAAGAGTCGTTAAAAATACCAATTATATCGACATCACAGGAAACGATGTCATTCTCCAACTGTCCAATTATTCGTTTGACGGATCGGTGTTCGACATCTTCGGCGCTTTATTAAACGGAGCCTCACTCGTCCTGATCGAAAAAGAGACGGTCTTGAATACACATGAGCTGGCCGAAGTGATAAAAAAAGAACAAGTCAGTGTGATGTTCATTACGACGGCGCTGTTCAATACGCTCGCCGACATCAATATCGGCTGCCTTGCCAAGCTGCGGAAAATCCTCTTCGGCGGGGAAAGAGCGTCGATACCGCATGTAAGAAAAGTGCTGAATCATGTCGGCCGGGATAAATTGATTCATGTTTACGGCCCGACAGAAAGCACGGTATATGCGACATATTATTTCATCAACGAGATAGACGATGAGGCGGAAACGATTCCGATCGGCAGCCCGCTGGCGAATACGTCGGTTTTGATCATGGACGAAGCCGGCAAGATCCTTCCGATCGGGGTTCCCGGAGAGCTGTGCATCGCAGGCGACGGTTTAAGCAAAGGATATTTAAACCGCGAGGAACTGACGGCGGAAAAATTCATCCCGCATCCGTTCATTCCGGGAGAAAGGCTGTACAAGACGGGCGATTTAGCGAAATGGCTGCCTGACGGCAACATCGAATTCATCGGCCGAATCGACCACCAGGTGAAAATCCGCGGCTTCAGGATCGAACTTGGCGAAATCGAAAGCCGGCTGGAGATGCATGAAGACATCAATGAGACGATCGTCACCGTCAGGGAAGACGAAGAAAGCCGCCCGTACATTTGCGCCTATATCACGGCAAATCGCGAGATTTCTCTTGATGAGCTGAAAGGATTTTTAGGTGAAAAGCTTCCGGATTACATGATCCCCGCCTATTTCGTGAAAATGGACAAGCTGCCGCTCACCAAAAACGGGAAAGTGGACAGAAAAGCCCTGCCTGAGCCGGACAGAAGCGCAGGAACTGAAGCAGAGTACGAAGCGCCAAGAAACTATGTCGAACAGCGCATCATTTCCATCTTGGAGGACGTACTCGGAACAGAGCGGATGGGTATTTCCTGCCATTTCTTCGACAAGGGGGGGAATTCGCTGAAAGCGATGCAAGCTGTCCATTCCATTAACAAAACGTTTGGCATTGATATGAGGATCAGCACGTTCTTTAAACATCCGACTGCAAAATCATTAGCGCGTTTTGTATTAACCGCTGAAGCCGAATCGGCCGTTAGTGAGGAGTACGCGGAAGAGGAAGTGTGATGGAATTGCACTGTACAATCTATCATTTCAAATGATAGATTGTACAGCTGCCCCATTTTCCGCAAAAAACCGATTCTGATATTGGCCGCAAGTCTGACGAATGGAGTGAGATGAGTATGAGCATAATGGACTTCATAAATGATTTGAAAAAGAAAAATATCACCTTATACCATAACAAGGGAAAAATCAAAATCATCGGTCCTCAAGAATTATTGACGGCTGACTTAAAACAGCAAATCAAGCGGTATAAAGAAGACATCATCGCAGCGCTGGAAGCGGGCGAAACGGACATTGAGCGAAGCTTTCCGAAAGCGGCGCCGTCTAAAAGCGGAACCTACCCTTTGTCAAGGGAACAAAAAAGGATGTTCATTTTAAATCAGCTTGATGACAGCAAAACGGCCTATAACATGCCGCTGGCGGTAAAAATAAACGGTGAAGTTCAAATCAGCCGACTTGAACAGGCATGGAAAGCACTCATCAAACGGCATGAATCGTTAAGAACTTCTTTTGTCATGCTCGATGGCGAACCGGTGCAGAAAATCGAACAGGAAGCCGAGTTCCGACTTGAATACAGCGAGTTGGGGGATCAAAGCATTCAGGAGAAAATCAGCCGTTTCATCAAACCTTTTCAATTAGAAAAAGCCCCGCTTTTAAGAGCGGAAATCGTAAAAGTGGATGAAGCTGAGCATATGATGATGGTTGATATGCATCATATCATTTCAGACGGCGTCTCTATCGGAATTTTAATGAAGGAATTCGCCGACTGCTGTGAAGGCAAAGAATTGTCTCCGCTGGCGGTTCAGTATAAAGATTATTCAGAGTGGCAGAGAGACATCGAGCAGCAGAGCCGGTTGAAGAAGCAGGAAGCGTATTGGCTCAATACCTTCCGGGGAGACATTCCGGTATTGAATATGCCGCTCGATTTTCCGAGACCGAAAATCCGAAGCTTTCAAGGAAACAGAACGGTTGTGGAATTGGATCAGGACACCACAAAAAAACTGAAGACGATCGCCGCAAAAAACGGCGTTACAATGTACATGCTTCTTTTGGCAGGCTACACCATTCTGCTGTCAAAATATACCGGACAAGAGGATATCATTGTCGGCTCGCCGATTGCCGGAAGACCGCATGCCGATTTAAACGGGACAATCGGGATGTTTGTCGGCACCCTTGCGCTGAGAAACCGGCCAAAGGGGAACATGACATTTAGCGAATATGTCCAAACGGTCAAAAACAATACGCTGAACGCCTATGAAAATCAAGATTATCAATTTGATGCATTGATCGAACATCTGGGCTTGACACATGACATGAGCAGAAACCCGCTGTTTGACACGATGTTTGATCTGCAGCATGCGGATGATTTCGCATCTGAAGCCGGCGGGGGGCATTTTGAAACGTATGATATTCCATTTCATGTCGCGAAATTCGATGTAAGCCTGACGGCATTTTTGCATGGAAACAACCTGAAATTCGATTTCCAATATTGCACCGATCTGTATAAAAAAGAAACGGTTGAAAGAATGGCCGGACATTTTTTGAATGTTTTAAAAGACGCTGCTCATCACCCTGAACTGGCGTTAAGCGAGATTAGGATGATGTCGGAAGAGGAGAAAGACATCATCTTACATACATTCAATCATGAGAAAACAGATGGTCCGAAAAACAAGACACTCAGCCGGCTGTTTGAAGAGCGGGCTGAAAAAACACCCGATCACACCGCTGTTATATTCGAAGATCAGCAATTGACATATCGAGAGCTGAACGAAAAAGCCAACCAATTGGCCTGGCTTTTAAGAGAGAAGGGTGTAAAGCCGGATACAATTGTCGCGATCATGACAGACCGTTCACTCGAGATGATCATCGGGATTATCGGAATTTTAAAAGCCGGCGGAGCCTATCTGCCGATTGATCCGGATTATCCCGAGGACAGAGTCAAATATATGCTGGAAGACAGCGGAGCTGATATGGTCGTTACCCAGGAGCCCTTTAAATCAAAAATAGACGGGCGTCAACTGATAACCGCCGAAGATACCCGGTCTTTCAGCAAAGAAAATCTCCCAAATGTCAACAAGGCTTCTGATTTGGCATATGTAATTTATACTTCGGGTTCTTCTGGCAGGCCGAAAGGTGTCATGACGACTCACCGTAATGTCGTTCATTATGTTGATGCTTTTACGAAAAGGATTCCTTTGAGCGAACATGATACAGTTTTGCAAGTCGTATCCTTTTCATTTGATGCATTTTCTGAAGAAGTCTACCCTATTTTAGCTTGCTCAGGGCGCTTGGTGATCAGCAGAAAAGTAAGCGATCTGAACATTGATGAACTGGTGAAAACGATCGGGAAGTATCGTGTCACACTTGTCAGCTGCTCCCCGCTTCTATTAAATGAAATCGATAAAAATCAGCACTTAACCTTTCATCCGCAGATGAAATTTATCAGTGGAGGCGACGTATTAAAATTTGAGTACGTCGAAAATATCATCAAAGGCGCCGACGTTTACAATTCCTATGGTCCAACGGAAGCGACAGTTTGCGCTACCTATTATCAACTAAGCAGCGCAGACTGCAAAAAAACGAGCATTCCTATCGGCAAGCCTTTAAGCAATTATAAGGTATACATTGCAGATCAATACGGCCGGCCGCAGCCGGTTGGAGTACCGGGCGAACTGCTGATCGGCGGCGAAGGGATCGCAAGGGGATATTTGAATCATGAAACATTGACAAAAGCGGCCTTTGTGCTGGACGAATCAGGCGAGAGAGTATATCGTACAGGCGATTTAGCAAGATGGCTGTCTGACGGAAACATCGAGTTTTTAGGCAGAATTGACAGCCAAGTCAAAATCCGCGGCTATCGGATCGAGCTGGAAGAAATCGAACACCGGTTGCTGATGAACGACAATATCAATGAAGCCATCGTGGTGGCGAAGGAAGATCAGGAAAACAGCAAATATCTATGCGCCTACATCGCATTCAATAACAATAACGCAGATATTGAGCAGGTTCAAGAACGTTTGGCGAAGGACCTTCCGGAGTATATGATTCCGTCCTGCTTTATCAAGCTTGATCAAATTCCCCGCACGATCAATGGAAAGGCTGATCTTAAGGCATTGCCGGAGCCGGATCGAAGGGCATTTGCCCAAGCCCGCTATGAAGCCCCGCGCAATCAAACGGAAGCCTTACTTTTATCGATCTGGCAGGACATCTTGCCAGCGGAACAGATCGGGATTAACGACCATTTCTTTGACATCGGCGGACACTCGTTGAAAGCTTTTTCAATGGCCGCGAAAATTCAATCGGCATTAAAAGTCGAAGTGACGCTAAAGGAGATCTTCAGCCATCCGACGATTAAAGACATCGCAGCTTATATTGAACAAAAACAAAAACAAGTTCAATCCGACATTCAAAAAGCGGAAAAGAAAGAATACTACCCGCTTTCTTCCGCTCAAAAAAGGCTGTATATCCTTAATCAGATCGAAGAAGGCCAAACCGCCTACAATATGCCTTTTGCGATGAAAATAAAAGGTGAGCTCCAAACGGACAAGGCCGAGAAGGCCTTCAGAACGCTAATCAAAAGACATGAGAGCTTAAGAACATCCTTTGTGACCATCAATGGCGAACCCGTTCAGAACATAAACGAAGAGGTCACATTTGAAATGAAATACCGGGAGCTTGACAATTGCAGCCTTCGGGAACGGATGAATCAATTTATCAGACCGTTTGACCTGGAAAAAGCCCCTCTTCTGAGAGCGGAGCTGGTGAGGGTGAACGCAGCCGAACACATTCTCCTGCTTGATATGCACCATATCATTTCCGATGGCGTGTCAATCGGGATCTTGATGAAAGAATGGGCGGCTTTATATGAAGAAAAAGAACTTGCACCGTTAAAGATCCAGTATAAAGATTATTCCGAGTGGCAGCGAGAGTCCTGGCAAAAAGACCGGTTGAAAAAACAGGAAGAATACTGGCTATCCGTTTTTCAAAACGACATTCCTGTTCTGAACATGCCGACAGACTTTCCAAGGCCGCAAATGCAAAGTTATGAAGGAGATCGAATCGCATTTGCAATCGAAAGAGAGCTGACGGATAAGCTGAAAAAAACAGCGAAAGAAAACGGAGTCACGATGTATATGCTGCTGTTGGCCGGGTATACAATACTCCTTTCGAAATACACCGGACAGGAAGATATCATTGTCGGTTCGCCGATTGCGGGGCGAACCCGGGAGGAGTTGGAACAGACGGTCGGGATGTTCGTAGGCACCCTTGCGATGAGAAACCATCCAAAAGGCGGCAGGACATTCATTGAGTATTTGCAAGATGTAAAAGAAAATACGTTTAACGCCTATGAAAATCAAGATTATCCTTTCGATGAACTCGTAGACAAATTAGATTTGGAACGGGACATCAGCAGAAATGCCTTATTTGACACAATGTTTGATATGCAGGCGCTGGATGATGCAGAGCCTGATATAGAGGGATTGGATGTTGAACCCGTCGATTTGGAGTTTCAGATTTCAAAATTCGACTTGTCGCTAACAGCAGCAGAGTCCGCAGGCGTCATTACGTTTCACCTGGAATTCTGCACAAGGCTGTATAAAAAAGAAACCGCCGAAACGCTGGCGCAGCATTTCGTGAATATCCTAAGAGATATTTCCGATCATCCGCAGAAGCCGTTAAACGACATCAGCATGCTTTCAGAAGAAGAAAGACACACAGTGCTGTATCAATTTAATGATACGAACGCCGAACACCCGTCAGGGATTTTTTCTGAGCTGTTTGAAGAGCAGGCCGAAAAATCACCGAATCATCCGGCGGCGGTCTTCAAAGATCAAATGTTGACATACCGTGAATTAAATGAAAAAGCGAATCAATTGGCCAGAACATTGCGGCAAAAAGGGGTTCAGCGGGAGTCAGTAGTCGGAATCATGGCGGAGCGTTCGTTGGAGATGTTGACAGGCATATTGGCGGTTCTAAAGGCCGGCGGGGCGTACATGCCGATCGATCCGGGGCTTCCGAAAGAGCGCATCCAATATCTCATCACGGATAGCGGAGCTGATCTATTGCTGACCCAGCATCAGCTTATTGGCAGCATCAGCTTTGCCGGAGAAATCATCCAAATCGATCAGGCCGATGCTTACGACACGGATGGAAGCAATCTGGAGCATCTTAATTCCCCCGGTGATTTGGCATACGTCATCTATACCTCGGGTACGACGGGAAACCCAAAAGGCGTGATGGTCGAGCACCGCAATATCATTCATGCCCACTATACTTGGAGAAAGCACTATGAATTGGCATCATTTTCAGTTAACCTGCTCCAGCTTGCCAGCATGTCGTTTGATGTATTCGCGGGAGATTTATGCCGCAGTCTTCTCAACGGCGGAACAATGTATATAGTCCCGGATGATGTCAAACTGGAAATGAATCTTCTGTATGACATGATCAACAAATACGGCATTCATATGTTGGAATCGACGCCAAGCCTGATCATTCCTTTGATGAAATATATCGATCATCACAAGCTTGACTTTTCAAGCATGAAGCTGTTGATCATGGGTTCTGACACTTGCACGATCAAAGATTATAAGTGGCTCGTTGAACGGTTCGGACAAAGGATGAGAATCATCAACAGCTATGGCGTCACAGAAGCTTCTGTCGATTCCGGCTATTATGAGGAAGCTTTGGATCGGATTCCAGAGATTGCGAATACGCCGATAGGAAAGCCGCTGGACAATACAGCATTTTATATATTGGATCCCTCATTAAACCCGCAGCCGGTCGGCGTTTATGGCGAGTTGTACATCGGCGGTGAAGGGATCGCGAGGGGATACTTAAACAAACCGGAACTCACGAAGGAAAGGTTTGTTCCAAATCGTTTTGCCGCCGGGGGGAACATGTATAAAACGGGAGACTTGGCAAGGTGGCTGCCTGATGGAAATGTCGAATTCCTCGGGAGAATCGATCACCAAGTCAAGATTCGCGGTTTCAGAATCGAAACCGGCGAAATTGAAACGAAGCTTTTGGAAAATCAAAACATCAGCGAAGCTGTCGTTATAGACCGGGAAGATAAGAAAGGACATAAGTACCTGTGCGCCTATATTGTCGCTCGAGCGAAAACAAACGCAAATGAACTGAGGGAATATTTGTCCGATCACTTACCGGACTATATGCTCCCTTCCTATTTTATTCAAATCAACAAGATGCCTCTCACACCAAACGGAAAGATCGATCGAAAAGCGCTTCCTGAACCTGCCGGAGACGTCATAGCGGCAAGCGGATATGAAGCGCCGCGTAATGAAACGGAAGAAAAGCTGGCCGCTGTTTGGCAGGAAGTGCTGGACAGGGACAAAATCGGAATCAACGATAATTTTTTTGAAATCGGGGGAGATTCAATTAAGGCTCTGCAAATCGTTTCAAAATTATCAAGAGCCGATCTCAAGCTTCAGGTTAAAGATCTGTTTACCAATCCGTCCATCAGACACCTCAGTAAATATGTCAAAAAAGAAACGAAAGCACGCACCAGCGAAATCGTGCAAGGGCAAGTGCCGCTGACCCCTGTGCAAAGGTCGTTTTTTGAAGCGAATCAAAGGGAGCAAAACCATTATAATCAAGCGTTTATGCTCTACAGGGAAAACGGGTTTGCTGAAAGGATCGTCGAAAAGGTTTTCCGTAAACTCACAGAACACCATGATGCATTACGGATGGTCTATCGGGAGAAGAACGGTGAAATCATTCAGCATAACCGCGGCTTGGAAGACAGCGTCTTCGATCTGTATGTCTATGATTTGAAAACGGAAAAAAATCTCGAGAAAACCGTTTATCAGATAGCGACGAATATTCAAAAAGACATATCCATCAGCGAGGGCAAAATGATCAAGCTCTGCGTGTTCAAAACAACGGAGGGAGACCATCTGCTGATTGCGATCCATCACCTTTTGGTAGACGGCGTGTCCTGGAGAATATTGTTCGAGGATTTTGAAGCGGCATACGGTCAAGCCCTGCAAGGCAAACCGATAGAGCTCGGTTATAAAACGGATTCGTACAAGACGTTTTCCGAAAAACTGGCTGAGTACGCAAACAGCAAAAAGCTCCTGAAAGAACAAGAATATTGGCGGGAGATATCCAAAGGAAAGATGGCATTCCTCCCTAAACATCACCAAGCGGCACATGATAACTATGAAAATAGCAGAACACTCAGAATATCCCTCAGCCAAACGGAGACGGAACAGCTCCTGAAAGAGGCGCATAAAGCATACAATACGCAGATCAATGATCTCCTGTTAACGGCTTTGTTGATCGCCTCAAGGCAGCTGACGGGGGAAAACAGGCTGAAAATTCTTATGGAAGGCCATGGAAGAGATGATATTTTGCAAGATGTGGATATCACGAGAACGGTCGGCTGGTTTACCGCAATGTATCCGGTATTCATCGACTTAGAAGATGAAGCAGACTTGTCTGTGATGATTAAGATCGTGAAAGAAACTTTGCGAAAAATACCGAATAACGGAATCGGATACGGCATCCTTAAGTATTTGAGAAAAGACGAAGGGCTTTTAATGGATGAAAAGCCTCCGATCTTATTCAATTATCTTGGTGAGCTCGATCATGATCTGACGACTGAACAATTTTCATCGTCAAAGCTTTCGGCAGGTCAAAGCATCGGAGAAAAAAGTGCAAGGGATGCTTCTGTTGAAATCGATTCAGTCGTTGCCGGCCGGCAATTGATGATCAGTACGACATTTAACGAATACGAGTATTCTCCAGATACGATCAGCGAATTGAATCAAGCATTCAAAGAAAGTTTGCAAATGGTCATCAGCCATTGCACGGGCAAACATGAAACCGAAAAAACGTCCTCTGACTACGGTTATGACAAACTCTCATTGGAAGATCTAGAAGAATTATTAAATGAATATGAATCTGTCGACAGCTAGAAATCCTGACAAAAGAGATGAAAAGTGGTTAACCTGCTGCTTAAAAAATGGGCGGCCCATGTGGATCTGAAAACAAAAGGAATTCTAGGAGATGAGATGACGATATGAAAACAAAAGTTGAGAAAATATATCCGTTATCAAACATGCAAAAAGGAATGCTGTTTCATGCCATGAAAGACGAAGCGTCACACGCATATTTTGAGCAGTTCATCATTGAATTAAAAGGTGATGTGGATGAGCGGATGTTTGAAGAAAGCCTAAATGAAGTCATGAAAAGGCATGAGATCCTAAGAGCATCATTTCATCACAGATTGGATGAGCCGCTGCACGTCATTATCAAAGATCGGCACATGAAGTTTGACTATCTTGATATACGAGGCCGGCATGATCAAGACGGCGTTTTGGAAAGATATTTGGCAGAAGATAGACAAAAGGGTTTTGACCTAGCCAAAGATACGTTGATGAGAGCCTGTCTCATCAGAATGTCTGACGATTCGTATCAATTTGTCTGGACGTATCATCACATATTGCTTGACGGATGGTGCCTTGGCATCATCCTGGATGAGCTGTTGACGATATATGAAATGAAGCGGAAAGGTCAACATCATCAATTGGAAGACCCGAGGCCGTACAGCGATTACATCAAATGGCTGGAGGATCAGGATAAAGAAGAAGCTCAGAGCTATTGGGAGAGCTATTTGAGCGGCTATGATCAAAAAAATTCGCTTCCAAAGCTCCGCACACCTTCTGAGACGGGGTTTAAAAGAAGAGAGAAAACGATTGAATGTTCCAAAGAATTGACAAATCGCCTGATTAAATTGGCCAACCGGAATCATGTAACGATCAATACAGTGCTGCAAAGCATTTGGGGCGTGATTTTGGCGAAATACAACAACAGCGAGGATGTGGTGTTCGGAACCGTTGTTTCCGGCAGAGATGCCGAAGTGGAAGGTATAGAAACAATGGTCGGCGTCTTCATCAACACCATCCCGACCAGAATCAGGCTGGACAAAGACAAGCTTTTTAAAGATGTTCTGCGCCAAACCCAAGCCGACGCTTTGGAAAGCAGCCGCTACAATTATATGAATTTAGCGGAGGTTCAAGCGCTAAGCGAGTTGAAAAACGATTTGATCGACCATGTCATGGTCTTTGAAAACTATGCCGTTGACCAAAAAGCGTTTGAAGAAAAAAATGATGTAGGTTTTGAAATGGTGAATGTCAGCGGGGAAGAACAGACCAATTACCATTTCAGCATTTCCGCAGCTCTTGACGATCAATTAAAACTGCTCTTCATCTATGATGAAAATGTATATGACAACACCATCATCGAAACATTAGAAAAGCATATCATTACCGTCGCAGAACAAGTGGCGGAAGATGAGACACAAACATTAAGAGACATCAACCTTGTGTCAAAAGAAGAACAACACAGGATTTTACACACATTCAACGATACAAAAACGGGTTACCCAAAAGACAAGCCGCTTCATGAGCTCTTTGAGGAACAGGCCATGAAGACGCCTGACCATACGGCTCTTGTGTTCGGTGCTCAGCGCATGACCTACAGAGAGCTGAATGAGAAAGCAAACCAAACCGCGAGGCTCCTCAGAGAAAAAGGGATCGGCAGAGGCTCGATTGCGGCGATCATCGCGGACCGCTCCTTCGAGATGATCATCGGCATCATCGGGATTTTAAAAGCGGGCGGCGCTTATCTGCCAATTGACCCTGAAACGCCTAAACACAGAATAGCCTTCATGCTCAGCGACACGAAAGCCGCGGTGCTGCTTGCGCAAGGAAAAGCGGCAGATGGAATTGACTGTGAGGCTGACATCATTCATCTGGATAAAGGAGTGGCGGACGGATTCAGTAAAGAACGGCTCAGTTCTGTCAATGATTCCGGCGATACCGCCTATATCATCTACACATCAGGATCTACGGGAATGCCGAAAGGCGTCGTCACCCCGCATTACAGTGCGGCAAGAGTCGTTAAAAATACCAATTATATTGACATCACAGGAAACGATGTCATCCTCCAACTGTCCAACTATTCGTTTGACGGATCGGTGTTCGACATCTTCGGAGCTCTCTTAAACGGAGCGTCACTCGTCCTGATCGAAAAAGAGACGGTCTTGAATACACATGAGCTGGCCGAAGTGATAAAAAAAGAACAAGTCAGTGTGATGTTCATTACGACGGCGCTGTTCAATACGCTCGCCGACATCAATATCGGCTGCCTTGCCAAGCTGCGAAAAATCCTCTTCGGCGGGGAAAGAGCGTCGATACCGCATGTGAGAAAAGTGCTGGATCATGTCGGCCGGGATAAATTGATTCATGTTTACGGCCCGACAGAAAGCACGGTATATGCGACATATTATTTCATCAACGAGATAGACGATGAGGCGGAAACGATTCCGATCGGCAGCCCGCTGGCGAATACGTCGGTTTTGATCATGGACGAAGCCGGCAAGATCCTTCCGATCGGGGTTCCCGGAGAGCTGTGCATCGCAGGCGACGGTTTAAGCAAAGGATATTTAAACCGCGAGGAACTGACGGCGGAAAAATTCATCCCGCATCCGTTCATTCCGGGAGAAAGGCTGTACAAGACGGGCGATTTAGCGAAATGGCTGCCTGACGGCAACATCGAATTCATCGGCCGAATCGACCACCAGGTGAAAATCCGCGGCTTCAGGATCGAACTTGGCGAAATCGAAAGCCGGCTGGAGATGCATGAAGACATCAATGAGACGATCGTCACCGTCAGGGAAGACGAAGAAAGCCGCCCGTACATTTGCGCCTATATCACGGCGAATCGCGAGATTTCCCTTGATGAGCTGAAAGGATTTTTAGGTGAAAAGCTTCCGGAATACATGATTCCCGCATATTTTGTCAAATTGGACAAGCTGCCGCTCACCAAAAACGGGAAAGTGGACAGAAAAGCCCTGCCTGAGCCGGACAGAACGGCGGGGGCGGAAAACGAATATGAAGCGCCGCGAAATGAAACGGAAGAAAAGCTGGCAGCAATTTGGCGGGATATTTTAAAGGTAGAAAAAACGGGTATCAACGATCATTTCTTCGAGATGGGGGGACATTCTCTCAAAGCGGCCGCGCTGGCGGCAAGAATCCGAAAGGAGCTGAAAGCGGAAATCCCTCTTGGGCAAATCTTTAAAACGCCGACGATCAAAGGGTTGGGAGAATATATCAGATCGACAAAAGATAGTGTCTATTCATCTATTAAAAAAGTGGAAGAAAAAGAATACTATCGTCTTTCATCCGCGCAAAAAAGACTGTACATTCTAGGTCAAATCGAAGGGAGCGGATTGTCCTACAACATCCCTTTTACCATGAAAGTCAAGGGCTCCTTCGATATACGCCGGTTTGAGAACGCATTGCAAATTGTCATTCAAAGACATGAAGCGCTTAGAACGTCCTTCTTGATGGCGGATGGAGAGCCTGTTCAAAAGATTGAAAAAGAAGTAGATTTCAGCATCAAATGCAGCAAAATAGAGTCTCTATCGATTCAGGAGATCATCAAACAATTTGTCAGACCGTTTGATTTAAAAAAGGCCCCGCTTTTTAGAACAGAGGTGGTCAAGGTTGATGACGAGGAACATATCATTCTGTTTGATATGCACCATATCATTTCAGACGGTGCATCGATGGGGGTTTTGACAAAAGAAATTTGCGATTTGTACGGCGGAAAAGAACTGGAGCCGCTCAGCCTCCAATATAAAGACTATTCAGAATGGCAAAGGGATTTTTATCAAAAAGATGAGATGAAAAGGCAAAAAGAGTACTGGCTCAATATTTTCAAAGGCGAGATTCCAGTCCTCAACATGCCGACGGATTACCCGAGGCCGCAAATGCACAGTGTTGAAGGCGATAGAATCGGTTTTGCAATCGACGGCGAATTGACGAAGAAGCTCAAGCGGATCGCCAAAGACAATGGAGCCACCATGTATATGCTTCTTCTGGCGGCGTATACGGTTTTGCTTAGAACATATAGCGGACAGGAAGATTTGATTATCGGAACGCCGATTCAAGGAAGAAAACATCACGAGCTGAAACATGTGATCGGAATGTTTGTCAATACGCTGGCGATGAGAAATCATCCGAAAGGCGACAAGACATTCGCTGAATATTTGCAAGATGTAAAAGAGACGGCGCTGAAGGCATATGAAAACCAAGATTATCAATTTGATGATCTTGTCGAACAGCTTGACCTTGAACGCGACATGAGCAGAAATCCGCTGTTTGATACGATGTTTGTCCTGCAAAACCTGGAAAAAGCGGATGCTGAAATAGAAGGGCTCACATTTGAACCGTTTGAAAGCGACATCCATATTTCAAAATTTGACCTTACTTTATCGGCAATCGAAAAAGACTCGAAGATAGAATTTGATTTGGAATACTGTACAAAACTGTTTAAAAGAGAAACGGTCGAAAGGATGGCGGCGCATTTCGTCCGTGTTTTAGAAGACATTTCCAAACGGACGGACAAGCGGCTTGATCAAATAGAGGCCATGTCAGAAGACGAAAAAAACACATTGCTATATCGGTTTAATGATACGAAAACGGATGCTCCAACAGACAAAACCATTTGCCAGCTGTTTGCGGAGCGGGCGGAGACATCGCCTGACAAAACCGCGGTCGTGTTTGAAGATCAAACGCTGACATATCGACAATTGCATGAGAGGTCAAATCAGCTGGCCCGGTTTTTAAGAGAAAAAGGGGTTCAACCGGACACAGCCGTCGGCATCATGGTGGACCGCTCTCCCGAGATGATCATCGGCCTTCTGGGAATTTTGAAGGCCGGAGGCGCGTACCTGCCGCTTGATCCGGCATATCCTGAAGACAGGATCAAATACATCCTGGGCGACAGCCAAACAAAGTTTCTTCTGTCGGAAGAGGCGCTCATCAAAAAACGGGCCTTTATCAAAGAGGCCGACATGATCAACATTGATATTCACGACAAGCAAATTGCCGCACAGGATGCGGCTCAATTGGAGCCTGTCAGCCGCAGCGGGGATTTGGCTTACATCATCTATACTTCAGGGTCCACAGGAAAACCGAAGGGCGTCTTAATCGAACAAAAAGGGCTGAGCAATCTCGTTTCAGCGGTTGTCAAATTGATGCATTTAAACACGGGCAGCAGAGTGATTCAATTTGCTTCACTATCATTTGATGCGTCAGCATTTGAAATCTTTCCGGCGCTGGCAGCCGGGTCGGCTTTAGTGTTGGGACGGCAGGAGGAAATGATGCCGGGGCAGCCGTTAACAAGCTTTCTAAGGCAGTATAACATCACTCATGCGACCTTGCCGCCGACCGTACTGAATGTGTTGGATGAATCCGGATTGGAAAACCTCAAAGTAATCGTTTCCGCGGGCTCTGCCTGCAGCGAAGAACTCGCAAAAAGATGGTCCGGAAATCGGCTGTTTATCAATGCCTACGGACCGACGGAAACGACGGTCTGTGCAACGGCGGGGATTTACGAAGGATCCGGTCGTCCTCATATCGGCAGTCCGATTGCCAATACAAACGTATATGTATTGGATCAAAACCAGAAGCCTGTGCCGACAGGCGTTGTTGGAGAGCTGTGCGTCGGCGGAATGAGCCTTGCGCGCGGGTATTTAAACCGGCCGGAACTGACAGCCGAAAAGTTTATTTCACATCCGTTTGCATCAGGGGAAAGATTGTACCGGACGGGTGATCTGGCCAGATGGCTGCCTGATGGACATCTCGAGTTTTTAGGAAGAATAGACCATCAGGTGAAAATTCGCGGATACCGGATTGAACTGGGGGAAATCGAGAATCAATTGCTCAAGCTTGACAAAATCGACGAAGCGGCGGTTATAGCCAGGAAGGACGATGACCACAGCGATTATTTGTGCGCTTATATCGTCTCCAAAGAAGACTGGACATCAACCGAGATCAGTGAATGGCTCGAAAAAGAGCTTCCTCACTATATGATTCCGGCTTATTTTGTCAGACTTGATAAGCTGCCGCTCACATCAAACGATAAAGTCGATCGAAAAGCCCTTCCTGCACCTGACAGACATGTCGCCACAGGAGCGGAATACGAAGCACCGCGGAATGACACAGAAGCTAAGCTCGTTGACATCTGGAGGGATGTTCTCGGTGCCGGAGACATCGGTATCAGCCATCACTTCTTTGCAGCAGGAGGAGATTCGATCAAGGCGTTGCAAATCGTCTCAAGGCTGTCCAGGCTTGGCCTGAAGCTTGAAATGAAGGATTTGTTCGCCAATCCGAGAATCAAGGAACTTGCCAAAT
Source organism: Bacillus sp. GM2 (assembly GCF_056155945.1). Taxonomy (NCBI): domain Bacteria; kingdom Bacillati; phylum Bacillota; class Bacilli; order Caryophanales; family Bacillaceae; genus Bacillus; species Bacillus sp. GM2. The sequence goes on from NZ_JBRKSZ010000007.1 coordinate 1,130,478, forward strand.
ATGTTAAAAAACAATCACAGAGGAAAAATGCCAATACAACCGTCACGGGACATGCAGAACTCACTCCGATCCAAAAATGGTATTTTGCTAATAACAAAGAAGAACTGGATCACTTTAACCAGTCTTTTGTGCTCTTCAGAAAGGGCGGATTTGACGAAAGCTGTGTCAAAAAGGCTTTCAATAAATTAATGGAGCAGCACGACGCGTTAAGGATGATCTATGAAGAAAAAGGCGGGGACTTCATTCAGTACAACAGAAGCTTTCGGGAAGATCTGTTCGACCTGGATGTTTATGATGTAAGAGGTCTTGATCGTCAAGCGGAAAAGGTATATGAGCTGGCGACGAGCATTCAAAAACTATCATCGATTAGAAAAGGAAAACTTGTTCATCTCGGCATCTTCCGGGCTGATGAGGGAGACCACCTGCTCATTGTAATCCATCACCTTGTCGTCGACGGTGTATCGTGGAGAATTCTGTTTGAGGACTTCGAAACATTGTACAGTCAGGCATTAAAGGGGCAAACGCTTGAGATCGGCTACAAAACGGATTCCTATCAAGAATTCGCCCGCAGGTTAAAAGCATACGCCCACAGCCGAACATTATCGAAGGAAGCCGAGTATTGGCGGAACATTGCCAAGGCTCGTGTCCGGTTTATTCCGCCAAAGAACGTATTAAAGGAAGATGTATACGAAAACAGCACTACGTTGAGCATCAAGCTCGGCAAAGAGGCAACAGCGGACCTTTTGCGAAACACGAACAGAGCCTACAATACCGAAATCAACGATATTTTGTTAACGGCATTACTGACCGGAGCAAGGGACATCACAGGTGAAAACAAACTGAAGGTCATGATGGAAGGCCACGGCAGGGAAGATATTTTAGAAGGCGTTGACATCACGAGAACAATCGGCTGGTTTACGACGATGTATCCGGTGCTTCTTGATGCAGGAGAAGAAAAAGCCCTCTCCCAACAGATCAAAATGGTCAAAGAAACGTTGAGAAAAATACCGAATAAAGGAATCGGCTACGGGCTATTAAAGTATATGGCTGAAGACCCGGACTTCATCAACGAAGAAAAAGCCCGGATTTCATTTAACTATTTAGGCGAGATCGATGCCGACATAAACCGCGGCGAATTTTCCGGCTCCAGCTTTTCCGAAGGGGAAAGCATCGGCGGAAAAATTGCGAGAAGTCATTCTATCGAAATCAACGCCATCGTGATGAATCATGAACTGGTGATTCATACAACCTTTAATCAAATGGAATACGAAAAAGATACGATCAGCCGGCTGAATCATCAATTAAAAGAACGCCTGGAACAAATCATTAAGCACTGCACGCAACAGACGGAAAGCGAACGAACGCCGTCCGATTATGGAGATACAAATATCAGTTTAGCCGAACTTGAAGAAATCAAAGGAAAATACAGGAGCGCCATTGAAAAAATCTATCCGCTTGCCAACATGCAAAAAGGTATGCTGTTCCATGCCATCGAGGATCATACCTCAGATGCATATTTTCAGCAGACGGTCATGGATATTGAAGGATATGTCGATCCGGCGATTCTTGAGGCAAGCTTTAATGACATCATGAAACGGCATGAAATCTTAAGGGCCTCTTATGAATATGAAATCGTTGAAGAACCGAGGCAGATCATCATCGAAAACCGCAGCATCGATTTCACCTATTTCAATATCGCGAAAAGCTCCGCCCAGCAACAGGAAATGTTCATTGAAAGATTGCTCAATGAAGATCGAAAAAAAGGCTTTGATTTAAGCAGAGATGTACTGATGAGGGCTTATTTGCTGAAAACGGCGGAGCGCTCGTACCGGCTTGTCTGGAGCCATCACCATATTTTACTCGATGGCTGGTGCCTTGGCATCATCATGCGTGAGCTGTTTGTCATCTATGAAAACCGGATGAACGGCAAAGCCAGTCCATTAAAGGAGACGAAGCCGTACAGCGATTATATCAAGTGGCTTGAAAGTCAGGATCAGGAAGAGGCCCGTCAATATTGGCGCGAATATTTGAAAGGGTATGAGGAACAGGCACAGCTGCCTACATTAACAAAACGCAAAAAAAGCAGCCGCTATGACCGCCGGGAGAAGGTCATCCATTTGTCAAAACAGCTGACAAAACAATTGAAGGAGCTCGCTGCCAAAAACAGCGTTACGCTTCATACGGTAATTCAAACGATTTGGGGCCTGATGCTAACGAGATACAACAAGATCGATGATGTCGTGTTTGGAACGGTCGTATCTGGCAGGGAAGCAAACTTAGACGGAATCGAAGACATGATCGGTCTGTTTATCAACACCATCCCGACAAGAATCAGATTCAATGAGCAGGCGCGTTTTAACGATTGTTTGCAAAAGGTTCAGGAAGATGCGATTCAAAGCAACCGCTACAACTATATGAATCTCGCTGAAGTCCAGGCTTTGAGCAGCTTAAAGAAAGATCTGATCGATCATATTCTCGTATTTGAAAACTATGAAGCTGATGAACAGGACTTTGAAGAGAGTCAAATGAAGACAGGCTTTAAGGTGAATGAGATCAGCGCTGCCGAACAAAGCAATTACAGCTTTAGCATGTCGGTGACTCCAGGCGAAGAGCTCACACTTGTTTTGACATATGACGGCAATGTCTATGACAGGGATATCATCAACAATATCGAAGGTCATATTAAAAGGGTCGCTGAGCAAGTGACGGCAAATGAGAACCGGAAAATCGCAGAGATTGACATGCTGGCGGAGGAAGAAAGAAAGACGCTCCTATATGAGTTCAACCGGACAACCGCAGATTATCCAAGGAATAAAACGATCCATCAATTATTTGAAGAACAGGCGGAACGGACGCCTGGGCATACTGCGATTGTATTTGAAAAGGAGGAGCTCTCTTACAAAGCATTGAATGAAAGGTCAAATCAGCTGGCGGGACTGTTAAGGGAAAAAGGCGTCAAACCTGACATGATCGTCGGCGTTATGGCGGAACGTTCTGTGGAGATGATCGTCGGAATGCTGGCGGTGCTGAAAGCCGGAGGCGCATACTTGCCGATCGATCCCGAATATCCGGAAGACCGGATCAGGTACATGATCGAAGACAGCGGCATCAGCATCCTGCTGAAAAAGGCGGACAAACAGATTGACGTTGATTTCACCTGTATCGATATGAACGAAAAAGGGCTGGCGAAAGACATGGCCGCAGAGAACTTAGGGCACACGAGCGGATCTGCCGACATGGCTTATGTCATCTATACTTCAGGTTCGACCGGAAAGCCGAAGGGTGTCATGGTCAACCATCAATCAATTGTCAATACGCTTTATTGGAGGAAACAATCGTATGGCTACAGTACAGCCGATGCCACGCTTCAAGTGCCGTCCTTTTCTTTCGACAGTTCTGTTGAAGATATTTTCACGACGCTTATATCTGGGGCGAAGCTGGTTTTAATTAGAGATTTACGGATGAATCCGCGTGAGATCATCGGCGTGCTGCGAACGCATAAAGCGACAAACTTACTGGCCGTTCCGAGCTTTTATCTAAATCTGCTCGACACGATTGAGCAGCCTTTAGAGGATTTAAGATTTGTCACGGTCGCAGGGGAAGGCTTCAATGAAAGTCTGATCCGGCAGCATTTTGAAAAGCTGCCGAACGTCAAATTGTTTAATGAATACGGACCGACGGAAAACAGCGTTTGCTCAACGCGGGGCGAGCTGCGAAAAGATGACGAAAAAGTCGTCATCGGCCGGCCGATCAGCAACCACAAGGCTTATATTTTAAATCACAACCAGCAGCTGCTGCCGTTGGGCACGCCCGGTGAACTTTGTCTGAGCGGGGAAGGCCTTGCCCGCGGATACTTAAACAGACCTGACCTCACGCTTGGAAAATTTGTTCCAAACCCGTTTGTTCCGGGAGAAAACATGTACAGGACGGGGGATCTCGCAAGATTTTTACCTGATGGTCAAATCGAATATTTAGGAAGAATCGACCACCAAGTCAAAATCCGCGGATTCAGAATCGAACTGGGCGAAATCGAAAACCAATTGCTGAAAATAGAAGGCATTGACGCGGCGGCAGTTATGGCGCGGGAAGATCAAGCCGGCGGGAAATACCTATGCGCATATATCGTCGCGGACAAAACGGCCGGCGTTACAGACGTCAGAAAATGCTTGTTAAAGGAACTGCCGGATTACATGGTGCCGTCATACTTTGTCAAGCTCGATCAATTGCCGCTTACGGCAAACGGCAAAATCGACAGAAAAGCGCTCCCTGAACCAAGCGGCACAATCAGTGAAGCGGCGTACGAAGCACCGAGGAACCGTACAGAGGAAAAGCTTGTCTCAATCTGGGAGGACGTTTTAGGGATCGAAAACATCGGAATCAGCCACAATTTCTTTGAACTTGGCGGCCATTCCTTAAAAGCTGCGGCATTGACTGCAAAATTGCATAAAGAAATGAAGATTGAAGTCCCTTTAAGACAAATATTCGAAACACCGACAATCAAAGACATCGGTGATTTTATCGAATCCATGAAAGAAAGCCCTTATGCGTCCATCACACAAGCGGAAGAGAAAGAGTATTACGCATTGTCATCCGCACAAAGAAGGCTGTATATCCTTAATCAAATCGAACCAGGCGGCCTCTCTTACAACATGCCTTTCGCCATGAAAATTGCAGGAGATTTTGATGTCGACCGGTTCGAGGATGCTTTTCGGCAATTGATAGAAAGACATGAAGCCTTGAGGACGGCCTTTGTGATGGTTGACGGCGAACCTGTACAAAAAATCGAAAAAGAAGTCGATTTTAAAGTGAAGTACGGGCGACTCGGACAGGACCGGCTAGAAGAAAAAATCAAAGCGTTCATCAAGCCGTTTGCTTTGGAAAAAGCGCCGCTTTTAAGAGCGGAAGTATTAAAAGCGAGTGGCGATGAGCATGTACTGATGCTCGACATGCACCATATCATTTCAGACGGGGTATCCATGGCCATTTTCACAAGAGAGCTGGCCGAGTTGTATGAGGGGAAAACATTGCCGCCGTTAACGATTCAGTACAAAGACTTTTCAGAATGGCAAAAACTTTTTTATCAAAAAGATGAGATTAAACGCCAGGAAGACTACTGGCTCAACGTTTTTCAAGGTGAAGTGCCGGTGTTGAATTTGCCGGCGGATAAAAAACGTCCGCAAAAGCGTTCGATTGAAGGAGATATCGTCCAGTTTGAAATAGACGGCGAAACGTCCGCCATGCTGAACAAACTGGCGAAAGAGAACGGCGCGACGATGTATATGTTGCTTTTGGCGGGATACACAACGCTCTTGGCGAAGTATACAGGCCAGGAGGATATCGTTGTCGGCTCACCGATCGCGGGAAGGCATCACAGCGATTTGAAACATGTCATCGGACTGTTTATCAACACGCTGGCGATGAGGAACCATCCAAAAGGAGACATGCCATTTGCCGACTATTTAAAAGAAGTGAAAGAAACGGCGCTGAAAGCTTATGAAAATCAAGACTATCCATTTGATGAACTGGTTGAAAAACTTGATGTCAAACGGGATATGAGCAGACACCCGCTGTTTGATACCATGCTTGTTCTGCAAAACTTCGACGGCGATGAAGCGGACATCGACGGCCTGACATTCCAGCCGCTCCAAACCGAGGCGAACATCTCAAAATTTGATTTGACGCTGACAGCCGCTGAGACAAATGAAGGCATTCAATGTGTTTTCAACTACAGTACAAAATTGTTTAAGCAGTCCACGATTGAAAGAATGGCGGTCCATTTGATCAATATTCTGAAGGAAGCGGCAAACGATCCGCAAATGCCGTTGAGCGACGTTAACATGCTGTCAGATGAAGAAATGAGAGTGCTTCGGGATCAGAATCAAGGACAACAAACAGATTACCCTAAAGATCAAACGGTTCATCAGTTGTTTGAGCATCAGGCTGGCAAAACGCCGGAGCAAACAGCGGTGGTCTTTGCGGATGAAAAGCTGACGTACAGGGAACTGAACGAAAAAGCAAATCAATTGGCAAGGCTTTTGAGAGACAAAGGAGCAAGCGCCGGTGCACCTGTAGCGATCATGATTGAACCATCGCTTGAGATGATCATTTCCATGCTGGCGGTACTGAAAGCCGGAGCGGCTTACGTGCCGATCGAGCCGGAGCAATTGTCCAAACGGACGAATGAGATTTTAAGTGACAGCAGAGCTGCAATATTGCTTGTCAAAGGCTCTGTCAAAGAAAACGTCGCGTTCGCTGGAGAAATCGTCAATGTTGCCGACGGTTTGATTGATGCGAAGGCCGCGTCAAACCTGTCTGCATCGGGTTCAGCCGATCAGAATGCATATATTATATACACATCAGGATCCACCGGAAAGCCGAAAGGCGTATTTGTCAGACACGGGAATGTGGTGAATTATACAACTTGGTTTATGAAGGAAGCGGGTCTTACAGAAAACGACAAAGCCATGCTTGTGTCCTCATATGCGTTCGATTTGGGCTATACGAGCATCTTTTCGGCGCTGTTAAGCGGAAGCGAACTGCATATCGCACGTAAAGAATGTTATACAAATGCGCACCGGGCTTTACAGTATATCAAAGAAAACGGCATCACCTATATCAAGCTGACGCCGTCTCTGTTTAACATTTTTGTCAATGATCCGGGCTTTTCCGCCGAAAAACCTTGCGCTACTCTCAGGCTGGTCGTCTTGGGCGGGGAGATGATCAATACAAGGGATGTTGAGACATTTTACAACCAATATCCGGATCATGTAGTCATGAATCATTATGGCCCGACGGAAACGACAATCGGCTCAGTCTTTAAAGTGATCGACCCGGAACACCTCCATTCTTTCAAAGAATATCCGGTTATCGGCACTCCGATTCATAATACGAATGCATATGTGCTGGATGAAAACATGAAACTGCTTCCGGAAGGTGTGTACGGAGAGCTCTGCATCGCAGGAGCCGGAGTGACAGGCGGCTATGTAAACAAACCGGATATCACGAAAGAAAAATTCGTCGAAAATCCGTTTGCACCGCATACAAAAATGTACAGAACCGGAGATCTTGCCAGAAGGCTGAGCGATGGAAATATCGAACTTGCAGGCCGGATGGACAGCCAAGTAAAGGTAAGGGGCTACAGAATAGAACCGGAAGAAATCAAAAACAGGCTGTTGGCTCATGATGATATCAAGGAAGCCTTTATTGCTGCAAGGGAAGACCATAAAGGTGCAAAACAGCTGTGCGCCTATTTCACAGCAGACGCGGAATTGCTGTTCGAGGACATCAGGACGTACCTGATGCGTGAGCTTCCAGAATATATGATTCCGTCTTCATTTGTCCAAATTGAGAAGATGCCGCTTTCAGCCAACGGGAAGATCGATACGGCTGCATTGCCTGAACCGCAGCCGGGAAAAGAGACGGAATATGAACCGCCGCGGAACGAGACGGAAGAAAAGCTTGTTCAAATATGGGAAGAAGTACTTGGCATTGACAAGATCGGGATCACTCATCACTTTTTTGCAGCAGGCGGCGATTCCATCAAAGCGCTGCAAATGATCTCAAGATTATCAAGAGAAGGCCTGTCACTGGAAATGAAAGATCTATTTGCAAATCCGCAAATCAAGTCTTTGAGCCGATATGTCAAAGCCGAATCCGACAAATCAGCATCCTATGAAACGGTAGAGGGCGAGGTTCTCTTGACCCCGATTCAACAAGAGTATTTCTCGTTGAACAAAACGGACAGGAACCATTACAACCATGCGGTTATGCTTTATAGGAAAAACGGATTCGACGAGAGCATCGTCAAACGTGTGTTCAAAGAAATCATCAAACATCACGATGCACTCCGGACGGTGTTTACAGAAGAAGACGGAAAGATCATTCAGTACAACCGGGGACCGGACAAACAGCTGTTTGACCTATTTATCTATGATGTCTCGAGCGAAAACGACCAGCCTCAGAAAGTGTACCAATTGGCAACGGAACTTCAGCAAAGCATCGATATTAAAACCGGCCCTTTGGTCAAATTGGCGCTCTTCAAAACGAATAATGGGGATCACCTGCTGATCATCATCCATCACCTTGTGGTCGACGGGATCTCCTGGAGAATATTATTTGAAGATTTGGCGCTGGGATACAGCCAGTTATCGAATGGGGAAAAAGTCGAGTTTTATCCAAAAACGGCTTCCTACCAGGAATATGCGCGGCACATCACGGAATATTCAAAAACTGAAAAACTGCTTGGTGAAAAACAGTATTGGCTGAAGGCCATTTGTGACGACGTAAAATTCCTGGAAATGAATGAAGATGCAGGTGTCTTCAAAGTTGAGGACAGCAAAACATTCAGCACGGAACTCGAAAAAGAGGAGACAGCGCGGCTTTTAAGAGAAACAAACCAAGCTTACCGTACCGAAATCAACGATCTTCTGATCACAGCGCTTCTGGTGGCGGCAAGAGGTATGACCGGGCAAAATCAATTAAGAATCACGCTGGAAGGGCATGGAAGAGAACAGGTGGCAGATGGCATCGACATCAGCAGAACGGTCGGATGGTTTACCTCGAAATACCCGGTATTCATCGATCTGGGACAAGAAACAGACATGTCCAGGACGATTAAAATGGTGAAAGAGCACTTGCGAAATGTGCCGAACAAAGGCATCGGCTACGGAATTTTAAAGTATCTCACCCGGGACAGTGAGATCACAAAAGGCGCAGCATCACCAATCTTGTTCAATTACCTGGGACAGCTTGATGAAGACATCAACAGCGGAGAATTTTCTTCATCACATCTGTCGCCGGGAGAAGCAGCCGGAAAGGGCATCACAAGAGAACATCCACTCGAAATCAATGCGGTGGTCTTCAGGGGAAAACTGGCCATTCAAACGACCTATAACACAAGAGCATACAGTGAAGACGTCGTCAGAGCTTTTGCTCAAAACTATAAAGAAGCTCTTAAAGCGGTCATTCGCCACTGCGCGGAACGAGAAGAGACGGAAAAAACGCCGTCCGATTACGGAGACAAAGGCATCAGCTTAGATCAGCTTGAGGAAATCAAACTGAAATATAAAGGGATGGAAATCGAAAAAATCTATCCGCTTGCCAACATGCAAAGGGGCATGCTGTTCCACGCGCTCGAAGACAAGGAATCACAGGCGTACTTTGAACAAATGGCCATCAATATGAAAGGATTGATCGATGAGCGTCTATTTGCAGAAACGTTCAATGACATCATGGAAAGACACGAGATTCTAAGGGCCTCTATTGAATATGAAATAACGGATGAACCAAGAAATGTGATCATCAAGGACAGAAAGATCAATCTTGACTATCATGACTTGCGAAAGCAGAGTCCGGCGGAACGGGAGCAGGTGATTCAAGCGTATCGCAAAGCAGATCGGGAGAAAGGTTTTCGCTTAAACAGCGAACCATTGATCAGAGCCGCGCTGCTGAGAACCGGGGATGACAGTTATACGTTCATATGGACAAACCACCATATTCTGCTTGACGGCTGGTCCCGGGGAATCATTATGGGAGAGCTGTTCCAAATGTATCATATGAAAGAAGCCGGGCGAAAACACCGGCTTGAAGAGGCAAGACCGTACAGCGATTATATCGGGTGGCTACAGCAACAGGATAAAGAAGCTGCAAAAGCGTACTGGAGAAACTATTTATCAGGCTTTACCGAAAAATCGCCGATTTCGGTTTTGGCGGGTTCTGCCGGACATGCGAAATATAAGAGAAAAGAGGCCGTCATCGAATTCCCGCAACAATTGACCGGACGGATCACAGAGCTTGCCAGCCGTAACAATGTCACTTTCCATACTGTTTTACAATGCATTTGGGGAATGCTTTTGGCAAGGTACAATCAAACGGATGATGTCGTATTCGGTACAGTCATTTCCGGAAGGGATGCACAAGTAGCCGGAATCGAAAAAATGGTCGGATTATTCATCAACACTGTACCGACGAGAATTAGACTGGACAAAAGCCAAAGCTTTAAGGAACTCATCAAAAGCGTTCAGGAACAGGCTCTGGAAGGCAGGACATATCATGCCATGAATTTGTCGGAAGTACAGTCGCTCAGTGAATTAAAAAGAGAGCTGCTGGATCATATCCTGATTTTCGAAAATTACGCGGTTGATCAGAGTGCATTTGAGACAAGCGGCAAACGCGGTGCCGGTTTTGTCTTTGAAGAAATTCACGCCGAAGAACAAACAAATTACGGATTTAATATTGTGGCCGTCCCGGGCGAACGTTTGGTCATCAAATTGACTTATGACGGAAATATCTATCATGACCACATCATCGCCGGTATCAAAGAACACCTTCAACAAGTGATGGAACAGGTCGTCCAAAATGAAGATCAGTCATTAAACGACATCACAGTCCTTTCGGAAGCTGAAAGAAACAGACTATTGTACGAATGGAATGACACGAAAGCGGAATATCCGAATCAGACGATTCACCGGCTGTTTGAGGAACAAGCCGAAAAAACCCCTGAGCTTGCTGCGGTTGTCTCAGGAAATGACAAACTGACGTACCGTGAGATCAATGAAAAATCAAATCAGCTTGCCAGATACCTCAGGGACAAAGGAGTCAAAGAGGATACGATTGTCGCCATCATGGCAGAACGCTCACCGGAAATGGTGGTCGGAATCATGGGGATTTTGAAAGCCGGAGGAGCCTATTTGCCGATTGATCCCGATTATCCGGAAGAAAGGATCAAGTATATGCTTGAAGACAGCGGCGCGGCCATCATTCTTGCGGATCACAAGCAGGACTTGGGCACACTTCATCAAGAAGCCGTCGAATTAACCGGAGATTTCAGCAGTTATCCGGCTGACAATCCGGAACCGGCGGGTAACGCTGACAGCCTTGCATATATCATCTACACGTCAGGTTCTACAGGCAAACCGAAAGGGGTCATGATCAGGCAAAGAGGGCTGGTCAACTATATTACCTGGGCTGACCGTGTATATGTCCGAGGCGAACAGCTCGATTTTGCCCTCTACTCATCCATTGCCTTTGATTTAACGGTGACATCGATATTTACGCCATTAATCTCAGGCAACCGGGTGATTGTTTATCAGCATAGCGGGGACGGGGAACCGCTGATTCGAAAAGTGTTCAGAGACCAAAAAGCCGGGATTGTCAAATTAACCCCGTCTCATTTAAGCCTTGTCAAAGACATGGATGCCAGCGGATCAAGCATCAAACGCCTGATCGTCGGCGGGGAAGATTTAAAAACGGAACTGGCCAAAGAAATCACGGAGAGATTTCATCACAGCATTGAAATCTACAATGAATACGGTCCGACCGAAACGGTTGTCGGCTGCATGATCTATCAATATGATGTCGGACGGGACCGCCAAGTTTCTGTCCCGATCGGCAAGCCGGCCTCCAATGTCCAGCTCTATATTTTGGATGAGCGTCAGGAAGTGCAGCCGGTCGGAATTGCCGGAGAGCTGTATATCAGCGGAGATGGAGTCGCAAAAGGCTATTTGAACAAACCGGAGCTGACGTCTGAAAAATTCCTGCCAAATCCGTTTTTACCGGGTGAAAGAATGTATCGAACAGGAGATCTTGCGAGGATGAGACCGGATGGACATATTGAGTATCTGGGCCGGATCGATCATCAAGTCAAGATTCGGGGCTACCGCATCGAACTTGGCGAAATCGAGCATCAATTGTTAAGGCACAGCGATATAAAAGAAGCGGCGGTTGCCGCCAAAACAGATCAAAGCAACAATCAAGTTCTTTGCGCATACGTCGTTTCCGAAAGAGACATCACACAGGAAGACATCAAAGCGTTTTTGGCGAAGGAGCTTCCGGAATATATGGTGCCGTCTTATTTGCTGAAGCTTGATGAGCTGCCGCTGACACCAAACGGAAAAGTCGACTTGAAGGCCCTTCCAGAGCCAGATCGAAGCGCGGGCGCTTTACTGGAATACGAGCCTCCAAGACACGAACTTGAAGAAAAAATGGCCGCCATTTGGGAAGACATCCTGAATATCGAACAGATTGGCATCAACGCCAACATATTCGATATCGGGGCGAATTCTTTAAACGTCATGTCATTTGTCTCTAGGCTATATGCAGAGCTTGGCTTCAGAGTTCCGTTTAAGGACATTTTCTCCAAGCCGACCATTAAAGAGCTGTCTGATTTTCTGAAGCATGCACAAGACCTGCTGAAAGACTACACAGATGATTGCATGCAGCTGACCAGGGCGGAAGAAGGCGGCAAAAACCTGTTCTGCTTCCCGCCGGCCGCGTCGATGGGCATTGCCTACATGGGCTTGGCCAAGCATCTAAAGCAGCATTCGGTGTACAGCTTCAACTTCATTCCATCCGCAAACAGGATTCGAAAATACGCAGATATCATCAAAAACATTCAAGGTGAAGGGCCATACACATTAATCGGCTATTCATCCGGCGGAATCCTGGCATTTGATGTGGCGAAAGAATTGAACCGGCAAGGATATGAAGTCGAAGATTTGATCATCATCGATTCAAAATATCGGACAAAAGCCGAGAAACATCAGTTCACAGAGGAGGAATACAGAGAAGAGATATCCAAAACATTTGAACTTGAGAAATACCGCGATGCAGAGAAATTATTGAGCGACTATTTAGTGGACTTGGTGATGAAGTCTTATGTATATATACAAAACACAGTCACAACCGGCGCAATTGACGGACATATCAGCTATATCAAGTCAAGCGACAATCAGCGGGATGAAAATATGATGATGTGGGAAAAAGCGGCGTCCAAAACCTTTACAGTCGTTCAAGGAGCCGGAACCCATATGCAAATGATCTCCAAGTCCCATCCCGACATTCTTGAAAGAAATGCAAGATTGATCCATGATATCATCAATAAGACTGTCAAAATATGAACAAAACGGCATCCTTTTCAGGGTGCCTTTTGTTTGCCTTATCAACTCTCTGTTATAATGAAAGGCAAAGAAAAGAGAGGAAATATTTCAAAAAACATGCAGCAGCGGGTGCTGCGGTGTGAACATCTATCAAGACAAAATAAAAGCGGGTGAACCAAGTGGAAACCATTCGAGTGCTCATAGCGGATGATGAAAAAGAAATCAGAGATTTATTGAAAACCTATTTAAAAAGAGAGTGTTATGAGGTTGACGTGGCAGTTGACGGAGAAGATGCGTTAAGGCTGTTTGAACAAAACCATTACCACCTCGTGATATTGGATGTCATGATGCCGAAAATCGACGGCATCGAGGTCTGCAGAAGGATGAGGAATCATACGAATGTTCCGATCCTGATGCTGACCGCCAAAGACCTTGAAGGCGATAAAATTTTAGGACTGTCCATCGGTGCCGACGATTATATAACAAAGCCCTTCAGCGTAAACGAAGTGCTTGCGCGGATCAAAGCCATGCTGAGGCGCTTTTTGGTCCTCGGCAGCGAAAGCCGCTCTGATGAACAATCGCTGATTCAATTTAAAGGATTGACCATCGATTTGAAAACATATACGGTCACCGCAGGCGGACAGGAGATCTCCCTGACGGCGAAGGAGTTTGAACTTCTGAAGTTTTTCGCCTCAAATCCGGGGCAGGTATTTACGAAAACGCAGCTGTTTCGAAACGCTTGGAGCGACCAATACATAGAAGATGATAATACGGTCATGGTGCATATCAGAAGGCTGAGAAAAAAAATAGAGCCGAACCCTTCCGATCCACAATTTATTCAAACCGTTTGGGGAATTGGCTATAAGTTTGTAGGTGAGAAAGATGCTGACCGATAAAAAGCTGCTGCTTCTCATTCTGCAATGTGCGGCGATTGCAGCACTTTTGTTCATCTATATGAAAACGGCTTCCTTTGGGGTTTTCAGCACAATGTTGTTTGTTTTTCTGTTTGCCGTTACCGCGCTGCTGTTTACGATGAGGCTTCGCTTCATCGATCGCTTAAAGCTGATCGAAACCGAGCTGAAGCGCGTGGCGGATGGAAATTTAAGAAGAAGATTGCTGGCGGAAGGCGGTCAGCCGTTTAATGAAATCATTTTTTCCATTAACGAATTGATAGAGCAGCTTGAAAAAGTTCAAATCAACGCCGCAAAATCGGAAGCGGCCAGAAAACGGCTGCTGTCTAATATTTCCCACGATATCCGAACGCCGCTCACATCAATTATTGGCTATGTTGATGCATTAAAAGACGGGGTCGCGTCTTCGGAAGAAGAGAAACAGGAATATCTCAATATCCTTTCTAAAAAATCCAACAGCCTCAAGCAATTGATCGATGAAATATTCAACATGGCGAAATTGGACGCGAATGAAGTCCAGTTGAAAACAGAGTTTTTTGACCTTGCCGAAGTCGCTAGGGAAACGCTGATCGACTTTTTGCCGGAACTGAAAAAACATGACATTGATTTGAATGTGCAGCTTCCGGAAAAGAAATGCTTTGTTATCGCAGATCGGCTCAGCTTGATCCGCGTGATCGAAAACATCGTGAGAAACGGCATTCATTATGGAAAAGAGGGAAAAGTACTTGGAATCGAACTGACGGAATCAGAACATGAATATCAGCTTCTCATCTGGGATCAAGGTCCGGGAATTCCGGAAAACGATATTGAAAACGTGTTTGATAGAATGTACCGCAGAGACCGGTCGAGAAGCCTTGATGACGGGAGCGGCCTGGGGCTTGCCATCGCCAAATCGCTCGTCGAAAAAAACCGCGGACGCATATGGGCACAGAGCGTCCCGTGGGAAAAAACGACGTTTGGTTTTTCGCTGCCTAAACAAAACCATCTCCAATCATTTAAGAATTAATTAAGAATTGGTTAAGAAGAAGTTAAATCCTTCTGTTTATGATGTAGTTATAAGGCGAGTGAAAGAGAGTGGATCAACTTTGAACACAATTATTAAAACGACGGATCTCACGAAAATGTACGGGCCGCAAAAGTCTGTAGACCATCTCAATATCAATGTAAAACAAGGAGATATATACGGATTTTTGGGACGAAACGGCGCCGGCAAAACGACGACGATCAGAATGCTGCTGGGTCTGATCAAACCGACCAGCGGGCAGATAGAAATTTTCGGAGAGAATTTTTTCAAGAATAAAAAAGAAATTTTAAGAAGAATCGGATCTATCGTGGAAGTGCCCGGCTTTTACGCGAACTTGACGGCAAGGGAAAACCTGCTGATCAATGCGAAAATCATAGGTATCCATAAAAAAAATGCGATCGATGAAGTATTGGAGATCGTGGGCCTGCAGCATGAAACGAAAAAGCTCGTCGGCAAGTTTTCCTTGGGCATGAAACAAAGGCTGGGAATTGCAAGAGCCTTGCTTCACTATCCGGAGCTGTTGATACTGGACGAGCCGACAAACGGCTTGGATCCGATCGGGATCAAAGAAATGAGAAGACTCATTCATTCTCTCGCCAAAGAAAGAAACATCACCATCTTTATATCAAGCCACATTTTGTCTGAAATCGAACAGCTCGTCGATCATGTCGGGATCATTCATGAAGGAAAACTGCTTGAAGAAATTCCGTTTGACCATCTCAAAAAAAGAAACCGCAAATATCTGGAATTTCAATTATCCGATCAAAATAAAGCGGTCGTTCTGATGGAACAGCATTTTGATATTCATGACTACGAAGTTCACCAGGACGGGATCATCCGGGTATACTCCCATTTGGGCCAGCAGGGAAAGCTCAATAAATTGTTTGTCGAAAACGGAATAGACGTATTGAAGATTGCGATGAGCGAAGACAGTCTTGAAGACTATTTCGTGAAGTTGATTGGGGGCGGGACGATTGGCTAATTTGCTATATACCGAATTGCTGAAGCTTAAGCGGTCACAGATGTTTCTTGTCAGTATCCTGGGAGCGGCGGCAGCCCCTTTCATCTGTTTTATATCGTCTTTGGCTAAAAAAGCCAAGTACCCTGATGTACCGATTCGCTTCAGTGAGACCTTTTCCGATACCAACCTGTATATTGTGCTTTTGATCGGAGTCCCGTTGTATGGCGTGATTACATCATATTTATTCAATCGGGAATACGCTGAAAGCACGCTAAAGAATCTATTGACGATTCCTGTTTCAAGAATCAGCCTGATTGTCAGCAAATTGGTTCTGCTCCTCATTTGGATCATGATGCTGACGTTGATTGCCTGGGTGCTGACGCTGCTGTTTGGGCTGATCGGCCAGTTTGAAGGGCTCAGTTCGGCGGTTTTAATAGATGGGTTTAAACAATTTATGATAGGCGGGGCACTTCTTTTCTTCCTGGTCAGTCCAATTATATTTGTGACACTGCTGTTTAAAAACTACGTGCCCACCATTATCTTTACAATCATTATATCAATGGTCAGCATTATGGTATACGGCACGGAGTACAGCGCTTTACTCCCCTGGTCGGCGGTATGGGTGATCGCTTCGGGTACGTTCTTTCCGGAATATCCGCCCGAATATTCTTTTATCAGTGTTGCCGCCACAACCGTTCTTGGATTAGCCGCGACAATCGTTTACTTTAAAAAAATCGATATTCATTGATGCAGGAGGAGTCTAAAGGAATGTGCAACACATGTTTGTACATTCCTAATCCCGATAAAGGCTTATTGCACAATTTTGATGGATATATTTAGGATAAAAGTATAAAAAAGGAGAATGGAACATGTCTTTTTCAGAATTAAATATTGATGCTTTTCGTTTCATTAATGATTTGGGAAAAGAGTATTCGATGCTGAATCCGGTCGTTTACTTTCTGGCCGAATATATGATGTACTTCCTCGCGTTGGGTCTTGTCGTTTATTGGCTGACCCGGACGACAAAAAACAGATTGATGGTCATTTATGCAGTCATCGCATTTGTGATTGCCGAAATTCTTGGGAAAATCATGGGCTTTCTGCATTCCAACTATCAACCGTTTGCCACGCTTCCGAATGTCAACAAGCTGATAGAGCATGAAATTGACAATTCGTTTCCGAGCGACCATACGATTTTGTTTTTTTCAATCGGCTTTTTATTCTTCCTGTTTCACAAAAAGACGGGCTGGCTGTGGCTTGTGCTTGCGTTTGCCGTAGGCATTTCCCGCATTTGGTCGGGCGTTCACTATCCGCTCGATGTTGCGGCGGGAGCCCTTCTTGGCGTGTTGTCAGCTCTGTTTGTATTCTGGACAGCACCGAAGCTGTCATTTATTCATCAAATGCTGTCCCTTTATGAAAAGGTGGAACACCGGATTGTTCCTTCCAAAAGCAAATCGAACGATAAATCGAAGAACTTTTAAAGGATGAGGCTGCCTTGGATTTAAGCAGCCTTTGCTATGTGCACTCACAAATAAACGATCGGCTTCTTCATCCTCCAAATCGAAGGCGGTTCCCGACAGACCGTCTCCATGAAGGTAGACAGTCTGTCGGGTGCTTTGTTTTTTTGTACGAATAACAGCTGTAGAATCGCTTTCCAGGTATATAGGTTCCTCTTCTTCCTCCTTTTTTCATCCCCATTATAAAAGATGCGGGCTACCCATGACGAAAATTCCAAATAATAGGAATTGAATATAAGTAAAAATATGGTATAATATCAATTACATAGGAGGTGATAATTTCCAATAGGTAATGATAAAATGGTCCATTCTGCTAGAAATCTATTTTTTTATCCATTAAAATGAGAGAACTCGGACCTTAAATTGTTTTGGATGCGGCAGTAGCTTATGGATGGCAGCTGAAGACGTACATACGAATTATCAAAAATACGGAGGGAAACGAAATGAAAAAAGCGATTTTAGGGTTTTCTTTGTCTGCGGCGCTCCTGGTTCCATCCTCATTCGCTGCGGCTGCTGGGGACGGGCAGCTGACAAGTGAGCAAAAAGAACTGCTTGAAGCCAAGACAGAATACGTGCAGTCACTTCCTGAACAGGCATCTGTCCAAAGCGGTGTGACGGCATATGCAGGAAAAAGGCTCACAATTAAAAGAGGAAGCTTCCTCGCTTGGTCGAAAGATTATATCGACTGGTACTACAACGGCAAAAAAGTATCGAAAAGCAGCGGATCGCAGGATGTCGGCTACGTCTTTCCGAATGTCGTGAGAGCAAAAGGGATTAAAAGGTATTACAAGTCTTCAGGGCTTCACAAATGGAGAGCGAAAAAAACGCTGAGCTTCGGGACCGTTACACCGTGGGGAGATGTTGAATTCGCCAGCTCAACCTTTACAGACAGAAGGTGGGTCAATAAAAAAGGAAAATACGGAAACGATTAATTTGCCGTAAGCCATTTCATACAACGCTGCTAAAAGACTATTTTGAAATTAATGGCAGCGTTGTATAATGGAGAATGTTGCAACACCATCCTGATGCAAGAAAGGATTTTTTAAATTGATCAAAATCGATGACCTGACGAAATCTTATGGAAGCAAAAAGGTATTCAACCGTCTCAACATGAATATCGAAAAAAACAAAGTCACCTTCCTGATGGGGGAAAACGGCGCCGGGAAAACGACGCTCTTGAAATGCCTGCTCAAGCTGGAACATTTCGAAGGCGGCATTCTGTACGACGGAGAGCCGCTTGAAGCCGTCAGGAGCAAAGTGCACGTTATCTATGACGATTCCCCGTTTTACGATCATCTGAGCGGATATCAAAATATTAAACTGTTGATCAATAAACCTGCCGGCAAAGAAGAGCTGGAACAATTATCGCAAAAGTTCCTCGGCCGGGCGCTGCTGAAAAAAAAGGTTAAGACCTATTCATACGGACAAAAGAAAAAGCTGGCCTTAATGATCGCTGCATTAAACAAACCGTCATATTTGTTTTTGGATGAGATATCAAACGGGCTTGACTACCGGTCCATGATGGAGCTTCAGGCGCTGATCAATGACTGGTCGAGCAGGATGACGATTGTTGCCGCCGGCCATCAGTTTGAGTTTTATTCTTCAATCGTCGATCAATTATACGTGTTGAAAGACGGTTCAGCTATCCACATAGACAATTTTAAAACGAATGGAGCAGAATTGGGCGATGTCTATAAAGAATATTTATAATATTTTCAAAAAAGAGCTTGCATTTCAATCATATTCTAAAATGCTCGTCATGTTATTGCTTCCTCTATTATTCATTTCATCCGGATACATATATGTACATTATAAAAATACAATTGACAGCTATCAGCAGTTTAAAAAGACTGAAGACGAATATAAAGAACTCGGCATCGATATTAAGCAGGCGCTGGCGTCGCCCGTCAAGGTGAAGGAAGGGGAGCTGAAAAGCGAGGATGGCGACGGAGAGATCGTCGAAAATATTTTAAGGTTTGACTATGAGAATTTCGTCTTGTCCCTCCATCATCTGGAGCCCAAGCAGTCGGTTATCATGACGCTAGAGCTGATGGGCTTCATCATTTTTCCCTTGGCTTTTACGCTGTATGCCATCTATATCTCCTCTTACGACATCAGGTTCAAGACGGTGAAAGTGAAAGCTGTCAGCCATGATTGGAAATCCGTTCTGCTGGCCAAACAGTGTTCAGTTTACATGGTGATGGCTGCCGCCGTGATCGCCGTTGTATGTACGGCATATGTGTCAAGCTTCGTCTTTTATTCCCTGGCTTCAAGGGCCATACCGGTCGGCGAGTTCACAATACCCGCTGTTTCAAAAAGCAATATCCCGCTTCAGCTCGTTGTCGTTCTGGCGGTCAGCTTCATTTTTTCGACGGTCGGATTTTATTTGGGCGTCCTCTTCAGAAGCTTTATTACGCCTGCTTTGCTTTATATCGTTTACAGCCTGCTTATCCCTGCTTTGGGGAGATTCGATTTGAAAAACCTGCTGTCTAATCTCGGGCATGCGGTTTTCAGTTTCAGCGGCGGCTTTAAACTGTTTACACCGGTGAAGGTGGACATGATTCCGGTCGTCATCATTTTAGCCGCATCCATCGGCTTGCTGTCTGCGGTTACTTATTATATGGCGCACAGGCAAAGCAAATATGTCGTTTGAAAAAAGAGCGCAGGCACTTGCGCTCTTTTTTTGCAAGCGACGGATGCTCGTTGGCTCAGGTTTGGCAGGCGAGTGTCAAATAGTTGGAACAACAGAATCTGCCGTCTCTGGATGAGGCGGTTGTTTTGATTGAAACCTTGTTCCTCGTAAATATTCGGAAAATTCTATATAATAATAAAGCGGTCTCAGAAATTCATGCACTTTTTAGTAAACAGCTTTTGAACAGAGGGCAGGTGAGTATAATGGCGAATCAGGATTTGAATTTGCACACGTTATATACGAGTCATACCCGCGATGCCTGGGCAAATCTCGGCGGGCATATGGCGGTAGAAATGACCGAAGAGGAAGTAAAAAGGCTTGAAGGTTTAAATGACTATCTGTCTTTGGAAGAAGTCGAAACCGTTTATGTTCCGCTGGCGAGGCTGCTTTATTTACACCGGACAACTCAATATGAACGGAACACCCGGGTGAACGGTTTTTTGAACCATCCTCACGCGGCCAAAATTCCGTTCATCATCGGGATTGCCGGAAGCGTCGCGGTTGGAAAAAGCACGACGGCCCGCATCATTCAGACGGTGCTCTCGCGTTTGCAGGAACGGTTGAAAGTCAGTCTGATCACAACTGACGGTTTTCTTTATCCCAATGCGGTGCTGACAGAAAAACAGATGATGTCGCGGAAGGGGTTTCCGGAAAGCTATGATGTCAAAGCATTGCTTGAGTTTTTAAACGATTTAAAATCCGGCAAGAAAATCGTTCGCGCACCCGTTTATTCCCATTTAACGTACGACAGATTGGAAGGGGTTTACGAAACGGTTGAACAAGCGGATATCGTCATCATCGAAGGCGTCAATGTGCTGCAGACGCCGACGATCGAAGACGACCGGACAAAACCGCGGGTTTTCGTTTCCGATTTTTTTGACTTCTCAATTTATGTGGATGCCGAAGAAGACCTCATTATCAAATGGTATCTTGAACGCTTTCGCATGCTCAGAGAGACGGCATTTCAAGATCCGAGTTCTTATTTCCATAAATTCAAAGACCTTGCGGACGAAGAAGCGGACCATATGGCAAAGTCAATATGGGAGACCGTCAACCGTCCGAATTTGTATGAGAACATTCTGCCTACAAAATTCCGGTCTGATTTAATCTTGAGAAAAGGCGAAGGCCACAAGGTGGAAGAGATTCTCGTCAGACGGGTGTAGAAGAGGAGGCTTGCATGATCCATCATATTGAACTGTATGTTTCAGATTTGGAAGCGTCGAAGCGCTTTTGGGGCTGGTTTCTCGGAGAGCTCGGCTATGAGGTTTTTCAACAATGGGAAGACGGGATCAGCTGGAAAGCAAACGGCGCCTATCTCGTGCTTGTGCAGGCGAAAGAGCAGTTTGTCAAAGCAGGTTATCACAGGTGCCGCGTCGGTTTAAACCATCTTGCTTTTTACGCGGCATCCAAAGAACAGGTCGACGAAATGACAATGAAACTGAGGGAGCGTGGATGCCGCATTTTATATGAAGACAGACATCCGTTTGCCGGCGGAAGCGGGCATTATGCCTTGTATACCGAAGATCCCGACCGCATTAAAGTCGAACTTGCGGCGCCTTGAGGCGGGCGTCCGCCGGAAGGCCGGCCTTTGACCGAGCCGGCCTGTTTTCAATTAATGCTGCATCGTTTTTTTCGAACTTAATTTGACTTTTGCTTCATCTATTTTGAGCTTCCGGAAGGCTGCCACCAGGAAAGGAACGCCGCAAATAGTGACAGCAGACAGGATTGCAAAAGTGAAAAACGGCTTTTCCGCTCCAAAGGCGTCCAGCAGCATTCCCCCCGCCCAAGGGCCGATCACGCTTCCCAGCTGGGTGAAGCCTATAGCCCCGAAGTAAGTGCCTTTCAGCTCAGGCCGGGCAATCCGGTCGACCAGTAAATCCATCATCGAAAAGAGAAGCACTTCCCCGATCGTAAACACGATAATGATCAAGACGATGGACCATAGATCGTGGAAAAACGAGAGGCTGAACAGGCTTCCGCTAATCAGCACATTTCCGGCAATCAGCGATAAAATCGGTGAAAACCGTTTGGCGATATGTACGATCGGGTACTGTACGACAAGCACGGCCAAGGCATTCAGCGTCAGCATCATACCGAACACTTTCGTCCCGTCTTCGATGAACGGGCTGGCCGCCATGTATTGTGCGAGCGTGGATGTGAAGTGGGAATACCCGAATAAACAAAGAATCGAACCGATTAGTGTAATCGTAAATACCCGGTCTTTTTTTGTCACCTCCAGCGCGTCCCGCACTTTTATACGCTTATTCCGCTCAGTTGCCGGTACGGTGTGGTGTTTAAACTGAATGACCAGCACCGCCGCATAAATAAAATAAATGAAAGCCGCAATGAAAAACGGCAGCGTCGTTTTCGAAGATCCGAGGTACAGGCCTAAAAGCGGACCAAAGACGACGCCGAGGTTGATCGCGGTATAGCGGAGATTAAAGACGAAAAGGCGCGTTTCGGGTTTGGATACGTCTGAAAGCAGCGCTCTTGAAGTCGGTTCAAACAAAGCGCGGCATAATCCGTTTAAGGCATTCATGACAAAGAATGTCCAGACATGATCGGCGAGCGCGAAACCGGCGAACACGAATGTCCAGCCGAAAATCGAAACGAGCATGATGGTTTTCCGGCCGAACCTGTCTGATAAGTACCCGCCGTAAAAGCTTGCCGCAATTCCGATCAGAGAGCTCGCTGCAATAACGGCGCCGGCAAAGCCGGAAGAGGCGCCTTTCACTTGTGTCAAATAAATTGCTAAAAAAGGGATGCTCATGGCTGTGCCCATACGTCCGAAAATGGTTCCGACAATAATGGTCCAGCTGAGCGGGTGGATGTTCTGCCATTTTTGTTTCATGATAAACTCTCCGTTACGTTTTTATTTGTTTATCATACATGAAACAAATGGCGGTGAATAGAGGAATTTCTATATGCTGGGTGATCAAAAGGAGAACAAGCCTTGATTTGTGACATAATCATAGATGACATCTTCGATATGGGCATGCAGCCCCTCATTCGGTTCCTCGATCCGCCTTTCCTGCAAAGCCAGCTTCAGGATTTCTTTTTCGCCGGGGCTGAGCGGATCGGTTGCAACATTGCGTCCGTACTGCTTCAGCGCCTGTCCGAGCATTTTTTCAATCAGTTTCTCATCCATTTGTCTTTCTCCTTTAGGAGCGCTTTTTCTTTTATCTTACTAGGAAAAAACGAGGTTCTCAAGGGAGCTTTCAATTTGAGCCATTAAACCGGATGCGGCAGCATTCCGAACTGGAATGATCCGCCATGTCACCTTCTTTCCAAAGAAGGTGTTTTTTGTTGCTTTCAGCCAGGATTTTCTTTGGATAAAATTACGCCTGGAAATCGAACGTATATTCGGAGTATAGTATTCATACACTAATTGTGCGAACATCAGTTCTTTTTGGAGGGAGAGAGATGGATTACGGTCAATATCCGTCGCGTTCGGTTTTGTGCGTTGATATGCGGAGCTTTTATGCAAGCTGTGCCGCAGTCCTGCTCGGACTTGATCCGATGACTTGCCTGCTGGCGGTTGTCGGAAACACGGAGCGGCAGGGGAGCATCGTTCTCGCTGCTTCTCCGGCTCTGAAAAGAGAGTTCGGCGTGCAAACGGGAACAAGGCTTTATCAGCTGCCGGATGATCCGCGCATCAAGCTGGTCAATCCAAAGATGGGGCTGTTTGTCCGTGTTTCTACAGAGCTCACCCGGCTGTTCTGCCGCTATGTGCCGCCTGATGCCATTCATACGTACAGCGTGGATGAAAGCTTTATTCAGGTGGACGGTGTTGAGAGCATGTGGGGAGACGCCCGAACGATTGCGATGAAAATTCAAGATGATATGGAAAGGGAGTTTGGCCTTCCCTGTGCTGTCGGAATCGGACCGAATCTGCTGATGGCAAAGCTGTGCCTTGACCTTGAAGCGAAAAAATCAGCAGACGGAGTGGCCGTTTGGGGCTACGAAGACGTGAAAACGAAGCTGTGGCCGCTGTCTCCGCTGCGCCGCATGTGGGGAATCGGCTCCAGGCTGGAAAAGACGTTAAACCGGATGGGGATCTTTACAGTCGGTCAGCTGGCTCACTATGATCTCAAGCGGCTTGAGAAAACATTCGGGGTGATGGGAAACCAGCTCTATTATCACGCTTGGGGCATCGACCTTTCAGCGATCGGAGCGCCGCTCTTGGAGGGGCAGGTCAGCTATGGAAAAAGCCAGATTTTGCTTCGCGATTATCCGAATCCGGAGGAAGTCAAGCATGTCATTCTTGAAATGTGTGAAGAAGTGGCCAAAAGGGCGCGCGCCCACCGCCAGGCGGGCCGGACCGTCAGTCTTGGCGTCGAATACAGCCGCGATGAGCTTGGCGGCGGGTTTTACCGTTCAAAAACAATGGAAAGCCCTTCAAATGTCACCCTTGATCTATACCATACATGTCTGGCATTGTTCGAGCGGTTTTATGCCGGCAAAACGGTTCGGAAAATTTCCGTCTCTTTGTCCAATATTCAAGACGATACCAATATGCAGCTTGATCTTTTTCGTCCCGATCAGGAAAAGAAGCGGCAGCTCGGGTACGTGATGGACGGCATCAGAGAACGGCACGGATCAACAGCGCTTTTGCGGGCCGTTTCCTATACAAACGCCGGGACGGCCCGGCTGCGGTCAAAATTGGTCGGAGGCCATCAGGCATAGAAAGGAGAATCATTTATGCTTCGCGACAGAGGCAGTATCAAATGGGTTTCCATGATGCTGCCTGAGCACGTGGAATTGCTCAGGGAATATCATGAAAGCCTTCAAAAACTCAAAAAACCGATCCTGGATGAACAAAAATATGAAGAATTTAATGAAATCATTTGTGAAGCGATGGCAGAAAACAGAATGTTGCAATTTGCCTATTATCGGCAGGGGGAAGTGAAAACGCTGGCCGGCCGGATTCACTATGCCGACGCCCTGAAAAGGGAGCTGCGGATCGTAAGCCGGGCGGATGAAATATGCATTTTAAAGATGGAGGATATCATTGAGATTGAATACGATTGTCGTTTATAATAGAATCAGTATTCGGAGGTGGATAAAATGGTAAATGACATTCATTTGCCGACTGCAGCGTCTCATGCAAAGCCTGTTATCTTGAAAGGCGATACTTTGCATGAGGCGGGGTTATCAACAAATCGCCTAAAAAAAGCAAGGTATCATTTCTGATCATCCGGCTTTGCACCTTATTTTTAAATATAGATCCATAAATAAGGAGCTGGCAGAAATGAAGACACCTTTTATCAGAAATGACCAATATAATTTTATTAAGTTTCAAACGGACAGCCTTGTTCAGGGACATGCGAACATCAATGACGAAAACGTACTTGACGCTTTGAAATGCAATGCGCTCGATCAAGTGTTCAACCTGTTTCCTGATCTCAGCAGCGATCAAAAGTCTTTGCTGCAGAAGATGGCAGAAGTGGAAGACAGCGGTGAAACGATGCGCTTTTTAGCCGAATTAAAGCCTCATGTCATTCCATTTCAGCGTATAACAGTAAAAACCGCTAAAAAGCTATTTTCTAAAGTGAAGAAGTTAAAGACGCCCGATTTTGAACAGATGGATTTCAGCGGATATTCCTACCTGGGATGGAATGATGCAGGATCAGGCAGAAAGTACATGATTGTGGATGCCGGCGGAAAGCTGACCGGAATACACGGCACCATCAAATCCAGCAATAAAAAAGGAATCTGCGCGATATGCAACAGGACCGAAGAGATCGGACTGTTCATGGCCCGGGTGAAAAGCGGGAAAGAAACCTATACAGACAGAGGCAATTATATTTGCTGTGACAGTGAAACATGCAATCAAAATGTGATGACGCTGGATCATCTGAACCATTTCGTCGCACAATTAACGAAAGAATAAACGAGAACCCCCCCGGCTAAGCTTTAGCCGGGGGGTTTTATGATTTGGCTTTTAGCCTGCCTCTTTCGCAGCACTTCGCTCTCCGAAGAGACGGGTGGTCAGCCCGGGAACAGCCATACATAAGAATACGGAACGTCCAAGGCTGAATAAAAGAAAAGCGAGCCACAGCCCATGGTTTCCGAAAGCGGGCACAGCGGTAAAAAAGGCGGCCAGGAAGACGAGAACAGCCAAGAACATTGAATTTCTGACCGGGCCTATTTCAGTCGCTCCTGTAAAAATCCCGTAAAAAACGAGTCCAAAACTTGCGGCCAAAGGAAAGAGAGCGATCCAAATATCGTAGGTTTTCGCTGCTTCCAAAACGCTTTCAAGCGGTGTAAACAAGGGAAGGATTACACCTTTCAAAAGAAAGTAGCCGACTGAAAGCAGCGCGGCCGAGATCAGCGACCACTGGATCGAAAGGGAAAGCGTACGGGAATAAAGTTCCCGATCCATTCTTCCAACGGCTTTCCCGGCAAAAATGCTCGATGCATTGGCAAATCCGTCAAACACATAAGCCATCATATAATGAATTTGAATTAAGATCGCATTTGCGGCCAAAACTTCAGCGCCGAAGCCGGCTCCTTTAGCCGTAAACAAATTAAAAACTGTTAAAAGGCACAATGTCCGAATCAATAGATCGCGGTTGACAACCATCATTTTTTTAAACGGTTTCGGGTCGAACAAAACCTTGACGGACGGCAGCTTAAACCGCATGGCGGCATTCGTTTTCACAAGCCAGCAGCCGATCAGGCAGCCCGTCACTTCCGCAATCAAAGTGGCTAGAGCGATGCCGTATACTTCCATGTGAAAGACGTAGACAAAAACGATGTCAAGCACGATATTCAAGACGTTCATCGAAATCTGCAAAAGCAATGTCACTTTGATAAGGGACATTCCCATCAGCCAGCCGAGAATGCAATAGCTGATTAAAGCAAATGGAGCGCCCCAAATCCTCAGCGAAAAATACTGCGAGGCGAATTCAGCGGTATGGCGGTCAGGCTGTATCAGCGTCAGCGCTGCGTATTCAAGCGGTTTTTGCAAGAGAATGAACATCAGTCCGGCAAAAAACGCGATGCAAACAGGCCGGGCAAGAGCCAAAACGCTCTCTGATCTGTTTTGGGAGCCGAGCGACTGAGCAGCGAACCCCGATGTGCTCACCCGCAAAAAGCCGAGGAGCCAATACATCGTATTAAAAATCATCGTTCCGACTGCAACACCGCCGATGTAAGCAGGGGAGGAAAGCTGCCCGGCTACCGCCGTATCGACCGCCCCCAGCAAAGGAGTGGTGATCGTTGAAATGATCAGCGGAACGGCGAGTGCTAGATAATGTCTGTGATTCATCTCTTATGACCCCCCTTAGGATTCAAACACCTGAAGCAGCTTTTTGGCATATGGGTGCCTTTCGGCAGAAAAAAGCTCTTCTTTTTTAAATTGATCGGCAATCTGCCCGTCTTTCATGACCATGATGCGATGGCTCATAAAGTGGACAGCGGCCAGATCATGGGAAATAAACAAATAGGAAAGCCCCATATCATCCTGCAAATCTTTGAGGAGGTCGAGGATCTTCGCCTGACTGGTGACATCCAGGCTTGCCGTAGGCTCATCAAAGATGATTAAAGACGGGTGAGTGCTGATGGCTCTGGCGATTAAGGCCCTTTGGAGCTGCCCGCCGCTTAATTCATGCGGATAGCGGTCAAGGAGGCTCGAGGGAAGGCCGACCATTGAGAACAGACGCTCAGCCGTCAGACGGCGGCTGCCTTGGAAGTCCTTTAAAAATGGCGGTATGTCTTGTTTGGAAACATCAAGCGGCTCCATAACTGAATCGATAATATTGAGCTTTGGATTCAATGATGCGGCCGGATTTTGAAAAACAGCCTGCAGCTTTCGGCGCAGTCTTCGGGTCTCTTTTTTGTTTATGCCGGGAAGCGGATGTTGATGAAGCCGAATCTCTCCGTGATCGATTTTTTCGAGCAGGAGAAGGCAGCGCGCGAGGGTGCTTTTCCCGCTGCCGCTCTCGCCGGCGAGCCCGAGGCATTCGCCTTTTCGAATGGAGAACGATACATTGTCAACCGCTTTGTGGCCGCAAGCGTAATGTTTTGTCAGATTGCTGACAAAAAGAACGGTTTCTGCTGAATGGGTCATCACGCACCTCCTGTTCCCGCCAGCGCCGCTTCCTTTGTTTCAGGCGCGGCTGTCAGCCTCGGCGGAGGATTTTTCAGCGGCGGGACGGCTGCGAATAAACGTCTTGTACATTCATGTACCGGTTGTCTGATTAAATCAGCGGTTAAGCCGCTTTCGACGATTTCTCCGTTTTGCATGACAGCGGTTTGATCGGCGTACCTTTTGACAAGCCGGAGGTCATGAGTGATAAAAAGGATGGCGCAGTTTGTTTTGGCGCGCATCACGGTGAGCTGTTGCAAGACGTCCGCGGCCGTGATGCTGTCTAAAGCCGTTGTCGGTTCGTCTGCGATGAGAAGCTTCGGGCGGAGCACCATCGCTTGAGCGATCGCGGCCCTTTGGAGCTGCCCGCCGCTCAATTGAAACGGGTAGCTTTCATATACTCTGTTTTCCGGCAGAGAAACCTCCCGAAAAGCGCGGAGAATCGCTTCTCTTCGCTTGTTTTTAGACCAATCGGTATGCGTTTTGACCATTTCGTCAATTTGTTTGCCGATCCGTATAAAAGGGGTGAATGCTCCGTGACAGTCCTGAAAAATACAGGCGATATCCTTTCCGCGCATGCGTCGGAGCGCTTTGCGGCCGGCTTGAAGCATCTGGCGGCCCTCAAATATCACATCTCCGCCGGACACCGTTAGTCCGTCCGGAAGCAGCCCGGCTATGGCCGAAGCGGTCAGGCTCTTTCCGCTGCCGCTTTCCCCGAGCAGCGCGAACCATTCCCCTTCATGGATCGAGAAGGAGGCATTTTTGACAATGGTGTGCTGTCGGGAGCTGATTGATAAGCCCTCAATGGATAACATCGGCATGCTAAGAAACTCCTTTCTTGTGTTTAACGTCAAACCTGTCCCTTAAACGATCACCGTACAGGTTGGACAACAGAACGATGAACATGATCGCAAGACCGGGAATCACCATAAGCTGAGGCGCATGCAAAAAGTAATGTTTTCCGTCATTCAGCATGGCGCCCCATTCCGGGTATG
Organism: Bacillus sp. GM2; assembly: GCF_056155945.1. Taxonomy (NCBI): domain Bacteria; kingdom Bacillati; phylum Bacillota; class Bacilli; order Caryophanales; family Bacillaceae; genus Bacillus; species Bacillus sp. GM2. The sequence continues at coordinate 1,159,545 of NZ_JBRKSZ010000007.1, forward strand.
GAGGCTGAGCACCCAGTCCGATATAGGACAGGGCAGCAATCATTAACACCGTTTTTCCGATATCAAGTGTCGCAAGTACGGAAACGTTGCCGAGAACATGGGGCAGCAAGTGCTTTTTTAAAATCGCCCCGGAGCCTAAGCCAGTCAGCTCGGCCAAGGCGATGTAATCTTTTTGTTTTTCCGAAAACACCGTGCTGCGGATCAGCCTTGCATAGCCGACCCATTTGACAGCGACAACGGCTAATATTAAGTTCATCAGACCGGGGCCAAGCAAACCGCTTAAAACAATCGCGACAATATAGTCCGGAAACGCCATGACCGCGTCAACGATTCTCATGATCATCCGATCCAGCCGTCCGCCGAAAAAGCCGGAGACAAGCCCGACGGGAACGCCTATGAAAACGGAGATCAGAATCGCGGCCAAGGCGGTGCCGACCGTCGCTTTCGCACCGGCGATCATTCGGGAAAATATATCTCTGCCCAAATGGTCTGTCCCGAGCCAGTGCTGCAAGCTGATCGGCTGGAGACGGTTGGCCATATCTGTGCGGAGCGGATCGAACGGCAAAAAGAAGGGGACGGTGAACAGCGCCGCGGAAAACAGCAGCACGAACCACAGTCCTGTTTTGGTTCGGAATATAAGTTTGACGTTTTTTCTCATCGGCGTCCAGCCTCCTTTAAGCGAATTTCCGGATTGAGGTACCGATAGGAGAGGTCGACCAAAAGATTGATCAGGACAACCGTGATCCCCATGAAAAGAATGTACCCCTGAATGATCGGATAATCACGCTGAACGATGGCGTCAACGACAAGCTTGCCGACGCCGGGATATGCAAACAGGACTTCAATAATCACCGTGCCGCCGAGCAGGCTGCCGAGGCTGACTCCGAATATCGTGATGACAGGGACAAGACAGTGGCGAAACGCGTGAAAGAAGAAAATTCTCGCCTCGCTGATACCGCGCGCCCTGGCTGATCTGATGAAATCCTGACCAAGGCTTTCGATCAAGCTTGACCGTACAAGGCGGACATAAACGCCCGACATCGCGATCCCGAGCGTGAGAGAGGGGAGAATCAAATGTTTAAACGTTCCGGCTCCCATCGACGGCAGCCAATTCAGCCTGACGGAGAAGAGATCGATCAGTATCAATCCGAGCCAAAAGCTTGGGAGCGCGGCTCCCACTAAAGCGAGCAAGCGGCCGAGATGATCGATCCACCGATCCCGGTATAAAGCGGAAAGCGTTCCGACCGGCACGGCGATCAGCAGCATGACGAGAAGCGATGCGCCGGTCAGAAGCAATGTCGCCGGGAATTTCCGGCTGAGCTCGTCGATGACGGGTTCGTGTGTTGTATAGGATTTTCCCAAATCAAATTGGAAAAAGCGTTTAAACCAGTTCCAATATTGAATATAAACCGGTTTGTCCAAACCGAGCTCCTCTTTGAATGCCTCGATCTGCTCGTCTGTTACCGCTACATCATCTACGCGAAGCATCTGTTTCACCGGATCACCGGGAGCCGCTTTCATAAATACAAAGCTGATAAACGAAAGCAGGAATAAGAATAGAACCAGTTCAAACAGCCGCTTAGCGATCTGCTTCATTTCGTTTTCACATCCAAATCTTTCGTCAGCATATAATACTCACTTTTGCTCGTTTCCCAATTTAATACACCGTCTCGGTATGCCGTGATGTTTTCGGGAGTGACGATAAAAGAGTTCAATGTCTCCTTCTCGATCAATTCAGCTGCTTTTTTAGCAAGGCGGTCTCGCTTCTCTTTGTCGATTGTGCGGTTGAATTCCTCAATCCATTTGATCAAGGTTTGATTTTCGATGCCGCTGTAGTTTAAAGCGCCATTCGGCATATAGGCGGTGTTCAGCAAATAGCCGGCATCGCCTCTGGGCGCGGTCATCGAGCTGTATGTCGCCAAATCCCAATCATCGTTCTTCGCCAAATACTCATCGATATTTTCGACTTGTTGAATCTTAATCGAAATGCCCAGTTCCTTCGCATTTGATTCAAGAATTTGTGCGATTAAAGGCAATTCCGGACGAGACTGATAGGTTAGCAGTGTAAAAGATAAGGCTTGTCCGTCCTTCACGGCTTTGCCGTTTTCAAGCTCGTAGCCGGCTTTTTTCAGCTCAGCTTTTGCCGCTTCCAGTCCGCTCGGCTTTTGAACCGTACCGGCGGAAAACGGGAAATCCGCTAAGAAAGGTCCGTCTGCCGGCTGAGCATGCCCGTTCAAAATGCTTTCAGCGATTTCTTTGCGGTCCAGTAATGCGTCGAAGGCGCGGCGCAGGTGACGGTCAGCGAAATGATCCTTCTTTGTATTGTAGAGAATCTGGTGAACGCGCAAGCTCGGCACCGAATCAACGGTAATCGATGAATCTTTTTGAATTTGGTCAATATCCTCCACGCTCGGTCTGTAAATAATGTCGGCATCTTTTGATTGGAGAGCCATGACGCGGGCGTTTGCGTCTTCATTAAACGAAAATGTGACGTGCTTCAGCTTCGGTTTGCCGTCCCAATAATCGTCATACCGTTCTAACTCTATTTTATGGCCGGCCTCAAAAGAGGAAACTTGAAAAGGGCCCGTCCCAACGGGCTGTTGAGAAATGTTTGCTGCGCTGACGTCAATGATCGATGTGTTTGGATGAACCAACTCTGAAGGGAATTCGGGAAAAGGCTCCTTTGTTGTAATCGTCAATGTTTGTCCTGCAGCTTTGATTTCTTTAATTTTTAAGGCGTTATTCATCGCTTTGCTCTCGCGTATCGTCCGTTCTAAAGACGCTTTTACCGCTTTGGCATCCGCTTTTTTGCCATTTTGAAACGTCAGATTGTCTTTAAGGGTGAAGACCCATGTTTGTCCGTCTTTACTTTCCCAATCCTTGGCAAGCCAAGGTTCGATGGAAAGGTCAGCGCTGATTTTGACGAGCGTTTCGCTGATGCCGGCGCGGACAGCCGTATAATTGACATCGAGATTCGGGTCAAGGGTTTGACTTGGAATATTGAAAAGAAAGGTGAGTTTCTTCTCATCACCTTTCGCTGAGTCAGCGCCTCCGGCGGAGCAGGAAGCGAGAATGAAGAGAAAAACAATCGGTATGATCATGCGTTTTGCTATGTAAGCCATCGGTTAATACCCCCAAGTAGTAATGATTTCGATTTACCCTCATTATCATAGGGGATATTTCCTTTGTTGTAAAGGAATGTTTGTTCGTGTTTGACGAAAGTGCGTGGACAAATTTTTCGGAGCCCGGCCAGCTTTTCCATATAAAATAGGTCTGCAAAAAAGAAAGCGCGAATAATTTGAAACAAGGGAGTTAATGGAACGATTTACAGGGGAAAAAAATATGCTGTTAATAAGATGTTCAAACAGCAAGTGAAAGGAGCCATAAAGCGATGATGATTACAGTAAAAATACGCCATACCGCTGAAACCGAAGGCACAGACATAGGTGACTTCACTCCTGCTGAACTCGAAAGCATCGTCCAGACGATCAGAAAATACGGAGCTTGGCTTTCACCTGATGCCGACGCAGATGATTATAAATTTACATTCCAAGACGCTAAATACAATCTCGAACAAAGAGTCTTTGAAATCATTGTGGAATAATCATATATCGACGGGGTTGACGGACACTGAATGAACGATCGGAAATGGCGTTTATTTAGAGTCCTTTTTATTTTTGCCGGGCGGGAAGACAGTCCCGATAAATGAGGAGGAGCCTTGAAGAAATTTAGCTCTTCAAGTTCCTTCACTTTTACTTCCCGTTGACGGTCAAACCGTCTTTAATCAAGGCATTCACTTTGCTGCTGAACAAAAGGCCGACATGGCTTACGCCTGAGATTTGCACATTGTTTGCACCACCAAGTTTGGAGAGGCTGTTTAAGACGATATAGTCGCTTGTGCTGTAAATCGAAGTGTATGAGATTTTGTCATTCGGAGCGATTCCCTGAGGCGCCGTGTTTGTAACCAGCCGGTTAGCACCCCCAAGGGTAACGACATGTCCGACTTTATCTGCTCCGTCCAGATTTTTAATATAATAGAGCGTATTGGCCCCGCCCATGCTGTGGGCGACAATATCGACTTTTGATGCTCCTGTTTGATTCAGCACATGCTTGATGTATTCGGATAATGTCGGCGCATTGATTTTATTATTTCCTGTTTTATCGATAAAGTTGATGGCGTAAAGCTCACTGCTTGTCCAGCCTTGAGATTGTAAATACGATTTAATGCCGATGAAGTTATAATTGGCTCCGCCGATGCCGTGAACCATGACGACCGGATTGTGGGAAGCGGCGGAAGCTGTTGAAGGCCGGCATGAAAATACGGACACAACAGACAGCATGCAAATCAATAGAATAGATAAAAATGAATGGCGACGCATTGTTTCTCCTCCTAAAAAAGTAATAAGTTCACAACAACGACAATTCTATAAAACGAACATATGAAAACGAAGTGTAAAATTATCTATTTTTTACACTCGGAAAAAGAGCAGTATATGAAACGGTTTTTTGCCGCTGGGCGCGCCGGTATCCTATGGGGCAAGGTGAGTGAAGCTTTTCAGGGAGATGGCAAATCGATTTGTGCTGTTGAATTAGAACTAAGAAATTACTCCCATTCATCTACTGACGTATTAAAATGGTAAATTGGGAGCGGGAAACGGTATAATAAGGAAGCATATCCATTGCTTAGTTGCAGAACATTTGTGCCGATGGTCAGGTATAATGTTGAAAGGAGAGGTTAGATTTTGATGAAAACATGTGCATTGAAAACAATGTGCCTGTGCTCTCATGTGCAGTTTTTTTCCGACTGCAAAGCGGTCCGCTGCATATCAACAAAGTGTTGATTGCTTATCAGCGGAAAACGGGATTTTCGTAAAAAAAAGACGTTTCGAATGATGACAGACCGGATCAGGATCAAGTCCTGTTTACCAAAGGGGGATGAACATGATTTCAAAAACGCCGGAGCCGCCGTATTACGCAGTGATTTTCACATCGGTCAGAACGAACGGGGATCATGGCTACAAAGAGACGGCTGCGAACATGCTAAAGCTTGCCGCAGCACAGCCAGGCTTTTTAGGAGCAGAAAGCGCAAGGGACATGAACGGAAAAGGAATAACGGTTTCCTATTGGGAAAGCCTTGAGGCGATTGAAAAATGGAAGTTTCACAGCGAACACCGGCAGGCGAAGGAAAAAGGCCGAACAAAATGGTATTCTGACTTTGCCGTGCGGGTTGCAAAAGTTGAAGCCGCAAGGATTTCGGAGCGGCCCGGCCGGCCCCCGTCAGATGGCACCGGCGGGGAGGAAATGCAATGATTCAATTGTTAAATCATAAAGACCCGCACACGGCCCGCCGCATTGTAAATGTTCAAAGGCCGGCTTATGAAAAAGAAGCGGAGATTATTCAATTTCAGGGCATTCCGCAGCTGAATGAAACAGCTTTTGATGTGATGGATTCCCGTGAAACTTTCATCGGCTGGTTTGAGGGAGGAGAATTAGCCGGAATCGCTTCCTTTATACATACAGCCGAAAAGCTGACGATCTGCAGGCTGGTCGTTCATCCCGTCCATTTTCGAAAAGGGATTGCGATGGCATTGCTTCGTTATCTATTGATGGAGAAGGAAGCCGAAGCGTTTGAAGTGACGACGGGAGCGGAGAATGAACCGGCAAAAGCGCTATATCAGAAATTGGGATTTTCCGAGATTGAGCAGTATGAACCTGAAAAAGGAATTGTTCTTTCAAGACTGACGCTGAATGCGCCGAGAAAGGTGAAAGTCGTCTCCTATCAAGAGGAGTGGAAGGGCGAATTTTTCAAAGAAAAAAAGCAGCTTGAAGCGCTTTTCCAGAATGAAGTCTTGCATATTCACCACATTGGAAGCACGTCAATTCCGGGGATGAGCGCCAAGCCTGTCATTGATATCCTGATCGAAGTAAACGATCTCGGCTCCGCCGCCCGCTTCGAAAAGGAGATGAAAATGCTCGGCTATGAATCGAAGGGGGAAAACGGAATTCCGGGGAGAAGGTTCTTTCAAAAAGGAGGACGGAAGCGTACACACCATGTCCATCTGTATGAAAGCGGGCATCCCGATATCAGGCGGCATCTCGCGTTTCGGGATTATTTAATCTCGCATCCGGAGCGGGCCGAAGAATATGCTGCTCTGAAGATGAAGCTGGCGGAGATGTTTCCGCTTGACATGGCAGGCTATGTTGACGGCAAAAACGGTTGGATAAAAGAGACTGAGCGCTTGGCTGAACAATGGGAAAAGGGAGGGGAGGACAGGACAGGTAAAGCCCCCTCCTGTTTCAGGCTCTGACACAAGAGTCAAACGTTCCTTTGTGGCTTCCGTCACAGTAAGGCATTTTCAGCGATTTTCCGCATCTGCAGAGCGAAAAAGCGGGTTTTTCAGGGAACGGGTTTCCTTCCATATCGATCAATTCGACGTCTCCCGTGACCCGGAAACCGCCGTTGTCCATCACTTTAATCTGCACTTTTTTGGGCATCATTCCACCTCCGAATCCCTTCATATTTATGCCTGACAGTCGGAAACGATGCGCTTTTTCCTGCTCCTGTGGTACAATGTCCGTAAACGAAATAGAGAAGGATGATATCATGCAGCTTGAAATCACTGCACAGGCAAAACAAGCCATTCAACGGGCAACAGAGCCTTATCCTGATAAAAAGATCCAGCTTCGCTATGATTCCGAGGGCTGCGGATGCGCGGTCAGCGGCGTGCCGGTTCTGTGGCTGACGGACGAATTATCGGGAAGTTGCGAGCCCCTTGAGACAAACGGGCTTCCGATTTATATTCAGTCATCGCAAAAAGTCTTTTTTGATGAAGCGATGACCATCGACTATTATGAGAAGGCGGGTGCCTTGATGCTGAAAAGTCCGGCACAGGTGCTTTCTCCCAGAATGAGTATTTTAGTGAAATAGGGTGGCGTTCGATTTGAATCAAAAGGTAAAATCTTTAAAACAAACCGCTCAAAATAAAACATGGGCGTCCTTTTTACATCAAAATCATCCGTATACACTCCTTCATTGGTCAATCGGAGGGACAGAGTCCGTCAAAAAGGATGTCTGGCTTCTTCAGGATGAAATGACTTTTGAAACAAAGGAATTCGATACAATTGAGACGGCCATCTCTTGGATCGGCGATCATATGAGCGACATTACGGATATTTTGTAGCACAAAAGAAGGCGGACGAGACTTATGCTCGTTCGCCTTCTTTACGCCGATTTGTGATCTCTTGAAGAAAGTCCCGCACCGTGTTTTTATAGCTGTTTCTGTTTTGGGTATAGCTCATCGCGTGCGCACCTTTTTCAGCGATATAAAGCCTTTTCTCCCCCGGCTTCTTCTCGTAAAGCATTTCGCTCGATTCAGCCGGGATATAGTCGTCGTGTTTGCTGTGAATGAACAGCACCGGTTTTTTGATCTTCCCGACGACGGATAAAGGGGAGACATCACCGATGCGGTAGCCGTCCCGCCATCTCAAAAAGAGGCTGGCAAGCGGCAAAATGAAAGCTCCCGGAAGATGAAAATCTTCTTTCAGCCGGTAAACGAGCTGATCCTCAAATGTGGCAAACGGACAGTCGGCCACGTAAAAATCAGCGTCGGCATCGTCCATTCCCGCGTAAAGAAGCGTCGTGACAGCGCCCATCGATTCGCCGTGAATGCCGATCAGCGCGTGTTCGCCGTGTTTTTCCCGAAGCCAATGGACAACCGTTTTCAAATCGTTTTTTTCATAATATCCGTAGCTCGTTGTTTTTCCGCCGCTTGTGCCGTGCCTTCGGTGGTCATATATGACGGCGTTCCAGCCGAGATCAAGAAACAGATTCATATATTTGATCGAATTCAGCAAATTCATCGTCACCCCGTGGCAGATAATCACGGTGTTTTTCGTTTTGTGCGGATGGACGTAGTATCCTTTAATATTGTAGCCGTAAGAAGAAGGGAGGTTGATTTCTTCTTTCGGGAGAGCGGCAAAAGCTTTTTCGTCATAATGGCCGTCAGCCGTTTCCCGCTCGATAATGTATTCGTCTGTCCGTTTTTTAATGTACATGATTTGATTCGTAAAATAGATTCCGAGCGCGGCAATAAACAGCAAAACCGCCCCGATAGCAGCCAGCCAAATCAACATCTGATGTATTCTTCCTTTCTTAAATGCTTCTCACTTTATCATACCACACAACGATTGGCATTTGCCGAGAGAGACGGCTTGCCTGAACTTTTAGATTCCTGATAAACTATCATCACAAACAGGGAGAACGGAGGACAGGATATGGGAAAGAAAAAACAAGACCCAAATGCCCGGCAGCTGCTGAAAGATGCGCTCGCCGACGATTTGAAAGATAAACTTCAGCAAATGAAGAGCGAATTGAAAGAGGAGGACGAAAAAAGAAAAGAGCGTGAGAAAGAACGGCTCATCAAGGAAAGACAAGAAAGGGAAAAAAATAAAAGCTTTGAAGAGCTCCTCAACGAAAGCGGAATTGACGACTGGAAGAAGTATAAGTAAGAAAGCCCCGTCTGATCAAGAGACGGGGCTTTCTTATTGCTTTATTCGCGATGTGCAGTGTACACGCCGCGTTTTGTATAAAAGCGGAGTGCTTTGATTTCCTGTTCTGTCAGACCGCGTCCGCCGACAGATTCAACGTTTTCCCGAAGCTGGGAGATTTTGCTCGCTCCGGGGATGACCGCTCCGACAGCCGGCTGGGCGAGAATATACTTCATCGCGGTTTCGGTCGCGGATAAATCAGGCGCCGTTTTTTCAATGTCCGCTTTTGTTTTAACGAGTTCATCGTAGGAATACGATAAATAGCCGTTTTTCTTGATCGCGGCGTTTGCATCTGACAGAGGTTTTTCTGTCAGAATCCCTTTTGCCAAAGGTCCTCTTGCAATCACGCTGATTCCATGTTCTTCAAGGAGAGAAAGCCATTCCTCAGGCCGTCTGTCCAACAAGCTGTATTGCATCATGACCGTGACGATGTTTGATTTTTTGATGTATTCCTTAATGACGTTCGGCCGAATTGAAGAAATGCCGTAATGGCGGATGACGCCTTCCTGTTTTAATTCTTCAAAAGCTTCGATCGTTTCGTCGATATTGTCTTCAATTGTGCCGCCGTGCAGCTGATAAAGATCGATGTAGTCGGTTTGCAGCCGCTTTAAGCTGTGCTTGACGGCTTCTTTTATGTACGCTTTCCGGGGATCCCAGAACCAGCCCGGTTTTCCTTCCTCCCAGCGGTTTCCTGCTTTTGTCGCAAGGATCACGTCTTGGCGCCTTGATTTGATTGCTTCACCGACAATCTCTTCGTTGCGTCCAAAATCGTACAAGTCGGCAGTATCCAAATAATTGATGCCAAACGCCAAAGCTTCATCCAAAATTGACAGTGCGTGCTTTTTGTCTGTTCCGAGAGACATGCAGCCGAGGCCGACTTCACTCACCTGTAAATCGGAATGTCCGAGCGTCCTTTTTTTCATAAGCTTCACTCCTTTTTTTCTTACTTTGAACGTAATACAAAGGAGCGAAGTTTTCAACCCATCGGCATCGGAATCAGAAGTACAGCTCGAAGATGATCACGCTTAGGGCGCAAATCAAACAAACCGCGGCAGGGATGGCCGTAAAAAAAGCTGCCGCGCCCGGAATAGGTGGGCATGAATGGCGCCTGTCATAAGCAGGGAGAACAACAGCCCCGAGCCGACAGCCAGATGCACATTCCAAATCCCGGCGATCATGCCGAGCGCTCCGGCGATTTCAAGAAATCCTGTTACTGAAAGAAACCACAGCGGGTATTGATAATGGCGCCAATGTTCCACTTGAAAAGGAACGTGCATCGCCTTGATTACGCCTCCGATCAGCATAAATGCCGCCAATCCTGCTTTTACGAAAATAAATGCCACCATGTTCACTCCGTTTCTGGATGTTGCGGATTAACGAGCATCCCGTGGATCAAAAGATCCGTGATTTGTTTTGCGAGACTTGAGGAGTCTTTTGATCCGTCAAGCAAATAGATATCGGCAAGGTGCTCAATCATGCCTGTCAGGCATTCGGCAACGGTCTCCATTTCCAGGCCGGACCGGAAGTAGCCAAGCTCCTGCTCTGCTTTCAAGTTTTCTTTCAAGGCCAGTGTTAAATCTTTTTTCATTTCATATGCTTCCGAGCTGAGAAAAAAACCGATGCGGGTCAAATCCGGGTCCTCTGCCAAAAAACGAAATACAGCCTCTACAGCAGCCGTTACCCGTTTTGATACGTGTTTTTTCTCGATTCCTTCTTCTAAACGAAACGATTCGATCAGATTTTTTAAGTTCGCGTGAAAGCCATTGATCAGCTCGTTATAGATGGCGCCTTTGCTTGGAAAGTATAAGTAGAAAGACGGCTGAGTCAGCCCCGCTCTTTTGACAATCGTACTTACTTTCGTCTCATGGAATCCCCGGTTTGCAAATTCGTTTGCAGCAACTGTGAGCAGCCGCTTCCGGCTTTCTTTACCTTTGCGTCCTTTTTCATTTCCCACATCCATCCGCCTCCAAAATAATACTTTCAAGTAATGTTACTGAAAAGTATTATTTCATGCGATCCTTCTTGATGTCAATCAAAATCATGCGATTTTCTTTTTCAGAAAGCCAGTCTTTCACATAGTGATACATTCGTCCGTATTCCTTCAGCTTGGCGCGGATTTCCCATGCTTTCCCCGACATGACGATGCGGTTGTTCAGCCGGTAGACCTTCATGGCGCGTCCCCCTTCCATGGTGTATGATAAAATGTATGGGATCAAAAGCCAGAGCAGAACTTAGGAGATGATCAAACTGAAGCATTTAGAGGAGAAAACCATATCTAAAGAAAAACTTTTTTCGGGCAAGGTGATCGATCTTTATCTTGAAGACGTCGAACTGCCGAATGGTAAAACGGGAAAGCGCGAAATCGTGAAGCATCCGGGCGCTGTTGCGGTGCTTGCTTTGACTGATAAAGGAAACATCATTTTGGTGAAGCAGTACAGAAAAGCGCTTGAACGGACGATCGTTGAAATACCGGCAGGCAAGCTTGAAAAAGGAGAGAAACCTGAATATACCGCGCTGCGGGAGCTTGAGGAAGAGACGGGATACACGGCGGCAAAGCTGGAGAAAATCACCGCTTTTTACACATCGCCGGGCTTTGCGGACGAATTGGTGCACCTGTATCTTGCCGAAGAGCTGACACCGCTTGAAGAAAAGCGCGAACTTGATGAAGACGAATTTGTAGAAGTAATGGAGGTGCCGCTTACAGGTGCGCTGAAACTGATGGAAACTCAGGACATCTATGATGCGAAAACGGCTTATGCCGTGCAGTATCTGGAGCTGAGAAAGGCCCTGCAAGCAAAAAAATGAAAGAAATATTCGCAGACATGCATATCCATATCGGGCGGACGGAATCAGGCCGGCCCGTTAAGATAACGGCTGCCAGAACGCTTACGCTCGACGAAATTTTGATTGAAGCAAGCGAGCATAAAGGAATGGAACTGATCGGCATTATAGATTGTCATTCACCGGAGGTGCTGGCGGAAATTGAAAAAGGGGTGTCTTCAGGCCGTTATACAGAGCTTGAAGACGGCGGAATCAAATATAAAGATACCGTGCTTCTGTGCGGTTCTGAATTGGAAATCAATGATGACAGATGCCGGGGCCCGATTCATGTGCTGGCATTTATGCCGTCGATCTCCGCAATGAAGCAGTTTTCCGCCTGGCTCTCGGAAAGGGTGACGAATATCCATCTGAGCTCCCAGCGCATCTATGAGACAGGCATCGGCCTTCAGCGGAAGGTGAAAGAGCTCGGCGGCTTGTTCATTCCCGCTCACATTTTTACGCCGCATAAGAGCCTGTATGGCAAAGGAGTCAAATTTTCGCTGCAAGAAGTGCTTGACCCGAAGATGATTGATGCGGTTGAACTCGGGCTGAGCAGCGACACAGATATGGCTTCACACGTATCCGAACTGAATCCCTATGCATTTTTGACCAATTCGGACGCCCATTCTCTTGGGAAAATCGGCAGGGAGTATAATAAGCTCCACATTAAACATGCCAGCTTTCAAGAGTTTTCACTTGCTTTAAGAGGACAAGAAGGGCGCTGCATTGCCGCCAATTACGGAATGAATCCGCAGTTGGGCAAATATTTTCAAACCGCTTGTGAAACATGCGGCCGTTTGCAGGAGGCAGGTGAAACGGTGTGTAAAGCGTGCGGAAGCCGAAAGTTTACAAAAGGCGTCAGCACACGTCTAATGGAGCTTTACGATCAGGATAAAAGCCCGGTCAAGCGCCCGCCGTACGTTCACCAGGTTCCGCTGCAGCTGATCCCCGGCATCGGTCCGAAAACGATTCAGAAGCTGAAAGATGCTTTCGGCACTGAGATGAATATCCTTCACCGGGTAAAAGAAGGCGAACTAAAAGAAACCATTCGTCCGCAGACGGCTGATCTCGTGATCAAAGCAAGGAACGGGGATTTAGAGCTGAAAGCCGGAGGCGGCGGAACCTATGGAAAAGTGCAGAGCTGAAGGGGGCTTTGGAAAAAGGGATGGAGTGGAAACTAAAATCGTATGAGGAATTGTCGAAGGAAGAGTTGTACCGCATCATCAAGCTTAGAATAGACGTCTTTATCGTTGAACAAAACTGTCCGTATCATGAGCTTGATCACTTAGATGAGCGGGCACACCATTTATTTCTAAGCCAAGAAGGAGAGATCGCTGCGTATTGCAGGCTGTTCCCGAGCGGTACGGCTTACCCGGAGGCATCAATCGGCCGGGTGATCGTCCGTAAAGAGGACAGGGGAAAGGGATATGCGCAGACGCTTCTTGATCAAGCGCTCCGCTTTTTGGAAGACGAGCGGGGGGAGAAAAGGGTCAAGATCAGCGCCCAGAATCATTTGCGTTCCTTTTACGGCTCCTTCGGATTTAAAGCAATATCAGACGTCTATATGGAGGACGGCATTCCGCATGTGGATATGATCAAAACGGCAGAAACCGTATGACTTGCGTTCAGAACCCCGCCTTTCTATAATAATAAGATAGTGGGGAACATGGCCAAAAGCAAGGCAAGGAAAAAGCGTGAGCACATGTTGAGAAACACAGGCAGAGATGCCGCCGTATCAAGAGGCAAGGCGCCTGAATTCAGCACGCACGTCAGAAAAACGAAAAGCAGGCGGGAAGAGCTTGCAAAGCTGCATATGAAACATAAACGAAAGAACCCTTATGATTTGCTTCATGAAGATCATAAGGGTTCTTTTTTTAGAAGATGCGCGAATACATGCATGTGTCCCGATGTTCGCTTAAATCATTCGAAAGGTCATCGCTTTGTAAAACGGCTTCCAGCTGAAAGCCGAGGCGCTCCGCCATTTTTCTGCTTTTCGTGTTCATGCTGTCACAGCATATCTCAAGCCGCTTGGCTTTGATGTGTCCCCTCGCGAAATCAATCAGTCCGTTAAGTGCTTCGGTCATGTACCCCTGTCCGGCAAATTCAGAACTGCGCCAATAGCCGATTTCAAACCGTTTCGCTTGCCAGTTCATGCGGTGAAGGCCTGTGCTGCCGACGAATTTCCCCGTTTCTTTATGGAAAATATGCATCCGTAAATCGTTGCGCAAAATAAAATCGGCCTGTGCCTGCCTGACGTTGATTTCTACATGTTCTTCCTCGGGCATTTCCCTTGCAAACGGCATCCACGGCTTGAGCTCAGGCAACGATTTTCGAATGGCGTCATGGACGACCGCGCCGTCGCCTGCCCTTGGCGCTCTGACAAAAAGGCGCGGGGTTTCAAAACTGTCCGGAAAATCGAGCAGTATCGGATTCATCCAGGTTCCCTCCAGATATTCTTTCTATTTTCGATTGTGCCATCTTCCCATCATAATCGTGTTGTTATATGTTCCGTCAGAAAGCCGCTTGTCTTTTTTTAAAATCCCTTCTATTTTAAAGCCATGCTTTTGATACAGGGCAGAAGCCCTCTCATTTGTTTCCGACACGCGCAGGGTCATTTTTTGAATGCCTGCGGCATCAGCCCAAACAATCGATTCGTTTAAAAGGCGTTTTCCAATGCCGTATCCCCAAAATTCTTTCAATACGCATACGCCAAACTCGATTTGATGAGAGAAGCGTTTTAAATCCTGTCCGGCACATCTTGAAAAGCCGACGATCCTGTTTCGAGCGACCGCCACTAAAAACAAGCATCGGTCATGTTCGCTGTCTCTTTTGATCAGCTCTCTAAAACCCGCTTCATCAATAAAACCTTCACCCTTTTCCCTGTCCAAATATTCGGTTTCTCCATCGATCTGTACCCTTACAGCAGATAATTCCTTTGCATCTTGTTGGACAGCTGGCCTGACGATGTAGCTCAGCCCTTTACCATCAAAGCGTTTGTTCATGAGATACTCCAATCATTTTTTATATCCATTAGTCTATCACATTACTTAGCTCGAATTTGTTTAAAATGACTGAATATAACAAAAAATGGATCGCGAATAGCGTTTTCGCGGACCTTGAGCCCGTGCTTATACATTGCTTTCGGCAGCGTAGTCAGCGGTTTTATCTCTAAGGACGCCGGGTGGATGGATGCGCATCAAAAAGATGTATGCGGCAAATGCGAGCAGCACGCCTGAAAACCATGAAATATCATAGAGGGGTTTCAGGGCCGGCAAGTATGTCCCGATCAAAGACATAAACGCTCCAAGTCCAACTGCGGCAAATGCGCGGTAATTGTAGCCTTTATAGTACGTATACCTCCCGGTTAGAGAGTAGAGATCTTCGATGTGAAGCGTGCGCTTCCGGATGATAAAATAATCGGCAAGCATAACGCCTGCGACCGGCCCCAATATTCCGCCGATTGTGCCGAGAAACGAAAACACGCTCGCTTCATTCTCCATCAGCTTCCATGGGAAAGTGAACAGGGCCAAAACAGCTGTCAAATAGCTGCCTCGCTTAAAATCGATATATTTCGGCAAAAAATTGGCCAGGTCATAGGCTGGCGAGACAATATTCGCTGCAACGTTTACCGAAATGGCGGCGATGCAAAGCGTAATGACCGAAAGCGCGATCACATACGGGTTGTCAAAATGGGCGAGAATATCGACAACATCCCAAATCGGCTCCCCGAAGGCAGCCTGTGAGCCGGAGGTGACGGTAATGCTTGCAAATGCAAACAGAACGAATGTGCCCGGCAAACCGTAAAACTGCCCTCTGATTTGTTCTTTTTGAGAGGCTGCAAACCTCGTAAAATCGGGAATGTTCAAAATGAGTGTCGCCCATATGCCGATAATTCCCGTCACACCGGCAAGAAACGGCCAAATCAATTCGCCGAATGTCTGAAATTTTCCCGGCTGCGAATAAATCGGACCGAGTCCTCCCGCAATATCGACTGCCCACCACACCATTCCGCCAAAGACGAGATAAACGAGCGGGCCGGCCCAGACTTCAAACTTTCTGATCGACTCCATTCCGTGGTGAAGGACAAGCAGATGAATTCCCCAAAAGAAAGCAAATGACAAAAGCCCTGATAAATGCAATCCAAACAAGTTCCAATCGCCGCCGATGTCTTTCCAGCCGCTCCACACATTTAAGATCAGGATGTTAAGCGCCATGCTTCCCGCAAACGCTTGAATGCCGAACCACATAATCGCCACAAAACCTCTGAGAAGCGCCGGAATATTAGCCCCGTATATCCCGAAAGAAGCCCTGATTAACACGGGAAAAGGCACGCCGTATTTTGTGCCGGCATGTCCATTCAATGCGAGGGCTGCATAGAGCACGACCGAAGCGACTGCGATAATCCCAAGCACCTGCCACGGAGAAAGCCCGATCGCTATCAGTCCGCCAACCGTTGCGTAAGTCGGGATGTTATGGATGCAGCCCATCCAGATCGATGCGAAATTGACCGCTTTCCATGTGCGTTCCTCAGGCTTTAGAGGCTGCAGGTCGCTGTTTGAGAGTGTACGGTCTGATTGAACTTTTTCATATTGGCCAGATTTCATATAATCCCTCCGCTTATTTTTAAGGAAAAATATAACTTATTATTCTGAAAAATTCATTAGATAAACTAAACAAATGTTTCAAGGCGTTTGTTGAGGTTGACTAAACGAGCCGTTTGAAACCGTTATAAAAATATTGATTTTTATGAAACAGTTGTCTATCTCGGTCATAGGATAAAAGACCAGGTTGAAATATTACTCCGCATTGTAATGAAAGCGTTTTCTGATCGGCGGAGAAAAAGGTGAAACTGAAGGGGGTTAACAAATAATGAAGAAAATTTTATTGGTTTGCGCGGCCGGCATGTCAACGAGCCTGCTTGTCAGCAGAATGAAAAAGCATGCCGAGGCGCTGAACGAAGAGGTCGACATCATCGCACTGCCTGTATCCGAAGCCGGGACTGCCGCGTCAAGCGCGGACGTCGTACTGCTGGGGCCGCAAGTCAGGTACCAAAAGTCACAGGTTGAGGCGAGCGCGGGAGACACGCCGGTTCAGGTGATCGACATGCGCGACTACGGCACCATGAACGGCGAAGCTGTGTTGCAAAAAGCGCTGCAGCTGATGAAATAAAAAGGAGGGGAGACAGGGATGAGCGGGTTTATGGAGAAGTTTGAGCGGAACGTGGAACGGTTTTTGGTTCCCGTTGCTGCAAAACTGAACTCACAGCGCCATATATGTGCGATCAGAGATGCTTTTATTCTATCATTTCCGATTATTATGGCAGGGTCGATTATCATTTTATTGAATTTCGCTATTTTATCTCCGGACGGGTTTATCGCCAACATTTTGTTCCTTGAAAAGATATTTCCGAACTTGGCTGATTATCAGTCGGTCTTTACCCCCGTACTGCGGGGATCGCTCGATATTATGTCCATATTTGTTGTGTTTCTCGTCGCACGCAATTTAGCCATCTCAATGAAAGCGGATGAACTGCTTGCCGGATTAACGGCCGTATCCTGTTATTTTATCATTTATTCACCGTACCGCCTGATCGAAAACGAGAGCTTTTTAACGACGAAGTGGCTCGGTGCGCAAGGGCTGTTCGTTGCCTTAATCATCGGGATCCTCGTCGGTGAAGTGTTCAGCAGGCTTTCAAATGCCAAGCGCCTGCAAATTCATATGCCTCCGCAGGTGCCGCCTGCGGTTGCCCGGACATTTAAAGTGCTGTTTCCGATCATCTTCATTACAATTGGTTTTGCGATGTTAAGCTTTGCGCTATTGTCTCTGTCGAAAAACGGTTTGCATGAATTGGTGTATACCGTGCTGCAGGCGCCGTTGAGAGAGATGGGAACGAATATTTTCACTGTTGTTTTCCTTGGAATCGTCGCCAACTTTTTATGGCTGTTCGGCATTCACGGCCCGAATACAATCGCGGCGATCAGAGAAACGATCTTTGCCGAAGCAAACCTTGAAAATCTCGCTTTTGCTGCCAAAACAGGCTCTGCCTGGAACGCTCCGTTTCCTGAAACATGGGCGCTGAATGACGCCTTTGCAAACTACGGGGGATCGGGCATGACGCTGGGGCTTTTGATCGCAATATTCATCGCTTCAAAGCGCCGGGATTATAAAGATATCGGTAAGCTTTCGATCGGGCCGGGGATATTTAACATTAATGAACCTGTTATTTTCGGACTTCCGGTCGTGCTCAATCCAATCTTCATGATTCCCTTTATCATCGTTCCGGCAGTCAACACTGTCATCGGCTACTTGTTCATCAAGTTTCAGCTGATTCCGCCGATCGCATACGCTGTTCCGTGGACAACGCCCGGGCCGTTGATTCCGTTTCTCGGGACAGGAGGAAACTGGCTTGCGCTCGGGGTCGGCTTTCTTTGCCTCGCCATTTCAACAGTGATTTATCTGCCGTTTGTAATGGCTGCCAACAAGACTGTGAATACGGACAGGGAGCATTCTTCGGAAAACAGGGAGGAATCATAACGTGATCAGGGCGCCTTTTACGGGCGCCTGTCTTTTTTCAAAAAAAGTCATGCGGCTCTCTTTTCTCTCATACAATCTATTAAAATCAAAAGCACGTCTGGGAGGAAGATACATGCGGAAGCCCACAATCAAAGAGCTCATCTTTCAACATATGAAGGATCATCTGTCAATCTATTTATTTGTTTCAGTACTGTTTTTAATGGGTGTGATTTTCGGCGCGGTCATCGTCAACAGCATGACGATCGGTCAAAAAGAAGATTTGTTCTACTATTTGAATCGATTTTTTGGACAGCTTTCCGAAGGAAAAGCAGCCAGCTCAAAGGAAATGTTTTTGCAGAGCTTTCTTCATAATATGAAATATTTAGGCTTAATGTGGATTCTCGGGATTTCCATCATCGGCTTGCCCGTCATTTTTATCATGGTCTTCTTAAAAGGGATCGTCGTCGGATTTACAGTCGGCTTTCTCGTCAATCAAATGGGAATCAACGGCTTTTTCCTGTCTTTTGTCTCCGTGCTCCCGCAAAATATGCTGCTGATCCCAGCTTACTTGATCATGGGGACTTGCGCCATCGCCTTTTCGATGAGGCTCATCCGCCAGCTTTTTGTCAAACGCAGCCTTGCAGAAGCGCCTGTCCATTGGTTTGGCCGGTACGCTTTTGTGCTCGTCCTGATTCTCGCGATGTCTCTTATATCCTCTTCCTTTGAAGCATATCTTTCACCGGTGTTGATGGAAAAGCTGACGGAGTACGTCTTGCCGAAACAGCATTAATTTATAATGATTATTAAAAAATATTCATTTTGTTTCTCAATTTATAATGATTATAGTTGGCTCCCTGCGCTTGTTTTGTTATAATAAGCTAGGTAATGCGGCGTAGGAGGGAAAGTCAATGGAAACACGTATTGATCGGATTAAAAAGCAACTGCATTCTTCCAGCTATAAACTCACCCCTCAGCGCGAGGCTACTGTAAGGGTGCTGCTTGAGAATGAGGAAGACCATTTAAGCGCAGAAGATGTATACCTCCTCGTAAAAGAGAAATCTCCTGAGATTGGTCTTGCGACAGTATATCGGACTCTTGAATTGTTAACTGAATTAAAAGTAGTGGATAAAATCAATTTTGGCGACGGTGTGTCAAGATATGACCTCCGTAAAGAAGGTGCCGCACATTTCCATCACCACCTCGTTTGCATGGAATGCGGTTCGGTTGTTGAAATTGAAGAAGATTTGCTTGAAGACGTGGAAGAAATCATTGAAAAGGATTGGAAATTTAAAATAAAAGACCACAGGCTGACGTTCCACGGCATCTGTCATGACTGTCAGCAAAAGGAATCGGAATAGTCTAAACCGGAGAGAACCCTTTCAGCCATGAGCGGGTTCTTTTTTGATTCAGACGTATAAAACTTGTCTCATTTGGCATAAGTTTTAGTAATCGAATCAAAAGAAGGGACCTGAAACCGTATGAAAATGCTGAAAACGGCTGCCGATATGATCAAGGTGTTCGTGCTGTTTACCGGTTTTACCGTCTTGTTTTATTATGCTATGATATGGATAAATTCAGAGTATGAAAACTATCATCGGTATGATAAACCTGAAGGAGCAGCCCTCAAGGTTGCCTCGATGGAAGGGGACGAGCAGGGCAGCTGGTTTAACCGGTTAATCTTTTTTTATTTGAACGGGGAGTAGGATAGCGTGAAAGTTCATATTAAAGACTTTATCCACTACGCCGTTGTTGAACGGGGGCTTTCCCACAACACGGTTGTGAGCTATGAACGGGATTTGAACAGCTACGCCGCCTATTTAGAGGAACAGGAGCAGCTGAGCTCTTTTGACCAGGTGACAAGGCTTACCATCATCCAGTTTTTAAAGCATTTAAAAGACGCCGGAAAATCCGGTAAGACGATTGCGAGGCATCTCGCTTCCATCCGCAGCTTTCACCAGTTTCTGCTGAGGGAAAAAGTAACGGCCCAGGACCCGTCCGTCCATATTGAGTCACAAAAAACGGAACGGACGCTCCCGAAGGTGCTGTCATTACAGGAAGTCGAAACGCTTCTCGATACGCCGAAGCTGACGGGGCCGTTCGGCTACCGCGATAAAGCGATGCTGGAATTACTGTATGCGACAGGAATCCGCGTCAGCGAGATGATCGCATTAAAGCTGTCCGATGTCCATTTATCGATGGGCTTTATCCGCTGCTTCGGGAAAGGAAGAAAGGAGCGGATCGTTCCGCTCGGCGAAGCGGCGTCACATGCGGTCGGCGAATATCTGTCAAAAGCGAGGGGAAGGCTTTTGAAAAAAAATTCCGAAGACGCCCTGTTTCTGAATCACCACGGCAGACAGATGAGCCGGCAGGGGTTTTGGAAAAATTTAAAGAAAATCGCCTTGGAAGCGGGAATTAATAAAGAGCTGACGCCGCATACACTGAGGCACTCATTCGCCACACACCTGCTCGAAAACGGAGCCGATCTCCGGGCCGTTCAGGAAATGCTCGGACACGCCGACATTTCGACGACGCAAATTTATACACATGTGACGAAAACAAGGCTGAAAGACGTATATAAGCAATACCATCCCCGTGCATAGCCTAAAAGAACAGGCGAAAGCACGGTTTTTCATGTTGAGTGAGCAGCAAATTGCGGGAAGTTTCTCACTATTCCCGTTCGTATTGTCAACTGTTGTGTAAACGGTTTATACTTGGCTAATAGCGGTATTTTGGTTTTTTTATGCCAAGCGTGACAGCCTACAGCTGACAGAAAGAAAAAAAGGAGGCCGACAAATGCCTGCATTTGATTACAACCGCGTATTTTTAATTGTGATGGATTCCGTTGGAATCGGCGAGGCGCCTGATGCCGATCAATTTAATGACAAAGGCGCAGATACATTGGGCCATATTGCTGAACACATGGGAGGCATCCGCCTGCCGAACATGTCGAAGCTCGGACTCAGCAACATCCGAGAAATCAAAGGTGTCGAAAAGGCAGAAGAGCCGCTTGCCTATTACGGCAAAATGAAAGAAGCTTCAAACGGAAAAGATACGATGACTGGTCATTGGGAGATAATGGGACTTTACATAGACAAACCTTTCCAGGTGTTTCCCGAAGGTTTTCCGGACGAATTGATCCATGAACTTGAACAGAAGTCCGGAAGAAAAGTGATTGGAAACAAACCTGCATCAGGCACTGCGATTTTGGATGAGCTCGGTGCGGAGCATATGGAAACCGGCGCGCTGATCGTCTACACCTCAGCGGACTCCGTTCTGCAGATTGCCGCACACGAAGAAGTCGTACCTCTCGAGGAATTGTACAAAATCTGCGAGATCGCGCGCGAGCTTACGCTTGACGAGAAATATATGGTCGGACGCGTCATTGCGAGGCCGTTTGTCGGCAAGCCGGGCGAATTTAAACGGACGCCGAACCGGCATGATTATGCACTGAAGCCGTTTGACAGAACCGTAATGAATGAATTGAAAGATGACAGCTATGATGTGATTGCGATCGGCAAAATCTCCGATATCTACGACGGCGAGGGCATTACGGAATCGCTTAGAACGAAATCGAATATGGACGGGATGGACAAGCTGGTGCAAACGCTTGACAAAGATTTTACAGGAATCAGCTTTGTAAACCTCGTGGACTTTGACGCGCTGTTCGGGCACCGCCGCGATCCTGAAGGATACGGAAAAGCGCTCGAGGAATTCGACGCGCGCCTTCCTGAAGTATTTGAAAAGATGCGTGAAGACGATCTGCTCATCATTACCGCCGACCACGGCAATGATCCGGTTCACCATGGCACAGACCATACAAGGGAGTACGTGCCGCTTCTTGTATACAGCAAAAAGCACGAAAAGCCCGGTGCGCTTCCGCTCGCAGATACATTCGCGGACATCGGCGCGACGATTGCCGACAACTTTAAAACGAATATGCCAAAGTACGGAAAAAGCTTTTTATCCCTGCTGAAATAGGAGGAAACGACGTGAAACAGATGATTGCAAATGCCGCAGACTATATTAAAAGCAAAACAGAAATCAAACCGGCGGTCGGCCTGATTTTGGGATCGGGCCTTGGCGTGCTTGCTGATGAGATAAAAGACGCCGTTCGCATTAAATATGAAGACATCCCGGATTTTCCTGTTTCCACTGTTGAAGGGCATGCCGGACAGCTTGTCATCGGCAGACTTGAAAATGTGCAAGTCGTCGCGATGCAAGGGCGTTTTCATTTTTACGAAGGATATTCAATGGACAAGGTAACCTTCCCGGTACGTGTCATGAAAGAACTTGGGATCGAGACTTTAATTGTGACCAATGCCGCAGGCGGCGTCAATGAATCGTTCCGTCCCGGCGATTTGATGATCATATCCGATCATATCAATTATATGGGAACGAATCCGCTGATCGGGCCGAACGATTCCTCGCTGGGTGTCAGATTCCCTGACATGTCATCCGCATATGATAAGGAACTGCGCCTCTTGGCGAAAAAAACAGCCGAAGAATTGAACATCAGTGTACAAGAAGGGGTTTACACAGCCGTCACAGGACCTACATACGAAACGCCTGCCGAAGTGCGCTTCCTCAGAACGATCGGATCGGATGCTGTCGGCATGTCGACGGTTCCGGAAGTCATCGTGGCAAAACATGCGGGCCTTCGCGTGCTCGGCATTTCGTGTATATCAAACGCGGCAGCCGGAATCCTCGATCAGCCGCTCTCCCATGACGAAGTGATCGAAGTCACCGAAAAAGTAAAAGCCGACTTTTTGCGGTTTGTTAAAGCGGCCGTCGCCAAAATCGGCTAAAACCGCCGCGAAGTTGAAATGTGAGCCAATGCAAGTTCAAATAAGAACCTGCATTGGCTCTTTCTTTTTGACTGATGAGAAATTTTTTCCAATCAATCCGTATAAATCCAACTGGATTGGAAAAAATAAAGAGGATTACGAAATGGAGGTCTGGGTGATGAAACGTCATTTATCCAAATTGCTGATTTTTACGATAATCCTGATGACTGCGCCGCCGGCGTTTGCAAAAGAGAGCGAAAAGAAACCGTCGGAGCTTGCTGATGACGCAAAATCTGCCGTTTTAATCGAGCGGGATACCGGTAAGGTGATGTATGACAAGAACAGCCGTGAAAAGCTTCCCCCGGCCAGCATGACAAAAGTGATGACCATGCTGTTGATCATGGAAGCTCTTGATGAAGGCAAGATCAAAATGAAAGACAAAGTCAGAACAAGCGAGTATGCCGCTTCAATGGGGGGATCGCAAATTTTCCTTGAGCCCGGCGAAGAAATGACGGTTGAAGATATGCTGAAAGGGATCGCCATCGGATCGGGTAATGATGCCTCTGTGGCAATGGCAGAGCATATTGCCGGATCTGAAGAGGAATTTGTCAAAAGAATGAATGAAAAAGCCGCTGAGCTCGGCCTCAAGGATACATCTTTTCAAAATACGACAGGTCTGCCTGAAGAAGGCCATTACAGCACAGCCTATGACATGGCACTCATGGCGAAAGAGCTTTTAAAATATGAAAACATCACGAAATTTACGGGAACATATGAAGACTATCTGAGAGAAAACAGTGATAAAAAATTCTGGCTCGTCAACACAAACCGCCTCATCAAATTTTATCCCGGCGTTGACGGAGTCAAGACCGGCTTTACAAATGAAGCAAAGTACTGCCTGACAGCTTCAGCGAAAAAAGGAAACATGCGCGTCATCGCTGTCGTTTTTGGTGCCAGTACGCCAAAAGAACGAAATGCCCAAATCACAAAAATGCTTGATTTTGCATTCAGCCAATATGAAACGCATCCGATGTATAAACGCAATGAAATCATTTCCGATTTGAAGGTCAATAAAGGCCATGAGCAAAAAATAAACCTTGTCACATCGGAACCGATTTCCCTTTTGACGAAAAAAGGCGAAAATATCGAAGCTGTTAAAAAAGAAATCAAACAGAAGGAAGATATCCAGGCCCCTGTCAAAAAAGGCACAGAGCTTGGGACGCTCGTATTGAAAAAGGACGGAAAGGTTCTCGCTGAAAGCCCTCTTGTCGCGGAAAAAGACATGGATAAAGCAGGGATGTGGACGATGTTCAAGCGGACGATGACCCACTGGACGAAGTGGAGTGAATAATGCCGAACGGTCACTAGTTTTGTCACGGTGAAGGAATTTATAAAGTCTGAAGCGAAACACTCATTATCCGATTTAAACCAAGGAGGAATGAGGATGAGCCTCGGAATCGATATTCACGTCAAAGAATCCGTACTATGCATTCGGTTGACAGGTGAACTCGATCACCATACAGCAGAAACCTTGAGAAAACAAGTCAGTGACCATCTGGAACAATCCGGCATTCGCCATATTGTCATGAATCTTGCAGACCTTTCGTTTATGGACAGTTCAGGACTTGGCGTCGTGCTCGGCAGATATAAGGAGATTAAACAGCTCGGCGGAGAAATGATCGTCTGCGCCATTTCTCCTGCTGTTAAACGTTTATTTGATATGTCCGGGCTGTTTAAAATCATTCGCCTTGAGCAATCAGAGCAGCGTGCACTTGAAACGTTGGGGGTGGCGTCATGAAAAATGAAATGAATATCCAGTTCACGGCACTCAGCCAAAACGAATCGTTTGCACGGGTGACAGTCGCTGCTTTTATCGCTCAGCTCGACCCGACGATGGATGAACTGACCGAAATTAAAACGGTCGTATCCGAAGCGGTCACAAACGCGATCATACACGGTTATGAAAACTCAGGGCAGGGAGACGTATACATTTCCGTCACCCTTCATGATCATATCGTCTACTTAACGATTCGTGACGAAGGAGTCGGCATCCCTGATCTTGAGGAAGCGCGCCAGCCCCTGTTCACGACAAAGCCTGAACTCGAGCGGTCGGGAATGGGCTTTACGATCATGGAAAATTTCATGGATGATATCTCGATCGACTCCTCACCTGAGATGGGAACCACAATACACTTAACAAAGCACTTATCAAAAAGCAAAGCGCTTTGCAATTAAGGGAGATTTGTTATGGATGTGGAGGTTAAAAAAGAAAACCAGAACACTCAGCTTAAAGACCATGAAGTGAAAGAACTGATTAAAAACAGCCAGAACGGCGATCAAAAAGCAAGGGACCTCCTCATAGAAAAAAACATGCGTCTTGTTTGGTCAGTCGTTCAGCGTTTTTTGAACAGAGGCTATGAGCCTGATGACCTCTTTCAAATCGGCTGCATCGGCCTCTTGAAGTCGGTGGACAAATTCGATCTTTCCTATGACGTTCGGTTTTCCACCTACGCCGTCCCGATGATTATTGGCGAGATTCAGCGGTTTATCAGAGATGACGGAACCGTCAAAGTGAGCCGCTCGCTGAAAGAACTCGGCAACAAAATCCGGCGGGCAAAAGACGAGCTTTCCAAGTCAAACGGCCGGATTCCGACCGTTCAGGAAATCGCCGATTATCTCGAAATCAGTTCGGAAGAGGTCGTGATGGCCCAGGAAGCGGTCCGCTCTCCCTCATCCATTCATGAAACGGTTTACGAAAACGACGGAGACCCGATTACACTTCTGGATCAAATCGCCGATCAGTCGGAAGAGAAGTGGTTCGATAAAATCGCTTTGAAGGAAGCCATCAAGGATTTGGATGAACGGGAAAAGCTGATTGTTTATTTAAGGTATTACAAAGACAAGACGCAATCTGAAGTTGCCGACCGCCTCGGCATTTCCCAGGTGCAAGTGTCGAGGCTTGAAAAAAAGATTTTAAAGCAAATCAAAAACCAGATGGATCAATTTGAAAGCTGAGGCTGCTCGGATGTCTAATGAAAAACCGGAACGCTCCAAAAAAGAGCGTTCCGGTTTTTTTTGTGGTAATTTATGGTCTTTTGCCGCTTGCTGAATGATAAATGGGATGTACTTCATACTACAACTATAACCATCATATAGGAAGTGACCCAGATGGAACGTCAAGTTTTTATCAGACTCCGCCACCGGCTTGAGGCCGATCCCGATGAATTGATTCTGCTCGGCCATATCGCACAGGTAGCGGGCGACCGCCGATACAAAGAAAAGCTTGAACGGCTGCCTATTTATCAGGTCAGCAAAGCGGATCAAAGCATGGTGGTGTTGGACGTGATGAAGGTGATCGAAGCTGTACATAAATCGTTTCCTGACCTTGACGTCCAAACCGTCGGCGGTTCCGAAACAATCGTGGAGATCCAATATCCGAAAAGGGGGCTGTCTCCCGTACTGTTCGTCGGCGTCTGGCTGCTCCTGTTCGTCGGTGCCGGCCTTGCTGTCATGAACTTTCATGAAGATGTCAGCATGAGGGACGTACACATCTTGCTTTACGAAATGGTGACGGGCAAGGAGAACCGCTATCCATACCTTTTGCAGATTCCGTACAGCATCGGTCTCGGTCTCGGCATGATTTTGTTTTTTAATCATTTATTTAAAAAACGGTTTAACGAGGAGCCGAGCCCTCTGGAGGTCGAGATGTTTAAATATCAGCTTGATTTGGACCATTATGTGGCATTGCACGAAAACAAAGAAACGACAAAGGATATTCATGATCATTAGCGTGATCTTTATCATCTTTCTCGGACTCGCAGGAGGGATTGCGGTTGGATCTGGATTTGTCGCTTTTCTTACCGTGCTTGGCATTATCCCGAGACTGACTCAGCTGACGAAAACGCAAGGGTTTATCCAGGCGTATGAATGGGCTGTCATTCTGGGCGCGGTGTTCGGAGGATGGGAATCGCTGAACATGTCCCGCTTTTTTTTATCCAAATGGCTGCTTGTTCCGATCGGCCTTTTTGCGGGCGTTTTCATCGGAATGCTTGCAGCGGCGCTGACAGAAGTGTTGAACGTGCTTCCGATACTGGCGAAACGCATCGGTATGAGGGACAGGATTTTGATTCTTTTAATGGCCATTGTGTTCGGGAAGATCCTTGGCTCGATGTTTCAATGGCTCATTTTTGTTCATTTGTCATAAAAGGAGGAATATGATGTCAAATTTGAAAGATAATTACCAATCGAAAGTCAAAGCTTATCAGCCTACGCCGCCTTATGTCCTGAACTGTATCAAGGCTTTTCTTGTCGGCGGTCTGATCTGTACGATCGGCCAGGCTCTCCAGAATTTTTATATGGCCGTATTCCACTTTGATGAAAAAACAGCTGGAAACCCGACGGTTGCTACGCTCATCTTAATCTCCGCTCTGTTAACAGGCCTTGGCGTCTACGACAGAATCGGCCAGTTTGCCGGCGCTGGTTCCGCCGTTCCGGTTACAGGGTTTGCCAACAGTATGACGAGTGCAGCCCTTGAGCATAAAAGCGAAGGCTATGTTCTCGGCGTGGGGACAAACATGTTCAAGCTTGCCGGAAACGTCATCGTGTTCGGCGTTGTGGCCGCTTATATTGTGGGAATGATCCGCTTTGCCTTTGACAAGTTGTTTTAGGAGGAAAACATCATGAAATTAACTGGAAAACAAACATGGGAGTTCGAGAACCCGCTGTTTGTTAACTCGAGCGGAACAGCGGTTGGACCTAAAGAAAAAGAAGGTCCGCTTGGACACTTATTTGACAAAACCTATGATGAAATGCACTGCAACCAGAAAAACTGGGAGATGGCAGAGCGCAAGCTGATGGAGGATGCGGTTCAGACTGCGTTATCAAAACAAAATCTTAAAAAGGAAGACATCGATATCTTTTTGGCAGGCGATCTGCTCAACCAAAACGTGACAGCCAACTATGTGGCGAGGCATTTGAAAATTCCTTTTCTTTGCTTATTTGGAGCATGCTCGACATCAATGGAATCGATCGCGATCAGTTCGGCATTGATTGACGGAGGTTTCGCAAAGCGTGCCCTAGCGGCAACCAGCAGTCATAATGCTACTGCTGAAAGGCAGTTTCGCTACCCGACGGAATACGGCGGCCAAAAGCCGGGAACCGCTACATCCACAGTGACCGGAAGCGGAGCAGTCGTCCTCAGTCAGCAGCCCGGCGGCATCAAAATCAGCAGTGCAACCGTCGGAAGAGTTATCGACTTGGGGATTACCGATTCGCAGGATATGGGGTCGGCGATGGCCCCCGCTGCGGCGGATACGATCAAGCAGCATTTAGAGGATCTGGGACGCACCCCTGATGATTACGATTTAATTTTAACCGGCGACCTTTCAGGTGTCGGCAGCCCGATTTTGAAGGATTTGTTAAAAGAGGAAGGAATCAATGTCGGGACAAAACATAATGACTGTGGACTGATGATCTATACGCCTGACCAGCAGGTTTTTGCAGGCGGAAGCGGATGTGCTTGTTCCGCTGTCGTCACCTTTGGCCACATTTTTAAAGAAATTGAAGCGGGAAGGCTGAACAGAGTGCTTGTTGTAGCGACAGGCGCCCTTTTAAGCCCGACGATCGTCCAGCAAAAAGAATCGATACCATGCATTGCCCATGGCGTCGTATTTGAACGGGCCGAAGGGGGGAACGCTTAAGATGGAATATGTCATTGCTTTTATTGCAGGAGGATTGATTTGCGTCATCGGCCAGCTTTTGCTTGATATCTTTAAAATGACGCCGGCTCATGTCATGTCAACTTTTGTCGTATCAGGAGCGATCCTTGACGGTTTCGGCCTTTACGACCGTTTTATCGAATTTGCCGGTGCCGGGGCTACAGTCCCGATTGTCAGCTTCGGCCATTCTCTTTTGCACGGCGCGATGCACCAGGCTGAGGAACATGGCTTTATCGGAATCGGCATGGGGATATTCGAACTGACATCTGCCGGTGTATCTGCCGCTATCTTGTTTGCTTTTCTTGTTGCCGTGATTTTTAAACCGAAAGGATAAAGGATAATGCCAGCAAAACGCAAGGTCATTTTGGTCACAGACGGCGATATATACGCTGCAAAAGCAATCGAATATGCGGCAAGAAAAACGGGCGGCCGCTGTATTTCCCAATCGGCGGGGAATCCAAGCATTAAAACGGGACCGGAGCTTGTATCCATGATCCTAGAAACCCCTCATGATCCTGTATTCGTCATGTTTGATGATTCCGGACTTCAAGGCGAAGGGCCGGGAGAGACAGCGATGAAATATGTAGCGATGCATGGCGATATCGAGGTGCTCGGGGTCATCGCCGTCGCTTCAAAAACTCATTATGCAGAGTGGACAAGGGTCGATGTATCAATCGATGCGGAAGGTGAACTGACGGAATTCGGCGTCGATAAACACGGGGTCAAAGAGCTCGATGTCAAACGAATGAACGGTGACACGGTCTATTGCCTTGATCAGCTGGATGTTCCGATCATCGTCGGAATCGGTGATATCGGTAAAATGAACAGAAAAGACGATGTGGAAAAAGGGTCGCCGATTACAATGAAAGCGGTCGAGCTCATTTTAGAAAGGAGCGGGTATCATGAGTGCTCAAAAGCAAGAGAAGACGAACGTATTCCTTGATCCTTCTAAGAATGAAGCGTATTTCAAGAAGCGGGTCGGCATGGGAGAAAGCTTTGACCTTGGCGTACGCAAGGTCTTTATCCTCGGCCATGAAGTTCAGCTTTATTATGTCAACGGGTTGTGCGACACCCAATACATCATTCACCTGTTAAGGGAACTGGTGCATCTCAATGATAAAGAAAAAGAGTCGGGCGAGGTCGAAGACATTGTCGAAAACAGGCTTTTGAACCAGCAGGTTTCAAAAGCAGAAACGCTTGATGAAGCGGTGGACCAAGTGCTGTCGGGACTGGTTGCCATCATCGTCGAAGATGCGGGATTTGCATTTATCATTGATGTCAGAAGCTATCCTGGCAGAACGCCGGAAGAGCCTGATACAGAAAAAGTCGTACGCGGTGCAAGAGACGGGCTCGTCGAGAACATCATCGTCAACACAGCCCTGATCAGACGCCGGATCAGAGATGAACGCCTGCGCTATAAAATGCTTCATATCGGTGAACGCTCCAAAACAGACATCTGCCTTTGCTATTTGGAAGATGTTGCAGATCCCGATCTTGTTGAAGTATTAAAAAAAGAAATTGAAAATGTGAAGATCGACGGACTGCCGATGTCGGATAAATCGGTAGAGGAATTCATTGTCGGCCAAGGCTTCAATCCGTTTCCGCTTGTCAGGTTTACGGAAAGGGCAGACGTAGCCGCAAGCCATATTTTAGAGGGGCATGTCATCGTGATCGTCGATACGTCGCCAAGCGTCATCATTACGCCGACGACTTTGTTTCACCATGTACAGCATGCTGAGGAATACAGACAGACACCGGCTGTTGGGACGTTTTTAAGGTGGGTGCGGTTTTTCGGTATTTTGGCCTCCACCTTTTTGCTGCCGCTTTGGCTATTGTTTGTCATTCAGCCGTCGCTCTTGCCTGATAATTTATCGTTTATCGGTTTAAACAAAGACACTCATATCCCGATTATCATGCAGATTTTCCTGGCGGATCTCGGCGTCGAATTTTTAAGAATGGCCGCCATTCATACGCCGACGGCGCTTTCGACTGCAATGGGCCTGATTGCTGCCGTATTGATCGGCGATATCGCGATCAATGTCGGCTTGTTTTCTCCCGAAGTCATTTTATACGTTTCCCTCTCGGCAATCGGAGCGTACACGACACCAAGCTACGAGCTGAGTCTGGCGAATAAAATGGTGAAGCTGTTTATGCTGATATTGGTGGCGCTTTTTAAAGTGGAGGGATTTGTCATCGGATTAACGATCTTAACTATAGTGATGACTTCGATCAGATCATTGCGGACGCCTTACTTATGGCCCCTCCTCCCGTTCAACGGAAAAGCGTTTTGGCATGTTCTCGTGCGCACTTCCGTTCCCGGGGGAAAAGTCAGGCCGAGCATCGTTCATCCGCGAAACCGCTCCAGACAGCCGTGAAGACGGTACTCCAAGAGGCTTTTCCCCGGGGAAAAGCCTCTTTTTCAGTAATCGAATTCAGGGGTCCCGATGCCTCTGTATTCGTTCGCAGAGATCGCGACTGCCCGGAGGCTGCAGATGTTGTTCTGTCTTCTGATCGGATAGACGACATACAACATTTCGCGGCCGGACGGGTCAAACGTTGACGAATGAAGGAAAACCTCGGTTCCTCTCCGCCAAAATCTCGTATTCGCCGGAGATGTAATAATCTGCCCTTCATAAGGCTCGTAAATTCGCTGTTCATGATGTACAGCCGGCTGATAAGAGCCGTATACATCTTCCGGTGTATAGCCTGGAGCCGGGGTGTAGGGGTAACGGTTTGGATACATATGATAACCTCTTTCCCACTTCGTTTTTTTAGGTTTCATCTTTAAGATTATATTCAGGTAAATGCCTATTTGTATGGGCGATAATCTCGATTTTTCAGCTCTTTTTTTAACTGAATGGACGTTATGTATGCCTATTTCTATCAAGTGCTGTTTTCTGTTATTCTATAATCAATAGAATGGATTGGTTTTTTAGGGGATTATTCCCTTTGTAAATCAAGAAAATTTGGACAAATGGTGGTTTAGTTTTTAAAACGAAATGTTATAATACAACATAAGAATCGCACTATCATGAAGCCGGAAGATGCATCGGGCAGCAATCGGACCGCCCCTTGCACCTTTGTAGATAGAGAAAGAGGGAATGACAATTGTTTTTACATGGTACTAGCAGACGAAATGAAAGTGGACACCTCGAAATCGGCGGTGTCGATGTTCTATCATTGGCAGAAAGATATGGAACACCTCTTTATGTATACGATGTCGCGCTGATAAGAGAGCGCGCCCGAAAATTCCAGAAGGCATTCAGGGAAGCCGGTTTAAAAGCGCAGGTAGCGTATGCAAGCAAGGCGTTTTCAGCGGTCGCCATGATTCAGCTTGCCGAACAAGAGGGGCTGTCTCTGGATGTGGTATCGGGAGGAGAGCTTTTTACTGCGATCAAAGCAGGGTTCCCCGCTGAACGGATTCATTTTCACGGAAACAATAAGAGCCCTGAAGAACTAGCCATGGCTCTGGAGCATCAAATCGGCTGCATCGTGCTCGATAACTTTCACGAGATCGCCATTACAGAAAAGCTTTGCAAGCAATCAGGACAAACTGTAGACGTTTTGCTCAGAATCACACCGGGAGTTGAAGCGCACACGCATGATTATATTACGACGGGACAGGAAGATTCGAAATTCGGTTTTGATCTGCACAATGGGCAGGTCGAACAAGCCATCGAACAAGTCCTTCGCTCATCTGCGTTTAAGCTCCTCGGCGTGCACTGCCACATCGGTTCGCAAATTTTTGATACGGCAGGATTTGTTCTTGCGGCAGACAAGATCTTTGAAAAGCTCGCTGAATGGAGGGAGACTTACTCATTCATTCCGGAAGTGCTCAATCTCGGCGGGGGCTTCGGCATCCGCTATACAAAAGACGACGAGCCGCTCGCTGCCGATGTCTATGTTGAAAAAATCATCGAGGCGGTCAAAGCAAATGCCGAGCATTTCGGCTTTGACATCCCTGAGATTTGGATCGAACCAGGCAGGTCTCTCGTCGGAGATGCGGGAACCACGCTGTACACGACCGGTTCGCAAAAAGAGGTGCCGGGCATTCGCAAATATGTGGCTATTGACGGCGGCATGAGCGATAATATCAGGCCGGCGCTTTATGAGGCAAAATATGAAGCGGCCGTCGCCAACAGGATGAACGATGATTGTCATGATACCGTATCAATCGCAGGAAAATGCTGCGAAAGCGGAGATATGCTGATTTGGGATTTGGAAATCCCCGAAGTTCGTGACGGAGATGTGCTCGCCGTTTTCTGCACCGGTGCATACGGCTACAGCATGGCCAACAACTACAACCGCATTCCGCGCCCGGCCGTCGTTTTTGTCGAGGATGGAGAAGCGCAGCTCGTCATTCAGAGAGAGACGTATGAGGATATCGTCAAGCTGGAT
The DNA here is from genome assembly GCF_056155945.1 of Bacillus sp. GM2. Classification (NCBI taxonomy): domain Bacteria; kingdom Bacillati; phylum Bacillota; class Bacilli; order Caryophanales; family Bacillaceae; genus Bacillus; species Bacillus sp. GM2. Next base: position 1,192,324 of record NZ_JBRKSZ010000007.1, read on the forward strand.
CTGCCGCTGAAATCGAAAGTAAAACAATAAAAAAATGGAGATTCCCTCAAGGGGGGTCTCCATTTTTTTATTCAAAAAGAATTTTTTCCCGTTTGCCGCATGAAGAATATTTCCCGACCATCGGGCGGTGTTTTTTGCAAAAAAGATCATGACATGCATAGAACAGCGACCGGGCTGATTGTATATAATATTGGGAATTTAACAAAAATTTAACAAAGGAGATGGTAAAGGCAATGATCAAGGTGAAAAGGATGAGATTTGCTGATTTCGCGGATTTAGAGGCGGAGTAGATGAAACCGGCCAAAGTATCCCTACTCCACCGCATGCTCCAGTGCCTGAAGCAATGTGTTGATTGTAACATAGTGAAGTGTTTTACAGCAATAAACAGTTCTGTGAATATTTTATTAATTTCTGCTGTGATCTCATTCCCATATTCTGCTGCGGCCCATAGTGCAACACAGTCCGCTGATAAATATTCAAGCTTTGAAGAATTGGAGCGGAATGAAGATCCGGCGTCTTACCGAATGACGGAGAAGGACGCAAAAGTGCCGATGCTCATCATGGCCATTCATGGAGGCGGCATCGAACCCGGAACAAGTGAAATCGCCAATGAAGTGTCGAAAAATTATTCCTTGTACTTGTTTGAAGGGCTGAAATCATCAGGCAATAGGGATCTTCACATTACAAGCACGCGTTTTGACGAGCCGGCGGCGCTCGCCATCACTGCGAGCCATCAGTACGTCATGTCGCTTCACGGCTATTACAGTGAAGACCGCGCTATTAAAGTGGGAGGGACAGACCGCGTTAAAATCAGAATATTGGTTGATGAGCTGAACCGCTCGGGGTTTGCCGCTGAAATGCTGGCGACAGACGACAAGTATGCCGGAACCCATCCGAACAACATCGCCAACAAGTCGCTTTCCGGGCTGAGCATTCAGCTTGAAATGAGCACAGGATTCCGCCAATCTTTATTCGATCGGTTCACACTAAAAGACAGGGCAGCGACGCAAAACGAAACGTTTTACCGATTTACAAAACTGCTGACCGATTTTATTCACGAAAACTATGAAGAAGACGGAGGGGACTTCCCCTCTGCAAAAATAAAACACCCCCTTCAATTGAAAAAGGAGGTGTTTTGGCGGTTGTGTTAACCGTTGGACTCTGAGGTGCCGCCGCCGGTGAATACGGAAACGATGGCGTTCCACAGAGACACAAAAAAGTCGATCAGTTTTTGAAGGAAATTTTGTCCTTCTTCAGAATCCAGGAATTTCGTGATTTTATCTTTTGCTTTGTCAAGCTGGTCTCCAACCTGGTTCCAGTCGATATTAATATTTTTCATGTTATTAAATAAAGACATGAGAGATTTTTTCTGATCCTCTGTGAGCGTCACGCCCAGATCGGAAGCAGCCGAATCAATGGTTTTCTCCAATTCCTCTTTTGATTCGGGAACCCCGTTTTTCGAGATTTCTTCCTTGACTTTGGCCATCAGCGCCGATGCGTTCTCACTGCCGATTTTCTCGCCAAGCTCTGAAGTGGTGACTAGCTCTTCATTCGCGACTTTTTTCACGTCTTCGGAGATCTTTTCGCCCGAAGTCGTTTCATAGGCTTTCATTAAGCCGGTCAAAGCGGCCGTGCCTGATACTTCAAATGGTGCGGTGATATAGACTTTAGCGTCTTTTACACCGGCTGTCATCAGCGCGTTTAAATACATTTCATCCGTAATTCTGCTGATATTGTGTGTCTGCACTTCCAAACCGGTGCCTTTTTTTGCTACGGTAATCGAAGAAGAAGAAATCGCTCTTGTTCCGATTTGTGCTTTCGGTATATAATCCCCTAAATATTTATGCTCCTCATCATTTGTCACCTCGATGATGGTCGCATTTTCAGGCGCATTCATTTCTTTTAATACCTTTTGTCTGTCCTGGCTTGACAAGTCTTTCCCCAGCGTGACGATCACATCACCCACTGCGGCGTCAGCAAAGCTGACCTGCGGGAAAATGAGCAGACACAATGCTGTAAAGATTCCTAGTATCGATTTTTTCAAGCTCAATGCCCTCCTTAAAAATGCAGGCTTCAGGCAGAATTGCTGTACTTTTAAAGAAGCCTGCCGGAACGGAAATAATGCGTTCCGAAATATAGACGGATGAAAGATGAGAGAGGTTTCAAAGAAAAAAAGAGATCCATTTCTTTTCAAGTCAAATGCCCTCCGGGTATCGTATCACACCGCTCTTTTATCATTCATGATTTTCACAGGCGATTCAACCTTTTTTTAAAACTTTTACAAAAGCGATACAAGAGCGCCGTTTATTTCAGGTTGATTGGCTCTGTGCTTCTACGATATGATATAATGACCCTTGTGAAATGAAAGGAGAGAATCAAGATGGCTAAAAAAGGATACATACAACTGACAAACGGCAAAAAAATCGAGTTTGAACTATATCCGGAAGCGGCGCCGGGAACTGTCGCCAACTTTGAAAAACTTGCAAACGAAGGGTTCTATGACGGATTGAAGTTCCACCGCGTTATTCCGGGCTTCGTCAGCCAGGGAGGCTGCCCGCACGGCACCGGAACAGGCGGACCTGGATATACGATTAAATGCGAGACAGAAGGGAATCCGCATAAACACGAAGCCGGTTCTCTCTCAATGGCTCACGCAGGAAAAGATACTGGAGGCAGCCAATTCTTTATCGTCCATGAGCCTCAGCCGCACTTGAACGGCGTTCACACTGTTTTTGGAAAAGTCACATCAGGTTTTGATGCTGTCACTTCAATGGAACAGGGACAAGGCATGGAAAAAGTCGAAGTATTTGACGCATAATCAGAAAGTGCAGAAACAGCCCGCTAAGCCGGGCTGTTTTTTTTGTCTGAAACGGTGTTCATTTTCCAGATGCAATAGGACCAGGGACCGATTCTTAGACCGCATTCTGCTAGGAAATGACGATCCTAATAAATAAAATAATTGTGAAAAAATGACCCTTTATGTAAAATATATTCAAGTGAAGAGCTAGATAGAGAACGCAATCTGTAAAAAAGGAAGGGGCGTAAGGGGTGAGCGTAAAAATCCCATCGACTGCAGTCGGCGTAAAAATTAATGACTGGTATAACGCGATACGCAAATTCAATGTCACGGACGCCGAAATGCTGAAGGCAGAAATTGAGCGCGAAATTTCTCAAATGGAAGAAGATCAAGACTTATTATTGTATTACGCCTTAATGGAATTCAGACACAGAATCATGCTTGATTACGTAAAACCATTGGAAGAAGGCGAAACCCCGCCTGACTTTTCTGAAATATTAAAAGATATCGAAGATGAACAAGGAAAGCTGACAGGCCTGCTTGAATATTATTTCAACTTTTTTAGAGGGATGTATGAATATAAAAACCATGATTTTATTAAAGCGATCTCTTTTTACAGGGGCGCCGAAAAAAAGCTGCTGCATGTCGAGGACGAAATAGAGAGAGCCGAGTTTCATTTTAAAATGGCTGAAGTGTTTTATCATATGAAACAGAGCCACGTGTCGATGAACTATGCGCTTCAAGCGATTGAAACCTACCAGGCGCATGAAACTTACACGGTTCGGAGAATCCAATGCGAGTTCGTCATCGCAGGGAACTATGACGACTTGGATTCGAATGAAAACGCGCTTTCGCATCTTAAAAAGGCGCTGAAGCTTTCACAGCAAGAAGGCCAGCTCATATTGGAAGGACACACCTATTACAATTTGGGAAATTGCTATTATAAGATGGGGGATTTCAATCGGGCGGCTGAATACTTCAACAGAGCTGCTGCGATTTATCAAGAAGAGTCATCAGATATTCTCCCAAAAGCGTTTTTTAGTCTTGCACATGCATATTTCAAGCTGAAGCACCTGGAACAGGCGGATGACGCGTTAAACAAAGGGATTGACATCGCCCGGCGATCAGACGATTCGATCTATCTATCAAAATTTCATTTTTTGAAAGCCTTGTATCTTGATGATGACGGAAGAGCTCAAATGCTGGAAACTTTTCAGCTGCTCGGGTCAAAAAAGATGTATCCCGATATTGAGGACTTGGCATTGGAAGCAGCTGAATACTATAATGAAATTGGGCGCTTGAGCGACTCTGTTTATTTCTATCAAACGGTATTCAGTGCTCGAAAACAAATGAAAAAAGGGGACTGGTCGTATGAAATCTAAACTGTTGTTAACCGCCGCTGCTTCAGTAGCAGGACTTTCTCTGGCAAGTGCTGTGCTGATGACGCAAACAGATGGTATGAAAGTCGCCGAGAGAAATGTAACGTCCACACCGGTGCAAATCGCTGAGAGAAACGTAACGTCTACACCGGTGCAAATCGCTGAGAGAAACGTAACGTCCGCACCGGTGCAAATCGCTGAGAGAAACGTAACGTCCGCACCGGTGCAAATCGCTGAGAGAAATGTAACATCCGTACCGGTACATGTTGCTGAGAGAAACGTAACATCTGTCAAAACGTCACCGATTCATATCGGAGAACGAAATGTAACATAATATTCCGTCAAAGGGCAGTGCTGGTTTATATCAGCACTGCTTTTTTCATGTCCGATAAAAAGAGGATAGATGAGAAGTTTCATTAAGGACACGTAAAAAGTCCCCTTTAGGGGATCTTTTTTGTTTATTTTTTGAAACAAAATGCAAATAAGGACGTATATTCTTGGAAGGAATGCTGAATTTTTTTATAATAAAACTTATCAGAACTGAATAAGGAGATCAATAATGAGGACTTTAGTACTGCTTAGAGGCTGCCCTGGCACCGGAAAATCAACCTGGATCAGGGATCATCAATTGAATCAATATACGCTGTCTGCGGATCAGCTGAGGCTGATCCATCAGTCACCCGTGTTAAATTTGGAAGGGAAATACGACATTTCCCAAAAAAATGACGGCAAGGTATGGAAGCTTTTGTTCACCCTCCTTGAAGAAAGGATGGAAAGGGGGGAATTCACCGTCGTTGATGCCACCCATGCGAAACCAAGCATGATTTCAAGCTATAAAGCTCTCGTTTTAAAGTATCGCTACAGAGCGTATGTGGTTGATTTTTCCGATATTCCGCTTGAGACCGCTCTGTTGAGAAACCGGGAGAGGGCCGAGCATAAGCGGGTGCCCGACAGCGTGGTTCACGCCATGCACGAGCGGATTTTAACCGAACCGGCGCCTTCCTGGACAACGGTCATCAAGCCGGAAGAATTTGAAGATGTGATGCAGTATAAGCCGAGGCGGCTCGACAGCTACAAAAAAATACATGTGATCGGGGATGTGCACGGCTGTTTTACGGTGCTGGATTCTTATTTGAAAGGCAGACTCGAAGATGACGAGTTATATATTTTCACAGGTGATATGCTTGATAGAGGAATAGAAAACGCAAAAGTTGTTCAATTCCTGCTCAGTATCAAAGATCGTAAAAATGTGATTTTGCTCGAAGGAAATCATGATAAATACTTGAAGCAATACGGGCATGATGAAGAGACAAGAAGCAGCGTATTTAACAAGAAGACAAAACCGGAATTAGACGAAGCAGGCTTTGACAAAAAAGATATCAGGGAACTGGCCAGGCGCTTCCACCAAATTGTTTACTTCACGTATGGAGAAGATGCTTACATCATCACGCACGGCGGCATTTCCGCGCTTCCTGACAACCTTCTGCTTACGGCTACCAGCCAGCTGATCAACGGTGTCGGCGGATATGAGACAGATATCGACCATGTCTTTACGAAAAATATGGAAGGGCGGAACATCATTCAAATCCACGGGCACAGAAACATGTTCCGGCTTCCAGTGCATGCAGCCGCAAAATCATATAACCTGGAAGGGCAGGTGGAGCACGGCGGGCATTTAAGGGTTGTCACCATCGATCGGTCGGGAATTCAAACACATGAGATAAAAAATGATGTGTTTAAAACGTCCGCTCCTTCGCTTGATTCTCATCACGAACACGAGGAGCTGACGGTCGACCATTTTCTAAAGCATTTGGACGAACACGATTATGTGTCTGAGCAAAAATTAGCCGGCGGCATTTCCTCTTTTAACTTTACAAGGAAGGCTTTTCAGGAGAGAAAATGGGACAGCGTCAGCATGAAGGCAAGAGGGCTGTTTATCAACAGAAACACCAAGGAAATCGTCAGCAGAAGCTACAACAAATTTTTCAACATCGATGAGCGCCTGACGACGAAAATGCATGTTCTCGTTAACACGCTGCGCTTTCCGGTCACTGTTTATGATAAGGCGAATGGATTTTTGGGAACTGTCGGCTACAATTCTGAAACCGATGAGCTCGTCTTCACCTCAAAATCTTATACATCGGCAAGCGGACAAAAAGACGGCCATGCGAAATGGGTGGAAGAGCTGTTTCACAAAACGTTTGACGCATCTCAGATAGAGGATGTAAGAGAATATGTAAAAAAACGCAATGTTTCGTTAGTATTTGAAGTCGTGCTGCCAGAAAAAGATCCGCACATTATCGAGTACAAATCGGATAAGCTTGTCCTTCTCGACATTGTTAAAAGGCAGATGAAATATGAAAAGCTGCCGTATGAAGATGTCCTCTGTTTTGCTGAGACATTTCGTGTAGAATGTAAGCAAAAAGTCATTTCTTTTGACCAGTGGACGGATTTTTATAAATGGTACCTGTCTGTGTCAAATGACCCGTCGATTGAAGAGGAGGGATATGTGATTGAAGACTCGGCAGGATTTATGACAAAATTAAAACTGCCTTTCTATCAATATTGGAAGTTCGTGCGCGGTATCAAGCACAGACTCGGAGCGGCTGCTGCTCGCTCGCCCCATCACGAGGCTCTGTTCCATTCCGAGCATGTGAAGTTTCTCGCCTGGGCCAAAACGAAAGACAGCGAGTATCTTAAAAATCAGTCTGTTATTGCCATCCGAAACGACTTTTACAGCGAAACCTAAAGCGAAGAAACCAGAACAAACGGTTTCTCAAAACATAGTTATTTGGACTCAATTTTAAAGCTTGTTTTCACACACACCCCTAAACCAGAATGTACATTCGTAGGTTATAAGTAGTATTTCGTCTGAATATGAAACGATTTCCCTTCATTTTGCGTTATACTTAAAAACCACATATTTTCCGTCTGAATCGAACATGTTTTATTTCATCATTAACAGGAAATAAACATAGGATAGTTCAGAACGTGTTCTGGAGGTTTTGATCATGGGGAAAATAAGATTCAAGCTCACGGTTCTGCTCGTTTTGGCTGCCGTACTGGCCGGAGGCTTTTATTATTTAAAAAACGGAAGCGTTCAAGATGTCTCAACGGCGCTCAGCCAAACCGTCTCATCTGAGGAAAAGAACTATACCATTTATCAATATAAGATCACCAAAATTGACGGCACTGAATACCACGGGGTATCAGATAACGGAACGAAGATCATTTTCAATGCGAAAAATCTTAACCAGGATCTGTCCGACATTAAAGAAGGAGACAAAGTAAAGGCCTACTTCTCTAATGCCAACAGAATCGACGGATTAATCAAAGTCGTCAAGGTGGCAGATTAAAACCCCTCTGTTTCTCAGAGGGGTTTTTCTGTGCAAGCAGTTTTCATTGCAATTTTAATATGCGGCCGCTATAATTACGCATAAGGACAAGTAAATATCGATTGTATCCTTCGGGGCTGGGTGAAAATCCCGACCGGCGGTAATAAAGCGAGAGACAGCTTTAGAGCCCGTGACCCGCTGTGCGTCGTGCAAAGCGGTGGATTCAGTGAGAAGCTGAAGCCGACAGTGAAAGTCTGGATGGGAGAAGGATGAAGAGACTATGTGAAAAATAATGATGATGCATAGTTTTATTTCTCATGCACAAAAACAAACCCCCGGATCGACATCCGGGGTTATTTTTTTGGAAGAAGGGAGGGAAATTCATGACAGATGCGCATTATATGAATCTTGCATTGGAGCTTGCGAAGCAGGGCGAAGGTCAGACAGGGGCCAATCCGCTTGTCGGAGCCGTTGTCGTCAAAGACGGTGAAGTGGTCGGGATGGGGGCTCATTTAAAATACGGTGAAGCGCATGCAGAAGTGCACGCCATTCAAATGGCAGGCCGCCATGCGGAAGGAGCCGTCATTTATGTGACGCTTGAACCGTGCAGCCATTACGGCAAAACCCCTCCTTGCGCGGAACTGATTATTCGTTCCGGTTTGAAGCGGGTAGTCGTGGCAGCCGAAGATCCGAATCCGCTCGTTTCCGGAAGAGGAATCGGGATGCTGAGAAGCGCCGGGATCGAGGTCGAAACAGGCGTTCTCAAAGAACAGGCGGAAGAGCTGAACGAAAAGTTCATGCATTTTATGCGGACAGGCCTTCCGTATGTGACATTAAAAGCAGCTGCCAGCCTTGACGGCAAAACCGCTACCGCAACAGGCGACAGCAAATGGATTACTTCTGAAGAAGCGCGGATGGACGCTCACCAATACCGAAAAAACCACCAGAGTATTTTAGTTGGATCGGGCACAATAAAAGCAGACGACCCGAGTTTGACATGCCGTCTCCCCGGGTCAGTGAATCAGCCGGTGCGTGTCGTTCTCGATACGACGCTGTCAATCCCGCTTCAGTCAAAAGTAATTCAGGATAAAGCAGCGGAAACCTGGATTTACACGACGTCCAAGGCAGATCCCGAAAAGGTTCGGAACCTGGAAAAAGAAGGTGTACAGGTAACCGTGCTGGATGCGGATGAACTTCCGGTGCGCGACGTGCTTCTGCACCTTGCAGACCGAGGAATCGCTTCAGTCTTTGTCGAAGGTGGCGCGACGGTTCACGCAAGCTTCGTCAAAGAAGGACTCTATCAGCAAATGATCTTCTATCTTGCCCCTAAATTAATCGGAGGGCTGCAATCTCCCAGCATCCTCTCCGGTGAAGGCTTTCAATCGATGAAAGATGTCCCCTTACTGCATTTCACAACCATTACCAAAATCGGCCAGGATATAAAGCTGGCGGCAAAACCGATAAAAGAATAAGGCGGTGGCATATGTTTACAGGCATCATTGAAGAAGTCGGAACGATTTTGGACATGAAAAAGGCGGGAAGCGCCATGTCTTTAGTCATCCAATCCAACAAAGTGACCGAAGATGTGAAGCTTGGCGACAGCATTGCTGTCAACGGAGTCTGTCTGACCGTAAATGAGTTCGGTTCCGGCAGTTTCACGGCGGATGTCATGCTTGAAACGCTGAAAGCAACATCACTCGGCACATTAAAAAAAGGAAGCCGCGTCAATCTTGAACGGGCGATGGCGGCAAACGGCCGCTTCGGCGGGCATATGGTGTCGGGGCATGTCGACGGCACCGCGTCTATCGTACGCATAGAAAAAGCGGCTAACGCCGTATACTATGATTTAAAACTTGACTCTTCACTGGCCAAAATGCTTGTGTTAAAAGGTTCGATCGCCGTAGACGGCGTCAGCCTCACCATTTTTGGACTGACGGAAGATCAAGTAACAGTCTCGCTAATCCCGCACACATTGGATGAAACGATTTTTTCGGAAAAAAAGCCCGGAAGCATCGTCAACATCGAGTGCGATATGATCGGCAAATACATTTACCGGTTTCTCCACCAAGCAAAACAAGACAAACAGGCAAAGCCATTGACTGAATCATTTTTTAAAGAAAACGGGTTTTAAATGAAAGGAGGCTGAGCGCCTATGTTTCACACAATTGAAGAAGCGATACGCGATTTGAAGCAAGGAAAAGTCATCATCGTGGTCGATGACGAGGACAGGGAAAACGAAGGCGATTTCGTTGCGCTGGCAGAATACGCAACACCTGAAGTGATCAACTTTATGGCTTCGCACGGAAGGGGTTTGATCTGCGCGCCGCTTAATGAAGAGATCGCTTCACGGCTTGACCTCCATCCGATGGTGGACGAAAATACCGATTCTCATCACACGGCATTTACGGTCAGTGTGGATCACCGCGATACAAAGACGGGGATCAGCGCTCAGGAGCGGTCGTTGACCGTCATGTCGCTGATTGATGATCACGCGCTTCCGGGTGATTTTAAAAGACCGGGGCACATTTTCCCCTTGATTGCGAAAACAGGCGGCGTTTTAAAAAGAGCCGGACATACGGAGGCGGCCGTTGACCTTGCGGAGGCATGCGGTTCCGCGCCGGCCGGCGTCATCTGCGAAATCATGAATGAAGACGGCACGATGGCAAGGGTGCCCGAGCTCAAAAAAATAGCCGACCAGCATGACTTGAAAATGATTACGATTAAAGATTTGATCGAATATCGCTACAGCAAGGGAACGCTGATCAACCGAGAAGTGAAGATTACGCTGCCTTCCGAATTCGGCACATTCAAGGTTTACGGCTATACAAACGAAATCGATGACAAGGAACATATAGCACTCGTCAAAGGCGATATACCTTTCGGAGACGAGCCTGTCCTTGTCCGCGTACACTCAGAATGCCTGACGGGCGATGTTTTCGGCTCTTACCGCTGCGACTGCGGCCCGCAGCTTGCTGCCGCGCTCGCGCAAATCGAACAAGCGGGCCGGGGCGTGCTCCTTTATTTGAGACAGGAAGGAAGAGGAATCGGCTTAATTAATAAACTGAAAGCTTACAAGCTGCAGGAAGAAGGATATGACACCGTACAGGCTAACGAAAAGCTCGGTTTTCTCCCGGATCTTCGCAACTACGGGATCGGCGCCCAAATCTTAAGAGACCTCGGCGTGAAACAAATGAAGCTGCTGACGAACAATCCGCGAAAGATTGCCGGTCTCGAAGGCTACGGCCTGACGATCGCAGACAGGGTGCCGCTGCAGATGGAGACAAAAAAAGATAATGAAAAGTACTTAAAAACGAAAAAATCAAAATTGGGGCATATGCTTCATTTTTAAACTAAAATCAATCACAAAAAAGGACGGGATTCATATGAATAAAATAGAAGGTCATGTAATTGGAACAGATTTGAAAATTGGGATCGTTGTGTCAAGGTTCAACGATTTTATTACAAGCAAACTTCTAAGCGGTGCAGAAGATACGCTGTTGAGACATGGGGTCAAAGCTGATGATATTGATGTCGCCTGGGTTCCCGGCGCATTCGAGATTCCGCTGATCGCCAAAAAAATGGCTGAAACGAAAAAATACGACGCCGTGATTACACTTGGCACGGTCATCAGAGGAGCGACAAGCCACTATGACTATGTCTGCAATGAAGCGGCAAAGGGGATTGCGGCGAGCAGCATGTCAACAGGCGTTCCGGTGATCTTCGGCGTATTGACGACAGACACGATCGAGCAGGCGGTAGAACGCGCCGGAACAAAAGCCGGAAATAAAGGTGCAGAAGCTGCCGCGGCAGCGATTGAAATGGCGAACCTGACCCGGTCGCTTCAATAATTACCGAAAAAGAGTTTAAAAAGGTTATAAAAATGTTTATAATGTGATGTGAAGCGACTAGCCTTCGTTAGATCCACATTTTGATATATTGAGGGGTATTTATGTTAATTCGTTATAAAAAGTCATTCGAAAAGATTGCGATGGGGCTCCTTTCGTTTATGCCGAATGAGAAGGACGTCAAGCAGCTTCAGCAGACAATTAAAGACTATGAAACGGACACTGAAAGGCAGCTGTTCCTATGGAAAGAAGGCGAGGATATTGTCGGCTGTGTAGGAGTAGAGAAAAGAGAAGAAGAAGTCGAGATCAAGCATATCAGTGTAAACCCGTCTCACCGTCATCAAGGAATCGGCAAAAAAATGGTGTCGGCCATTTCGCAAATGTTTGCACCTAAACCGCTGGTTCCGAATGAATTAACTAAAGGATTCTTTGAGCGCTGTCAGGATCACGAAAATGAAGACATCACATATAACCAATGAGCAGAGGCTTCTAGCCTCTGCTCTTTTTTCGCCGTTCGATTTGTTTTTCCCTCTCGGCAATCACTTCAGTCCGGTCTCTCAGCAGGTGTTTATCGATGATGAAGGCGTCTGGTGGATCGTTTGCTCCCCACTCATACGACCTTTTTTCACATTTTTTCCGGCATGCTTTGATCAAAGCTTCATCTGTGATCGGAAGCATGATGCTTTCATAAGGAGAATGGGCTTTGATTTTTTGGTACGTCTTCCTTAACAGCTTGATGAAGCGGCTGTAATCCAATCCGAGCGATTCGACTGCGTCTTTTTCGGACGCCAGGATGCGAATGCTGTTCGCCATTAATCTCTCTGCGCCGGCAAAATTGTTTCTCCGCTGATGATAGAGTGCGACTGCCAGCTGAATCAACCCGACCCAGTATGATTTCCGCTCGCCGGGATTGTCCTTTTTCCAATGGTCTTCTAAAATTTCGTGGCATTCAAAATAATCCCTTGACCCGTGGAATTCGGCCAGGTAATCGATATAAGCTTGGGGATACATCTGACATCCTCCTTTAAGTTTCCGTTAAAGTGTATCATAAGAACGGAACGGAGGAAAAACGGCTGATATATCCAGGCTATGAAAAAAGCGCCCGGTAAAGGACGCTTCTCATTTTTATGTTAATAGATCCATGCCGCTCCTACAATAATCAACAAAATAAACAGAACGACAATCAAAGCAAATCCTCCGCCGTAGCCGAAGCCTTTACCTCCCATGTTGTTCCCTCCTCAGGTTTAAGATTTTACACAGTATTCTATGCAGCATACGCTCAAATCGTATAGGCGAATGCCAAAGCTTCTTAAATTATATTGGACTCATGCAGACGCGTAATTTATACTAAAGGGTAGCCAGTTTTAGCCGGCTTAGAAGCGATTTTGAAAATGGTGAGAAATGAACATGGAATATCAGGTGAAAATCGAGGCGTTTGAAGGGCCACTGGATCTGCTGCTGCACTTAATCAACCGCCTTGAAATAGACATTTATGACATACCTGTTGCGAAGATAACCGAGCAGTATTTATTATATGTGCATACGATGCGCGAACTTGAGCTCGACGTGGCCAGTGAATATTTGGTGATGGCCGCGACCCTTCTCAGCATTAAAAGCCGAATGCTCCTTCCAAAGCAGGAAGAGGAGCTCTTTGACGAAGAGTTTCTCGAGGAAGAAGAGGACCCGAGAGAAGAATTGATTGAAAAATTAATAGAGTACAGAAAATACAAAAGTGCCGCGCAAAATTTGAAGGAGCGCGAGGAAGAGCGGCAAAAAGCATTCGCGAAGCCGCCGAGCGATTTGAGCGACTATGCCAAGGAAATCAAACTCAGCGAGCAAAAGCTGTCCGTCACCGTTTACGACATGCTCGGGGCATTTCAAAAGGTGTTGAACCGCAAAAAAATCAGCCGGCCGTCTGAAACTAGAATTTCAAGACAGGAAATACCGATAGAAGAACGAATGACGCAAATCGTCGATTGTTTGAAATCGTCCCGTAAAAGGATGCATTTTATGGAACTGTTCCCGTACGAACAGAAAGAGCATCTCGTTGTGACGTTTTTGGCGATTTTGGAGCTGATGAAAAACCAGCTGATCATCATTGAACAGGAACACAACTTTTCAGACATTTACATAACAGGGAGTGAAGCGATTCATGACGCTTGATATCGTGAATTGGAAAGCCATTGTCGAAGCGCTTTTGTATGCCGCCGGCGACGAGGGCCTGACAAAAAAACAGCTATTATCCGTTTTGGAGATCGATGAAGCCGAGCTTCAGGATATTATGCTTGATGTCAAAGAAACCTATGAAAAAGAAGACAGGGGCATCGAGCTTGTCGAATACGCAGATACGTACATGCTTTCGACCAAAAAAGAATTCGCCGTCTATTTGAAAAAGCTGATTGAAGCCCCTTCAAAAGGGCTTTCTCAGGCTGCCCTCGAAGTTTTGGCCATCGTCTCATATAAGCAGCCGATTACAAGAGCGGAAGTCGAGGAGATCAGAGGGGTCAAATCTGAACGGATTCTCCAGAGCCTTGTCGCAAAAGCGCTGTTGTGCGAAGTAGGCCGGGCGGACGGACCGGGCAGGGCAATCTTGTACGGTACAACCGAAACATTCCTTGAACAATTCGGCTTAAAAACGCTTGAAGAGCTTCCGCCGCTGCCCGAAAATGTAGAAGAAGACGGGGTTCAGGAAGAAGCCGATCTGTTCTTTGAGAACTTTAACCAGACGTTCGAAGATTTAAAATAGACTCACCTTAAGGACCGAAGTATGATAATATATATTATCGTATTTTTTATGTTTAATTTCATGCATGAAAGAATACGATTGTAACAAAGCGATGAGGAGAGGGTGCCGACACCAATGGGAAAATCTATGGCAAGAGCCCAAACCGAGCAGGCAGGCGAATTTTTAGCACAGACCGTTCAGACGCTGTGCGATTATTTAAACGAAACGACGCTTTCATCCCTTGAAGCCGAAGAGCCCGGGAGAAGAGATTATTATCGCGATGTCCTCAGCAACTTGAGAAAACTGGCGGTGTACTGTGAAGAAGGGCTTGCGGCCTGCCGAATCAGGCTGCAGCAGGATCCTTTTCAGGAGGCTGCAGCCGAAAGGACGCTCTATCAGGTCTATCATCGATGCATAGAAGAATTTTTTACACCGAAAAAAGATACTTGGTACGAAGACAGCAGAGCGGCCTACACGGGAAAAAACGCCATTTGCTTTCACGAACCAGCGCCGGCCTCATTAAAAAATTTGATGGCTTCGCTTGAAACAGGATATCAATCGATGAGAGAAGAATTGGAATACTATGCGACTGACTATCGAATGAAGATGGTTCAGCCGAGATCATAGCTTAAATGAACCGTGAGCCGGAACTCCCCCTTTCATGAAAGGGGGGTTTTTATCTTGCTTTAGATTTTTCTCGGGAAATCATCCAATTGGTGTTCATAACAAAAAGACAAGCGCATAAACTTGTACAAACAACCACAAGGACGTGAGAAAAAATGCGCTTTTTTCTAAAACAAGCGGCAGCAGCCATCATGATATGCTCTCTTTTATGCTCTTCATACGAAACCGCTCAAGCACAGCCCTCCCTTCATATCAGCGCAAAAAGCGCGATTGTCATGGACGGGCAATCCGGACGGGTTTTGTTTGCAAAGGATGAGCATGAAAAACGGCGCATTGCAAGCATTACGAAGATTATGACAGCCATTTTGGCCGTGGAATCGGGCAAATTGGATGAGACGGTCACGGTCAGCGACAGAGCGGTCAGGACAGAGGGATCATCGATCTATTTAACAAGCGGGCAAAAGGTGAAGCTGAAGGACCTTGTTTACGGTTTGATGCTGAGATCGGGAAATGATGCAGCCGTTGCGATTGCCGAACATGTGGGCGGAAGCCTGGAAGGCTTTGTCTACATGATGAATCAAAAAGCGGCCGAGCTCGGCATGGAAAACACCCTGTTCCGCAATCCGCACGGACTTGATGACCACCCTGATCACTATTCCTCGGCCTATGATATGGCGCTTTTAACAAAATATGCGATGACAAATGAAACGTACAAAAAAATCGCCGGAACGAAACGCTATAAAGCAGAAACGATGCAAGGCATCTGGAGAAATAAAAACAAGCTTTTAACAGGGCTTTACAAATACAGTACAGGCGGGAAGACGGGATATACAAAGCTTGCAAAGCGTACGCTCGTCTCCACTTCATCGAAAGACGGAACCGATTTGATCGCCGTCACAATCAATGCCCCTGACGACTGGAATGATCATATGAACATGTTCAACTATGTATTCGGCCACTACAAAACATATATCATCGCCAAAAAAGGCGAGATTCCGAAATTAAAAGACTCTTTTTACGGAAATAAAGCTTTTATTAAACGGGATGTCACATATCTTTTAAACGAAGAGGAAAAAGAAGATGTGAAGGTTGATATCGAGCTTCTTGAACCGAAAAAATCATGGCGTAAAAACAAAAAAGAAATCCCGGACATCATCGGAGAAATGAACGTCATGTTCGACGGAAAAACGATTGCAAGCGTACCGATCTATTATGAAAACGAGCGAAACAAAAAACCGAAAAAATCGTTTTTCGAGACCTTTCAATCCGTATTCCAAAAAGCGGCGGGCGGTTCATCATGGTCAATATAATCTGGGTCGGCTTAACGGTGATCGGTCTGGTGTTTGCGCTTTTCAACGGAACGGTTCAGGAAGTTAATGAAGCTGTATTTAAAGGATCGAAGGAAGCCGTCACGATTGCGATCGGACTGATGAGCGTCCTTGTTTTTTGGCTGGGGCTGATGAAAATCGCTGAACAGTCCGGGCTTCTCGAAAAATTCAGCAGGCTGTGCCGGCCGTTCATTTCAAAGCTGTTTCCCGAGATCCCTCCGGATCATCCGGCGATGGGATATATTTTATCCAATTTAATGGCCAACTTTTTCGGATTGGGCAATGCAGCGACACCGCTCGGTATTAAAGCGATGGAACAGATGAAGGCGCTCAACCGGAACCGCAGGGAAGCGAGCCGCTCAATGATCACCTTTCTGGCGGTCAATACGTCAAGCATTACCTTGATTCCGACGACCGTCATCGCGGTCAGGATGACATATGATGCAAAGGCGCCGACAGACATCGTCGGTCCGACCATTTTGGCGACTTTAATATCGGGGATCTTTGCGATCTTCATCGACCGATACTTTTATTATAGAAGAAAAAAGAAGGGGTGAGCATTTGGAATTCATCAACTGGCTTTCTCTGGCCCTTATCCCGTTTATCATCGCCACGATTCTGCTATACGGTACATTCAAAAAAGTTCCGACTTATGAAGCGTTTGTTGAGGGGGGAAGGAAGGAATCCAAATTGCATTTTCCATTATCCCTTATTTAGTCGGTATGCTTGTAGCGATCACGGTTTTCCGGGCTTCAGGGGCGCTCGATTTTTTTATGAATCTTTTAAAGCCCGTGTTTTCCGCCGTGGGAATTCCGACGGAAGTGGTTCCGCTGGCTCTGATCCGGCCGATTTCGGGAACGGCAGCGCTCGGCATGACGACCGATTTAATCGCAGTTTACGGGCCCGATTCGTTCATCGGCCGGCTGGCCTCTGTCATGCAGGGATCGACAGACACGACTCTGTACGTTTTGACCGTCTATTTCGGAGCGGTCGGAATCAAGAAAATGGGGGATGCTTTAAAGGTGGGACTGCTTGCTGATTTAGCGGGGGTTATCGCGTCTGTAATTATTGTAACATTGCTGTTTGGAAGCGCCTGATCAACAGGCGCTTTTTGCTTTTTAGCCAAAACTGTTTTACTTTTGAGGTGAGAAAGGATACATTTAAGGGCGGAGTGCTACTTTCCTAAGGAAGAAGGCGCCTCGCAAACTTGTTTGTTGGTCTGGAAAAAAGTAAGATAATACATGAGGTGAAAGATATGGAACGACTTCAAAAAGTAATCGCCCACGCCGGTATCGCATCGAGGCGGAAGGCGGAGGAGCTTATAAAAGAAGGGAGAGTCACGGTCAACGGCAAAACCGTCAGAGAGCTTGGCGTTAAAGTATCAAGCTCCGATCGGATTGAGGTAAACGGCATCCAGCTTGAAAGCGAAGAACCCGTTTATTTTCTCCTGTATAAACCGAGAGGGGTTATATCAGCAGTTAAAGACGACAAAGGCCGGAAAGTTGTGACCGACTTTTTCACCGAGGTGGAGGAGCGGATTTATCCGATCGGAAGGCTTGATTATGATACGAGCGGCCTCTTATTGCTAACGAATGACGGGGACTTCGCCAATAAATTGATGCACCCGAAATACGAAATTAATAAAACGTATGTAGCAAAGCTGAAAGGCATTCCTTTAAAGGAGAATTTAAAAAAACTTGAGCGGGGCGTGCGCCTTGAGGATGGAAAGACAGCTCCTGCAAAAGTGAAGCTTTTGTCGCTTGATAAGAAAAAGCAGACAAGCATCGTCCAAATCACGATCCATGAGGGGCGAAACCGCCAGGTCAGGAGAATGTTTGAAGCCATCGGACACGAGGTGCTCAAGCTGAAAAGGGAAGAGTATGCTTTTTTGAACCTGGCGGGCTTGAAAACAGGGGAAAAAAGAGAGCTTACGCCTCATGAAGTCAAAAGGCTCAGGGCATTGGCAGAACACGGTAAAGCGGCTTTCTAAATTTTCACACAACCTTCAAAAAAGGCAAATGGCAGTCAGTCTTGAGATGATATAATGATACTGAATGTCTACATGAGGGGGCGGATTATGAAAAAAAAGCGTTTTTACATTCGGACAGGCATCCTCCTTGTGCTGCTTGCAGCGCTTGGCTACACGCTGTACAGCGCCGTGTTTCAAAACACGGAGAGTGTGGCGGTGGGGGAAAAAGCTCCCATTTTTTCGCTGGAGGATGTTGACGGCAACCGTCTCAAACTGGACGAACTAAAAGGCAAAGGGGTATTTTTAAACTTTTGGGGAACATGGTGCGAACCATGCAAAAGAGAATTTCCTTATATGGCGAATCAATACAAGGTGTTTAAGGATAAAGGGGTGGAAATCGTCGCCGTCAATGTCGGCGAATCGAACCTCGCCGTCCGAAACTTTATGAAAGACCACGGCGTCAATTTTCCGGTTGTGCTTGATAAAGACAGGCAGGTCCTTAACGCATATGATGTCACACCGCTGCCGACCACGTTTTTGATCAACCCTGACGGAGAGATTGTCAAGGTCGTGACGGGCGAGATGACAGAACGGATGATCCACGATTATATGAATATGATCAAACCAGAGGGATCGTCATGATGAAAGAAATCAAATGCGAATGCGGCCATGTGAATCCGGCGGGTACCGTTTTGTGTGAATCGTGCGGAAAGCCGCTCGTCAAACAGGATGCCAAACTCCTTGACATGCGGTATGACGGAAGTGCGAGACGCTCTCAAACCTATAATAAAACGATCGTAGATAAAATATGGAATTTCTTTTCGTCTGTAAAGGTCGGCGTCTGGCTGATCGTCATTACGCTGACAGCATCGGCTTTTGGAACGATATTTCCGCAGGAAATGTTCCTGCCGCCGGGTGCGCAGGCTGATACATACTACAGCGAACAATACGGGCTTCTCGGACAAATCTATTATGCTCTCGGTTTTCACAATCTCTACGGTTCATGGTGGTTTATTATTCTGGTTGCCTCAATCGGCATTTCGCTTGTCATCTGCAGCCTTGACCGGGTCGTTCCTTTGTACAGGGCTCTGAAAAACCAGGGCGTCACGCGAAATCCGAACTTTATGGAGAGGCAGCGCCTATTCAGCCGGACGGAAGCGGACATGTCTGAGGACACAAAATCGCAAATCATCGGTAAGCTGAAGAAAAAACGATACCGCGTCAAGGAAGAAAACGGCAACCTATTTGCCGAAAAAGGCCGTTTTTCAAGGTGGGGCCCATATGTTAACCATATCGGACTGATTATATTCCTCATCGGGGTCATGCTCAGATTTGTCCCGGGCATGTATGTCGACGAAACCCTTTGGATCAGGGAAGGGGAAACGGTGCCAATTCCGGGAACTGACGGCCATTACTATTTGAAAAACAACCGGTTTATAAAAGAAATGTACGACAGTGAAAAAGAAAAAGAAGTATTTTCAGAGGCGATCACCAAAGCTGGTGACGGGACTGTCGCAAAAACATATCAAACCGATGTTGAACTGTATGAAAGAAAAAATGACAGCCTGCCGGGCGAAGCGCCTGAATTGAAGAAAGTGAAAAACGGCAAGATCAAGGTCAATGACCCGTTGAAATTCGGTTCATATGCACTCTATCAGCTGACATACAAGGAAGGCGAGCTCGACAAAATGGTGTTTCAGCTGATTGAAAAAGACAGCGGGAAATCCTTCGGCAAAGTGGCAATCGACCTCTTGGAGCCGAAACCGGAATATGATCTTGGTAACGGTTACAAAGTTCATATAGCAAGCTACCTGCCGGACTTTTATTTTAACAAAGACGGGGAACCGAGCACGAAAACGAGGAATCCGAACAATCCGGCATTTGTATTCCAGATCACCGCACCGGATAAGCCTAAAGGAGAAAAAAGTTTCGTGGCGATTCAGGAAACAATCGAAGGTTCTGACGACAATAAATACAAAATGAAGTTTGACCATGTCGAAACGAAGAATCTCTCAGGCCTCACAATTAGAAAAGATTTGACTTTGTGGGTGCTCATTGTCGGCGGTGCCATCTTTATGATCGGCGTCATTCAGGGGATGTACTGGCACCATAGAAGGATCTGGCTCAGAACGCTGGACGGGCATGTGCTCGTCGCCGGACATACGAACAAAAACTGGTACGGGCTGAAGCAGGACTTGAAGGCCGCGCTCGCGGATACGGGGATATCCGAACCGGCCGATCAAAAAGAACTGTCAAAGGAAAAAAAATAAACGGCCAGCATAGGGAGGGGTTTTCATGGCAGAGTTAAGCGGCAATTTATTGTACGCGGCATTTCTCTTGTATCTCTCAGCGGTCTTCTTTTTTGGCGGCTCCATCAGGAGCAAGGCTTCAGACCGGAAGAAGAAGAACCGCTGGGCATCGATCGCAGTGTTGATCACGATCATCGGATTTGTATGCCAGTTTGGATATTTTATTGCGAGATGGATCGTTTCCGGACACGCGCCGGTCAGCAATCTCTTTGAATTTACAACTGCTTTCAGCATGATGCTCGTCCTGGCGTTCATCATCATCTACTTTATTTACAAGCTGTCTGCATTGGGACTGTTTACGCTTCCCGTTGTCCTGCTTTTGATCGCATATGCCAGCATGTTTCCGACCGATATCACACCGCTGATTCCGTCGCTTCAAAGCAACTGGCTGTATATTCATGTTACGACTGCAGCTCTCGGACAGGCGATTCTCGCCATCAGCTTTGTCGCCGGCGTGATCTTTCTGCTCAAGCATGTGGATCAGTCACAGCCGGGCAAAAAAACGTTCTGGCTCGAATTTGTCATGTTTATGCTTGTGACAACGCTCGCGTTTATCCTTGTCACGACCTCATTCCGCATTGGGGGCTATGAGGCGCAGTTCAAGTGGATTGATAAAGACAACCAGGAAGACGTCATGATTTACGAGCTTCCCGCTCTGATCGGACCGAACAAAGGCGAACTTTTAACAGAGGAGAGAATGGAGCCGCTTGTCAATGTGCCGCCTATTTTTTCAGGCCGGAAGCTGAATACGGTTCTCTGGTCGTTTGGAACCGGCGCATTGCTTTACGGTGTCATTAGGCTGATCATCAGAAAACGCATCAGTCAGCTTCTTCAGCCGCTCGTGAAAAATGTGAACCTTGACCTTGTCGATGAAATCGGCTATCGCTCCGTTTCGATCGGCTTTCCGGTTTTTACGCTTGGCGCGCTTATTTTCGCGATGATATGGGCACAGCTGGCATGGAGCAGATTCTGGGGCTGGGATCCGAAAGAAGTCTGGGCGCTGATTACATTTTTGTTTTATGCAGCTTATCTGCATCTCAGGCTTTCGAGAGGCTGGCACGGCGAAAAATCGGCGTGGCTCGCCGTCATCGGTTTTGCCATTATTATGTTTAATCTTATTTTTGTAAACCTTGTCATCGCCGGACTTCACTCTTATGCATGATCCGTGCGGTGCAGGAAGGTCCGGGCTTTTCGCCGGGCCTTCCGCAGCTTATCGTTTTAAATTGCGGAACGGCCATTCTTAGCTTGGCTTACGATCGCTTTTCTAATAAAATGAATGTAAGAAGATTCAAATCAGGAGGTTTACGATGGAACAGACGAAAGAGACAAAAATATTAGTAGTAGACGATGAGGCAAGAATCAGACGACTTTTAAAAATGTACCTGGAAAGGGAAAATTATAAGATCGAGGAAGCCGAGAATGGCGACGAAGCCATCGATAAAGCCCTGGGCAACGAATACGATTTAATCCTGCTCGATTTGATGATGCCCGGAACAGACGGTATTGAAGTATGCCGCCAAGTACGCGACAAAAAAGCCACTCCGATCATCATGCTGACGGCGAAAGGCGAAGAAGCTAACCGGGTGCAGGGCTTTGAAGTCGGAACCGATGACTATATTGTAAAACCTTTCAGTCCGAGGGAAGTGGTGCTGAGAGTCAAAGCGCTCTTGAGAAGATCATCGCAAACCTCTTACCTGAATACAGATACAACGGCAAAAAATGTTCTTGTTTTTTCTCACTTATCCATTGATCACGATGCTCACAGAGTTATGGCGGACGGAACCGAAGTCAGCCTGACGCCGAAAGAATATGAACTGCTTTACTTCCTGGCCAAAACCCCTGATAAAGTATACGATCGTGAAAAGCTGCTGAAGGAAGTATGGCAATACGAGTTTTTCGGCGATTTGAGAACGGTCGACACCCATGTTAAACGTCTACGTGAAAAATTGAACAAAGTCTCGCCGAAAGCTGCGAAAAAAATCGTAACGGTATGGGGTGTCGGGTATAAATTTGAGGTCGGAAACGAATGAAGTTTTGGAAGAGCGTAGTCGGTAAACTGTGGTTTACCATACTGCTTTTGGTTTCATTTGTCTTATTTATCCTTACGTTCTTTCTGCTTGAGTTTATTGAAAACTACCATGTCGATGAGGCGGAAGCTGATTTGACAAAGCTCGCCAGCAAGGTGGCCGTCATCATGGAAAACCATAAAGACCAGGAGACAGCCAGATCGATTACATGGGAGCTTGCCGATGAACTGACGAGCATTACCGTTATCAAAAATGAGAATGAATATTGGTATTCACCGCGGGAAAATCAAAAAGTGGCTTCCATCACATTAAAAGATATTAAAAATGATCCCGATCTGAACGAAGCGCTTCAGAAGCATCAAAAAGTGCAGAAGCGGACGGTCATCTCCAATCAAAAGAACGATCAGCTGATTGTCGGTGTACCGTACGGGAAAGACGAAAATGAAGGCATGGTGTTTCTTTCTCAATCGCTTCTTGCCGTGAAAGATACGACACAGCATACGACAAGGTATATTCTCTTTGCCGCTGCGATTGCGATTGTGTTAACGACGATTTTCGCTTTCTTCCTGTCGAGCCGGATTACCTACCCGCTCAGAAAAATGCGGCAAGGTGCACAGGATCTTGCAAAAGGGAAGTTTGATACGAAGATTCCGATCCTGACCCAGGATGAAATCGGCGAGCTGGCGATTGCCTTTAACCAAATGGGGCGCCAGCTGAAGTTCCATATTACGGCGCTCAATCAGGAAAAGGAGCATTTATCGAATATCTTAAGCAGTATGGCCGACGGCGTGATCACCATCAATATCGACGGGACGATCCTTGTGACTAACCCTCCGGCTGAACGCTTTTTACAGGCTTGGTATTATGAGCAGAACATGAATGTAAAAGAAGGCCATGAACTGCCTCCTGAAGCGCGCGAGCTTTTTCAAAACACCGTCAGCACGGAGAAGGAGCAGATGATTGAAATGACCCTGCAAGGCAGAACATGGGTGCTGCTCATGAGTCCGCTGTACAATCAGTCACATGTGCGCGGAGCGGTCGCCGTGTTGAGGGATATGACGGAGGAAAGACGGCTTGATAAGCTGAGAAAAGATTTTATCGCCAATGTCAGCCATGAGCTGAGAACACCGATTTCGATGCTTCAAGGATACAGTGAAGCAATCGTTGACGACATTGCAAGCTCTGAGGAAGAAAAAAAGGAAATCGCGCAGGTCATCTATGACGAGTCTTTACGAATGGGAAGGCTTGTGAATGATTTGCTGGACCTTGCCAGAATGGAGGCGGGTCATATTTCCTTAAACGTTGAACCGGTGGAGCTCCGCGAATTTTTCGAGAGAGTGTTCAGGAAGTTCTACGGAGTGGCCGGGGACAAAGAGATTACGCTTTCTCACAATCTTGATCTGCATGAAGCCAAATTTGTGTTTGATCCGGACAAAATGGAGCAGGTTTTAACAAACTTGATTGACAACGCGATCCGCCATACAAATGCCGGGGGCACCGTACATGTCGATGTGCAGTCAGCGCAAAGCGGGCTGAAGATCGCCGTGAAAGACTCGGGCAGCGGCATCCCCGAAGAGGACCTGCCGTTTATTTTTGAACGCTTTTACAAGGCGGATAAAGCAAGGACGAGAGGAAAAGGCGGGACGGGCCTCGGACTTGCGATCGTCAAAAACATCGTCGATGCACACAACGGATCGATCACCGTACACAGCATGCTGAACGAAGGAACTTCCTTCACGTTTTACATTCCAAGAAATAAGCAGGATGATGGCCAAATTTGACGAAGAATCTTGTTCCATAAGAAACAAAGAGCACCTGTTCATGCAGAACAGGTGCTCCGTTATTTGAGAACAAAATGTATCCAATTTGTAAAATGTCTGCTTATCCTGAAACGTTTTTGCCTTTGTTGCCGTTAAAAGAGTGGGAATTCCAAAAGACAGATGATCATCGATGAAGAATTTGGGATAACCGGAAACTTTGTCATAGTAAAAACCGGATATGGACCCGTTCTGATCATTATAAAAGGCCGTTCATTTTTTTCTGCGCCTTATAGCCCGCCAGCGATCCAATTGCGGACCGCCAAATGAAGAGTTTGGTTTGGATTTATGTATCATCTCTTTAGAAGGATGCGAGAAACAAACGAGATTTTTAGAAAAATAAGCATGAAACAAGGAATGAGTGATGACTTTATGGATAAAACCAAAATACTGATTATTGAAGATGATGAAGCAATTGCTGATTTGCTTTCATACGGGCTGACGTCCGAAGGTTTTGAAACGTGCACGGTCAATAGCGGCTCCTCAGGCATGAAGGAATTAGATCAGTTCAAACCTGATCTTCTGCTGCTCGATTGGATGCTGCCTGACTGCAGCGGATTGGATATTTGCAAAACTGTGACCGAAAGCTATAATATTCCGATCCTGATGATCACCGCCAAATCAGATATCACGGATAAAATACTCGGGTTGGAATTCGGGGCCGACGACTATATAACAAAGCCGTTTGATCTGCGCGAAGTTGTCGCGAGAATCCGCACGATCCTTCGGCGTCTGGAACAAGCCTATCATGTGAACGAACGGGAAACGGAAAAAGAGGATGAGATCCGGTTTAAAAATATTGTGATCGTTCCGGGTGAAAGACTGGTGAAAAAAGACGGATCAGCCGTCGAATTAACTCCTAAAGAATATGATCTGCTTATGACTTTGGTTGACCATCGGGGAAAAGTTTTCACGCGTTCAGAGCTTTTGGAATTCGTTTGGGGGTACGATTTTTTCGGTGACACCCGCACAGTTGATACCCATATTCAAAGACTCCGCAAAAAGCTTGATGCAAGCAACTTGATTAAAACGGTGTTCGGTATCGGATATAAATTCGAGAAGCAGGAGGAGTAGAGAGTGTTACGGACCATCAAGGGCAAATTTATTGTTGGCTTTTTTCTGATTTTTTCTCTCTCTTTCCTTGTGCTCAATCACACGGTTAAGAACGTGATTTGGTCGAGTAATGAAAAAATTGTAACATCGGATTTAGTCGAATTGAAAAAAAACAGTATCGTCTATGTAAACCAGGCATTTTTAATCAATCATTATAAAAACAATGAACTTTATTTCGGTGATATGGCCGATGAAATGGTAGATAATTTGAATCACTCTACAGGAAGCAATGTCGGTGTTTATACCGTGAATGGTGCATTGTTGTCTTCTTCTGATCAGAAGGCGTTTTCCCGAGGGAGTGATGAAGATCTTAAACAGGCGATCAAAGGAAAGACTGCCTATCATATCACCTATAATCGCAACAAAGCAGAAGTGTTTTTTTCATATCCGGTTGTCGTTGAAGGCACAAAAGTAGGCATATTGCGTTTTTCGAAAAATTTCGACTTGCTGTATAAGCAAAGCGGAGAGGTTCTGGATATTGTTTTTTACATCGCGCTTGCCATATTTGTGGCGGCGTTCCTTTTCTCCTATATCCTGTCCAGACATATCACGATTCCGCTCGTCAAGCTGACCGATGCCACCTCGCAAGTCAAGAAGGGCAAGCTGGATATGGATATCCACTTTAATAGAAAAGATGAAATCGGCCAGCTTGCCGTCAACTTTAACGATATGATCAGCAGGATTCGAGAACAAATTTTAACCATCGAAAGGGATCGCGATCGTCTAAAGGAATTGAACGAACAAGAAAAACGATTTTTTGACAATATGACGCATGAGCTGAAAACACCTCTGACCTCTATCCAAGGATATGCTGAGATCATAAAAAATAAAGGGGAATCGGATCGGGCTTTTTTTGATAAAGGAATGAACCATATTGTTGAAGAAAGCCGACGCCTGCACAATTTGGTGATCAAGCTTCTTGAAGTATCCCGGGAAACATCCAAAGGCGCTCAATTTGACAGGGTCGACGCAGGGGAAATTTTAAAAGATGTTTGCGAATCGATGAAGTTTCGGGCAGAACGGTATAAGAAAAGAATTACCTGTGACATTGAAGATGGCCTGTACGTTCACAGTCATGTGAGCAGGCTGCGCCAGCTTTTCATCAATCTGCTGGACAACGCCATCAAATACAGCTTATCTCATTCGGAAATCATCATTAAGGCCGAAATCATTGGAGAAAACATTCTTTTTACATTCAAGAATCCAAGTGCTCCATTGGAAAATGACCAACACTCCAAAATGTTCCAGCCTTTTTATTCAGTCAATCAGAAGATTAAGGAAGAGGGAAGTGTAGGCTTGGGATTAAGCATTGTGAAAACAATTGTTGACGAACACGGAGGAACAATCGAGATGTACTACAAGGAAAACCAAACAGTGATTCATGTTGAATTAGCTTACGCAAAGGTTGAGAAATGATGAAAAACAAACCGTTTATCATTTGGGCAGGAGTGCTGTTGTTTCTGGTCATTATCGTGTCCAGTTATAATGTCGGAAAAAGATCTGAAACGATTATCATCCCAAGCGAGGAAGACAATCATGTCGGTGACCAGAAGACCCGCCCTTTTCAAGTCAATACGATCTATCGCCTTCCAAAAGCAGGGCAGCTGCTTGGCTGGTCTTCACCGGATTCCGTAGTCGGTTTTTTCAAGGGAGATGGGACATCTGAACGTACGGCGCGCAGTCTTCAGCGCCTTTCCTCCCCCTATGAAAAAGCCGAAATCGTAAAAGGCATTGAAAGCAATATGTCCAACCTAAAAATGTCTCCAGACGGAAAGCGTATCGCTGGAGTCAATTTGGGATTAAATAAGGCATCCATGCTGCTGTTTTCGCCTGCGAACGGTAAAAAAACGGAAATCGCCAGCATCTCCGCCAGCAATGAGGTCTATGTCCAAGATGTTTCATGGTCAAATAATAGCAGATACGTTTGTTACCTCGTTTTAGATGCCGGACAAGGGAATCAGACAAGCCTTCGTGTTTATGATACGGCTTCCGGAACGCTCAAAACGTATACATTGAACGATTTTGCGGAGAAAAACTCGCTTACGGGCGTTAACATCTCTGATAATGGACGAGATTTTCTGCTTACCGAGTTGCAGCGTTCCGACGAGTACGGAATCAGAATGGGAACGATTGACGGCAACCGCATTAAAATCCAGGACAAGCGTCTGGACAGCCGCGGCGGGCCGGTTTGGTTAAACAATGATCAATTTGTATTCCTGGACACAGGAGAAACCCTGTACGAATATGATCGCAGAAACGGCGAGCTTTCTGCTTTGCTCGAAAAAGTAACTGTTTTTAAATTCTCAAACGACTTAAAGAAAATCGCTTACTCTTTGAAGGATGAAGAAAATATCTATGCAGGCAAGCTTCAGGGGAAAAATATCCTCTATGAAGAACCGATATACCACGGCACCATCCCTTCGGAAATATATTGGAGTCCGGACGGCAACAGCCTGCTCGTTAGCGCTCAATACCAGTATCCTTCAATGGAGAGTGCATCGGCGCGATTTTTAGAAGAACAAGCTTATATCATCACATTTAAATAACCGCTGTTTGAATATCAGGCAAAAAAACCTTATTTCAGTTAAATACCGAAATAAGGTTTTTCTTTTCACTCGTTTATTCCTTTCTCACTATTTTTCGCAAGGTAATAAGTCTTATTATTGTTCCTCAAAAAATGATGTATTTCCTCTTTTTGTGACATTTTGTTTACAAGTTGATCGAACTTCTGCGATATCTTCCCCTTATATTTAAAGAGCATCCTTCTTATAGAACGTTGTCTTCAAAATAGCAGCTTAAAAATTGTCATTTGTATGTGACGAGATTAAAAGAAACCTAGTGATTGATAATTACAGCTTAAGGAGTTGGAAAAAGTGTAAAATTTACCAAAAAAAGATCATAAATTGAGCGCACTAGGAAAATTAGTGCTGGGTATGTTGATTGTACTGGGTGTCACTTTGTTATGCATTTCTTGGAATGTACTTGCCGGTCCAAAGCAGGAACCGCTAAAAGAAAATTCCGCCGCTTCAGCACCGGTGACGGGAGGCAAACATAAAGCAGAGAAAAAAGAAAACAAGCAAACAGCGCCGGAAATCGGAAAGGTCGTCTATTTGTCATTTGACGACGGGCCGAATCCTGCGGCTTCAGATAAAATCTTAAGTTTGCTCGATAAGTATCATGCAAAAGCTACTTTTTTCATGTTAAAACCGAATATTGAACAAAATCCCGATATAGTGAAGAAAATGGTTGAAAACGGCCATTCTGTCGGCTCTCACGGAGTGACGCATCAAGTATCGAAAATCTATAAATCTCCTGAAAGCTTTGCAGCAGAAATGAACGATACGCTGAAAACGATCAAAGAAACGACCAACGTTGACACACATTTGATCAGATCGCCTTACGGATCAAAGCCTTACATTACCGGTCCATTTCAAGAAGTCATTAAGCGCGACCACTTTAACCTCTGGGATTGGACTGTTGATTCAGAGGACTGGAAATCTGCAAATACGAACGGTCAATTCGTGAATAATGTGATTCAGCAAGTCAATAACCTTTCCGGAGTTGAGCCGCTTGTCGTATTAATGCATGAAAAACCGACGACTGCCGCCCATTTGGAGAAACTATTGAAATACTTCCAAGAAAACGGTTATGAAATGAAGCCAATGCATGATTCGATCAAACCGGTTCATGTTCAGATGGAATTAAAAAATATGAGATGCATGAACAAGGAAGGGATACTATGGTGAAAATGAGAAAAAGAAAACTAAAGATGAAAAATGTGATATTGTTCGCCCTCGCGCTAGTGATAACGATTGGCAGTGTGGTTTCATACGGGATTTACCGTACCGTCGCAAAATCAATAAATGGAATGTACGAGCCTCTTCACCGGGATGCCGAGCAGAAGGATACTGCTCCGCACGATCCTATATCCATTCTCTTATTAGGGATAGATGAGCGCCCCGGTGATAAAGGACGACCGGATTCTCTGATTGTGATGACGATTAACCCGGAGACAAAGAAAACGACAATGACAAGTATTCCGCGTGATACAAGGGTGTTTATCAAATCGAAGAATAAATTTTCGAAAATGAATTCGGCTTACACCTATGGAGGAATTGAAGGGACCGTTGAAACTGTAGAACAATTTTTGAACATTCCAATCAATTATTATATTAAAATCAATATGGATGGGTTTAAAGATATTGTAGATGCAATTGGCGGCGTTACGGTGGATAATCAGATTGATTTCACCCTTGAAGGCGTGCATCTGTCAAAAGGGAAGCAGCATCTTAATGGCAAAACTGCTTTGACATATGCTAGGATGAGAAAAGACGATCCCCGCGGTGATTTTGGACGTCAAGAGCGTCAGCGTGAGATCATCAATGAAATCATTCATGAAGGTGCTCAATTAAAATCATTAACAAACTACCAAGAGATTTTGACAGCTTTAGAAAAAAACATCAAAACAAACTTAACACTGGACAAGATGATCGATATTCAACATTCTTATAAAGAAGCTGCCAAGGATATTAAACAGATAGAAATTGAGGGTGAAGATAAAAAAGTTGACGGCCTATGGTATCACCTGGTGACTGACGAAAAGAGAAAGGAGATTTCCAAAAAGCTTCGCCAACAATTGGACTTACAGTCATAAACGGATGAAAATCAGTCCATTTCAAAGGATCCGCCTTAAGGAACGTTCCGATTATGAGTATACGAACACAGCTTAGTGAGAAAGCGGAAGTTCCTATAGCTTGGCACCTGTTCATTTAGAACGGGTGCTTTTATGCTTGTTAAGTTAAAATTAAGCTTAACTTTAGTTAAACCCCCTTTCCATTTTCATATGTTCGTAATATAGTTGTAATAGTTGTAATGTAACCTTTTAAGATTGACAAACGACAATAAATTGAACGGAGGGGTTTCAGGTGGAAGAAACCTTTCAGAAAATATATGATCAGTATCATCAGGATTTATTTCAGTTTTTATTTTATATGGTAAAAGACAAAAACCAGGCAGAAGACTTAGTTCAGGAAGTATACATCCGCGTCCTGCATTCTTATGAAACATTTGAAGGCAGAAGCAGTGAAAAAACCTGGCTTCTTTCGATTGCGCGGCACGTTGCGATCGACTGGTTCAGAAAGCAGCAGACGATCCGCCAGCGGATTTTGGGGACGTTTGACTGGGAGAAACAAGATGTAAAAGACCGCAAGCCTCTGCCTGAGGACATCGTGATGCAGAATGAAAACCTGAAGGAAATTTTCGAGGCCCTTGACAAGTGTACGCTTGATCAAAGATCCGTTATCGTATTGCGGTTTATCCAAGGGTATTCGATCAGTGAAACAGCAAAAGCCTTAAATTTTTCCGAAAGCAAGGTAAAAACCACTCAGCATCGCGGTCTGAAAGTGCTTCGTAAACAGATGGAGCTTTTGAAGGAGGATCCAAAGAATGAAGAAGTCAGAATGGAACGAAGAACGGCTGAAGGCGTTACTAAGCCAACTTCCAACGGTTAAGGATAATCGTTCGGCAAATCAGATCTATCAAAAGCTGATTCTCGCACCAAAGCGTAAATCACCGAAAAAACGGGTCGGCGCATTTGCTGCTACAGTTTTGGTTCTCTTTCTTCTGATGCTGATCACTCCTCAATTAATCGAACAGATCAGATCTCAAAACAGCGCCGACGCCAACATTTCTTCTGACGGAAAATTGGTGCAGACGGAGGCTGATGCTGCCAAGTCTGAACCTGTAAATACGTATGTCGTCTCCCAGAATCAAAAAGACGACTATATCACCTTCGCTTTCCTTGATGAGTCCAAGTCTGTCGTTGTCCCGATAAGTCTCGAGAAAAGCATAAGCATGACGAATCTTGAAGATGCGCTTCACGCGTACAGCCGGCTTAAAGTGGACCAATTTACATCATTTGATACATCTTATCTTGATCAGGTGAAGTTCAAAGAACAGAAAAACAGTAAAAAACTGACGATTCAAGTAAATGAAAAAATACCGGAGCTTTCAGTGGAAGATTTCGAACGGCTGAAAAATGTGATCAATGAAACCTTTAAATGGGGTTCATATGATTCTGTTTTGTTTATTTCCGATGATAAATCTGGCGTTGAATTTGAATCATTCGGAATGCTCGCCGATATGGCGATTATGCATCAGACGCAAAAAGGCTACTATTTATATGAAAGCTCTGACGGACGCCGGTTCCTTGCACCTTCAAGCGAATCTTACGAAACGGTGCAGGAAGCGATAAAGATGATGAAAAATAAAGAAAGCGGCACTCATTTACAACCCATTCTATCCGATGATACGCAGATTGAAGATATTCAAAAGAATGGAAAAGAACTGATCATTCAATTTTCTTCCTCCGCGAATATTAAAAATAAACCTGAAGACGTTTTGATGGTTGAAGGCCTTCTATTGACCGCCAAAGATTTCGGGTTCACAAAAGTGAAATTTAAAAATGCATCCACAACCAAGGTCGGTGCCTATGACTTGTCGAAATCTGTACAGGTTCCGTACGCACCGAATCCGATAACGATAGAAAGCTAAAAGACTCCCTGCGAGGAGTCTTTTTTTGATGTATAAAATGTATTGATTTGGAAGTATACTAAGCTGTCTCCGAATAGGGGGGAATATTACCGCAGATGCTTGTAATAGGAGGATATGGAAAACCTTGAAGATACTCAGACAGCAAAACTTCCTGTTCGCGATCGCATGGCTTTCGGGGCTTGCGTTTCTCGTCATCACGCCGGGGGCGGCAGCTTCAGAGTGGATTGAACCGATTAAAGGGGAGATCACAGATCAATTCGGGACGAGAAACGGAAAGCATAAGGGGCTTGACATCGCCGCTCCTGAAGGGGAAGCTGTAGCGGCAGCCGCAGACGGAACGGTAAGCAAATCGTATCAATCGGACTCCTACGGCCACGTGATATTTATCAAACATGACAACGGATATGAAACCGTTTATGCCCACTTAAGCAAACGCCTGAAAAAGGAAAAAGAACGGGTGAAAAAGGGCGAGCAAATCGGAATCATCGGCAATACGGGAATATCGACCGGAACCCACCTGCATTTTGAAATGCATCACGGTTCATGGACTAAAGATAAAAGATATGCAATCAATCCGCTGACGGTGCTTCGTGAAGAAGCGTTCCGGCAAAATTCTGTCCACGTTCATCAAAACACCGGGACAATGAGCGGTGCGGTAACTGTTCAAAAAGGGGACACGCTCTGGAAAATCAGCAAGGATAGCGGTATATCAATCGAGGAGATCATGAGAATAAACGGGTTGAAACATTCGAAGCTTAAGGCCGGCCAAACACTCCGCCTTCATGACGACGAACCGAAGACCGGCACATATGTGGTGCAGAAAGGGGATACGCTTCATCATATTGCTGAAAAAATGGGCGTTACTGTCCGGCACCTCAAAGAATGGAACGATTTGAAAGGAGAGCAGATTTATCCCCGCCAGCTGCTTGAGATCAGGGAGAGTTCCTAAAAAAAACGGAACCCGAAAGGAATTTCTTTCAGGTTCCGGGGCTTTTTATTAAGGAAGATCGATGACTTTAACAGACACGATATCCGGGATGTTTTTCAGTTCATTTAAAATGTCGTCCTCAAGGTGGCGGTCAAATGAAAGCATCATGATCGCTTCTCCGCCTTTTTCTTTTCGGCCCACCTGCATAGTGGCGATGTTGATGTCATGGTCGCCTAAAATTCGTCCGACATGGCCGATAGCCCCCGGTTTATCCTGGTGGTGAATATACACAAGGTGTCCAGCCGGATAAAAATCGATATCAAAGCCGTTTAAGGCAACGATGCGACCGCCGAAGTGCGGAATGTACGTCGCTCTTAAAGAGAATGTCGTCACATCTCCGGTGACAGTCACAGAAATGCAGTTTTCATAGCCTGACTCATTGGAAGAAATTTTTTCGCTGAAGCTGATGCCGCGCTCTTTCGCGACAGTGCCGGCATTCACTTCGTTGACGGTAGCCGCGACCCTCGGCTTCAGGAATCCGGCTAAAAGGCTTTTCGTAATAAATGACGTTTCAAGCTTGGCGATAGAGCCTTCATATTGGATGGCTACATCTTGAACAGGCTCATTCATGCACTGGGACACAAGGTTTCCGATCGTATTGGCAAACTGATGATAAGGCTGGATTTTTTCGAATGAATCCTTTGTCATGGCCGGAAGGTTGATCGCGGACATCACAGGATTTCCTTGCGCATACTGAAGGACTTCTTCGGAAACTTGTGCAGCAACATTCAGCTGGGCTTCTTTCGTTGAAGCGCCCAAGTGAGGAGTCGCGACCACAAGCGGATGATCGATCAGTTTTGAATCGACCGGAGGCTCGACTTCAAACACGTCGAGGGCAGCGCCTGCGACATGTCCGCTTTCCAAAGCTTCCAAAAGCGCCGCTTCATCGATGATGCCGCCTCTTGCACAGTTCACGAGACGCACGCCTTTTTTCGTTTTTGCGATGGTTTCTTTGTTCAAAAGTCCCTTCGTTTCTTTTGTGAGCGGGGTATGAACCGTAATAATGTCGGCGCATGCCAGAACTTCTTCAAAACTGTTCGCATTAACGCCGAGCTTGCTTGCCCTTTCTTGAGTCAGGAACGGGTCAAATACATGAACGGTCATGCCGAACGCTTTTGCGCGGCTCGCGATTTCGCTTCCAATGCGGCCCATTCCGATGATGCCGAGTGTTTTTCCGTAAAGCTCTGAACCGACGTAAGCCGAACGATTCCACTCCCTTGATTTAACGGAGATGTTTGCCTGCGGAATATGTCTCATTAACGCTGAAAACATTGCAAAAGTATGTTCAGCAGTTGAAATTGTATTTCCATTTGGCGCGTTTACGACGATGACACCGTGCTTTGTCGCCTCGTCAATATCGATATTGTCGACGCCGACGCCTGCTCTGGCAACGATTTTTAGCGAAGTCATCTTTTTAAACAATTCTTCGGTCACCTTCGTGGCGCTCCGCACCAAGAGAGCGTCAAACGTATGAAGCTCGTTTTCCGCTTCCGCAACATTCTTTTCTACAATTTCAATAAAATCTGCTTCCATTAATGGTTTGAGGCCGTCGCTGGACATTTTATCTGAGACCAATACTCGAAACATGTAAGATTTCCTCCTAAATAAGCGTCATAAATATCTGATAATTTACCATATTCCATAAAGGGTGTCAATGAGTTTCGCGCGGAAAGACGAAAATTAAAAATGAAATAACTGTGAATGTGCGGTTTTTAGCGTGTGGGAAAAGTGAGTTTGCCGAAATATCCTGAAGGACGTCCCAAAACAGCTTAATAAGCTTTGAATCTGTACATTTTTTCACAATTCATTTATAATAATATCAGTATCAAAAATAAATAAGATCAATCTTCGGGGCAGGGTGAAATTCCCTACCGGCGGTGATGAGCAAGCGCTCTAAGCCCGCGAGCCTCTTAAGGGGCAGGATTCGGTGCGATTCCGAAGCCGACAGTATAGTCTGGATGGGAGAAGATGGAGGTTCCGTGCGTTTTGAAATGATATTTTCAAACGTTTATTTGACCTGTCTGTAAAACAGCCCCGCTTTTTCAATAAAGCGGGTTTTTTGTTTAGGGCAGGGGAAAGAACCATTCCTCTTTTCGTGAGATGTGATCGAAAAGGAGAGAGTGACAAAATGAAACACAACAAGGTGAGACGTCTCGTCTCAATCAGCATGCTGAGCAGCATCGCATTTATTTTAATGATGCTGAGCTTTCCGATCTTGGGGGCATTCCCGTATTTAAAAATCGATTTCAGTGATATCCCGGCACTGCTCGCTGTTATTTTGTATGGTCCGGGAGCCGGAATTGCCGTTGAAGCGATCAAAAATGTGCTGAATTACTTTATTGCCGGAAGCGCCTCAGGCGTTCCGATTGATCAGGCGGCTAACTTCATTGCCGGAACATTGTTTATCCTGCCGGCAGCTGTGCTGCTTAAAAAATCAAATTCTGCCAAAGGGTTTGTCACAGCTCTTTTCGCAGGAACGCTTGTGATGGCCGTTTCGATGAGCATTTTAAATTATCTATTGTTTCTGCCTGCCTACACTTGGTTTTTAAATGCTCCAGTGCTATCGGGAGAAGCGCTCAAAACCACAGTTTTGGCCGGAATCCTGCCATTTAATTTCATCAAAGGCATCGCTGTGGCTCTCGTGTCCACGCCGATTTTCCTTTCGTTGAAGCCGCGGCTGAAGGAAAACGTCCGCATGGCCGCCAAATAAATAGACATGAAAATGCCCGGCACAGTGCCGGGCATTTTCAGCTGCAGAAGGAGCCGGCTTCTTTTTGCTTGTTGGCGAAGCACTGCTTATCTGATAAAAAAACATCCGGCACTTTGTGCACCGGATGTTTTTTTGCTTTATTCGTGTTTAAGCGGGTCGCCTTCGAACGGCTCATCCGCAACTTTGATCGAATCTGTAGGACAGCCTTCAAACGCGTCCATCATGTCTTCTTCCAAGACGTCAGGGACTTCGACGACACCCTGATTGTCGTCAAGGGTGACAAATGCGATTCCCTCATCGTCGTAATCATAAATATCAGGAGCCGCAGCACCACAAGCTCCGCATGCGATGCACGTATCTTTGTCTACAATTGTATATTTTGGCATGAATAAAAAACCTCCCAGATTGTTCTTCGTTGGAACAAATGGTTTAACCCTCTATCTATCCGATATGAAACCTATTCCCATTCCTTATTGTAATGGTGTTAATCTTACATTTCAACTCAAAAATATTGAGAATGCTTATCACACAAGGGTTCTACTGCTAACATACCCCTTTTATATGAGTTTAAACGTCGATTTCTCCGCAAAATCTGTTAAAATAAAAAGAAGAAAAGATCGAATGTTGCCGGAAGATTGTAGGTGATGATATGCCGGTTCATTTTTTTGACGCCATTGTGCTCGACATTCTGTCATCCATGAAGGGTGAGCGTTCTTCAAGCGCGGTCTATCATTTATTAAAAGGAAAAAGGTCGTCACAGACGATACAGGACGCCGGTTTATTTGCCGTTTCAAAATACTTCGGCTTTTGTTCGGCTCTGTCCAGAGAGCAGGTGACAGTCAGCGTTCAGCGATTGAAACAGGAGTCTTTGGTCAGAGAAAAAGCGGAAAGCGGCGCTTACATCGTCACCGAAAAAGGAGAAGCGGAACTTGCCGGCTTTTTTGCCCTTTACCCGTGGCCCTGCCATTTTCACGGAGGCTATTATCAGGCGGCAGCCAAAATCATGTGGGCAAGGATGTCGCTTTTGATACAAGTGCTCTCCAACAAACTTTACCGCGAACGCGTGTATTTGCCGATCGTAAAAGATTATCAGATTCAGAACTGGGTTAAACAATATTTAAGAAACCGGAATGCCGCTGAAACAGCAGCCCAGTTCCACCATGAGCTGAAAGAGAAGCTGTCTGTTTTGAACGATGATGAACAGGCCGCTATTTTTGTCCACTCCCTGACTTCCGGGGCAAAAGCGGGCTATACATTTAGACAGCTTTCCGAAAAAATGGACCTTGATGAGTGGTACATATATGCACTGTTTTGGGATGTTCTGCATCATTTTATTCAATCCGCCCAAAATGGTGAAAGTCCGCTTTTTCAAACGCTCATTCAGGACATTCCTTTAAAGGATGGCCTGACACAATCGACGAGAAAAACGCTTTTTCTTATAAAAGAAGGGCATACAATAGAGCGGATCGCAGACATTCGAAAGCTGAAATCGGCGACGATCGAGGATCACATTGTGGAAATTGCCATTCATGATCCGTCTTTTTCCATCGATCAGTACGTGTCGAAAGAGGAGCAGAAAATCATTGCCGATTATGCGAAAGCGAACCAAACCAATAAAATCAGACAAATTAAAGAGGGGCTCGGCGGCCGCTACAGTTATTTTAAAATCCGCCTGGCCCTGTCGAAAACGGTGATCAGGAATGGATAAACTTCATCAGGCGCTCCGCCGGTATTTTGGTTATCATACTTTTAAAAACGGCCAGGAAACGATCATCAAAAGCGTGCTGGAGGGGCGGGACACGGTGGCGATGCTTCCGACAGGAGGCGGGAAATCGCTGTGCTACCAGCTTCCCGGGCTGTTGAAAGACGGAACCGTCCTGATCGTCTCACCGCTTTTGTCTTTAATGGAAGACCAGGTGCAGCAATTAAAGATGCGCGGAGAGAAGCGGGCTGCGGCCTTGAACAGCGCTTTGACACACCAAGAAAAAAATGACGTATTAAGTCGGCTTCACAGCCTCAAATATCTGTATATTTCACCAGAAGCGCTTCAGTCCGGCCAAATGCTGAAAAAGCTTCAATTGCTCAATGTCAGCCTTTTTGTCGTTGATGAAGCTCACTGTATTTCACAATGGGGGCATGATTTCAGGCCTGATTATTCGAAGCTTGGAGACATCAAGGCACTCCTCGGTCATCCCGTCACCCTGGCACTTACAGCGACGGCAACCGAAGCGACATTGAAGGACATTTCCAATATGCTGGGGCTTAAAGGCGCCAATTATTTGATCCATTCCGTTGATCGCCCGAACATTGCGCTTCATATTGAAAAGTTGCGGGATACCGCTGAGAAGACGGAGCGGCTGACAGGGCTGGTTCAAAAGCTGCAAGGTCCCGGTCTTGTTTATTGCCCGACAAGAAAATGGGCTGAAGAACTGGCTGACAAGCTTCGTGATGAGACAAAATTGAGAACGGGATTTTATCATGGCGGGATGGAGGCAAGCGACAGGATGCTGATTCAGCAGCAGTTCATCCGCAACCAGCTTGATGTGGTCTGCTGCACGAACGCCTTCGGTATGGGAGTTGACAAGCCTGATGTCAGATATGTGATCCATTTCAGCCTCCCGCAGACGACAGAGGCGTATCTGCAGGAAATCGGACGTGCGGGCAGGGATGGAAAGCAGAGCGTCAGCATTTTGCTGAAAGCTCCGGGAGACGAGGAAATCCAGGAGCAGCTCATTCAAATGGAAGCTCTCTCTCAAAGTGATATCGGCTTTTTATACGAAAAGCTTGCCGGAGTGAAAGATGAGCGAAGCCGGCGGGAAGTTCTGCAGCAGGCCGGTTTATCAGAAACGCAAGCCCGCCATTTTCTACATCTTTATCAGAAGGTGCATCACCTGGGCGGCGACGGCCGGGCGGCCATTCAGAGGGAGATGGACAGCCGCAGGGAGCTCAAGTTGAAAAAAGCGGCTGGGTTCGCCGCCGTCACCGAAAGCGAAGGGTGTTTCAGGGAAAGCTTGCTCGCTTATTTTAATGAACAAAAAGAACCGCTGGAAACGGATGACACAGCGTGCTGTACATCCTGCGGTTTAAGTCTTGAAGCATACGAAGTCAAAGGAGACCGTCCGTCTATGAACAAATTGACAGCGTGGGAAGAAGAATTAGATGCCATTTTTGCCGCCAGCTGTGATCGTGTATGCTGAAAAAACAGTCGGAAATTATACGTCGCCTGTCAGACAGGGAAATGCTGAAACAGCTCTATTTTTCCCAGATGCTGATGCTTTTTACCGCATTATTGATGGGCATCTTTTTATTTGATGATGCAGACGCTTTTTTGTCGCTTTGGAATCCATCGGATTTGAGCATCTTGAAGTACGGGGCGCCGCTCGCGGCTCTCGTGATTATCGCCGACCTGATGGTGATGAAATGGGCTCCGAAGCATATGTATGACGATGAAGGGATAAATGAAAAGCTTTTTCGTGAACGCTCGTACCCGCATATCGTGATTCTTACCCTTTTCATTGCATTTGCAGAGGAAATATTGTTCAGAGGCGTTATCCAGACGCATTTCGGTCTCTGGGCAGCGAGCATTATTTTCGCGATTTTGCATTTTCGTTATTTGAAAAAATGGCTGCTGTTTGTAATGGTTGTGTCCATCAGCTTTTTGCTCGGATTGAGCTTTGAATGGACAGGGAATTTATTCGTTCCTGTTACGGCACACTTTTTGATCGATGTTGTATTTGCGTGCCAGATTCGTTTTCAACACGTAAGGAGGAGTTCGCATGACGGAGATGTCAAGGATAGAGAGGAAGAAGAAGGAGCAGGAGAAGGCCCGTGCTGAAATAAGCCGGGAGGCGGCCGCGGCTGTTGAACTGAAGACACCTGATGATGACATTCCTTCCAGGCAGACATATCATAAAAAAAAGAAGCACAGCAAAAAAAAGAATAAAGACAGAAATCCGCTATTCACGTCACTTGCAGTCATGTTTGTTTTCATTCCGATCATCGTCTTCGTGGTGTTTATGTACATGCTGAATCAAGGCGAAGGCGGCGATTCCAACTCTGATCAGTATGATAATGTGTTTTATGAAAACAAATCCGGTGAGACGGGAATGACGAATGAAAATCAAAACGGTGAACAAGAAGCGGATCAAAAGGCGGCTTCGCAGCATACAGCCGCCGCCCTTCAAGAAGAAAAGCTGAAAGAGAGCAAACAATCGGAAAATAAAGAGGATGAACCGTCAAAAAAAGACGAGCAAAAGCAAAAAGAGCAGCCTAAAGAGGCAAAAAAAGCTGAGGAGAAGCCTGTCGCTGCAAAGAAGCCTACCGCACCGAAGCAGCCTGCGGTACAAGAGAAGAAAACGGCAAGCGCAGCTCAAACGCCGCCAGTTCAGCAAGCGCCGCAGCCCAAAAAGGTGCTGAAGCACACGGTTGGCGAAAAAGAGACGCTTTATCGGATTTCAATGAAATATTATAAGAACCGGTCAGGAGAGGAAAAAATCCGCAATTATAATCAATTATCAGGCAACAATGTCTACGCCGGCCAGGTTCTGAATATCCCGATTTATTAACAATGGCATGATTTTGCCCGCGAATACATATACATTGTACTATCAAATAGGACAAGGTGTGAGGACTG
Organism: Bacillus sp. GM2; assembly: GCF_056155945.1. Taxonomy (NCBI): domain Bacteria; kingdom Bacillati; phylum Bacillota; class Bacilli; order Caryophanales; family Bacillaceae; genus Bacillus; species Bacillus sp. GM2. Next base: position 1,232,475 of record NZ_JBRKSZ010000007.1, read on the forward strand.
TGGGAAGCGAGCTTGAAGAGCTGAACCGTTTTACGGACGAACCGACGAAACAAATGCTCCGCGCCTTAATTAAAAGGAAGAAAAAGTACGAAAACTATGCCAGACAGACATTCAGGTGGCAGGTGCTGGCGGCGATATGTGCGGTTTCGTTTTGTTTGTTTGCAGCGTCAAAAGGGCTCGGGCAAAACGGCTTCCTTTCCGGCTTGCTGAATGACTCCGTCTACCTGCTTTGGATTTTGTCGGCCGCTTTTGCATACAGCACCGCTTACTATTTTAAAAAGAAGGAAGAAAAAGCAGAAGGGGAATTTCATAAGCTGAGATGCGAGATTATTCAGAAAAGCACGGATTTATGGCCCCAGCCTGAAGAGTGGAAATCAAGGGAAACGGTTTTTAAGATCATGAAACAGCAGTATGACATTAATCTTTATTTCGAAAGCAAATAAAAAAGACGTTTTCTTATTAAAAGAAACGTCTTTTTGCATAAAGCCGTCTTATGATAAACAAAACAGATTGGAGAATGCACATGATCTATTGGCTCAGTCTGGCTTCGGCCGTTTTCATCGGTTTTGCTGCTTTAGTGTGGAAAATGTCAGGTATCGCGCGAGAAAACCGGGTATTGAAAGCCGAGTTTTCGCTCAGGCGCCTAAATAACGAATTGACCGTCTTTTTTATTTCGGATATTCATAGGCGGACAGTCAGTGAAGACATTATTCGTGAAGTGAAAGAACACGGGGTTCAGCTCGTCTTGATCGGCGGCGACTTAGCGGAGGGCGGCGTTCCTTATTCGAGAATTGAAGAAAATATCAAAAGGCTTTCAAGTTTGGGAAAAACGTATTTTGTATGGGGAAATAACGATTATGAAGTTGATCAGGAAAGGCTGCAGGAAATATTCAGGGCACACGGCGTAACGCCTTTGCGCAATGCTTCGGTTTTGCATGACCATCAAGGACAAGCCGTCAATATTTGCGGAGTGGATGACATCAGGCTCGAATTGGATGATTACCCGGCAGCGCTCAGAGGCGTGCAGCAGGATTTTCCGACCATCCTTGTGTCACATAATCCGGAGATTCATCATCAAATACAGGAGACGGACGGTATTGATCTCATATTGAGCGGTCATACCCACGGAGGACAGATTCGCCTCGGCAGATTCGGGCTCTGTGAAATCGGAGGAACCGGAACCGTTCATCAGGCGCCGTACTTGATCAGCAACGGCTATGGCACATCGAAGCTTCCGCTACGGCTGGGAGCGAGGCCGGAAACCCATCTGATTAAGCTGGTCCCGGAACCCTGCATGGAAGGAAACTGATGCTTTTTCACTGAAAAGGAACGAAAAGGCGGCATTGTGCTTGTCTTCCGCCCAAACACAGTGTAAACTGGTATCAAAATTAAGAACCTATGACTCATCATCTCCATATAATAAGATATATGATGTGTGCAAGAAGAGGCAGGAGGGAACGTTATGCGGCTTGAGCGTCTAAATTATAATAAGATCAAAATCTTTCTGACACTTGACGATCTGACAGACCGGGGGCTGACGAAAGAAGACCTTTGGAAAGACTCATTTAAAGTTCAGCAGCTGTTTAAAGACATGATGAACGAAGCGAATACAGAGCTCGGGTTCGAAGCGAATGGCCCAATCGCTGTTGAAGTGTATTCTCTTCAAGCACAAGGAATGGTCATCATTGTCACAAAAAATCAAGAAACAGATGAAGACGATAATGAGTATGATGAGGACTATATTGAAATGCAAGTCAAACTTGGCGAAAGTGTTGACATTATATATGAATTTCAAACGTTTGAGCATCTGATTGAACTTTCCAAAAACCTGGACCGCATCGGTATTCAAGGCGGGACAGTCTACCACTATGAAGACAGGTATTTCTTAAGTCTCGACGATTTTGACTCCCATGAGGCTGACGGCGTGATTTCGATTTTAGCCGAATATGGGAATCCGACGACTTTAACGATTTACAGGCTTCAGGAATACGGAAAGAAAATCATGGAAAACAATGCCGTTCAGACCATTCAGACATATTTCAAATAGCCCGCATTCAAAAAAGATATTCTGCTGTGTTAAACAGCAGTTTTTTTCTGCCGAAAATAAGAATATAAAAAAAAGATTTTTCTCGAATATTTTCACGAAAAATGGTTGATTGTTCTTTGCATGATTAGTGCAAGGGTGTATACTATTCTCTGAAAGGACAACATGCCAGAAAGACTTTAGGAGGTTAACTTATAATGGTAGCCGATCAAAACACCGGTCATACTGAAGAAAACACACATGACGTTTTGAAATCAACGCAAACGGTGATACATAAGGCGCTTGAAAAATTGGGGTATCCTGAAGAGGTGTATGAATTACTAAAAGAACCGATCCGTTTTTTAACGGTGAAAATTCCGGTTCGCATGGACGATGGATCTGTTAAGATTTTCACGGGCTACCGAGCCCAGCACAATGATGCAGTAGGGCCGACAAAAGGCGGCATCCGTTTTCATCCGGGAGTTACAGAAAAAGAAGTTAAAGCGCTTTCTATTTGGATGAGTCTGAAATGTGGCATCATCGACCTTCCATATGGAGGCGGAAAGGGCGGGATCATCTGTGATCCGCGGGATATGTCCTTTCCTGAACTGGAACGTTTAAGCAGAGGGTACGTCCGGGCGATCAGCCAAATTGTCGGACCGACAAAAGACGTGCCGGCTCCCGATGTATTTACCAATTCTCAAATCATGGCATGGATGATGGACGAATATTCAAGAATCGACGAATTCAACTCGCCGGGCTTCATTACCGGCAAACCGCTCGTTTTAGGTGGTTCTCACGGCAGAGAATCTGCGACAGCAAAAGGGGTTACAATCTGCATTAAAGAGGCGGCGAAAAAGAAAGACATCGACATTGAGGGAGCTTCTGTCGTCGTGCAGGGGTTCGGAAATGCGGGAAGCTACCTTGCGAAATTCATGTATGACGCGGGTGCAAAAGTTGTCGGCATTTCTGATGCATACGGCGGCCTGTATGATCCTGAAGGGCTTGACATCGATTACCTGCTTGACCGCCGGGACAGCTTTGGGACGGTCACAAAGCTGTTTAATGACACCATTACAAACAAAGAACTGCTGGAACTGGAATGCGACATTCTGGTGCCGGCTGCAATAGAAAATCAAATTACCGCGGAAAACGCCCATAACATCAAGGCGAAAATCGTTGTCGAAGCAGCCAACGGCCCGACGACGCTCGAAGCGACGAAAATTCTTTCCGACCGCGGCATTCTTCTTGTACCGGACGTGCTGGCAAGCGCCGGCGGTGTAACCGTATCGTATTTTGAGTGGGTGCAAAACAACCAGGGATTCTACTGGACTGAAGAAGAAGTTGAAGAACGTTTGGAAAAAATGATGGTCAAGTCGTTCAACAATATTTACGAAATGGCGCACAACCGCAGAATCGACATGCGGCTTGCAGCCTATATGGTGGGCGTCCGCAAGATGGCGGAAGCATCCCGCTTCAGAGGCTGGATATAGGTTCAAACATTTGCAACAACCCAAAAAATCTCCTATCATAAAATAGGAGATTTTTTGATTTGCCCGATATGACAGGAGATGAACGGAACATGAAAGAAGAAAAAGTGATCATTATCGGCGGTGGCCCCTGCGGGCTTTCAGCAGCTATTCACATGCAAGAGATCGGAATAGATGCACTCGTCATTGAAAAAGGAAACATCGTCAACAGCATTTATCAATATCCTACACACCAAACCTTTTTCAGCTCAAGCGAAAAACTTGAAATTGGCGATGTCGCTTTTATTACTGAAAATCACAAGCCGGTCAGAAATCAGGCGCTTTCTTATTACAGGGAAGTCGCCAAGCGGAAAAATTTGCGGATCAACGCGTTTGAGAAAGTTCAATCCGTCACAAAAACAGAAAATAACCAATTTGTCGTGGAAACATCAAAGGATACGTATTTGTCGTCATTTTGCGTGATCGCAACGGGATATTATGACAACCCGAACTATATGAACGTCCCGGGAGAAGACCTTCCGAAAGTGTTCCATTATTTTAAAGAGGCTCATCCGTATTTTGATAAAGATGTTGCGGTTATCGGCGGGAAAAACTCAAGCGTCGACGCGGCGATGGAGCTCGTTAAAGCGGGCGCAAGAGTTACCGTTCTGTACAGAGGGAACGAATATTCCTCCAGCATCAAACCATGGATCCTTCCCGAATTCCTTTCGCTTGTCAAGCACGGAAAAATCAGAATGGAATTCCGGGCGGTCGTCAAAGAAATTACGGAAGAAGAGCTGATTTTTTCTGTCGACGGAAAAGAGACCAAGATCAAAAATGATTTTGTATTCGCGATGACAGGCTATCACCCTGATCATGGCTTCCTTCAAAAAATGGGAGTCGAAATTGACGCGGAGTCGGGCCGTCCTTCCTTTAATGAAGAAACGATGGAGACGAACGAAGAAGGCATCTTCATCGCCGGCGTTATTGCGGCCGGGAACAACACAAATGAAATCTTCATTGAAAACGGACGTTTTCACGGCGGCTTAATTGCAGCTGAAATTGCTAAACGAATATAAAACCAATATTTTATGATTTGTATCAGGCAAAAGAGAGCATATTCTATATATAGATGTGCTCTCTTTTTTTATCGGCACACAGATCAACATGAAAAGGGGCAGCCTGACATGAAAAAGAAAGTAGCTCTTATTACAACAGGAGGAACGATCGCCAGCCGGAAAACTGAAAGCGGCAGGCTTGCGGCAGGGGCGATCAGCGGTCCTGAATTAGCTGAAATGTGCAGCCTGCCGGAAGATGTCCAGATCGATGTCTATCCGGCGTTTCAGCTTCCGAGTATGCATATTACATTTCAGCATTTACTAGAACTCAAACAAACCGTCGAACGCGTTTTTCAGGACGGCAGCTATGACGGCGTGGTTGTGACGCATGGTACGGACACGCTTGAAGAAACCGCTTATTTTTTAGATTTAACCTTGCAGGATGAGAGGCCGGTCGTTGTCACAGGCTCACAACGAGCCCCCGAGCAGCAAGGAACAGATGCATATACAAATATCAGACACGCCGTTTATACAGCGTGCAGCCCAGATATAAAAGGAGCCGGCACGGTCGTTGTTTTTAACGAGAGGATCTTCAACGCGCGCTACGTAAAAAAAGTGCACGCTTCGAATCTGCAGGGTTTTGACGTATTCGGCTTCGGTTACTTAGGGATTATTGACAATGATAAAGTATACGTTTATCAAAAGCCATTAAAGCGGGATGTTCATCAGCTGCAAAGACCGCTTCCTGAAGTGGATATCGTCAAATGCTATCTGGATGGAGACGGCAAGTTTATCAGAGCCGCTGTCCGCGAGGGTGCAGCAGGGATCGTCCTTGAAGGAGTCGGAAGGGGACAGGTACCGCCGAATATGGTGGGCGATATTGAGCAAGCTTTACATCAGGGCGTTTATATCGTCATCACGACGAGCGCAGAGGAAGGCGAAGTGTATACGACCTATGACTATGCGGGCAGCAGCTATGACCTCGCAAAAAAAGGGGTCATCTTAGGCAAGGATTATGACAGCAAAAAAGCGAGAATGAAACTGGCCGTCCTTCTTGCAAGCTATGAAGAAGGTATAAAAGACAAATTCTGCTACTAGGCGGCCCGTTCTTTTTCAATTTCAAAACAATCAGAATCATGGTAGGATAGAATGAGATGAAAAGGAAAGAGGTTTCCTCATGTTCGGAATTATCTCAGCAGGCTTAGCTCCCGGAATCGCACTGTTAATGTATTTTTACTTAAAGGAAAAATATGAATCCGAGCCCATTCATATGGTCATCCGCCTTTTTATACTGGGGGTCTTGCTCGTTTTTCCGACGATGTTTATCCAGTATGTATTGGAAAAAGAACACATTTCTGAGGGCAGTTTTGTCGTTTCATTTTTAACTTCCGGCTTTTTGGAAGAATTTTTAAAATGGTTTTTGCTGATGGTCAGCGCTTTTCAGCATATCGATTTTGATGAACACTATGACGGGATCGTATACGGGACAAGCCTTTCATTGGGGTTTGCGACGCTTGAAAATATATTGTATCTCATCGGGAACGGGGTGGAGTACGCTTTTATGCGCGCTTTGCTTCCGGTTTCCAGCCATGCCTTATTCGGAGTGATCATGGGCTTTTACATCGGCAAAGCCCGTTTTTCCTCAAGTAAAACAAAGATGAAATGGCTGTTCTGCTCGCTTTTTATTCCGGCTTTGCTTCACGGTCTCTACGATTATATTCTGCTTGCCTTAAAAAACTGGATTTATTTTATGCTGCCCTTTATGGCGTTTCTTTGGTGGTTCGGCTTGCGCAAAGCAAAAAAAGCCCGTTCCGTCAAAGCCGGCGGGCAGTCTCTTCAGCAATAGCCGCCTCGAGCATAGGCGGTTTTTTTCATTTTCTGTCCGGCATATTTACCTAAAGTTGAAACAGAAAGGAAAGCGTGTATAAAATCTGCCTCTCTACAAAAGATATGGGTACAAAAATGCTGGAGGAGGCTTAAAACATGAAGTCGAAAGGTTCTTTTTGTTTGAATGTCATTTTATGTACCATTATGGCAACCAGTCTTTCACTTCCATTCAGTCAAAAAAGCGCTGCCTTTTCTGAACAGGTGATACAGCGGGGGGCGACAGGGGATGATGTGATTGAACTGCAGGCAAGGCTTCAATATAACGGCTATTACAATGGCAGAATTGACGGAGTATACGGATGGGCGACATACTGGGCCGTCCGCAATTTCCAAAATCAGTTCGGCTTAAAGGATACAGACGGCCTGGTCGGGCCGAAAACAAAACGATTTTTAATCAATCATACTAAATATTACAGCGACTACGTGCACAGACAACTTCGAAAAGGAAACCAATTTACACATTACGGCGGACTGCCGCTAAAGTATCAGACGAAGCCTTCAAAAGAAGTGCAGCAGCAGGCGAGAAAAAAGGCGGAAGCAAGACAGCAGCAGGGCGCACAGCAGCAGGGCACTGCCCAAAAGCAGCCGCAGCAAAAGCAGCAGGCCGCTCCTGCACAGCCGAAAAAACAAGCGCAGCCAAAGGCTGCACCTAAACAGCAGGCGCCTAAAAAACAGGATGCCGTTGCAGCCAACATGCCGGGCGGTTTCTCGAACAACGACATCAATCTGTTGGCCCAAGCGGTTTACGGTGAAGCGCGCGGAGAACCGTATGACGGCCAGGTTGCTGTTGCAGCCGTTATTTTAAACAGGCTCGACAGCCCTACCTTCCCGAACACGGTGGCTGGTGTTATCTTTGAACCGCTTGCATTTACAGCTGTCGCGGATGGACAGATTTACATGACCCCGGATGAAACGGCGAAAAAAGCCGTTCTTGACGCCATCAATGGCTGGGATCCGTCAGAAAATGCGACTTACTACTTTAACCCTGACACGGCCACTAGCTCATGGATTTGGGGCAGACCACAAATTAAAAGGATCGGTAAACACATTTTCTGTGAATAAAAGCGAGGTGCTATAAATGATCAGAGGAATTTTAATCGCACTTTTAGGTGTCGCCATCGTCGGAACAAGCTATTGGGGCTATAAGGAACATCAGGAGAAAGACGCCGTTTTGCTTCATGCCGAAAACAACTATCAAAGGGCATTTCACGATTTAACTTATCAGGTGGATCAGCTGCATGACAAAATCGGGAGCACACTTGCGATGAACAGCAAAAAAACCCTGTCTCCCGCCTTGGCGGAAGTATGGAAGACGACTTCTGAAGCGCATAACAATGTCAGCCAGCTGCCGCTGACCTTAATGCCGTTTAACAAGACAGAAGAATTTTTGGCAAAGGTCGGAGATTTCAGCTACAAAGCAGCCGTGCGCGACCTTGACAAAGAGCCGCTTAATAAAAAAGAGTACGCTTCTTTAAATCAGCTATATGAAAATTCAAAGGATATACAAAATGAATTGCGTAATGTCCAGCATTTGATTATAGACAAAAATCTGAGATGGATGGATGTAGAGCTTGCGCTCGCGTCCGGCCAAAAACAAAGCGACAATACGATCATTAATGGATTTAAAACCGTTGAAAAAAGCGCAAGTGCGTTTTCTGATACGGATTTAAGCGCGACAGAGATGACGAACACGAAAAAAGAGCAGCAAGGGTACGACCATTTAAAAGGCAAGAGAATAACCGAAAAAGAAGCGTGCAAGATTGCCCAAAAATTCGCTCAGGACAAAAATTACAATATCAAAGTGTCGAAAAGCGGCAAGAAAACGAACAGGGATGTATACAGCATCAGCATGCAGGACCCTGATCAAAAAGCGGATATTTATATGGACATTACCGAAAAAGGCGGATATCCGGTTTATCTGATCCAAAACAAAAAAATTAAAGATGAAAAAATCAGCCTGAACGACGCGTCGAACAAAGCCCTTCAATTTTTGAAAAAAAACGGCTATAAAACCGAAGACCTGAAGATGGATGAAAGCTCGCAATACGACGGCGTCGGCGTATTTTCGTTTGTTCCGGTCCAGGACGGCGTCTGGCTCTATCCGGACAGCATCCGCATCAAGGTCGCGCTTGACGACGGCGAAATTACCGGATTTAATGCAAAGGATTTCTTAATCTCCCATAAAAAAAGAGACTTGCCGAAGCCGAAATTAACGCTTGAAAAAGCGAAAGCAAGCCTGAATCCCAACGTAAAGGTTCAGGAGACGCGCCTTGCTTTAGTCACAAACGAGCTTTCACAAGAAGTGCTCTGCTACGAAATTCTCGGCACGATTGAAAATGATACATTCCGCATGTTTATCAATACCGAAGACGGCACGGAAGAGAAGGTCCAAAAAATGAAAAGTGCAGAACCGATATATAACGATTTGTAAAACGATAGATCAGAGGGAAAAGGCGGATACATGCCTTTTCCTTTTTAACATTCGGAATAATTCGTCCTAAACATTTCCATACTGAACGTATGGGCGGAACGTCCGCCGGTGAAAATTGAACATGCCCGGTGCCATAAACTTTCCGGGCAGCGGAGGAATGTTATGAAAACAATTGAACGGTTATTATTTAAGATTCTTGTCGTACAGGCGGTCATATTAATCAGCGTGCAGCTTCTTTTTCATTTCTCCAAGGCTGAGCCTTATCTGTCAAAAGTTGTGCAGTATGAAGGCGTGAACAACATGAAAATCGGCGAATGGATCGAGACATTTAAGCCGTAAATTCACGCTAAAATCTCCCCTTTTTCGCCTGATACATGATACAATCCTATAAGGAGTACCAGATAGCAAGGAGAGGAATTATGGAAAAGAAATTATGCATTGCAATAGACGGCCCTGCGGCAGCCGGAAAAAGCACCGTGGCTAAAATCGTGGCCGGAAAAAAGTCGTATATTTATATCGATACGGGTGCCATGTACAGGGCGATTACGTATTTAGCGCTGAAAAAGGGCGTCGATTTAAACGACGAAGCGGCTTTGACGGCCTTGTTAAAAGAATCTGCCATCGATCTCACGGTTTCGCCTGAAGGAGAGCAGAAGGTTTATATCGCAGGCGAAGATGTAACAGAGTCGATCCGCACGGATGACGTGAGCAACCAAGTTTCAATCGTCGCCAAACACGCCGGGATCCGCGAAGAAATGACGAAAAGGCAGCAGCAGCTGGCTGAAAAAGGCGGCGTCGTCATGGACGGCCGCGACATCGGAACCCACGTTCTCCCGAATGCGGAAGTGAAAATATTTCTTTTGGCGTCCGTTGAAGAGCGGGCAAAACGCCGCTTTGAAGAAAACGTCAAAAAAGGGTACAATGTAAACTATGAAACGCTTGCAGAAGAAATCCGGCGCCGCGACAAAATCGATTCAGAGCGCGAGATTTCGCCGTTGAAAAAAGCGGACGACGCGCTTGAAATCGACACGACTTCACTGACGATCGATGAGGTGGCCGAAAAAATCCTGCAGGTTGTAGACAAAAAGGCTCAAAAATAAAAAATCCGGGCAAATTACTTATTGTCTGCATGTTTTGACTTGACAAACACAGGCTTTTATTAGAAGTTAGTAATAATAAATCATGTTTTAGAACATTCAAATATCCATTTTTGAATGGTTCTTTAATACATATCGGCTGTCCGGATCGGATATCAATTCGTCCGGAATAACCGTTTTTACAAAAGCTGTGTAGGTTTGGACCAAGGAGGTTATTGAAATGACAGAGGAAATGAATAAAATTGATGTTCAAGTACCAGAGGTTGGAGATGTGGTGAAAGGTATTGTAACGAAAGTTGAGGACAAGCATGTTGATGTTGACATCCCCAACTGCAAGCAAATCGGAATTATCCCAATCAGTGAATTATCAAGTCTTCATGTTGAAAAAGCATCAGATGTCGTCAATGTAGACGATGAGCTTGAATTAAAAGTGACAAAAGTGGAAGACGATGCATTGATTTTATCAAAACGTGCTGTTGATGCAGACCGCGCTTGGGAAGACCTAGAGAAAAAGTTTGAGTCAAAAGAAGTGTTTGAAGCCGAAGTAAAAGACGTCGTCAAAGGCGGTCTGGTCGTCGATATCGGCGTGCGCGGATTCATTCCCGCATCGCTTGTAGAGGCGCATTTTGTTGAAGATTTTACAGATTATAAAGGAAAGACGCTTACTTTAATCGTCGTTGAGCTTGACAGAGATAAAAACCGCGTGATTTTATCACACCGTGCGGTTGTTGAAAAAGAGCAGTCGGAAAGAAAACAGGAGTTTCTTCAAACGCTGGAAGCCGGACAGGTGCTTGAAGGAAAAGTGCAGCGCCTGACAGACTTCGGTGCTTTCGTTGACATCGGCGGCATTGACGGTCTTGTTCACATCTCCCAGCTGTCGCATTCACACGTTGAAAAACCGTCAGACGTAGTCGAAGAAGGCCAGGATGTCAAAGTCAAAGTGCTGTCCGTTGACCGCGACAATGAGCGAATTTCGCTATCAATCAAAGAAACGCTTCCTGGGCCTTGGTCCAACATCGGCGAAAAAGTGAAGCCTGGAGACGTATTGGACGGAAAAGTCCAGCGCTTGGTGAGCTTCGGTGCATTTGTCGAAGTGCTGCCTGGAGTTGAAGGCCTCGTCCACATTTCGCAAATCTCGAACAAACACATCGGAACGCCTCATGAAGTCCTTGAGGAAGGCCAGGACGTTAAAGTGAAAGTTCTTGACGTCAACGAAGAAGAAGAGCGTATTTCTTTAAGCATGAAAGAGCTTGAAGAAAACACCGATAAAGCAGAGCAGGAAGATTACCGTCAATACCAGGCTAAGGAAGAGTCTTCAGGATTCCAGCTTGGTGAAATGATCGGAGACAAACTGAATAAATTAAAGTAAAATTTGGTGATGATGGTGACGCGAGCGAAAAGAAAAAAAGAACACATTGATCATGCCCTGTCCACCGGACAGAAACGTCAGACCGGGCTTGATGATATTACGTTTGTTCACGTCAGCCTTCCGGAAACGGAATTGTCACAAGTTGATACTTCAACCAAAATAGGCGAACTGTTTTTAAGTTCGCCTATTTTTATCAATGCGATGACAGGCGGGGGCGGGAAGGCGACGTTTGAGATCAACAGGGCTTTGGCGAGGGCGGCTGCACAAACGGGCATACCCGTTGCTGTCGGCTCGCAAATGTCCGCTTTGAAAGACCCTGATGAACGTCCTTCATACGAGATCGTCAGAAAAGAAAATCAGAAGGGTCTTGTATTCGCCAATTTGGGGAGCGAAGCGACGGTGGACCAGGCAAAGCGGGCGGTCGACATGATTGAAGCCGACATGCTTCAAATTCACCTCAATGTGATTCAGGAAATTGTCATGCCTGAAGGCGACCGCAGTTTTACAGGTCGCCTGCGCCGGATTGAAGACATCTGCCGAAATGTCAGCGTACCGGTCGCCGTAAAAGAAGTGGGCTTTGGCATGAGCAGGGACACCGCGGCCCGGCTTTTTAACGCCGGGGTTCAGGCGGTCGATGTCGGCGGTTTCGGAGGAACGAATTTTTCGAAAATCGAAAATTTGCGCAGGGATAAAGCGGTTCAGTTTTTCGATCAATGGGGCATATCGACAGCAGCCAGCCTGGCCGAAGTCAGCTCTCTGTTCAGCGATCAGCCGATTATCGCATCCGGAGGCATTCAAGATGCCCTTGATCTGGCCAAATCGATAGCGCTGGGTGCGTCTGCGGCGGGGATGGCGGGCTATTTTCTCCAAGTGCTGACAGCTTCGGGAGAAGAGGCGTTAGCCGCCGAAATCGAGAGCCTGATCGAAGATTTAAAAAGGATCATGACCGTCTTGGGGTGCCGGACGATTGAACAGTTGAAAAAAGCACCGCTCGTCATCAAGGGCGATACATATCATTGGCTGAAAGCGAGGGGTGTTGACCCCTTTGTTTACAGCAAGCGCTAAAAAAACCGGCTTCTCATGAGCCGGTTTTTTTACGGGTTTCGCTTCCGTGCGTCCTCCGCACTTTCGAGAGAGGCGGCCCCATTGTAGCTGATGGACTGGTCACGGTCGGATTCGGTTCGCTTCTGCTGTTTCAGCTTCTTTTCCTGCCTGTCTTTTCCCAACGCTGTTCCCTCCTTATCGCACGTTTAAAAAATCTCAAGTCACTCCATACTGAAAATGGAGGACGAAAACATATGGAAGAATTCTATTATTATTGGTCAATGTGGTTTTTATGGGTGTTAACGACTTTTATTCTTGAGAAAAACAGCTTTCGCTTTTATGCGTCAGCATTTATTTTGCTCAACATCATGTTAAGTATGTATCAGATTCAGCTCTTTCTGCATTTTAATGCTGCCTATTTGTCGTTTTATATAGGAGCTTTCATGCTGTGCGGTTATTTAAGGCTTCATAAAAGCGTCAAGCGGCTGCTGCTTCATTTGTCGATGGTGTCCGCCTACGGTTTTTTGTTTCTTTTTGCATTATATGACCCTGTTTGGTTTATCCTAAAGCCTGAATGGCTGATCATCATTCTGTTTGTCATCATGACGGCGGCTTTTGAAAGAAGCTTTGCCGCCCGTCTCGGGCTGTTTGTGCTCGGTACGTGCCAGGGGGAACTCTTGTATACGTTCGTCATCAGAAAGCTTTATGGAGACATTGCAGCCGGCGGTTATTCCTGGCTGTCAATGTGCGCTGCGGGGATCGTTCTCGTTTACGGAATCTCCCGGTATGAACGGCTGATGCATCAGGTCTATCACAAATGGAAACGATTGAATAAAGGAGCAGCAAAAATGTCATGAGCCAATATACTTATCCGATTATCTTGGGAATTATCGCCGGTATTGTTGTCAGAGTGTACATGCTCCGAACCGACTACCGCCAGTACCCCACATATCTTCATGGGAAAACGATACATATTGCGCTGGCTTTGATCGCTGCCAGCATTGGAGCGATCATTATTCCGTCGATCTTAAAATCGGATTATACAGCGATTACGTTTTTAACGCTGGCTGCAACCCAATTCAGGGATGTCCGGAATATGGAACGCGAAACATTGACGCAGCTTGACGGCTATGAACTCGTTTCAAGAGGCAGCACGTATATCGAAGGAATTGCGATCGCCTTTGAAAGCAGAAATTACATTGTCATATTCACATCGCTCCTGACGACCCTCGCATACATTCTGTTTTCATCGGTATGGGCAGGCCTTGCTGCAGCTTTCATCTGTTTTATCTTGGGCAGGATCTTAATGTCCGGAAGCTTTATTAAGGACATCGTCGATATAGAATATAAAAAGCCTCATTTTGACGGGGCCGGCCTTTATGTCGACAATATTTACATTATGAATATCGGGCTTCCCGAAAAACAGAAGCTGATTTTGGAACACGGCATGGGTTTTATTTTAAAACCGAAAAATTTTAATTCCGCAGTAACCATTGCCAATCTCGGGCAAAGGCAAGCGATTTTATTCGACGTTTCCAATGTGCTCGGCGTGTACCGGGATTCTGGAGAACCCTCTCTTTCGCCGCTGGCGAAAAGGGATTTGAATGACGGGCGGGTCGCGGTTTTTGTCCTTCCGGTCATCAAGGACAAAGAGACGGCGATCAGGGTGATCGGCGATGTTCCGACGCTGGAAAACGCCATCCGCATACCGATGGAATTTATTAAAGAAAAGCACAGCAAGGTGATAAAATGAGCGAATCAATCGAAAATTTCATTCTCGCCGTCGTCACAACAAGGCGCGACCGGGTGATTGGTGGGACGGCTGCATTTTTCTGCGACACCCCCGAGGAAATGAACACGTACGCGAAAAACCTTGAAGCCATTCTCGACGGAATCGCCCACGGAATAGGAGATGACCTTTATTTGATTGTGAAACATTTTTAATTACAGTTGTGATCTCTTTAGAAATTGATATAATATATGAGTTAAGCCCTTCTGCATGGAATAAGAAGGGTTTCTTTCTTCAAACTGATTTTTTGAAAAGAGAAACAAATGATGATTCATTTAAAGATGGAAAAGCTTTACTGAATTGAAAGGAAGGGTACTATGGGAAAACCTGTCGTAGCCATAGTTGGAAGACCCAATGTGGGAAAGTCCACGATCTTTAACAGGATCGCGGGCGAAAGAATTTCGATTGTGGAAGATACACCTGGCGTGACGCGGGATCGGATATACAGCTCTGCCGAGTGGCTGAATCACGACTTCAACCTGATTGATACAGGCGGAATCGAAGTCGGCGATGAGCCGTTTTTGGCGCAGATTCGCCATCAGGCCGAGATCGCCATGGAAGAAGCAGATGTGATTATTTTCATGACGAACGGCCGCGAAGGCGTTACGGCCGCTGATGAAGAAGTGGCAAAAATTTTATACCGTACAAAAAAACCCGTCGTTCTGGCGGTTAATAAAGTGGATAATCCTGAAATGAGAGCAAACATTTACGATTTTTATGCCCTCGGCTTTGGCGAGCCGTACCCGATTTCAGGGACGCACGGCCTCGGTCTCGGCGATCTGCTTGACGCGGTCAGCGAACATTTTAAAAACATACCCGAAACGAAGTATGAGGATGAGGTCGTTCAATTTTGCCTCATCGGCCGGCCGAACGTCGGAAAGTCCTCTCTTGTAAACGCCATGCTTGGAGAAGAGCGCGTGATCGTCAGCAATATTGCGGGAACAACGCGCGACGCCATTGACACGAGGTTTACATACAATCAAAGAGACTTTGTCATCGTTGATACAGCCGGGATGAGAAAAAAGGGAAAAGTGTATGAGGCAACTGAAAAATATAGTGTCCTCCGGGCTTTAAAGGCGATCGACCGCTCAGAAGTCGTCTGCGTCGTCTTGGACGGCGAAGAAGGCATCATCGAGCAGGACAAGCGGATTGCCGGCTATGCGCATGAAGCCGGAAAAGCCGTCGTCATCGTCGTAAACAAATGGGATGCAGTCGAAAAAGACGAGCGGACGATGAAAGAATTCGAAGAAAAGGTTAGAGACCACTTTCAATTTTTGGACTACGCGCCTGTTTTGTTTATGTCCGCTTTGACGAAAAAGCGCATCCATACGCTGATGCCTGCAGTCATGACGGCAAGCGAAAACCATTCGATGAGGGTGCAGACCAATATTCTTAATGATATCATTATGGATGCAGTGGCTATGAACCCGACGCCGACGCATAATGGCAATCGCTTAAAAATTTATTATGCGACACAAGTGGCTGTGAAGCCGCCGACATTTGTCGTATTTGTCAATGATCCTGAGCTGATGCATTTTTCTTACGAACGCTTTTTGGAAAACCGGATACGCGACGCCTTCGGATTTGAAGGAACACCAATCAAGATTTTCGCAAGAGCAAGAAAATAAAGAGGTGTAGTAAAAATGACAAAAGTATCGATTTTGGGAGCCGGAAGCTGGGGAACAGCCTTGGCGCTCGTTTTGGCGGACAACCAGTACGATGTGTGCATTTGGGGCCATCGTGAAGAACTGATTCAGCAAATCAATGAACACCATGAAAACAAAGATTATCTGCCGGGTGTCAAACTTTCTGAAAACGTGCATGCCACAACAGATCTCGAAGCTGCAGTGGCCGATGTCAGGACGATCATCGTCGCCGTTCCGACAAAAGCGATCCGCGAAGTTCTCGCACAGGCTGTTTCCTTCATCGACCAAAAGGCGATTTTTGTACATGTTTCAAAAGGAATTGAGCCTGACACACTGCTTCGCATTTCTGAAATGATGAAAGAAGAAATTCCGGCTGAATTAAGGGAGGACATCGTCGTTCTGTCCGGACCGAGCCATGCGGAAGAAGTCGGTTTAAGACACCCGACGACGGTAACCGTATCTGCCGACAGCAGCATTGAATCGGCACAGGCGATCCAGGATATGTTTATGAATCAGAATTTCCGCGTGTATACCAATCCGGATATGATCGGCGTAGAGATCGGCGGCGCCCTGAAAAACGTCATTGCGCTTGCCGCGGGCATTACAGACGGTTTGGGATACGGAGATAATGCGAAGGCCGCGCTGATTACAAGGGGCTTGGCAGAAATCGCCCGACTCGGCACGAAAATGGGCGGAAACCCGCTGACATTCTCGGGGCTTACGGGAATCGGGGATTTGATCGTCACCTGCACGAGCGTCCATTCACGAAATTGGCGAGCCGGTAATATGCTGGGTAAAGGCTTCAAACTGGATGAAGTTCTGAAAGAAATGGGGATGGTCGTTGAGGGGGTCCGCACGACAAAAGCCGCTTATCAGCTTTCAAAGAAATTTGATGTGAAAATGCCGATCACCGAAGCATTGCACAAAGTATTGTTTGACGGCGAAAAAGTTGAGACGGCAGTCGAATCATTGATGGCGAGAGTCAAAACGCACGAAATGGAAGATCTTGTGAACACATTCGAAAATCAAATGAAATGACCCCCCCATCACCAACTGCTTTTATACTCTCCTCTAAGTTCGTTTAAAAAAACCGAAACATTTTGGAGACTTAGGCAAGAGAGGATACATTTGTCCGAAGACTTGCATAAAATAGAATCGAAGTCTGGAAGAGCTGTATCTTACCAATTGGGTTATATAGTCACAATCGTTATGCCTGAAGCAAAGCCCCCCTCTTTGCTTCAGGTTTTTTTTGCGCCTTTTTCCGTTTCGAAATATTGGAAAAGCTGTTGAACTTCTGGTTTTTCTTATATAAAATGAAATATAACGCTTACATCACAAGAAAAGGTAGAAGGAGGGCTTCAATGTGAATGTCGGTCTGTTAAAAATGTGGTTTGCCTTGGGATCAATGGGCCTGATGTTCTTAGCGGTGATTGCCATATACATAAGCAGATATAAATTTAAAAACCGTTTTTTAAAAGTGATCACGTCGTTCGTCGCCTATACATGTATGCTCATCTCCGGCGTGATCGTCTTTTTTGTCGTCTTCAGCGGTCCCGTCAACGAATAATGCATAAAAAGGAAGATTCATATGAAAATCGTAAACGCACTGCTTGCAACTGTATTGACCGCAATCATGTTAAGCGGCTGTTTGTACCCTGAAGAAAGAAAGGCGAAAAACAGCGTGCCGTATCAGCACCAGCTCAAAGAAGTGCAGGCGGCCGTTGATGAATTCAGGGAGGCGACGGGAGGGCTTCTGCCGATTAAGACAAGGGATATGAGCGTTCCAATCTATCAAAAATACCCTATCGATTTTAACAGGCTGTCCCCCCGGTATATGGCTGAGCCGCCGGGCACTTCCTATGAAAGCGGCGGAGAGTACTTGTATGTTCTTGTCGATGTAGAAAAAAAGCCGACGGTCAAGCTCATTGATGTAAAAATGTCGGAAATGATCAGGGAGTTAAAGCTTCGGGTCGAAATGTATAAAGATCAGCACAAGTATCCGCCGTATAAAAAAGTCGTATCCAATCACTTATTCATGCTTGACCATGAAAAGCTCGGACTGAAAGAGGCGCCTTCTGTCACGAGTCCGCTTTCGGGCACCTCGCTGCCGCTTCTCGTCGATGAAAAAGGCGACATTAAAGTGGATTACCGGATGGATTTAGCCAACCTGATGAAGAAATCGAAAAAAACGGTAAAGCCGGGTGAGGAAATTCAGGATTTGATGTGGGAAGAGACGCCTTTTGTTCCGGCGTTTTCGGTAAAGTATACAGTGAATGACAAACAGGAACCTGTTTTTCTCGAATAGATATCGGTCAAAATGCAAGTATCAGTCATGAACCTTTCTCCTCAGCATACAATGAGGAGAAAGGTTTTTTCATGTATGCCGAAAAAATTTCCCTAAGCTGTCATATTGAAATAGGACAACGTCATACACTATAGTGTCCTGTTTTTGATTGATGAAGAAGTAAAAAATTGAAAAGGATTGGAAGTCCGGGAGGGGATCACTTGGAAAAGGTCGATATTTTCAAGGATATCGCTGAACGAACAGGAGGCGATATATACTTAGGTGTCGTAGGAGCTGTACGTACAGGAAAATCTACGTTTATCAAAAAATTTATGGAGCTAGTGGTGCTCCCGAATATCAACAATGAAGCAGACCGGGCGCGCGCACAAGATGAGCTCCCCCAAAGTGCCGCTGGCAAAACCATTATGACAACTGAACCGAAGTTTGTTCCGAATCAGGCAATGTCAGTTCATGTCAGTGACGGACTCGATGTGAATATAAGGCTTGTCGACTGTGTCGGCTATACTGTACCCGGAGCAAAGGGATACGAGGATGAAAACGGGCCGAGAATGATCAACACTCCTTGGTATGAAGAGCCGATTCCGTTTCACGAAGCTGCCGAAATCGGCACGAGAAAAGTCATCCAGGAGCACTCCACCATCGGTGTTGTCATTACGACTGACGGCACGATTGGAGAAATCGCCAGACAGGATTATATCGAGGCTGAAGAACGGGTGATTGATGAGTTAAAAGAGGTTGGAAAACCGTTCATCATGGTCATCAATTCCGTAAGGCCGTACCATCCGGAAACGGAAGCGCTCAGGCAAGAGCTGATGGAGAAATACGACATTCCGGTGCTGGCGATGAGCGTTGAAAGCATGAGGGAAGCGGACGTTCTGAGCGTTCTCAGAGAAGCGCTTTACGAATTCCCTGTACTCGAAGTCAACGTCAACCTTCCAAGCTGGGTGATGGTATTAAAAGAGAATCATTGGCTCAGGGAAAACTATCAAGATTCCGTTAAAGAAACCGTCAAAGATATTAAAAGACTGAGAGATGTCGACCGCGTCGTCGGCCACTTCAGCGAATTTGATTTTATCGAGCGCGCCAGCCTCGCCGGAATAGAAATGGGCCAGGGGATCGCCGAAATCGATTTGTACGCGCCGGATTACCTGTACGATGAAATTTTGAGGGAAGTCGTCGGCGTAGAAATCAGAGGAAAGGATCACCTCCTTCAGCTCATGCAGGATTTTGCTCATGCCAAGACCGAATATGATCAAGTATCAGATGCGTTGAAAATGGTGAAACAAACCGGCTATGGAATCGCTGCTCCTGCATTAACCGATATGAGCCTTGATGAACCGGAAATCATCAGGCAGGGGTCTAGATTCGGAGTCCGGCTGAAAGCGGTGGCGCCGTCGATTCATATGATCAAAGTCGATGTGGAGAGCGAGTTTGCGCCAATCATCGGAACGGAGAAGCAGAGCGAAGAGCTTGTCCGCTATTTAATGCAGGACTTTGAGGATGATCCGCTGTCAATCTGGAATTCCGACATTTTCGGAAGGAGCCTGAGCTCCATCGTCAGAGAAGGGATTCAAGCGAAGCTGTCACTCATGCCTGAAAATGCAAGATATAAGCTGAAGGAGACGCTCGAGCGCATCATCAATGAAGGCTCAGGCGGCTTGATTGCGATCATCTTATAAAAGGGAAGGCCTCTTATCATACGGGAGGTCTTTTTTTATGTCTGAAACAGGCTGAACAGGCGCCGTGAAAGGGATTGAGGCGGCAAGGGCAAGCGGCTGGAAATATAGGAAAGATTATGATTAAAAAAGGAAAAACAGGAATATTTGTTCGTTTCATTCTGCTTAAACCTTGACGAATAAGGGCTCATCGCTTTAAAATGCTTGATATGGTTATTCAGATGTGTTAATCTACATACAGAAAATCTTCACTTTACTGGACAAACGTTCCTCTCAAAGTGAAATTTTCACTGAAAGCCGTGAAATGCCTTTTCTATATTTATTTGAAATTTCTGTTCAAACAGGTATAGAAACAGGTTGAACTGTGAAGAAATGATGATAATCTATTGTTTGATACCTTTTGGGAGGAGGTGAAAGGCATGAACAAGACAGAACTAATCAATGCGGTTGCAGAAGCAAGCGAACTATCTAAAAAAGACGCTACTAAAGCAGTTGATTCTGTTTTTGATACAATTTTAGATGCACTTAAAAACGGTGAAAAAATTCAATTGATCGGTTTTGGTAACTTTGAGGTTCGTGAGCGCTCAGCTCGTAAAGGACGCAATCCTCAAACAGGTGAAGAAATCGAAATCCCTGCAAGCAAAGTACCTGCTTTCAAACCAGGTAAAGCGCTTAAAGACGCTGTAGCAGGAAAATAATTGTATGTATATATGCCGTTTTCGCGCGTAATACATACCATGTTGTTTCTTCACAGGAAAGCCCCTTTTCAAAGGGGCTTTTCATAATTTTAAGGCTTTTTTTCAGACGGAAAACATTTTGCCGGTAAAAAACCTTTCATTTTGCTTTTATAAGCTGAAGTGTGCTAGAATCTGAATTAAATGTATGCGTTTCTGGAGGATATAAAACAATGAGAGAAATCAACAAAGAACAAATTGAACAAGCTGTCCGGCAAATATTGGAGGCGATCGGAGAAGATCCGAACCGTGAAGGCCTTCTTGATACACCGAAAAGAGTCGCGAAAATGTACGCCGAAGTATTTGCGGGGTTAAACGAAGATCCGAAAGAGCATTTCAAAACGATTTTCGGCGAGGATCACGAAGAGCTTGTTCTTGTTAAAGATATTCCCTTTTACTCAATGTGTGAGCACCATTTAGTCCCTTTCTACGGGAAAGCCCATGTAGCCTATATCCCTAAAGGGGGAAAAGTGACAGGGCTCAGCAAATTGGCGAGAGCCGTTGAAGCGGTGGCAAAGCGCCCGCAGCTGCAGGAGCGGATTACGTCAACAATCGCCGACAGCATTGTTGAAACGCTGACTCCGCACGGTGTCATGGTTGTTGTTGAAGCCGAGCACATGTGCATGACGATGCGCGGCGTGAAAAAGCCGGGTTCAAAAACTGTCACTTCAGCCGTAAGAGGAACGTTTAGACAAGATGTAGCCGCTCGCTCTGAGGTGTTGGAGCTTATCAAAACATCATGATTAAAATTGAGAAGGTGTGCGATGAACATGACCAATAATCAATCGAATGATTTTGTCGTTATCAAAGCCGTCGAAGACGGCGTCAACGTGATCGGCCTGACGAGGGGCACGGACACAAGATTTCATCATTCAGAAAAGCTTGATAAAGGAGAGGTGATGATCTGCCAGTTTACCGAGCACACCTCTGCGATCAAGATCCGGGGCGAGGCCCTGATTCAGACGGCAAACGGCGAGATGAAAAGCGAGTCGAAAAAATAGAAAGCCGGCCTTTTATGGCCGTTTGCGTGGCATAAGACAATATCTTTCAACATATTATGGTATAATTAAACTTTCTCCGCTCAAAAAAGATACATAATCAATCAAAAAGAAAAACTGCGAATTTTGGGACAAGGGTGATATCTTTGCAAGACATCTACGGACAATTATCTTATTTGAAAATCAAGCTGAATCAAAAGCTTTCACATCCATATTTGGCGAAGCATTTGACTGCGCCGAAAGTTGATGAGGATAAGCTGTTTCTTTTCTACGCTCTGTTTGAGGAAACGGATTTAAAAGAAGCTGACAAGGAAAGTTACATCTTAACGGCGATGCTTGTTCAAACAGCCCTTGATACCCATGATGAAGTTACGACCGCAGCTTCAATTAAGCAGGACGACTATAAAAACCGCCAGCTGACCGTATTGGCCGGTGATTATTTCAGCGGCATGTACTACTCGCTGTTATCGGGTATGAAGGATATTTATATGATTCGGACGCTCGCTGCGGCCATCAAAGAAATAAACGAACATAAAATCAGGCTTTATGACCATTCCGCGAAAGATGCGGACAGTCTGAAAAAAAGCGTCAGCATAGTGGAAGCTGCACTTTTTCACCATCTCGCCGACCACTTTTACCTGCCTCACTGGAAAACAGCCGCCAATGACTTTCTTGTGTTTAAAAGGTTTGCGGCCGAAGAAAAAGCTTCAGATTCCCGGCTGCTGGAGACGATCATACAGAAAGAGTTTCCGGAAGACCAGGCTTCATGCGGACAGCTGGCTGCAGCGGCTTATGAAGAAGCCAAGCTTGCGATCAACCAGTCACTTGCTGCAAAGCCCGCCGTCCAAAAATGGCTTCTGAAACGGCTGCAGGAAATTCGGCCTGAAAAACGAACTTATCATCAGAAAGTGGAAGAAGGGTAATCATGGTGCAGTCAAAAGAACAGCGCGTACACGGCGTGTTTGAAAAGATTTATAAAAATTACGACCAGATGAACTCCGTCATCAGCTTTAAACAGCATAAAAAATGGCGCGACAAAACGATGCAGCTCATGAACGTACCAAAAGGAGCCAAAGCGCTTGACGTCTGCTGCGGGACGGGCGACTGGACAATCGCGCTCGCTGATGCGGCCGGAGAGACAGGGGAAATCAAGGGCCTTGATTTCAGCAAAAACATGCTGAGCATCGCCGAACAAAAGACCGACAGCTACAGCCAGATCGAATTGATCCACGGCAACGCGATGGAACTGCCCTTCCCGGACAATACGTTCGACTATGTCACCATCGGCTTCGGGCTTCGCAATGTTCCCGACTATTTAACCGTATTAAAAGAGATGGCGCGCGTGGTAAAACCCGGCGGCCAGGTTGTATGCCTTGAGACGTCCCAGCCTGAAATGTTCGGGTTCAAACAGCTGTACTTCCTGTACTTCCGTTTTATTATGCCCATGTTTGGAAAGCTCTTTGCCAAAAGCTTTAAGGAGTATTCATGGCTTCAGGAATCGGCCAGGGAATTTCCTGGTATGAAAGAGCTTGCCGCATTGTTTGAAGAGGCTGGATTAGAAAATGTTCAATATCATCCGTTCACAGGCGGCGTAGCGGCTACACATGTCGGCTGGAAGCGATGATGACTACAGAAATACTCGGGTGAATCGATATGAAATTGACAACGTTTTATTCTTTTTTGAATGACGATATTGAATTAATAGAAAAAGAGCTTGAAAAGACCGTGCACTCCGACTATCCATTGCTCAGTGAAGCGAGCCTGCATTTGCTGCAGGCCGGAGGCAAGCGGATTCGTCCTGTGTTTGTCCTGCTTTCCGGCATGTTCGGTGAATACGATATCAACAAAATTAAAAATGTCGCTGTTTCATTGGAATTGATACATATGGCTTCGCTCGTACACGACGATGTCATCGATGATGCGGAGCTTAGAAGGGGACAGCCGACAATCAAGGCGAAGTGGGATAACCGGATTGCAATGTACACAGGTGATTATTTGTTCGCTCGCTCACTTGAAGCGATGACGAAAATAAACGAACCGAAAGCCCATGAAATCTTGTCCAAGGCGATTGTCGAAGTCTGTCTTGGAGAAATTGAACAAATCAAAGATAAATATAATATGGAGCAAAACCTCAGAACCTATTTGAGGAGAATCAGGCGCAAGACAGCCCTTCTGATCGCATCGAGCTGCCAGCTTGGCGCCATTGTTGCCGGCGCGGGTGAAAACATTCACAAAACGTTGTACTGGTTTGGCTATTACGTCGGCATGTCCTATCAAATTATTGATGACATCCTCGATTTCACCTCAAGCGAAAAAGAGCTTGGCAAGCCTGTGGGCAGTGATCTGCTTCAGGGGAATGTCACGCTTCCCGTATTATATGCACTGAAATCGCCTGAATTAAAAGCGCGTCTGATGCTGGTCAACAGTGAAACGACACCGGAACAGATCAAACCAGTGATCGAAGAACTGAAGAAAACCGATGCCATAGAACATTCGTTCAGAGTCAGCGAAATGTATTTAAATAAGGCGTTCGCACTGCTTGAAACGCTCCCGAAGAACCGGGCGCGGACGGCGCTGGGCCAAATTGCGAAATACATCGGCAAACGAAAGTTCTAAAAAACGTCAAATGAGTCGAAAGTATGAATATTCTCCACCCTTTATTGATTAATTGTTTGAAAAATGCTATATTTCTGTTGTAGTGTTGAAAGCCTATACATATTAGCGGGGTGGAGAATCGACTATGGAAAAAACCTTTGTGATGGTAAAACCTGACGGCGTTCAGCGTCAGTTGATCGGCGAAATTTTGTTAAGATTCGAACGTAAGGGCTTACAATTAATCGGAGCCAAGCTGATGAAGGTCTCAGAAGAGACGGCAGGCGAGCATTATAAAGAACATAACGGCAAACCGTTTTTCGGCGAGCTTGTCGACTTTATTACTTCAGGCCCGGTATTCGCCATGGTGTGGGAAGGCGAGGACGCAATCGCGGTCGCCAGACAGCTGATCGGGAAGACGAACCCTAAGGAAGCGCTCCCGGGTACAATTCGCGGAGACTTCGGCATGTTTGTCGGAAAAAATATCATTCACGGTTCAGATTCTCCTGAAAGTGCAGCACGCGAAATCAACTTGTTTTTTAAAGAAGACGAACTTGTTGAAGACGAGAAGTTAATGAATCAATGGATTTACTAAAAATCAGCTGAAAAGCTGATTTTTTTATATGGATCAGAGTGGCTGCCGCCGGGCAGGCTTTTTTCTTTTTAAAGATACAAATTTAAAAGAAAACAAGCTATAATTGTACTCATATCAGCACGACGATTAGGAGAGAAAACATGGACAACTACAGTTTCTTTGTTGATAAATGGAAAAAAATAACTGGTGTGGATTTGGCATTATACAAAGAGGCGCAAATGAAAAGAAGGCTAACATCTCTTTATGAAAAAAAGGGGTACGGCGATTTCCGCGAATTTGCGATCGCTTTAGAAAAGAATGAAGCTCTTCTGCAGGAAACGCTGGACAGGATGACGATTAATGTTTCAGAATTTTACAGAAACTATAAGAGGTGGGAGGTTCTCGAAAAAACCATCCTCCCGCTTTTAAAGCCTGCGAAAACATTGAAAGTATGGAGTGCGGCGTGTTCAACCGGTGAAGAGCCGTATACATTATCGATGATTTTAAGCAGACAGAAAGGCCTCTCAGACTATCAGATCATCGCAACAGATATCGATGACAAAGTTCTTGCGAAAGCGAAAGAAGGCGTGTATCAGGAAAGATCTCTGCAGGAAGTGCCGAATGAGATAAAGGAACTTTATTTTACGCAAGACGGAAACCGGTTTGCCGTAAAAGACGAGATCAAGAAAAACATTCGCTTTCAAAAACACAATTTACTGGCTGATGCATATGAGAAAGATTTTGATATCATCGTATGCCGCAATGTTCTCATATATTTTACAGAGGAAGCAAAAGAGAAGATCTATCATAAGTTCAGCGGCAGTTTGAAGAATAAGGGAGTTTTGTTTGTCGGAAGCACGGAACAGATCTTCAATCCGGAAAAATACGGTTTTCAATCGACAGATACGTTTTTCTATCAAAAAAGTTAGCTGACTTTTTATAAAAGGTTATGTTATAGTTTTACTTAAAAGCGTTAATGTGATGAAGGGAGAACGAAAGCATGAGGTATTTAACAGCCGGTGAATCTCACGGTCCGCAGCTTACGACAATTATCGAAGGAGTCCCAGCAGGGCTTTATATCACAAAAGAAGACATTGATTACGAGCTTCAAAGACGTCAAAAAGGCCATGGCCGCGGACGCCGGATGCAAATCGAAAAAGATCAGGCGCGGATCACAAGCGGTGTAAGGCACGGGCGTTCTCTTGGATCGCCGATCGCTCTCGTCGTCGAAAACAATGACTGGAAACACTGGACGAAAATCATGGGATCAGAGCCGATCACAGCTGAAGAAGAAAGCGAAATGAAACGACAGATTTCAAGGCCGAGACCGGGTCACGCCGATTTGAACGGCGCGATCAAATACGGGCACAGAGATATGCGCAACGTGCTTGAACGTTCATCTGCCAGAGAAACGACCGTCCGTGTGGCGGCAGGAGCCGTCGCCAAAAAGATCCTTTCCCAGCTCGGCATTCAAGTGGCCGGCCACGTGCTGGAGATCGGCGGTGTAAAAGCCGAAAAAACAAATTACGAATCTATCGAAGACTTGAAAAAAGTAACCGAAGAGTCCCCTGTCAGATGCTATGACGAAGAAGCGGGCAGAAAAATGATGGACGCGATCGATGAAGCAAAAGCAAATGGCGATTCGATCGGCGGAATCGTCGAGGTGATTGTTGAAGGGGTGCCGGTAGGAGTCGGCAGCTATGTCCATTACGACCGCAAACTCGACAGCAAGCTGGCTGCCGCCGTGCTGAGCATCAATGCTTTTAAAGGTGTTGAATTCGGCATCGGCTTTGAAGCTGCACGCAAAAACGGCAGTGAAGTCCATGACGAAATCATTTGGGACGAAGAAAAAGGCTATACGCGCGCAACAAACCGTCTCGGCGGCCTTGAAGGCGGGATGACAACGGGAATGCCGATTGTCGTCAGAGGCGTGATGAAGCCGATTCCAACGTTATACAAACCGCTCAAAAGCGTTGATATCGAGACGAAAGAGCCGTTTACAGCGAGCATCGAGCGTTCCGATTCCTGTGCTGTCCCTGCCGCAAGCGTGGTGGCTGAAGCGGTTGTTGCATGGGAAATCGCCAAGGCGATCGTCGAGCAGTTTGGCGTTGACCAAATGGACCGGATCGCTGAAAATGTTGAGAAAATGAGAAAGCTTGCGAGGGAGTTTTAATGAAATCACTTCAAATCGAAACCGCTTCTTTGTCCTACCCGGTGTTCATCGGAGGAGGCATTAGAAAAAACGCGGCAGAGCTCTTGTCATCCTTGAACCTTCCGATGACGAAAGTGCTATTGATCACCGACGAAGAAGTTGATAAACACTATGGAGAAGAACTGTTCGGCCTTCTCCGCAGCAAATGGCCCGTCAAAAAGGTCGCGGTGCCAAGCGGTGAACAGGCCAAATCAATCGATATGTTTATGAAGCTCCAGACGGAAGCCATTCAATTTCACCTTGACCGTTCGTCATGCATTGTGGCGCTGGGCGGCGGCGTTGTCGGCGATCTTGCAGGGTTCGTCGCTTCAACTTTTATGAGGGGCATCGATTATGTGCAATTCCCAACGACTCTGCTGTCTCATGACAGCGCGGTCGGAGGGAAAGTTGCCATTAATCATCCGCTCGGAAAAAACTTAATCGGCGCTTTTCATCAGCCGAAGGCGGTGGTTTATGATACCGAATGCTTGAGCACGCTTCCTGAAAAAGAAATGCGTTCAGGTCTTGCGGAAGTCATTAAGCACGCATTTATCCGTGATGAAGCTTTCTTGAACGAATTGCTTAAAATTGATTCAATAAAAGCGATTACGACCGGCCAGCTCAGTGAAATGGTGTACAAAGGCATTTCGATTAAAGCGGAAGTTGTCTCACAAGACGAGCGCGAACAGGGAATCAGGGCCTATCTGAACTTTGGGCACACGCTTGGCCACGCCGTTGAAGCCGAATACGGCTACGGAGAGATGACCCATGGCGACGCCGTCGCTTTAGGCATGCAATTTGCTTTATTTGTCAGCGAGAAGGTGCTGAATTGTCCTTTTGACCGTACAAAAATCGCCGCCTGGCTGAAAAGTCTCGGCTATCCGGAAAGCGTAAAACGCGAAGTGTCAACAGAAGCTCTCATCAATCGAATGATGAACGATAAAAAAACACGCGGAGGCATCATTCAGTTTGTCCTGCTGGATAAGATCGGCAGTGTGCGGCTGCACGCCTTTAAAGCCGATGAAATTGAACGATGGCTGAATATGTGGAGATTGGAGGGAGGCAAATGATGATGCGCGGAATTCGGGGAGCGACGACAGTTGACCGGGATACAGAAAAAGACATTACGGAGCGGACGAAGCAGCTGATCGGAAAAATGATCGATGAAAATCAACTCAAACCTGAGCAAGTCGTGCAGATCTTCATTTCTGCCACTTCCGATATTCACGCTGCTTTTCCCGCAAAGGTCGTCAGAACGTTTGACGGCTGGCAGCATGTGCCTGTCATGTGCATGCAGGAAATGGATGTTGAACACGCCCTTAAAAAATGCATCAGAGTGATGATGACGGTTCAGACGGATATGCGGCAGGATGAAGTCCGCCACGTTTATTTAGAAAATGCCGTAACGCTCAGACCTGATTTATCATTGACAAAAAATACTGAATTGTAATACGATTATAGAAACCTTGAAATACACAGGAGTGTGTATGGGGTTTTAGTTTAGAAAAGCTGAGTATGAGACTAGGGTAGATTGAGAATGAGCTGAGATGAGCTGAGTTGAGACAAAACGTTTATTCATTCTACCCAAAAGACGCTGTTCTTTTGGGTTTGTTTCGTTTTCCCCTCTTCAATTCAATCATTTGTCCTCTAAAGGCCTTCTTCTCATTCTCTCCGCCTGAATAAGGAGTGAGAGATTGTTGAGTCTGCAAACCGATTTTGCCTCTTTTTCAGAGGATACTTCACACTTTAAAACAATACCGATAATTGAGAGTTTTTCTGTCGATACGCTGACGCCCGTTCAATTGGTCGAGAAGCTGCAGGAAAACATCGTGTATTTGCTGGAAAGCCAGGATGAAACCTCCGAATGGTCAAGATATTCTTTCATCGGCCTGGACCCCTTTTTGACGATCAAAGAAGAATGCGGCCGGTTTCACGCCTGCGATCAAAAGCAGAAGAAGCTTTATTCAGCTTCACAGTTAAAAGAAATTCTCGAATGGATGTCGGAGACGTATTCGATCAAAGCGCCTGAGCTCGACATCCCGTTTACAGGGGGAGCGGTCGGCTATTTAAGCTATGATTTAATGCCGCTCATTGAACCGTCCGTCAAAGGGCACAGCAAAGAAACGGAGATGGAAAAATGCCTCCTGTTTGTCTGCCGGACGATGATCGCCTATGATCACGAGCTGAAAAAGCTGCATTTCATCCACTATGCAAGGCTTGAAGGCAGTGAAACAAGGGAGGAGAAACAGCGCATTTTTAAAAAGGGGAAAGAAGAGCTTAAACAGCTTACACACAGGCTGTCAGCCCGGAAAACGCCGAAAGAGCTGTTTCTCCCGCAAGGACGGCACACGGCCCCCAGCTTTGAAGGGATTCAATCAACATATGAGAAATCCCGGTTTTTGGCCGATGTCGATCGCTTGAAAGAGTACATTAAAGCGGGAGATATTTTTCAAGGCGTCCTTTCGCAAAGGTTCGATATTCCGGTGAAGGTCAGTTCTTTTGAGTTATACAGAGTGCTGAGAATGGTCAACCCGTCCCCGTACATGTACTACATGAAGCTTCCTGACCGCGATCTCGTCGGAAGCTCGCCTGAACGCCTGATCCATGTTCAAAACGGTCATCTTGAAATTCATCCGATCGCCGGCACGAGGAAAAGAGGCGGCGATCAGGCTGAAGATAAGCGGCTCGAAAAAGATCTTTTAGCTGATGAGAAAGAAAAAGCGGAGCATTACATGCTCGTCGATTTGGCGAGAAATGATATCGGCAGAGTAGCTGAGTACGGATCTGTCCAAGTGCCCGAGTTTACGAAAATCGTTTCCTTTTCACACGTCATGCACATCATTTCAATCGTAACCGGCTCTTTAAAAGCGGGCGTTCATCCGGTAGACGCTTTAATGAGCGCATTTCCGGCCGGAACTTTGACTGGCGCTCCGAAAATCCGCGCGATTCAGCTTTTAAATGAGCTTGAGCCAGAACCGAGGGAAACATACGGGGGATGCATTGCTTATATCGGATTTGACGGAAATATCGATTCATGCATCACGATCCGGACGATGAGCGTGAAAAACGGAGTGGCGTCCATCCAGGCTGGAGCAGGCATCGTAGCCGACTCCGTGCCTGAAAAAGAGTGGGAAGAGACCTGCAATAAAGCGGGGGCTCTGTTAAAAACGATTCAAATCGCAGAAGAAATGTTTCTCGAAAAGGGGGAGGGCGGCAATGAACGAACTGCTGAAATCATGCGTTAACGGAGGAACAATGAATGAAGCCGAGGCACACAGCATCATGCGTGACATGATGAGCGGCTCGCTGAGCGCCGCGGAAATCGGAGCCCTCCTGTCCGTTCTCGCCTACAGGGGAGAGACGGCTGAAGAGATTGCGGGATTTGTCAGAGCCATGCGGGAGCAGGCGCAAACAATAAACGGGCCGGAACATGTTGTTGATACGTGCGGAACCGGAGGAGACGGAAGCTCCACCTTCAACATTTCCACAGCGGCGGCGATCATCGGTTCATCAGCCGGGGCAAAAATCGCAAAACACGGTAATCGTTCGGTTTCTTCAAAAAGCGGGAGCGCTGATGTTCTCGAATATCTCGGCGTTTCAATTCAGACGTCGCCTGAAGAAACAATTCAAAGTATTGAACGCCGCAACATGGGATTCCTGTATGCGCCAAGCTACCACTCTTCCATGAAGCACGTGGCCGGCGCAAGGAAGGATCTGGCTTTCAGAACCGTTTTCAATCTGCTCGGCCCGCTCAGCAACCCGATGAAAGCCAAACGCCAGGTGATCGGCGTCTACTCGATTGAAAAAGCAAAGCTCATGGCCCGCGCACTTGAAGCGTTTGAAACGGAACACGTATTGTTTGTGTCGAGCCGGGACGGTCTTGATGAACTGTCGATCACGTCGCCGACAAGTGTGATTGAACTGAAAGGCGGCAAAACATACGAATACACCGTTGAGCCTGGCGATGTCGGTCTGCCGTTCGGCAGGCTGAGCGACATTCAGGTGGCGACGCTTGAAGAAAGCGGCCGTCTCATCGTCGATATTTTGAAAAAACGCGCTCCGGATTCGGCTGTTCATATCGCAGCGTTTAATGCCGGAGCCGCTTTATACGTCGCAGAGCAGGCACCGGATTTAAAAGAGGGCGTTGCGCTCGCTTTAGAAGCTGTTGCAAGTGGTGAGGCGCTTGATCAGCTGGAGCGATTAAAACAGAAAGAGGAAGAGTTGTATGCTTAATCAAATTATTGATAGAAAACGAGAAGACATTCTGAAAATCGAACTGCCGGAAGATTTGAAGCTGCCAAAGCGGTCATTTAAAAAGGCGCTCCTTTCTCCTAACCGGTTTGTCGCTTTAATTGCGGAGGTGAAAAAAGCTTCACCGTCAAAAGGTGTGATTCAGGAAAACTTTGAGCCCGTAAAAATCGCTAAACAGTACGAACAGGCTAAAGCCGACTGTTTGTCTGTTCTGACAGATACACCTTTTTTTCAAGGGAAGAACAGTTATTTGTCAGATGTGAAACGCTCGGTTTCGCTGCCAGTACTGCGCAAGGATTTTATCATTGATTCCATTCAGGTTGAAGAAGCGGACCGCATCGGAGCGGATGCGATCCTGCTGATCGGAGAAGCGCTTGAACCGCAAAAGCTGTTTGACCTCTATCAGCAAGCTGCTGAAAAAGGCATGGATGTGCTCGTCGAAGTTCATGGCGAAGAGACGCTTGAGGGTATTTTAAATGTCTTTACACCCGAAATCATCGGCGTAAACAATCGAAATCTAAAAACCTTTGAAACATCCGTCGGGCAAACGGAGCGTATGGCAAAACTCGTTCCGTCAGGGACCGTTCTTATCAGCGAAAGCGGCATCGGAAAACCGGAAGACCTCGCATTTGTAAAAGCGTGCGGAGCCCGGGCCGTGCTTGTCGGCGAATCGTTGATGAGAGAGCCGTCACAGCTGAAGGCTGTCCATGCGTTATTCGGAGAGAACGGATGATGGAGAAACCGAGCTTAAAATATTGCGGGATTCATTCATTGGAAGATTTAAAGGTGACAGCCCGCTCGAAAGCCGATTACCTCGGATTTATTTTCGCCGAAAGCAAACGATCGGCAGACCCAGAGGATGTGAAACGCTGGTGTGGCAAAACGGATACAGCGGGTAAAAAGCTTGTCGGCGTCTTTGTTAATGAAAACATTTGCAGAATAGCAGAAATCGTAAAAGATGCCGGTTTGGACGTGATCCAGCTTCACGGAGATGAAACAGCGGCAGACATCAAGCGGCTGAAAAACATGACAGACTGCGAGATTTGGAAGGCGCTCCATCACGGGAATGATACCGTTCAGCGCATGGCATCTTTCGCACCTTACATCGACGGGTATGTCATCGACTCGTCTGTTAAAGGGCTGAGAGGAGGAACGGGCGTTTCGTTTTCGTGGGACAGCGTTCCGATGTATAAAGATGCAGCGCAAAGAGAAGGAAAGCGACTGTTTATCGCCGGGGGCGTGAACCCGGACACAATCGCAGGTCTTTTAAAGCGGCGCCCGCCGGGAATCGACCTGGCAAGCGGAATTGAAGAAAGAGGCAAGAAAAGCGAAAAGCTGATCGGCCTTTTAGAAGAAAGGATGTTCGAACATGTATTCATATCCGAATGAACAAGGCAGGTTTGGTGATTTTGGCGGGAAATTCGTCCCGGAAACACTCATGCAGCCTTTGGAAGAAATCGAAAAAGCGTTTCTTGAACTGAAAGACGACCCCTCATTTCAAAAGGATTATCAAAAGCTTTTAAATGACTACTCAGGCAGGCCGACGGCTTTGACGTTCGCCGACCAGCTCACAAAGCAGCTGGGCGGAGCGAAGATTTATTTAAAAAGAGAAGATTTAAACCATACAGGCGCCCACAAAATCAACAATGCCCTCGGCCAGGCTCTGTTGGCCAAGAAAATGGGGAAAACAAAGCTCATCGCTGAAACCGGCGCAGGGCAGCACGGCGTGGCTGCGGCGACGGTCGCTGCAAAGTTCGGCTTGTCATGCATTGTCTTTATGGGTGAAGAAGATGTTGCCAGACAATCGCTGAACGTGTTCCGGATGAAGCTCCTGGGAGCGGAGGTCGTTCCGGTGTCAAGCGGAAACGGGACATTGAAAGATGCTACAAACGAGGCGATCCGTTACTGGGTTCAGCATTGCCAGGATCATTTTTACATGATCGGTTCCGTCGTCGGGCCGCACCCGTATCCTTATATCGTCCGTGAATTTCAACGGATGATCGGCGAAGAGGCGAAAGCGCAGTTTTATCAATTGGAGCAAAGCCTCCCCGATAAAGTTGTCGCCTGTGTCGGAGGCGGAAGCAATGCGATCGGGATGTTCAGCGCGTTCATTGAAGAAACTGTTGAACTGATCGGAGTCGAAGCTGCGGGAAAAGGTGTCGACACCCCCCTTCATGCGGCAACGATCACAAAGGGTACAAAAGGCGTTATCCACGGTTCTTTGACCAACTTGATTCAAGACGAGTACGGACAGATCATTGAGCCTTATTCCATCTCAGCAGGACTTGATTATCCGGGGGTCGGCCCCGAGCACGCTCATCTTCATCAAACAGGGCGCGTCACGTATGAATCAGTCACTGATGATGAAGCGGTCTCGGCATTAAGGCTGCTGACAGAGACAGAGGGCATTTTGCCGGCTATTGAATCCGCCCATGCTTTGGCAAAAGCATTTGACATCGCTAAAGAACTGCCGAGAGAGAAAAGTGTTCTCGTCTGCCTTTCAGGCAGGGGAGACAAAGACGTCCATACCTTGATGAAGGTGTTGGAAGAAGAGGTGAATCAAGATGTTCAATCTGAAAAAACAGCCGTCCGATAAGTTACTTGTTCCGTTTATTACAGCGGGAGATCCGCTGCCTGAAATCTCGATCGAGCTGGCGAAATCCCTTCAAGAGGCGGGGGCGTCCGCCCTTGAACTCGGGGTTCCGTATTCTGATCCGCTCGCTGACGGCCCGGTGATTCAGCGCGCGTCCAAAAGGGCGCTTGACAACGACATGAACATCGTAAAAGCGATCAGGCTTGGCGGTGAAATGAAAAAAAACGGCGTCCATATTCCGATTATTCTCTTTACGTATTATAATCCTGTGTTACAATTAGATACAGATCACTTTTTCGCTTTACTGCGACAAAATCGGCTAGACGGACTCCTTGTACCGGACCTTCCTTTTGAGGAAAGCGTATATTTGCAGCAGCAGTGTAAAAAACACGGGATTACCTATATTTCGCTGGTCGCGCCGACAAGCGAATCGCGCATTCAAAAAATAACGCAGCAGGCGGAAGGTTTTGTGTATTGCGTTTCTTCGCTCGGTGTGACAGGTGTGCGCAATGAATTCGAAGATTCTGTTTCTTCATTTATCAGGTCAGTTAAAGGAATGAGCTCCGTCCCGGTTGCCGTTGGGTTTGGGATTTCCAGCTCCAAACAAGTGGAGATGATGAATGAACTGGCGGACGGCGTTGTCGTGGGAAGCGCCCTTGTCAGAAAGATCGAAGAGCTGAAAGACGAACTCATCGCCCCTGAGACAAGGGAACAAGCCTTAAAGGCGTTTGAGGCATACGCTAAGACATTTAGCGGATCGTACATGGTAAAATGAGGTGACAGAATGTTGCAAATTAAAGAACAGTTAAAACAATTAACGCCTTACAAGCCGGGCAAACCGATTGAAGAGGTCAAAAAAGAATTCAACCTCGACCGGGTCGTCAAGCTCGCTTCAAATGAAAATCCTTACGGCTGTTCGGAAGCGGCAAAAGCAGCGCTCCAGACCGAAGTGCAGCAAATGGCTCTCTATCCTGACGGCTATAGTGCGGCATTGAGAACAAAGCTTGCCTCCCATCTCGGCGTAAACGAAACGAACATCATCCTTGGAAACGGAACGGACGAAGTCATTCAAATTATTTCCCGCTCTTTGTTGGATCCTGCCTCAAACACTGTAATGGCGAATCCGACATTTTCACAATACAAGCACAATGCTGTTATCGAAGGAGCGGAAGTCAGGGAAATCGGCCTGCTTGAAAACGGCTGCCACGACCTTGATGCAATGCTGGAGGCGATCGATGAACAGACGAAGGTTGTCTGGGTTTGCAGCCCGAACAATCCGACCGGAACGTATGAATCCGGCCGCAACCTGATCCGTTTTCTTGAAAAAGTCCCGGAACATGTCCTTGCTGTCGTCGATGAAGCTTATTACGAATACGTAACGGCTCAAGACTACCCTGAGACCATTCCGCTTTTGGAACGCTTTCCGAACCTGATGATTCTCAGGACGTTTTCAAAAGCTTACGGTTTAGCGTCTTTGAGGGTCGGCTACGGGATTGCCTCTGAACAGCTGATTCAGGCGGTTGAGCCGGCGAGACAGCCGTTTAATACAAACCGGCTCGGCCAGGCTGCCGCGCTTGCCGCCCTGGGCGATCAGGCATTTATCGACGATTGCGTGAGAAAAAACAATGAAGGGCTCAAACAGTACTACGATTTCTGTGATGAGCACGGGCTAAATTACTATCCTTCACAAACGAACTTTGTGCTGATCGATTTTAAACGGGATGCAGACGAACTTTTCCTGGAACTGCTGAAAAAAGGCTATATCGTCAGATCGGGGAATGCGCTCGGCTTTCCGACATTCCTTAGAATATCGGTCGGTACGAATGAACAGAACGAAGGCTTGTTGAAAACGTTAGCCGGCATGTTGTAAGAGGTGATGATTCAGTCACCTCTTTAGTCTATTGATGAACTTAGGTGATAAAAAATGACTCAACCAAATGAAACGATTTTATTGGCCGGTTTGGGCTTAATCGGCGGCTCGATCGCCCTTGCCATCAAAAAGGAACACCCCGGCAAACGGATCATCGGGTTTGACGTGTCAGAAGAGCAGGCAAGAGCTGCACAAAAGCTTGGCGTTATTGATGCTCCGGCTGCTTCTTTTTTAGAAGGGGTGAAAGAAGCGTCAACCGTTTTTTTAGCGGCGCCGGTCGAACAGACGCTTCACATGCTTGATGAACTTGCCGCTTCAGGCATCAAAAAAAAGCTGCTCATTACAGATGTCGGCAGCACGAAACAAAAGGTCGTCAGCCATGCCGAGAAAGTGCTGCCGGATGAATACAGGTTTATCGGGGGCCATCCGATGGCCGGATCGCATAAATCGGGCGTCGCAGCCGCCAAAGACTTCCTTTTCGAGAACGCGTTTTATATTTTGACGCCTTCCGGCTCCGCCGGCGAAGAAGCAGTTGCTTCCTTAAAAGATCTGCTCAAAGGAACAAATGCAAAGTTTGTGGAAATGTCTCCGGCTGAACACGACGCCGTTACAAGCGTGATCAGCCACTTTCCGCACGTCGTAGCGGCCAGTCTCGTCCACCAGACCGTCAAATTCGAAGATCATTACCCGCTCATCAAGCGTTTTGCCGCAGGGGGCTTCCGCGATATTACGAGAATTGCCTCAAGCAGCCCGGCGATGTGGCGCGATATTCTTTTGCACAATAAAGATAAAATATTGGAGCGGTTTGACGAATGGAAATATGAGCTGGACAGAATTCAGTCTTTTGTTGAAAATGAAGATGCAGACGGGCTGTTTGAATTTTTTCGGCAGGCCAAGGAATACCGTGACGGTCTGCCTTTGCGGCAAAAAGGCGCGATTCCTTCCTTTTACGATCTTTATGTCGATGTCCCCGACCATCCCGGGGTCATCTCGGAAATTACGGCGATTCTCGCTGACGAGAAAATCAGCATTACGAACATCCGGATTATTGAAACGAGGGAAGATATAAACGGTGTTCTCAGAATCAGCTTTCAATCCGATGAAGATCGAAAACGCGCCGAAAAATGCATTCAAACCCGCGCAAAATATGAAACATTTTATGCTGATTGAGGTGGAACACATGAAAAGAGGAAAAATCAGTTCGCTAAAAGGAGAGCTTCATATTCCGGGAGATAAATCCATCTCTCATCGCTCTGTTATGTTCGGAGCCATAGCAGAAGGGAAAACGGTCATCAAAAACTTTTTGCCAGGAGCCGACTGCTTGAGCACGATCGCCTGCTTTCGGAAAATGGGCGTGGAAATCGAACAGAATGGCAGTGATGTCACCGTCCTCGGCAAAGGGCTCGATCAGCTGGCTGAGCCTGCGGAACTCCTTGACGTGGGGAATTCCGGAACGACGATCAGGCTGATGCTCGGCATTTTGGCAGGACGCCCGTTTCACAGTACAGTCGCCGGCGATGAGAGCATCGCCAAAAGGCCGATGAAGCGTGTCACAGAACCGCTTCGAAAAATGGGAGCGAAAATCGACGGCCGCGCCGGAGGGGAATACACACCGCTTTCTGTACGCGGCGGACATCTGGCAGCGATCGATTTTCAGTCGCCTGTTGCAAGTGCGCAAATCAAATCTGCCGTTTTGCTTGCGGGTCTGCAGGCCGAAGGCGCCACAACGGTGACGGAGCCTCATAAATCAAGAGACCATACGGAACGGATGCTGTCGATGTTCGGCGTCAGCCTTCAGGAAGATGAAACAAGCGTAACGATTGAGGGCGGGCAGCAGCTGAAAGCGGCCGAAGTCTTCGTGCCGGGTGATATTTCATCAGCTGCGTTTTTCCTGGCAGCGGCATCGCTAGTTCCTGACAGTGAAGTCGTGCTTCGCAATGTCGGACTCAATCCGACCAGGACGGGAATCATCGATGTCTTGAAAGAAATGGGAGCCGATCTTGAAATCGAAGAAAAAAATGCCGGAAACGCCGAGCCGTACGGCGATCTGAGAATCAAAACGTCCTCCTTGAAAGCCGCTGAAATTTCGGGCGATTTAATCCCGCGCCTCATCGATGAAATACCGATCATCGCTCTTCTCGCTACACAGGCTGAAGGAACGACGGTCATCAAAGACGCGGCTGAGCTCAAAGTAAAAGAAACGAACCGAATCGATACCGTCGCCTCAGAGCTGAAAAAAATCGGTGCGAACATCGAGCCGACAGAAGACGGGATGAAGATTCACGGCAGGACGCCTCTTACAGGCGGCGCGAAAGTCTCAAGCCACGGGGACCACCGGATCGGAATGATGCTGGGAATCGCCGCCTGCATCTGCGAGCAGCCGATCGACATTTTACAGCCTGAAGCTGTGAGTGTCTCATATCCTTCGTTTTTTGAACATATCGAAAAGCTTGCAAAAAAAGCCTGAAGCCTTGTGCTCAGGCTTTTTCAGCCCGGAAAATCATGAAAGCCGGGTGTTTGATCATAAAACGAATGTCTCCCGCATAGCTTGTCTTAACAGAATCAATCTGCTTCATCCAGCTGTGCGGGCAACATATTTGCCGGAAGCCGCCGCGTGAATTATGATAGTAAGTAACTCACCGCGATATGCCGGCTGATACGGCAGGCGATGAATTGACGAAAGAAAGGGACGTTTAGATTTGAATACTTCGATTCAAGAAGCCATAAAATTAGTTGAAGCAGGCCACCCGGAAAGCGGATTGAAAAAGCTTGCTGATATCGAGTCTGACCTTCATGATGAAGACAAAGCCATAGTAGCCCAGCTGTATTACGAATGGGGAATTGTCGATAAGGCTATCGCTATTGCGAATGATCTCCATGAACTGTATCCGGATGAAACGGAGCTGACATGCTTTTATGCCGAACTCCTCATCGAAACCGATCAGGAAGAAAAAGCGCTCAGCGTGCTTGAAACGATTCCGGAAACAGACGAAGCGTACCCGCAGTGCTTGCTTTTAATGGCTGACCTCTATCAGATGCAGGGTCTGTTTGAAGTCAGCGAGCAAAAGCTGTTGAAGGCGCAAGTCATTTTGCCGGATGAGCCGGTTATCGATTTTGCTTTGGGAGAGCTGTATTTCACTCAGGGAGCTTACGGCAAAGCTGTCCGTCAATTCAAAAAAGCGGCCGAAGAAGAAGCCGTCATCGGCGGCGTCAATGTGTACCAAAGGCTGGCGGAATCATTAAGTTCATCCGGCGCGTTTGAAGAAGCGCTTGAATGGTATGAAAAAGCCGTCAAGGAGAACCCGGAGCCCAACACACTGTTCGGGTTTGGTTTTACAGCGCTGAAAGCGGGGTATCCTAAAACTGCGATTAAACAGCTGACAGAGCTGAAGGAAATGGATCCCGCTTACTCTTCACTTTACAAGCCTCTGGCAAACAGCTTTGAAGCAGAAGGGCTTTATGAAGAAGCATTTGAAACGGCAAAAGAAGGAATCCGCTTCGATGAATTCAACAAAGAGCTTTATCTTTCCGCTGCAAAAGCAGCCTTAAAAACGAAAAGGCATTCGGAAGCGAAAGAGCTGCTTCGTGAAGCGCTGGCGCTGGACCCCGGGTATCTGGAAGCCGTCCATACCCTGCTTGCCCTGTTTCTTGAAGAAGAAGACGATGAGAGCATCATTGAACTCGTACAGGAAGTGCGCAAATACGGAGAGGATGATCCGAAGTTCAGCTGGCATCTGGCATCGGCGTTCGCCCGGACAGAGGCGTACGACAAGGCGCGTGAGGAATATGAGAACGCATTTTTGCACTATCGGGATGACGCCGATTTCCTTTACGAATATTCAATGTTTCTGCTTGAAGAAGGACGGCGGAAAGAAGCGCTGCCTCTGCTGAAAAAACTGGCAGAGCTCGACCCGGCAAACGAAGAAGTCCAGGAGACGATTTTCAGAATCGAAGATGAAAATTCCTTTGAATAAGCAGGATATGATCGGTTTGTGTGGAATTTATAAAGTAATACACAAGATGCGATAGAGGAGGGAATAACATGCAGACCCCTGTTTCTGTCAATGAAAAAAAAGATTTTATCCGCTGGTTTCTCAACCATTATCAGCTGAAACGAAGAGAGTGTGTATGGATTCTGAATTATTTAATGAGCCATGACTCGCTGATGGAAAAAGTGCATTTTGTCGAGCAGGCCGAATTTTGTCCGAGGGGCATTATCATGTCTACCCACTGCGTTGAGGAAGTGCCTTTTCGTTTTTATAAAGAAAATGTCATGACGACCGATGCAGAAAAATCATTTCATGATATCAGGCTGAATAAGCAGCAGGATCTCTTTATCCAGCTGAACTTCCGCTCAGCCTATAATTCTCCGGAATATGCGGCTGTACTCGAAGCCAATCCCCATATTCCGAAAGACCTATATGAAAATGAAAAAGATAAAATTGTCGCTGAACAGATTTTGGAGCATTCCATTTCCACTTTTCAGAGACAAAAGCTGCTGCGGGAAATCGATGAAGCGCTTGACCGCCAAGATAAAGAAAGCTTCGAAAAACTAGCTAAACAACTGAGCCAGCTGCGATAATCCGCTGCCAATCAAGCCTTGCCGAGAGCAAGGCTTGTTCAGCTCCGGAGAAAGCGCTGTCAAAACGAGGAGGCCGGGAGCCGTGAAATGGAATACGCACGATGCGGATGTTTACTTGAACGCGAAAGAATACATCGATACAGCTGTCATCCCTTTAATATCGGTTGATTTGGGAGATCAGTTTAAATCGGCCGTATCAAAAGGGGAATTTACGTCTATACTTGCAGAAGAACTTGAAAGGCAGCTGAAGGGCAGAATCTATTTGTTTCCGCCCTGTACATATTTAGATGCGGATGAAAAATCGGCGCAGCATATCGCCGATTTAAAAGAAATGGCCGGAAAACATTTTCACCACATCGTTTTTTTAACGACGGATGAACGCTGGAAGCGGGTGCTCGAAAGCGAGCAAAAGCTGCTGTGGGTTCCGGCGATTCCTCTCGAACATATGAAGGATTCGTTAAAGCAGAAGCTGCTGGAAGATCAAATTGAGCAAATATTGAACATTTTGTTACAATATTGGAACTCTTAATAAAAACACTTACATTTCCTTTGTATAATGATTTTGGGAATGTTGACCTTCCTAAAATATTGATATATTATGAGGGTGTCCTAGTTTCATGAATTTTTTTCTATTTCAGTTATATTGTAGCTGGGGACTTGAGGGGGGATATGAAGATGAGCGAAAAAAGACATCGGGTATCCAGACGTCAGTTTTTAAACTATACGCTGACCGGAGTCGGCGGCTTTATGGCGGCGGGGATGCTCATGCCTATGGTTCGCTTCGCGCTCGATCCGGTTTTAAGGCCGACTGAAGATCAGGACATGGTTCAGGTTGTCAGCGTTGATGAATTGACAAATGAACCGCAGCGCTTCGATTTTAAAATCAAACAAGTGGATGCCTGGTACGAATCGGAAGAATCGAGATCAGCGTGGGTTTTCAAAAGTGGGGACGAAATTGTAGCTTTATCACCGGTTTGTAAACATTTGGGGTGTACGGTCAACTGGAACAGCGATCCTAAAAATCCGAATAAGTTCTTTTGTCCGTGCCATTACGGACTTTATGAAAAGGATGGTACCAACGTGCCCGGAACTCCGCCGCTTGCTCCTTTGGACCGCTATGAGCAAGAGGTTAAAGACGGCTACCTTTACTTAGGGAAAGCCAAGCCGAGGAAGGATGGGTGATCATGCTAAACAAAATTTATGACTGGGTGGACGAAAGACTTGACATTACGCCGCTCTGGCGGGACATCGCCGACCATGAAGTTCCTGAACACGTGAACCCGGCTCACCATTTTTCAGCTTTCGTGTACTGCTTCGGGGGATTGACGTTTTTCGTTACGGTGATTCAGGTGCTGTCTGGCATGTTTTTGACGATGTATTACGTTCCGGATATTAAAAATGCCTGGGAATCTGTTTATTATTTGCAGAATGAAGTGGCGTTCGGACAGATTGTAAGGGGAATGCACCACTGGGGTGCAAGCTTGGTCATTGT
Organism: Bacillus sp. GM2; assembly: GCF_056155945.1. Lineage (NCBI taxonomy): Bacteria > Bacillati > Bacillota > Bacilli > Caryophanales > Bacillaceae > Bacillus > Bacillus sp. GM2. The sequence goes on from NZ_JBRKSZ010000007.1 coordinate 1,274,146, forward strand.
GATGATGTTTCTTCATACGCTCAGGGTTTTCTTCCAGGGGGCCTATAAGAAGCCGAGAGAGCTGAACTGGATTGTCGGCGTTATGATCTTCTTTGTCATGCTCGGTTTAGGTTTTACAGGCTACCTTTTGCCTTGGGATATGAAAGCTCTGTTTGCGACAAAAGTAGGTTTGCAGATTGCTGAGGCGACGCCGCTGATCGGCTCGGAAATTAAAACGCTGCTTGCCGGTCATCCGGATATTGTCGGCGCTCAGACGTTGACGCGCTTTTTTGCCATACACGTCTTTTTCCTGCCAGCCGCTCTGTTCGGACTGATGGCTGCACACTTTATCATGATTCGCAAGCAAGGAATTTCTGGGCCGCTGTAAACGAGCGACTCAATTGAGAAGGAGGGGATGGCATGAAAAGGGGAAAAGGGATGAAGTTTGTCGGTGATTCACGGATCCCGGCGGAAAGAAAACCGAATATTCCAAAAGATTATTCCGAATTTCCTGGGAAAACGGAAGCGTTCTGGCCGAATTTCCTGCTGAAAGAATGGATGGTCGGGGCGGTTTTCCTTGTCGGTTTTCTCGTGCTGACCATCGTCCATGAGCCTCCGCTCGAGCGGATGGCAGATCCGACCGATACCGGCTACATACCTTTGCCAGACTGGTATTTTCTATTTCTTTACCAATTGCTGAAATACGAATATGCTGCCGGACCGTATACTGTGGTTGGCGCAATTATTATCCCGACAATTGCATTCGGAGCGCTATTATTGGCGCCGTTTCTTGACAGAGGCCCTGAAAGAAGGCCGTTTAAACGCCCGGTTGCCGTAGGGTTGATGCTTTTGGCGATTTCAGCGACGGTTTTCTTAACATGGCAGTCCGTTGTCACCCACGACTGGGCCGCTGCTGAAGAGCAGGGTAAAATCAAGGAAGAGGCCGATATTGATACGAGTGCAGCAGGGTATAAGATTTATCAGGAGCAAGGCTGTATTTCGTGCCATGGAGACAACATGCAGGGAGGAGCGGCAGGCCCGTCTCTCGTTGACAACGGCTTGTCTCCGGAAGAGATTGCGAAAATCGCCAAGGAAGGAAAAGGCGAAATGCCTGCTGGCGTTTTTAAAGGATCTGATAAAGAGCTTAAAGAACTGTCTAAATTCATCTCCGAAACAACGGCGAAATAAAACGGTTGTCAAGTTGATGAAGGCAGGCTATACTCTTGATAGAGCTGAAGCTGACGCCAAGTCAGCCTCTCGGGCTGTCGACGATGTCGATGGCCTTTTCAATTTTGACCGCTGCTGATCGTGAACCGTACGGAAGCTGGAAAGACCGCTGCTTCTTGGCGCGCGTTTCTGCGGTCAGTCTGTGAAGCTGACTCGGCGGCGGCTTTTTTTATTTAAAGAGACTGTGAGTTGATTGCTTTGAAACTAATTTCCTACATGCTCGCTCAAAAACCGCTGCTTCTGCTGCTTTTGATCATTAATTTCTTCGGTACGGTTTACGGGTATTACTGGTACCTTCCGCAGCTGACGAATACGCCTGCGAAATTTCTGATTTTCGTTCCCGACAGCCCGACGGCGACATTGTTTTTTTTATTTGTTCTCATCGGACTTTTATTGGGAAGGAATGCTCCTCTCTTTGAGGCGCTTGCGCTTGTTACGCTCGTCAAATACGGGCTGTGGGCGGTTGTGATGAATATCCTCGTGCTTGCGGTGTCCGGAAGCCTCCATTGGACGGGCTATATGCTGATCGCGTCGCACTTCGCAATGGCTGTGCAAGGCGTGCTGTACGCCCCTCATTACCGGTTTAAAGGGTGGCATTTGGCGCTTGCGGCTGTTTGGACGCTGCATAACGATGTCATTGATTACTTGTTTGGCATGATGCCGAATTATTCAATGCTCGATCAATATATGCCGCAGATCGGCTATTTTACATTTTGGCTCAGCATCGCTTCGATCGGTTTGGCCTATTACTTGGTTTTGTCCCGGAAAGCTTTTAAGCTGTAACACGGATTCACAATCTTGGTCTAACCTTGTCCCTCTCTTCATACGCTTTAATAGAAGGAGTGGGAGGGACCGTAATGATACGAAAGGTGATCCTTTGCATGATGCTTGCGCTTGTTTTTCCTGCGGCCGGTTTAAAAGCGGAAGAATCATCGGCTTTGCAGGAATTGACGGAACTGTCAGATACGGTATTCCAGCTAACAAGGCAGTCTCAATATGAGGAAGCGGTACAAATTCTTCAATACTTTGAAAAACGGCTGAAAGCAGCGGAGAAAGGCGAAACAGAGGGTATTATGACAGGCTCGGAAATCCGTCAGGTCAGTCTGGCCTACCATGATACGCTGAAAAGGCTGGAAAGCGAAGAGGTCGCACAGCAGGAAAAATTTAAAGCCGCCGCCCAGTTTAGAATGCTGATGGACGCCATAGAATCTGACCATGATCCGCTGTGGAGCAGTTTGAAAAAGCCGATCATGGATTCTTTCAGCGCTTTGAAGGCCGGGATTCAGAAAGAAGACAACCTGACATTCAGGGAAAAGTGGAATCATTTTTTATCCTTGTATGATACGATTTACCCAAGCTTAACGATTGATATTTCGCCAAAGCAGTTAAAAAGCGTCTCCAACCATATTGCAGTCGTGGAAAACGGGGGCTTTCAGCAAATGACGGAAAGCAGCAAGCTGGAAAGGCTGACGCTTTTGGAAAAAGATTTGGAAGATGTGTTTAATCAAGTAGAAGAAGATGATGCAGACCCTTCACTGTTATGGGTCATCCTGACGACGGGAAGCATTATCCTCTCGACGCTGACATATGTCGGATTCAGAAAGTATAAAGCCGAAGAGGACAGGCGCAGAAAAAGAGAAAAAGATTGGCCGAAATAAGAAGCTCCGCTGATCGCGAGCTTCTTTTTTTGCTGACCTTCAATCAGCGTGTGATCGGATTTTTGTTCTCATCAAGCGTAAACCCTTCTCCCAGAACGTCGTGTACGTCGCTTACGGCTACAAAAGCGTGCGGGTCGACCGAGGTAATCACGTTTTTCAGCTGGAAAACCTCATTTTTCGGGACGACGCAGTATAGAACGTCCCGCTCTGTTTTCGTATATGACCCCTGACCTTTTAAAACCGTGACGCCTCTTTCCATTTCTTCTATGATTTTGCGCTGGATCTGGTCGTTCTTTTCAGAGATGATGGTGGCGCCTTTTGCGGCATAACCGCCTTCCTGCATAAAATCGATGACTTTTGACGCGACAAATACGGCAACAAGCGTGTACATCGCTTCCTTATAGGAGAGGTAAAAAATAAGGGATAATGTAATGACGCAGGCGTCAAACACAAACATGGCTTTGCCCATCGGCACTTGAAAATATTTGTTGATCAGCCGCACAATAATATCGACGCCGCCCGTCGTTCCGCCGTATCTGAAAATAATGCCCAATCCGGTACCGATAAACACGCCTGCAAAAAGAGCCGCGAGCGCAAGATCGTTTTGTAGCGGCATATGAATCTGGAAGCGCTGAAAAATCCATAAAAACACCGACAGACTGACTGTGCCGAGAATGGTATATGAGAAGACCGTTCTGCCGAGGAGCTTCCAGCCGACGAAGAAGACGGGGATGTTCAGCACCAGATTGGATATGGAAGGATCGATATTAAACAGGAAATAAAGCAGCAGGGTAATGCCGGTAAAACCGCCTTCCGACAAGTTGTTCTGCATATTAAAATGAACGAGTCCAAAGGAAAAAACTGCAGCGCCTGCCAAAATAAACAGGACGTTCTTCATTCTGATGTCTCCGAACATAAAAAAACTCCTTTCCTTCCATAAGCTGGCGTTAATATTATAGTGTATCCGTTTTAAAACAGCAAACCCGTCTTAAACATTTGTCAAACTTGTTTGAATTCGCTAACATGTAAGAGATGACAGGAGGTTTTGTCAGCATGACGAAAGAAAAAACGATGAAAGATATACAGCGTGAGGTTGACGAATATATCGGCCAGTTTAAAGAAGGCTATTTCAGTCCGCTTGCCATGATGGCCAGGCTGACGGAAGAGCTTGGCGAACTGGCGAGGGAAATCAACCATCATTACGGCGAAAAACCGAAGAAAAAAACCGAATCGGAAAAAAAGATCGATGAAGAAATCGGCGACGTATTGTTCGTTTTAGTTTGTCTTGCGAATTCGCTTCATATATCATTGGATGAAGCGCATGATATGGTCATGGAGAAGTTCAACACCCGTGACAAAGACCGCTGGACAAGAAAAGAAGAAGGAAAGTAGAGGAGAATTAAGATGCAAAAGGAGACCATTAAAATCGCAATAGCAGGACCGCGCGGAAGAATGGGAAGCGAAGCGGTCAAACTTGTTGAAGATACCGCACATTTTGAGCTTGTCGGTGCAATCGACCGTACATATAACCGTGAAAAGCTGTCAGACGTGATGATATCAAGTTCAGATGCCGTCATTTACACCGATATTACCGAATGCTTTTCAGAAACGGCTCCGGACGTTCTGATTGATTTGACAACGCCGGAAATCGGCAAGCTCCATACAAAAATCGCGCTGGAGCACGGCGTCCGTCCTGTTGTGGGAACGACAGGATTTTCTGAGAGCGACTTGAACGAGCTTATGGAACTGACCGACGAGAAGGGGATCGGAGCCATCATCGCGCCAAACTTCGCGCTCGGAGCCGTGCTGATGATGAAGTTTTCGCAAATGGCTGCCAACTATTTTACCGATGTCGAAATCATTGAACAGCACCATGATCAAAAGCTTGACGCGCCAAGCGGAACGGCCTTGAAAACGGCGGAAATGATTTCGGCTGTTCGCGAAGCGAAAACCCAGGGACATCCGGATGAAAAAGAAATTCTGCCGGGGGCAAGAGGCGCCGATCAAAACGGAATCCGTCTCCACAGCGTTCGTCTGCCGGGATTGATCGCCCATCAGGAAGTGATGTTCGGCGGAGACGGCCAAACCCTGAAAATCCGTCACGATTCATATAACCGCGCATCTTTTATGTCTGGTGTGAAACTGGCTGTTGAACAAGTGATGAAAATCGATCAGCTTGTCTACGGCCTTGAAAATATCATAGAGTAACAAAAAGGGGGAAATCGCTTTGAAAATCGCCTTAATTGCCCATGACCGAAAAAAACAGGACATGATTCAGCTGACAACCGCTTATAAAGATATTTTAAAAAAGCATGAGCTGTTTGCGACAGGAACGACCGGTTTAAAAATCACCGAAGCGACAGGGCTGCCCGTCGTGCGCTTTCAATCGGGACCGCTTGGCGGAGACCAGCAGATCGGCGCTTTGATCGCGAAAAATGACATCGACCTTGTGATTTTTCTGAGAGACCCACTGACGGCCCAGCCGCACGAACCTGATGTGTCAGCTCTTATCCGCTTGTCTGACGTTTACGCCATTCCGCTCGCCACCAACATGGGAACGGCGGAAATCTTGATCCGATCTGTCGAGGCAGGCGCATTTGAATTCAGAAACATTGTCCACGGCGGGGATCGAGATGCTTGATATACTGGCTTTCGGTGCGCACAGCGATGATGTAGAAATCGGCATGGGAGGAACCATTGCCAAATATACTAAAAAAGGCTTTCAAATTGGAATCTGCGATTTAACCCAGGCTGAACTGTCTTCAAACGGAACAGTCGAAACGAGAAAAAGCGAAGCGGCGCTGGCGGCCGACATTCTCGGCGCCAGTCCGCGGATTTCCCTCACGCTGCCGGACAGGGGGCTGTTTCCCAGCCAGACGGCGATCAGAGACGTTGTTGCCGTCATTCGGAAACATAAACCGAAGCTTGTCTTTGTCCCTTATCCAAAGGACCGGCATCCCGATCACGGGCACGCAGCGGAAATCGTCGAAGAAGCGGTCTTTTCCGCTGGTATACATAAATATGAAGATGCAGAAAAACAGCCGGCCCATAAAGTCCAAAACGTGTACTATTATATGATCAACGGTTTTCATAAACCTGAATTTGTCATCGACATTTCCGAAACGATCAATCAAAAAAAGGAAAGCCTTGCTGCTTATCAGAGCCAGTTCATCCGTTCCCGGCAGTCGGTTGAAACACCGCTGACGAACGGATATATTGAAACGGTCGAAGCAAGGGAAAAGCTTTTGGGAAAAGAGGTCGGCGTCGCATACGCGGAAGGGTTTTTTGCAAAGCGGACTCTTCTGTTAAACAACGATTTATTTGGGGGCGGATGATGAAACAGTTAAAAATCGGAATCACATGTTATCCGAGTGTCGGAGGATCAGGAATTATCGCTACCGAGCTCGGCAAGCTCCTTGCGGAAAAAGGACATGAAATTCATTTTATTACATCAAGTGTTCCGTACAGGCTCAATAAAGTGTATTCCAACATCTATTTTCACGAAGTCGAAGTCAATCAATATGCCGTGTTTAAGTACCCGCCGTATGATTTGGCTTTGGCCAGCAAAATGGCGGAGGTGGCGAAGCGGGAACAGCTTGATGTTCTGCATGCCCACTACGCGGTGCCTCACGCGATTTCCGCTTTTTTAGCGAAGCAAATGCTGAACGGAAACATTAAAACGGTCACAACGCTGCACGGCACAGATATAACCGTTCTCGGCTATGATCCGTCTTTAAAAGACCTGATCAAGTTTGCGATCGAGTCGTCTGACCGCGTAACCGCGGTTTCTTCAGCTCTTGCCGCGCAAACGTATGATTTGATCAGACCGAACAAAAAAATCGAAACGATCTATAATTTTGTGGATGAGCGCGTGTATTTAAAAAAGCAGGAGCATCATTCGCTGAAAGAGCAGTACGGCATCGCACCTGATGAAAAAGTGATCATCCACGTATCCAATTTCAGACAGGTGAAGCGTGTACAGGACGTCATCCATGTCTTCAGCCGCATTGTCAAACGAATGAAATCGAAGCTGATTCTCGTCGGCGACGGGCCGGAAATGACCGTGATCTGCCAGCTTGTCAGGCAGCTCGGATTAAAAGACGACGTTCTTTTCCTTGGCAAACAGGACAGCGTAGAAGAGCTTTACGCCATCAGCGATTTAAAGCTGCTTTTGTCCGAGAAGGAAAGCTTCGGTTTAGTGCTGCTGGAGGCGATGGCCTGCGGCGTTCCGTGCATCGGCACCAATATCGGAGGGATTCCCGAGGTGATCAAAAACGGTAAATCCGGTTACTTGGTCGATGTAGGAGATATTGAAGGCGCAGCTCGTAAGGCGCTCCATTTGCTGACTGATGAAAGCCTGCAGCGCCAGTTTGCGGAAGCGGCGCTAGAAAGCATCAAGGCGCGCTTTTCTTCCAGTAAAATCATCGCGCAATATGAAGAAATTTATCAACAATTAACAGAAGGGGAGTGTGACAATGGAGGATCTCTTTTTGAAGGCTCTTCCTCTCCTTCGTGAGCTGAAAAAACACGGCCGGCAGGCCTACTTTGTAGGCGGAGCCGTCAGGGATGCCCAAATGAACCGGGATGTCGGTGATATTGACATCGCTACAGATGCATCCCCGGAAGAAATTGAAGCCATTTTTCCGAAAACCGTTGATGTCGGAAAGGAACACGGAACCATCATCGTCCTCTTTGAGGGAGAATCTTATGAGGTGACGACCTTTCGCGCAGAGCTTGAGTACGAGGATTACAGAAGGCCGAGCGGCGTTCAGTTTATCAAATCGCTGAAGGAAGACCTGAAGAGGCGGGACTTGACGATTAATGCCATGGCGATGGATGAACAGGGGAGACTGATCGACTATTTCGGCGGACTCCGCGACATACGGGAAAAATTGATTCAAACGGTCGGCGACCCGGCGGAGCGTTTTCACGAAGATGCGCTTCGCATGCTGCGGGCGCTCCGTTTTATGAGTCAGCTCGAGTTTGAGCTTTCTCCAAATACAAAAAAGGCGATTTGCGAAAACCGTCTGCTCTTGGCTCATATTTCTACAGAGCGGAAAACGGTTGAATTCGAAAAGCTGTTAAAAGGAAAAGCAGCGGACAGGGCTTTGGAAGCGGCGGCTGAAACAGGGCTTTACAAGGAGCTTCCGGGGTTGGACGGCAAAAAGGAGCGCGTTCTAGCTGCCCGAGCTTTTCCTTTTTATCAACTTCAAAAAAGAGCGGATATATGGGCGGCTTTCATTCACATGATATCGATCGATCCCGCTGAAGCGCACCGGTTTTTAAAAGGGTGGAAGCTTCCGGGGAAAGTCATAAAACAGGCGATCCTGACGGCTGAGCGAATCGATCAAAAATGGGATGCCGTCTCAATGTATGAGGCGGGGGAAGAGACGCTGCTGTCCGCTTCCGCCATCCGCAGCTTAAGGGACAAGCAGGCAATCGATGAAAAGCGGCTGGCTGAAATCAGACAGTCGTACCATGCGCTTCCGATTAAAAGCCTGAAAGACCTGGCGGTGTCTGGAAGCGATTTGCTGAATTTCAGAAAGAAGCCGGCCGGGAAATGGGTGTCCGATGATTTGAAACGGATTGAGCGGGCCGTGTTAAACGGGGAGCTTGCCAATCAAAAAAAAGCCATAGAGGAGTGGCTGGATTCATGCAGTCAAATTTAAGAAAGAAACTCATTCAATTGTTTACAGAGGCCGACGGCGAATTCATTTCAGGCCAGAAAATCAGCGAAGAGCTCGGATGCTCAAGGACCGCCGTGTGGAAGCATATCGAAGATCTGAGAAAATCGGGATATGAACTTGAAGCGGTCCGAAAGCTCGGCTATAAAATGATAAAAAAACCTGATAAAATCACCGAAGATGAAATCAGGCTCGGGTTAAAAACGAAAAAAATGGGACAGACCATCCATTTTCAGGATGTCGTCTCATCAACTCAAAAAATTGCCCATGAGCTAGCAAACAACGGTGCGCCGGAAGGAACGATCATCGTTGCCGACAAGCAGACTGAAGGAAGGGGAAGAATGGCGAGAGCATGGCATTCCCCGGAAGGAAACGGCATTTGGATGAGCATCATTTTAAGACCTGAAATGCCCGTGCAAAAAACGCCCCAGCTGACGCTTTTAGCCGCAGTCGCGATCGTTCAGGCAGTCGAAGAGCAAACCGGCATCGCAGCCGAAATCAAATGGCCGAACGATATTTTGATCAACGGCAAAAAAGTCGTCGGGATCTTAACCGAACTGCAGGCGGAAGCCGATCAGGTCCATTCTGTCATCGTCGGAACGGGGATCAACGTCAATCAGATGGCTTGCGACTTTCCCGAAGAATTAAAAGAAACAGCGACAAGCCTTCGTCTCGCAAGCGGCGAAAAAATCGACAGAGCAGCTTTGATTCAAACGATAATGACGACATTTGAAAAAAGGTATGAAGACTATCACGCCTACGGTTTCGAACCGATCAAGCTTTTATGGGAGAGCTACGCTTTGAGCCTGAACCGCGAATTGACGGCCAGGACGCTGAACGGAACGTTTCACGGCAAAGCGTTGGGAATAGACGAAGAAGGCGTCTTGATCCTGGAAACGAGTGACGGCATCAAAAAAATATACTCCGCCGATATCGATATAAATCCGTCATAGTTGGAAGGATCCATGCGTTTTTGGTATACTTCGGATGGGCAGTATCCTGTAGGAACTGCACCTGGAAAACATGCAACTGATAAAAAACAGTCTGCCTTGATCCAAAAAGGACTGGGACAGAGGGATGATTCTTGCCGAACACGGACGATTCGAAATCCTTCTCCTTGCCGGAAGGTTTTTTTGCTGTCCGAAAAGATGCACATGCAAGCACGGCAGCTCATCTCCTCTGAAAAAGAGGAGGAGAAAACATGAAGACAAAGATTGATTTTCTAAAAATGAAACAAGAGGGAGAGCCGATCGTCATGCTGACGGCCTACGATTATCCGGCGGCAAAGCTTGCCGAACAGGCCGGCGTCGATATGATTCTTGTCGGCGATTCGCTCGGCATGGTTGTGCTCGGCCTTGATTCGACCGTATCTGTGACGGTCGCTGATATGATCCACCATACAAAAGCCGTCAAACGCGGGGCAAAAGATACGTTTGTTGTGACGGATATGCCGTTTATGTCTTATCACTGCTCTTTGGAAAGCGCACTGAATAATGCCGCGGCGATCGTTCAGGAAAGCGGAGCCGATGCTTTGAAGCTTGAAGGCGGCGACGGTGTGTTTGAGACGATCACGGCTTTAACACGCGGCGGAATACCTGTTGTCAGCCACTTAGGCTTGACTCCTCAATCCGTCGGTGTCTTGGGAGGCTATAAAGTTCAGGGGAAAGATGAAGAAAGCGCCCGCAAGCTGATTGAAGACAGCAGGCGCTGTGAAGAAGCAGGCGCAATTGCGCTCGTTCTCGAATGCGTCCCGGCAGCGCTCGCTGAACAGATTTCAAAAGAGCTCACGATTCCTGTCATCGGCATTGGAGCAGGCCCCGGTACAGACGGACAAGTTCTCGTTTACCACGATGTTGTCGGACACGGAGTGAGCCGGACGCCTAAATTTGTAAAACAGTATGTGCAAATCGATCAGCCGCTTGAAAAAGCGCTTCGGGGATATGTTGAGGATGTCAGAAGCCGCGTGTTTCCTGAAGATGCTCATTCATTCCGTATCGATCAGCAAGTTCTTGAAGGATTATACGGAGGGAAATAAGCATGATTCAGATCCATACAGCAAAAGATATACAAAATGTAACGAAAAATTATCGCAAAGAAGGCAAAACGATCGGTTTTGTGCCGACAATGGGCTTCCTTCATGAAGGCCATATGTCGCTTGTGGAAAAAGCGCGAAAAGACAATGATATTGTCGTGATGAGCATTTTTGTCAATCCTATGCAGTTCGGTCCGGGTGAAGACTATGAAGCGTACCCGAGAGATATCGAAAGGGACCGGCAGCTTGCGGCCGACGGCGGAGTGGACATTTTGTTCACTCCTGAGCCTGAAGAAATGTACGGCCAGGAGCCGACGGTTACCGCAAGCGTGAAAAAGCGGACCGACGTCCTTTGCGGCCGTTCAAGGGAAGGACATTTCGACGGTGTCGCAACAGTGCTCACAAAGCTGTTCAATCTCACCTTTCCGACAAGGGTTTATTTTGGCATGAAGGATGCGCAGCAGGTTGCCGTGGTCGACGGGCTGATCAACGACTTTTTCATGGATATTGAGCTGATCCCGGTTGAAACAAAACGGGAAGAAGACGGGCTTGCCAAAAGCTCAAGAAATGTCAACCTGCGAGCAGAAGAACGGCAGAAAGCAGCCGCTCTCTATCAAGCCCTTCAGCGCGGCGCCGAGCTGATCCGCGATGGAGAGAGGGACGCGGAAGCTGTTAAGCGAGAGGTTCGGAGCATTCTTGAAAAAACGAGCGGTGTCATTGATTATGCGGATATTTATTCATATCCCGATCTGGAGATCAGGGAGCCATTAACTGGAAAAGTCATCATAGCGGTTGCCGTTCAGTTTTCCAAAGCCCGCTTAATTGATAATATCATCGTCGATATCCCGGCAGATCAAAAGGAGGATTTATGATGTACCGTACGTTAATGAGCGCAAAACTTCACAGAGCGAGAGTGACGGAAGCCAATTTGAACTACGTCGGCAGCGTGACAATTGATGAAGATTTGCTGGATGCCGTCGGAATGATGGCAAATGAAAAAGTGCAAATTGTAAATAATAATAACGGGGCCCGGCTGGAAACGTACATTATTCCCGGTGAAAGGGGGAGCGGCGTCGTTTGTTTAAACGGAGCTGCCGCCCGCCTTGTCCAGGTGGGAGATGTCGTCATCATCGTTTCTTATGCCATGATGTCTGAAGAGGAGGCAAAGACCCATAAGCCGAAGGTTGCCGTTTTGAACGAGAGAAACGAAATCGAGGAAATGCTGGGTCAGGAGCCCGCCCGTACCATTTTGTAGCCCCCTTGCCTTTAGGGGGCTTTCATATCGTTAGAAAGAGCAGAAGGTGAAGCTTTTCCCCCGCATCTTTCTAAAACGTGTTACACTTTTGTCGAAGGTATCGAAATTGAGGTGTCCATTGAATGAACAATCAACGATATGTGGTCATTGATGTGGAAACGACAGGGAATTCGCCGAAAAAAGGCGACAGAATCATTCAAATTGCAGCGGTTGTGATTGAAAATGGACAAATGACCGAACGTTTCTCCAAATATGTGAATCCCAATCAGCCGATTCCCGCTTTTATCGAGCAGCTGACGGGAATTTCAAATGAAATGGTTGAAAATGAAGAACCATTTTCGGCGATTGCCAAAGATATTTTTGAGCTGCTTCAAGACAGCTGTTTTATCGCTCATAACATTCATTTTGATCTTGCTTTTGTAAAGCATGAGCTGCAGCAGGCCGGCTTTGGTGAGCTTGAATGCAGCGTTCTCGATACGGTTGAGCTTTCGAGAATCGTTTTTCCGGGTTTTGACGGCTATAAATTAACTGAACTGAGCGAAGAGCTTCAGATTCGCCATGAAAACCCGCACAGGGCTGACAGCGATGCAGAAGTGACCGCTTTGATCTTTTTACATATGATGGACAGACTGAAAAGGCTGCCGATTCCTGTTTTGAAATCGATCAGACGTCTATCCTGGCATTTGATCAGCGACGCGCAGGAGCTTTTTGACGGCTTGATTGCTGAAAAAGGCGCCGATGCTGAGCTTGAGGCAGGCTTTATGAAGGTCGGTTCCTTTGTGATCAGGACCCCTGAAGACGAAGATGAAGAGGCCGGTCATAAGAGCCGGATCCCGCAGACAGAGCCGCTTATTTGGGAAAAAGACGGCGGGCTTTCTTCATTGGACGACCGGTTTGACAAGAGAGAAGGACAGACGAAAATGATGCGGGAGGTCTGGACCGCTTTTCAAAATCATGAGCATGCTCTGATCGAAGCCGCCACTGGAATCGGAAAAACGCTCGGATATCTTGTGCCGGCTGCAATCTATGCCAAGCAAACAGGCAAGCCGGTTGTGATCAGCACATATACGACATTGCTTCAGCAGCAGATGATTAACCGCGATATCCCGCTTTTGGAAAAGATTTTTCCTTTCCCGGTCAAAGCCGCGGTTTTAAAGGGGCGCTCCCATTATTTATCCATTCGCAAGTTCAAGCATATTTTACAGGAAGATGATGACAATTATGATAGCGTCCTTGCAAAAGCGCAAATTCTCGTCTGGCTGACAGATACAGAAACGGGCGATTTATCGGAAATTAATCTTCCGTCAGGCGGAAAGCTTCTCTGGGACAGACTGGCATATGATTCGCATTCATATGCAGAAAACAGCAGCATAAGGAAATTGTGTTTTTATGAGAGAGCCAAAACGCGGGCGCAGAAGGCTGATATGATCATTACCAATCATGCGCTTCTGTTGACTGACGAAGCCAATCAGCGAATTCATACCGGTGATGCCGATACGTTTGTTATTGATGAAGCCCATCACTTTGAACGCGCGGCGGGCGAGCAGTATGGAGCAAGAGCAGACTATGTCTTTCTTCATAAAAGGTTGATGCGGCTCGGCACCCTCAAGCAAAGGGGGATTTTAAAAAAAGCCGAACGCCTCTACCGGTCCGCAGGCATTTCATCAGAATCTTTTTTCCAAATGGACGAATGGCTCGCTCAGCTTCTTGAAGAAAGTGATCTTTTCTTTACGGCTGTTCATTCTTTTGTCAAGCGGAGGAAACCAAGAAACGATCTAAACCGTCTCTTATATAAGATCGGCGAAACCGGTGAAAGCAGGGCGTGGAACAGGCTTGAAGAAGGCGCGAGAAGACTGTGTTCCATGCTGTATGACATGCACCGGCTCTTTACGGATCAAAAGAAAAGCCTCGCTGAAAAACAGGCTTTTTTCACCAGCCGTCAGGCGTTTTTGATAGACGAATACGATTCATGCATGAACGACCTTGAAGAATATCGAAAGACGCTCGCCCGCTTGATGTTTGACCCTGTCGAAGATGAGGTCGTCTGGATTGAAATTGACGCGAAAGGAGCAAAAAACGCCGCGGCCATTTACGCTCAGCCGCTTGATACAAGCGAAATTCTGGCCGACCGGTTTTTCACCGAGAAAAAAAGCGTTGTGCTCACATCGGGGACGCTTGTCGTCGAGAACTCATTTGACTATATGATCAATAAGCTCGGTTTAAGCGATTTCTATCCGAGGACCTTGCAAATCGAGGCGCCTTTTTCTTATGATAAGCATATGAACATCATGATTCCGACGGATGTCAGCCCGATTCAAAACGATCCTGAAGACTATATTCAAGATGTCTCGCGTTATGTCAAGGCGCTTGCAAAACAGAAAAATGCCAAAGTGCTCGTCCTGTTTACGTCTCATGATATGCTGCGAGACGTCTACCATGCAATAAAACACGAGGAAGACTTTCCTTGTCCGCTCCTTGCGCAGGGGATTTCCGGAGGAAGCCCCGTCAAGGTCATGAAATTGTTTAGATCGTATCCCCATGCGGTTCTTCTCGGAACGAACCATTTTTGGGAGGGCGTTGACTTTCCGGGTGACGAGCTGACGACGCTTGTCATCGCAAGGCTGCCGTTCAGGCCGCCTGACCACCCTGTTGAATCAGCCAAGTGCGACCGGGCAAAGAGAAGGGGAGAAAGCCCGTTTCAAGCGGTATCTCTGCCGGAAGCTGTCCTGGCATTCAGGCAGGGGATCGGCAGGCTGCTCCGCTCGGAGAAAGACAGCGGAACGGTCGTGATTCTCGACCGCCGCATCCGAACCTCTTCCTACGGCACGGTGTTTATGAAGGCTCTGCCCCCTGCAAAAGTCATGGAGCCTGCATTCCTTGAGCTTGAAGCCTACATAGCCGGGAAAAACGGCTAAAAGCCGCATAAAGCGGCTCTTAAATGGTGTGGATTAAGGTTTTATTTTTTAGGCTGTTTATTTAAACGGTTATCCCGTTGTAACAACTAGTATGGCTTTAGGCACAAAGAGTATGAATTACAATTATTGTTTCGTTCGGAGGTATTTGAAAAATGGAAAACAAAATCGAAATTTTATCTACCGTAAGCGTCGAGCATTCAGAAGACCTGTATAAAATCGTCGACCTTTTGAACCGCACGCTCAAACGCGATGATCTCATGTTCGGCCTCGCTCTCGATGAAGAAGATCAAAAACAGGCCATTTTTACGATTTATCGTACTTAGGAGCAGAAAATGGGCAAAAAAACATTAATTTTCATACTGATATTTGGTATTATCTTTTTAACAGCACTTCTTGCGGGAGCGAATGTCTACCGTACGGCAATGGATCAGAAAGAAAGCGGCCACGAGCAGGCTGCCGAAACAGCCAAGCAGGAAGCAGGCTTAAAACAAGTTGACAGCGTGGAGACGTTTGTCGGCAAAGAAAAGCAGTACATTGTCACAGGGACGGACAAAAAAGGCGGCAAAATGTATGTTTGGGTGCCTGCTGACAAAAAGCAGAAAACGATTTACAAAAAAGCGGCAGACGGCATTACCGGCCGCCAGGCTTCAAAAGCGGTTCAGGATGAAGGCCTTGTGTCTGAGCTTAAAGAGGTGCACCTTGCAAGGGAAGGCAATGTTCTATTGTGGGAAGTTACATACTTAAATAAAGATGGGCAGTACAGTTTAAGCTATGTGGACTTTATAAACGGAAAAATTCACAAAAATATTACGCCTTAGACGAAACAGGGGGAAATCGAGTTGAATCTAGCTAAAAGAGTATCAGCGTTAACACCATCTGCAACATTGGCAATCACTGCAAAAGCAAAAGATTTAAAAGCGGCAGGGCACGACGTCATCGGTCTTGGGGCGGGTGAACCGGATTTTAATACGCCTGAGCACATCATTGAGGCGGCTGTCCGTTCGATGAATGAAGGACATACCAAATACACGCCTTCCGGAGGTCTTGCGGCGCTGAAAGACAGCATCCGCGAAAAATTCAAGCGCGATCAGGGAATCGAGTACCGCCAATCTGAAGTTATCGTGTGCACAGGTGCAAAGCATGCTCTTTACACCCTATTTCAAGTGCTCCTCGACGAAGGGGACGAAGTGATTATTCCGACTCCGTACTGGGTCAGCTATCCTGAACAAGTCAAGCTTGCAGGCGGCAAACCGGTATTTGTGGAAGGCCTTGAGGAAAACAGCTTCAAAATTTCTCCGGAGCAGCTTGAAAAAGCCGTCACGGAAAAAACGAAGGCTGTGATCATCAATTCCCCAAGCAATCCGACAGGCATGATGTATACGGAAGAAGAGCTCAAAGCGCTCGGTGAAGTATGCCTTCGCCGCAACATTCTAATCGTATCTGATGAAATATATGAAAAGCTGATTTACGGCGGAAAAAAACATGTATCCAGTGCACAGCTTTCTCCAGAACTTAAAAATCAAACCGTAATCATCAACGGGGTTTCCAAGTCACACAGCATGACCGGCTGGAGAATCGGGTATGCGGCAGGCAGCGAACCGATCATTAAGGCGATGACGAACCTTGCCAGCCACAGCACGTCAAATCCGACATCTGTCGCACAATACGGAGCCATTGCCGCTTACAATGGACCAAACGAGCCTGTTGAAGAGATGAGAAAAGCTTTTGAAGACCGGCTGAACAAGGTGTATGAACTGCTTGTTGACATTCCGGGATTGACATGCCTGAAGCCTGAAGGGGCCTTCTACTTGTTCCCGAATGCAAAAAAAGCGGCAGAATCGTGCGGCTTTTCAAGCGTTGATGAATTCGCTGAAGCGCTTTTGGAAGAAGAAAAGGTTGCGATCGTTCCCGGTTCAGGGTTCGGCGCACCGGACAACATCCGTCTGTCGTATGCGACATCCCTGTCACTTTTGGAAGAAGCGGTCGCACGGATTCGCCGCTTTGTCGTGAATCGAAGCCGCTAGAAGCAGAAAGCGTCCGCAGCTGGACGCTTTTTGCATGCACGCAAGCTGCATTGACCTGATCGAATCAAAAAAGGTATAATATACGTTATGGACGTCAGAAAGAATGAGGGCTTAACCGAATTCTTTCGTGTTTTGGAGGGAAACGATAGTGAAAACAACAATAAACCAAGTGTACAAGCATGTTGGTGAAGAAGTAACAATCGGCGCTTGGATCGCCAACAAACGCTCAAGCGGCAAAATTGCGTTTTTGCAGCTTAGAGACGGGACAGGCTTTATCCAAGGAGTCGTCGTCAAAGCGGAAGTGGACGAAGAAACATTTCAAGCCGCTAAATCTGTCACACAGGAAACATCGCTATATGTAAAAGGCGTCGTCAAAGAAGACGAGCGTTCGCCACTCGGCTACGAGCTTGCTGTCACATCGCTTGAAGTCATCCATGAAGCAACAGATTATCCGATTACACCAAAAGAACACGGAACAGAATTTTTGATGGATCACAGACATTTGTGGCTCCGTTCAAAACGGCAGCACGCAACGATGAAAATCCGCAATGAAATCATTCGCGCTACATACGAATTTTTCAATAAGGAAGGCTTTGTTAAAGTCGATCCTCCGATTTTGACGGGAAGCGCACCTGAAGGAACGACAGAGCTTTTTGCGACAAAGTATTTTGACGAAGATGCCTACCTTTCGCAAAGCGGCCAGCTTTACATGGAAGCTGCTGCAATGGCTTTAGGAAAAGTCTTTTCATTCGGGCCGACTTTCAGAGCCGAGAAATCAAAAACAAAGCGCCATCTGATTGAATTCTGGATGATCGAACCGGAAATGGCGTTTGTCGAATTCAATGAAAATCTTGAAGTTCAAGAGAACTATGTCTCTTTTATCGTTCAAAGCGTGCTTGAAAACTGCAAAATTGAACTGAATACGCTCGGCAGAGACACTTCCAAACTGGAGCTTATCAAAGCGCCTTTTCCAAGAATCACGTATGATGAAGCGATTCAGTTCTTAAAAGAGAAAGGCTTTGACGATATTGAATGGGGCGATGATTTCGGCGCTCCTCACGAAACGGCGATTGCCGAAAGCTATGACAAGCCGGTATTTATTACACACTATCCGACATCATTAAAGCCGTTTTATATGCAGCCTGCCCCTGACAGGGAAGATGTCGTATTGTGCGCTGACTTGATTGCGCCTGAAGGCTACGGTGAGATTATCGGCGGATCTGAACGGATCCATGATCTTGAGCTTCTCGAAGCACGCCTGAAAGAGCACGGTTTAGAATCGGATGCTTATCAATGGTATGCAGAGCTGAGAAAATACGGATCAGTTCCGCATTCAGGATTCGGACTCGGACTCGAACGGACGGTTGCCTGGATCTGCGGCTCTCCGCACGTCCGCGAAACGATTCCGTTCCCAAGACTATTAAATCGCTTATATCCTTAAGAAAAAAGTCTCCTGATTGCAGGAGACTTTTTCACAGTCATCCATGATATACTGGAAGGTAAGAGGTGTATCGAATGAAAAAACAGCACTTTATTAAGATGCAGGAGATGGGATCTGTCACCATTCCGAATCTGCTTTTTTTAAACTACCGGGAGCTTGGCTTAAACGAGACAGAATTCATGCTGCTCTTAAACATTAAAATGCATGTTGAGAGAGGTTCATTTTTTCCGACCCCGGAGGAATTAAGCAAGACGATGTCGATTGAAACCGAACAATGTATGAACATGCTGAGAATGTTCATTCAAAAAGGCTTCATCTATATAGAAGAATGCGAAGACCAGAACGGCATTAAGTTTGAAAAGTATTCGCTCGAACCTCTCTGGGGCAAGCTGTTTGAGCATCTTGAAATGGACGAGCAGAAGCAACTCGCCGAACAGAATGAAGGCGAAGAGAAGAGCCTTTATACGATCTTTGAAGAAGAATTTGCGCGGCCGCTGTCTCCGCTGGAATGCGAGACGCTCAGCATCTGGCTTGACCAGGATCATCACGATGCACAGCTGATCAAACAAGCTCTCAAAGAAGCCGTCATATCAGGAAAACTAAATTTCCGCTACATTGACCGGATTTTGTTTGAGTGGAAGAAAAACGGCATTTCAACAGTCGAACAAGCCGCAAACTACAGCCAAAGATTCAGGCGGAAGACCGCTCCGCGGCAAAGTGAGCAAAAGGAGTATACAAGACAGGTTCCTTTTTACAATTGGCTTGAACAATAAAGTGAAAGGTGAAGACATGCTGACAAAAAAACAGATCGAGTTTTGTTTAGAAACAATCGGTGAAATGTTTCCGGATGCTGAATGCGAATTAGTCCATGACAATCCGTTTGAACTTGTCATCGCCGTCGCTTTATCGGCCCAGTGCACAGACGCGCTTGTCAATAAAGTGACGAAAACGCTTTTCAAAAAATATAAAAAGCCTGAAGATTATCTTGCCGTTCCGCTTGAAGAGCTGCAGCAAGATATCAAATCGATCGGCTTATACCGGAACAAAGCCAAAAATATTCAAAAGCTCTGCAAAATGCTGCTGGAAGAATACGGCGGTGAAGTGCCGAAAGACCGGGATGAGCTGGTGAAACTTCCGGGCGTCGGGAGAAAAACCGCCAATGTCGTCGTTTCCGTTGCATTCGGTGTTCCTGCCATTGCCGTCGACACCCATGTGGAAAGGGTTTCAAAAAGGCTCGGCATTTGCAGATGGAAGGATTCGGTCACGGAAGTCGAAAAGACGCTGATGAAAAAAGTGCCTGAATCAGAGTGGTCCGTTACTCATCATCGACTGATCTTTTTCGGACGCTATCACTGCAAGGCGCAAAGGCCGAAATGTGAAGAATGCCCGTTGTTTTCTCTGTGCAGGGAAGGGCAAAAACGATATAAAAAAGGGCTGGTGAAGCTGCCGTGACAAGCGTTTCACTGTTGGACGAATACGAAAAAACGCTGCGGAAGAGAAGACTGGAATCCGGCGAAAGGCTTGCCGTTCTTTCGGAAAATCCGCTCTGCTATGATTTTTTTCAGGACATAGAAGAGGACAAGCCGTGGGAGCATGCTGAAGAATGGGTCCCGCTTCTGTTTGCGGTTTGGGAGCGTACAAAAGAAAAGCTTCTGCCCGTCTTTAAAACGAGAAAGTCAAGGTGCAGCCAGGATGATATGCTGAACGGGGTGTGCTGCTTGATCGCAAGCCTCCACTGGACGATGGGGGAGCCCGTCAAAAGTCTCAACTGGGAGATCATCACCCGTAAGGATTTTGGAGCCAAGCCGATGAACTGGACGGAACGCCTCGAGTTTATCCTCCAGAAACCAACGCAGTATCATTGTTTTATTCAGCTTGACGAATTGTTTACGGAAATGAAAAAGCAATTTTATAAATATGTTGCCATCAATCATAAAAAAGCCACTCACTAAACTGTGAGTGGCTTTTTAGATTAATGGGTGCCGGTTGATTGACCGTTGGAATTTGTTTGTTGATCATCTGTGTTGCTGTCTTGATCCGGGTTTTTGTTTTTGTCTTTATTCTGATCTTTGTTTTGATCATCGGCGTCATCATCTTTTCTGCCGTCTGTATTTCCCGGATTTTGATTGTTTTGATCCGTATTGCCTGAATTTTGATCATCCGGCTGATTTGAGTTGCCGTTATTTTGTTTGTCTTTGTCCTGATCATCATCAGCATCAGCATCCTGCTTCTTCTCGTCATCCTCGTCTTTCTTTTCATCGTCCGCTTTTGACTCATCATCTTCAGCCGCGTTGACTTTAAGCGTCACAGAAGCAGGGTCGCTTTCGCCATTTTCAGTAACGGCCGTGACTTGGAATCTGTAGACGGATCCTTCTTTTGCATTCGGTATGACGGCTTCTTTCGCGCTACTGCTTTGAATTTCGCTGTATCCGCCTCCGTCAACAGATTGTTTGACTTTAAAGGATACATCACCGTCTCCGGAATATGACCATGAAAGCTTGATGCTCTTTGATGCTTCATCATATTCTGCGCTCAAACCTGTCGGCTTCTCGGCATCTTCTTTTTCCTCATATTTTTTCGAAACGGTCGTCGGCTGTGTGCCTTTTACAAAGTACTCAGTGACTTTTTTATCGCTAGGCGTGTTGCTGCTGGCGAGCACCGGCGGGTTCGAGCCTTTTAGAACGGTCGCTTCAACGACGCTGTCAGGCTTTTCAAATGAGCCGCTGCCGTTGTCCACCTTGGCAATCAGTTTTTTGAACAGGAGCTTAGCGACTTGCTGTTCGTTTACGCTCAGCGAATTAAAGCCTTCTTTACCGGTCCAGACCGCTGCCGTATATTGCGGCGTATAGCCGACGAACCATGAATCCCTTGCTCCGTTTCGACTTATGCCGTGTTTTCTAATGTCGTCCTCGGTAAAGTTCGTCGTACCCGTTTTACCTGCTACAGTAACGCCATTGACTTGTGCGGCTGTTCCTGTTCCTCGCTGAACAGCGCTTTTCAGCATATCCGTTATCATAAATGCGGTATAATCGCTCATGGCTGCCTTTGATTCAGGCGTCAAATCAAGCTTTGTGCCGTCATTGAATTCCACAGCGGTAACGGTATGCGGCTCATTATAGTAGCCGTTGTTCCCGAAGGCGCTGTACGCTCCGGCCATTTGCAGAGGCGACACACCGTTTCCGAAGCCGCCGATTGCGTAAGCTTCCACTAAATCATCTGAATTTATGTTAAGACCAAGGTTGCCTGCGAATTTTACAATATTGTCTTTTCCGGCTGCCTGGAATGCTTTCAAAGCTGGAACGTTTCGAGAATCGACAAGTGCCTCTCTCATCGATATCCAGCCTCTGTGTTTTCTGTCATAGTTGTTAATCGGATCTCCGGTTGAATATGTGTATGCTTCATCTTTAATCTGTTCATACGTCGACCACTTCTTGTTCTCAATGACAGGGCCGTAGTCAAGGATCGGCTTAATCGTTGAACCAGGCTGACGTTTCGTATCTACTGCATAGTTAAAGTCGCCTGCTTTCCGGTCGCGTCCGCCGCCGAGCGCGCGGATTTCTCCGGTCTTCGTATCAAGCAGGGTGAGGCCGGCCTGCATTTTTTCAGTATACTGGATCGAATCGCCGTCCATCAGCTCATCCACATAATCCTGGGCGTCTGTATCAATCGTCGTGTAAATTTTCAGTCCGTCCGTTCCCGGAGTGACGTTCGCTTTTTCTTTCACTTCAGCGACGGCCTGCTCGATAAACGCGCTGTATTTGTTGGACGTTGATTTTGCGTACTCCTTCGGAGAGACAAGGCCTTTTGTGACGGCTACTTTTTTCGCTTTGTTGTACTCTGCGTCAGAGATAAAGCCGTGTTTATTCATCAGGCTCAGCACGACGTTGCGCCGTTTCTCGGCTTTTTCCGGATGTTTGATCGGGTTGTAGTTATTCGGGCTTTGCGGCATGCCGGCAAGCGTTGCGGCCTGCTCGACCGTTAAGTCGTTTAGATCTGTAACCCCGTAGAACTGCTCAGCCGCTTTTCCGACACCGTAGGCCTGCGGAGAGAAGTAAATCCGGTTTAAATACATTTCAAGAATTTCGTCTTTTGAGTATTTTCTTTCGAGCTGGAACGACAGCCAGACTTCCTGGACTTTCCGTTTCAGCGTTTTTTCATGTGACAGAAGGGAGTTTTTGACGACCTGCTGTGTGATCGTACTTCCGCCTTCAGAACCGAATCCGCCTTCGAAGTTTGCCAGAAGCGCTCCTCCGATCCGGATCGGATCGACGCCGTGGTGGTCATAGAAACGCGCGTCTTCCGTTGCAAGAAATGCGTTTTTGACGGAATCCGGTATATCTTTAATCGACACGTACGTCCGCTTTTCCGAACCGATTTCGGCGATTTCTTTTCCGTTTTTGTCATAGACGGTGGAAGAGTACGGTGTTTTCAGTTTTGCTTCATCAAGGGACGGGGAGTCCGCTACCATCACCGCAAAAGTGACGCCCCCGGCAATCAAGCCGATAACACCGATGATTAAAATAGATAAAAGAATTTTCTTAAACAATCCTGCTTTTTTCTTTTTCTTGGGTTTAGAATGAGTATTAGACCTGCTTTTGCCCTGCTGGGCTTTTCGCCGTTCCTGGCGGCTGTTAAATTGATCTGACATAACATCTCAACCTTTCGTAGTTAAACCTTTCCGCTCACATGACTTTAAAATCATAATTTATGATGGCGAAAAATACAACTGATCAATAATCTTAATATAATCAATTCTTGGCGAGTATCCAAGTGAAATGGGGTGAGCGGCTTCCTGAAGCTCGTCTTTTCGGATCGATTTTCTGCCGTTTTGTTTTTTCCGCTCCCAGAAATAAAATAATTTTTCTGCTTCCAAAAAATAAATTTCTTCAAAAGCGGATATGATAACAAAACAAATGCCGTCTTGCGCCACAACCTGCTTCATATGCTCGATCTGATGATCGTGGAAATTCTGAAGCGGGAAGGAGGTCCGGCTCTTCGTTTCTTTCGCTTCAAAATCGATGTAGCGGCCTTTATAAACCCCATTATAATCAGTAGTTGACGACTGCTTGAAATATGCTTCCTTGATCACCGCAGCGCTTCGCTTCGGATAATCGACCTGAACAATCTGTACAGGAGTCGGTTTTTTATGGATGACCGCAATCGAATGAGATTGATAATACATATTCGTTTCATTCAGGTCATCTTCGAGGGTCATGCCGCGATTGGAATACGACGGCTTCTTTTGCAAGGATGAGGCAGCTGTTTTCGGCTGATACGATTTGCCGTTCGGGTAACGAATCACTTTCTTCATCCTCCTTTTACAAAAAATCTGGATACTAACGGAAGTGGCTGATCTTGCACAACACTTTTTCCGCGGCGGAGCTGACGAGCCGCATTCAAGAGCTGACCGCAAAACTGAACAAGGACAATATCTCACGGACAAATGCCTACAAACGCTACTTTGACCGCCATCCTGAAATCAAGTGGTCGCTTTTGGCTTCATTTGTTTCCAGGAATGCCGGCTGGTCGATGACCGATTTAAAAGGACGTTTATTCGAGCTCGGACTTACGGCTTTTCAGCAAAAATGGCTGTTTTTAACGTATGAAAGAGCGAACTGGCTGATTTTTTCGGACGCCTATCCGCAGCTCCTGTTATACCATTGGTCCAAGCAGCTTGGCCAGCCGCTGTTTCATTTGCTCTCCTCATTTGGTGTGTCTTCATTTATGAAAACGGAGTGGGAGCGGTTCTGGCATGAGCGCGATCAAAAGCGGCTCATGTACGCTCTCATTATAAATGAACAAAACACTATCCAAACTCCTATTATACAAAATCCTTTGTTTAAAAAGAATGTTTTTCAGACGATTCCTTTTCAGCTATGTGAATGGTTTCACTTCAACACAGTGATTTTTCCGACGGTAGAAGGCGTTTTTTACGGTGTGTCTGTCAAACGCTTCACTAGTTTAAAGGAAAGGATCAAGCTCGGCAAGCAATTAAGCGAGCTGCTGTTTTCGCCTGAGCTTTTCCCCGGTTTTTTTCACTTTACATCATGTGTTCCGCATACCGGGTCGCGCTTTGATATGGAACGCTGGGCAGGGGTTAAAATCAGAACCTCGCCGTTTTTGAGAACGTGTTATCCCGTTGTTGCCCATTCATTAGACGGATTAAAATCCGATTGGTTTCGCGGAGGAAAGAGAGAGGCAATGTTCAAAGATGAAAAACTGCCGAAAACGATCGAAATCACCGATTGGTATTTTCAAAAAAGAAGGCAGCTGCAGGCATTGTTTTCGCTGGAGCATTGGCTGAATAAGAGGTAAAACAAAAAAGCAAGGGTTCTCCTTGCTTTTTAAGTGGACGGGCGGTTAGGTCCGCCTAATTTTTTATCCAGTGTGTCTGTTTGTTTAGCATCAGGTTTTGTTTTCGCAGGTGTTTTCTTTTTGTTGTTTTCCACAGCGGGCACCTCCTTACCTTTTTAGATTTTGCAAAAAAGCGCTGATCATACCATTTTTCGCAAGATCACTTGTCGAAAGCGGCGCGTTTGGCTGGAAAATGAGTTTCTTTGGCGGTTTGCTTCTAGTTTTGTCAGCTGCGGAGGAGAGGGGGCGCATAGGGGAGAATGCATAGAAGGCGATCAAAAAGGAGGGAAGCAAATGAACGGATTTGCAAGCAAAGACTCGGTCCTTCAAATGCTTTTGGAAACGGAATCAGACATGTCGTCTGCTGAGAAGGCTTTGACAGAAGCAGTACGCCGGGCGGAGTATGAAAATCGGGCTGGCTGGAACGAACGGCTCGATCTGATTGAAAAAGAACTGGCAGAGCTCTTGGCTTGTTTAAACAGCACGTTAATGGGAGTGGAGCCAAGAGGAGAGACGGCATAAGCCGGATTCGTTGTAACGGTCGTCTTCCTTTGGTACGATAAACCCGAGGTGAAAAAATTGGATACACAATCTCTTCTTGTACAGACACGGGAATTAATCCGCCTTGTAAAAGAAGCGGAAGAACGATACAGTAAGGGAAAAGAGGAAGGGACGGAATACGATTTTTTCGAGGTTGTCAAACCTTCTGTCGAGAGACTCGAACAAACAGTGAAAAGCTGGCTGGCGGAAAGCCTGCCTTATATCAAGGCCAATCGGCCAAAATACATTTATGAAGAACAGCTCAGCTCGGTGGAGGAAAATGCAAATGAAATTTTCATGCAGTCCTATTTTTGCAAAATCCATAAAAAACGCTTTAAAGATCTGACGGAATCCGTCCTCTATACGCTGAAAAACGTAGAAGACGATATATTAAAAGAAGACCGGGATTAGACCCGGTCTTCTCAGACCGTTGACAAAACAGGTCGGATTTTAAAAATCCGACCTGTTTTTGTCCATTTTATTCTATTATTTCGATCAGAAGGCTGGCGGTTAGGACCTTTCCAGGTCCAATTCGCCAGCTTTTTCAGATTCATGGCAGCGAAAACAAGCATCGCCTGCATGGACAATTTTTTCTTTCCCCGTAAGGTTGTCCAGCGCAAGCCATGCTTATGTTTTAAATCGGCAAAAACTCGTTCGATCGTCTCTTTACGTTTGGCATAGATTTGTTTATTCTCTTCCGTATGCCGAAGATGATCAGCTTCGTCTAAATGATCCTGCCAGATATGTCTGTGAATCATCTTTCGATGATCTCTACTTTCTGTACACGTATGTAGTAATGGACATTGTTTACATCGATTTGGATCTGAAGCATACTCTCGATAACCTTGCCGATTGGTTGTGCGATAGGAGAGAATATGGTCTTGCGGGCAGATATAGACATCATAAAATTCATCGTAAACATACTCGTGTTTTCTCATGAATCCTTTTTTGGTTTGCGGACGCGTGTAAGGCATAACAGGGCGAACGTTTTCTTCATGAAGAAATTTTGCGATAACCGGTGTTTTGTATCCGGCATCAACTGCGACCGTATGAGGCTTGGCGACGCGCTCTTTCACTTGTTGAAACAGGGTCGTGAACACTTGGCTGTCATGAATATTGGCAGGCTCAACAACCGTCCCCAGCACAAATCCGTTCCGGTCACAAGCTGTATGAAAACCATAAGCAAAAAGGCGTTCCCGTTCACCCTTTACAAAATAGCCGCTCTCAGGATCTGTTGTACTTTCTTTTATTTCTCGTTCTTCTGAGCATTGCCTGGGCTTTAAGGGCTTTTTGCCGTTGGCTTCGCGATCGGCATTAATTTCTTGATCTAACTGTTCCTGATAAGCTCTTGTTTCTTTTCTTACGATCTTTTTCACAAACTTTTTCTTATTGGCATTCGCTTTGACATGTGTGCTGTCGATGAAGGCAACCGAAGGATCGACGAGGCCGAGATCCATGGCCTGACGTAAAATCCTATAGAAGATTGTTTCAAATAGGTCTGTGTCATGAAAGCGACGTTCATAGTTTTTACTGAAGGTTGAAAAGTGAGGGATTTTTTCAGAGAATCCATATCCAATAAACCAGCGATAGGCTACATCAGTTTCGATTCGCTTAATGGTTTCGCGCATGGAGCGATGACCAAACACGTATTGAATGAGCACCATTTTAATCAGTACAACAGGATCAATACTTGGACGCCCTTTTGAAGAATAAAGAGGGGCAACTTTTTGATAAATAAATGAAAAATCAATGGCTTCTTCCATCTTCCTGACCAAATGGTCTTCAGGTACAAGCTCACTTAAGGCAACGACTTCAAGCTGTTCACGCTGATCTTTAGAGTGTTTGGTCAACATGGTAAAACCTCCAAAAATTAGATTCCACACACATTTTAACAAAAAAAGCTTGTCGATCAAGCCACTTTTTTGTGACTTTGTCGACAAGCTGAGAAGACCGGGATTAGACCCGGTCTTCTTTTTTATGAGGGCTGTTTGTTTAGCTGGCGTCCGTATTCATATCATAAGCAGGGTGCTGTGCGCCATTCGCTTCAAGAACTTTCATACTTGTGCGAAATTCGTTTAATGTCAGATGTCCCTGGATATACAAAAACTTGGCGAAATCCATCAGTTTGTTCATGCAGTCTGTCTCATACTGTTTCATCTCGGCAAAACAATTTCTTAAGTATGATACGTTCATATGGTGCATCCCCTCTCCTTTATATTAATAATATCGTACCATAACAATTCGACTTTTTTCTGTTTTTCAAATATTAAAATTTTCGACACTTTTTGACAAACTTGTGACAGAACCTTTGGAACGGGAAATGCTTTTATATCATACACATATAAAAAAGGGCTTTAGGAGGAGAGGAAAGATGGAAGAGAGGAGAACCGCCGTATATCCTTATTCCGGCCCCGGTGCGTATGTTCAAGCGGATCAGCAAAACCATCATGCCTATCATCCCGTTCAGCCGTACTACAGCCAGGAAACCGTCCCGTACGCTCATCCAGCTCAGCGGCCGCAGGCATATCAGCCGATCGAGCAGAATGTGGACCCGTTTTCAGTCTATCATCAGCCTGTTCAGCAGCAAATGCAGCCGCCGCTTCCGCCGTTTCAGGCATTTCCTTACCAGCATCCATATCCCTCGCCGCGGCCGAATCTCCACCAGCCATCACAGTTTCAAAGCTTTCTGTCGCAATTCAAAAAAAAGAACGGGCAGTTTGATTTCAGCAAAATGATGGACACCGCGGGCCAGATGGTGAGCACGGTCAACCAGGTCGGAGCGCTGGCCAAAGGGTTTATGGGATTCTTCAAATAAAAAAAGCATGGATGAAGGTCATTCATGCTTTTTTTGCTCCGGAAATGAGACCGTGAGGATATTTCGGTTCCACGACGTCTTCATTGTTTCTTCGCGGACGGGATATGGGAGCAGAACGGTTCTGGACAGGCTTGTAAATGATGAAGAACCGCCGTTTTCTTTTTTCTCCTTCAAGGCGACATGAAGATACCTCGATTTCGCTTCAATCATGATATCTCCGTTTTGAAACGATTCAGGAACGGCGATGTCGACGTGAAGCACCTCATTCTCCTCTCTGATGTTCATGGAAATGGTGGAATTCTGAAGCTGGTCTGATATCAGTTTTTGAAATGAATTTAAAATATCGTGGAAAGGTGAATTGTAAAATAACTGTTCAACCGCTTCTTGAATTTCGTCTTTCTTGCTGAGCGAGTGATTGTCGTTTTCCTTGAAATCCATTCTTCATCACCCCGGTTTTTTATTTTCAGCTTATGCAGGGGCTCTTGGTATGGTTATTCATTGATGGGAATTTGAAAGTGTGGTTAAATAGTGGGGAATCCAAAGATTTGATATTTAACCTGTTCCTCTTTTAATAGCCATCATAAAGAGGCGTTTTGAAAGGAGTCCAACTGTATTGCTGAAAAAATTATTCGGTATTGGTCAGAAACAAAATGAAGTGAAAGAAGAAACCGTTTTTTCACCGGTTGACGGACAAGTTTTGGAACTTTCAAAAGTCCCTGACCCCGTTTTCTCCCAAAAGATGATGGGTGACGGAATGGCTGTCGAGCCTTCCGGAGGCGAGATCGTATCACCTGTCGACGGGGAAGTGATCCAGCTGTTCCACACAAAACATGCCATCGGCATCCGTTCACTGTCCGGTGTGGAACTCTTGATTCATATCGGTCTGGAAACCGTAGCGATGGAAGGCGTTGGTTTTACAGCCCATGTCAAAGAAGGAGACAAAGTAAAAGTCGGCGATCCTTTAATAACGTGCGATTTGGAACTGATCAAGGAAAAAGCGAGCAGCACCATTACGCCGATCGTTATTATGAACGGCGATGTGTTGGAGCGCGTCACAAAACATGAAGAGGCAAAGGCGAAAAAAAGCGAGACAAAGCTCATGGAGCTTAAAGTTAAGTAACAGCAAAAAAGCAGAGAGCGATTCTCTGCTTTTTCCTTTTTCATTTTCTCAGGAAATCACCTCTTTCAGAACGAACGGACATTCGCTAAAATAGAAGGGAGAGGTGACAGCGTTGTTTCAAAAACGAAATTTGACAGATATGATTCAGCTTCTGAAAGAAGACCAAGCTTTCAGTAAGCAAATTGTTCATTGGCATACAATTGAGGAAAAAGAAGCGGATTACCGCGATTTTCCTGAAGGTTTAGATAAAAAAATCGTCCATGCTTTACAGCAGAGAGGGATAGAAAAGCTGTATTCCCATCAGGCTGACGCGTTTCTGCACAGCGCCGCCGGCAAAAACGTGACGCTTGTGACGCCCACGGCATCTGGGAAGACGCTTTGCTACAATCTGCCCGTCATTCAGCGGATCACAGAAGACCAGGATGCACGCAGCTTATATCTTTTTCCGACAAAGGCATTGTCGCAGGACCAAAAAAGCGAACTGAACGAATTAATCGATGAAATCGGTGCGTCGATCAACTGTTATACATATGACGGAGATACGTCGCCTTCGATCAGACAGAAAGTCAGAAAAGCAGGACATATCGTCATTACAAACCCGGATATGCTGCATTCGGCGATCTTGCCCCATCATACAAAATGGGTGTCATTGTTTGAAAATCTGAAATATATCGTCATCGATGAGCTTCACGTATACAGGGGAGTCTTTGGCAGCCATGTAGCCAATGTCATCAGAAGGCTGATGCGGATCGCTGAATTTTATGGAAGCAAGCCGCAGTTTATCTGTACATCCGCGACGATCGCCAATCCATTGGAGCTCGCTGAAACGCTCACAGGGCAGCCGATGCATCTGATTTCAAACAATGGCGCCCCGTCGGGAAGAAAGCATTTTTTATTTTACAACCCGCCGATGGTCAACCGTTCGCTTAACATCAGGAAAAGCGCGACCCTTGAAGTGAGAAAGCTCGCATCCGAATTTTTGAAAAACGGCATTCAGACAATTGTGTTTGCAAGAAGCAGAGTCCGGGTTGAAATTATATTGACATACTTGCAGGAAGTGATGAAACCGATTGTCGGCCCTAATTCGATTCAGGGGTACAGGGGCGGCTATCTGCCGAACGAGCGGCGCGTCATTGAAAAAGGCCTTCGCAGCGGGGACATTAAGGGCGTTGTCAGCACGAATGCGCTTGAGCTGGGCGTTGATATCGGACAGCTGCAGACATGCATCATGACCGGATATCCGGGAACGATCTCGAGCGCCTGGCAGCAGGCCGGCCGCGCCGGAAGAAGGCACAACGAAGCGCTGATTGTCATGGTGGCAAGTTCCGCCCCGCTCGATCAGTACATTGTACAGAATCCGGACTATTTCTTTAAACAAAATCCCGAGACTGCCGTCATTAATCCGGACAACCTGGTCATTCTTGTCGATCATATTAAATGCGCAGCCTTTGAACTGCCTTTCAAAAGAACGGACACATTCGGAGGTGCCGAAATCGAGGATATTCTTGACTACTTGGCAGAAGAAAGAGTCCTCCACTTAACCGGGAACACGTATCACTGGATGAATGACGCTTTTCCGGCGCACGGCATCAGCTTGAGGTCGGCTTCTCAGGAAAATGTTGTCATTATTGATCAGTCAAAGCGCGAGAAGGCGAAAGTGATCGGGGAAATGGACAGGTTCAGCGCCATGACGCTTCTGCACGATGAAGCCATTTATTTGCATCAAGGCATCCAATACCAGGTGGAAAAGCTTGACTGGGAGGAGAAAAAGGCGTTTGTCCGCGAGGTTCAAGTTGATTACTATACGGATGCCAATCTTGCCGTCCTATTGAGAGTTCTCGAAGTTGACAAGGAAAAAAAGACAGAAACCGCAGCGTTCGGTTTTGGGGATGTGACCGTTCAGGCAAAAGCGACGATTTTTAAGAAAATAAAATTTGAGACGCATGAAAATATCGGTTCAGGACCGATTCATCTGCCTGAAGAGGAACTGCATACCAATGCGGCTTGGGTGCAGGTGAACGATGACGAGCGGCAAAATTGGAACGATATCAAATTGGAAGAGGCTTTGCTTGGAACTGCAAACGTCCTGGGACATGTCGCCGCCTTAAAAGTGATGTGCGATCCGTCTGACCTGCACGTTTTTCCGCAAATTAAAGCCGTTCATAACGAAAAGCCGACGATCTTTTTGTATGATCGATATCCCGGCGGAGTGGGGCTGTCTCAGAAAGTGTATGAACAAATGCCTGAGATCATCAGTGAAGCGCATCGGCTGATTTCAAGATGTCCGTGTGAGTCAGGATGCCCTTCCTGCATAGGAGTGGGCGGCAGCGGCGATCAGACAAAAAACAATGCGCTGCGCCTTTTAAAAGGCTGGAAAGGTTGAGCGGAATGTCTTTAAAACGAAAACTTAACCGCTATAAGCATCACCTGGGAAATCAAGCGAAAGAAGAAAAAACGGATTCTCCGGCAGAAAAGCGGACTTCCGTGTCCGTCGGTTTTGAGAAAGAATGGGCCGAACTCGGTGTTAAACCGTATGTGTTTGAGGAATGCTATTGCCTGATCAGGGAAGTCGTTTATCCGTTGACACATGTTCATGGCCATTACGCATTTTCTGAGCTGCATGAGACGGTTCGGCACTGGAACAACAGCGCCGTTTCCCATTCACTTTCAAGCAAAGGGTATACACCGAGCCAGCTTTTTTTCTTTGATACGGAAACGACCGGTCTCGGAGGAGGAGCCGGCAATGCGATCTTTTTGCTCGGCCATGCACGGGTGTATGACGACTGCGTAGTTGTCAAACAGCATCTGCTGCCAAAGCCGGGGCACGAAGCCGCCCTCTATCACAGCTTCCTGAGTGAAGTCGATATTCAGTCTCTTGTCACCTACAACGGGAAAGCGTTCGACTGGCCTCAGGTGAAAACAAGGCACACGCTGATCCGCGACAGGGTCCCAAAGCTGCCGGATTTCGGCCACTTTGACCTGCTCCACGGATCCCGCCGCCTTTGGAAGCATAAATTTGACCGCGTCTCTTTGGGGACGGTGGAAAAGGAAGAGCTGGGTGTTGGAAGAACTGAAGATACGCCGGGCTACCTGGCGCCGATGATGTATTTTCATTTTTTAAAGGAGGAGCGCCCGGAAATCATTGAAGGCGTTTTGCGCCACAATGAGCTTGACGTGCTTTCTTTAATCTCTCTTTACATCCATTTATCGAAGAAAATCCTCGCCCCGGAGCAGACAGCAGAAGCAAACGAAAAGTACGCGATGGCAAAGTGGCTCCTCGCCAACCGGGAGACAGAGCTTGCGACAGCGCAATTGCAGGAGCTTGAAAAAAAGCCTTTCGAGCAGTCTGAACGCGCATCATTCGATTTATCCATGCAGTATAAAAAGCAAGGCATGCTAAAAGAAGCCGCATCCCTTTGGCTGAAGCTCCTAAATGGAAAAGACGGAAAAACCGCCTGGCGCGCAGGCATCGAACTTGCCAAATACCTTGAACATCGAAAGCGGGATATCCGGGCCGCCCTCGAGGTAACGGATAACCTGATGCTGCAGCACGGTTCACAAAAGTTTGAGCTGACCGAAAAAGAAGTGGCCGATCTTTTGAAACGGCGCGAGCGGCTGGAAAGGAAATTCGGACGAAATATTCCCCGGGCAAGCGCAGAAAACGACGGTCTTCGAAAGCCAAACATTTCAAGCATGTTATGAATTGTAGAAACCGATCGCTTCTTGTAAAATAACGTTAGAATGGTTTGAAGGGAGCGTCGATATGTATAAGGGGCTGTTTTATCTGTTTTTTGTCGTCGTACTGTTTATCGTATTGATCATGACGAATTTCAAGGAAAGCTTTATGGCTTACTTTTAAAATAGGTTTTTATATTAGTACATGTTTACCCCTTGCTTCATAGTTTAATAGTGTATATAGAAGCTTAAAGAAAGGGGAATTTTCATGCACTGTAAACCGCATGTAATGGCGCCGATTGTTCATCCTACTCAATGCTGCTACAACCATACGCAAAGCAAAACCGTCGTACCGCACATTCACCCGCAGCACACAACGAATGTCAACCATCAGCATTTTCAGCATGTTCATTACTTCCCGCAAACTCAATCAGCTGTCAACCAGGCATCACACCAGCACTTCGTGAGCCCTGGCGCAGGAATGATGCCCGGGCCTGGAGCGATGCCGGGACCTGGAATGGGTATGGGTCCTTACTAAAAAGGATTTTCGGAAGTTTTGTCAGGATGAACGAGCGCCGGATTGAACGTGAGCAACAGAATATCTTTTGAAAAAATGGGGCGGAATACGGCCCCTTTTTTTAGCAGGTGATTAACATGAAAGTATTGGCCGTTACAGGGTACAAGCCGTTTGAACTCGGGATTTTCAAACAGGATGACAAGGCCCTGTTCTACATAAAAAAAGCGCTTGAAAACCGACTGACCGCCCTGCTTGAGGAAGGCCTGGAATGGATCCTTATCTCAGGCCAGCTCGGCACGGAACTATGGGCGGCGGAAGTCGCGTTTTCGCTGCAGGAAGAATATCCCGACTTGAAAGTGGCGGTTATCACTCCGTTTTTGGAACAGGAAAAGAAGTGGAACGAGAAAAACCAAGAGCAGTATGAAGCTGTGCTCGCAGCCAGCGATTTCACTGAAAGCTTGACACACAGGCCGTACGAAAGCCCGGTCCAATTTAAACAAAAAAACCGGTTTTTCATCGAAAAGGCGGATGGCTTATTGATTCTGTACGACGAAGAAAGAGAAGGCTCGCCTGTGTATATGCTGAATGAAGCAAAAAAGGCTCAGGAAAAACGCGATTTTCCGATTTACACGATTACGATGGATGACCTGAGAGTCACCGTTGAAGAATGCAGCTTTTATGAAGAGTAAAAAGTGCAAGAGAAAATTTGACATTGCACACGTTTTCTGAAAAAATATAAGATGATGATTCACGATATGAGGTGAAAAAGATGCTTGCTGATAAAGTGAAGCTTTCTGCTAAAGAAATTTTGGAAAAAGAATTCAAAACAGGAGTCAGAGGCTACAAGCAGGAAGATGTTGACAAATTTTTGGACATGGTCATTAAAGACTATGAAGCCTTCCATCAGGAAATCGAAGAATTGCAGCAGGAAAACCTGCAGTTGAAAAAACAGCTTGAAGAAGCCAACAAGAGACAGCCGGCTCAATCAAATACGACCAATTTTGATATTCTAAAACGGCTTTCCAATTTGGAAAAACATGTGTTTGGAAGCAAATTATACGATTGATGAAAACCGCTTGCCCTTTAGAACAAACTAAGCTATAATAGTTGATGTCTTAACGTTCGGGTAATCGCTGCAGATTTTACATCTGTAGAGGAAAGTCCATGCTCGCACGGTGCTGAGATGCCCGTAGTGTTCGTGCCTAGCGAAGTCATAAGCTAGGGCAGCCTTGCAGAAGGCTGACGGCAGGAAAAAAGCCTACGTCCTTTATGGATATGGCTGAGTATCCTTGAAAGTGCCACAGTGACGAAGTCTCACTAGAAATGGTGAGAGTGGAACGCGGTAAACCCCTCGAGCGAGAAACCCAAATTTTGGTAGGGGAACCTTCTGGACGGAAATGAACGGAAAGAAGGACAGAGTTGACTCTGTAGATAGATGATTACCACCCGAGTACGAGGCTTAGCAGCCGACGGCAGTACGACGGAACAAAACATGGCTTACAGAACGTTACACACTATTATGATGATGACAATGTATAAGCTCTCCGCAGGTAGGAGAGCTTTTATCATGTAAAAAACATACATAAAAACAGGTGATATGATGAAAACCTATACATTAATTGCAACAGCGCCGATGGGAATTGAAGCGATCGTCGCCAAAGAGGTGCGAGATCTTGGATATGATTGTACGGTTGACAACGGCAAAGTCTTGTTTGAAGGCGATGCCCTCGCCATCTGCAGAGCCAATCTGTGGCTGAGAACCGCTGACAGGGTGAAAGTGCAGGTTGCCGAATTTACGGCCAAGACCTTTGACGAGTTATTCGGGAAGACAAAAGCGATCGACTGGAGCGCCTATCTTCCTGAACACGCCTCATTCCCTGTGACGGGAAAATCTGTTAAATCAGTGCTCGCAAGCGTGCCGGACTGCCAGCGTATCGTCAAAAAAGCGATCGCCGAGAAGCTGAAATCAGCGTATCAGACACAAGGCGGGTGGCTTGAGGAAACAGGCCCGGAATATAAAATCGAGGTCTCCCTTTTAAAAGACAAAGCGGTCATTACGCTTGATTCATCCGGAGCCGGTCTTCATAAACGGGGATACCGAACCGGCCAAGGGGAAGCGCCGCTGAAAGAAACCCTTGCTGCAGCATTGATTCTATTGACAAATTGGACGCCTGACAGACCTTTCGTCGATCCGTTTTGCGGTTCGGGCACGATACCGATCGAAGCGGCTTTGATCGGCCAAAATATCGCGCCGGGTTTCAACAGGGATTTTGCATCCGAAAGATGGGAATGGATCGGCAAAGAAGTGTGGGATCAAGCGAGGCTGGAAGTCGAAGACAAGGCGAATTATGATCAGCCTCTGTCAATTTCGGGGTATGACCTGGATCATCGTATGATCGAGATCGCCAAGGCGAATGCCGAGGAAGCGGGACTCGCCGATTTCATCGAATTTAAGCAAATGCAGGTAAAGGATTTTCGGACGAAAGAGGAATACGGCGTGATCGTCGGAAATCCGCCGTACGGGGAACGCCTCGGTGAAAAGAAAGCAGTCGAAGCCATGTATGAAGATATGGGCAAGGCATTTGCCGGACTTGATACGTGGTCTGTTTACATGCTGACATCAAACGAGCGTTTTGAAGAGTGCTACGGGAAAAAAGCGACAAAAAAACGGAAACTCTTTAACGGTTTTATTAAGACGGACTATTACCAGTATTGGGGGAAAAGGCCGCCAAAACCGAATAAAGAGAAGTGAAGCTAAAAGGCTGCCATGAAACGGCAGCCTTTTTTTCTTTCCATAGCTGGAAAGCCGCCAAACGGCGTTTTTAAATTCGCGCCCCTCAGGGTTTAATCCTTAAAAGCGCATGGCAAAACATCGATTCACTAGTAAATCCATGAATCATTTTTCTTTTTATAAGACGAATCATAGCATTTTTTGCGCGGCTCATAGTAGCAGTCTTTCTTGCAAGGTTTGTGGTAATCGTAGTCTTTTTTGCAATCATCATGGTAGTAATAATCGTAATCCTTCTTGCAAGGCTTGTGGTAATCGTAGTCTTTTTTGTAATCATCATGGTAGTAATAATCCTTTTTGCAATAATCGTAATCCTTCTTGTAAGGCTTGTGGTAATCGTAGTCTTTTTTGTAGTCATCATGGTAGTAATAATCCTTTTTGCAATAATCGTAATCCTTCTTGCAAGGCTCATGATAGTAAAAATCTTTTTTGCAATAATCGTGATCCTTTTTGTAAGGATCATAATCATAATCCCAATAATCTTTCTTTGCCGGTTCATAATAGTACATAAACTCTCCACCTTTAGTCTATAAATTTTTAAGTCCCTATAGGATATGATAGAAAAACGGAATAGACTGGGTTTATATAGTGGATAAAGCGCACATTGTCTAACACAGTCCTTGCTATCTGATGTTAAGCTTTTGTTTGACTGAAAAAAGGGTGGTTTGACCGCTGCGAAAACGGTCCGCCCTTTTTATTTAAAAGAGCAAAGAAAGAAAAAACATAAAATCAGCCTGTATAAAAACGATTCATCCTGCATATACTCGGGATTATTGATTTTGAAAAGGGGTGATTTCATGTTGAACAGCGATCACATTCAAATGATTCAAAAAGCGCTGGAGACGTCAGAAAATCAGCTCGAGGACATTGGCGAAGAGCGCCTTACATATGCGAAGGAAGAATTGAAAAACGCGATCAGCCATATGGAATCGACGGATCATCCGTTTTTGACGCATTCGATTTACCGGAAATAGTTGAGAGAGGCTTCCTGCTCCTTTTTTCAAATCTTTCTTGTTGAATTTCCCGAATCATAGTGATAGGATAGAAGTTCTGAAAACTCGATAGTTGGGGGTTGGAGCAGGGTGACAGCATCTCGTCTGCCTTTTTCATTAACAAAAACAAAAAACTTTTATGAAGAACTGAACAATTGGATCGGTGATGTATTTTACGATATTCTTCCTGAAAAAGGCTTTGATTTGCGCGATGAGCAAATATTCATGGCTTTTCAATTAGAGAGGGCATTTAAGGAAAAGAAGGTCATGTTTGCAGAAGCCGGAGTCGGATCCGGAAAAACGCTCGTCTATCTTCTGTTTGCCTTGAGCTATGCCAGGTATACGGGCAAGCCGGCGGTCATCGCTTGTGCGGATGAGACGCTGATCGAACAGCTCGTCAAAAAAGAAGGCGATATTTACAAAATTTCCGAGCATTTGGGCTTGACGATTGACGCAAGGCTCAGCAAATCGCATGATCAATATTTATGTTTGAAAAAACTGGAGAAAACGATGCAGCGCTCTGATGATGAGAAATGGCTTGACCTTTACGAAAGTCTGCCGTCTTTCGTTCACGAATCGCAGGGCATGCAGACTTTT
Source organism: Bacillus sp. GM2 (assembly GCF_056155945.1). Classification (NCBI taxonomy): domain Bacteria; kingdom Bacillati; phylum Bacillota; class Bacilli; order Caryophanales; family Bacillaceae; genus Bacillus; species Bacillus sp. GM2. The sequence goes on from NZ_JBRKSZ010000007.1 coordinate 1,311,759, forward strand.
TATCCATACGGCGACCGCAAAGAGTATTCGTCTTTATCAAATGATGAATGGTCTGAAATCGGTTACGATTCTTTTCAAGACTGTCTCACGTGTGATATGAGGCACCGCTGCGGACTCACACTGTCAAGAGACCATTATCGAAAATCAACCGATTTCATCATCTGTTCCCATGATTTCTATATGGAGCACGTTTGGACAGAAGAGGCGAGAAAACGGGAAGGCCAGCTTCCGCTTTTGCCGGAACACAGCGCTGTGGTTTTCGATGAAGGGCATCTGCTCGAGTTTGCGGCGCAAAACGCGCTGACGTACAGGGTGAAGCAATCGACGCTCGAAATGTTTCTCGAGCGCCTGCTCGGCAATGATATCAGAGAAGAATTTGCAGAGCTTGTCGAAGAAGCGCTTCGCGCCAACGACGAATTTTTCGGTTTGCTTTCGGAAAACGCCGAAAAAGCAGAAGGCTCTGAGCGCATGCGCATCAAAGATCATGCCAATCTGAAAAAAGCGGCCGCCGAGCTGTATGATTTGCTTGAAAAAATCGGGGAGGCGCTCGTTTTTGAAGGCGAGCTGTACACGATCGACCAATACGCTTTAACCGTTGTCGAGGAGTATCTCGAACAGATGGCTTACTCCCTTTCGCTCTACAGGAAAAATGCGATCAGCTGGCTTGAGCAAAAAGAGCTTGAGTCGACATTCGTCGTTATGCCGAGAACCGTCTCCGAAGTTCTCGGAGAAAAAGTGTTCTCCAAGCAGATTCCATTTATTTTCTCATCGGCGACATTATCGGAAAACGGATCGTTCGATTATTTGGCGACAAGCCTCGGAATCCGCGACTACTTATCATTTACCGTTGATTCGCCGTACGATTATGAAGAGCAGATGAAAGTGTACATCCATCGAATTGAGGAAAGAGAAGCGAAAGAAAAAGCGGCAATCCGTGCAATCAAAGAATCGGGCGGGAAGACGCTGATCCTGTTTCCGTCTTTTGAGGAGCTTCTGTCCTTCAAGCGCCGGACTGCACAGGAATCATTTTCGTTTCCTGTTTACTTTGAAGGGGATGAAGAAATCAGTACAATCGTTGAAAAGTTTCAAACGGTTGAAGAATCCGTTTTGTGCTCTGTGCATCTATGGGAAGGGCTCGATATTCCCGGAGATCCGCTGCAAAATGTCATCATCTGGTCGCTTCCTTTTCCGCCGCATGATCCTGTGTTTGAAGCGAAGCGGAGCGGTTTGGAAAACGCCTTTCGCGAAGTAGACCTCCCTTACATGCTGCTAAGGCTGCGCCAAGGCGTCGGACGTCTGATCAGATCAAACAGCGACTCCGGCACGATCAGCATTTTTGCGGGCGATGAGCAAGAATGGAATGTAATAAAAGAAGTCGAATCTGTGCTTCCTGTTCAGCCGGTCTATGTATAAAGAAAAGCGGACATTCCGCTTTTCTTTTTTTTGCCCGCATAAAAGTTGACTTTCGTAAATATTTCCATTAGTCTGATTACAATTCGCATCATATAAGGGAAGAGGAGGATGAATGATGTCGATCAATACATATGAAAAAGAGTTTTTAGAAACATTAAAGAAAATCAGCCGGTATGAGCAGGCGATTAACGTGATGTATTGGGATATGAGAACGGGCGCGCCGAGAAAAGGCGAAGAAAGCCGCGCCGAAGCGATCGGCCAATTGTCGGCAGACGTCTTTCAGATGAGAACGTCCCCGCGGATGAAGGAGCTTTTGGATGCCCTTGCCGAGCAAAAACAGGATCTGCCTGCCGATACACAGAAAGCGGTTGAGGAAGCAAAAAAAGAATACGATTTAAACAGCAAGATTCCGGAAGAGGAGTTCAAAGAATATACGACGCTGACATCCAAAGCGGAATCCGTCTGGGAAAAAGCGAAAAAGGCGTCCGATTTTTCTCTCTTTGCTCCGTATTTAGAAAAAATCATCGACTATAAAAAACGGTTTATCTCGTACTGGGGATATGAAGGCCACCCTTATAACACCCTTCTGGACCAATATGAGCCAGGCGTTACAGTCGAAAAGCTCGACGGCCTTTTTGCTGAATTGCGGGAGGCGATCGTTCCGCTTGTGCAAAAGATTGCCGCCAGTGATCAAAAGCCTGATACGAGCTTTGTGCACGAACGTTTTCCAAAAGAGCGGCAGCGCGATGTATGCCACTTTTTCTTAAAAGAACTGGGCTATGATTTTGAGGCGGGGCGCCTGGACGAGACGGTTCACCCTTTCCAGGTGACAATCAGCCAAGGGGATGCCCGGGTGACCACAGCTTATAATGAAAACGATTTTCGCTCGGCTGTTTTCGGAACGATTCATGAATGCGGCCATGCCATTTATGAACAAAACATTGATGAAGCGCTGGGCGGAACCAATTTAGCAGACGGCGCATCAATGGGGATACATGAATCCCAATCCCTTTTCTATGAGAACTTTATCGGCAGGCATCAAGGCTTTTGGAAGCGGTATTTTGAGAAAATAAAAGAAGCAAGTCCTGACCAGTTTGCAGGTGTTACTGCCGAAGGGTTCTACAGGGCCGTTAATGAATCAAAGCCGTCGCTGATTCGGATTGAGGCTGATGAGCTGACATATCCGCTGCATATTATGATTCGCTACGAAATTGAAAAAGCGATTTTCAGCGGGGAAGTATCGGTCGGAGACCTTCCGAAACTATGGAATGACAAATATGAAGCATATCTGGGCATTACGCCTCCCGACGATGCTAAAGGAATTTTGCAGGATGTCCATTGGTCCGGCGGCGATTTCGGTTATTTCCCTTCATATGCGCTTGGATATATGTATGCGGCTCAACTGAAATCAAGCATGCAGAAAGATTTCCCTGAGTTTGACCGCCTGATTGAAAACGGCGAATTTCAACCGATCAGAAAGTGGCTGACAGAGCACGTTCACATCCACGGCAAAAGAAAAAAACCGCTGGACATCATCAAGTCTGCGACAGGCGAAGAATTAAACGTCCGTCATTTAATCCGCTACCTGAAAGAAAAATATACAACACTCTATTTGTAAAAAAGAAATCCCTCCCGTTGCCCGGGAGGGATTTTCAGGTCAGAATTTTCTGTTAAATACGAACATTCAACTAAAAAAATGTGTGCAGGTTCGTCTTTTTTTGTTTTATCCCTTTTCATTCAGATCGAAAGTTGATATAATTTGATACATTATATCACTCATATAATCGCGTGGATATGGCACGCAAGTTTCTACCGGACACCGTAAATGTCCGACTATGAGTGGGCGCTAAGAAAACGAACGTCTTTTAGTGAAACAGACGGAATTCGTCTTTTTAAGCATTGCCCGCTCGCATTCAAAATCCGAGCGGACAATGCTTTTTTTTATGAAGGGCAATTGATGAACGGAGGGGTTTAATGGAAAAGCTAAAACGAAAAATTGCAGAGCATGGCACGGTGTTGTCTGACGAAGTGCTGAAAGTTGATTCATTTTTAAATCATCAAATCGATCCGGAATTAATGCTTGCTGTGGGCGAAGAGTTTGCCTCGCTTTTCCGGGAGGAAGGCGTCACGAAGATTGTGACGATTGAATCCTCAGGGATAGCACCTGCCGTGATGGCAGGCTTGAAGCTGGGCGTGCCGGTAGTATTTGCAAGAAAGCGTCAATCGCTTACCTTAACGGAAAATCTGTTGACGGCTTCTGTCTATTCCTTTACAAAGAAAACGGAAAGTACGATCGCCGTATCAGCCAGCCATCTTTCAAAGGATGACAAAGTTCTGATCATCGACGATTTTTTGGCAAATGGACAAGCGGCGAAAGGGCTTGTTTCCATCATTGAGCAGGCCGGCGCAAAGGTGTGCGGAATCGGAATTGTCATCGAAAAATCATTCCAGACGGGCAGGGAGGAGCTTGACAATCTTGGAATCAGAGTCGAATCCCTTGCGCGTATTGCATCTCTTGCCGATGGAAAAGTTACCTTTTTACAGGAGGTTGGGTCATGAAACTTACGGCCGGTAAAACCGTTTCATTAAGCATTCAGCACGTCCTGGCCATGTATGCAGGAGCCGTTGTCGTGCCGCTGATCGTCGGCGGCGCTCTCGGCTTGACGCCGGCTGAGCTGACATACCTTGTGTCTGCCGACATTTTGATGTGCGGAGTGGCGACACTGCTGCAAGTTTGGAAAAACCGCTTTTTCGGAATCGGTTTGCCTGTTGTATTGGGGTGTACGTTCACAGCCGTTTCCCCGATGATTGCGATCGCTTCGAAATACGGTATTCCAGCGATCTATGGAAGCATCATCGCAGGCGGTGTGATTGTCGTTATCGTTTCTTTTTTCTTCGGAAAGCTTGTTAAGTTTTTCCCTCCCGTGGTCACAGGATCGGTTGTCACGGTGATTGGGATCACCTTGATTCCCGTTGCGATGAACAACATGGCCGGCGGTGAAGGCAGCAGCGATTTCGGCGAGCTGTCCAATCTTGCATTAGCTTTTTCCGTTTTGCTGGTCATCGTCCTTTTATATCGTTTTACAACAGGATTTATCAAATCAATTTCCATTTTAATCGGTTTAATCGCAGGAACAGCCGGCGCCGCTCTGATAGGGAAAGTTGATTTTACAGAAGTGGCAAACGCAGGCTGGGTGCAGATGATCCATCCATTTTACTTCGGCGCTCCCGTTTTTGAGGTCACACCGATCTTGACGATGTCTCTCGTGCTGATCGTCAGCCTTGTCGAGTCTACAGGCGTCTACTTTGCATTGGGTGATTTGACGGACCGCCGGCTGACAGAAAAAGATTTGGCAAAAGGCTACCGTGCCGAAGGGATTGCCGTGCTGCTGGGCGGGGTTTTCAACGCCTTCCCTTATACGGCCTATTCGCAAAACGTCGGTCTCGTCCAGCTGACAGGAGTTAAGAAAAACAGCGTGATCGCGCTCGCTGGAGCTTTTCTTATTCTGTTGGGGCTGTTTCCGAAAGCCGCTGCTTTAACGACGATCATTCCTAAACCTGTGCTCGGCGGCGCTATGGTCGCGATGTTCGGCATGGTGATCGCCTACGGGATCAAAATGCTTAGCCGGGTTGATTTCGGAAAGCAGGAGAACTTGTTGATTGTAGCGTGTTCAGTTGGAATCGGCCTCGGCGTGACGGTCGTACCGCAAATGTTTCAAAACCTTCCTGATGCCGTCAAGCTTTTGACAGAGAACGGAATTGTCGCGGGAAGCTTTACAGCCATTCTCTTGAATGCGATCTTTCACATCCATCCGTTTTCTCGTCATGCTGAACAACCAGAAGCAGTTCCAACTGAAAAATCCGCTGTTTAAAACCTCACAGATTGTGAGGTTTTTTTGCATTGCGGATTAGCCATACTACCGGTATGAAGAGGAGGCGTAACGAATGGAAACTGTGAATGAGCTTGTCGAACGCATCAGCACGAAAGACGGCGGTGAAGCTGTCATCCGTCCCGTCAAAATGGCGGATGCTCCTGATATCATTGAAGCGGTAAAAGATGTGATTCATACCGGTGTTTACATCCAAAAAGAACGGCCGCGCACACTTGAGGAAGAGCGGGCATTCATCAGCGATATGATGGAAAAGGATAACATGTATGCGGCGGTTGAAATCGATGGTGCGGTGTACGGAATTGCCCGTGTCATTCGCGGCGACCTCAAAATGAAGCGGCACACGGGGCTGTTCAGAACCTGGCTTCACAGCAAAGCGCAAGGTCTTGGGATCGGCAGGGAAATCATGTCCTACACCCTCAACTGGTGCAGGCTGCATCGTCTGCATAAGCTCTGCCTGACCGTATTTTCCGCAAATCAAGCAGCGCTGTCGCTCTATGAGAAAAGCGGCTTTATCATTGAAGGGGTTCAAAAGGAGCAGGTTTTGGCGGACGGGAATTATGAAGATGAAGTGCTGATGGCCTATTTTTTCGGGAGGTCCACATAAGGCCGGGCGATTCGGGAGACGCTGTAAATAGAGGTGGTGTTATGGCCTATGTCATTTCGGCGGGGACAAGCCTTCCCCGCTTTCATGTCGACCAGAAGGAAGCGGCCGTTTTTGCAAGGGAGATGTTCAAAGATTCATTTAAAGACATTGACCGGCTGCTGGCAGCTTTCCAAAATGGAGAAATCGCTTCAAGACAATTTGTCATGCCTTTGGATTGGTATAAAGAAGCCAGGAGCTTCAAGGAAAAAAATCAAGCGTACATTGAAATGGCTGTCAGACACAGTGCAGAAGCCGTTTCGAATTGCCTGTCAGACGAACGGTTTTTGAAAAAAGAAATCCCTTTCGAAAAAATTGAAGCGATTTTTTTTATATCTTCTACAGGCATCTCGACTCCCGGCATTGAAGCGAAGCTCATGAACATTCTGCCCTTTTCAAAACGGACGAAGCGGATTCCGATTTGGGGGCTCGGCTGTGCAGGAGGAGCTTCAGGTATAGCGCGGGCATTCGAATACTGCAAAGCGTTTCCAAAAGCCCATGTCCTTGTGATTGCGGCGGAGCTCTGCAGCTTAACGTTTCAAAAGGATGATCAATCGAAAAGCAACCTTATCGGCACATCTTTATTTGGCGATGGAATCGCCGCGCTCTTAATGTGCGGCAAGGAAGCGGATATCTCATCAGCCGGATTGGAGGTTCTTCCGGAAGTAGTGAGCTCACAATCAGCCACCTTGGAAGATTCGGAAGATGTCATGGGCTGGGAAATCAATGACAACGGTTTCCGTGTCGTTTTTTCCAGGGACATTCCGACATTGATCAAAACACATTTAAAGAACGATGTCGAAGCATTTCTCCATAAGGAACAGATCGCTTTGGAGAACATTCAAGTATTTCTGGCCCACCCGGGCGGTAAAAAAGTTCTCGACGCTTATTTGGAAAGCCTCGGCTTTTCCGAAGCGCACATCGACTGTTCACGAAAAATTTTGGCCAGGCACGGCAATATGTCATCGGCCACTGTGATGCATGTTTTAAAAGAATATTGCTTGCATGGCAGTCCTGTGCCGGGAAAATACGGTCTCTTAGGGGCGCTCGGTCCGGGCTTTTCATCGGAGCTGCTGCTCTTGAAATGGACAAAAAGAGAGTGACTGACACATGTTTTTTTGGACGATTTTAAGCATTTTTGCCGCCCAGCGCCTGCTTGAGCTGGCAGTCGCGAAGTTCAATGAAAAAAACGCTCTGAAAGAGGGAGCGGTCGAATACGGGAGACGTCATTACCCTTACATCGTCGCGATGCATGTTTTGTTTTTCATATCTTTGATTTGGGAAACAATCGCTTTTCAACGCGGACCCCTTCCGATGGCGCTTGTCGTATTAACAGGCCTCATCTTTACTCAGGCCCTCCGATATTGGGCGCTCTTTTCTCTGGGGAGATGCTGGAACACGAAAATCCTTGTCATCCCTGGAACGAACCTTGTCCGAAAGGGGCCTTATCAATGGTTCAAACATCCGAACTATGTGGCGGTGGCTCTTGAATTTCTGCTTTTGCCAGTGCTTTTCCAGGCATACGCCACCGCACTTTTATTTACGGTGCTCAACGCTGCTGTCATGTACATCCGCATCCGCACGGAAGAACAGGCATTAGAAAAATTACACCATTGAAAATGATTATCATTTCATTTATAATGATGATAAACATTCTCATTATAGGATGGTGAGTCGCGTATGACGATGTTTTTTTTGCTGGCGGCGGTCAGTACATACAGTTTATTGATTGGTTATGTCTTAAAAGGTATCGCGGGAGCGAATCCGCAAAAATAAATAAATACACGTGCTGAAGCTGCCGAAACCGGCAGCTTTTTCTCGTTTTTTCTTTCAGATTGTGAAGAAAAATACAGCAAGGTTGTGTAAAATGGGAGAAAGGGCTAAGATGGCAAACAACAACGCATAAAAGGGGTAGGAAACATGGCACAAATAAACACGAAAGACGATCTGATGAAAAGAGCCGGAGCGGTTTTCGGGGAGCTCAGGAAGAACGGGGATGACAAGCGGTCGGCTCAGCTTGCGGGAATCATCCGAAAATGGCTGAGAAAAGAAGTGTACATCGCGTTAACCGGACATTATTCAGCAGGAAAATCATCGCTATTGAACGCGCTGCTTCAGGAAGACGTCCTGCCGACAAGTCCGATACCGACGAGCGCCAACCTTGTGCTGGTCCGCCGGGGGGAAATGAAAACAACACTCCATACGATCGATGGAAGGTACGCCCGGATGGATGGCTCTTATGATAAAGAAAAAGTGCAGGCGTACTGCAGGGACGGCAGCCAGATTGAAATGGTGGAAATCGAGGGGGCTTTTTCAGGAATCGCGCCTCAAGCCGTCTTAATTGACACGCCCGGAATTGATTCGACGGACGATGCCCATTTTTTATCGGCGTCTTCAATTCTTCACCAGGCGGATGCCTTGTTTTATGTCGTGCATTACAATCATGTCCATTCCGAAGAAAATGTGAAATTTCTTCGATCAATAAAAGATAAGATACCCAATATTTTTTTCATCGTGAACCAGATTGACCGTCATGACGAAGCGGAAACAGGCTTCCATGCCTATAAAAAGCAAGTGCTTGATATGCTGCTGAAAGAAGGGATCAATGAAGATCATCTCTTTTTTACATCGGTCACCGAAGCCGGTCATCCGCTGAACGAATTCACCCGGCTTCGCGCTGTGCTGGAAAGGCTGCAGCATCAATCCGAACAGCAGCTAAAGGCATATACGGAGCAAAAAATCAGCAGTCTGATTCATGAACATATCAAAATGCTGATCAGTGACGAAGATACGGCTCTGTCTGAAGAAACCGCTTCCTTAAGAGAAAAAGTCGAGACTGTAAAAGGACGGCTTGCCGATTTGACAGAACAGGAAAAACGGGCGGAGGAACAAATCAAAAAAGACATTCATACGATTGCCCAAAACGCAAACTTAACGCCGTTTGAGATGAGAGAGCTGGCCAAATCGTATTTGGAATCAATCGAAAAAGGCTTTAAAAAAGGATTTCTTTTCAGTAAGGCCAAAACGCTTGAAGAAAAACAAAAACGAAAAGAAGTGTTTCTTGCCGACGTCCAAAAAAGGGTTCAAGCCGAAATCGACTGGCATGTCATTGAAGCAATCAAGGCTTTCATGAACCGCTTTAACGTCCAGAGTGATGAACTACTTCGGGTCGTTCTTCAATTTCGGACAGAGGTAGATGAAAATGAACTGCTTCGTTCCCAGAAAAAAGGGGCTGAGCTTTCACCGGAATACGTGCTGAACTATACGAAAGAACTGGCTGAAAACATCAGAAGAAAGGCAAAAAGACAAGCGCAGCCGCTTATCGATCAGCTCAAAACTTTCATCAAAGAAAGAAGCGGCCTGCAGTCGGAAGCGATGAAAGCCGAATATGAAGCGGAAAAAGCGAAGCTCGCCGAGCACGAAAGCCGGTTGATCGAACAGCAGAAGTCATATGAAAAAGCAAACCGTCTCTGGGATCAATGGGAACACGGTGATCTGAGCGAGCTGCCAGCGAATTGGTATGCCGCTGAAACAAAGCCCCTTGAAAAACCGCTTGATGGCCGACGAGCGGAACCGGTCCGTGTGCAAGGGGAAAACAGCAGCAGTAAAGACGATGTGCTCCATCCGAAAAAGGGCGTTTCCGAGTACATTGAGCACTTTTTCGAACTAGCAGGGTTTTTGGCGGATATTCCTGCTTTGGAAAAGCAGCGAAAAGCATTCTTGGCCAAAACGGAACGCCTTCATACAAGGCAGTTCACCCTGGCGCTCTTCGGCGCATTCAGTTCCGGCAAATCATCTTTTGCAAATGCGCTCTGCGGGCGGAAAGTGCTGCCGTCATCTCCGACGCCGACAACGGCAACGATTAATAAAATAACCAAACCGTCGGGAACCAAAAGGGACGGAACGGCAGAAGTCGTTTTTAAAACTGAAGGGGAAATCAGAGCGGAACTGGATCAGCTATTGGAGGGGAAAATGGCTGCGGCAAAAGGCTCCGCTTTTCGCGAAAAACTTGGAAACCTTTTGAAAAAAGGAGAACTGGATGATGATGAACGGCTGCTGATTAAGAACTTCCTCAAAGCTTATGAGCGTTATGGTGCATATATCAACGATCGGGAAATCCTGACGATTTCCGCTGACGATCTGCATCCGTATGTCGCTGAAGAACAAACGGCCTGTGCCGTCCGCGAAGTCACCGTTTATTTGAGCACACCGGTCACGGAGAAAGGAATAACAATCGTCGATACACCGGGAGCCAGCAGCATGAATAAACGGCATACTGAACTTGCGTTTCAATACATGAAAGATGCTGATGCCCTGCTTTACTTAACATACTACCAGCATTCATTTTCCAAAGCGGACCGGTCGTTTTTGCGCAAGCTGGGGCTCATTAAAGACGCTTTCAGCATGGATAAAATGTTTTTTATTTTAAATGCGGCTGACCTCGCGAAAAGCCCGGTCGAATTACAGACGGTTGAAGACTATGTAAGGGGAGAGCTCTTGAAAGAAGGCATCCAAAATCCGCACCTGTACCATGTATCGAGCAAGCAGGAGCTCAACAAAAAAACTTCGCCGTACAACGACTTCAGCAGGCTAAAGCGGGAGCTCGACGATTTTATCGAAAACGGTTTGGCCAGAACAGCTGTCGAAGAGCTGCTTGATGAAGGCAAAAAACTGTGTGAAACCGTCTTTCAGCTCCGCGGTTCACTGCACCGTTCCGCTGAAGAAAAGGAAGCGGAGCAAAAGCGCGTCGCAAAAGCTTATCAAGAGGCTTTGGCTGCGATTGAAGAAGCAGAGAAGGGGTCATCAATCCTTCAAATGACGGAAAAGGATGTGGAAGAGCAATTTTACCACATGAAGCAGCGTCTGGCCTTTTTTGCACACGATTTATTTAAAGCTGCGATACACCCCGGGCTTCAGAACGGAGATTGGCGCGCCAATCTGCAAACCGCTTTGAAAAGCTGCTTAAAGGAGTATGAATTCGAATTTTTGCAGGAACTAAAAGCGCTTGATATCAGAATGGAAAATTTGATGCTGAAATTTGCGGGCGAACAATGGGCAAATGCCGTAAAAGAGCGGCTTGCCGGCAATCCTTATTTTTCGGTTCATATCCAGGCTGACCGGCCTGAGACCGAAAGCTGGGAAACGACTGAAGCGTCAGCGGATGAAGGGGAGTTTACAGATGAACTGAAAATGTTCAAAACACCTAAAACGTTTTTTCAGCAAAATGGCAAAGCCCGGCTTGTCGAGGCGTTTACTGCAAAGCTTTCGGCGATCACGGACAATTGGATTCAACGTGAAAAGCAGACATTTTTAAACCGCTGCAAAACGAGCGCCGGTCAATTACAGAAAGCGGCTGTTCTATCCGCAAAAGCTCAACTCGAAGAACAAAAAGAAGCATATTTTCATGAGGCGCTGGAGAGCGCAGAGCGCGAAAACATTGAAAAAGCGCATGCCTTGGCAGGCGAATGGCTCCGCTCATGTTGAATCAGATTGATATTGGTATGGATATCTGGCTGGCAGGCATGATAGACTGAATAAAAAAAGAAGGGAATTAGACGATGACAAACGTTCATGAAGCGATTACAGCACATTCAAAAAAACAGCACCAGCACATCAAGCAGTTCGTGCGTCTCGAACAGGAGAGGGAAAAAGCAATCGATGATGTGGTCGATAAGTGCCGGCGTAACGAAGCATTTTCAACCGACCTCATCAACCAAATTACAGTGCAGATGAACGAATTGGCCAAAAAAGGCATCGTTCCCACAAGACGGCTCGTCTCGAAGGAAATGGTTGCCGAATACGTCAGCCGAAAATATCCGCAGGCCTAGCTGGTGGATCCTTCCGCGTGTGGCGTCATGTGTTTTTGCAAAACATAAACCATGACCCGCCCGCTGGAGGTGAAGTGTAATGGGAAGAACAAAGCTTGGCAACGCGAATGCACAGCGAAACAACAACGCTAAAAAGAAGAACGGCTTTAACACTGAATTTGCGACTGAATCCTATTCGCAAATGGAAGCCGCAAAATTAATCTCAAGCAAAAAACAGCACCAAAAATAGAAACAGCGTCGCTAGACGCTGTTTCAGCTTGTCGACAAAGTCACAAAAAAGTGGCTTGATCGACAAGCTTTTTTTGTTAAAATGTGTGTGGAATCTAATTTTTGGAGGTTTTACCATGTTGACCAAACACTCTAAAGATCAGCGTGAACAGCTTGAAGTCGTTGCCTTAAGTGAGCTTGTACCTGAAGACCATTTGGTCAGGAAGATGGAAGAAGCCATTGATTTTTCATTTATTTATCAAAAAGTTGCCCCTCTTTATTCTTCAAAAGGGCGTCCAAGTATTGATCCTGTTGTACTGATTAAAATGGTGCTCATTCAATACGTGTTTGGTCATCGCTCCATGCGCGAAACCATTAAGCGAATCGAAACTGATGTAGCCTATCGCTGGTTTATTGGATATGGATTCTCTGAAAAAATCCCTCACTTTTCAACCTTCAGTAAAAACTATGAACGTCGCTTTCATGACACAGACCTATTTGAAACAATCTTCTATAGGATTTTACGTCAGGCCATGGATCTCGGCCTCGTCGATCCTTCGGTTGCCTTCATCGACAGCACACATGTCAAAGCGAATGCCAATAAGAAAAAGTTTGTGAAAAAGATCGTAAGAAAAGAAACAAGAGCTTATCAGGAACAGTTAGATCAAGAAATTAATGCCGATCGCGAAGCCAACGGCAAAAAGCCCTTAAAGCCCAGGCAATGCTCAGAAGAACGAGAAATAAAAGAAAGTACAACAGATCCTGAGAGCGGCTATTTTGTAAAGGGTGAACGGGAACGCCTTTTTGCTTATGGTTTTCATACAGCTTGTGACCGGAACGGATTTGTGCTGGGGACGGTTGTTGAGCCTGCCAATATTCATGACAGCCAAGTGTTCACGACCCTGTTTCAACAAGTGAAAGAGCGCGTCGCCAAGCCTCATACGGTCGCAGTTGATGCCGGATACAAAACACCGGTTATCGCAAAATTTCTTCATGAAGAAAACGTTCGCCCTGTTATGCCTTACACGCGTCCGCAAACCAAAAAAGGATTCATGAGAAAACACGAGTATGTTTACGATGAATTTTATGATGTCTATATCTGCCCGCAAGACCATATTCTCTCCTATCGCACAACCAATCGGCAAGGTTATCGAGAGTATGCTTCAGATCCAAATCGATGTAAACAATGTCCATTACTACATACGTGTACAGAAAGTAGAGATCATCGAAAGATGATTCACAGACATATCTGGCAGGATCATTTAGACGAAGCTGATCATCTTCGGCATACGGAAGAGAATAAACAAATCTATGCCAAACGTAAAGAGACGATCGAACGAGTTTTTGCCGATTTAAAACATAAGCATGGCTTGCGCTGGACAACCTTACGGGGAAAGAAAAAATTGTCCATGCAGGCGATGCTTGTTTTCGCTGCCATGAATCTGAAAAAGCTGGCGAATTGGACCTGGAAAGGTCCTAACCGCCAGCCTTCTGATCGAAATAATAGAATAAAATGGACAAAAACAGGTCGGATTTTTAAAATCCGACCTGTTTTGTCAACGGTCTGAAACAGCGTCGCTAGACGCTGTTTTCATCATTTTTGCTCCTGTGGTACAATAAGTGCATTGTATGATGAAAGGAAGTTTCCATAATGAACAAGAAGCTGCTGCTTGTAGACGGGATGGCTTTATTATTCCGGTCTTTTTTTGCGACTGCGGTGCACCGCAATTTTATGCTGAATGACAAAGGCGTGCCGACAAACGGGGTTCACGGTTTTTTAAAGCATCTGTTAACCGCTGCGTCTGCGTTTGAACCGAGCCATGTCATCTGCTGCTGGGACATGGGAAGCAAAACGTACCGAAACGATTTATTTAAGGACTATAAAGCGAACCGGAGCGAGCCGCCTCTAGAATTGATTCCGCAATTTGACATGGCGAAGGAAGCGGCGGAAGAGCTCGGGATTTTAAATATCGGCCTTGCGGGCTATGAAGCCGATGACTGCATCGGCACCCTGACAGCGATGTTCAGCGAAGAAGCGGACATCACGATCGTCACCGGTGATAAAGATTTACTTCAGCTTTTAACAGTCAATGTTAAAGTTGCCCTGCTTCAAAAAGGAATCGGCAATTATAAGGTATACACAGAAGAATCATTCAGTGAAGAGACAGGTATCGAACCGAAAGCTTTGATTGACATTAAAGCGCTGATGGGCGATACAAGCGATAATTATCCGGGTGTAAAAGGCATCGGCGAAAAAACGGCCTACAAGCTGATCAAGGAATATTCGACTGTTGACCGGCTGCTGGAAAACATCGGTCAGCTGACGAAGGGCCAGCAGACGAAAATAACCGAATGTCTAGAAGATCTGAAGATGTCCAGAATTCTTGCAGAAATTAAATGCGATGTACCGCTTTCCTGCTCATTGGACGATGCGGACTTCACCTTGATGCATGACAGGGCAAAGGAGATGCTGAGACTTCATCAAATACGGGGAATCGAGCCGCTGCTGATGAAATTCGAAAAAAGAGAGATCGGATAAACCGATCTCTCTCAGCGTGCTGCCAAACCCTCGCATTCGTTGTCAGGCCTGTGCTCCGGTGCTCACGAATTATAACATTCGCTCCGCTACGGTGCTCAGCCTTCCTAGACTGCAAGGGTTTTCAGACACGCTGAATGGGATGACAAATTCCTAAAATAAAACCTTTTAGGAATTTGTCAATCATTTAAAGAGAGATCGGATAAACCGATCTCTCTAATGTTTTGTATTGCTTTTTTTCGCCCGGTTTTCAAGCTCGGTTTTTGGGTCTGTATGACGGTTATCCCGGTTCAATACAATATCACCCTGGGGCGTGACACCGCCTGTCAGACGGCCTCTTCCTGCTGAATGCTGTTTTTCCACATGAACCACCTCACTCGTTATGATGTGCAGCGGGAATGGAATTTACTCGGGTTGGTTCAGCAATATCGCTTTTTTCGCAAGCTTGTCAGCCGCTTGATTTGACTTCGAAGGAATCCACTTGATAAAAAATAAATCAAAATCCTTTTTTAAGCGGATGATTTCATCCAGATAAGGCTTAAATGCCTGATTTTTGACAAACTCCGAATCGGCCGTGCGCTCAACGATCTGCGAATCGGTCCGAAACGAAACGATCCGATAGTTTCGTTCGGCGCACAGCTTCATTCCTTCGATCAGCGCCTTGAATTCCGCTTCATGGTTGCTCAGTAAGCCGGCGGGAAGGGAGATAGACTCGGTCTTCTGACCGTCTTTGATGAAAATGCCAAGTCCGGACGGTCCGGGATCACCCGCGCTTGCTCCGTCGATATAGACCTCAACCGGCATTGTTTTCGCTCCTTTCATCCAAAGGGGTGATTCTTTTAGCAGCATAAGCGTACGGCGCTGCGAAAACGGCGACAACGAATTTCAAGACGTATGTCGTGATGAAAATCTGAATCCATACATCAAGCGGATAAGCGCCCATAAATGCGACACTTGTAAAAATCAACGTATCGAGCAGCTGGCTTAGGGCTGTGCTGCCGCTGTTGCGAAGCCACAGTGCCCGATCGGAAGGAAATAACCTTCTGATTCCCGAATATACATAAACATCAAGCGTTTGGCTGATGATATAGGCGAGCAGGCTGCCGAGGGCCACGCGGGGCAAGAAGCCGAATATCGTCTCCAGCGCAGGCTGTGCGATGTCTTCCGGATGCGGCTTGAACAGAAGCGCTCCCTGCATGACGAGCGTCAAGGCAATCAGAATGAAAAAACCGATTGAAACGGCTTTTTTCGCTTCTTCCTTTCCGTATCTTTCATTGATGACGTCGGTCGCAAAAAATACGCTTCCGTACAGGATGTTGCCGAGTGTCGCGGTCAACCCGAACAGCTCGACCGTTTTGACCACCTCGATATTGGCGGCGGCTGTCGCAAAACCGATCCAGACAAATAAACCGGTTTTGCCAAATCGTTTAAAAAAGAAGAGAACAATGATAAAATTAATGATCGCAAAACTAATCCATAATATTTCGTTAAACAAGAACGGTACTTCCTTTCTGAATAAACTGTTTTGATTATAGCATAACAAGCCATAATTTGAATAAAGGTGATTTTGTGAAACTGAGAGCAGGTATGAAAATCAAGATTAAAGGGTCTTCACCCATTCCATTTACAGCTGATGAATGGATCGAGGTCAATGAGGCAGTGGCGGCCGGGCGTCAGCTTTCTCAAAGTCCGTATGTCACTGAACTTGAGTTTGAAGATGAGAAGGGCAGCTTTTGGACTCTGAAAGAGCTGGAAAAGCTGAAAGAAGAGCTTGCGGCTGAACCGGATGAGATCACCGTCTATTTTGACGGCAGCTATGATAAAGAAAGTCAGCTCGCTGGTTTAGGCATTGTGATATATTACTCCCTCGGCGGGGACCGGTATCGATTGAGAAAGAACAAGAGCTTTCGGCTGACAACGAATAACGAGGCGGAATATGCGGCTCTCTCTGAAGCTGTTAAAGAGCTTAAAGATCTCGGGGCAAGCAGGAACTCCGTCGTCATTAAAGGGGATTCGCTCGTCGTGCTGAACCAGCTTGAAGGGAACTGGCCATGCTATGACCCCGTCCATTCGAAATGGCTGGACAGAATCGAAAGCCAGCTTCAAAAATTAAAGCTCACGCCCACCTATATTCAAATCAGCCGCAAAGACAACAAGGAAGCGGATCAGCTCGCAAAAAAAATGCTTGAGCATACCATTGTGGAAAGCCAAATCAAACTAGATGAATAACGGAGATGAACGTTTTGGATAAGAAAGAGATCTTTAAGGAACTGACACATTTGCAGGACACCTACTGTGAAGGGTGCTTCATCAAAAAACACTTCAGAAAAGAATACGGAAAAACGTAGGCCCACGCATTTTGCATTTCAAAATGTACGGTCGGGGAAAAGCTCCGCACCTATGGAGACGTGCTGACAAACAAAAATTGATCCCTTTACCATCCCCAATAGGCCATTATCCTTGGGCCGCGCTAAAAAAACCGCTGAACGCGGTTTTTTTAATGCTGTGATTCGTCAAGCTGGTGCTGGCAATCATTTAATATGTTGAGCTGTTCGTTTAAAAAGTCTTCATCCAGTGCGGATAGTTCCTCAGCCTGTGACAGCTGTCTGGCATCTTCGATCGATTGATACGCCGATTTCAGCAAAGTGGAGCTCTTTTGCCTCGTCGCCATTCCCGTCGTCTTTTGGGCGGTTTCTACGGCTATTTCAAGCTGCTTGCGCTGATTAAATCCCGTTACGAGATCATCGCGATGTTCTGAGTTCATGATCATACACCTCCGACAAGTATTTTTTCTAAAAAAGGCATTTTTATGTGTGAAATAGAAAAAATAAAGTAAAATTAATCCGATATAACTATTGAACCTAAAAAATATAAGTCTTTATTACTAATTTAGGTAATCATGAAAAAAAGGAGTCTGAGGAACAGTGGAAAGCAATGAACTGCAAACCGTTCTTCACAAGACATTTGTGGAGGTATATAAAGATCTTGAACAGCTCGTTGATATCGCGAAAAAGGGGCGTCCATCTCTCGAGAAGAACATTGAGGAAATCGAGCAAAGGCTGAAGCAAAATATACTGGCGATCGAAATTCAGCTGAAAATTAAATAGGAGAGGCAAAAAATGCCTCTCCTATTATTTGAAGTCTCAATTGTCTTGATTTTGTTAAAGCTTTACAACGTTAGATGCTTGAGGTCCACGATTACCTTCAACAATTTCGAAAGAAACTTCTTGTCCTTCTTCTAGAGATTTGTATCCGTCACCTTCGATTGCAGTGAAATGAACGAATACATCGTCTCCGCCTTCAACTTCGATGAAGCCGAAGCCTTTTTCATTGTTAAACCATTTTACTTTACCGTTTTGCATATTGCTTAATCCTCCTAGTACTGTAGCACAATGTGCTAAAAAAAATTTTCATCATCTAACGATGTTCTGCTAAATGATGGTTTCACTATACACTATCTATGGAGGCTTCGTCAAGCTGTCAAGAGAAAAAAATGAACTTTAATGCTTTTTTAAGGAATTTTTTTGAAAACGTTTTCGATTTATGGTTATTGATCATTATTTTTCGCAAAGCGGACGAAACATTTTAAGCGTCAGCCCGTATATAATAAAACCAATATCAGGAATGCGAAGAGGAGTGTTGATAGATGAACCGTTATTCGGTTGATGAGTTTGTATCCAAAACCCAGCAGGAAGACAAAGGGGAGGGGCTGTTTGAAATGGAAACGCCCCGTCTCTTGGAAGTTAATCTCGATGGAAAAGTGTGGGCAAAGGCCGGTTCGATGGTTTCCTACAGGGGAAGAGTCAAATTTAAGCGTGAAGGGGTATTTGAACACGGAATTGGACGTATGGTGAAAAAAGTGTTCAGCGGCGAAGGGGCTGCACTGATGAAAGCGGAAGGAAACGGGAAGGTGTACCTCGCGGATCAAGGAAAGAAGATTTCCATCTTAAACTTGAAGGAGGACTCCATATTTGTGAACGGGCACGATCTGCTCGCATTTGAGCCGTCGATCGATTGGGACATCAAACTGATGAAAAGAATTTCCGGCATGCTGGCCGGCGGATTGTTTAACATTAAGCTTGAGGGTACTGGAATGGCTGCAATCACAAGCCATTACGAGCCGCTCACTTTGATCGTAACCCCGGAAAGCCCAGTCTATACCGATCCAAACGCAACGGTTGCCTGGTCTGGAAGCCTGCAGCCTGAATTTGTGACAGATGTATCTTTTAAGACGTTCATCGGCAGGGGAAGCGGGGAATCGATCCAAATGAAGTTTTCAGGGAACGGGTTTGTCGTTGTGCAGCCGTTTGAAGAAGTTTATTACTCGGAATCTTAATATTAAACGAAAAAAACACTTGCAGAGCAAGTGTTTTTTTGACTCGGGCTTTTTTAGGACAGCGCCCGGACAGTCTGTTTTTTGTTCATGATGATTTCAGACTGCTCGATAATGTCCGTCAGGATGACTTCTGATGAATTGGATAAATGCAGGCTTTTAATGTTTTTCTTCATTTCGTTTAACTTTTTCTCATCAGCCAAAAGGGAGGAGACTGATTCAAGAATTTCCTCATGCCTGTTGACGACGATGGCAGCTCCTCTGTCTTCGAAGAACAGGGCATTTTCCTTTTCCTGCCCGGGAACAGGCTTGTAAAGGATGACGGGAACGCCGATTGCCGTGGCCTCCGTCAAGGTAATTCCGCCCGGCTTTGTGATCATGCAGTCAGCCACCCTGAACAGCTCGTCAATTCTTTCGATATAACCGAGCGATTTCAGCTTGTTTGGATAAAGGGCTTCAATGTCTTCCAGTGAAGATTTCAGCATCGTATTTTTTCCGCACACGACGACGACTTGAACATCCTCTTTCGTCACCAGAGATTCACACAGTTCTTTTACGTTTTTCAGAACCCCGTGTGCGCCTGCCATGATCAGCAATATCTTCTTGTCGGGAGACAGCTGATACTTCTCGTAGATTTTATCTTTGTCCATTTCTTCTTCAAACTGCCTGCGGATCGGAATACCCGTGATCTTGACATTGCTCGGGTGAGTGCCGATTTCGAGCAGTTTTTCCTTCACATAATCAGTTGCTACGTAATATTTATCAATATGTTCGTGGACCCAAATTTTGTGAAGGCAGAAATCTGTCATGACGTTAAAGGTCGGAATGACTTTTCCCATTCTCCGTCTGTATTCGGGCACGACAATCATTGGAAACGTATTGATGATGATGTCTGGCTGATGTTTTTTAACCAGTTGGTCCAGCCGTTTATTTCCCATTTTGAAATAAATATTAAACTTTCTTTTATTGTAAATTTTATCGACCCCATAGTAGAACAGGCGATAAAACTGTTTACCGATTGAGAAGCTTTTCAGGTAGAGATACTGCGTGATCTCTGACACAATCGGATTTGATTCTTGATACAAATTCGAAACAGTTACATTCTTAAAACCGAGCCGTTCGCACTCTTGGTAGAGCGTTTTGGCTACTTGAACATGGCCATTTCCGTAATTTGCAGTCAAAATTAATATATTTTTATTGGTATTCAAGCATATTCACCTCAATTAATTCAAACAGCAAGAGCTAAAATGGTAAAAAAACAGGAGTCAATGTCCACACATACCATACCATAAATATTATTTTAATTATAAATGAAGAACAAAAATTAAGGTATTTTTAAAGTATGGATCGGCAGGAAAGCACTGGGTTCCTTATTATTCTTGCTTTCTCGGCAAAGCCGAACCCCCCCTTATGGAAGACTAACCCAACTGTATTTTAACACATTTTGAATGTCTTGCATCAGACCAGGGCATGAGAATTTCATTTCCACTCATATGGTGTTTCCTGGTAAACGTAATAGTTCAGCCAGTTCATGAACAAAAGAGTCGCGTGGGCTTTCCAGCGGTTTACAGGCGCCGCGCCGTCCGGCCCGTCTTTAAAATAATTCACCGGCGGATCAATGTCCATGTTCCTGGCTAAATCCCTTTCATACTCTTCTTTAAGAGTATTTGTATCATACTCAGGATGTCCAGTTAAAAAAACTTGTTTTTCATCTTTTGAAGCAATTAAACAGACGCCCACTTCATCGGATACGCTGAGCACTTTTAAATGGGAAACGGCTTTCAGGTCATCCATATTTATATCTGTATACCTCGAATGCGGGACATAGTAGAATTCTTCAAAGCCTCTGACCAGTCTTTCATTTTTCTCCATTATTCTGTGTTCGAAAACGCCAAATGTTTTTTTCGGCAGTTTGACTTTGCGAATTCCGTAGTGATGATACAGTCCTGCCTGCGCTCCCCAGCAGATGTGAAGCGTTGACGTGACATGCGTTTTGCTCCAGTCTAAAATCTCCTGGAGTTCTTTCCAATAGGACACCTCTTCGTACTCCAGGTGCTCGATCGGCGCACCGGTAATAATCATGCCGTCGAATTTTCGGTCCCTGATCGAAGAAAAAGTTGTATAAAACTGTTCCAAATGCTGCCTTGGTGTATGTTTTGGCGTGTGTGTAGACGGTATTAAAAAAGTGAAATATACCTGTAAAGGAGAATTTCCGAGCATCCTGAGCAACTGTGTCTCGGTCCTGATTTTCTGCGGCATCAGATTAAGAATTACAATATTTAAAGGTCTAATGTCCTGATGAAAAGCCCGTTTTTCATCCATGACAAAAATATTTTCACTTTCAAGAATCTGCTTCGCTGGCAAATTGATAGGTATGTTGATAGGCAACACGCCACCTCCGGTTTTCTCCGCTGATTTTTCTTCATTATAGGAACTTTTTGGCGATATTTCAATGTGTGAATTGTGTTACAATGAAAGAAGTGTGTGAAAAATATGGAAAATCATCGTGTGATGAACCAAAAGGAGGCTCCTCTTGCAAATGAAATCCCATTTATCAGACATAGAAATCGCCCAAAGCACGGAATTAAAACCGATTGCCGAAATTGCACGGAAACTCAATATAAATGACGATGAAATAGAGTGTTTTGGTTGCACAAAAGCGAAAATTTCTTTAAAAATTTTTGAGCGTTTAAAAGAAAAACCCGATGGAAAGGTGATTTTGGTAACTTCCATCAACCCGACCCCGGCCGGCGAAGGGAAGTCGACTGTCACCGTCGGATTGAGCCAGGCACTCTGGCAGATTGGCAAAAAATCAATCGTTGCATTGAGGGAACCTTCACTCGGTCCGACAATGGGACTGAAAGGCGGGGCTGCCGGAGGAGGATATTCCCAGGTTCTTCCGATGGAGGATATCAACCTCCACTTTACGGGAGATATGCATGCGATCACAGCTGCGAATAACGCTTTGGCGGCTTTTATAGACAATCATATTCATCAGGGAAACGAATTAAACATCGATATTAGAAAAATCGTCTGGAAAAGGACGCTTGACCTCAATGACAGGGCGCTGCGCGAAACCGTTGTCGGCTTGGGCGGAAAAGCGAACGGATTTCCCCGGGAAGACGGCTTTGACATTACTGTCGCATCGGAAATCATGGCCGTTTTATGCCTGGCCGGAGACTTGGCCGATTTAAAAAGACGCCTGGCAGCAATGATCGTTGCCTACACTGTTGACGGAGAGCCGGTGACGGCCGGCATGCTCGGTGTCCAGGGAGCGCTTGCCCTCCTGTTAAAAGATGCCATCAAACCAAACCTTGTTCAGACTGTTGAAGGAACACCGGCGCTCGTCCACGGAGGCCCGTTTGCAAACATCGCTCACGGGGCAAACAGTTTGATCGCGACGAAAACGGCTGCGAAACTGGCTGATTATGTCGTGACTGAAGCGGGATTTGGCGCGGATTTGGGTGCGGAAAAATTCATGCACATCAAAACGAGAGCCGGCGGGTTCACCCCGGGAGCGGTCGTGATCGTCGCCACCGTCAGAGCGCTGAAAATGCACGGCGGAACGCCTCTCGCCGATTTGAAGCAAAAAGACGTAAAAGCATTAAAAAGCGGAATCGCAAACCTTGCGAAGCATATCGAAACGATAGACGCCTTCGGTCTTCCGTACGTTGTGGCCGTCAACAGATTTGTACACGATGCGGAGGATGAGCTTGAGACCGTTCTTGGCTGGTGCAGGGAAAACGGACATCCGGCTGCACTGTGCAATGTTTGGGAAGAAGGCGGAAAAGGCGGGACTGACCTGGCAAGGGAAGTCATTCATGTCATGGAACAAAAGGACAATCGTTTTTCCTATTTATATGAATTAACCGACTCGATCGAAGACAAATTAACCAAGATTTCCCGCACCGTTTATGGAGCCGAAGGGGTAGAGTTTACCGAAAAGGCGAAAAAGCAGCTGCTGGAATTGAAAAAGAACGGATTGGACGGGCTGCCAGTATGCGTGGCCAAAACTCAGTATTCTTTATCAGATGATCCGGGGAAAATCGGCAGGCCGAAAGGTTTTAGCATCACCGTCCGTGAATTAAAACCATCGAGGGGCGCGGGATTTATCGTCGCTTTAACTGGCAGCATTTTAACAATGCCCGGGCTGCCGAAACGTCCTGCTGCACTTAAAATGGATGTCGGTGAAGACGGCAGGGCCAAAGGTTTATTCTAAAAAGGAGGGACGGTCATGTCCATTTACGATATCAGCGTCAAGACGATTAAAGGCGAGGACACGACACTGCGGCCGTATAAAGGCAAAGTGCTTCTCATCGTCAACACGGCCTCAAAGTGCGGATTTACACCTCAATATGAACAGCTTCAAGACTTGTATGAAACATATAAAGACCGAGGGCTTGAGATTCTGGGCTTTCCCAGCAACCAATTCATGAATCAGGAGCCTGGCGATGAAAAAAGCATTGAAGAATTTTGCAGCGTAAACTACGGTGTCACGTTTCCTATGTTTTCGAAGGTGAATGTAAAAGGAGATCAAATCCATCCACTGTTCCGCCACTTGACGAACAAGGCGAAGGGCATGCTTGGAACAAAAGCGGTCAAATGGAATTTCACAAAATTTCTCGTCGATCAAACTGGCGAAAACGTTGAGCGTTTTTCACCGCAAACCAATCCAAAGGAGATGGAGGAGGCCATTCAGAAATGGCTCGGCTGAATCAGGAACAAACAGAACAGATCCGCTTGATGTCCGAATGGGTAAGAAAAAAGCTCGCAGCCGAAGGCACAGGACATGACTGGCTGCATATCGAAAGGGTTCGGAACGTAAGCCTTCAGATTGCAAAAGAAGAGGGTGCAGACCTGTTTATGACCGAAGCTTGCGCCCTTCTCCACGATGTGATTGATGTAAAGCTTGCCGATGAACACCGGGTTCCGCTTCAGGAGCTGAAAAGGCGCCTGTCAGAAGACTGGAAGGTCGATCCGGAAACAGTTGACGGGATTCTCGCCATCATCACAAGAATTTCCTTCAGAGACAGAGAAAAATATAAAGATGAACCCCTTTCAAAAGAAGGTATGGCCGTTCAGGATGCCGATCGGCTTGATGCGATCGGCGCTGTCGGGATCGCCA
Source organism: Bacillus sp. GM2 (assembly GCF_056155945.1). NCBI lineage: Bacteria > Bacillati > Bacillota > Bacilli > Caryophanales > Bacillaceae > Bacillus > Bacillus sp. GM2. The sequence continues at coordinate 1,335,734 of NZ_JBRKSZ010000007.1, forward strand.
GGGCTTTGATGTATGCGGGGGCAAAGGGCCATCTCCTCTATGGGAGCGCCAATGCCCCTACTGCTGTCGGCCACTTTTACGAGAAGCTTCTCCTTTTAAAAGATTTGATGAATACAAAGACGGGACGGATGCTCGCGGAAAAAAGGCATCAGCTGATGCTTGACTTTCTCGGCGAACTGGAAAATGAATGCGCCTTCTCCATAGAAAGCCGCCTTGATAGATCAGGGCCGGGGGTTATGGTAGAATAAGACCGGATCTTTTAACAGAGGGGGACAATGATGAAAATTAAATCGATAGAACCGACACCGAGCCCGAATACAATGAAGGTGATTTTGACCGAAGAACTGCCGGGCGGAAAAAGCAATAATTATAAAAAGGACCATGCGGAAGGCGCGCCTCCCGTCATCCAAGAGGTTTTAAACATAGACGGAGTAAAAGGCGTCTACCATGTGGCCGATTTTATCGCTGTCGAGCGCAATGCGAGATTTGACTGGAAAGACATCCTCCCTGCTGTGCGCGCTGCCTTCGGAATGGACGAAGCCGAAGAGGCGGGGGCCCGTTCCGAAGAAAAGGAATCGTTCGGTGAGGTTAAAGTCTTCGTGCAAATGTTCAGCGGGATACCGATGCAGGTGAAATTGACCGACGGCGAGCGCGAGGAGCGCTTCGGCCTTCCGGAACGTTTCCAGGAAGCGATCTTGAAGCTTAAAACCGCGTCTTCCAACGTCGTGCTCGAACGGTCATGGAAAGAGCAAGGCGTCAGATTTGGCGATTTTTCAGAAATCGGCCGTGAAGTAACGGAAGAGCTTGAGGCGGCTTACGATGAGGAGCGCCTGCGGAAGCTGACGGAATCAGCCGCATCAAGCGATGCTGAGGATAAACGCGCGGCTGTGCAGCGAAAGTCTTACCGGGTAACGCTTGAAATGATGGATGAGGAAGATTGGCAAAAACGTTATGCCCATCTAGAACAAATGGACCCGGATGAAAAGGACATTCCAGTACTCGAAAAAGCACTCAAGGATCCGAAAACATCGATCAGAAGGCTTGCTGTCGTTTATTTGGGCATGATCGAAACGCCTGCGGTGCTTCCTCTTTTATATCAAGCGCTCGAAGACAAAACGATCACGGTCAGAAGAACAGCCGGTGATTGTCTGTCAGACATCGGAAACCCGGAAGCGATTCCGGCAATGATCAAAGCGCTCAAGGACCCGAGCAAGCTTGTGCGCTGGAGAGCCGCCATGTTTCTGTACGAAGTCGGCGATGAGAGCGCGCTTCCCGCTTTAAAAGAAGCTGAAAACGATCCCGAATTTGAAGTCAGCCTTCAAGTCAAAATGGCGATCGAACGGATCGAATACGGTGAAGAAGCGAAAGGCTCCGTATGGAAGCAAATGACGGAAAGCCGCAAAAAAGACGGCTGACAAGGACGCTGGAAACAGCGTCTTTTTTGATGCCTTAAGCTCTTCGTTCCGAAGCGGCGATCCATCCGGGAATTTTGAAAAAAGTCACGCATCTTGTTATAAAATATCACTTTTTCTATAAAAATATTTCGAATATTGTTGAAAAACACGCTGAAAATATATATAGTAGTTAGCAATCATATGGAATGTGGAGGTTCTGATTCATGGGGAATGATTTACAGATGAAGATCAAAACAGCCGTCATCTTGCGGATCAGTCCGGCAAGCGGTTAACAGACAGTTTTTTAAAACTGAATATTCAGAAAATATAGAATGTAAATACGAAGATATTTAGGAGGATCACGATGACAGGTTTACGCAGTGACATGATTACAAAAGGGATCGACAGAGCGCCGCACCGCAGTTTGCTGCGCGCGGCAGGAGTAAAAGAAGAGGACTTCGGCAAACCGTTTATTGCCGTATGTAACTCATATATCGATATCGTACCGGGTCATGTCCATTTGCAGGAGTTCGGAAAAATCGTCAAAGAGGCGATCAGAGAGGCCGGCGGTGTTCCGTTTGAATTTAATACAATCGGGGTCGACGACGGAATTGCGATGGGGCACATCGGAATGAGATATTCTCTTCCGAGCCGCGAAATCATCGCCGATTCAGTGGAAACGGTTGTATCAGCGCACTGGTTTGACGGAATGGTATGTATTCCAAATTGCGATAAAATCACGCCGGGCATGATCATGGCAGCAATGCGGATCAATATTCCGACCGTGTTTGTCAGCGGGGGACCGATGGAAGCGGGAAGAACGAGCGACGGACGGAAAATCTCGCTTTCCTCTGTATTTGAAGGCGTTGGCGCTTATCAATCAGGCAAGATCGATGAGAAAGGGCTTGAGGAGCTTGAACAGTTTGGCTGTCCGACATGCGGATCATGCTCGGGCATGTTCACGGCCAACTCGATGAACTGCCTTTCTGAAGCTCTTGGCATCGCTATGCCGGGTAACGGCACCATTTTGGCGACATCGCCCGACCGAAGGGAATTTGCCAAACAGTCGGCCCGCCAGCTGATGGAGCTGATCAAGTCGGATATCAAACCGCGCGACATCGTGACCGAAAAAGCGATCGACAATGCGTTCGCTTTAGACATGGCGCTCGGCGGATCAACGAATACGATCCTCCATACGCTTGCGATCGCCAATGAAGCGGGGGTAGACTACTCGCTTGAACGGATCAATGAGGTAGCGGCAAGGGTTCCGCATTTATCAAAGCTTGCGCCGGCTTCCGATGTGTTTATTGAAGATTTGCATGAAGCTGGAGGCGTATCAGCAGTCTTAAACGAGCTGTCGAAAAAAGAAGGCGCGCTTCACTTGGATACGCTGACCGTAACGGGAAAAACGCTTGGCGAAAATATTGCCGGGCGCGAAGTGACGGATTACGAGGTCATTCATCCGATCGATCAGCCGTTTTCAGAGCAAGGCGGACTCGCCGTCCTGTTCGGCAACCTGGCGCCTGACGGAGCGATCATTAAAACCGGCGGCGTCCAAGACGGGATTACCCGTCATGAAGGACCTGCGGTTGTCTTTGACTCGCAGGAAGAAGCGCTTGACGGTATCATCAACCGTAAAGTAAAAGCGGGAGATGTCGTGATCATCCGCTATGAAGGTCCTAAAGGCGGACCGGGAATGCCTGAAATGCTTGCACCGACTTCGCAGATCGTCGGAATGGGCCTCGGTCCGAAAGTCGCCTTAATTACTGACGGCCGCTTTTCCGGAGCCTCCCGCGGTCTTTCGATCGGCCACGTTTCGCCAGAAGCAGCCGAAGGCGGCCCGCTTGCTTTCGTAGAAAACGGCGACCATATCATTGTCGATATCGAAAAGCGGATTTTAAACATCGAAATCTCAGATGAAGAATGGGAAAAAAGAAAAGCAAACTGGCCCGGATTTGAACCGAAAGTGAAAACAGGCTATCTCGCCCGGTATTCAAAGCTGGTGACATCTGCCAATACCGGAGGCATTATGAAAATCTAGCGGTTTTTTCGCTCGGTGTTTGAAATTCAGCCCCCGCTGTAGTATCCTTGACATCAGTAGTCAAGGTTTATAGAGGGGGCTTTTTAATATGTCAACAGCTTATGAAGAATACATGCGCCAGCTCGTTCTTCCGATGCGTCAGGAATTGGTGCAGGCCGGCTTTAAAGAGTTATCGACTGCGGAAGAAGTTGAGACTTTCATGGAAGGTGCAGAAGGCACGACTTTCGTCGTCATCAATTCAGTCTGCGGATGTGCCGCCGGACTGGCGAGACCGGCAGCCGTTCAGGCCGTCTCCGGAAGCGAAAACGGGCCTGACGAGACCGTTACAGTTTTTGCCGGACAGGACCGCGAAGCAACGGCAAAAATGCGGGAATACTTCGAAGGATATGAACCGTCTTCACCTTCAATGGCACTGCTGAAAGGCAAAGAAGTCGTTCATTTCATTCCGCGTGAACAGATTGAAGGCCGTGAAATGACGGAGATTATGAAAAACATTACAGATGCTTTTGAAAAACATTGCTAAAATGCCCTTTGAAGGGCATTTTTTACGGAGAAAAACATGATTGTCACAACAAGCTACAGACCGACTGAAAGCACGGTTTTAACGGCGGAAAAAATCAGCCGGACGCTCGGCGCCCGCTTTTCCGAACGGAGAAAACGGCCGATTCGCCAGATCCGGCAAACAGAGCAGGATGATGTTCTCGTGGTTGGAAAAGAGCGCTTTGAGCTGTATCATTCAGAGGGTGAAAAGTTCTTTTTCCATCCGAACTCTGCAATGTTCCGGGCGAAGCGCATGTTAAGGGGCGAACCGGACCCTTTTGTCGAAGCTGCACAAGTTGAACCGGGAGACAAGCTGCTCGATTGTACGCTCGGTCTTGGATCAGACGCGATCATTGCGAGCCTTGCCGCAGGCGAACTAGGCGAGGTGTGCGGAATTGAAAAAAGCCCGCTCCTCGCTTTTCTTGTCGAGGCGGGGCTTCAATCGTGGGAGACCGGCCTTGACGCTTTGGATCAGGCGATGAAAAGGATTCGGGTTCATTCCGGCGACAGCATTGATTACTTGCTGGAACTTGATGATGATTCAGCAGATATCGTCTACTTTGACCCGATGTTTGATGTTGGAATCAAAGAATCAGACGGCATCGCCCCTTTAAGAAAGTGGGCGCATTCCGAATTTACGCTTGACGGTGCTTTACATGAAGCCCTTCGGGTCGCCAGAAAAAGAGTGGTCCTGAAAGACCACTGGAAGAGTCCGCGCTTTGAAAAATACGGATTTTCCGTAAAAAAACGAAAAACAGCCCTGTTTCATTACGGTGTCCTCGAAAGATGAAATCCCAAGGTATACACCTTGGGATTTTTTAATCTGCGATTTCCATGACGATAAAATAAGCGAGGGTAATCAATGAAGCGGCTATAAAAAGACCTTCAACCATGAACGATCACTCCCAGTTTTGGAATTTTCATCTTTGATTGTAAACGTTTTATCGGCAAAAGAAAAGGCGTTTTGTTTTTCTGCACTGCCACTTTATGAATGACTGAAAATTCAACCTATGATAGAATAAGAGAAAACGAGAAAGCGATCAGAAGGGGACTAATCAGTCATGAAGATGTGGATGAGAAAAGCGCTTGTCGCATTATTTACAATTGCAACGTTCGGCCTTGTATCTCCTCCTGCTGCATTAATGGCGGACAAGCCGCAGGAGCATCAGAGCGTGAAAGAATCCGGGTATACAGCTGTTTATCAAAAGCAGGAAGAGCCCGAACTTGAAGAAGACAGCGAATCCAGATCTTCATTTAACACTTACAAGGACGAACTGCTCAATGAAGCGGAAGATCTGTCATTCGTAAAATTCGGCAGCAGGATATCGCCGGTCATTGAAGACGAGTACAGGGAAGAAGTGCTTCCAAAGGTCGAGGAGATCATCGTCAGCCATCTCATGACAATGCAGGACAATGACGCTTACCAGGATCTCGTCATTTCCAAAACGCCGACGGCGGGGAAGTCGGAAAGAATTTTCCACGTTTACAACCGGAAAACGGGGGAAGATGTGCTGAGATTCCATGTGCGCAGGGACAAGCCGCCGCATAAAGGGTACTGGTTTAACTTTCATTATCATACTGCCGAAGACGGCTTTCAAAAACATCACGATCTCGGAAGCATTTACTGGGACCGCAATACACCGCCTAACTGGATGAGCCACTAAAGGAGATTGATGCAGATGAAGAAGTATACGATGAATGAAATGGTGCACATAACGAAAAATATGCTGAATGAGCGCGGGGTTACGATTGAGGATATCGCGCTGATCGTACAAAAGCTGCAGGAAAAATACCATCCTGATCTGTCGCTTGAAGTATGCATTGAGAATGTCGAAAAGGTCTTAAACAAAAGGGAAATCGTTCATGCCGTGTTAACGGGGATAGCGCTTGACCAGCTTGCCGAGAAAAAGCTATTGCCTGAACCGCTTCAATATTTGGTCGAAACGGATGAACCCCTTTACGGAATCGACGAGATTATTCCGCTTTCCATCGTAAACGTCTACGGTTCGATCGGCTTGACGAACTTCGGCTATCTGGATAAAGAAAAGTTCGGCATCATTAAAGAACTGGACGACTGTCCGGACGATGAGGTTCACACGTTCCTTGATGATATCGTCGCTGCCTTGGCGGCAGCTGCTGCAAGCCGAATTGCCCATTCGCATCAGGATCTTGAGGATGAAGTGCAGGAAAAGAGAACAGACGGACAGAGCGTTGCGAATAGCCGCTGAAAGATCCGGCCGTCCCCGCCATCAGGCGGGGACTTTTTTATGCCGCATATTTTAAACCTTTTCTCGAAAAATATCTTGTTTTCGAAAGGTTAAACAAGATACACTACAAAAGGATGAAAAAAATGAAACATCATGCGGATATATGCCGTCATATGTTAGAGAACCGGAATTGAACAAAACGGGGAATGACACCAATGCATTCGGGCGGCCTGATCAGAATGAAAACCTCGAAGAAAGAAAGGTTTCCTCTCATCACAGCTTTAACCTCCATCTACATGCATCATGTTCACAGATGATCACACAAAGAGATGAGCATCATCCGGCTTTATTTCGCTACAAACATCATAAGGGGGCTTTAAATTAATGATTTCATTGATTACCGCCATGGACAGAAACCGCCTGATCGGCAAAGATAATGATCTGCCATGGCATCTGCCGCAGGATTTGAAGTATTTTAAAGAGGTGACGAAAGGACACGCCGTAATCATGGGGAGAAAGACGTTTGAATCCATCGGCAGACCTTTGCCTCACCGGGAGAACATCATCGTTACATCCAATAAAGAACTGGATATCCCGAATTGTCAGGTGATGCACTCGGCAGAAGAAGCGGTGCGGTTTGCGAAAAACAAAAATGAAGAATGTTTTGTCATCGGCGGTTCAACACTGTACGCGGAGATTCTGCCTTTTGCGGACAAGCTGTATGTGACAAAAATCGATGAAACCTTTGAAGGGGACCGGTATTTCCCTGAATTCAGCGAAGCCGAATGGGAAATCGTTTCGAGGCGGAAAGGCCTGAAAGATGACAAAAATCCTTATGACTACGAATTCCTCGTTTATCAAAGAAAAGGATAGAGGAGAGGGTTTTTCATGTTTCGCTATTGTTTTTTATGGGTTTATTCAGCCTATATGTTCATCAAGCATATCAAGCTCCTGCAGGCGCTGCAGACACTTGACCCGCGCCTTTCGTATGCCAATCAGATGGAAGCTGTCTTTGATAAGCCGAAAGCTTTTTTGCGGGGGTGCATCGGCTTAACCGGTTCGACCGTTTCCATCCATCAGAACGGAAGATCCCCGGCGGGGCCCGTCCTTTACGTGCATCCAAAGCTCGGCCTGTCAGAGCTCGCCGTGCTGCTCGGACACCTTGATAAAACGGCTTCGTTTTTTGCTGATCCGCGCGCCTTTCGTTATCCGCTGCTCAGCGGCTGGCTCAATAAAATGGCCGCGGTCAAAAAAAGCGCCGACAAGGAAGCATCACTTGAAAAAGTGGAAGAGATCATCAGGAAAGGCCAAAGCTTTATTCTGTCTGAAGACGGGCTCGATTACAAATCTTTATCCAAAAGGCTCGGCATTCCGATCGTTGCAGTCGAAACAGCCGGTACGGAAGACATGAAGAAAGGCAAGTTGTTCAAGAGGCTGAGGCCTGCTGATATCGACTTGACGATCCACCAGGCTTACGTCCTGACCGAAAACAAACAGCTTCAGGCATAAAAAAAACCAGGCTCCCGTAAAGGAAGCCTGGTTTTCGCCGTTTATGATACAAACGGCACCTTTGCCACGTAGAAAAGTACGCAGAAAAACATGGAGGCGCTGCCGCCGAGTACGAAAGTGTGCCAAATCGCATGATGATACGGGATCTTTCTCCATAAATAAAAGATCGTTCCGACGGAATACAATATTCCCCCTAAGAGCAGCAGGGCGAATCCTTCTCCGGTCAAGGCCGTATAAAGCGGCTTGATCGCAATGATCGCCATCCAGCCCATCACGAGATACACCAGCGTGCTGACCACGATAAACCGTTTCACAAAAAAAATTTTAAATACAACTCCGCCAATCGCAAGCCCCCAGACAACCGCAAGCATTGTATAGCCGAGCGCGCCTTTCAAAGGTCCGAGGAGCAGCGGTGTGTATGTACCCGCAATCAGTACATAGATGGCTGAGTGATCGATGATCTCAAGAATATCTTTCGTTTTTTTGTGCTGAATGCTGTGCAGAAGGGTCGAACTTAAATACAGGAACAGCATGGAAGCGCCGAAAATCGAAAAGCTGACAACATCCACCGGACTTCCGTAGCGGATCGCAAATATCACCAAAAATACGATGGCGGGTATGGAGAGGAGAACGCCGAGTCCATGGGTTATTGCATTCGCAATTTCTTCTTTAATCGTGTACATACCAAGTCACCCTTTCTAATCTTGAATAATGTGATGCTTTAAAGAGCTTAAAAAGCGGAGGCCTTCAAGCGTGATTTTTGTCCCGGCTCTTCCGCGGCCCTTTGTAATAAACTCTCTTTTTTCCAAATAATCCAATCTGCTGCGCACTTGCTGGGGGGTAAGCTCCGACTTGCCGTTTTTGCTCAGTTCAGACAGAACCCTGCGGCTGGCAGGCTCTCCTTTTTCATTTAATTGTTTGACTGCATCGAGCAAAAACGCAAACTCCTCTTTTTCCATTAAAGTCAGTGATGTTGAAGCCGTTTTTTTGTCTTTTGGCTTCTTCTTTTCGATTTGTTCTCTTAACGCCGGCGGAGTGTCGTAAAGCTGAATCGTTTTCCCGTCTGAGACGGTTTTCATATAATCCGTCATGTTTTTGAGTTCTCTGACGTTCCCCTCAAACTCATGCTGCTCTAAAGCCTTCCAAACGACCGGTTCGACATATATGTCATGATCCCCGCTTTTTACAAAATGATGCACGAGAAGGGGGATGTCGCTTCGCCGTTCAGCAAGGGGGGGAAGCGGAAGGTCGAGCACATTGAGCCTGTAGTACAAATCCTTGCGGAATTCGCTGCTTTCAATCCGTTCACCGAGCGGCACGCTTGAGGTGGCGATCAGTCTTTTTGCCATCCCTTTTTCAATGGCTGCCAAAAGCTTGCCCTGGAGAGGCAAGGAAAGCCCCCACACTTCGTCGAGAAACAAGGTTCCGGATTCATTCATCTCTGAAAGAAAAAAGTCTTCAGCCGCTTCATCTTCATTCAGCGTGCTGCAGCTTACGTGTGTAAAGGGATCATGCTTGAAAGATGATCCGGAATGAATGGCTTTGGCGAACAGCTCTTTACCTGTGCCTGTTTCTCCATGAATCAGAATCGGATGGGAAGAGGCTGCAAATTGTATCGCTCTGTTTTTCGTTTGCAAAAAGGAATCGCATTCCCCGATCAGCTCGGAGAACCCTACGGACGGATACGTGTGTTTAATCATGGCGGATCTCCTTTTGGTTCTAATTGGTTCTATTATAACACCCAATTAGAACAAATAAAGAGTTTTTTGAAAAAAAGTGTATTTGGCTGCACATTAACAATCGAAAAGAACTCCGTATATATCGAGAAAGTGTATAATATTCTGTAAATAACAAAGAATTGCCCTTTAAATTTTGAATATTCATGATATAATGGCGTATTAAATAAAGCTTTATACAGAAAGGATCTTATACATGAAACCGTTGCTTAAAGAAAACTCTCTCATCCAAGTCAAAGACATTTTAAAAGCCCATCAAAATGTAAAAGATGTTGTCATTCATACCCCCCTCCAAAAAAATGAGAGGCTCTCTGAGAGGTACGATTGCAACGTATATTTAAAAAGAGAAGATCTGCAGGTTGTCCGCTCTTTTAAACTGAGAGGCGCCTATTATAAAATGAAGCAGCTTTCAAAAGAAACGACGAAAAACGGGGTCGTCTGCGCCAGTGCAGGAAACCATGCGCAGGGGGTCGCTTTTTCCTGTAAACATCTCGGTATTCACGGAAAGATTTTTATGCCGTCGACGACTCCGAGGCAAAAAATTTCTCAAGTCGAATTGTTCGGCAAGGAATACGTCGAGATCATCCTGACAGGCGACACGTTCGATGATGCATATCAAAGCGCAGTCGCATGCTGCGAGGAAGAAAAACGGGCATTTATCCACCCGTTTGACGATCCTGCCGTCATGGCCGGCCAGGGAACGGTTGCGGTCGAAATCTTAAACGATATCGAAACAGAACCCCATTATTTATTCGCAAGCGTAGGCGGAGGCGGCCTGCTTTCAGGAGTGGGAACCTACATGAAAAACGTATCCCCGGATACAAAGCTGATCGCGGTTGAGCCCAAAGGCGCGCCGGCTCTATTTGAGTCAAACAAAAAAGGCGAAGTCGTCACCCTCGAGAAAATCGATAAATTTGTAGACGGAGCCGCCGTGCAGAAAATCGGCGAAGAGACATTTAAAACGCTTGAAACCGTTGTAGATGATATTTTGCTCGTTCCCGAAGGCAAGGTATGCACCGCGATTCTTGAGCTGTACAACCAATGCGCGATTGTCGCCGAGCCTGCGGGAGCGCTGCCGATCGCCGCTTTAGACCTTTACAGGGATGAAATTAAAGGGAAAAATGTCGTATGCATTGTGAGCGGAGGAAACAACGATATCGGCAGAATGCAGGAAATCAAAGACAGATCAATGATGTATGAAGGACTCCAGCATTATTTCATCGTGAACTTCCCGCAAAGGGCGGGAGCTTTGCGCGAATTTTTAGATGAAGTGCTCGGGCCGACCGATGATATCACCCGGTTTGAATATACGAAGAAAAATAATAAAAGCAGCGGCCCTGCGCTCGTCGGCATCGAATTGAAGCAGCGCGAAGACTATGAGCCGCTGATTGCGAGAATGGACCGTAAAGGCTTCCGCTATGTCGAAGTGAATAAAGATGAAGGGCTCTTTCATTTGCTGATTTAAGAAATTTTTTTGAAAACACGCATAAATCACAGACAACGGCTCCTGAGATTATGTATAATAAAGAAAATATCTCATAAATGAGGATTGATAGCTTGTTACTTAAAAGCCTGGAGTTCAAACGTTCGGATGGACAGAAGGTGAAGGTGACGGAAATACCCGTGCTGAAGGAGGACGACCCGCATTTTTTTATGGCCAGTCTGAGGCTCGAAATCTTTTTAAAGACGCTCTATTGTTCAAAGCGGAAAAAAAATGTCTACTCCTTTAGGGACTACTTAAAGAGAGCATTGAAATGGCAGGATTACCTCGCCATTTATCAACAGGAAGAATTGAAGCATAATGCATAAGAATTGATTGCATTCTTTGCCGGCCCATGAAGACAGCCAAATCCGCTTTGAAAAGGGCGGAAGACGGCATTCGGCCGGCAAAGAATTTTTCATGCCGATTTGGCCTCACTAGGAAATTCACCATTTGAACCGACAGGATGTGAAGGGAATTGACAAGCATTAAAATTGTAACGGACTCAACAGCTGACTTGAGCGAAGAACTGCTCAGAGAATATCATATTTCCGTTCTCCCGCTCTCGATATCAATCGACGGCATTGTTTACAGAGACAGGTTCGATATTCAGCCGGACGAATTTATTGAGAAAATGGAGAGCGCCGCAGAACTCCCGAAAAGTTCACAGCCGCCTTTAGGCGCTTTTATCGAACTGTACGAAGAGCTGACCGCTGACGGAAGCGAAGTGATCAGCATCCATCTCTCAAGCCAATTGAGCGGGACATACCAGACGGCTGTAAGCGCTTCAAACATGGTCGACGGGAACATTACGGTGATTGATTCCATGTATATTTCAAAAGGCCTCGGCTTTCAGGTCTTGCGGGCCGCCTTGCTGGCCGAAGAGGGAATGACGGCCGAAGCGATTGTAAATGACCTGGAGAACTTGCGCGACCGGACATCCCTCTACGTGACAATTGATCATTTTGATAACTTGATCAAAGGCGGCCGCATCGGGAAAGGAAAAGCGCTGATCGGCTCATTGCTCAAGGTTAAGCCGATCGCGAGGCTCGAGAACGGAATCTATACGCCTGAAAAAAATGTCCGGAGCAGCAGTCAGCTTATCCGTTATTTAACTGGTCAATTTCTTTCCGCGGTGAAGGGAAGGACGGTGCAGGCGATCGGAATCGCCCATGCCGATGCACTCGACCTTGCCCATAGGCTGAAAGACTCTTTGCTTGAACATATCCCGGGAATCGATATTGATATTTCATACACAACGCCGATTATCTCGGTTCATACCGGAAAAGGAGCGATCGGTTTTACCTTTTACACCGATTGAAAAAGGGGATGGAAGGATTGAAAAACGTTTTTGGCATTGTCCTTGCAGGTATACTCACAGTGTTTCTTTCGTCCTGCGGAACTAGCAAGATTGAAAATTCTTTAAACTATGACGTACAATCTTTTTCTTTTCAAAATCAAGACGGGAAAACGGTGTCTCTTGAAAGTTTAAAAGGCCAGGTGTGGGTGGCCGACTTTATATTTACGAACTGTAAAACGATCTGTCCGCCGATGACTTCACATATGGCTGAACTGCAAAAACAAATGGAAGAGGAAAACCTGCAGGCCCGCATCGTCTCATTCAGCGTTGACCCCGAAAATGATACGCCTGAAAAATTGAAGAAATTTGCGGCCAACTATCCGCTCAATTTTCAAAACTGGGATTTTTTAACCGGATACTCGCAGGAGGAAATCGAAAAATTTGCGCTGAAAAGCTTTAAAGCAATCGTGAAAAAACCTGAAGATGAGGATCAGGTGATTCACCAATCGTCATTTTATCTAGTCGATCAAAACGGCAAAGTCGTCAAGGATTATGACGGTGCAAAAGATACGCCGTACGATGAAATCATCGCCGATATTAAGACGCTGGAAAACCGTTGATAAAAACGGGCGGCCTGCCGCTAAAAGCCTGCTTCCTGACCACCGGAAAACAGGCTTTTTTTAACACCTGTCAAATCATTTTCAAAAGAATCAAAACATGGTACACTTTTTTTTAGGTTATCTAGAAGGAAGGGGCATCATTTTTGAACATACGGTTTATAACAGTCATGATGGCCCTCGTCTGTCTGCTTTCAGCCTGTACGGAATGGAATGCGGGCGTTGAAAAAACATCGGTCTCCCCTAAGCGCGATATCGTGATTGCAGCAGTGGGCGATTCTCTGACAGAGGGGGTAGGCGATCAAGAAAAGAAAGGCTATGTCGGCATGGTGGCCGACGAGCTTGAAAGCCGGAGAGATGTGAAGTCCGTAACGGTCAAAAATTATGCCGTTAAAGGCTCCCGGACCGATCAGCTGCTTGAAAGATTAAAAGAAAAAGAAGTACAAGAGGGCCTGAAAGATGCAGACTACATTTTATTTACAATCGGGGGCAACGACCTGATGAAAGTCGTCCGCCAAAACTTCGCGCACTTAACGCTCACACCTTTCCGCGTTGAACAAAAACTGTTTGAAAAGCGGTTTTCGAATATTTTAGCGGAAATCAGAGAGCAAAACGCCAGCGCTGAATTGATTTATGTCAGCATGTATAATCCATTTAAGTTTACGCTGTCTGAACTGAGGGAAATTGACCAAGTCGTAGACGAATGGAATGAAGGCGCAGAAAAAAGCCTGAAAAAGGTCTCCAATACGAAAATGGCGGATATTGCTGATATTTTTGAGGAATACAGCGATGAAAAGAAGATTGCAAAAGATGAGTTTCATCCTAATCAATACGGGTATTCTTTAATAGCGAAACGCGTTTACGAACAAATTAAAAACGAAGACCCCTCAGCAGAATAAGGTGAAAAAATGAAGAAATGGAAGAGCTTATTTTTAATTTTAGCAGCAGTCAACCTCATCATACTTGCCGGGATTTTCATTCTCGTATTCATGCCCGGCGGTCAAAAGGAACCGTCGCGGCCGACTCCGAGCGAATACCAATTGAACGTGACGAGCACGAAAGAGTCATTGGCCGCATTCATCAACACGTATTTGGAAAAGGAGTCTTCACCGGATCTTGACTATCAAATCGAAATCGATGATGAATTCCACATCGTCGGTGCGATCCGCGCCTTTTCCTCGACAGTCGATGCGAAGGTGTCCTTTCGGCCGACAGTGGAAAAAAACGGAGATGTGGTTCTTGACGTGACGAGATTTTCGATCGGCAAGTTAAATGTTCCGATATCGATGGTGCTGAACTACATGGATCAATTTTATGATCTTCCTGATTTTGTACACGTTCGTTCGGACGCTAAAGAAATTCAAGTCCGTCTGTCAGAGATGCCGCTTAAAAACGGAATGTATGTGAAAGCAAAAGACATTGATTTAGAAAAAGATCAAATCGAATTTGTTTATTATCAGCCTGCACAAACAGATTCATAGATCGTGCAGCGGGATTTACAGGGGTGAACATATGGAACGTATCTACACATATTTCAGCTTGCTGTCTATGTTGTTTTCACTGTACTTCGGCGGCCTCGCCGCCTTCAGTTTCATCGATGAAAACATGGACAAGATGTATTTGAACATCGGGTATTGTGCGTTGTTTTTAAGCATTATGATCTTTACCCTAGATGCAAAAAAACATAAAAAAACTGACCATCACAATCAATAATTGCCGGCAAAATCCTAAAACATGAGACCGTTTTAGGATTTTGTTGTCCATGCTTCAGCAGACTGTAAAAGAGACATCAGGTCTCTTTTTTTTCGCTATGAAGGCGGAGCTTTGGCAGGAAACGGCGCCGCTTTTATTGTGAGAGAAGGGGAGCCGTTGACGAAACCGAGACCATACAAAGTTGCGGATTCCCCGGCGTGAAGCGTGATTTTCGGGACCTTCAGCAGGACCGCTGTTGAACCGGCGGCCTTTAGCTCCATGTCGATTTTCTGTGAACGCACCTGGATGTACCGGGTGACCGTTTGAAAGGGGACACCGGAAAACAGGACAGGTCCGTTTTGCACTGCAAAGTCAAGAGCGGGGGAGTCCGGCGATAAATGGACGCATCGGATGCTGCGGCTTTCCGGATCAGCCGCAGGCTGGTCATACATTCCGACGGAAACGAGCTTTGCGGCTGTGCCTGTAACGGCAACCGTGCAGTACCCGCCGTGGATCAGGTGATACTGTACCGTCAGTATGGGACCGCGCGCCCTGCCTCTTTGGAAAACATCGATTTGAATACGGCCGGCAGGAAACCGGACATAAGAAGATAAATCTGTATAGGAGATGTTTTGAAAAACGGATATTCCGTTTACGAATACGTCGAGATTGTCGGTGTGAGGAGCCGCGTGGAGCAGTCTGATCATCGCTGCTTTTCCGCCGTTTCGAAAATAAAAGGGCGCCTCTGCAGGCGGAAGATGGCAGCAGTTCCACCGAAAACCTTCCGCCATTTGACGGGCATCATGATCTGTAGAGAACATCTTGTCACGCCCCTTTTCATGCTTTCTGACATCATATGAGGCTGCGAAGCCATCGGTCACATCGCGATCAAGACGACAGTTTAAAAGGAGAAAACAATGAAAACGGATTTTACATACGGAAATGTGTTTAAACAGCTGGTCTTTTTTTCTGGCCCGATCATTTTAGCCAATCTTTTGCAGATTTCATTTCAATTCGTTGACAGCTTGTGGGTCGGAAATCTGCTCGGAGCAAAAGCTCTCGGTGCTGCGGCCGTCTCAGGGACGGTTTTCTTTACGGTGCTGTCGTTCGTATTAGGCGTCAACAATGCGGCACTGACGATTCTTGCGCAGCAAAAAGGAAAAGGGGATAAGAAGGGACTTGCTTCATATGTCAACGCGTTTGTCGTTCTGATGACGGCGATGAGCGTATTGCTCGGGGTTATCGGCTATTTTTTCACAGAGCCTCTGCTTTCGCTTCTTCAAACGCCCGGCAATATGATGGATTTGGCTGTAAGCTATTTGAGCATTCATTTTATCGGGATTATATTTTTATTCGGCTATAATTTCATCAGTACAGTGTTAAGGGCGGTCGGTGACAGTCAAACACCTTTGCGTTTCGTCCTCTTGGCCGTCATCCTGAACCTGTTCATGGATCCGCTGTTTATCTCGGTATTCAACCTCGGAATTGCAGGAGCGGCCTATGCAACCGTCATTTCCCAAGGGATTGCTTTCATTTACGGTGTGGTCTATACGGTGAGAAAGCGGCTTGTTCCATTTTCAAAGCCGGCGCTTCCGTCGCTGGAAGAGACGTCCGTCATTTTGAAGCTCGGAGTGCCTGCCGGCTTGCAAATGATGGTGATTTCAGGCGGCTCGATGGCAATTATGAGCGTTGTCAATTCATTTGGAGAACGTGTCGTGTCAGGATTTGGCGCGGTACAGCGGCTTGACAGCCTGCTGATTCTCCCGGCGATGGCCATCGGCACTGCTGTCAACAGTATGGCTGGCCAAACCGTCGGCAGCGGCGATATGGAGCGTACGAAAAAAATCGCTCATTACGGTGTCATTTATGTTCTGCTGTTTATGGCTGCCGTCAGCACCGCGATATTTCTGACAGGCTATCATGCGGTCAGGCTGTTTATTTCGGAAGCCGATTCAGCCGCATTCGGGGAAGAATATTTAAAAACGATCGCTTTTTTCTATCCGTTTATCGGGATTAACTTTGTGTTAAACGGTGTTGTAAGGGCAGCCGGCGCAATGTTTCAAATTTTGGTGCTGAACGTGATTTCTTTTTGGGCTTTGCGTTATCCGTTTACATACTTATTTTCAAAGTGGCTTGGCGAAAACGGCATAGCCCTTGGCATTGGAATGAGCTTTATGCTGAGCAGCCTGACTGCGTTTTTATATTACCGCTACGCGAAGTGGAAGCACCTCGTTTTATTTGAAAAATGAAAGCAAGCCCCGGAAGTGCCTCCCGCCGGGTATCTGAAGCAAAGAAACAAAAATGCTTTTAACGTCTTAATAATTGACGATATATACAATATAAAATGAGTTTGGTGTTGGGGGCTTGTCATGTTTTTAATCGATTTATTTTTGAATTTGTGCATTTTAATAACTTCGCTCTTTATTTACACTCAGCTAAAGTGGAATATTTTTTCCCGAAAAGCTACTAATAAACAACTTGATTGGATTGACGGCGTCATGGGAGGGTTGCTCGGAAATGTGCTCATGTTCTTTTCGATCCAGGCAACCGATGAGACGCTCGTTGATTTGCGTTATGTGCCCGTCATGATTTTGTTTTTATTTACGGGCGCCTTTCCGGCCTTTATTTGTTCTCTGCTGATTATAGGAGGAAGATTTGTTTACGGGGGGAATACATCTTCGATTGCTGCGCTCACAGGAATGATCGTTATATTCATGGGATATTATCTCATCCTCAGGGTCATGGATAAAGACGCTGACACTTATCGAAAGACATTTGCTTTAGTCATTTTTGCCAATGTGGCGATTTCAATTGTGATCTTGATGCTCCTCCATGATTTCCATTTAGTGAAAATTTTAATGATCTGGTTCTGGATTTTATCTACTATCGGCGGATTTACATCAGTATATGTCGTCTCATATTTAAAAAAATCTCATTTTCTGTTAAAAAAGTATGAAGAGGAATCGTCGATTGATTATTTAACGGGATTGAATAATGTCCGCCATTTTGATGCGATATGGAATGCTCATATTTCAAACGCAATGGAGAAGAACGAGAAACTGTCTTTGCTTATGATCGATATCGATTATTTCAAAACGATTAATGATACATACGGACATTCAAACGGAGACGTGATTTTAAAAGAACTGGGAACGATTTTAAAAAAGTCAACGCGTACGGAAGATATCGTATCAAGAAACGGCGGAGAAGAGTTTTCGGTCATATTGCCGAACAGTTCCCATTCGCAGGCTGCAGAGATCGCTGAAAGGATACGCAAGGAAGTGGAGACACACACTTTTTCAATTTCTCATTCTAAAAAGATTCATATTACCGTTTCGATTGGGGTTGCGGCATTTCCGGAGGTCATTCGCAGTACGGACGAGTTGATTGAAAAAGCCGACCAATGTTTGTACAGGGCTAAACACCTTGGGAGAAACCGGGTGTGCACATCACTTTAAGCTGTACGAAAAAGGATAGATGAAACGATGTCCATCTATCCTGTCTTTGTTAGGTGCGTTTATCGAATTCGGCAAGCTTGATAAAAGTCTTTTCATCTTCAATTAATCCGCACGCGCCGCACTGCACTTTTATGGCGGGACCGCTGTACGGCAGGTGAAATGGAGAAAGCTCGTCATCTGAATACGTTTCCATGATCTCCCCTGTTGCCGGATCAATCTTAACGGATGTTGGGGACTGTTCGATTAAGTTGAACCGTGTTCGGTTTGTTTTGCAGTTTGGACAAAGATAAGGAGCTGTCATAAGTCAGTACACCTCTTTTTTGAATTAAGGTGCACAGATTCGGGCCAATTTATGTAAAACCCGGATTAGCGCTGTTCCCTTTTTTTGTCCAATTTGCTGAACAGTTCAATCAGCGTTTTCAGCTCTTCATCACTGAAGCTGCTGAACCGCTTGAAATAATATTCCGTTTTCTTTTCTTCAAAATATCTGATAATTTCTTTTCCCGCGTCTGTCAGATGGATTTTGATGATCCGTCTGTCTTCTTTTGACCGGACTCTCGTGATCCATCCTTTTTCAACCAACGCATCGGTTACAGCTGTGATATGGCTCGCAGAAACGCCTAAAATCGTTGCAAACTCCGTGACTTTCTTCGGACCTTGCTCGCTCAGCAGGCGGAGAATCATGAATTCATTGCGGGACATCTCTTTTTCGAGCAGCTCATTTATTTCATCACGTATCTGTTTAAATACTGTGCGAAGCAGTGCTTCCATATCATACATCATTTGTTCTCTAACTTTCAAAATTTCGCCCCTCCATATAAGTAGCAAATTTCAGCTTTTTTTAAAAAGGAATGACCGAATCAGCATGAATATTATTTTTCATGAACATGATATCACTATGATACCATAATTTTCGTTTTTCAAGTGTATGTTTCAGAAGATTTTTAGTTCATTTGACCATCAATTGAACAACGGCCCATGACAATGATAGATGAATACTGCTGTTTCTTAGAATTTGGTGATAGCAATGACATATTATTGTCATTTTTTCTTTTTAGGCAGCGGCTGATTTTGCGATGAGCGGGAGCAGGCTTAAAAATGAGCATGATGTGGTATAATGATTCCCAGCAAATGTTGAAGAGAAGGAGGCAGAACAGATGGCTGAAAAACGAGAACTCGCCACATTTGCCGGAGGCTGCTTTTGGTGTATGGTCAAGCCTTTTGACGAACAGCCGGGCATTATAAAAGTCGAATCCGGCTATACCGGCGGCCATACGGAAAATCCGACCTATGAAGAGGTTTGCAGCAATACAACGGGACATAGGGAAGCGGTGCAAATCACGTTTGATCCCGATGTCTTTCCATACGAAAAACTGCTGGAACTCTACTGGCAGCAAATCGATCCTACTGACAGCGGAGGACAATTCGCAGACCGCGGCGAGTCTTACCGGACAGCAATTTTTTACCATAATAACAAGCAGCGGAAACTCGCTGAGGAATCGAAGAAAAAGCTTGAAGAAAGTGGCATCTTTAAAGATCCGATCGCGACCGACATTCTGGAAGCCGGGCCATTTTATCCGGCTGAAGAATATCATCAGGATTATCATAAAAAGCATCCTGAACGCTACACACAGTATCGGATCGGAAGCGGCAGAGAAGGATTTTTACAACAGCATTGGGGGCGAAAGCATGACGAACAATAAAGAAGAACGGCTGAAGCAGCTGACCCGGATGCAGTATGAAGTGACGCAGAAAAACGGGACGGAGCCTCCATTTCAAAACGAATACTGGGATCTGCACGAAGACGGAATCTATGTCGACATCGTGTCGGGAAAACCGCTGTTTTCATCGCTTGACAAATTTGACGCACACTGCGGCTGGCCAAGCTTCACAAAACCGGTCGATTCCGGGGAGATCGAAGAAAAACTTGACACTTCACACGGCATGGTTCGGACTGAGGTGAGAAGCAAATCTGCCGATTCCCATCTTGGACACGTGTTCCCGGACGGCCCCGGACCGGACGGCCTGCGCTATTGCATCAATTCAGCAGCCCTCCGTTTTGTGCCGAAGGATGACCTTGAAAAAGAAGGGTACGGCGAATATGTCAAGCTGTTTGAACGTGAAAAATAGGTCTTAAAGGCGCTCAATAAATTATCAAGGATCTGCCCTCTTTGCTCTCACAAAGCAGAGAGGGCTTTTTTATCTCCGAATTTGGAATTGCATACTCCGAGCGAAAAAGTCGAGTAGTTTCTATTGATAAAGTAAAGCGGCATGAAGACTGCCGTGAGGATACCCAGCAAACAATAAAAATTTGAAACTTGTTACGAAAAATCCGTTAACATCCCACGAAATACAAACAAGGAAAAATGTTAATTTAAAGCGGTTTATGAACTTCCATATCATGTGGAAGAAACTCGTCTATGAAAAAACGCAAGAAATCCGGAGAAGAAAGCTGAGAAGAGCCGCATGTTCAGATGATCCTTTCTTTCAAAGAGTCATCTTTTTAGAGGATTTTCTGCTCTGAAAGCGAAAAACATTATGATAGAACATCTTGAGAAAAGAGGCAGCCGTTGTGACATCCATTTCAAACACAGAAGACCGTTATTTAATGCTGACATGCAGCAAAAAAATTGAGCCGCATTATCATCTATACACAGATGACCAGATCCCGCAAATGTTTTCATCTCATTTTCTGCAGCTGCAGGACGAATTTCCGCTGACAGAGCTGTACTCCCTGCTCGTTCGGGTACCCGATATATTAAAACGAAATTATATTCATGTGAAAAGCTCTTTTAACCGCGATCTCCCTTTCACAATGAAAAAGTCGCTCTTTGATCTTGGATACATTCTTGATGAAGAATTGTTTTATTCGATCCGGCTTGCAGATTGGAAAGGAGTTTCCCCTGTGCGGGCAGAATGGGGGACGAAGAAATCGCTCAGTGACGGCTGCCGCATCATGCAGGCTTATGATTCTTTGTCGATCAATGAAGCGTTTGCGAAAGAAAAGCTGCTGCGCAAGTATCCTTTTTACGAGGAAGGCATCATTCAGCTGTGTGTCTGCTATTCGGAAGAAGGAGAACCGATTGGATGTGCCGAACTTTATCTCGATCAGGACGAAAACGTTGCTAAAATCGAGGAAGTCGCCATTTTGGAACCTTACCAGCGAAAAGGCTATGGATCTGGCCTTATCAAGCAGATGCTCGCCGCTGCCAAACAATCGGGCATGGAATCGTGCTATCTTGTGACTTCGGGAAGCGATCAGGTGAAAACGTTTTATGAAAAGCTGGGTTTTCAGCAGGAGGAAAAGCTCACAACGATATTTAAATATTTGTTCGAATAAAGTAGGCAGGTGCACATACCAACTGGGACTTGGCCTGCATAGGCTGGGGTGTAGACTTTATACGAAAGGATGATAAGCCTGTGCATTACTCCCATTATTGCTGTCCTACTGGAGGATACGGCTACGGGTTTCACGGCAGAAACACATTTGTGCTCATCGTTGTCCTCTTTATTTTGCTCATCATTGTCGGTGCGGCTTTCATTTGCTAGCTAAAAGCCCTACGCCCGGTCGCTTGACATGCTCACAAAGCCTTCCATCCGGAAGGTTTTTTGTTTTCATTGTAAAATTTTACATATATATGTAATATAATCATGAGGTGAAAATATCGGACAAACGGGGGAGAAACTTTGAAATATGCTTGGGTCATAAAAAGGGACTTTTTCAGACTGTGGTCTGGAACATTTTTATCGCTCTTTAGTTCGGTTCTTTTCTATTATTCATTGGTATGGTGGTCTCTATCTGAAACCGGAAGCGCCCTTTCGGGAAGCGTCGTGATTGGCATCGGTCTGACTGTCTCAATTTTGATATCGCCGTTTACAGGCTGGCTTTCCGACAGGTTTCACAGGGGGAAATTGATTGCGGCTTCAGATATGATCATTTCAACTGTATTTTTAATAATCGGATTTTTGGCTGTCAGGCATGAGTTCAGTTATGTTACTGGCGGTTGCAAGGGCGATTGTATCGGCATGTTTGACCGCAATCGAACCTGCTGCAAGATCGCTCTTGCCGGATACATTGAGAAAAGAACAAATTGAAAAAGGTATCGCATTTCAAGAAGTGATCACACAGCTTATCCAAGTGATCGTTCCGCTTGTCACAGGGGTTCTGTTTTCCTTTCTGCATTTCGGCTGGTTATGGGTGCTGTGCGGAAGCCTCTCCCTCCTGTCCATCTTTTTGGAGTGGAGAATCATAGATAAAAGGGGCAGCCAAAAGCGTATTCCTTTTACAAACAAACAATTGTTCAGCGGTTTTACAAGCTTGTTTCAAAATAAGCCGCTCAAGTATTTGTTGTATGGGACGAGCATACAGCAGCTTGTATTCAGCGGTTTTCCAATATATATCGTCATTTGGACTTCGCTATTAATAAAAGATCAGGCTTGGCTGGGCGGCGCTTTTCAATCATTTTGGGCGTGCGGGACGCTGTCTGCGGCGCTTTTCTTGTCCTTTATCGCAAAACCGGAGCACGCAAAAGCAGCTGTGCCCGCTTTAATGCTGATTTTCGGCCTGCTTTTGTCGCCTCTCGGCTGGATTGATCATGTCGTGCTCGGCGCCGCGATTTTGATCGTCATCGGAATGATCAGCGGCGTAGTCAACATCTATATTGAAGGTTACTTGCAAAGGGTAACGGAAGGTGAAAACAGAGGAAGGTCGCTGGGCGCTTTTTTTGCGGTTAACAGCTCTTTTATGCCGCTCGGCTATGCGGCCGCGGGGATGTTGTCGGATGCCGTCAGTCCCGAATATTTATTTCTCATCGTCGCACTGCCCGCGCCGTTTGCTGCGTTTTCGATGATGAGATCATTTTATTTATGGGAAAAACAGACGAAGGAAACAGTTGCTTTGCAGGACAAAACGTCAATGTGAATAAGCGCGCTTGGAAAAATAAAAGGACATGTCCTTTTATTTTTTTGTTTACAACTAACGGCGATCGCTCCGAAATCAACCATTTCCGCTTGAAAAGAGAATGCCGCCTTTTCCCCATTCATATAATGTAAAGAAAAACCTCTCATTGGGGAAGGGGGGAGTTTTCATGTCGTTTTTGATTAAGCCGGATTTGCACGCAAGCTATCCGGTCGTTCAGTATGCAAAAGGAAGCTGGATTGTCGACAATTCCGGAAAGCGGTACCTTGACGGTTGTTCAGGGGCTGTTACCTGCAATCTCGGGCACGGTGTACAAGAAGTGATTGCGACTCTCAAAGAACAGCTTGATGCCGTTTCATTTGTCTACCGTTCACAGTTTACGAGTGAACCGGCTGAACAGCTTGCCGAACTCCTTGCTGAATGGCTGCCGGGTGATCTGAATTGGTCTTTTTTTGTCAACAGCGGGTCGGAAGCTGTTGAAACCGCTATGAAAATCGCCGTTCAATACTGGCAGGAAAAGGGGCAAAATGACAAAACGATTTTCCTTTCAAGATGGAACAGCTATCACGGAATTACAAACGGAGCCCTGTCGCTGTCGGGATTTTATGAGCGCCGCTACAGGTTTACTCACATGCTGCACAAGTATCCCGCCGCTTCCGCGCCAAACTGCTACAGATGCCGGCTTTCTCATCCCGAATGCCAGGAAGCGTGCGTGAAAGAAATCGAGCTCGCCGTTAAAAGGATCGGCAAGCAATTCATCGCGGGCTTCGTGGCCGAACCCGTCATCGGGGCTGCTGGAGCAGCCATAACAGCACCTGATGGTTATTACAAAAAAGTAAAAGAGATTTGCGAAGAAAATGAAATTCTTTTTATCGCGGATGAAGTCATGAGCGGGATGGGAAGAACCGGCCGGTTGCTGGCGATTGAACATTGGGGTGTGACCCCGGATATTGCCGTACTCGGCAAGGGGATGAGCGCAGGGTATTCACCGATTGCCGCAGCGGTCATATCCGATGACATCATGGAAACGGTCAAAAACGGCTCAGGAGTCATCATGAGCGGACATACGTACAGCGCAAACCCTTTTTCAGCCCGTGCGGCGCTCGCCGTTCTCCGCTACATTTTGAAGCACGATCTTGTTAAACAAGCCGGGCTAAAAGGGGAAAAGCTGAAAAAGATGCTGAAAGAAGTCATGAAACAGTCGAGCATCATTGGCGACGTTCGGGGCAAGGGGCTTCTTCTCGGGATTGAATTTGTCGCTGATCGAAAAAGCAAAAAGACATTTCCTTCATCAATGCCGGTGTCGGCTCTCGTCATTTCCGAAGCGAAAAAAAGAGGCCTGCTTCTTTATCCGTCCCAGGCGGGTATTGACGGCGGCGGGGGAGATGCGGTCATCATTGCGCCGCCCCTTACGATATCGGATCAAGAGCTGGAAGAACTCATTCATATATTTAAACATGCCGTACACGAGATTGAAAAACAAGCAGAAAAGGTGATACGCGAAAGATGACGGTTCTGAACAAACGTATTGCTGTTGAAGATGCGATTGCCGATTTGAAAGACGAAGCGACCGTCATGTTTGGCGGATTTGGGGGAGTCGGTTCACCGCCTTCTTTCATCAGTGCGATTTTGAAAAAAGGCGTAAAAAATTTAACGGTCATATGCAATGATGCAGGATTTCCCGCGATCGGCATCGGTCCATTAATCGTCAATAACCGTGTAAGGCGGCTGATCGCTTCCCATATCGGATCAAATCCCGTTGCGGGAAAACAAATGACTGACGGTTTTCTCGCCGTTGAATTTTCACCGCAAGGGACGCTCGCGGAAAGAATCCGTGCCGGCGGCACAGGTCTTGGCGGCATTTTGACCGATATTGGGATCGATAATGACATGGTGCGTCAAGGAAAGAAGATCGTTTCTTTGAATGGTCGCGAATACCTTGCCGAAGAAGCGCTGAGTGCGGAATACGCTTTTATTTATGGGAAAACCGCCGATGAATTCGGCAATATCATCTACGACAAAACGGCGCGTAACATGAACCCGCTTATGGCGATGGCTGCTGATCGAACATTTGCCGAAGTGGAGCGGATCGTTCCGCTTGGAGAGCTCGATGAAGAAGAAGTTGTAACACCCGGTGTTTTTGTCGAAGGTGTCGCTGAAACGGAAGGGGTGAACTGGAAATGGGTTTGGGAGTCATAGAGCGGGAGAGAATTGCAAAACGGGCGGCCCGCGAAATCAAAAGCGGAATGATTGTCAATCTGGGCATCGGCATTCCGTCTTTGGTTCCCAATTTTTTAGATCCGGGCACTTCCGTTATGATCCAATCTGAAAACGGGCTTCTCGGCATCGGCGAGTCGCCTGAAAAAGGAAGGGAAGATGAGAATCTTTGCAATGCGGCAGGCTGGCCTGTCACCGTAGTAAAAGGCGCTTCTTATTTCGATTCGGCCCTGTCGTTCGGCATGATCAGAAAGGGCGCGATTGATGTCACGATTCTTGGTTCTCTGCAGGTCAGCCAGTCAGGGGATCTGGCCAACTGGATCGTCCCCGGCAAAAAGGTTCCTGGAATGGGAGGGGCGATGGAGCTTGCCCAAAAGGCGAAAAAAGTCATTGTCGTGATGAGCCATACCGATAAAAACGGCGCACCCAAACTTGTCGCTAACTGCACTCTGCCACTGACAGCAAAAGGCTGTGTAGACATGGTGATTACAGAAAAAGCCGTGATCACCATTGACAGCGGCGGTTTTGTATTAAAAGAGCTGATGAATGAAGAGGATCTTGATGATGTGCTGCGGCTGACGGATGGAAAGGTCCGGATCGAACTGCCGCTTTCGTAAGAGGAGGAATTGAATGGAGAACATAGAGAGAAAGGTGTGCGATTGGATTGATTCGCACGAGAAAAAAGCGGTTCGCCTTTTGAAAAAACTTGTCGGAGAAAAAAGCACAATGGGCAGTGAATTTACCGCCCAAGCCGTCGTCCTGGAGAAACTGAGGCAATTCGAAGCTGAAATCGATGTCTGGGAGCCGAGCATGAAGCAATTGGAACAGCACCCGCTGTTTAAATCAGACAGAACAAGCTTTAAAGAAAGCCCGAATATTGCGGCTGTCAAAAGAGGAAAGGGCGGCGGGAAATCGCTGATCTTAAACGGACACATCGATGTCGTGCCTGAAGGAAACAGAAAAGACTGGGGAACGGAGCCTTTTCAGCCGGTCATGAAGCAAGGACGGATATACGGCCGAGGCACAACTGACATGAAAGGCGGCAATACGGCTCTTTTAATCGCGATGGAAGCGCTGGAGCAATGCGGGGTTCAATTAAAAGGAGACCTGATTTTTCAAAGTGTCGTAGACGAGGAGTGTGGCGGAGCCGGGACGCTGGCGGCCGTCATGAGGGGCTACAAGGCGGACGGCGCTTTGATTCCCGAGCCGACAAATATGAAAATGTTTATTAAGCAGCAGGGATCGATGTGGTTCAGAATCATGGTCAAAGGGCTTTCTGCACATGGCGGCACAAGATATGAAGGTGTCAGCGCCATTGAAAAAAGCATGCTTGTCATCCAGTCGCTCCGCCAGCTTGAACAGGTCAGGAATAAGAGAATAACAGATTCTTTGTATGACAATATCCCGATTCCGATTCCGATTAACATCGGCACGATCAACGGAGGCGCATGGCCTTCATCGGTCGCCGACACGGTGACACTGGAAGGAAGGTGCGGAATCGCTCCGAACGAATCTCCTGAAGCCGTCCAGGCCGAGTTTGAAAACTGGCTCAATGATCTTCAATACCATGATGAATGGTTTAAACACTATCCTGTTGACATAGAATGGTTCGGCGCCATGTGGCTCCCAAACGATTTGGCTGAAGACCATGAACTGACGAAAGTGCTGAAATCCGCCTATCAAACCATCACGGCAAAAGATCCCCTAATCGAAGCTTCCCCGTGGGCGACAGACGGCGGAATATTGTCGCACGCCGGAGGCACCCCTGTCATCGTCTTCGGACCGGGAGAAACAAAAATGGCTCACCAGGCAAATGAATATATTGAAAAAGACGCCCTGATTCAGTCAGCCAAAATCATCAGCCTGTTTATTATGAATTGGTGTGATTATGAACGGTGAAAAGATCAGCTGATTTGGAGGTTAAATATGGTGGAAAAATGGAGCAATGACAGCTGTACGCTTGAAGCGGATGTCGACTTGTTCAGTAAAAGAATCAGAATCATCAATTATGATGGCGATGTGTGTTCATTTTTTCCCGCCATATTGAAAGAAGCAAAAAAACACGGCATAGGGAAAATGATCGTTTTCACCAAAACGACTGACAGAAACGCTTTGCTTGAGCGGACGTTTGAACCGGAAGGGAAAATTGACGGATACTTTAACGGGCATGATGCTGACGTGTTCGTAAAATATGTGAAAGAAGACAGGCGAAAAACCGCTGACTGGCTTGCGCAGGATCAAATGCTGACAGAGCTGTTCAGCACTCCCCGCATCGCGGAGGCCCAAAACGCTTCCTTTAAAATCAGGCGGGCCGCCTCCAGTGATGCTCCTGGTCTCGCCGATCTCTACAACTGTGTCTTTCCTGTATACCCCGCGCCTGTTTCAGATCCGGCATATCTTAAGGAAGCGATGGGGAAAGGGGCCGTTTACTACCTCGCTTTTGACGGGGAAAAAGTGATTGCATCAGCAGGTGCAGACGTGAATCCCGTTTTGGGGAATGCGGAAATAACCGACTGCGCCGTCCTGCCGGAATACAGGGGCTTTTCATTGACGAGGCGGCTGATTGCCGCACTTGAAACCGATTTGAAACAAGCGGGTATCTTTTACGTTTATTCAATCGCAAGAGCAGCTTCTTTCGGGATGAACGCCAGTCTTTATCATTTATCATACTCATACAGGGGCCGGCTTTTGAACAACTGCCTCATTTATAAAAATATCGAGAACATGAACATCTGGTGCAAAAATTTAAGCCGGTCTTAAAAAGCGGTCTTCCGCTGGTTTTACATTTGAAGAGACACTTTTCACACCGGTCACATAACCTGAAAAGTATAGGGAAAATGCTGATAGGGGGATGAAAGATGGAAAACGGTCTGTTTCAGCCGAAAAGGCACTGGAAGGATATTGAGCTTTGGAAAGATGTTCCCGAGGAAAAATGGAACGACTGGATCTGGCAGCTGACCAACACTGTCAGAACGCTTGACGATTTGAAAAAAGTCGTCAATCTTACGAAAGAGGAAGAAGAAGGGGTGCGAATCTCCACAAAGACGATCCCTTTAAATATTACGCCGTATTACGCTTCACTGATTGATCCGGATGATCCGCGCTGTCCGATCAGAATGCAGTCGGTGCCCCTGGCAGAAGAAATGCACAAAACAAAATACGATCTTGAAGATCCCCTTCATGAGGATGAAGATTCGCCAGTCCCCGGCTTAACCCACCGCTATCCGGACCGGGTTTTGTTTCTCGTCACTAATCAATGCTCGATGTACTGCAGATACTGTACAAGGCGGCGATTTTCCGGACAAATCGGCATGGGCGTGCCGAAAAAGCAGCTCGATCAGGCGATCGCATATATCCGGGATACGCCCGATGTCAGGGATGTCCTGATTTCAGGGGGGGACGGCCTTCTTATTAACGATCAAATTCTTGAATATATTTTGAAAAACCTCCGTGCGATCCCGCACGTGGAAATCATCCGGATCGGCACAAGAGCCCCGGTCGTCTTCCCGCAGCGGATTACCGACAAGCTTTGCAGCATTTTGAAAAAGTATCATCCCGTCTGGCTGAATACGCATTTCAACACGAGCATCGAAATCACGAAGGAAGCGAAGGAAGCCTGCGAGAAGTTGGTCAACGCCGGGGTGCCGGTCGGCAACCAGGCCGTGATTTTGGCCGGTATAAATGACAGCGTTTCCATTATGAAAAAGCTGATGCATGATTTGGTGAAAATCAGAGTCCGTCCGTATTATATTTATCAATGCGATTTGTCTGAAGGAATCGGCCATTTCAGAGCGCCTGTCTCCAAAGGTCTTGAAATCATTGAAGGCTTGCGAGGACACACGAGCGGTATGCAGTGCCTACCTTTGTCGTTGACGCGCCGGGCGGGGGCGGAAAAATCGCCATACAGCCGAATTACTTGATTTCGCAAAGCCCTGATAAAGTTGTGCTCCGCAATTTTGAAGGCGTCATTACGTCTTATCCTGAGCCTGAGAACTATATTCCGGGAAGAGCGGACGACTATTTTTCTGAAATTTTCCCTGATGTAATGAAGGAAAAAGAGGAGATCGGCATATCGGCAATCTATGCGGATCA
The DNA here is from genome assembly GCF_056155945.1 of Bacillus sp. GM2. Taxonomy (NCBI): domain Bacteria; kingdom Bacillati; phylum Bacillota; class Bacilli; order Caryophanales; family Bacillaceae; genus Bacillus; species Bacillus sp. GM2. The sequence goes on from NZ_JBRKSZ010000007.1 coordinate 1,364,935, forward strand.
AGCTCTTTCATACACACCGGACGGCTTAAAACGGCTCGAAAGAAGGGAGAGCTATTCCGCAAGGCCCGATCATGAAACATTGAAAAGCCGCCGGGCAAAGCGCGATGAATTGAAAGAAAAGAAATTCCTTGCCCAGCAAAAAAAAGAAGGCGAAGCTGAGGGGCGTGTGCAATGAAGAGGTGTGAATGGTGCAGCGAAGAAAAAGCCGGGGAAGCCCGCACGGCAGTTTATTGGGAGCTTCCTGACGGGACGAAAGCGATCGAAATCACCGATACACCTGCGGTTGAATGCGAAGGCTGCGGCATGGTCTATCAGGAGGACAATGTCACCTGGGAAATTGAAAATCAGCTGCTCTTGATCGATACAAAAAAACTGCCTTCGTCCGTTTCGTATGATGCGCTGATGAAAACAGAGCGCATATTGAAGCGCAATTACTTTGATTTTTCTTCATGAAGCCGGCTTTTTGCCGGTTTTTTTGTTTGTATTTTTTCAGACGCCCTGTATAATAGAACATCAAAAGAGGACAGGAGGGGAGACCGTGAAGTCTTTTTACCATTATTTAATGAAATACCGCCATCCGAAACCGAAGGACGCGATCAGCGAATTTGCGAACCACGCTTATCTTGATCACGGATTTCCCAAGACATCAACTCATTACGATGAAATCAGCTCTTACCTTGAGCTTAATGGGGATTATTTATCGTCAATGACGAAATTTGATGAGGCTTGGGAGCAATATATTTCGGAAACAAAGCGATAAAAAATCCGCAGTTATTTCAGAACTGCGGATTTTTTTGCGTTCTCCCGGGCCGGCTGGGCTTTTCGGAAAACTCATCGGGCTTTGGAACCTTAGCCCATGCGAATTAACAGCACTCAGCATACGATAAGCGTAACACGGAAGCTTCAAGGCAAGGGGGAATCCAAATATGAAGTCAAACGCGCCAAAATTCAAAGTCGGGGATGTTGTCGTTGTCGTGATGTACGGGACGGTCGGAACGATTACAAAAGTTCATAAAATCGATAAGCATTTTTTGTATGAAGTCAATCATAATGAAGTGCTTTATTTTGAGACTTCTCTTCAGCTCTACAAAGATTATGACGGGGTCATTGTCGATACGGAAAAGCTTGACATCGAATATGAATTTTTAATCGGGGATGTCGTCTATGTAAAAGATTACGGCAAAGAATTGTTTAAAATCACCGGGCACAGAACGGAAATTTGGAGATATGTGGAGGATGGCTGGGAAGATATCATTTACGAGCTGACCCGTTTGAAAGACGGGGAATGGCTTGAAACCGAAGAAGAAGATTTAACGCTCGTCCTCAGAACTTACGAAATGGACCAGTTTGTCCATCAGCTTCTGTTTGTTCATTATGTCGGCGAAGCCGGACAAGAGCTTGATGAACCGATATCTGAAAAGGTGTTTCTGCCATTTGCGGGGGATCCCGAGGAGCAGGAACATGAGCGCAACATGGCTGTTGCTGTCGTGGATGAGCTGCTTGATATTTACAATGACTATAAAGTATTGTATGAAATGTTTCAGGATGCGGAATATAAAGAAATGATGGAGTTTGTGTTAAGCAGCCTGAAAGAATATTTCAAATGATAAACACCAAGTATAAAAAGTAAGGAAAACAGCCGAACACAATCAGGCCGAACATGGCTTTCAAGACCTTCCCCAACACCAGGTCAAACCCTTCTCCGTCAATTGCTTCAAGCGTTTTTTGGATCATTTTCTTTCCCCTTCCGGCTTTTGTCTTGTTACGACATGTATATGACAGAGGACAAACATTATGACAAACCGGTTATAAAACCGGATGCCAGCTCATACATCAGAATAAGGAGGCGATCACAATGAAAGAAATTGAATTGATGATAGATACAGAAGAAATCGCTGATTTTTTTTATCTAGAGCTGACAAGAAGAGGCTACATACCGAGCGAGGACGAACTGTTCGAAATTGCCGATATCACCTTTGATTATCTGATTGCAAAATGTATGATAGATGAGCATATAGAGGATTGAAAAAGGGGACCGGGGCGCAAATGCTCCGGTTTTTCTTATATATTTGCCCGGCGGGGGAGCCGGGTGTAAAATGTTTAAAAACAATGACAAGGAGGCACTGATTTTTTCAATGTATAAAGCACTATTTTCAGCCGCTGTCTTTGCAATCATGGCCATTCTTATCCGCATCCCGGCGGTTCAATCGTTTGATGTGAGCGTGATACAAGCTCTCGAATCTGTCAGACACCCGGTTCTCACAGCGTTTTTTAAAGCGGTGACAGAGCTTGGATCAAGCGGTTTCATGCTGCCGCTGATGCTTGCTTTAACTTTGGTACTTGCCGTCTATAAAAAAGCAGCGGCATCACTGTATCTTTATTTGCTGTTTTTCGTTGAGAGAACGGCCAATGAAGCTTTAAAAGGCTGGATTGCCAGAGAGCGCCCTGCGATAAACCCGCTCGTGCACGAACCGTCACACAGCTTTCCGAGCGGCCATTCAATGAATGCGGCGAGCATATATCCGTTTATCGCATATCTCCTTTTGCTCTGCATTCCTTTTTTTCAACAACGCAGCCGCGCACTTTACATGTGGACAGGGCTTATCGTCGGACTCATCGGCATTAGCCGCATGTATCTCGGCGTTCATTATATGACAGATGTCATCTCAGGATTTTCTCTCGGTCTGGCGCTGTTTTTCATCTTCAAAAAAATTGGCGAAAAGTCCCCGCTTGTTCGACAAAAGTAGTCAAAGGGATTGAGCCGCGAAACGCCAATTGTATAAAAAAAGGAGGGATCTGTATTGCCGTTAATGTTTCAAATGTTTAAAAAGAAGCTGACACCTTATGATGTGACGATTTTTCAAACGCCTTGCTTTGGTGAAGATAAGGGATATGAAATGGTTTACAGAACGGAAATAAACGGCAGAACCCATGAAGATGTGCTGGAGCGGACATTTTCCAATTTCAATGTTTATGACACGGTGCCGAATGATTACAAGGCGAGATTCCTTGCAACAGGCGACATCGTTTTAATCGATGAAGGAAGAAAGGGAAAAACCTATTATAAACTGCTGTCTACGGGATGGAGCAAAATCAACCGCATTTTGCTGCAGTCATCGTAAAGCTGAAAAAACTGCGGAAGCGCTGTCCGCAGTTTTTTTATGTTGTATTCTTTCGTTTTCTGGCGCTGAATTCCTTTTCGTGTGCATCCTCTGCCTCGATGACGTCCTTTGTCGGGATGTGGTTGTTCTTTTTCAGTCCGGTGACTCTGTTTCGCTGTTTTTTGCCCATCATTTATGACCTCCTTCCTCAAAAATAGGATGACTAAACGCCCCGCTATTTATCCAGGAGAAAGTCGTCTTTATTCTGTCATATTGATTGCGGCCGGGTAGACATACGGCTCCTCCGGCTCGCTGATCTCCTTCCATCGTTTCGTGCGGATGATCGGGATGACAGCGCCGTTATAAGATGCTTTGCCGAGCGTACCTTCCAATTCAATCCATGTATCAGGCTGCAATTGTTCTGCGCCGTTCCATTCGGCGAGAAACCCGATCAGGCTGGCGTCTGCGATGCAGTGCGTGATCATAAATCGGGACAGCACGAGCTGGCGTACGCTCAGCCCCGCTTCCTTATGGACGAAGCCTTTGACCTTGATCTCCTTTCCAATGTAATGATCAAGACGGCTTGTCACTTCATCATAATAGTCTGCAAACATATCGTCATTCATGACAATTCGCTTTTCATGTTTAAATTGCTCCATCTTCCGGTCATACGCCGACTTCGGCATTGCTGAATCGGCGAGCCCCTGCTGAATCTCCGGTGTCATGACATGTTCCTTTTCGCCTTCGGTTTGAGGGGCGATCTCCGTTTTGGTGAGCATCGTCCCTTTATTGGCGGCGACAGACGAATTCAGTACAGCCGGGGCAAGGGTGAATCCGGTGATAAGGGGAAGAGCGATTATGCCATTATGCATCAGTCTGATGAAAAAAGGTTTTGACTCGCCATGATCATGTCCGCAGCCGCAATCTCCAGTGTGGTCATCCTTCACCGTCCAGATCCTTGTCAGCTGAATGATAAACAGAAACGCAAACACACCTGCGGCGATGAGGCTTGTGTAATCGTATTTCGGATTGATCAGCTTATCAATTTCCCCTGTGTAATGAAGCTTGAAAATCAAGACGGAAAAGGCCGCCAACACGAGGGCGCGCAAAAATTGCCGAGGCTGAAAAACCATTGGTGAAACCTCCTTTCTACAGCAAACTGACAAATTTGATACAACCATAGACAACAACGGTGATCAGAACAGACAAACAAATGACGAACTTCGGCTTAAACACATGCAGCATCATGACCGTATTTTTTAAATCGAGCATTGGTCCGTACACGAGAAAAGCAAGGATGGACGAAGAAGGAAACAAATTGGAGAAGGAAGCGCCGATAAATGCATCCGCTTCAGAGCACAGTGATAAAAAGTAAGCCAGTCCCATCATGACCAATGCCGAGTCAAGCATGCCCCCTCCGAACAGAAACAGCGATTTTAACGGGAGGTAGGTTTGCACAAGCGCGGCAACTAAAGCGCCGATAATCAGAAACCTCCCCATATCAAAGAATTCGTCAACAGCATGTTTCAGCATATCAAATAGCTTTTCCGTAAAAAGGGATTGTCTGCCGGGATGGGTGCAGTGTGCAGCTGTCTTGCGGCTTTCCGTTTTCAGCTGGCTGGAGCGGAACATCATGCTGATCGCAAAAGCGATGATGACCGCTGCGGCAAAACCGACAGCAACCCTTAAAAGGGCCATTCGCAAATCATTGCCAAATGCCATAAAAGTGGATAAGATGACAATCGGATTGATCAGCGGACCTGTCAACAGAAAGCCGACACCGGCGTAGATGGGAACGCCTTTTGAGACGAGCCTTCTCACGATCGGGACAATTCCGCATTCGCAAGCCGGAAAACAAGCGCCGAGCAAACAGCTGACAATGACTCCTGAAAACCTGTTTTTCGGAAAAAGCGAGCGAATGTGCTCTTCAGTCACAAAGATCTGGATGAAACCGGCGATCAATACCCCGATTAACACAAAGGGAAGGGCTTCGATTAAAATGCTGATGAAAATCGTATTCAGCTGCTGAACGGAAGCCGGAATCTGGAAGGGGAGGCCTGCGGCGAACGATCCGCCGGCTGTTACAAGGCATATCAAAACACCGATGACGACAAGCCCGGTAAAGTCGATTAAATAACTGTTAAGTGAACGAAACATCGCTTTTCCTCCATCCTGAAATAGCTAATCGTAATGATTCTTTTTTAAAGGTATGCCTGTCCTTTTTTAAACATGACAACAAAAGAATGATGCCGAAGCGGAGCAGGGCTTTATTTTCTTTTTCCGCGATGTTGGTTTATAATACATATGCGAGTGGATGCTGCAATCATCATCACCAATCAGCTTTAAAAAGGCAGGAGGAATATTCATGAGCGTACATATTGGCGCAGAAAAAGGACAAATTGCAGAAACGGTGCTGCTCCCAGGAGACCCGCTGCGTGCAAAATATATCGCTGATACATATTTGGAAAACGTTGAATGTTATAACGAAGTACGGGGAATGTACGGCTTTACGGGCACTTATAAAGGAAAGCGCGTTTCCGTACAGGGGACGGGCATGGGTGTGCCGTCTATTTCAATTTATGTTAATGAACTGATCAGAAGCTATGATGTGAAAAATCTGATCCGCGTCGGCTCGTGCGGTGCGATCAGAAAAGACGTCAATGTAAGAGATGTCATTCTGGCAATGACTTCATCAACCGATTCGCAAATCAACAGAGTGGCATTCGGTTCGATCGACTTTGCGCCTTGCGCAGACTTCGGCCTGTTAAAAGCTGCTTATGACGCTGCAAGTGAGCGGAACATCCCGGTTACGGCAGGGAACGTGTTTACGGCTGATCAATTCTATAATGACGACAGCCAAATTGAGAAGCTTGCCAAACACGGAGTGCTTGCGGTCGAGATGGAAACGACGGCGCTTTATACATTAGCTGCGAAATTCGGCCGAAAAGCTCTCTCCATTTTAACGGTCAGCGATCACGTCATTACCGGCGAAGAAACAACGGCGGAAGAAAGACAGACGACCTTTAATGATATGATTCTGCTGGCTCTGGATACCGCTTTGTAACCAGATACATGCACTGAAAAAGGATGGATTCAAATGAACGGAAAGTACAAATACGTGACAATTGCTTCATTGCTGAGTGCAGCGGTCCTGCTTGGCACAGGATGTACCATGACCGAACAGAAGTAAAATGACACGGCTAAAACACAGAACACTGCAAATGCAAGCAAAGATGCAAAAGACCAAAAGGCTGACAGCAGCCTGGAAGATCAGGACTTCATACTCGAAAGCAAGTATTTTAATCAAATTAAAGATGTAGACGGGCTGCCGACGATTCAAAATCCGGAAAACATACTAGCGCTCGTCAATAAAGAATACGCGCTTCCCGGCAACTATGCACCGAGCGACCTGACAGTGCCTGATGTCGCGTTTTCTTTTACCGAGGATATCGACAAGCGGTATATCAGAAAAGAAGCCGCCAAAGCACTTGAAGAGATGTTCAGCGCCGCTAAGAAAGAAGGCTATGAACTGGCTGCGGTGTCCGGCTACAGATCCTATGACAGACAAAAAGCGATCTATAACAACGAAGTCAGCCAAAAGGGTGAAGAAAAGGCGAAAGAAGCTGTGGCATATCCGGGTCAAAGTGAGCATCAGACAGGACTTGCGATGGATATTTCCAGCAAAAGCAACGGCTTCGCCTTATCAGAGGACTTCGGCAATACGAAAGACGGACAATGGGTCGAGAAGAACGCCTATAAATACGGCTATATCATCCGTTATCCGAAAAACAAAGAAGACATTACGAAATATAAGTATGAACCTTGGCACCTGCGCTATGTAGGCAAAAAAGCGGCTAAAGTCATTCAGGAACACGACTTGACGCTTGAAGAGTATTTTAAACAGGTGAAAAAGATATAAAAGGGAAAGGGCCGATATGAATCGGCCTTTTCATGTTACCAAAAAAACAAACCTGCTAGGGCCACACCGGCAATTAAACCGAGTCCAAGTCCGTATACAGGACCCCAACCCCATCCGCCGCCGTAATATCCGTAGGCGAATCCGCGGCCTCCCCGTCTGATCATCGGGGCGATATACACTTTGCTTGGTGATACACGGACGATTCTTCCGACATGGACGCGGCCTCTTTTGTCGGTGATTCTCGCAACTCTGCCAACATTTTGGTGGCAAAACCTATAGTATCGGTCCACTTGAATGCTCCTTCCATCTTCTAATCTATTCCTAGTCAGCTTATGACGGATTCAATAGAAAAGGTTGGACGAAAGAAGGAGGACAAATGATGGTTTATAGATGTGATATCAAAATAATATGATCAAGAGAATCCCGGTATTTTTCCAGGTAATGCAGGTGTTTTTCCATTGTTTCATAGTTTTTGTCGGAAATCGAAGGCGATAGATCCATTTCAACGGCGTCATCGGGATCTGCTGCGTCTTCCAATAGGACAGGGATGATGTTAACCTTTGAAAATCCTTCTTCCCGAAGAACATGAACCCATTCATCCTCGGCATATAAAGCGGTGAATCCGTAAAAGTCCGTGATTTCTTTTTTGGCTTCGTCTGTCAGATTGTTGCCTTCCTTAAGGCAGACTTCGATCGCGATCAGCGTCCCTCCGGGTTTTAAAATCCGCCGGATTTCCTGTAAAGCAGACCGGATATTTGTGAAGCTCAGTACAGATTCAGATAATACACAGGCAAAGCTTTCAGACTGAAACGGCATTTCCTCGAGGGGAGAGTGGACAACCGGAATGGATAGCTGTTCTTTTTTAAAACGCTGTCGGGCTTTGTCGATCATGACCGGGTCGGCATCAAGAGCAGTGACAGGAAACAGCAGCTGCCCCAAATAAGCGGCGGTCTGGCCGGTTCCGCAGCCTGCATCAAGAATCGGTTGCTCAGGGTCGAGGCCGGCTTTGGCGAGCACTGCCTTTGACAGGGACATCCCGCCGGGATGAGCGGATGAGACGCCGAAGCTGGCGAGCATGTCTAAATAATCGCTCAAATTGAAATCCCTCCTTTTTTGTATGCATATGCAAAAGCGGAATAATGGTTGAAAAATGATCGAATGCCAGCAGCCCGGAAAATCGGATCCTGAGTGATTCGAGTTGACGAATAAAGATTCGTCCATGATAATATGGTAAGAAGAAAAGGTGGTGTTCGTTTGAAACAACAGTTAAAACTCTTTTTGGCTGTATTGATTACGGCTGTCGCCGCCTCCGCACTGACGCTTTATCTGGTGGGCAAAGGCAGCGGCGGTTCAGTATATTCCGCTTCAGACTCCGAGAAATTCGAAAAGCTGATGGCGGCGTACGACAAAATCAAGAGTGACTATTATCAAAATGCAGACGATGAAAAGCTGACTGACGGGGCGATTAAAGGGATGCTTGGAGCTTTAGATGATCCATATTCAACATACATGGATAAGAAAGAAGCTAAAAGCTTTGAAGAAAGCATTACCTCTTCTTTTGAAGGAATCGGCGCCCAAGTAGAAGAAAAAAATGGACAAATTCTAATCGTCGCGCCTATTAAAGGATCTCCCGCAGAAAAAGCCGGCTTAAAGCCGCATGATGAAATTCAGAAAGTGGACGGCAAAAGCGTAAAAGGCAAGACCGTCAACGAAGCGACAGCAATGATCCGCGGCAAAAAAGGCACGAATGTCAAGCTTGTTCTCAACAGGGGAGGCGTCGGCCAAATCGATGTTACGATTAAGCGGGATACGATTCCGATCGAAACCGTTTACTCCAAAATGATCGACGGCAACATCGGTGAAATCCAAATTACGTCTTTCTCTGAAAATACCGCAAAGGAACTGACGAAAGCCATTGATGACTTGTCTGAAAAAGGTGCGGAACGATTCGTGCTTGACCTCAGAGGCAATCCCGGCGGCCTCATGGACCAAGCGATTATGATGAGCAACCTGTTTGTCGATAAAGGCAAAACCATTATGCAGGTTGAATCCAAAAACGGAAAAAAAGAAGTGTACAAAGCTGAGAAGGAACGAAAAGTGAACAAGCCAACTGTCGTTCTCGTCAACGGAGGAACGGCAAGCGCCGCTGAGATCATGGCCGCAGCACTTCACCAGTCTTCAGGCATCCCGATTGTGGGTGAAAATACGTTTGGAAAAGGAACGGTTCAAAATGCGGAGAGCTTCTCCGACGGATCGACCGTCAAGCTGACGATTGCCAAGTGGCTGACGCCAAATGGAGACTGGATTCACGAAAAAGGAATCAAACCTCAATATAAAGCAGAGCTCCCAAGCTATGCCAAACTGCCGTACCTGGACTCCAAAAAAGAGTATAAGGCAGGCAGCACCGGAGACGAAGTGAAAGCCGCCCAGCAAATGCTCCAAGCGCTCGGCTATAAGCTGAATGCGACAGGGGCATTCGACGCACAGACGGAGGCTGCCGTTAAGGCTTATCAAAAAGACCAAAAGCTGAAAGCGACAGGCATCCTAACGGGCGAGACGACAATCAGCATGACAAGCAAGCTGCAAGATAAGCTTGCCGACAATGATACGCAGCTAGATAAAGCGATTGAGATCTTAAAAAAAGAGAAATAAAAGAAGCCCTTACGCTCACACGGAGCGTAAGGGTTTTTTTAGTGATCAAGCGCTTTTTTGCACATTCTTCTTAGTATGGAACAAATAGTTGATCACAGAATTGTGTTTTACATTTTTCACAAATAACGGATTCAACAAGACAACAGTCAAAAGGTTGGCGGCAAGCCCCCAGAAGCCTTCGTAAATGCCGAAAGTGGCTCCTGTCAAATAAACGGTAAATGTAACGGCAAGGCCGATGAGGAGACCGATGATCGTCGCTTCCTTCGTCTGGTTTTTCCAGAACAGGCTGATGACGATGGCAGGGAATATCTGCACCATGCCTGATACACCGAGAAGCTGAAGCGTTACAAGCGCTGCCGGGAACAGCATTCCGAATAAAAGGGCCAGGCCGATGACGACGAATACCATCGAGCGGGTGATGATCGTCAGTCTTTGTCCTGAAACGCGGGGGTTGATCAAATCGCGGTATAAATTGTTAGCGAACAGGTTGGACGCCCCAATCGCCATAATCGAACACGGGATCAGACTTGCCAGGGCAATCGTTGAATAGGCGAATCCTTGCGTGACGCCGCCGTAGGAACTTTGAATTAAATACAGCAATGCAAATCTCGGATTAATGTCATCAGGAAGTACGAGAAATGCGATAAAGCCTAAGAAAATGACTAAAATCAATACAATATTGTACAGCGGCAGAAACATACTGTTTTTTCTGAGTGCATCCGCGCTGTTCGCCGTGAAAACGCCTGTCGCCGCATGGGCCCACATGAACAGAGCCAACGCGGAAACGATCGATGCCGTGATGAACCAGGCGATTCCGCGAGGTCCGTCAGAAGGGATTGTCAGCATATGCGGTGCTTCATTTGCCAGCTTGTCAATCATCGGCGTCCAGCCGTTAAAATGGATGAGCGGCAACGAAACGACCATAAACAGCATCATCACCCAAACTAAAATGTCTTTAATAATGGCGGTATATGTAGGACCTTTGATGCCGCTGAAAAACGTATAAAGCGCGACAAGGACGAACGAAATGATTACGACGACATTGACGTTAATAAACCCTGTACCCGCGACTTGAAGTGTATCCTGAATTCCGCTGAGCTGCAGGCAGATATACGGGATCAGCATTAAGACGCCGACAATCGCAACAAGCGAAGACAGGAGCTTGCTGCTGAAGCGTTCCCTTGCGTAATCGGCCAGCGTTGTGAGCTGGTGTACTTTCGCCACCTTCCAAATCTTCGGCAGAAAAAAGTAGGCAATGAAATAGGCCAAAACCGAATAAGGAATTGCGAAAAAAGCGACGCTCCCGCTTGTAAAAGCGGTGCTTGTCAATCCTAAAAACGTGTAAGCCGTATACAAGTCGGCACCTACAAGAAACCAGACGAGCAGCCCTCCGAACCGCCTTCCGCCGACGGACCACTCTTCAACCGATTTCCGCGACTGCTTATTGCTGCCGGCGATAAACCCGATACAGACCACGGTCAAAATAATGCCGGCGGTAATGAGGAGCGCGGTTAAATTTCCCTGCATCACTCATAACCTCCGTTTCTTTTCTCAAATCTGTAAACCGCAAATGTGATCATCGGTGTCAGCACAATCCACAGCACCAGCCAAAAATGAAAAAATGGAAGTCCGAAAACGATCGGATCAATCCGGTTTACAAATGGCAGCAAGGCAAGCTGCCCGATAAAAGGGATGATGAACAGAACCCATTTAAAAAGCTGTTGATTCACCTTTTTTCCTCCTTTAGCGATTTTAATGTTCATAATCATAGCAGTTGTCAGATTTAATCACAAGATAATTATTAGAAAAAAGTGATTTTTTAAATTATTTAAACAGCCGTTCTGACTTGCATATTCGAAAGTATAACTTTACAATAATTAATATCTCGAATTCGAGATAAAACAGAATGAAGGGGATCACTACACAGGAGATTCCTGAGTAAATGAATGGGAAAGAGACGGGCGAACGGGGGCTTTTTGATTGATGAACCGCTGGAAAGACTGGCGCAATGACATCGCGGAAACAAAATGGGAAAAGGAGTGAAAGGAAATGAATCATATATATGAGAAAGGGAATTCGGATACCACCCTGTTGTTATTGCATGGAACAGGGGGAAACGAACACGATCTTCTGCCGATCGGCAGGATGATTGATTCCGATGCAAATTTGCTCGGAGTCAGGGGAAATGTGCTGGAAAACGGAATGCCCCGGTTTTTCAGGCGCTTGAGAGAAGGGGTGTTTGACGAGAAAGATTTGATCGACCGGACGGATGAATTAAAAACGTTTTTAGATGAAGCCGCTAATGAATTTCACTTTGACAGGAGCCGGGTGGTCGCAATCGGCTATTCAAACGGCGCCAATATCGCGGGAAGTCTGCTGTTCCGTCATGAACGTGTACTGAAAGGGGCAATTTTGCATCATCCGATGGTTCCGTTTAGAAATCGCAAGCTCCCCGATATGACAGGCCTGCCCGTGTTCATCGGAGCCGGCAAAACTGACCCGCTCTGTCCGCCGCAGGAATCAAGCGAGCTTGCCGACTATTTCACAAACGCCGGCGCCCAAGTGCTCCTTCACTGGGAAAGCGGCGGCCATCAGCTGACACACAGCGAGATCGACCAGGCGAAAATCTGGTATGAAAAGCATATAAAAGCATAAAAATAAACCTTAGTCCTTTTTGGGGACTAAGGTTTTTAGCATATTTAGAGCCATGTAGATACGTCAGACACATCAAAACGATTGCTTTTGTGCGCAGGTTTGACCGGTTTTCCGATCGAAATCAGCATGACCGGTACATAGCGTTCATCAATATTGAATTCTTTAACGAACGCTTGCTTGTCAAAGCCGCCCATCGCGCATGTGTCATAGCCCATTGCTTTAGCTGCAATCATCAGCTGCATGGCCGCGAGCGATGCGTTTGTAAAGGCGGCGTCTCTTGCAAATCCGCTGTTTTGATAAGCGCCGTTGATTTGTCCGAGCAGCGTGTTTTTAATGTCTTCAGTCATATAACCTGCTTCTGTCAGAGGGCCGTATACGGCTTCACCGTTCAGGTTCGCTTGTAAGTCTCCAAGCACGGCTACAACCGCAGATGCCTGGCTGACTTGTTTTTGGTTGAACGCAATCGGAAGGAGCTTATCTTTTGATTCCTGGCTGTGGAAGACTGTAAAATGCCAGTGCTGCAGATTCCAGGCTGACGGAGCCTTTGTTGTGACGCTCAGCAGCTTTGTCAGCTCCTCTTTGGAAATGGAAACGCTTGTGTCATATTCTTTAATCGAAGTACGCTCTTCCAGAATGTTGAGAGCGGTGTTTTCTTGTGAAGACATGTGACTTCCTCCTTTGGGCTAAACATGTTATGATAGAGTTAGACAAAAAGTTAGAAACTTACTTTTTGTAACTTTAATGAGTATTTTAATGGCACACATTATATTTGTCAACTGGATATGGAGGGGTGAGAGAATTGGGGTTTACAATGTGTCCTAGAATGGAAGCCGCCTTTTCTTTACTCGGCAAACGATGGAATGGATTGATCATCCATGTATTATTGGATGGACCTAAACGGTTTAAAGACTTGACCGAAATGATACCGATGATTAGCCAAAAAATGCTGGCTGAACGTTTAAAAGAGCTCGAACACTGCAAAATAGTCGAGCGCCAAGTGCTGCCGGAAACGCCGGTAAAAGTCATCTATCAATTGACAGACAAGGGAACGGCGCTAGAGCCTGTCCTCAGAGAGATACAAACCTGGGCCGAACATCATTGCGATCCGGAAGGGAGCTGACCGGATTGACTAGTAAAGAAACAGTCGTCATTACAGGCGGGGCCAAAGGCATCGGAAGAGACCTAGTGGCCGCCTATGCTCAAAAAGGTTTTATCGTCGTATTCGCCGACGTACTGAAGGAAGATGGTGAACAGCTTGAAAAAGAGCTGACCGCTTCCGGAGCGCGGGTTCAGTTTGCAGCTTGTGATGTAGGATCTGAAGAAGATGTGAAACGGCTGATGCAGGAAGCTTCCCGAAACGGCCGTTCGATATCGGCGCTTATTAATAACGCGGGCAGATCAGTTTGGAAGTCCCCTTATGACTTGATGGCGGAAGAATGGGACGATGTTCTGAATACCAATTTGAAAGGCGCGTTTCTTTGCGCAAGAGAAGCCGCCAAACAAATGAAAGAAGCGAAAACAGGCGGAGCCATCGTTAATATCGCTTCGACAAGGGCGTTTATGTCCGAGCCGGACTCGGAAGCCTATGCCGCGTCAAAAGGGGGCTTAATCGCTTTGACTCACGCATTGGCAGCGTCTTTAAGCAAAGATTCAATCGTCGTCAACAGCATTTCCCCGGGATGGATCGAAACCGGGGATGATACTGCCCTGCGGCCTATTGACCACGGGCAGCATTTGTCAAACAGGGTCGGCCGCCCTCAGGATATCGTCAAAGCATGCTTTTATTTGACCGATCCGGACAATCGCTTTGTTACCGGTACAAACTTGACAGTGGACGGCGGAATGACAAAAAAAATGATTTATGAAGAATAGCCCAAACGTTTCCCGACTTTATGAATACCTTTACTATAGGCAGACATAAAGGAGGATAAAAGCCAATGAACCCTCATATGCTTTATTCGAGATCAGGTCCTGCCGGATACCCGGCCAGATTCCCGTTATTCTGGGGTTTTGGAGCGCCGCTTGTCGGCGGATTGCTGGGCGGATTTCTCGGAAGCGCGATTTTTAACTACCCAAGGCCTTACGCTTACCCGCCGCCATACCCGGGACCTTACGGCGGCGCGCCTTTTTACGGCTACGGGGCAGCTCCTGGGGCCGTTCCGTACGGAGGTGTTCCGGGCGCAGCTCCATACAGAGGGGCGGGACCGGGCTATTGATCAATAAGCCAATTGTTGCTGGCATCTAAATGCCGGATGTCCAATATGAAGCGGCGGCCAAAGCTTGCGAATCTTTTCGCCTTTGGCCGCCGTCTCATTCTTTCCGGATCGATCAGTCAGGGAACTGTACTTTTCCAGGTACGGTATATGCGCTTGACGTCCCGTTTTCCGGCAGTTTTTTTATCGTGTCTTTTACGACTTTTCCTCGGATATCTGTAATTCTGACTTTAAGCGGACTTGTCCCGAGATTGGTGCTGACGAAATGGTTGTAGTCCGTTTTCTCCATGTTGATCCACTTTCCGTCTTTGTAATATTCCATTTTCATGACGGGATATTTGTGATTTCTGACTTGGATCGCCGCCCACCACTGGCTGCTGCCTTCTTTGATCCGGAAAGTGAAATTGCCGGTAATCGGCGCTTTGACTACACGCCATTTAATGTTGATTTTGCCGTCTTTCATATCGCCGATCTCGCGAAAAGCGTTCGGTGAAAGGTCAAGAGCTCCCGGCGCGCCTTCAGGATACAGATCGGTCACATAGACGGTCGTTTTTCCTTTCGGCCCTTCAACCCGCAGATAGGCGCCGGCAAGAGCTGCTTTCACTCCGCGGTAATTCATATCTGTCGGATTTAAAGCGGTGATCTTCATATTGGACGGAATCGGATCCAAAAGCAATGCACCGCCGGAGTAACCTGACCCCGTATAAGTGGCGTAGCCCGTATGCAGTGAGTTGTATGCTGCAGAAGCTTGAGGTGAAAAACAAAGGATCGTCAAAAACATCGCTGTGATCAATAGGCTGATTTTCTTTTTCATATCCATCCTCCTGTTTTATAAATTGAGAACCATTATCATTATAAGGACTAACTGACAGCAGCCGAAAGAGGAAATAGTTACAGGGACTTTTTAAGGAATAATGACTAACACTGTCGAAATGTAAAGGCACAGCCTGATGTCAGGCAAATGAGATGATCATCCAAGAGGACTAGTGTTAAGATGGTACAGGAAGAAAAAAACAGCCTGCTTCTCCAAGCTGGCCGTTTTCAAAACGTGATGTCGATTTCAGACAGGTTAAAGTCCTCATTTTTTAAGAACATCACTTCCAAAATGCCGTCTTTAAATATTGCTTTCGTACCCTTTCTGCGTACTAGAGAGGGGAGAACGACTTTTTCCTGCCGCCCTTTTTCAGGGTAGTTTTCTATGATCAGGGTTTGTGAAGTATGTTTAATTTTCAGAAGGTTAAGCTGTTCTTTGGTGAGCGGTACTTTAACAAATACATGGCTTGTCGTTTCAAAAATATCAATCGGATCAGATTCATCTGCCGCCGGTGTTTCTTTTGAGAGAGGGTCACGAAAAGGAAATTGAACTGCATACCCCGGTCCGAAAACACTTTTCATCATGTGGTGGATATATTGCTCCACATCTTTCGGGTCAGCGTTTTTTAATCCGTCCTTGGAAAACTGCTGAAATGGAAAAAAGCGTTGCCAATCAAACACGATCACACTTCCTTTCACATAGACGGTACAGTATATGCAAAAAAGTGCGGAAAGTGATGAGAAGAAAGGAAAGAAACAGACATGAATCATTCATCTCAAACGAAAGGAATCATTTACACAGCGCTCTCATATCTGCTGTGGGGGCTCCTTCCTTTATATTGGAAAGTGCTCGATCAGACGGCTGCGCTCGATATACTGGCGCACCGGATTATCTGGTCATTTGTTTTCATGTGCGGCGTGCTTCTCGTTTTGCGGCAGTGGAAAAACGGAGTCAAAGCATTTCGCGCGCTTTCGGGAAACCGAAAGGAATTTGTACCGCTCATTTTGTCGTCCGTTCTGATTTCGATCAATTGGTATGTCTACATATGGGCTATCAGCAACGGCTATATTCTTGAAGCGAGCCTGGGCTACTACATCAATCCGCTCGTATCGATCGTGCTCGGAATTGTCTTTTTAAAGGAAAAGCTGACGCGGATGCAGGGAGCGGCAGTTCTTCTCGCAGCTTTCGGCGTGCTTATTTCCGCCTTCCAGTACGGTTCCGTGCCGTACATCGCCCTGATACTTGCATTCAGCTTCGGGCTCTACGGACTGGCGAAAAAGCGGACATCGCTCTCAAGCGCCATAGGGCTTACCCTGGAAACGATGATGATCGCTCCGGTTGCAGCGATCTACCTGCTGTTCCTCAGCCATCCGGAAAAGGCTCAAGCCGCTTCAGGGAGCATCGGCATGATGGTGCTGCTGTTTTTGGCAGGAGTGTTAACCGCGATTCCGCTGCTTTTATTTGCGGAAGGTGCGAAAAAACTTCCGCTTTATCAAGTTGGCATTTTGCAATATATCGCTCCGACCATTACATTATGCTTAGGCGTTTTCGTCTACCATGAACCGTTCAGCAGCAGCAAGGTCTTTACGTTTACCTGCATATGGGCGGCGCTGATTTTGTTTACACTTTCGCAATTTCAATGGAAGAAACCGGAGAAAGTATTTTTGAAAAGAAAAAATTCCTTTCATCCGTAAGCCCTTTTTCTTTTCAATAAGCACCGATTATGTATAATTAAACATTATTGAAGCAATTCGGAGGTTATTCCGTCATGGCAGACGAATTAGAGCTTTTCCGGGCGTATAAAACCCTTTGGAAAAACCGGACGATGGACGGAGAAGGCAGGCAGGCGCTTTATCGGGCGATTGATGATGAGCTGAACGACCTCCGCACCCATCCAAGGCTCAGAAAGACGAAGCATGAAAAATACTATCAATCAATCCGGCGCATTGTGAATTCACAATTGGAACCAGATATGAAGCTCAAGCTGATTGAATGGCATACGGAACGATTAGAGTTATTAACAAACGAAGAAAGCAGGGAGTAACATGAAAGCAATAATAAAAGAAGATGTGCAGGCTTCTTTGGAAACATTTTTAAACCAGCCTGTTTACATTCATTTGGAGACGACAACCGGATCGTATTCCGCGCATAAAGATGAGCAGAACATGACCGTGGTGGCGTATATCAGAAACGCGAAGGTGACCTGCTCCCGGGCTAAAATCACGGGTGAGGGGCCATTTCGCGCCGGTTTGAAAATCGAAGACGGCTGGATCTACGCCGAAGGCCTGACGGATTATACGGTTGATGATGAAGGAAGATTGCTTCTCGCCGGCTATTTGCCGGGCGGCAAACTCGCCATTTCGCTTCAAATCAGCAAAAAGCCATTTGCAGTCTAAAAAGAAGGTGTTATAGATGAAAAAACATTTACTCGTGATCTTGCCGCATCCTGACGATGAATCTTTCGGAGTCGCCGGCTTGATCGCCTTAAACCGAAAAGAAGATATACCTGTCACATACGCGTGCCTGACGCTGGGCGAGATGGGAAGAAATATGGGAGACCCGCTTTTTGCCAACAGGGAAACCCTTCCGCTGCTCAGAAAGCAAGAGCTGATCGACGCCTGCAGGGAAATGGATGTACAGGACTTGCGCATGCTCGGATACCGCGACAAAACGCTCGAATTCGAGGATGAAGAAAAACTGGCCGATCGAATAGAGGCTATCATCGATGATGTAAACCCGAGCCTTGTTGTGACGTTTTATCCGGGACACGGTGTTCATCCTGACCATGATGCGTGCGGTGCCGCGGTTATCAGGGCATTATCGCGGAAAAAGAAAGAAGACCGGCCGCGCGTCTTATGCATGGCCATCACCCACCACAGAGAAGAGGTTCTTGGCAAGCCTGACGTCGTTCTTGATATCAAAGAAGCCGCAGATATTAAAATGAACGCGCTCAAAGCGCATAAATCTCAAACAGGCGGCTTTATGAAAGAAATAGAGCAAAAACTCGCCAATGGCGAGCCGGTTGTTGAGACATGGTTTGAAAAAGAAACATTTTGGACCTATCAATGGAATGATTAAAATGGTCAAAAAAGGTGTCGGGCATATGAGCCCGGCACCTTTTTATACGCTTTGAGTGTGAATATAGCGGTTTTGAATGCGTTTGAGCCTGAAGAACAGCCCGACTGCACCGGCTGCGAGCCCCGTGATCAGTCCGATCCAGTACCCGAAAGCTCCGAATGAAGTATACGTTCCGATCACAAAACCGACCGGAAGCCCGATAATCCAATACGAGACGAGAGCGGTAACAAGCGTGTAGTTGACATCTTTATATCCTCTGAGCGCTCCTTGAATCGGCGCGGCGATGGCATCTGACAGCTGAAAAAACAACGCATACAGCAAGAAGTCCTTTGTCAGAAGCAGCACATCCCGGTCAGCCGCATACAAACCGGCGATTTGCTCTCTGAACAGTAAAATGATGAGTGCGGTGAATAATGAAAAACCGACCGCTATTGAAATGCCGAGATAGCTGTAGGTTCTCGAGTCTTTAAACCGTTTTGCTCCGGCCTCAAAGCCGACGACAATTGTCAGTGTCATCGATACGCTCAATGGAAGCATGTAAAGAAGCGAAGCGAAATTCATTGCCGCCTGATGGGAAGCGATCGTGACCGTGTCAAAATGGCTCATCAGCAAAGTGACAGCTGCGAATATACTCGTCTCAAAGAAGATGGCGAAACCGATCGGAATCCCGATCTTCAGCAGCTTCATACTTTCAGCAAAAGAAAATGAATAGAATGTTCCAAAAATCCTAAACTGGTGAAACGGCGTCTTTTTGTGGACGATGTATAAAGAGATCAGACAAATGCACCAATATGTGATGGCGGAAGCCATACCGGCTCCTGCTCCTCCAAGCTTTGGAAAGCCGAAGTTCCCGAAAATGAACAAATAATTCAAAATAAAATTAATGGGCAGAGAACAGAGCGTAATCAGCATCGTCACCCGCGTTTTTCCGAGTGAATCAATAAAGCAGCGCATCACATTGTAAACAAACAGCGGCAATATGCCGAGCCCGATGCAGATTAAATATTGCTTTGCGATAACCGCTACCTTCTGTTCAAGATCGAGGTTCTCAAGCACCGGATCAATCAGTAAGTACCCGGAAACGATGACAGCAATGCTGATGATCCCGGCCACATAGACCGATTGAATAACAGTATAAGGGACATCCTTTTGCCGCTTGGCCCCCATCAGCTGGGCGACCATCGGTGTTACAGCCGTCAAAATGCCGGCAAGCCCTGTATAAACGGGGGTCCACAAACTCGAGCCGATTGCGACCCCGGCGAGGTCTGCGGCACTGACTTTGCCTGACATCACCGTATCGAGAACCGTAATGAGCGACAGTCCCGCTTGCGTAATCAAAATCGGAATTAAAATCGTTAAAAACTGTCTTGTTTTCTCCCGCAAATCCTTTGTTTCCCTCATATCAGTTCCCCGTTTCTTTTGGATAACGAGAGAAATTATAACACGTTATGTATAAAATGCAATAAATGTCTGTTCAATCTTTTTTCGTCTGTTTTGTTTTTTTAAACATTTGCACATAAATAAAGGAAAGAGAAAGGATTCCTAAACACGTACATAAATATTGACATATTTTTTGAATAGCCAAGAAGATTCACCTCCATGTCTTAAAATGCGCCATAAAAGGAGGAAACATGCATGAAAGCGGCGGTAATCAACCGGAAGTTTTTTATGTGTTTTTTAATAGCCTATTAAGACTATTAATATACAAAAATTAATGAGCATTAAGTTTTATTTTTCTAATTATCGTTACATTAAGACGGGAAAAAAGAATCTATAAATGAAATAGTAAAACGCCGTTCGATCTAAATAAAAGATGCTCCCAATTCCGGATGTTGGCAAAAAAAATGTGTGATATAGTCAATTTATGGTTTCTTGGAGGAATTTGTGCTGAAATGTAGAAATGTATGAGTGATCCTGATCTTTGCTTTTCGATTAGGCAATAGATGAGGATTGATCGGCGATTTCCGGTAAACTAATGAATATGAATACACAGTTTTTACATCCTCAACTTGAATGCTGGCTTGTCCATCTGTTGACCGTTTGATCCGAGAGAAAAAGAAAGCGGCTGTAAAACGGTACGGAAATCCGCATGTTACGGCGTCTATTCGGGCTGTTTCAGCACATGCAGCATATCCAGTCAACTCCTTCTCGCTGTTTTTCACCATGAACCTCTGATTTTAAAACAACTGATCATCGTATTTCCGAAAAATTGAAACGCAAACCTTTGCAAAAAAAGCATCCGGCATCTCGAGCGCGCGAAAAAAGTATTGATTTTTGTCAATATGTCTATCAGTCTGTATTTTTAATGAGAAATTTGTAAAAAAACAAAAAGACTATTAAAAAAATATAAAATAGACCGATACAAATCGTGAATTGCATTTTTTGCTTAAGAATATAAAAGGGGGCTTTCGGCCAAAGGTCATACATATGGTGATCAGATCACCTGTCTGATCGGCCGGATAAAGGCTTAAGCAATAGCAAATGTAATGGCATACATAGAGAGAACGAAAATGAAACGGGAGGTTAAAAGGTTATGAAGAAGAAGATAGCAGTAGGTTTGGCGGCCTCTGCGGTAGTTGGAACTTCATTGGCGGCATCACCGGTAGAAGCCCAAACCATCAAGGTGAAAAGCGGAGACTCACTGTGGAAGCTTTCAGCTGATTACAATACCAGTGTTTCGGCACTTCAATCAGCAAACAATCTTTCATCTACAGTTATTTATGTCGGACAAACTTTAAAAGTACCGGACGGCAAGTCAACAAGCAGCTCACAGACAAAATCCGCAAGTTCCAGCTCAAGCTCAAGCACTGCCAAGTCAACTTACACGGTAAAATTAGGAGATTCCTTGTGGCTGATTGCCAAAGACTACAAAACAACCGTAAAAGAGATCAAAAACTTAAACGGGCTGAGCAGCGATATGATTTACCCGGGACAAAAGCTGGTCATTAAAGGAAGCGCGAAAAACACCGGTTCCAGCTCCGGCTCAAGTTCGAGTTCCAGTTCGAAATCATCCAGCTCATCCTCAAGCTCGCAAAGTGCAAGCAGTTCAAGCAGCACATACAAAGTCAAATTGGGCGACTCTTTATGGAAAATTGCCAATAGTTTGAATATGACAGTCGCCGAAATTAAAACGCTGAACAACTTGAAGTCGGACACGATCTACCCGAACCAGGTTCTTAAAGTGAAAGGAACGGTTTCCAGCGGAAGCAAACCATCTTCTGGTTCGTCTTCAAGTTCTTCATCAAGTAAAACGAACACAAGCAGCAGTTCAAAAACGACCACTTACACGGTTAAACCAGGGGATTCTCTCTGGAAAATTGCAAATTCGATGAAGGTGACAGTCCAAAGCATCAGAGAGGCTAATCAATTAAAAACAGATGTTTTGCAAGTCGGCCAGAAGCTTAAAATCTCCGGTGCATCGACTTCCGGATCATCTGGCAGCCCGTCTTCCAGCTCGCCGAACTCTTCAGTTTCAACCGGCACTTCGACAAGCGCAAAGGTCGAGCGAATGATTGCGGAAGCAGAAAAGCATATCGGCGTGCCTTACAGATGGGGAGGCAACAACCCTTCAGGCTTTGACTGCAGCGGATTCATCTATTACACGTTGAACAAAGTCACATCTGTCTCAAGGCTGAGCGCAGCCGGATACTGGAACATCATGTCGCCAGTCAGCCAGCCTTCAAGAGGAGACTTCGTTTTCTTCCAAACATATAAAGCGGGTCCTTCACACGTCGGCATTTATTTAGGAAACAACAAGTTTATCAATGCCAACGATTCCGGTGTCACCGTCAGCGACATGAATAATTCCTACTGGAAACAGCGCTACCTCGGCGCAAAACGGTATTCATTTTAAAAAAGCCATTTTATATGGCTTTTTTTTTGCGTGATTTCAGGATGGTAAGGACAGGTTTAATGCCCCTCTTCATTGTCTAAACTGAAAAGAAAAGCGAAGGGGGAAGCCGTTTGAGAACATTACAGTACATATTGCTCACATGTATGGCTGTTTGTTTGGCAGCTGCATGCACACAGCAGAAAGAAATCGAGCAAAAAAATGCCGAACAGGAACATAAAGAAACTTTTGAAGCGATGACACAGCCATTAAAAATACCGCTGATCAAACGCGACGGTACGGAGACCGGTTTTATAGAAGTGTCTGCATCTGCTGCAGAAGGCCTTGATATCAGAGTCAGCGCCCATGATCTGCCGCCGGGAATGCTTGCTTTTCATATTCATGAAACGGGCGTGTGTAAAAAGCCTGATTTTGAAAGTGCGGGTGCTCATTTCAATCCTGACCAAAAGGAGCACGGCTTTCACAATCCGAAAGGACCGCATGCCGGTGATTTGCCGAATATTGAAGTCGGAGCCGACGGCAAAGTCGACGTCATCGTAAATGCGCCGGACGTCACCCTTGATCAGAAAAGCAAGTTCAGTCTGCTTGATCATGATGGAAGTGCCTTCATCATTCATGAGCATCAGGATGATGATTTAACAAATCCATCCGGAAACTCCGGAGCCCGGATGGTTTGCGGAGCGCTGACGAACACCGGAAAAAAGTGAATCGGCGCATGGAAGCCGTTTATATTGAGGGCAGCGCATCTTTTCTAGTATACTTACATACAGAAGACGCTTTGAGAAAGGAATTTTACAACACATGAAATATGATCTGCATGAACTAGAGCTGCCTGAAAAAATAAAAGAGCGGCTGATTCAGTCTGCCGCCCAACCTGTTGCCGCGGAATACCAATCATTGATTGGAACGCCCGGCTATGAAGCGGAAGACAGCGCCATTCTCTATGACGCGATGATCGCGCTGTCACTCGGAAAAAACGTTTTGTTAAAAGGCCCGACAGGCTCCGGAAAAACAAAACTTGCCGAAACGCTCTCCGCTTATTTTCAAAAACCTATGCACAGTGTCAACTGTTCTGTGGACCTTGATGCAGAGGCGCTTGTCGGTTACAAAACGATTGAAAACACCGACGGGAACGCCTCTATTGAATTTATCGAAGGTCCCGTGACAAAAGCGATGAACAACGGCCATTTCCTATATATTGACGAAATCAACATGGCGAAACCGGAAACGCTGCCGATCTTAAACGGGGTGCTCGATTACCGGAAAATGATGACCAATCCGTTTACGGGGGACGTCATCAAAGCGAAAGAGGGATTCGGCGTGATTGCAGCGATAAACGAAGGTTATGTCGGAACGGTCCCGTTGAATGAAGCGCTGAAAAACCGGTTTGTCATTATCGACGTGCCCTACATTAAAGGTGACCTGCTGAAACGGGTGCTTGAAACACAATCCGAACTGAAAAATCAGAAGCTGCTGGACCGCTTTGTCACCCTGTCATCGGACTTAATGACGCAGGCTCATAATGGACAGGTTTCTGAAGAGGCCGCTTCCATCAGAGCGCTTCTCGATACTTGCGATCTGTCGACGTATATTCCGCCGCTGCGAGCGATCGAACGGGGCATCGTTGAAAAGCTTGATGATGAACGCGAAAAAGCGGCGGTCCGAAATATTGCCCAAACTTTGTTCGAATGAGGGTTTTTTTATGAAGTTTATTAAATTCAATGACAGCAAGATTGACTCTCTGCTTTTTATGGAGCTGACAGATCTGGCGAAAACGCTCGCAAAAAGCGATCAGGTTGAAGTGGAGTACGGGGTTCAGTCTTATTACAATCCTTTTGAGAAAAAGATCTACATGAGCCATTTTTGGAAAGACAGGAACCACCGGGATATGGTAGACGGTTTGAAAAGTGATGTCTACTTGCGGTCAATCGGCTCCCGCTACAGCTCGATGAAAGACTTTTCCCGCATGCTTGACGCGGCTCGGAAATATCAGTTTAAGAGTTTGGCAAAACAGTTGTTTATGCTTTTTGAAGACATCAGAATCGAAGAGTCCATCAAGAGGGAGCGCCCCGGCACAAAACCGGTATTTTCAAACCGGAAATCAATGTACCGGAAACACTTTACGACCCAGTTGACGCTGAATTTGGAGCGGAGCATTTTTACAGATGCTTTGTTTTGCGCTGTATATCTTAAGCTGACCGCGGAATCGCCGCTTGATGAGATACCGGCTATCCATGAATCGGTCGATCCGATGAAAGGATTTATAGAAGCCGAGCTCGCCCGCGTATTCGAAGCGCGTTCAACTGCTGACATCGTCTCGATTGTAAGCGGGCTGATGGAAGGTTTCGAAGAGGTGCTCGAAAAGGATATGCTGAATACGTACTTCTTTTTTCCGGAACTGGAATACGAACAAGTTGACGAAGAAGAGCTTTTTCAAGATTTGAAAGCAAAACCGAAGCTGAGCGAGGATCTGACGCTTGAAGAGAAAAGTGCGGGTGACGAGGAAGTTCATGAAGAAGAAATGCCGACTTGGCACAGAGAAACGGAAGCCCCGGCGAAAAGCTTTCTCCAGTTTGATTTGGAGCACGGCGCCAAAACCGATATTTCCGGCGGCGCTTTAAGAGAAGGAGAAGACGGCGACCAAGCGCTCGGGTCTGTTCAGGGAACGGCGAAGCAGACGAAAAGAAAAGACTATTCAAAACTTGAATCGCTTGAATCTGTTCAAGATGAGCCGAACGGCGGCGCCGCACCAGCCGGCAAAGAAAACCGCTATGCGTTTTCGGTGATGAAGCCTCCGGAAAAACCTTCTAACGAAGACATATTAGACTACCAGGCTCAAGCCAAAACAATCGAATCGTATCAAAAACGGCTCAAACAGATGATTCAAAAAACGCTCGAGCATAAAAAAACGCTCCCGAGAACCGATTTGCATGCAGGCAGATTGAACAATAAACTGCTCCGTTACTTTACAGAGCGCAATCCGCGCCTGTTCTATAAAAAGCAAGAACCGTCAACAGAGATCGACGCCGTTTTTACATTGCTTGTCGACTGTTCAGCAAGCATGCATGACAAAATGGCGGAGACGAAACGGGGCATTGTCCTGTTTCACGAAGCGCTTAAATCTGTTGCTGTCCCTCACCAAATCGTCGGTTTTTGGGAAGATACGAACGATGCGACAGAGACGAGCCAGCCCAATTACTTTCATACGGTCGTCTCTTTTGCGGATTCCTTAAAAGCAGGCGCCGGACCGCATGTCATGCAGCTTGAACCGGAAGAAGACAACCGGGACGGATATGCGATCAGACAGATGACGAAGATGCTTGTTCAAAGAAGCGAAGCTCAGAAGTTCCTGATTGTCTTTTCAGACGGGGAGCCGGCCGCATTCGATTATGAACAAAACGGGATTGTCGATACACATGAAGCCGTTATGGAAGCGCGGAAACGAAATATCGAAGTCATCAATGTATTTTTATCAAACAGCGAAATCGAAGAATCGCAAATCAAGACGATACAGGACATGTACGGAAAGTACAGCCTTTTCGTCCCAGACGTCGATCAGCTCCCCGATGTTCTGTACCCGCTTTTAAAAAAGCTGTTGAGCAAAAGTATAGGATAGATATGACAGATGGCAGCAATACTCGCGGCCATCTGTTTTTTATCGTAGAAACACAGTGAAATATTGAAATTTTTATTAT
The DNA here is from genome assembly GCF_056155945.1 of Bacillus sp. GM2. Lineage (NCBI taxonomy): Bacteria > Bacillati > Bacillota > Bacilli > Caryophanales > Bacillaceae > Bacillus > Bacillus sp. GM2. The sequence continues at coordinate 1,390,912 of NZ_JBRKSZ010000007.1, forward strand.
TTTTATCAACTTAATTTTTTACGGAGCACATCGGGATGTTAAAAAATAGACGGTCAGGGGAAATATGTGAATAAATAATGAGGCAGTTTAAAAGAATTCGGTCTGAAAGTTCAAAATTATAAATTTTTTTATTTTTCAAGATGATTTTTTAATTTTATTTGAACAATCTGTGTAGAAACAAATGAGAAACAGTGGTAAAATGTACGTGGAAGCGTTTTTATTACATATTTCTGGGCGTAAGGTTCAGAAGATATATTAAGATAGTGAATCATTCACTTGATTATTAGGTTGGGGGTAATGTTCAAATGTTTCAAAATAGTATGAAACAAAGAATGACTTGGGAAGAATTTCACGGTCCGAACCTCGGCTATGTGCTGGAGCTTTACGATCAATACGTCAAGGATCCAGAAAGCTTGGATGCTGAGTTAAAAGAGATGTTTGACGAACTTGGAGCTCCCCCGGGCGATATAAGGGCCGCCTCTCTAAAAAACGAAAACGAAGAGGCAGATTTCACGGCTGGATCTATTCAAAAAATCGCATCAGCGATAAAACTCGCAGAAGATATTAGAACCTATGGCCATTTAAACGCTTCCGTCAATCCACTGAGAAAAACACAAGAGAAACAGGAGTTTTTTCCTCTTGCTGAGTACGGGTTAACTGAGCAGGATGTGAAAAAAATTCCGGCGTCTGTCATATGCAAAGATGCCCCTAAAGAAGTAACAAACGGTTTAGAAGCCATTCAGTACTTGAGAAACACATACAAAAAATCGATTTCTTTTGAATTTGACCATGTGCACATTTTTGAAGAGCGCAACTGGCTGATGAAAAAGATCGAATCCGGGGAATTATTCGCCCCGAAATCGAAAGAAAAGCTGGTGGAAGTTTTAAGAAGGCTGACAGAAGTTGAAAGTCTTGAACAGTTTCTCCACAAAACCTTTGTCGGGCAAAAACGCTTTTCAATAGAAGGACTTGATGCGCTTGTGCCCATGCTGGATGATATTATCGCCAAGTCCGTTTCGGCAGGTACGACAAACGTTAATATCGGTATGGCGCACAGGGGCCGCCTGAACGTTCTTGCGCATGTTCTAGGAAAACCTTATGAAATCATTTTTTCTGAATTCCAGCATGCGCCGAATAAAGATCTCGTTCCGTCGGAAGGTTCGACAGGGATCAATTACGGCTGGACGGGTGACGTAAAATATCACCTCGGCGCCAACCGTCAGATTCAGGATGAGCATACGAAAACGGCGCGCATTGCGCTCGCGAACAATCCGAGCCACCTGGAGTTCATCGATCCGATCGTTGAGGGTTCGACAAGAGCCGCCCAGGAAACGAGAACGGAGAGCGGCTATCCGGTTCAAGACGTTAAAAAATCGCTGGCGATTCTGATTCACGGCGATGCGGCATTCCCAGGGGAAGGCATTGTCGCGGAAACGCTGAATTTAAGCCAGCTTAAAGGCTATCAGGTGGGCGGAGCGATTCACATTATCGCCAATAACATGATCGGATTTACGACGGAAAGCAATGAGTCAAGATCGACGAAATATGCAAGCGACCTTGCAAAAGGGTTTGAGATTCCGATCGTCCACGTTAATGCGGATGATCCTGAAGCATGCCTTTCAGCGGTTCAGCTCGCTGTTGAATACCGCATGACTTTCAACAAAGACTTTTTGATCGATCTGATCGGCTACCGCCGTTTCGGCCACAATGAAATGGATGAGCCGTCTGCAACGCAGCCGATGCTGTATGATGCGGTCAGAAAGCACCCGACCGTCAAGAACATCTTTGCTGAAAAGCTGATTCATAACGGGATCGTCGATAAAGAAACCGTCGACAAAATCGGGGACGCTGTCATGAAGCGTTTAGAAGAAGCCTATCGCAAAGTGCCGGCCAAGAAGGAAGACATGACACATGAAATCGTTCTTCCCGAGCCTGTTTCCAACGGTTTTCCTGATGTTGACACGTCGGTTGATGTTGAAACTTTGCGCAAAATCAATCAGGAGCTTGTTTCATGGCCTGAAAACTTCAACGTTTTCGATAAGCTAAAGCGAATCCTCGAAAGGCGCGCCAAAGCGTTCGACGATGACCGAAAAGTCGACTGGTCGCTAGCAGAGGCGATGGCTTTTGCGTCCATTTTGAAAGACGGCACACCTCTAAGACTGACCGGGCAGGATTCAGAACGCGGCACATTCGCACACCGCAACCTTGTCCTTCACGACAGCAAGACAGGGGACGAATTCATCGCACTGCATCACCTTGCAAATACGAAAGCGTCATTTGCGGTTCACAACAGCCCGCTTTCTGAAGGGTCCGTCCTAGGCTTTGAATACGGATATAACGTGTCTTCGCCGGAAACGATGGTGATCTGGGAAGCGCAGTTTGGAGACTTTGCAAACGCGGCGCAAGTGTACTTTGATCAGTTCATTTCTGCAGGAAGAGCGAAATGGGGACAAAAATCAGGGCTCGTTGTTCTCTTGCCGCACGGCTATGAAGGGCAGGGACCTGAGCATTCAAGCGGAAGAACGGAACGCTTCCTTCAGCTGGCGGCGGAAAACAACTGGACTGTCGCCAACTTGACGAGCGCCGCCCAATACTTCCATATTTTAAGAAGGCAGGCCAAGATGCTCCTTCGCGAGGAGATCCGCCCGCTGATCATCATGACGCCGAAAAGCCTGCTGAGAAATCCGAATACCGTGTCAGAAGTGCAGGAGCTCAGCGACAGCAGCTTTAAGCCGGTCTATGAAATGTCAGGACTTTCCCATCAGTATGACAAAGTGACGCGCCTCGTCCTTTCAAGCGGTAAAGTTTCGATTGACATCAGCAGCCATTTCAATAAAATGGAAGGTGAAAAAGATTGGCTGCACATTGCACGGGTTGAAGAGCTGTATCCTTTCCCTGCAAAGCATATTAAAGCGATCTTCAGCAAACTCCCGAATTTGGAGGAGATTGTCTGGGTACAGGAAGAACCGCAAAATATGGGTGCATGGAACTATATCGAGCCTTATTTAAGAGAGATTGCTCCAAAGGACGTGAAGGTCCGCTATATTGGCAGAAGAAGACGTTCAAGTCCGGCAGAAGGGGATCCGACGGTTCATAAAAAGGAACAGGAACGCATTGTATCTGATAGCTTGACTCGCAAAAATTAAGGGGGAACTAAAAAATGGCGGAAATTAAAGTACCTGAATTAGCGGAATCAATTTCAGAAGGAACGATAGCCCAATGGCTGAAACAACCGGGAGATTATGTAGAACAAGGGGAATTCCTGCTCGAGCTGGAGACTGATAAAGTCAACGTTGAATTGACGGCAGAGCAGTCCGGCGTTCTTCAGGAAGTGCTGAAAGATTCCGGTGACACGGTTCAGGTCGGCGAAATAATCGGAACGATTTCAGAAGGCGGCAAATCAACGGCTCCTCAAGCTGACGCTCAAGAAAGCGCCGGTGCTTCGGAAGAGAAGGCAGCCTCGTCTGAAAAGACAGCCGAACTTCGCGAAAGCGCGAACGATGAGGCGGATACAGCCAAAACAAGAACAATCGCTTCTCCGGCTGCCCGAAAGCTCGCCCGTGAAAAAGGCATCGATTTATCGGAGATTCCTACCGGAGATCCGCTCGGAAGGGTCAGAAAGCAAGATGTTGAATCTTATCAGAAGAACGAGCAGCCGCCAAAAGCTCAGCCTGATCCAAAACGCGAAACACAGGCGCCGGCTGCTAAACAAACTGAAAATGCAGGTAAACCGGTAGAGCGTCAAAGAATGTCCCGCAGGAGACAGACGATCGCCAAACGCCTCGTTGAAGTTCAGCACACCGCCGCAATGCTGACGACATTCAACGAAGTGGACATGACGGCGGTCATGAACCTAAGGAAACGCCGAAAAGATCAATTCCTTGAGCAGCATGATGTGAAGCTCGGATTCATGTCATTCTTTACAAAAGCTGTTGTCGCCGCGCTGAAAAAATATCCGCTCCTCAACGCGGAAATTCAAGGCGACGAGCTTGTGATCAAAAAATTCTATGATATCGGAATCGCTGTTGCTGCGCCGGATGGCCTCGTCGTACCGGTCGTTCGGGATGCAGACCGCAAAACCTTTGCTGATATTGAAAGGGATATCGGTGAGCTTGCGAAGAAAGCGAGAAACAACAAATTGTCGCTCAACGAGCTTCAAGGAGGCTCCTTTACGATCACAAACGGAGGAACGTTCGGATCACTGTTATCGACTCCGATTTTAAACAGTCCGCAAGTTGGTATTTTGGGTATGCATAAGATCCAGCTGCGCCCTGTAGCAATTGATGAAGAGCGTTTCGAAAACCGCCCGATGATGTACATTGCATTATCGTATGACCACCGGATCGTCGACGGTAAAGAGGCGGTCGGCTTCCTGGTTACGATTAAAAATCTGCTTGAAGATCCTGAACAGCTTTTGTTGGAAGGTTAAATCAAGAAAAAAGCTTTGGCCGCATGTACGGTCAAAGCTTTTTGTTTATCATCTGCGGGGCAGGAGAATAATTGTTATTCTTCTGCTTATTTGCTTTCTTGCTCCAGTATGTCGCAAGCCATGAGCCTGAAAGGTTATGCCAGACGCTGAAAACAGCGCTCGGGACAGCGGAAAGAGGAGAGAAGTGCGCCGTTGCCAATGCTGCACCGAGACCCGAATTTTGCATGCCGACCTCAATGGACACGGCTTTTTGTGATGCATAATCCATTTTAAAGCACTTTGCCAAAACAAAGCCAAGGAAAAGCCCGAGGCCATTATGAAGAACGACTACCGCAAAAATCAACAGCCCCGATTGAATAATGTTTTCCCGGTTGCCTCCGACGACCGCGGTGACGCTGGCGACGATGCCGAGAACAGAGACGAGCGGAAGCACCTGCACCGCTTTTTTCACTTGTTTTTTAAAGAAAAATTGAACGATCAGCCCGGCGATAATCGGGAGCAGCACCGCCTGCAAAATCGAAACGAACAGAGAGCCCGGAGATACCGGAAGCCATTCTTTTGCGAAAAATAAAATGAGAAACGGCGTTAAAAAAGGGGCAAGCAATGTGGAAACCGTTGTAATCGCCACTGACAGGGCGATATTCCCCTTCGCCAAAAATGTCATGACGTTTGATGCCGTGCCCCCGGGACAGCATCCCACTAAAATGACCCCAACCGCTATTTCGGAGGGAAGACCGAGTCCATAGGCCAGTCCAAAAGCTAGCAGCGGCATAACCGTATATTGAACCATCACACCGATCAGCACATGCAGGGGACGTCTCAGCAGCTCTTTAAAATCGTCCGCTGACAATGTCAATCCCATGCCAAACATAATCACGCCAAGCAGGATGGTAATATAAGGGGTGATCCAGGTGAATTGCGTCGGAAAGGCAAAGCCGAGAACCGCAAACAGAATCACCCAAATGGCAAACGTTTTTCCTGCAAATTGACTGATTTTGATCAAATAACTCATAAGTCCAGCTCCTCACATCTGTAGAAAATATAACATTCTCTTATTATAATTAATATTCTGAATAATTCAATACTAGTAAAATGCGAATTTGTTTTAAATAATATTATTATGTAAACTGAAAGAAATGTTTGAAAACCTTGACGAATTCGTTTATGCTTTTTAAAATGATAGTTTGTAGCCATATGCAATTAGACCGAGAAGAAGAGGTGCTTAAGTGGAAAATAAACAAAATATATGGTCATCAAAGCTTGGATTTATCTTAGCTTCGGCCGGCTCGGCAATCGGGCTCGGCGCGATATGGAAGTTTCCTTATGTCGCCGGAACAAGCGGCGGCGGAGCATTTTTACTTATGTTTATTCTTTTTACTTTATTGATTGGGCTTCCATTATTAATGGCGGAGTTCATTATCGGCAGAAAGACTCAAAAAGATGCCGTTGAATCCTATAAGGAGCTGGCGCCCGGCTCGCTTTGGCATTGGATCGGCCGGCTCGGCATTATCACGTGTTTCATTCTGCTGTCTTTCTATAGTGTTGTCGGCGGCTGGATCATCATTTATATTATCAAAGGACTGACCGGCGAACTGTCAAGAAGCACGGATTATGCAGGTCTTTTCGGGGAGACGATTGCAAATCCGTATCTCGTTCTTGCGAGCCAGTTTGCATTTATCATGATAACGATTCTTGTCGTTTCCAAAGGAGTCAGAAGCGGGATTGAAAAAGCGAGCAAGTTTATGATGCCTGCTCTGTTCATTATTTTTCTGCTGTTGATCATCCGTTCGCTGACACTTCCCGGTTCAATGGAAGGATTGGAGTTTTTCTTAAAACCTGACCTTTCCCATATCACAGCCAAAACGGTGCTGTTTGCGCTTGGACAATCCTTTTTCTCGCTGAGTGTCGGTGTTTCCGTTATGGTAACGTACAGCTCTTATTTATCGAAAAAAGAAAACCTTGTACAGTCGGCCGTTTCAGTGACATTGCTCAATGTATCTGTAGCGATTCTTGCCGGGTTTGCAATTTTTCCGGCCGTTTTTTCATTCGGATTATCTCCTGATGCCGGCCCGATGCTGTTATTTAATGTGCTGCCGTCAGTCTTTCACAAGATGCCTTTAGGAATCGTCTTTTTATTGGCGTTTATGCTCTTATTTTTATTTGCTACACTGACGTCCGCATTTTCAATGCTTGAAATCCTTGTTTCTTCCTTGTCAAAAGGGGATCCTAAAAAAAGACAGGCTTTCGCTTGGGCCGGAGGAATTGCGATTTTCCTATTCGGAATTCCTTCAGCATTATCATACGGCGTGCTTCAGGATGTATCGATTTTTAATCTATCCATTTTTGATGCGGCGGATTACCTTGTCAGTAATATTTTAATGCCGCTCGGCGCTTTGCTCATCGCCGTTTTTGTGCCGCTCAAAATCCCGAAAGAAGAGCTTTTTGCCGAATTGAAAGAGGGCTCTAAAATCAGCAGAAAATGGTTTGCAGCATGGCTTCTGCTGATTCGCTACGCCGCTCCAATCGTTATTATTATCGTCTTTTTGGACGTCATTGGCGTATTCTAAGATTGAATTGTTGTAAGGCCGGACAGTTTGAGTGCCGCTAAAGAATGGCGGCGGTATGACCGGCAAGGGAAGTGTTTGATAAATCGGCTTTTTTCTGCGCAAACATATTAAAAAGGCCTGCCGGTGAATTCGTTTTTGACGATTTTACCGGCAGGCAGAAGAGGGGGATACTTTGACTTTGATTAAGGCTTGCGGAATGTTACAGTTTGGCCGTTTCGATCAAACCAGCCTTTAAAGGCCCAGTTAATCCAGCCGCCGTCTCCCTGGTTTGTAAATTGTCCGCTTTCAAATACCCAAATGCCGTAAATCACCCCATGATAGTTGGCAGATCCATAAAATTTTACTCCTCTTAAACCATTTTGATAGCCTTGACTTAAGTTAAACACCATGACATTGTATCTTTGCCCAGCAGAATAAAAAGCGGTTTCCATGCAGTTTTTGACGAAACCGCTGCGGTTATTGCTTTGAACGATAGCATCCCTAATCGAGTTTCCGATTCCTAAGAGATCGAGGCCGATGTTGAGATTAATAGCGGAAGTTTTAAACTGTTGTTTTTCCTGGTCTAATGACTGATTGAGAGATGTGGGTATAGACATAGAAGGTAAGGTTGTAACAGAACTATCCGTATGTTTTGATTCTTTCGCTTCTGATAAGTACGGCAGACAGGTCAAACCGAGCATGAAGGCTGTAAAGAAAGCAAACATTTTTTTCATGATTAACCCTCCTAAATTAAATTTCCATTTTTCGAAAAAACAATCAGACAAACATCGACAGTTTGTTCATTTATCCCCTCCTTTCTCATAGAATAGCTTAACGAGTTTTGAAATTAGAAGAATGAGGAAAAACGACTATTTTCCAAATAAATCAAAAAATATTCACAATTCATACTTAAGGCACGAAATTGGGATATATTGATAGAATGTTGCAGATTCGCTTTTCCATAAGGAGATTATCATAATAGCAGGTTCAAAAAAGTGCACGACTGCGGGATTTCTCTTCTGAATCTGCTCAAACATCTCCGTGTATCGGTCTTGAAAATCCTGAGGATAAACTGGAGTATTTAAACTTTTATACGTTGTCTTTTTACATATGATAGAGGATTTAAGAGAAAACATAGATGGGCATTGACAGTGATAAGGATTCGGCGTTCGGCTCGATACGGCCGGTGTCGACGACTGCATGGCGCCAGGAAGCATTCATGAATGAAAGATGCGAGAGGAAGCGCTTGTTCGCTTTTTGAGGAAAGGCTTGTTTCATCTCTGATGGCGGGGAGGCCGATGTCCGGCTTCACAATCGAAACAAAAACAGGACTTCAATAGTTTGAAGTCCCGCCATTTGAATTTGTATCAGAAGGGCTCCCATAGAACGCGCTTTGCTGTCGCAAACCGCCTTTCAGGTTCTCTCCAGTCAACGACATTCCACCAATTATCGACGTATTTTGCCCTTTCATTTTTATATTGAAGGTAGTATGCGTGTTCCCATACGTCGAGCGGGAGAAGGGGGATCACATCCCATTGGCTCATCAGCTGATGTTTTTCTGCGATCAGAATTTCCAAGCGGTGCGAGCGAGGCGCCCAGACAAGGATCGCCCAGCCCACGCCTTCCACCTTTTTCGCCGCTTCGGAAAATTGTTCTTTAAAGGCCGAATAGCTGCCGAAAGAACGGTTAATCATTTCCAGCAATTCGCCTGTCGGCCGCCTTTTTCCTTTTGGGTGCATCGCGTACCAAAATATAGTGTGCAAATAGTGCCCGGCTCCGTGGAAGGCGAGCTCTCTTTCCCAGTGGTTTACAAGGTCGAACTGTTTGGTTTGCCTGGCTTTCTGCAGTTCTTTTTCAGCTTTGTTCAAGCCGTCGACATAGCTTTGGTGATGTTTTGTATGATGAAGAAACATAATTTCTCTTGAAATATAAGGCTCAAGGGCTGAATACGAGTAGGGCAGGCTTGGCAGGCGGTGGCCTCCGATCGGCACTGTTCTGAATGGCTGCCGGCCTGCTTGAGACGCATCACTGCGGGAGATGGCTTGATACACGGCTTCTGCCTGTTCATACCATTCCTGTTCGGTCGCACGAGGATCATCCAGTGATTGAAAAAGTTTTTCTAAATGGCTTTCTAAAGAAGGATCATCTTTCATTTGGTCTTTCAGATCTTTGGCCCATGACGCTATTTTTTCTTTGTAAGCATTCAATATGTCTCCCTCATTTCCGCTTTTTTAATAAATGCGCTTGAAGCGAGCAATGAAAACACAAAAGGATAACTGTGATAGCGGATGTAGAATTGTTTCGGCAGCCCGATTCCCGTCGGGTATTCGAGTCGCTCAGGCGAGCTTTCGTGATCATCGGTGAGAAAACGAATCCCTTTTAAGATCTTAGGGTCATCCGGACGCTCATATTGCAAGAGCGCCTCCAGCGCCCATGAAGATTGAACAACTGTTCCAAAGTGAAGAGGGACAAAACGCTTCGCTTCACAGCTTTTGCAGGATTCTCCCCAGCTTCCATCTTCGAGCTGGATCGATTTAAGCCAGGAGACCGCTTTTCTGACAGACGCGTGGTTGCGGGAAATCCCGACGGCTTTCATTCCGGTGAGTGCGGCCCATGTCCCGTAAATAAAGCAGACGCCCCATCTGCCATACCACGAGCCGTCAGCTTCCTGATGGTGATCAAGCCACCTTAGAGCGCGTCTGACCGCGGGATGGTCATCTGTCAACCGCTCTTTAAGTCCGAGCAGATGAAGAACGCGCCCAGTCAAGTCTGCCGTTGACGGATCGACCGCTGCGTCAGCGGCAGATTCGAGCGGCAGATTTCGGATGAGCGGATGGTCAACGTTTTTTTCAAATGCTGCAAACCCCCCGTCGTTGTTTTGCATTGATAAAAGCCAGGTAAGCCCCCGGTTCCAGGCAGCCGGATGCCTTTGAAACGGAATTGCTTTTAATGCCGCAGCGGTATCGTCCAAATCGGGATTGTTTGTATTGATGTGTGAAAAACCCCACCCTCCCGGTGCCGCTTGAGGATTTGAGACCGCCCAGTCCGCTTTTTTCACATGCTGTCTTTTGAGAAGGTAGTCCGCTGCCGATGAGATGGAAGAATGTTGTTCATCAGGTATTCCGGATTCCTGCATGGCATAGCTGATGAGCGCGGTGTCCCAGACAGTGGAAGTTGAGTTTTCCAAATGGAAGCCTTCCTCTCCGCATGATGAAATAAGGCTTTTGATTCCGCCGACTGCTTTTTTAACAACGGGGGCGTTTTTTGATATTCCCATCGCTAGCAGGCTGTAAATCATGAACATGGTCGCGCTCGCATAGCTGTATAGTGTTCCGTCTTCTTCGATTCTGTCCAGCATATATTTTTTGCCCGCTTCAAATCCGAGCTGATGGACATAAGCCGGCCATTGAAAGAGCTGTTTCCATTGCAGATTGAAAGAATAGAAGGTTCTCTCGTCAAAAGAGCGGATATTCAGCCATTCGAGAGGATTTTTTGACATGGCTTCATCCAGGTGCCGAAGCGAGCCGATTTGGTTGTTTTTTAAAGAGAATCGTCGATTAAACGTAATGGCCATCGGGACAAAATGAATTCTTGCGTATGTGCTGAAATGGTAAAAATGAAGCGGGAAATAGGGCGGGATCAGTAAAAACGAAAGCGGAATATAGGCTCTCGGCCATGGATACAGCCCGTTGGCAGCGAGCATCCACTTCGTCATAAAGTGCACATTCTTCAAACCGCCTGCGGCCTTAATAAATGCCTCGGCTTTCTGCATATGCGCATCTCTCCGGTCATAGAGCCCCGAAGCCAGCATCCCGGTATAGCCCTGGACTGTCGCGGTCAAATTGCCTGCCGTTTCATCCGGATGATTGCGAAATGCACCGTCTCCGCTCTGCTTCGAACGGATTCGTTCAGCAAGACTTGCGATGAGAGAAGAGTCCTGATCGCCAAGTGAAGTCAGCATCAAAATGAAAAAGCTGTCTGTCATCACTGGCCCTTCAAAACAAAACCGCCACGAACCATCAGGTCTCTGTCTATTTTGAAGCTTTGCGAGCGTCTTTTGTCTGAAAGCTTTCACGTCTTCTAGTAAAGAACGCAATCTTCTCATCTCCTTCATTTTACTGTATTCATTTCGGAAATGTGTCATGCCAACCGGATGAAAACAGAAGAACAGCGATTTTGAATATGTGATGAGTATACAGGCATTCGTCAGTGTGGGCATGCGTGAGCATGATCAGGAAATCATGAATATCTTCATTTACCTCTGTTCCATTTTCAGGTATTGTAAAAAGAGAGACCTTAGAAACAATGTTTGGGGGATGTTGCTGAATGAATATTGAACAGATGCTGTATGACACCGCAGTCGAATTGATCAAAAAGAGGTATCCGACCGGATGGGGCGGGGCAGCCGCCATGTACACCGAAGACGGAAGAATCTTGACGAGCGTAGCGCCGGAAGTAATCAACGCTTCAACCGATTTATGCATTGAAACGGGCGCCATTCTCGAAGCCCATAAGTATCAGGCAAAAATTACGCACTCTGTTTGTGTCGTGAGAGATGATGAACATTCCGAATGCAAGGTATTAACGCCGTGCGGGGTATGCCAGGAAAGACTTTTTTATTGGGGGCCGGATCTTAAAGCAGCTGTAACTGTACCGGATGGGCGTCTGGTTTATAAATCTTTAAAGGAAATACAGCCATACCATTGGTTTGCTGCGTATCAAAAATAGCAGGGGAGGCGCGTTCGATGTTCGAGAGCCGTAAAGTTTATCTCAGGCCTGTTGAAAAAGGCGATATGGAGAGCTTTTATAAAGCCGCTCAAAATGAATACATCAGGTATATGACGGGCACGATACGTGAATTTACGATGGAAGACCTTTATGAGCACTACGAGAGAATCACAAGCGATGAGACGCGCTATGATTTTGCCGTCTGCTTAATGGAGGACGATCTTTTGTTAGGCGATCTGTCCATCATTGACATCGACCGGACGAATCGAAAAGCGGGGTTTAGAATCGCTTTGCACAGCCCCGCTTATTTGAACAAAGGCTATGGTTCTGAAGCGGTGCGGCTGGCCATGCAGTTTGCATTCGAAAGGCTCGATCTTAACCGCCTCCAGCTCGAAGTCTTTTCACACAATAAGCGCGCTCTGAAAGCATATGAAAAAGCCGGATTTAAAAGGGAAGGTACGGTCAGGGAGGCTCTTTATATGAATGAACAGTACTCAGATGAAATCATTATGGGGATATTGAAGCGGGAATACAAAGAGCTGATATTCTGCTGAATCAGAGGACGCGCAGCATGTTATTCTACTGAGCGCCGCTTTGTTCATTCTTATTTTTCAATCTTTGCTGAACGGCTGCAAATGCCGCCGAAAACAGGCCGCCGGCAATCTGCGCCATTGTCATCAAATGAGCTTCTTTTTTTCTAAAACGATCACTCCAAATATACCGTTGATGAGAAAAATCCACAGCAGCTTCATCGTTCTATCTCCTCTTTCGTGTGCTGCCTTGCAGACTGGCTGTACGTTCTCACATCCCGTACGAAAAATGTGACAGCGGCTGTTCCGGCATATAATACAGCGGCAGCGATAAATACGCTTTGCACCCCGATCAAGTCAGCCAAAGCCCCCATAATGGCGATTGTTAAAACAGACCATGCAGTCAAAATGGTATTTTTGGCGGCGGTAACCGGTGCACGCTCTTCATCTGTCAACGTATCTTGAAGGATAACCGTCTGACTGACGTCTCTTACTTGATAAAGCGGACCCATCATGATACAGAGGATGACTGAAAGGAGGGGATTTGACGAATAGGCGAATAAAAGCGTTGTGATTCCCATTGAAACAGAACCCAAGACAATCATGAGGCCAAGCCTTTTTTTGAGCTGGTTGGAAAAGAGCACAGCGAGAATGCCGCCCAAAATTGCTCCCAAAAAATAACCGGCATTGATGAATCCCCACCAAGCCTCTCCTTTATTCAGCACCTCTTTCGTAAAAGCCAGCAAAACGGCGGAAGTCCAGACCGCATTTGCTAAACCTTCTGACATGTCCATCATCGTAAGCAGCAAAACGGTTTTCTTCCTGTATACAGTGCGCCAGACTGATTGTGTGCGGATTTTTTGGCGAGGGATAACCGCTGTTTTCAAATCAGGCAATTTGATTAAAAGCCCTGATACGAAAAAGAGTCCTGCTGTAAACACTGTCAGCGTGTGAGTCTGGGTCAAAACGGTTAAATAGCCGCCGAGCCCCCAGCCTGCTGCCTGAACAAACTGGTTGACCGTTACGATGCTTCCCGATGCAGCCACGTAATCGCGCTTTTTAATCGCTTGATACAGTAAACCTAATTGTGCGGGAGAATACCAGGAGCCGACAAAGCTTTGCAAAAACAGCAGCATATAAATGATATAAGAGGGTAAGCCTAGCGATTGGCATAAGCCGATGCATAATGCGCAGACCGCTCTGAACCATGTTGAACAAGCCGCTGTTTGAAGCAGGTCGAGGCGCTGAATAGCAAAAGCAGCCATCGCACCGCCTAATACACTGCCGAACGAGGATAAAGCCAAAACCAGACCCGATCCGAATACAGAGTTCGTTTCCTTAAACACATCGACCATGACGATGATCGTCATCAAAATCGATCCGACAGCCTGTGCTGTTTGTGACGCCCATATGTATCTAAAGCTTTTTTGATTCCAGAGGGTTTTGCTAAGAGAGGAAGAATACACGATTCTATCATTCCAGTCGATTTAAACTATCATCCATTTTACCATATGTATCTATAAATGTTTATTTCCACAAAAAGAAAACCGCCCTGATCGACAGGGCGGCTGCAGAAACTCATGTCTTGCGTTATTCGCCTGTATGAATCCAGACGCTTTTTACTTCTGTATAGTTATCCAGAGCGTATGAGCCCATTTCACGTCCGAGTCCCGACTGTTTGTAGCCGCCGAATGGGGATGCAGCGTCAAAGGCATTATAGCAGTTGACCCAAACGGTACCGGCTTGCAGACGGTCGGCGATATAGTGGGCGTTTTTCAAATTTTCCGTCCATACGCCAGCAGCAAGGCCGTATTCGCTGCGATTGGCCCGTTCGATCACTTCATCTACCGTTTCATAAGGGATCGCCGCCAAAACAGGACCGAAGATTTCTTCTTTTGCTATTGTCATCTCGTCTTCGACATTGGTGAATACAGTCGGAGAAACAAAGTATCCCTGTTCATAAGGGCATGTTCCGCCGGCTGCGATTTTCGCACCCTCCTGACGTCCTTTTTCAATATACGAGAGGACGCGTTCGTGCTGCTCTTTGCTGACAAGCGGTCCCATTTGCGTGTCTTCATGAAGGCCCGCACCCTGGCGGAGCGATTTGGAATAAGCGGCCATTTCATCGACGACTTTGTCATATTGGTCTTTATGGATGAACACGCGTGATCCCGCACAGCACACTTGGCCTTGATTGAACATGACGCCGGTCAGTGCGCCTGGAATCGCTTTCTTCAGGTCGGCGTCAGGGAGGATGATATTCGGCGACTTTCCGCCGAGTTCAAGGGTAACCCGTTTAACCGATTTGGCCGCTTTCTCCATAATTTTTTTGCCGATTTCCGTTGACCCTGTGAATGCCAGTTTGTCGACAAGGGCATGATCGGTCAGAGCTTCTCCGGCCGTCTCACCGAAGCCAGGAATGATGTTGATGACGCCTTTCGGGAAGCCTGCTTCATCGATCAGTTCTGCCAAATACAGAGCGGAAAGCGGCGTTTGTTCCGCCGGTTTTAAGACAACCGTACATCCCGCTGCAAGGGCGGCTCCCATTTTCCACATGGCCATCAGAAGCGGGAAGTTCCAAGGGATAATTTGCCCGACAACTCCGACAGGCTCATGTCGTGTATAGTTGAAATAAGGTCCGTTAACAGGAATCGTCTGTCCGGTTATTTTCGTCGCCCAGCCGGCATAATAGCGCATATGTTCAATTGACAGCGGAATATCGCCTGCGGTCGTTTCGCTGATCGGCTTCCCGTTATCCAGCGTTTCAAGCTGAGCCAGTTCCGTTTTGTGTTCCTCCATCAGATCGGCGAGTTTGTACATCAGCCGGCTTCTTTCGGCCGGGTTCATCGTCCGCCACTCACCGCGGTCAAAGGCTTCCCGCGCGGCTTTCACCGCTTTGTCCACATCCTCGGGACCTGCCTCATATAAGGTGGCGAGCGTTTCACCAGTCGCCGGGTTTGGGGTCTCAAACGTTTTGTTTGAGGCGCTGGTTACAAATTCCCCGTTAATATAGAGCTTCTTTGTTCCCTGCAAAAATGACTCCAGCTTTTTACTGACCTGCATTGTTAATGAACTCATGTTTGTCAAACAAACCTCCTTTGAAATTTTGGTCTGTCTTCGGGTGAGTTGTCTTGATGCTGGTTTGTCTTTTGATTCGGTCATTGCGTGGATGGAAGAGGGATATATTTCTGATTTTGGAACTATACACCACCATTCTATAACAGGGAATGAAACCAAATCAATATCCATGCTCTTTAAAATCACATTCGCCTCCAGATCGCATTGCATTTCGGCGAAAAAACGCTACAATGGAAACTATAGGACGTATGAAAAAGGAGACATCCACATGATTCACGAAAAATGGCAGAACAATAAAACCATTAAAAAAGTAAAGTGCATACATACCGATGCCAAAAAGTACATCGTCAACAGAGCGCTGACCGTCGGTAACGTATACGAGGTCAAAAACGAAACGGAAGAGTTTCTGTTTATCATCGATAATACAAACAAAGTCGGAGGCTATTACAAAGAGTACTTTGAAGAAGTAAAAGCCTGAATCAATTCGCGCGGGTCATCAACAGCAATGAATGGTAGTCGAACAAAAACCGCACGCATTCATAAAAAATCGGCTGACTGAATCAGTTGCGTGACCGAAGCAGGAAAAGCGCCTGATATGTACATAAAAGGCATAATAGTCAAAAGAGAACCGCAGAGGAAGAACATCCTGCTGCGGTTTTTTGTTTTATCCGTTATGCACCTTTTGATTGGTAGCAAACGAAAAATAAGCTAAAAAAACTGATAAAAAGTTGAAACCTCACGCGTCCGCCGGGCGTATGAATTGATAGTAAAAACAAACATATAGCGTTAAAGAAATGTAATCTGCTCGTAATTGTTTATAAATCAGGGTTATCGTATCCTTATTAGTAACTGACAGCATACTTTGCCTTGTGCATAAACATAAATTGGACATACAGAAAGAGGGGTTTTGATTGGGCGTTTTTTCAGCAAGCAAAACAGCAGACGGCAAAAAATTTGAACCGCTGCTCATAGAAGGAGAAAAAATTGAATCGGTTTGCAGACTGAGGATAGATCAAATTTGTTTTACGAACAAGCGGATTATTTTTTTTGATAATAAACTGTTTTCCAAAAAGAAAGTCCGCGTCTTTCTGCCATACAGATCGATTGAAGGCTTTGCGATTAGAGAAGTCAGCATGTTCAATCCAGACAGTTCTCTTTCTCTGATGACCAGCAGCAAAATCTTTGACCTGGAATTTACGAAGGATACCGACATGCTTGAAATTCAAGCGCTGTTATCAAAATACTTATGTGCATAATCTCAACAGGCTGTTCAAACGCTATTTTGCGAACGAACGGTCTTTTTTTTGCGGAGAAATGCAGGTTTCCCCTTTCGGCAATCGGGTAATGAAAAAGAAAGGAGGATGATCAACATGGCATTGACAGAGGAACAAAAACAGCACCTTTACGATAAATTAATCAGCTTAAAAAACGAAATCACAGCTGCAAAGTCTGAGGTACAGCCGATGAATGAAGAAACAGGCGAATTGTCAAACGGTATTGACAATCATCTTGCCGATCACGCCGGTGTGTATACCGAACGAATGAGGGACCAGGCTTTCCGGCAATCGGACGAAGCTTTGCTGAAAGAGATCGAAGACGCTTTAAATAGGATGAAAGACGGCACATACGGAAGGTGTGAAGCAACTGGAAAAGAAATCCCTTATGAACGCCTTGAAGCGGTTCCATATGCGCGAAGAACGGCCGAAGCTCAAGCGGAAGCAGACACAAGACATGAAGACCGCACAGAGAATGACCGGCAATTTACACGGCAGATGAAGGATTTGACGAATAAAGAAACGATGGATCAAAAGCATTCATACGTCTATGAACGGCTTGACCAGGAGCAGGACTCCAAATAAAGCGCCCAAACGGGTGCTTTTTTTTGGCCAGAAAAATAAATGAGTTGACTTTCTATTTAAAAGAAAGTAACATACTATTTGTAAGTAAATATTGAAACGTTAGCACGGGAGGAAAATAGAATGTCTAAAGTATTGTTTGTTAAAGCTAATGACCGTACTGCTGAAGAAGCTGTATCTGTAAAACTTTATGATGCGTTTCTTAACAGCTATAAAGAAAATCATCCAAACGATGAAATTGTAGAGCTTGATCTTTACAAAGAAAACCCGCCGTACCTGGGCAGAAATGCTATTAACGGGACATTTAAAGCAGGAAAAGGCATGGAATTGAACGAGGAAGAAAAAGCAGCTGCATCTGTAGCGGACCGTTACTTGGACGAATTCGTCAAAGCCGATAAAGTTGTTTTTGCTTTCCCATTGTGGAACTTTGCTGTTCCAGCTGTACTTCACACTTATGTGGACTACTTGTCCCGCGCAGGAGTGACGTTTACATACACTCCTGAAGGACCTAAAGGCTTGATGGGAGACAAGAAGGTTGCTCTGTTAAATGCCAGAGGAGGCTTCTATTCTGAAGGACCGATGGCTGCAATGGAAATGTCATTGAACTACATGAAAACCGTCATGGGCTTCTTCGGTGTTCAAGACCTGCATACCGTTGTCATCGAAGGACACAACGCTGTTCCTGACGACGCTCAAAAAATTATTGAAAACGGCTTAGCAGAAGCTAAAAAGCTTGCAGCATCATTTTAATTGTGAAACCCTTGTTCCAAAAGCGGAACAAGGGTTTTTTATTTATGTCGGCTGCTTCATGCTTAATAAATAATAAACATAGTCTGTCGGCACACCTGCTTCACCCATCTGTCTCAGCATCGCTGAAATGTTGCCTCTGTGGTACGTGCCGTGATTGACCACGTGATGAAGGAGTTCGCTAACAGGCGTTTTGATTTTGCCGAATGCCGGATGTGCAATCGTGATTTCACCATCGGGGTCTTCAAGATTTTCAAAAAACGTTTCATATTGAAGCGCTGTGTCATGGAAGAGGGAAATGAAGTCATCGATCTTTTTCCCCTTTAATCCTTCTTTCAGCCGCATGCCTGTTTCCTTTGCTTCCTCGTAAGCGGCTCCGGATATAATCTTCAGCCATAAGGCGTCAGCCACGCACATATGGGTAACAACCTCAGATACAGATTGAAAAACGCTTTTGATTTCCCGAGTGAACAGCTCTTCAGGCAGGCTTTTCAGGTGGGTGAGCACCCTTTGATTCGCCCAATTGTGATAATCTAAATGCTTTAGCGCGCTATGTGTCATTTTTTTGTCCTCCTCACTTTTTTAATATCAATTCGTGAAAAAGACTCATATTCCTTTAATTATGAAAAATGCCTCTGGTCATAAACGTAAAAAAACCTGCCGATCGGCAGGTTCTTGTGCTTAGTCTTCGTCCTGTTTTTTAGACGGGGTAACCGGGTAAAGCTCTTCCGATGCTTCACTTTGATACTGCAATGAGCCTGGCTTTTCCCGTTTTTCGTTTTCCGTTTCGCCCAAAACGTTGGCTTCCATATAGCGGTGGAAGAAATATTCGAACACTGTGACGCCGATCGCTGACACGATTGAAGCTGCAGCTAGCGAACCATACGGCGGATTATTTTGCATGGCGAGAATCGCCCAGATCAGTACGAGGGAAAGTCCAAAATCTCCCATTGTCGCTGTTGTATTGTTTGTTCTCGGCAGCAGAAGAAGATCTCCGATCAGATAGGAGATCACACCTAAAAACAATGTCAAAACAAACATTTCGCCGAATGGAACGCCAAAAAACAGAGTTAGCACCACATATAAGAGGACAAGGCTCACAATGAATTTTAAACACAATGCTCTTACATGTTTCATTTCGTTTCCACACCTTTCAGCTTATTTTAAAGCATTCCTGTTTTGTTGCTGTTTATTGCTTTTGTTATCCTGCTGGAATGCGCTTTCTGTTTCGTGGTCGTTTTTCAGCTGCTCGAGGCTGCTGTTTTGAATGCCTTTCTTCTGCATGGTCTCACCACCTTTTTCACTATATTTTGGATTGTTTTTGATTTCTTATACATACCACGAAAAAAGCAAAAAAGAGGGTTATCCCTCTTCCTGAAAGCCTGTCATTTTTTTCTCAGTCCTGCCGCGTATGCAGGGCCCATCCCGGTTATTTTTGATAAAATGAGCGCCATATCATGCGGCGTCTCTTTCATGCCGTTTTCCAGCCATTGCTGCATGACGCTGATATGAGCGCCGGTTATATAGGAAATCAAGTAGTCCTCCGGTACGATCGGATCCGTCTTGATCGCTTTTTTCAGCCGTCTTAAATTAATGCTCAAAACCGATTTGAATTTCAAACGGAAAGAACCCGGGCCTTTAGGGCCTAAAATTGCCTTCATAAAAACCTCGTTTTCTCTTATATATTGAAAAATATCGACGACGTCAGCGGATGGTCAATCACTTCCTGATTTAATATGTCCATTGAGTGAATCGAGCGTTTAGCAATGTTATTGATCTCTTGGATAATTTCCTCCTCGCTTTGCTCCAGCAAATCGTATTTATCTTCGTAATGCAAGTAAAACGTGCCGCGGTTAATATCGGCTTTCGTTGTAATGTCCGTGACGGATATCTCTTCAAACGTTTTATTTTTCATCAGTTCAGAAAGTGCGTCTCTAATCATTTTTTTCGTGCGCTTTACCCTGCGGTCTTTTTTTTGTCCAGTCATACAAATCCTCCTGACGGTCCATGAAAATCAACAATGTCCATGTTTGTGTTGAGAACTTAACATTTGCTGATTAATTGTTCATTGCATTCGCCTTTTGTGCAATTATAATAAACATGATGAATATTAATCAACACAGTGTTCAATATTTACGTATAAAAAAGCATGCCTCATAAGACAAAGTGTGTTTGTTGAAAGTCAGGCCAGGGCAAAATAAATTATCCAATATGAGGCGTGGAATTGCTGCAAAAAGCGGATCTAAGGAGAGGATAGAATGGAGAAATATGTGGTGTATTTCAATGAAATCGATCAATTTGCTTTGCCCTATGTCGGCGGAAAGGGGGCGAACCTCGGGGAAATGACAAAAGCGGGTTTTCCCGTTCCCAAGGGATTTTGCCTATCAACTGCCGCCTACCGCGCGTTCATACAAACATGCGGCATCATCGACAGCCTGCTCGATCAGCTTGGACAGCTCAAGCATGATGATCTCGAACAGATTCGGATTGCGGGGAAGCAGATTCGCGAGCATCTTGCCCAGATTCCCATACCTGGCGAGATCAAATCGGCGATATTGGAAGGCGTTGATACGACCGGCAAAGAAAAAGCCTATGCCGTCCGCTCCAGTGCTACGGCAGAAGACCTGCCGACGGCTTCATTTGCGGGGCAGCAGGATACCTTTTTGAACGTCTGCGGAGAAGATCAGCTTCTTGATGCAGTGAAACAATGCTGGTCCTCTCTGTTTACGGACAGGGCGATTTCCTACCGCGCGAAAAACGGTTTCGATCACCGCTCTGTCTTTCTTGCAGTTGTCGTGCAAGAGATGGTTTTTCCCGAGGTTTCCGGAGTTATGTTCACTGCGGACCCGATCACGGGGCACCGCAAAACGGTTTCCATCGATGCCAGCTTCGGCTTGGGTGAAGCGTTGGTGTCCGGAATTGTGAGCGCTGATCTGTATCAGGTTCAGTCAGGTGAAATCGTCAAAAAACAACTTTCGAAGAAGGAATCGGCTATTTACTCCGTGCCAGAAGGAGGAACCGTTCAGAAAATTCTCTCTCCGGAAGAACAACAAACACAGGCTTTGCCGGATCCAAAAATCGTCGAATTGGCAGAACTGGGGCGCAAAATCGAGGCTCACTACGGCAAGGAACAGGATATAGAATGGGCTTTTGCCGGCGGCAGCTTTTACATTCTTCAAAGCCGGCCGATTACATCTCTATACCCGGTCGTACGCTTTTTTGATGATAAGCCGCACGTATTGATTAATTTTGGCTATATCCAAATGATGACAGATCCGCTGAAACCATTGGGTGTATCGGTGATCAGCCAAGTTCTCCGATTTTTAAAAAAAGACCCTTCGGCACATCCGATTCTTCGCGAAGCGGGAGGAAGAGTGTTCGCCGATATTACGGGTGCTCTTTCTCTCAGATTCGCCCGGAGCCGGCTGCTTAAAGTATTAAATGGTATGGATCAGCTGATGGCATCTGCTGTATCGGAGGCAGTCAAGCGCAAAGAACATCAGCTTAATTCTCTTTCGATAAAAGGCATGTTTCATATTGCCGGGAGATTGGCGCCGATTTTGATTCCGGCAGCATTAAAGGTTGCCGGAATCCTGCTGATGAAAAACCCCGATAAAGCCGAGAAAAAAGCGGAATTGATCATTGAAGCGATCGTGACGGACACCGAGGAGAAGCTTAGCCGGACTTCCGGCGCTGAGACGATCCGCGTCATCCAAAAAGGAATGGAAAGGATGTTCCAAGACGTGCTTTCAAAAGTCGCTGTATATGTCTTCAGCGGAATGATTGCAGCCGGATCGCTCGAAAAAAAGCTAAAAAAAAAGCTGGGGGACGAGAAAAGCGCTATTTTACTGGGGAAATTGTATAAATCCCTGCCTCATAATGTCACAACGGAAATGGGTCTTGAGTTGGGGGATCTTTCCGATCAGGCGAGGAAGTATCCTGAAGTCATTGACTATTTCAAGCGTGCAGACAGCGAAAACTTTATGGAAGAATTGCTCAAAATCCCCGGCGGCGCCGAATTGAAATCCAGTTTAGATGGTTTTCTCAAAAAGTACGGGATGCGGTGCGTGGGAGAAATCGATATGACAAGGCCAAGATGGGCAGAGGCTCCGGTTCAGCTCGTTCCGTCCATACTCAGCCATATTCGGACGACTGCCCCTGGGGAACACAGGAGGAAATTTAAACAAGGCGAAATGGAAGCGGAAGAGGCAAAAAAGCAAATCATCTCTCAATTTCGTTTTCTGGAAAAAAAGAGAGTCTCCCGGCTCGTTCATATGTATCGAAGCCTGATGGGAATGCGGGAGCATCATAAATTTACACTTGTAAAATTGATGTTTTTATACAAAAAAGCCATTCTTAAAGAAGCCCGCACCCTCGTTGAAAAAGGTATCCTCAATTGTGAAGACGATGTTTTTTACCTTACGCTTGAGGAGCTTATCGCGCTATTGGAGAATCGCGGCATCGGGGATATTCCGGAATTGTTAACAGACAGAAAACAGCAGCATATGTCCAATCAAAAGCTCACATCCCCCCGCGTGATGACAAGTGAAGGGGAGATCATTACAGGGAGGCTGCGAAATGCAAAAAGTCCCGAAGGAGCTCTCACAGGGACACCGGTTTCTGCAGGCACCATTGAAGGGACCGCCAGAGTTGTGAAGAGCCCTGAAGACGCGAAGCTGAATCAAGGGGACATCTTAGTGGCGCCGTATACTGATCCGGGCTGGACTCCGCTTTTTACTTCAGCGGCCGGACTGATTACGGAGGTGGGCGGCATGATGACTCATGGTTCAGTAGTGGCAAGGGAATACGGCATTCCTGCGGTCGTCGGAATCGACAAAGCGACAGACATTATTGAAGACGGCGCCTACATCCGAATCGACGGAACAAACGGGTTTGTTCAAATATTGAACAGTGACGGCTCATGAACGCGCTTATATTGATATTTGCTGCTTATACAAATCCCTGATATAATAAAAATAGAACGAGTGTTCTGTTTGGTTGTCAAGGTGTGCAAAGCGTTGAGAGCTTTCAATGAACAAAGCAGATTCATGAAAGAAGAAGCTAGTCAAGCCAATGAAAATAAAGGAGAAATGGATGTCGCAAAATGGAATTGTTTTAGTAGCCAGTGTATCAATCTTACGTGATAATAAAGTCTTGATGATAAAAGAGAATAAGCCTACCGCCGTTCATAAGTGGAACTTTCCGGGTGGACGTATCGAATATGGAGAGGACATTCTCCATTCAGCTCGAAGAGAAGTTAAAGAAGAAACTGGATTGGACGTAAAACTGATTGCCGCTGCTGGTGTATATAATTTTATCAGTAGGACGAAGAATCAAGTTATTTTATTTCATTTTATTGGTGAAGTTACCGGAGGTTCTTTCAATCTCGAAGAAGATGAAATTTCAGACAGCAAGTGGATAAAAGTAAGTGACCTTGTAACATTTGAGAACGAAGACTTACGAGAACCAAATGTAACAAAGCAAATCATTGATAACTTATTAAAAGAGAATGTACACTCAATGAGTGTGTATAATGGGCAACTGATTCAATAGTTCTTATCCAGCTAACAGAGACGTTAGTTGAACAAGTATAGAGGAAACCCTAATCATAGGATTTCCTCTATTTTTATGCAATATCAACATTAAAATTCAACAGAGCCTAAATCAAAAAAGCCAGCCTCTTGAAAAGGCTGACGAAGTCGTTCTTACCAGCTTGCTTTTTTAACGCCGGGGATATGCCCTTTGTAGGCAAGCTCGCGGAAGCAGATGCGGCACAATTTAAACTTCCGAATCACGGAATGCGGTCTGCCGCAGCGTTCGCAGCGGGTGTACTCTCTGACTTTGAACTTTTGTTCCCGTTTTTGTTTGACAATCATTGAAGTCTTGGCCATCTTTTTACCTCCTTCATTTTAAATTCATCGATTTATATAAATAAAAATAGATTTTATTTCTGTAAAAAATTTATTATAACATTTAAAATATCATTTGTAAATAAATTCAAAAGACTCACTGTCCGAGTCTTTTTTGCAGATAAAAAGCGAAAATGAATCTCATTGATTAAAGCAAAACTTAGCAGATACACGAATCAAACGATCCCGTTTCTCCTCAAAAAGCGGCATATTCTATCAAAAAAGACCCACGCCCATCGATTGACTGATCTACCGTCCCTAAGATCGATGTGTCCGCTTTATTCGATCTGATGATTTGGATTGAGCGGAAAATAACCGATTTGCATCATTACGAAGCAGCGGGAAATTTGTATACTGGCTTCAAAGAAAGGGGGAGGATAGAGAACAACGGTATTTAGATTTTTGTCTCATTGTCTGGCACTCCACTATACAATGAAACGAAGGAAGAATCTAACACAGCAAGAAAGCGCTGCAGAATTTGACAGTCTTGTGATTCGACTCCAGCCAAAGAAACAAATCACTTCGATTCCGCAACACCAGCTCCCGCTCTCAACGATCAAGCTTGAAAACGAATAACGGAATGCAGGGCTGTTCATTTTCACATGAACCTCGATGTTTAAAGGGATGACATTGCCGCTGTGTCCATGAAAGCGGCGCCCGACGGCGAAAATGGTAAACGCGTCAAATGTTATAAGCGGTAAAATCGGGAAAAGGTGTGCTGGCTGCACACCTTTTTTCAGCGGAGCTACCTTTGGCTGACCGCTATTTTAAGTCCGATCAAAGCGAATAAAGACCCTTCCAGCAAATGAACTTTTTTGGCGGCTTGCGGACTTCTGCGCAGCCGGCCTCCGACTTTTTCCGCAAACAGGCTGATCATTACAAAGATCACAAACGCTTGAATTAAAAATAACATGCCGTAAACGAGCATTTGCGTTGTCACGCTGAAGGTGCCGGGGTGTATAAATTGCGGAAGAAAGGCAAGGAAGAACAATGAGACCTTCGGGTTTAATAGATTCATCACAACGCCTTTTTGGTATAAAGCCCTGCGGTTCAATGAATCTTTGGCTTCAAGATTGAAACCAGCGCTTTTTTGCCGAAAAGACTGGTAAGCTAAAAACAACAGATAGGCTGCACCTGCATATTTCACGATCGAGAAGGCGACAGCTGATTGATAGATCGCAGCAGAAATACCTGCTGCAGCCGCTGTGATGTGGACGACTAACCCTGTGCATAGCCCGCATGCGGTTGCTGTACCTGCCGATTTTCCCTTTGAGATGCTCTGTGCCAAAACGAACAAGTTGTCAGGGCCCGGCATAAGTGTAAGCAGTATAGCCGCACCCAAAAAAGAAACGATCGATATCACATCCATCTGTCCAACTCCATTTTCATTAGTATTTTTTTAATTATACCATCAGAGAAACTCTCTTTTGAGTGAAAAGGCGGGGAAAATGGACGGATTTTTAGTTTCTTGTATTAGTACAAGTTTGTGCTAATCAACATATTTTGATAATGAAGAATGAAACTCAAGGAAGGGAGAAGTGCTTATGTCTTACTGCAAACCGCGCGTTCTGCCGCCAGTTGTGCATCCTACCAGGTACTGTGAGGATCACAGATACTCTAAAACGATCGTTCCTCACATCCATCCGCAGCATATTAAAAAAGTGGATCATCAGAAATACGAGCATGTTCACTATTATCCGCATTCTTATTCAAGCTATAAGCCGGTATATCATGATCACTCTTACTGCGGTAAACCTTGTAATCGCTACGAAAAATACTAACCTTTCCCGAAGAAAAAATTCTTCTCATGAAAAAAGGCCGTAAGAAGCGTCCTAATGGTGCTTTTGCGGCCTTTTTTTTGATTTAGTTCCTGCATCCTTGCAAAGTCCCCTGCAAAACAGCTCGGCCGGCCTTTTTCGTCTTCGAATTGAAAGGACGCACTTCGACTCGGGTATTCACAGTCAGCTCTGACGATATTTCGTCAAATTTGCCCGCCCAAGGACTTCCGCCAAACCAGCTTGGCGCGTCTTCCCGGACGAGATGCATGGTAAAGCGCCAGCTGATCTGGTCCGGTATCCGGGCAATTCCTTCATATTGATCATAATCTCCAAATGAAGCAGGGGCTGGAAGCCAATCGGCGTAGATGCCGACGCTCCGCCGTTCCCTGACTGGACTTCCAGGGGCTTCGGTATACGGTTTCTTCACTTTCGCAATTAAAGCCGTTCCGCGGGCATTGGGAATATCCTGGGCTGGATGAAGAACGACGCTGCATGGATAAGGTACTAGTGCGGCAGGCTGCGCTTGGATCGTCGCCGCAGGCAGCATGAGGACAAGCGATATCGCCAGACTTCTCAAGCGTTTCATCATTGAACCACCTCCGTATCTTGAAATAGTCTAACCAGTCACACCTTTTCAAATTCTTCACCTTCAGCCGTCTGGACATTCACCTATTGACATCTTGGGAGTACCTTATGGTAAAGACATGATTGGGGGCGACGGCATGGGATACTTTGTTCAGGCTGAATCAGACGTTCACCTGTACGTAGAAGACATCAATCCTCAAAGCCGCAAAACAATTGTATTTTTGCACGGCTGGCCATTAAGCCATCTGCAGTTTGAATATCAATTTGACGATCTTTCACAAAAGGGATACCGCTGTATCGGCATTGACTGGCGGGGATTCGGGCGTTCGGATAAGTCGGCGACGGGCTACAATTACAACCGTTTGGCTGATGATATCCGCGCTGTCGTTGAGACGCTTCAACTAAACCGCTTCACGCTTGCCGGTCATTCAACCGGCGGCGCCATAGCACTTCGCTATATGTCGCGATACAGGGGTTCCGGGGTCTCAAAGCTGGTTTTGATCGATGCAGCGGCACCTGCGGGATTTACAGAAGAGACGGCAGCCAAATTGCTCCAGCAAGCGTCTAACGATCGTCCTAAGATGATGCGTGAAGTGACCGACACATTTTTCTTTCAATATATTACACAACCGTTCTCGGACTGGTTTTTTCAATTGGGATTGCAGGCGGCAGGCTGGTCGACAAAAGCGGTTATCGACATGCTGAGAGATGAGAAACTGTTTGATGATCTTGGAAAAGTCGCTGCTCCGACCTTGATCATTCACGGTGTTCAAGACAAGGTGATTCCGTTTGCACAAGCAAAGGAACTCAAACGCAAAATAAGAAATTCATATCTTGTTCCGTTTCAATACAGCGGACACGGCCCGTTCTGGGAGGAACGCGAAATGTTCAACCGGATTTTAACGCAGTTTATCGGTTGATTCTATACGGAGGAGCTGCCGCCACATAATGTTCAAAAAGCGGAAAGGAATATTTTGGATAACGTGTTATGATGATAATTACCGTACTGCTTCTACAGTTTGAGGCGTAAAAAATACCCGAATAATTTTAAACTCCAGGGAAGAGAAAAATCGCAAGTTTTTACTGGGGTGAATCTCCGTTTTGCGCAGAAGCAGAAGGAAGCATGACGTTTCTGAGGGGGAATGGGATTTAATGAAGTCAATTCAAGCAATCACCGTTCATTCAAAGCAATATATTGTAGGTGAGCCATGCCATCCGCCAGGATTTAGAGACGAAGCGACCGTTATGAAAATTACAGAAAAAAACAAGTTCTATGGGTTAATCAGAGGCTTTGTTGTTCATTTCGATACAAAAACAGAGCTGCATATTCATACAGATCCCGTCAAGGTTTATTGGAGATGAAGGACTTTAAGCGAACATTTAAAGTATTCGTTTAGTGTCTTTTTTTAACTCCGGAAGCAAGGGGTATTCAACCGGCGGATGCTTCAGGGTAATAAAGCAGATTTTTCAAAAACGATCTTCAGAAAATGAACGGGCAAAAATTGGGACAAAGTATAGGTACTTATGCAGTCAGGCTTTAGCTTTTCAGCATAATGTACTAGTGAATCTATAAATTGAAAGGAGCGTGTACACATGTACTGCAAAAAACATCATGAGCCGCATGTTTACCCTACGAAATATTGTGAGGATCATAAGTATTCAAAATCTGTCGTTCCTCATATTCATCCGCAGCATACTAAAAAAATTGACCACCACAAATATGAACATGTTCATTACTATCCGCACACTTATTCACATCATAAAGACGTTTCGCATGAACACTATCATTGCGGAAAACCTTGCAAAGGCTATGAAAAAAAGTCGGACTATGGCCATTGCTATTAATAAAGTGATTGTACCGTATTTTGATCGCAGCTAAATATACGTTCACTCATTCACAGACCATAGCTTTTTTATGGTCTGTTTCTATTTTGGAGGTAGTAACCTATATCGTGATAACCAGCAGTATGAAAGCGGAATTTACGATAAATACACACCGCATCATTGCAATATAAATAACCGCTGTTTCCTGCAATTCACCTTTCTTCTTTTTCTGACGTGATCGTGTACTGCATCTCTTGCATCTAGCTCAGAAGGCGGATTTCCAAGTCGCACAATGCATATTAATATCATTTATACCTTTTTTATTTTAAAATGGTACATATAGGATGTTGTTTTCTCTAGTTGGCTGGGAAGAAAGGAGAACCGTTATGCAAAAAACACTTTTTCAAAACGCAACGATTGTTACTCTTGATCCGCAGCTTCATACGATCGAAAAAGGGGACATGCTGATTGAAGGCTCCGTCATTCTTGACGTTGCCGAGTCGATTGCACCGGGAGACGCTGAGATTGTTGATGCCTCCAATATGCTGATCATGCCTGGATTTGTCGATACACACCGCCACGTATGGGAATCTGTGATCCGCGGAATCGGAGCTGACTGGTCCCTGCAAACTTATTTAAACCGGATTTATTATGGGAATTATGGATCGATGAGAAGGCCTGAGGATGATTGGGTCGCGAACTATTTAGGAGCGCTTGAGGCGCTTGATGCAGGGGTCACAACTTTGCTGGACTGGACGATGATTGAATCGCCTGATCATACGGACCAGCTGATTGCGGGACTAAAAGACGCCGGCATTCGCGCAGTATTCGCTTTCGGAACATCCGGTGATGCAGAATATTGGGACAGAGACAGCGATCTTTCGAATATGGACGAAGCGAAACGGGTAAAAAAAGCATATTTTCAATCGAAGGATCAGCTTCTGACGATGGGACTTGCAATTCGCGGTCCGGAGTTTTCTTCATGGAAGACATCTGTCTTTGAAATCGAAACGGCCCGGGAACTGGATGCCTTATGCAGCATGCATATTGCGTTTGGCAACTAGGGAGCGAAAGATCGTTCGATTGAGAAGCTGAATCAAGCCGGGCTGCTCGGTCCCGATTTAAATATGGTGCATGCCAATGCGATGAGTGAAGAAGAAATGAAAATGCTTTCGACTCACGGAAGCTCGATTTCTGTGACACCAGAAATTGAGATGATGATGGGGCACGGCTATCCTGTTACAGGGCTCGCCCTAAAAAACGGGGTTCTTACTGCACTTGGGGTTGATGTTGTGACATCGACGGGAGGAGACCTTTTCGCACAGATGAAATTTGCCCTTCAAGCAGAGCGTGCAAAGCACAATGAAGAGCTGCTGAAAGAAGGGATCATGCCTGGTCCCGAATTGAGCATATCGGCCGAACAAATCCTGAGAGCGGCGACCATTGACGGGGCGAGGGCCTTAAGGCTCGATCACAAAATCGGCTCGCTTTCCCCCGGCAAAGAAGCTGACTTTATCATGGTGAAAACGGACAGCGTCAATTTGCTTCCTTTCACTGATGCGGTGGGGGCTATTGTCCAAAGCGCGCACACGGGAAATGTAGACTCCGTATATGTCGCAGGAAAAGCGGTGAAACGAAACGGCCGATTGGTTGATGCAGATCTTGAAAAAGTGAGACAAAAAGCGCTGGAAGCAAGAGACCATATCTTATCCCGATATCCTGAAGGCGCCTTTTGATCTTTCCTTTGAAATTCTCAGTGATAAACTTGCCTTGCTAGACTTCAGAAAGCCGCTCCTTAGGATTTGTTCTGTTTGAAGACCAGCTTTCTGGTTTAGTTTTCAGAGAAGAGTATGTATGGAAAAGATTAAGATGATGTTATAACCTTTTCCTGTCGCTTATTAGTTTTGTTTAAAAAGGGATATAATTCACGCCATTAAGCATTTCTCTCCACAGATGATCATTAGACTGCCAGATTTCACGATCTGGAAGTGTAACCGCGCATATTCTTTTTAATGGCCAATTCTGCTCGACAATTCCTTTAACTTTTGAGTGATTGATAAGGAGTACCCTGAAGTCGTTTTGTACTAAATCCGATAATACGGACTCAGTTCTTGAGCTTCCTTGTAGGTTCCGTTAGTTCTGACAAAAAGGATCCGATTAGCGGTTGACATCTTTTCATAAAATCTGTTGATTCTTCTATTGAATTTTTCCATCACTTCATCGTATGCGGCAAGATGTTCGAGTGTATTTTTATCTGCTTTAAAATCATGAGCTGAATCGACATGATAATAATCATCTGTAACAGAGATATAACGGTCAGTAGTATAAACACCTGTTGAGTAGCCTGTTACCCTTAGATTTAGGGGTGCCATAAAATTTGAAAAGCGATTCTTTAAAAGACGGTTCAATTCGGTCAGGGAAGAGGTGCCGACCCAGTCTAAAGGGCCTGCATACGGCCTTAAATTGTTTTCTCTAAGCTGAAGAGCAGTTAACAGAGGTGGCCTAATCCGAAAATGGCATTATAGTCTCCTTTTATATCATTCAAATTCATAATCTAAACTCCTTTTGTGGATTAATTTCCAACAATCTATTTAGTATTCTATGTTTTATAAAAGGTTGAGTAACAACAGTTGCCTACATTGAGGTCTCGGAACAGGAGAGTTTATAGAATGGGGCGGAAACATAAATAAAAAACAACATAAAAGTTGTTTTTTAAAGGGAATCTTTTATCTGTACTAAAAGGATGTCTATAACAGAGTCATTCAAATTCTTTAGAATAGCTGCAATGTCTAAGACCAGCCTTCTTGTTTGTTCGTTATCAAGCATTAAATCTTTATAGTAGGAAATAATGGATTCTAAAACAATGGCAAGTTCGACACCATTGTCAATATTTGCTGTCAATGAGCTTTCTTTTATTTTTGTCAGAAGCCAATTTAAATCATCCAAACCTTCAATAGGGTAGTAATGAATCTGATACAGATCGGCTGCCGAATTTTCAGTTTCAGTCAGAATCTGTTCCGTTTTTTCTTTTGTGATGGCATCTTCCGGATAGACATAGGGAATATCTACATTCTCAGGATATATGCCTTCCTTATGTTCGCAGCTGTCATCATCAATGGAGTCATCTGTATAAAGTTTAGAGAGAAATTCTCCAAATGAACCGGCTAATCTAAAATCCTCTTCAAGTTCTGAGTCAAAATAGTGAACGGGCGGATTTTCTTTCGTCTCCCTGTAGTCAAGCGCTATCCACGTATGGCCGTCACCATGAATAAGGACCAGGTTGTCGGGCAGTCCCCATTCTTTAATAAAGGCTTTACTCTCGAGAATTCCTTCCTTTTTCCCCATGCCTAATAAGTAGTCAAACTGGATATGATCTTTAGCCCAGGAGGTGGGCCGTTCAGAAGGGAAAGCATTAAAATTGATATAGCTGCCATTTTGTTCAAGAATAAGCGCTTTATATTCTTCCGGAAGTCTCACACCTAACTTTTTTTCAGCTTTCAGAATGCCTCTCTCTGATATGCTTTTTAAAGTGTACGGATCTTCGTCTTCGTATGTCCAAAAGTTTTTCAAATGATTCCCCCACATCCGTTTGTAGTCAGCAAAATGGTGCTCGGGCCTTTATGCTTGTATTGCCTTTATAACGGCTATCTTTCGCTGAAGGCCGAGAAATTATCATACGTTTGCGGAATAGCTCCGTATGTTCCTTTAATGCGGATATCCTTACATTCACCTTCGGTATTCTCAAAATAAAGCCTATAGGTCCGAGGCATCAACGTGATGACATCCTGAGCGGTTCGATCAGGCCAGTTACCTTCAAAATCTTTAATGCTTAAGCTCATAAATCTGCCGGAAAGGTGCATCATCTGAATTTTAATCGTTGTTTTGCAGTTTTCTGCATTGAAAATCGTAAACTTGTAGCCAATATGCCAATTATAAACGTTAGTGTCGCTATTGGGAATGACTTCCACATGTGTTCCCGTAAACGTTAAATTCAATTTGTGCGGGAACGAATAAGCTTCAGCACTGCTCCCAAAACTGAAAAATCCACAAACCAACACCGTGATCAGCAAAAAGCGTTTCATTCCATCTCCCCTCCTTTTTTCCATTTTATTGTAGCATAGATGAGTTGAAAAAGATGGAAGTTTTTTGAGAGAGAAGCACAAACCGAAAATCACGTACGGTTTTGATCGGTGTAGAAGCCTCTCCAATATGGTTTTAATTACCGTATATATATAAATTGATCCAAGGGAAAATTAGGATCAGCCCTAGTTGGATCCATGGCAATTCTCTTTATTTTTTTTCATGTGAGGAGCGGAAACATGAAACTTAGCACTTATAAGATCTGCTTTTTATTTTCTATCATCATTCTTTTTTTAACCGGATGCTGGAGCAGCCATGAAATTGAAGAAATTGGTTTGACTTTTGCTCTAGGGGTTGATGAAGGCCGAGCGACTGCCCTTGAAAAAAAATTTATTAAAATAGGCGGTAATTATCCAAAGAAAGATCGAAACACTTTGACATACCAATATGTTAGTCCGTACACAGCAGGGGTTAAGATTGCTGGGGGAAGCAGCAGCAACGCAAAAGCTTACATTAACGTATATGAAACGGGTGATTCCTTTCAGCAAATAGGCACTGAAGTAGCGCTCAGACAGGACAGGCCGGTCTTCAGCTCCCACTTAAAGGTGATCGTCATTGCTGCGGATTTGCTTCGTACATATTCACTGAAGGAATTGCTTGATCAGTCTCTGAGGGACAATGAAATCAGGCTGAGTACGCTTGTCCTTGTCACAAGAGGAAGAGCAAGCGATGCACTAGAACTGAAAGACGGCTCCGGGGAAATACCCGCATTTCACCTTAGCAGAATTATTCACAATGACTTTAAGGCGAAAAAGATTCTTCCTCCGATCACACTTGCCAAATTGCCGGGCATGATGAATGCTGGAACGAGCTATTTGCTTCAAAACGTTATCGGTGTCAATGGGGAAATCAAATATGCAGGAGCTGTAGCCATTAACGGAAAAACAAACAAGCTCCTTGGTTTATTAGATGAAAAAGATTTGGACGGGATTATGTGGATCAAAGGACAAGGGATAGGCGGTACCATCAAAAACTATGATCCGAAAACAAAAAAACTGACGGCTTTGGCAGTTGATCATTTAAAGAGTGAGATCAAGCCGGTCGTTAAAGGAAACCGCCTTTCGTTTAAAGTGAAAATTGAGTCAGAGGCACACCTGGCCGAAACCTGGAATACAGCCGACGCAGAAATTGACAAAAAATATTTGAAAAGGAAGGAAGCATATGCGTCACAAACAGTGAAACAGCTAGTTGAGCAGATTACAGAAAAAATGCAGAGGGAATATAAAGCCGACCTTGCTGGCTTCGGTGATGAAGTGAGGATTCAATTTCCCTTTCTTTGGAAGAAGTTGAAGAAAAATTGGGATGAAGTGTTCACGGAGATTCCCATTCAATATGATGTGAACATCACGATGAAGGAATTTGGATCACAAAGCAGACATTAGCTTTAACTGGAATTTATAAAAAATGAAAGGGATAGAAGGAACGGGTGAGAAGTTGGTTATAATCAGATGGCTTTAAAAAGACAAAGACATCTGATCAAACACGCATTTTATAGTTCGTCCATGGCATCCTGAGGTTGACCGAATCTTTTGTTAAACAAAACGGAACTAACTTACTCTTTTAAGTTAGTTCCGCCGTTCAAACGACTAATCCAAATTTTGATCGATCGTTCCTTCAAAATAGTCATCACTGACCTGTTCATGAGTTTCAGCCAATCCTTTTTCCAACTGCGTGGCTCCTTCATAATCCGAGGGGTCAAAGTATTTTCCAGCCATATCCGTGCTGTCATTTATGTTATCTTTCCTATCAGTTTCAGCGTTCTCTGTCTTAGCATTGCTGTCTAACGATTGCTGAGAATCGTATTCCTTGTCTGCTGAAGAAAATCTTTTGTAATCATCGGGTTTGTCTGCTCCATTTTTTTGCATCACGTTTATCACTCCATATCATTGAATTTTATAATAAGAAAGGGGCATCTGAAGACCATTTCAGTTTGATGATCATTCAATACAATGGTTTCACTCCTTTTGTGAATTGTGCTGAAATATCAACTCTTCTTATTTTGTCTGTTGAGGTGGTATTCATTCGCTTTTTCGGGAAATCCAACTTCAACCCTATATCAAGGGAAAGAGAACAGGCGCAAAAAAATCATAAAGTAAAGCCGGGCGTGCAGGAACGACGCCGATCCTTTCAATGGCAGACATCAAACAAGATAACTTCCCATTCGATGATTAAGGCTTATGTATTTAAGGACATGTGAACTTGCATTGGACGCCTCCTCTGGGGGATAAAAGCGGAAAAAAAGCGAATTCAACTCTGGAATATATATTTTCACGCCTGTTTATGTTTTTTTGTTTCTATATGATGAAATGGTTGTTTTCAATGATGCATATGAACCAATAGCTGCGTAACCATAGAATCCGCCCATAAATACTCCAGCTATGAGGCTGTGTCGATGGCTTATGCAAACAGATATGATTAAGCCTAATGCGAGCGCAATTGATGGGACATACTTTTTGGGAACCTTGAGAAAAACTTTAATGATCTGTGTGACGATCATAATAATTGGCACTGCTATAACAGCATCCCAAAAGTTTGTATGAATGATTGGGAAATCCAAATAAACACCACCTTATTCATCAGTATTTCTTGATTTGCTGAAAAATATTTAACCCGAGCAGCAGAAAAGCTAACGGATCACATAAATGAAGCAGTATGCCAGCTTCAAGAAACATCACAAGCGCTCCCAGTCATGATGTTGTTGTTTAGCTTAGAAATAAGTTTTGAATGATCTTTTTGCAGCCGTTTCATTAGCAGCATTTTTTATGCGCTTGAAACTCTCGATTAAAGAATAGGTTTATTGGCCTGGTCTTAAAGATACATTTTGTTGGATTGAAAGGATTTATTCACCAATTCCTTTCCGTATAGTGGTAAACTCTTAGTTGGTTATTACTTTTGTCATGCATTTTTCGGGAAGCGAGGTGTTGCATATGATAGGTTCAATACTTGGAGAAACGCTGGCTTTAGATATCATGAAAGTTGATTTATCGATGAAGAAAGAATTTTTGGCAGAGCTGAAAGCTTGCCGCAAAGAGCTAGAAAAAGACAAAACGGAGTTCTCTGATTCCAAAAAGACGATCACCGAACCACAGTTGTCGTCTCATACATGGCAAGGCAGTCTTGCTGACTCCTTTGACCGTATTCGAGGCCTGATGAAGACTGCCTACAATGACATCAGCGGAAAACAGCTTTCTGATGTTTTAAGCAAAATCGATGAACGAATCAAATCTTTACAAGAGGATATTCACTCGCTCAGCCAGGAAGTTCGTTCTTTAGAGAAAAAGATTGAGAACGCGAAGCGAGAAGCGCGAAACAAGGAGTAAATGAAAAATGGGTCAAGAAATAAAAGTAAATACCGGGGAAGTCAAACAAGCGCTTTCTAATTTGAAGCATTCCAGCCATTCAATGAAAGCATCGGTTCCGACAGATATCAAGGGCCAGAATCAGCTTGATGCGACGATGAAGATAGAGGAATTGAATCAGACGATTAATAAGATCGCTTCTTCCTATGCCTCCGCCTTCTCAAAACAAGCCGCCCAAACGGAATCAGCAGTCGAAGCAATGAAGGACACCGACAAACAGCTGGCTTCTTCGATGAAAACAAAATAGAGGAGAATGCCATGAAGACTCTTGATGTTCAGGTGTTGCCCAAAGCCATTGATCAAACGTTGGAACAATTAAAACAACAATCAGACGAATTTACCAAAGTCAAAAACAAAAAACATGTTATATATCGGCTAGAAGATGATGTTATTGAGGCAGAAGAGAGATTAGAAAAAATTTCCTAATGATGAGGATGATTTTATAGATCCAAGCATTAGGGAGTTATACCCAGAGAACATGTTAGTGTTTTTTGAAGTTGGTGAGGGGACAAATCTTACTCTAGATTTAGATCAGGAAGAAGAGAACGGGATTTGTCCAGTATACTATTTTGAAAAGAAAATTGCGGCATCACTCGAAGAATTTTTGAAGAAAATGGATGAAGAACCAGACTATTATATTCATGCCTAAATTGACTTGAAAATTGATTAACTTTAAAGAATTACCTTGATTGGCTATTGCCTTTCAAGGTTTTTTATATTTAATCTGAAAAAAGTGGCATAGAATGAGAGACACACCTTTCCATAATCGAATGATGATGAAGATCGTCAGGGTTACTGAGACGTGGCTGGAGTCTATGCAGTTTTGCGCGTGATCGTCATCACAAGGCGGTAAGGTCCCGTGGAAATTATAAGTCTTTCAATTTCTTCAATGCCTTCTTCTTTTCTTTTTTAAAATTATGTGTCATAGTACCGATATAATGATTAAGTAGAATTGAAAGAGTGATGTCCATTGTTATCTTTAGGAAATATTATAACAATAGAATTTGAAAACGAAATTCAAGAATATGTCCTTGCGAAAAGCAAAGTGTTATCTATTGAAGGCAATGTTTTAAGAGTGCATTATCCTGTGGATGAAGAAACGGGGAGAACCGTTATTATTCCAACAAATACAATGGCCATGGTTCACTTTATAAGTGAGCAACAAGTCCCATATAAATTCACTAGTGTAATACAAGGCCGAGAAATCTATCAGGATATACCTGTATTAAATATGTATTTACCTGAAGAAGTTCAAATGACAAAAGTTCAAAGACGGCAATTTTTTAGAGTCAATACAACGATTCCCGTCACTGTTCGCCCATATGGATCTGGCTCAATGTTTAAAACATATACAGCAAATATCAGTGCTGGAGGCGCTGCGTTAATCATTGACGAGACGCAAAAACACGAACCAGAAGATGATTTAAATCTAAGTATCCATCTGCCAAATGAGCATGATGAAGATGTGATTGACGTCCATGCTCAAGTCAAACGCACTTACATTGACCCCAGAACAAACAAACAGTTCATGACAGTTGAATTTATCAAGATGAATGAACATGACGAACAAACTCTTGTACATTATTGTATAAAATTGCAATTGACAGAAAGAAGGAAATTGAAAACTGAATAAGTGTTAATTTTAACCTTCTTTATGAATGAGGTTTTAGATGGAAGTTTAGGAAGACAGTGATCTGCCTAAAATTTCTTAATTAATTCAGAGGAGATGTTTCGTCCTCGCCATATACATTTATGGAAACCTGTTGGCAAGTTGGCGTCCAACTCTGCCAACAGAAGTCATCAACTGCACTGAAGTGTAGTGATCCTTCACATGTAACAGATATTCTGCATGAAAACGGCAGATCGACAAGCAACATCGTCGGTGAAGCAGTGGAATCCTAGGTTGCGCCGGCCGATTTCAAGGTCAAAAAAGAAGCATGAGTTCTCGTCGCATAAGCCTGGGATGAGCTATCAAAAAAGGTGACATAACCGGGATTCAATGGCCGCGACCGCTGAACCAACGAAAAAAAGAGAAGCCTTTTTTCTTCTGCCAATGAAGAAAAAGGGCTTTTTAATTTGCTGAAAAACTTCTTTTTTGAAGCAAAGCACCAAACACCAGTAGAAAAAGGCGGTCGTAAGATTTCTGTGTCTAACTTAAATCAAATTAAAACGGCTCATGCAGCTCTCGTCTGGCAGAGCCAATGAGAGGAATACGAGTTAAAAAAGATTGAGAAATTGCTTAATGACAAATTGAACCCGATCGAGACTTATTGAAAAAGAAACAGAATCGACGCCAGACGAGTCACAGGAGATATGATTATTGATTTCGAGAAACCAAGAATTGAAATTATATTTAGGCCAAATACAAGCAAAGACCGCGAGCGTGGTATTCCGATGGGGGATAGTCATGAAAGTGAACCAGGCAAATCTAAAATAGATAATTCTTTTTTGATATGGGTGCGGAATTTAGAGTCTTTTAAAAATTTCAGCAGGAAATCATTCATATTTCGAGAAAGTTTTGCATTCTCGAATGGAGTTAAATCATTTGCAAAAAATGCAATATCTGTCTGGTTTCCATCTTTATCTGTCGCATACATTGCAATTGTAAGAATAAACGCAGTAGATCCTCCCTTTTGTCCCGCATGAACAAGCCATTCACAATTGTTTGGATTTCTCATTATTTGTTCCATTACCGGATCAAGATATTGATATACATTTGCACTAAAATATACTTTGCTGTTTAGCTTTTTCATAATAGATACATAATCTCTAGTCGTTGATCGGGGCAAACGGTCGGACCAAATTTTTTGAAAATCCTTGTCCAAAGTTTTTCTTAATTGTTTTTTTTCTTGATCAGTTAGTGGTTGGCTCAGCCATCTATTATGAATTTCAACCGCTTTATTACGGTATTCATGCATATCCATGTTTTTCATTACTTCTAGGACTTCTTTTTTCGATAAGTTCTTTTCATTCATCAGTTGGGCAGGTATATAGAGTGCACTTACAATGGGATACATAGGCTCATGCTTTAACATATCTAAGCTCTTTGGAACATGATTGATGTTTTGAAGCCCCAGCACCTCAATTAAGTATTCAGTATTTGCATTAGAACTGTAAGCAATCATCCCGTTGACTACCTCACATAATGGAACACGATCTATCTCTTTGTCTTTTTTTAATTGAATAATCCAAGCCTCATGCGCACCGCCGTCTGTTTTTGGAATATAGAAATTCTCTAATTCATTTAATCTTACTTCTTTTTGCGGATCGATTTTTCCTGTTGCTGCTTGTTGTGCATATTCGATGGCTAAGATGATTTTTACAGTACTTGCCAGTGGAAGTTGCTCGTTTACGTTAACATCAACCCAATTCTCATCATTGTACTTTATGGATAATGAGACATTCCCGCTTCCTGATTTTGCTTTAACAAACTGTACAATATACTCTGGATTTAACTTTTTTATTTCCCTCCGAAACATAAGAATACCGATTGCTATTACTAAACCAAGAGAAATTATTATACCTGCAATAATCCATAGTGCAATCTTCAATTTAACACTCCCTATAATGTTCAAATTACTATAGATACGAATTAAATAATGTTAGGTTTCAATTTCCTTCACACCAGCTCTTGTGATACGCAGTCCTGAAACCTCTTCTCAGGATTTCCGGGCATGATTCCTTTGATACTTGAGCCGGAATCATAAGACAAGCGCTTTTAAGCAAGAGCAAACGTCATTTCTGCCTTTTTGATAATTTCCTTTTAAAATAAGCCGTCCCAAACGGGGTTTAGCCAAAAAGCTCACCAAAAACAGGAAGATTTTGCGAGCTGGCAGTGGTAATGAAAAAGTGCTGAATGCCGGCAGCACATTTGTAGAAAAAATCAGAGGAAGTATCAAATGGGTGTCAATGATTTTATCGGAACACGCGGCTGCTGATTGGTTTGTGTTTTCAGAGAGCGGAATGTTTGAGTTACAGCGTTTGCCGGTGTTGAAAAGGGCGCCGCCCCAAAACCGAAAAGAGAGCCTGTCAGTGCTGCTGCCGCGGTTAGAACAGACATTGTTTTTTTCATGCCGCCCCTCCTTTTTTATCTATCCTCTCGTTTTCCGGTGATGACGCAATAAAACATGTGAGTGCGCTTTGTATGTTTTATTGATCCCTTGCAAGGGAAGAGAAATGGGTAATTCGGTATATACACAAGCAAGAAAGGGGAATGGAGATGGCTGAACAGAAAAAAATCACAATAAACGGCGTTGAAATGGAAGCGTCCGAGGAACAGACGGTGCTGCAGCTTTTGAATAACAGCTCGATTGAAGTGCCGCAAGTTTGCTATCATCCTAGCTTAGGGCCGATTGAAACATGCGATACGTGCATCGTCAGCATCAATGGCGAGCTGAAGAGGTCGTGCTCCGCTGAATTAAAGGATGGCGACGTCATTGATACGCTTTCGTCTGATGTGAAAAAAGCGCAGGTTATCGGGATGGACAAGATTTTATATAATCATGAGCTTTATTGTACAGTTTGCGATTACAACAATGGGGGATGTGAAATACATAATACGGTGAAAGAAATGAAAGTCAATCACCAAAGCATCCCGTTTGATCAGAAGCCTTACCATAAGGATGAATCTCATCCGTTTTACCGGTATGATCCGGATCAATGTATTTTGTGCGGACGCTGTGTCGAAGCGTGTCAGGACGTTCAGGTAACTGAAACACTGACCATTGACTGGGAGCGGAAACGCCCGCGCGTCATTTGGGATAATGATGTGCCGATCAATGAGTCATCTTGTGTATCATGCGGACACTGTTCTACCGTCTGTCCATGTAATGCGATGATGGAAAAAGGAATGGAGGGGGAAGCCGGATATTTAACAGGAATCGATGACGAAACGCTGCGTCCGATGATCGAGATCACAAAAGGCGTAGAAACTGGTTACGGCTCGATTCTCGCCATTTCTGATATGGAATCCGCCATGCGTGATGAACGAATCAAGAAAACGAAAACCGTCTGCACCTATTGCGGCGTCGGCTGCAGCTTTGATGTCTGGACAAAGGGCAGAGACATTCTGAAAGTCGAGCCGCAGGAAGAAGCACCGGCCAACGGCATTTCTACTTGTGTAAAAGGAAAGTTCGGCTGGGATTTCGTCAACAGCGAGGAACGCCTGACAAAGCCGCTGATCCGCGATGGCGACCATTTCCGTGAAGCGGAATGGGAGGAGGCGTTATCGCTGATCGCCAGCAAGTTCACGGATTTAAAAGAGGAGTTTGGCCCGGATTCGCTTGCCTTTATTACATCTTCTAAATGTACAAACGAAGAATCCTACCTCATGCAAAAGCTGGCGAGAGGGATCATCGGCACAAATAATGTCGACAACTGTTCGCGCTATTGCCAATCTCCTGCGACTGCCGGCCTGTTCCGGACAGTCGGCTATGGCGGTGACTCAGGGTCGATTACAGATATCGCGGAAGCGGACCTTGTGTTGATTATCGGTTCGAACACGTCTGAGTCGCATCCGGTCTTGTCCACTCGCATTAAACGGGCTCATAAGCTGAGAGGGCAGAAAGTGATCGTAGCGGATATCAGAAAACACGAAATGGCAGAGCGCTCTGATTTATTTGTCCAGCCGCGTGCCGGCTCGGATATCGTCTGGCTGAATGCCATCGCCAAATATTTAATTGAAAACGGCAAGGCCGATGAACGCTTCTTGCGGGAGAGAGTAAACGGCCGGGATGAATATGTGAAAAGCCTGGCGCCTTACACACTTGAATATGCCGAGGAGAAAACCGGAATTGATCAAGAAACCCTCATCCAAATCGCAGAGATGATTGGTCAGGCTGCCAGTGTGTGCGCATTGTGGGCGATGGGCGTGACACAGCATATTGGCGGAAGCGACACGAGCACGGCAATTTCTAATCTGCTGCTTGTGACAGGAAACTATGGAAAACCGGGAGCGGGTTCTTACCCATTGCGCGGCCATAACAACGTACAGGGAGCAAGTGACTTCGGAAGCATGCCTGACAGACTGCCGGGCTATGAAAAAGTGACGGATGAACAAGTCCGCCAAAAATACGAGCAGGCGTGGGGAGTGCCGCTGCCGAAGGAGCCTGGCATGACCAACCACGAAATGATCGAAAAAATCCATTCTGGCCAGCTGAAAGCGATGTATGTAAAAGGTGAAGAAATGGGTCTGGTCGATTCCAATATCAATCATGTACACGCCGCATATGAAAAGCTTGATTTCTTTGTGGTGCAGGATATTTTCTTTTCACGTACAGCCGAGTTTGCTGATGTGGTTCTTCCTGCGAGTCCGAGCCTTGAAAAAGAGGGCACCTTTACAAACACAGAACGCCGGGTTCAGCGGCTATATCAGGTGTTTGAACCGCTTGGCGAATCAAAGCCTGACTGGCAGATTATTATGGAGGTTGCCAATAAGCTCGGTGCTAACTGGCACTATGAGCACCCTGGAGACATTATGGAGGAAGCAGCCATGCTGTCGCCGATTTATGCCGGCGTCACCTATGAGCGCCTTGAAGGCTACAACTCCCTGCAATGGCCTGTAAGCGCTGATGGAAAGGATTCACCTTTACTCTTTACCGAGCGCTTCCCTTTCCCGGATGGCAAAGCCATTCTTTATCCTGTTCAGTGGACAGAGCCTGAAGAGTTCGGTGAGGAATATGATATCCATGTCAACAATGGGCGGCTCTTGGAGCATTTCCACGAAGGGAACCTGACCTACAAATCAAAAGGCATTTCGAAGAAAACACCGGAAGTGTTCTTAGAAATTTCTCCTGAACTTGCGGCAGAAAGAGGGATTCAGGACGGAACTCTTGTCAGACTCACATCGCCTTTCGGAAATGTCAAAGTGAAGTGCTTGATCACTGATCGTGTCAAAGGGAAGGAAGTATATCTGCCAATGAACGATTCAGGGGAAGCAGCGATCAACCTGTTAACAGGCAGCCATGCCGATAAGGATACCGATACGCCAGCATACAAAGAAACCTCAGCCAAGATGGAAATTTTGAAGCACGACGGAACCAATCCGCTGCCTAAGATCAATCACCGCAATGGCAATCCGCAGCCGCAAATCGGTGTGCAGGTACAAAAGAAATGGGCGCGGAAGGATTATATTTTCCCTGGTGACGCTGTGAAAAGGGGGATTGGGCATAATGGCTAAAGCGATTAAACGAATTCAGAAAATCGAGATAACCGAAGAGGAACAGAGAAAGCGTGATATGAAAGAAATAGAAGATGCATTAGTCGAAAATAAGGAAGCCATTCTTGAAACGCTGCATATGATTGCCCACATGAACGAGCGCGGTGTTTTGCCATTGCTCCGCGGCCTTTTTGGCCAAGGAGATAAAGTTCTTGACATCTTAGTGAAAAAGGCAGATACAGAGGAAACGGCCAATACACTGAAAAATCTGC
Organism: Bacillus sp. GM2; assembly: GCF_056155945.1. Lineage (NCBI taxonomy): Bacteria > Bacillati > Bacillota > Bacilli > Caryophanales > Bacillaceae > Bacillus > Bacillus sp. GM2. The sequence goes on from NZ_JBRKSZ010000007.1 coordinate 1,433,849, forward strand.
TTCTTCTGTTCGGAACGCTTGGCATGCTGGATGTAAAACAGCTGGAACCTCTCATTTTGAAAGTGAATGCGGGGGTGGCAAACGCGGTGGAACAGAAGGACAGCGAAGAGAAAACAGGTTATTTTGATATCATCCGCTCGCTCAAAGACCCGGAAATCAACAAAGCAGTTACACTGCTATTCTCCTTTTTAAAAGGAATGGGACAAGATACAAAGGAGCTGGAACGCACGACTCAGCCTCCGGAGCACCAAAAACATCATCAGGAACCCCGAGAGAAAAGGGGGATGAATAAGAGGGATTGACCACCCGCCCGAGCCGGCTGTTGCCAGCTCGGGTTTTTGGTGAAAAGATCTAATGGACCGGTTAAAAATGATCAAATACGAGGAAGAAGTAAGTTTGCAGGCAGCCGGCTAATCAATATGAAATCGAAGCAATAAGAGCTCACTCAAAAAACAGGAAGATCTTGCGAGCGGAGTGGTATGAAAAAGTGTTGGATGCAGGCAGCACATTTGCAGGAAACATCACCGGATATTATGATTACAAGAAAGCCACTGAGGGTGTTAATCCCGTTACAGGAGAGAAACTTGAAGGTCATCGGATTGATGCAGCAGTAATCGACTCGGCCGGATACATTCCGGTTATCAAGAGTGCAAAGGAATTAAAGGCGTATATAGCTTATATGACTTCACAATCATTGGCAAAGTCTTAGCTACCTAGACAACACCGGAAACATTCCAGGTAGGTCTATTCGGGCTCGCCGCAGCAGATGGCTTTAGCGAATCGGTCACCGGCTGTGATATGTTCGTTAATAAGGGAAAGAAGCTGAAATTTCGCTTCCAACTGTGTTAAGAAAAAGGGATATGGATATTTCTGTTCGAAGTGTTTGAACTTCAGGTGAAGTCATTTGAACACATGCATTAAAGACCAAATAGCCAGAGTAAGCGGACCTCCATGCGCATTTAAAAACTCTTATATTTGAAAACCCCCTTCTATTTAGTTTGGGATTCCTTACCCGAAACAGAAGGGGGATGTATTATAACAATCTAAAAGAGTTCAGTTTTCCAAGACTTTTTAGGAACGAAGAACCACAAATTCCAAAAGTCATCCTTTGATTTAACCGCATATCTATAGATTGTTGTTGACTTTGCAGCGGATGGAGCACTTAAATAAAATTCATGGTTCGGAGCCTTGTCATGTTTGCCCGAAATGGATGCCATACTCTTCGTCAGCATTACATTATAACTGTAGTCAATCTTTGGATAATAGCTTCCGAATGGTATTCCAACTGCATGAGTTACAGTCCAATGGAGGTAATCGCTTTTTTTGCTAGTGATATGCAGCTTTATTCCAGAGCTACTGGCGGTTTTTCTTTCGATGACTTTTTTGCAGTTCGGGTCGCTACATCTTACAGATTGACTGACATCTTTATACAGGGTTATGCTTGTCGGCGAATGGAATTGTGTATTAACCATCGCCTGTGTTCTGAATTTACTTGATGTATCTGAAAAACCTCTATTATCCCCCTTTAAATATGTTTTCGAAATTTCTGGTTTAGGATCTGCAACCGTTTTGTAAGGTATGAAAGTTTTATAATCCCATCCCTTCATATTATCCTTTGGTAGCTTTCCTTGTATCGAAAAGTTTTCGTCAGTCGTTAAATCAGCTAATACTGAATCTTTTGATTCTAAGTATGATTCTTTGTTTCCCGGCATATCTACGACTGCAGAGAGGGAACCTTCGACACTCATGATTTTAGATTTTTCTTCTTCTGAAAGATTTGAACCCGATTCTTTCATCTTTTTCTCGATCTCTTTTTTCTTCGCTTCAGGCGGATCCAAACTAACATGGATAGAGTAGTTGTATTTTTCACCTGATTTCGCATGGTAGTCTGTAAACTCTCGATTTGTTGTTTCACCTATTTTTTGATCGTCTCTATAAACCTCATATACTCCGTCTTTGTCAGGGAGTTCATCCCATGAAAGCTGCACGCTTTCAGGATCAGCTATAACATTTAAGTGGCCATTTTGAATTTGATAAGCCATTAAATCTTCGGCATATGATTCTTCAGATGAATTTAAAGCTTTTTCTCCTAAATCATTGGTGACGTTTAGAGTGACCACTTTCTTTAACTTATCTTTTTGAAAGATTCCTATTTTATATTTATCTCCAATCGTTGACACATCATCACTGTATTCATTAGAATCACCTTCGTAAACTGGTGTGCCATTTTTGAAAAACTTGTATTCGTCTCCTTTTTCGTTTACCTTTAATGTAACATGTCCATTTTTTACTTTTGTTTCAATATCAGGGATCTCTTTCGCATAACCTTTAGGTATTGAACATAAACAAAGAAACAGAATTAGCAGGAAAGGTAAAACAAAAAGCTTTCTCATGGGAATTCCTCCGATCTTTGAAAAAAAAATTGATTACAAGAGAAAAGGAGTTTGACTAATGCGCGTTTTTGGTGGGATTATTAGTTACTTATGTACAGTTGTCTTTTCCGTTGTATCAGCGGCAATTGTCTACACGTTGATGTTCTTAGAAGGGTTTGGTTTTTTGTCTTTTAGAGCGATAAGTTTGTTTATGTTTGTTGCTTATTTAATCTTTGCTACACCAATACAAATCTTTCTAAATCGCAAACCAAAAAAATATCATGGATGGTATTTGCTAACTTACTTTATAGTCTCTCTTGTCGTTTGTGGAATTTTAGCCTTATTGACTAATTACGGTTTGACTATTTTTGTCTCGTATAAACTATACCTTTTTAGTTTTCTTTTGGCTTTAATTTATTGGTTTTGGGACTCTGTTTTTAGACAAAAGAAATAGCGCACATAATATTAAGCCAAATTTCACCCCTTTGTTTTTTATTTGTGCGAGTCAATTGTACCACAAGAAATTACAATTTCAAGAAAAAATACATATTTTTTCAACTTTACTCTTTTTTTGTCTTGCATCTGGATGATACATCACATTTTCAATTAGGTACAACTGAACCAACCAGGGACTACGACGAAAAGAGTCAATACAGAAAGACTTGGGATTGACCGATAAGGAAGTTTTAATATTAGAAGCGGGGTTAACATCCAAGAAGTATACTTGGCATCATCGTCAAATTCCTAGGGCGAATGGAACTTGTTGATTCTGAAATCCATGCAAAAACAGGACATACAGGCGTCAAAAAATATGGGGGAGATTCATAAAAAGAAAGAGAAATAGATAATGATTCAAGAAATATTAGTCCCTCAAAGTATAAAGAGTTTTCAAACAAGGAAATAAAAGAAATAGAAAATAAAATGAAGGTAGCAATTCTATCCGACTATAAAGAAGTTGTTAAGAAATATCAGGGGTGTATATCTTTAGATAAAAATGTTGTTGAAATTGGCAGTTTTAAAGAATCTTTTAATTTTCTTCTTAAATTTGAAAGCGATAAGTATATAGGAATACTAGAAGTTTATGACTCTATCAAAGATCGAAAATGTAATACCGTTTGCTAATGATCCAGGAGGGAATTTTTATAGTTTTGATTATAGGGATTCGTCTGCACCTAAAATCGTTTTTTGGGATCATGAAGAGGCTTATACAAATCCAGAAAAAGCGTTGATTTATGTTTGTTAGAACTTCACAGAATTAATCAATGGACTCAGACCTCTTAAAGAGGAAGAAGAATCGTTTTTTTAGCACCCAATATTGTTTGGGTGCTTTTTTATGTTCAAAACCGAGAAAAATCCGACAAAAGGGGGATAAAATGGGGGTCTTTTTCTATTCCACTTTGTCATACGATAGCGACAAGAAAAACGAACGTGAATATCGAGTCCAAGAAGGAGAGCCTGCGGACACTGATCTTTTGCACACGGATGTTGTGCCGCTGATTAGTGGCCGCTTTTTTAATGGCCAGAATGGGAGACGCACCTTTCCATTATTAAGTGTGAACCCGGATGTAAATCGTATGATGATTCGTCAGCATCACAGGAGGAGCGCCTGGAGACTATGCAGTATTACGCGCGATAGTCACGGGGAACACAAGCGGTGAGATCCCGTTTGCACAGGAAGTCATTTTTAATTCAAAAAAGCGAAAGCGCAAGGTGGTGTTTATTCGGTAAGGAGAATGAAACATGAAGATGAGATATGTTTTGTTTTATCAGCTGACACGAAGCAGCAGCTTAAAAAGTATTAAGCTCCTCAACGAAGGAAGATGAACATTAACGAGACGGGATTGGGAAGAGATCATGGGAGTCAGGAAGGACACCTATAAACGACAAGGTGGCCGCATTCGCCGCAAATAGTAGCAGGAAATTCCATTGTGTTATAATTAATGAAAACATGGCGAAGCGGGAGGTTTAAATTTGGGTAAGGATAAAGAAGAATTTAAGAAAGCGGATGACCGAGGTCAATGGCAGTGAGGCTGCGGATGTTTTTTTTGGAGCTGTTAAGTGATAATAAAGTTATTCTATTAAAAGACCATTTTGTAGAATAAGATAGGTTAAAATTTAGATATCATGTAAATCAAGGGAGGAATCAAGTATGTCAACATCTGTTGTAACCATCATAGCTATATTTTCTGTCGTTATATGGATTGCTGTGTCCCGAGAAGTTGTTAAACCTACAAAAATGATAAACAGGCGAAAAATGATAACTTTAGTGTCGGCAGGAACTTTATCAACACTAATAATAACCATTTCACTTTTTCAAAATCTCTCGTTCTTCCATTAAAGGGTGCGTTTGTAGAATAAGCCTTAACAATGAACAAACTTTTAAAAAAAAATGTATACTAATCATAAGAGAATCACTCGTTTTGATCAAATGGGTTCATTTAATTTAACGTAAGTGTGGATTTGTAAGATGTTTTTGACCAGACTTTGTTTTAAAGTAACAATTGGCAAGATTTTGGGAAAGCAAGTTGTTTTAGAGTGGTTATAGGTGATAAAGCGAAGAGCGGCCCTGCTAATAAGCGGGGCCCTTGTTGTTCAAAACTTCTTAGTGGTTTGTCTAACGATGAAAGATGTTATCGTCAGACAAATTATAGGTACGTTTGCTGAAATTCCATATATTTTACATACTGTTAAAGTACCCAGAATTGAGGCCTCATTCAAACTTTTCTCTCAACCCCTTCGGCTGAACCGTTTGATAGCCTCCTCGGTTACCGGCTCGAAGAGGTTAATTAGGTTTCCGTCGGGATCACGGAATAACATAGCACGGTTCCCCCATGGCATCGTGGTCGGTTCCTTTACCCAATCGTCTACAAACGGTTTCAAGCGCTCGTATTCGGCATCGATATTAAAGACGCGAAACTCAATAATGACGGAGTGATTGTTGGCCGCCACTGCAGAACCAGCGCCGAACAGTGGTACCGTCTGCGAGTGGCCGATCGCAAGAGTACACGATGGTACAACAAGTTCGGCAAATACAGGCGCATGGTGTTCAGCCGAAACACCCATGACTTTTTCATAGAATTTGACAAGACGATCCACGTCTTCAGTAATGACGAAAAGACTTGTTCAGAAGGCATCATCTACTCTGGCAGTGCAGCTGCTTTTGACCACATGGTTAAAAGTGACCACCAAAATGACCACAAATTTATTAAACACACATTGAAAAAACATGAAAATAAGTAAAGATGATGTGTATAAAAATTCTTTAAAAAAATGAAAGGAAACGAAAGTCTTGGGAATGATATTTTTAAACGGTGATTTAATACTTTTTCTAAGCAGAGTTTGGCCTTAAAAAAATCCGCCACCAAAACGGTCAAAGATGCGTGATCACCCTGATGAAAACCTCAAACAAAAAAAGAGGCAAACCCTTACGTACCAAGGGTTTGCCTCTTTACATTTAAAACGTCCCAGGAGAGATTCGAACTCCCGACACACAGCTTAGGAGGCTGTTGCTCTATCCACCTGAGCTACTGGGACACAGAACAATATTATAGTACAAAAAACTGAAAAAATAAAGAGGTTGCAGCGGTTTTTTGAAAAAATTCTTCGGGAAAACATACATCCGGCAGACTTCGCAGCCTGCTGAATGTATGTTTCTGCCTTAACCTTTCAGGTCAATATGATGCCCTGAAACGGGATGTGGCGCCTGCACCATGTCAACAAGCTGCTGTGCGCTTTGTTCGGCGGTGTCCAAAGCCGTCTTTGTCAGCGACATTTGCACGTTTTGATAAAGAGCGGCCTGACTCATGGCCATTGATAAAACAGCAATATCCAACATAACCACCTCCTTAACATGTGTATCGGTTAGAGAGGTGAGGACTTTACTCATATTTACTAATCTGAATATTCAATTTAATATAGTTGTAAACCGATCCCAGCGGCATCTTAAACACCATAAAAAAGAAGCCGTCTCTCAATACGGCCACTGATCGGTTCCTTGTTTGTCTTCGAATAAGGAGAGGGGCTGTTTTGTATCTTCCGCGATTCTTCAATTCCTGAGCATTTGTCTAATGTTTTTTGTTGATTTCATTCTCAAAGAGGCTGATGATTCTATCATTCTGCTTGACAATCGTTCGCAACATGGCGACAATGTTTCCTGCAAATCCGATCAATATGATCATCAATATGATGATGATCCACATGGTAAACCACACCCTTTATGCACAAAATTTTCCTTTCGATTCAACATTACCACCTGGTCTTTCACAAAACAACTTTCCTTTTGAAACGGAGGCTGATTTTATGGATTGGCTTGAATTTGTTTCTGCGACGGTTCAATCATTGGCATGGCCAGCTGCTTTGATGATTTGCGTTTTGCTGTTAAAGGAACCTTTGTCTGAACGGATGAAGGAATTGATCAAACTGAAATACAAGGACTTTGAATTGGAGTTTGACAAAAGGCTTCAGGAGCTCGTCTCCGTACGGGAAAAAAGGTTATCGGGACTGACATCTGTACGGTCGGTGCCGGCAGGGGAAAACATGATCGAAAGCGCTTGGTCTGATGTTCACAATGTTCTGCGGGAAACAGCCTCGACATTTGATCAAAATGCGATCCGCCTTGAAGGCGATGAATTGATTCAAATGCTGCATGACCGCGGAATTATACAAGACGACGCGGCATCTGTGCTGTCAGAGCTTTCCGCTCTGCGCCGGAATGCATCGGACGGAGCGAGCATTACCGGAGCCCTGGCATACAAAACGCTTTGCTTGGAGGAAGCGAAGCGTTTGCAATTATTAGCTGAACAACAGACTGCGATTAAATGAAAGGCGAAACTATTCATTTGATACTCTGACGCTTTACATCAGCGCCGGGGTTTTTTGTATTTGAGCTAAAAATGAATTTTCTTTATCGAATAGACGATTTTACGGAGAGAGGCTGATTGCCGGTTTAAATATGATATCATGGTGGACAGGAAGAAGTTTATGATAAGAGAGGGTTTCATTTATATGCTAGAGAAAGCTGAAGCTATATTGCAGCACTATTATGGCTATCCTTCACTGCGTCCGGGCCAGAAGAAAGCCATTCAATCGGTCGTTTCTGAAAAACGAGATACAGCATGCATTATGCCGACGGGCGGAGGGAAATCAATCTGCTACCAAATTCCCGCGCTCCTTATGGAAGGGACAACCATTGTGATCTCTCCTTTAATTTCCTTGATGAAGGACCAGGTGGATGCTTTAAATCAGCTTGGAATTCAAGCTGCGTACGTGAACAGTTCTTTAGGCCATGGCGAAATCGCTGAGCGGCTTTCCGTTTTAAAGGAAGGCGGCTACAAGCTGTTTTATGTCACACCTGAGCGGCTGACGTCTCCCGATTTTATTCGCGTGATTTCCCACATTCATATCCCGCTGACAGCGATAGATGAAGCTCATTGCATTTCACAGTGGGGCCACGATTTCAGGCCGAGCTACAGACATATTGAAAGCTTTTTAAATAGCCTCGGCACCCGTCCGGTCGTATTGGCATTGACGGCTACCGCAACGCCCGAGGTTCATGAGGATATTTGCACACAGCTCGGGATCGAAAAAGAGAGCACGGTTTTCACCGGTTTTTCACGGGATAATTTGACGTTTAAAATTTTAAAAGGCGAAAACAAGGATCGTTTTATCGAATCATATGTGGAGAAAAACCGCTCAGAGGCGGGAATTATTTATACAGCGACAAGAAAGGAAGCCGAAAGAATATCAAGCCGCCTGTCTCAAAAAGGAATTGCGGCCGGATGCTATCACGGCGGGATGAATGATGAAGAAAGGGACCGGCAGCAGGATCTCTTTTTAAATGACGAGATCAGCGTGATGACAGCGACCTCAGCATTCGGAATGGGCATCGATAAATCCAATATCCGCTATGTGATTCATGCTCAAATTCCAAAGAACATGGAGAGCTATTATCAAGAAGCAGGACGAGCCGGACGCGACGGTCTTGACAGCGAGTGTATCCTGCTATTTTCTCCTCAGGACATCCGGCTTCAGCGGTTTTTAATCGAACAGTCGACAGAGGATGAAGACATTCGGGCGCAAGACGTGAAAAAGCTGAGGCAAATGGTTGACTTTTGCCATACTGAAGGCTGTCTTGAACGGTTTATTCTTTCTTATTTTGGCGAAGTTTCGACTGAAGACTGCGGCAGGTGCAGCAGCTGTCTCGACACCCGAAGCATCACCGATGTGACGAAGGAAGCACAGATGGTACTGTCCTGCATCATCCGCATGGGAGAAAGGTTCGGAAAAACCATGGTGGCGCAAGTTCTGGCAGGTTCGAAAAATAAGAAAGTGACCGAAAACGGCTTCCAGCAATTATCGACTTACGGAATTTTAAAGAGCCGGTCTATTGCCGACATCAGCGATTTTATAGAGTTTTTAATCGCAGATGAGTACATCCAGATGTCCGACGGAACATATCCCGTTCTCTTTGTCGCCAACAAGGGGCGAAACGTTTTGCTCGGCCGCGAAGCGGTGATGCGCAAGGAAAAAATGCAGACAAGTCAAATTGTTAAAGATGACGAATTGTTTGAACGGTTAAGAACGCTGCGCAGAAAGCTGGCCCAGGAACAAGGCGTGCCTCCTTTTGTCATATTCTCTGACGAAACACTGCGGGAAATGAGCGGGAAAGTTCCCCTGACAGACGAAGAACTTTTGTCAGTCAAAGGAGTGGGAGAACAAAAAAGAGTAAAATACGGCGCTGTATTTCTACAGGAGCTTCAAGCCTATAAAACCGAGAAAGAAGTATAAAAACCCAAAAACATCATATGTAAAAAGTTTTTTTAGTAAATTTCCTATTGCAGATAAAAAAAGATTGGAACCCTTGATACACCTGAATTTATGCCGATTTTTGGACGGCTGAAAATCCTTCTCGTAAAATAACTGTAATCAAAAACAAATTGTTTTGTTATTGATTTGACATTTTCATATGTTACGATTGCTCCTGTTAGCCGGACAATAAAAAGCTAACAAGGGAGGATTTACTTATGAAGAAGACGTTTATGTCCTTTGTTGCAGTTGCAGCATTATCTTCAACTGCATTCGGAGCGAGTGCCTCTGCAAAAGAAGTAACAGTCCAAAAAGGTGACACCCTTTGGGGAATCTCGCAAAAACAAGGGGTAAATCTACAGGACCTAAAAGAATGGAATCAGCTTTCCTCAGACCTGATTATTCCAGGACAAAAGCTGAACGTTTCTGAAAAACAGACAGAAGAAAAGAAACAATATACCATTAAAAAGGGAGACACTCTCTGGAAAATCGCCCAACAATTCGGCGTTTCCGTGAACGACCTTAAAAATTGGAACAACATAAAATCAGATATCATTTACCCGAATACATCCATAACTGTTGACGGACAGGCGACGGTTCAAGCTGCTGCGGCGCAGCCTGCGGAAACAAAGCCTGCCGTACAAAAAGAAGCGAAAGTTGAGAAAGCTGCGCCTGCACCTAAGCAGAAAAAAGAAACGGCTTCCCGTTCAAACGAATCTCAAAGCTCTCAAAGCGCTCAAAGCGCTGCAAAAGAACTGACGGTTACCGCGACGGCATACACTGCCAATGACGGCGGAATGACAGGCGTGACAGCTACGGGTTTTGATCTGAACGCCAATAAAAATGCCAAGATTATTGCGGTGGATCCAAACGTGATCCCGCTTGGATCCAAGGTGTATGTTGAAGGCTACGGAGAAGCGACTGCTGCCGACACCGGCGGTGCGATCAAAGGGAACAAAATCGACGTATTTGTTCCAAGCAAATCCGCGGCAAAAAACTGGGGCGTTAAAACGGTTAAAGTAAAAGTTTTAAAATAATAAGTTTTACCATTGATGGACACTGACCATGGAGATGATCAGTGTCTTTTTTCTGTTTTCTGCATCTTTTTTTCGATTTAGATGTTTTTTTAGATTGGCAAATGGGTAGTTCAATAGATATGTACATATCAGCTGATTTAGAAAAGGAGATGCAGGAGTATTGCTGTGGATTATCATGACATTTTTATTGATTAATGCAGGGATTTTTATTTTTTCTTATCTGAGGACAAAAGATATTAATTTGAAGACGTCAGACGGTTATTTTCTCGGCGGGCGCAGTCTCACTGCTCTCTATATTGGAAGTTCGCTGCTTTTAACCAATTTGTCAACGGAACAAATGGTTGGGTTAAACGGTCAAAGCTATTCGGGAACGATGAGTGCCATGGCTTGGGAGGTTACAGCACCGCTTGCGCTCATTATGCTGGCATTCGTCTTTTTACCGAGGTATCTCAGTTCCGGAATCACGACGATACCCGACTTTCTTGAAAAACGCTATGATCAAAGAACGCGGCAAATCGTCTCGATTCTCCTGCTTCTGGGATATGCGACCTCGTTTCTGCCAACCGTTTTGTACTCCGGAGCGCTCGTTCTCGATCAAGTGTTTAATATTTCCTCCGCGCTTGGAATCAGTACGTTTACGACTGTTTTTTTCATCTCGCTTGTGATCGGGGCCGCAAGCTGCTGCTACATATTTTTCGGGGGGCTCAAAGCTGCGGCATCGGCTGATGCCATTTATGGCGTCGGTTTAATTCTTGGCGGTCTGTTCATTTTTGTGCTCGGAATCATGGCAATCGGCGACGGCAGTCTCTTAAACGGCTATACAGAGCTGACGAGTGTACATAAGGAAAAGCTGAATGCCATTACAGCCGACAACGCTGCAGAAGTCCCGTGGCCGACGATTTTTACGGGACTGCTTGTGAACAACTTATTTTATTGGGCTGTTAATCAGTCGATCGTTCAGCGGGCGCTCGGGGCGAAAAATTTGGCTGAAGGGCAGAAAGGCGCATTGCTGGCCGGTGTATTTAAGACGATCGGTGTGTTTTATCTCGTTCTTCCCGGGGTTATTGCTTATCATCTTTACGGAGGTCATATTCAAAATGCTGACACCGTTTACCCTAAGCTGATCGTTGATTTGCTGCCGACTGCGCTTATCGGTGTCTTTGCCGCGATTTTATTCGGAGCGATTCTCAGCTCGTTTAACGGTTCGCTGAACAGCACGATCACGTTGTTTACATTGGATTTGTACAAACCGCTCTTCAAGCCTGAGGCAAAAGAAGAAGAGCTTGTGAAAACGGGAAGGATCTTTGTGGTGATCCTTGCCGCGGTATCGATTATCATCGCGCCTTTTATTCTGTTTGCGCCGTCTGGCCTTTACAATTATTTGCAGGAAATGTTCGGATTTTTCAATGTCCCTGTATTGGCGGCCGTCGTCGTTGGATTCTTTACGAAAAAAGTGCCGGCGCTTGCCGTGAAATGGGCGATATTCGCACACATTGTTTTGTATACCATCTCAAAAATTTATTTTGTCCATATTCATTTTCTCTATATATTGGCCGTTTTGTTTCCGTTTTCCGTCCTCTTGATGCTTTTCATCGGAAAATTGAAGCCAAGGCCGTCGGAATTCAAGCTTGAGAAAAATGCTAAGGTTGATTTGCGGCCATGGAAGCATGCCAAACTTGCTTCTATTCTTGTGATTTGTCTGATGGCCTGCATTTATCTGTTATTTTCGCCTTGGGGTCTTGCCAAATAAAAAAAGGCAGAGGATGTGTTCATCCTCTGCCTTAATGTTTTGAGATACAAAGTGATACATGTTCTTTCTGTGCGTCGATGCGGCACCATCCGCCAATCGGAAATGTAAAGAAAGGGCTTGTATGGCCGAAATCTAAATTCGCGATAACGGGTATTTGAGAAAGCTCTTTTTTTGTTTGCACAATTTGTTGGAGGCGCTCAAGCGATACGGCTGATGCTGTCTGAAAACGGCCAATGAGAACAGCTTTGACACCGGAAAAATCGGGCAGATGAAGCAATGACTGCAGATCGCGGTCAAAAAACGCTGCCGGCGATTCCCAATCATCCTCAAGAAACAATACGGCGTTCTTGATGTCAGGGAAAAATTCCGTACCTTGCAATAGGTTCAATGTGCACAAATTCCCTCCTATGATCTTGCCGTCTGCTGAGCCTTCGTTGATCACAACAGGGCCGCTGTTTTGTTTGGGACATTCTTCAGTTTCGATTTCTTCACACCACATCGATGATGGTTCAACATCGTAGACACCGCTTGCGCAACAGCACTTCAAAAAGTAATCCTTCATGTAGTTTAGTCCATACCCCATTGAAAAGCTTGAAAAATGAGGTCCCGAATAGGTGACAAGCCCGGTTTTTGCATAGATCGCCGCTGAAAGGGCGGTAATATCTGAAAAGCCGCAGAACACTTTTGGGTTGGCCTTTATGAGTTCATAATTTAAATGTGATAACAGCTGATTGCTGTTATACCCGCCGAGCACAGTGAGTATTCCTTTGACGCGTTGATCAGAAAAGGCATCATGGAGATCGCTTACTCTCGATTGAATGCTGGAGGAAGAACATTCATCAATTTCATTAGCATGTGCGGAAAAAGAAATTCGAAATCCGAGATTGTTTAAAACTGTTCTCGCTTTTTCGATCTTATCGGTGTTGAGAAGTGACAGGCTTCTCGATGGGGCAATCACCCTGATTTCGTCACCGGGCTGTAGTTTTTCTGGAAACATGAACGGGCACACCTTTCATTGTTTCTATCTATTTCACCATACTTTTAAAGATCCTGCCACTGAATTTCACCGGATTTTGAACCGGGGTCAATCGTTACTTCAAAATGATGCTTTTCATAAAAATGAACCAGCCGATCCACATGGTCCCAATCCCTTTCAGCAATGTCCCCCGTGATGACCGGTATGTTGTGCTCGCGGGCTTTTTCTTTTAAATACTTCATGCAGATGGACCCATAACCGTAGCCTGCCGGCCCTTTAATATCCCCGATATGGATCGCGCGTTTTTCTTCTTTGTAGGAAGCGACAAGAGAAAAATCACATCTTCCGCGGTACGGCGACTGGCAATCGCTTAACATGATCTTGCATGTCCGGCCATCATCAATCGAATGGACAATCATCCATTCATCGTCTTTCGATTGATCAATACCGAGCACTCGCGAATCTTTGGAGATATCCTTCATATTTTCACGCATCCGAAACAGTTGAAATTGCAATTCGTTCAATTCCTTCTGCAAGCCGGAGCTGTCTTTTTGCATTTCTTCATCCGTTATCATAAAACTTACTCCTTTCCATTAAAACATACAGTTTTCGATTATAGTAAAAAGAACGGCAATTTGCAAATGGGTTGCTAGAATTAAATTTTAATGTAATTTTAAACAAAAATTTCACATTCTACGATTTTTTTGTGATAGAATTCATATGACTTCTGGTATATTTACCTAGGATACGAGACAATGGATCCTCCTAACCCCAGAAAAATCATGACAAAAGGAGCGTACGATTTTGAAGAAAAGAATTTTTTCTCTATTGATGCTGATGTCAGCTTTTGTTCTTGTATTAGCTGCATGTCAGCAGGCTGATCCAAAAGGATCTTACGCAGCGGCTTATAAAAAGCTGATTTCTGCGAAATCATACGAATTTTCAAGTGATATCGGCTTGAAAGTTGACGCATCCAACCTTGGAGCGGAAGATAAGCAAGTTGCTGATATGCTGAACGATGCAACATTAACGATCAGCGGAAAAACGAATGCTGAAACGAAACAGTCTGAGGCTGTAATTAAAGCGAAGCTGAAAGTCCAAAACATGTCGCTTGATTTCGATATTCCGGTTTATATGGACGAAAAGAAACAAGTCGGCTACATCAAAATTGACAGCGTTCTCGACAGCTTCGGCTTGTTCCTTGGAACAGCCGGCATGAATTTTGACAGCGTCAAAGGCAAGTACCTTGAATTCCCGCTTGAAGATGACAAAACTTCATCTCAAGACACGGATGAACTTCAAAAACAATTGATGGAATCCATCAAAGAAGCTGCGGACAATCTGCCTGCAGATAAGTTTGAAAAAGCGGATCTGACGGATAAAGAAAAAGAGCAGGGTGCTGCTCAAAAAGTCGCTTTCAGCTTTAGTGACAAAGAAATTAAAGCTGCGGTCGTCAAGTTCATCGAAATCGCCGGAAAAGCGAGCGGAGAAGCTGTTCCGAAGAGCGAGCTGAACAAGATCAAAGACGGACTGAAAGACGTCACATTCAAAAAGTTTGATGTGACATCAACAATCGATGACAAAGAAAATCTTCTGACTGAAAATGCGGATATCTCTTTGTCTGTTGACAGCAAAAAAGCCCCTCAATCTTTAGGCATCACGGCATCAACGACGTACAAAAATATCGATGGTGACGTAAAGTTTGAGCATAAACCGAATAAAGAAGATATCGTAACTGAAGAAGAATTCGAAAAATTAATGGCTAAAGATGCTATGAATTTCTAAGGCATCCGCCTGAGTTCCCTTCCTCGTTCTAGAGGAGGGGAATTTTTGTATATTCTGTGACTAAATTCTGACGAAAAGCCGAAAACGTTGACATTCCTCCTGAATTTGAATACGATTTTGATAGCTTGCACAAATAGGAGAGATTGCCCGATATGACCCATACACAAAAAAATAAAAACTATACAGGCATTGTTGTTGCTCTGACGATTATCATAAACGGAGTCATTGCCCTCTTGTTTTTCATGCCGAAAAGCGACAAATTCGCTCACTTGGATTTGACTTTTCTGCCGCTTTTGAACGCAGTCTGCAACAGCTTCACATTCATTTTCTTAGTGGCTGCACTGATCATGATTAAACAGAAAAACATTAAGGCGCACAAGCGGTTTATTTTTGCCGCTTTTACGACAACGTTCATCTTTCTCGTTTCATACTTAACTTACCATTCATTAATGCCTGACACTCATTTTGGCGGGGAAGGGATTATAAGACCGATCTACTATTTTATTTTGATCACACACATTGTCTTGTCCGCTTTAATCGTTCCCTTGGCCTTGTTTACACTGTTCAGAGGCCTGAGCATGCAGGTGGAACGCCACCGCAAAATCGCCCGCTGGACGATGCCGCTTTGGCTGTATGTCAGCCTGACAGGTGTTCTCGTCTATATGATGATTTCCCCCTATTACTAAAAGAAAAATCCGTTCTCTTATAAAAGGAGAGCGGATTTTTTCTTTTAGCAGCCTCTTGAAAAATAATCTTTCTTAATTGGATATCCGTCCTACACAAGATATGACAATCACCAATATAAATAATTAGAGCATTGGATAGAAATGAAAAAGGGAGATGCTTATGAAAATTCTTCTTGCCACTTATTGGAGTATTCCGCATGTAGGTGGTGTATGGACATATATGGTCCAACTGAAAGAATCGCTCGAATCTATGGGACATGAAGTCGATTTGCTTGGATATGGAGAGGAGAATCAGATTGTTCATATTGTAAACGAAAATCGCAAGGTCGAAAAAGAACAGCTGATGCCTATGATTGAGCAATCGGTCAATCAACAATCTTTTCCGCAAATATTTGACAATCAATTGATTCACTTTACAGAGATCCAGCGCTATGTTTACGAACTTGCAGCCATTTATTTAGGATTGGAAAAATACGATCTGATCCATGCCCAAGATGTCATCTCAAGCGGCTGTCTGAAACGAGTGAAGCCAAAAAACACACCGCTTGTCGCAACGCTTCACGGGAGTGTGGCCCATGAAATCAGACACCAGCTTACAACGATCCACAGAAGATCTAATTCTGACGTTGCAGGGGCGTACTTCGACCATCTTGAACGGGTCGGCGCTGTTTCGGCTGACACCACAATCGTTGCCAACAATTGGTTAAAAAATCTGCTGACTAAGGAATTCGATACACCGGAGGAACAAATCAGCGTTCTCCATTATGGCTATGATATTGATAGCTTTCTAAAACGAAAGGATATAAAGTCGTCAGCAGAAATACCGCAAACAGATAAGAAAATTATCCTTTTCACAGGTAGGCTCGTTGAAAACAAAGGTGTTCAGCATCTGCTTGCCGCACTTTCACATTTAAAAGAGGTTCGGGATGATTGGGTATGCTGGATTGCCGGCGACGGAGAGAGAATGGCGGGACTGCGAATTCTATGCAGACAGCTCGGTTTGGAAAATGATGTCGTGTTTATGAAAAAGCGCGATGATGTCCCTTATCTTCTTTCAATTGCTGATGTGTATGTTTTGCGAGTCTTCTCGAAAATCAGCCGCTGTCTGTAATTGAAGCACAATTAGCCGGACTTCCTGTCATTGTCAGCGACGCCGGAGGTCTTCCTGAAATCGTCGAACACAATGTGACCGGTATGGTTACGCCTAAAGGAGATGCACAGGCCATATGCGACTCTATCAATCAGTTGTTGGAAGATGAGACGCTCAGAAAAACTTTAGGATCCAATGCGCACAAGTTTGCAATGGAATATTGGAATATGGAGGAAGCTGTCAACAAGGTTTTGGAAATTTATCAGCAAACTTTAAAATAAAGGAGATATGTCATATGAAGTCTGAAATTAAAAAGCATTTGTTTGAACTTCTGACGAAAGAGGAAGTGGATATCGATTGGTGGGATAAATATTTGGATTTGCTTTTCGAGTTTCAAAAAGAAAAAGTTGAGGCATTAGCCGAAAAGGCCGCTCAGACGAATTCGGCAGCTGGATCAAATGAACAGCCTGTTGAAACCACAGAGGCTTTACCGGAAGAAAGCTCAACTAATGTAAACAGCAAAAATGAAGTATTAGACGAATTAACTGCGAGCTTTGAAGAAATGAACAGTAAAATTATAGAAAGCAATAACAAAGTGCTTGAAGCGATCAAAGAGTCGCTTCCAGAGAATTATACAATTCCAAATGATTCCACATTGAATTTCTTTAAAACACAAAATCATACAAAAACAGAATAATTAATTCTTCACAATCAACCTTCGGAGCTCCGAAGGTTTTTATTAAGCCTATAAATCTATCAAGGCTGATTGAATTTAGGAGGCTATGTTAGGTAATTGTCTTTTACCAATTTGCTACACCGACATAATATGTTATAAAGACCACATGCTCTTTCCTATCATTAGCTACTTATAACGGCCATCTTTTGTCAGTAAGCACAAGGAGTGAAAATATGAATTTAAAAGAGATACAGGGCGAATATGATGCGATTTTCAGCTTGGGGCATTTATGCCTGACAGCTCTCCAGCTGAGAAAAATGAATAAAAGGCCTTATGCGGGGCCGTTTGATTGGGTCGGCTCCTCGTCGCTGCCGGATCTGTGCCGACTGATACGAAACCGATTTGAAGGCTTTATGGATCCTATAAATTTGAGAGTGACGGGGTATTCCACAGGAGTTGCCACTAAAGATCCTTTTATTTCGGTTACGGATGATCATTATTGCATTGACTCGGCCCACGATTTTAAAGCGGATCGAAATACACTCGACAACCTGGCTACTTATCATGAAGTGATAGAAAAATTTAACAGGAGATTTAACAGATTTTTAGAAAAGACATCGACTGCACAGCGCGCGTTGTTTGTCAGAACAAGCGGCACAATGCAGGAAGCAAAAGAGCTTGAAGAAGTGCTCTCTGATTTGGTTACAAACGATTTCAGCATTCTTTTGATCAATCACACAAATGTATCGGGTATTGTTGAAAATCACTGGCCGTTAAAGAACGTATGCGCTGTCGAACTTCCTGATCAAGAAATTTGGCAATCAAATGACCCATATTGGAGTGAAATGTTCCAAGGTATAACGATTCGTTAGTTTTTTGCCGATGAGAATGATTGACTAAGGCACAAAGGGAGAGAAAAAGCGGATGTTTGAAAATAAAACGATATTCATTACTGGAGGAACAGGCTCATGGGGCCGGGAACTCATTCTTCAGCTGCTATCCTTAAACCCTAAAAAGCTCATTGTATTTTCCAGAAATGAAGAAAGACAAGTTCAAATGAGAAGGCAGATTGAAGATCCGAGGCTGACGTTTTTCATCGGGGATATCAGAGATCGGAAAGCGCTGAACACAGGATTAAAAGGTGTCGACTATGTCTTTCATTTAGCAGCGCTGAAGCATGTGCCGGTGTGTGAAGAACAGCCGCTAGAAGCATTAAAAACGAATGTCACAGGGACGGAAAACGTTATTGAAGCAGCGATCGAAAACGGCGTTAAAAAAGTCATCAACGTCTCGACCGACAAAGCGGCTGATCCTGCCAACTTTTACGGTATGACGAAAGCGATCGGCGAGAAGCTGATCGTATATGCGAACCATCTCTATTCAGACACGGATTTTATTTGTGTAAGGGGAGGAAATGTGCTCGGAAGCAGCGGAAGCGTTCTTCAGCTTTTTAAAGACCAGATCAGGGAAAAGAACCAGGTCTCCATCACAGACAAAAGAATGACCCGTTTCTTCCTCACGAAGGAAAAAACGATCCGGCTTTTATTAAAAGCGGCTGAAAGCGGCCAAGGCGGGGAAATTTTCATTATGAATTCGCCGGCCTGCAAAATTTTAGACATGGCTGAGGTGCTGATCGAAGCTTATGGAAACGAAATAACGTCCATCGCAGAAACGGGGGCAAGGCCGGGGGAAAAGCTTCATGAACTGCTGATTTCACCTCATGAACGGCAGCATGCTGTCTCATTTACAGATGACCTCGCGGTGGTGCTTCCTGCAATCAAAATGCCCGAGCTTCATAAAAAGTATGCGGATTGCCAGCCTTTAGAA
Organism: Bacillus sp. GM2; assembly: GCF_056155945.1. NCBI lineage: Bacteria > Bacillati > Bacillota > Bacilli > Caryophanales > Bacillaceae > Bacillus > Bacillus sp. GM2. The sequence continues at coordinate 1,452,852 of NZ_JBRKSZ010000007.1, forward strand.
ACAGATAACTTGAGCTCAAAAGACTTTTTAATCTCAAAAGAGGAAGTAAAAGAAATGCTGAAAAAAGGCGGTTTTTTGGATTAGACGGATGGATCGAAGCGTTCACGGGGAATATGCGAACTGATGACAAGCATGGCATGCGTCTGCAGGCGATGCTTTCGTTCGCTCCTCCAAAACAGGACAAGCCGGGCGAAAAATCACCCAGCCAGCCGCTTTGTCAATGTTCAAGTGTTAATCCTTCGATATGTTCTTCGACTTTTTTTGTGCGTTCCATTACTTTTTCCGTGTAAGAGTAATCCCCGTAGCAATAAGGATAGCGGAAATTGTTTGTATCCCCGCCGCAATTGTACAGGTCGGGGTTCTTTTTGACTTGTTCTTCGGAAAATGCCTTTGCCAGCTTCTCAGAGTGCTTTCCGCCGTGTTTTGAGACATAGTCGATATAACCGGCCCCCATATTATAGCTTTGGATAATCGTTTCAATATCGACGCCTTTTTTCTGTCCCTTTTGATACATTACTGTAAAATGGCGCACACCCTGCTTAATGCTTGCTTTTGGATCGTCAATCTCATTTCGCTTCATGCCGAGAGATTCCGACGACTGCATCGGATCACCGCCTCTGCCTTTTGACTCTTGATACATCATGCCCAATAAAAGACCGGTGTATTGTGAAAGACCCTGTTTATCGAGTTCTTCTTCAACAAGAGGCTTGTAATCTTTTAATCTCTCAAGAATATTAGATTCAGTGTCAAGAGGAAGCCATTTTAATTGTTCCAGACCGGAGATGGCAAAGAAAATGATCAATGGAACAAACACAAAAAATGACAAACAGCCAGCTCCGGCTAAACATCCTGATTTCTTTTTCTTCAATGGTTTCACCTCTGTAGCGCCCTGATGCAAAACAGTATACAGTCTCATTTATTATGACATATCTCTACAAGAAGACCAAGTGATATACCATTCTAGCGCGGATCGCGATCAAAGCCGAATGTGACGTCCGGAAGAGAACGGATCCTGAACAAAAAGTATATAAAACCGGCAATCAGCCAGCCGGCTCCAATTATTAGCGCATTTTTGCTGATGCTAAGCAGCAGCCAGCCGCAGAAAGAGGCCCCTAAAAAGGGCATAACCAAATAACGAAGCGTTTTTAAAAAGCCTTTTTCCTGCCTCCGAATGTAGTAATGGCCGATGACAGACAAATGGACAAAAATAAATCCGATCAGCGCGCCGAAACTGATGAATGAATAGATGACCTCGAGTTCCCCGATCATGGCCGTCAATGAAATCAGCCCGATGAACATAATATTAAACACCGGCGTCTTTAAAGTCGGATGCACATAGCCGAAAAAGCGTTTCGGAAGAGAGCTGTCCCGCCCCATCGCATACAAAAGCCGCGAAGCGCTCGCATGCGAAGAAAGCGAGGATGAAATGACAGCGACCATTGTTCCCGCCAAAAAGAAGGACTTTAAAAAAGCGCCTCCTGTATATAGGGCGATTTCCAGCGATGCCGAATCGGCGTGCCGGAAGCTATCATAGGACGGATAGATTTGCTGCATCAAGTAAGAAATCGCCGTAAACAGCGTTCCGCCAATCGCTACTGTTAAAAAGATGGCCAACGGAATGTTCTTCTTCGGGTTGACCATTTCTTCAGACATGGTGGAAATCGCATCAAAGCCAAGAAACGAAAAACACAAAATCGTCGCTCCTGATACAATCAGGGAAGGCTCGATATCAGAACGGAAAAACGGATCGGCTGACATCAGCTCGCCCGTCCCGAGACCGTCTGCGAGCCCGGCGATCATAAAACCGGCAAAAGTCAGGGCGACGATCACTTGAAAAGCGACGAACAGCCCTGTAATATTTGCCGTTAGTCTGATGCCTAAAATATTGACAACGGTAATCGATAAAGCGAGCAGAACGACCCAAAAACCATGCGGCACTTCAGGAAAAGCCGCCGTCAAATAAGCGCTGCCGATCGCAAAATTGACCATCGGCAAAAATAAATAGTCCAGCATGATCGTCCAGCCGGCTAAAAATCCCGCATGCGGATGAATGCTTTCATATGCATATGTATAAACCGATCCCGCTTGTGGATAGGCCTTGACCATGCTGCCGTAGCTCAAAGCGGTCAAAAGGAGTGCGGCAACAGTGAATATGTATGCCGCCGGAACGTGTCCCTTTGTCAGTTGTGCGACCACTCCGTATGAATCAAATACGACGAGCGGGTCCATATAAGCAAGGCCGATCACAACGAGCGGGCCGAGTGTAAGACTTCGTTTAAGCGCAGTTTCGTTTTTCAATGACTTCTAAATCCCCTTATGTAAAAAATACAGAAATTAAGACATATTTTATCTGTTTTTTTGCGCTTGAGCAACCGTATAAAACCTCTTTTTCCCGTATAAAAATAATAAATGTTGCAAACCCTTTGAAAAAAGGCAAGGAGTATGAAGACATGGATATATTGAGAGGCTATGTTGAAGCCGTCAAAAGAAATATGGAGACGATGAATGCATCTGATTATGATGGAAAAGAAGAGGATTTAAGAAGACAGCAGGAAGAGCTCGAACGCTATGAACAACGGTTAAAAGAGAAAAGCGCTTCGGCCGATCGCTTTGATCAGGTAGTCGATGCCGCTGTAGATTGTGCGGCCGGCGATATTTCATTTTCACAGCTTGAACATATGTATCAGCAAGAAGGCAGCTAGCGTCCGGATCAGCGGACGCTTTTTTCACGTTTCAGGATGATGCGGACAGATCAGCCTGGATATCATGAATAATAGACTGCATATAGAAGCGAAAAAATCATGTATATGTGAAGAAGATGGTAAAATATAGTTTGAAAGGGGAGGGAGCAATTTTGACTAACTATATTTGCACGACGTGCGGTGTACAATATGACACTGCTCCGAAAGAGCCGGCGGAATGCATTATTTGCAATGAAGAAAGACAGTATGTCAATCATTCAGGGCAAGCTTGGACAACGCTGGAAGAAATGAAGCAAAGCGGAAGGTTTCAAAACGAGATCTCATTGGAAGAAGAGCGCCTATACAGTTTGACGACAACGCCCGAATTCGGCATCGGTCAATCGGCATACCTGATACAGGAGCCCGGTTTTAACTTGCTGTGGGATTGTATAACATACCTGGATCAGCGGACGTTTGAGAACATCGAGCGAATGGGCGGAGTCCAGGCGATCGCTTTATCACATCCGCATTATTATGCTGCACAAACGGAATGGGCTGAAAAGTTTGATGCTCCGATCTATATTCATGAAGATGACAAACAATGGGTGCAGCGGCCGAGCAGCCGGATTGTGTTTTGGTCCGGCGATTCCCTCAAACTGTCAAGCGGGTTGACTTTGCACCGGCTTGGCGGCCATTTTAAAGGGGGAGCGGTCTGCCATTGGGCAAACGGAAACGGAGGCAAGGGAATCCTCCTTTCAGGAGACATTATCCAAGTCGTTCAAGATCGCAGATGGGTGAGTTTTATGTACAGCTATCCAAATTTGATTCCTCTTCCCGCCGGCAAAGTGGAGCAAATGGCTGATCAATTAAAAAATGTTCCATTCAACCGGCTGTACGGCGCTTTTCGCCGCTTAGTGGAAAACAGTGCCGGAGAACGTGTACAGCTGTCAGCCGCAAGGTATGCAGAAGCGCTTCAGGGGACGCTGTTTTCGACTTGATCTGTTCCCTGGCTATAAAACTTTTCAACCGGTATGTTTTGGTATATGATATGAAGGTAAAAGTTGCGCGGAAAAGGTGAAAAGCATGAGTGAGCACAATCAGGAAACAACAGAAAAACAGGTGCGGGCCGAGTTAGATGAAGAAACTTTATTTCTCGTTTCACAGACGTTTAAAGCGCTCTCAGACCCTACGAGAATCAAAATTCTTCACCTGCTCTCACAAGGCGAACATTCGGTCAATGAAATAGCGGAGAAGCTGAGTCTGCTGCAGTCAACCGTTTCTCACCAGCTCAGGTTTTTAAAAAACCTTCGTCTCGTCAAATCAAGAAGGGCAGGGACTTCCATTTTTTATTCCCCAGAAGACCAGCATGTCCTCGATGTACTTCAGCAGATGATCGATCATACACAGCATGACTAAAGCTTATGAAAAGGCAAACTCCACATCCCGAGTTTGCCTTTTACGCTGAGCGTTTTTCTTCGATTCTCCCTTTTTTTAAAACAAAAAAAGAGAAACCGACATAATAAACGGCCAGTACAAAAAAACCGATCATCGTCGCCGGATCCTGCGCAAAAAGGGCGCCGTACGCTGCTGAACCCCCGTTTGAAACCGCAGTCTGGAGCTGGCCGATCTCGGCGATCCGGTAAAGAAACCGGTATAAAAATAACAAAAGTACGATCAATTCAATCCATAAATGCGTTCTGAAATAAAGGATGCCGTCCCGATTTTCGATTGACACATGCTTCAGCGCATAGGCGGTCAAGAGGAGCCCGAGCGCAATCCCAATCAGATCATAGAAGTATGATAAAGGGTGTAGTGCGCTCATCGTCAGCAGAAAAACGAAAATTCCCGAAAAGAGGATGATCCGGAACAGCATGCGTGCCGGCTTTAAAGGCTGATAGCCGACTGAGCGTTTGAACTTGATATAGACGAAGGACACAATGACGAAAAACTGTAAAAAATAAAATATGATGTTTTTAAAACCTCCTTTTTTAAGGAGTATATGTCCAAACTGTAAAAATCGTAACAGGAAAAGTGATTTTCTAAATAATTGGGTGATGAGATCCCCTTTTTTGTCATGATATTCCAAAATGGTGTGTGCTTTAGAATGAAAATAGGCAGCGTAAGATGAATGTGAGGGATCTGCGGTGAAAATTGACCGGCTATTGGCCATTGTGATTTTATTGATTAATAAACGCCAGGTGCAGGCAAAAAAGCTTGCCGGCATGTTCGAAGTCTCTGTCAGAACGATTTACCGGGATATCGAGGCGATCAACCAGGCGGGCATTCCGATTGTCACCTCACAGGGAGCGGGAGGCGGGATCAGCATCATGGAGCGGTTTCGGCTCGAAAATAAACTGCTTTCTGCAGACGAACTGGCTGCCATTACTACGGCTTTGGAAAGCGTTTCTTCGACGTATGGAGTGCTTCATCACGGTTCTGCCCTTGAAAAAATCCGGTTTCTCGTTTCCGAAGAAGAAATGCCGGAATTCCGCAAGAAAACGGAAAAATGGTTTGTTGACATCTCTTCCTGGGGAGAAAGTCCTGTCATTAAAGAAAAGATCCGCTTGTTAGATGGGGCGGCAGACAGCACGCGGGCGGTCTCCTTTACATACGTGAACAGAGAGGGGCAAACCGGAACAAGGAAAGCGGAGCCGCATACCCTCGTCCTAAAGGGAAGGCACTGGTATTTGTATGCGTTCTGCCTGAAGAGACAGGCGTTTCGCTTCTTTAAACTGTTGCGTATGAAAGACGTGCGGATGCTTGAAGAAAAGTTTGAAAGAAAGGAAGTTGATCTGTCTTCACTTCCTTGGGAAACATCATGGTACAAACCGGACAATATGACCGAGTTGACCCTTCTCATTAAGCCGTCGGGAGAGTCTTTGGCGAGAGAATGGTTTGGCTCCGAAGCGCTCACTTATGAAAACGGACAATGCGTGGCAACCGTTTCTTATCCGGAAGATCAATGGCTGTACGGATTTCTGCTCCAATTTGGAACACATATCGAAGTTCTCGCACCTCCCCGCATCCGTCAAAAAATAAAAAACTTAGCTAATCAAATTGTACATTTATATGAAACCTGACACGATGCTGTCAGGTTTCTTTTTGTATGATGAAGAAAAAGGAGGAATGAAACATGGAACATTATGTTTGCCAAAGCTGCGGCATGCCGATGATAAGCGAACTTTTCGGCACAGAAAAGGACGGGGGGAAGAATCGCGACTACTGTATGTACTGCTATGAAAACGGAGCATATACACATCCGGATGCGACATTGAAAGATATGATCGAAATCTGTGTTCCTTATATAAAAGAAGAGGGAAAAACCGAGGCCGAAGCGAGAGCGCTTTTGGAGCGGACGCTCCCTCATTTAAAACGGTGGACGGCGGATACGCAAACGAAAGGCGGGCAGAGAAGATGAGCTTTTCTCATTTCGAAAAACAGAAGGCAAAGTTATTCAGCGGGATATCGACCGTGACAAGCAACCGTGATGAAGCATCCGAAAAAGGTAAAATTCCTTCTATGTGGAGTTTATACCGTGAAAAATTTCTGCATACTGAACGCCAGGACATAAGGAGAGACACGATCGCACTTTATGCAGATTATGAGACGGACGAACACGGGACATATACATTTTCAATCGGAACGTTCGTTGATCAGCATGAAAAAGCGGCGAATCTCATTTCGCTCCCTGCATCCGAATATGCCGTTTTTGTTTCAAAGCGGGGGAGGATCGAGGAGGTCGTGTTTGAAACTTGGCAGGAGATTTGGACATGGGATGAAAAAAATCTTCGTACTTATACCGGAGATTTTGAAGTTTATGATGAACAAGCAGAGAATCCCGAAAACGCTCAAGTTACCATCTATGTTGCTGTCGATCGAAAAAAATAATGCTTGCAAAACTAATACCATTAGTTTTAAAATGAAAACTAACGGTATTAGTTTTTTATTTTGATCGAAGAGGTGAAAGCGATGAGGATTACCCGATTTGAATCTGTCTACCAGCTGACTTTTTTTCCGCGCATATTTCCTGTCAACTGTTATTTAGCAGATGAAGAAGACGGCCTTACATTAATTGATACAGGGATTCCGATCAGCAAAACAGGGATTTTAAAGGCTGCGGATCATCTCCGCAAGCCGATTAAACGGATTTTGCTGACCCATGCCCACAGCGACCATGTCGGTTCGCTTGACGCGCTGTACTACAGCCTTCCCGGTGTGAAGGTGTCAATATCTGAACGGGATGCGCGTCTGTTAAAAGGTGATACAAAGATGCTGGAAGGGGAGCGCGGAACAATCAAAGGAGGCGTTCCGAAAAACATCAAGACAAATCCTGATATCCTTTTAAAGGAAGGAGACAGGATCGGTTCATTGCTGACCGTTTCATCACCCGGGCATACACCTGGCAGCATTTCGTTTTTTGATGAAAGAAGCGGTCTTCTAATAGTCGGTGACGCCTACCATACGCGAAGCGGCATGACGGTATCGGGGCATTTAAAGCTTTCATTTCCTTTTCCGGCTTTGGCCACGTGGGACAAAGAAATCGCTTTAGAAAGCGCGCAAAAGCTGTTAGATTTAAAACCGAAGGCGCTTGCCGCCGGCCACGGCGATCTTGTCCATGATCCGGCTCAAGCGATGAAAAAAGCGATAAACGAAGCATATATCAAATTGATCAGGAAAGGATGAAGAAATCGTGTCTCCGCGAATCGGGTTGAATAAAGATGCAGTATTGGAAGCTGCGGCATCTCTTGCTGATGAGGAAGGCATTCATGAAGTGACGCTTGCTTCTCTTTCCAAAAGGCTGAATGTCAAACCTCCGTCTCTGTACAATCATATAAAAGGATTGAACGACTTACGGAAAGAACTCGCACTTTACGGCTTGACGATACTTTATGAAAACATGGCTTCTGCTGTCCAGGGAGCCGAAGAGGATCAGGCTGTCAGCAGAATGGCTCATGCATATGTCGCTTTTGCCAAAAACAGACCGGGGCTTTATGAAGCAACTTTTATTGCAATGCCTGATGAAGATGAACGGCTTGACGAAGCAGGAGACAGAATCCTCGCCTTGGTGCTTTCCGTTCTGAAAGACTATCATTTAGACGATGACTTCACGATCCATGCGGTCAGAGGCTTGAGAAGCATCATGCATGGATTTGCAACACTCAGGCAACACGATGCGTTCGGTCTTCCTTATTATGTAGAAGAAAGTTTTGATCTGACAATCCGTGCCTTCTTAAAAGGCATTGCTGTCTATCAGACCGAATAAACAAGGGAATTTCCCCCTTAATTGTTTACATTTTTTCGAAAATTTAGTATGATTGTCGTATGGCTCTTCCATTTTTTGAGTCATAGGTATGAGAAGGCTTAACCAGCCACTAATTGCCTTGGCCTAACAGCCGAGGATTTTTTTATGTCGGCAAAGAGAGGCTGAATATGCAAAAATTGGTTCACACATGATGTGTTCCATGTTATGCTGTTATTGTGAATATATTCACAAAAGGGCGTGCGTAATGAAAAAAACTCCGATTTACGTAGAAATATCTATCCAGACAGATATGGAGCGGCTATGGCGCTATACCCAAGATCCTGCCCTCCATCGGCAATGGGACTTGCGATTTACGGACATTACCTATTTAAAGCGCAGACCGGGTGAACCGCAAAGGTTTTTATACGAAACGAGAATCGGCTTCGGCTTAAAAATTTCCGGTACAGGAGAGTCTGTCGGAAACGTATATCAAGACACGGGAGACAGAGTCTCGTCACTCAAGTTCGCTACAAACCACCCGCTTTCTGTCATTCGCGAAGGCAGAGGATACTGGAAATACAGCGAGAGCGAAACCGGGATCACGTTTATGACACAATACGATTATGACACCCGTTACGGGAGGCTGGGCCGGCTTGCAGATATGGCATTCAGGCCGCTCATCGGCTGGGCGACGGCCTGGAGCTTTGCTGCGCTGAAGATTTGGCTTGAAAAAGGACTTCACCCAAGGCTGCTTTTTCAAAAAACATTGATCTATTGGCTCGTTTGTCTGCTGTTTTCTTTCGTCTGGATTTACCAAGGGCTTGTTCCAAAGCTTATTACGGCTCATCCTGAGGAAATCAGCATGCTTTCAGCTTTCACGGGCGGCCGTTTTCATCCCGAAATGCTCCTGAAGCTTATCGGTTTGGCCGAGGTGATGGTCGGTGTGTTATGGCTTTATCCAGGCCGGAAAAGGAAGTGGTTCCTTCTGCATATCGCCCTGCTTGTGCTGCTTTCGGCATCGGCGGGAATGGCTGATCTCGGATCTTTTGCCCAACCTTTTAACCCGGTCGTGCTTAATGCAGCGCTTATCATCTTGTCCGTTGTCGGCTATGTGAGCGCTTGCGGCATTCCAAACGCGGGTAATACGATCAGAAAGAGGCGTTGATTTGGTTTCGATTTATGAACGGGTGATCGAGGACTTTCACCTTCTTCACCCAAAACTCAAGGAACGGTATCACCCCACTCAAGAAAGCGCGTTCAGAGGCAAAGGAGTCATGACGGAAATATCCGGCGGTTCGTACTGGATCAGGCTGTTGTTTAAAGCGGGAACGGTCTTCCGCTGTTTTTTTCCCGAAAGAGGGAGGAACGTTCCGTTCACGATTGAAAATCATATTCGGCTGACGAAAAATGATACACCGGCAGCTGTTTGGAACAGAACTTTCTTTTTTCGTGATAGACAAAGGTATTTTGATGCTGTCATGATCTATGATGAAAGCCGTGTTGAAATCATCGACTATTTCGGACATCCGCCAATCTTAATCTCAAGCCTGCGGTTTAAGGCGGAAGCCGACGGATCATTGTCGATTACTTCTGTCAGACAATGGCTGCCTTTATTCAGTAAAAAGCTGCCCCTTCCAAAGTGTTTATACGGTATTTCCAGCGTGAATGAATCGTATGACGAAGAAAAAAGCTGTTTTACGATTGATGTTCATGTGAAAAACCCGCTGTTCGGAACGCTGTTTGCCTACAGAGGAACGTTTAACAGGGAGGGGGAGACGGCATGAAAGTCCGCCGCTTTTTTGTAAGCGTTCTTTGCTTTGCGGTTTTTTTCGCCGGAAAAGCGCCGGACATCCCGGCAGCAGAGGCGCTGCTTTTATTAGCGATGCTGTTTTTTGTTCCGGCCGCGCTCAATCTCATTCAGTATGAAAACGGAATGTTTCAGCTGATCAGCGTGTGCTTTCCTTATGCGGCATGTGCGGCTTCGTTATCCCTGTTGTTCCATTCCCCGCTTTTTTCAGCGGTTTGGCTGTGCTATACGGGGATGATCGCCTTTTACGGCGTCCTCCGCCTCTGGGAAAGAGGAGGAAAGGGCCTTGAAGAGGCATCGATTGACAGCGGCCTGCTTTACCTTCCTTTCGGAGGGGTTTGGCTTTTTGCTTATACGCTGAATCTCCAGGTCATGGATTTCAGCCCGCTGATCGTGCTGCTGACAGCGGTGCATTTTCATTATTCTGCCTTTTTCATTCCGATTTTTAATGGAATGCTCGGAAGGAAGCTGAAAAAGAAAGGCCTTCTTTATGCGGCGGTGACATGGCTCATCATGCTGTCTCCGCTTTTCATTGCGGTCGGCATATCGTTTTCGAAAACCATTGATGTCTTCGCAGTTGCGCTGTATTTGGCGGCCATATACGGCAGCGGCTTTCTCGTCTCGATTGCGGCCTTCAAAAACAGCGCGGCTCGCCGCTTTGTTATCTTTTCGTCTTTAACATTGATGATCACCATTGCTTTTTCACTCATTTACTCTTACGGCGTTTTTCGCGGCCGGCCGACTTTTACAGTCCAGGAAATGATTTGGATTCATGGGCTTGTCAACGCTTTAGGCGTCATTATTCCAGCGCTGACCGGCTGGCGTCTTGAATCTCCTGAGCCGGACTGTGAAAGAAGGCAAGGCGAAATGATGAGCAACATTTACGGGTCATGGAGAATAGGAGCCGATTTTTTACACCGGCACCGATTACAAAGCGATTCGTCTTACCAAGGTCTTGCCGATGATATGAGCGCATTTCAGAGAAACGGATTTCAGCTTGAGACGGTTTCTCCTCTTATTCTCGATTTCTATGAGCATACTGCCGATTATTCGTTAACAGCGGAGATCGCCTGGCGTCCATGGTTTAAGCCGCTTGCGCACATGTACCAGCTGATTTCAAAAATGACAGGGCAAATTCATTTGGGGACAAAGACCGGGCGGCAAACGATGGAGGGCGAGATTATCGGTGTTAATTCAGCCAAAGACGGCAGGAAGAATGTGCGCGCATGGGTCAGAACGAACGAGGAAGGCGAGACTGTGTTCGTGGCGCTTTATTCTGCTCATACCCATGATCACATCACATATATGAATATTGCTCTGCCATTGCCGTTTTCCAATCTGACAGGCATTTTAAAGCCGAAAACAGAGGACGGCTGCCTGATTTTGACGAGCAGTGACAAACGATCTGACCGGGGGGATGAAGGCATTTTCCTTTCGACCGGAACAGGTACGTTTAAACTGCCGCTTGCCGAACGCTTTATCATCAAAGAGCAGGGACGGAAGAGGCTCTGCGCCCATCACCGCATGTGGCTGTTCGGCATAAGGTTTCTCGACATTCAATATCATATTGAAAAAAAGGATTCTGCCGTCAATAGGGCGAAAATAGCAAATGAAAGCTAGGCAAAAATCGAATCGAACTGGAGGGTATTTATGCTAAAAAACATTTTACTTGAACAGTTTAAAGCATGCTTTAACGAAACGACTTGGTTTGTTTGTTTTCAAACGGCTTCCGCTGATCTCACGGAAAGCCAGGCAAGACAAAAAGGGGAAGGTTCGGAAAATTCGATTTTAGAAATTGCCAACCATTTGATTTTTTACAACGAGCGCTATTTAAAGTGGTTTAAAGGAATTCCCGTTCCGGCTTTTGATTATACGATCGATGATACGTTTGTAAACAAAAGCGGACTGGGCTGGGAAGAAAGCCGGCAGGAACTGAATACGATCTATGACGAATGGATCGATGCGCTTTCGGCATGCGAAGAGGAGATGCTGAACGAGCCGGCCCAGCATGATCCGCATTCCACCTGGGCGGAGATTTTGTCCATTCTCATTCTTCATAACGCTTATCATCTGGGACAAATCGTCACGATCCGAAAACAGCAGAAATCGTGGGACCCTTCAAAAGGCGTCAACTAACGGTGTTGTCAAGCAAGATGGCGGCTTAAGGCGGTCACCCACCCTAAGCCGCAGCTCATTTTGCCTGGGGGCATGCTTCGATTATTGCTTTTAGGTGATAATAGGCGTCTTTTAGCCAGGGATGGACAACTTTCAGTTTATCTTTTTGTTTCCACAAATACTGAATATAAACAAACGCCCCGTGCTCCAGAGAAATTTCAAGCGCTTCATGAAGCTCCTTGATGTAAGGCGGAGTCCCTGTCTGATCCCATTCTATTTTGTCCGCTGAAAACAGGACAAGGTCGAGCTGCGAGGGATTTTTTTTAAGCGTTGTATGGCATTCTATTGCATCTAAAATATCTTGATCCGCCACCTGAAACAGGTCCCGCGCCATCACTTTCGACAGTTTTTGATGGATAATCATCGGAAATATCCGTTCTTCGGGCAGAATATCAATACCGAGCGCCTCAGCAGCTGCAATCCTTTTTGCATTAGGGATGACACCGCTGATGTCATGCAAAATTCCGGCTATTCCCGCTTTTTGTGCAGGAACATGAAAACAATTTGCCAAATCTTCCGCCGCTTTTTTCACCCTTATCGAATGTTCGGCTGTTTTTTCGTGGTTATGGCGTCTCAAAAATTCAAGGGCATCTGAACATACATCGCCTGTGCAGCGAACTTCCATCTCTATTCCTTCAATATTCATCAGCGATTCTCCTTTTTGATGTTGTTTCATGATAAACAAAACACCTTCGTTATCTGATTTTATCTTATCATAACATTGACAAATCCGAGAACATACAATTAAAATATTTTGTTAACCGGAAAATAAAAAGAAGGGACTGTCGATTGACTATGTCTGAACTGACAAAACAGCTGATCTATGATATGTATGTTAAACTCCTGCACCTGAACGAACAAAAAGCGGATACTGATCTCAAGGCATTTTTAAAGCAGGCGGCAGAATCTGATGTTAAACGGCTCCCGGGGAATATGACGACGATCCATGTCATCAGCTGTATCGGTCATGATGAACCGATTAACAACACAGGCATCGCCAAAAAAATGAATTTATCAAAAGCAAATATTACAAAAATCAGTTCAAAGCTGCTGAAAGAAGGCCTTATTAAACGGTTTCAATTGACGGACAACAAAAAAGAGATATACTTCAGGCTGACGCCCAGCGGAAAACAAGTGTTTGAGCTTCATGAAAAGCTCCATCAGCAAAAAGCGGAACAGTTTCAGCGGTTTCTCGATTCGTTTTCAACAGCAGAACAGGGAGCTATTTTGAAATTTCTTCAAGGGCTGGCGCTTATGGCAGAAACAGATAATAAACAATAATAATATTATGTTAACTTGAAAGAGAAGATAAAACCGATTGACAAGAAAACCCTTCCAGATTATAGTTGAACCATCAAGTTAGTTATTCAGATAACTAAGAGGTGAAGTTTAATGGCAAGGCCGAATGTGACATCAAAAGAAACGCTGATTGAGGCGGCTAAGCGCCGCATTGCCGGACATGGTCTCGACAAATTGACGTTAAAGGCGGTTGCTGAAGAAGCAAAGGTGACGCAGGGAACGGTTTACTATCATTTCCGGACAAAAGAGCAGCTCGTGTTTGAAGTGGTTCGCGACCTTTGCCGCGCGTCGTGGGAAAGGTTGAAAGCAAATGAAAAACCCGCTGCCGAAAGGATAAAAGACGGATTATCATCGGCGAAATCAAGAACACGGAAAGATGCGTATTACCATCAGCTTTTTTTAGAATTGGCCGTTTTAGGTTTTCGAAATGAAAAGATAAACGAACAGCTTGGAGAACTTCTCGAAGAGGAAAATGCGGTGTTGGCAGAACAGCTTTCCGAGATGTGGAAGCGTTCTCCTGTTGACGGGGTTTCTTTCAGCACGTGGGGCATTCTTTTAAACGCACTAATCGACGGTCTTGCGCTTCAGTCGCTGATGTCTCCTGGATTTTCCTCTGAAAAAGTCTACGGAGAACTAGAGGCGGTGCTGCAGATGCTGACGGAAACCGCTGTAAAACAGCATGGAGGGGAGTAAAGGAAGATGGAGAGGTTGACTGAAAAACTAGGTTTGGCTCTTGTTTTTTCGTTCGTTGTCTGGCTTGGCGCCACCGTGTTTTTTATGCTGTTCGGCAGTGCGGTTCTTGCCGAACCCGGCCAAGATGCTTTTATGCTCCGCTTTTTGCTTCTTGAAGCCGGAACTTTTACCCTGCTATATGCCGTGATCCTCGCTTACCGGCGAGTTGACAAATCGAGGTTTGCGGCGGTTAAGCTTGGCATTGTGGGGTCGGCAGTCGGTTTATTTCTCGACACTTTTTCTTTATGGCATCATTCATTGATCTTCCCGGCGCTTTCAAAGGGCCAGGTGATTGGATTTGCGGTTTGGATGGTTTTCGCGTATGCCATGTATTTGACGATACCGCTCATACTTGAAAAAAGAAGGTCTGCGGTTTAAATGTTTTATGTAAGATTCGCCCGCTTTATGCCAAAACGGGCGAACGGTCTTTAATCTTGCGGAACCGATTGTTCTGCATTGATGTATCCCGCACCGTAAACATTTGGATCGCGATCTTTCCATAAATCGGTTCCGTCTATTAACAGTTGTTTGATTTCATCAGGTTCTGTCCCTGGGGCTTGCTGAAGAATAAGTGCTGCAATGCCTGCACAGATCGGCGTGGCCATCGAGGTTCCGGATAATATCATATAATCCGTGCCGACTCTGTTTGCTTTTTGCATCTTATCGAGAAAAGATCCGGGTGAACGAAGCGATGTAATATTTGTGCCCGGTCCCAGCAAGTCCGGTTTAACTTGACCGTAGATCGTCGGCCCTCTGCTTGAATAAGAGGCAACATCATCATCCTCCCGGCTGACTGTATCCCGGTCATCCAAAGCTCCGACTGTAATAATCTTGCTGCTGACGCCCGGGCTGGCAATCGTTTGCGCATCAGGACCGGAATTTCCGGCTGCCGCACATACAACAATGCCTGCATCCCATGCTGCATGAACAGCTTTAACGACCGGATCTTCTTCCTCATTCTCGTAGCGTAATGCATCTGCCCCCAATGACATTGAAAGAATGTCGATCGGATCATCAGGGTTTTCCTCATTGAATTGAATGCACCAATCGATCCCTTGAATGACGGTTTCCAGCGTGCCGGATCCCATTTTGTCCAATACTTTTACACCGACAAGTTCCGCTTCAGGAGCAGGCCCTCGGTACTGACCCGATGAGGCAGCTCCGTTTCCGCAAGCATCGCCGGCGCAGTGTGTGCCATGGCCGTTGTCATCATACGGTTCTGTCCTTTGGTTGACAAAGTCTTGAAAAGCCCTGATCCTGCCTTCAAGATCTTTGTGAGGGTATATGCCCGTATCAATGACAGCGATAGTGACACCTTTGCCTGTCAGCGTCTGGTTGTTTCTGATCACCTCTTTGGCACGGCTTGATTCAACCGCTACGTCGAGGAGCGCTTTCACTTTGCGATTTAAATAAATTTTGCGAATGTCACCGCATTGAGATAGGAGCGATTGCAAAGAAGAAGGGGTGACTTCCGCGCTGCAGCAGCTAATGTTGGAGAAGCGATGCTTGATTTTGTTTCTTCTTTTGCTGCCGATCATTTCATTGACTACTTGATAGCCTTTATGGTGGCTGTCTTTTTCAAATTCAATAATGACCGGTATTTTTTTGTTTTTCATTAATATTTTTTCGAAAAATCCGTGTAAAAAGCAAGGCGTCCATTTAAAAGGTTTATAGAGTTTCAGCACGCTTTCTCTCAGCGGCCGGTCCAGTTTATGGGCGTTGGACCTTACCATTTGAACCATATAGGAACCGAACATCCTAGTTCCACCTCATCTCTTAGTTTATTCTTCCTCTTAATCTATGAATGAAAGGGGGTTCCCGTAAAGTTGGCTGTCCTAAAACGGCGGCAAAAGAGGCCTGTTTACTATTCGCTTCTGGAAGTGGCAGCGGAAGTCCAGGGTTTCAACGAATCAAAATACATGATATTCTAGTCATGTCAATATCACCCTCTAGAAAGCGGCCAAAGGAGCTGAATTCATGGCAACAATCGAAGATTTTTTAAAGCTTGATATTCGGGTTGGGACAATTTTAAAAGCGGAAGAGTTTCCGGAAGCGAAAGTGCCGGCTATTAAGCTTGAGATCGATTTCGGAGAAGAGATTGGCGTCAAGCGTTCGAGCGCTCAAATCACAAAGCGTTATACACCTGAAAAGCTTGTAGGCCGGCAGGTGACAGCAGTCGTCAATTTTCCGCCGCGGCGGATTGCCGGGTTTAAATCGGAAGTTCTCGTTCTTGGCGGCGTGCCGGAAAAAGGCGACGTTATTTTGCTGGCGCCTGATCAAGAAGCGCCCAATGGAACGAAGATCAGCTGATACATAAAAGAGAGGCTCCCTCCAAACAGAAGGAAGCCTCTCTTTTTATTTCACCTTGAATTTTTTCGTCAATTCTCGCAGATCTTCCGCCATTTGTTCAAGTGTGGCAGAAGACGTGCTGATTTCTTCCATTGAAGCCAGCTGTTCTTCCGCTGATGCTGCAATATCTTGTATTCCAGCTGTGCTTTCCCTTGAAACATCGGCGATTTCCTGAACGGCACCGGAGACTTCCTGCGAACCTTTCGACAATTGTTCGACCGCCGCATTGAGCGTTTGCAGCTTGCCGGCGATCTCATTCGTCATGCCGCTGATTTCGTGAAAGCTTGTTTCTGTTTTCTCTGTTATTTTGAGTCCGGATTGGACTTCATGGTTGACCGATTGAAACATCTTGAGAGAATGTTCGATTTCTTTGACGATTTCCTGAATCAGCGCTTCGATTTCTTTTGCCGAATCCGCTGATTGGGCAGCAAGCTTTCGAACTTCTTCGGCGACGACGGAAAAGCCTCTGCCTGACTCGCCGGCGCGGGCCGCTTCAATCGCAGCGTTCAATGCCAATAGATTCGTTTGATCAGCAATTCCGTTAATGACCCTGAGAATTGATGTGATATCTTTCGATTTGCCTTCGAGACCTTTGACGACGCTCTCAGCTTGTTTGACAGATCGATCGATGGAGTTCATCTGGCCGACCGTTTTCTGAACGAGTTCTCCGCCGGTTTCGGCGATTTCTGTCGATTTGATCGATGATTCAGTAATCGATTCCGACACTTCGGTCATTTCGCTCAGATGATCATTCATTTGGCTGAGCTGCTGCGAGCTGGTTTCAACTTTTTCATTCTGGCTTTCGGCCCCGTTAGAGAACTGTTCGATCGCAGAAGTAATATGTTCTGTCGCTTGGCTCGTCTGTTCCGCGCTTGCTGTCAGCTGCTCTGATGAGGAGGCGACATTTTCAACCGATTCCTGAATGGTGCCGATCAGTGTGCGGAGCGATTCCGCCATATCATTGAAGCTTGTGCCGAGCTGCCCGAATTCGTCATTTGAACGCACTTTAATTTGCTGTGTCAAGTCGCCGCTGCTGATTTTTTTGGCAGATTGAACGAGCTGATTCAATGGTTTGCTGATCGCGCGGACGATAAAGAAAATGAGAATTCCGCCAAGCACCAAAGCCCCTGAAAAGACGATCAGAGCCATATAAAAGACGGGCTTTGTGGCGTTTGTTATCTCATCGGAGAACATTGTCCCGGCGATTTTCCAGCCTGTTAATTGATTTGTGGCAAAGGCCATTTGCTTTTCTTTTCCTTCAAAAGTATATTTGAATTCGCCTTTTTCTTGCTGTAAACTTGGTCAACCCAGCCGCCTTCACCTTCAGTTCCGGCTTTCATCTTCGGGTGGGCGATGTATTTTTTTGACGCACTTGAAATAAAAGCAAAGCCGTCTTTTCCAACTTTGACATCGTTTGTCGCTTTAATCAGCTCATCGATATTCAAGCTGAGCGCGGCGACGCCAGACCCGTCTTCATTCTGCTTGGCGATGGTAATGACCGTGTTGCCGGTGGCGGCAGAGGTGTATGGATCAGTGACGATGATTTCGCCTTTTTTCTCAACCGCTTCTTGGAACCATGGCCTTTCCGCGGGATTATAGCCGTCAGGCA
Organism: Bacillus sp. GM2; assembly: GCF_056155945.1. Classification (NCBI taxonomy): domain Bacteria; kingdom Bacillati; phylum Bacillota; class Bacilli; order Caryophanales; family Bacillaceae; genus Bacillus; species Bacillus sp. GM2. Next base: position 1,470,746 of record NZ_JBRKSZ010000007.1, read on the forward strand.
TTTTCGTATAAGGATGCTGCACGTAGACACCGTCTGCAGAGCCTGTGAACACGGCTTCTACATCTTTATTTTGTCTGGCGTATTGTTCAAACTTTTGTCTTAACGAAGTCTGGCCTTTTTCCTTGTATGTTTTTTCTTTGATCTCTTCACTGAAATATGTAACAGCATCCGCTTTTTTCTCAATGTTTTGATCGATCATTTCGTTTAATTGATCCACGCTGTTGCTTGCGCTTCTCATGATTTCATCTTCAATCGAACTTCCCGCCGTATAATAGGAAACACCTGAAAGGATTAAAACTGGGAGCGTTAAAATCAATAAAAATGAGACCGCTAATCTTTTAGAAAGAGAGGGATGCTTGAACCAGTCCAATATTTTTTTCATTCGCCAAAACTCCTTTTTATAGTTACGAGATTAATATCGGACAATTTTCACACTTTTGCATTAAATTTTAAATTTTAGACTTCGAAATAAAATTCTCAACTAAGGTGAAAGGCAACAGTTTTTGGGATCGGCTGAAAAAAGGGCTGCATAACTGTTGACAAAGTTTACCTTCGTTTATATACTAATCGGTAAATACAGTGAAAGGAATAGGTATAGGGGACATGAAGCAGTAATCTTATTTTCCATCGTTTTTTAAATATGAAAAAAACGGAAACTTGGAGAATAGGATGAGTATGCCCTTTTATACCTTGCATCAATTTCTAAATTTGCATGTTTTTTGTCGTGCAAAGAATTGGGATCGGTTCATACCGCTTTCACGATGCATATTTTGGCATGATATCCTCTCCGGGTTTCCGCGAGAGGTTTTTTGTTCCAAGCCAAAATAAAACAGAGGTGAACGGTATGACGATCTTAATGAAAATAAGAGGTTTGCAAAAAAGCTTTGGAGAGCAGACAATTTTAAAAAACATCGATTTTGACATTTCCAATCAAGAGCGGATTGGTTTGGTCGGATGCAATGGAGCGGGGAAAACAACGCTTGCAAATATATTAAGCGGTCATGCAGAAGCCGACAAAGGCACTGTTCAAACAGACCGGACGCTTAAAATCGGCTATCTGCTCCAGTCGATTGAGTACTCTGTTCATGATTTCAACAGCATATTAACAGGCGATGAGGGGGGGAATTATATCAGTTGACGAGCAGTCTTGGCTTATCAAAGGTTCAAAGCTGGAATTCCGAACGGCTCAGCCATTTGAGCGGAGGAGAAAAACTGAAGCTTGCACTGGCACACGTCTGGAAGACGATGCCTGATCTCCTCATCTTAGATGAGCCGACCAACCACTTGGATTTAAAAGGGATCAGTTGGCTCCTTGAAGAACTGCAGCAATATCAAGGGGCAGTATTGATTATTTCTCACGATCGTTATTTTCTGGATCAATCCGTCTCCAAAATCCTCGAACTGGAAGATGGGAATTTGCACACCTATCAAGGAAACTATAGTGCATACCGGCGGGAGAAAAAACGGTTATATGAAGCACGCCTGCACCAATACGAAGTCCAGCAGAAGCAAAAAGAAAGAATCGAGTCACAGATTGCAACTCTTCAAAATTGGTCGCAGAAAGCCCACCGCGACTCAACAAAACAGGGATCACAGTCAGAACGAAGGCAGCTTGGTTTTAAAGAATACCATCGGGTAAAAGCCAAAAAGCTCGACAACCAAGTCAAATCAAAACTGAAACGCCTTGAACAGGAACTTGAAAAAAACAAAGCTGAAAAGCCAAAGGAAGCGGCATCTGTCAATTTTCAGTTTTCATCAGGAGAAAAAAGGGGCAAGCGGATTATCGAAGCTAAAGGCCTGGCAAAAGCGTTTGACGGACGTACTTTATTCAAAGACAGCCATTTTTACGTCAAGCATGGCGAGAGAATAGCGCTTATCGGAGACAATGGGTGCGGCAAAACGACCCTTGTTAAGATGATGTTGGATGCTGAACCTGCAACAGCCGGAACGCTATGGAAAAGCCAGTCTGTAAAGGCCGCATATTTAAGCCAGGATGTCAGTGATCTAAGGGTTGACCAAACAGTTGCTGAAGTGCTGAATTTGTCTGACAGAGCCGAAATCGCAAATGCGCGGACGATTTTGGCCAATATGGGGATCAAAGAAAACCGCTTTCATGATGGAATCGGGACGTTCAGTCTCGGGGAGCGGACCCGAATCAAACTGGCAGGCATGATTTTAAAGGATTATGATCTGCTGATTCTGGATGAACCGACCAACCACCTCGATTTGCCAAGCAGGGAGCAGCTTGAGCAGACATTGCTTGAGTTTCAGGGAACGATCATCATTGTGTCGCATGACCTGTACTTCACAGACAAATTGTGTGAGAAGCTCCTTGTATTTGAAAACGGTCGTATCACCCGCGTCGAAACCGGATTAAAAGATTATCGGAACAGACAGAAACAGCCCCATGCAAAAAGCGATGAAGAGGAGCGGCTGCGCATCGAAAATCGGATGACCGCCGTTCTTGGAGAGTTGGCGGGACTCACGCCTCAAGATCCGAAATATCATGAATTGGATCAGGAGTTTTCAGAGCTGGCCAAACGCAAACGGGCGTTTTTAGAAAAAGAATAAATGAACAGAACCATTTGTGTTTTTAACGCAGATGGTTCTTTTTTGTTTGACGTGGTTTAAATTACCACCAATTATAGCTGGCACCCAAGGTAATAATAGGATAAAAATGATGGACTTACTACAGCAATGAAAAAGGGTGATCGACATGTGGAAAACCATTGTTTCCTATTTTCCGGACTGGCTGGTCCTGATGCAGGCTTTTTTTGTCTTTTTTGTCCCGTTTGCCATATCAAAAGTATTTTTGTGGCTTCGCACGGCAGGGGATGAGTGAGTGGCATGAGATGGTGGAAAGCAAAAACGCGAAGAATGATACAGTCGTCCAACAAGCCGGATAAACCTAAAAATGAAGTGCCGTCTGTGGAGTCAACTGGGTATTTTACCGGCGATTTTGATCACGACTTGAAACTGGCCAAAACGGCTATGGAGAATAACTCAGACGTTCATTTCCGCGAATTCAACTTAGGGCGCACCGGCATCCGCGCGGCGATTGTATTTGTCGAAATGCTTGCGGATCAAGACCTGATTGACAAGCATATTATGAAATCCCTTATGGATGATTTTTCCAAAGAATATAAAGTTGAACTTTCTTCATTAAGCAGCAATGTGACCGACTTAATTAAAAAGCAAATTTTATCAATTAGCGGCGTATCAGAGGTAAACCATGTCAACGAAGTGGTGCCCGAAGTGTTATCCGGTGCGGCCATGCTGCTGATCGACGGTTCAGCGGAAGTTTTACTGCTGGGAACTGTTAAAAGAAATACAAGGAACATTGAAGAGCCCGTATCAGAATCTTTGGTAAGAGGCGCGCGCGTCGGCTTTACAGAAACGATCGGCACCAATACAGCCCTTTTGAGGCAGCACGGCAAAAATCAAAACTTGTCTATGGTTCAATTTCAAGTTGGGAAGCGAGCCGTCAAAAATCTTGTCGTCGCTTATATCAAAGACATTGCGGAACCAGGGCTGGTGGAAGAAGTCAAAAAAAGAATCGAAAAGATTGATATAGATGATGTCCTTGAATCAGGTTTTGTCGAACAGCTGATCGAAGACAATTATCTCAGTCCATTTCCGCAGGTGCAAAGCACTGAACGTCTTGACAGGGTAATGAGTGCGTTAATGGAGGGAAGAGTGGCCATTTTATTGGACGGAACGCCTTTTGTTTTAATCGTTCCGGTTACATTCAGCATGCTCCTCCAATCGCCCGAGGATTATTATGAACGCTGGCTGCCGAGTTCCCTGATCCGCATCATGCGAATCGGCGCAGCCATGATCTCGCTGCTTGGGCCGGCTCTATATATTTCCTTTATTTCGTTTCATCCCGGGCTGATTCCGAGTGAACTTGCGATTTCCATTACCGGAACGAGGGTAGGTGTGCCTTTTCCATCGCTGATTGAAGCGCTCATTATGGAAGTGGCAATTGAAATTTTGCGCGAGGCCGGCCTGCGGCTTCCAAAACCAATCGGTCCCGCGATGGGAATCGTCGGCGGTATCATCATCGGGGAGGCTGCCGTGCAGGCAGGCATCGTCAGCCCGATTATGGTCATCGTCGTTGCCGTCACCGCGATTTCTTCATTTGCGATTCCTCAATACAGCGCCGGCATTTCGCTGCGCATGCTGAGATTTGTAGCGATGTTTTGTGCAGCCACGTTCGGTTTGTACGGGGTGATTATGTTTTTCCTCATGCTTGCCAGCCACGCGGTGAAGCTGAAAAGCTTTGGCGTTCCTTATGCGAGCCCTGCCGTTCCTTATCGTTTGCGCGATTGGAAAGACTTCATCGTTCGCATGCCGATACAGATGATGAAAAAACGGCCGAAGCTGTTAAAAACAGACGATTCGACACGCCAGTAGCATAGAAAGGAGGGAAACGCTCATGATGGTCAGGCACGAAGAGCGCATCACCACTTCGCAAACAGCAGTTCTCATCACCAATTTCCTGCTTGGGACAGGGATTCTGACGCTCCCGCGAACGTCTGTTGACGAGGTGGGGACGCCTGATGTCTGGATCACGCTTGTATTAGGCGGCTTGGTCGCTCTGACGGCCGCAGTCATCATGGTAAAGCTCAACCACCAATATCCTGATAAAAGCTTTTATGAATACAGTCAGGACATCATTGGCAAATGGACCGGCAGCTTGATCAGCCTGTTTTTCGTTTGTTACCTATTGGCCCATTCCGGTTTTCAGGTCCGCTCAACGCTTGAAATCATCCGCTTTTTTTTACTGGAAGGAACCCCCCGCTGGGCAATTGCGATGGTTTTTTTGTGGGTGGGCTTATACTTGATCGTCGGCGGCTTAAGCGCGATCGCCCGCTTGTTTCAAATTGTTTTTCCTATCACAGTCATTCTTTTTTTACTGGTCGCTTTAATGAGTATCGGAATTTTTGATGTGGACAACTTGCGTCCTGTACTGGGAGAGGGAATAGGGCCTGTTTTAAAAGGAATAAAGGTGACCGCATTGTCTTTTTCAGGTATTGAAATCATTTTGATCCTGATGCCTTTCATGAATCAGCCACGCAAGGCCATTCATACGATTATGATCGGAATCGCCATCCCTCTGCTTTTCTATATGATCACCGTCGTTATGGTGATCGGCGCCCTGTCTATAGACGGGGTAGTTTCACGGACCTGGCCGACGATTGATTTGATGAGAAGCTTTGAAATACCTGGTCTGATATTTGAACGGTTTGAGTCTTTGCTGCTGGTCATCTGGATCATGCAGCTGTTCTGTACCTTTGTTATTTCTTTTTATGGTGCGGCATTAGGCCTGGCCCAGCTCTTTAAAACAAATATTCGGCCGATGATGTTTGCTTTGCTTCCGGTCATTTATCTGATTGCAATGATTCCGAAAAATATTAACGCGATGTTTGCATTTGGAGACTTTATTGGAAACAGCGGCGTTTATTTAGGCGGCTTGACTCCGCTCGTGCTGCTGGTGATTTCAAAAATAAGAAGGAGAAAACAGGGAATCAGCTGATGCTTGAAAAAGAAAGGGGGGTTCTCCATGATGGTGAGTCAGCAGGATAAAATTACCGTTTCACAAACCGGCATCGTCATTACGAATTTTCTGTTGGGAACGGGCATCTTGACGCTGCCGCGGACATCTGCGGAAGCGGTTAAAGCCCCGGATGTCTGGCTTTCTGTTGCATTCGGAGGGCTGGTTGCCATATTAGCCGGTTTCATCATGGTGAAATTAAGCATGGAGTCCCCCGACAAAACGCTATATCAATATAGCCGGGATCTCATTGGCAAGTGGCCGGGAGGACTTTTCACCCTGCTTTTGATTTGTTATTTTCTCGCAACATCAGGTTTCCAAGTCCGGTCTGTCACAGAGGTTATGGGATTTTACTTACTGGAAGAAACGCCGCTTTGGGCGACAGCGATGGTTTTTTTATGGAGCGGAATCTATTTATTAACCGGCGGTATTAACCCGATCGCCCGACTTTATGAAATCGTCTTTCCGATTACTGTTCTCATTTTTCTGATCGTCATTTTTATGAGCGCAAGCATATTTGATATCGACAATTTGCGCCCGGTTCTCGGGAAAGGGATCATGCCGGTGCTTGAAGGAGTCAAGACAACGTCTTTTGCTTATACAGGCATAGAAATCATACTGATCATCGTTCCTTTTATGAGAAAGCCCGAGCAAGCGTTAAAAGCTACTTTGATGGGAATTTCTTTTCCGGTTGTCTTTTATATGATCACCGTCATTATGGTCATCGGTGCACTGTCAATCGATGGAGTGTCGTCACGGACATGGCCGACGATTGATTTGATGCGTAGTTTTGAGATACCGGGTCTGATTTTTGAACGCTTTGAGTCCTTGCTGCTAGTGATATGGATCATGCAAATGTTCTCCAGTTTTACGATCAGCTATTTTGCTGCTGCTTTAGGTCTGTCGCAACTCTTGAAGAAAAGGATGGAACCGATATTATTCAGCTTGCTTCCGGTTATTTATCTCATTGCGATGATGCCTAAAAATATTAATCAACTTTTTCAACTGGGAGATCTAATCGGCAACAGCGCCATCTATTTAGTCGGCTTCATCCCGCTAATGCTTCTGGTCATATCGAAAGTGAGGAGGGGAAAGTTTGAAAAAAACTAACACCATCCGTTATTTAACGATTGTTTTACTAATGTTTCTATTAACCGGGTGCTGGAGCAGCCACGAAATTGAAGAGCTCGGCTTAACATTTGCAATGGGGATTGACAAAGGCGAGGAAACCGAACTTGAAAAAAAGTTTGACAAAGCGGGGGGCGATTATCCGAAAAAAGACCGGATCACGATGATCTATCAATACGTGAACGAACAAGCGGCCGGTTCAAAATCGACTGGAGGAAGCACTGATCAAAAGACGTATATCAACGTTTATGAAACTGGAGACTCGCTTCAGCAAATTAATGCTGAAGTAGCATTAAGACAGGACAGGCCTGTATTCAGTCCTCATTTAAAGGTGATTGTCATCGCCGCTGACCTCCTCCGCACCTATTCGCTGGCGGAACTGCTAGATCAGCCTCTCCGCGATAATGAAATCAGGCCGAGCAGTATGGTTCTTGTCACAAGAGGGCGTGCAAGAGACACGCTTGAGCTGAAGGAAACCGGCGAAATGCCGGCGTTTCGTCTGCGTAAAATCGTTGAAAATGAGTATAAAGCGAAAAAGATCCTTCCCCCTGTGACACTTGCCAAACTGACAGGCAAAATGAGATCAGGAACAAGCTATCTTCTTCAAAATGTCATCGGTACCGACGGAGAAGTCAAATATGCGGGAGCAGCTGCGATCAATGGAAAAACCAATAAGCTGATCGGCTATTTGGATGAACAGGATGTAGAGGGCGTAATGTGGATTACCGGAAAGGGGACCGGAGGTACGGTCAAAAGCTATGATCCGACAGAAAAGAAGGTGACCGCATTTGGCGTTGAATCGATTAAAAGCAACATAAAGCCCATCGTCAAAGGTAACCGCCTGTCTTTTGAAGTGAACGTAAAGTCAGAGGGGTATCTTGCGGAAAACTGGAACACGAAAGAAAAAGCTTTTGATGACAAATTTTTAGAAAAAGTCGAAAAAACAACCGCGAAAACAGTGAAAAAATCGATGGAGGACATTACAAAAAAAATGAAAACCGAATACAAAGCAGATCTGGCCGGATTCGGTAACGAGCTGAGGATCAAGCATCCGAGGCTTTGGGAAAAACTAAAGAAAAATTGGGATGAGACCTTTACCGATATACCGATTACATTTCATGTTCAAATCGCGATTAAAGAATGCGGAACTGTTGGGGATCAGTAACAGAAGAACTTCTAATCACGAAAGGCGGAGAAACGCGCAATGATCCGTTCCGAAGATAAAATCACGACTTCTCAGGCAATCGTTGTCTTGGTCAGTTATATTATGGCGGCCGGGATTCTCACCCTGCCAAGAACCGCTGTAGAAGAAGCCGGTACGCCGGATGTATGGATTTCCGTCCTATTAGGCGGACTTGTCACAACGGCAGCCGGAGTGGTTATGACAAAGTTAAGCCAGCATTATCCCGGGCAAACATTTTTTCAATACGGGGGAGACATTGTCGGAAAGTGGCTCAGTATTGTGATCAGCCTGCTTTTCATTGAGCATTTTGTAGCGATTGCTGCTTTTGAAGCAAGAATTCTGGCGGAGGTGATCACCTTTTTTTTGCTGCAGCAAACGCCGATTTGGGCGATCATCATGTCAATGATGTGGATCGGATTCTATTCAATAAAAGACGGAATGGGGTCGCTTGCCCGTTTGTTTGAAATCATCTTTCCGATTACAATTCTTTTCTTTTTAACCGTGGTATTTATGAGCTTTGGCATATTTGAACTGGATAACCTGCGGCCTGTCTTAGGGAAAGGCATCATGCCGGCATTAAAGGGGACAAAAGCAACAACGCTTTCGTTTATCAGCGCAGAAGTGATGGTATTCCTTTTGGCGTTTATGAAAAAGCCGAAAGATGGTATCAAAGTCGTTGTCATGGGAATCGGCATCGCAATGCTCTTTTATCTAACAACGATCGTATTTGTGATCGGAGGGCTGTCAGTTGACGGGGTGACAGCGATGACATGGCCGGTGCTTGACCTCATCCGCAGTTTTGAAATGCCCGGCTTAATATTTGAACGTTTTGAATCGCTGCTCCTTGTCATCTGGATTATGAAGCTGTTTGCGACTTTTTCCGTCTCATATTACGCTGCATCCCTGGGGCTCTCGCAAATTTTCAAGAAAAAGAGCAGACCGATCATGTTCGGTCTGCTCCCGGTGATGTATTTGCTCGCAATGACGCCAAAAAATATCGATGATGTATTTTCTCTCGGCGACATGATCGGCTATCAAGCGGCTGTTTTATTCGGCATTGAGCCGATTCCGCTTTTATTGATTTCGAAAATGAGAAAAAAGAAATCTTTGCAAAGCTAGATGTTCAGCCCGCTTTGTTCACTCGCTTTTTAGCTCTCGGTTTCACCCTGTCATTCGGCATGAAAAACACGAGCAAAAAGGCGGCCGCTGCGGGGAAAATTGCCCAAGTAAACGTATGAACAATCGAATTTGACAGCGCCTCGGTGATGTGATTTAAAATATCCGGCGGCAATGATGCCCGGGCACTAGACAAAATCTGGTTGGCGTCATTCGGTGAGGCGGGATTTGAAGCGCCTGTGCTTTTAAACATATCTTCCATCTGTTCTGAAAATTGTTTTTTTTGAATCATTCCGAACATACTGGCGCCGATCGTCATGCCGAGAGAGCGCATAAAGTTGCTCGTAGAAGTCGCTGAACCGCGCTGTTCCGGGCCGAAATGATGGATTGCCGCCATGCTTAATACAGAGAATGAAAAACCGACTCCCAAGCCGACAACAATCATATAAATTGTTAATAATAAACGCGGAGTGTCAATATTAAGCGTGCTTAATAAAGAAAACCCGCTGACGAGAACCAGTCCGGAGATGAGCATAATGTTCCGGTAGCTCATTTTTGTCGTTAAGAATCCGCCAAGCTGGGCTGATACGACAGAGCCGAGCATCATCGGCAAAAGAACAAGCCCGGAGTTTGTCGCAGAGTCTCCGTAAACACCCTGAACAAAGATCGGAATCTGGATGGTCGCCGAAATAAATGTCCCGCCGTAAAATAAAGCGACAAGCGTGCTGCCGGCAAACAGACGGTTTTTAAACATATGAAACGAAATGATCGGTTCACTGGCCTTGCGTTCGATCATGAGGAAGCAAACCAATAAGACGGCTGCACTTCCGAAAAGAGTAAGGATGACATTCGAATCCCAGGCGTATTTCTCGCCGCCGAGCTCCAACGCAAACATGAGGCAGACGACCGCTCCTACGAGCGTGATCGCCCCTAGCCAATCAATGCGATGCTTTTCATGCTGTTTCGTCTCTTTGTAAAATAGAAGAATAAAAACAAAAGAAACCATACCGAGCGGCAGATTCATATAAAAAATCCAGTGCCAGCTGATGTAGTCAGTGACATAGGCGCCGATGAGCGGTCCGAAAATGCTCGAAAGGCCAAAAACAGCGCCGAAAAGTCCAGTGATCTTACCGCGCTTTTCCAGCGGGAAAATGTCAAAAATGATGGTAAAAGCAATCGGAATGAGAGCGCCTCCGCCAATTCCTTGGACCGCGCGGTAAATGCTGAGCTGCTCAATGGTTGTAGCCGTTCCGCACAATGCTGAACCCGCCATGAACACGATGCTGCCAAAAAGAAAAAAACGTTTTCTGCCATACATATCCGACAGCTTGCCGAATATCGGCATACCGGCCATTTCGGCGACCATAAAGGCAGATACAACCCAGACAAAGCTGTCGAGTCCGCCAAGATCGCCGACAATTGTTCCCATTGCCGTGACGACGATGGTATTGTCCATCGAAGCCATCAAAATAGCAAGCAAAAGTCCTGCTACAACAAATCCTAATTTTTGATTTTGAGTTTGTGACAAATCAATCTATTCTCCTTTTAAATAAATTCGTTCTAAAGCAGCGTTTGGCATGGACGCTTCATCCTGTTATGATCATTTATATCAGGAAATAAATATCTTAGCTGCTAAGACATAATGATTTTATAGAAGGGTGTTACAGATGTCAAGAACAAATCATATTGAAGGAAAAGGGCTGGTCAACGAGCTGATACAGCAGTTGAGGTTTCACAGCACAGCAACCGTTTTTCTGCACCAGGCGATCGGCGAGAAAATCGGACTGAACGGAACGGATCATAAATGCCTTGAGATCATCTCGCGGGAAGGTCAAGTAACAGCGGGGGAGCTCGCCGCAAAAAGCGGACTGACAACGGGAGCGATCACAGGAGTGATCGACCGTCTTGAGAAAGCGGGCTATGTCAGACGCATCAGGGATTCGTCCGACAGAAGGCGTCTTTTAGTCGAACTGATCCCGGAAAATCTGGAGACGATATCACATATATTTCATGACTTGGCGCAAGAGTCTGCCGAATTTCTAAGCCGATATTCAGAGGAAGAACTGCAAACCATTATCAAGTTTTTGAAAAACAGCACGGCGTTTGCCGCCGATTATGCCAAAACCTTAAAAAAGACGAAGTGATAAAAGACCGGTTTTGCTGCAACCGGTCTTTTTTGATGTTCATATTTTTTCAATTTGAACTCTTCCGGAAAAGAAAGTTGCACCACCGCCCATATCAGCTAAACGGTCGGGCGTCAGCGCATTGACGAGATAATGCTTCCCTTCTGCATCCGCCCACAATCCCTGGCTGACGGCCACGCCCGGAAGGACGTTTTCTCCGACGGCAGCGGGCAGGATGCATGAGCCGCGGTCATTCCAAACTTTCACCAAATCTCCATTTTCGATGCCCTTTTCTTCGGCATCTTTTATATTTAAGTGAAGTTTCGGCTCCTTTTCTAATTTGATATGTTTTTCATTGTTTGAAAAGGTCGAATTTAAAAAATTGTGATTCGGGCCGGGCACAAATAAAAATGGATACTTGTCCGTTTCAATGAGCGGGGTATGAGTCGGCAGGCCCGGATAGCCGTGCTGCTCCATCATTTTTGAATACAATTCAATTTTTCCGCTAGGCGTCGGCAGTTTATCAGGAAAAAACGTTTTTCGATTTGCTTTGACAAAATGCTTTTCAGTCAGGCTGTCATAGTCAATGCCATCGAGCCACGGATTATCAGGGTAGTCAAGCGCCTGTCTGATCATCTCTTCGTCGGAATCTTTCAGCGGCTCATCATCAAAGCCCATCGCCTCAGCCAAAAGCCTGAATACTTCTGTATTTGACTTGCTCTCGCCGTATTTCTCAATCACAGGCTTCTGAATCTGCGCATAATGGTGCCAATATGATGTATAGAAATCCGTATTTTCGAAAGCGGAAGAAGCCGGCAGGACGATATCGGCGTACCGTGCCGTTTCCGTCAGAAATAGATCGTGAACAACCGTGAATAAATCTTCGCGCTCAAGTCCTTTTCTGACTTTGTTCGCCTCAGGCGCGACAACGGCCGGATTGCTGCTGTACACAAACAGCGAACGGATCGGTGGTTCGGTTTCTAAGAGAGCTTTGCCGAGCTGATTCATGTTGATGACTCTCGGCGTTCTGCCTTTTAATAAATCGGGGCGCTGCAATGCTTTTGTATTATAGGCCAAAAATGCCGTGTTGCCTTTGATCGCTCCGCCTCCTTTTTTCGTCCATTGGCCCGTGATCGCGGGCAGGCACGAGATGGTGCGAACGATCATTCCTCCATTATCATGATGCTGAAGACCGTTGCCGATCCGAATCAATGAAGGGGAGGTGCGGCCGTACAGGCGGGCAAGCTCGATAATATCATTCCGGGATACGCCGGTGACCGCCTCTACTGCGGCGGGGTCGTATTGCCGCACATGGCGGCGCAGCTCTTCGTGGCCGACTGTAAATTCTTTCAAAAATGATTCATCAGCCAAATGTTCCTTGAATAAAACATGCATGATGCCAAGTGCAAGCGCGCTGTCCGTGCCGGGGCGAATCGGAATAAACCAGTCGGCCATCCGGCCGGTCTGATTTTTATGAACATCGATTACGACGATTTTTGCGCCGTTTTTCCGGGCTTTTTGAGCAATGGTGATTTGATGCATGTTGGTTGAGACCGCGTTGATTCCCCAAAAAATAAACAGTTTTGTCTCCGTTGTATCTTCAGGATCAGTGCCGATGCTTCCGCCCATCGTGTATTTATAGCCGACAGAACCGGCAGGGGTGCAAATCGCCCGGTCAAGCTGGCTGGAACCGAGGCGGTGGAAAAAGCGCCTGTCCATTCCTTCAGCCGTCAAGTTTCCCATATTGCCGTAAAAGCTGTAGGGCAGAATGCTTTCGGGGCCTTCCTGTTCAATGAGCGACTGCCAGCGGGTGCGAATCGTTTCAATCGCTTCATCCCAGCTGATCGGTTCAAACATTCCGGCTCCTTTAGGGCCCGTCCGTTTCAGCGGGGTTTTCAGCCGTTTGGGGTCATAAATACGCTCCGTCATATTGCGGACTTTATTGCAAATATTGCCCTGTGTGACCGGATGGTCCGGGTCGCCCTGTATTTTAACGATTTTTCCGTCTTTTTTATGAACGAGCAGCCCGCATTGATCCGGGCAGTCGAGCGAACATACGGATTTGAAAATCCCGTCTTTTTGATCAACATATGACTCCATGGAATCCGTTCCTTTCCGATAAAATGAATATGATTCTAGCATTATATCACAAAATGTCGTCAATTCTGAAAATACGAGCGGAAGAATCCCGGCAGAAAAAATGATAAAAAAGGATGCCCCGAGGAAGGACATCCTTTAAGTTTTTGGTTATTCTTTATCAAAATCAGGCGCGACCGCTTTTTTAATAAATAAAGCGGTAAAGAAAGCGATACAGCTTAAAGCGAGCGCAAACCAGTAGGCATGGTGAACGCCATGAGTCATCGCTTCATGCACGATTTGTTTGCTGGCTGCTTCTTGGCCGGCAAGATAGCTTTTCTGTCCCTGGCTCATAATGCTGACGAACACCGAAACACCGAGTGCGCCTGCAACAGGCTGAAGAGTATTGGAAATTGCCGTTCCATGAGGATATAAATGCTTCGGCAATTCGTTTAATGCATTCGTCTGTGCGGGCATCATGATGGCCGAGATGGACAGCATCAAGATGATGTACACAATAATGAACGCCCAAAGCGGCACCGAAGGATTGATCCTGCTGAAGAAAAACATCACGCCGACGAGAACGATCGTACCAGGAATGATGAGTTTTCTCGGGCCGAACTTATCGAACAAAGCGCCCATAGCCGGCGACATGAGACCGTTTAGCAAGGCCCCGGGCAAAAGCAAAAGACCTGCTGTTTTTGCTGAAAAACCGAGCGGCCCTTGCAAATACATCGGCATCACAATTTCGGAAGCGAACATCGCCATAATGACAATCACAAAAAGGCAGACCCCGCGCGTATAGTTTTTATAGGCGAACACACGCACATCAAGCAACGGTTGTTCAAGCTTCAACTGACGAAGCACGAACAACACGATGCTGATCAGGCTGACGATGATCACACCGATGATCAGAGGGGACTGAAATCCTTCCTGAGCTTCTCCGGCACTGCTGAATCCGTATACGATTCCGCCGATCCCGATGGTTGACAGGATGATCGACAAAAAGTCAGCCCGCGGGCGCGTCGCTTCTCCGACATTTTGCAAATACTTCACCGCAAACAGGATTGAAAATACTGCAAAAGGAATGACGATGATAAACAGCCAGCGCCAGCCGAGGATGTCAACAATGACGCCCGAAAGAGTGGGGCCGATCGCCGGAGCAAACATGATGACCAGCCCGAACGTCCCCATGATTTTCCCTCGGACTTCAGGCCGGTAAATCAGCAAGAGGGCGTTCATAATGATGGGGATCAAGAGCCCCGTACCGACTGCCTGAATCATGCGCCCCGTCAAGAGCATCGGAAAATTCACTGCACAAGCGGCGATGATAGTTCCGACTAAAAAAGTCGACATGACGCCGATAAACATCTGTCTTGTCGTGAACCATTGAATCAGTAAAGCGGAAATAGGCATTAAAACACCCATGACAAGCATAAATCCGGTTGCCAGCCATTGAACAGTCGGGGCATCAACGTGAAAGACTTCCATCAGCTCTGTTAATGCGATGTTCAACAGCGTTTCGTTTAATATTGCAAAAAATGCACCAATCATGAAGGTGACTAATATTGCTTTAGAATTAAACTTTTTCTCCATATCAAACCTCCTGTAATACAATTTACCCAAAAACATGACGACAAATGATATGTAGGATTCCCGAATATCCGGAGTCCCAATTTGCTTCTTTCGTTTTTCATCTTATATAATAACGTGTCTCCACCGCCGTTCATCGTTTTTCTTCATGATTGGCAACTATATGAGTATACTCGGTTTCACCCATATTTACAATAAAATTGTCAGGTTCATCTTTTGAAGTTAACGAGTGGATGATTATGAAATGACAGGGAGGTAAGGGCATAGATCATCCCTTCAGTCAAATAAGCCCATTATTACAGGTGTATTTTACCTGTATTGCGGGCAGCTGTTCTGACTGAAGAACATCATGCCCGGATCCTTTCCCTGATAGATAAAAAAGGTAAGAACTCTCCAAATCTGAAGAGTTCTTTTACATGCACTGTCGACTCCCGTATTTCTTTTCGCAGCAGACACCGTTACAAAATTTCGATATATCCCTCTGTACCGTGCACGCGAATTTGTTGCCCATCTTTTATCAGCCCAGTAGCATTCTCCACTCCGACGACTGCCGGCAGGCCATATTCGCGTGCGATCACCGCTCCGTGGGTCATTAATCCGCCGACTTCGGTGACCAGGCCTTTTATGGATACAAATAATGGTGTCCAGCCTGGGTCGGTAAAGGAGGTGACTAATATATCTCCATCTTCCAGATCGGCATTTTCCATGTTTAAAATGACACGCGCTCTTCCTTCTATCACTCCGGAAGAAACAGGCAGGCCTGCAATCGCATTAGGCGGCAAATTTTCTCGTTTGTACTCACCTGTAATGATTTCGCCATCAGACGTGATCACGCGCGGTGGAGTTAGTTTTTCATATAATTTGTACTCGTCTTTCCGTTTGCTGATGATTTGGTCATCTATTTTTTTTGTGCGTGCGGCTTCGTGAAGTTCTTCAAAATTGAGGTAGTAAATATCTTCTTTTTCATGAATAACGCCCGCTTGTACGAGTTGTTCGGCTTCTTTCAGCAAAGCCTGCTTATATACGAAGTAGCGACTGACTATGCCGTATTTTGGATATTCCCGGTAGCCGATGAAATTCCGGATGAGGTCGATCATTCGTTTTGTTTCTTTAGCTTTTTGTTCACCATCCGGTAATTGCTTCAATCGATCTATTAACTCTTGTTCTTTTTCCAAAGCAATCCGCCGCCCTTGTTCAAACTTTCGATTGCCGGCATTAGGCTCAAAGTTTTTAATATGACTAAGAATCATAGGGACAAGTGTAATTGGTTTTTCACTCCAGCGAGGTCTTGTAATATCGATTTCTCCGGGACACCGCATTCCGTATTTGCTGAGAAAATCATAGATAGCCTCTTGGGTTTCCCTTCCTCCATCAAACTTAACCAGTTCATCGAGAAAGTGATCTTCTTTTGCATGCTGCAAATAATCAATCACCTCTGGATAAGGCCGAATCACATCCGCCACATCCATCAGCGCCAGACCCATTTCCGAAGTAATATTGCCCGGTACAGATTGAGAAAGGGTATCAGCGGCGTTTTTTTCGCCTAGCCACTCGTTCATGTTTTCATTGATCCATGTTGTCGCATTTATAGCAGCCATAAACACAGCCGTACTTTGCGGGTCAAATACGATCTTCTTTAATTGCTGGATATCTTCCAGAATAAAATCAAACAAATCCGATCCCGATTTCGCTTGGATGTTTTGTTTTAACTCTTCGATCGATGTTTGACTGCGCTTCATCAAATCAGAAACGATTGCCGGATCGTTCTCGAATTGCGCCGGCAAATCTGAATGACCGCTGCCCGGAATCGGTGCTGTTTGATCATTTGGCAACAATTTTATAAAATCTCGCTCGATTACGGTCAAGAGTGCGTCTTTTGTAAGCGGATCAGATCCCACGGTATTTAATAAAGTTTCCCGGCCGGCACGTGTCGTCAGCCTAGGCGCAACATCAACAAACAATCTCCCGCCGGCTTTACGCATCGGTGCAGGAGTAATTAACAGGTAAAAAGACAATCCCAACGGTTTAATGGGATCAGTCATCATTTGCTGATGACCAACAGATAGATAGACGTGATTTTCTTGATCATTCGCTTCAGGGATCGGGTATAAAGTCGTGATCGGCCGGCTCTGAACAATATAAAATGTATCATCAGCCAAACACCATTCGATATCTTGCGGCTGGCCGAAATGAGCTTCGATCTGTCTTCCGATACGCGCCAGCTGTAAAATTTGCCCGTCAGTGAGCGCTTGAGACATCTGCTGATCAGGATCGATCTGCTTTGTCTCTGTTCCGCCTTGTGCTCGTCCATAAATCGCCAATTTCTTGGCCGCTATTCTTTTATCGGCGATTTGTCCGTTTTGCACTTTATAACAATCGGCAGAGACCAAGCCGGAGACAAGAGCTTCACCAAGTCCAAAACCGGCATCGATTGAAAGCAGTTTCCGGTTGGAAGTCATCGGATCAGCGGTAAATAAAATCCCTGAAGCCTGCGGGAAAACCATCTTTTGAATGATAACGGATAAATAAACTTGCCTGTGATCGAATCCATTCTGCATACGGTAGATGACCGCGCGTTCCGTGAACAGGGAAGCCCAGCATTTGCTGATATGCTGCAAGATCGCATCCTTGCCGATAATATTTAAATAGGTATCTTGTTGACCGGCAAAAGAAGCATGCGGTAAGTCTTCAGCAGTCGCACTGGAACGCACTGCATAAGCATGTTCCTCGCCATATTGGGAGAGATAGTGAGTTACTGCTTTCACAACATCAGAAGGAATTTCTGCTTCCATAATGATTTGCCGAATTTTCCTGCTGATTTCACCAATTTGATCCCGATCCTCAACTTTTAGCATGGCCAGTTGATCCAGCAACGCTTGGAACGTTTCGTTTCGTTTGATGGCTTTTTGAAATGCTGCTGTCGTGAGGCAAAAGCCTTCTGGTACTTGTATTCCTTGAATTTTTGATAATTCACCTAAATTTAACCCTTTTCCCCCGACAAGCAAAAGCTGTGTTTTTTCCATTTCGTGAAAACCGAGAACGAAATGACTCATTCTGCATCTCTCCTTCGAAAAAAAATTTGACAAGAGCTTTCCGATATGGTAGACTTAAAATGTAAGATGGGATACCTTTGACAATTAAGTCGAAACATACGTGTTTTGATTATATCATCGCGTCTGTTTTTATGCAATATTAAAAGAACCTGGTAAAACGATCCGGGTTCTTTTTTGTTTCTTCATGCAATCGAATATAACGATGGCCGATTTGATCCGGTTGGTTCGCGGATGACGCCAGCTGAGCAGGCGGTTTATTCTTCGCAAGTCGTCATATTTGCAAAAACGCAGTTTATTTTCCTATAATTTAAACGTGTGATACATATAGAAAGGAAGTTTTTCATATGCAATCTTTACAAAACAAAACCGCTCTGATTACAGGAGGGGGAAGAGGGATCGGCCGCGCAACAGCGATCGCCCTTGCAAAAGAAGGCGTACACATCGGCCTTATCGGCCGTACAGCTGCGAATCTTGAAAAAGCAGCAGAGGAATTAAAGGCCTTCGGCGTAAAAGTATCTGTAGCCGCAGCTGACGTAAAGGATTTAACAGCTGTAGAACGTGCGGTCCAATCCGTAAAAGGAGAGCTTGGACAAATCGACATTCTCATTAACAATGCCGGGATCGGCGGGTTTGCAGGATTTCTTGAGCAATCCCCTGAAGAGTGGGAAAATATTGTCCAGGTGAATCTGATGGGGGTTTACAATGTAACACGCGCCGTTCTGCCTGAAATGATCGAAAGAAAAGCCGGCGATATTATTAATATTTCTTCTACAGCAGGCCAAAGGGGAGCAGCCGGGACAAGCGCCTACAGCGCGTCTAAGTTCGCGGTACTCGGACTGACCGAATCGCTGATGCAGGAAGTCAGAAAGTACAATATCCGCGTGAGCGCCCTTACACCGAGCACGGTTGCGACGGACTTGGCAATCGACTCCAAATTAACAGACGGCAATCCGGAACGCGTCATGCAGCCTGAAGATCTGGCTGAATACATGGTCGCCCAGCTTAAACTGCATCCGCGCATTTTCATTAAATCAGCGGGCATGTGGTCTACAAACCCTTAAGCAATCGGGAAAGGACAGGCTTGAAACAGCCTGTCCTTTTTTCGTGCTATTTTCGCGAAAGGCGTACGGGGAGATGGCGGACGCCGAAGACAAACGGACTTTGAATCGCTTCAAGCTCCTCTGAGCTGTCCCTTTCCACGGATGCATGCCGCAGCAAGTAACCGAGTGCGACTTTCGCTTCAAGCCGGGCAAGGGGAGCGCCGAGACAAAAATGGATGCCGAAGCCGAAGCTCATATGAGGGTTTGATTTACGATCAAGCTTAAAGCTGTCAGGATCGTCAAATTTCAGTTCGTCACGGTTCGCTGAAGCGACCCAGTTGATCACCGTGGAACCTTTTGCAATCCGCACGCCCTTGATGTCAAGGTCTTCAGCCGCCGTGCGGCCGATCGCTTGCACGGGCGGATAATACCGCAGGGTTTCTTCAACAAAAACAGGAACGAGGGACAGATCTTGTCTTACGGCTTCCTGTGTGGCTTTGTCTTCGGTGAGATTGATGACGCTGTTTGCGATCAGGTTGGTTGTCGTTTCGTTGCCTGCGACCAAAAGAATGATGCAAAAATTCAGCAGCTCTTCTTCTGTCAGCGACTTGCCGTCAACTTCCGCCCGCAGCAAAAGCGAAATAAGGTCGTCTTTTGGCTCTTTTTTGCGCTGTTTGATAATGTTTTTAAAATAATCCGCCAAAAACCGATTGCCTTCTTCACGGCGTTTGTACATCTGTTCAGCGGCTTCAGCCGAGCGGTCTTCCGCACCTGCGACAAGGATGTCTGAATAATGTTTAAACATGAGGCGGTCTTCAGCCGGAACGCCCAAAAGTTCAGCAATGATAATGACGGGAAGGGGAGCAGCCAAGTCATCCACCACATCAAACAAATCCTTCTGTTTCGCTTCGTTAAATAAAAAAGCCGTCACTTCTTCGATATGCGGCTCAAGCTCTTTCACCGCTTTCGGCGTAAAAGCTTTATTAACGATGGCCCTCATTTTTGTATGTTTCGGCGGGTCCATTGTTAATATGCTTTTTCCTTTCATATTACCGCCGCGCTTTGAAGAGAAAAGCTTCGGGTTTTTTAACACGAATTGAACGTCTTCATATGAAAAGATATCCCAGCATTTTCGCTCATCATCGTAACGCACAGGAGACGTTTTTCTGATCCGGTTATAAATCGGGAACGGAAACAGCCGGTCATTACGGGAGCTGATTTCCTTCATCGGAATCCAATTGGCATAGTGCTTGCTTGATTGAAGTGAATTTGAATTTGCCACGTCAACTCTCTCCTTTAACATGAATCGTTTATACATGATGAACCGGTTCAATCTTTACGTTATCACTATTTTTACAACGGTTTCAACGGACATACCATGAAAAAATTGTCAATTGGACGAAAGTATCGGATCTAAAAAAGGAAAAAAGGCGAGGTATGCTGAACAACTGCGGGAACATCAGCTCAGAGATGGATGAAAAACGAGGCCGCACCTGATCAGGTACGGCCTCGATCTTTCAGCTGACAGCTTCTTCCCGGGAGAACTGGCTGTTATACAAATCGGCGTAAAATCCGTTCTTGCGGAGCAGCTCTTCGTGGCTGCCTTTTTCAATAATATCTCCGTTTTTCATCACAAGAATCATGTCGGCATCTTTAATGGTAGAAAGACGGTGGGCGATAACAAAGCTCGTACGGTTGGCCATCAGTTTGTTCATCGCTTTTTGAATATTCATTTCCGTCCGGGTGTCGACACTGCTTGTCGCTTCATCTAATATTAAAATCTTCGGATCAGCTAAAATGGCTCTCGCGATCGTTAAGAGCTGCCGTTGCCCTTGCGAGATGTTTTGGGCATCTTCGCCAAGTACCGTATCATAGCCGTCCGGCAAGGTGCGGATAAAATCGTCGGCATAGGCGCCTTTTGCCGCTCTGATGATGTCTTCTTCGGTCGCGCCTTCACGCCCGTAAGCGATGTTTTCCCGGATGGTGCCGTTGAACAGCCATGTGTCCTGTAACACCATCGCAAACATGCTTCTCGCCTGTTCACGCGACAGCTCGCTGATATCTGTGCCGCCGACCTTGATGCTGCCTTTGTTTAGTTCATAAAAACGCATCAGCAAATTGATGATCGTCGTTTTTCCAGCGCCGGTCGGTCCGACGATCGCAATCGTCTGGCCTTCTTTGGCGTGAAGGCTTAAATCGCGGATGACCGGAACGTTTTCATCATAGCCGAAGGCGACACGTTCAAACGATACATCGCCTTTTAATGTGCCGGTATCGATGGAAGCCGGCGTCTCCTCGGTTTCCTCGTCTTCGTCTAAAAGACTGAACACCCTTTCGGCGGATGCGATTGCCGATTGGATTGTATTCGCGATTCCGGCAACTTGAACGAGCGGCTGGGAAAATTGCTGCGTGTATTGGATAAAAGCCTGCACGCCTCCGATTAAGAGGGTGCCGTTAAGAACGAAAATACCGCCGGTTATGCTGACAAACACATAGCCTAGGTTGCCGATGAATGTCATGATCGGCATCATCAGACCTGAAATAAACTGCGCTTTCCAGCCTGACTGGTAAAGTCGCTCATTCACTTCATCGAATTGCTGAATCGCTTTTTCTTCATGACCGAATGCCTTTACTTCCTGATGCCCTGTAAACATCTCTTCAACGTGTCCGTTGATGTCGCCGAGTTCTTTTTGCTGCGCGCCGAAGTGTTTCTGCGAAAATGAGGCTATAAATCGGACAGCGAGCATGCTGAGCGGAACCGTGATGAAGACGACGAGCGTCAGTACAGGGCTGATTAGAAGCATCATGACAATGATGCCGACGATGGTAATGACAGATGTAATCATTTGCGTCAGCGCCTGCTGCAGTGATGTATTAATATTGTCAATATCATTGACGGCGCGGCTGAGCGTGTCGCCGTGCGAATGCTTGTCATAGTACTTTAAAGGGAGCCGCGTCAGCTTTTCATTCACTTCCTGGCGCATTTCGTATATCGTTTTCTGGGCTACGCCGGCCATCAGGTATTGCTGCAAGAACGTAAAGAAAGCAGAAAGCAGATACAGTCCTGCCAGGATCATCGTGATCCGGCCGAGAAAGCCGAATTGAACACCGGTGCCTTCTGTAAAGCTTGCGAAAAGGGAAGAGGTCGCATCTCCGAGAAGTTTTGGACTGATGACATTAAACAACGTCGCCAATATTGCAGCACAGACAACGAGCACCAGCTGGAAGGTCCGCGGTTTTAAATAGCGGGCCAATCTCAAGAGGGTCTTTTTAAATTCTTTCGGTTTTGTCTCGTCCATTCCTTTTGGTATCGAGCCGTGATGCTTTTGTTGTTGGCTCATGCGCTTTCCTCCTCAGCCTGCTGTGATGCCACGATTTCCTGGTAAATGTCATTTTCAGCAAGCAATTGTTGATGGGTGCCGATACCGGCTATTTTTCCTTCATTTAATACGATGATTTGGTCCGCATCCGTAATCGTGCTTACCCTTTGGGCAACAATAATGACGGCGGCATCGGCGGTGGTTTTCTTCAGCGCTTTTCTCAGCTTTTGATCCGTTTTGTAATCAAGCGCGGAAAAGCTGTCGTCAAATAAATAAATTTCCGGTTTTCTGACCAATGCCCGGGCGATGGAAAGCCGCTGTTTCTGGCCGCCTGAAAGGTTGGCTCCGGCCTGCTCGATATCAGATTCAATTCCGTTTTCCTTGCCTTCCACAAACTCGGCAGCCTGAGCCGTTTCAAGTGCTTCCAAAATTTCTTCATCTGTTGCATCTTCTTTGCCAAATCGGATATTGTCCTTAATCGTCCCGCTGAATATTGAAGCTTTTTGCGGGACATAGCCGATTTTTGCGCGAAGCTCCTTTTGCGCCATCTTTCTGACATCTGTTCCGTTGACAAGCACAGACCCTTTTTCAATATCGAAAAATCTCGGGATCAATTGAAGAATCGTCGTTTTTCCGGCTCCTGTGCTGCCGATGATCGCAGTCGTTTCACCTGGTTTTGCCTTGAACGTGATATTTTCGAGAACGGGCTTTTCAGCTCCGGCATAACGAAAAGTCACATCTTGAAATTCCACATAACCGCGCAGGCCGCTGTCTTTCTGCGGCTCTTTCGGATCGGTAATCGAAGGCACTGTTAACAGCACTTCGTTAATGCGGTCGGCAGATGCCTGAGCCCTTGGGATCATCACGAATGTCATCGCAAGCATGATCAGTGCGATTAGAATCATGGATGCATATTGAAGGAAAGCCATTAAGTTCCCGACCTGCATGCTGCCTTGATCGATGCGGATGCCTCCGAACCAGATAATCGCGATGTTCGTGAAATTCATCATAATCATCATGACAGGGAATAGAAAAGCCATGATTCTGTTGACGGCGATGCCTGTATCGCGAAATTCTTCGTTCGCTTTTTGAAACCGGACTTTTTCTTGATCAACGCGGTTAAACGCGCGAATGACACGAACGCCCGTCAAACCTTCCCTGAGAACAAGGTTGAGACGATCAGTCTTTTTTTGCAGGACGCCGAATAAGGGGACAGCTTTTCTTGTAATGAGAAAAATCAGCCCTGCAAGTATCGGGAGAGCGGCCAGAAATATAATCGACAGCTTGGCATCTCTGGAAACCGCAAGCACAATACCGCCGACCAGCATTAACGGCGCTCTCGTCATCAATGAAAGCATCATGTTGAGCACATCTTGGACCTGCTTGACATCATTGGTGGTACGGGTAATGAGAGAAGCAGAACCGATTTTTCCGAATTCATCCATTGAATGGTGTTCAACTTTGACAAACAGCTTGCGCCTGATATCTCTTCCAAAGCCGAGGGCTGTTTTCGAAGCGAAAAACGCTTTTCCGACAGTCATGATGATAGCCAGAAGGGAGCAGGCGATCATCCAGCCGCCGGTTCTCAATATGAATGGCATGTCGCCGTTCACGATTCCGACATCCACGACATCTGCCATTAACGTCGGCAAATAAAGCTCAAGCACACTGCTCAGCAAAGTAAAAACAGCGACAAGAATCACTTGCAGCTTATAAGGCTTTAAATATTTTAAGAGTGAGATCATTTTTCAACCTTCTTTTCACTTGTTTTTTCTCCGTGTTCGATAAACTCGGATAACTTATGAATCAAATCGGCGAACTGCCTGCTTTCATCCTCGCCCAAATACCGAGTGAGCTGCAGGAACCACCGGTTCAGCCCTTTAAGCGCATCGTCCGCCGCTTTTTTTCCTTCATCGGTTAAAAAAATCCGGACGATCCGCCTGTCATCCTCATCCATACGCCGAAAAACGAGTCCTTTTTTTTCCATCCTGTTCAACATCTGCGTGACGAAAGGGGAGGTGACATGCAGAGCGCGGCTGATTTCGGATGCCATTTTTCCTTCACCGCTTGCTTCATTTAAAAACATCAGCGCTTTTGCCTCAGTCTTTTTCCATTCAACTGCAGGAAAAGACTGCTTCATTTCCGCATACCGCAGCCGGTTGAAAGCTTCAATCAACTGCACAACGGTCTTGCGGCTGACTTTATCTTGTTTCATAAAAAGCACCTGCTTCTCCATTTTAATTAATTAAGTAAATAAACTAAAACACGGTATTATCATACATAGAACAACAAAAGATTGTCAAAGAAGAAACTTTGAAAAAAGAAAAAACCCGATCATTGATAACATGACCGGGTCATTGTACGAGCTTCATAAAAAAATCTTTCATTTCAAGGTGGCGAAGATGTTCCGGAACTTTTTCCGAACCGACGATGATCATCGGAGCCAAGCTATCCGTTTTATAAAGTGAGCCATGGCCGCCTCCTCCAAAATGGAGGGGAGACTTTTCGCCGGCAAATTGGAACCCGGGTTTCGCGTCGGCGATCACAAATTGTCCGCGATGCGAATGCATGGCGCTGTACAGGCGGGCAAGAGCATCCGGGTAATCGCCGTATTTGATCGATGCGCCATCTGCTTTAATGTCCAATAAAGAAAAATCTCCGCTGATCGTCCATGACTGCCCGTAAGGATCTTGATAGCCGCCTTTTGGACGAAACCGCAGCGGTTTTAAAGAACGCTTCGAATCGACATATATCCAGCCGCTTTTTTTCCACGCTGTAAAAGCGATTCGTTCGTCTTTTTTCAATTCATTGATGGCATCTTGCAGCGGCATGTTTCGATCCGTGACATAAATGTATGCCATTCTGTCGTTTACCGCAAAAAGAAGCTGGTCGCTTCGATCGGGGACTTCATTTATTTTAGCGATCCGGTATCCTTTAAAAAGCGAATGAAGCCGGATGGCGGCCTTGTCTTTATCGCGTCCGATCGCTGTCTGCCCGCCGTCACCCATGACGACCCACACCGCTTTTTCGGCCGCATCGCGCCAAGAATCATATGCATTCAATATGCGCTGCAGCTGCCGGTCCATTTTTTCGAGGCCTTTCATATCCATCGGGCCTTTTTTGTGTGCATCGCGGTCAAAATCGGGCAAGTAGGCGACAGTCAGCGCAGGAAGCTTCCCCTTTTTAATTAAATAGGCCATTTCCTGTGCCGTGAACTTGTCGTTAACGCCATAACCTTGCCAAATATGGTGGTAGGGGTTATCGGGATCGAGCTGGGCAAAGCGGCCGAACGAAAAAAGAGCCGGCCTGTTTACCGTCATATGTTCAGGCATCAATTTCAGCTTCTTGAGCGGGGGCGGGATGTTTAATTCGCGGCGGTCAGGCCCCCTGTATATGAGCCCGTTGATGGATGCCGACTGTTTTCCTCGCTCTTGCAAATCATCATGGACCGTTGCCGCCTTTCGGCTTAAATGGCGGTGATTAAGAGAATATAGTCCGTCTTCGATCGTTTGTTTGATGCCGAGCGCGGCGATTTCTTTTTTATCGCTCCCGTAATTCACGATTCTCTGTTCATCCTGGTTATACCAGACGAGCCCGGGAACGCGGTGGATATTCGGATAAGTTCCGGTGAGCAGCGTGCTGTCAATCGAGACCGACATCGTCGGATACGCGCTCACCACTTCAGGTTCATAATGACCGTTTTCAAGAAAGAATTTTAATGCCGGGGCGCGGCCATCTTGAATCGCTTTTTTCAAAGGCTGATCCATCAAAGAGTCGATGATAAGGACAATGACCGGTTTTTTGGAAGATTTGACAGCCACTGCTTCTTCATCCGGGAGCCCCAATTTTTCATCCCCGGCATTCAGCCATATGATAAATGAAACCAGCGCACATATAAAAATGACAAGTACAATGATTAGCTTTTTCAAAACGGCCTCATTCCTTTAATCCCAACATATGCATATTCTGGCATGGGACGCCGGAAGTTATAGCTGGTAATAGGTTCTAAATGAATCACGGCAGCACTTGGGAAGCCTATTTAATTAGAAAGGAGGGTTAATGATGAAAAAACATAAATGGTTAGCCGCATTTGCTATCATCGCAATTTTAGCCGTTATAGGCTATATCGCGGTCAGACATCTTGAACCGGAATATGCATATATGCCTCCTAAAGAAAAAGTCATCTCAAAAGAAAAACGAGTGCACGGATACGATCTATGGGGAGCATTTACACCGGACAAGCCCGCCTCCGCAGGGGAGGGAGCTGTAAAGGTTGATGACCGCCTTCTCGACTTGGGGCGGGAGACATTTTATAAGGAAACTTTCGGCAATGAAGTGTTTTTGACAGATATCATCGGACTCCTTGACGGTCCCATTACAGCAGCCAACATGACGAAAGCCATTGCCGGATTGAAAGGGAAAGGGACGACGAACTTGCGCATCGAATTGGCCGAAACCGTTAAGATCGGGGAGAAAACCTTTAAAAAAGGCGAGAAGATCGACACCGGCATTGATGTTGCAAAAGGGGCATACGCCCCGCTCGGCATGCCTTTCAAATACGCTGACGGAAAAATCAAAGCCGGCATCAGCTGTGCGGCCTGCCACGCCGCAGTCGATCCGAAAACGATGAAGGTGATGGAAGGCGTGACAAATCCTGATTTAAATACAGGGCTGATGTTGGCGCTGGCGACAAATTCAGCGGCTTATTTTACACATGCCGAAATTGATAATATTCAACAATTTATGAATGATAAAAGCCCTGTGATCACCGCCGGAAACGGCAAAAAAGAACGCCTTCCCGATCCGGACCGCCTCGAAGATGCGGTCGATCGCATTTTCCTGAAGTGGCCGAGAGGTTTTTTCGACTCGACGATCGATATGAAAAGCAATCCCACGCAGATTCCGGATGCTTATACATTGGGCGACCATCCGTATAGCTGGAGCGGTGCGGCAATGGCCGGTCCTTTTAAAGGCTTGACTGTGTTCAGCAATAATGTTCATGCGCAAAATTCGGACAGCCTCTCGCAAGCCCCGGCAAGCCGGGCGCTTTTCGGCATGAGCGAAGATGTTTATATCGGGACGATCCTGCAAAGGGCTCCCGCCTCAACATACAGGTATCAGCCGAAAAAAAAGGAAAGTCCGACTGCGTTTTTCAAAAAAGCCGATCCCACTCCCGGAGTACCGGGCGTCAACCAAATGGTCAAGCCGCCTAGCTTTCCTAACATCACTTTGGCGGCGCCCGACGGCGTACTTGTGAGCTCACCCGGACGAAAAGTGAATGAAGAAAACAACGCTGTATCCGCCTGGCAAAATACACTTAGACCGCCTGATCCGCGGCAAAAAACCGACAGCCAAACCGTCAGGCGCGGCAGGCGCGTTTTTGAACAAGCGGGCTGCATATCCTGCCATGCCGGCCGGTATTTGACGAACAACAAGGTCATCTCGGCTGAAAAAATCGGAACCGAGCCGACAAGGGCCCGGTCTTTTAAGAAAACGGAAAACATATTCGGGAAAAGCCTTATTCATTCGCCTGACACACCGGTGCCTCTGCCGCGCAAGCCGAAGATCCTGAAAGTCCCGACAGCCGGGTTTGACCCCGAACAGATCAAGCTTTCGTGGGCGCAGGGAGATTCCAAAGGCGGGTACAAAGTGCCGAGTTTAATCGGCGTTTACTGGCGCGCTCCTTATTTGCACGACGGAGGGGTTGCAGTGGGAAGCTCATTAAAAGAGACAGGCATACCAAATACGGTCATAAAAGGTAAGCAGGCGGACCCTTATAACAGTTTGCTGGCGATGATCGACAGAGACTTAAGACAGCAGGTCGTCAAAAGCAATTCAGAATCGCCAGACTTAAAAACGGTCAGGGTAACCGGCAAAGGGCATGAATTCTGGGTCGACGCCAAAAGCGGCTTTTCCGAACAGGAGCAAAAAGCGTTGATTCATTATTTAATCCATGCCGATATGCCGAGAAAGCAAGGAATGAAATGAAACGATAAGCCGCCTGAATGGCGGCCTTTTTTAAATCTTCGTCAGGGGAGCGGCGATATGATCGCCTTTTCGGTCCTTTGTGACGGCGCGATCCGGCTGACGGAATTGTCATTCACTTCAGCGGTTATGACGAGTCCAAGGCCGGTTCCAGACTGCAGCCAGTGCAGGCGAGTCCGTTCCCAGACAGAAAAAACTGGCGTCAGTATGAAAAATCAGCATAAAAAAAGGGGAAGAACATACATATATAAGATGCGCTTTTTACAATAGAAGAGATGCGGCAACAAATAAATGTACAGAAAATTCAGACTTCAATTGCTGTTTATGATAAAATGAAAGCAGCCAAGCTTTTGCGCCCGGCTGAATTCGTTGTCATACTGGCTATTGGTATTGCTGAAGGCGAGAAAAAAACTTCTTTACGAATTGATAAAAGACTTTTGCAGAAGGGGAAAGCTCCCTGTTTTTAGGGGTAATGATTCCGACTGTGCGCTTTACTTGAGGATAATCAATCGGAATCTTCTTTGTAAAACGGGGAGCCGTTTCATTAAAGGCGCTTTCCGGCAAAAGCGTCACCCCCATATCAGCAGAAACCAGCCCTTTGATCGCATCCAAATCTTCGCCCTCTGAGGAAATTTTAGGCGTATATCCTACTTGCTTGCATGCATCAACAGCCATTTTTCGAAGGATGTATCCGTCTGGAAACAGCACATACTGATCATTTCTGAGATCGCCTAGATGAAGGCTTTTCTGGCCTGATAGGGGATGATTGATCGGCACGAGTGCCAAAAGGCTTTCCGAAAACAAAATGTCCCCTTTAATCTCAGCGATATTTGACGGAACAGGACCGAGAAAAGCC
The DNA here is from genome assembly GCF_056155945.1 of Bacillus sp. GM2. Lineage (NCBI taxonomy): Bacteria > Bacillati > Bacillota > Bacilli > Caryophanales > Bacillaceae > Bacillus > Bacillus sp. GM2. The sequence goes on from NZ_JBRKSZ010000007.1 coordinate 1,499,776, forward strand.
AAATCGATATCCCTGTTTTTCACCGCTTCGATTAAAAATTTATAAGATCCCTGCCTTAAAAGAAAAGCGACATTAGGATGCTCCTCTTTAAAAGCGGAAATAACCGTCGGAAGGAACTGGCCCGCAAGGCTTGTCGGGAAACCGATTTTAACGGTCCCGCGATTCGGGTCCAAATACTCATCGATTTGTTCCCTCGCGAAATCGATCGCTTTCATCGCTGTTTTAATGTGATCTAAAAACTGTCTCCCGATCGGAGTCAGCTTCACATTGCGGCCTTCGCGCTCAAACAAATCAACACCGAGCTCTTCTTCGAGATTGGCGATCTGCCTGCTGATCGCCGACTGAGCGACGTGAAGGTGCATGGCCGCTTCCGATACGTGCTCTCTTTCTGCAACTTCCATAAAATAATGCAATTGGCGTAATTCCATCGTTGTTTCACCTGCTCATCTCAAAATGAGATAGTTTTAATCTAAATTATATATTGTTTGTATAGATTTGAAAACCTACAATAGGATTAGAGTTTGTAAGATTTTATGACCGGGGACAAACGGGAAAAATGAACGGGGGAGAGGAACAATGACTTATAATCAACTACCAAAGGCACAAGGTCTCTACCGTCCTGAATTTGAACATGATGCATGCGGAATCGGCCTTTACGCTCATTTGAAGGGCCTTCCTACTCATGATATTGTCAAAAAAGGATTGCAAATGCTTTGCCAATTAGACCACCGGGGCGGTCAGGGCAGTGACCCGCATACCGGAGACGGAGCAGGCATCATGATGCAGATTCCGGATGCTTTTTTCAAAAAAGTCTGCGCCGGTTTCAACTTGCCTGAAAAAGGACGCTACGGCGTCGGGATGATCTTCTTTTCTAAGGATGACAGCGGGCGCGAAAAAACCGAAGCGCGCATTAACGAGCTGATCGAACAGGAAGGGCAGACGGTGCTCGGCTGGCGAACTGTACCTATAAATGTCGGAAAAATCGGAACAGTCGCACAGAAAAGCGCGCCGGTCGTCCGCCAGGTATTCATCGGAGCAAATGAAACGCTGAAAGACAATCTGGCATTCGAACGCAAGTTGTACATCATTCGCAAACAGGCCGAAAATTGGGCAAAAGAACACGACAAAACGTTCTATTTCGTCAGCCTCTCTAGCAATACCATCGTATATAAAGGACTTTTAACGCCCGAGCAGGTTGATGCTTTCTATGAAGATTTGCAGGACGAGGACTTCGTCTCAGCTTTTGCATTGGTTCACTCCCGTTTCAGCACAAACACGTTTCCGAGCTGGGAAAGGGCGCATCCGAACCGTTATCTGATCCACAACGGGGAAATCAATACGCTGCGCGGCAATATGAACTGGATGAAAGCGAGGGAGCAGCAGTTTGTTTCTGAAGCGTTCGGTGAAGACTTGCCGAAGGTTTTGCCGATCCTCGATGAAAACGGAAGCGACTCCTCGATCTTGGATAACGCTTTTGAATTCTTTGTTCTGGCTGGAAGGAATCCGGCCCATGCTGCAATGATGCTGATTCCGGAGCCGTGGAACGAGAATCCGTACATGTCAAAAGAAAAGAAGGCATTTTACGAATATCACAGCTCTTTAATGGAGCCGTGGGACGGCCCGACTGCGATTTCATTTACAAACGGAAAACAGATCGGAGCCATTTTAGACCGGAACGGGCTCAGACCTGCCCGCTATTATGTCACTAAAGACGACTACCTTATTTTTTCCTCCGAAGTCGGCGTGATTGATGTCGAACAGGAAAACATCTTATATAAAGACCGGCTGGATCCCGGAAAAATGCTGCTTGTTGATCTTGAAGAAGGGCGGATTATCTCCGATGAAGAAGTCAAATCCGAAATCGCCGGGGAGTTTCCGTACCAGGAATGGCTCAGTAAAGAACTGGTTCATGTCTCAAACGATATTGAGGAAACCGAAGAAAAATCTGTGCCTGACCTATTGACCCGCCAAAAAGCATTCGGTTTTACGTACGAAGATATTCACAAATATTTAATTCCTGTCATTACAGAAGGGAAAGACCCGCTCGGTTCAATGGGCCACGATGTCCCGCTGGCGGTATTGTCAGACCGTCCGCAATCGTTGTTCAACTATTTTAAACAGCTGTTTGCACAAGTTACAAATCCGCCGATTGATGCAATCCGCGAGCAGATCGTCACTTCGACATTGACATGGCTCGGAGCGGAAGGCGATATTCTCCATCCGAACGAAAGCAGCTGCCGCCGGATTAAATTGTATACACCGGTCTTGACAAACGCGCAGTTCAATTCTTTAAAAGGACTTGTGCATAAGGATTTCAAAAGCAAAACGATTCATACGCTCTTTACAGACGACTTGAAGAGCGGTCTCGAAGATATGTTTAAAGAAGCGGACAGAGCGATCGCCGAAGGCGTGACTCTCCTTATTTTATCCGACCGCAAAATGGACGGTCAGAAAGCGCCGATTCCTGCGCTGCTAGCCGTCAGTGCCTTGCATCAATATTTAGTCCGCGCGGGAAAACGTACGAAAGTCAGCATTATCGCCCAATCCGGTGAAGCGCGCGAAGTTCACCATTTTGCCGCCTTGATCGGCTACGGAGCGGATGCCATTCATCCGTACCTCACGTATGCGACATACAAGCAGGCAATTGAAGACGGAGCGCTCTCCATCAGCTATGAAGAAGCCGTTACAAAATACAGCAAAAGCGTGACAGAGGGCGTCGTAAAAGTGATGTCCAAAATGGGCATTTCCACTGTCCAAAGCTACAGGGGCGCACAGATTTTTGAAGCGGTCGGGATCAGCAAAGACGTCATAGACAGCTATTTCACAGGAACGGCATCACAGCTCGGCGGAATCGGCCTGGACACGATTGCCGAAGAAGCGAAGCGCCGCCACAGGGAAGCTTATGAAGATACATTCAGCGAAACACTTGATTCGGGAAGCGATTTTCAATGGAGAAAAGGCGGGGAGCACCACGCTTTTAACCCGAAAACGATTCACACGCTGCAATGGGCATGCCGCAAAGGTGATTACAGTCTGTTTAAACAATATTCGAAAGCAGCTGATGAAGAAAGAATCGGTTTTCTCCGCAATCTCTTCTCGTTTGATGAAAACCGGAAGCCGCTGCCGCTTGAAGAGGTAGAATCCGCTGAATCGATTGTGCGCCGCTTTAAAACAGGGGCGATGTCATTCGGCTCTTTAAGCAAGGAAGCCCATGAAGCGCTGGCGATTGCAATGAACCGTCTCGGCGGAAAAAGCAACAGCGGGGAAGGCGGAGAAGATCCGGCGCGCTTTACCCCAGACGCGAATGGCGATAACCGCCGCAGCGCGATCAAGCAAATTGCTTCAGGCCGTTTCGGTGTGAAAAGCCACTATCTCGTCAATGCCGACGAGCTGCAAATTAAGATGGCGCAGGGTGCAAAACCTGGAGAAGGCGGACAGCTCCCTGGCAACAAAGTGTATCCATGGGTTGCCAATGTTCGCGGATCTACGCCTGGGGTCGGCTTGATTTCACCGCCGCCGCACCATGACATCTACTCGATTGAAGATTTGGCGCAGTTGATCCATGACTTGAAAAACGCCAACCGCGATGCACGGATCAGTGTAAAGCTTGTCGCTAAAGCCGGGGTCGGCACGATTGCAGCCGGAGTCGCCAAAGCGACCGCCGATGTCATCGTGATCAGCGGCTATGACGGGGGCACTGGAGCATCACCGAAAACAAGTATTAAGCATACCGGCCTCCCGTGGGAACTAGGGCTCGCCGAAGCTCATCAAACACTGATGATGAACGGTTTGCGCGAACGCGTCGTATTGGAAACAGACGGCAAATTAATGACCGGCAGAGACGTTGTCATGGCTGCGCTTTTAGGAGCCGAAGAATTCGGTTTTGCCACAGCGCCGCTCGTTGTTCTCGGATGCGTTATGATGAGAGCCTGTCATTTGGATACGTGCCCTGTCGGGGTAGCGACGCAAAACCCTGAGCTGCGCAAAAAGTTCATGGGCGATCCGGATCACATCGTGAATTACATGCTCTTTGTCGCAGAAGAAGTACGCGAATTGATGGCCCGGCTCGGATTCAGAACAGTTGATGAAATGGTGGGCCGCACGGATGTCCTTCGTGTCAGCGAACGGGCGAAAGCACACTGGAAAGCGGGTCAGCTCGATTTATCAAACCTGCTATATCAGCCGGAAGGCGCACGCACATTCCGTACGCCGCAAAACCATAAAATCGATGAATCGCTCGATATTACGCAAATTCTACCCGCCGTCCAGTCAGCTGTTGAAAACGGCACGTCTGCGGAAGCATCTTTTGAAATCCGCAACATCAACCGTGTAACAGGAGCCATAACCGGAAGCGAAATTTCTAAGCGCTACGGCGAAGATGGCCTCCCTGAAGATACGATTACGCTCCGATTCACAGGTTCAGCGGGGCAAAGCTTTGGCGCGTTCGTACCAAAAGGAATGACAATGTATTTGACAGGAGATGCCAATGATTACATCGGCAAAGGTCTTTCAGGCGGAAAAATCGCCGTCAAAGCGCCTGACGAATTCAACCCTGCATTCCGTGAAAATGTTATTGTCGGAAATGTTGCGTTCTACGGTGCTACAAGCGGAGAAGCTTATATTAACGGACTCGCCGGCGAACGGTTTGCCGTCAGAAACAGCGGAGTCAGCGTTGTCGTTGAAGGCATCGGCGACCATGGCTGCGAATACATGACCGGCGGGCGCGTCGCTATTCTCGGCGACGTCGGCAAAAACTTTGCCGCGGGCATGTCAGGCGGAATCGCCTACGTGTACGCCGAAGACAAAAAAGCCTTTAAACGGAAATGCAATCCTGAAATGATCGAATTTGAAACACTTGAAGCACCTGAGGAAATCGCCGAACTGAAAACGATGATCGAAAACCATTACAGATATACCGAAAGCTCAAAAGCAGCTTCGATACTTGATCATTGGGAAGAGGCCGTCGGCCGGTTTGTGAAAGTGATTCCGAAAGACTTCAAGCGAATGATAGAGCGGATTAAAGAGCAAAAAGAAGCCGGCTTGTCTGATGAAGAAGCGCTGATGTACGCGTTTGAAGCCGGTACGAAGCAAAAGATTGAACCGTCTGCGGCTGCTTCTTCAAAAGAAGCGGTGGCACAGTAAGAAAGGGGAGGGGAAAATGGGCAAAGCAACAGGATTTATGGAATTCAAGCGGGAAAAGCCTGCTGAACGCGATCCTCTCACACGGATAAATGACTGGAACGAATATTCGTCTCCATTTTCTGAGGAAGCATCAAAAAGACAGGGAGCGCGCTGCATGGACTGCGGCACCCCCTTTTGCCAAATCGGCATGGATATAGGCGGTTATACGTCAGGATGTCCGATTCACAATTTAATCCCTGAATGGAACGACCTCGTTTACAAGGGAAGGTGGAAAGAAGCGCTTGACCGCCTTCTGAAGACAAACAACTTCCCTGAATTCACGGGGCGGGTCTGTCCGGCGCCTTGCGAGGGCTCTTGTACGGTGGCGATTTCCGACCCTGCGGTATCCATCAAAGGGATCGAACGGACGATTATTGACAAAGGATTTGAAAACGGATGGATTCAGCCGCGGATTCCGAAAAAACGGAGCGGCAAGAAAATCGCGATCGTCGGCTCAGGGCCTGCCGGTCTGGCAAGCGCCGATCAATTGAATCAAGCGGGGCATTCGGTCACTGTTTACGAGCGCAGCGACCGCCCGGGCGGCCTGTTAATGTACGGCATTCCAAGCATGAAGCTTGAAAAAAGCGTTGTCGAACGCCGCATCAAACTATTGACGCAGGAAGGCATCGACTTTGTCACCAATACGGAAATCGGCAAAGATATTACAGCCGACGAGCTAAAAGAACAGTACGATGCGGTTATCCTTTGCACAGGAGCCCAAAAACAGCGAGATCTCTTGATTGAAGGCCGTGAAGCAAAAGGTGTCCATTTTGCCATGGACTATTTAACAGGCACTATAAAAAGCATGCTCGATTCGAATTTTAAAGATAAACAGTTTATCAATACGAAAAATAAAGATGTCATCGTCATCGGCGGGGGAGACACCGGGGCAGACTGCGTTGCAACGGCCTTGCGCCAAAAAGCGCGAAGCGTCGTCCAGTTCGGCAAACATCCGAAGCTGCCCGATACAAGAACCGCCGAAAATATGTGGCCTGAACAGCCGCATGTCCATTCACTGGACTATGCTTATGAAGAGGCGCAAGCAGCATTCGGCAGCGATCCGAGACAATATTCGATCCAAACGAAAAAGCTTGTCGCAGATAAAAACGGCCATTTGAAAGAACTGCATACGATTCAAATGAAAAAAGAAAAGAATGATCAAGGAAAATTTGAGTTTCACGAAATTCCGGGAACGGAAAAAGTATGGCCTGCTCAATATGTCTTTATTGCCATCGGCTTTGAAGGAACGGAACAGCCGCTGCTTGAACAATTCGGGGTAAATACGGTGAGAAATAAAGTTGACGCAGCATACGGGGAATTTAAAACGAATGTCGATGGAGTCTTCGCAGCAGGGGATGCGAGAAGAGGACAAAGCCTGATCGTTTGGGCGATTCACGAGGGACGCGAAGTCGCCCGTGAGGTTGACAAATATTTAATGGGAAGTTCTGTACTGCCGTAAAACAAAGGGGTATTCACATCATATAAATAAAGCCTGTCCTGCGACCTTCTTTAGGTTGACAGGGCAGGCTGTTTTTTGTTTGATTTACAATGCCATATCGTTATTTGTTCGAATTTATACAAAAGCAATGATAAAAAAATTGTGTACGTACTCCATTTCATGGTATATAACATAACCTAAATTATGCAACGCAATAAAGGAGGCTATAACAGTGGAAGAAACTTATCAATATCAAGATGACTGGACGGATGCGGATAGACAGCAGCCTTTTACTTATGGCGGCTACGGCGGCTACCCCTATCCGCGGCCAAGGCCGCGCCCTAGACCAAGACCGCCGTTTTATCCGTATCCATTCTTCTATCCGTTCTTTCCTTTTTATCCATACTACCCTTACTACCCGTACCCTTGGTAATGGGTAAAGCGAAGCTGTCTGGTGAAACAGACAGCTTTTTTCATTTTGATGAATTTTTCAAAACGCTTCCACGAATAATAACAGCGATATGATAAAAGCTCTATATTTCCAAAAGAGAACAAAATTGGATGTGGTATTCGTGTCGTTATTCGTCAAAAAGACCAGCAAGGAAAAGCGATATTTGATTTTCGCATTCAGTGTCATTCTTCTCTATGTCCTTCCGCTTTACATATTAAATGAAGACGCTCATATCCGCGTGCATGACAACCTGGATTCCAACATCGCATGGTATAAGGTGCTGGCGGAAAGCGGTCAACTGCTCGGCGGTGTTAAAGCCGTTATTCCGCAAATCATCAACGGACTGCCGCGGGATGCTTACGGAACGGAATGGAGCGGCATTGTATGGCTTCATGCCTTGTTTCCCTCGATGACCGCATACGCTATAAGCCAAACGATCACGAGGGTGTTTGCCTTTGTCGGGATGTATCTGCTGCTGAAAAGCCATTTGATTCGCGATGAAAAAGCGTATTTCATCAGAATCGCGGTATCGCTTGCTTTTGCTCTGACACCCTTTTGGCCTTCGGGAATGCTCAGCACGCTTGGCCATCCTTTAGCTTTATGGGCGTTTTTAAACATCAGGGCAGGAAGAGACTCATGGAAAGAATGGGCGACCCTTGCGCTTTTGCCGCTTTACTCAAGCTTTGTGCTCGGTTTCTTCTTTTTCCTTGCGGCCGTTTCGCTGATTTGGCTTTATGATTTGGTTACAAAGCGCAGCTTTAACCTTCGCTTTCTCGGAAGCATCGCTCTCATGACGGGCATTTTTCTGGCGATAGAATACCGGCTTGTTTATTCGGTTTTCGCTTCAGGCGAAACGATGCATCGGGTTGAATTTATTTCATCCAGGCATGACATCCTTCATTCGTTTCGGCTTTCATTTAAAAATTTCGTGCTCGGCCACAATCATGTCATGACCGTCCATACGGCGGTGATACTGCCTTTGATTGTGCTCACTTTCGGGCTCGTCGTTGCGAGACAACGAAAAAAGCGGCCAAGAGAAGAAAAGCTGTTCATCTTTTTATTCATTTTAAATTATGCGCTTTCTTTATGGTATGCCCTCTGGTTCAACAAGCTGTGGGCGCTTCCAAAGGAAAAGATCAGTCTGCTTTCGGCATTCAATTTCGCGCGTTTTCACTTTTTGCGCCCTCTTGTGATATACGCAAGCTTTGCAGTTGCATGCTACATATTGTGGAAAATGGGGAAGAGATGGCGGCGCTTCGTCCATGCCGCGCTGGTCGCCCAGCTGCTCGTGCTTATACCGTTTCATGAAGAGCTGACTTACGGCGCATACCACCATGCCCCGACCTTTCGGGAATTTTATGCATCAGATCAGTTCAAACAGATCAAACGGTTCATCGGCCGTTCTCCCGATTCCTACCGGGTGGCGAGCATCGGCCTTCATCCCGCGATTGCGCAGTATAACGGTTTTTACACACTTGATACGTATGCCAATATTTATCCGCTGAAATACAAGTATCAATTCCGGAAAATCATCGCCAAAGAGCTTGATAAAAATCCGGTCCTGAAGCGCTATTTCGATGAGTGGGGGAGCCGCTGCTACCTGTTTGTTGACGAGCTCGGAAAACATTACGCGTTCAAAAAGAACACGAAGAAAAAAATCACGAACCTCGAATTGAACACTGAAGCGTTCAAAAAAATGGGGGGGCGATATATTTTTGCTTCGGTTCCGATTATGAATGCAGAACAAAACAAGCTGGCGTTTTTAAATCGGTTCAGCCACCCGCAGTCCGCTTGGAACATCTATGTATATGAAGCGAAATAAGCATCGATAAGGAGGAAGCAAATTGAATCTTCAACAGCCTTTGCTGACAATCGTCATACCCTGCTATAACGAAGAGGACGTGTTTGCCGAAACCGCAAAACAGCTGACTGCGGTATTGGATGATCTCACAGCAGACAAGCTGATCTCTGCAGAGAGCAAGCTTTTATTTGTCGATGACGGATCGACGGACCGCACATGGCCGCTGATTGCTATGGAAAGTACAAGAAACCGCTATGTGACAGGCTTGAAGCTGGCCCGTAATTCCGGACATCAAAAAGCTCTCTTAGCCGGACTAGATAAAGCGAAGCAAAAATCGGATTGCGTTATTTCAATCGATGCCGACCTTCAGGATGACATTTCGGCGATTCGCCGGTTTATCGAAAAATATCATGAAGGCTATGAAATCGTCTACGGCGTACGCCGCAGCCGGAAAACAGATACATGGTTTAAACGAACGACAGCCGCATGGTTCTACCGGATCATGAATAAGCTCGGCATCCAGCTGATCGATAACCATGCCGACTTTCGGCTTTTGAATAAACGGGCGCTCGAAGAGCTCAGCCGCTATGCAGAAGCAAATGTTTTCCTGCGCGGTCTGGTGCCTTTGATCGGCCTCCGGTCGGCCAAAGTGTTCTATGACCGAAAAGAGCGGCTGGCTGGAGAAACGAAATATCCGCTGAAAAAAATGCTGTCTTTCGCTTTTCACGGGATTACGTCATTCAGTGTCGCTCCGATCCGTTTTTTTACCCTGATTGGCTTCTTCTTATTTTTCCTAAGCTGTATCGCAGGTATATATGCAATGATTCAAAAGCTGCTCGGCTACACGAATGCAGGCTGGGCTTCGTTGATCATTTCGATATGGTTTTTGGGCGGTTTGCAATTGATGGGGATCGGCATTATCGGCGAATATATCGGAACGATTTTCACCGAAGTGAAAAGAAGGCCGAGGTATGCGGTGGATATCGATTTATATACGGAACGGCTCGGCCGGCGCGAACCTGAAAAACGGCCGGGAACGAAGTTCAGTTGATGACGGGTCAAACGGATTACTTAACTTTTACAGTTCATTTTGAATAAGGAAGGATGTACAAATTTATGGCAGAAAAACAAACCTCTGGCATGACGGTTGTCGCTATCGGGTCGATCCCATTGATTATGACGTTGGGAAATTCGATGCTGATTCCGATTTTGCCGAAGATGAAATCTGAACTCAATTTATCGCAATTTCAAGTCAGCCTTGTCATTACCGTGTTTTCGATTACTGCAGCGCTCTTTATTCCGCTGCTGGGTTACTTGGCGGACCGCTTCTCAAGGAAAGTGGTGATTATTCCGTGCCTGTTCCTTTACGGGGCCGGCGGGATTCTTGCAGGATTTGCATCGACGACCTTTGCGAACGCTTTCCCGTGGGTGCTTTTCGGGAGAGGACTGCAGGGGCTTGGAGCAGCCGGTACAGCGCCGATCGCAATGGCGCTGACAGGAGACCTTTTTAAAGGATCTGAAGAAAGCCGGGTGCTCGGTCTCGTTGAAGCCTCGAACGGCTTCGGAAAAGTGCTGTCTCCGATTTTAGGATCATTGATTGCATTGATCGCTTGGTTTTGGGTGTTTTTTGCATTTCCTGCTTTCTGTATTGCACCGATCATTTTGACTTGGATTTTTATCAAAGAAAAAGACAAGAAAAAAGATCCGCCGCCTCTCGGAAAATATGTGAAAGGGCTGACAAGCGTTTTTAAACATGAGGGCAGATGGCTTTTCACCGCATATCTCGCAGGAGCCGTCTGTTTGTTTACTCTGTTTGGCATCCTCTTTTACTTATCTGATGTTTTGGAAAAAGAATTTCATACAGACGGCGTAAAAAAAGGTCTGATCTTGGCGATCCCCCTGCTTGTCATGTGTACAACATCATATATTACGGGCAGCAAAATCGGACAAAATCAGCAGCTGATGAAAAAAATGATGGTTATCGGGCTCGCTCTGATTACGATTTCCTACGGCACACTGTCTTTTTTCTCCGCGCTCATTCCTTTTATCTCGATCCTTGTCATCAGCAGCATCGGTACAGGCTTTGTTCTGCCGTGTGTCAACAGCTTCATAACCGGGGCTGTCGGAAAAGAGAGGCGCGGCTTTGTGACCTCGCTGTACGGATCGGTCAGATTTTTAGGAGTCGCGATCGGTCCGCCGATTTTCGGGAGGCTGATGGAATGGTCGAAACTCGGCATGTTTATGTCGATTGCAGGCCTGACATTAATCGTCGGTGTGCTGGTGCTGACTATGATTCACGTCAAAAAGGAAGACACCAAAAAAGGGGAGAAAGGGCTGCAGCCTGCTGACGCAAGATAGGAGGGAAGGAAAAAATATGCGCATTGAAAAGGTTGACACATTTCCGCTGTTCCACAAGCTTTCCTCCCCTTACGGCGATGCGAACGGATTGAAAAGCTACAGAACATGCTACCTGATTCGGATCACGACAGCTTCAGGCCTGTCGGGATGGGGGGAATGCGCGGATTGGCTGCCTGCTTTGGATGCGGGCTTTAAAAAACGGATCATTCCTTACTTAATTGGAAAAGAAGCGGGCAATCGCACGGAGCTTGTCACCGTCATTAAAAAGTGGCATCAGCGGGCCGCAGCTGCTGTAAGCATGGCTTTAACGGACATCACGGCGAAAAAAGCAGGCCTTTCGGTATGTGAATTATGGGGAGGAAAACTGAGGGAGCAGATCCCGGTCTATGCGTCATTCCAATCATATTCAGACAGGCCCGATTGGAGCCGCCATTCCCTCCGGCTCGTCGAAAAAGCCGTGCGGTTCGGATTTAAAACCGTCAAGCTGAAAGCGGGAGGCAAGTTGTTTTCCGAAGATTTGGCGCATATTCAGGCATTCCAGGAGATGGCAGGGCAAAACACCGGACTGATCCTCGATGCAAACCAGAGTTATGACCAGGCCGCCGCACGGAAGTGGGAAACGTGGTTTTCCGCCTGGGGCAACGTACTTTGGTTTGAAGAGCCCATGCCGTTTGACGTTCCCGCTGAATACCGGATGCTGCGTTCAGCGCTTTCTGTTCCGGTTGCCGGAGGAGAAAATGTAAAAGGCGCAAAACCGTTTTTGCCGATTTTTCTGGAGAACGCAGTCGATATTGCTCAGCCAGATGTTATGCACTGTGACGGCACAGACGATTTTCAAACCGTTCTGAAGCTCGCCAGGCATTTCGGAAAAAGGGTTTCTCCCCACAGCTATGACGGCGGACTTTCAAGAATGTACGCCGTTTTCGGACAAGCCTGTCTGCCGCCTTGGACCAAAATGGACGGAGAAGATATCGAACCGCTCGAATGGGATGCGATGGAGAATCCGTTCACACAACTCGTGCCCGTCAGCATAAAAAACGGCTGCATTCAAGTCCCGGACAAAATCGAAATCGATACAGAGCTCGTAGAAGCGTATGGATGGGACGGCTCGTCTTACATGTGATAGCGCCAACTCGAAAAAATGTGATATTTTTCATTTCCCCTTACATATAGTAGGAAAGAGGACAAGTTTCTTTAAAGGGGATTATATCCGTATGGGAAGAAAGCTCAAAATCGTACAGGCTATCGTGTTGGGCAGCGTGTTACAGGGTCTCGGCATGGCGCTGTTTTTGTTTCCGAATCATATTCCTTCAGGGGGCGCAGCCGGCATCGCTGTTTTGCTCAATTTTTGGTTTCAGGTTCCGCACGGATTAACCGTCTGGGCTGTCAACTTTTCGCTGCTTTTGACGGCCGTTAAATGGCTTGAACCCGTGACAGTCTTCGGGACGATGGGGGCGATTACCATGACGTCCGTTTCGGTGCAGATCTTCGAATCCTGCATGCCCTTCATGACGACGAACAATATCTGGCTGGATTTATTTTACGGATCCGTCCTTTTGGGGACGGGGGTTGGACTGCTATATAAATACAATATTTCTAACGGCGGTTTTGGCGCCCTGGCTTTAATGATATCGATTTACCGCGGCGGAAAACCGGGAACTGCGCTGTTTATGATGAACGCATTTATCTTCCTTTTGACGGCGTCTGTCATCGCCTGGGGAATCGTTATCCAAGCTCTAATCTGCCAGTGGATTTCTACGAGGATCATCGATGCGATTTATCAGATTCGCTTCCGTCCGTTATTGATGCCTATCGCCAGTCTCCGCAATAAAAAATAGGCCGCTTTTCAAACGACCCTAATCATATAAATAAAATGTATCTGATCGAAGTCCCAGTCTCAGCGTTTCAAGCGGAATGGCATCCTGAAACGGTATATTAGCCAAATTGGCGTCAGGACCGATTTTTTCAATGAAACACGTCTGCAGCTGTTTCGTCGGCGCTTCAAAAATTAAATCCCTTGAAGCGATGCCGGAATGAAGGATCTCCTCAATAAGCTGGGACCGCATTTCTCCATCGCTTTTGCACAGCCCGCTCGTGCCGCTTTCCCTCGTTTCCGTGATCACTTTTTCGGCCCCGGCTTCAAGATCTTCGAGGATGTAATCGATCCATTCGGCTGACTCCAGCTCACTGCTGAGGGCGCTGTCTTTGCTGCCGACTTCGCTGAACACGTGAAACTCTTTCGAAAAATCGGAAATAAAGCTTGCTTTATCTTTATTAGAGAGACGGACCGTTCCGTTTGATATTTCCACATAACGACATCCATATAATTTGCAGTAGCGATAGTAATCTTCAATTTTATCCTGGCTTAAAAACTTCTCAAACAATGTTCCGCCAAAAAAGAATTGAACGTCATTTTGCTTCAGACATTCGATTTTCTCAACCAAATATTTCGTAATTAAAGATGTTCCCCAGCCAAATTTCACAAAATCTATATAATCTGCCGCTCCGTGAATCGTATCTTTAAAAAAGTTCAAGGGAACCCCGTTATCAATCAGGATGGTGATCCCTTTCAATCTTGGTTTAAGCTGCCTGTCGGGCAGTATCAGTTCAGAAGAAATCATTGATTACCCCTCACAATCTGCTGTATCTTTCATACTTTTAGGTAAATGTCTGTCGGCCATTATTCAGCTGTCACATTAAGAATTCACCTTTTCCCGTTTATCGTTTCTCCCATTCATGTGTTGCCGTTCGGCAAGGAGTGATCTTCGTCCACCTCCCCATTAGGCAGCATGTTAGCCTCTCATCGCCTGACTTGCTTCTCAACTAGGTATCTATCCATTTTGTGAAGTCAAAGTAAGTATATTCGCCGTCCTTTCATATGGTTCCTCACTAGTTCTTCACAATGAAAACTGACGTAAAAAGAAAGCCTGCGACAGATTCGCGAAGCCCTTACTTAACATTAGAAAATATATCAGTATATCAAATCCGGATCTCTCACCGTCAGTTTTTATTTTTAATGCCACAAGACAGATGTAATGATTGACTGATATGAATCGGTTTATTTCAATTTGGCGCGCCGGGTCTTTCAGATATTCACAAAATTGCTGAAATCAAAACAATTTCCAGATCACATTTAGTTTAAAAAGTGAATAATCTGCCTATATGTTCTTTCAGTTCATGTTTCGTATCAGGGGGTAAGAAAACTAACCTTTAGGACGTATTGGGGGAAAATCGATGAACGATGTTTTAACGTATCACACATGGAATGAAAAAGCTTCTGAAGAGGTGATGGATACTTTCAGCGGCGAGATGGACGTTTTGAAATGGGCGTACAGCACGTATCAAAAAATCGTTTACGCCTGCAGCTTCGGCGCGGAAGGAATCGTTTTGATCGACTTGATTTCAAAGGTTGTGAAAGAAGCGGACATCGTGTTTTTAGATACAGGACTGCATTTTCCGGAAACATATGAGCTGATCAATGAAGTGAAAGATCGCTATCCCGGTCTGTCGATCCACTTTTTAAAACCCGGTCTCTCACTTGAAGAGCAGGAAAAACGCTATGGCAGCGAACTTTGGAAGCGCCAGCCGGACCAGTGCTGCCGCCTTCGCAAAATCGAGCCGCTCAGGGAGCATCTGTCAGGCATGGAAGCCTGGATTACCGGGCTGAGGCGGGAGCAGTCGGAAACACGGAAACATGTCCGATATATCAACAAGGACGACAATTTTAAACTGATTAAAATCTGCCCCCTTATTCACTGGACATGGGAGGATGTCTGGACTTACATTAAGCTGAATCAGCTGACGTATCACAAGCTTCATGATCAAGATTATCCGAGCATCGGCTGTGAGGTGTGTACGCTTCCCGTGACAGACAGCGGCAATTTAAGAGCGGGAAGGTGGGCCCACCAGGAAAAAACAGAATGCGGGCTGCATCAATTCCGGTAGGAGCTGGGTAAAAAATGACGATTACAATTTTGGCATTCATTATCGCTTTGTTTTTTGCCATGAACATAGGAGCGAGCGGAGCAGCAGCGTCGATGGGAATAGCATATGGCGCAGGCGCCGTCAGGAAAAGGCAGGCGGCCTTGTGGATCAGCGGAATTGGCGTATTTCTGGGCGCCATGATAGGCGGAGGAGAGGTTGTGAAAACAATCGGTTCAGGCATCATTCCCGCGTCTATTCTCAATGTGCATATTGTCGTGATTATCCTTGGATCATCCGCGATTTCGCTGTTTATCGCGAACATCGCCGGGATTCCTCTTTCAACCAGCGAGGTGACGGTCGGCTCGATTGTCGGGGTCGGCGTCGCGTTTCAGGCGGTATTTACCGATAAGCTGTTGGTGATCGTCATGTATTGGCTGATCATTCCGATTGCCGCATTTTTTCTCGCTTTTTTAATTGGACAATTGCTGAAAAAGACTGAGGCGAAGCTGCGGTGGCTCAAACAGCAAAAATGGGCGCGGCTGCTTACTGCGCTGGTGATTTTAACCGGGTTTTTAGAAGCTTTTTCGGCGGGAATGAACAATGTCGCCAATTCCGTTGGACCTCTCGTTGGAGCAGGCCTCTTGTCAGTCGGCAGCGGAACGTTTCTTGGAGGGCTGTTCGTGGCTATCGGAGCCATTTGCCTTGGAAGCAGAGTCATTGAGACGAATGGGAAAAAAATCACCGAGTTTTCGCTTTTGCAAGGGTCATGTGTTTCTGGACTCGGTGCGTCCCTAGTCATCGGCGCTTCGCTATTCGGCATTCCCGTGCCGCAAACCCAGATTACGACTTGCAGCATCATCGGGATTGGCCTTTCTGAAAAGGGAAGGGCAATTTTTCGTAAAAGCGTTATTTTGAAGTTAATGAAAGTATGGGTTGTTTCACCGGTTTTTTCACTTGTCATTTCGTATAGTCTCGTGAAAATCTTTCTCGATTTTGATTTATATTCAGTTGTAGTTGTTTTATGTGTTTTTCTTGCCACTCTTGGATCTGTAAGCCTTATGAAACATGCCAGGCAGAA
This sequence comes from Bacillus sp. GM2, assembly GCF_056155945.1. NCBI lineage: Bacteria > Bacillati > Bacillota > Bacilli > Caryophanales > Bacillaceae > Bacillus > Bacillus sp. GM2. The sequence goes on from NZ_JBRKSZ010000007.1 coordinate 1,516,007, forward strand.
ACAATCAGATGTCCGAAGAAACAGGGATCATGTAAAGTCGATCGTTGGAGGAAGGGGGCAAAAAAGAGAGCCTGCCGCATGGAGGGACTTTAGTTAACCGGACCCGCCTGTTTTGGATGATTGGGACTAAGGCCCGGAATCAGCCGGATTTAAAAAAGGCGCTCGTGCAGCTTTATCTGTTTCATTGCCTGATCGTGAGAAGTCATGAGCGGAACGGCACTTCTCAGCCGTATGATCGAAGAAGAGGTTGGCACGACGCCGCTATTTTTTGAAGAATACCAATGGATTGGCAGAAGGCGCGGCGCAGCAGATGGCCCTTTTTCTCAGGAAAAGTATTCCTCTGGTATAAACTACATCCCGATTGTTAACAATGAAGAGAGAGATTCGGGAGGGAACCTTGATGGAATATGTACACTTGGTAGTCGAACTGACGATAGGGTTTGCAGCTTTATTTCTGATGACGAAAATTCTGGGGAAAACCCAATTTGCCCAAATTACGCCGTTTGATTTTATTTCCGCTTTAATATTGGGGGAAATGGTTGGAAACGCGATTTTCGATCAGGATGTCACCATCTGGAAAGTCCTTTTCACCATCCTCGTTTGGGCCATTCTAATCTATTCAATAGAAGTTTTATCACAAAAAGTGCAAAACATCAGAGGTTTTCTCGAGGGCAGGCCAAGTATTGTGATCAATAAAGGAAAAATCGATTATAACGCCCTCAAAAAAAATAAATTGGACCTGAACCAGCTGCAGACATTGGCACGTAAAAAAGGCTGTTTTTCCTTAAACGAGATCCAATATGCCATCCTTGAAACAGACGGTTCGCTCAGTGTCCTGCCAAAACACAAATACGGGATGCCGACAAAAGAAGACTTAAACATCCCTTACAAACCGGTTCAGCTCCCGGTGCCGTTAATCCTCGACGGCGAGCTAGAAAAGAACAATCTGCATGAAGCCGGCTTTGACGAGCTTTGGCTGCAAAATCAATTATCAAGTCAGGGTATCACTCAGTATCAAGAGGTGCTGTATGCGGAATGGCGCGGTGATGAGGGGCAGCTTTACATCACAACATATTGATGTTGGCAGGCGCGGGTTCGACAAGCTTCGAACCCGCGCTTTTTCAATTGCATTCACAAGGCTCGAGGAACATACTTTTTTACCGGTCCGAAAGGCTGTTGATCTCCAAAAAATTCCGTTAAATCATTCAAACGGCCTTCAAATGGCCGGATGACAAACGACAAAAGGTGCACATGAAGATGAAGAATCTGCCTTCAGCCTCCTTTTCTTTTCCTTTTTTCTTCAAAAATCTCCATTTTTCACATGCTCTGCACCGTCCAAGCAAAACACGCAAACTTGACATAATGATCTAAAGTGTTAATATACTAACCGTGTTCGAAAAATACGAACAGAAATGCGAACAAAGGGAGATGTTAAAGATCTTTAATCAAAAAAACGTAGCTTTTATAGGGGCGGGATCAATGGCAGAGGGAATGATCTCAGGCATCGTTCAATCCAAAAAACTGCCTGCTTCGCAAATCTATGTTACAAACCACACGAACCACCGGCGTTTAGAAGAACTCCAGCAGAAATATGGAATACAAGGCGTCAAAAAAGAACAACTTGACTATCAGAACATCGATTGCTTCATCCTGGCGATGAAGCCGAAAGATGCAGAGGGCGCTCTTAATTCCATAAAACCGCATATCAAACCCCATCAGCTTATCGTGTCAGTTTTAGCTGGCATATCAATATCATTTATTGAAAACACGCTGCACGACATGCAGCCGGTCATCAGAATCATGCCTAATACCTCAAGTGCAATCGGCGCATCTGCAACCGCCATGGCCGAAGGAAGCCATGTAACGGCCGATCTGTCAAAAACCGCGAAACAACTGCTTCAATGCATGGGAGAAGTCTATTCCATCGAAGAAAGCAAAATGGACATTTTCACTGGCATTGCCGGCAGCGGGCCTGCTTACTTTTATTATTTAATGGAGCACATCGAAAAAGCGGGAGCCGAGGCTGGATTAAGCCAAAAATTAACAAGGGAAATCGGCGCGCAGACATTGTTAGGCGCCGCCAAAATGCTGTTGGAAAGCCCTGAGGATACAGCTGTTCTCAAAGACAACATCACTTCCCCCAACGGTACGACTGCCGCCGGTTTAAAGGCCTTGGAAGAAAGCGGCGGAGGCGAAGCGATCGAACAGGCGGTCAAACAAGCCGCAAAACGATCCAAAACGATCAGTCTCGAACTGGAACAATTAGTCGCAGCAAAGTAAATGCCCGTAACGAAGAAAAATACTACAGGAGTGATAAAATGACCTCTAATCAACAGAGGGTAGTTGTCAAAGTGGGAAGCAGTTCTTTAACAAGTCTTCACGGCGAAATCAGCAGCAAAAAGCTCGAAAAGCTCGTTGAGCAGATTGTCCGCCTCAAAGATGAAGGACACGAAGTCCTCCTTGTTTCATCTGGCGCTGTAGCAGCCGGTTACCGGAAGCTCGGCTTTATCAACAGGCCGGATACATTGCCTGAAAAACAAGCATCCGCTTCTGTCGGCCAAGGCTTATTAATCGAAGCGTATTCCAAGCTTTTTTTATCCCACGGCTATATCGCTTCACAAATTTTAATCACAAAAAGCGATTTTTCAGATGAAAAACGGTACAACAATGTGAGAAATACGATGAACGTGCTGCTGAAACGCGGCATTATTCCGATCATCAACGAAAATGATACGGTTACCGTCAATCGGCTCAAATTCGGAGACAATGACACGCTTTCTGCTAAAGTGGCGGGTCTGATCGACGCCGACCTGCTGACCATCCTCTCTGATATAGACGGCCTTTATGACGCGAATCCGCGAAAAACGCCGGACGCCGCACTCGTCCAGGAAGTAACTGAAATCACGCCGGAAATAGAAGCTTCAGCAGGGGATGCAGGAAGCGAAGTCGGAACCGGCGGCATGAAGTCCAAACTGGACGCTTTTAAAATTACAATGGCTTCAGGCATCAAAGGGTTTTTAGGGCGCGCGGACACCCCCGGCATTTTGCACGAAGCGATCTGCGGGACTGCGAGGGGAACGTATTTTATACCGAATGCGGATTCACACGCCCTCAACCATAAAAAGCAATGGATAGCATTTAACTCTGGACCTGAAGGAGACATCGTCGTCCACAACGAAAGCAAAGAGTTTATTATCGACCGTAAAAAAAGCCTGTATCCTTCTAGTATTTACGACATCAACGGCCGTTTCAGCAACGGATCCGTCGTTCGAATCCTTGATCAGGAAGGAGAGGAAATCGGCCTCGGCGTCGTCAACTTTTCCTCATCCCAGCTTCGTAAATGGAAGAAGGATACGAATCAGGAAACAGCCGCTTCCTCACAGGCTGTCGTTGACAGAGAAGCGTTTGTCTGTCATTTAGAGCTATCCGTTCCGCTTTAAAAAACAAATCAAAGGAGGAATTGACATGACTGCGACGAGCGAGAGCATCAGTGCACAAATCGAAGAAAAAGCGATAAAGGCAAAAACGGCCGCAAAATCTTTGCGGCTGGCAACTGAAAAAGAAAAGAACGAGGCGCTTGCTGCATTGGCCGACCACCTGAAACAAAACATGAGCTATATTCTCACTGAAAATGCCAAAGATATCGAAGCGGGACGAAAAAAAGGCTATGATGCAGCCTACATCGACCGCCTGTCGCTCAATGAAGACAGGGTTCTGGATTTTGCCGATGGGCTGCTGGAAGTCGCGGAACTTGATGATCCGGTCGGAGAAACGCTATCAAGCTGGACGCTCGACAACGGGTTAAAAGCGGAAAAAGTCAGCGTTCCTCTCGGCGTCATCGGCATGATCTATGAAGCGCGTCCGAACGTAACTGTCGATGCGACCGGGCTTGCTCTAAAATCAGGCAATGCGATCGTTTTGAAAGGCGGCTCTTCCGCCATTCATTCGAATACAGCGATCGTATCGGTCATGCATCAAGCACTTGAGACGACAAACATCCCCCGCGATGCCGTTCAATTCATCGAAAGCACAGACCGAAGCGCAACGAAGCAGCTCTTTAAGATGAAAGAACATATCGATGTACTCATCCCCCGGGGAGGCGGGGCCCTCATTCAGGAAGTCGTTGAGAACGCAACCGTTCCGGTCCTTGAAACGGGAGTCGGCAACTGCCACATCTATATTGACCGGGAAGCGGACCCTGAAAAAGCAATCGATGTCATGATCAATGCGAAAACAGACCGCCCCGCCGTCTGCAATGCGCTTGAAACGCTGATCGTCCACGAAAAATGGCTTGAGGAAAACAGCGCCGCGCTTATCAATGCTTTAAACGAACACGGGATTCAAGTTCACGGGGACGAAAAGGCTGTTCAAATGATTCCAGGCGCAAGACCAGCAGGGGAAGCCGATTGGCAGAACGAATATTTAAGCCTTGATCTCGCGGTTAAAGTCGCAGGAAGTCTTGAAGAAGCCTGCAATCATATCGAAACATACGGAACAAAGCATTCAGAAGCGATTATCACCGAAAATCCGGAAACAGCCAAAGCTTTTCTGAATACCGTTGATGCTGCAGCATTGTACTACAATGCCTCAACCAGGTTCACCGACGGCGGCGCACTCGGATTCGGCGCTGAAATCGGGATTTCTACACAGAAGCTTCACGCCCGCGGACCTATGGGTCTGAAAGAATTGACCACATGCAAATATATCATGAGAGGCGACGGCCATATCAGAAGATAATTAAAGAGACCTGTACTGAAACTGCACCTGGTTTGTCAGACACCATCTGACAATCCGGAGGTGCAGTTTTTTTCGGCTGAATTTACATCCTCATAAAACATGCAGGCGCAGAATTTTTTTACCAGGCACCTTTCAAACTCCTCCCTTTACATCCTTTCAATCACATTACATAATGATCTATGATATAAGAGTCAGAAGGAGAGTGTGCGTTATGCAAATCCCATCCGGAAAAACCTGCGTTCCGACCGGTGTGGAACTTAAAGACACCGGCTTTGGCTATACGTTGTCATTGATAAGCGGCAAATATAAAATAGTCATTCTATATTGGCTGTCTGAACGCGAAGTGATGCGGCATAATGAATTGAAGCGAAGCATCGGCACCATTTCCTTCAAAACGCTAAGCATCATGTTAAAAGAGCTGGAAGCAGACGGCCTTATCATTCGCAGAGAATTTCCCCAAATCCCCCCAAAGGTTGAGTATTCATTATCTGAACGCGGACGCTCCATCGTGCCTTTGTTAAATATGATGTGTGAGTGGGGGGAGAAAAACAGGCTGGGCTGACAGCCTGTTTCAGCCCGAATGATTTTCAGCAAAACCCCTTGCTACATATGATCAATAAAATGCAAATAATCTCGTGCGCTTTTCTCCAATTCTCCTGCTCCCGGCTCATTTTCTTCTTCCTCGTTTCCGCCAGGCTCTTTTTCCTTGCCGTAAAATGCAAAAAATGAACGATAATCTGCGCGGCAATACCGGAATGTCGTTTCAAATGGAACTAATATTTGTTCAAGCGTATACCGGTACCTTCCGTTTTCACGATAATCTTCCTCTTTAATTCCGGCGGATACACCTAATGCCACTTTACGATTGTTTAATCGATCTCCTCCATTTGAACCATAAGCCCAGCCGTAAGCTAATACATCATCAAGCCATTTTTTAAGAAGAGGCGGACAGTTAAACCAATAGATAGGGAATTGCAAAACAAGATTGCCGTGCGATTCCACCAATTTTTGTTCTTTTTCCGCGTCTATGTTTCCATCCGGGTAAACGTCGGACAATTCGTGAACCGTATACTTTTCCGGATATTTTTTGAGTTCCTCTACCCAGCGCTTATGAACCACTGATGTTTCTAAATTTGGGTGTGCAACGATAACTAGCGTTTTCAAAGATTTGCCCTCCTTCAGCATGTTTTCATCTTGAGTATAAAGTTCACACTGCCAATTTGTAAGTATGCACTTTTAGTTCAGGTACTTACATAAAGGTAAGTACCTGTTGGCGATCAAACATGCAATTTACCTGTCCAAAATCCTCTGGCATGAAAAATGCACTTTTTTAATATAATGTTACAAAGCTCTGCTGCCTAAGGAATTTGACGATCCAAAAAGGGGGGCACTTTATGAATTTTGAACTAACCAGAGAACAGCAAATGATTCGTGAACTCGCAAGAGATTTTGCGAAACAGGAAATTGCACCGCACGCCGAACATGTTGACAGGACGGGAGAATTTCCGATTGAGACATTTAAAAAAATGGGGGAGCTCGGCCTCTTGGGGATTCCGTTTCCTGAAAGCTACGGCGGTTCAGGCGGAGATACGATTTCCTATGCACTTAGCGTCGAAGAAATCGGCAAAGCGTGCGGAAGCACCGGTCTTAGCTATGCTGCGGCTGTATCGCTCGGGGCTGCACCGATTTATTATTTCGGCACTGAAGAACAAAAACAAGAATATCTCGTCCCGCTTGCGACGGGCCGGGCGCTCGGAGCATTTGGGCTGACCGAACCGAATGCAGGTTCCGATGCGGGCGGCACCCGGACAAAAGCCCGCTCGGAAGGGGACAGCTATGTGATCAGCGGTGAGAAATGCTGGATCACAAATGCAGGATTTGCCAGGACCGTCATCGTCACCGCCGTCACCGGAATAGATGACAACGGAAAAAACATCATTTCCGCCATCATCGTTCCGACAGATTCGGAGGGCTTCACCATTAAAAGCGAATATGACAAAATGGGTGTCCGCGGCTCGAATACATCACAGCTCATATTGGACAATGTCCGCGTACCAAAACAAAATCTATTGGGAAGCCCGGAAAAAGGGTTTAAACAATTTCTCAATACACTTGACGGCGGCAGAATTTCGATCGCAGCGCTGGCTGTCGGTATTGCCCAAGGCGCATTTGAGGCGGCGCTCACATACGCGCGCGAACGAAAACAATTCGGCCGACCGATCTCTTATTTCCAGGCGATTCAGTTCAAGCTTGCCGACATGGCCATGGAAATTGAGCTCGCCCGCAATATGGTGCTGAAGGCCGCCTGGCTGAAAGATCAAGGACGTCCGTTTACAAAAGAAGCGGCTTTTGCCAAGCTTTATGCCTCAGAAATGGCGTTCAGGACATGCAATCAGTCCATTCAAATACACGGAGGATACGGGTATATGAAAGAGTATGGAGTGGAGCGCATGCTGCGGGACGCAAAATTAATGGAAATCGGTGAAGGCACTTCAGAAATTCAACGGCTCGTCATCGCAAGGCAGCTCGGCATCGGCAAACAAGCGCTGAAATGAAAACGCTTTCTATCGGAAGGGAGGGACAACGTTGGCAGAGCTGCTCCATTTGACAATTGGAAAGTTATTGGAGAAAACCGCGGCAGACGCCCCTGATCACGAGGCTGTCGTCTATCCGGACCGCGGCCTGCGTTATACGTACCGGGAATTTGACCAGTTGTGCAGAAAAGTCGCAAAAGGACTGATGGCGCTCGGTATTGATAAAGGTGAACATGTCGCAATTTGGGCTTCCAATACTCCGGAATGGCTCACCGCCCAGTTTGCTTCGGCAAAAGCGGGTGCTGTACTAGTCACAGCCAACACGAACTATCAATTATCAGAGCTTGAATATGTGCTGAAACAGTCAGATGCCACAACACTCATTTTAATGGAATCATACCGGGGCACTTCCTACATTGATATCCTTTGCAAACTGATTCCTGAATTAAAGGAGGGCGAACCGGGCAGGCTTGCATCTGAAAGACTGCCTTTCTTAAAAAATATTATTTTGCTGGGGGATCAAAGGCATCCCGGCATGTACCTATGGGATGATTTATTAAAGCTCTCAGGGTCAGTAAGCGAAAAAGCGCTTGATCGCAGGATGGAACGGCTCAAAGAGCATGATGTCATTAATATGCAATATACATCAGGTACGACAGGCTTTCCGAAAGGCGTGATGCTCACCCATTCCAATTTGGCAAACAATGCGGCAAATATTGCGGAATGCATGAATTTATCGAAAAAAGACAGAATGTGCATCCCCGTTCCGTTTTTCCACTGCTTCGGCTGTGTACTGGGGACTCTCGCTTGCGTCACCGCCGGCGCGACGATGGTGCCGGTACAAGAATTCAGTCCGAAAGAAGTGCTTTCAGCCGTCGAAACGGAAAAATGCACGGCGCTTCACGGTGTACCGACCATGTTCATCGCCGAACTGAATGATCCAGATTTCGCATCATATGACCTGTCTTCTTTAAGAACGGGCATCATGGCCGGTTCAAACTGTCCGATCGAAGTCATGAAAAAAGTGATCGATAACATGGGGATGTCTGAAATAACGATTGCATACGGACAGACGGAAGCCTCACCGGTCATTACCCAGACTAGGGTCAACGATTCGCTCAAAAGAAGGGTCGAAACCGTAGGGCGCGCTTTGCCGAATGTAGAAGTCAAAATAACTGAACCGGGTACGAACCGGGAGGTTGAAAGAGGCGTTCAAGGCGAGCTGTGCACACGCGGCTACCATGTTATGAAAGGCTACTACAAAAATCCTGAGGCCACGGCAGCGGTCATCGATGAGGATGGATTTTTGCATACGGGAGATTTAGCCGTAATGGATGAAGAAGGCTACTGCCGGATTACCGGGAGATTAAAAGACATGATCATCAGAGGCGGTGAAAACATATATCCGCGGGAAATAGAAGAGTTTTTATACAAGCATCCCGACATTCTCGACGTCCAAATTGTCGGAGTGCCTGACGAAACATTCGGCGAAGAGGTATCGGCCTGGATCAAACTGAAAAGCGGAGCATCGATGACGGCTGACGAATTAAAAGAATACTGCAAAGGCAAAATCGCCCGCTATAAGATTCCGCGCTATATCGCATTTGTAGAAGAGTTCCCGATGACGGCATCAGGGAAAGTGCAAAAATTCAAGTTAAGGGAGCAGGCGCTTGAGCATTTTCAATTGTAATTTTCTCTTTCAAGCGCGACTAACATAAAAGGAGGGACCTTTTTGTTTAAGAAAGTACTGATTGCCAACCGGGGAGAAATCGCCCTCCGGATCATCCGAACTTGTCAACGGCTCGGTATTCAGACGGCTGCTGTCTACTCTGAAGCGGATGCGGAGTCCCTGCATGTCAAAGCTGCGGATGAAGCCTGGCTGATCGGCAAACCGCGGGTCAGTGAAAGCTATTTAAATATTGAAAAAATCATCGAAACCGCTAAAAAAGCGGGGGTCTGTGCCATTCATCCGGGATACGGCCTGCTTTCCGAGAACAGCCGTTTTGCCGAAAGGTGCCTCAAGGAGAATATTACGTTTATCGGTCCGCCGCCTGACGTTATCGCCAAAATGGGAAGCAAAATTGAAGCAAGACAAGCGATGGAACAAGCCGGGGTTCCCGTCGTTCCCGGCGTGACAAAAAGCTTGTCCGGTCTGAATGAAGCCCGGGCTCTTGCCGAATCCATCGGCTATCCCGTGATGCTCAAGGCTTCTTTTGGGGGCGGCGGCATCGGAATGCAGCTGATCCGCAATGAAAGCGAATTAGAAAAAGCATATGAAGTCAACCAAAAACGAGCCGCCGATTTTTTCGGAGACGGGGCTATGTACATCGAGAAATATATCGAACAGGCAAGACATATCGAGATTCAGATTTTAACAGACAAATACGAAAATGCCGTCTATCTTTGGGAGCGGGACTGTTCGATTCAGAGACGCCAGCAAAAAATCATCGAAGAAGCACCTGCTCCGTTATTCGATGAAACCATGCGCACAAAGCTCGGTGAAGCGGCCGTGAAAGCTGCGCTGTCGATCGGCTATGTCAACGCCGGGACAATCGAGTTTTTAGTAGACAAGGAGAATCATTTTTATTTTCTTGAGATGAATACCCGCCTGCAAGTCGAACACCCGGTGACAGAGGAAATTACAGGGCTTGACCTTGTCGAAGAACAGCTCAATATCGCAGCGGGAAAACCGCTTTCCCATAAGCAGAAAGACATTCGGCGGGACGGACATGCGATCGAAGTCAGAATCTGTGCCGAAGATCCGAAAACATTTTTCCCTTCGCCGGGGCGGATTACCGACCTTAAGCTGCCTGAGCAACCGAATGTCCGTCATGAATGCGCAGCAGCCCCGGGTATGACTATCACCCCGTATTACGACCCGATGATTGCCAAGATGATCGTCAAAGGAAGCAGCAGAGAAGAAGCCATCTGCACATTGGCCGAAGCGCTTTCACAATATCAAGTGAAAGGCATTAAAACGAACATTCCGCTCCTTGAAGACATTGTAAGTTCTGACGAATTCCGAAAAGGCGGGGTCCAAACCGATTTTATCAGTCGCTATCAGTCAAAATGAAATCAAGGAGGCGTACTATGAATACTGTTGTCACCAATATGGCGGGAAACGTGTGGAAAATATTAGTGAAAGCGGGGGACAAAATCGAAAAGGGGCAGGAAGTCGCCATTTTAGAATCGATGAAGATGGAGATTCCGATTGTCGCCGAAACGGCCGGAACAGTCAAAACCGTCAGAAAGAACGAAGGTGATTTTGCCGATGAAGGGGATGTCTTATTGGAGCTTCAATAAGGTCTGGAGGATGGCAAATGGACGTACCGAAGAACATTTTCATTAAAGAAGTCGGGCCGCGCGACGGTCTGCAAAATGAACAAACCGCACTTTCGACAGCTGATAAAATTACCTGGATCGACATGCTTTCTGCCACAGGGCTTTCGTATATCGAAATCACTTCATTCGTCCATCCTAAGTGGATTCCTGCACTGTCTGATGCCCTTGACGTCGCCAAAGGCATTAACCGGAAGCCGGGCGTCACCTACGCAGCCCTCATTCCGAACCGAAAAGGGCTGGAACGGGCTCTCGAAGGAGGGATCGATGAAGCTTCTGTTTTCATGTCGGCAAGCGAGACACACAACCGGAAAAATATTAACAAATCGATCGGAGAAACGCTTCCCGTCTTACAGGAAGTCACCGGGACAGCAAAACAAGCGGGCCTCACCGTCAGAGCCTACCTGTCCACCGTATTTGGCTGTCCTTATGAGCATCACGTTCCATTGGAGCAAATCATACGCATCTCTGAAGCGCTGTTCGACATGGGCATCGACGAACTTTCTCTCGGAGATACGATCGGCGCAGCAAATCCCGTACAGGTTCAAAGGGTGCTTGACGTACTTTTAAAACGCTTTCCGAAAGAGAATATCGCCCTTCATTTTCATGATACGAGAGGGATGGCGCTCGCCAACATGATCGCAGCGATGGATATGGGAATCACCGTATTTGACGCATCATGCGGCGGGCTGGGCGGCTGTCCTTATGCCCCTGGAGCAACGGGAAATGCGGCAACTGATGATTTGATTTACATGTGCGCCCAGATGGGCATCGAAACCGGAGTTGATCTCAGCAAGCTGCTTTCAGCTGCTAAATGGATCGAAGACAAAACCGGAAGAGAGCTGCCAAGCCGAAATTTGCAGGCGGCTAAATCAAAGAACTGTTTTTCATAGATAAAGAGGAGGAAGATCGAATGGAGCCCAATGTTCTTTATTCCATCAACGAGCAGGCTGTTGCCGTGTTGACGTTGAACAGACCGCAGGCTGCAAATGCCCTCTCGCTCGGACTTCTCGACGACTTTCAGCGCATCCTTCGCGATATCCGTTCAAACCCGGCCGTCCGCTGTGTCATTATAACGGGAACAGGGGACAGGACGTTTTGTGCAGGTGCCGATTTAAAGGAAAGAGCCCGCATGAGCCGCACAGAAGCGAAGCAGGCCGTTTCCATGATTCAACAAGTGGTCAGCGAGACGGAAAAACTGCCGCAGCCCGTCATCGCTTCATTAAACGGAAGCGCTTTGGGAGGGGGGCTGGAGCTTGCATTGGCGTGCGACATCAGGATCGCAGCCGAACATATTGAACTCGGTCTCCCCGAAACAACGCTCGCGATCATTCCCGGGGCAGGGGGAACACAGCGGCTGCCCCGCTTAATCGGCAGGGGAAAGGCGAAAGAAATGATCTATACCGGCTGCCGCATCAGCGCCGAAGAAGCGCAAAAGATCAGCCTAGTTGAACATGTCGTTCCGCTTCAAAAGTTAAAGGAAACGACCGAAAGTATCGCAGCAAACATCGCGGCGAACGGACCGGTTGCCGTCAGACAGGCGAAGTTCGCCATCAACCAAGGGCTTGAGACAGATATCGAAACTGGACTCGCGATTGAACAAAAAGCCTATGAACTGACGATTCCGACGAAAGACAGAACCGAAGGGCTGAAAGCTTTTACAGAAAAACGGAAGCCGTATTATACGGGAGAATAAAACGAACGGGGGGACAGCCGATGCCGGCCGAAAAGGAATTGTATGAACGCATCCGCCGGATTCAGGAAGGCGGAGCGCAAAAATACCATGAAGCCAATGAGAAAAAAGGGAAATTATTTGTCAGAGACCGATTAAAGCTGCTGCTTGACGAAGGCCTCGACCTTGAGGACGCTTTTTTTGCCAATTGCATGGCAGACGGGCTTCCGGCAGACGGAGTCGTCACGGGAATCGGAAAAATCGGCGGCCGAACCGTTTGCGTCATGGCTAATGATTCAACGGTTAAAGCAGGATCATGGGGAGCGAGAACCGTCGAAAAAATCATCCGCATCCAGGAAACAGCCGAAAAACTGAATTGTCCGCTTCTTTATTTGGTCGATTCGGCAGGCGCAAGGATTACGGATCAAGTTGACATGTTTCCGGGGCGAAGAGGAGCAGGGCGGATTTTTTATCAGCAAGTCAAATTATCCGGGCGTATCCCGCAAATCTGTCTTTTGTTCGGGCCTTCAGCCGCAGGCGGCGCCTACATACCGGCTTTTTGCGATATCGTCATCATGGTCGAAGGTAACGCCTCGATGTATTTAGGCTCGCCGCGTATGGCGGAAATGGTGATCGGCGAAAAAGTGTCGCTTGAAGAAATGGGCGGCGCGCGAATGCACTGTTCTGTTTCAGGCTGCGGAGACATTCTTGCCGAAACGGAAGAAGATGCGATCAAGTCGGCGCGTCGGTATCTTTCCTACTTTCCGCCGAACTACACCGAAAAAGCGCCTGTCATTGAAGCAAAACCCGCCCGTCCGTTTGACCGGCCGTTGGAGGAGATCATTCCGAAAAACCAAAACGCACCGTTTCAAATGATGGATTTAATCGATCAGATCATTGATGAAGCGTCTTTTTATGAGATCAAAAAATTGTTCGCGCCAGAGCTGATTACCGGTTTGGCAAGGATTCACGGGCAGCCTGTCGGCATCATCGCCAATCAGCCGCGGGTCAAAGGCGGTGTGTTGTTTCACGATTCGGCAGACAAAGCCGCAAAGTTTATCAATTTGTGTGATGCCTATCATATCCCGCTGCTGTTTCTGGCTGATATCCCCGGCTTTATGATCGGAACGAAAGTCGAGAGGGCGGGTATTATCAGACACGGTGCGAAAATGATTTCAGCGATGGCCGAAGCAACCGTGCCGAAAATATCCGTCATCGTCAGGAAAGCTTATGGCGCAGGCTTGTATGCGATGGCTGGGCCGGCCTTTGAGCCTGACTGCTGTCTGGCGCTGCCTACAGCTCAGATTGCCGTGATGGGGCCGGAAGCAGCGGTAAATGCCGTTTATGCAAAAAAAATCGCACAATTGCCTGAAGAAGAGCGGTCCGCCTTCATTGCCGAAAAACGGGAAGAATACCAAAAAGACATAGACATTTACCGGCTTGCTTCAGAAATGATTGTCGACGGGATCATTCCGGCCGATTCGCTTCGTACGGAACTCATCAAACGGCTGAATGCATATATGACCAAATACATGACATTTACGGAACGGAAGCATCCTGTTTATCCCGTCTAAAGGCCAATGAAACGAAAAGGAGGAAACGGCATGGCCGAAAAAGCGGTTTGGCAGCCTGATCCGGAATTTGTAAAAACGACCCGGCTGTTTCAATGGATGACAGCCCTCGGTTTTTCCGACTATGATGATTTTTTGAAAGCAAGTACAGACGATATCGCCTGGTTCTGGGAAGAGGCCGAAAAAGCGCTCGGCATCAGCTGGTACAAGCGGTACAGCCAAACATTGAATCTCGATAAAGGCATAAAATGGCCGAAATGGTTTTCCGGCGGACGCTTAAATGCCGTTTGCAGCGCCGTCGAAAAATGGTCCCGACAGCCTGATACGGCCGGCAGGACGGCCCTCATCTGGGAAAGTGAAGACGGAAAAACAGAACGGATCACCTATTCTTCTTTACATCAAAAAGTCGCCCGTGCGGCGGCAGGCTTTAAAAAACAAGGCATATCAAAAGGGGATGTCATTGCGATTTACATGCCGATGATCCCGCAAACGGTCATCGCCATGCTCGCCGCCGCTAAAATCGGCGCGGTATTCTCACCGGTTTTTTCAGGCTACGGCGCCCATGCGGCAGCCGCGAGACTCAGCGCTGCCGGAGCAAAAATTCTTGTCACAGCAGATGCCTTTTTACGAAGGGGAAAGAAGGTCTGTATGAAGAAAGAAGCTGACAAAGCAGCAGACCGTGCCCCCACTGTCCAAAAAGTTGTCGTCTGCCGGCTTCACGATGGCGAACAAGATTGGAATCATAATAGAGATATAGACTGGAATGAATTGATGAAAAGCGATCCTCTCCAGATTACAGAAGAAATGGACAGTTCAGATCCGCTCATGCTGCTTTACACATCGGGCACGACAGGACAGCCGAAGGGAGCGGTTCATACCCACGCCGGTTTTCCGCTGAAAGCTGCATTTGATGCGGGCTTCGGGATGGATGTCAAACAAGGGGACACGTTTTTCTGGTTTACAGACATGGGCTGGATGATGGGGCCGTTTTTAATATTCGGGGGTCTCATAAACGGAGCGGCAGTTTTGCTGTATGACGGAGCACCGGATTTCCCGGCCCCGGATCGGCTGTGGGAGCTCGTCAGCAGACACCGGGTGTCGCATCTCGGCATCTCTCCGACGCTCATTCGCTCGCTGATGCAGCACGGCGAAGATTTTCTTCATCAATGCGACCTGAGCAGTCTGAAGGCAATCGGCTCAACGGGCGAACCATGGAATTATGAACCGTGGATATGGCTGTTCCGCCATGCTGGAAAAGAGCGGATTCCTATTTTTAATTATTCAGGAGGAACGGAAATTTCAGGCGGCATTTTGGGCAATGTGCTCCTGCGGCCGATCACGCCGATGACGTTTAATTCGCCTCTGCCCGGCATGGCGGCCAATGTCTTCAACGAAAAAGGGGAGGAAGTCGTCAATGAAGTCGGGGAGCTTGTCCTGACAAAGCCGTGGGTCGGCATGACATACGGTTTTTGGAAAGAGCCGTCCAGATATGAAAAAGCATATTGGAGCCGCTGGACTGACGTCTGGGTGCACGGCGATTGGGCAAAACGGGATGAAAACGGCTACTGGACGATCAGCGGACGTTCTGATGATGTCATCAATACTGCAGGGAAAAGGATCGGGCCCGCTGAAATAGAGTCCGTTCTGGTCGGCCATCCGGCGGTGGTGGAAGCAGGCGTTATCGGCGTTCCGGATAAGCTCAAAGGTCAGGCTGCCGTCTGCTTTGTCGTCCTCGCACAGTCGGAAAAGCCGTCGGAAAAACTAAAAGATGATTTGCTGAACCTCGCCTCTGATGCCATCGGTAAAGCGATCAAGCCAAAAGCGGTTTACTTTGTCAGCGGTCTGCCGAAGACGAGAAATGCAAAAGTGATGAGACGGCTGATCAGAGCTGCCTATTTGAACGAGCCGGCAGGCGATTTGTCAACATTGGAAAACCGTGAAACATACGATGAAATTGCCGGCCTTTCAGCGCAAAAAAATCTGTAGTATACTGGATAAGGCTTGCAGACAAAGAAGAAGGACACGTCCTTCCTCTTTTTATTTTAATGAAGCTCGATTGACCAAAAACTCACATTCTGACGATAACCGAACCGCCGCCTGCCGCGCAGACGCGGTTCTGCTGCTCTTCAATTGAACGCAGCAGCTGATTGTTGCTTTCCATGAGTTTGATCAGCAATTCCATTTGATCTTCGAGATTTTTCAGCCTTTGATTCATCTGCTGAGAAGATTGACCGGTATGCATTTGCGGGGCTGAAGGCGGATAAAACGTTTCAGCATTCCATTTTGAATACATAGAATAGGCCTCCATCATCTAAACTGATATATCTTATCGTATGATCCTAAAATCGCAACGTTCGCCTAAATCAAAACGAGAGGAACCAAAACATGGACTTGACAATAAAGGAAACCGCAGAATATTTAACGCTTTCAGAAGCATATGTTGAACAGCTTGTGAGAGAAAAGAAAATCCGCACCGTCTTCGACGGACAGCAGCATTTAATTAACAAAGAACAATTCAATACCCATATGGAACAGATGGAAAAGTATAAAGCGTGGGCGGAATCCGTTCTGAACGAACCCATCCCCGAAGATCCGGATGTTAAAGATGAAGATTAACTCGAGGCAACAATAATTTTATTATGTAAACTAATAGATGCGATTCTCTGACATTTTCGGACGTCTCCCGTCTCTATCATGACATGACGTTTCGTAAAAAAAAGACACAATATAGGAAATAAAAGGAATGAAAGAAGCCCTATATATAAAGTTTTCTATGATTTTATTTCATTTCCGAAACAATCACGTTCATTTTTTGTTCAAAAAGTGTTATCATTTAGTAGTAAAAAATACAGCGTGTTTTGAGATTGCGGGTTTTCGGGAATTCCAGACTGAAAACAGCAATACAAACACAAAAGGGGAGAACCTTTTTGCGGACTTGTTTGTGCACAAATTCACAAACTATGAAAAAGGGGTTCCTTCAAAAAACAGCACATCGCTTATTGAAAAGGAGAATTGGTTATGCCGGAAACAATCGATCAAACAGCTGATCAAACAAACGAATCTGTAAGCCAAAGCCAACGCGATCTTATCGATCAACTGCTAAAACCTGAAGTACAGGAGTCTTTGACTACTTTAGTCGACCAGCTTCCAAAGCTGACAGAACTGGTCAACATTTTGACAAAGTCTTACGATTTCGCACAATCCGTTGCAACTGATGAAGTATTAAAAAATGATACGGTCGGTGCCATTACAGAAATTCTTGAGCCTGTCAAAGATACGGCAAAAGAAATCGCGGCTACCGCCATTGAAGCAAAAGACCGCGCTGACGAAAGCAATGAAGTCATCGGACTTTTCGGTTTGCTGAAAATGCTTAAAGATCCGCAGGCCCAAAAGCTGTTCCGCTTTGTTCAAAGCTACCTGCAAATCATGTCAGAACGCGAAAAACAAAAATAATCACTATACATTCAGAATAAGGACGGAGGATTCACGATGTCAAAACATATCGTCATTTTAGGCGCTGGTTACGGCGGATTACTGTCTGCTTTAACAGTTCGCAAACACTACACAAAAGAAGAAGCAAAAGTCACAGTGGTTAACCAATACCCGACACATCAAATCATCACAGAACTGCACCGTCTTGCTGCGGGCAACGTGTCAGAACAGGCAGTTGCAATGCCGCTTGCAAAGCTTTTCAAAGGAAAAGACATCGATCTTAAAATCGCCAAAGTCAACTCGTTCTCAGTTGACAAAAAAGAAGTCGCTCTTTCTGACGGCTCTACCTTGACGTATGACGCGCTTGTCGTCGGTCTTGGTTCTGTCACTGCTTACTTCGGCATTCCAGGACTTGCAGAAAACAGCATGGTGCTCAAATCTGCAAACGATGCAAACAAAATCTTCAAGCATGTTGAAGAGCGCGTGCGCGAATACGCTAAAACGAAAAACGAAGCGGATGCTACGATCTTAATCGGCGGCGGCGGACTAACAGGCGTCGAGCTTGTCGGTGAACTTGCCGATATCATGCCGAACCTTGCGAGAAGCTACGGTGTCGATCCGAAAGAAATCAAGCTGAAGCTTGTTGAAGCCGGTCCGAAAATCCTGCCGGTTCTTCCGGATGAGCTGATCGAACGTGCGACAAAGAGCCTTGAAAAACGCGGCGTTGAATTCTTGACAGGACTGCCTGTCACAAATGTAGAAGGAAACGTTGTTGATTTGAAAGACGGGCAAAAAATCGTCACAAATACATTTGTCTGGACCGGCGGTGTTCAAGGCAATCCGCTGATCGGCGAGTCAGGTCTTGAAGTCAACCGCGGACGCGCAACTGTAAACGATTTCCTTCAATCCACATCACATGAAGACGTATTTGTTGCAGGAGACAGCGCCGTTGTCTTCGGTCCGGATGGCCGTCCGTACCCTCCGACAGCTCAAATCGCTTGGCAAATGGGCGAGCTGATCGGCTACAACCTGTATGCATACTTAGAAAACAAATCAATGGAAACGTTCAGCCCTGTCAACTCAGGCACGCTTGCAAGCCTTGGCCGCAAAGACGCAGTTGCCGTTATCGGCGCGAACAGCACATCTCTTAAAGGCCTGCCTGCTTCATTGATGAAAGAAGCGAGCAACGTCCGCTACCTGAGCCATATTAAAGGTCTGTTCAGCCTGGCTTATTAATCCGAAATGAAGCGCTACTTATAGTTTAAACTATAAGTGGTGCTTTTTTTTGCTTTAAATTTGACGGGCAAATGAAAATATTGTGGTAAATTTGAACCAAAATATATTGACAAAAAGAGGGACGCAGCGCATTATATGAATATAAAATCAAAATATTCATATGTTTATAAAACAAGGAGAGACTGCCATGCCGAAATTTACCAAAAAAGAAAAGGAAGTGATCCGTTCAGCTTTAGTACAAAGCGGAAGGGAGCTTTTCGCGCAGCTTGGATTGAAAAAAACGAGTGTCGGAGAGCTAACAGCCTCGGCCGGAATTGCCCAAGGCTCATTTTATACATTTTTCGACTCGAAAGAGGAGCTTTATTTTGAGATTTTGCAGCAGGAAGAAAGTAAGATTCGCGCCAAGCTTGAGGCATCATTTTCTGAAAGCGGGAAAACATTTGCACAGTTTTTGCGTGAAGCATTGGCGGTGATGGAACATAACCCGTACATTCGCCAAGTTTACGATGACAACTTACTCGAGACGCTCTTCCGCAAACTCCCTGAAGAAAAGCTGCAGGCGCATTTCGCCAGCGATGAAGATTTTTTCAAGCCTTTAATTGAAATGGGCCAGGAAAAAGGCTGGCTTGTCAGAAAAAAACCGGAGACGATCATCAGTGTGATTCGCGCCATTGTTCTTTTATCCTTTCAAAAAACAAACATTGGGGAAGACCGCTACGACGAAACGATGGATTTGCTTATCGAATTGGTCGGACAGGGACTTTCGGCCAAGGAGGATGCAGCTCATGATTGAAGTCAGCGGGCTTCGCTTCACATACCCCGGACAAAAAACGCCCGTATTGAAAGGAATCGACTTTTCGATTCAAAAGGGTGAAATTTTTGGATTTCTCGGCCCTTCCGGCGCCGGGAAAAGCACGATTCAAAAAATCTTAATCGGTATTTTAAAGCAATATGAAGGCCGGGTTTCTGTGATGGGAAAAGAATTGAATCAAGCCGACAGCTCCTTTTATGAGAAAATCGGCGTCGCTTTTGAATTTCCGAATTTTTATCAACGATTAACTGCGCTGGAAAACTTAAATTTGTTCCGTTCCTTGTATGCATCTGAAACTGAGGAGCCGGAAACGCTGCTCGCTTTAACGGGTCTTGAAGAGTACGGCCGGACAAAGGTATCCGCTTACTCAAAAGGCATGAAAATGAGGCTGAATTTTTTGAGAGCCCTGATCAATCAGCCTGATCTTTTATTTCTAGACGAACCGACCTCAGGGCTCGATCCCGTGCATGCCAAAACATTAAAACAGCTTATCCTGAACAAAAAGGCGGAATGGAAGACGATTCTGATCACAACGCACCACATGCAGACAGCTGAAGAAATCTGCGACCGCGTCGCTTTCATCGTTGACGGCAGGGTGGCTTTGATTGATTCTCCGCGCGCCTTGAAAGTGCAAAAAGGAAAAAGGCACGTAAAAGTGGAATACCGCAGCCGCAGGCAGCTGGAAACCGCTCAATTCGACCTTGATCAGATCGGCAGCAGCCCGGAATTTTTGAACTTGATCAAGGAGCACCCTGTGGAAACCATCCATTCCCAAGAAGCGTCGCTTGAAGACATCTTTATCGATGTGACGGGGAGACGTTTAAGTTGAGGATCTTGTCAGCGATTTCCCATGATATCAAACTTCAGTTCAAGCACGGTTTTTATTATGCCTATTTGCTGATCAGCACGGTGTATATCGCCGTATTGCTGTTTCTTCCGGCTGATTACAGGGAGGCGGCCAGCATTGCCTTGACGTTTTCAGATCCGAGCTTCCTGGGGTTTTTCTTCATCGGGGGTCTTGTTTTACTGGAGAAAGGGCAAAACATCCATGACAGCCTGTTTGTCACACCGCTAAGTGCGAGTGAGTATATTCTTTCCAAAACGGCGTCCTTGTCCGTTTTGTCTCTCGGATCGAGCATTTTCATCCACAGCAGCGTGTTCGGCTATGGAACAAATTCCGGTTTGTTCGCTTGCGGCGTGCTTTTCACTTCATTTTTCTTCACGATGATCGGCTTAGGTTTGGCAGTGCGGTGCGAAACCTTAAACGGATTTTTCTTTTTGTCTTCGTTGAGCACCTTTGTGTTCGTTCTGCCTTTGTTTGAAACAGCGGGCATTTGGAGCAGCCCGCTGTTTTACGCTCTGCCGTCAAAGGCCTCATTAATGCTGTTAGGTTCCGTGTTTACCGGCCTTCAGCAATGGGAGCTCGTCTACGCGATTTCCACTCTCTTGTTCTGGAACGGAGCCGCGTATTTGTGGGCGAGGCATTCACTTCAGACGTTCATCACATTAAAGCTTGGCGGAGGTGATACACGATGATGAAAATCATTCAGCTGATACGCGGAGATATGAAACAGATCAAGCGTGATTCAATGCTCGCTTTTTACGGTCTGGCGCCTTTTCTGCTCATCATCGTGACGGCAGCAGGCATTCCTTTGTCAGCGGAACTGACGGGATTTAATATCATCCCATACCGGCATTTGATCATGAGCTTTGCCATGCTTTTCATCCCCCTGATTCTCGGTACCATGTCGGGGTTTATCCTGCTTGATGAGCGCGACGAAAATATGATTCAGTATTTTGCCGTGACGCCCTTGTCGAAGCACGGATATGTCTTGATCCGCCTCATCCTGCCGATGGCGCTCACTTTTTGCTACAGCATTTTGCTGTTTGCATCCGGCGGTTTAATGGCACCCGGCTCTGTGTACCTTTTGTTCGTCCTGATTATGGTGACGCTTCAAGCCCCGATTTACACGCTGCTTTTAGCCGCCTATGCTTCGAACAAAGTGGAAGGGCTTGCTTTAATGAAAGGGTTCAGCCTGCTCACTCTTATGCCGGCCGCGATTTATTTTATTCCTTTTCCGTGGCAGCTTTTCGGCGTTTTCACGCCGACCTACTGGACAGCGAAAACGTACTTGGCGGGAACTACTCAGGAAGGGCTTGTTTTCGTTTTCGGGTTCATCGGAGTTGTGCTGCATGTCATGATACTGCTGCTTTTATACCGGAGGTTTTTGGTGAAAACCGACCAATAGGAGTATATCCCGCCGCGTTTTGCAATAAAGTATTAAAACATCAGCGGGAGGCGGGATATTTTATGAAGAAAAATATGAAGCTTTGTCTGTGTATGATCATGATCTTTGTATTGACGTTGGCCGGCAGCATAGACGGCTTGGCCGCCGGGGAAAAAGGCGGCGGCCTCAAAGAGCAAATCGATCAGCTGTTAAAGACCGAACCTGATTTAAAAGGTGCGCTCGCAGGCATCAGCGTCAGATCCGCGGAAAGCGGGAAAATGATATACGGCCATATGAGCGATACACGGATGAGGCCGGCGTCCAATCTGAAGCTTTTAACGGCAGCAGCTGCCTTTTCCGTCCTGGGCGGGGACTATACCTTTCCCACAGAGGTGATGACAGACGGCGCGCGAGCCGCGGGCACACTCAAAGGCAGCCTTTATATCAAAGGAAAAGGCGATCCGACGCTTTTGAAAGCGGATTTTCAGCAAATGGCCGAAGCACTCCGAAAACAAGGGATCACAGTCATCCGGGGAGACTTGGTCGGCGATGATTCCTGGTATGATGATGTCCGCTACTCTCCAGACCTTTCCTGGAGCGATGAAGACGCATACTACGGAGCGCAGATCTCGGCTTTAACAGCTTCGCCAAACGAAGACTATGATGCCGGAACGGTCATCATCGACGTGAATCCTGACGTCAAAACCGGAAAAAAACCCGTTGTATCGCTTACCCCGCAAACGAACCATGTCAAAATCGAAAACGGTGCCAAGACCGTTGCTGCAGACGGAAAAAAAGATATCACGATTAAAAGGGAACACGGCGGAAATACCATCCAAATCAAAGGGACGATTCCACAAGGCGCTTCAAGGGTCAGACAATGGGTTGCGGTTTGGGAGCCGTCAGAATATGCACTCGATTTATTTAAACAGGCTTTACAGCAACAAGGCATTCGAATCCTGGGAGAGACTAAAACCGGCAAAGCGCCAAAAAAAGCGCGCCGCATCACCGCACATCAATCCATGCCGCTTTCAGAGCTGATGATCCCCTTTATGAAGCTCAGCAACAACGGCCATGGCGAAACACTGATCAAGGAAATGGGAAAAGCCGCGAACCGTGAAGGAAGCTGGGATCAAGGTATGGAAGTGTTGAATAAAGAACTGCAGGGATTTGGAATGGACACAGAAAAGATCGTTCTCAGAGACGGCTCAGGCATCTCGCATATCAATTTGATTTCTGCCGACCAGATCACAAAGCTATTGTATTCCGTTCAAGAGGAGAAGTGGTTTCCGTCGTTTGCCCGTTCACTCCCGGTTGCGGGGGATAGCGACAGAATGGTCGGCGGCACATTAAGAAACCGGTTGAAAGACCCGGCTCTAAAAGGCAAAGTCAGAGCGAAAACAGGTTCTCTTTCAACCGTCAGTACATTGTCGGGCTATATCGATACTGCAAGCGGCAAGACATTGATTTTCTCCATTCTTCTCAATCAGCTCGCGGATGATGAAAAAGGAAAGGATATTGAAGACAAAATCGTTCAAATATTAGCTTCTTCATGACATCTCCCATTGCTGAAGGCAATGGGGTTTTCTTTATTTCATGTTTTGCTGCCGGCCGATTTTGATTTTATAACCCGGTTCTTTTTTATATAACAGATCCCCTCTATTTTGATTTTATTATAATACAGAATCATCAAAAGAAAATAGCTTCAAACAACGGCTGAAATGAGAAAAAACGCGATGTTCAAAGAACTTTCTCAAATTTGTTAACTATTTCACAAAATATGTGATATTTATCACATTCAAACCTGTTATATTCAACATAAGATATAAATGCAACAACTGTTATATCATTTCAACTTGAAAAAGAGGGGGATTTAAATGGAACAATGGAAAGGTTTCACCACAAACGTTTGGCAAAAAGAAGTCAATGTCCGCGATTTTATTCTCTCGAACTTTGAGCCATATCAAGGTGACGAATCGTTTCTCGAACCTCCGACGGAAGCTACATCGGCATTATGGGATCATGTAATGGATTTGACAAAAAAAGAGCGTGAAAACGGAGGCGTCCTTGATATGGATACAGAGATCGTCTCAACGATCACCTCGCACGGTCCCGGATATTTGAACAAAGACCTGGAAAAAGTCGTCGGCGTTCAAACCGATGAGCCGTTTAAACGGTCGCTTCAGCCTTTCGGCGGCATCCGAATGGCAAAGCAGGCATGCGAATCCTATGGTTTTGAACTGAATGAAGAAGTGGAAAGGATCTTTACCGATTACCGCAAAACTCATAACCAAGGCGTGTTTGACGCATATACGGACGAAATGAAGCTCGCCCGAAAAGTCGGAATCATTACCGGACTGCCTGATGCTTACGGGCGCGGGCGCATCATCGGTGATTACCGGAGAGTGGCGCTTTACGGCGTGGATTTCTTGATCGATGAAAAGAAAAAAGATGCGGCCGGCACCTCTCGGGTGATGTCTGAAGAAAACATCCGCCTTCGTGAAGAACTGTCAGAACAAATCCGAGCATTGAACGAACTTAAAGCGCTTGCAAAAAGCTATGGGTTTGACATTTCCAAGCCTGCGGCGAATGCAAGAGAAGCATTTCAATGGCTGTATTTTGCCTATTTGGCTGCCATTAAAGAGCAAAACGGAGCAGCAATGAGCCTTGGCCGCGTGTCCACGTTCCTTGATATTTACATCGAAAGAGATTTGAAAACGGGCGTATTAACAGAGCGTGAAGCCCAAGAGCTTGTCGACCATTTCGTCATGAAGCTGCGTTTGGTCAAATTCGCGCGCACACCTGACTACAATGAACTGTTCAGCGGCGATCCGACGTGGGTGACAGAATCAATCGGCGGAATGGCGCACGACGGACGCGCCCTGGTGACGAAAAACTCGTTCCGTTTCCTGCATACGCTTGACAATTTAGGCCCGGCGCCTGAACCGAATTTAACCGTTCTTTGGTCTGTCAGACTGCCGCAAAAGTTTAAAAACTACTGTGCCAAAATGTCGATTAAAACAAGCTCGATCCAATACGAAAATGACGATATCATGCGTCCAGAATACGGTGATGACTACGGAATCGCCTGCTGTGTATCGGCAATGGCAATCGGCAAACAAATGCAGTTCTTCGGAGCACGCGCCAACTTGGCGAAAGCTCTTTTATATGCGATTAACGGCGGAAAAGACGAAAAGCATAAAATGCAAGTCGGTCCGGAAATGCCGCCGGTTGCTTCCGACGTGCTGGACTATGACGAAGTGATGCATAAATTCGATCAGACGATGGAATGGCTTGCAGGCTTGTACATCAACACGCTCAATGTCATTCACTACATGCATGATAAATATTGCTATGAAAGAATTGAAATGGCCCTGCACGACACGGAAATTTTGCGGACGATGGCCACTGGGATCGCCGGCTTGAGTGTTGTCGCCGATTCATTAAGCGCTATCAAATATGCCAAAGTCAGCGTGGTCCGCGATGAAAACGGCATTGCGGTCGATTTTGAAACAGAAGGCGACTTTCCTAAGTACGGAAATAACGATGAGCGCGTCGACGCGATCGCCGTTGACATTGTCAAGCGCTTTATGAAAAAACTGCGCAAGCATCAGACATATCGCCAGTCCGTTCAGACCATGTCAATTTTAACGATCACGTCAAACGTCGTTTACGGCAAGAAAACCGGAAATACGCCGGATGGACGCCGCGCGGGAGAACCGTTTGCTCCAGGTGCGAATCCGATGCACGGCCGCGATACTAAAGGGACGCTTGCATCGCTGTCTTCAGTGGCAAAGCTGCCTTACAGCTATGCGCTCGACGGCATTTCCAACACCTTTTCAATCGTCCCGAAAGCGCTTGGCAAAGACGAAGAGAGCCGCGCCGCCAATTTGTCAAGCATCCTTGACGGATATGCCGCAAAAACAGGACATCACTTAAATGTAAACGTATTTAACAGAGAGACACTGCTCGACGCCATGGAACATCCAGAGGAATATCCGCAGTTAACGATTCGCGTCTCAGGCTATGCGGTCAACTTTATTAAGCTGACGAAAGAACAGCAGTTAGACGTCATCAGCAGAACCTTCCATGAATCGATGTAGCGAGCAATAAGCGGAGCGCGACCAAGGCGCTCCGCCTCATAAAAAGAGGTGATCTCCATGGATGGAAATATTCATTCGATCGAAACATTCGGCACCGTTGACGGTCCAGGCATCAGGTATGTCGTCTTCACACAAGGCTGCCTGATGCGCTGTCAATTTTGCCATAATGCTGATACTTGGGAAATCGGAACCGGAAAACAAATGACGGTTTCCGAAATCGTTCAGGATGTCCAGCATTATCTCCCGTTTATTCAATCATCGGGCGGAGGCATCACCGTGAGCGGAGGCGAGCCGCTTTTACAACTGCCGTTTTTAATCGAGCTGTTCAAAGCATGCAAAAGCCTCGGCATTCACACGGCACTCGATTCGTCCGGCGGATGCTATTCGGCTGCGCCGGCATTTCAAGAGCAGATCAAAGAACTGATCCAGTATACAGACCTTGTTTTGCTTGACCTCAAGCATCACAACAGAAAAAAACATATCAACCTGACAGGAATGCCGAATGACCACATTTTAGAATTTGCCCGGTTTCTCGCTGAACATCAAGTTCCCGTCTGGATCCGCCACGTACTGGTTCCGGGGATCTCCGATATCGATGCCGATTTAACGGCCCTCGGCACGTTTATCGGCACGCTTGCGAACGTTCAGAAGGTGGAGGTTCTTCCTTATCACAAGCTCGGCGTCTACAAATGGGAAGCGCTTGGCCTGGATTATCCGTTAAAAGGGGTTGAACCGCCAAGTGCCGACAGGGCCGAAAATGCGTACAGACTGCTCACCGCACACTTGCAAGGCGGATCCTTGCTGCAAGAGACATAAACGCTTTTGCCGGACAGACTTTTTCTAACAAGAAGCTGTCCTTTTTGTCTTACCTCACAACTGTATAAAAAATCCGTTTCTTTACAATAGTAAGATGAGAAAGATGCGCCTGCTGCGGCAGGCCGACAATAAAACAGCAAGGTGGGCGGGAAGCATGTATCATTTGTATTCTCACAACGACTTGGACGGAGTCGGCTGCGGAATTCTCGCAAAAGTGGCTTTTGGCGAACGGGTCGAGGTCCGCTACAATTCGGTCACCGGACTCGACATGCAAGTCGGGCGTTTTTTGGAGCGGACAAAAGGCAAAGAAAAACAGCATGAAGGCCTGTTTATCACGGACTTGTCCGTTCATCAAGAAAATGAGGAAAGGCTGGACCAATATGCGGAAGCGGGGGGAAAGGTCAAACTGATCGACCACCATAAAACTGCGCTTCATTTGAATGAACGCCCTTGGGGCATGATAAAAGTTCAATATGAGGATGGCAGGCTCGCTTCAGCGACTTCTCTTTTCTATGAATACTTAATAGACAACGGCCACATTCGAGAGACAAAAGCGATGGATCAGTTCGTCGAACTCGTACGCCTCTATGATACATGGGAATGGGAACAGACGGGCGCGCTCGAAGCGAAATGCCTGAATGACCTGTTTTTTATGGTATCCATCGACGAATTTGAGGAAAAAATGATCCGGCGCCTTAAAGAAAGCGACGCGTTTTCATTTGATGAATTCGAAGAAAAAATCTTGGATATGGAAGAAGAAAAAATTGAACGGTATATCCGCAGGAAACGGCGGGAAATCGTTCAAACCTTCATTAATGCGCACTGCGACGGCATCGTGCATGCCGAATCCTATCATTCAGAGGTGGGGAACGAACTCGGGAAAACGTATCCGCACCTAGACTATATCGCCATCTTAAATATGGGCGGCAAAAAAGTGAGCCTTCGCACCATCCATGATGAAACAGATGTATCAGAAATCGCCGGCACGTTCGGCGGAGGCGGCCATGCCAAGGCAGCGGGGTGCCCGCTGACAGATGAAGCGTTCAAGCTGTATGTAACTGAACCGTTTCCGCTGGAGCCCTTGAGAGCAGATGCCTTTAAAAACGTCTATAATGTAAAAAAGTCCGACTACGGCAGCCTTTATGTCAACAGGGACGAGGACCAGTTTTTTCTCTTTCCTAGCGCAAATGGCTGGAACATTCAATTAAACGGCGTGGCTCAGCATGAGACATTCACTTCATTCGAAGAGGCAGAGCGGTTCATTAAAAGAAATTACGCTGCATGGCTCGCAAGGGATGAAGCATTTGTCCAATATTTGATGCAGCAGGTGAAACTGGCGCTTCAAACGACAGGCTAAAGACAGCGACATGTCTTGGCCTGTTTTTTCATATACAAAAAAGAACATCCGGCATATAATAACAGAAAGTTCTGATTTTTCCAAAAGGGGAGATGTTCATGAAAGAAAAGAGCGCAGGCTGCGAAACTAAAGAATTCCGGGCAGTGTGGATCGCCACCGTCACAAATATTGACTGGCCTTCAAAAAAAGGACTGACAATCGAAGAGCAAAAAACGGAGTATGTGAAGCTTTTGGATGATGTGACAGCAATGGGGATGAACGCGGTCGTCGTTCAAATTAAGCCGGCGGCGGATGCTTTTTATCCTTCCGCATACGGGCCGTGGTCGGAATACTTAACAGGGATTCAAGGAAAAGACCCTGGATACGATCCGCTGGCATTTTTGCTCGAAGAAACCCACCGGAGAAAGCTTGAATTTCATGCATGGTTCAACCCTTATCGGATCACGATGAATCATACCGATTTGAACAGGCTGTCACAGGATCACCCGGCCAGAACGCACCCCGACTGGGTCGTTGCCTACGGCAGACAGCTGTATTACAATCCCGGCATCCCTGAGGCCCAGGAATTCATTGTCCAAGGCATAGCGGAAGTCGTCAAGAATTACCCGGTCGACGCCGTTCATATGGATGACTATTTTTATCCGTATAAAATTGCGGGAGTCGAATTTCCCGACTTGAGCACATATGAACAATATGGAAAAGACCGTTTTTCAAATATTGAAGATTGGCGAAGGGACAACGTCAACCAGCTTGTCAAACAAATCAATGATGCCGTCAAAAAAGAGAGGGCCTCAGTCAAATTTGGAATCAGCCCCTTTGGTGTATGGCGAAATATAGCAGATGATCCGACGGGATCGAATACAGCCGCCGGAATGACAAACTATGACGACCTTTACGCTGACACGAGGGAATGGATCAGACAGGGATACATCGATTACATCGCCCCGCAAATCTACTGGAGCATCGGCTTTGCCCCAGCTTCCTACGACATCTTAGTGGACTGGTGGAAAAATGAAGTCAGCCATCGCCCCGTTCATTTATACATCGGACAAGCAGCCTATAAAATCAATCAAAACTCAGATCCCGCCTGGTCAGACCCTGAAGAATATCCGCGGCAGATCGCATTAAACCGCGCCTCAAATGTGATGGGAAGCATCCATTTCAGCCTGAAAGATTTAAACCGGAATCCGCTCGGCATTAAAGACAGACTGATCCAGGACTTGTACAAAAAACCGGCAGCTGTTCCCGATATGCCTTGGCTTGGCAGCGTAAACAGTGAAAACTGATATTTTGCGGTAACAGTACCAATCCATTTTGAACGTTGTTCAAAATGGATTTTTTGTGTTAAAAATCGCATCGATAGTGCACCTTAATAGATAAAAACAAGGAAAGAAAGGTTTAAATCAAATGGACATTTTCTTAGCGATTTTACCAGCGATTTTCTGGGGAAGCATCGTGCTCTTTAATGTAAAGCTTGGGGGCGGACCGTACAGCCAGGTGCTCGGCACAACATTCGGCGCTTTAATTTTTTCAATCGGAATCTACTTCGTCGTCCAGCCTGAATTATCCCCCCGGATATTTGCCGTCGGCGTCGTTTCCGGACTATTTTGGGCGCTCGGCCAGACCAATCAGCTGAAAAGCATCGATCTGATCGGCGTGTCTAAAACGATGCCGATCTCAACAGGGCTTCAGCTCGTATCCACTTCTCTGTTTGGGGTGCTTGTTTTCCATGAGTGGGCGACGACAATCTCGATCGTTCTCGGCGTTCTGGCGCTGATTTTTATCATCGTGGGAATCGTGCTGACATCGCTGGAAGACCGCAGCCAAAAAACAGAGGAAAAAACCGGCGACATGAAAAAAGGAATCGTGATTTTGCTGATTTCAACATTCGGCTATCTCGTGTATGTCGTCGTCGTCCGGCTTTTTGATGTCAGCGGCTGGGCGGCTCTTTTTCCTCAGGCTGTCGGCATGGTTGCCGGCGGTTTGATCTTGACATTCAGGCATAAGCCGTTTAATTTTTACGTCATCAAAAATATCATTCCTGGTTTAATCTGGGCAGCGGGAAACATGTTTTTATTTATCTCCCAGCCGCGGGTCGGCGTAGCGACCAGTTTTTCGCTATCACAGATGGGGATCGTCATCTCAACGCTCGGCGGCATTATTCTGCTCGGCGAAAAGAAAACAAAGCGGCAGCTGATCGGTATCGCCATCGGCATCATACTGATCGTCGCAGCCGGCGTTTTGCTGGGCATCGCAAAAGCTTAAGGACGGCTTCTAAAGCCGTCCTTTAATATGTGATGCTGCCCTTAAGCGGCAGATGGTCGGAAGCGTTCGGATCAACGGCGACAATTTCAGCCGCTGACACATGAAAAGACGGACTGAGAAAGATGTAGTCCAAGCGCCGTCTCGGGCGGTGGGAAGGGTGGGTGAACCCCTGTCCGTATTGACTTTCATCCCACAGGTCGGCCAGTTTTTCCGCGACCTTTTTCCATCCCCGTGAATAAGGTTTCATATTAAAGTCTCCCGTGACGATCACAGGCAGATCGCTCTCTTGAACCTTCTCGATTAAAAAATCCGTCTGCTTGCCGTGAAGCCACGGATTCAGGCTCAAATGCGTAACAAAAACGCGAAAGAGCCGGTCACCGATCCGGACATCAGCCTCAAGAAGAGACCTTCCTTCGATCAGCCCTTTGACAAAATTGAATGAATGATGCCGTTCTTTCTTAATCGGAAAACGCGTTAATAGAGCGTTCCCGTATTGCCTTTTCTCAGAAGAATCGCCGGAACTCAATGAAAGGGAGGGGCAGTACGCATAGTGCATGTTCAATTGTTCTGCAAGCCGGCCGATTTGGTCTTCGTAATCGCTTCTATTTGAGAAATGCCGATCCACTTCATTCAGGCCGATGATGTCGCAGCCGCTTTGAGCGATCACACCGGCTGTTCTACCTAAATCAACGCGGCGGTCCCTTCCTTTTCCATGATGGATATTAAACGTCATGATGCTAAATTTCATAATCATCCCGCCTCTTCTTTTGCTAAGCATATTGTATCTCCGTAACGCTTAAAATATTTCAGCTGTCGGCAGAGCAAGTTTAGGTTAAAATGACATTATGAAATAAAGAGGGGTGGTCCTTATGACAAATAGCAGAACGAATCCAAAGGTTGATGAATTTTTAAGCAAAGCCGAAAAGTGGAAGGAAGAATTTAAGAAGCTCCGTCAAATCGTACTTCAATGTGAGCTGAACGAAGATTTCAAGTGGAAGCATCCTTGTTATACGTTCGAGAATAAAAACATCGTTTTAATCCATGGATTTAAGGAATATTGTGCGCTTTTGTTTCATAAAGGCGCATTGTTAAAGGACCCCAACGGGATTCTTATCCAGCAAACGGAGAATGTACAAGCCGCGCGGCAGGTTCGATTCACCAATGTACAAGAAATAGCTGAAATGGAGACCATTTTGAAAGCTTATATAAATGAGGCCATTGATGTAGAAAAAGCCGGCCTGCAAGTGGATTTTAAACAGGCTGCAGAATATACAATTCCAGAAGAACTTCAAAAAAAATTCGCTGAAATCCCAGCTTTAAAAGCGGCTTTTGAAGCATTGACGCCGGGCCGGCAAAGAGCATATATTCTTTATTTTTCCAAACCAAAACAATCCAAAACCAGAGAGTCGCGGATTGAAAAATATACTCAGCAAATTCTCGATGGAAAGGGATTGAATGACTAGTATATTACGCAACTACCTTTCATGGGAGATGCGAATCATAATCATGCCGAAGAAGCGGCGAAATGATGAGTGAGAATAAAAAAGCTTCCGAGTCCTCGGAGGCTTTACTGTTCTAGTATGATGATAATTTGAAGGAACCTATTGCAAAACGTACATACGTATATTTCATTGTCTTTGGTCATTATCATTTGGGAATCCTTCATGTCTGGCTTTTTCATTGGGAACTGCTTGCTACAGAAACCGGATTTTTCATTTGGGGCTGTTCGATCCTCATGGGCCTCATCCTTTATTTGTCCGGCCGCAAAAACGCAGTGACACGCCGATTTTTGCCTCAACTCTAGTGTCAATCATTTTAGCGTGTTTCACAGTGACAATCGATGTTGTCACGAGTTCCGCGCCTTGATGATCACCGCTTGATTATATAAAAGGACATTTATATAATGGATGCAACATAACGTCTGCAAAACGCCTGATATTGGAGGAATGTCATGTCCGTACAAACAAAGCTTGATTCGAAAAGCACGGTGAGCTGCATGAAGATATTGAGCGATTCTACCCGACTCTTAATTCTGAAACTGCTTCAGGAGAAACCATATTGCGTCTGCCAGCTTGTCGATATGTTTGAAACAAGCCAGCCCGCAATCAGCCAGCATTTGCGAAAGCTGAAAAGCGCAAATATGATCAAGGAACAGAGAAGGGAACAATGGCGTTTTTATTCGCTTCATGACGACTTTCCGGAACGCGAATTGGTCCTTGCCGTTCTCAATCAGATCGATGCACACGACGAGGTTCTTCAAACCGTTAAAAGAAAAGAAAGACCCGTTTCGTGCAGTTAAAACAGAAGAGGGTGGACTGTTCCCTCTTTTTCATTTGCATTCCGAATATAAGCATTGACTTATATAAAAATTTTATTATAAGATGTGTCCGGAGAGAAAACCTATGAAGGAGGCGTACACGCGATGACGACAGTCTTAGCCACTTTGATTTTTCTGCTGACGCTCACGCTCGTGATTTGGCAGCCGAAAAATCTATCCATCGGCTGGTCGGCCTGCGGAGGAGCGGTGCTGGCTTTAATTGCCGGAGTCGTCAATTTTCAGGATGTATTAGACGTAACGGGAATCGTATGGAATGCGACTTTGGCATTTGTTGCGATCATCATTATCTCCCTGATCCTTGATGAAATCGGATTTTTCGAGTGGGCCGCCCTGCACATGGCCAAGGCAGCTAAAGGAAACGGCATTCGGATGTTTGTCTATGTCACCCTGCTGGGAGCCG
The DNA here is from genome assembly GCF_056155945.1 of Bacillus sp. GM2. NCBI lineage: Bacteria > Bacillati > Bacillota > Bacilli > Caryophanales > Bacillaceae > Bacillus > Bacillus sp. GM2. Next base: position 1,548,846 of record NZ_JBRKSZ010000007.1, read on the forward strand.
TAGTAGCCGCGCTGTTTGCCAATGACGGAGCTGCTTTAATTTTGACGCCGATTGTGCTTGCCATGGTACGCGCGTTAAATTTTCAAGAAAAGCTCGTTTTTCCTTTTATTATCGCAAGCGGATTTATCGCGGATACAACATCGCTGCCGCTTGTTGTCAGCAACCTTGTCAATATTGTCTCAGCAGACTTTTTCAACATCGGATTTATCGAATATGCAACAAGAATGATTGTTCCAAACCTGTTTTCGCTTATTGCAAGCATCATCGTGCTTTTTTTGTTTTTCAGAAAAAGCATTCCGCGGCATTATGACATGACAAATGTAAAACAGCCAGCGGAAGCGATTAGAGACAGGAAAATATTCCGCTTGTCATGGCTCATATTAGCCGTTCTGTTGGCCGGTTACTTTATCAGCGAGCTGTTCTCGATCCCTGTCTCGATCATCGCGGGCGTGATCGCCGTCATTTTCTTAATTACAGCGAAAAACAGCCCCGCGGTGCAAACGAAGAAAGTGCTGAAGGGAGCGCCTTGGGCGATCGTTTTCTTCTCAATCGGGATGTATGTCGTGGTATACGGTTTGAGAAACGCCGGCTTAACAGATGTTCTCTCACAGGTCATCCAGACCGTCAGCGATCAAGGGCTGTTTGCCGGAACAATGGGAATGGGCTTTATCGCAGCCATCCTGTCTTCATTAATGAACAATATGCCGACGGTGATGATTGATGCGCTTGCGATTCAGAATACCGATACACACGGGATTCTCAGAGAAGCGCTGATTTACGCCAATGTCATCGGCTCTGATCTCGGTCCGAAAATCACGCCGATCGGCTCCCTGGCGACGCTCTTGTGGCTTCACGTCCTTTCACTGAAAGGCGTAAAGATTTCTTGGGGAACCTATTTTAAAACAGGTGTCATTTTGACCATTCCAACCCTGTTCATCACGCTTGCCGGACTTTATGTGTGGCTGCTGATTATCCATTAAACATGATAGGAGACGATGACCAATGTCAAAAAAGACCATCTATTTTTTATGCACAGGCAACTCCTGCCGCAGCCAAATGGCTGAAGGCTGGGCGAAGAAACATCTCGGAGACGAGTGGAACGTCTACAGTGCAGGGATTGAAGCGCACGGTTTAAACCCGAACGCAGTCAAAGCCATGCGAGAAGCAGGCATCGATATTTCTGAGCAGACGTCCGATATCATTGATCCCGATATCTTACACAACGCAGACCTCGTCATTACGCTGTGCGGGGACGCGGCTGATAAATGCCCGATGACACCGCCGCACGTCAAGCGCGAGCATTGGGGTTTTGACGATCCCGCCAAAGCAGAAGGGACAGAAGAAGAAAAATGGGCATTCTTTCAGCGTGTACGCGATGAAATTGGAGAGCGGATCAAGCGATTTGCGGAGACAGGAGAATAAATGCAAAGCTCAGGTAACAATACCTGAGCTTTGCATTTATTAGAAACATATAAAAACACGTCTGCAACATATATTTTCTATAAAGAAAGAACGTCCCCTAAGGCATGCGGCCGTTCATGTAAAAATTCAGAAATCAATGTACCGAGGAATTCTGTAAAATCCATTGCCATCAGCTTTTAAAAGAAAAGATGACCTGAAAAACTCGTCTTAAATCTTACTTGTTTTCTTCACCTAAAACTGCTGGAGAAGCGCATGACATTCTTACGTTTAATTCAGGGTCCATTTTTTGAGTTAATGGTATTGAGCCCGGCTCACGAATAAGAGACAGCAGAGAATCGACCATTTTGTGAGCCAATTGATCGATTGGAACCCCTACGCTCGTCAGCGGGGTTTCAAGGCTTGCCATTTGAGGGATATTATCATAAGAAATTAAAGATAGGTCTTCGGGTATACTGAGCTGTTGTTCCTTTACGGCTCGTAAAATCCCTACACTGATATCGTAGCTTCCGCTAATGATTGCTGTAGGTTTTGGGGTTTGTTGTAATAGTTTTTTCGCAGCGGTATAACCGTTATACCAGCTTAACCCATTAGTATTTAAAATACTGTTTCGACTTAATTTCAAACCGGCTTCCATCATAACCTCTTCAAACCCTTTGCTTTTTTCAACCTGACGCTTGTCGGCAGGGGAGAGGTCGCCGACGTAGCTAATGTTTTTGTGGCCAAGTTGATACAGATACGCAACGGCTTTATAAATTGCTTTTTTATGATTGACATCGATAATAGGATGTGTATGTTCACCTGACACTCCGTAAGATAAGATAGGAATAGTTAATCCAGTATCATCACTAAGCTGAGTTTCGCCGCCTTCTTCAAAAATCATAATTCCATCCACGCGAAAACTCTTAAACAAATCCACTGCCTCTTTAGCTCTGTTAACAGATAAAATCATTGAATAGTTGTTCTTTTCGACCACTTCATTTATTTTAGTAACAAGTGCTGATAAAGCGATTCTTTCAATGGTAGGCCAGACAAGACCGATCGTTTGACTTTTTTTAGATGCCAAGCTTCTCGCTGCAAAATTCGGACTATACCCTAATTGTTCGGCAACTTGCAAGACCTTTTTCTTTGTATCCGGTTTTACAAGAGGGCTGTTTCTTAAAGCCTTTGAGACTGTTGAATAGCTTACTCCGGAAGCATTGGCGATGTCTTTAATGGTTACAGTCATTTTGGACCCTCCAAAACATCTTTAAAAATATAATATTGCAAATTTTCAAAAATAATTTTATGATAATAAATAACAACGTTGTTATTATAAATGATACATCATAAAATAACAATCATATACATCTTCCGAAGAAAATAACAACGTTGTTAAAGAATTTTTCGGATGATGAAGCAACGTTTATTTTTAACAACGTTGTTAAACTTATCGTAAAGGAGGAGATGTGTGAGAAAAACGATCATCTAATGCACTAAAATATTACACAAATTGTTACAGAACATAATTGGAAACGGGATTCAGGGGATAAACCGAAACATACAATGCAAAAATTTCACATATTCGTTCACTATTCGAGCGGAATTGTAAACGCTACCAAAAAAATATGGCGATGAAAGAAAACATGAATCGCAATCAATCATTGGTTAGAAAGCAACGGTTATGAGATTCAAGGAGGGTAGTTCATGAGAAAAATGCTATCCGTGTTTTTTGTATGCGCTTTAATCTTTGGAATGCTTACGGGGTGTAAAAGCAGCGATGTAATAGGCGTCGATAAAACCGTAACGTTACCATAATGAGGAACACCCCATCCACAAGTCTTTACTCAAATTTTCAAAAGACGTAGAAAAGAAAACCAATGGCACCGTTAAAGTGCAAGTGTATCCAAATGCTCAGCTCGGTTCAGAACGTGAAGTGATTGAATTGACACAGACCGGGGCTGTCGATCTGGCTAAAGTAAGTGCAAGCGCTTTAGAAAGTTTTTCAGAGGTCTACTCCATCTTCAGCTTGCCTTATTTATTTGACAGCAAACATCATTTCTATGAAGCCATGGACAGTGATATTGCAAAAGAAATGTATGATACAACGAAAAACATAGGGTTTATTGGATTAACCTACTATGATGCCGGTTCGCGGAACTTTTACACAAAGAACAAACCGATTATGCACCCAAATGACCTTAAAGGTTTAAAAATTCGTGTGCAGCCGAGTGCTACAGCGATTCGAATGGTGGAACTCATGGGTGGAGCACCTACTCCAATGGCTTATGGAGAAGTATATACAGCATTGCAGTCAAGTGTAATCGATGGCACCGAAAACAACGAAATGGCTTTAACAAGCAGCAATCACGGGGACGTGGCAAAAGAATATTCATACTCAGAACATGCGATCGTTCCGGATATTTTGATCATGAATTTGGACAAAAAGGATCAATTAAGCGAAGAGCAGCAGAATGCGGTGATCGAAGCGGCGAAAGAGTCTACTGAGTATCACAAAATCGTTTGGGCTGAAGAAACTGAAAATGCGGTTGAGAAAGCAAAGGAAATGGGAGTGAAGTTCCACAAGCCAGACAAGACTCCATTCCGGGATGCGGTAAGCCCGCTTCACGATGAGTTTGCCAAAAAAGAATTGATCGGAAAATACTATAAAGAAATTCGTGCGAAAGCTAAAAAAGTAAAATAACTCTGGATGAGCGAATCGAATATTTTTCGATAAGGGAGGGATGTATATGCTCACTTTAAAAAAAGCGGTGGATAAAACGATTGAATGTTTGACTTGCACACTAATGGCAGTCATGGTTTTTGTTGCGATATGGCAAGTATTTACGCGATATGTACTGAATTCTCCTAGTACGTTTTCAGAAGAATTTTTACGCTATTCATTGATATGGATTTCTATGTTGGGTGGTGCCTATGCATTTTGGAAAAAAAAGCACTTGGCCATTGAATTTATCGTTCGAAAACTTCCAATAAAAGCAGCTGTTTTCCTTCATACTTTCATTCAGATTCTCTTGATTGCTTTTGCTCTGATTGTGATGGTGATGGGAGGATCAAAAGCAGTGATCACCACAATGGGGCAATCTTCAGCAGCATTAGGGATACCGGTGGGATTTGTTTATCTATCACTTCCTGTTGCAGGCATACTCATCATTGGATACAGCTTGGCCGGTTTATATGAATCTTTACATGAATTCAATTCAAAACAAAAGTCAGGTGATGATGTAAAAAAAGCAGAAAAGATGTGACTAAGGCTTTTTGAAAACTAAAAAAAGAGGTGAAATGATATGACCATAGCAGCAGGTCTCATTTTATCGGCAGTATTCTTCATATTATTGTTTCTCGGCGTTCCGATTTCCGTAAGTATTGCGGCGGCGTCCATTGTAACAATGCTTACCATTTTTCCTTTTGATGTTGCCATTTTCACTTCGGCGCAAAAAATGGTAACTGGAATCGACAGCTTTTCTTTATTAGCGGTACCGTTCTTCATTTTATCAGGCATTATTATGAATAATGGCGGTATTGCAATGCGGCTCATTAACGTCGCAAAATTGATCAGCGGCAGGCTGCCTGGTTCTCTGGCCCATACAAATGTTATCGGAAACATGTTATTCGGATCGATTTCCGGTTCGTCTGTAGCTGCTGCTGCTGCAATCGGCGGGGTCATGTCGCCGCTCCAAGAAAAAGAAGGATATGACCGGACTTACTCTGCCGCAGTAAACATTGCTTCTGCACCAACTGGTTTGCTTATTCCGCCTAGCGGTCTTTTGATCATTTTCTCATTAGTCAGCGGCGGAACATCTGTAGCCGCTTTATTTATGGCGGGCTATTTGCCCGGAATTTTGTGGGGGCTGGCTACGATGGTTGTCGCCTGTATAATTGCAAAAAAGAAAAAGTATCCTGTTGCGCCAAAGATTACGATGAGTCAAGGTTTTAAAGTACTTCTCGATGCGATTCCAAGCCTGTTGCTCATTGTAATCGTAATCGGGGGTATTATCGCCGGCATATTTACAGCAACTGAAGGTGCAGCAATAGCGGTGGCTTATTCCTTATTGTTATCACACTTTTATAGGACATTGAAATGGAAACAGCTCCCCCAAATGCTGCTGGAAACGGTCGAAATCACAGCTGTTATTATGTTTTTGGTTGGGACTTCAACAATGCTGTCATTGGTCATGGCGTTTACAGGCATACCGGCGGCAATCAGCAATGGAATGCTAGGGATTACAGATAACCCCATTTTGATCCTGCTGATGATGAATATCATCTTATTAATAATCGGTACATTTATGGACATCACTCCGGCTGTTTTAATTTTTACTCCAATCTTTCTGCCAATTGTTCAAAGCTTTGGCATGGATCCGGTGCATTTTGGAATTATGATTGTATTTAACCTTTGTATCGGCAATATCACTCCACCTGTGGGAAGTGCTCTGTTTGTGGGATGCAGCATAGGTAAAGTTGATATTGAACGAGTGGTTAAACCGATTCTGCCATTTTACGCTGCGATCATGATTGTCCTTTTAATTGTTACCTACATTCCACAAATCAGCTTAATGCTGCCTCAATTATTTGGACTTTAAGACAGGAGGCGTCTGTTTAATGTCAATTAAAGAAACCTACATGTTTACATTTATAAAAGAAGAGAAAAATGTGCTGCATTTTCATTTAAATGACGGCCATGCACAAGCAAAAATATTCATTCTTGAAGAAGATATGATTCGGATTTTGCTGACAGAGGGAGAAGCGTTAACGCTTGAAAAAACGTGGAGTGTCGCGCCTGGACAGATCGATGTGCCATGGGAGGGCCGCCATCGTTTAGACATGAGCGGATTTACATTGCCTCAATACGAATTTCAGCAAGTCAAAGATGTTTTTATCGTAAAAACCGGCAAGATCAAGCTTCATGTTCAATTGAACGGTTTTAAGATCAGCTGGTTTTATCACAGTGGTTCTGAATGGATCAATGTTGCAAACGATCGGCAAACACAAGGGTATAATTTTGAAGGGGCTTTTGGAAAGGGCGTATACCATTATTTACAACGCGATTTCCAGGAACAATATTTTGGATTTGGCGAGAAAACGGGAAACATCGATAAACACGGGAAACGCTACCGGATGTTAAATATCGATGCGATGGGGTATGACGCAGAGCGGTCAGATCCGCTATACAAACATATCCCATTTTATATTACACGCCATAAGAAAACAGGCATCTCCTATGGAATTTTCTATGATAATCTATCAGCTTCCATTTTTGATATGGGTTCAGAGCTTGATAACTATCATGGACTGTACCGCTATTATCAGGCCGAAAAAGGGGATTTAGACTACTACTTCATAGCCGGTCCGAAAATAAAAGATGTAGTCGAAACATTCTCTTGGCTGACAGGCAAAACGATCTTGCCGCCAAAATGGAGCCTGGGCTATTCAGGCTCTACGATGAGCTATACCGATGCTCCAAATGCACAAGAACAATTAAAAAATTTCGTTCATCTTTGTGAAGAACATGATATGTTATGCGATTCGTTTCAGTTATCGTCAGGATACACATCTATCGGTGACAAACGTTATGTCTTTAACTGGGATGAGAGCAAAATTCCTGCTCCAAAAGAGATGGTGCAACAATTCCATGAGAAGGGCGTGCGTTTATGCGCCAACATTAAACCGTGTTTGCTAAAGGATCATCCGTACTTTGATGAACTAAAAGAAAAAGAAATGTTTATCGTAAACAGAGAAACACAAAAACCGGTGATGGCTCAATTTTGGGATGATATCGGGGCTTATTTAGACTTCACGAATCACCAAACGTTCGACTGGTGGAAGGCTCAAGTGACAGAAAAGCTGTTGGAATACGGAATTGATTCAACCTGGAACGACAATAACGAGTTTGAAATATGGAGTCAAAACGCCAAGTGTCACGGCTTCGGCAAAGAAGTGGAATTTGAATTGATCCGCGCGCTTCACCCGCTTTTGATGATGAAAGCGTCTTTCGAGGCGCAGCTAGAACACAACCCGGAATTACGCCCGTATCTGATCTCAAGATCCGGCTGTCCCGGCATGCACCGTTATGCACAAACTTGGACCGGTGACAACCGAACAAGCTGGAAAACATTAAAATTTAATATTCAAACTGGCATCGGTTTAAGTTTATCAGGCATTTACAATTTCGGCCATGATGTCGGGGGATTTTCTGGACCGGCCCCTGAACCGGAGCTATTCGTAAGATGGGTGCAAAACGGCATCATGCATCCGAGATTTACCATTCATTCGTGGAACGATGACGGGACAGTTAATGAACCATGGATGTTTCCTGAAACAATCGATGAAATCCGTGAACTCATTAAGTTTAGACATAAGATCATCCCTTACATTTACACCGCGCTGTATGAGGCGCACGAACATTATCAGCCGATCATTCGACCGACATTTTATGATTTTGAACATGATGAGAAAACATTTGAAGAAAACGATGAATTTATACTTGGTGAATCTTTGCTGGTTGCATCTGTCGTCAAAAAAGGAATGACGGAGCGGGAGGTGTATTTACCGAACCATGAAAAAGGCTGGTACGATTTCCATACGGGAACTTGGTATGAAGGAGGAAAGACAGTCGTTCTGCCGGCACCATTACATTATACTCCGCTATTAGCGAAAGCGGGAGCGATCGTTCCGGTAAATGATGCAAAAGTGACATTCCAAACAAAGAACCAAGATGAAAGAGGATTTTTGTTATTCCCATTCAAAGGAAAAGGAAAATCAACTTATCGTTTGTATGAAGATGATGGGTTAACAAATGAATATACTTATACATTTGCCTTTATTCATGTCGATATGGAAACAACAGAAGACGGGATCAAACTTTCAATACAAAAGGAAGGAACATACGAGTTACCGTATGATCAACTCACTTTTCACGTACCAAATGGAGAAAAGAGAAAACTGATCGTAAATGGCACAGAGCTGGAAAGCAAGAACGGAGAGTTTTCTTACAGTTTGCCGTGTGGTTAAAAGATTAAGGCCACATGATGATAATGTTTTCCATTACTCGAGGCAAGAATCTTTGTCCGCGGTTACATCCCGGCAAGCTACATGAATAATTATCACGAAAATTATGTAAGGGAATACTAATCAGCAAATTCTTTTTTAGAAAATCGGTCCAATATATTGTTATTGTCATGCGAAATGATGGCATCGAATGTTAAATAAAAAGAGGGAAGAGGATGGGAGAACCATGCAAATGACGTTTCGATGGTATGGAGACAGCGATCCGGTCACATTAGAGTATATTCGCCAAATTCCCGGCGTTACTGGAATTGTTTCGGCTATTTATGATATTCCTGTAGGGGAAGCCTGGCCTTATGAGAAAATTGCGGAATTAAAAGAAAAAATTGAAAATCATGGTTTATCGTTAAGTGTCATTGAAAGTGTACCTGTCCATGAAGATATTAAATTAGGTCTTCCGACAAGAGATCAATATATTGAAAACTATAAAACGACGATACGCAACTTGGCAAAAGCGGGTGTTAAAATCGTTTGTTATAATTTCATGCCTGTCTTTGACTGGACTCGTTCTTCTTTAGACTATGCACTAGAAGACGGTTCTACAGCATTAATTTATGAAGAAGAAAAAGTTAAACAAATGAACCCTTTGCATGGTGAACTAAAACTTCCCGGTTGGGACACAAGCTATGAAGATGGACAGCTAAAGAATCTTTTTCAACAATACCAGCACGTTACAGAAGAGGATTTATGGGGAAATCTTTCGTATTTTATTAAAGCGGTTATACCGGCGGCAGAAGATGAACAAGTCAAAATGGCGATTCACCCGGATGATCCGCCATGGCCTATCTTTGGACTGCCCCGAATCATAACGAACAAAGAGAATTTGGAGCGATTGATTAATCTCTATGACAGCTCCTTTAACGGTTTGTGTTTATGCAGCGGGTCGCTGGGGGTGAATTCAACAAATGATATTCCCGCATTGATTCGTTATTTCGGAAAAAAAGGAAAAGTCAACTTTGTGCATCTGAGAAACATTAAGATCATCGGGGAAAAGTCATTTCAAGAATCCTCCCACCGTTCAGAAGACGGTTCTTTAGATATGTATGAAATCGTAAGAGCATTAAGAGATATTGATTTTGCCGGGCCAGCCAGACCGGATCATGGGAGAATGATTTGGGGAGAGACCGGAAAACCGGGTTATGGTTTATATGACCGGGCGCTGGGTGCAGTGTATTTAAATGGAATGTGGGAAACATTGACGAAAGAAAAGAAGCGGATCGCCTTGGAATGCAATAAATGAACAAGCACTAACTAAAATGCAGAGACGGGGGATGAATGTGCAGATACCTTTTCATGTCAACTTGAAAGGTAAGGTGGCTGTAGTGACAGGTGGAGGCGGCATTTTATGCAGCTGTTTCGCTAAAGCATTAGCTCAATGCGGTGCAAAAGTAGCAGTAGTCAGCCGAAGAGCTGAATCGGCTGACAGCGTAGCGAAAGAGATCCAAGCAAACGGAGGCGAAGCACTTGCCCTTACAGCAAACGTCCTTGATAAACAAAGCCTTGAACAAGCAAAACATCTCATTAACAGAACATTCGGCAGATGCAATATCCTAATTAACGGTGCAGGCGGCAACCATCCAAAGGGAACAACAGATAAAGAATATTTATATAAAAAAGACTTGAATACTAAAGAATTGACTACGTTTTTTGATTTAGAAATAGAAGGTGTAAGGTCTGTATTTGATTTAAACTTTCTTGGCACACTGTTAACCACTCAAGTATTTGCAAAAGACATGGCTGATCACGACGGAAATGTGATCGTTAACATCTCATCCATGAACGCCTATACGCCGCTTACGAAAATTCCCGCCTACAGCGGTGCAAAAGCGGCCGTCAGTAACTTTACACAATGGCTTGCTGTGCATATGTCAAAAGTCGGTATTCGTGTCAATGCCATTGCCCCAGGCTTTTTTCTTACCGCCCAAAATAGGAGCCTATTGCTCAATGACGACGGAACGTATACGGAGCGAGCACAAAAAATTATCAACCAGACGCCGTTGGATAGATTTGGGGTTCCGGAAGATCTAATCGGAACATTATTATGGTTGGTAAGCGATAAAGCCTCGGGATTTGTCACTGGAACCATCATACCGGTCGATGGAGGGTTCTCCGCCTATTCTGGAGTATAACTAAGAGGATTTGCTCCAAAAAGCTGATTTTCAACACTGATAAAAATCCCAATTTCTCTGTGTCACATTGAGAAATTGGGATTTATTCATTCAATTTTTCCTTTTTACAGGCAAGAAGATAAACAACATTGTTGTATGATCTGCTTCCTTATTTCTTCAATTGCTACGTAATACAAAACCATTGCAATTGATATGCATTGTTTTGTTATTGTTTGACAAAGGTGTTATAACTGTTTATATTGTATATATACAGTTATAACGAATAGAGGGATGTCATGCATTGAATATCATCATTTCAAATTCATCTGATGAACCGATTTATTTGCAGATCGTCAACCAATTAAAAGATCAAATCGTCAAGGGAGAACTCTCGGAGTCAGAGGCGCTCCCATCGATCAGAAACCTGGCCAAAGAGCTTAAAATCAGCGTAATTACAACAAAAAGAGCCTACGACGAGCTGGAGAGAGAAGGGTTTATCGTCACAGTTGCAGGAAAGGGCTCGTATGTCGCAGCCATCAACAAAGACGTGCTTCGAGAAACAAAAGTCAAATTGATCGAAGAACACATAGCAGAAGCCGTCACTGAAGCGAAACAAATCGGCTTTACATACGAAGAACTCCAAGAGATGCTCAAACTGGTTTATGAGGAGTGGTAAAAGTGACCAGCATACTGGAATTAAAGAATGTAACAAAACACTATCAAGATTTCTCTTTAAAAAACATCAACTTCTCGCTTGAGAAAGGTTATATTATGGGTTTTATCGGCCCGAACGGAGCCGGAAAAAGCACGACCATCAAGCTGATCATGAACCTGATCAAAAAAAACGAAGGGAACATCAGCATTTTCGGTCTCGACAATGAAAAACACAATATCGAAATCAAGCAGAGAATCGGCTTTGTATACGATGAAAATCATTTTTACGAAGAACTGACACCAAACGAAATGAAAGGAATCATCAGACCGTTTTACAAAAAGTGGGACGAAGCTGTTTTTCAGCGGTACGCAAAAGACTTCCAGCTCCCTTTAAACAAACAGATCAAAAACTTGTCAAAAGGGATGAAGATGAAATTCTCATTGGCGGTCGCGCTTTCCCATCATGCCGAATTATTGATCATGGATGAACCGACATCAGGACTGGATCCGCTTGTCAGGTCCGAACTCCTCGACGTGCTGCAAACATTGCTGCAGGACGAGAACAAGTCGATTTTCTTTTCGACGCATATTACCTCTGATTTAGAAAAAGTAGCGGACTATATTACTTTCATTCATAACGGCCGGCTCGTGCTGAGCAAGACAAAGGATGAGCTGTTGGAGGAGTACTGCATTGTGAAAGGAGACCTCGATACGCTGCGCAAAGGGAACGAAGACGCCTTAATCGGCATCAAGAAAAACCGCTATGGTTTTGAAGCGCTCTCCAGAGATAAGCGGGAAGTCGTTCAGCATTTCGGGGATTCCGTCATGATAGAAAAACCCACTTTGGAAGATATTTTGGTATTTTCAACCGGCAGGAGTGATCATCGTGTATCATCTAATTAAAAAAGATATTTTAATGCAGAAAAGGGCAATGAAGCTATCGCTGTTATTGATGATTTTTTTCACTTTTACATTGTCGCAGCTTGAGCTTGTCGGATATACGGTCGCTGTATTGGCTGTCACGTACCAGCTGGCATTAGGCGCAAGCTCCTTGGAAGACAAAAACAACAGTGACAAAATCCTGATCAGCTTGCCTATTAAAAGAAACATCATCGTATTATCGAAATATGTATCGGTTTATGTCTATGCGGCTTATGCCATTCTCTTCTATTCTTTGATCAATGCGGTCGGACATTTGCTGCACTTGCCGCTTGATTTCCCATTGACATTTTCAGGAGCGATGGGTGCTGTTATGGCTGTCACTTTATTTAGCTCGATCTCATTTCCGCTGATTTTTAAGTACGGCTATTTGAAGTCCAAAATGGCGAATATCCTCATATTTTTCTTCATTATTTTTGGAGGAACAGCCTTTTTTAAATTTATAGACGCGGACGAGAACCTTGCATTGAGCCAAAAATTAACGGCTTTTCTGAGCGGAATGTCAAATGCGGGTACATTCATCCTTTTGGTTGGTGTACTGCTCGTGATGATCTCCGTTTCATACGCGATATCGCTCAGCTTTTATAATAAAAGAGAATTTTAATGTTTAAGGATCGGCGGGAGCAGCACCGTTGATCCTTTTTCCGTTGCTCAGAACCGTGCGGCTGTTTTCATTCTGCCGTCTGCTTTTCTCTTTCCCCTCACTATCATCTATTATAAAAAATTCCTATAAAAGAAAAATTTCCGAGTTGATTAAAAGCATTTTTTCCGGAAGTTTCGGTAAAAAACGAAACTTTTGGCCCTTTTATTTCACTGTATAATGTAAACGGTTACGTATATAGTATACTTATACTAACATTTCTTTTAAGTGAAACTGACGGGAAGGATAGAAAAACAGGTGAGAGAGATATGAATACGAGGCAAAAAGACATTCTGAATCTGTTGTTATCTGAACCTGATGACTATTTAGTCGTACAAGATTTCGCAGACAGGGTAAAGTGTTCTGAAAAAACGATCAGAAATGATCTGAAAACGATTGAAGACTATCTCAATCAGCATTCTGATGCTCAATTAATTCGCAAACCGGGATTGGGCGTTTATTTGAATATTGAAGATCAAGAAAGAGTCCGTTTAAGCCGGCAATTATATACCGAACATCACGCCGCACAGCAGCTACCCGATGAAGAAAGAATGCTGCAAATCGCTTATCAGCTATTAATGAATCCAAAGCCGGTTTCTGCAAAAGAAATGGCTGCCGAGCATTTCTTGAATAAGTCTTCCATCAAAAGGGATTTGAATAAAATTGACGTTTGGCTGAAGCGGTTTGGCCTCACACTGGTATCCAAGCAGCGCCTCGGTTTAAAGATCGAAGGAAGTGAAAAAAATAAGAGAAAAGCGCTGGCGCGCATCTCGGAGTTGATTGACAACCCGGAGTTTACAAGCCGATTTATTAAAAGTAAATTTTTAAGCCATGAAGTGGAATTTGTTAAAAGTGAGATCAGATCATTGCAAAGGCGGCATTCTTTATATTTCACTGATGAAACGTTCGAAAATTTACTGTTGCATACATTGCTGATGATCCGCCGCATCAAAATGAAACAGCCGATCACCATTTCGCCGGGGGAAATCGATGCAGTCAAAAAGAAAAAAGAATTTCAGTGGACGTTTGCCTGTTTAAAACGGCTGGAAGCTGTTTTTGCGATCCGCTTTCCTGAAGAAGAGGCCGTCTATTTAACATTGCATATATTAGGCGGAAAAGTTCGCTACCCATTTGGAAAAGAAGGGGACAGCGGACTGGAAAACCCTTTGCTTCCAAAGGTTGTCGAATATTTAATCAATCGCGTATCAGAGTTGAAAATGATGGATTTCCGCGAGGACCGGGTTTTGATCAATGGATTGAAAGTTCACCTTAATACCGTTTTAAACCGGCTGAGCTATGACCTTTCCGTATCAAATCCGATGCTCAATGATATCAAAAAAATGTACCCTTATCTGTTTCATATTGTCATTGATGCTCTTGAAGACATCAACCAAACGTTTTCACTTTCGATTCCCGAGGAAGAAGCCGCCTATCTGACATTGCATTTCCAAGCGGCGATCGAGCGCTTCAGCTATGGAAAAGACAAGCATAAAAAAGCGATCATCGTTTGTCATATGGGCATCGGAATGTCACAGCTGCTGCGGACAAAAATCGAACGGAAATTCCACCAAATTGCCGTGATGGACTGCATCGCGAAAGCAGATTTGGCGGACTATACTGCAAGATATAAAGATATCGAGCTTGTCATATCAACGGTCAGCCTGGAGGATTTATCAATTCCTCATATTGTTGTATCACCGCTGCTCGAGTCGGCTGATGAGAAAAAGCTCAGCGACTTTATGGATCAGCTCGGTGAATCGACCCGCCAAAAACAAAAAACGTTTAAAGTGCTGAACGACACGACTCCTTTTCTCGTTTTCTTGCAGCAAGAGTCAGAACACCGCTACAAGCTGATTGAACAGCTGGCAATCGCTTTATACGAGAAAGGCTATGTGGAAAAAGAATATGCCGTACACGCCGTCTTGAGAGAGAAAATGTCGGCGACAAACATCGGAGCGGGCATCGCGATTCCCCACGCGAACGCCAAATTGATTAAACAATCAGCCATTGCGATCGCCACATTAAAGGAGCCGCTTGACTGGGGCTCTGAAAAAGTATCGCTCGTCTTTATGCTGGCTGTCAAACATGAGGATCAAAACATGACAAAACAATTGTTCCAAGAGCTGTCCAGCTTAAGCGAGCAGCCGGCCTTCATCCAAAAGCTGACGAAAGAAACAAATGTGATGAAGTTCTTATCTTATTTGGATTATTAAAAGCGGGGCGCTGACCTTTATCAAAATTCAATTAGAAGGCCTTTATCACTTCATTTCCACCGTGCCGCCCAACTGAAAAAACATCATATCTTTTTCTAAAGGTAGGGTTTCCTAATGAATTATGATGAAGCACAACATCTACATATTAGTTACAATAAAAAGGGATTAGATCTTGAAGCGGTAGGATTAAAACGCCTAGATATCGATGTGTGGGACGTGTATTTTAACTTTCAGGATCATGGGATAGATGAGCCACCTTTGAGTTTTTCAAAAATCGATCCATTCGGTTGCAATATACTTTCAATAACAAGCAAAGATTTAAAGATTAATGAGGCTACTCAATACTTCGAACTTTGGATTAAACATGAGTTATATAAAGATCTCTAATTTATAGCTCCCCACTGAAAAAGAAGTGGAGTTTTATAGTGCAAGTAGACCGTTGAGAAAGAATAAACACATTAGCAATAGGGAAAGGAGCATTCCAAAAAATGAAACACAATCATTAGGATGATGATATAATCAATAGAAAGGGATGGACGAATTGGATAATCAAGTTTTGCAAGCGATCTACGAAATGCAAAAGGAAATGAAAGAAGACTTCAAAAGCGTAAACGAGCGGTTAGATACAATCAACAAAACATTAACACGCATAGAGGAAAACGATCCTGAAAAAGTCATATCCATGCTTAAACTAATCAATAAGAAACATTGAACGTGATCATAGATACAACGACAAGAAGTTCTCTGAGCTTGAAAGAAGGATTCATGAGTTAGAGGAACGATTAAATAATTATTCTGTATTATAAAAAGAAATGATGAAATCTGTTTCAGCATCAACGAATATATCGTCTATTTCGGCGTCCTTTATAATCTTTTGAAATATTTGTCCAGAGCCATGAATTAGTGAGGAGTAGATTTCTTTCTAATTCAACAGGTTTGGACACTTTTTTATTTCTCCAATAGGATGATTAATTTTTCACAATGAAACGAGCTGAATACTGGTTGATGAAGAGCATAGAAATTGTTACTTTTTTTGTCTAGTTTCTGTATAACAAGCAAAAGCTGAAAAAGAGAAAGAAAAGGTGTCCTGATGGATGTCTTTTTATTTTGAATTTGAAGGTGAAAAACATTGCGGACACCGGAAAAAGAGTCTGCCGAGATGGTACGAAAAAAGCAGGCCGCCCATCTGCTTAGTCTGTCTTAGCTTTCTTCCATCTACTCTTAATAATCACCATAAACAAAATGTGAATCAATACAACGATGATATTATACTTAGGGTCAATTTTTACAAAGACGGTATTAAGAGTCATCACTAGAACCATGAGAATTGTTGCGATCCACCATATAAACTCATACTTTTTATCATTCTGATCTTTGCTCTTTTTACGTTTAACCAGGTCAAAATGCAAACAAGCAGCCACAAAAACCACTAAAACAATTGTTGTCACAGGGAAAGAAAAGTTTGATTTTATGTTATACATTATAACTGCCCCTAAAGCCCCGAATATAAAACTAATAAGTAATCTCATCATTGATATCATACCTTTCTTAATTTTTTATTAAATCATAATCAGAGCTTTCGGGCACTAGGAATGAGATATTTTTTAAAGAAGCTTCCCCATTTCATCAATACCATCAGATATTTTCTTTTCACTGGGGTTTTCTTCGAATACCCTCATCAAAATAACCTTCATAAAGAGGATGTCCTATGTTTACACCCCCTCGACAAATTTCAGCTCCCTATTGCAATACGGCACATTTTTTTCAAATTCAGTCCCATATGTTTTTACAAGTCGCCGCTCACTGCAGTCCTGCTTTAAAAAAACCGATTTTTCCGGAGCCTGCGGTAAAAAACAACGCTTTTACACGCACGTTTTTATTATAAAGTAATGACAAGAGCTGCTCACTACTTTAGTTTCAGAAGGAGGATTCGCATGAAACTGTTAGCGATTACATCATGTCCAAACGGCATTGCCCATACGTATATGGCTGCGGAAAATTTGCAAAAAGCGGCCGATCGAATGGGCGTTCAAATGAAAGTCGAAACACAAGGCGGCATCGGGGTGGAAAATGAGCTGACCGAGCAGGAAATCCGCGAGGCTGACGCGATTATTATAGCCGCAGACCGCTCGGTCAACAAAGACCGTTTTATCGGAAAAAAACTTCTGGCTGTCGGTGTTCAGGAAGGCATCCGAAAACCGGAAGAATTAATACAAAAAGCGATCGGCGGCGATATACCTGTCTATCGTTCGGCTGTGAAAACGGAAGCCTCCGCTCAAACGGAGAAAAAGCAAAATCCGATTTACAGGCATTTAATGAACGGTGTATCGTTTATGGTTCCTTTCATTGTCGTCGGCGGATTATTGATTGCGGTCGCATTGACGCTTGGAGGCGAAAAGACGCCGAAAGGGTTAGTGATCCCTGATGATTCTTTTTGGAAAACGATTGAGCAAATCGGGGCAGCCTCATTCTCATTCATGATCCCGATTTTAGCCGGTTACATCGCCTACAGTATCGCCGATAAACCGGGGCTTGTGCCGGGAATGATCGGCGGATACATCGCAGCGACGGGAAGCTTTTACGGCAGCGGGAGCGGTGCAGGGTTCCTCGGCGGCATTATCGCGGGCTTTCTAGCCGGATATGCGGCGCTGGCCATCAAAAAATTAAAAGTGCCAAAAGCCATACAGCCGATCATGCCGATCATCGTCATACCGGTGGTTTCCTCGCTCATTGTAGGCTTGGCGTTCGTATTGCTGATCGGCGCGCCTGTCGCGCAAATCTTTGAATCATTGACGGTTTGGCTGGCTGGTATGCAGGGCTCAAGCTCGATTCTGCTGGCATTAATTTTAGGGGCGATGATCTCATTTGATATGGGCGGCCCCGTCAATAAAGTGGCATTCTTGTTTGGCTCGGCCATGATCGGTGAAGGCAACTATGAAATTATGGGACCGATCGCCGTCGCCATTTGTATTCCTCCGATCGGGCTTGGAATCGCAACGTTTTTAGGGAAAAGAAAATTTCAGGCGCAAGAAAGAGAAATGGGAAAAGCAGCATTTACAATGGGATTATTCGGCATTACTGAAGGCGCCATCCCGTTTGCTGCACAGGATCCGCTCCGCGTCATACCAAGTATTATGGCGGGTTCAATGACAGGTTCCGTGATCGCCATGATCGGTAATGTAGGGGACAGAGTCGCCCACGGCGGACCGATCGTAGCGGTGCTTGGCGCTGTCGATCATGTGTTGATGTTCTTTATCGCTGTTATTGCCGGATCCCTGGTTACCTCTCTTTTGGTCAATGTGCTCAAAAAAGAGGTCACAGCTGCACCCGCAGGGATAAGTGAAGCTGCTGCAGGGAACGACATTCCCCAACCGAACATCGAAATCGAAGCGGAAAGCAAAAAAATCGAAAAGCCGGAAATTACAAAGCTCACAGACATCATCGATACAGATTTGATCGAACCTCATTTGTCAGGAGATACGAGAGACGACATTATTGATGAAATGATCCAAAAATTGTCCCGGAAAGGCGTACTGCATTCAGAAAGCGAATTTAAACAAGCTATCATCAATCGCGAACTTGAGGGTACAACGGCGATCGGTATGAATATCGCGATCCCGCACGGGAAGTCTGATGCCGTCAAGAAGCCGAGTGTAGCATTCGGCATTAAACGTTCGGGCGTAGACTGGAGGAGTCTTGACGGAACTGACGCCAAACTGATTTTTATGATCGCCGTCCCGAAAGAAAGCGGAGGAAACGAGCATCTGAAGCTTCTGCAAATGCTCTCCAGAAAACTGATGGATGACACCTACCGGGACAAGCTTCTCTCTGCCCAAACAAAAGAAGAAGCATACAAACTTCTGGATGAAATCATCTAAAAAAGGAGGACGCCCGTCATGACTGAACCGTTATTTTTCGAGCCTGTTTTTAAAGAAAGAATATGGGGCGGAACGGCTTTAGCCTCTTTCGGCTATGACATTCCATCCGAACAAACAGGGGAGTGCTGGGCTTTCGCCGCACATCAAAATGGACAAAGCGTCGTGAAAAACGGCTTGTATAAAGGGCTCACATTAAGCGAATTATGGGATGAACACCGTCATTTATTCGGACATATAAAGGGAGACCGCTTTCCTCTTTTGACAAAAATTTTGGACGCCGACCAAGACCTATCCGTACAAGTGCATCCAAATGATGAATATGCAAAGCTGCACGAAAACGGGGAGCTTGGAAAGACGGAATGCTGGTATATCATTGATTGCAAGGAAGATGCGGAGATCATTTACGGCCACCATGCCAAGACGCGGGAAGAACTGGTCTCAATGATCGAAAACGGAAAATGGAATGAGCTTTTGCGCCGCGTCAAAGTGAAGCCGGGAGATTTCTTCTATGTGCCGAGCGGAACTGTCCATGCGATCGGAAAAGGCATTTTGATTTTGGAGACGCAGCAGAATTCTGACACAACCTACAGACTATATGATTATGACAGAAAAGACGCTGAAGGAAACCTGCGCGAGCTCCATTTGCAAAAAAGCATAGAAGTGATCGACGTTCCGTCTTCCCCTGATCGCGAAACCGTTCAATACGAAACATCGGGCGACGTCAAGACTGCCGCACTGATTGATTGTCCTTATTTCTCAGTAGAAAAATGGGATGTAAAAGGATCGGCCTGTTTCAAACAGGATAAACCGTTTCTTCTTGCCAGCGTCATAGAAGGGGAAGGGCGCATCGCATCTGGCGGCCATAACTTTTCATTTAAAAAAGGAGATCACATGCTGCTGCCCTGGGGCTTTGGAGAATTTACGCTCGCCGGCCATGCGGAATGTATCGTCTCAAGCTTATCAATTGAATAAACGATCAGCGGCGCCCTTTCTGAACAGACCATAAAACTATGGTCTGTTTTATTTTTGCAAAAAAAATAATCTCGACTTGCCAAGACGTGTTCACAGAGGGCTGACAATGCATATTCCCAAGCTTTCACAAGTAAAATAGAGTAAACCAAAAAAACATTTGGAAATCTTCCAATTATTTGATAAGCTGATATTAAAAGCTTCATATCTTTCATCAGCTGCACTGCCCGGGACTTTTCGCGGAACAGCTGCTTCATGAAACAAAAAGGCGGTCCTATGTTCCGGCGTCTGGCAAGAAAAGCCTGCTAAATGACCGAAACAACCGTGCCCTTCATAATTGGTTGGTCCTTATCTGGATGAGAAAAGGAGACGATGATTCGTATCAGCAAAAATGTAAGCGGATTCATCGTCTTTTTATCTCGGTTTATCACTCTTTTTAGCGGAAGCGAGGAGGTAAGCAATGGGGAAAGCAAAACTTCGATGGAATGAACCCTTGATTTCTCAACACGAATCGGCTGCTGAAGGATTTACACCGGAAGATTTCACAGAGGAAGATCGACTGATTTCAAAAACGACAGAATCATTTGTCAAAAACGAAGTCATGCCCCTTCTTGAATCGATTGATCAGCAGGATCACGAAAGCGTGAAAAAATTGTTTCAAAAAGCAGGAGAGCTCGGTTTGCTCAGTATCGAAGTTCCGGAGGATTGCGGCGGCCTTTCACTCAGCAAGAAGCTTTCCGGGTTGGTGGCAGAGAAAATGGGAGCCGGCGGATCGTTCAGCGTCTCCTTTAATATTCATGCGGGAGTCGGGACACTGCCGTATATTTATTATGGAACAGAGGAACAAAAACAAAAATACCTTCCAAAACTGGCATCGGGCGAATGGATCGGAGCATATGCTCTGACAGAGCCGGGCGCAGGATCGGATGCTTTAAACGCAAAAACGACAGCCGTCTTGAATAGGGAAGGGACAGCCTGGATTTTAAATGGGGAAAAGCAGTGGATTACGAACGCGCAAGTAGCTGATGTATATGTTGTCTTTGCAAAAACGGCGGAAGGCATGACAGCATTTATCGTCGAACGCTCGTTTAAAGGTGTTTCCATCGGACCTGAAGAGAAGAAGATGGGAATCAAAGGGTCTTCGACAGCAACCTTAATCTTGGAGGAAGTCGAGGTGCCAAGCGACAATGTTCTAGGTCATATCGGGAAAGGTCATCACGTCGCTTTGAACATTTTAAACATGGCCCGCTTAAAGCTCGCGTTTTCGAACATTGGAACGGCAAAACAAGCATTGAACCTTGCTGTTAGCTACGCCAAACAGCGAAAGCAATTTAACAAGCCGATCATCGGTTTTTCAATGATTCAAGAAAAGATTGCCGACATGGCGGTCTCGATTTTCGGCGCGGAAAGCGCTGCTTACAGAACGGCAGATTGCTTGGACAATGTTTTAGATTCGGCTCTCCCATTAGACGATAGACTGAGAAAACTCACAAACTATGCATCCGAATGTGCGATCAATAAAGTTTACTGCTCCGAAATCCTCGGCCGGATCGCAGACGAAGCGGTGCAGATTCATGGCGGCTACGGATACATGCAGGAGTACGAAGTCGAACGATTGTACCGGGACGCGAGGATCAGCCGGATTTTCGAGGGGACAAATGAAATAAACCGCTTAACGATCGCCAAACTGCTCATGAAAGAAGTGCAGCAAAACGGCATCTCAGAGCCGGAAGCTCAACTAGGCAGCGAGGGAAATCGAAACCGGCGATTTATTCAGCTGTCCAACAGGCTTTTCGGCAAGACACTGAAAGCGCTTATCCGCTCTCGCGTGAACACTCAAGAAGATCAGGAATACGCACGGCTTCTCGCCGACATGAAAAAAGAAATCTATGTGATGGAATCCGCCGCCCGCCGAACCGAAAAAGCTAGGCAAATATACGGTGGTGAAAAAGCACGGTTGAAAGAAATGATGACGAATGTCATTTGTGAAGAAGGCTACCGCAGAATCGAAGAGATGGCGGTGACCGCCTTATCAAGCATAGCATCTGATGAAGCCGAAAGAAAACTCGCATTTGAAGAGGCTCGCAGCCTTTCTTTGCCTCTTTTCAGCAATCTGTTTACTCAAAAACGCGAAATCGCAGAAAAAATAGCCGCTCATGAAAAATATACGGTGTGATCGGAGGGAAACTGTTTGAAAAAAATCGGATTTATCGGTTTGGGCAATATGGGTCTGCCAATGTCGAAGAATCTGCTTCAGGAGAACTTTACGGTTTATGGAATGGACCTTAACAAAGAAGCTGAATTGGCCTTGCATCATGCAGGAGGAACGATCGGGATTTCAGTTGAAAAAATGGTTGAAGAGTGTGACGCCATCCTCACAAGCCTTCCTTCCTCAAACGCTGCAGAGGAGGTTTTTCTGGGAAAAAAAGGGCTCGTACACCTGGCTGAACCGGGCGTCCTCCTGATCGATACAAGCACGGTCGCTCCTGAACTGAATATCCGAATTGCGGAGGAAGCGAAAAGCAAAGGTATCGATTTTCTTGCGGCGCCGGTCAGCGGCGGTGTGATCGGGGCGGTCAACCGGACGCTGACCTTTATGGTCGGGGGTCCGAAGTCCGTTTTTGATAAAGCGTTGCCTGTTTTCAATGCATTGGGCGAGAATATTTTTCATGTGAACGAAAACATCGACAGCGGAACGAATACAAAGCTGATCAACAACCTCTTAATCGGTTTTTATACAGCCGGCGTCAGTGAAGCCTTGCACCTTGCCAAAAACAGCAATCTCGACCTCGACCAATTGTTTGAGATGCTGAACGTCAGCTATGGGCAGAGCCGGATCTATGAGCGCAACTATAAAAGTTTCATAGCGGATGAAAACTATAAACCTGGCTTTTCTTTGAAGCTGCTGCTGAAAGACCTTGGCTTTGCATTGGATTTGGCTGAGAAGAACAACGTTGAACTGCCGGTGAGCAAGATTCTCTTCGGCATTTACGAAGAAGCCGATCAGAACGGATACGGGGAAAAAGATATGTCTGTTTTATACAAAAAAATAAGCGAACAGAAGACAACTTATCAGTAAGGAGAGGTGAGAAATCAAATGATCACAACCAATGCAAAAAAAATGATGAACCATATCGACGGGGAATGGGTCAATTCTCTAGGTGCGGAATCGGAAGAAGTCGTCAATCCTGCAAACGGAAACGTCATCGCTTATGCGCCTCTATCTGTGAGAGCGGATGTAGATCGTGCCGTGCAGGCTGCCAAGCACGCTTATCAGACCTGGTCGCTTGTGCCCGTCCCCAATCGGGCAAGGCTTTTATACAAGTATTTACAGCTTCTCCAGGAGCAAAAAGAACAATTGGCAGACATTATTACGACGGAAAACGGCAAAACGTTAAAAGACGCCCGCGGCGAAGTGCAGCGGGGAATCGAAGTTGTTGAGCTTGCGACAGCCACACCTACTTTAATGATGGGAGAATCCCTGCCCGCGATAGCCGGGGGCATCGACGGATCGATTTGGCGCTATCCTTTGGGAGTCGTCGCCGGCATTACGCCGTTTAACTTTCCAATGATGGTTCCCCTGTGGATGTTTCCGCTCGCCATCGCCTGCGGAAACACGTTCGTCCTGAAACCTTCGGAACGGACTCCTATTCTTGCCGGGAAGCTTGTTGAGCTGTTCTATGAAGCCGGGTTTCCAAAAGGTGTGTTAAACCTCGTCCATGGAGGAAAGGATGTTGTAAACGGAATATTGGAGAACGATGATATTAAAGCCGTCTCCTTCGTTGGTTCAGAACCGGTCGCAAAATATGTGTATCAAACGGGCACAGCCAACGGGAAACGCGTTCAGGCGCTGGCCGGCGCTAAAAACCATGCGATTGTTATGCCGGATTGCCATCTTGAAAAGACTGTTCAAGGCATCATCGGTGCGGCATTCGGGAGCAGCGGGGAACGCTGTATGGCCTGCTCCGTTGCGGCGGTCGTTGATGACATCGCCGATGACTTCATGGAAATGCTCGTCTCTGAAACACGGAAGCTGAAGACAGGAGACGGCAGATCCGAGGATCACTTTGTCGGCCCGCTGATCCGCGAAGTCCATAAACAACGCGTCCTTGACTATATCGACAGCGGTATAAAAGAAGGGGCCGCACTCGCCGTAGACGGACGCAATCCGGATGTTCGAGAAGGATACTTTGTGGGAGCCACGATTTTCGATCATGTGACACCAGAGATGAAAATCTGGCAGGACGAAATCTTTGCACCGGTCTTGAGCGTCGTCCGTGTACAAGATCTTGACGAGGGGATCGAGCTCGCCAATCAATCCAAGTTTGCCAACGGCGCTGTCATCTACACATCGAGCGGGAAAAGCGCCCAGCAGTTCCGCGACAAAATCGATGCCGGAATGATCGGCGTCAATGTCAACGTCCCGGCTCCGATGGCGTTCTTCTCCTTCGCAGGGAACAAAGCCTCTTTCTATGGAGATCTTGGGACAAACGGAAAGGACGGCGTCCAGTTTTACACGCGTAAAAAGGTCGTCACCGAACGCTGGTTCTAATCCTTAACATAAGGCTCCCTCTCATGCACAACTGATTTTTTTTCAGAGGGGCCTTTTTTATTTAATCAGGGAGGGATCAATATTGAACTTGAAATATGCCACACTTAAAACAGAACATGGCATCACAACCGTGACGTTGAACAATCCGCCGGCAAATACACTTTCTTCTTCCTGTATCGCCGAATTGCGCTCTCTTTTTCGGGAATTGGCCCGCGACGAGGAGACAAAAGCAATCATCATTACTGGAGAAGGCCGCTTTTTTGTGGCGGGAGCGGATATAAAAGAATTCGTTTCAAAACTTGGGGACCAAAAACAAGGATTGGCGCTCGCACAAGGGGGCCAGGCGCTCTGCGATGAAATCGAAGCTTCCAAAAAACCCGTCATTGCGGCGATAAACGGACCGGCTCTTGGCGGAGGCCTGGAACTCGCGATGAGCTGCCACTTCAGAATCGTATCAGACGATGCAACAGTCGGTCTTCCCGAATTAAAGCTCGGCTTGATTCCTGCATTTGGTGGTACACAGCGGCTTCGCAACATAACGGACACAGCGACAGCACTCGACCTTATCCTGACGGGCCGATCGCTTTCAGCTCAAGAGGCGGTAGAGCTGAAAATTGCACAGATGGCTGTAAAGGGGGAGGAACTGATGAAGACGGCAGCAGGGGTCGCGTCGTCTTTTATCGAAGGAAAAAGCATGACCAGCGTGAGGCGCGCCGTCGAATGTGTCGTACAGGGCGCCAGCGAAAGCATGGAACAAGCACTGGAGAGGGAGCGAAACAGATTCGCCGAGCTGTTTGTCACTTCAGATGCCAAAGAAGGAATTCACGCATTTGTCGAAAAGCGCAAACCAAACTTTCATCATTCATAAAAGGAGTGGATCAAGATGTCCGATGACGTGCTGTTTTCCGTCAATCAAAACGGCGCCGCAGCGATTGTTCTGAATCGCCCGAAAGCGCTCAACTCACTCACATACGACATGGTCCGTCTGATTGGTGAAAAGTTAAACGAGTGGGAGACAGATCAAAACGTTTCTATCGTGGTCATCAAAGGTGCAGGACCAAAAGGACTATGTGCCGGAGGGGATATTAAGGCACTCTATGAAGCTCGTTCGTCAAAACAGGCCCTGCAAGATGCCGAGCGCTTTTTTGAAACAGAGTACGAAGTCGATATGGCAGTCCATCGATTTTCGAAACCGATCATCGCCTGCTTGGACGGGATCGTCATGGGGGGAGGCGTCGGCCTGACGTACGGGGCCAGCCACCGGATCGTCACGGAGAGGACAAAATGGGCGATGCCCGAAATGAATATCGGCTTCTTTCCGGATGTCGGGGCAGCCTATTTTTTAAACAAAGCCCCGGGCCGCTTAGGGCGGTATCTTGGATTAACGGCGTCTGTCATCCATGCAGCCGACGTGCTGTATATCAATGGGGCAGACGCCTACATGGAGAGCGGCGCTTTAGAACGATTGCTTCAAGCAGTGGAACAAACCGATTGGCGCCTTGCAAGCGTTGAAGAAAAGCTCGATCAGCTGATCCGCGAATCGAAAACGGAGCCCTCCCAGGAGAGCACGCTCGCCCGTGATCAGCAAGCGATTGACCGTCATTTTAAGTATGATAAGCTGGAAGAGATCCTTCAATCGCTCGAAAGCGAGGGAAGCACCTTTAGCTCGAATGTGAAAAAAACAATGCTTTCCAAATCGCCATTTTCATTAAAAATCACATTGAAACAGCTGGCGGACGGACGTCAAAAAACACTGGAAGAATGCTTTGCCACGGATCTGGTGCTGGCAAAGAACTTTTTGAAGCACAATGATTTCTTCGAAGGCGTCAGGTCCGTCCTGATCGACCGTGATCAATCACCGAACTACAAGTACCGGAACGTTTCAGATGTAACCGATGAAGCGGTGGACCGGTTTTTCCAACCCTCTGAATCTGTCCGGTTTTAAAAGCGGGAGCTGACCATTAGCGTCAGCTCTTTTTTTGTAAGAACCTTATTATAGAGGTATATATTTCGATATGGAGAATATGTATACTGACAATATTTGGTTAGAGGTTGACAACATGAACATCGGAAAATTAAGCAAGTATTTCTTGTCACTAGCCATTGCCCTTGCGACGATTCTGTCCTTTCATGCCGTTTCTGCAAATGCTGCATCAGTTGGTACTATTAAACCAAGCGAATGCTCAACTCACATCTTCACCGTATACGACGAAACAGTTGGCATTGGCGGTTCCGGCCGTGCGCATTTCTATTGCGGCAGTATAAATGGAGGTCCTCAAATTGAATTTTCGGACGAAGATTTAGAGGTTGCGGTCGATGACCCCTTTATTCTCCATGCATATGCTAATCCGAGCATGAACTCGGTAGACTACGAAGGACGCCAAAAGGGAGATGCGGAGGTAACGATTTATTGGAAAAACAAGCCGGAGGGCACCAAATACACATTTTTATTAGTGCAAAATAAATAATTGCTGCATCCTGCCTGAGAAGGCTATGGCGGTGGTCTGGAATCGCCGGCTGAGCATTTACACAATAGCCGTTTTACGCGGCACTATTAAAAAGAACTCTCCAAATTCGGAGGGTTCTTACATTTTATTCATTATACTGGCGACGAAGCAGCTATAATCGGTAGAATAAGAAGAAGCAAGATATCATCCTGAAAAGGAAGGAACAAGGAAAAAAACCATGATGTTTTTATTCATTTTTATCATCATCTTAGCTGCGGCTGTTTTATTGTTCATCAATTTACATCCTGTGTTTGGAGGAAATCCAAGCAAGGAACAAAAAAAGCTGTATCAAAGCTTTGACAATTATGCCGATGGCAAATTTCTTAATCAAACACAAGAAAAGATGGATATGGGCGGAATATCCGGAGTTTTCTCAATGATGAGAGACGCTGTTTCCGGCGGCAAGGAGCGCAATCCTTCCGATCAAATCCCTGTTTCTGAGATTGATTGGAACATCGTTAAAAGTAACGAAGACAGCTTAACATGGTTTGGACATTCCGCTTTTTTACTGAGCATCGACCGCAAAAAAATACTCGTAGACCCTATGCTGGGTCCAATTGCTTCACCCGTATCATTCATCGGAAGCAGACGCTACAGCGAAGACATCCTGCATACGGTCAATGATATGCCGCCGATTGACGCCGTCTTGATTACACATGACCATTATGATCACTTAGATTATCCATCCATCTTAAAGCTGAAGGAAAAGGCCGGTCATTTCTTCGTTCCTTACGGAATCAGCGCACACTTGATCCGGTGGGGAATTGAGAAAGAAAAAATCACCGAACTCAATTGGTGGGATGAAACGGAGTTTCAAGGTTTGACAATAGCCCTGACACCGTCCAAACACTTTTCAGGCAGAGGATTATTGAATCGAAACACGACCCTGTGGGGCGGCTGGGTCATCCTCGGAAAACATACGCGTTTTTATACGAGCGGTGACGGGGGATATGATGAACACTTTAAGGAAATCGGCAAAAAATACGGCCCTTTCGATATCACATTAATGGAAGGCGGCCAATATGACAGACGCTGGTCCGGGATTCATATGACACCCGAACAATCTGTACAAGCCCATAAAGATGTAAAAGGAAAGAACATGATG
This sequence comes from Bacillus sp. GM2, assembly GCF_056155945.1. Lineage (NCBI taxonomy): Bacteria > Bacillati > Bacillota > Bacilli > Caryophanales > Bacillaceae > Bacillus > Bacillus sp. GM2. The sequence continues at coordinate 1,576,892 of NZ_JBRKSZ010000007.1, forward strand.
TTGATTCATTGGGGAGCCTTTACCCTCGCATACCACGGCTGGAAAGAGCCGATTGAACGCGCATTGAACAGCCAATACTCGCTTCCCGAAACCTTTTGGTGGGATATATAAGCAGGTCGTTTATCTGTATATAAAGCATCCTTTTTAAATTAAGAAAAAAGCCGTTTCCAGCGCAGGCCGGAGACGGCTTTTTCTCAGCAAATTTCACAAAATCCCTTGCGTTAAAGTGGGCTTTAACGATTATTCTGTAGATGCAGCTTAGAAAAGAATTTCGTAGCCTTAATCGAAAAAGAAGCAAGGAGAGAGTTATGGTGTTAGTAACAAAATCAACAGTTCGGCTCCCCCGGGGGCTTCAGGCCAGGCATACGACCCTATTTGTCCGCAAAGCGATTTCATTCAAAAGTGAAATCGTACTCGCTAAAAACGGGCAGACAGCAAACGGGAAAGATCTGATGGAAATCCTTCAATTAGGAGTGCAAGAAGGGGATGAGATCACGTTAATGGTCTATGGTACGGATGAGCAAGCCGCAAAGGAGACTTTGGAAAAATTTCTTTTGAATGTAGTGCCATAATTGAAAGCGCGCCGGCACTTATCAAATTACTTTTCATCCGCTTTCAAGGACATTGCCTGATTCTTTTTTTCTAATCCATCATAGTACATGATTTTCTCATCGATTTTTAAAAAGGCGCGTTCCAGGACTCTTTGCTTTTCAAGCATTTTTTCTTTATGTTTTTCAAGTATTTGTTTGCGCTTCGAGATGGTCCAATCTCCTTCTTTTGTTAAATTGACGATTTCCCGTAATTCCGAAAGCGCAATGTCAGTTTTCCGCAAGCATATCACAAGCTCCAACCATGACAAGTCTTTTTCTTCAAAAATGCGGTTTCCATTTGCGTCTCTTTTAATAAAAGGCAGAAGACCTTCTTTTTCATAATATCGGAGTGTATGTGTAGGCAAACCTACTTTTTCAGCAACTTCTTTTATAGAATACCCCATTTTGAAACCTCCATCATATTCATCAAAATTCTAATTGGATGTGTCACAACACACAATGATTATAGACCTTAAAGTGGACTTTAACGCAAGCCGAAGAAGATTTCAGAAAAACCTCTTGCCTTAAAGCGAACTTTAAGGTTTAACCTTAACTTGCACCTCTTCTCTATGAATTGGCGTAATATAACGTAAGAAAGGATCGATATGGATGTGTAATCTGCATAAAACCATCTCAACCCGTGTACTGAGTGCTCCGAGAGCCAAGGCGAAATTTGAACAGACCACAATTGAAAGAAGGGAATTACAACCGAATGACGTTTTAATCGATATTAAGTACAGCGGCATTTGCCATTCGGATATCCATAGCGCGTACGATGAATGGGGAGGCGGAATCTTCCCAATGGTTCCGGGACATGAAATCGCCGGCATCGTCAAAGCAGTTGGGACAAGTGTTAAAAAATTTGCTGTCGGCGACCGCGTGGGGGTCGGCTGCTTCGTTGACTCTTGCGGCGAATGTGAATACTGCCAGAGCGGAGAGGAGCAATTTTGTACGAAAGGCGTGATCCAAACGTATAACTGTTTAGACTACGATGGAAATCCGACATATGGCGGTTACAGCCAATACATCGTGGTTAAAGAAGATTTTGTTGTCCGCATTCCGGACAGCCTGAACTTGGATGTTGCAAGCCCGCTCTTGTGCGCAGGCATCACCACGTACTCTCCTTTGAAGCATTGGAACGCAGGCCCCGGCAAGAAAGTTGCCGTTGTGGGAATGGGGGGACTCGGCCACGTCGCCATCCAATTTGCGCATGCCATGGGGGCAGAAGTAACGGTCTTAAGCCGCTCTTTGAATAAACAGGAAGAAGCCTTGCGTTTTGGCGCAGATCATTACTTTGCAACTGGCGACCCTGCAGTATTCACTGAGCTGGCCGGACGCTTTGATCTTATTTTAAACACGGTGTCCGCCAATCTGGACGTTGATGCATACTTATCGCTTCTTCGCGCCGATGGAACACTTGTTAACGTCGGCGCGCCGGCAGAACGGGATCAGTACAGTGTGTTTTCCTTAATCATGGGCCGCCGCAGCATTGCAGGTTCGCTTGTCGGCGGCATTCGGGAGACACAAGAGATGCTTGATTTCGCTGCTGAACACGGCTTGGCTCCGCAAATTGAGGTCATCGGAGCTGACCAAGTAGATGAAGCATATGAGCGCGTCCTCAAAAGCGATGTGCGTTATCGATTCGTGATTGATGTCTCTACTTTGTAAATCATATATAATAACAGATAGGCCAGTCATTTTATTTGACTGGCCGCTTTTCTTAGCTTTTGCCCCGCATGACCCGGCAATTTCAGCCGAGCGAATGAAGATACCATTCTATATATCTCCTTGTTCTATAACGAGCAGAGAGCCGAACAGGGATTGGCGGCCTTGGTTTATGCGACAAGGGATCGGGGCCGAGGCGTCCTGCCATCAATTAGATTTCCTTACCGCTCTCATAATGACATATACGATCCCCGAATCCTATTAATACCGAAATGATTGCAGGCCCTAATGGCATTTCACAACCTCCCAAAAAGAGAATTTACTTTCCATCGTTATTTTTACATTATGTAACAAACTTTCAAATCAATTCCAAAGGAGGAGTGCGACGTAATTTTTATACAGACTAAACCTTTGACAATACGAGCAACAGCTACTATAGTAGGATAGTACTTTTATTTAATATTTACTGATAATTCAGGACATTTATTTTGAAAATTTTTATCGCGCTACACTGCTGACTACTAAAAACGCACTAATAGCTTAACCCGAATCGGAGGACTCATGATGGCAAAAAAAATTCCTTTTTCATTTATCCTAATCATAGGATTAATGCTATTCGCATTATTTTTCGGTGCAGGAAATCTCATTTTCCCGCCTATGCTGGGTCAGATGGCCGGAGAGAATGTATGGACAGCCAATGCAGGATTCTTGGTGACCGGAGTCGGATTGCCATTGCTCGCCATTACGGCATTCGTTTTTTCAGGAAAAAATGATTTGCAGTCTCTGGCCAGTCGTGTGCATCCGTTGTTCGGCATTGTATTTACAACGGTTCTCTATTTAGCAATCGGCCCTTTTTTTGCGATTCCCAGATCCGGCAATGTGTCGTTTGAAATAGGAGTTAAACCTTTTTTATCAAATGATGCGGGCCCTGTTGCCTTAATCATATTTACCGTATTATTTTTCACTGTGGCATGCTTGCTGTCCCTGAATCCAACTAAAATTATCGATGTAATCGGAAAATTTCTAACTCCTATTAAATTAACATTTATCGGATTGCTCGTTGTTACGGCTATTATTCATCCAATCGGAAGCTTTCAAGCTCCGTCTGAAGGATATGCATCACACGTATTTTTTAAAGGATTCAAAGAAGGTTACTTTACTCTTGATGCCCTTGTCGCTTTTGTATTTGGAATCATCATTGTGAACGCCATGAAAGAGAAGGGAGCGGCCTCCAAAAAACAGCTCATAATCGTTTGTGCAAAATCGACGGCGATTGCAGCGGCGCTCTTGGCTCTGATCTATTCAGCGCTTTCATATATGGGGGCTTCCAGCGTTGAAAAACTGGGTCTTTTAGAAAATGGAGCCGAGGTTTTGGCAAAGGTTTCATCCTATTATTTCGGACCATATGGTTCCGTTTTTTTGGGCTTAATGATAACTGTAGCATGTCTGACAACAAGTGTGGGACTCATCACAGCATGCTCTTCGTTTTTCCACGGCTTGTTTCCAAACATCTCCTATAAAAAAATTGCTGTCATTCTGTCAATGTTCAGCACCCTTGTAGCAAATATAGGATTAACACAGCTGATTAACGTTTCAATGCCGGTTTTAACAACTTTGTATCCCATTGCGATTTCTTTAATATTCTTAACATTTTTACATCCTTTATTTAAAGGGAAGAGGGAAGTGTATCAAGGCAGTCTGATATTGACCTTTATCATCAGCCTGTTTGACGGCCTGAATGCTGCCGGACTCAAAATTGCAGCTATTAATCAATTTTTCAATCAGTTTCTCCCGATGTATGACATCGGATTAGGATGGGTGCTTCCGGCGATTTTAGGAGGAATAGGCGGCTATCTCATTCATAGACTCCGGAAGTGCTGAATAAACTCATAAATATGAAGGCAACCCTATGATCCCAGGGTTGCCTTTTTCTTTCAAATGTTTGCGATGGTTTTCCATAAATGGATATTCTATAATGGTGTTAGTTTATCCATTTTGAAAAGAAAAGAGTGCTGAGTATGAGAAAATGGTATTTTATTTTATCAGCGTGTATTTTAGTTTCTGTTATCATCGCTTTTGCTTACGATAAGACCGGAGCAAAAGAAGCAGAACCGGCTAACAGCTTGTATGTTTCCCCCGATGGAAATGATCAAAATGAAGGAACGAAAGAAAAGCCGTTTCGAACTCTGAAACAGGCAGCAAAAAAGGCTGTCCCCGGCACAACTGTCATGATTCGGGAAGGCACGTATCATGAAACGCTTGATGTGAGAGAGAGCGGGTCGGCTGAAAAGCCTATCACATTTCAAAACTATGAGAATGAAAAAGTCGTCATCAGCGGAGAATCTGTTAAGGACGCGGAATATGAAACACCGCTCATTCAGATTCACAATCAACAGTACATCACAATCAGCGGACTGACGATTCAAGACCTTTCCGTTTCATCAGAAGAAGCAACAGCCATGGGAATTTATGTGTCAGGCTCCAGCAGTCATATTACCATCAAAAACAATCACGTCCGGGATATAAAAACAACAGCGGATGATGGCAATGCCCACGGGATTGCCGTTTATGGCTCCGGCAGCATGAAAGACATTAAGATCGAGGACAATACGGTTGAAAAGCTGACACTCGGAGCGAGTGAAGCGGTTGTGCTGAACGGAAACATTGACGGTTTCACGGTGAGAGGCAATGTGGTTCGCGACAATAACAACATCGGAATTGATCTGATCGGATATGAAGGAACGGCCGCTCAAAACGATTTTGTGCGAAACGGTATCGTAGAAAACAACACGGTTTACGATAACTCCACTTACGGAAATCCTGCCTATGGTGATGACTATTCTGCGGGCGGAATATATGTTGACGGAGGACAAAGCATTGACATTAAGGAAAATACGGTCTACGGCAACGATATCGGAATTGAAGCAACGTCTGAACATAAAGGGAAATATGCTGATGATATTCAAATAACCGACAACAAAGTGTATGAGAATGCGTATACGGGCATTTCTATCGGCGGATACGACCAAAAGCGGGGAGGCACCAGCCATTCTGTCATTGCACACAATATTATTTACCGCAATGATACAAAGGGGCTGGATGGCGGACAGCTTTTGCTCCAGTATGATACAAAAAACAATACAATCGAAAAAAACATCATAACAGCAAGCGATTCGCGAATATTTATCGCAAACGATTTTACGAAAAATGAAGGAAATAAAGTGAATCATAACGTGTACCACAAGGAATCCGGCAAAGACGGACTATGAATTTGGAAACAGAATGAATACGACTCGTTTTCGCCGTATCAAAACGCAACAAATCAAGATCAAGACTCGATTTATGCCGATCCGATGTATCGCGACGAGTCATCTCATGACTTTACATTAGATCCTGATTCACCGGCTTGGTCTGTGATTGAGTAAAGTGCGAAACACCGAACATGCTAAAAGAATTCCCCATACCCCAAAGCTGCTTTCACAGCGTAGCTTTGGGGATTTTTAAACTGCAAAATTAATCTATGGATTGCCTTCTGAATACAGCCAAAAGAGCGGATGAATGTTAGAAAGATACCCGTTCACTAATTTCTTTAATGTCAAACAAGAGAAGATTTTTTCTCACTAGTTGACCCCGAATCATTGTTTCATGTGATAGCCTTTTCAGCTACCTGAAAATCTGGAGTTCCCTTTTATGAATGTTGTACGTAGATCGGGCTTCGGTTGTTTCTTTCCTTTTGATCCTGCAGAAGTGTGGAAAAAAGTATGAAAAACTTGACATTGCCTAAATATAAAAGCTATCATGGATAAGTAAAGTCTATGATTGAGGTGAAAAACTGCGCTATGAAGTATTCGAAAGCAACGAACTATGCCCTTCACACTATGCTCTTTCTTGCAGCAGGCGCCCCAAATACATTTGTCGGTGTACAGCAGTTGGCAGAACGGCAAGAGGTATCGCCCACGTATTTATCGAAAATTTTAACGAAGCTGGCCAAGGCGGGAATGATTGAATCCGCTTCAGGCGCCAATGGCGGATATAGGCTAAAGCGGAATTGGGAAGACATTTCGTTTCTTGATATTATTCACGCAATTGAAGGTACAGCCTCCTTGTTCGATTGCAACTTGAACCATGGATCAGAATGTGTGATTCAGAAGGTGATGGTATCTGCAGAAGATGAAATGGAGAATTATTTGAGACAACAAAAAATATCTGACCTTGCCAAAAAAATAACTGTTGAGTTGTGAACCGCAGTTATTTTTTTAAGACTATCAAAGATATAAAGTGTCTTTAAAGTCTGTTAAGCCTTAATCATTGATTTTACAGCAAAAAATGAAAGGAGTTATGGATCTTGATAAACGAATTTTTTAAAGAAACCGTTTGGGAAGAAGCTTGGAAGGAAGATCAGCAGACAGCGGTTAACAAAATGAAAAAAGCCGGAATGGATAAAGTACACCATTTTGACCTTAGAGCAAAGTCATTCAATGAGCAAGCGTTTAACGAAGAAGGGAGGAAAAGGACAAAACGGATTATGAAATGGCTGGAAGGGCAGGGGGTGACATTTAAAGATACCTCTATTTTAGATATTGGAGCAGCCTCGGGCGGATTTACAGTGCCATTTGCAGAGAGAGGGGCCGAAGTTACCGCCGTGGAGCCTAGTCTTCCTTTAGTCGAGCTGATGAAAGAAAATATAACAGGAATAACAAACGGGAAGGTTAAGATTGTAGCTGAGCCTTTCGAAGACATAGATATCCAAGCAAAGGGATGGGGAAATGCTTTTGATTTTGTATTTGTCTCCATGTGCCCGGCTATTGCTGATTGGGAGAGCGTAAAGAGGGTGCTGAGCTGCGCACGGCAGTTTTGCTATATCAGTCTGTCAGCCGGCTCTCGGGAGCACAGTCTTCTGAATGAGATTTGGCCGCTGGTTTCAGATCAGCCCCTTAAAAATGAACATTCGGAGATGGCCTATTTGCTCCATTTATTGTTTCTAAAAGGTTATACCTATGAATCACTCGTAACCCGGGAAATGAAAACGAGGGAGGTATCCAGGGAAACGGCGCTCAATGAGGTTATGGACATGTTGAGAATGTTTGGTTTGCCTGCGGACGATCGCAACCGGAAAATCACCGCCGCTTATTTGGAACGGACTTATCCAAACGACAAGGTGGAAATCCGACAGGGCGGCCGTTTTGGAAAAGTTCTGATCCGATTACAGAATCAGAACATGTACATGAATTCATGACGACACAGCAATTAATTATAGATATTAAAGATCTATGGAGGTTCTTAAATACATGAAAAAACAACTTCTCGATGTAGCGATTATTGGGGGAGGTCCAGCAGGGTTGAATGCCGCCCTTGTTCTTGGGCGTGCGAGGAAAAATGTGGCGGTGATCGATGCAGGCCGGCCACGCAACGCCGTTACTCGCAAAGCTCACGGATTTCTTACCCGTGACGGAATAAGCCCAAGTGAATTTCGGCAAATTGCAAAGGAACAGATCAGTGCATATCCCTCCGTGTCTTTTATAGCGGATAAAGCTGTGTCGATTACAAAAACCGGCGGTCATTTTCAAATGACAACTGCGCAAGGAAACACTTTTGCAAGCAAGAAAGTGCTGTTTGCCGTCGGAATGAAGGATCAGCCGCTAGATATTCCAGGGCTGGCAGAGGTTTATGGGAAGAGCGCCTTCGTCTGCCCGTACTGTGATGGCTGGGAATTAAGGGATAAGCCTCTAGTGATCATTACCAAGGGGGACGAGGCCATTCACTTCGCTTCTCTCATATCAGGATGGACGAACCGTTTTACGATTTGCACGAACGGCCCCCATCAACTGACGGACGAGCAGTGCGAGGAGCTCAGCAGGCATCGCGTCCCTGTATTCGAAGCGCCGATTCGATGCATCGACTCAGACGACGGGATCGTGCAACAAGTCGTTCTCGAAGACGGGACGACAATTCCATGTAAGGGAATCTTTTTTAAAACGGAACTTGTGACAGGATCGGATTTACCGCGAGCCATAGGATGCGACATCACAGAATCGGGAACGGTCGTCGTTGATAACTTTGGGAAAACGAATATACCGGGCATCTATAGTGCAGGCGATGCAGCTACGAAATTGCATCAAGCCGTTGTCGCCGCCTCGATGGGTGCTATGGCCGCCGCGGCCATAAACAATGAACTGAATTTGGAGGCTTGGGAGCAAAACGGATGAAAACTTTCTGATACTCAAATGTCCAAAATTAAAAGAGCCATACTTTAAGTCAGAAGAAAATAGGGGTGTATGTTGACATATGTAGAGGTGAAATGCCTGGTAGCTGTTTTTTTATTCGTCATTTGATAAACCGTTCTGTGAACAATAAACTAAAGTTATCGATTAACAGTTCGTTGAAAAACTTGGTGTCATATGTTCAAAAAAACCCTAATTTAATGGGGTTTTTTTATTTTCGGTAATACACTTCTGTTGTACAAGGAAGTAAACATAGATCCATTTTATGCGTTGTAAACACTAGTCAAATAAGTATTTTATCATTTAATGGATCCACTCTTATGTTCTCTTTACAGAAAGTAAAAGTGGATCCATTATTATTTGGGAAAGTAAAACTGGATCCATTCTGAACGACTGATGCACTATTACTGAGATATTATGAATATTCATAGAAGGGTATTGTAGAACCTTGTCGAAATTTTATAGAAAAATCTTGTTAAAAGAGGTGTGCACATATATTCACCCATTAACATTAAAAGAAGCAGCAAGTTTGGAAATAATTATTGGGAATCATATATCTGAAATTGTTAGCGATCTCAAGAAAGCCAAGGAGTAGATATGATTCACTGAAGATAGGATGTAATAGTTTCACAGTTTTGAAAAGCGCTTATAGCGCAATGTATGTATTTCACATTCGCCACTTTTATTAATTAAGGGGGAATAAGAAAATGAAAACTTATGACGCATTTCCAGAACCAATTGGCGGCTATACTGTCGGTCGAACCCAGATGGATTTTGAGTACACGGCATCAGATCACTCAAAAAGAGAACTGACGGCGTTTGTGTACTATCCGTCCGACAGTAGCGAAGGTAAGACTACATCAACGTACATGTTTCCTGAAGTCTACGAGATGTTTAATGAGCAGCCACTTGTCACTGCGTTGAAGGATGTTTTCTCTATAGATATCAAGACCCAGTGTTACGACGACCTTGCTCTCTCCGGGAAGGAAAAGCGCTATCCGGTATTATTCTATGTTTGCGGCGGGGGCGGTTCTCCAGAATGGGGTACAGTGATCTGTACAGACTTGGCAAGCATGGGATATGTTGTGGTAAGCATCGGCCATCAGAATAGCACGATGTATAAGCGTAAAGATGGGCGCCTGTTTAATGTATCAAAGGATTTTTCGGATGTCATTATGGCGTTTTCTGAAGATCCGGAGATGCTGGCGTTGGCTGGTAAGATGGAGATGCGGCCTGACGATGAAACTGCCATTGAGATGTGCCATAACGTGCTTACACTGCCGATACTTGCCAAGTTAACAGAGTATAGTGAGTTACAGGCAGAAGATGTAAGGTATGTAGCCGATTATCTTTACAAACTGGACTCTGGAGAACTGAATTCCATCTTTAAGGGCAGATTGTTGCTTGACATCGGCATGGGCATAGTCGGACATTCTTATGGAGGGCCTACGACGGCGATTGTTTGCCGGGACGACGACCGGTTCGCCTGCGGGATTGGCTTGGATAGCGGTGCGTTCGGCCTTCTCGACAGCGACCTTAAGAAACCCTTCTTGCTACTGTTTTGTGAACCTAACTATAACATGAATGCGATAATTGGCGCTAACAATAGCATGGAAACCTATTATTTCTCTGTTGATCGTGTTGCGCATTTAGATTACTGCGACATCGTGTTTACCAGTGTTAATGAGGAACTCAGAGGTGAACGGGATGCTATGGAGATGCGAAATCTTGTTACAGACTATACGAAGAACTTTTTTGATCATTACATACTGCTGAAGGCTGCAAGTGTGGAAAGTCTGGCATACGATGGCGTGGACTTGATCAAGAAGACCAGCAACAAGTGACATAACCGAGAGGTTGCTGATAAACGCATGTCAAAGAGTTAGCCGTACAGACACAAAGCCGATAACCCTATTACGCGGTTATCGGCTCTCTCATATTTCAGGCATTGTTTTCTATTTGAGATGATAAGCGGTGTTTTCACCGTTGAAGATGTTAGAAATTGGCTGGATTCTAGAACAGATCATACCAAATGAATTTATACTATATTGACATATAGATATTGAGATGAGTTTTGATTTGATAGGGAGAATCGCGCCCAATTAAAACTAAATGAATATGCAAGCAAAGAAGTGTTTATTCCCTTCAAAATTACAATTCTTTTGTACAAAGATGATCACAAGAAGAGATCAATTTTTATAAGTTAAAGGAGAAGGAGTTTGAGAAGAATGGGTTATGTCAAAGAACCGTCGTACAGGAGGAACATTGTATAATCCTAACCTTCATTTCTTTCTAGTTTACATAATATATATTCTCGGAAGCTAAGGATTGAAAAGAAATTCTGTCTCAATCTCAAAGTATACTCAAGTTAGTGAGACAGAATAAAAAATTTTATCGATAAACTGAATATACGGCAATTTCTTTTCCCCATTTATGTATCGTTTTTTCTAAAGTCATGCCGATTCGTTCGGCAACTTTTCTGGACGGCAGATTTTTCGCATCAGGTAAAGATACGATTTTTTTCAGGTGAAATGCCTCAAATCCATACTGTTTGCATGCTGATGCTGCTTCGGTTGCATAGCCGTTTTTCCAGACGCTCCGTTTAAACAAATAGCCGATTTCCATTTCGTCCGATCCTTCGACTTCCTGTGGCACGATACCGCATTGACCTAGAAATTCGCCTGTTTGTTTATGTTCGGCAACCCACAGGCCGGTTCCGTGTTTTTCATAGTTTTCAAGCGTCCAGTCGATCCATTGCAATGTCTGTTTTTCATTCTTTGTCGATGGATAATATTCCATGGCTGTCGGGTCAGAAAAGATTTCGAGCAGGTTTTCCGCGTCATCACGCCTCATTTTTCGCAAAATCATCCGGTCTGTCTTCATGATCGTATCTTTCATGGTTCTTCTCCCCCTTATTTTATTGATTATGAAGACGTTAATTCCCGATAAACCGTTTCTAATTCTTCCATTGTCAGATCTCCGTATGCGCATTTAATCACGGCATCTGCGAATTCATCATAGTCGTCATCTGTTGAAAAACCTTGCTGGAGCGTTTTGGCGTAAAGCGCGATTTGTTTTTTTCGCTTTTCAATGTCTTCCTCTTTGCCTGCGTAATCAGGTCCATTGATCGTGTCGTAGTTTTCCTTGACAAGCATCATGTATTGCTGCAATGTTTCATTCATACATCCATCTCCTTTCATGTTTACAAAAATATTCCTCATTCCTTCCATTATATATAATATATACGAAAACGGACACCAAATTCGGTGTCCGTTAAAGTGCCGTTATTTAGGTTCAGCGCCCCAAATCAGTTTTCCATTCTCATACAACGTGATTTTTTTCGTATTTTTAAACGTGTTTGAACCTGAAGAAAATGAATAGTCGCCGCTTTGGGCATAATTGCTCCAGTTGTCATTGTGAAGACGGATCTGGATTTCGCCTGTACTTGCACCCGGCGCTAATGTACCGTTTTTAAATCCTACTTCAAGATACGTGTCTGCTCCGTTTACCGCTTTTTTTAATTGGACGAATTTGTGCGTGATTTTGCTGCAGCCGATTTGGGCATAGTCGCAGTCAAAATTTTGTCCTTTGTGATTCGTTTTATACCAATAGCGGACAGTGATTCGATTTAAAGACACGGTTTTTTTGCTGTTGTTTTTAATGTTGAGCTGAGGGCGGATTTGGTTGCCGTTTACATTGTTGTCCCCCGCTCTGTATTGTACTGCTATCGTGTTGGCTGCAGCGCCGCTGTCTTGACCTGGTTTATCCTGATCCTTTTTCTGGTCTTTTTGATCTGACCCTTTCGAATCCGATCCAGAGTCTCCTGACGAACCGTTTGATCCGCTGCGGATGTTTTCCCTGACGAATTTACCTGATGAGGATAAGTCGGATTGAGACCATCCTCCCTTTTTAGAGGCGCCGGAGTTTAAAGCAGCTGACGACTCTTGTTTGTCGCACAAGCTCCAGTTTACCCAGCTGATTTTTTTGCTGTCTAAATATTTCAGCCACTCCCTGGATTGGTCGAGGTAGACACCGCCGTTTCCGGAAGCATCGCTCGTTCCCCATTCTGTGACGAAAATCGGCGCTCCTTTGCTGAGTGCATAGTCTGCTTTATCCCGCAAAGACTGACCGTGCGTACCCGCATAAAAATGGAGCGCGTACATGACATTGCCGTCTTTCAGCTGATTGTCCGCCGCATCGTTGACATCTTGGCTCCAAGTGCCTGTCCCAACGATCACAATATTTTTCGGAGAATTTTTGCGGATCACGGACAAAATGTCTTCAGCGTAAGGTTTAATGTCACGGTTCCAGTTGACATCGCCGTTCGGCTCGTTGGCAATTTCAAAAATGACGTTTGGCGTCTTGCCGTAAAGCCTTGACATTTCGTTGAAAAACTCTTTTGCTTTCGCTTTGTTTTGGTTTGGATTGCCGTCGCTCAGTATGTGCCAGTCGATGATCACATAGATTCCGAGTTCTTTTGCCGCTTCGACGGCTTCCTTCACTTTGTTTTTAACCGACGGATTGTCAATATAGCCGCCTTCACCCGTATACATAGCCGCGCGGAAGACATTGATGCCCCAGTCGTCTCTCAGCCATTTTAACGAGTCTTTGTTGACATAATCGCCATACCACTGCAGCCCGTGTGAACTGATTCCTTTCAGCTGAACCGCTTTTCCTTTTTGATTGACGAGCTGCGTACCTTTCAAGGTGAGCTGTCCGTTTACAGCAACGGGTGTTTGAGAAGCGGCAGACGCTTTAGATGCGATGATACCGCTGATGCCGAGTGCTGCTACCATGAAGCAGGCGATGAAGACAGAAATGGAACGTTTCATGTATGACATTCTTTTTCCTCCAATGATGTTATTTTCCAAAAACACTTTCTGGCAGACATTTTCACCCCTTTCTTGGCTTGTAGCACGTTACTGATTGTAAAAAAACTATTCATTGATTGTCTATCAACCATATTTCACGTTTTTTTCGTTTTGAAAATCTATCTATTTCCTCTTTTCGTATGAAATGGGAGGTCTGAATGCTAATGATGAAAAGCTAAAAAAGTATGACCGGGGACTTTGTGCTTCCTTTTTCTCTCAATTCGAAATTTTAAAACCTGATTCTTCTTCAAAATAATGTCTTCCCTCTGCCTAAAATGCGGCAACCGGGAAAAAATCGCTGTAAAAAGTTCACAAAGCGGACATGTTCTCTCTGCTGTTTGTGTCACTTTATTGTCAAAAAAATAAAACCATCCGCTTGGAATGGTTTATTTCTTTAAATCAGAGAAAAAGCTGACAAGTTTTGTTGCGACACCGACAAGCGTTTCAAGAATCGCCTGTCCACCTGCGACCGATAAAATTAAAATTAACGGGAATATCGTTTTTGGGACAATCAGATACCCGACAGCAATGATCAAAGCGCACCATATCCCTGCGCACCAATAGCAATTCAGCAAATAGCCGAAGTTTGATTTCGGCACTTTTTTCGTTTCTACATGCCCTTGTTCATCAACCGTCTGCTTTTTCTTCATGAACGGTTTCCGGATAAACTCCGTGATCTTGTCAAAAACAATCAAATGAGTTAGCCGGTAACTGGCGAGAATCAGCATCGTAAATGTAAGCCAGGATAAATGCTCCATTGCAGGCCTCCAACATGAAAAGTTATCTATAGCTATTTCCCGATTTCTTCTGACTTATTGCTTTTTCTGTCATTTTTCCCGAATGTGATGTAGATCACGATTTTCCATCGGTGAACCCGTTACATTTAACCCATAGCATAAAAAACACTTCAGGAGGTTTTACAAATGGAAGCAGTATTTGATCAAAACACAAAAACAGGTGATATTGTTACGCGTTTTCCAAGAGCCAGCCGGTTGCTAAAAGAATATCGCATCGACTTTTGCTGCGGGGGCAACCGCCCGATCGGTGAAGCGATAAAAGAACAGGATTTAAATGAAGAAGAGATCTTAGCAAAAATCAATACATTATATCAAGAGACAAAGGCATTGAACGCAAAAGAGACGAACTGGAGTGAAGCCCCGTATTCACAGCTGATCGACCATGTGATTCATACGCACCATGCTTACCTGTATGAGGTGCTTCCTGAACTATCAGGCTTTGTCACAAAAGTCTACCGGGTTCACGGCATCCATCATCCGGAACTCGCCCAGGTCCATCAATTGTTCCATCAGCTGAAAACTGAACTGGAACACCATCTCTTTCAGGAAGAGGAACTCATTTTCCCGAAAGTGACGGCCTATGAAGAGACGCGATCAATGGACAGCCTGGCAGAAGCGGTTCAGGCGATCGACGTCCTTGAACAAGAGCATGAAGCCGCAGGCAGCATCTTGAAGGAACTGAGAAAAGTGACCAATGACTATACCCTTCCTGAAGGGGCATGCACAACATATACACTGACTTACTTAAAGCTTGATGAATTGGAAACAGATCTTTTTCAGCACATTCACCTGGAAAACAATATTTTGTTCCCGCGGCTTGAAGCGGAAGCCAATCAATAAAACAAAAAGACAGAGGATTTCACTTCCTCTGTCTTTTTGTTTATCTATTCATCTGAAGCAATGTCTTTAACTGGAAGCGCTTCTCCTTCCTGATGCGTCGGTTTGCGGAGATGGAATAATGCTCTGATGCTGAATATGACCAAAATCACGATTCCGGCTAAAAAGATCGTATCCGGCACAGCCCTCCAAGTCAGCAGCGTTTGCACCGTATCCTGCTGTAAAAACTCAGGCGCCCTTGAGCTCCAGTACCCGTCTTCAAACGCTTTTTTCAATTGAAGAAAACCGACCGGCAACAAATTGATAAACACCATTCCGAACAAGCCGATGTTCAGCGACCAGCAGGCTATTTTCAGCCATTTATCATTCCACGCTTCTTTTTTGGCGATATTGCGTAGCGTATACAGCCAGACAGCAATGGCAAACATGCCGTACACGCCCATCATCGCCCCGTGCCCGTGGGCAGGTGTCAGGAACTGGCCGTGCTCAAAATAGCTGACAGCAGGCAGATTGATCAAAAAGCCCAATACCCCTGCACCGACCAGATTCCAGATCGCCGTTGAAATCAAGAACCAGAACGTTGCTTTATACGGGAAATGATGGCCGCCGTCTTTCATCATCTTGTATTGTTCATAAGCTTCCAATACAAGCAGGGTAAGAGGAATCACTTCCAGGCATGAGAAGACGGAACCAAGGCCGATCCAAACTTCGGAAGAACCGTTGTAATAGTAATGATGTCCGATCCCGATGACACCGCTCCCCAGCAGGATCGTCAGTTGAAAATAAAGCGTTCTGACGGTCGATTTTTTCGTAACCAGGTTCATTTGCACGAGCAAAAAGCCGATGACCACGACGGCAAAGACTTCAAAAATCCCTTCCACCCAAAGATGGATAATCCACCACCGCCAAAAATCCGACATTGTAATATTTGTGCCGGGATTAAAGAAAAAGGCTGCACCGTAAAACAGCGGAATGGCGATCGAAGAATAAAACAGCAGATGAATCAAACCGCCTTTATCAGATTCCCGCTTGAGGCCGCTCTTAATGCCTCTGAAAACGATAAACAGCCATATCAGCATGCCGAGTGCGAGAATGACCTGCCAGAAGCGGCCGAGTTCAATATATTCCATTCCTTGGTGGCCGAATAAGAACCAGTTATTTCCTAAAAGGCCTTTCGCTCCGAGCCATTCGCCGGCCATGCTTCCGCCGACAAGGACGATCAGCGCCCAAAACAGAATATCGACAAGCAGCCCCTGCCTTTTCGGCTCGCGGCCTCCGACAAGCGGCGCTGCATAAATGCCCATACCGAGCCATGAAGTCGCAATCCAGAAGATCGCCAGCTGGAGGTGAAATCCCTTAGATATGCTGAATGGCAACATATCCCTGATCCAATCGATCCCAAAAAAGCTGTCCGGCTCAATATAATAGTGGGCAAGCAAAGCTCCGAACATAGCCTGAACAAAAAACAGCAGCGACACAACGGCGAAATATTTTCCGGTTTTAACCTGTGATGCCGTAAGCGGCTGTTTATCCAGATCAAATACCGGAAACGCCCCTTCCTGATAAGCCTCTTTCATTCCAAGCTTGTAACGGTAAAACACGAATAGAATAATGCCGACAAATAAAATAAGGATGGTGACGCTTGCGCCGCTCCACCAAACGGCGGCAAATGACATCGTGTTTCCGGCATCTTCATCATACGGCCAGTTGTTCGTGTACGTAATGTCGTCGCCAGGCCTTAATGTACTGGAAAGCCATGCCGTCCAGAAGATAAAATCGGAGATCTGCGTGATTTGGTCTTCGCTGTCAACCCACGCTCTGTCGCGTTTAGGCATGTGGCTTTCTTTAATTAAACCGGGCTCAAGCCCCCAGCCGTCTCCTTTTGTAAAGACATTGCGGTAATGATCACGCACTTGCTGCAATCCATAAACCTGCGCATCTGTCAGCTTCAATGTATCTGACGCGCGATTATAACGGTTTTTTCTCATTTCGCGGATGACTTGATTCCGGATGGTGGACTGCTTTTCATCTGAAAGTTGTTTAAAGCGCTTGCCGTATCGTGCCTCCGCCTTAAAATCCTGCATCCCTTCCGTATAGATTTTCAGGGCTTCGGCCGTGTAATCAGGCCCCATGTAAGATCCGTGCCCCAAAATCGTGCCATAATCCATCAGCGCGTATTTTTGAAATACGGCCTGACCGCCTGAAATGGACGATTTGGTCATGAGCACCTCTCCGTTTGGCCCGGACACTTCAACTGGTCTTGGTGCAAGTCCTTTGAAGATCCAATAGCCTCCCAAAAGCAGCACCGAAAAACTAACGATTAAAGTAAAGACGAGAACAGATTTCAAAAAACCGTTTTTTGATGCTTTTTTAACGGGCACCGTCTTTCTTTGAACTTCCATTGCGGTTCACTCCTTTTTTGATTTTGCATGTCCTAAGATACTGGATATGCAGCACACCGGTTGTGAACCAGATCACTTAAATAATGGCGGATTTGTGAACAAAATAAAAACAGGCTTTCCATCTGTTGTTCAATGGAAAGCCTTCATCTTATCCTTCAATTGCAGCCGTTCAGCCAGTCTGTATCATGTATGAAAATTCCGCTCCTGTCAGCTGTCAGCAGATTTTTCTTTTTCATTTCATTTAATGTACGGTTAATCGTTTCCCTTGACGTTCCGACCATGTTCGCAAAATCCTGATTGGTAATGGGCAGGCTGATGTAGACCCCTTTTTCTTGAGGAATGCCATGTTCTGCAGCGAGCTTCATTAATACATGCGTCAAGCGGTGCTGGACATCTTTTGAAATAAAACCCTGGATCCGCTCTTGCAAATCGAGAATCTTTTTCCCCATGATTTGCATCACTTTTATTGTCATTTCCGGATATTTCATCAAAAGTTCATTAAAATCAGCGATGCGGATTACGATCAACTCGGTTTCCTGAACGGCTTCGGCTGTTGCCGGGTATGGGGAGCGGTCAAAAAAGCCGACATGGGGGAACATATCCCCGCTTTGCAGAATCGAAATCACTTGCTCATTGCCGTCTTCATCGATTTTAAAAGCTTTAACAAGACCGGATTTAATGAAGAATACCGCTTCCCTCTCTTCCCCTTCCATAAAAACAAACATTCTCGGCTGATAGGTGCGCTTGACCGCGATTTGCTCGATTTGTTTGAACTCTTCATCATTCAGCCCGCTGAAAATCATAAATTGCTTCAGAAACTCCATTGGTCTTTCAATCCCTTCGGTTTTGCTAAAGGAGAGCGCGTTGTCACAGGCGGCGCTCCAGCGCAAAGAGCTCTTCTTCAATCGCCGCTGCCTTCTCTTCCACGACTCTGCGGCTGTCCTTCAGCGCCTGATTATAAAAGTAAGGGCCCAGCTTTTCCTTTACGAATTCAAACATTTGAATCGCCGCGATGTCTCCAACCTCTTCTCCCCTTTCTTCAACATAAAAGCGTTTGATTTCCTCGATAATCGCTTGTTTTTCTTCTTGCGTAAGCTTTATAAACATAAAAGCGGCACTCCTTTTTTTATTTTCATGATAAACGAAAAAGTCCGCAAATGAACCATTTATTTTTTACATCCGTTTACTATCCCTCACTTACCGATATTAAACACGAATCAAACGAATGACCGTGTGACGTAATTCACAATGTTTTTAAAAGACTTTTTGTAAGATAAACATGCTGATTGATTTATTCATTTTTCCCTTTGAAAGGAGCAAAAACGCAATGGTAAATCGTCAAAAAATACAATTACCGCTGCAGTCATTTAGTTTAGTCGCAGGATTTATGGTTTGGGTGTTGATTTCCTCTTTAATGCCCCACATTAAGCAGGACATCGCCCTGACAGACAGCGAGATATCCCTTGTCACGGCCATTCCGGTCATACTCGGCTCGCTTCTGAGGATTCCGCTGGGATACTACACAAACAGATTTGGTGCGAGAATCACGTTCATGATCAGCTTTGTGCTGCTTCTGTTCCCGATTTTTTGGATCAGCACAGCCGATTCGCTGTTCGACTTGATCCTTGGCGGATTCTTCCTCGGCATCGGCGGAGCGGTCTTTTCCATCGGGGTCACATCATTGCCGAAATACTACCCTAAAGAAAAACACGGGTTTGTCAATGGGATCTACGGCGCCGGGAACGTCGGTACAGCGATTACCACGTTTGCCGCTCCTGTCGTAGCAAAGACAGCCGGGTGGGAAAATACGGTGCGGATGTACATCGTGTTAGTCGCCGTATTCGCTTTATTGAACTTTATCCTTGGAGATCGAAAAGAAACAAAAGTGACGGTTTCTGTAACAGAGCAAATGAAGGCAGTCTACCGAAATCAGACATTATGGTTTTTAAGCTTGTTTTACTTCATTACATTCGGATCTTTCGTCGCGTTTACGATTTATCTTCCGAACTTTCTTGTTAATCACTTCGGGCTTGATCCCGTTGATTCAGGGCTTAGAACCGCCGGATTTATCGCTGTCGCCACTTTTCTGAGGCCTGTTGGCGGCTGGCTCGCGGACAAATTCAACCCGCTGAAGCTGTTGATGTATGTATTTGCCGGCTGTACCTTGTCAGGGATTTTATTGGCCTTTTCGCCCAGCCTCGGACTTTACGGATTTGGGGTATTAACCGTTGCCGTATGCGCCGGTCTTGGAAACGGGATCATCTTTAAGCTCGTGCCGCTTTATTTTTCAAATCAGGCCGGCATCGTCAATGGGATTGTATCAGCGATGGGCGGCTTGGGAGGATTCTTCCCGCCACTCATCCTGTCAAGCGTTTTTCAGGCAACCGGCCATTATGCGATCGGATTCATGGCGCTGTCAGAAGCAGCCCTTGCCAGCTTTGTGATCGTGGTCTGGATGTATTTTCAGGAAGTGAGCAAAACATCGACCAAAACGAAGACGAACCATTTATAAACCTTTCCTGCAAAAGGAGCCTTGAGCTGATGTGCTCAGGCTCTTTTTTGGGACTTTATTCATAAGTTCACAATATTGTTTATATTTAAAAGGTCACTCAGCCTTATTTAACGTTAAAATAAGAACTGCTAAAGGGGTGACGCTCAATGAATATTTCTGTTAGAAAATCAGACACAGATTTGCTCTCAGACGATCTGCATCACTTGCTGGAATCAATCAGTACACGACGAAAAATCAGGCAGGACACATTCCTTTTTCAAGAAGGGATGGATGCGGAGGAACTGTATCTTATTCAGTCGGGACTTGTCCAAATCGGCAAATTGACGTCCGATGGCAAAGAACTGACACTCAGAATGTGCAAAAAAAATGATATTGTCGGGGAGCTTACGCTTTTTACAGAAGATGCGAAATATATGCTGAGCGCAAAGATCCTCTCTGATGGCGAAGTGTTGGTCATCAATAAAGATAAGCTTGAAAAAGAACTCATACAAAACGGTGCACTGACGTTTGAGTTTATGAAATGGATGAGCACGCATTTGCGAAAGATTCAATCGAAAATCCGCGACCTTTTGCTGAATGGTAAAAAAGGCGCGCTCTACTCCACCTTGATCCGTCTCGCAAACAGCTACGGCATCACAAGAAGCGACGGGATTCTCATCAATATTGTGCTGACGAACCAGGATCTGGCGAAATTCTGTGCCGCCGCAAGGGAGAGCATCAACCGCATGCTGAGCGACCTCCGGAAGAACGGTGTCATTTCAATTGAGGACTCGGGAAAAATCGTCATTCATCAGCTCAACTATTTAAAACGCGAAATCGACTGTGAAAACTGCCCGCTCGACATCTGCAATATCGACTGAAAAAACGAAAACAAACAAGGACATGAAGCACAGTGTCCTTGTTTTTTACGTTTGCAGCAGAAAAACGATCAACACGGCCATAAAGAAACAGGCATTCACCAGCTCTGAGATTCCGATTGTCTTAATCGACAGTTTCTTTCCATGTAAAAACCACGCTCTGAAACTGCTCGGCACTACACCAAGCACGGCCCATCCTGCCCCCGCGGCCAGCGAGATGAACGGCAGGAATACGTGGTATCCCCATGAATAAAGTTTAAACCGATTGTTTTTCTTTTCGCGGATCATCGACTTGACATAAAAGGCGCTCCCTGTGAAAAACAAAGCGGACTGGATAAAAACAAACAATGCTTCACCATCAAGCTTCCCCGCTCCCATCCAGAAGCTTGCAAGCCCGCCCGCGCTGAAAACAAGGATTGCAGCAATATCATTTAAAAGCGCCCTGTCGTTGTTTCTTTTCGCATAATAAAGATTGATGAGAAAGAGCGGAAACAGCGGCAGCCCTAGAAAAACGAGCCGCGGCTCCAGCCAGACCGAAATAAGCAGGAAAACGATGGCCGGAATGCCGTAGATGAGAACCCATTTTTGATAGTAAACGATATTTTTCTTCTTCACCATCATCGTAGCCGGAAATGCCGCTAGATATAGAGACAGCCATCCGCAGAACAGCGGAATATGCTTTACATCCGCGCCCCCGGCGAACATGCCGAGAACAAACGGGATGACAAGCATCGCCCAGGCGCCGTGCTGCTTCGGTATGAACACTTTCATCAAGCATCCTCCCTTCTTTTCTATTACATTATAAAAGTTTCGTCTTTTTTACACAGTGACATTTTGCATACAGGCGTGTGAAATAAATCACTGCGCCCTCCAGCCCGGCGCTTTATACTAAATGCTAATATATAGAAGGAGGATATACCATGGACCGGTTTGACTACTTATTGTTTCTGAAAAATCTTCCTATGTTTCTCGGGGTACCCCTTCCGATCATCAAAAGGCTGCTGAAAAACGGGAAGGTGATCGATATCCAGCCATCTCAGCATTCGCGATCGTTCCTTCATTCGCAATCCGTCTATTTTGTTTTAAAAGGGGAAGTTCATTTTTCTGACAGAAGACTTCCAGAAGAATCCCGAACGATCGCCGAGTGGGAAAAAGGCGATGTTTTCCCTATTGATCAAAAAGGCGAACCTTTCGTATCTCCGTTTATTTCAGTCAACACTGCCGCAGAAACCGCCGTACTTGAAATTCCATTTCATACTTTCAAAAAAATGATGACTTATAACCGCCAATTACAGACGAACTTTCTCATGCTGCTTCAGCAGAATTTGTATTTTTCCTACCAGCTTTTTTTGCGTTACCTCAACTCCTCCGCAGAAGACGACGCGTGAGAAGGGCCTCCCCCTTCTTTCCCTTCCTTTTCTAAATGTGATCTACTTAACTTTTTTTCTTTTTCATTTCCGCTACGATACACATGAATGCAAACGAAAGGACAGATGAAAGATGATACATTGCGATTTCGACAAGTCTCCGTTTATCGTCATTTGGGAGCTGACAAGAGCGTGCGAGCTCAAGTGCCTTCATTGCCGGGCATCGGCTCAAAATAAACGCGATCTGCGGGAGCTCACCCTGAAAGAGGGAAAAGATTTAATTGATCAAATTCATGCGATGGACAATCCCCTCCTCGTGCTGACAGGGGGTGACCCTTTAATGAGAGACGACGTATTCGCCATTATTGAGTATGCCGTCCAAAAAGGGGTTCGCGTCTCTATGACCCCGAGTGCCACGCCGAATGTTACAAGAGAAGCGATTCAATCAGCAAAAGAAATCGGCTTATCCCGATGGGCGTTCAGCTTGGACGGCCCAACCCGAGAGATTCATGATCATTTTCGAGGAACGGACGGTTCCTTTGACCTGACCATGAAGGCCATACGCTACATTCATGAATGCCATCTGCCTCTGCAGATTAATACCGTTATATCCGCTTATAACATCGATTACCTGGATGAAATGGCAAAGCTGATCGAAGAATTGAACTGTGTATTATGGAGTGTATTTTTTCTCGTCCCGACAGGCCGCGCGAAGCGGAAAGATATGATTTCGCCGGTGGACCATGAAAAAGTCTTTCTTTGGCTCAGCCGTTTGGCAAAAGAAGCGCCTTTTGACATCAAAACGACAGCAGCCCAGCACTACCGACGGGTCGTTATTCAACAAAAAATGCGGGAAGCGAAAAACCCCAACATGAAAATCCGCTATGAACACGCATTGCAGAAAGGAAAAATGGATGCCATCGGCGGATTGGGCCGGGCTCCGAAAGGTGTGAACGATGGCAACGGGTTCATGTTTATCTCCCATATCGGTGATGTATATCCAAGCGGACTCCTGCCGGTTAAAGCCGGAAACATCCGCGAACAGCCGCTGGCTGAGATTTACCGCGAATCACCGATCTTTAAGGATCTTCGAAATCCGGACGGATTTAAAGGGAAATGCGGCGTCTGTGAATTCCGTCATGTGTGCGGCGGTTCGCGCTCGCGTGCTTATGCTCTGACAGGCGATTACCTAGAAAGCGATCCGAGCTGCATTTATATTCCGAAGGCTTTGCGCTAAAAAAATGTGATGTACGTCACATTTTTTTCAGCTTCCTTGTATTACGGTATAGATGAGAATGATCATCACTATCAAAGGATGTGATCCCTTGCATAAAAAAATTGATTTGGACGATTCCGTTTACAAACTTTGCACATTGCATCCTGAACTAAAAGCCGTGATGAAGGATGCCGGGTTTCAAAATATTACAAAGCCCGGCATGCTGGAAACAGCCGGGCGCATCATGACGATTCCAAAAGGCGCGCGAATGATGCAAATCGAATGGAACCATGTCTTAGACATATTGAAAGCACACGGATTTGACCCCGTTTGGAAAGGAGAAAAACAATGAGCGAAATCATTAACAATCGGGAAACGCAGCAAGGTCTGCCTGAGGAAAAAAAGCAGCTTCTGAAGGAGATCATCATCGACCTTCATAAAGGAAAGCCGCTTGCCGACGTCAAAAAACGGTTCGAAAAGGCATTCGGCTCAGTCAATGCCGAAGAAATCGCCCAGCTGGAACAGGCGTTGATGAAGGAAGAAGGCATTACACCTGAAGAGATCCAAGAGCTCTGCTCCGTTCACGCCGCTGTGTTTAAAGGATCGATTGAAGACATTCACCGCGCGGACGCCGACAAGCAGCCTGGCCATCCCGTTCATACATTTATGAAAGAAAATAAAGAAATCGACCTCCTTTTGAACTTTAAAATGCAGCTTCATTTGGAACGCTTTGAAAAAGAAGATCATCGCGACAACATTCTCAAACTGCTCGCAGACTTAAATTTGCTAGCTGACGTCGACAAACATTACAGCAGAAAAGAAAATCTTCTCTTCCCCTATTTAGAAAAGTATGGAATTACTGGGCCCAGCCAAGTGATGTGGGCTGTCGATGATTTTATCCGCAAGAGCATCAAAGAAGTGAAGCGTTTGTTGGAAGAGTATACGCCGGACAAAAAAGATGAAGTCATCCGCGAGCTAACGTTTATCATTCAAGAAGGCACGGAAATGATTTATAAAGAAGAAAATATCCTCTTGCCGATGGCGCTCAGAACGCTGACAGAAGACGAATGGCTGAAAATCGCGGCTGAAAGCGACGAGATCGGATATTGCCTGACTGCTCCGGAAACGGTGTGGAAGCCTGAACGCCATCAGCTCAAAACAACAGAAGAGGCGGCTGACGGATATGTCAGGCTCCCTACTGGTATTCTGTCCGTGGCCCAGCTTGAGCACATGATGAACCATCTTCCGGTCGATATCACCTTCATCGATGAAAACGATGTGGTCCGCTATTTTTCACACGGAAAGGAACGGATTTTCGCAAGGACAAAAGCCGTAATCGGCCGGACCGTCCAAAACTGCCATCCGCCGGCAAGCGTCCATATCGTCAACAAACTTCTTGACGACTTTAAATCAGGCAAAAAAGACGTTGAAGACTTTTGGATCAAATTTAAAGACAAATACGTGTTCATCCGCTATTTTGCCGTACGCGATGAAAACGGCCGCTATATCGGAACTTTGGAATTCACCCAGAACATCGCCCCGATTCAAGAGATTACCGGGGAAAAGAGAATTTTGAACACGAGCGATTGACCCATTCGACAGCCCGCTTCCATGCAGGCTGTTTTTTTGTCCTCCCTCTCCCCCTCCTGAAAATGTGACAAATTTGTGAAAACCCGAAAACATGTGACAAATTTAACAAGGTCCAGCGCCTCCTCCATATATAGTGAGGGTAGCATCACTGACTCAGAAGGAGTGAACCAGCAATGAAAAAAAAGAAACAGAGTCCCATTTTCAGGAGATTAAATTATTTCTCTCCTATTGAACGCCATTCCAATCAACACAGCCAAACCACTTATGAAGACCGGAATTGGGAAGATGTATACAGAAATAGATGGCAGCATGATAAAGTGGTTCGCTCTACCCACGGGGTGAACTGTACAGGCTCCTGCAGCTGGAATATCTACGTCAAAAACGGAATCGTCACATGGGAAGGGCAGCGACTCGATTACCCTTCGACTGGCCCTGATATGCCGGACTTTGAACCGCGCGGCTGTCCGAGGGGAGCGAGCTTTTCCTGGTATATATACAGCCCGCTCCGCGTGAAATATCCGTATGTACGCGGTGTGCTGATCCAGATGTGGCGCGAGGCGCTAAACAGCAGCAAAAATCCGCTGGAAGCATGGAAATCAATTATCGAAAACCCTGAAAAAGCAAAGGCCTATAAACAGGCGCGCGGAAAAGGCGGATTTGTCCGCGCCGAATGGAGCGAAGTCCTGAAGCTGATTTCGGCTTCCCTTCTGTACACCATTGCCAAATACGGTCCTGACCGAAATGTCGGCTTCTCGCCGATTCCAGCCATGTCGATGCTCAGCCACGCAGCAGGGTCACGCTTTATGTCCCTGATCGGCGGGCCGATGCTGAGCTTCTATGACTGGTATGCCGACCTCCCTCCTGCTTCACCGCAAATTTGGGGAGATCAAACCGACGTTCCGGAAAGCAGCGACTGGTACAATTCGGGCTACATCATGACATGGGGTTCTAATGTGCCGCTTACCAGAACGCCTGACGCTCACTTTTTAGCCGAAGCCCGCTATAAAGGGGCAAAAGTGATTTCGATCAGTCCGGACTTTGCCGAGTCCTCAAAGTTTTCCGATGATTGGCTGAGCATCAGACAAGGAACGGACGGCGCACTGGCCATGGCGATGGGCCACGTCATTCTGCAAGACTTTTATGTCAACCAGAAGACGGAGCGTTTTATTGATTATGCAAAACAATATACCGATTTCCCGTTTTTGGTGACTTTGAAAGAGGAAAACGGAACGTTCACAGCAGGCCGCTTCCTCCATGCTAAAGATATCGGGCGTGCGACAGAGCATGATGAGTGGAAGCCTGCCGTTTGGGACGAAGACACAGATGGATTTGCGATTCCGCAGGGCACGATGGGCTCTCGCTGGGACGGCCAAGGAAAATGGAATCTGCGCATGGTTGATGAGGATTCAGAAAAACCGATCACACCTCGGCTTTCCATGCTTGGACACGAAGATATGATCGGCACGGTCAACATTCCTTACTTCTCACATGACGGCAATAAAGTGCTTGAAAGACCGCTTCCGATCAAAAAAATGATTCTGGACGGCGAGGAAGTTTTTGTTTCTACCGTTTTCGACCTGACGCTCGCCAACTATGGCGTCAACCGCGGAATTGACGGGCAGACGCCGGCATCATTTGATGATCCTGAACCGTTTACACCGGCTTGGCAAGAGCCGATTACTGGCATTAAAAGTGAAATGGTGATCAAGATCGCAAGGGAATTCGCGCAAAATGCGATTGACACAGAGGGCCGCTCAATGATCATTGTCGGCGCCGGGATTAACCATTGGTTCAATTCAGACACCATTTACAGAGCTGTGCTGAACCTTGTGCTTCTCGTCGGAGCTCAAGGGGTTAACGGAGGCGGCTGGGCCCACTATGTCGGCCAGGAAAAACTCCGGCCGGCCGAAGGATGGCAGACGATCGCGACGGCGAAAGACTGGGGAGGCCCTGCCAAACTGCAAAACGGAACATCATTTTTCTACTTCGCTACCGACCAGTGGCGCTATGAAGATCAGGAAATCAGCGGGCTTGCTTCCCCTATCGCAAAAACATCGCGCTACAAGCACCATGCCGATTACAATGTGCTGGCGGCAAGACTCGGCTGGCTTCCATCGTATCCGACGTTTGAGAAAAACGGTATCGATCTGTATAAAGAAGCAGAAAAAGCAGGCGCTGAGAACGCTCAGCAAGTCGGAAGCTATATCGCCAGACAGCTTGAGGAGAAAAAGCTCAAGTTTTCGATTGAAGATCCTGACAATGAAAAGAACTTCCCGAGAAATCTATTTGTCTGGAGAGCCAACTTAATCTCGAGCTCCGGCAAAGGTCATGAATATTTTCTGAAGCACTTGCTCGGCACGACGAACGGACTGATGAACGATGATCAGGACAGCATCCGTCCCGAAGAAATCACATGGCGTGACAAAGCGCCTGAAGGCAAGCTCGACTTACTGGTCAATCTCGATTTCCGGATGGCGGGAACAGCCCTTTATTCAGACATCGTGCTCCCTGCGGCCACCTGGTACGAAAAGCACGATCTCAGCAGCACGGATATGCATCCGTTCATCCACCCGTTTAACCCGGCAATCAGCGCGCCGTGGGAAGCAAAGTCTGATTGGGATATTTTCAAAGCATTGGCAAAAGCGGTTTCCGATCTGGCTGAAGAAATGGACATGGAACCTGTAAAAGAGGCTGTTGCGACTCCTCTTCTCCATGACACTCCACAGGAAATGGCGCAGCCGCTCGGGAAAATCAAAGATTGGAGCAAAGGCGACTGCCCTGCCGTTCCCGGCAAAACAATGCCGCAAATTCACGTTGTGGAACGGGATTACAAGCAGATTTTCAATAAGATGACATCGCTCGGGCCGAATGTTGTCAAACAGCCGTTTGGTACGAAAGGAATGAACTGGTCTGTTGAAGCGGAATATGATTCCCTCAAAAAAACGCTCGGCGTCGTAAAAGACGACACGATCGCCAAAGGCTGTCCTGACATCAGTGATGCAAGACAGGCTGCGGAAGCGGTATTGACCCTCTCTTCCACTTCAAACGGGAAAGTAGCCGTTAAAGCGTGGGAATCGCTTGAAAAAATAACGAATCTTGAGTTGAAAGACTTAGCTGAAGAACGGGAAGAGGAATGCTTTACATTTGAGCAAATTTCGGCTCAGCCGAAAACGGTGATCACCTCCCCTGCTTTCAGCGGTTCTGAAAAAGGCGGACGGCGCTATTCGCCGTTTACAACGAACGTTGAAAAACTGATTCCGTGGAGAACGCTGACCGGCAGACAGTCTTTTTACCTTGATCATGAAATGATGACGGAATTCGGCGAGAACATGGCGACATTCAAGCCGATCCTGATCCACCGCCCTTTCTTGAACAAGCGTCCGGATCAGGAAGGAAAAGAAATCGTTTTAAACTATTTAACGCCGCATAATAAATGGTCGGTTCACAGCATGTATTTTGATTCCCTGCCGATGCTTACCCTTTTCAGAGGCGGGCCGACAGTCTGGATGAATAAAGACGATGCGGAAGAAACCGACATTCAGGACAACGACTGGATCGAATGCTTCAACCGAAACGGAGTCGTCGTCGCACGGGCCGTGACATCACACCGGATTCCAAAAGGAATGGCCTTTATGCACCATGCCCAAGACCGGCATATCAATGTACCGGGAACAAAGCTGACGAATAACCGCGGTGGAACCCATAACAGTCCGACACGCATCCATGTCAAGCCGACGCAGATGATCGGAGGCTACGGCCAGCTCAGCTACGGATTCAACTACTACGGGCCGACAGGAAATCAGCGCGACCTCAATGTCGTGATCAGAAAATTGAAGGAGGTCGATTGGCTTGAAGATTAAAGCTCAAATCGGAATGGTAATGAACCTTGATAAATGCATCGGCTGCCATACATGCAGCGTCACATGCAAAAACACATGGACAAACCGTTCCGGTGCAGAATATATGTACTTCAACAACGTCGAAACAAAACCGGGCATCGGCTACCCTAAACAATGGGAGGACCAGGATAAATACAGAGGCGGCTGGGAGCTGAAAAAAGGCAAACTTCAGCTCAAATCAGGCGCCAAAACAACGCGGCTCATGAATTTATTCTACAACCCGTACCAGCCGACGATCGATGACTACTATGAACCTTGGAACTATGATTATGAAACGCTGACAAACAGTCCGGAGAAAAAACACCAGCCTGTTGCAAGGCCGAAGTCTTCTATTACGGGAGACTTCATGAACCTTGAATGGGGTCCGAACTGGGAAGACGATCTTGCCGGCGGCCACATTACAGGCCTTCAAGATCCAAACGTCAAAAAAATGGAAGAATCGATCAAGACTGAATTTGAAGACGTCTTTATGATGTATCTGCCAAGGATATGCGAACACTGCATCAATCCTTCCTGCGTCTCCTCCTGTCCGTCGGGAGCGATGTACAAACGCGAAGAAGACGGGATCGTTCTCGTCGATCAAAATGCGTGCCGCTCATGGAGACACTGTGTATCATCATGCCCTTATAAAAAAGTGTATTTCAACTGGCAGACGAACAAGGCGGAAAAATGCACATTGTGCTTCCCTCGTCTTGAAGCAGGACTGCCGACAATCTGCTCTGAGACATGCGTCGGCAGAATCCGCTATCTCGGAGTCATGCTTTATGATGCAGATAAAGTCGAAGAAGCGGCTTCAGCCGAAAATGAAAAAGATCTATATCACTCCCAGCTGGAAATTTTCCTTGATCCGAATGATCCCGCTGTCGCAGAAGAAGCAAAAGCTCAAGGCATTCCGCTGGAGTGGATCGAAGCAGCGCAAAAATCTCCGATCTACAAAATGATCATCGATTGGAAAATCGCTCTGCCGCTGCACCCTGAATACCGGACATTGCCGATGGTATGGTATATTCCGCCGCTCAGTCCGATTATGAATATGTTTGAAGGAAAAGGAACGGCCCAATCAGCTGAAGATATCTTCCCTGCCATTGATGAAATGCGGATTCCGATCGAATATTTGGCCAATTTGCTGACTGCCGGTGATACACACCATATAAGAACGACATTAAAGAAAATGTCTGTGATGCGTATGTACATGCGAGCGACTCAAACAAACAAACAGATCGATTCAGCCCTGATTCAAGATACCGGATTGACTGAAGAGCAGATTGAAGATATGTACCGTCTGCTTGCGATCGCCAAATACGATGACCGCTTTGTCATTCCGCAAACCCATCGCGAAGAAGTCGCGGATCTGTACATGGAACAAGGAAGCTGCGGATTATCGTTTGCCGGAGGACCCGGCTCTTGCCAAAACATATAACACTGGAGGGAAGCTTCATGAATGGAACAGACAAACAAACCGTTTTTGCCGCTCTTTCTCACCTCCTCTCCTACCCTGATGAAGAGTGGAGAAAAGAACGTTCCGAATGGCAGCAGATCATCGGCGAAATCGAACATGAAGCGCTGAAAGGGCATCTGCTTGCCTTTTTGGAAAGCGCGGCTTCCTATTCGTCTGAGGAATTGATCGAAACGTACGTATATACGTTTGATTTCGGCAAAAAAACGAACCTTTATGTCACCTATTTCAACTCCGGTGAACAAAGGGAGCGCGGAATTGAATTGCTGCAGCTGAAAGATCTGTATCAGCAGTCCGGTTTTCAGCCGACAGACAAAGAGCTGCCGGATTATCTGCCGCTCATGCTTGAATTTGCTGCAGTCGCCGATCATGAAAAAGCTGCGGCTGTATTCCAAAAATACGCAGCGAACCTGGAAGAATTAAGATTGCAGCTTTCAGAGAATGAAAGCATCTATACGCCGTTATTAGACGGATTAATGATGATTTTAGAGGAAATTGGTGTTGAAAGGAATGTACAGCCATGATCGAACAAATCCTGTGGGTCATCCTCCCCTATATCGTCATCACCATTTTTATCGGAGGGCATATATACCGCTATCAACATGATCAGTTTGGCTGGACGGCCAAATCAAGCGAAATGCTCGAAAAGAAAAAATTGGCGCTTGGCAGCAGCCTTTTTCACTGGGGAATCTTTTTTGTCATCGGCGGGCATGTGATGGGAATTTTAATTCCGGAAAGCCTTTATCAAGCGCTCGGCGTATCAGAGCATATGTACCATAAAATCGCGATCGGTTTCGGACTGCCAGCGGGCATCGCCGCGCTGTCAGGACTTATCATATTGACCTACCGCAGATTCACGGACAAACGAATTCGAAAAACGAGCTCTGCCGGTGATTTCATCACGCTGGTCGCTTTGTTATTCGTCATGACGACTGGGCTTGCGGCAACCTTCTTGAACATCGATTCAAAAGGATTCGACTATCGGACAACAATCAGCCCGTGGTTTCGCAACATTTTCTTATTCAAGCCTGATGCCGGACTTATGGCGAACGTGCCCCTCTGGTTTAAGCTTCATATTATGATGGGCTACGTCATTTTCATCGTCTGGCCGTTTACTCGGCTCGTCCACGTATTCAGCATGCCGCTAAAATATTTGACAAGAAGCTATGTTGTTTACCGAAAACGGGCGCCCCGCAAAAGCATTTAAACATTTTCCCTAAAGCCAAAACGGCTTTAGGGATTTTTTTCTCTATAGGCAAGCTACCCTTATTCCCTATCAATCATACGATAAAGCAAACCATCAGAAAGGAGCGTTTTTATTGTATCCATACGATCCTTCACTATATGATCCGTATCGCCAGCAATTTCCGCCGGGTCCGCCTCCAGGAGTTGGAGGACAGCAGCAACAGCAGTTTCTCCCCCCGCCGCCGAGCCAATTTCCGCAAGACACCGGCCCTTCGGTATTTGCCGTTGATCCCGGCGGAATCAGAAGATGCCTGTTCAAATATACATTCATCCGCTTAAGAAACGGCAGCCGCTTTTGGTTCTACCCGGTTTTCGTCGGACGTTATTCGATTGCGGGCTACCGCTGGAGACCGCGTCAATTCCGCTGGGTTTACTTCGGTATTGACTTGAACGAGATTACCTCATTCAGCTGTCAGTAAAAAAACAAGAAAAAGGCGCCCCAAGGACGCCTTTTTTCATATTGTTTATTTCGATTGCAATGTTTCCTTCTCGTCTTCCCAAGCCTCTGTGTTTTTCAGACCTGGAATCGAGCTTGCCTTAAAGACAGGGTTCTTCCCTGTTTTACGCTGATCAGTATAGTCTTTCAGCACTTTCGCGGCAATTCCGGAAAGAAGCAGAATCGCAATCAGGTTAATGATCGCCATTAATCCCATAAATAAATCCGCCATGTCCCACACAAGCTGAAAACCGGATACAGATCCGAAGATGACCATTGCGACAACAGCTGTACGGTAAACGGCAAGCGTCGTCTTGCTCTTTTTAATAAATTCAATATTCGTCTCACCATAATAGTAGTTTCCGACGATTGAGCTGAAAGCGAACAGGAAAATCGCCACTGCGACAAACGCAGGCGCCCAGCTTCCGACATGATGCTGCATGGCTGCTTGTGTAATTTGAATGCCGTCAAGCTCTTTGCCCGGCGTCAGATTGAACAGCAGAATCATAAAGGCTGTCGCACTGCAGATAACCATCGTATCAAAGAATACGCCAAGCGTTTGGATAAAACCTTGCTTCGCCGGGTGAGAGACATTGGCAGTCGCCGCTGCGTTCGGCGCGCTTCCCATTCCGGCTTCGTTTGAAAACAAGCCGCGCTTCGCACCGATAATAATGATGCTGCCGAGCGTACCCCCTGCAATCTGCTCGATCCCGAAAGCATCTTTCACAATCATCGCGAAAACGGCCGGTATTTGAGAAATATTCGTCAGCACGACAAATAAAGCAAGTCCAAGATAAATGACCGCCATAACCGGAACGATCAACTGCGTAACTGTCACGACGCGTTTCAAACCCCCGAAAATGATAAAAGCGGTGATCGCAGCAAGGACGATGCCGACCGCTGTTTTATCCAGGTTGAAAGCCCCTTGCATCGAACCGACGATCGTGTTGGCTTGAACTGCATTAAAAATCAAGCCGAATGTAATCGTAATCAAAACGGCAAAGATAATGCCCATCCATCTGGCGCCCAGCGCTTTTTCCATGTAATAAGCAGGACCCCCTCTGAAATGATCGCCGTCTTTGACTTTGTAGACTTGAGCCAGCGTACTCTCCACAAAGCTGGAAGCCATACCGACAAGCGCGACAACCCACATCCAAAAGACCGCCCCCGGTCCTCCTGTTGCAACAGCAAGCGCGACACCGGTCAGGTTCCCCGTGCCGACACGCGAAGCGGCGGAAATAAAGAAAGCCTGCAAAGACGAGACGCCTTTTCCTTTCTCCTCCTTTTGTCCGACGATACGAAACATCTCGAAGAAATAGCGGAATTGAACGAATTTCAATTTAAAAGTAAAGAACAGGCCTATTCCTATTAATATATAGACTAAATAAGTCCAAATAAAACCGCTCGGGACATTGATGATTTCGCTTAAAATTTCTTCCATAGCACCCTCCTGAAAACAAACGAATTTTGTTTTGATGTTAAGTTTTCTAACATGATAGGATTATATCATAATAATGACACAAGAAAAACTAGATAGAATTTTCTGTTTTTTAAACATAAAGGCTGTTAACATCATTATTACTTTAGTCCCAATGCTCATTATAGCAGAGTATTATCTTTATTCATATATAAAAATGCGCTTTCATTCCAAATGCGCTGCGAAAAATCTCATGTTGTCAATAAATATTTGCTAACTGTCACAAAATAATCATCTTTTCTTATAACACAAAATATGCTAAGATGATGAGATACTAAGGGGATGAGATCAAATGAAAAAGACATTGTTTCTCCAACTGTCCATATTCTTTTTAGTCATTGCGAGCCTTCATTCGTTCTCAATGCCCCAGATGCCGGCAAATCACCATACGCAAAAAGCTGCTGTTTCAGGAGATGAACTCCATGAGCTGACAGCCGGCAAATATGGTGAAGAAAAGGCGAAATCATTGTGGAATTCACTCGGCTTCGGAGCTGAATCCATCCTTCTCTTAATCTTAGCTGCGGCTTCTGGCCAGGCGTTCATGATGAACAGGCGGAAAGAGCATCTGAAGGCATTTATGCTCGCAGTGTTCTATCACTCTTCTTATTTCGATAAAGCGCATGTTTTAAAACCATAACCATACGAAAAAAAACGGGAGGTTTTAACATGTTATTTATCATAAGAACAGTGATTATTGGACTATTTTCATTGGCAGCAATCAATTTGTTTGTTTTTCAAGGAATTGAATTCATGCACGCGATTACCGATCTTTTCAATCGCCAGGACAGCTGAATTTGAAGCGATCTGAAAAGCTGGACAATAAAATTTCATGAAGCAGTTTGATTGGCATGAATCCGGATTGCACGGATTCATGCCTTTTCATTTGGTCTTCCTTCGTCTTGCGATTGCAGTAAGGCTTTAAAGCAGAACAATCTACTTAAATACATCTTTTCCACCTTCTTCAAAAACAATTAAATTTTTTCGAAAAATTTTAAACATTTTTTCAACAACTCCCGGGATTTTATTTCAAATCTACAAATATAAGATATAATGTTTCTGTACCAATTAAATACCAATTACTTATAGAAAGAAGATGTTCATATGAGTAAAGTATCCGGAAAAATTGCTTTTGTTACTGGCGGAGGCCAAGGAATTGGCGGAGCAATCTGCAAACGCTTGGCGGAGGATGGGTTCGCTGTTGCAGTTGCCGATTATAATGTAGAAACTGCAACACAAGTTGCTGAGGACATTAACCAGCATAACGGTAAGGCAATTGCAGTTAAAGTGGATGTTGCTGATCGTGACGATGTTTTTAAAGCAGTCGATGAAACGGTTAAACGCCTCGGCGGTCTTGATGTGGTGATCAATAATGCAGGTCTTGGACCAACCACACCTATTGAAAGCATTACATATGAAGATTATCGGAAAGTCTATGATGTTAACGTCGGCGGTACTTATTGGGGAATACAAGCAGCTGTAAAAGCCTTTAAAGAACTTGGACACGGCGGGAAAATCATTAATGCTTCTTCTCAAGCCGGTCAAGTCGGCAACCCGGGCTTGGCAGTTTACGGCGGAACAAAGTTCGCTGTTCGCGGGATTACGCAAACGGCGGCAAAAGATCTGGCTGAATTAGGCATTACTGTTAACGCCTTTTGTCCGGGTATCGTTAAAACTCCCATGATGATGGGGATTGCACAGCAAACCGCTGATGAAGCAGGCAAGCCATTTGAATGGGGAATGGAACAATTCGCTAAAAATATTGCCTTAAAACGCTTATCAGAGCCGGAAGATGTAGCAGCATGCGTTTCTTACCTTGCAGGGCCGGACTCAGATTATATGACCGGCCAGTCTCTTATCATTGATGGCGGAATGGTATTTAATTAATTTTATAATCATATTCAATATGGAGGGCGGAGCTATCCGCCTCCATATTGAATAACAAGCTAGAGCTGATATGGTCACAGTTCGTCCAACCGCGCCCCGTTTAAAAATTTTGACCAAAGAGCGTCTTCCCTTTGAAACCCCTGTTGCACTACTGCGCACAGATTTCCCCTGCGATAAGCGGCAACCAAGATAACTCCTTTCTATTCCGCTCCAAACCTCATAGGTTTATTTGCGCGCTTTTTCCGCCAATTTGTTTATTTCCTCCATTTTTTTCGATTTCCTCTAAACTGCGACCTCGAGTTTCAGGGACGCGTGTCCGGATAAATACAACTCCAAGTAAACAAATAACACCGAAGATTGCAAACACAGCTTCTTGAGACATCGAAGCGGTCATAATAGGAAATAGCAATCCAACCAAGAAAGAGCCAATCCAGTTAAATGATGAAGCTAATCCAGACGCACGCCCGCGAATGACCAGAGGGAAAATTTCTCCAACGATGACCCAAGTTAAAGGAGCCCATGTGAATGAATAAAGTGCTACATAGATACTTAAAAAGACAACCATCATCATCGGATTTGCATTAGGGATTAATATATTCAAGATTGCCGGCAAAATAAAGGACAGCCCCATAATGGTTCCGCCTACTGTTAATAAAGTGCGGCGATTAAATTTATCAGCAATCATGATGAATAGTAATGAACCTAGCACGAGAATAACGCCTTGAATAATCGGCCACATCAACGCTGAACTTGCTGCATTCCCTGTTGCTTTTTCTACAATCAAAGGAATGTAATAAAAAATTGCGTTTGCACCCTGGAATTGTTGAAAGGCGGCAACACCCACACCGGCAATTAATAAAAAACGATATTTATTACTTAAGAGTGTAGCCCATGATGCTTTTTGATTTGCCTTTATTTCCTCTCTGGCAGTTTCTTGAATTTGTGCTATTTCAGAATCAATCTCTCCTTTGTTAGAGCGAATATAGCTCAACACCTTGCGAGCTTCATCAAGTTTATTGTTCTTGATTAAAAAACGAGGTGATTCGGGTAACTTTAACATTCCAACATATAAGATCAAAGCAGGTACGGCAGCCAAACCAAGCATCAACCGCCATGCCATTGTTTCCGGCAAATCTTTCAATAGAAAATCAACAATGTAAGAAAGCAACATTCCAGAACAAATCATGGTTTGATTAATTCCTGACAGCCGTCCGCGTAAACGTGCAGGCGCCATTTCCGACATATAGGCCGGGACCAATGCAGAAGCAGCACCAACGGCCAATCCCAATAAAACCCGAGAAACAATCAAAAACAGGACCCCATTATGAGGTGCTATTCCTGACAAAATGGATCCAACAACAAAAATGACAGCAGAAATTAAAATCATTTTGCGCCGTCCCAAACGATCAGAAAGTTGTCCGGCCAGGGCGCCTCCAAAAATAGCGCCTAACATGACCGAAGAGGTAATCCAGCCAATAACCCCGGCGTTGTCTTGAAGGTTCCAATCATGTTGCAGAAAAGGCAAAGCACCTGTCATAACGCCGATATCATAACCGAAAAGAATGCCGGCAAAAGCTCCGAAAAAATAAATGAAGCCACTTGAGATTTTCTTTTCATTAACCATTAAAGTTCCCTCCTCAAGGTTGAAATGATATTGTGTAATCCAGCCACCAAAATTATCGATGGCTTTTTAAGAACTCATAAAAGTGTTTTCAAACTGCAAATACATCTAGGATATAGGTGGGATGTCTCACTAAACCTCATGGTTTTATTCGCCTATTATTAAACGCTTTCATTTTTTCGGAATATCACGATAACGCTTACAAAATCATGAATATTTTGATATCTGATATCCCTAATTTTCACCTCCAAGGAAGCAGAACCTCCTCGGAGGTTAGAGGCATTACTTAATAACCACATATTCCAGGTCAACCAGCTTTGCATAAGTGATCATTTGGTCTGTTGTTACATTCAACGAAACAACTGTATGGTGACCGCCGCCATTCTCAAGCCACGCTTTCACTCCATCCTGGAAGTTAGGCTTCACTTCCCAAAGCACCCGTGCCACTGGAAGGTTTGGTGCCGGAACAGTTGGTTCAAACGCAGAAACTTCGTTAATCAACAGTTTGTAATGCGTACCAAAGTCTGCCATTGAAACAACCACACCATCTCCTGCTTTTCCGTCGAACACTAAGCGTGCTGGGTCTTCACGATCACCAATACCTAATGGGGATACGATAATTTTCGGTTTGTTGCTTGCTAAAGATGGGTCAACTTCAAGCATATGTGATTGAAGAATTGATTCTTGCCCGGCAGCTAATTCATATGTGTAATCTTCCATAAAGCCGGTTGATTGGTTACGGCTCATCACTTTGAGTAAGCGATCGAGCGCTGCAGTTTTCCAATCTCCTTCACCAGCAAAGCCATATCCTTGGGCCATCAAACGTTGGACGGCAAGACCCGGAAGTTGTTTCATCCCATATAAATCTTCAAAGTTAGTTGTGAAGGCATTATAACCACCATCA
Organism: Bacillus sp. GM2; assembly: GCF_056155945.1. Lineage (NCBI taxonomy): Bacteria > Bacillati > Bacillota > Bacilli > Caryophanales > Bacillaceae > Bacillus > Bacillus sp. GM2. Next base: position 1,614,739 of record NZ_JBRKSZ010000007.1, read on the forward strand.
TCCAGGAAGCGTTTAATAGCGATTTCATAGCTTGCTTGTACTTTTACGCTCTTCTCCCAATCTTCCTGACTGTAAGTACCATAATCAAATTCATAAAGGTCTGCATATTCAGCAAACAAATGATTAATTTCTTCATCTGTAACCGCATTCACGTATTGAACAAGATCACCAATGCCAAAGTAATCAACTGTCCAGCCAAATTGAATTTGCGCTTCAACCTTATCCCCTTCAGTAACAGCAACGTTACGCATGTTGTCACCAAATCGAGCGACCTTGATGTTGAAGCTTTCGTTATAAGCAACCGCTACGTCCATCCATTCCGCAATTTGCTGTTGCACTTCAGGACGCTCCCAATAACCTACGACAACTTTATTTTGTTTTTTCAAACGGGCATTGATAAAACCATATTCACGGTCCCCATGAGCAGATTGGTTTAGGTTCATAAAGTCCATGTCAATCGTTGTCCATGGGATACTTTCATTAAATTGTGTCGCTAAATGAAGTAGCGGTTTTTGTAATAATTTTGTTCCGCGAATCCACATTTTCGCAGGTGAAAAAGTATGCATCCAAGTGATAACACCGGCAACTTCGTCACGATAGTTCACTTCTTTCATGATGCTTGTGATTTTATCTGCACTAACAGCTAAATCTTGCAATACAAGCGGGTATGGCAATACAGCGCTTTCATTTAATGCATCAGTCACGGCTTGCGCGTGCGCTCTGACTTCTTCCAGCGCTTCTTCCCCATAAAGATGTTGTGAACCTACGACAAACCAAAATTCTTTTTTTCCTGTTGTTAACATCATAACCCTCTTTTCTTAAATTAATAGTTTGATAGAATTGATTTACTTTTGACCATAATAAGCATTTTCACCGTGTTTTCGTAAATAATGTTTATCTAAAATACATTGTGGTAATTCTTTTGCAAAATGATTTAATTCTCGTGTGAATAAATTCATTTTCGCGACTTCGTCCAACACCACACTATTCAATACTGCTGATTTTACATCTTTGCCCCAAGTAAATGGACCATGACCATGTAGTAAGACACTAGGGACAGCTAAAATATCTAACCCGCGCTCTTCAAATGTTTCGATAATGACATGACCTGTTTCTACTTCGTAACCTCGATCAACCTCCTCTTGTGTCAAGTAACGGGCACATGGCACGGAACCATAGAATGTGTCTGCATGAGTGGTCCCCATCGCCGGAACATCAAGGCCTGCTTGAGCCCAGATTGTCGCCCAAGTTGAATGAGTGTGTACAATTCCTCCAATTTCAGGGTAATGGTTATAAAGTACCGCGTGAGTCGCTGTATCTGATGAAGGCCTCAGCTCTCCTTCAACAACATGGCCATCTAAATCAACAACTACCATATCACTAGCTTTCATTGTTTCATAATCAACACCACTAGGTTTGATAACGAATAAACCAGTTTCACGATCGATGGCACTTGCATTTCCCCATGTGTATTTCACGAGTCCATATTTAGGCAAGTCCAAATTTGCTTGTAACACTTCTTCTTTCAGTTGTTCTAGCACGTCAACCCCTCCACTTTCCACTCATTAAATCAAATGATCCACAGCGGCCTGCTCAATCATTAAACCTTTTTTGTACCGTTCGATAAATGTTTCAAATCCTTCAACATCTAATTGATCAGGGTAAATTTCTTGCCCGGCATCCTCTTCAAAGACTTTTTTGTCGAGGAAGTCTTCTAAGCTTTCTTCTTGATCTTTGTTCATCATGTAAGAAGCAAGAATAGCCATCCCCCACGCACCGCCTTCTCCGGCTGTTGCCATAACTGATACTGGCGCATTCATTGCAGCTGCAACAATTTTTTGTCCGACAAGTGGGGTTTTGAATAAACCGCCGTGAGCTAAAATGCTATCAATTTCAATATTTTCCTCTTTGGTCAAAATATCCATTCCGATTTTCAAAGCTGCAAAAGCTGCAAAAAGGTGTGTCCGCATGAAGTTTGCTAAATCGAAACGACTCTCTGGTGAGCGGACAAATAATGGCCGGCCTTTTTCTAGTCCTGTAATATTTTCACCGGAGAAATAACCGTAGCTTAGTAAGCCGCCGCCGTCTGAGTCAGCTTCCAATGCTTTATTCAACATCACTTCGAATAATTTATTCATTTCAACCTTTTGTCCCATTGCCTCAAAAAATTCACGAAACAACCCTAGCCAAGCATTAATATCGCTTGAGCAGTTATTCGCATGAACCATTCCAACCGGACTGCCGTTTGGCGTTGTTACCAAATCAATTTCTGGATATACTTTTGAAAGTTCTTTCTCTAATACAATCATGGCAAAAACTGAAGTTCCTACTGAGATGTTTCCAGTGCGTTTCCTCACACTATTCGTAGCAACCATTCCTGTTCCAGCATCGCCTTCCGGCGGACAAATCGGAATGCCTGGTTGTAAATTTTTTGATTGATCCAGAATTTTCGCGCCAATTTCGGTTAATTCGCCAGCTTGCTCGCCTGAAATATAAACTTTAGGAAGAATATCCTTTATCCTCCAAGGATAGCCTTTGTTCGAAATCAGTTCATCAAATTGCTTGACCATCGATTCATTGTAATTTTGCGTTGATTCATCAATTGGGAACATGCCCGAAGCATCTCCAATGCCAATTGCTTTATTGCCAGTCAGCAACCAGTGAATGTACCCAGCTAAAGTGGTGATATAATCAATGCGAGGCAAATGCTTCTCTTCATTTAATATCGCTTGATATAAATGAGCAATACTCCACCGTTCAGGGATATTGAATTGAAATTGATCAGTTAATTCTTTTGCTGCAGCACTGGTTGTTGAGTTACGCCAAGTTCGAAACGGAACAAGCAGCTCCCCTGTGTTGTCAAAAGCCATATATCCATGCATCATGGCAGAAAATCCGATAGAACCGATTTTGCGAATGGTGATGCCATAATTTCGTTCAACTTCATTCTTCATTTCACTATAAGCTGTTTGCAATCCGGTGATAATATCCACTAAGTTGTACGTCCAAAATCCATCTTCCAAGCGGTTTTCCCACTCATAGCTTCCAGATGCGATTGTTTCAAAACTGCTATCAATCAACACTGCTTTAATACGTGTGGATCCAAATTCAATTCCAAGTGATGTTTCTCCCTCAGTTATCGCCTGCTTGATGTTTACTTGATTCGCTTTCACGTTATCCCCCCTCTGATAGCGATTTCAATATTATTCGAAAGAAGGCATTCCCCTTTTCGCTTAACTTAATTACAGACTTAGTATATTTTTTGTACGTACATTTGTCAATCTAGAATATAATATGTTCATATAAATATCACAACGATATTTCTGTCCGTTTTCTCTTAAATGCTTATAATAAAAGGTATTTGTATAACATAAAATCTAAAGAAAAAAATTATAATTACTTGTTCATTTTCACGAAAATAAGGCGAAATCTTTTCATTCATTGAAAGCCATGATAAAATATGTCCACACAAATCATTCAATTAAAAAAAATTAGAATGCGAACAACTATGAAAGAAGTGAGTGAAATGAAACCAAAGTATAAGGTCATCATTAATGATATAAAAAGTAAAATCCTTTCAGGAGTTTACAGGGTAGGGGAACAAATTCCTACTGAATCCGCCATACAAGAAGAGTACAAAGTCAGCCGGCACACTGTTCGAAAGGCCATTTTAGAGCTGGCGAACGAGGGGTTTTTAAGAAGTGAAAAAGGGTCTGGCACTTATGTAAGTAACCAGTATCAATCAAAACCTGGAGGGAATTCCAATAATAAAATAATCGGTGTAATTACAACCTACATTTCAGATTACATTTTCCCCTCAATTATTCGCGGAATTGAAGGGAGATTGAATGAGGCTAATTATTCGTTACTATTAGCTAGTACAAATAATGATGTCGAACAAGAAAAAAAAGCTTTGGAAATGATGTTGTCATTTGGCGTAGATGGTTTAATTGTTGAACCTACGAAAAGTAATCTATACAATCCTAATATTGCTTACTATTTATCGTTTAAGGAACAGGATATTCCTTTCATCATGATCAATGCTTATTATGAAGAATTAGATGTTCCTTTTCTTTGTCTCGATGATGTGCAGTCAAGCTATCTCGCAACAAAAGAATTAATATCAAAAGGACATACACAAATTGGTCTCATTTCAAAAATGGATGATTTACAAGGAAAGTATCGAATGAAGGGGTATATAAAAGCGCTTGGTGAAGCCAAATTACGATTTCAACCAGAGCATGTGCTTTCGTACAATACAGAGACGAAGCTGGATCTATACACAAACCTGAAGAAGTTTCTAAATGAAAAGAGAGACGTGTTGACTGCAATTGTTTGCTATAACGACGAAGTAGGGTTGGAAGTAGCAAATGTATGCAGACAACTTAATATTTCTGTCCCGGACAAATTGTCAATTATTGGTCAGGACAATTCGTATATTGCCAAAAATGCGAATATCAAACTAACAACATTGACACATCCTCAAGAACAAATGGGACACGATGCAGCTGATTGGGTCATCAAGAAATTGCAGGGAAAGAAGGATTTACCAAACGAAACCTACTATCAGCCTGTGTTAATTGAAGGTGAAACCATAAAAGAGTTAGAAATACAATAAAGGAAAACCCAGTCCATGTTCACTAAAGGCGTGAACACGGGCTGGGTTGTTTTACTCTGTTATCAATTAAGCAGCAGAGAACTTTCATGTATTTGACGCTTACTCCAAAAAGAAAGCGAAAATCTCACCGATACGGGAAAAAGCTTGTATCACAAGAAAGTAGCCTAGTGTTTACAAATGAACCTGTTTAAGGTTTATCTGGCATGCTTTTTTCTGCAGCACTCTTCGTTATCTTGCAGAATGGCTCTATTCTTGATGGGCATGTGGTGATAGGAGGTCGATTTCACTCTCGTTCATGTTTGCTGATCCATACATCCGTTACTTCCCCTGCCTCATCTTCGTCGATGATGAAAGAACCGTTGCTGTACCGGTCATGAAGCTTGATATCTTTGACAAGCAGCTCCTCTGTGATGCCTTTTTCGGTTTGAAGCGTGATTTGAGCATGATATGAGCATGCGAGCAGCCCGGTGATGCGGTGAGGTTTTTTCTTTAGTTCCCTCAGCATGAGAACCCCTCGTTTCGCCCGTGACGTTTTTTCAAATTCGGTGCGGTTCATCCGCTTAATAGATCCGCGCTGGGTCACGAGCACAAGCACATCCGATTCCTCTAAAACCTGCCCGCTGGCGACAAAGTCGCCGTCTTTCAAATTGACGCCTTTGACACCGGCCGCCCTTGCGCCGACGACGCTGACCTCATCTTCTGAGAACCACAGACCGTAGCCGGAATGTGTCGCGATAAACAAATCTTTCGTTCCGTCCGTTACATGAACATCGACCACTTCATCGTCGCCTTTTAAGTTAAGAGCGACCAGTGCTTTTGAATAGCGCTGTGCTTTATACTGCATCAGCTGAGTTCTTTTCGCCATTCCGTTTTTCGTAAAGAACAGCAGGTATTCAGATTCGGTAAACTCTCTGACAGGGATCGCCTTGACGATGGATTCATCGCTGTCGATCGATATGATATTCGTGATGTGCTGACCCAAGTCTTTCCATCTGATATCAGGAAGCTGGTGAACCGGACAATACACATAGCTCCCTTTACTTGTAAACAAGAGCAGTACGTCTGTCGTATTCATTTCCAATTGACAGAGCAGACGGTCGGTATCTTTCATGCCGAAGTCCTGGCCGTTTGATGCAGCAAAAGACCGCTGGCTCGTTCGTTTAATATAACCGTCTTTCGTCACGGTCACATAAACGTCTTCAGACGCCACCATCACTTCAAGATTGATTTTGATTTCTTCAATTTTCTCCTCGATGACAGAGCGCCTTTGACCGGCATAGGTTTTTTTCACCTTTTTCAAGCTGTCTTTGATCACTTTCAAGAGTTTCTTGTCATTGGAAAGGATCTCTTCCAGCTCTTTGATCTTCTGGCCGAGTTCTTTTGCTTCTTCCTGGAGAGCCGTAATATCTGTGTTTGTCAGCCTGTATAGCTGCAATGAAACGATCGCTTCAGCCTGCGGCTCTGTAAATGCGAACTTTTCGATCAGATTGTTTTTGGCATCGCGCTTGTCATTGGAGGAGCGGATCGTCGCAATGACTTCATCCAAAATGGACAGTGCCTTCATCAATCCTTCTACGATATGATGCCTTTCCTTCGCTTTTTTCAGCTCATACTGAGAACGGTTGGTGATGACTTCTTTTTGGTGGCCGATATAAGCGTCCAAAATCGATGTGAGATTCATCAGCATCGGTCGTCTGTTATGAATAGCCACCATGTTAAAGTTGTACGGAATCTGCAAATCCGAGTTTTTGTACAAGAAATTTAAAATGCCTTGTGCATCCGCTTCTTTTTTCAGCTCAATCACGATTCTGAGTCCTGTCCGGTCGGTCTCGTCACGGACTTCGGAAATCCCTTCGACCTTCCGTTCAATCCTGAATTCGTCCATTTTTTTCACTAAATTCGCTTTGTTGACTTCAAACGGGATTTCAGTAATGACAATTTGCTGGCGGCCGCCTCTGATGGTTTCGATCTCGGCTTTGCCCCTGATGATGATTTTACCTTTTCCGGTTTCATAGGCTTTTTTTATGCCCTCTTTCCCCTGAATGATTCCTCCGGTCGGAAAGTCCGGTCCTTTTACGAGCTCCATGAGGTCATCCACACTGCAGTTCGGCGAGTCAATCCGCCTTATCACGGCATCGATCACTTCCCCGAGATGATGCGGCGGAATGTCAGTCGCATACCCGGCGGAAATCCCTGTCGATCCGTTGACAAGCAGGTTCGGGAACATCGCCGGAAGGACGACGGGCTCCTTGCTTGTATCATCAAAGTTTGGCACAAACTCGACCGTTTCTTTGTCAATATCTCGCAAAAGCTCTGAAGCGATCGCTGCGAGCCTTGCTTCTGTATAACGCATCGCAGCCGGCGGATCACCGTCGATGCTTCCGTTGTTACCGTGCATTTCAACCAGCACGTTGCGAACCTTCCAGTCCTGGCTCATCCGCACCATCGCTTCGTAAACCGAACTGTCTCCGTGAGGATGATAGTTCCCGATTACATTACCGACCGTTTTTGCGGCCTTGCGGAAATTCTTATCGTGCGTGTTCCCTTCCGCATGCATGGCGTATAGGATTCTTCTTTGAACAGGCTTCAGGCCGTCCCTGGCGTCAGGGAGCGCCCGATCCTGAATAATGTATTTGCTGTATCGGCCGAAACGGTCGCCGATCACGTCTTCCAATGGTAAATCATGATAAATCTCTGGCTGTGCCATTTATTTAAACCTCCTCAGCGACCGATAAATTCTCGTTTTCTAAAATGTTGCTTTCTTCATCAAGTCCGAAGGCGACGTTTTTCTCAATCCATTTTCTTCTCGGCTCAACTTTGTCGCCCATCAATGTCGTTACGCGCCTTTCCACACGGGCTGCGTCATCGATTTTAACCCTGACAAGCGTCCTTGATTCGGGGTTCATTGTCGTTTCCCAAAGCTGGTCAGCGTTCATTTCGCCGAGACCTTTATAGCGCTGAATCGTATATCCTTTTCCGACTTTTTTGAGGACGTCGTCCATTTCTTCATCAGACCAAGCATATTCAATGATTTCTTTTTTGCCCGATCCTTTGCTGACTTTATAGAGCGGCGGCAGCGCGATAAACACTTTTCCGTGCTCGATCAGCGGCTTCATATAGCGGTAGAAAAAAGTCAGGAGCAGCACTTGGATATGAGCGCCGTCTGTATCCGCATCTGTCATGATGATGACTTTGTCGTAATTGATATCCTCAATGTCAAAATCGGCGCCGACCCCACCGCCGATCGCGTGAATGATCGTATTGATCTCTTCATTTTTAAAAATATCGGCCAGCTTCGCTTTTTCCGTATTGATAACTTTTCCGCGGAGCGGCAGGACAGCCTGGAATTTCCGGTCTCGTCCCTGCTTTGCTGATCCTCCCGCAGAATCACCCTCCACGAGATACAATTCGTTCTTGGATGGATTCCTTGATTGTGCAGGCGTCAGCTTCCCGGAGAGCGTCGCTTCGGATTTCTTTCTTTTCTTTCCGCTTCTTGCCTCTTCTCTTGCTTTTCTCGCAGCCTCTCTCGCCTGGGAGGCTTTAATCGCTTTTTTGACAAGCAATGTTGCCGTTTCCCTGTTTTCTTCAAGAAAATAGGCGAGCTGCTCAGAGACGATTGCATCAACGGCTGACCGTGCTTCACTTGTGCCGAGCTTTCCTTTTGTCTGTCCTTCAAATTGAAGAAGCTCTTCGGGAATCCGGACGGAAACGATGGCTGACAGGCCTTCCCTGATATCCGTTCCTTCAAGGTTTTTGTCCTTTTCTTTTAAAAGGGCCACCTTTCTCGCATACTCGTTGAATGCTCTCGTCATCGCCGTTTTGGCACCGGACTCATGGGTTCCTCCATCTTTCGTTCTGACATTATTGACGAACGACAGGATGTTTTCGGAATAGCCGTCATTAAACTGAAACGCGAAGTCAACCTCGATGCCGTTGTGCTCTCCTTCAAATGAGACCACTTCAGAAAGCGCGTCTTTCTCCTCATTTAAATAAGCGACAAAAGCTTCGATTCCGTTTTCGTATAAAAACGTTTCTTTTGTTTGATCGCGTTCATCGATCAATTCTATTTTTAGTCCTTTTAACAAAAAGGCTGATTCTCTCAGACGCTCTGAAAGCGTTTCAAAGTTAAACGTCGTCGTGCTGAACATCGCAGGATCAGGCTTGAAATGAATCAGGGTGCCGGTCTTTTTGGTCGTTCCGATTTTATCAAGGGATGTCACCGGTTTGCCGCCGTTTTCAAAACGCTGCCTGTAAACATTTCCGTCCCGCTCAATCGTGACTGTCAGCCACTCGGACAGGGCGTTTACAACGGATGCACCGACGCCGTGCAGCCCCCCGCTCGTTTTATAGCCGCCTTGGCCGAACTTTCCTCCGGCATGCAGCACTGTCAAAATAATTTCTGGAGTCGGCTTGCCGAGCTTATGCATTCCTGTTGGCATTCCCCGGCCTCTGTCTTGCACCGATATGCTGTTATCTTTATGTATTTTTACTATAATGTGATCCCCATGGCCTGCAAGGACTTCATCGACGGAATTATCGACGATTTCATATACGAGATGGTGCAGTCCCCGGCTGTCTGTCGAACCGATGTACATACCGGGGCGTTTTCTGACCGCTTCAAGGCCTTCGAGCACCTGTATGGAATCATCATTATAGTCAACTTGCTGTTTTTTAACCAAATGCATAAACCCCTTTCAAAAATCAAACATTGCTTATAAAGAATAATACACACTCTGTCATATAAAGCAAAGTATTATCCGATTATTTTCCAATTTCTTCAAGCATTGTCGGGAACATGTTAAAATGAAAGCCGCTTTTTGCACAGCCGTCATTTTACACGATTCATCACCCGCAGCACAATGCTTTCCACATCGCAATTGGAAAATCATTCTTAAAAAAACTGTCCAAGACTTATTGTAGCCGTTTTTCACAGCAATTCGCAAACATATTCTCGCATAAAAAAGACAAAAACCCTTGAAAAAACAAGGATTTTTGTCTTTTTTATGCCGATTTTGTTAACGCGTGTGCCACTTTTATACACAAATCCATAATCACCGTATAGCCTTTTTCGCTCAGAAGCCGATAAGCTTCTTCGTTTACAAGCCCCTGCTGCGCCCAAAACACATCTGCGTCAATCTCCAGGAATTCCTTTGCGACATCAGGCAGATGCTCGGATCTTCTGAACACATTGACGATATCAACGTGTCCTTCAATGTCTTTTAGGGATGCCACAGCCTTGACGCCCAGCGCCTCATCAATGGTCGGATTGACAGGGATGATGTCATATCCCGCGTCCTGCATCGCTTTTGATACCATGTACGATGTTCTTTCAGGGTTGTCGGACAAGCCGACTACCGCAATTCGTCTGCTGTTTTCAAGAATGGTTTTGATTTCCTGTTTAGAAGGATTTTCCACACCGATCACTCCTTTTAAGTTCAGTTTACACGAAAACAAAGGAGATAATCAAAATTTTCATATGATTAGCGCGCATTATCTTGTATGATATATACGGTACTTCTAAAGAAAAGCCGTCATGGAAGGCGCCTCTCATGTTAAAATAAAGAGAAGGGATCATCTAAAAAGGAGAAATGAAATGTTAATAGCTTTATTATTTATTTTAGCCTATCTACTCGGCAGCATTCCGTCCGGCTTGATTGTCGGAAAGGCCGCCAAAGGAATCGACATCAGGGAACACGGCAGCGGGAATCTTGGCGCCACCAACGCATTTCGGACACTCGGCGTAAAAGCCGGCTCTATCGTTGTGGCTGCGGACATTTTGAAAGGGACGCTCGCCGCCTTTCTGCCCGCCATCCTGCACATCGGCGTACACCCTTTGCTGGCCGGCGTAGCCGCAGTCATCGGGCATATGTTCCCTGTGTTCGCAAAATTTAAAGGCGGAAAAGCTGTCGCTACTTCCGGAGGCGTATTGCTTTGCTATCAGCCTCTTCTGTTTCTCACAATGGTTGCGGTGTTCTTTCTGTTTTTGTATATCACAAAATATGTATCGCTTTCTTCCATTTTAACCGGCTTGTATACAACGGTTTACAGTCTGTTTACGAAAGACCTTTTATTGGTGGCAGTCGTCGCCTTTCTTACGGCGTTTGTCGTATACAGACACAGGACGAACATTAAACGCATCATCGATAAAACCGAGCCCAAAATCAAGTGGATGTCCGGCAAAAGATGAGCCTATCCGAAGAACATTATATTTTCATGATCGGACAAAAACGTTATATACTATAAATAGTTTCAGCATGCTTTGAAACAAATGATGAAGGAGTGCTTGCCCGTGAATTTGAAAATTAATGAAGAGGCGCTTAAATGGTATAAGAACGAGCTTGATTTAAAAGAAGGTGATCAGGTTCGCTTCTTTGTCCGCTACGGAGGATGCAGCAATGTTCAAAAAGGCTTCTCCCTTGGGGTCTCAAAAGATGAGCCGCAGCAAATCGGTGTAAGTGCGGAAAAAGACGGCATTACGTTTTTCGTTGAAGAAAGCGATGTATGGTATTTCGACGGCCATGATCTGCTTGTCACCTATAACGAATCTGCGGAAGAACCTGTTTTTGAATATCAGTAAAATATCATTTTTTACGGCTTGCAGAGAATCCCCCGTTTTTCTGCAAGTTTTTTTATTTTTCTTCGTCATTGAAGTGCCGAAAAAAAGCCTTCAAAATCTAGGGTGGCTTGCCTGAGTGTTCGGCAAATGTACACCGCGAGCTGCGTAAAGCTCCTAAAGGACATTATATACGGGGCAGCAAACACGAATAACTGAGCGGGTACAGATCCTGTATATCTAAAATACAGTTCGTTTAAAATAAAGCGGCAAGGATTTCCCCATTCAATAAAGATTTTTACACACTCTAATATTATACAAAGTCATTTACATCGAGGTGTTTGGTCATGGTTTACGGTGTGACAACTTTTATTTTACTGGCTGTTTTTCTGATCTTTTATTTAACGGACCGAAGAAGGATCATCAACGGTTTTTTATTCAATCTATTTTTTTGTTCATTTCTTGTTCTTTCCTACTATCTGGCATACGTTGTCGGAATTGGCTTTTTCAGACTTTTCGTCATTGTACTGCTGCTGATCTTTTTCTTTATCCTAACGTTCGGTCTATTTGCTTTAATGATCGGGTTATTTCTGAATGCGAGAATTCTTATCAAAAGAGAAGGACGACGATTGTCTAATTGTTTGACTTTAATTTCCGGGCTAGGCATTATCATATTTTTTCTATTGTCAGTGATTGACCCCGCTCGTTTTTTATCGCCAAATGTTCAGCCGTTGTTTGCGGGATCATCGCTTATTGCGGTCTATTTCTTCTTTCATTTAACAAATTTCTTAACAGCCTATTTTCTATATCAATTTAACAGACCGAAACTTAATCAGGATTACATCATCGTTCTCGGAAGCGGATTAATTAACGATACTGTACCCCCGCTTTTAGCAAGCAGGATAGATAAGGCTGTCGATTTTTATCGGAAACAAGCAGCTGTTGCTCCTCCGCCGAAAATTATTTTTTCCGGCGGGCAAGGACCTGATGAAAACCTTTCTGAAGCAGAAGCCATGCAGAGATATGCTTTAAAAAAAGGGATACCTGAAGAGCACACTTTCAAAGAAGACCGTTCTGTAAATACATATCAAAATATGCTTTTCTCCAAACAACTGATGGACTCATTATCAGACGGCAAATACAACAGCATCTTCACAACAAACAATTTCCACCTGTTCCGCGCCAGCCTATATGCAAAACGAGCAGGCTTAAAGAGCCAGGGGATCGGTTCAAAAACCGCTTTTTATTATTGGCCGAACGCCATGATCCGTGAATATATCGCTGTTGTTGTAATGAATCGTAAACGGCATAGCATTGTCGTAGGTACTATTTTAGGTTTTTCTATAATTTTGACTGCTCTTAATTTTTTCATTGATTAAAACTTCAAAAATGCGTCTTGAGATTTTGGTTTGTCCGGATGGCACACTTTCTATTGCAGTCATCCCCAACAAGGGTGCAGAGATATATTGATGGAAGTCCCAATAGATAATGATGGATATTTTCAAAGGACATCTTCGCCGGAAAGATGTCCTTTTGCTTTGAAAACATTACACCGTCATGTTGATGATTCTAATGCTTCCTGAGCAATGGGCAACTTCCCTGCTCCAAGCAGCTGTTTTTTTGATGCGCTTGGACTTTTATTGCTTACAAATGTGAAAGGAATATGTAAGATAAATCAATGGTTTCGTTGGGAGGTTTTATATATGATGGGTTCCGAGGTGATAAATGATGAAATGGTTTTTAGGAATTTTAACGGCAGGACTGATAATTTTGGTCGGGGGCTACTTTTTATATTCCGGATATTATTCAACGGAAGATTATTACGTCAAAATTACAACAGATCCAAAAGTCGTGAAAGAAAAAGCAAGTGATGGATACACATATATAAATTATAACTATGATGTTACGGGTTATGATAAAGATGGGAAATCCAAAAACCTAAAGCTCTCTTCTCAAGAAAAAATGCAGAAAGGTCAGTACTATATTATTCATTGGGAAGATAGAAGGGAAATCATATCCAGCAAAGAAAAAGCGAGCGAGAAGCAAATAGATAAGGACATCCTGCATAAATTAGACAATCAAAATTAATCAGCCGCTCACTCTTTCCCCCTAAAACTTCTTGTTTTAGGGACTTTTTTACGAAAAATAAAATGGCTTATCAAGGCATGAAAAACACTGAAGTAAAGGTGAACTTTGTGATTGAAACAGATGATGACAATATAACTGAAACTTAAAGATACGTTTTTGCTCATCAAAATGAAACAAGCAAGAACAATGCTTGCTTGTTTCAAGGATGTCCGAGTTTCTTTAAAACACCGTATTATTCAAGCCTGAAACGCTTGATATGGCTTGAGAGCTTTTCTTGTTTTAAAATCATGATCTGCTTCTCTCCCAATAAATCAAAGTGGGGAAATTCGCTTCTTTTATCAATCCACTCTTTTTTCAGTCCGTACTGTTTGCCCCACTCTGCAAGCTTCTCAATGTTCGCGCATCCTGCTTTTGTCACCGTTTTGACATCCGGATACCTGTCATCGAGCCAGTAATGCGTAAGAAACGCAACTTCGCCGTTTAAAACGGCGCGCTTCCATTCGTTCAGCTCGTTTCTTTTAATACCGAACGCCATTACTTTTTGGCCTCTTCGTATGCTTCATGCCACTTTGGATAAAGCTTGCGGAACTGAACCGGTTTGAAGCTGTCCCCGTCAACGCAAATATGGGACGATGTTCCCTTCACAGAGGTTTCTCCGGCGGAATTAAAAATTTCATACCCATATACCGTTTTAAAGCCGTTGTAATCTTCAATCCACGTATGTACCGTCGCTGTTTCACCGTAGCGAAGAGGTTTGACGTAGCGGACATTGATATCCACGACAGGCGACAGGATGCCGTCTTTCTCCATTTCGGCATAAGAAAAGCCGAGTTCTTTAATTAAAGCCGTCCGGCCTACCTCCATCCAAATCAAATAATTGGCGTGATAGACGACACCCATTTGGTCTGTTTCGGCATAGCGGACTTCTATTTCTTTTTTTGAGACGTACAAATTCCCTCTACTCCCTTTTCACAAATGTGTTTAATCCAATTCTAGCATATACAATGGGCAAAAACACGACGGACGGCTTCATGCAAAAAAACCAGGTCGCCCTGGTTTATTGATGATATCCGTTTTTGCGGGCTTCCGCCTCGTCATGGATTTCATTGCGCATCGCCTCAATGCTTTCATTTCGGCGTTCATTTTTTTCGCGGATCTGTTCCTGTTCCGCCTCGCTGGCAAAAGACAGCTGCTCTTCAGACTCCTCAATGTTTTCGATTGTGTTCTGCACCATGTCTTGAAGCTTTTCTACGTTGTCTGATCTGTCATCCGGATGATGTTTTTGATGTGTCATTCGGGTCTCTGCCTCCTTTTCATCTTTACTCGCCTTTTGTCTGCATAATGATCGGTGTTTCTCCTGATTTATCATGCATCTTTTTTCCTTTGTTGCGCTTATATTCTACCGGTTTTGTCCCAAGATGGCTCGGGGCAAATTTAGACTGTTTGTCGTGTTCTCTCGGCATGTCTATCCCTCCTTTTCAGCATTAGGATTCTCAAAAAGGAGCGTAAACATGAATCGATTTTTAAAAACTCACTTCAGCTTAAATTTCTCTTCAAGCTTATCTTCCAGCCGATCAAGAAACTCCTGGTTGGTCATGAGCTCCTTTTTATTTTCCGAGACAAGTTCTTCAAATGTTCGCCTTTTCGCTTTTTTCATGTTGAATCACCTCCAGCTTGTTTTCATTTTCACCATTTTTTGGGCAATATAAGCAAAAAAGCCGGGATTTTTTATAATCCCAGCTTTTCTTCCATATTCTTTTTCGACATCGTCCCCAGCACGATATCTTTAATGATTCCGTTTTCATCAATGATAAATGTCGTCGGATATGAAAAAATCTCGTATTTCGCATTGATGCCCGTTCGGTCTAAGACGATGGGGAAATGTAAACCGTGCCTTTCGGCAAACGCTTTGACCGTCTTTTCGTTTTTCTCGGAAGATGTAAAGTTGACGGCTAAAACGGCAATGTCCTGATTTTCATTTTGAAGCTCTTCCATTGCAGGCATTTCGGTTTCACACGGTCTACACCAGGTGGCCCAAAAATTTAACAGCACTTTTTTCCCTTTAAAGTCTGACAAAGATACATCGTTTCCATTCTTTAATGACGGCAGCGTAAAATCAGGCGCCTTGTCTCCTTTCTCAATGCCGATTTCGGCTTCCTTTTGCCCTGTAAAATTCCAAACCGCAAGACCGGCCAAGACTAAAAGAAACGCGGCAGCCAGCACTTTTTTCATCATCGGCATCCTCCACATTCAGGATTACGCTGAAAAAAGAAGAGAAAGCTAAAGGCTCTCTCTTCCTCATTCAATTACTGTTTCATTTTATTGCGGAGCACCATTTGCAGGATTCCGCCGTGACGGTAATAATCGATTTCCACTTCGCTGTCAAAGCGGACAACAGCTTCAAACGACTTGACCGTGCCGTCTTCGGCAATCGCTTTGACTTGGACGAGATCGCGCGGGCGCACCGTCTCACTCACGTCTACTTCAATTGTTTCTTTCCCGGTCAAACCGAGCGTTTCAGCGTTTTCTCCCTCTTTAAATTGCAGCGGAAGAACGCCCATCAGCACAAGGTTGCTTCTGTGAATTCTTTCAAAGCTTTCTGCAATGACGGTTTTGATGCCGAGCAGATTTGTTCCTTTTGCCGCCCAGTCGCGGGAAGAACCCATTCCGTAGTCTTTTCCGGCAATGACGACCAGACCTGTGCCGTCTTCTTTATACTTCATGCAGGCATCATAAATGGACATCACTTCTCCGGTCGGCCAATACGTTGTATAACCGCCTTCAGTGCCCGGAGCGATCTGGTTTTTGATTCTGATGTTGGCGAATGTTCCCCTCATCATGACTTCATGGTTTCCGCGTCTTGAACCATATGAGTTGAAGTCTCTAGGAGAAACGCCTTTTTCCTGCAAATATTTTCCGGCCGGCGTGTCTTTGCCGATCGCTCCCGCAGGAGAGATATGGTCTGTCGTGACAGAGTCTCCGAATTTGCCGACAATGCGCAAGCCTTTAAGCGGTTCAACTGTACCTGGCTCAACTGACATGTTTTCAAAGAATGGCGGGTTCTGAATGTAAGTGGACTCTTCATCCCATTTATACAGGGCTTCATCCGTTGTTTCAATCGCATTCCAGCGTTCATTGTCATCAAACACGCGCTCGTATTCTTTTCTGAACAGCTCAGGAGTAACGGTTTGCTTCACGACGGAATTGATTTCGTCCATCGTCGGCCAAATATCGTTGAAGTACACATTTTGACCGTCTTTGCCGACGCCGATCGGTTCGTTTTTCAGGTCGATATCTACCGTACCTGCCAATGCATAGGCCACGACTAGAGGCGGAGACGCCAAGTAGTTTCCTTTGACAAGCGGATGAATCCGGCCTTCAAAGTTACGGTTACCGGAAAGGACAGACGTAATCAGCAGGTCGTTTTCGGCAACCGCTTTTTCGATTTCAGGCGCAAGCGGTCCGGAGTTCCCGATACATGTCGTACAGCCGTATCCGACGATGTTAAATCCAAGCTCGCGCATATACGGAAGCAGGCCTGAATTGACTAAGTAGCCTGTTACGACTTTTGAACCCGGAGCCAGAGATGTTTTCACATAGTTCGGTACTTTCAATCCCAGTTCAACCGCTTTTTTGGCGACGAGGCCCGCACCGATTAAGACATAAGGGTTTGATGTATTTGTACAGCTGGTAATCGCCGCAATTGCGATCGCACCCGTTTTCATGACGGCTTCTTCGCCGTTTTCAAGCTTAAATTTGATTTCTTTGTCAGCCTCGCTCGCGTTTAAACCGAATCCCTGGTTGCCCGCAGGGCTTGCCAAATGCTTGTGGAATGTTTCTTTCATGTCAGTCAGCGGAATGAGATCCTGAGGACGCTTCGGACCTGAAAGGTTCGCTTCAACTTTTGACAAGTCGATTTCAACGATATCGGTAAATACAGGATCTTCCTGATCAGGCGTGTAGAACAGTCCGTTTTGACGGCAATATTCTTTCACCACATTGATATGTTCTTCATCACGGCCTGTTAAACGCATGTATTCCAATGCTTCCTCATCAACAGGGAAGAAACCGCAAGTCGCGCCGTATTCAGGAGCCATATTTGCGATTGTCGCACGGTCTGCAAGCGGTAGTTCCGCAACACCCGGACCGAAGAATTCGACGAACTTTCCGACTACGCCTTTTTCACGCAGCACCTGTGTCACTTTAAGCGCAAGGTCCGTCGCTGTCGTACCGTTCGGCAGCTTTCCGACAAGCTTCGCACCGATTACTTCAGGTACAGGGAAATATGAAGGCTGGCCGAGCATGCCTGCTTCAGCTTCAATTCCGCCGACGCCCCAGCCGAGAACGCCGATTCCGTTGATCATCGTTGTATGGGAGTCAGTACCGACAAGCGTGTCAGGATAAGTGACAATCTCGCCGTCTTCTTCCACTGCATGGACAACGTTTGCCAAATACTCAAGGTTCACCTGGTGAACAATACCTGTAGCAGGGGGAACAGCTTGATAGTTATTAAACGCTTTCTTAGCCCAGCTTAAAAATTTGTAACGCTCTGCATTTCGTTGGAATTCAAGGTCCATATTAACGGTCAATGCATCTTCCGTACCCGCTTTGTCAACTTGTACGGAGTGGTCGATGACAAGGTCTACCGGTATTTCAGGATTGATTTTATCCGGATCTCCGCCGACTGAAGCCATCGCTTTTCTTAATGAAGCAAGGTCTACAACGGCTGGAACGCCGGTAAAGTCCTGCAAAATAACGCGGGATGGTTTGAAAGGAACGTCAATATCTTTTAATTCGGCAGTGCCCCATTTTGCCAAGTTTTCAACGTGTTCCTCAGTAATGACTCTCCCGTCTACTTGACGAAGAACGGATTCGAGCAAAACTTTAATGGAATAAGGAAGTTTTGATACGTTTCCGATTCCTTGATCCTCTAATGCTTTTAAAGAATAATAGCTGTACGTTTTGCCTTGTACTGTAAACGTTTTTCTTGATTGAAAAGCGTCTTTTTTTGCGACTTGTTGCTGATTCGCCATTTCTCCAAAATCCCCCTTTAAAGATCAAGATCATACGCCAGAAAAATCGGCATATTTCACCACAATTTTCTCACAATTTAATCTTAAAACAATTTTAAACATAAGTAAATATCAATGTTTTTATTAAATTCAATAAGAATGCCTTATATACGGAAAAAAGTTTATTTTACTGGAAATACATTTTTTTATACAATACACCCGCTAAGGCTATACTACAGTCTGAGGTGATCGAAATTGGCCAAACGAAAAGCAAATCATGTCATCAACGGAATGAACAATGCTAAACGCCAAGGAAACGGCGCGGGATACATCGAAGATGACCAGCATATTCTCACTGAGGCGGAACGCCAAAACAACAAAAAACGGAAGACCAATCAATAAACACTAAAAATCCTTCATGAATGGCTTAGGAGGCTAAGACATTGACAAATAAAAACGACGGCAAAGATATGCGCAAAAACGCACCTAAAGGAGCTCAGCCTGGGCAGCCAGAGCCCTTGAGCGGAAGCAAAAAAGTTAAAAACCGGAACCATACGAGACAAAAACATAATTCCAGTCACGATATGTAATATTTTCCGCGTCTTTCACGGCGCGGTTTTTACTTTAACTCCTGGCGATGTAACCCCCTTCGAATCACCTCCTTCACATGAATTCACAGCTGTGCATAATCTAACGGTAAGGCTAGGTATGGAGGAATGATCAAATGACAAATGCAAAACGTTTCGATTCCGCAGATTTTGACAAAGAATGGATGAAACAGTTTGTTGACGACCCTTTTCTCCTCTATGATGAGACTTTACCGATTGACCTTTATGAAACGAGCACTGAATATATAATCGAAGCAGATTTAAGCCGCTTGAATGCCCGGCACCTTGACATGACGTTTTCCGGCTACGATTTCAAGCTTGCGGTTAAAACCGATGAACAGCATTACGAAAAATCGCTGATGCTTCCTTTCTTTTTGAATGACAAACAGATCGAAGCGGAATGCGAAAACAGCATTCTTGCAGTTAAAATCAATAAGGAAGCAAGCCAAGATGAAGTTTCGCTTTCATTTCATATTCCTTTTATATCATACATGCACAACAAGCAGAACCCGGACAGCGCTTAAAACACTTTGCCATCCGGGTTTTTTCCGTTCGTTCGTCAAATATCCGCTAGCAATTCTCTATGGCCGATTAGGGAATTGCTATACAATAGATTATGTTCTAGCATCTCTTTTGATCAGGCCGGTGTCCCATTTTATATTATTTTTTCTATGTTCTTCTAAAACGCCTTCATGTAAAATAGGTTATAGACAAAGGAGTGATGAGAGATGCTGGAAGGATGGTTTTTATGGCTGATGCTCGCTTGGATCGTCATCATGATCGTCCTCTTGTCAATCGGCGGTTTTTTCATGTTTCGCAAATTTTTAAAAAGGCTGCCTAAAGAAGATGGGAAATCTGAGCTGGACTGGCAGGATTATTATATTGAACGAACAAGGCATTTGTGGAATGACGAAGAAAAAGAACTGCTTGAAGAATTGGTTTCTCCCGTACCCGAACTGTTTCGCGATGTAGCAAAAGCGAAAATCGCCGGAAAGATCGGAGAGCTCGCATTGAAGGAAAAAGCAGGCGCAATCGACCGGGATTTAATCGTCAGAGGCTATATTATGGCCACACCGAAAAGAGACCATAAGTTCCTCGTGAAGCGTTTAAAAGAAAAGAACATTGATCACTCTTCATATCAAGAGCTTTTTAAATAAACAAAACCTTTCCTGAAAGAAGGAAAGGTTTTGTTTTAATTGACCTGTATGTGATTTGACGCTTCAATCTGGCTTGAAAGCTTTCTGAACGATAAAAACATGGCAATCCGCCAAGGAACGATCATCCCGAAAGCCAAAATCCAAAACATTCCGCTCAGTGCGCCGTAATCGATCGTTGTGCTTAATATGCTCTTCATCACGATCCGGATAACGAGCAGCGCAATTAAAATAAACACAAACGATTTGGAGCGTTTAATATAGATTTTATCATCGCGGATTTCAAATTTTGAGGTTTTAATTAAGAAAATAGAAAAGATCATGCCCACTGTGAGAGCTTCCAAAAATTCGGCACCGGTCACGTGGAACATCGGAAATAAAAACATGAGAGCACCGGTGCTCATAAAAATCGGAGGCAGTATAATTTTTTTGGCCGTAGCCGGTTTTTCAGATGACTTGATTCTGACAGCCATGACAATGACGGCCATCACGACGGCAAGTATAGATGAAACGACGATCATCATACATATCATCCCTTTTTCTAAAGCTAATTTCTCTACTTGTTACTATACTCCAAAACGAAGAAAAAAACCATGTTCAGGTTTTCAGCTGCAAGGATTTCCGAGCACGTGGCGGATCGCTTCGACGACTTTCGTCTCCTCGAAAGGCTTGACGATAAAGTCCTTGGCTCCGGCTTCGATCGCTTCAACAACGATTCGCTTTTGCCGCATGGCCGTACACATGATCACTTTCACCTTCGGGTTCAGCTGGATCATGTCCTTTAAAGCTTCAATCCCGTTTTTCACAGGCATCGTAATATCCATGATAACCAAGTCCGGCTGCAGCTCTTGATAAAGCAAAACAGCTTCTTCCCCGTTCCCGGCTTCACCCGCGACTTGCAAGTCTTCTGTTTCAAGTATTTCTCTGATTTTATCTCTCATAAATTTTGCATCATCAACAATTAAAACCCTTGTCATACTCCCCTCCAACATCATTATTCAATTTTGCTGTGAATAAATCCTATTGTAACAAAAAACCAAGGCGGTCCTTAGCCAGGTTTCTAAAAGCCTCTGAAATCGCCGAACAGGCCTGACAGTACGATAATGATTTTCGTCATCCAGTCAAAGAACAGCAGGATTCCGACTACAATCATTGCAATTCCGCCGATCTTCATGATGATGAGCTGATGCTTCCGAAGCCATTTCATCTTTGTAATGAAAAAAGACAGGAGCAGAAACGGCAGACTGAATCCGAGCGCATAAAGCACCATATAAGGCACAGCCGACATCGGGTTCGTTCCGGCGAGTGTGATGACCGCTGCAAGAATCGGACCGGTGCAGGGCGTCCAGCCGGCGGCAAATGCCATTCCGATTCCGACAGAACCGAGCAGGCCGCCGGGCCTGTTTTTAAAATGGAGGCGCCTTTCTTTCATTAAAAACTCAGGCTTAAAAACCCCCAGTGTGACAAATCCGAAAAAGATGATAAATACCGCGCCAAGCTGCCTGATGAGCTGATGATAATCCTTAAAAAAGGACCCGACAAGCGATGTGCTGTAGCCGAGAGCCACAAAGATCATCGAAAAGCCAATCAGGAAAAAGATCGTATGTACCAGGCTCCTTTTTTGAAACATAAGTCTGTCAGAATGGATTTCACTCATGCTGACACCTGTAATATATGATAAAAAAGCGGGATACAGCGGCAGGCAGCATGGCGAAATAAACGATAGAAACCCTGCACCGAAAGCGAGAATATAGTTGATATCAGCCATCTCTTTCTCCCTTCTATTTTTTGGAATACCATGAAAGAAAATCATTAGATATGACAATTACATTTCAATTTCCTAACATATCACAAAAAAGGATGTTGGTTTCACGAATTTCTTTATATAATCGATTTTGACAATTTACCCTTATCACCTTCAGAATTGAAAAGGAACCTATATATGGATATAATAACATTTAGTAGGCAACAAAAAGATGATTTTTACAGAAGAAAGGATAAATTCCTGTGATGAAAGAAAATTTGCTTCATGAAATTGAGGAAAAAAGAAAAGAGCTGCTAAAAATCGTCATGACAAACGGCATGACTTCACATATCACCATTCAGCACAGCCAGCAGCTGGATATCCTTCTTTTGGAATACCAAAAACGATCTCTCGGAAATACACAATAATCATAGATCAAAATAAAAAACCCGGAAGCGGGTTTTTTATTTTATAACCATGTTCCTTCTATGTCATAATCGCATTCGTATTATTTCGTTTGATTTTCCATGGCTTTCATCATTTGATTAATTTTCTTCTGGGATGGTTTCATACCCATCTGCATCATCATCATGCGCAGCATTTGTTCATTAATTGGCGGATTTTTTTTCAAATAGTTCATCATATATTTACGAGCAATAAAAAATCCGAGTGCAACACCTGCGAGCAATGCTAAAACGCCCACTAGGATGACAACCCACAAATCCATTTAATTTCCTCCTTCATGTTGTCTCGTATAAAGTGTACTAAACCAAACGCTATTATACAACATTTACAGTCCAAATTCTTTTTTTTATACAAAATTTCTTTCTTTCACAGGGTTCTGCCAGCCGTAACGTTTCATATTAAAATCCATCGCAAGGAAACACGGACTTACTTTCCGCAAAACCTCAAAGAAAACCGTTTCGGCATCGAATGGACCCTTCGCCAAAATCTCAATATGACGGTCTTTGATAATAAAAGAAGCGCTTCCTTTTGGAACAATCAATCTGTATACATAGTCAACTTGTGTATAGTCTTCCCGGCAGAGGTTCATTTTCATTCTTTTGTGTATATGGGCTGCGGGAATCGGTTTTGTAATGAACTCGATCTGCTTGGCGGCTAATTGAGACTTTTGATCGGGGCTCGTCCAATGATAATCGTAAAACAGCTTGAACATGACAGACTCTCTTCCAAAATAATGGCTGGCAAATTCCTCTTCTATCAAATACGTATAATAATGGCGTTCCATCACTGTCTCATCCCCCTGTTTCGAAGAATATATGCTTTCTATTATACAAAAGGGGGTTAGAAATAATTGTCTGATGATGATAAAAGAAGCGACTAATTTTGTCGAAATGAAAAAAAGAGAATGACCCGCAGATCATTCTCTTTCATATACCCGATTAGCGATTTAACAGCTTTTTCACCCGATCAACTACATTCGCAGGCGTAAAACCGTATTCTTTCATGATCGTTTCGCCGGGAGCTGAAGCACCGAAATGGTCAATTCCGAGAATGTCCCCGTCAGTGCCGGTATATCTTTCCCATCCGAGCGGCGATCCCATTTCAATTGCGAGACGCTTTGTCACATCAGTTGGAAGAACAGCGTTTTTATATTCGGCCGGCTGCTTGTCGAAACGATCCCAAGACGGAACGCTGACAACGGATACGTCAATGCCTTCTTTTTTCAGCTCGCTTTGTGCGTCAAGCGCAAGGCCAACTTCAGATCCGCTCGCAAGCAAGATCGCTTCCGGTTTTTCGTTTTGGCTTTTCGAAACGACATATCCACCTTTTTCAACGCCTTCATAAGCTGCTTCAGCAGACTGATCGATTGTCGGCAAGTTTTGGCGTGTCAACACAAGCGCAGTCGGCTGATTTTTTGATTGAAGCGCCAGTTTCCAGGCTGCTGCTGTTTCATTTCCGTCTGCAGGTCTGATGACGGACAAGTTCGGCATCGCACGTAGTGATGCCAGCTGTTCAATCGGCTCATGAGTCGGTCCGTCTTCTCCGACGGCAATGCTGTCATGTGTAAACACATATGTGACAGGAAGCCCCATTAATGCCGCAAGACGGATCGCAGGTCTCAGGTAGTCGGAGAAAACGAAGAACGTTCCGCCGAATACGCGAAGGCCTCCGTGGAGAGCCATTCCGTTCAAAGCTGCTCCCATCGCAAATTCCCGTACACCGAACCAGATATTTCTGCCGGCGTAATCTTTCGCTGAAAAATCTCCGCCGTTTTTGATTGTCGTTTTGTTGGAGCCGGCCAAGTCAGCGGATCCGCCAAAGAAAAACGGCACTTGTTGAGCGATTCCGTTTAACACTTCCCCTGAGGATGCACGCGAAGCAAGGCTGCTTCCTTTCTCATACGCAGGTACTTTCTGATCCCAACCTTCAGGAAGTTCGCCCTTCATCGCAAGTTCAAGCTCTTCGGCAAGTTCCGGGTGGGCTTTCTTGTATGCGGAGAACAGCTCGTTCCATTCCGCCTCTTTTTTCTTGCCCGCTTCCTTCACTGTTTCGTTAAAGTGTTCGTACACTTCGGAAGGGACATGAAAATCTTCTTCGTATGTCCACTCATACGCTTCCTTCGTTAATTTCGCCTCTTCTGAGCCGAGCGGAGCGCCGTGAACGCCGGATGTTCCCGCGCGGTTTGGAGAGCCGAAACCGATCGTTGTTTTCACTTCAATTAATGTCGGCTGCTTTTCATTTTGTTTCGCTTTCTCGACGGCCGCCGTAATTTCGGCAATGTTATTGCCGTCTTCAACATAAAGCACTTCCCAATTCATCGCTTCAAAACGCTGCTTCACATTTTCAGAGAATGAGCGGTTTAATTCACCGTCAAGCGAAATGTCATTTGAATCATAAAGCACGATGAGACGGCCGAGTTTCAAATGTCCCGCAAGCGAAGCCGCTTCCGATGAAATTCCCTCCATCAAGTCTCCGTCACCGCAAATGCTGTATGTATAATGGTCAACGACGCGATAGTCGTCACGGTTGTAAGTTTCCGCAAGGTGACGTTCAGCAAGCGCCATTCCGACAGCCATTCCGATTCCTTGGCCAAGCGGGCCTGTAGTCGCATCTACACCCGGAGTATGTCCGAATTCCGGATGTCCAGGCGTTTTGCTTCCCCATTGGCGGAAATTCTTGAGGTCTTCAATTGAAACGTCATACCCGCTTAAGTGAAGCATGCTGTACAGAAGCATTGATCCGTGACCGGCAGACAGCACAAAACGGTCCCTGTTAAACCAATTCGGATTTTCAGGGCTGACATTCATCATTTTTGTCCAAAGCGCATAAGCCATCGGAGCAGTCCCCATCGGCATGCCCGGGTGACCGGATTTAGCTTTTTCAATCGCGTCTATGGAGAGTGTTCGTATTGTTGCGACAGATTTTAATTCAATCGTTTTCATTATGATCCCCTTCCTGTATGGACTCTACTTTCTTATCATAAATCTACCCATCGGTTTTCACAACCATTTCAGCTCAAAAGCAGTGAAAAATGACGAATCTTTGCCTTCATTTTAAATTGTAGTATATACAAAAAGGGAATACGATATCGGCGTATTCCCTAAATTAATGCAATCGGCGGTTTCTTTTTTCCTGTTTGAGCTTTTCAGGCGTCACATCGTTACCTTCAGGGTCAACAATCGTCACAGTTTTCAACGTGTTTTTCATAGAGGCGCGGACGCCTTGAAGATATTCCTGGCGAAGCTTCTGCTGTTCTGCTTTTTCTTCGTCTGTTAAAGATCCGCTCTTTGCTTTTTTGGCAAGCTCGTTAATTCTGGCTATTTTTTCATTAGAAATCATAAGATACTCCTTTGATTCGGTATATATCCATCATACTACTAAATCCGCTTTCGTTTGACAACAGATTAGTCTGCAAGGCCGTCCTTATACTCCTGGTAGCGGCGGTGAACGGTTGCTTTTGAAATGCTGTATCCGAACCCTCTCAACACGGCTGCAATCTCCGCAAACGTCAGCTTGTTCTCCCTGAGCCTGACGATTTCTGAAAGAGGCGCTTCGATCCTCTCTCTCCCGCCGCCTTCATTGCGGTGTTTCAGATTCCTCTCCGGGCGGTAGCCGTTTTCGACCGCCTTCTTCATTCCCCGCTTAATCTTCAGGTTATGTATTTTCCGCTGGTATTCTTCGACAATGCCGACAATCTCCAAAACCATCGAATCCGCTTCGGAAAGCTCAAGCTTTCCCCGGTGAGCCAGCGTGTAGATTTGAACGCCTTCTTTATATAAACAGTGAAGAAGGGCAATTTTGGCATTCCCTCTTCCAAGCCGCGTATCATCCTGTATTAAAACCGCGTCAATGTCTGATGTTTTGATTTCCTCGAGCAGATCGAAGACGCCGTCGCGGTCCATCTCATATCCGCTCGCCTGCTCGGAGATGACATTCACGACGTTCATTCCGTGCTCAGCGGCAAGCGACTGCAGCTCTTCAGCCTGCCGTTTTAATGAGGTTTCCTGCTGCTCCTTCGCAGTGCTTACCCTGGTGTAAATAATCGCATTCATGGAAATCCCCTCAATCTTTTATTCTACAACTGCAAGCTGATATTGATCGGAGTGCTGTTTGGCTACCGGCAGGACCAAAACATCGCCCGGTTTAATGACGGAGGTCGGCAGATTGTTTTTATCGGCGACCCATTCGATGAATTTTTGTTTGTCAGCGGGTTTTCCGCCTTTGATCCGGTCGGCCAGCTCCCACAATGTATCGCCTTCCTGCACTTCTATTTTAACATATTGCTTTCTTTCTTCGATTTTACCGGCAAAAGACACAAACAGAATACAGCAGCTGATCACAGCAGTAAACAGACTGACAAAAATCAATGATTCTCTTTTCATATCCATCACCCCAGAATGTTTGTTCGGTTTTATGATTTCAGTATACATACGAACAAATGTTTCTGTCAATCGTTTTTTTCGAACCTATGTTTGTACTCAAAGGAAAAACATGCTATAATCTAGCTAAAATCGACGTTTTGAGGTGCAAAAAATGACGAAGCTATCAAAAAGACAACTTGATATTTTGCGTTTCATTAAAGAAGAAGTGAAACGCAAAGGCTATCCGCCTTCCGTCAGGGAGATCGGAGAAGCGGTCGGCCTGGCGTCAAGTTCAACGGTACACGGCCACTTGGCAAGGCTTGAAACGAAGGGATTGATCAGAAGGGATCCGACGAAGCCGAGAGCGATCGAAATTCTCGATACAGAGGAAGAAATTCACATTCCGAAAAACCAGGTTGTCAATGTCCCGGTCATCGGAAAGGTGACGGCCGGTACGCCGATTACCGCAGTCGAAAACATTGAGGAATACTTTCCGCTTCCTGACCGCCTGGCGCCGCCGGATGAGCATGTCTTTATGCTGGAGATCATGGGCGAAAGCATGATCGATGCCGGAATTCTTGATCAGGATTATGTGATAGTCAAACAGCAGAACACCGCAAACAACGGAGATATCGTCGTTGCGATGACCGAAGACGACGAAGCGACTGTTAAGCGGTTTTTCAAGGAAGAAACCCATATCCGCCTTCAGCCGGAAAACCCGACGATGGAACCGATCATCCTCCAGAATGTGACGATTCTCGGAAAAGTCATCGGCGTATTCCGCACTGTTCATTAAAAAACGGACTCATCAGCAAAACCGCCGGTCGGCGGTTTTTTTTTCGCACGAAAAAACAGGCTCACAACCATACGGCAATGAAGGATGTGAGCCTGAAACAGAGGGATTGATCATATGCTTACATTGCCATTATCCCCCAAAATGGTTTTCTTGTCAACAAAAATGTTTCCCGGAGGAAACATTTTTTTTCGTTGTCTCCCTTTTATTGAACGATAAACAAAATTCTCGTCCCGTCAGCGTAACCGCTCAGCCTGTTCCCGACCCAGGAACCGGCTCCGCGGTTATCCGATGAGCTGACATATCTGACCGACGCTCCTTTTCCCCCTTCTTCACACATGGCCATCGGCCATTCGTCACGGTCAAAGCCCGGCTTGGTCGGAATCCCCTTTAATGATTCCTGACGGCGCTTATCCGCCCCCGATCTTTCAATTGTGCAGACATCTGCATGGCCCGCTTTGATCGCGTCGCTTATATGAGCGCCGGTTTCAGGATAGCGCGATGCCGGAAAATACAATACGTCATCATACCTTGCAGCGCCTTCGGCATGCTGAGGAGAATATGCAGCCCCTCCCGAAAGCCCAAGCAGCACCAATGCGGAAAACAGCAGATGAACCGCCCATTTTTTGATCATGACAAAAACAACCTCCTCTTGTATATGCTGGTGTCACTAACAGATTAAGAGAGAATTGTTTTTGCTTTTCTGGCTCTTTGTGAAAAAGACGTTTAGATTGTGTAAATAAACGTTTATTCTTCTATGATCAAGTTAAATGCTCGGTCATAGCCGTGAATGAATTCATCGATAGCGAGCTTTTTTAAACTGCACGTGCTTTTGCGTCCGCTCTAAGCGTAAACACGGCTGCCGTCAGTAAACATGCGGCAGCCAGATACGCAAATTTCCTAGAAAATAATTCATTCACACAACAAAAAAACAGGCGGCAAATCCGCCTGTTCATACGGCAACTTCAAATGTCAGCTTGTCGCCGTGCTTATAGTCAATTAATTTAAAATCATCGATTGTAAAGTCATAAAAGTTTTTGATGTCCGGGTTGATCCACAGCTTCGGCGCTTCATACTGCTCGCGTTTCATCTGAATGTTTAAATTGTCGATGTGACGGGTATAGATGTGGCAGTCACCGATATTAAAGATGTATTCGCCCAGCTCATAACCGAGAACCTGAGCGATCATGCGCTGCAAGACGTTATATTGGAACACATTGAACGGGTTGCCAAGCGCCATGTCATTGCTTCTCGCTCTTACTTCCAAAGAAAGCTTTCCTTCCTTCACATACCATTGCGTCTCATAGACGCAGGGCGTCAAGGCCATGCCGTCCAAGTCATCGGGATTCCACAGCATAGTCAAATGCCTGCGTGAAGACGGGTTATGCTTTAACTGATGGAGCAAATAATCCACTTGATCGGCTTTCTGACCGTTAACCGTTCTGTTTTTCTTCCCTAATTGATAGCCGTAGGCTGCTCCGATTGTGCCGTCTTCAAGCCGCCATTGATCCCAAATATGAACCCCCATATCGTTCAGAACTTGAACATCATTGGATTTCATCTGCCAGATCCAAAGCAGCTCTTTGATGGCCGTTTTCCACGCCACCTTCTTCGTCGTCAAAATCGGCACTTCCGAATTGTCAAACCGCATTTTTTCGCTCATGATGCTCAACGTATGAGCCGGCGTTCCGTCTGAATCCCACTTCGTCCGGACCTGATATTCTTCATCGGAGATCCCTGATTCAATAATTTTTTGAATGATTGCATTGTATTGCTGGTCATAATGGCTCATCTTATCCTCTCCTCTTTCCACATGATATGTATAAAATGAGTTTTTTTCAAGGTTTAAGATCATGCGCGGGTTTGATAAATCTCCAACGCTTTCTTGATAACATTTTTATCGTATCCAGTGACATCATGGATTTTCTCAGTCCAGCCTTCGATTGTGTCCGGCTTCGTTTCTCTGTATAATCCTTTGCTCGTGCTAAGATAGATGTCCCAGCCGCTGAATTCCCAATGCGCGATTTCATGTTGAAACGGAACTCTGCATTCCAGTAATGGCACAGGCTTCAATGCCGCTTGCGAGTAGTCAGCCGCCTCCCATAAAACGGACATCTCAACAGGCTCTGTAGAGTAGACTTGAGTTGACACCTTTCCGTTCGGCCGATGGTAAAGGACCTTAACTCCGCCGGCTGTCGGCTTGACTTGAATTTGTGCTGCCGGGAAAAAACCGTCCAGCTTTTCACTGGTATAATCTTCACATTCGCAGTCGATCAGAATCGGCTGCAGCCATTGGTCTCCCAGATCACACAAAAAGCGCCGTCCTCTTTCATCAAGCGCGATGACTGCGGCATGCGCACGTTCTGTTTTGAACGAACGGCCGATCGGAAAAGCTTCCACTCCGTCTTTTGTAAACTCGTCCAGCAGCCAAATCGAAAGGTCAAAGCAATTGCCGGCAATGCCGTACTCATGGTGGTGTTCCTTCATCATCGATACGTTCCGCTGTTTCTGATCCCCTGCCTGATGATAAAACCATGCCTTTGTCAGCGTTTCCATCGGAAAAGCGTCGAATCTTCTCCACGTACGGAGAATGGCGTCCGGAGCAAACATCATCTTCCCTCCTGTCCAGAAGCGATTGTTAACACTATTATATACGGGCGCCCGAGACGAAAAAAATCCCTTAGCAAGGGATTTTTTCGTTTTATTTTCCTTTCTCATCGGTCGGAATCTGGATCAGGGAATTCGATCCTGTCGCTTTAGGCATTTTTCCGTCCCATTTTTGGATCCATTGATACTTGATCATTTCATCTGACATCGATTTTTTAATAATTTCGTTGTACTCGGCGATACCTTGGGCTTCGATCTTTTTCTTTTTCGCTTCCGCTTCGGCGATCTTCAGCTCTGTCTGCGTTCTTTCCAGTTCCTGCGAAGATTTCACGCGCGCGTCAATCGCTTCCTGGGTCGCTTTATCAGGCTTTGGCACACCGAGTGTTAAATCGTCAATGACAAAGCCGAGACCCTTCATATCATCTGCAAATGTTTTTTGGATTTCTGCGGCGGCATCAGATGATTTTTGTCCGTATGTATCAATGACGGAGTATTTGGAAATCGACTTTCTTGCAGCGTCCCACAGCCTTGTTTTCAAGTAGCTGTTTTCGATTGATTCAATATCAACCGCTCCGAATTTATTAAACAATTCTACGACTTTATCAGGCTGAACGACATAGTTGTAGGCGATGTCCATTGAGATGTTTTTGCCGTCAGAAGTAGCCACTTGAATATCCTGATTGTTTACAGTCTGCATCCGCACTGGATATCTTGTGACTTTGTCAAACAGTCCGACTAAATGCCAGCCTTGATCGAGCGTTTCCGATTTCACCCCGCCATTCGGAGAATAAACAACGCCGACATATCCGTTCGGAATTTTCTCGATGAACAGGGAAGCCGTGAATCCCCCAATAATTAAAGCAACAGCGACAATAATTCCGCCGAGCAGCGTTTTGTTTTTATTCTTCTTTGGTTGTTTTTCATTCATCTTTGTCATCCTCCAGCGTTTTCTTTATTTTGCTCGCCCCGCTTCCGACTTTTTTAAAAAGCGGGCTTAACATAAGCCATACGCCAAACCCTATAATGGATAGCAATATGATCGAACCAATCATGACTTTCACTTTTGTTTCACCCCTTTTGCATTTGTTGATTGATCGTATGACTAAATAAAATCATCCCACTTATGTTTACGTTCATATGAACTTAAAGTTTCATTTTTTTAAAATTTAATAGAAAAAATTTTATCTTGCGAAATCAATGGCATCGTTTTAGGATATGTCGGATATCTTACTCTTTATGCCGCATATATCATGGCGTGTTCACAGTCAAATGAAGACATCAAATAAAAGAAGCGGCATGGCGAACCAACTATAAGCTGAGCACATACTAAAAAAAGAGCCAATCATTTGGCTCTTTTAAAAATATTAAATTTCAATTATTGTTGATTGCCCTTTTTAACCCATTCAGCTACTGTCACTGTGCGTTTAGCTTGATGTTTCACTGCAGCTTCCACGTCTTCAATCATCTTCCCGTTTTGATCGACTGTAACACTTGTTCCATATGGATTTCCGCCAGCCCCGAAGAGGACAGGATCAGTGTATCCAGGAGAAGCAATAATAGCTCCCCAGTGCATCATTGAAGTATATAAGGACAAGATTGTTGCTTCTTGACCACCATGTGGATTTTGAGCAGAGGACATTGCGCTTACAACCTTATTAACTGTCTTGCCGTTTGCCCAAAGTCCGCCTTGTGTATCAAGAAACTGTTTCATTTGGGATGCCATATTACCAAAGCGTGTTGGTGTACTGAATATTATAGCATCTGCCCACTCTATATCTTCTGAGGATACGACTGGAATGTCCTTTGTTGCATCAACAGTGGATTTCCACACTTCATTTCCCTCAATGACTGATTGCGGAGCCAATTCTTGTACTTTTAAAACTTTGACCTCAGCACCTGCTTCTTCTGCTCCTTCTGCAGCCCATTTGGCTAATTGATAGTTTGTTCCGCCCATACTATAAAAAACTACAGCTAATTTTACATTTGACATATGATCCAGCTCCTTTGATTTTCTAAATAATTTGTCTAAAAATCCCATGTTTTAACACCTGCTTTTTTGTTTTCTTTTCGGCAAACCTTTTAAGAACCACCTCCTTGAAGTGTTTCGCTGCCATTATTATTCCTTGCTAGAATAAACTTAAAACATTTCAATTTAATAAATCTCAACTTCAAGATATTATGGATGGTTATATTACTTCGGTCTTTTTCTGGTGAAGATTTCGCCAATCTTTGCGTAATCATGCCCGGCTAAACGACTGATGGCGCCGAGGCCTCTTGGATCGATTTTTCCACTTTCATAGATGCCGCTTTCGATATGATATTGAACGACTCTGCCTATCATAAAATCGCATCCGTCAGAGTGCTTATCTCCCAACTCTAATGAATACTCCAGAACACATTCCATACGCACTTTTGCTTCTTTCACGCCCGGCACCGAGACTTTCACACTTTCAACGGGGGTCAACTCCGCTAACTGAACTTCACTTTGACTTGGTGGTAAGCTGGCGGCCGTTAAATTCATTTTTTCAACGTTTTGTTCATCAACGATATGGACCACAAATTCTTTGCTGTTCAAAATGTTTCTCGCTGTATCCTTTTGGCCCCCTTCAAAACGTTGAATAGAAAGGGAGATCATCGGAGGATTTGAAGATACAATATTAAAGTAGCTGAAAGGAGCTCCGTTTAAGACGCCCTCCTCTGATAAACTTGTAACAAATGCAACAGGTCTCGGTATAATACTCCCGATTAAAAACTTGTAGTTCTCTCTTTCTGTTTTTGTATTGGGATCAATGGACAGCATCGAATCACTTCCTTACAAAAATTAATCCAGCGCCTTCACTGTTACAGGAATTAATCTTCTTTCTAACTGCTCTCTGTAGTGTTCATACTGGGCCGGCAGCATTAACTGTTCTCCCATTGTTTCATATGATTCATCATGGGCGAATCCTGGTGGATCTGTTGCAATTTCAAATAAGATTTCCCCGTGTTCTCTGAAATAAATCGCGTTAAAATAATTTCTGTCTTGCACAGGTGTAACACGGTATCCGTTTTCCGCAACATATTTTTGCCATTCCAATTGATCATTGTCATCAATGGCTCTCCAGGCAATATGGTGAACTGTACCCGTCCCCATTTGTCCGCTTCCTATAGTTGTTAATTTCAAATCAATCATATTTCCTATGTCACCAGCAGAACGAAAACGTACAAAATCTCCTTCTGCTCCAACTTTTTCAAGCCCCATGACCTTTTCTAATAATTCAGCCGTTTTTTCCGGTTGTTTGGATAACAGTGTTGCTCCGCCAAATCCTTTGATTGCATTGTCCGGTGTTATTTCCCCTACTTTCCATCTGTTCTTTTCCCCTTGTTCTCTTTCGACAATTTCCAGATGAAGACCATGAGGATCATCGAACTCTAAGTATTCCTCTCCAAAACGGTTCATTTTTGTATAAGGCACATTGAATTTTGCTAATCTGTTTTCCCAAAAAGCCATCGCGCCTTTAGGAACGACGTAAGAAGTCACTCCCACTTGACCATCTCCAATGACTCCCCGACGGGCACCTGCCCAAGGAAAGAATGTAATAATCGTTCCCGGCTTCCCGCCTTCATTGCCAAAATAGAGGTGGTATGTTCCCGGATCATCAAAATTAACGGTTTTTTTTACTAAACGTAAACCAAGAACGCCAGCGTAAAAATCCACGTTCTCTTGCGGATGGCCGACAATCGCTGTAATGTGATGGATTCCGCTTGTTTTCTTTTTCATTCCATTTCACTCCTCTTTCATGAAACATAGCTTTATGATGAGATATACGTTACAAATTCATTTACAGGTTTTCTAAATCCCCGTGGTTTTTCTGCTTTCTATTTTTTCCTTCTTTAAAAGATCAAAACCAATGGACAAGCATCCCTGCCTTTTTCTTTAGCAGCCATGAGCCATTCCTGATGGCTTCATCCCTTTGAAATTCTACTCTCTGGATTGATCGTATCGTCAACCATATCATCGTATCTTTTTTACTTAGGACTCCGGGCAGTTTTCAACCTTCGTAGATTTCTTTTGCTTGATGAAAAGCCTTTTTGTCATCCAAAACGATGATGACTGCTGATGAGCTTAGGATCTTGTTATGTCATTAAGCTCCTGTTCAGAAATAGAATACCCAGATCAATATTTATTTCTCATTATCATGAATTCATATATTTCGAATTCGAGATATTATTATAAAAAAATTTACATGCTTTGGGCATGGAAGCCAAGTTTTTTTAACTTTTCAATTAGAACTTCTTTTTCTTTTATGTCTAACCCGCCGAAAATACCTTTCATAGCTGTTTTATGTTTTGGAAAAAGGTTGTTCATCAGTGCAGTTCCTTCATTCGTTAAGGCAGCATATGTTATACGGCGATCTTTAGGACAAGGCCTTCTCTCTATTAACTTTTTCTTCTCCAGCTTATCTACAACATAGGTAATGCTGCTGCTTGCGATTAATACCTTTTCGCCTATTTTTTGTATCGGCTGATCACCTTTACTATAAACTAATTCTAGAACAGCAAACTCAGTTGGGTTTAGTCCTAAACATTTAATGTCCTCTTCCACACGCTTTTTAATCGATTGCAGTGCACGAGACAAGACAATAAATGCCTTTAAAGACAACTCCTCTTCGTATCTCTCCATATCTTGACTGCCCACGGTATTCATCCTTTTTGATTATCTCGAATTCGAGATAATTGTATAATAACGATTTGCTTGTGTCAACTTTTTAATATTGTTAAACGGATTCATTGATTTGGGCGTACCATTGACGAAGCAGGATTCGAATCTAACACAAAAAACCGCCGACTCAAGGTCGGCAGCGCCGGCTGTTTCAGAAGTCTTGTCATGCATGAAATAGTTTGTCTTTTATCTGGAGATGCAGCTTCGGATTCAGCAAGAATATAATGGACTGAAGCTGTTCCTGTTTATTAATCGAGGGATCCGCGTGGTGTTGATGGTTGTATCCGTTAAAGATTGCAATCAGCGTGGTGGCCATCACCTTCGGATTGAGCTGTTTCTGAACGATGCCTTCTTCCTGGAGCTGCTCGATCAGTTCAACAAAAAACTCTCTCCACTGCTCATACAGAAGAGCTACTTTTCTTTGAATCTCAGGATATCTATGACTATTTGCCATAAATTCCAAAAATAAAGCTGTCGAATGCTCTTTATTTGATGTTTGAATCAAGTGTTCAATCCCTGCGAGCAATCCCCTCAGCGTCTTTTTTCGAAAACAATTCATGCTGGTTTGAAAGCGATCTTCCATTTGCTCATTCATAATATGGAGAAACAGCATCTCCTTTGACTTGAAATACAAATAAAACGTAGCTTTAGAAAAACCGGCTTCTTTCATAATTTCATCTACAGAGGTTGCCGAATATCCATTTTGGGCGAACAGATGATATCCGGCTTCTACGATCTTTTGAACCGTATTCTGTGTCTTCTTTTTCATTAAGCTGTCCTGTCCTCTCTACTTACTTCACTAATTAAGGTAAACCGCCTATGTATTGAGATATACTGGGAACGTCAAGGACTCGTTATGTTAAAGAAAATTGGAAAAAGACGCTTAAAATCTTTTGCTCAAACATACACTTGCAGCCTGCGCGGACGTTCTTTCATCAAGCATAGCAGTCACATATAAACACCGCCAAGTGACATAAGCCCGGTAAGTCAACAAGGTCGATCGCCCTAACAGGCCGGTAGCCGCATGTTCCTTTCCTTGCAAAATTCCCAACATTCATTCTAGCATTTACTGCTAAAAACTTCATATATATTGCAATTTATTTAATTGGATTTTTCTGTTTTTTAAAAGCCTCTATGAAATACCCGGGGTCCGCATTCACTTCATAAGCAAATACCCCCTGATTCGTGTGGAGGTAAAGCAAACCGGCCTCGGAAAAAGGTCTGTATGATACATCGTGGACGTGCTCAAGGCGATACTGGCGGCTTGCAGTTAAAATTTTATCGTTGTACAAGTACATTTGATTCTGCTTTTTTGTATAGGTTTGCCGGTTAAAATCAATCGTCCGTTCTGTTTTGTAGTAGCTGACAGCGGCGATGGCCTGATGGCACCCGTCTTTCATTTGAAACCTCCATTTGCTATTCGTTGATTAATTTGGACATGACATATTCATCAACATATTGTCCTTTTACTTTCAAAGCGTGCTTTTTAGTGCCTTCAATGATAAAACCCATTTTTTTGTATAAACGCACGGCGGCTGTATGATGGGTCATGACAGTCAGTTCAAGTCTATGAAGCTTTTCTTCACAGGCCCATTTTTCCAATGCCTGAAAACAGCTTTACTCCAATACCTTGTCCAATATATGTTTGGCGTATGCCGATGATGATATGGGCGCGGTGGCGTGTTCTCTGAACCTGTCCTCTGACTGCTGCAACATATCAGACTAAGCTTCCGGCATCAACCGCACAAACAAAAACTTCACACACGCTGGTTTGGATCTGTTTGATTTGCCGTTGTGCCTGAAGCTTTCGTTCACCTGGTTCAAACAGCATGAATTCAGATTCTTCATCGATCGTTTCACAAAGCTTCAGATCGTTTTCTGCATCTAAAGCTGTTCATTTTCTGACTTGCAAGAAAAAGCCCTCCAAACAGTTTTTAGATTATCTATATATTCTGAATTATAATCGCATAAAAAAGGCTGTGCAAACCGCAGGTGCCAAGATCGATTCGCGGCTTCATTAAAAAAAATAGCAAAACCGCCGGCATTACTTTTCAAGCAGCCTCGGTTTCGCAGGGTCGCACGCAGGTTTTTGCGTATTTGTCGATTCGGCGATTTTCATTAAATAATAACATTCTTCCCTCATCATATGGTCTGCCATCAGCGCAGAGAACGTACCGAGCATCTGATCTGTAAGCTCCAGCTCCTCCACTTCTTTCAAAAAGGTACGAAACAGCTCGATCTCAAGCTTCACGTCTTTATTCATCCTTCTGAGAGCGGGAAAAGATTCAACATTCGCTCTGAGATACCCCGTCAATTCAACGGATTTAATATAGAACTGTTCAAAGTGTTTGACAAACTCCCTGCTCTTCTCTTTCAAACGTTTTTCCACCGCATCCAGGTCATCGGCAATTGCACCAGCATGTCCGGCGGCATCCATCAGCCACAGCATATGGTGGTGCAGCTCATGGAAAACAGGCGGCACTTCCCGTTTTTTCAAGTATTTAAGCACAAGCAAATATTCCTCCAGTTCATTTACCATATGGTTGATAAAAGTCGGAGAAAGGTGAATTTTAATATCGCCTGTCAGGTGCCTTTTAATGATGGAAAGTTTAAATTTCCTGAACTGCAGGGCATATTCTTCAGCTTCAAGCGTTAATGAATACAAATCAGGCGAAGCATTCACTTTTTTCAGCAAAACATCAAACGTCTGCTTGAACTGCTTCGCCTTTTGAATATCTTCTTTTTCCCTTTCAGCCAAAGAATCCAAAATAAAACGCGCATGATCACCCAAAACCTGAAGCCAAAATTTATGTTCGAAAACGGCCGTCTCCTTATAAGTTTTCAAGCTTGCGCCTCCCTTTAAATACCATTCTTCAATATGGCTATTCGCTGCAAGCCCAAAATATGATCATGCAAATAGAAGCTGATCAATAAAGATTCGGAGGCAGCACGTCATCCCGTTTTCTTTATGATGAGTAGTCCGGTATTTGATGCTCAAAGCCGTAAAAGCCTGTAATTCCAACATCTCCGCAGCCCGACACTTTTGTGATATCCAGGAAATGATTGCGGTGCGGCGTCCCGCTCACTTTATCTGCAGCACTTAAATGAAGATGATTTCCCGTAAACTCTTTCTCGCTTAAAGTGATCGCATGTCCTGTTAACGTGATTCTCTGCAGCTTGATGTTGAGTGTGCAGCCTTCTGCATTAAAAATCGTAAACTTATAATACAGCCATGTCGGGTAGTAATTTACATTGTTGCTGTCCGCCATAAAAAATCCCACTTGATCTTCAGTCATTGTCATGGTCGTCTTTTTCTCATCTTTTGTAACCGCAGCATCAGCAGGCTGAATATGAAAACCGAAGGCCGTCATGATTGAAAACACCATCAAAAATAAATTTTTTTCATTGGCGCCCCTCCCTTTTTCCATATTATTAACTTTATTGAATAAAAAGGATATTGAAATTTAATCTCCCGTCTCCGGATGAGTGTGCCGAACGATCCCTTACAAAAGTGTAATGTTCATGTCACGTTATTCGATTTTTTTATCAGACAATGAATCTTAGAATGATAAATGAGGTGAAATTGTGAAAAAGCATATCGTATGGATCAGCCTGTTGATCATATTTACCGCATTATTAAGCGGATGTAACTTAAACCGTGTGGGAACAGACGAATATTATGTTCACATTACCGGAAACGGGAAGGAAGACACGTCGAAGTTTGACGACGGCGAGGAATACTCCGTCTTCAAATATGAACTGGCCGGTTTTGATGAAGACGGTCAAGAAAAAACAATGGAATTCACAGCTGATAAAAACCTTCGCACAGGCGCGTTTTTACGGCTTTTCTATTCTGAAAATAAAGGCGTGAAATCGTGGGAAGAGGTTGAAAAAGACGATATTCCCGCCAAAGCCAAAGATCGATTAGGTGTGGAAAATTAAAAAAGCATGCAGGGAGATGGCGCCGCCATCTCTTTATTTTATCCTTGCATGCCTTCCTTTTTGTTTTTTTTAAGTGATAAAAATTCATCCTGAAAAATGCACATTCTAATAGCGTTACGATAATAGCCGTCAACGAAAAATTCATCCTGCAGCTCGCTCTCGATTGTGAACCCTGCCTTTTTATACAAGTGAATCGCTTTTGCATTATCTTCGTCGACGATCAAATACAATTTGTGCAAATTCAAGACGGAAAACGCGTAGTTCATCGCCAAATACGTTGCGCTTGACGAATACCCGTTCCCTTGATGCTCGGGATCAATGATGATTTGAAACTCCGCCCGTCTGTGAATATAATCAATTTCGACCAGCTCAACCAATCCGATCATCTCAGTCTCTTTCTCTATGATAAAGCGCCGTTCGCTTTGGTCATGAATGTGTTTGTCAAACAAATCCTGCAGCTCAACAAAAGTCTCATACGGTTCTTCAAACCAATACGACATAATCTTCGCATCGTTGTTAAGACGGTGGACAAACGGAAGGTCTTCTCTTTCGAGCGGACGCAATTTAAGCTGATTGAACATATCAGCAACCTCCAATATAAATTAAAATTTAAGATGATGTAAGGCGCAGGCCGATCACCCCGATTATAATAAAGCCAAGTGAAATGAGCTGCGGAGCACGAATACGCTCCTTAAACCAAAATAAGCTGACTGCCGTAATGCCGATGCTGCCGATCCCGGTCCAAACGGCATAGGCAACACCGGCTGAAAGTGCCTGCATGGCTTTTGAAAGGCAGAAAAAAGACAAAGCAAACCCCAACACCATGACAATAATCGGCCATTTTTTTCTTGTGCCGTCTACATATTTCATAGCGATGGCGGCAATGACCTCTTCGATTCCGGAAATCACCAAAAATATCCACGGCATTATCAATCACCCCCTGACTGGGTATTGTTCTCTTTTGTAAACATCTTCATGCCAATAATGCCTCCCAATAGCACGATCAAAAAAAATATTTGCCCTCCTGAAAAGGGTTCGCCCATAAAAACACCCGTCACATATGTGCCGGCCGTTCCGATCCCGACAAATACGGTATAAGCCGACGCCATCGGAATGTTCCTGTAAGATCGTATCAGCATGAGAAAACTTGCCGCGATCAGTACAAAGATCATCAGCCAATCGGCGAAGGAATCCGCATGTTTAAGACCTGAGGCCCAAACCACTTCCAAAAAACCCGCAATAATTACGAGGAGCCAACTCAATGATAACACCCTTCCTCTTGTGAATGAACGTCAGTCATTTTTAGGCCGATAAAAAATGAACAGCAGCAGCCGGTCATTTTTTACTTGGTTCCTATGCTTCTCTTTAGAAAAGTAAATATTTCTTTTTTGAACACACTGAGCTCTTCGTCTTTTTCCGCCCCGATGTAATAACGTTCCGCTGTGTTTTCGACAAAGTTGATAATCGTCCTGGCCGTCCAGCGCACATTGATGTCCGGAATAATCTCGTTTTTCTCAACTGCTTTTTCAATAAGTCCTTCAAGCCAGGAATAATAAGGCTGATAGATCGCCTCCCATTTTTCCATCGAATGGTCAAAGGCAAGACCTGAGTAGCAAAGAACGATTATATCCTGATGAAGTTCTGTCATGTTGAACGTCTCATCGATCATGATGTCCAAGGCGGTCCAGAAAGACATGGTTCCGTCGACCTTGCTCTTAATATGGTCCAAAGAATGTGTCAGAAGATTTTCCGCAATTGCGGGAATCAATGCATTTTTGGATGAGAAATAAAGATAAAAAGTGCCCTGCGCAGTACCTGCTTTTTTCACGATATCTGAAATCGACGCCTTATCCAGCCCCTTTTCAGAAATGACTTCAATGGCCGCCTGCAAAATCTTTTCATATTTCCCGGACGTTTGCTTTGGCATATTGCAGACCCCCCTAAAAATGAATGACTATCATTCATTTTAGTGGAGCGGCTTTTCATTGTCAACCGGGCGGCGCAGGACTTATTTCCTTAAAATTTCTTTAAAATCTTAAGCATAAGCTGTCTTTGGATATGAATCCCTTTTATACTTTACACATACACCAAAACAGATGGAGTTGATATTGTTGAAACCGCTGATCAAGCTGGCATGCGGAGCTGCCTCTCTTATCGCAGCCGTCCTCGCTGTATGTTTTGCAGTGAAACGGAACAAAGACAAACAATAGGCATTGGGAAAAGTCCTCAGCAAAGCTTTTCTTTTGCTAAAAGTTTTTTTGCTGATCTCCCTGTTCAGTTTAAAGAGAAATGCAATGCAAATCGAACAATCGATTAGACCTCCTACAGATTTCTATTAATCTTATTGGACTATTATGATTCATGAAAATATATACACAAAATATAACACTTGGAAAATCAATATGATATAATCATTACTCTAAAGAGTAAATAAAGAGCTTTTTTTAAATATAAAAACTACGAAGGGGCTATAGAATGGAACTTACGATCACCAGAGCACTAAGCGAACTCAAAATGTTGGATAAAAGAATCAAGCGGGCCGTAAATGAGAGCACATTCGGAGGCTTGATGATCGGAAAGAAACTGCCAAACGGATTTCGGACAACCGAAGACTTGGAAACTAGGGCGAAAGCCGATTATCAATCAATTGAAGCCTTAATCAAAAGGCGAAATGCCATTAAGTCTGCCATTGTTGTATCCAACGCGACGACCAAAATCGAAGTGGCCGGAGTCAAGATGACCGTGGCTGAAGCCATCGAAAGAAAAACCTCCATCAGCTACGACATTCAGCTTTTGGATAAGCTGAAAGAAGTGTACGCTGATTTAGTCGACGAGGCCGACAGCGTCAATCAAAAAGTAACAGAAAGACTGGACAAACATCTGGAGACTCTTTTCGGAAAAGACGGCAAAGTAAAAGCGGCTGAAAACCAGGAAATCGTCAAATCTTTCCTCGCTGAAAATGAAGCAAAAATCATCGATCCGCTGAATCTAAAAGAGAAGATCGATTCCTTGTCAAAAAAGATCGAGGACTTTGAAATGGAAGTTGACTTTGCATTGTCCGAGAGCAATACACTCACCAAAATCAAAATCGATTAAGGCCGATTGTTAGCCAACCGAAAACCGATAAAACTAAACACCTTCCGAGGGAAAGGTAACTCCCTCCTTTTATTTCATCTGCACAGCCAAAGAGACGCTGTGCCAACATTGAGATAAAAGCTCAAAGCTCAGCGTTCAGCGTTTACAGCTTAAGTATCAAAGCTCTTAACAGTTCAAAGCTTACGCCTTAAAGTTAAAAGATCGATAAAATCTGGGAGAAACGGCTGCTTGAGCATTTGTTTACCGGCTCAGTCGGTTACCCGCCCAGCAGGTTGGCTAACAATGGATATCAATAACAAAAAAACGTCTATATAGACGTTTTTTTAATGGATTCACAAATCAATGGATGCGCTCAATCTTTCTGTTTGTCCTTTTCTATATGTACCCAAAGATAGTAAATCACCCCGCATGCTAAAATAAACACAATCCCCAAGTACCCTTGCTCTGCGGGAACAAAAAATTGAAATAAAAACGCTAAAATTAAAGCCGGTACCATAATCATGAAGTATTTCTTTTTATCCAACATGTAGAACACCCTTGCATTGATTTTAGCTAACTATACAATATAAGTGCTGTTTGGTTTCAATTTTTAAAGATTCCGCTCTGATTTATGACAATATGAATCTGGAATTAGCCTCAAAGGTCTTTTTCTTTATGCAGAATATAATGGCCGTGGGCAGGTTTTTTAATTTCTGGGCGATGTTTCATTAAGCTCTTCATAAATGTCGTCATGTTTTTAATCGGAAAGCCGGTTTCTTTCTCGATTTCAGTTTTAAGCTTAATGCCTTTCAAGCCCTCTTCATAGCGGCTTAAAATGTTTAAGGCAGCCTCACGTTGTATGGTTGTTTTTGATTGGAAAATAGTATGAGATGGAGTCTTGATGGGCGGATGTTTGTCAGCGGCAATTTGGGATTGTTTTAATTCCTCTGCTGCAGCGCTTGCCAAGTCGATTAATGAAGATTTTTTGTTAATTGCGGGATCACCCTCCCGATCCAATTCATGCAGCTTCGAATAAATGTCCTGTCGTTCTTTTCGCAATTCCCGCATCACCTGAATCTCCGCATCACCTAGCTGTTCAAGTCTCAAACGCAACGCTTCTCTTTCGTCGAACATATCTCCCACATCCTAAAATTAAGATTCCATTCTAGTTTATAGGACTTTTTTAACTTTAACAATTTATTTAAAAATAAATTCAAGAAAAGTTCTTTTTATGGTTAAAACATATATGGAATATAAAGGATGTTTACGTTCATGATTCCTCTATGGGCAGTACCGACCGCATGACAGATATTCTTGTATCAATCGGCATATCCTTCGTCCGTCTCCTCCAAATCATATGATCATATCCCTTCCCCCAATAATCCTTCAGCACATAGTCAGGCTCGCCGAATTTCTTCTTCCATATTCTCTGTGCACCGGGATAGCCGCTGTCCAAACAAAATTCCTTCACTCTCCGATTCAGAAAGGTCAAAAACATAACGCTGAACAGCAAAGTCCCGATTCCGCGTCTTTGATAATCCGGGTGGACAAATACCGTTCCTACCTCATATAAATCCTTTAAAGCCCCATCCGTACAAATATCGATCAATTCGCTGGCAGGACCATATTCAATTGTACCGATGATTTTATTCAGACGTTGATCTGAAGCGATAAAAAAGTGCCGGCTTTTCCCCTTGCTGTCTAAGTCTGCTTTCAAATATTTCCTCTTACTTTCAATTTCACTTTCTTGATCATCAAGCAGATCGGATATCCCCTCTTTAGCAAAAGTATCCTCGACTACGATTCTGAAAAACTGATTCAGCTCTTCAACGTCGTCAATTTGCGGCCTTCTGATCTCAATTTCATTCATTTTAAATCACTTCCTTATTCAGTGATTGTCGTTTCATTTATACCACGGTATCTTGTTTAATTTCATTATTTCTGCGTCCTCTTCATCTCCGGTTTTCCACTCCACTTTGACTGATAACGCATGCCCGATGACATCCTCTTCAGGCATAAAATCAAAAGTCGCGATATGATCTTCCATATGGCCTCCGCCATCCATTTCCTCTCCGGTATATTCAGAAAGATCGTATTCTCCTCTGTCATCATATTTTTTGCCGTCTATGTATAAGGTGATTGTTTTCACAATCGTTCTTTTCGCATCTTCTTTCGCGCCATCCCAATATAAATTCAAAAAATAATTAGGTCCGATTGACGTTTTATCTAATTTCTCAATCGAAGCATGCCACAGACCGCTTTCCCCCTTTCCTTCATACACCACTTTCTTTCCGAAGATCATTGCACTGACATATCCTCCGCCAATGAAAAGCAGAATTGCGCTGATCATCAGCAGCCGTTTGAGTCCATTGTTGTTTTTCATCGTTTCCCCCGCTTTCACTGCATTAGTAGTAATGGGGGTGAAAAGGTTACGCAAAAAAAGCGCCATGAACGGCGCCTTTTTAAAATGAGATTTCCCCGGCAGAATTCATTGTTTTTGCCCAATAAATTGAATGACGTGGGACAGGCCGTTGTGCGAATCCCCTTCATGGCGAACGACTTCCCCCATAAAAAAGTGGACAATACGCCAATCTGAAAAAATCTGCAAAAATTCTTCCGGTGTATATAAAAGTTCCGGATCCTGCGGCCCGCCGCTTTTGTAAGGGATTTGGTGCGTCGAATACACTTCTGTCACGTAAAAGCCCCCGGGCTTTACGGCTTTTTTTACTCCCAGAAGCGTTTTGCGGCGCAGCTCTTCTGGAAAATGTCCAAAAATACAAACAATCTCGTCCCACTGCCCTTGATTCCAAGACGCTTTATTTAAGTCAACAAGCTCCGTCTTCACCGATACATGACGGGTTTCAGCAAGCTTTTTCGTTTTCTCCAACCCTGACTCGGCATAATCCCATGAAGTGACGTTCATCCCTTGTTCTGCTAAAAA
Organism: Bacillus sp. GM2; assembly: GCF_056155945.1. NCBI lineage: Bacteria > Bacillati > Bacillota > Bacilli > Caryophanales > Bacillaceae > Bacillus > Bacillus sp. GM2. Next base: position 1,659,402 of record NZ_JBRKSZ010000007.1, read on the forward strand.
AACCGCATTGCGCCCCTCACCTTCTGCAATAGCTAAAGCATCACCCGACAATTGAAGTTTTCTCTGCGAATCTGCCAAAAACGCATTCGGTTCCGTTCCATACACATAGTTCTCATCTTGAAAGCGCTTGTGCCAAAAGTTCATCGTTTTTGTTCTCCTTTTTTTAGATGCTTTCATATCAATGATATACCCGCTTCTTTTAGATGATGCATCAATTCGCAGTCAAACTGGATACTCACCTTCGAATTAATCCTTATCATTTGTCCGCAAATGAACAATGATCATGATGACGCCTAAAATGAGAAGCAATACAGGATAAAACAATACAGATGATTGAAAATAAACTGAAGCTTCACTATTGCCATCTGCATCAATTATATAATGAGGAAAAGCAACAGATAACACCTGTAAGAAAAACAGCGTTAATAGACCCAGCAAAATTGAAACAAATCCGGAAACAAAGTACATAAAAAAACCTCCTGTAAAAAGAAAACTTCCTATTAGAACATTTTGAAAATTGTCAGCTTATTAATAAATTAAAGAAATTATCCCTCATAAAGCTGTTTTAATTTTTTTCGGATGAAAGAAATCGTATCTAATGCCAGCTTTTTACGACAAAGAACAATTCCGGCATGGCCGCAATTGTAAAGATGTCTTTCGGGTCTCCCCCAGCTTTCCCACAACTTATCAGCATCCTCTAAGTGAACATATTCGTCATGAACGGCGGATATCAGCAAAATGTTATCTTTGTTAACTTTCGGCACAGCTTGGCTGGGATCTGTAATTTCCCAATATGTTTTTAAATCTTCATATGTCACACCGTGCTGTTCTAATTCTTCTCTTAAGAATTTACCCGGGATGGTATTCCATATCGAGTAAGAAAGACGATTCGCATAAAATATCGAGACCACGATGTCGATTTCAGTCTCAAGGGCAGCCAGTAAATTTGTCATCCACCCGCCTAAACTAACGCCCACAATAATAACAGGACTGGTTTTATTTGCTTTGATCCAGTGAATGAGCGCCCGTAAATCCACGACAGCTTGTCTTGTTGATTCAACTGTACGATTCAAATTCGCACTTATCATCAATTCACCGCTGTAAAGCGAATGTTCCGGCTCTCTTTCAAAATGATACGGAAGAGAATAGTAGTACATGCTCCAGCCTAAATCGTTCATCATACGCTCATGAAATATCTTTTTTATTCTGTCGTATGAATCCATTCGCCAGCCGTGTACAAAAATAACATTAGGTTGATCTATATCATTCTTATTTTAAAAAAACTCGCCTTTTAAACTATCATTGACAGGGTCCCCGGATGGAATGATAGATTCATAGCTGAAATGTCCAGCCAAATAGTTTTTTCTCGCTTCATGAAGAATAAAGGAGACATCAGCCGCTTTTGCTTGATAGAATTCGTCCCTGTCAATCGAATCCAATGAAAAAGCGGAAAAATGTTTTTCTTTACTTCTTTTCCTGTGCAAATCATATAACGCTAAACGATCGATCATCTTTGCAAAAAACACTTTTTGTCCTCCTGATTGGTATAAGTAATGGTGCTTTTTTATTGAAGGACGTTCGGCCAAAAAGAGGGGCTCCCTGCAGCTTCAGTCAGTTTCATTAACTTTTAAAAAGTGTCACAAGCTACTTTTAAATTCTTACCGCTCCCTTTGCGCAACTTTCAATACTGCAATTTTTTATGTAGAGTAACGCCATTGCTTAAGATCCTTAACGATATGCCATTCAAATTGTTAGGATTAAAGCAATTGGATAAAAAGCTGATGCTGATTTTTGCTTCTTTTCATCAATATGAATTAAAATTTGCGAATTTCGGTAAGAATATCAAAATAACTTGTAATAAGAAAGACAGCTTTTGCATGAGGGTAAGCGGACTAAATGTAAACCCGAATCCCGCATTACCTCCTATCGTTGACCAATACATAAAAAAGTTAAGGAAAGGTATTATAAAGCAAAATATATGTCTGTATAGATTGATATAGTAATCATGTTTTTCAGCATTCATACCTTTGGAAGAAAATCTAAGTCCATAGATGAAAAGAAAAACCGTTCCAAAACTTAATATCGGCTGCTTTATAAAGTACGCCAAGGTAAAACCTATTAAAAACATAATTTACTCCCTTATATTTCAATAAAATAAATATTTAAATCCATTTACGATCAGCAGTTTCACCGTTCTAAAATGCCAAACAAATAGCTTAATTTACTGCATATTAGTAGGGTGATGTCTAACATTTCGATTTGTATCCGCCTTTCTAGTAACCAAAGGCACCTGCAGTTCTTTAGTTCTATTATATAAGAAAGGGAATAATTATTAAGCAGCAAGTAAAATAAAAAATTGTAATGATTAAGGAGCTATAAACGTGTCTGGCGAAAGGTTCCAAATCAAGATCAATACACGCTGTAATTGCCGCATTTCTCCTTCCCTCTTCCCCGCACCAGTTTTCTTGAGAGCTGGTGTTATTGCTGTATAGAGCCACCTGTGGTAATATTCTCATGTGAATTTTTGATTAGCAATTTCACATAATATATGTTTTGCTCATTATACATTTCGCAGCATCTCTCTATTCTGATATTGTTTTGACAAAACAAATTGAAATAATTATTGCTTCACGTCCCAATTATGGCAAGCAATATGCCCCAAAATATTAATGAGAATGATTTCACATTCTATTGCGGCATTACTTTGAAATTCTTAACAATTTGCAGATTCAAGGAAACGGAAGCAGGATCGTAAGAAGCCCTCGGTTGCCCGAATGTATCAGCTCAAGATTCTATAAAACAAAAGAAAGGAAAATGTGCATGTGAAGTCATCCGCTGCAGCTCTCACTCCAATAGTGCAAAGCAACGTAGCTTTTTTAAAGAAGAAAGAAGCTGATTTTTATTGAAGGAAAGCGACCAATGGGAATTTTATGTTGATCGTGTGAGTTTAAGAGAAATAACTGTTGCCACTTAGGAAGATTGGCATATAGATTAATTGGGTGTTTTCATTTTGCTCTTTTCCGCAGGTTTGCTCCACTTGAAAATTTTGTTTAAATGTTTATAAACACTCTTACTTTCTTTTGCCATAAGTGGTCCTGAAACTGCCAGAATGAGAACATAGAGCGCGGTAAAAGGCGTTAAAATAGGATTTAATCCTGCAGCGACCCCTAAATTTGCTACGATGATAGAAAACTCTCCCCGAGCCATGATGGTTAATCCGATATTAGTAGAGGCCTTATGGGATAGCCCCGCTTTCCTTCCAGAAATCATTCCAGCCACAAAATTGCTTATTATCGTAAGTACAGCTGCACCTAATGCCAGCCAAATGGCATCAGCTAATGTTGATGGATCAATACTTAATCCAAAACTGAAAAAGAAAATTGCCCCAAAGAAATCCCTAAATGGAACAACAAGATGTTCAATGCGATCCCGATGCTCAGTCTCAGAAAAAACCAAACCTAACAATAAGGCACCAATCGCTTCTGCCACGTGAAGAGTTTCTGAAAATCCCGCAACAAAAAATAAGATCGAAAATATCACAATAATAAAAATTTCATCTGATTTTATGTTTAACCATTTATTTAATAACGAGGCTCCTTTTCGTGCGATAATAAAGAACAGTAACATATAAGCAACAGAAATAAGTACGGAGGTGAAGATACCAAGAAAAGATGTAGAACCTGCAAGCAAAACTCCTGATACAGTTGTTAAAAATAAAGCCAGAAAGATATCGTCAAATAAAATAATCCCCAGGATGAGCTCTGTTTCGGGATTAGCTGTTCTTTTTAAATCGACAAGAACTTTGGCTACAATCGCACTGGAAGATACACTAAGCAGTCCAGCAATAATGAGCGTTTCCATCCAAGGCATGCCTGTGATAAATCCATACAGAAGACCTAAGATAAAGTTGATGGCCACATAGATACTGCCGCCTACTACGATGTTTTGCCCTGATTTGACCAGTTTGCCAACGGAAAATTCAAGCCCTAAATAGAAAAGTAAAAAAAGCACACCTATTCGGCCTAGAAATTGAATAATCTCATTACTTTCGATAAATGTTAAATCAATGATCCCAATCGTCGGAGCATGCGGGCCCACAATCATCCCAAGAATAATTAGAAAGGGGATGATTGAAAACTTTAGTCTGTTTGCAACAACAGCTCCAATCGCAACTATAACAAGTGCCGTACCAACTTCAAATACTAAGTGATCCATCTTTAATCTCCACTCCTTATGTTGATAACAGCTTTTTAATTAACTCTTTAATCTGCTGTCTTTCTCCTGAAACAACCAATGTGTCGCCAGCTTCAATAACTGTATCAGATCCCGGATTGTGTGACTTTTTGCTGTTTTTTTTCTTAATTGCAATAACAGTAACTCCAAAGTTATTTCTAATATCAATTTCGCCAATGGTTTTATTTACAGCGGGTGCATTGGGTTCTACTTGATACCATTCAATGATTGTATCGTCAAAGGCAAATTCTACAGTTTCTAAAGCTTTAGGTTTATATGCCATACCTCCTAATATACTTGCAATTTTTCTGGCTTCAGAATCGTTAAAAGTAGCACTGACCAAAACCTCTTCATGATCGTCAGCATCAAAATGATAAATTTCTCTGCGGCCGTCATCATGGATTACAATGACCAACTTATCCTGATTTTTTGTAAAGATCTCAAACTTATATCCAATTCCCGGAAGCTCAATTTCCCGAATGTTCATTTAATATTCCTCCTCTGAAAACAATAATGGATATGGGTTAGGGCTATTCTAAAGATTGACTTCAATTTTGCTTTTCTTTAATTCCAAAGACATTTGATCGACTCAGAAGGGCGAATGATAAAATCGCTTTCGAAAGAAACCTCCTTCCCTATTGCCCCTTCTTATTCAAATAATTTTAATATTTATATGTGAAGACAATAAAGAAGGTAAGAACGTTCAAACACTTTTTTACATATTTTATAAAATTAACTAAATTTACATATATTGCTTAATTAACCTTCTCGATCCATGTCACTCAATACCATTATAGTATTGTTTTGTAACAATGCAAACGCCAAAGATTATGTAATTAGCCAACACTTGATTAAAGTTACTTCGCCTCCCTCGGTTTTATACGATTTTCTCTCAAATGCTCGCTTAATCGCAGGATTCCATCTGGATTAACGGGTAATTTTGGGTAATTGTAGAGAGATTCAGGAACAGTTGCTTGATAAACTTACTGAAGTTACATGCAAAAAGAACCTGGTTGAACACTTTTTAAAATTTAAGCTCAGTTTCGGATGCTGCAAATGCTAATTTGTTGATTGTAGAATCTGATACACTTTACATAAATCGACAATTGATTTGATGACGATGATATGATTGATATAAAGCATTCCCTTTTATGATGATCCGCCAAATGCAGTATACATAGCGGATAGTCAGAAATTATGGCAAAAAAATGAACAGCAATTGACAAGTTGGAATTTAATAAGCAGCTCTTTTTCAAGAGAGCTTTTGCATAGAATGCGAAATAAAATATGTAGCTCGTGTTGGAAAATTGCTGTTTTTTTAGTATGAATGTGTATTGACCAGAGTCTACACCTTTGTTTAAGATTTCTAAGAAACGATTACGACAGACATGACTGAACTTATGATTTCAAAAAATTTCTCTTCCTTTAAAACAACATAGCAAATTCTTTTTCTAAAAGAAACCAATCTTCCGATTTTTGGTTATGAAGGGCTGATTTTCTTGTGGTTATTTGGTTTGAACTAAGTTTTAATCTGCAAATAATTAGCCGCTGGCTATAAAAACCCATTTCTAATGAACTATCAACGAAAATCCAGACTTTATGATCGATGTGACCATTTCGTGACCAATTTAACTAACAATGAAATCCTTGGAAATCTAGGGGGTTTTTTGTGGGCTGCATCATTCCGCCCATTCCGTCTATCAACTTCGTCGTTTTTTGTATCCTTTCGAAAAATTGGCATAAGTGGGTTTCGAATAAGAATTATTTTGCCGACTCTCTTGTTTTTATATACTTTTCGTGCTTTATTTGTGATTTTTTCATTGTTGATTTATTTCTTACTGATAAGAGAATATCTGTATATTTTATCTATTCTTACAAATGATATAAGAAATCAATCACTTAAAAGAAGCGAGGTATATTATGTATTACTACAAAGAGGAACTGATAAATATCATTAAACCGGACAAGCCTGACCCGGCAGCCGCTAAGGTGTTGCAGGAAATATTGGGCGGACATTTTGGAGAAATGCGTACGATGATGCAGTTTTTTTTTCAAAGCTCAAATTTCAGGGGAGAACAGAAACAATACCGTGACCTGCTCCGGGGCATTTTCTTAGAGGAAATTGCTCACGTTGAACTAGTGCAAAGTACAATTAATGCTTTATTAGATGAATCAGGCGGCGAAGGAGTCGGCAATCAAGGTGCAGATCAGGCTCCTCTCAATGAAGCGATTAAAAATGCTAATCCTCATCATTATATTATTGGGGCGCAAAGTTCACTTCCCGTTGATGCAGGAGGAAATCCTTGGAATGGGTCATGGGTGTATAACCACGGAAACTTAATCGCCGACCTGCTGGATAACTTGCTTCTTGAGTCGACAGGCGTGCTGCAAAAAACAAGGATTTATGAAATGAGCTCTAATCAGACATTTCGGGAAACCCTTGCTTTTCTTATTGTACGCGACAATGCTCACCAAAATGCGTTTGCTAAAGCGCTCGAGACATTGGGAGTTGACTGGGCGAACCTTTTTCCTGTGCCGAATTACGACATTAATAAATATCCCGAGTGCAGAAAGTTTGTTGAATTAGGCTACCACAATGCCCTGTTTAACTTCAGGTTGGATGAGACAAGAATCGGAGAAATCTATCAAGGGAAATCTCCAAGCCGTAATGGCGGAGAGTTACAAGTAACAGACCCTCCGGCAGGATTTCCTGTACCGGTGCTTCCGGAAATACCGAATGAACACAGTCCCGGATTAGGCGATATGAATGCCTGATCAGGATGTATGAAGGTGCTCAAGAAATCTCTTGAGCACCTTTAATTTTGATTGATTATGCTTATTCGTTAATATAGAATTTTAAGGCTGCTTTAAATCATTTGTGAACTATCCACTCTCTATATCATGATTAAAAAATTAGCGAATGAAATGATATAGAGATGCATATTTCATCGACATCTCAATCCTAAATGTGGTAAAATCGATGACAATGAAAGAAAGGGCGGATTAAATGTATATGAGTATTATTATTTTAGCATCCATGCTTTTATGGGGTGCATTAACCCGTGAACTAAATAAACCTTCAAAAAAGCAAAACAACCAAAAAATTGTATCTTTGATATCTTTGGGCTCTTTATCAATTTTAGTTATTACTATTTCGCTTTTTCAAAAACTTCCGTTTTAAATTTGTTTATAACTAAATCCTTAGTATTAAATTATTCATTATTATGCTTTTTCCTTGAAACAAAAGAGGTTAAAGTAGTTTCAAGTGAAAATAGAGACGCTATTACAGTAATATCACTATTTTTAAGGAGTCAGTTGGATGTTTATAAAATATAATGAATATGATTTACTGGAACTTTTTGAGATCGAGCCAGTCAGTATAGCTGATGATCCAGAGGCCGGCGAATTGATTTATACTTATAAAGATAATCAAAACTTCAAGTTAATTTTAACGCTAGATGTTTATCAACTAACTTGTAGCTTGGATATAACCTATAAAGATTCCGCAGTATTTACAGGTGTTTTTCAAAACGTAACTAGCATTAAGAAAGTTGAAGACTTCATGGTTGTAAGTATTAGAGAAGAAGAGAGAATAAAAGTAAAATTCACTAAGCAAATTGGAGTAGAGTTACTTTAAGCTTTTAAGTTGTATTGAAAAAACTTTCCTTAGCGGGATGAGATTGCATTTATCGAGTGCTGTTATTTATCTCCGTCTTTTTTTAGACTCTCCTTTTTAAAAGAACTTTTAATAACGTCTTTACTTAATAAAACGATATCTCCTCATAGTCAATATCATTGATCAGGTGTCCAATGGTTGCAATGCGTTCATCTTCTAATTGTTTAATAAACTTCATATAATATGTTTCCCACTCGCTCTTTGCTTCAACACAGTCAGCAACAATGTCAATGAAATTGAGAATTCCCCCTCTTAATTCTTCATAAAATACAATTTTCGCAAAAATGGCCAATTCAAAATTCCCAAACGTAGCAAAAAGTGCGTCATATTCGTCGTCAAACAGACATCCCGAATTTAGCAAATCCAAATAATCATGTAGTGAAACAAAATGATCGCGGATCAGTGATATTTTTTCTGCTGTGTTCTCTCTTTCCATGATGCAATCCACCAATTTCCGAATTTCAATATCACTCATGCGATCATTTTCATTTAACATTAAGGCTATTGGTTTTTCTCTCTCTTCAATTTCTCTGATGATCAACATTTTGAAGCCATCAATTTCCGCAGCGTTATTTACCCTTTGAATAAATTCATTGCGATACAAATTGATATAATCAGTAATCGTTTGATCTGTCTTTAAATCCCGTTGTAACCGATCAAATGCTTCGTTAATTAAGTTTGCCCTTTTTTCAGCATGGCAATCACTTAACAACCGACTCAACCTGTCATATTGAACTTCAGAAATTCTGACTTGATTGGCTTCGCCCCCGGATAGCAGTGAAAAAACAGCATTGTTTATCATTAACTCAAAAATATTAAAAAGTTCTATGCGATAATTAAAGCGACATATTCTCCCGAAGTTTGTCAAGATATACATTAAATCGTGATGGTTAAAAAAGTGACAGAATCTCGTTTCTATCAGCAGTCGCTCTAAATACTGTTTAATATAAAAAACACCTTGCAGTTCCATGTTATCAATGGCTAAAGGATAGTCAATGCTCGCCATCGTATTTTGAGCTTCAAAAATAATATTATAATGATTCATAAATACAGGTAACGATTCGTCAATGGTTAAATGATAAGCATCAACAGGCACATCTAATTTTAATTTTTTTACGTCTTGATACAATTGTTTAGCTTCTTCAAAATAACAGTGAAGTAATTCGACACCTTTGGTATATATTTTTTTTATACTATCAGAATGTAAATATACTATGGCCTCTTCAGGTTTCTCAAAATGGAGAGCATAAGCATCTATTGCATACATGAGAGAAACCATAATCCCTTCCGCCGTTTCTGTAGTAACCGACGTACTTTCCCCTTTGGTATACTGGCCAATCAATCGTTGCAGGATTTGCATAATCTCTACCTGTATCTTGTAAGCTTTCTCGCTGGTAATAACTCCAACACTTTGGCCTTCTTTTAGAAGCGACAACATATATTGGCTTTGCTTTAACTTTGATTTATCAATCGTAAAATTTGAAACCAAATCATAGCGATTTAAAGTGTTATCTAAGTCCATGTTATTCATCACCTTTATATAAAGACTCACTTCTCATCGTATCTCTTCTGAAACACTCCGCGAGTTCCTCCATTTTACTTCTTAATATCTCTAAAGACCCGGCAGAAGGCCCGTTAAAACACTCCATCATCTGATGAATCAGTTTCATGTCCCCTATCTTATCTTCTGTTTCATTTCTGAGATAATAAAAAATCTCCTGAAGCTCGATTAACGTTTCGACATAATTATCCTCATCCATATAGGGCGAAGCAGCAAACACCTCAATTAATTCCTTTAGTACTTCAATCCCCAGCTCTATACGCCCATGATCATGAAGCACTTTATTTCTATAAACGATTAATGTTTTTATATCGCTGGGTGTTAAGATCAGGCCATGCTCTTTTGTTTTTTCATTTAATTCAAGCAGTTCCATCATAGGTTTTGATTGAGGGGATAATTGAATGGAATTCAAAAAACGAGATAAGTTCATAACCTCTCTTCCTTTCAAAAGCATCTTTTTTTAAAAAAACATTGACTTTTTATTTCTTGTGTGTTACAATAAAATTAGTTTACTTTTTATTAACATTCATTAATTTATTCTATTTACTTACATATGTCAATAGTTGTTTTTCAGCAGCATTGTTTCTTTCCCTTTTAAATCAGCTTTTTATTCCTCAAGCCCCATTTTCATTCCCCTTCAACTCAACAGATTTCTTTCAAAATTTTTATCTGCTTATACTTCATTCTGTTAAAATTGTTGTATTACTTAACTTTTCTAATTTTTTTAATCTTTTGTCTTAGACCCGTAAATACCATCAGTAGACGGTCCCGCCGCTTTCTGGACGTGTAGCCGACTATACCTTGCTCTCTTGGAGCCAAAAGAACAGCCAACGGTTCCCGACACGTACAGCCGCTCCTTTCTCTTAATTCGCTTGTCACCTTAAAGATGCCGTACAGCAGCGTGTTGGATGATTTCTTTCCATTTGTACTGACTTTTAATAAGGCTGCAGCTTACAACCTCATTTTGTTAACCTTTTTTGTTGCATAGTCTCTTTCTGTTATGGCTATAAAAGGTGTCCATTTCATTTTCGACAACAAAAGCAATAAAGACATTTCAATAAGGAACTCTATACTAGAGAGTAAGTGAATGTCAGTGTTCATAGTGAGAACTTCGAAGGAAATATAATGTCCGCGTTGAAAATAAACGGTTTTGTTCTTCAGTAAAAGAATGAAATAGACCTGAAGAAATCAAATCTATAAGAGTTAAAATGAAATAAAGATGCTTATTTCATCGACATCTCAATCCTAAATGTGGTAAAATCGACGACAATGTTAACCATAAAAAGGAGGATTATGCGTATATGAGTATTATTATTTTGGCATCTATGCTTTTATGGGGTGCATTAATTTATGAACTAAGTAAATCTTCAAAAAAGCAAAACAACCGAAAAATTGTATCTTTGATATCTTTGGGCTCTTTATCAACTTTAGTTATTACCATTTCGCTTTTTCAAAACCTCCCGTTTTAAAAATTGTTTATAACTAAATCGATCGTATATGTCGTCGGTGTGGTATTGTTATAAAAAAAATCCTTCTTGCAAGAAGGATTTCAGCTTGTCGACAAAGTCACAAAAAAGTGGCTTGATCGACAAGCTTTTTTTGTTAAAATGTGTGTGGAATCTAATTTTTGGAGGTTTTACCATGTTGACCAAACACTCTAAAGATCAGCGTGAACAGCTTGAAGTCGTTGCCTTAAGTGAGCTTGTACCTGAAGACCATTTGGTCAGGAAGATGGAAGAAGCCATTGATTTTTCATTTATTTATCAAAAAGTTGCCCCTCTTTATTCTTCAAAAGGGCGTCCAAGTATTGATCCTGTTGTACTGATTAAAATGGTGCTCATTCAATACGTGTTTGGTCATCGCTCCATGCGCGAAACCATTAAGCGAATCGAAACTGATGTAGCCTATCGCTGGTTTATTGGATATGGATTCTCTGAAAAAATCCCTCACTTTTCAACCTTCAGTAAAAACTATGAACGTCGCTTTCATGACACAGACCTATTTGAAACAATCTTCTATAGGATTTTACGTCAGGCCATGGATCTCGGCCTCGTCGATCCTTCGGTTGCCTTCATCGACAGCACACATGTCAAAGCGAATGCCAATAAGAAAAAGTTTGTGAAAAAGATCGTAAGAAAAGAAACAAGAGCTTATCAGGAACAGTTAGATCAAGAAATTAATGCCGATCGCGAAGCCAACGGCAAAAAGCCCTTAAAGCCCAGGCAATGCTCAGAAGAACGAGAAATAAAAGAAAGTACAACAGATCCTGAGAGCGGCTATTTTGTAAAGGGTGAACGGGAACGCCTTTTTGCTTATGGTTTTCATACAGCTTGTGACCGGAACGGATTTGTGCTGGGGACGGTTGTTGAGCCTGCCAATATTCATGACAGCCAAGTGTTCACGACCCTGTTTCAACAAGTGAAAGAGCGCGTCGCCAAGCCTCATACGGTCGCAGTTGATGCCGGATACAAAACACCGGTTATCGCAAAATTTCTTCATGAAGAAAACGTTCGCCCTGTTATGCCTTACACGCGTCCGCAAACCAAAAAAGGATTCATGAGAAAACACGAGTATGTTTACGATGAATTTTATGATGTCTATATCTGCCCGCAAGACCATATTCTCTCCTATCGCACAACCAATCGGCAAGGTTATCGAGAGTATGCTTCAGATCCAAATCGATGTAAACAATGTCCATTACTACATACGTGTACAGAAAGTAGAGATCATCGAAAGATGATTCACAGACATATCTGGCAGGATCATTTAGACGAAGCTGATCATCTTCGGCATACGGAAGAGAATAAACAAATCTATGCCAAACGTAAAGAGACGATCGAACGAGTTTTTGCCGATTTAAAACATAAGCATGGCTTGCGCTGGACAACCTTACGGGGAAAGAAAAAATTGTCCATGCAGGCGATGCTTGTTTTCGCTGCCATGAATCTGAAAAAGCTGGCGAATTGGACCTGGAAAGGTCCTAACCGCCAGCCTTCTGATCGAAATAATAGAATAAAATGGACAAAAACAGGTCGGATTTTTAAAATCCGACCTGTTTTGTCAACGGTCTGAAATCCTTCTTGCAAGAAGGATTTTTTATTCATTATTCTCTTCTTTATTATCCAATTCTGGAAAATAATCAATCATTGATTGAATATCTTCGACAAATTCTTTCTCTGTATATTGACCATCCGCGTCTACTCCACCCTTTTTTGTAATTCTGTACAATTCTTTAGCAGTTTTTTCAAAATTAAATGAATATCCATTGTAATTTCTTAAATCGTCATAAGGAGGAGAAGTCACTGTTAGATCAATGGAACAGTTATCTATATGCTCATTCATAAACTCGATGCAATCGTAATTATGTATCTTATTTAAAATGTTGCAATCTATTTCCCTTCACTCCCCTTTTCTCTTTAAAGAGATATTTTAAGTTTCACAAACACTTCACACATTGCTAAATTTTTACATGCTATACTAGACTTGTAACACAATCAAAACCTAGGGGGCAAATCTTATGAATAAGTTTTACAAAGGATTGATTGTTTCAGCATTATCTATTTCTTCATTAGCTCTTCCAGCGTTAACAAATCAAGCATCTGCCCAAGAGCCAGCACAAATTAAACAAGTTGTAAAACCTGCCGATGCCATTGCAACAGTAGATTTTCATATGCTAAGGAATTCTAATGTTTTGTTGTTAAATGGCTATACAAGATGGGAAATAGTTTCTGGCAGCCATCTTATCAGCATAAGTCCTGGTGGTGTCGTATCTTCCCATTCTTCACTCGGTACAGCATTGGTTTATGCTTATGATATCAATGATAACTATGTGATTTATAAGATTACTGTAGAACCTCGGTAAATTCTTGGTAAAAGGAGTGATTATTCACTCCTTTTTTATACGCCTAATTACAAAGTTAATAATGTCATCCTTACAGGCTTCTAAAGCTGATATCTTTGATACCAAAGCCGCAAGACTAGCGCGATCCGGCTCAGAATGTTCCTCCCGTTTGGCTTCATTCTTCATCGCCTTGATTTGAGTATCCGAATCCAACTTGATAAGGGACTGGTACATCTCCCATTATTTTTTGAAAGTAAATCTTATCGTTTAAACAAACATAAAAAGTCCCCCTGTTTGTCGGAAAATTGTCGTTTTCATTCCAATAAAATAAACAAAAAAGAGAGCAGATTGAAGTCTGCTCCCTGCAAAAATTTATGATTTTTCATTATCAGATAATCTTAGAACCGCAATACTCAATAATATTAAGCCTATAAACGTGCCGTATTTTCCGGTATCTATATCTGTAAGTGGGGCTACAATATATTCAATTAAAAATATAATAATAGCTATTGAGACCAATATACGATTCATTTGACATTATCACCTCAATTATTAACCATTTCTCTAAGGAAAAATAAAAATGGTACCAGGTACCCAATTATAAGAAATTCCGTACTTTCCATTATCAGATATTTTTTTATAACATACTTACCAGCAAACATTGCCCCTGCAAACATGAATTCAAATGCATCTTGACTAAAGGATATTCTACTGAAGCACCTTGTTTCACTCTACATTTTGCTTGAATTGACATCTTACTTGATTCCTTAGAAAGACTGACTGTAGCAGAATCAACTAGTGTTTTATGCCCATCAGTTAACAAATATTGATCAACTTTAATCGCCTCTTTAGAGGTTCCTTTATCTAATGTTTTTTGATCAATAAAATACTGTTTTCCGCCATATTCAAGTGTATAAGATGCTTCATCTTCAGACTGGCTTATAACATTCATTCCAGAAGTATTAGTTTTTGCCTTTTCATTCATCGATGTCTTAGCATAAGATGGAAGTGCAAATCCGCAGACTAAACTTAATACAAGTAGCAAGCTTACAATTTTTGTTTTCAAATTGTTATCCCTTCTTTAACGAGACTAACATAGTCATAGTAAAAAATATACCATATAACGATAAAATAGGAATTTTTGCCCTCGAAATACTAACTACAAAAAAGCACTCAGATTATTCCGAGTGCTTTTACTATACGATATATTGCACGCTGTTTTATTTCATAATAGGTGTCCTTTGATGCCGAGTTCCATATATATTAACATCTTTGACCCTAAGCTCATTAAAATGCTGGTTCCTTTTGCTTCCTCATATCTCCAATAATGATCATGCTGTCCAGGATACTTTTCATTTCAGTATCCGAATATTGTTAGTGAATAATCGCCATGCTTTCTTCCCCTTAAAATACAACATGGGCCTTTCATAGATTTCTAAAGAGAGCTTGTCCGTTTCTTCATTCTCAAAATTCGCAACGAAGCCATTCAGATCTCTCCAGCCGTGTTCAGGAGCGACTCGAGCACAAAAGTATTCAAGTAACATCCGATATTTATTCATGTCAGCAAAAAGATTGACATGGATTCAACGAATAGATTTGAAGAGTATATCTCCACGATAAGATGGAGTAATTTTTTTATTGATTTTTTTGTGGGTGATTTGTGGGTGATTAATGTTCCATCTTAAAATATTAAAAACACCCACAAAAACAAAAACCCCCTGACACCACTGGTGCCAAGGGATTCCTAGATTAATACTGAGACATATACTGCTCGCGCTCCCAAGGGTAGACTTGTGTGCGGAACATATCCCATTCGATTTCTTTTGCTTCGACGAAGTGTTCGAATAAATGGTCGCCGAGGGCTTTGACCATGACTTCGTTTGATTTGAATTCTTCGAGAGCGTCTGCGAGTGTCGCAGGATGGTCTACGATTCCGTTTTCGAGGCGCTCTTCTTTTGTCATGACATAGATGTTGCGGTCGATCGGAGCCGGTGCTTCCAGCTTGTTTTTGATGCCGTCAAGTCCTGCTGCAAACTGTATACTCAAGTCTATAGTTATCATGAAAAAATCCCTCTTTTGACAGGTGAAGATGTTACAAACGCCTCCTTTTCTCTTATAAACATTTTTGGTAAAATTAAGTTGTTGGTTGAAGAATTCAAAATGCGGGAGTGACCAGCAATGCTTTTGTTTTTTGGTAAGTTTATCTTGCTCTATTTGCTTTGTTCAGTTGCATACGCCTTTTTCAACGTGCTGTATTACAATATCGGCAAAAAATTTGTTTCAAAGACGGTCGATGGTACAAAATTGAATTGGGCTTTAAATGTTTTTGTTAAAAACGGTACGAAAATGGATAGTAGTGATTACTTTATTATGGCTGTCTTAGCAGCTTTATTGGCGATCTACTTATAAAAAAGCTCCTGGAATTAATCCAGGAGTTATTTTTATTTTGTTGGATATCCATTATTTTTACAGAAGGCTTTAATCTTCTTATGTTTTTTTGAAAACTTTTTGCATGCTTCTTTGATCCCATGTGTGTAAATGTCTTTTAAGAACTTTTGAGCAACACCAGCCAATCCCACAGCTGTTAAAATTGCAATTAACTCCTGCAACGAAATATATACAACCCAAGGTAACGCAGGCACAAACATAGGCTTGATTTGATTATCGCCTTTTACCGCAACCTGTTTCCCTTCCTCTAAAAATTTCACTTGTTCTGTTGGTAAGTTTTCATAAAACATCGCCATATTTGTTACTTGATCTACAGAAAAACCAATTTGGAGTGCTTTTTGACGGTCTACAGAATATGTAAAATCATCATTGGTTTTCAATGCTTCTTTTACAAACTTCTTCGCTTTTTCCATGACTTTTTCATCAACATTTTGCACAACATCGCTAACTTCTTGATGATTGATCAAACTTTCTGTTGCATTTTTTGCCTGTACTGTAGCCGCTGGCGTAGTCAATACTACTGTGGTTAGGAGTGCAAATACTGAAAAAAACATTAACACCCTAGCCTTCATACTTTTCACACCAAAAACAACCTCCTATAGTTTATATTTACAAGTAATATATTAACATATAAACCAACTATATGGAATATCTGTTTTTGAGAATTTTACAAACTTTTAATTTTCTATCTGATAAAAGATTAGTATAAGAAGGTTCTCAAGATAGAGGACGTTGTCTTCACTTCAATAAAGTTTCAATTTTTGCTTTCGTTTATGGCCCGTATATACAATTCGCAGACAGCCCGTACATCAGCTGGAACCGTTTGACTGCGTTCGCTACTTTCGGTCCGTATAGCCATCTATGCCGTTATTCTTTGCCCCTTTGTCTAGATAGAAATAGAGGGCAGCTAAAGCCTCCTGAATCTGCCGGACGGCCGTCCCTTTCATCAGCGGGCTTTTTACCTTATAGATGCCAGACGGCAGCGGGTAGGATGATTTTTTGCCGCTTGAGGAAGGCTTTTTCTTTGATGCTTCCACGGCTGCCAATGCTTTTTCTGTCGCTGGTCCGTAAATTCCATCCACCGTGATACCGGCTTTCTTTTGCAGAGCTTTGACGGCCCGCACCGTTTCATTGCCATATGAGCCATCGACCCCATACTTCGGCAGAGAGAAGCCTGCGGCAATCAAACGTTTCTGCAGCATCTTGACCTGGGAACCGGACGACCCTTTTTTCAGAATGGTTCCTGTGGATTTGCTTGACTGGCTCGTGGATGATGTTGTCTTTGACACAGTTTTATTCCCAAGCAGAGCATTAACTTTTTTCCTGAATGCCGCCAGCTGGCTGGAATCGCTCACCCACGGAGCCGGACAGTTTTTGTTTGTCACATCATAGTGCCGCACAATCTTGTCTGTAGAAAGGCCGTGACGCTTGCACAGATCGGCGACCAATTCAGCGGCATTCTGAACAGTTTCACTGTGAATCTTGCCGTCTTTTTCGACACACATTTCAACACTGATTGACTTTGTGTTAGCGTTCGGTTTAAGGAAACTCACATAACAGCGGTTTTTATCATGTGCATGGTACGCAACTTCATTTTCACGGGTAATATGCTGCGCCTCTTTACAGTCCACAAAATAATGGGCTGACGCGTACGTTTGTCCACGATACACGTTCCCAAAAAGATCGACACGGATTCAATGAATAGATATGAAAAGTATATCTCCACGAGAATGGAATAATTTTTTTATTGATTTTTGCGGGTGATTTGTGGGTGATTAACGTTCCATCTTAATATATTAAAAACACCCACAAAAAACCCCCTGACACCACTGGTGCCAAGGGATTCCTAGATTAATACTGAGACATATACTGCTCGCGCTCCCAAGGGTGGACTTGTGTGCGGAACATATCCCATTCGATTTCTTTTGCTTCGACGAAGTGTTCGAATAAATGGTCGCCGAGGGCTTTGACCATGACTTCGTTTGATTTGAATTCTTCGAGAGCGTCTGCGAGTGTCGCAGGAAGGTCTACGATTCCGTTTTCGAGGCGCTCTTCTTTTGTCATGACATAGATGTTGCGGTCGATCGGAGCCGGTGCTTCCAGCTTGTTTTTGATGCCGTCAAGTCCTGCTGCAAGGAGTACGCTCAAAGCAAGGTACGGGTTCGCAGAAGGGTCTACGCTTCTGACTTCTACGCGCGTGCTGATGCCGCGGGAAGCCGGGATACGGATCAACGGGCTTCTGTTTTGCGCGCTCCATGCCACATAGCAAGGTGCTTCATAGCCTGGAACAAGGCGCTTGTAAGAGTTGACAGTCGGGTTTGTCACAGCTGTAAAGCTTGTTGCGTGCTTGACGATACCGGCGATGAATTGCTTTGCCGTTTCACTCAGCTGAAGGTCAGCGTCTTTGTCAAAGAAGGCGTTGGCGCCGTTTCGGAAGAGTGATAGATTGCAGTGCATGCCTGATCCGTTTACGCCGAACAACGGTTTTGGCATGAATGTTGCGTGCAGGCCGTGTTTGCGCGCAATTGTTTTAACAACGAGCTTGAACGTTTGGATATCATCGCAAGCGCGGATGGCTCCAGCGTATTTGAAGTCGATTTCGTGCTGTCCAGGTGCAACTTCGTGGTGTGACGCTTCGATTTCAAAGCCCATTTCTTCGAGCTCAAGTACTATGTCGCGGCGGCAGTTTTCACCAAGGTCAGTCGGCGCAAGGTCAAAGTATCCGCCTTTGTCATTCAGTTCAAGGGTAGGCTCGCCTTTTTCGTCAAGCTTGAACAGGAAGAATTCCGGCTCTGGTCCAAGATTGAAATCTGAGAAGCCCATATCTTCCATTTCTTTCAAAATGCGCTTCAAGTTGTTGCGCGGATCGCCTTGAAACGGCGTGCCGTCCGGATTATAAATATCGCAGATGAAGCGGGCTACTTTACCTTTTTCGGCGGTCCATGGGAAAATCACAAATGTATCTAAGTCAGGGTATAAGTACATATCGGATTCTTCAATGCGGACGAATCCTTCGATTGAAGAGCCGTCGAACATAACCTTATTATCAAGTGCTTTTTCCAGCTGGCTCACAGGAATTTCAACGTTTTTAATCGTTCCAAGAATGTCTGTAAACTGAAGGCGAATATATTTTACATTCTCCTCATTTACTAGTTTAACAATGTCGTCTCTTGTATACTTTGCCATTCGTAAAACTCCTCCTCTAAAAGGTAAATGTATATAGCAATGCAGTTGCTAACAAATTAATGAAAAAACCTGGACATGTCTCCCTGGCGGAATGTCGTCCCTCTCTGGAAACGGCCTGCTTGGATAAGCTCGTTTTTCAGCAGTTTTCTCAGTTCTTCATCCGACAAGTTGTGTTTCTCTGCTTTTTTCGGCTTGTCTTGTTTGTCTTCTTTTTGTTCGTTTTCTGTTTTGGCGAAAATTTGTTTGATCCCTGCCATGTTTACACCTTGTTCGATCAAATCTTTAATTTCGAGCAGCTTATCTACATCATGGAATGAAAATAAACGTCTGTTCCCTTCGCTTCTTGCAGGAAATACCAGTCCATTTTCCTCATAATACCGAATTTGTCTTGCGGACAGTTCGGTCAGCTGCATGACGATACCTATCGGAAATAAGGGCATTGAGCGGCGAATTTTATCACTCATCTCAATTTCCTCCTTTTCTTATATAAATTTATTATATGTGATGTTATATAATGTGTCAACACGATGTAAGGATTCTTCACATGAAAATATTCTTTATTTTCTTTACATTAATCCCTGCTTCATGAGCGCATCCACAGCACTGCATATCGCATTCTTCACATGGGAATAGGTTAATCCGCCTTGGACATATGCCACATAAGGCGGTCTTATAGGGCCATCCGCTGATAGTTCAATGCTTGCTCCCTGTACAAAAGTGCCGGCCGCCATAATAACATCGTCTTCATAGCCCGGCATATAGCTCGGATACGGCGTGACATGAGCATTGACAGGAGAAGCGTACTGAATCGCCTGACAAAACGCGATCATCTGCTCCGGGGTGGAAAATTCGACAGACTGGATCAAATCGGTCCGCTTGCTGTCCCACGAAGGATTCGTCCTAAAGCCGAGCTTTTCGAGAAAGCGGGCTGTGAACACGGCTCCTTTTAATGCCTGGGAAACAACATGCGGCGCAAGGAAAAAGCCCTGGTACATCTCCTGGAGGGTGTACAACGACGCACCGGCTTCACTGCCGATTCCAGGTGACGTCATTCTGTAGGAGCAGGCTTTCACCCATTTTTCCTTGCCGGTGATATAGCCGCCTGTTTTGGCGAGGCCGCCTCCCGGGTTTTTAATCAGCGAGCCTGCCATCAGATCCGCTCCAACATGGCACGGCTCACGCTCTTCTACAAATTCGCCGTAGCAGTTGTCGACGAAAACGATGATGTTTTCGTTTATTTCTTTAACAAAGCGAACCATCTTCTCAATCTCATCAATTGTAAAAGACGGACGGTCGGCGTATCCTTTTGAACGTTGGATTCCGACGACTTTTGTCTGCGGTGTGACGGAAGCTGCCACGTGATCAAAATCAACGGCTCCCTCTTTAGTCAGCTCGACATGGCTGTATCCGATCTGGAAATCCTTTAAAGACCCTGAGTTTTCCTCACCTCTGACGCCGACGATCTCTTCGAGGGTATCGTACGGTTTGCCTGTGATGTAAAGAAGTTCATCCCCCGGGCGTAGAATGCCGAATAAAGCAATTGATATCGCATGGGTTCCCGAGATGATCTGCGGTCTGACAAGGGCCGCTTCACCGCCGAAGACGTCGGCATAGACTTTTTCCAGCGTATCGCGGCCAATGTCATCGTAGCCGTAGCCAGTCGATGGTGTGAAATGTGTGTCCGATACTTTGTGCTTTCTGTAGCTTTCAAGCACCCTCCACTCATTTCGTTCACTGATTTCATCAATTGTTTTATGGATCTGAGCGATATCGGTTTCAGCCTCCACCGCCGTTTTCTTTAGTAGATCTCCGTGTTTTAATGTCTCAAACATGTTCTGCAGTGTCCTTTCCTACATATACTTCTTCAGCTCTCCCAAAATGTTTTGATCAGGGAGAATATATCCTTCCACTTCATATGCTTCGCGACCTTCGTCAAAAATGGTGCTTTTCGTCATTGTCTCAGACTTGATTCTCGACAACAGCCTGCCTTCTGAAGCGGGAATTCTCACATCATACGGAACGAGCAGCTCCTTTTTCAGATAGTCTTCAACCGCCTGCTTAAACAGCGGCAGGTCTCCGTCTATTTTGGCGCTCGTCATGATATGCCCTCTCCCTGAAGAAGGGATGAAATCCGGCCGCTTCCGGTCTCTTTTATTATAGACGGTTAAAACGGGAATATCGTCGGCTTCAAGCTCTTCAAGAAGGCGCTTGACCGTCGCTTCGTGGCCTTCGTAGTCTTCGTGTGAAGAATCGATCATATGAAGAATCAGATCGGCTTCTTTTACTTCTTCGAGCGTCGATCTGAAAGCCGCGATCAAAGTCGTCGGCAGATCCTGAATAAACCCGACCGTATCTGAGAGCAGCACGCTGTATCCGCTCGGCAGCGTCATTTTGCGGGTCATCGGGTCAAGTGTGGCAAACAGCAGGTTTTCTTCATAGCTGTCGGCGTCTGTAAGCCTGTTAAACCATGTCGATTTCCCTGCATTGGTGTAGCCGACGAGCGCGATTTGCAGTACGCCGTTTTTCTTTCTTCTTTCTCTGTATCTACTTCTGTGGCGAATGACGGTAGACAGCTGAACATTGATTTCATGAATCCGGTTTCTGATATGGCGCCGGTCGGTTTCCAGCTTTGTCTCTCCGGGACCTCTTGTTCCGATTCCGCCGCCTTGCCTTGACAGGTTGATTCCCTGGCCGCTCAACCGTGGGAGGGCGTATTGCAGCTGCGCCAGCTCAATTTGCAGCTTCCCTTCCCTTGTCCGCGCGCGTTTGGCGAAAATATCGAGGATCAACTGCGTTCGGTCGATGATTTTCACGTCAAGCGTTGTGACAAGCGCTTTCAGCTGACTCGGCGACAATTCATCATTAAAAATTAAAACATCAGGCAACAGCTCTTCACAGAGCACCGCCAATTCATCTACTTTTCCTTTTCCGATATATGTAGCAGCATCCACACGGTTCCGCTTCTGCGTAACCGTGGAAACAACCGTTCCATCGGCCGTTGTCGTCAGCGCGGCGAGCTCTTCCATCGAATATGAAAAACGCTCATCAGACACGTGGGGAAGCTGGCATCCGACTAATATGGCTTTCTCTTTCATGACGTCCTGTCCGTTCAAGTGATCATGTTCCTTTCTTAACGTTAGTCAATAAGCAGTACTATCATAACAAACGAAGGGAGCGGTTGCCAGAAATCCTCGAAAATAAAAAAAGAACGCGCCATTATACGTGCGGCGCGTCTTCCTTCAAGTCGAGATCCTGGCTTTTGATGGTTATCAAGTCATTCTTTAAGTAGCAGTCTCCCATCAGCAGTCTCATCGCCTGCGACCGGATGGATTTTTCGATCAGGTTGCGGACGAAACGGCCATTGCTGAACTTCGCGGGGCTGACCGTACTTTTGACGGCCATCAGATGGTCTTTCAGCTTCCATTCAGCCTCAGGGCTGAACTGATATTCCCTTTCCGCCATCATCCGTTTTGCAATGTCCATCAGCTGGCTGACTGAGTAATCGGGAAAATCGATGCTGATCGGAAACCTTGACTGAAGGCCCGGGTTTAATGAAAGAAAATGATCCATTTCCCGCGAATATCCGGCGAGGATTAAAATGAATTCGTTGCGCTTATCCTCCATATGTTTGACCAATGTATCGATTGCCTCCTTGCCGAAGTCTTTCTCTCCGCCTCTGGCAAGGGAATAGGCTTCATCGATGAACAGGATTCCGCCCATCGCTTTTTTGATTAAATCCCTCGTTTTTTGCGCCGTATGGCCGATGTACTCACCGACGAGATCGGCGCGCTCCGCCTCGATCAGATGGCCTTTTGAGAGAACATTCATTTCGTAAAAAAGCCTGCCGATCAGCCTGGCGACGGTCGTTTTTCCGGTTCCCGGATTTCCTTTGAACATCATGTGAAGCGCCTGTTTTCCGGCCTTAAGGCCTTGTTCTTCGCGCTTTTTATTAACGAAAATCCAGGCGTAGATTTCCTTGATATTGCGCTTCATTTCCTCCATTCCGACCAGCGTGTTCATTTCCCTTTCAATTTCTTTCAGAATGCTGTGTTTGGCTTCATTTTTTTGCAGTGCGGCCTGATATTCGGCTTCAGCCTCTGAATTGGCCAAAACCTGCTTTTGACCGTTCAATATGATATTGATTTGTCCGTTGTTTTTATAAGTAACAGCCCTTTCCAACACACTCACCTCACCATTCTCTCTTTATATCCTATTCATGGCGCGCTTAAGCCGTGACAGACGCCTACATGACTGCGCATTCCGATGTTTTTTGAGAAGGACGGGGCAGGTCTTGTTGAAACCTGCGCTTTCCCGAGAAATACTTTATTTCTTATTGTATTCAGGTAAGCTGTGCGGACAAACCAATTTTTTATTTCTGTTTGCCTTTTTGGTAAATGCTTAACGGGTTGACATGATTAATCGTAAAAAATGATGAGTGATGAGGTCTTTAGGGAAATGGAGCCAGTCCGTCTGAAGATGTGCTGCGGCTGTTGCTCGGCTCAGTTCTTTCATCTTCTCTTTGTTAGCTATGCTTTTTGATTGAGTAAATCCTAAGTGATGAAATGCGTGGCAATTAACGCATATTAAATCAAGATCAATTAATTTAACTACTATGTTATCAAAATCATACTCCGATTAAGTGTTTGGTCAATATGAGGTTGATAACCCCATATACTACATGGGGACTCGCGGTTCTGTAGAACTTCTTTTCTGATTTCACCCCACAATGCTCCTCCTACTGCCTTCCTAACAGTTTGCTTATGTAATAATGAAGGTTTAGCATCTATTTTTAACTTAAAATGATCATATTTATCCATGATGCACCTATCTTTAAATTAATAGCGAATACCCGACTTAAATGACTCCAGTTTGATTTCATCGGCTTGCATCTTTCCAATATTCTTTAATATTTCTTCATTACTTTTTGCAATAGCTTCTGCTACACCTTCTATAATCAAATTTATAATCTTTTGCATGTAATAATCATCAATATAATAAAGTATATCAGGATTCTGTTTTACTTTTGACTCAATAATGCCTTTAATCTCATTTTCATTTAACATATACGTATTATAATTCACAAGGACACCTCGTTCTTATATTAATCGACTTTTATTTTCATATCTTATCTGTATAAAATTTATTACTTTTGCTATTCCTAGTGTAAGATCTGCTGTGTACTCTTTAAGATCTTCATATTCTTTTTTAATTCTTAACACAGAAGCTAAACTTTTACTTTCAATTAAAATTTGTTTAATTTCTCCCATCATTTGATTTTTCAAATCCTCATCTCCAAGAAAGAATATAGGTGACAATGAACTATCAAATGTTGAATCATTTAATAAAATGTCGGTCATAATTCGCTGCTGTATGCTATTTCTGTTCCTTTCTAAACGTTCCTCAAAAAACTGATTTTTTTCTTCATGGAGTAGAACGTTTTTTAACTTGGCCTCTATTTCTATATCATCTATACAAAACATATAATTATTAGATTTACTTATTAACTTATTAAAGTACTTTTTAATATGTAATGGTACTTCTATCCCTCTTACATCAGACATTATTCTATTCCAAGCCGTAAAACAAGGAACTGTTTCTTGATATCGAAGCAACTCCAGATCAATTTGTTTAGTAATTATTTTTTGAGGATAATTAATTTTCCTTAACTCCGAATAAAATTTTGTTAGTTCATCATATAATGGAGAATAAATAACATTCTTTCGTGTAATAATACCCTTTATCTTAACTTGATGGGAATTTAATAGAAAAGTTCCTACTAAAGATAATACACTCCCTATAAGAACACCTAACAATCCGATTACACTTGAATTGTTTAAAATATTATTAATTGAAGAAAATTGCACATGTAATGTAGGGAGCAACCTAACTATTAATAAATAGATTAGCAACAGGGTGACAATTGTTATTATTGGTAGTTTTAATCTGATGAACCAATTAATTATTGAGATTTTAGTGTTTACTTTCATTATATCTTTAACCTTTCTAATATCTAGATAAAACGATGGTTTTTATTCGCATTCATTGTAAGTTAAGCCATTCTTCTTCCTTTGGGAATGGCTCCTTATTTGTACGATACCATCCTTTAAAATATGCTACCAAATGCATCATTATCTCTTCTGCTCGTCCTTTAGAATCCATTCCTAATTGAGTAAAACCATTTTTGCTGCTTAATGGATCTTTATCTCCTGGTTTATCGAACTGAACAAGGGCTATATAATACCTTCTGAGCCTGTACCAAAAGGTAATGCTTCCCCCGGAATGGTCTCCAAAATGCATTACATCTACTTTCGGCTTAAAGCCTCTTAATCTTAAGTAATCAGCGATTTCTTCAGCACCAAATTCTTGATCTATTTGCCCTCTTTCTTTGAGTACCAAAATTAACCCTTCTATACGTAAAATGATGATTAGAGCTAAAATTCATCAATTATTAAATTTAAAGCAATAAACAACAGAACAATTGCTATTACAATAATTGTTTCGATAGTATAGGTTTTGTGATTTTTCTTCTTTTACATTTCCTCCCTATATTTTTCTTGAAGCTCTTTCCTCTTCTCATCCATTTTCATTATTAGGCTCCCCTTTCGCCAAAACCAAAGTATGAACCTATTTTCGAGTCGTCTAAACAATGGGCACTTAAGAAACTAAAACGTAAGACATACGAAACCAGTGTTTTGGTTCCATTATACAACAAAGGAAAGAATTATTGGCCAAAATGAGAAACAAATAATATGATTCCTATCCCTGCGCTCATCGCACCAAAAAGATTAAATCATCGTAAAGTCGAAACTTATATCTGAAGGTGATTTAATGGAGAAAGAGTTTGAAACAAAAGGATATGACACATCCACTGTGTACGATTATAAAGTGTATGCTGATGTACATTACGGCCGCTGCGACAATTGCGACTATACGCTGTTCAAGAGCTCTGTTAAAGACGTATATTCCTGCGTGAATGTCGACGCTGCGGGATGAAGAAGGGCATTTAGCCTCTCTTCTTCCATATGTTGGCTGTTTTAAATAAATCTTATATGCATGATTAGCATAATACATTGAAAAATATGTTTGCTTCATATAGTAATAAATTTCTGACAATTTGAAATAAAATTCTGCCTTTTCAACATCATCACTTTCAAATGAATTCAACTGATTTTCGGCATTTTGGTAGTAAGCCAAAGCATGAAGAAGTTCTTTCTGTCTAAAATGATACATTGCTGTGAAGAAATAGTAATAATATTCGAGCATACCATTCAAATTTTTCCCGCCTTTAGTCTTTTCCCTTAACTCTTCATAATGAACCTGTATATCTTTTGCTGCTTCCGGACAAATGTAATCCAACATCAGCTTATGACGGAATTCAAGCAATGAAAAATATATAAGGACATCCTGATTTTCTTCCATAATAGCGATCTCTTGTTTAACCTCAGATTTCATTTTTTCAGCTTCATCAACCCAGTCATTTTTAAGAGCTACATACCAATAATTCATTTTCGTTGCCACTAGATCATAAGGTATTACGCTTTTATCTACCAAAATAAAAACCCCTTTCTTCTCTATTTTTTCTGATACTTGACTCTTGGAAGCTTATTTAATCATTTTGAAATATTCGGCATTTTGAATGTGTGAATTTTCTTACATTTTTAAGCTTTCTTCTTTACCCCTTATCATGTCTGAACGATTGGTTTTACTTAGTTTCGTAAGAGTTAATATCGCAATTCCAGCTAGAATTTCAATCAGTCCGCCGAAAGCGATAACTTTTCCTGCACCAAAGGCAGCAGCTGCATAGCCGCTAATTAAAGCCCCTAATGGTACCATCACATGAGAGATCATTCTAATAACAGCAAATACCTGCGGCTGATCTTCATCTGCAACTGAGGTTTGAATAATGGTGTGTTCAGGTACGTTTATGGCACTAATGGTAGCCCCCAAAATAAATGCTGCGAGAAGAAGTAGCAACAAGACTGAATTCATTCCTGTAATGAAAAGTGCAATTCCTTCTATAATTCCAGCGGAGACAAACAATAGTCCGTATCGGTTCACTCTTACTTTAGTTAAGATAAACCCCATTAAAAAGGCTCCGGTAGCTGTTGCTACTCTTATGAAAGAATGAATGACCGAACCGCCGCCTAAATCTTCTGAAAGATAGATCGCTGAAAGCGCCTCCCAAGGAGCTGAACCGATATTCAACAAAATGCAGTATACGGCTAGCGGAAGCAAAATATGATGATTTCGAACAAGTACAAAACCTCTTTTTAGCTTTTTGAAATAAGCGCCTTTTGGTTTCTGTTCCTCAGCCCCTTCTTCTTTCAAGCTATATTTAATACACAGAACTAAACAGGCTGAAGCGATGTAAAATGGAAATTTAATAAGCATTGTATAAGCAGCGCCTATTACGGCAATCAATATACCGCAAACCATTAACGAGACCAATTTTACAATTTGGGCTGAAGATTCTATGGTGGCATTAGCTTTTTGAATAAGTTCATTCTTAACAATTTGCGGAATCATGGAAATGGATGCAGGATCATAAGAAGCCCCAGTTGCCGAATGCATCAGCATTAGTGAAATAATGAACCATAATGGTGAAAATCCACTAAAATAAAAAATTGGAATGATCAGCATCAATGAAGCCCTTGTTATATCTGCGGAGAACATCCAGAACTTAAGAGTTTTTGGCTTCATAAAAGGTGAAATCAACGGTGCTATTAAAGCTTGTGGAAGAAGGGTGACAGCTATTAGCATACCTGTTCCGACAGCCCCTTTTCCATCTAAAATGAGAAACCACAAAATAGAAGTAAAAGCAAAGCTGTCTGCGGTTATTTTCACCATTTTAGAGACAAACAGAAAGGAAAAATTTCTTTGCCACACAGTGGAGCCACTATTCATTCCTCAAAAAATCCCCCTTACAAAAATCCCTCATTTTTACAGGCTCTCACCAAAGCATATCCTATATTTGGTTTCTTGGTCAATGTAGGAGAGGAATAATTTAAGAAACATTAAGGTAAAAAAGGGAAAGATTTCATTACCCTCTTAAAAAGCTCTCTTTTACAGAGAGCTTGTTTGCAGGTGTTAAATCAATCTTTTAATAATTCATCATCTAACCAAATAGAAACAATTCCCTCGTCTCCATAAGGTTCAATTAGTTCGTCCTCCAGACTTAAAATAAAGTCCTCAAAAGAATTTGCTATAAGATAAAAATCTTTTTCTGGGTTTCTAAGCTCATGATCCCAAAATAATACTTTGCCATTGTCTAAATCTAAACAAATTTCATTCCCTCCGGGAGAACCAGCAATTGCAATGATTGTTTCAGGAAATCGATCAGAATATGTTTCAATGATATCCATGATATTGTCAATATCGTTTCGCAAGCCGTAAAAGGACTCTAATAATTGTGTCTCATCATTTATCCCCATCCATGGATCTTTTTCAATTGGTCTATAACAAACATCAAACTCCACGTCATCGTTTGTTTTTCTACTCTAATGAACATCCTCCGTATTTAGCTAAAAACTTTTTATAATTTGAATGAAGTTTTTTACCAAGCTTCTTTTCAAGATCTTCAATTTCAATATTAGAATTATTATTGCAATCCTCATTTATATTAATTGAAAACTCTTTCATTTTTTGTTCAATCTTTTCAAAACTCATTAAATGACCTCCTCTCAAATCTGATACTTAAACCTACAGTAGGAACTAAGCAAAAACCTCACCCTCTAATAAGGATGAGGCTGTTTTGATCACTCTTCATCGTCCCAATCTTCGTCTTCTTCCCAATTTTCTTTAGACTCCTTAAGATCTTCCATGAAAAACTCTAGAAAATTAGTTGCAACTACATCTCCGTAACCTGCATCATTAGCCCATACAATTACAGGACACTCTCCGTCTTCCATTTTATTTGTATCGAGGCAATAGGAGAACTCGTCAACATACTCTATTACAACTATCCCATCAGGTAAATCATAATACTTCCTATAATCTTCAGTTTGCTCTACAACATAGGCCCCCTCAAGGTCATATCCGATTATTTCCACACCGGAAATTCCACCTGAGCCATAGTTTTTTAAAAACCATTTATAACTCTCTGGAAGATCGACATTAAGTTCGTTTTCAATAATTTTAACTTTTTCTTCAGAAACTCCTCCAGTAAAAGTCGCATGATCTTTGTTGTCTTTTTCTTTTATGAATTTTTCCACCTTAGAATAATCCATTTTTTCATATCCTCTGCCAGGGGGAATTTCAACTCCCATTTTTCGTTAAGCTAAAACAATATAATATTTGTCGTCGTCCATAACTTTAATTAGAAATTCTTCCAATGAATCTGCTATCTTTATATCATCATAATAAATTGGATTGTTTTGCTCTTCACTTAATTCAATTAATAATAACGCACTTTCATTCGCCTCAAAAAATATTAACTTATCTTCTTCAAGATCCTCATAAACTTCGATGTCAGGATAAAATTCAAAATCATTAGTTTTCAATCTAGCATCTCGTATTGAAGATGGCCCCATAATCCGATTGATGTTATATTCTGATCTTTTTAGAAAACCATACCCTACTTCCAATAGAAACTTCCGTAATTCAATAGGCATCTTTAATCCCAATGTTTCTTCTACCTCTTGTATTTCTTCCTCACTTACCGGATAAAATTGATTTTCTTGATAATCTTTAATAAAATCGTATTTCATTTTATTTACCCCCTTTAAATAATTTATTCGCAGGTGACCCTGTACCATGGAT
Organism: Bacillus sp. GM2; assembly: GCF_056155945.1. Taxonomy (NCBI): domain Bacteria; kingdom Bacillati; phylum Bacillota; class Bacilli; order Caryophanales; family Bacillaceae; genus Bacillus; species Bacillus sp. GM2. The sequence continues at coordinate 1,689,105 of NZ_JBRKSZ010000007.1, forward strand.
ACCAGATTGATGTTCATTTGGAAATTTAGCAGGGGGTATATTCCACCACTCATGTTCTCCGCGAAAGCTATTTTCAATTATATGATGTGTTCTTCTAACTGGCCATGATACGATTTCTAATCCCAGTTATCTATTGCTTCTTGAAAACTGTCTTGTAAATACTCATCAAAATTAGAATATCTTTCAATCTTCTTTTTGCTTATGGCATCCCACCTTATTACACAGTGATTTTCTTCAGTATTGAGACAATAAACAAATTCGTCCACATTTTCAATAACTAAGTATTTATCAGGCAGACCAAAATTTCTAAATCTTTCGGTAGCATCAACTACTGAAGCATATCAATTCCCCTCTACTCCTAAGACCTCAACCCCACATATACCTCCTGAGCCATATGCTTTAACAAACTCTTTATATTGCCGTGGAAATTTGCACCCTAGTTTTTCTTCAGCCCTCGAAATATCTTCATCGGGTATTGCTCCGAAAAAATCACCTTTTTCTACATATGCATTTATCATCATTGAAATTTGAGCATTCATTTTCAATTCTCACCTCAGTCATTATTCCCCGCTCTCCAGCTCCAATATTTTATTCTAAAGTTATTGAATTGTTTGTCTAATATTTTATCATTACTAAAACTATCACCATTTTTTTAATCCATGTAAAATCTTTTTGTATTCATCGTGTAGTGGCTATGATTTCAACCATGACGCTCGCTCCTTATGTGAAGATGATGACCATCATCATCGGATTTTTCTCGATTTAAACAAAAAAGCACTCAATCAAAGATTAAGTGCTTGAGATTTAATATATTATTCTTCCTCGTACCAATCTTCTTTAGCTTGATTTAAATATTCCCATAAAAACTCAAGGAAGTTAGGAGCCTTTTGGTGATCATATCCGCTTTGATAAACCCATGTAACTACAGGACATTCTCCGTTATCCATTTTTTGTGTATCTAAGCAATAAGCAAATGCATCTACATCAACGACTACTACAATGTGATTTGGTAAGTCATAGAGCTCCCTATAGTCTTTGGTGAACTCTACGACTTCAGGGGATACAAGTCCATGACCCAATATTTCGACGCCAAAAGAGCCGCCTGAGCCATAGTTTCTTAAAAACCATTTATAACTTTCAGGAAGAGTGGTTTGTAAGTCATTTTCAATTTTTTTGATTTTTTCCTCATTAATTCCTCCTGTAAAATCATGGGGAGTAGCATGTTTGTTTATAAAGTCTATAATTAATTCCTTAGTATTCATTGAGATCCACCTTTCAAGCTCTTTTCATATTGTTCAGCTCTCCACATCCAGTATTTTCTTCTGAAACTATCGTATTGTTGTTGCAGTTCAGGATTATTTCTAAAACTATCCCCCTTCTCCACTAATTGGTGTAGTACTTTATGGTATTTTTTATGAGTGGTATGAAGAATCTCCAACATCGTACCTGGCTCTTTTTGTATTAAATGATGTAAATTAATTGGTTTGCCATCTTCCCCTATGGGCGCTTTTCCGCTTTTCATTAATTCTAAATTAGTTATATTTTTATTTGGATGCTTCATGTTGAAGTCAATGTTTTTAAGTTGATAAATTCTTCTGTCAACATCTTTTAAGTTTCCTTTTGGTTTTACTTTACCTTTAACTTCAACTGCATTGTACTTCTCTTTATTTAACCATGGTACTGAGATTTTACCACCTGTAAACGGTTTTCTGCTTATATCAGAGACTTTCTTCGCAAACTGAATAAGACTGTCTTTTATTTGCTCCCCATTAAGTGCATGATAAGGAACTTTACCTCCGCCAGCAAACTGAACTTGCGGCGCAAAAGGGTTGTGTATTTGAATCCCTTTTATGTTTGAAGCAACCCTTTGCATCGATTTCTTGAAAGACGCTACGCTTTTTTCAAAAGCTTGTTTCGATACTTTTTTAGAAGCTTTAGTTGCTTTGGCAGCGACTTGCCCTACCTTCCCCGCCTTGGCAGCTTTTGCTGCTTTGTCAACGCCTTTAGAGCCGACAATCGATGTCCCGACCATTCCAACGGCATAGCTAAACCATCTGGCTTGGGTGTAAGAATCACCATTGACGACATCTCGCTGATACGAGTCTTCAATTCCCTTTTTTATAATATTGAATGTGACATCAGGATGATGAAGCGTAAAGTTAATGCCCTCAATCGTTTCGTCTGCGTGAACGACCATGTCCCATAGGCCTACAGCAGTGTCGACGGCTGCATTTTTAAGTCCTTCAGCACTTCCTTTTATTGCGTTGCCAAAATTACGAGCGCCTTCAATTTGATTGAAATATCGCTGTTGCCAAGGGGAAAGGTTTTCGTAGCCAATTTCCGTGGCCATCTCATAAAACTCTGAAGCTGTTGAAAAATTGTAATCATCAAGCTTCTTCTTTAGTTTAGAAATTTTATTATCCTGTTTGCTAACTTCGCTAACTTCTTTTTCGAGCTTCGATCTCTTATCCAGCTTATCCAACATGACGCCCATCGCTGTGTCTTGTCCACCACGCAAAGCATCCATTTCATCCGGTTTTAAAATCGAACCTTTTTGGTAGCCGGTAATTTCAATTTTAGGGCCTGTATACATTTTTTCAAGCCTGCTTATGTATCTCTGCATCGTTTCCAGGTCGTTTTCAGCGGTTTTAAGAGCGCTTGTTTGTTCGCGATCAAAAGTGTACAGCTTTTCAATTGTCTGACTGATTTCCTTTAATGCTTTTCGATTTTGTTCATGAAAATCGCTGTCATTCAAATCAGGCAAATCGACAATATGGCTGACCTTCGCAATTGTAGCGTTGGTCTTGGAAACCAAATGCTTGGTTGTTCGATCAGCAGCATTTAAGCCATTCTCCAGTTCGTGTTCGAGGAAGGTTTGCGAAATAAATCCGTTGTGGTTTGGTTCAAGAGAATTTAGTGCGCTTTTCAATTTCTTCAGCGTGGAACTGTATTCCTCTATAAAAGTATCATAGAACTGTAGAAAAGGAGTGTGGCACTCCTTATAAAATGCACGAATTGCGTCTCCGCCTTTTCCCTTTAAAGCATCATCAAGTGATGCGATATCCTCAACGCTTTTTTTGACTTGAGCAAATTCGTCTGATTGTTGTTTTAATTGTTCCAGGGTTTGATCAATGGCTTTGTGCAGCGCCTGAACATCCAGAGTCTTCATGGCACTCTCCTCTAATACTAAAGTTACAATCATTTTAGAGTTTACCACTTTATAGAAGGGAATTGGGGAATAAATCCTGATCATCCATGAAAATGAATCCTTGGAATTAGGATAAAAAACCTATTCAAAAAAGACGACCAGAAATCCGATCGTCATGTTCTATAATAATTTTCCGCTGTGTAATATCTCCACTCCCAAAATGGCTGCCCATGACACATAACATATCGGTCTAAAAATATCTCAAAATTTAAATCGAGAGGCTTATACTCAAGACCATCCTCAAGTAGATAAAGGTAGTTGGGATCTCCTTCCTTGAGCCTGTCTCTGTCAATCATTAGGTCGCACTCTTCCAGCAAATGTCCAATTGGAATACCGCTAACATCCTCATACAATTCTTCATCTTTTAGTTCTGTGTCGATTTCGTTGAGGTTAAATAAATGCAGACCTCCGCCAATATTCACTCCATCTAAAAGAATATCAAAAATTCTAGCCCCATTATGTAAAGTTAAGAATTTTTGATAATCATCAGGAAGAGTTAATTGATGATGTGATTCGAAAGCGCGTATATCGTTTTGGGAAGCTCCGCTGTCAGAGAATGTGACAAGAGCATCTGTAATTTCACCTTCAGAGCCAAGGCTCCTAATGACTCCATGCACCTCTATTTGTAGAGGAAACAAATTGCTCGGGATTCCGTAATCATCATAAGTTTCTATTAAGTATATCCAAAAATTAAGGTTATTTTTATTTAAAGGTTTAGGGGTAAACTGCAGCAAACCAATAGCTGCATGAAATAGCCTCCTTGCAAATCTCACCCCGACTTTCACGGTGCAGTCTTATCCTCAAATGTTTCCTCTGAAGCACAACTAAATCACTCCAGAAATATAATATCTTTTATTTTTGCTCTAAATCTTTGCTTTTCACTTCCTTTAATATCTCCCTAAGCAACTGTTGAGTTTCTTCGTTTTGTTTGCGATTTATCTTGTTTTCCTTTATCAATACGATCATGTAATATAAAAATAAAATGATAGCAGAAAGGATAAGCAAATTAGGCAGCAGCACACTTAACATTTAATATAAACCTCCTCTTAAAAGATGCCAGTCAAACGATATGAACACTTTTTTTCCATTGAATATCTGAACCCCTTTTTTGCTTGATGTGAACAGTTGCACTTTGCCGCATTTTAAAAACTTGTTTACATAAAACGACTTACTCAAGCGGCGGTTACTGATCACATCAATTTTTAAAATGGAGTTTTTTTATTTCTTCAAATTTTGACAAAAACAGGGCAGGTCTTGTTGAAACCTGCGCTTTCCCGAGAAATAATTGTGCGGTCAAACCAATTATTTATTTTTGTTTGCCTTTTCTGTAGATCAGCCATCCGGCCAGAATGATCAAAAGGCCTGATGCGTCATAGGCAAGGTCGAATAAGAGGCGGTTCGGGCTTAGCGGGTTGACGTGGTGAATCTGAAGAAGATGATGATTGATGATGCCCTCAAGGAAATTAAACCAGCCCGCCCCCAGCAAAGAGGCTCCCCAAAAGATGTGCTGCGGCCGGCTGCTGCTCAGGTCACCTCTGTTCCACAGCAGGATCCCGCCGATAAAAAGGATGACGAGCGAAAACAGATGGAACAGTCCGTCGCTCATAATTTGGTGAGAGCGGTCTGTGTCCATGTACACGCTGTGCCATTGAAGCAATTGGTGAAAAACGATGCCGTCGATCATGGCGATGATACCCACACCGAACAGAAAAGGTCCCCAAAACGCTTTTTTGTTTCTCATATGATTTGTCCTCCTTTTATTTGCTAATCTGTTATGTACCCGCCGGCTTAAAAGATCAAACCGGTTATGTTTACATTCTCTCCCGAAAGCGATTATCCTCTTTTTACCATATAAGTATTTAAAAAGCTGATCCGAAAAGGTGTCTTCATTCCTTTCAGATCAGCTTTTTTATTTATGAAAGGCGGGAAGCCCGCACACGTTTTGTTTCCATTTCGTTAATGGTAAGTGTCTCAGGGTCAATTACGACACCGTAATCTTGCAATGCTGATTCAATGCTGACAAACTCGTTGAAGACGTCGTCCAGCACCTTTTCCGGTTCACGTTCCAGCGGATTTCCCCAGCCTCCGCCGCCTGCACGGTAAAATTGGATGATGCCGCCCGCAGGCATTTTGACTTCAAAAGCGGTTTCCGCGATTTCTCTGGCTTCGTCTGTTCCATACCCGACGATCACCTTGTTGCTTGGTGCATCGCCAGCTCCGCAGAAGCCTTTTGTTGTATTTCGGACCCCTGCCATCATGACGCTTGTGCGGCTTTCCTTTAAGTGCTGGATCTGAACATCCAGCCCGGGGGTTCCTCTCCATCGGCCTGCACCCGTAAAATCGCTCGTATATTCATGCTTTAATACACGGCTCGGGTATTGAACTTCAGTCATTTCAATCGATGGAAGAATAACTCCTGTCATAACGGGAGGATAAAGCCCCCATCCGTCCGTTTCGTATGCAGCCCCCGCACCGCCGGTATAGCCGTAAAAATTCAGGTTCACCCACGGCTTCCCGTCGTCGTATTTTCCGTGAGAATAGGCGAGAGGAAGCTTATGGGCGTTCACTCCGACGCGTTTTGGCGCACATTGGGAAATGGCCTGAAGAACAGCTTCGGCTATTTCTGCTCCTACGCACGCAGTCGCGTGTCCGCACGGTGCCGGCAGCTGCGGGTTCACAACTGTTCCTACAGGCGCAGTTACTGTTACCGGATTCATATATCCTTCATTGATCGGAATATCCTCATCACAGCAAGTCGAAATACCGACAAAAGCAAATGAAGTCGTATTTGAGAGCGGACTGTTGATGAAGCCCTTTACTTGCGGAGAGGAGCCGGTAAAGTCAATGTGAAGATCGCTGCCTTTGACAGTCACCGTTGCGCGAACCTTAATATCGCGGTTGCCTTGAAAGTCGTGGTCAGCAAATGTTTCACCGACATAGGTGCCGTCCGGCCAGCTGGTGATTTCATCGCGAACCCTGTTTTCTGTATATTGAATCCGGTTGTCAATGGCCGTAATCACCTTTTCGGCGCCATACTTATCCAGCATCGTTTGGATTCGGGAGGCAGCGACCTTGCATGCCCCGATCATCGCATTTAAGTCGCCTTCAAGCCAATGGGAAAGCCGGTTGTTTGCAACGATTAAATCGAACACATCCCTGCGCTTTTCTCCCCGCTCATAAATTTTTAATGGCGGAATCCGCAGGCCGTCATGCCAAATGTCTTTTGAGCGCGGATTGTACCCTCCGGCAACCGGACCTCCATTATCGGCCATATGGCTTCGGACAGCAGGGAGCAGGATCGGCTTGCGATTATAAAAAACCGGCATGACGATTGTCCAGTCAAGGCTGTGTGAGCCTCCATGATACGGATCATTCACCAGAAGAATATCTCCGGGGTGAAGATCGTACCGAAAGGCGTCCAATAAATGGTCAACTGCGCCTACTACCGCATAAAGGTGCAGCGTACAGCCCGGGGCTTGCGCGACGAGGCGCGATTTTTTGCCGGAAAGGTCAAAGACGCCCGTCGTAAAATCGTGCGCTTCGTTAAACAATGGGGAACGGGCCGTTCTCGTAACAGTGGCGCTCATTTCCCTGGCAACCGCATCAAGAGAACCGCCGACCACCTGTGATAGAATAAAGTCCTGATTAATCATAGCTGCTCCTCCTTTTGAGAGTACGTAAAGACGAGGAGCTCGCCTTTTTTCACATGTTGGTTTACCGTGCTTTCATAAAAGATTTCGTCATGATCTCCCGTTCTTGACAGAGACCCGTATTCTCCCCTTTCACTAAAAGGCAGAAGAAGGTTGAAATAAATATCGTCCTCCTGGTTAAGCAGAGACACTTTCATTTCCTCCCCACTGTCCGTCCACTCCCGGGAAACCATTTTAAAACCGTGGTAAAGCTCCAATTCCTCTGCAGAGACAAGCATCCGTTGGCCAAATAAAGCAGGCGGCCCGAAGCCATTTGAAGCTGAAGGATACCCGGGCGCCAGAACGATTGATTTCGTTTCAGCTTCCGCGCCAAGCTCCGGATAAAAAACGGCCTGCGGACCTGTCCCGTAAATCGGCGGAAATTCTTCATTCGTCCCTTGTCCGTTTTGAATGGCTTTATATACCGCTTCAGCGATGAAATGGCCGGTAATGCTTGGAGCTAATGCTGTCGCTGCAGGAAATTCCGGATCCAAAATCGTTCCCAGCCTCGTCTTCGTTTGAAAAGGTTGAAGCGTTCCCTCGTTGATCGGTATTTCATCGGCAATCCTCGCCAGGAACGGCCAAACGGCAAACGCCTTCGTTAAAGCGGCAGGCGAATTAACCGGCTTTACGGATTGCGCCGATGATCTGCTCAAATCGATCTCAACCGCATCGTCCTTCTTTGAGATTTGCACATGAATTGTACTCTTGCTTCCTTTGGAAACTTCAAACTCCTGGACAGCGCTCATTTCAGTTTCAGGCAGGTGAGAGACATGATGCTCAACCCTTTTGCGGCTGTATTCAAACATGCCGTCGATCGATTCGGTCACTGTTTTTTGGCCGTAGCTGCCAAGAAACGTTTTCAATTGCTGTTTGGCGCCATGCAAACATGTATACATCGCTTCCAAATCCGCTTTAAAAGAAGCGGGCACCCGGCTGTTTGATAATAAGAAACGAAGAATATCGGTCTGCAGAACACCTTGCTTATAAAGCTTCACCGGTGTAATTCTGATATTTTCCTGCCAAACTTCAAATGCATCGGGATGGAAGCCGCCCGGATACTCGCCGGCCAAATCGATCATCTGAGCGCGGACAGCGGGGAAGAGTACGAGCTCCCCTTCAAGGAATAACGGCGCCGCCATGGTGAGCGACTGTCCTTTCGTTCCGCCGCTGTATGGATCTGCGACGAGCAACACATCTCCATCTGCGATATCAAATGAAAAATAGTCGAACAGATTTTCCACGCTTTCTTTTAAGGCGAACAAATGTTCAGGCTCATATTGATGTTGAACCGCGATTTTCAGCTCATTCGTAAAAATCGCTGTAGCAAATGCCCGGTCTTGCGAAAGCAAAGGAGAACGGGAGATTCGCTGCAAATTATCCCCGACTTCTCTGCCGATCGATTGCAGCTTGCTATAAAGAATTTGAGCTTGGATCATGCATTTCCACCTCTAGTCGCCTGTTGAGAGTGCTTTACTTCAATGACACAGTTGCGGTAAGAATCGATTAGCGCCTCATGTCCCGGATAAACAACAATGGTCGTACCCCATTGCTCAATGATGGCAGGACCGACAATCAAGTTGCCCGGCTCAAGCATTGATCCGTTGAAAATAGGCGTCCTCGTCGGTTCGATGTCAAAATACATCTCGCGTTCACCTGTTTTCGCTTTTGAAGAGTCCTCCTGCTCAAACGGCTCCTCCTTAAGCTTTAACGGCTCTCTGACCCCAACCAGGTCAAGGCGGAGATTTAAAATTTCAATGTCGTGCTCGGGATCTTTATGGGCAAACATTCTTTCATGAAGGTCATGGAAATCTGCCGCCGTTGCTTCAAGATTCAATTCTGTAATTCTCCGCGTCCTCGATTTTACCGGTACGGTGACTTCATGGACTTCCCCGGCGTAGCGCATATCGATAAAGCGGCGGGTTTCATATTGATTGGTGACCGACTGGCCTCCAAGTTTTTCGCGGGCCGTCTGTTCCATCTTTTCAAAATCGGCATTCATCGCTTGCAGATCAACGTTTTTCAGACTTTCAAAGCGTGTCCTGAGCTCCGTTACTTTAAGGTTTGCTGCCACATCGCCGAGCGCACAGAAGACCGGGGCAAGGGACGGAACAATAACGGTTTTAATGCCGAGGTCTTCCGCCTGCTTGCCTGCATGGATGGCTCCGGCGCCGCCGACAGCCATTAGGGCGAAATTCCTTGGATCATGACCCCGTTGTGTCGTCACAAAGTGGACTGCATTTGACATATCGCTATTGACGATTTGTGAGATCGCAAGAGCGGCTTCCACTGTCGAAATTCCGAGCGGTTCGGCAATTCGTGTGCGGATCGCCTTTTCAGCCAGTGAACGGTCAAGCTTCATTTCTCCGCCTAGAAAGTTATCAGGGTTAATATAGCCTAAGAAAACATTCACGTCCGTAACTGTCGGTTCTTCTCCGCTTCTTCCGTAGCAGGCCGGCCCCGGATTGGAGCCTGCGCTTCGCGGGCCGACTTGTAAAGCTCCGCCGCTGTCAATCCAGGCGATACTTCCGCCGCCGGAGCCGATCGTGTGAATATCCATCATCGGCAAGGCAACCCGGTATCTGCTGATCCAGTTCTCAGTCGTGATTGCCGGATTTAACTTTTCGATAACCGAGACATCGTAGCTTGTTCCGCCCATGTCTACGGTAATGACGTTCTCGTAGCCCGATTTTTCTCCGATAAAGGAAGCAGCCGTCACTCCTCCGGCTGGACCTGAGAGAAGGCCTCCTGCGGCAAATTTTCCGCTTTGAATGACATTTTGCACCCCGCCGTTAGATTGCATGACAAACAGTTCTCCGGCAAATCCGGCTTCGCGAAGCCGTTCGTCAAGATGGTTCAAGTAGCTTTGCATGGAAGGGCCGGTAAACGCGTTGACAATGGTCGTGCTCACCCGTTCAAATTCCCGAATCTGCGGCAGCACTTCATATGATAACGATACAAACATGCCGGGAGCTTCCTCATGAATAATCTCTTTAACGCGGATTTCGTGCGAAGGATTCATGAAGCTGAACAGAAAGCAAACAGCAACCGCCTCGATCCCCTCTTGGATAAACCCGCGGACTGCCCGGCGGACGGCTTCTTCATCAAGCACAGTTACGATATTTCCCGTATGATCCAGTCGTTCAGGAATCCCCACACGATACCTTCTTGGGACAATTTGATAAGGGGCTTCCAAGCGCGGAGAAAACACGCTTTCTTTGTACGCGCGGCGGAATTCGATTTCGTCCCGAAAGCCTTCCGTTGTGAGAAGCCCCACCTTTGCTCCGTTATATTCCAGCAAAGCGTTAGTGGCAACTGTTGTTCCATGGACCACCAATGGACTGTTGGCTAACAGATCCTTTAAATCTATTCCGATGATTTCAGCCATTTTTTTAATCCCGTTCATGACACCATCAGACTGATCAGGGGTTGAAGGCGTCTTCGTCGAAACCATTTTCCCTCCCTTGTTGACAGCCACTAAATCTGTAAACGTCCCGCCGACATCAATTCCAAATACCCATTGGTTTTTTTCATTCATCATTGAAAACCTTTCCTCCTTATCCGCTTAAAAACCAGACGATTCCTCTGTCGCTTCTCCGATTTCGTAACGGAGATTTAATTTTGTGAAAATAAATGTAAAAACGATATAAATCAAAAATGCAAGTACAGTAGAGTTAATCGGTCCGATGCCGAACGTTACCTTTGAAGCGGTAAAACCTCCGATGATCACCGAAAGAATCGCCGCAACATTCAGCTTCGAATAAGTTGTTCCAGCCCCGAATCGATATTGTATTTTCTTGATGACAGGTGCTGTGATCCAATGATCGGCGATCATCACTCCTGCGATCGGCGGAACATACAAACCTAAAAATGTTAAGAATGGCACAAACATATTTTGGACACCTAATAATGCAATGATGATGCCGATCACGCCCATGATCGCCACAAGTGCTTTCTTAGGAATGTTCACAACATTGCGAAGCCCCAGAGATCCGGTATACAAATTGTTATCATTCGTCGTCCACTGTGCAAAAACGATGATGAAAAATGCCAAAAATCCAAGCCCGAGCTTGCTCATCGCGGCAGGAATATTCGGTGTTGACCCGATATCCGGAACATTCGCAGCAATGGCCATTGCCGCTCCTGCAACAAGACAGAAAACACCTCCAAGGAAATAACCGACAGACGCACCTATTCCTCCTGAAACCGCTCCTTTTGCATATCTCGTCACATCAGGAAAAACAACCGCACCTAATGCAGCATTTCCAACTACGATTGTAATTCCGGCAAATATCGTCATAGGGTCCCCTGTCGGATGAAACGTCAGCAAGTTATGCCAGCTTCCAGAATAATTGACAGCACTCACGATGCCCCATATAGAAAAGATGACGACTAAAGGTACAGCGATAAAGCTTAAAGCGGCAAGTCCGCGATATCCTATAAAAGCGGTAAGGATCATTAACATACCGCCCCAAACGATGGCGACTTCAGGCTTTGCAAGCCAAACACCCGGAAACATTTCAGAAATGGTCGTGCCGAAAAAAGCAACCTGCCAGCCAAACCAGCCGATTCCCAGCGTCAGCGCCAAGACGATTCCAAAAAGGCCCGATCCGTAGCGTCCAAATGCCTGACGGGCAAGAACAGTTGTCGATATTCCGTATTTTGCACCCATTACACCTTGAAAAAAGCCATAGACCGCAATAATCAGCATACCTAAGACGGCAGCCAAAACGGCATGCGCAAAATTCAATCCCTGGATCAGCGCTCCTCCAGTCACAATCGTCGACAATGAGATAATCCAGGCACAGCTTGTAATCGTAATATTAAAAATCGATTTTCTCTTATTTTCAGGCACTGATGTAACAGCAAAATCATCAGCATTTGTATAGGAAGGTTTTTTACTGTTGTTTTCCATTTTCATGCTCCTTCTTTTCATCATGTAGGTTGTTACACCATATTCGTATCAATCGTTACCCCTCGTTTTAACGTATTGCCGATTGTACATGCCCTTTCAGCAGAGGTGATTAATTTCTTTTTATAGTCGGTCGGAAGATGCTCGGGCAATTTGACGCTAACCGTACATTTTTCAACACGGGACGGGCCATCGGGCGCTTTAGCGGCGGAAACAGAAACTGAAAACTCATCCTCCTGCACCTCTATGCCGTCCCTTTCAAACATCCTTTGCAAAGAAATGGTGATACACATCCCTAATGAAGCTTCCAACAGTTCAATCGGCGAAAGGCCGTCTGAATTCGGAGTGAAAGATCCCTTGGCCTGCATACCGGCTTCATGAAAAATCCCAAACTCTCCATTCGTTTTTTGAATAATAGACAAATTTAATTCCTCCTTTGGCCAATCAGCCCGAAAAATTCAAAATGAACCAATTCTTCAGTCATTTCATCAACCGAAAACTTAGGAACATAATTCAGATCATGCTTTGGCCCAAACAGCCATTTTGATAGTGTGCCCAACACAAGACTTGTTAACATGGTGGCCTGCAGATCAGTATTATGGGAGGAATTTAGCATGCCAAGCTCTGTAGCCCTTTGGATATTCTTTTTAAATGCTTGTTCAACACTGATCAGCGCCTCTTCGATTGCCTCCCTGATTTCCGGATCGGCGCCTTGTCCCTTGACTAATAAAAACGTCATTAAGTGTCGGTTCTCCTGTGCAAACGTAAAAATTCTTTTCATAAGGGCTGTCGTGGATTGGATCATGTCATCTGTAAGAGCAAACGTCTGCCTGTAGCCTTGATGAATGGCTGCAAGAAGGTTTTCTTTCCCCTTGTCTATGATTTCCTTGGCGATTTCTTCTTTGCTTTTGAAGTGCCAGTAAAAAGTTCCCTGTGCAACGCCGGCCTGTTTTACGATGTCTGAAATTTTTGTCGCGTGATATCCTTTCGTAGCAAAAATCTCAAGCGCAATATGTAGCAATTCCTCTCTTGTATCCGTATTTCCCAAGTGTTTCCCTCCTTACCCTGAATCTCGATTGACAAGTCAGTCAGTTTTAGGGCCGTTATTCCTATTGGATTTGTAAGAATAATCTTATACAATGTTCTTTTCCTAGTCAAGTTGCTAACCTTTCCATTTTTCGCGCAATTGCAAAATATGAGCAAAGTAAAACCTCTATTTCATTCTTTCATCCCTCTCACGGCCACTGGATCAAACGGCTTTCGGTTTATTTTTTCAAGAGATTTGCAGTTTCATCGACTAATTCTAATAACGTTTTTTTATGATGTGATGATGAAACTTTTAGACAATCTAATTCCCGCAGCCTGGAATAAATGTCTTTCCGCTCATTTTGGAGTTCGCGTATGGCTTGTATCTCGGCATTGTTCAGTTGTTCCAGTCTTAATCGGAGCGCCTCTCTTTCGTTGAACACGTTCCCACCCCCTAACAAAATATTACTTGTAGTTTATAGGACTTTTTTCAGTTTAACAATTCTTCTTTCTTAAAAATTTGCGTGTTCGATTTGGATGAGCGGAATTTTGCCGGGATTCCAACTTACTTTTTATGGAGAGATTTTACGGCTTTGAACACGAGGAACCGGACTTGAAAAAACCAAAGAGAACTCAGCCGGAGCCCTCTTTGGTTTTTTTATCGCTACAAGATTATTTTCATAAAAGAAAAATGATATAGATACAAAGCTGCAAATTTTGAATTCTTTTCATCAATCAGCACTTGCATCATGAACTCCTTTTCGCCAAAATACAAAGTGTCCCTCAAAAACAGCAAGACTTTCAGCTTTGAAATAATCGTTCCAATTACCGCAAAAAGGAGTTTTTAAAAATATGATCATTTTAATACTAATAGCCGGCATTTTGGCCGGAATGGCCATTCCTGTTCAAACCTCAATTAATTCACGGCTGGGCATGAAGATCGGTTCGCCTTACGGGGCGGCGGCCATATCTTTTTTTGCCGGGACGCTTATCCTGCTCATTGTCGCCTTAGTGACAGAGCGCCATTTTTTGTCTATCATCGGACTTCTCCCTTCCATCCCCTTGTGGATCCTCATTGGAGGCGGATGTTTAGGCGTTTTTTATTTAACTTCAAATATTTTGTTGCTTCCGCGCCTTGGATCAGCACTGACGGTTGTTGTCACTTTGCTTGGGCAGATGGTGATGGCTCTGGCCATCGATCACTTCGGATGGTTTCATATTCCCGTTCATGAATTAAACTTTCCAAGAATCATCGGCATTTTGTTCATCATCTCCGGGGTTTTCATTATCAAAAAATATTAATAGCAAGGGAGTTTATCACCAATGAAAAACAACACTATGAACGTTTTTCTTTACATGATGCTCGGGCTTTTTGCCGGAATGGCATCACCGATTCAAACATCTATTAATTCAGAGCTGAGAAATGCTCTCCAATCACCTTTTATCGCTTCACTTATTTCGTTTTTGGTCGGAATGGTCATTCTTCTCTTTCTTACGTCGATCATTGAACATCGGCGGTTATTTCATTTAAACAATTTACATACAGCAAAAACCTTTATCACGGGCAGCCCTTGGTGGCTCTGGACTGGCGGAATACTTGGCGTCATCTTTATTACATCCAATATTTTACTTTTGCCGATTGTCGGAGCGTCGCTTACTGTTGTTTTGGCTTTAAGCGGCCAAATGATCATTGCCCTCATCATCGATCATTTTGGATGGTTCGGAACCCCCAAACACCGCTTGAATGTGCAGCGCATGCTGGGAATTGTCCTGATGATCACGGGAATTATCATCATTCAGCATTTTTGATGCCAGCCATTTTTGCACCTTCTGCCTGCTGGAATTCAGGCATTCGTTTTACTTGACAGCATTCACTTTAAAATGAATAAAGGGGCGGACACCGCCCTTTATTTACAGCAAGTTAGTTTACATAAAACATTTATAGTAAACCTATTTTAAGCAAATAAAAAAAGCCATTTTATTCAAATGACTTAAGTGAAGTGCTGCAATTGCCGTATGCAAGTAAGAAAGTTTTAAACCACACTCCTCAAAGTGGGTGTCTGCAGAAACGTTCCTGTCGTCCTTTCGAGGAAGGCATGACATTCCGGTTCCGATATAAAACTCCCTATTACAGCTTAAAGGTTAAAACTTAATTATCATTACGTACAATGCAGCGTAATTGAATTATATGATAAAAACATTCAAAATGCAACCTCTTGCCTGAAGAGAATATGACGCTCTATAATAAGTTGAATATTTACAAAATTCTGCAATCTTGTGGCGATCGTACAACCCTTCACGTCCATCTGTTCATAGACTGTCTATTGAGGTGATGTCTTGTGGTAAAAATTTTTATCGATCCCGGCCATGGCGGGACTGATACAGGTGCTTCAGCTAATGGTTTGCAAGAAAAACAGTTAACATTGCAAACCGCCTTGGCTTTAAGAAACATGCTGCTGAATGAATATCAAAATGTTTCAGTCCTGTTGAGCAGGACAAGCGACCAAACCGTCAGTCTGACGCAACGCACGAACGCCGCGAACAGCTGGGGAGCGGACTACTTTCTATCGATTCACATGAATGCCGGGGGCGGGACAGGTTTCGAGGATTACATTTATCCCGGCGTCGGCGCACCTACCACCACCTATCAGGATATCATGCATGAAGAGATTTTAAAAGTTGTCGATTTCAGGGATCGCGGCAAGAAAACGGCCAATTTTCATGTACTAAGAGAAACAGCCATGCCCGCACTCCTTACGGAAAATGGCTTTGTAGACAATACAAGCGACGCCGAGAAACTGAAGTCTTCCGCGTTTATTCAATCCATTGCCAGAGGCCACGCCAACGGACTCGCAAGGGCATTTAACCTTTCCAAAAACGCCGCAGCTCTCTATAAAGTGCAGATCGGCGCTTTCAGGACCAAAGCCAACGCCGATTCGCTTGCCGCTCAAGCGGAAGCGAAAGGGTTTGATGCCCTTGTGATTTACAGGGACAGCCTTTACAAAGTGCAAATTGGCGCTTTTTCTTCAAAAGAAAATGCCGAAGCGCTCGTTCAGCAAGCCAAAAACGCCGGATTTGACGCTTTCATTTACCAGGAATAGGGACAATCATCAAGAAAAGCCCGCGATCTGTCTCGTATAGATCGCAGGCTTTTTTCATGCTTTTGCAGCTTTACTTTGAACCGCCGGCTTTTGCGTTTGATTCGATGCATGGCTGTTCAACACCATTCCGATAATCACAAGAGCCATGCCGCTCCATGAGATGGCACCAGGAAGCGGACTTGAAAGAAGCAAAATTTCACCAGCGGCAGCAAACAGCACTTCAAACGATTGTGTGGCCTCGACAGCCCCTAATTTTCGCATATCCCCTTTTACAAGATCGGTTGCGGCAAAGAACAGCACAGTTGCGCATATTCCGGAAAAGACAGCCACCAAACCTGACTGAATGACTTGTCCCCGGCTGGGCGCACCCGCCGACGCCAGCCCGTACAGCGAGAGGATCAGCCAAAACGGAAGGCTTGCCAGCGTCATCCCCAATACCCGCTGGTAAGCATCAAGGCGCCCGGCGCATGCTTCCATCATTTTCCTGTTCCCAAGCGGATATGCAAATGAAGCCAACATAACCGGCACGACGCACAGCAGCATCTCGTGCAAAGAAAGCTGTGCCGCATGCTCAGCCTGCATCAGCGCCACCCCGATTAAAATGATAAACGACATCGCCAGCCCTTTATAGGGAATTTTGCCCCTCATCTGTACGGGACCTGTTTTTGTTTGGATGGTTTCGTAAAAAAGCGGCGCCAAAAGGGAGCCGGAAATAATCGTGATTTGCCATGTTCCTGCGATCAGCCAGCCCGGCCCGTAAGCCGCCGCAAAACAGAGCGGCGCATAAAAGAGGCCGAAGCCGACGATGCTCCATCTCAGCCAAATGCCCGGTGCTTTTTTGATTTCCTGAAAAAGCTCTTTTACGTTCCCCCTCAGCCAAACAATGACAAATAAAAGAGGCGCCATAAAGATAAATCTTAGCGATGCGCTCCAGATCCAGCTTCCCCCTTCAAGCTCCATCGCCCTGTTTAAAACGAATGTAAAAGCAAAAAAGAAGGCTGCAAAAACGCCCAGTATAATCGGCCTCACAATCCCCTCACTCCTTTTCCTGATGTCCGGCCAATCGGTCTCCGAGACTGAGCCAGTTTTCCTCGGCAAGCCTGATGGCCGCATCCCGATCCCGCTGTCTGCAGGCATCGATGATGTTCTGATGCTGTTCGACAGATTTCAAGCTGCCGATCGAGGAAAACTGAGACATCTCAAGGCGGTAAATTTTTGAAGAAATTCTCTCCAATGCCCGGGTAATTTCCGGGTTTTTTGATGCTTGTAAAAACACCTCATGAAAAGCAGCATCCGATTCGATTGCTTCGATAATGTCTTCTTTTTGAATCGCTTGCTGCAACGTTTTGTTATGCGCCTCCAGTTGATCAAGGTCTGAATCCGTTAAAAAAGGAAACGACAGCTTGACAGCCAGCGCATGCAGTGCTGCAGTGACTGTAAAAGCATGTTCAGCTTCCTCGCGATTTAACGGTGCTACACGTGTTGCTGAACCCGGAACAGTTTCAACAAGTCCTTCATCTTCCAGTCGTTTGAGCGCCTCCCTGACAGGTGTGCGACTGATGCCAAACTGCTCTGCAAGCTCCTGATCATGCAGGCGCTCCCCCGGCTTAAGTTCTAAATGTACGATGGTGCGCTTCAGCGTTTGATACACTTCTTCCCGAAGCGAAATTCGTTTGATTCGTTTAATGTTATTTTTCATCATAAAACCAATATATCGGATTTTGGTTTTATGCACAACTAAAAAGAGGTTAGATTTTATCTAAGCTCTCAGATTGTTGACAAAATCCCAAAACGGCTTATAGTTTTAGGATTTTGTCATCCTTTAACCTCCTTCACTTTAGCGGCGTATTTTCTTTTCGCCTGGCAATCTTTGCAGATGCCGTACAGTTCCAATCGGTGATGTGTCACTTTAAATCCGGTCATCCGTGCCGCAACGTCTTTCACTTTCTCAAGTTGCGGACAATGAAAATCGACGATCTTTCCGCATACTTCGCATATGACATGCTCATGTTCCTCTAGAGCCAGATCAAAGCGAAGCGGTTCGGTAAACCCCATTTCTTTTATAAGGCCCTCTTGTTTAAAATAGCGGATGGTGTTGTATATCGTCGCTGTACTGACGGCAGGATATATCTCCCTCAATGATTGTTGAATTTCAGCTATTGTGGGGTGGTTCCTGTTTGCTAAAAAATAATGGTAGATGGCCAGCCGCTGCGGCGTCATTCGAATGCCTTTCCGTTTAAGCTGTGCCATCGCTTCCTGCTTTACATTCGTTTCGTTTTCCATACCTCTTTCGTCACTGCCCCTTTTTCCCTTGAATCTTCCGATATTCTTTACCCGGCGGCCTTAGAACCGGAGCGCTTTAGGTGTGATGTTCATTTAGTAAACGTTCTCCTTGATCCGATCGAGCGCCTGCCACGGCATCAGGGCACAGTTATGACGGGCACGCAACGGATGGACGCCAATCAGGGAAACGGCATCTCCCAGTAGATCCTCTGCCGGTTCTTCTCCTTTTCTGATCATATTCTCCATCGCTTCCCGCATTAGCCCGGCTTCTTTTAACGTCTTTCCTTTTATCAGTTCAGTCATGATTGATGAGGAAGCCATGCTGATGCTGCACCCATCTCCGATAAAAGCTGCGTCTTCGATCTTTTCATCTTTAATGTCGATAAACAAAGTCATCACATCACCGCACGTTGGATTTTTGTAGTGGACGTAATTCGCGCCGTGATTATCGATTTTTCGAAAATTTCGCCTGTATCTTGCATGATCCATAATGACGGACCGATACAGCTCTTCCAGTTTCGGCATGAAATGATGCTCCTTCCCTGTTGAACAGTTTATTTTGGTTGAAAGAACAAACGGATTCAGTTATACTCCTGTTGTTAAATCGTAATTATTACGATTTAATGATAACCGATCAAGCAGCTCATCGCAAATGAAAAGACACAATGAAGCTGCCTCTTCTAATAAAGAGGCAGCTTGGTCAAACGCAAAGGGGGAAGGATTTATTATGAAGGAGCCAGACCGCATTCAACTCGATTCTTTTCAAATGACAATTTTATCTGACGGAGCATTTCGAGTTTCAAGGGATTTCTTTTTGGCGGGAGGAGACCCTCATGAAGCAGAACATTATCCTGAAGAATTTGAAGTAGCGCTGAACTTTATCTATCTGGAAACGAACGGAAAACGGATGCTCATTGATACGGGATTTGGCGAAACAGGCGGACAAGAAAGCGGATACTTGATTCATCACCTGACACAGGCGGGAATCAAGCCTGATTCCATAGACTATGTCATTTTGTCACACAGTCATTTAGATCATACGGGAGGTCTTCTGAATAACGGGAAACCCGCTTTTCCAAACGCTGTTCATCTGATCAGTGAAGCAGAATGGCTGTACGCAAAACAAACGCCGGCTTCTGAACAGTTTCGCATTCTTTCCGCTGTCCGGCCGCTTCTGAAGCTGCTGATAGAAGATACCGAACTGCTTCCCGGACTGAAGCTGATCCATACGCCCGGACATACACCTGGACACCTGACGATTGAATTACAGACAAAAGACGGGGTCTGTCAGATCACCAATGACGTATTTCATATTCCCGAAAGCATTTCCAATCCAAAGCTGCGGGTTTCGCTTGAACATGACCCTATAGAGGGAGAAAAGACAAGAAGACTGCTGGCCCGGCAGGCTTATAACGGACAGGTCCTGCTCCACGGGTGTCATTTCCCCTACCCTGGTTTCGGGTTAATCGAAAAGCAGGGCTCACTTTTTCAATGGAAACCTGTCCAATATGAAAAGAAAACTCGCTGAATCAGCGAGTTTTCCAATTTAAACTAAGATATCAACGACAAACTGTGACCAAGATTCAAGTCTGTCATAGACGCTTTTTTCTTTCAGATCACTGGCTTTCATCCACCGGCCGGCAATCTGCTCCTTTTCTTTGACTTCAACGTGTGCACCCGGTTTTAACTCAAGCGCTGAAAGGATTCCGATATGTACTTTTCCGACGCTGTTTTCATCATCATTAATCAGTCCAAGCGTCACCATTTTTTCTTTATCTGATTCCTCAATCAGAAGCTCTTCATCAAGTTCACGGTCTGTGTTTAACTTCAGAATATCGGAAAAGTCAAGCCCTTCGGCAAAGTTCATGTGGCCGCCGAAGCCGAGTGACAGCTTGTTGTGAAGCCGCGCTTCCCCTCCGCCTTCGAGCCGCTCGTATACAAATATTTCGTCTTCTCTTTTGATGACAACATAAGGGATCGGCTGTTTAAACGCAGGATCTTCTTCGGCGTCTCCCCTTCTCATTTCACTGAAGTGCTGTTCAATATGCGCCATGATCTTCCCGACCTTCTCACCGTCGCTGTTGACGCCTTGGAAGGTCAGCGTTTCATTTGCAAATACGTTTTCCCGCGGGACCACGAGAATGATTTCATCCATTTTTCCCATTGTATCCGTTTCCTCCTCAAAGTGAAAAGAGCAGATTCGTTCTGCTCTCATTTTGCCGTGTATCTATAACTGAAAGGCGGGGCTTGGGCGCGGATGCGCCCTTTTAGCCCGGCCGGCTTACTTATCGTCAAAGTAAAAATCGTCGTCTCTTAACGGTTCAACTGTTGCTTTTTTGTAGCCGTTCCCTTTCATTGAGAAGAAGTCGTGTGACTTCGTTTTCGTATTCAACCCGTTCAACACGATCGGATTGATCTCTTCTTCTTCAAAATAAGCTTCAAAGCCAAGGTTCATCAGCGCTTTGTTGGCATTATAGCGGATGAACTTCTTCACGTCGTGTGAAAGGCCGACCTGGTCGTACAGATCTTCTGTATATTCAAGCTCATTTTCATAAAGCTCTTTCAATAGATCAATGGCAAACGCGTACAGCTCTTCTTTTTTCTCAGGTGTCTGCTGATTGTAAATCTCCTGAGCGAGCAGGCCGACATAGACGCCGTGAATCGCTTCGTCCCGCAAGATCAGGTTGATGATTTCGCCGCTTTGCATCAGCTTGCCCTGTCCGTAAAAATAAAGCGGGTAGTAGAAGCCGCTGTAGAACAGGAAGCTTTCTAAATAAACGGATGCGACCATCGCTTTAAACAGCGAGATTTTATCGCCCTGGCGGATTTTCTCATAGAGTCCGACAATGACCTGAGCTTTTTTCTGCAAATATTTGTTTTGTTTAACCCATTCAAAGACTTCGTTGATCGTCTCTGTCGGGGCAAGCGTCATGAAAATGTTTGAATAGGACTTGGCGTGGACCGCGTTTTCCATCATCGCCATGAAGTTCAGCACCGCTTTGCGCTGATGCCCTTCCACATGCTCAGCGACAAGGGGCATTCCCGTGTTCCCCTGCTCTGTATCGAGAAGCGTCAGCCCCGCGAGCACCTTCATATAAGTGTCCTGTTCATTTTTACCCAAGTACTTCCATGTCAGAAGATCTCCATTAAGCGCAATCTCTTCCGGAAGCCAAAATTGCTTCACATTTTGGTTGTAAAACATTTGGGTAAAATCATCTTCATGCTTTGACCAGTTTGCTGCATCATAAATTTTCGTCACTTTCGCATACTCTCCTTTAATCAAACGACACAAGAAAGGCAGCCTTCTTGCCCTGTATCCTTCGTTCTTGCATAGTAAAGTGTTTTGATTCCTTTATGGTGGGCATAAAGATCGATCCGGTTCAGATCGCGTGTCGTCATTGTATCTTTCAGGAACAATGTAAAGCTTATGCCTTGGTCAACGTGCTGCTGAATCGTCGAGATCATGTCGACAACTCTGAACATGTCCATATCATACGCTTCTTTATAGTAGAACCAGTTGCTTGGCGCAAGTCCAGGCATCGGATAGTACGTCTTGGAGTTGCCGTAGGTTCTTTCTTCAATCCGCTCCATGATCGGCATGACTGATGCCGTGCTTGACTGTACATATGAAATGGACCCGGTCGGTGCGATGCACAGTCTGTAGCTGTGGTACAATCCGTGTTCTTTGACAAACTGTTTCAGCTGCTCCCAGTCTTCTTTTGTCGGAATGTGCATGCCTTCAAAAAGCTTGGCCACTTTTTCGAATTTAGGCGAGAAATCTTGTGTCACATACTTTTCGAAGTATTCACCCGTTGCGTAAGCCGAACCTTCGTAGTTATGGTACGTCTCACCTTTTTCTTTGGCGATCTCGGCAGACCGTTCAATCGAGTAAAAGTTCATCATCATAAAGAAAGTGTTCGCGAAGTCCCTCGCTTCCTCACTTTCGTAGGCGATATTGTTCTGTGCCAGGAATCCGTGCAGGTTCATCGCTCCAAGGCCGATGGATTTCATCGCTTTGTTCGCTTTTTTGACCGCCGGTGCGTTCGTAATGTTTGTCGTTTCAGAAACGTGCGTCAGCGAGTCGGTTGCAAGCTTAACCGTCTGCTCAAGCGATTTGTTTTTCATGACGTTCAAAATGTTCAATGAACCAAGGTTGCAGGAGATGTCAAGGCCGATCTCATCTTCTTGACCGTAGTCTGTGTATGAAGAAACTTGTGAAGCCTGAAGAACCTCCGAGCAAAGGTTGGAAAATTTAACCTTGGAAATATGATTGTTCGCATGCGCGTTGTTGACATTGTCTTGGAACATAATGTACGGATACCCGGATTCCGATCTTAACATCGCAAGCTTTTCGAGCATCTTGCGCGGGTGGATTTTTTCTTTTTTGACGCGCGGATCTTCCACAAGCCGGTCGTACATCTCGTTCATGTCCATTTCATCGAGGTGCTCGCCGTACGCTTTATAAACGGTGTGCGGATAGAATACGTATGCCGCTTTATCCTCTCTTGCAAGCTCGATGAATTTATCTGGAATGACAACCCCGATGGACAATGTTTTCACCCGGACATCCTCATCAGCCGAAATCTTCTTCGTATCGAGGAAATCGTTGATGTCGCGGTGGAAAATGTTTAAGTACGCAGCGCCTGAGCCTTGTCTTTGTCCCATCTGATCAGCGTAGCGGAATGCGTTGTCAAGAAGCTTCATCACGCCGACGACGCCTTTTGTCGCGTTTTCGACGTCTTTGATCGCTTCGCCTTTCGCACGCAGTTTTGAAAGGTTTAACGATACGCCTCCGCCGAGCTTTGACAGCTGCATTGAAATATCAATCGCTCTCGAGATGTCGTTCAAGGAATCATTGACTTCCAGGAGGAAGCAGCTGACCAGCTCTCCGCGGCGTTTGCGGCCGGCATTTAAGAATGTCGGCGTGCTCGGCTGATACTCCTGGTTGATCATCATTCTGACGAATTCCTTCGCCTTCTCCTTATCCCCGTTTGCAAAAAATAAAGCTACGATAGAAATTCTGTCTTCATAGCGTTCAAGAATTTTTTTCTTGTCGTTTGTCTTCAGCGCATAGTCATTGTAAAACTTAAAAGCGCTCATAAAGGACGGGAATCTGAATTTTTTAGCGTAAGCCTCTTTGAACACTTCCTTGATTTCTTCGAACGTGTAGCGGCTTAAAAACTCTTCTTCATAGTAGTCATTCTTGATTAAGTAATCGATTTTCTCTTTCAGATCATGGAAAAATACCGTATTTTGGTTGATATAGTCTACAAAATAACTATGTACAGCTTCTTTATCTTTATCAAACTGGAATTTCCCGTCTTTTTGGATCATGATCTCATTGTTTAACTGGATCCATTTTGGCACTTGATTTTGTGACAACTCTTTCTACCTCCTGAGTAAACAGTTCAACGTCTTTGGCCGTCCCGCTGAGTTCAAATTTGCCGAGAATCGGAACCTGATACTGCTTCGAGATTTTTTCTGCGCTTTTCGCAAAATTGTCTCCCCACACTCTGTTTCCGCTTGCCGCAACTCCCAAAAGAAGATGGGCGTTTTTCTCAAGAAACATCTCAGTCGTTTTCGGAACTTCCCCAAACCCTGTCGTGTACGTGATCAAAACAAACGGTTCGTCTAGATACTCCTCTGTGCTGACTTTCCGTTTATTGCGAAAAGGCGTCTTATCCACAAAGCGCTGAACGTTTCCCGTTTTTGAATCAAATACGATCTGAATCATCATTATCACGACCTAGTAAAATTGTTTCCGAGTCTTTCAACTCGAACCTTACACAATATATAGTATACTATCATTCAAGAAAACACAATATATTGTGCTCAGGTTGATGAAAGTTCACAATTTGCTTCAGCTTAGGAGGCCTAAGGCCAAAGAAATATGAGTAGAATGAGAGCCGTTCGCTCATCCTACTCACAAACCGAAATCTATCATAACACGAAAAAAATTGAGTTAGTAGACTAGACTTTTTCGCTTATTTTTTGTAAGTGTCACAGCACTTGTTCTCGCATACCTCTTTAATATCGGCTTCGATGCCGAGTTCCTTAAGAACCGACTGAACAGCCGTCATGATCGACGCTTCCCTGACAAGTTCTTTTCCGTTGACGAGAATACTTGTGCCGTATTCATAGCAGGAATCATCTTCACACGTCTCTTCCCAATGGTTGATGACGATCTTAGGTTTCATTGTTCGCTCATTCCTTTTCATTTTCAAACTGAATTGATGTAAACACTACTTAGTTTAGCGATTAGATGCCGCTTTGTAAATTTGAATGCCTCGGTCTTTCACAGAACGTGATGACGGCGGCGTTTTAGACAGGATGTCCGGCAATTGGCCGCCGTTCCTTTTATTCCCTGACTCCTGCTCGGCAGGATCGGCAACGGCCGCGGTTGATTGTAAAGTCGCTTCGAAAACGACAAAATCCCAAAACAGTAAACTGTTTCAGGATTTTGTCAGGCAATCTGAAAAAACCATGCCAGGCATGGTCTTTTAGCCGTAAATCGCTATTCGAGTTCGAGTTGAACGTTTTTTTGCGGTGCAAACGTGGAAATGGCGTGTTTGTATATAAGCTGCTGCTTTCCTTCCGATTCAATCAACACTGTAAAGTTGTCAAATCCTTTTACTTGTCCGCGCAGCTGAAATCCATTCAGTAAAAAGACCGTGACAAATGTGCTTTCTTTCCGAATCTGATTCAAAAACTGATCTTGAATATTTATCGATTTCATGTTTCTGGTCCTCCTTGTTTCTCTATACCATACTGTTTCGATTAAAGTTCGAGCTTTCCTGCTATGTAAGTGAAAATTTCCTGTTTTTTCTGTTCGATATTGACAGGGGGCGTCATGTCATACCAGGCGACATCCATTTGATTTCTGAACCATGTCAGCTGTCTTTTGGCATAGCGTCTCGAATTCCGTTTCAACGTCTCAACCGCCTCTTCCAAGGACGCTCTGCCTTCAAGGTGCGCATAAAGCTCTTTGTACCCGATGGCCTGAACAGACTGGCAATTTCTTATGTTTTCATCATAAAGCTGTTTCACTTCATTCAGCAGCCCCTCATCCATCATCTGGTCTACGCGGCTGTTGATCCTGTCATACAGCACTTCCCGCTCCATCGTCAAACCGATGAGAGCCGTGGTGTATAAAAGCTCTTTCCGCTGTCCTTCCATATGTTCGGACATCGTTTTTCCTGTCGTATGGAAAATTTCAAGCGCCCTGATGACCCTGCGTTTATTGTTTGGATGAATGGCTTTAGCCGCTCCCGGATCGCGCTCTTTCAAAAGACAGTGAACATATTCGGCTCCCCTCTTGTCAGAGAGCGCCTCCATCTCCGCCCGGAACTCAGGGTCGCCCGCTTCCTCTGTGAATGAATAGTCATAAAGGACAGACTGGATATAGAGCCCGGTTCCCCCGACAATCATCGGAAGCTTCCCTCGCCTGCCAATCTCTGCGATTTTTTGTCTGACGATCTCTTGATATTCAGCAACCGAGAAAGATTCCGTCGGTTCTTTAATATCGATCAAGTGATGCGGAACCCCGTTCATTTCTTCTTCTTTGATTTTTGCTGTGCCGATATCCATTCTTTTGTAAATCTGCATCGAATCTCCGCTGATAATTTCCGCATTCAAATGCTCGGCCAGCATCACGCTTAATTTTGTTTTACCGACAGCGGTCGGTCCGATCAAAACGATGACCGGCGGTTTCGTTTTATTCACTGCTGATCACTCTCTTTAAACAAGCTCCTCCCATTATACCATTTCACGTTCAAAAACACCCATTTCATTTTACCCGTTTTCATTGTTTTCCAAACATTCCCTCACCACCCTATCGGCTCATTCCCCACGATTTCTCTTGTGGAACCCTTAAAAGTATGCCGGTGCCTCTCCTTTATACCATCGCTTACATACACGACTCCGCCAAATCTGATCGGGGGAGCCGAAGAATATGCCAGATAGGTCGTGCCCCCGATTTCATGATAGTGCGTGCCGTCCGCCCGCGGGATCGCGGGCCCCGTAATCCCGTAATACCTGTGGTAATGTCCCTTTTCGAAAGAAGTGATGCCGGAATAAAAATGAACGTGCCCATCTGTATTGCTCCCGTTTGCCGGCTGGGAAAAGCCTTCAATTAGGTGGTAATGGCCATTGGCAGTCGATGTTCTCGCCCTGTAGGCGTGGGCATGGGGAGGCGCTTTTGACCAATCCGACTGATACAGCGTCATGTTTCATTCACTCCTTTTTAAGGGCGGCTTCACTCAAAAATACGACGGGCGCCCAAGCAAAAACGGCTGGGCAGAATACAGTGATGTTAGTCAGGTTTCATTTTATTATTGGAGGGATTTTTTTATGAATCATTTCGAGCATTCTCATGTATATGGCGACGACAACCAGCGCATCATCGGCAGACCTTTCTTTGGCGGACCTTTTGGGCGCCCGTTTTTCGGCCCGCGTCCGTTTTTCGGTCCGGGCCCCTTCTTCGGAGGTTTTTTGGGCGGACTTACTGCCGGAGCGCTTCTCGGCCCTTGGGGATATCCGTATCGGCCGTATCCTTACTATCCTTTTTTCTGACAGATAAAGGCTCTTCCAGGGGCCTTTTTACATAACTTTTTTCTTGACTTAGAACTTTTGCATCAATTAAGATGGATTTTACCAACCGGTTAGTAATGCGGGTTTTTTTTATGTCTAAAAAAGAAGAAATCTTTGAAGCGGCCTCATGACGATTGCGGAATAAACCTTTAACACTTTAAAATCGTTTATGGGCTGCGTTTTTTGATATTCGAATGAAAACTGACTTTGTACAAGCGCCCTTGCTGCGGCAGCATTTCTTAAACCGCAGCGTGAGTTGTGTGAAAAGAGCGCTGGCAAATGGTCAAAGTCTTTTGTTTCAATTGGAACTGCTGGCTGACGAAGAGAAAGCTCTCCTTTTGAATCATGGAATAACATCGATAGAGGAGGATTTCGTATGATTGCAGGCTACATTTTTCTACTGATCGCCATCTTGTCAGAAGCGGCGGCAGCCGCCATGCTGAAAATATCTGACGGGTTCGCGCGCTGGCGGCCGTCGGTTCTCGTAGTGATCGGCTACGGTCTCGCATTTTACATGATGTCGCTCACATTGCAGGTCATCCCTCTAAGCCTCTCCTATGCGACTTGGAGCGGAGCGGGCACCGTTCTGACTGCAATCATCGGCGTCTTGTGGTTTCAAGAAAAGCTGAACCGGCGAAATATCGCCGGCATTATTTGTCTCGTGTCAGGCGTTGTCCTGATCAATCTGTCATAAGGAGGAGAATGTCATGAAAGGCATGATCTTTTTGGCGGCTGCCATTTTGTCCGAAGTATTCGGAAGCACGATGCTGAAGCTGTCAGAAGGCTTTAGCGCCCCCCTGCCCGCTGCCGGTGTCATGATCGGTTTTGCGGCTTCTTTTACGTTTCTGAGCTTTTCATTAAAAACACTGCCTTTATCTGCGGCTTATGCGACTTGGGCCGGCACCGGGACGGCTTTGACAGCTGCGATCGGGTATTTTATATTTCAGGAGCCATTCAATCTCAAAACTCTTATTGGGCTTGTATTGATCATCTGCGGCGTCTTTTTGCTCAATTCAAAGCATGCTGACGCCGCAGATCAAAAGGCTCAGCTCACGATCGAAATCTAATCCGCTTTGGAGACGACAATCTTCGGCTCTAATTCAATGGCGACATTGCCCTGAACCGCCCTTGATATCATACAGGATGTCTCCGCCTTTTCAGCCAGTCTTTCGGCAAGTTGGACTTCTTTTTCCGCCGCTTCTTTCGGAAGGCGGATCAGAGGTCTGTGAATGATTTTTTCGTACGTAAACACCCCGCCTGTCACATCGACAACAGCCTCGGATTCCATCGTCAGGCTCTCTTTTTCCAATCCGCTTCTTTCCATCATGGCTGCAAGCGTGATGATATAGCAAGTCGCAGCGGCACCGAGCAGCATTTCGTCAGGGTTTGTCCCTGCCCCCGGACCGTCCATTTCCTTTGGAATTGAAATTTCTGTTTTTAAATTCCCGCTTTCAATCCTTCCGATGTCGTTACGTTTTCCAGGCCAGTCTGCCTGAAGGTAAAAATGATGTTTAGCCATAAAAAATACCTCCTTTTTTTATCCTGCTTTAAAGTCTACCGGTATTTGACCTTTCTGTCTGTTGATTTGCCTAAAAAACCGGTAAACCGTGACAGCCGTCTAACACACGGGGTATGAGCGGAACATAGAATACAACGAAAATCCGCGCAAGAAAGGACGAAAAAAAATGGAGAATGCAGAACATTTACAGCAGACACCAGCTCCCGAACAGCATATGCATATCCCCCAGTATCAGCACGCCGAAACAGCCGTGCACCACATCAAATGTCCGTTGTTTCCGCACTTGAAACATAAGACGTTGTGCACAGTTGCGCCGTTTGTTCATTACGGTTTAAATGAAGCGCAAGCCACTTCCTATCACCACGCCATGGAGGAAGTAGCGGCAATGGCTTATTTAATGGGCATGGGTATGGACCCTCACTTGGCCTACTGTACAGTTGAGTCATGGGAAATCAACGAAACATTTTATTAATTAGACTGAACGGTCAAAAATAAAGAGAAAAGACCGTTCAGTCTCAGGAACGAGTTAAAGCAGACGCCAGCGTCCGGCGTGTTCATTGGCGAAATCAGCCAGTGAACGCGTTTTTTTCCCGTGATGCGTTCCACTGTATCTGTGATGCGGTTTTCTTTGCCATTCTTGATTTTCCTGTCTAATTCCGACATGAAGCCGGCATAATCGGGAGATAATCCTGCTTTTATATACCTTTCCCTCAAAGCGGACACTCCGACATTGACATGCCTGATGTCGCGGCCTGCCGCTCTGCCGATGATTGCCGCGGCTTCAGCATAACTCAAGGCTTTCGGCCCGGTCAAGATATGGCTCGTATTATGCGGCTTTTGATCAAGCAATGCGCGCACAGCCACTTCAGCAATATCGTCTGCATCTATAAACCCGACTTTGCCGCTGCCTGACGCCGTGACGATTTCATTTTTCTTCCGAATCGAAGCGCCATGCTGATGGTCAAAATTCTGCATGAAATATGAAGGCTCTAGCACCGTCCATTCAGGAACATATCGCCTGACCGCGTGATGAAGCTTCCCAAATACGGGTCCGTCTTCATCAATAATTGCAGCGCTGAGC
This sequence comes from Bacillus sp. GM2, assembly GCF_056155945.1. NCBI lineage: Bacteria > Bacillati > Bacillota > Bacilli > Caryophanales > Bacillaceae > Bacillus > Bacillus sp. GM2. The sequence goes on from NZ_JBRKSZ010000007.1 coordinate 1,718,513, forward strand.
AGAACAATGCGGCGGACGCCGAATGCCGCTGCCATTTCCAAAAACGGGACAACGAGCGGTGACGGTTCGAATACACCGACAGGCGCAACCAAATATAATGAGTTCGTGTTTTTTAATGCGTCTCTGTAAGTTTTTTGATCATTCCAGTCAAAATACACATGTTCCGTTCCGGCCATTGCAGGCATTCTCCGGCTTGCGATCCGGACGCCGGCCCCCCGAACGTACAAGCCGTTTGGCGATTCGGCTTCCAGTCGTGCCGGTTCCGCCGGTAATCAATATTTTTTTCTCCACTTTTATCACTCCTTGTTAGGTCATTAAAAAGCCTGCAGCCGTCCTCCGAGCGATTCGATGACAATCAAAGGATTCCAATAATCTTTGTAGTGGACAATTTTGCCCTCTTTCATGTTTACAAGGCTGATGTACTGTTGGTTATAAGGAAGACCCGTCTCGCACACCGTGCCTTCACATTCAAATTCGACAGCCGCATTGCCCGTATTTGCCATTTGATGAATAGTGGGTGCTGTGAAGCGGACAATATCGATCTTTTTGGGAAAATCCTTTATATATTCGTAAATCGCCGACTTTCCTTCTATTTTTTAGGAAAACCTGGCGGTGCATATGGATGCTCAAACACCGCGTCTTGATCCCAAAGCTGTATCCACTTTTCCATATCCTTTTCGAGCATCGACTGCAAAAATTGTTCGGATCACACAAATTCTTTCCCCCATTCTTTTTTGACCATTCGGTCTAAAATAGTAATAAAAACGAGCGGCAGCCCATCTTCCCTTGACGAAAAAATTCTTTAATCAAGAACAGACAGGCTGACATCGATCAAATCCTGAAGGGCGTCAAAGTCCCCCGTTAACTTCGCCTGAAACGTGAGCGACAGCCGGGTTTGATTTAAAAAACGGGCAACTGCTGAAAGATCTTGGCCGCCCTTCTTTAGTTCCCCCTGTGACTCGGCCCGGACAAGCGCTTTGTAAAAGGCGGTTTCCAGCTGCTTTGTCTGCTTATCAAAGTATTCGGCAACCTCTTGATCGCGGGGAATTTGTTCAATTGCGCTGTTGATGATATAGCATGCCTTTGAACGTTCGGGGTCTTTCAGAACGTTTAAGCTTTCCTGGAAGATCTGCCGAACCGATTGCTTCACTGATCCGGGGCTTTCAAGCATGGCGATCACTTGCGCATTTTTATCATCTAGATATCTTGTAAGGGCGGCGATAAACAGATCCCTTTTAGTCCCGAATGCATTGTACAGACTTTGCCTGGCAATTCCCAGGCGGCTGAGCAGCTCCTGCATCGACGCCCCCTCATAGCCGAATTGGCCGAAAACCTCCATCGCTTTATGAAGGACGAGAGCGGTATCAAATTCTTTGCTCCTTCCCAAGCCCCTATCACCTCCTTTATTTGAAGGATACACTTTCTAGACTGTTCAGTCAAGAATTATCCGCTTCACGGTTCTATTCACCATTCCAGCTGTAAAAAACGGCGCATGATCCTTCTTTAACGGTCATAGACATAGCATAAAACCCCCTGTCACATACAGAGGAACAAAAGGAAGTGTGCCAGTTGTTTATTTATACAGTCCAGCCGGGAGATTCACTATTTGTCATCGGCGCCAAGTTCGGAATTTCGATTGACCAGATCCGATTGGCGAATGGGTTGATCGCAACAAACATTGTCCCCGGACAGGCTCTTTTAATACCGCTTTATACATATACCGTTCAGCCGGGAGACAGTTATTACACGATTGCCCGCCGGACGTTTGTATCCGTCGAAGCATTGCAAAAAGCAAATCCGTCTGTAACCCCTGCCAATATGAGGCCGGGGATAAAAGTGATGATTCCGGAATTGCCGAAAAAACCGATCACTGCTTTAGGATATTACACACTGAGAAACCCCCGGTTAGACCAGGAATTGATTCATAATTTTGCCCCATACGCCACGTATCTGGCATTTTTTGAATACCACATTTCAAGCGACGGATCGTTAAGCGAGCTGAATGATTCACCGGCCGTACAAACGGCTTGGAGACGGCGCGTTCCTCCCCTCATGACAGTCACCAATCTAACTGAATCAGGCTTCAGTCCGTCTCTTGCGCACCGCGTATTAAATCAGCCTGCCGTAAGAAATCGCCTCATCGACAATATTGTCCAAACGATTTCCAGAAAAGGATATGCAGGCGTCAATATTGATTTCGAACAGATTTTGGAGGAAGACAGAGATTTATTTTCAGGTTTTCTCCGCCTGTTGAAAGAGCGGCTGAAGCCGTCCGGCTATGTGTTGACGATTGCCGTTCCGCCGAAAACAAATGAAAATATCGCCTGGCTGAAAGGGTATGACTATGGCGGAATCGGCGCAGTGAGCGACCTTATCTTCATCATGGCATACGACTGGCACCACGGGACAAGCGAGCCCGGCCCCATTGCTCCGATCAATGAAGTCCGGCAAACAATTCAATTTGCTCTCCGCCATGTCCCCAAAGAAAAAATCGTTCTCGGCTTTCCGCTTTACGGCTATAACTGGACCCTGCCCTATCAGCCCGGTGCCGTATACCCCGGAATCGCCAACCAAGACGCCGTTCAGCTCGCCATGAAGCACCAGGCACCGATTCAATATGATACAAATTCTGAGTCCCCTTTTTTCAGATACACCGATGAACAGGGCAGACGGCATGTCGTATGGTTTGAAGACGCACGCAGCATCGGAAAAAAACTGCAGCTGATCACCGAATACGGACTTGACGGCGGCGGCGTCTGGCAGCTCACACTCAGTTTTCCGCAAGGAACATGGCTCTTGACCAAATTCTTTCGCGTCCGAAAAGTCTGACATCATTATGTGATTTATTGTAAAATAACAAACCGAATAATCCCGCTAACGAATTTTGATACTAAAGATGTGTCCTTCACACAATAACAAATTTGAAAGGAATGTTTGCGATTGAATAATGCGATCCATGAAACATTGGAGCTGCATGAGCTGTTAATGTTTAAAAACCTTTGTCTGACAAAGTCATCAACAATGACGGGAATGGTTCAGGATCAAGAGCTTCGCGACATCTTGGAGCGTGATGCATCCCAAACAAAGCATCAGATCGAGCATTTACAAGGTCTGCTGTCAGTTAGAGGTGAAAATATATGAACGAATTCATCCAAAACATGACAGGAATGGGTGCGATGACTGAACAAGTGATTGCCACCGATTTTTTAATCACGGCGAAAACCGGTGTCAAAAACATTGTCACAGCTATCACAGAAACATCTTCTCCAGAAGTGCGCGAAACGCTTAAGCAGTATTTAAACGACGCGATTGACACCCATGAACAGATCACAAACTATATGATTTCCAAAGGGTATTACCATCCTGCGAATTTATCTGAACAAATTCAGATTGATACCAAAGCTGCCGAAACGGCTAAAGATCTTCCGCAACTGTAATAAAAACGTGTGAATACCCCGCAGTCCATACAGCGGGGTTTTCATACTTAAACGGTTTCTTCTTTTTTCTCATCATAATCAATGACTGCCTTTGGCAGCGCCGTATATTTCGCCCAGTAAAATACCGCAATCGATCCTAGCGCGATCAAGATTAAATCGACCGGCGTTCTCAATAGGCCAAGGCCGTTACCGAATGAGCCCAGAAACGATAAAATCAGGAGCATCACATAATATCCGACGATCCACCAGCTTGATTTAAGCTGCTGTGCAAACGAAACATCGTCCTGCGGAACGTATTTTTTACACGCGCAATAAACAGCAAACATCACAAGCTGTGATCCGAGCAGCCATGACACGGTGTTCCACCCTGACCAATAGACGATATACGACGCAAATATGAAGGAGACAGGAGCGATGACAGCCATTCCTTTGATTTGCAGAGGCTTTTTAAGCTGCTTGGCATTCACATTCAGCGCCGCTGCTGAAACCGGAGCAATCGCATAGGAGAGGATCAGGGCAACAGAGCAAACATTGACGAGCGCGTCCCAAGACGGAAACGGAAGCGTCCAAAAAACGGCGAGCGCAAACGACAGCCACAACGACGGACGCGGAATTCCCGTTGGTTTATTCACCTTGGCAAAGATTTTGAACAATGTGCCGTTCCGCGCCCATGCATAAACCAAGCGCGATGTTGTATTCATAAAAATATTGCCGTTTCCGCCGGGTGATAAAATCGCATCCAGAACGACGCCAGCCCATCCCGAGCAGCACCGCGATATCTTTAAACGGAAGAGAAAATTCCCTGCCGATCGCTTTCCATCCGTCATTTAGCATATCAGTCGGTATGGCTCCGATAAACACCACTTGCAGTATCGTATAGACGCAAGCCGAAACAATGATGCAAATCAGTAGAGCAACCGGGATGTTCCGCTGCGGATTTTTCACTTCGCCGGCGACCGAAACGATCGGATGTAGACCGAGGTATGCGAACATCACCCCGCCGGTCGAAATGGATGTCTGAACCCCGCCAAAGCCAAACGGCGCAAATTCTCCCGCAAAGTTCGCCGATTTAAAATGGAATATCAACACGATGATGATTGTCAAAGGAACAAAATACTTAAAAACCGAAATAATTAAATTTGATTTCGCAAACGCTTTGACACTCCAATAATTCAGTAAAAAGAACAAACAAAGCAGCGCAAACTGCAAAAGCCAGCCGATAATCGTCGGCGATTCAGAACCTTTTATCGTCAAACCGGGAAACCAATAAGCCACGTATTGCCTGACAGCGGTCACTTCGATTGAAATCAGGCTTGTATAGGCAACGATCGTGATAAATGAAATCAAGTATCCGACAAGGTGGCCGTGGGTATAAACGGGATAGCGGATAATCCCGCCCGTCCGCGGCAAAGCAGCTCCAAGCTCGGCATAAACGAGTCCGATTAAAAGGATAATGACACCGCCGATAATCCACGAAAAGCTTCCCGCCGGCCCGGCTTTTGAAGCGACATTGCTGACGGCAAACAGCCAAGCCGAGCCGAATATCGCACCCATGCCGATCAAAATCAGGTCAAGCAGAGAGATCGTTTTTTTGAAATTGCCCTGATTTGACAAATCACTTCCTCCTTTTTAATACATTTAATAGAAGGTAGTATGTTCAAAAAGCGCCTCTGTATACTTTTCCCGCTTCCTTTCGGCTCAACAAAAAACCCGGGGATTTCCCGGGTTCCTTCATATGGTTATTTCACTCCTGCCGGTGCTAAAAATGCCTCAATTTCATCTGCGGCTTTCTCGGCCCCTCCTGCTTGTTTAATGTGCTCTTGCATGTCCTTTACGCGTTTCAGGACATCCGGGTTACCGTCCGTCTGGGAGACGGCTTCCCGCAATGAAGCAACTGTTGTGTCCTCCGGCTGCAAATGCTTGCCAAGCCCGAGTTCTTCGACGCGGCGGGCAGTGATTTCCTGTTCAGGCATTTGTGGGACCGCAACAAGCGGTACACCGGCATTCAATCCTTCCATCGTACTGTTCATACCCCCATGGGTGATGAAAAGCTCCGCTTTCTTCAGGATTTCAAGCTGTGGAACCCGCTGATGAATTGAAAAGTTATCAGGTATGTCGTCAAAGCTTTCAGGATCGATTGTCGTGCCGACAGCCATGATCACCTGCCACTTCGTGTCCCTGAATGCTTCTATGCACATATGATAAAATTCCGGCCAGGCATTGAACGCCGTCCCTAAAGAAATCAGCATGACAGGACGGCCGCTGTCCGAAATAACCGGCGTGTCTTTTTCCTGAAACTTGCGTTTGGCTAGAGAAGGACCGACAAAAGAGAACCGTTCATCAAACGTTTCGCCGTATGGCTGAAAAGCACGAGGCATAAAGACAATGTTCAATTTTGCCGGTTCGAACATCTCTTCAAAACTAAATGACGGAAGATTCTCATTTTTCAAAGCGGCTTCTTGCTCAGGCGTGAGCTCGATCTTAAACTCTTCAGACATTGATTTGAATGAAAAATGTTCGTTCTGTGCATATGTAGAACAAAGGCGAACCGCCTCTATTCCAAACTTCTCAGCCAGCATTTTTCCCGCCATGGCCATAAAGTCAAAAAGGATGAGGTCAGGCTTGTCATTCTCATAAAGCGCTTCAAGCTGAGGAAGAACCTCCTCCATTTCTTTCATAAACATCATCGGAGCCTGCGTCATATCTTTTTTATTTTTCATCAGCTCCCGAATTTGCTGCGGATCGATATTTAAAGTTGAGCGGTAGTTGAGCGGCTCTGCCCCAGTTTCCTCAACAGCTTTCACAAACTCATCCGTTACCGGATATGTTACCCGATAACCGCGTTTGACAAGGCTTGCAGTTAAAGCAAGCGTCGGATTAATATGCCCGTGAGCGGGAATATTAAAAATCGCGATATGTTTTTGGCCCATTTTTTAACCTCCCGTTATTTTTCGCTTCATAACAGTAACGATGATTTTAAATCTCTTTCACTATGTTAAACAACATATTATAGATAATAAAGGAAAAACCCTTCAAAATTAAATTAAAATTAAAAAATACTAATATAGTCCTTCTTCTCACAAAAAAACACCAAACTTTAGCCCTTAGTTTAAGGCCGCACTCGACTTTATTCCCCTTTTCGTTACTGCCGACTTATATTTCAATCGTTTTATAACAAAAAACATCCGTCAAAACAGCACTCGTTTTAACGGATGTCATGAAATTGCCATATTTTAAATTTAGTTTAAATTATTCTGTAAATGATGGTAAATACAAAAAAATTTTTATAATGTTATTTTGTCGCGTTTCCTGCTTCATTTCCTTTCAAAACTATCGTTTATCGTTTCCTTCTCATCATAATTAGATATGAAAGGACTGTTGTTATTGGTATATACAGCGGAACATCTTGATGATTATTTAATGGAACAAGCATCCAACAATCATTTTCACGGCAGCATTTTGCTGGCAGACTCAAACGGTATTCTGTTATCGCAAGGATACGGTTATGCTAATTGCAAGGACAAAGTGAAGAATAAACCGTCTACACGCTACCAAATTGCTTCGCTGACAAAGCAATTCACAGCCATAGCGGTCATGCAGCTGCAAGAAAAGGGGCTGCTTCGTACAGATGATCCGGTACAAAACTATTTAGAAGGCTATCCCAACGGCGACAGCATTACCATCAAACATTTATTAAGCCATACGTCCGGAATTCCTGATTTTCTAGAGGAAGAATTGCTCGATATTGAGCTGGAGCGCGCACCGTTAGACCAATTTATCGGCCGTTTTATCGACAAGCCGCTCGAATTTCGCCCGGGACAAAGGTTTAATTACAGCAATTCAGGATACATACTGCTCACAAAAATCATTGAAACAATCACAAATGAAGCTTATGGAGACGTCATTCAACAATTGATCTTTGACCCTTTAGGCATGAAAAACTCCGGTTTCTTCGCTTCTCCGGAAGATATTTCGCCCACAGTCGGATATTTATGCCTGAATCGCGAAATGATCAAAGCGCCTATCGTATACGGCTACGGGGAAAGCGTGCTCTATTCAACCGTTGAAGACTTGTACTTATGGGACAGGGCGCTTTACACTGAAAAGCTTGTCACAAAAGGCGCTTTGAAAGAAGCGCTTTACAGCAGTGTCAAAAAAACGGCTTTTGCAGCCGAAGGCCCTTCTCCGGCACTCATTCAAAACAATTCGATCGGATACGGATGGTTTATTAATCATCAAAACAAGTATAAAATATGGCATGATGGAGAAATCCACGGTTTTATCAGCTCGATTAACCGATACATAAACGAGAAAAAAGTGCTGATTATGCTCAGCAATTGCAACCTGTCAAAAACAGACGAGATTTTGGCAAACTTGGAACAAGCTTTATTGCAAATGTAGAAGTTAAAAACAAAGAAAGGCAGCGGGAGCGGTATGATCAGAAAACTATTCACTATCCTCATCATGGCAAGTATCATCGCGGTCGGATTCGTCTGCAAAGATTCCTGGCTCGGCGTCATCAGGGACGGAGGCGTTTATTCGGTGCTATTCAGCATGCTGCTTGTGGCGGCCTGTGTATTTTTCCCGATCGTCCCGTTTGCGCTCATTGCCGGATTAAACGGCGCTTTGTTCGGAATCGCAAACGGCGTGCTGATCACGCTGACAGGGTCGATGCTCGGCACCATGCTCTTGTTCTTTCTCTCACGTTACGGATTCAGAGATTTGGCTCGCAAACGCTTAACGAAATACCCGAAAATGAGCGAATATGAAGCCTATTTTAACCAAAATGCTTTTACAGCCGTACTATTGGGCAGACTGATCCCCGTTATCCCCGCCGTTGTCATGAATATTGTCTGCGGTTTAAGCAAGGTGAAATGGGCTGTCTTTTTCGCGGCTTCGACACTTGGAAAAATCCCTAACGTTCTCGTCGTCTCTATCGCAGGTGCCAATTTCAGTGAAAACAAGCTGATCTCTATCGGTGTCTACGGCTTATACATGGCGATCATAGCGCTTGTCATCTACAGAAAGTATCCCCATCTGACTCAAAAACATAAAGAGACAAAACAGACAGGGAAACCTTCTTGACCCGCTGAGGCGGCAATTATAGCCGCCTTCGTTTTTCGGTTGAACGTCAGCCGATTACAACAGCCGTACCATATCCGATTAGTTCGGAGGTACCCTGGCCTGCAGATAGTTCGAACCTTAGACCGACGATCGCGTTTGCTCCGAGTTCTTCAGCTTGATTCACGAGCCGTTCCCTCACAGCTTTTTTCGAATCCTCAAGCATTTGGGTGTAATTTTTTAATTCTCCGCCAATGACCGACTTCAATCCTGACAGAATATCTTTTCCGATATTCCGCGACTGAACGATGCTGCTGGTGACAAGCCCTTTGACTTCGACGATATTTTGATTCGCGATTGTATCTGTTGTGACGATGATCATTAATATCCTCCCTTTTCCTAAACTTACTAGCTACCATACCATATCCGCCGGAAGCGTGCAGTTATTTATCCATCATATCGGCTGGATTTTTAAAATGTTAAGTTTTTCATGCAAAGTTTCACCATGCTGCATAGAATTGAGGTAAACGATGTATAAAGAGCGGAAGAAAGAATGACAAGAGCACGCTCAGATACTAATATTTGTGATTACACAATTGATGAATTTACTGGAAATAACCATGTACTACTATGAAGTTAAAATAACCTTTCTGGAAGTTGATTATATCAATTGTCCAGTTTATTTTGATACAGATAGCAGGTTTGCATCAACTGAGGAAAGAGAAAAGTATAGGAGACAATACCAGCTTGAAAAAGAAGATTTAATGATTGTCTTTGATTTTGATGTTTCAAACACTTTTTATTATCTGTCAAGTTTCGAATTTGAAATGGGTCTGCATAAACTGCAGCTCAATAGAAGGATGATTCACAAAACTGAAGCTTCTATTCTTTTTTTCCTAACTCTCATTTATGTTCCACTTCAACACTCTTTCATCCCAGTTGATTCTTCTTCCACTTTCTTATTTTAGTCCTGAAGCTTTTAAATGGAGCCACAGAGTTGATGTGGATAAACCTTATAGCAGGCCACTTCGGGTTTTCACCTGTCCAATTCAAAGTACCTTGGGTGAATAATTCTTCATCTGTGAGCGTATCAATCCAAGACTGAAGTTGCGCCTCTGCCTTCTTGAATTCTTGGCGAAGCTCAGTTAACGAAAAGTGAGAATACAGATCGTAAAAAGATTGATAAAGATCCCCCAATTGGTTCCATTTATAATGAGGAGAGGGAGTGACAACGGTTTTCCCCAAGCGCTCATCCCTGTCCCAGCTCATCAACAGGTTTAACCATCCGAGCTGATAAGCAAGGATTTCCCCTGGTGTTCGATCTACATCTTGATCCCGAACATCTCTAAACTGATCGGGGATATCGTCAAACTCCCCATCTAGTAACAAATAGCGCTTATGAATTTCTTCTTTTAAATGTTTCTTGGACTCGTACACCGTCATCCCTCCTTGATATCAACTATAGTGTACACGATTTGTCCGCCTTATTTTAAAACAAATCATGAACTTTTAATAAAGAGCAGTTTGCGAGACTTCCCTTACATTGCATGTATTGAATTTATTCAGCGATTTCCGCTTCAATATGAGGTAATGTGAATCGGCTCCCCTTCACCTGCTCGTGAATATGCAATAGTCAGTCCGTTCGTTTCAAAGGTGCCGATGCTTCTTTTCATAATTTCTTCATCCTTTACTTTCATCATGTTTCAGAAATTCGATACAACATAAAAAACGGCTGGGCTGTACCGCCCAACCATTCGAATATTTTAAGATTTTTTGCGTTTGCAGGTCCATAAATAAAGCAATCCGCCAACCAATACAAAGACTGTGAATATGGCAAACGAGCGGCTGAATACAGCGCTTTCGGCATTGTCCATTGCCGGAAGCGCAGAATAGCCGAACCCGCGCACTGCCATCAAGCCTCCTGCAAATGCGACGCCTATTCCTTCAGATAAAAAACAGGCAAAGTTCAGCATCCCCATTCCAGCGCCTGCAGCCTCTTCTTCCAAGCTTTCTGCGGTACTATTTGAAATCGCCGTTTTCACAAATGAAAGACCGCCAAATATAAACACGAGCATCATCGTCATCACCCATGGTGTCCGGTCACCGAACTGTGCCGCGGCCGCCATGGTTGCTAAGATCAATAACCATCCAAGAGTAAAAACAAACCGGCTGCCGAAGCGATCTGTCAGGGCTCCCCCCGCGACACCAAAAAAGATAACGCCCACACTACCCGGAAGCATGATGCCGCTCCCGATAATATCGGCATTTAAACTGAACAAGACTCTCATCATATATGGAACGACAGAGACGATTCCCGCAATGCTTCCCAATACGATACATCCTGCCAAAACGACGCCTATATATCTGCGGTTCTTGATTAAAGACCGGTCAATAAAAGGATGTTCCGCATATCGGGTATGAACCGCAGCTCCAATCAAGCAAAAAATGCCCGCCGCTAAATAAAAGACATGATACAGCGATATATATACAGCGAACATCACAATGCTGATTGTCAGCAGTCCGATCCCAATGATATCCAGATTTGCTTTTGCAGCGGCTTCAGCAGGCATATTTCTGAGGAAGAAAGGAATCGACATCAGCACCGCCATCGGAAGAAGGAACAGAAACGACCAATGAATATGATGTACAATCATTCCGCCGATAGCCGGACCTATTCCTTCACCCATTGCCACCAGTGATCCGACAAGGCCGAACGCTTTGCCCCGGCCCTCCGGACGGACATAGCGTGTAATGATGACCAGGATAAGCGCGGGTACAGCGGAAGCCCCGGCTCCTTGAACAAAGCGCGCAAGATCACGGCCGGGAAATAAGACTGAGCTGAAAGACCTATTAACGAACCTCCGCCATAGATGATTAGTCCGGCCACAAACAGCTTTCTGACACCGTACATATCAGAAAGCCTGCTGTAAACGACCGAACCGGCAGCAAAAGAAATGATAAAACTCGTATTCACCCAATTTGCCGCGGCAGGCGACACGCCAAATTGATTTTTTATATCCGGCAATGCAACATTAAATACGGTTTCGTTCATCACACTGAAGAAAGCGACAAAGCTAAGCCACCAAAACGCCTTCTTTTGATGCTTAAAGGACTGTATTTTATTGTTTTTCAATTGAATGATACCCCCAAAATTATAGGGGAATCACGCAGTTTATAGGGTTAATGATGCGCTTTCCCCTCAAATGTTAACCCGTTTATTTTTTTGCACTTCATCATTCATGCGCCTCCTCATATTTGATTTTTAAATTATACAATTGATCAACAAAGGGATCAATGTAAGGAACATAAGCTGAACTTTTACATTGCAAAAAAAGGCCAATGAAGAATACCGGTGCAGTACCCTTCATTGACCTTTATTCGTGACATACTGAGCAAGCCAGCCTTGTACTGTGCTTTTCCGAAAGCTTAATCAAATTCCCTGTTTAATAATTTTTTCAGTTCCTTTTTTTGTTTTTTCGATACGAGGATATACAAAATATCGCCTGATTTAATTTTTGTTTCTCCGTGCGGCGTGACCAAATCCCCGTTTCGAATGATCGCATTGATCAGGGCATCTTTCGGAAAGCTGATGTCTTTCAGTGCCTGCCCGGTGATGGCTGTTTGGTCATCGACTTCAAATTCGATAATTTCGGCGTTCGCCTTGCCGATGGAAACAAGCTCCAGCGAATGCGGCGCTTCGACTTTCTGCGGCCCGTTCAATTTTAATTTTTCTGCGAAGACCGATATGGTTGACCCTTGGATCAAAGCCGATGTTAAAACAACGAAGAATACGACATTGAAGACCAATTGGCTGTTTTCAAGCCCCATCGTCATGGGAAATGTTGCGAGAACGATCGGAACGGCCCCTTTTAATCCGGCCCACGACAAGAAGATTTTTTCGTTAAAATGAAAGCCCATTTTGATGGTCGACAGAAAAACGGCAACCGGCCTGGCGATAAAAATTAAAATCAGCGAAAGCAGGAAGCCTTTGAAAATGATGTCGAAAGATAAAAATTGGGCAGGAAAAACCAATAACCCCAGAATAATAAACATCAAAATCTGCATCATCCAGGCAAAGCCTTCATTAAACCTGAAAATAGAATGTCGGTAAGTCAAATCTTGATTTCCGATGACAAGCGCAGCAATGTAGACGGCAAGCAAGCCGCTCGCCCCGATGACATCTGTAAGACTGTAGGTAAGAAGCGCAAAAGCAAGAGCAAAGATCGGATAAAGTCCGCTTGAATCCAAGTTGATTTTATTGATGGCAAAGCTGGCGAACCGCCCGAGTAAATATCCGAGCAAAAGCCCCATTCCCATCTGCCAGAAAAATGAAATCACAAGCATGAAATAAGATGAATGATCAGCCGTCAGCAGCTGGATGAGCGATAAAGTCAAAAACATCGCCATCGGATCATTCGTCCCCGACTCTGCTTCCAGTGTGGAGCTCAATCTGTCTCTAATATTCTGGCCTTTCAAAACGGCGAATATCGCGGCCGCATCTGTAGAACCGACAATCGCTCCGAATAAAAAGCCTTCTATCCAGGAAACATTAAAAATCAGTTTGGCCGCAACCGCAACCACACAGGTGGTCAGCAAAACACCAATCGTTGCGAGCGACAATGAAGGAACGGCGACCGCTTTGATTGAAGACCACTTTGTTTGCAGACCGCCTTCAAAAAGGATGACGACGAGTGCGATAATTCCGATCAGCTGGGCTAGCTCGGGATTATTAAAATAAATAATTCCGAGACCGTCGCTCCCCATGATCATCCCGACAATCAAGAACAAAACGAGAGCGGGCACTCCGAGCCTAGTCGAAAATTTCGTTGTCAGTACACCGATAATCAGCAATAAGGCCGCTAATAAAATAAACTGCTCCATATTAATGTGTTCCAACCATTTATCCTCCTCCCAATCTTAACCGATACTGGTGCTGTTCCCCGTTCTTTTACCCGAACAGGCACCTTCATAAAACGTATGTAACAAACGATGTTCGTGTATGCTCGTGTATGGGACCGTCCTTCAGCCTTCACTCTGTCCGTGAAACTTTGTGCCTGCAATCGCAATAATCCCAATAATGATTGCGATTGGAATCCAAATCACGGCAAACGGATGCGCAGGCTCAGCAAGTGCGGCAATGACGGCCCCCAGGCAATAGAGCACAATCGTCAAAGCGCGAAGCCATGCGTCCTTATGGATGACCTTTTGGTCGTTTTTGCTGAGGAACCGTTTTGTCACATCTTCGAAAAAGTTTGCGAGCGTCCCCGTTAGGACAGTAGTAGAAATACCTGCAATGCCGAGCTTTCTGGCTGCTGTGGTCTGAAGCCCCATCGCCATGCTTAACAGCAAGATCAAAAAGTGTGGTGAACTTTCATAGAAAGTCAGACAAGCAAATAGAAGCAATACGGCTGCTTCAACAGCAAGTGCAATCGTGACGCCTGACGGCCAGAACGATTTTTCCTGTTTTCCGACAATGGCTGCTGAAATAATCACGCCGATGATAAATCCGAACAATGCGATCAGCGAGTACACGGCGGTCGCATGAAGAGAATTGCCGATTGATAATCCTAACAGTACGATATTCCCGGTCATATTAGCAGTAAATACGTGACCGATACTTAAGTACCCAATCACATCTACAATACCTGCTGTCAAACAGAGAAGTAAAAGCATGATGTTTCGATCATGAGCAGCATTCAATGTGATTCAATCCTTTCGAAGCTATTCTGCCCGGCGGCATGTTAAGCCATTCAATCCGGTATGTCATGAGCCTTTCCTAAGGGAAAACTCGTTTTGGGGGCTTTTTTATTGTTAGAAAAAGAGGGGTTCTTAACGAAAAAATGCGGGCGATCCGATCATGCACCTCAGCAAAACACTTATCGCTCATCGTGTTACATCTGCAATTCAATTGTATCATAAGCATTAAAATTTTTTATAAATGAAGTTCTTAAAAACTTGTTTTTAATAAATGGGAACTCATTTCTTACTGTTAAGAAAGCAGCCGACCGGCGTTTATTGCATGATCCGTCTGTTTGCCTAAATAAAAACGAACGAGCCGCCTTTTAAAAGCGACTCTTCCCCATTCCTTCAATACTTGCAAAGTTCATGTTACACGCGGGAGGACTGATTCACTTCATATGCCGCCCGTATTCCCGATTCAATCGCTCCCTGCATCCACCCGTGAGTGAGGGAAGCGTGCTCCCCGGCGAAATACACCCTTCCCTCAGGCATAGGAATATAAGGATACAGCTCCAATTCCTGACCAGGTTCGAAAGCTGTAAATGCTCCCGCTGAAAAAGGATTTTGTGTCCAGCTGAAAGAAGCGCCTGATACAAACTCAGAATACACGATATTTCCATATATTCTCGCTAAATTTTTCAGCGTATAGCGGATCCGCTCTTCTTCCGGCTGACTGTCCCATATCAGCGCTTCATCAGCCCACGTATAGCTCGCTAAAATAACAGCATGCCCGTGTGCCCCTATGCCGCTGCTTGGGTAATATGAAAAGCGAATCGGCAAATCGGTAATGGATCTGCCGCCGCGCTGCCCGACTCTTTCCCAAAACCTGCTCTTAAATTCAATTCCTATTTTTGTCGCGGCAATATAGTTAAGCTCCCGAATCGCTCTCCGCTTATGATAGGAAAACGAATCAAACGGCTCAAATGTTACAAATCGCAAAGCTGAAAAAGGAATTGTTACGATTACGAAATCACTTGTCAGCGCTGAATGTTCTGCCGACTGTTGGTGGATACAATGGGCTGTCACCTTGTTTTCAGTTTGAGATATTTTCATCAATTTTTGACGGTATAAAATATCGCCCTTCAATTGCGGAAGAAAAGCTTGCGTCAGCAGGTCCATGCCGCCTGTAATCTCATAGAAACGAGACGGCGATGTAAAAAAGATCGATTCCCTCAATACTTCGACAAGTGACAATCCCATGTACGCTTCCATGTCCAATAGCACACCAATCATATCAATGGCGCCGTGTGAAAAATGAGTGTTGAGAAAAGAGCCTAACGATTCGTTTCTGTATTGTTTTTCAACAATACGCCAATTTCTCGCCGGATCTTGGCTGATAAAATTGAGGATAGGCTGCAAAGCAGTAAGCATCAGCTGTTCAGCCGTTTTTCCCTGCTCATGGGGAGCAGCGGGGAATCTTAAAACACCCGGATGTCTTTCAAACTCATGAAGACGGGTTTTCACGCCGTTGACGTAAAGAATATCCATGGGGGTTCTGTTGATAAACTCATTAACAGGCAGATTAAATTTCTTAATGTATTCCATCGTTAAAGTATGAATATCGGGGATGCGCATCGGACCGGCATTGAAATACAGCCCTTCGCTAAAGGGCGCACGGGAAGTAAAAACACGTCCTCCCGCTCTGTCATTTCCTTCCACAATCGTCACTCTGTGCCCGGCACTCTTTAATAAAGACGCTGCGACAAGCCCGGACAGCCCGGCACCAACGATCATTATATGCTTAGGATACTGTGTTGTTTGAAGGCCGTTCCTGATGATATGAAGCATGTCTCTCTCAGTTAATTGAAAATTCAATTTACTCAGCGCCCTTTTAGGTGGATTTATTGCATTATATTCCGTTTAAAAGACGCCAATCACCATTTTCATCCTCTCTGCACGAAGACTCCGCATGAGGGCGCAGTTGCAAATGGATCAACTATTTTTAAAAATGTAAATCAATATCCTATACCGAATTTATAAAGTGACATAGGATAAACTATGTATCTTTAGGGAGGTGAAACATATGAGCGGAGGTTACGGATACGGAAGCGGTTTTGCTTTAATTGTTGTCCTGTTCATTCTCTTAATCATCATTGGTGCCAGCTGGTTCGGCGGTGGTTATGGAGGCTATTAAGTAAGTTCTAAAATAGTTCCGTTTTAAAAGCAATAACCTATGACCTTCTCCTTATTTTACATGTTCTCCCCTCTTGCTTATCGTTATTGACGCCATTATGAAAGGCTCTTTTTAAAAAGAGCCTCAGACCGTTGACAAAACAGGTCGGATTTTAAAAATCCGACCTGTTTTTGTCCATTTTATTCTATTATTTCGATCAGAAGGCTGGCGGTTAGGACCTTTCCAGGTCCAATTCGCCAGCTTTTTCAGATTCATGGCAGCGAAAACAAGCATCGCCTGCATGGACAATTTTTTCTTTCCCCGTAAGGTTGTCCAGCGCAAGCCATGCTTATGTTTTAAATCGGCAAAAACTCGTTCGATCGTCTCTTTACGTTTGGCATAGATTTGTTTATTCTCTTCCGTATGCCGAAGATGATCAGCTTCGTCTAAATGATCCTGCCAGATATGTCTGTGAATCATCTTTCGATGATCTCTACTTTCTGTACACGTATGTAGTAATGGACATTGTTTACATCGATTTGGATCTGAAGCATACTCTCGATAACCTTGCCGATTGGTTGTGCGATAGGAGAGAATATGGTCTTGCGGGCAGATATAGACATCATAAAATTCATCGTAAACATACTCGTGTTTTCTCATGAATCCTTTTTTGGTTTGCGGACGCGTGTAAGGCATAACAGGGCGAACGTTTTCTTCATGAAGAAATTTTGCGATAACCGGTGTTTTGTATCCGGCATCAACTGCGACCGTATGAGGCTTGGCGACGCGCTCTTTCACTTGTTGAAACAGGGTCGTGAACACTTGGCTGTCATGAATATTGGCAGGCTCAACAACCGTCCCCAGCACAAATCCGTTCCGGTCACAAGCTGTATGAAAACCATAAGCAAAAAGGCGTTCCCGTTCACCCTTTACAAAATAGCCGCTCTCAGGATCTGTTGTACTTTCTTTTATTTCTCGTTCTTCTGAGCATTGCCTGGGCTTTAAGGGCTTTTTGCCGTTGGCTTCGCGATCGGCATTAATTTCTTGATCTAACTGTTCCTGATAAGCTCTTGTTTCTTTTCTTACGATCTTTTTCACAAACTTTTTCTTATTGGCATTCGCTTTGACATGTGTGCTGTCGATGAAGGCAACCGAAGGATCGACGAGGCCGAGATCCATGGCCTGACGTAAAATCCTATAGAAGATTGTTTCAAATAGGTCTGTGTCATGAAAGCGACGTTCATAGTTTTTACTGAAGGTTGAAAAGTGAGGGATTTTTTCAGAGAATCCATATCCAATAAACCAGCGATAGGCTACATCAGTTTCGATTCGCTTAATGGTTTCGCGCATGGAGCGATGACCAAACACGTATTGAATGAGCACCATTTTAATCAGTACAACAGGATCAATACTTGGACGCCCTTTTGAAGAATAAAGAGGGGCAACTTTTTGATAAATAAATGAAAAATCAATGGCTTCTTCCATCTTCCTGACCAAATGGTCTTCAGGTACAAGCTCACTTAAGGCAACGACTTCAAGCTGTTCACGCTGATCTTTAGAGTGTTTGGTCAACATGGTAAAACCTCCAAAAATTAGATTCCACACACATTTTAACAAAAAAAGCTTGTCGATCAAGCCACTTTTTTGTGACTTTGTCGACAAGCTGAGGCTCTTTTTAAAAAGAGCCTTTTTTTAATACAACACAGGAAAACGCGCCTCTATTTAGCTTCACTTTGCTCCAAAGAAACCCTATTTTCCCCTATGCTTTTGTTTCGCTTTTTGCTTTCTGAGTAAATACTTTTGTTCTTTTTTCTTTTCCCGCTGCTCTTTTGTCAGCCGCTGTTTCTTTCGTTTTCTTGCATCCAGCTCTTGTTTTATCGCTTCTTGCGCCTTATGAGACACACCGGCATTTTTCAATTCTTTAGACACTTGCCGCTGCAGCCTTTTCGGATTTATTTTGCGCGGGCGGCGGGCGGCCAGCCCAACTCCTTCCTGTTCTGCATGTGACAGTGCCTGTAAAAGTTGATGATGAACAAAATGCAATACTTCCGAATCCTTCGGCTCTTTGCCAAACAAATGCCGGACGGCTCTCAGCTTACCTTCAATCACAACTTCAATGACTCCTATCCAAAACTGACCATCATAGTAAACCGTTAATTTCATAACGATTCCCTCCTCCATCAACATGTATTTCAGAGAATGACGGACATCCCGAGGAGGGGAAGGTTACTGGCATGATCAATCATGCATCCGGACTACCAACCGACTCGTGTTTTTTCATTCTCCGCTAAAAATTTTATCAATTTTTCCAGTTTAGGAAAAGGGGTAAAGTGCTTTTATATTCAGTACAATAATATAATGCAATCCCTCCCTTGAGCCAGATAGGCTCTCAGAACTTCTCACTGTAAAGGTGCGGCTGGATAGAAGCTGCTCAGATCTCATTGGCACCGTTTAACCTCTTCTATTTGCGTTTGACTTGAAAAAGAGATAAAATGATTTACAAATCGTAATAATTACGTTTTGTTCCGCCGTATTGAAAGAGAGACCATATAAATAAACAACCAAAGGCGGCAAGAGAAGGCTGAAATATAGAGAGCTTGCGAAAGGAGTGAAAAGCTCAAGGTGACGAAGAAATACTGCGGAGCTTATCCCACCGTCTCCCCGGTTATCGGTATCACCTTTCGGGACAGTTATCGACCGGGGCTTGCTTAGTTCTTTATCATTTTACCGTTTGCAAATCGTAATAATTCTGTTTTATTTGGAGGAAAGATACATATGGCGACATGGGATTTAAGTAATATGAAACATCATATCTTTATCTGCAACGGCAGCAGCTGCAATCGGGTCGGAGCTGAGGAACTGACTCAAGTGATTCGGCAAGAAATCTCCGAGCGGGAACTTGACGATGTCATTCATACAACGCGCACGCGGTGTAATGGAAGATGCCAAGATAAATGCGTGGTCATCCACTATCCGAAAGGAACATGGTATAAAGATTTAAAACCGGAGGATGTCCCCCTCCTGATTGACTCGCTTTTTACCAATGAAGATTATACAGAAAAAGCGAGCCATTTGTATGATGGCCAACGTTTCGAGCGTTCATCTGGCGTCATCGCCGGGATTCCAAAAGACAAAGAAAAAGTAATCAAAGTATCGAAAAAATTGTAAATGAGGTCGAATGATCATGCCTTTAACTAAAAAGAAAATTCCTATCACCATCCTCACTGGATATTTAGGCGCCGGGAAAACTACACTTTTAAATCGAATACTTACAGAAAAACACAATCAAAAGATTGCGGTTATTGTCAATGAGTACGGAGAAGTCGGGATAGACAATCAGCTCGTCGTTGATTCTGAAGAAGAAATTTTGGAAATGAACAACGGCTGTATCTGTTGCACGGTCCGCGGAGATTTGATTCGTATTTTGCGAACTCTCGTATTCTCAATGGATCAAGGGAAAGTTGCATTTGATCGGGTTTTAATCGAAACAACGGGACTGGCTGACCCAGCACCTGTAGCCCAGACTTTTTTCATGGATGAACTGCTGTCCGACATATTTGAAGTTGACAGCATCGTCACGGTAGTAGACAGCAAGCATGTCACCAGACATCTGGATGATCAGGATGAAGCTCAAGAACAAATCGCTTTTGCTGACGTCATCATCCTCAATAAAACAGATTTAGTATCAAAAGACGAACTTATATCCTTGGAGCAAAGACTTGTCAACATTAATCCTGCGGCTAAGAGGCTGCATGCCAGAGATTGCAAGATCAATTTAAAAGATATACTGGGGATCAATACGTTTGACGTCAATCGAAAACTTGAAATCGACCCTCATTTTCTAGAGGATCATCATCACCACCACCATGATGATAAAGTGTCTTCTATTGCTTTTCGGGAAGAGAAGCCTCTTGATTTGGCAAAAGTGGATCATTGGATGAGTTATCTCGTACGGGAAAAAGGAGAAGATTTATTACGTTATAAAGGGATCCTTTATATTAAAGGGGAAGAATATCGAATCGTATTCCAAGGGTTGCATATGCTGTTTTCAGGACGTCCGGATCGGAAGTGGAATGAAAACGAGACAAAACAAAGCGAACTTGTTTTCATTGGAAAGGACTTGGACAAAGAGGAACTGGAGCGGCAATTTAAAAATTGCATAGCGAAGTGATATTTCTCGCTTTGTTGGGTCTCTCTTTGCTTAATAGAAAGAGCCGAGATTTGATTTTGCAAGTCTTTTTCGAGGGCAAAATGAGTTTTTAAGCAGGTCATTGCCTGCTTTTCTTTTTGTTCTTATAAGGACTTGCCTGCGTTCCCGCAACTGTCGCGCGATAGTTTACAGCCGCCCTTCCTTTGAATCTGACGACACCTTCGATACATCCGGATAAAAACACTTAAGGTAAAGGTGCGTCTCACAGTTCTAGCCATTAAAAAAGCAGCTAACCAGCTGCACAATATTTGCAAAAAATCATCGTCCGTAGGCTCTCGTATAGGATTCTGGTATTCATGTCCATTTTTCTTGCTTTGTATGACAAAGGTGAAAGGATAAAAGCCCTCCATTTTGTCGGATTTTATTAAAAACCTTGAAAGATAGTTTCCTTTCAAGGTTTTTGAATTTTGCCTTATTCGGTTATTTCTATATAATGATTCATATTTTGAAGTTCTTCATACCTGATCTGTAGACCGTCAGTTCCTTCAAGTAGAGTAGACACATATCCAGTTATATCTACTTCTATTTCATCCGCATCATCTGGTTCAATAATTTCTGGATGTGAACGAACTTCCAGGGTATAGCCTTTTTCTCCTCCAAACCCCTGAATCACTACCTGAAATCCTAAAATTGGATTTTCTATAAAAACAGCGGGCACTTCTTCATAAATTTGTTCCTCCATACCGCCAAAGGGTATTCCTCCAAATAATTTAACTGAAATTATTCTTGCTAAATCATCTATATCCTTATTCGAAGTAATTGGAATTAAACATTTAAAATACGGATATTTTTTTTCCATCTAACATTCTCCTATTCATCTTTTAATATTTTGCTTCCTTTTGTAAATTTACTATTATATTCTTCTTGAGTAAATATTCTAAAGGTTAATTTATCAGGTCTCCCTTTTTTATCTGTTTTTCTTAATCCATCTAAAGAGTTTTTTAGAGTTTTATCTAACTCTTTTTGTATTTTCCTGATTTCCTTTATATCGGTACCAGCCCTCCATTTTGAACTTGATGGAAACTTTGAGGCTAATTTATCACTAACAATGAAAGCATCAATATCGAAATCCGTAGGGTCAAATGGAGCGTTTCCCTTATGCGGTCCTTTCTGCCCTGTAGCCAATGAGCCTCTATAACCAACTTTAGCATTTGGATCAATTTCTTTAATTTTCTTCACTGCAGGACTCATTTTGCTTTGAACGGTATTCATAATTTCTTTTCTAGTTTGAACCTTCTCCGCCCCTTTAACACCTTTTTCAGCCTTCGCAACTTTCTTTCCCGCTTCTTCACCTTTAAATAACTTGAAGCCGCGCTTTCCGTACTTAAATGCCTTTCCGAAAGGGGTGACATTCAATGCGGCCATCAAACGGTCACCATTACCTTTAACGATTTCACCTGTCGCAAGGTCGTATCCAAACGCTGCTCTTACTCCATCATACACACCTGTAAATTCCATCGCTGTATCGAAATATTTAGCAAAGTCGCTTTTTTCCACATTCTCTGGAAGGGTGTAGGCGGGTTCGATCTTAACGATTGTATCCCCATCTATGTATGCCCGGTAAAGCGTATCGTTAAATACTCTATAATCTTTTTTTAGTTCATTCAATTCCTCTTGAGTGTACTCTTTTTTGGAAACCTTTTGTGTCGCCAATTTTTTTAATCGATCTGGATCGGCGAGAGTGTTTACGTCAGCATCTTCTTTGTCTCCGACTTTTTTCAACATGGCACCCATCGCTGTTTCTTGATTTCCGCTCAGGTTATCCATCTCATCCGGCTTTAAAATCGAACCTTTTTGGTAGCCGGTGATTTCAATTTTTGGTCCGGTATACATCTTTTCGAGCCTTGAAATGTATTTCTGCATCGTTTCTAGGTCGTTTTCAGCCGTTTTGAGGGCGTTTGTTTGCTCGCGGTCAAACGCATGCAGCTTTTCAAGAGTCGTGCTGATTTCCTTTAACGCTTTCTGATTCTGTTCATGAAAACCGCTGTCATTCAAATCCGGTAAATCTACGATATGGCTGACTTTTGCGATCGTGGCGTTGGTCTTAGAAACCAAATGTTTCGTTGTGCGATCAGCAGCATTTAAGCCATTCTCCAGCTCGTGTTCGAGAAAGGACTGGGAAATAAATCCGTTATGGTTTGGTTCCAGGGAATTCAATGCGCTTTTCATTTTCTTCAGCGCGGAACTGTATTCCTCTATGAAAGTATCATAGAAATGTAGAAAAGGGGTGTGACATTCCTCGTAAAAGGCGCGGATCGCGTCGCCGCCTTTTCCTTTTAAAGCATCATCAAGTGATGTGATGCCGTTAACGGCCTTTTTGACTTTGGCGAATTCGTCTGATTGATGTTTTAATTGTTCCAGCGTTTGATCAATGGCTTTGTGCAACGCTTGAACATCCAGAGTCTTCATAGCATTCTCCTCTAATACTAAAGTGACATACCTCGAAATATTTTACCACTTTATAGAAAAGAATTGGTGAAAAAAACCTGTCAATCCATGAAAATGAATCTTTGAGATTAGGTCATTAAACCTATTTGTTAAGGGGGTGATATACATAAAAAAAGCCGCTAATTAAACGGCTAAAAGGATATTCCAAAAACTCATTTTTAGGTTAAACAACAAAATAATGATTGGGTGCGCTTGTGATGTTTCTTGAAGCTGTGTTCATATCATCGTTGTTCGAAAAATGACTGAGAAAACCAAGTCCAATTATCATAATCCCTAAACCGACCTTCATTTTAGACTTCATACAAACATTCCCCCTTCAATATTTGCTTTTGAGCATAGACCATCTTTTTAAGACAGATGAGACTATCCTCTGTTTTTCCATTATAATCTAGATAGGTGCCGGCTAACAATGCCAGCTCTTCCAAATACGGAAATCCTTTGCTTGTTTCCAGTCGATTGAAAATTTTAAAAAGCGATGCAGTTTCACACCGCTTTATATAAAGTGACTCGAGAGCTTCAAAAAGGCTTATAAACAGATGATCTTTAAGCTCCACAGCACTTCTAAGCCCTGTTCGGTAATAATCCTTGGCTTTATCATACTTATTTTGTTTGAAATTGATTAGCGCCAAGTCGTGGTATGCTTGCGGCAAATTTTTTGATTTATATTGAATTAGAGCTTGTTCAATATATCTTGCA
This sequence comes from Bacillus sp. GM2, assembly GCF_056155945.1. NCBI lineage: Bacteria > Bacillati > Bacillota > Bacilli > Caryophanales > Bacillaceae > Bacillus > Bacillus sp. GM2. The sequence continues at coordinate 1,742,217 of NZ_JBRKSZ010000007.1, forward strand.
GCCTTATTTAAGTTGTCCATTTTGTGATAGCAGTTGCCAAGGTTATAAAAAGCAGAAGCGTATATCTGTCGATTTTTCTTTTTTAATAGTTCTGCGCCTCTAAGTGCTTGATTTAGATGTGGAAGAGCCTTTTCATGATTCTCTAAATCATCATAATTCCCAGCAATGACAAAATGACACTGAATTAGGCGAACAGAATAGAGTTCATATTTTTTGTAAATGTTATATGCACGCTCTGCAAAGTACATCGAAACGTGGGTCATTTTCATATGGTAATAGACTTCAGCCATTTTAAAGTAAAATTCCGCTTTTTCAATCGTATCTGATATAGCAGGAAATTGACGTTCCGCTTTTTTATAATAAGTAATTGCCTTCGTATATTTTCCATTCCTAAATTCGTACATCCCTCGAAAAAAATGATAATAATACGTAAGCATATGATCTAATTTTCGTTTATTCCCTTCAATTCTCTTCAAATATTCTGATAATTCCATCTGTTTTTCACCCGAAGGTGCTATATATTCAATCATTATACTGTGGCGGAAAGCCATCAATTGATAATAGATTAGTAAATCCTGATCTTCTTCCATAACCTCTATATCCCTTTCAATTTCAGCTTTAAGCATTTCGGCGTCTGTCACATTGAATTTTTGAATATGCTGGTGCCACTCCGTAATTTTCATCCCCACTTCTGCAGATGAGATTCTATCCAACCTTTTCACCCTTCCCTTAACTATACTAATGATGTAAATTTTAACAATATTTCATCATTCGAAAAAGACGTTCGGGCCACCGCAATTAAATTTTCGGTTCCTCCCGCAACAGCAATTTGAGAAAGGAGTTAGAACCATTGATTTAATGGGGGCGATTTTAGGAGATTAAAGTTAGATGCTATTGCGGCTTTTTAAAAGGGAGCGCTATATAATCCCAAGAGCTGTCGAAAAATTGTAAATGGCTCGCCGTTTGACCAGATAGTATTTGTCCTTTTTCAACCCCATCTCCATATCAATCTCAATGTCCTTTATTTTTTTGGAGAGCAACAGGCTGAGAATTCATATACTTCTACCTAATCATAAACTTTATATAATGGACTTTTTTAAACGGTGAAGATTGCACCACCTAGGCAAATATACAATTATGTATAGACAAACTTCCAGTCCAAAAATAGTTGAATATAATTCTTTATTATAATTCGTAAGATAAAAAGGAGTGATAGGGCTTGTTTTATGATCAATATCCTGTAAACCCGTTTTCCCTCCCATCTTTCCATCGTCCATTTGGAATTGAATCCAGTACCTATGTTCGGAATATGCGAGCATTTAGAGATCTTGACCACCTTCGCAGAAATATTGTTCGTTTATTAAGCAGGATGGGGTATGTATTAGTCAGAATTGGAGTGGATCAATTTAATAATCTAGGAGTTACAGGTCAAAGACCCGGTACAGCTTACCAAGAGCTATGTGAAATCTGGATTTATCATAAACACCTTGAGGGCAGAAGTTACGAGGAAACCGTTCTTGCTGAATGTACTACTGATGAAGAGGCTAAAAGACATGTCGATCAGGTTGTCGCCGCACTACAGGGAATGGTTCGCCCTATAGAGCCTTAATTGATATGTGATTCATTAAAGTAGAATTACATTCAAACCATACAACATTAGGGGAAAAGGGCCGACAAAGCAGAATAGAAAAAGTCCACCATTTTGTCGGCTTCAATCGAGTGCTGAAGCTGTTGAAAAAATGAAGAAAAATAGCAATGGGCTTTCAGTCTTCTACTATTTTTTTCATTTGACATCAGTAGAATTCTCATTAACCTAGCTTGAAACATCAGGAAGCCGCAATTATCACAGCACCCGCGATGAACATATCGTATCAATTACTGAATTCCATGCTGTTGAGGTAGGATCAATAATTTTAAAATGTTCCACATCTGGAAGCACAATTAATCTAACATTACTGCCTTGTTCGGTTGCCTTGAAATAGTAGTCCTTGCTTAACTTTATTGGAACATGGCGATCCTTCACTCCATGAATTAAAACATGATCGGTTTTTATCGGCAACAACTCAATTGGAGAAACAACTTTATAGCGTTCAGCTACCTCTTGTGGTGACCCACCCATTAGTGCGGATACATGACTTTTCATTCCTTTTTCTTCGTGAAATTTCCACATTTTTTTTAGGTCTGTTACTCCAGCCAAACTTATTACTTTGTTGATAGACACAAACAGCTTATTAAACATTTGATCTGATTTTGTTTCAGTTCGAGAGGCTAGCCAAAGTGCTAAATGAGCTCCTGCCGAATGACCAATAACAATTACACTTGACAGGTCTAAATGATAAGATTCCTTTACCTGTGACAGATGATTTATAGCATCAATTACATCGTTAAATGTCCCTTTCCAACCTCCTCCTTCTTCCCCTACTCTGCGGTACTCAATGTTCCAAGTGGCATATCCCCTACTAGTTAAATCCTCAGCGATAGGATTATTTTCTTCTAAGTCATATCTCGACTGCCAAAAACCCCCATGAATCATAACAACTACTGGGCAAGGCTCTTTCCTTTCAGGCACCCGTAATACACCATATTGCGAGTGATGTTGCCCATAAGATATTTTAACTTTATTAGACATCATTCTCCTCCCCCTTTACGTGAGGCATCTGCAAAAGATCCGAAAGCACCCCATCCGCTCGATGCGAAATCGAGCCGGGCTATAGCTGTAGATAAGCTCTTATACTAATGAGTTTCTATCTCCATCTTCAGTTAATTGCGCCATCTTCATAAACAGCAGGAACGATAATTCCTTTTTTAGTTAATCCTTATCTGTTATAAAACCATTCACTTCGTCTAACCATTCTGCGTCGTAATGTTCTTCCTGAAAGTCGTGATCTTCATCAATCAAGGCATCAAAAAACTATCTGAATTTTTCGATTTTTACATTTTGAAAAATGTCACCATATAGCCTAAAACCATCGATTATGTCATCTTCGACTAGATTTTCATCCTTAAAGTATCATCTCTACTTGGCCCTTTCTAAATTTGTTCATGAAATCCGCTTGGAACTTCGACTATAACTAAATATTCAATGTCGATTATAGTACTTTTAAAGCCATACGTCGGCTGAACTTATTTAGCAAATATGTTCTTTTCCAATCAAAAACTGGTATTGGAAAGGCCTTGAACATACAAACTCGAGTAACTTTGGGGAAGAACAAGGGTTTCACGTTGCCGAAAAAGCAATCACCGGCTAAAAAAATCAATCAGTGTTTCAGATTAATGACTGAAGCGGACTCCTAAAGAGTCTGCTTTTTTGTTCTTAACAGCCCTCAGATAAACCCGAGAGCTGTCGTGAGTTTGTAAATTGCCCCGCCGTTTTATTTGATAGTATTGATCATTTTAAGGCCACCTCTATATAAATCTCAAGGAGCCTTTTAATCCTTCACATTGCTTTTCATTAACCATTCTACTTCCGTTAATTCTTGTTTTTGAACGTCTTTTGTGTGTTTTTTTGTGAAATGGGCTTTAACAGCTTCTTCGTTTTCCCAAATCTCCCAGAGCATGATTTTACGTTCTGATGGTTCAAGGGGATAAGCATGGAATTGAATGCACCCTTCTTCTTTGTTCGTTTCTTCCTCAAGTTTTTTGAATTCCTTCATTATTTCATTGAGGTCTTTATCACTGATAATTTTTAAGCATGCCGTTATGTAATGCATACAAATTCCCCCTTCAAATCATTTCATAGCTTTTCATTATAACATTTTCTCGAAAAATGAAAACAACTGCGAAATTTGTCTAATGGCTGCCTTATGGGTTTCCACTAAAAAAAGGGCTTCATCTCAAAGAGAAGTCCTTTTTTATTTAAATCCCTATCTTGAGAATAACCGGACGAAATACGTGCCGCTTCTTAATGTTCTTCTTACAGACGGCAAGATTTAAAGCAACCCGTCTAAAAGTGGTCAAAATGTGGCCAATAAAATGAAAATCGCTCACAGCCGTTGAAGTATCAAGGGTTGTGAGCGATTGGAAATTACATGACCCGCTTAAACATCTTCTCCATTTCATATGTCGAGTAGTGAATGATGATCGGGCGGCCGTGCGGGCATGTGAATGGGTCGGATGTTCTGCGCAACTCATCGAGCAGGGCGGTGATTTCGTCGTCCCGCAGATGATGGTTGGCTTTGATGGAGCCTTTGCAGCTCATCATGATTGCGGCTTCTTCGCGCAGTTTTTTGATGTCGATCGTGCGGTCATCAAGGACTTGCTGAATGATGTCTTCAATGATCGTCGTTTCTTCCCCTTTTGGAAACCAAGTCGGGTGGCATCGGACGATATAGCTGCCGGCGCCGAACGATTCGAGAAAGACGCCGACTTTGGCTAAATCGTCCAAGTGCTGGTCGATCGTCAGCGCTTCATTTTTTGAATAATGGAATGTCAGCGGCACAAGCATGTCCTGGACTTCCGGTTCGACCTCTCCGACTTTTTCACGGAAATACTCGTATTTGATCCGCTCCTGTGCGGCGTGCTGATCGATGATGTACAGCCCGTTTTCATTTTGGGCGAGAATGTAGGTGCCGTGCATTTGGCCGATCGGATACATGATCGGCACCCTTTCTTTTGGCGTCTCTTCGTCTTGGACGTTTTCGCCTGCCTGTTCCGGTTCTGATTGTACAGTCGGTTCGGCTTCCGGCGTATACTCTTCAGCTCCGGGCCATTCAGGCTCGGTGTCTTGCATAATGCTTTCTTCTCGCTCTGCAGGAGCGGAAGGGGGCGGGTCTTTGACAACCGAGCTTAATTTCATCGCCGAAAACGATGGCTCTGGCTTATATTCTCGTTCAACATCAGGATCAGAAAGAGGTGCCGGCTCTCGTACCTGGTCGAAATCAAGCTTTTGCTGCTCTGGTTTATGGATCAGAGGTGCGGTTTTTTTCGGAACTTGCACGCTCGGAATGAGCTGCTGCTGTTTAAAGACGTCTTTGATGGCGTCGCGAATCAGTTCGTGAAGCTCCGTCTCTTTGCTCAGCCTGACCTCCAGCTTTGACGGATGCACGTTGACATCCACAAGCAGCGGGTCCATGTTGATTTCAATGAACGTAATCGGATGGCGGCCGATCGGAAGAAGCGTATGGTAGCCCTCGTGGATCGCTTTCACGAGCGGAAAGTTTTTAATGTATCTGCCGTTGACGACAGATGACATGTAATTTCGCGATGCGCGCGTAATTTCAGGAAGGGCGATATAGCCTTTCACTTCAAAATCAAGAGATCTCGCTTCAAGCGGGAGCATTTTTTTGGCAACCGCCGTGCCGTAAATCGCCGCAAGCACGTGGCGGACATCGCCGTTTCCGTTTGTCTGCAGAAGCGTTTTCCCTTGATGACGCAGCCTGATCGAAACTTCCGGGTGGGCAAGAGCGATTCTGTTGACCACATCTGTAATGTTTCCTAGTTCCGTATGGATCGTTTTCATGTATTTCAGCCTTGCCGGCGTATTGAAAAACAGATTGGTAACTGTAATTTCGGTTCCTCTGCGGCTTGACGCTTTTTGCTCGGAAATGATTCTTCCCCCCTGAAGCGTCAAATGGGTGCCTGCTCCTTCTCCGGTGCTCGTTTTAATGCTTAAGTGTGAGACAGACGCGATACTTGGCAAAGCTTCTCCGCGAAATCCGAGCGTTCTGACGCGAAACAGGTCGTTTTCGTCTTTGATTTTGCTTGTGGCATGACGCAAAAAAGCTGTTCTGCAGTCTTCTGCATCCATCCCTTCGCCGTCGTCAAGCACTTTAATCGAGGCGAGACCCGCTTCTTCAACATCGATTTCAATCACGGAGCTGTTCGCATCGATGGCATTTTCGACAAGCTCTTTGACGACCGACGCAGGCCTTTCCACTACTTCACCCGCCGCGATTTTATTCGATAAATCGTCAGGCAGCTGAACAATTTTTGCCAAGTTGGGTCACCTCTTTATTACTTTAATTTTTTTTGCAGCCTGTACAGTTCATTCATGACTTGTATAGGCGTCATATCGAGCAGATCCATCGTTTTAAATTCAGCTAAAACAGCCTGCTCTTTTTTAGAGAGCTTCGTCTCTTTTTCTTTCGGCTTGTCCGTTTCAAAAAATGACAGCTGGGCCGGTTGATCTGCAACAGTTGCCGCGACTTCTTCCGCCGCCTCTTTTACCGTATTCGGAGCCGTTGATGGAGCCGCTTCTTTGGCGCCGGATTCAAGCTCTTTCAGGATCGTTTTCGCCCTGCTGATCAAACCGTCGGGCAATTCGGCCAGCTGCGCGACATGGATACCGTAGCTTTTATCTGCTGCGCCTTCTTTTATCTGGTGAAGGAAAACGACCTTTCCTTCGTATTCTTCCGCACGAACGTGAATATTCTTCAAGTCGGCAAGCTTTTCTTCAAGGGACGTTAGCTCGTGATAGTGAGTGGAAAATAAAGTCTTCGCGCCGATGTGCTCGTGAACGTACTCGATGATCGCCTGCGCAAGCGCCATTCCGTCGTAAGTGGACGTACCCCGGCCGATTTCGTCAAATAGAATCAAGCTGTTTTTCGTCGCATGAACGATCGCATTTTTGGCTTCAAGCATTTCCACCATAAACGTACTCTGTCCGGATATAAGATCATCCGCAGCGCCGATTCTTGTAAAAATCTGATCAAAGATCGGCAGCACCGCTTTTTTGGCAGGAACAAAACAGCCGATCTGCGCCAAAATGGAGATCAGCGCCATCTGTCTCATATACGTGCTTTTTCCTGACATATTCGGCCCGGTGATTAAAAGCATTTGTCTGCCCTTGCCCATTTCGCAGCTGTTCGGGACGTAAGACTGGCTGTCCATCACCTTTTCTACGACTGGATGCCGTCCGTCGATCACCTGAACGACGTCCTCGGAAAACTCCGGTTTAACATAGTGGCGGTTTTCGCTGATCGTCGCAAAACATTGGAGCACATCAAGCTCGCTCATCATTTTTGCCAGCTGCTGCAGGCGCGGGATATATTCCTTCACCCTGCTGCGAAGCTCGGAAAACAGCTCATACTCCAGCTCGCAAATATTGTTTTCCGCTTCGAGAATCAGCGCTTCTTTTTCTTTCAGCTCCGGCGTGATGTAGCGTTCTGCATTGGTCAGCGTCTGCTTCCGTTCATAGCGGCCTTCTTCAAGCAGATGGATGTTGGCTTTCGTCACTTCAATATAATAGCCGAACACCTTGTTAAAGCCGACTTTTAAAGAGCGGATTCCCGTGTACTCGCGTTCCTGCTGCTCAAGCCTTGCGATCCAGTCCTTTCCGTTCTTGCTTGCGTCCCTGTATTCATCCAGCTTCGCGTGATAGCCGTCTTTGATCAAGTTCCCCTCTTTTAATGAAAGAGGCGGATTCTCGTATAGCGCATCTTCCAAAAGATTCAAAAGATCGCCGCACGGATCGATTTTCTCGGCGCGCGCTTTTGCTTTCGGATGGTCGAGGGAGCCGACAAGCTGTTTGATGGCCGGCACTTGTTTCAGCGATTCCTTCAGCTGGATCAAATCTCGGGCATTGACATTGCCGTAAGCGACCCTTCCGGCGAGCCGCTCGAGATCGTATACTTCCTTCAGCCGTTCGCGCAAATCTTCCCGCTCAAACAAATGGGCGATCAGCGTTTCGACAATTTCCTGGCGCTCTTCAATCTGTCCCTTTCTGATCAGCGGCCTGTCGATCCATTGCTTTAACAGGCGCCCTCCCATTGCCGTTTTCGTTTCGTCCAAAAGCCAAAGAAGCGAGCCTTTTTTGTTTTTCGAACGGATCGTTTCCGTCAGCTCGAGATTGCGTTTCGAATACAAATCGATTTTCATCGCTTCTTCGAGCTCGTAAGCCTGAACGTTTTGAAGGTGGTCAAGGCTTCTTTTCTGCGTCCGCTTCAAGTAGACGTAAAGCCTCATAAACGTATCGACAAGCTCTTTGGACGCCAGACCGTTCACAATGTCAGGCCATTCATCTGCTTGTTCATCCTCGAAAGAGATCGTGGCGCCGCAGCGCTCTTTCAACAGCGCGACGTCTTTCTCGTCAAGGTTGCGGCTGACGACGATTTCCCTTGCTCCGACAGAGTAAATCTCGGAAACGACATCATCAAGCCTTTCGATAATCGTCACTAAGTTCTCGCCCGTCGTCAAATCAGAAAAAGCGAGCCCGTATGTATGCTGAAATTCACTGACAGAGGCGATAAAGTTGTTTTCATTTTCATGAATTCCTTTTCCGTCCATCACGGTGCCGGGTGTGATCAGCTGCACGACTTCCCTTTTGACGACTCCTTTGGCCGATTTAGGATCCTCCACCTGCTCACAGATCGCGACTTTATAGCCTTTTTTAATGAGCTGTTCGATATACGAAGAGCATGAATGATAAGGAACCCCGCACATCGGGATTCTTTCGCTCGATCCTCCGTCTCTGCTCGTCAGCGTGATTTCGAGTTCCTGAGACGCCTTTTTTGCATCTTCAAAAAACATTTCATAAAAGTCTCCAAGACGAAAAAATAAAAAGGCATCCTGATACTCTGCCTTAATCTTTAAATATTGCTGTATCATAGGCGTGTAGCCTGCCATATTTAATCCCTCACTATGTATAAACGTTTCTATTGATTCCAACACTCATTATACCATAAAGATTCATGCTGAAAAAAAAAGAAACTAGGGCGGTGTTTCCCTAGCTTCCTTTTATTCTTCTGGATCTCCGACCAAAAACTCCGGATTGATGTCCTCAAGTTCTTCATCAAGTTCTTCTTCCCACGCTTCTTCCTCATCGCTTTCCGTCCAATCAGAATTGACCTCAACGACGACCTTTGTCTCGCCGACAACCTCTGATAAAAATTCCCTTTCCGCCTGTACCACCACTTTGTTTCCGTTCGGAGAAATGGTCACTTCAAGGCAGTTCGGCTGCTGAAGCACCTTCGCAATCACTTCGTGTTCATCATCTAAGTAATTTTTGTCGCGATACCGGAGCTTAATAACATCAACATAGGAAACGCGTTCTGTCACAACTTCGGTTTTGGTGTTGTCCGCATATGAATACCAGACGTTGATATCATATGTCCCTTCAATTTCCACGGTTTTTCCGATTTTTTCGGCGTCATACTTATGATTGATAATCCAACCGCCTAAAATACTGGTTGGCTTTTGCGAAGGAGAGATTGTATGAGTGGACTGAGTGAATTTCCGGCCTTTCGCGACCACCGCTTTGGTAATAATTTCCCTGTATTCAGACATTCGGTCATGCCTCCTTGTTTTTCCTCGTATTATCCTATGCTGGGCATTCGTCTAATGTGCGTTCCTTGAGAAATCAAAATAACATTCCCATATAATGAATCTGTTTAAGTGTATGCAGATAAAAGGATAAACTTGACTTAAATCAGAAAAGAAAAAGACAGACCGAAAACCGAATCTTTTCAATAAGCCGTCGCGGCGGGAAATTGTATAAAAAAATGGCGCCTTAAAAGGCGCCGCCAAATTATAGAGAACAGCTCGGTGATGAATTTTTTACTCTTGAACCGGTCTCGCCTTTCAGCAGGTCTCCCCCGGTTGATGTGATGATCTCGTTTGTCACTTGGTTTGATATTGTATGCGCGACGAGCTGCAGAAGGTCGTTGACTTCCATTTGGGAGTCTCTGAACTCTTGAATGATCGGAATCTCGTCAAGCTCTTCCTGAAGCGCGTCAATCTTTGCTTCCGTTTGTTTAAGCGCTTCGTGCTTTTCATAATGTTTAAAGTTGACGGCTTGCTTTTGCAGGGCTTTGATTTGATTGATAATACCCGTTATTTTGGCATTCTCATTAATCTGTGCCTCCGCTTTTTTGAAAAAGTCGACTTCTTCCGTTTCGGCAATCATTTTTGCGAGCTCCCGCGCTTTTGCAACAATCTCTTTTTTCGTATAAAGCGTCACTTTATTTCACCTCGATTGCTTCTCCTACCATTTCTCCGTCAAGCGACCAAGTTTTCGCCTGGTGGATTTTCACGTTGACAAGCTGGCCGATCGCTTCTTTTGGTCCTTTGAAGTTGACAAGCTTGTTTTTCCGAGTATAGCCGGCAAGGATATCAGGGTTGTTTTTACTTTCACCCTCTACTAACACTTCGACAACCTGCCCCTCATATTCCTTCATTTTCTTCGCGGAAATTTCGTTGACCACTTCATTTAATCGCTGAAGCCGTTCTTTTTTCACGCGCATCGGAACATTGTCTTTCATTTTTGCAGCAGGCGTTCCTTCGCGAGGCGAGTAGATGAACGTATAGGCGCTGTCAAATTCAACTTCTCTGTATAAGGAAAGCGTTTCTTCAAATTGCTCATCAGTTTCGTTCGGGAAGCCGACGATAATGTCTGTTGTTAAAGACGCGTTCGGCATCGCTTTTTTAATTTTGGCGACAAGCTCGAGATAGCGTTCCCGGTCGTATTTGCGCGCCATCAGTTTCAAGACATCCGAGCTTCCGGACTGAACAGGCAGGTGGATGTGGTCCAGAAGGTTCCCGCCTTTTGCGAGCACCTCGATCAGATGATCGTCAAAATCACGCGGATGGCTCGTCGTGAAGCGGATTCGCGGAATATTGATTTTGCGGAGCTCATCCATCAAGTGTCCGAGTCCGTATTCCATATCCTCGAAATCTTTGCCGTAAGCGTTGACGTTCTGTCCGAGAAGCGTGATTTCTTTATAGCCTTCAGCCGCAAGTCGTCTCACTTCCTGAATGATTTCTTCGGGACGTCTGCTTCGTTCTTTTCCTCTTGTGTACGGCACGATGCAGTACGTACAGAACTTGTCGCAGCCGTACATAATGTTGACCCAGCCTTTAATTTTGCCGGTGCGGACTTTCGGAAGGTTTTCAATGACATCGCCTTCTTTAGACCACACTTCGATGACCATTTCTTTTGACAGATAAGCTTCTGACAAAAGTTCCGGCAAGCGGTGGATATTGTGTGTGCCGAAAATCAGATCCACGAACGGATGTTTCTTTAAAATCCGGTTGACGACTGATTCTTCCTGGGACATACATCCGCATACGCCAAGGATCAAATCCGGATTGTCTTTTTTCAAAGCTTTTAAATGGCCGATTTCACCGAATACTTTGTTTTCCGCATTTTCGCGAATGGCGCATGTGTTTAACAGAATCACATTGGCATCTTCAGTCGAATCGGTCGGCTCATAGCCGAGGGTCATGAAAATACCGGCCATGACTTCTGTATCGTGTTCATTCATCTGGCAGCCGTATGTGCGGATGTAGAACTTCCGTCCTTCACCCATCCCTTTGTACTGCTCGGAAATTTTAAAATCGCTATGGTATTTAACCTCTTCTTTGCCGCGTTTTTTCGCATCTTTTAAGGAAGGCGGAACATAAACAGCTTCGAAGTACTTGCTGTAATCCTTCTCGGATTTTTTGTCCGATGGATTGACCTGTCCGCTTTCAATGCGCTGTTTCTCATTCATGTTTTTGATCTCCTTTCAAACAAAGCTCCACTCTTCAGTATAAAGGTTCTCGGTTGTCAGCACAACCCAGAACCCATCATTGTACACTAACTGAAAATGATTATCAATGGTTATTTGCTTTGTTGAAAAAGAAATCGACGAGTTTAAAGCAGACCCGCTTTTTTGGCGCCGGTTTCAATGATTTCAAGTGCTTTATCGAGCTCTTCTTTCGAATGCTGGGCGGTCATGATCGTTCTGATCCGCGCTTTGCCTTTCGGGACGGTCGGAAATACAATGGCCTGCGCAAATAAACCGAGCTCGAAAAGCGTGTTTGAAAAGCGGCATGCTTCGGCTTCATCACCGATCAAAATCGGCGTGATCGGCGTCTCGCTCTTAATCAGCGGGAGGCCGATTTTTTCAAGCTCTTTTTTGAAGTACGAAGTATTGTCCCAAAGTTTTTTAATCAATGAAGGTTCCTCCATCAGCACATTGACCGCTTCAATGCATGCCGCAGTGACGGCCGGCGGATGGGAAGTACTGAAGAGAAACGGTCTGCCTTTATGCTTTAAATAGTCGATCAGCACCTTGGAACCGGCCGCATAGCCTCCTAAAACACCGATCGCCTTGCTGAGCGTGCCGACTTGAATGTGAACCTTCCCGTCCAGCCCGAAATGGTGAACCGTTCCGCGCCCGTTCTCGCCGAGAACGCCGGACGCGTGCGCATCGTCGACCATGACAAATGCGTCATACTGTTCAGCGAGCCGGACGATTTCGGGAAGCGGCGCGATGTCTCCGTCCATCGAAAACACGCCGTCTGTAACGATAAGCCGCATTCTGTAATTCATTGATTTTTTTAAAATCTTTTCTAAATCTTCCATGTCCGCATGCTGATATACTTTTTTGCCCGCTTTGGTAAGTCTGATGCCGTCAATGATGGAAGCATGGTTTAATTCGTCTGAGATGACGATATCATCTTTGGTGAGAATGCTTGAAAGAATGCCTTGATTTGCGGTGAAACCGGACTGGAATACGAGTGCAGCTTCAGTGTTTTTAAATGAAGCGAGCTTCTTTTCAAGCTCATCATGCATGGTGAATGTTCCGGCTATTGTCCGGACCGATCCCGTTCCAGCTCCGTACCGTTTGACCGCCTCTTCGGCCGCTTTTTGGAGGCGCGGATGAGACGTCAACCCGAGATAGTTATTGGATGAAAGCTGAATGATGTCTTTTCCTTTCATTTTGACAGTTGATCCTTGCAGCGATTCGATGATCGGCAGTTCCTGAAAAGTTCCGTTTTCTTTCATTGTATCAAGCTCGGAAGCTAAAAAATTAAATTCCTTCATATCTATCTCTCCTTTCACGGTATCAATACGACTTTTCCGCATTGCCCTTTTTTCATCAATTCAAAGCCTTTTTCAAACTCTTCCATCGGGAAACGGTGGGTGATGACAGGCTTGATTTGAATCGTACCGGACTGGAGAAGACCGCTGACCTGCCTCCACGTTTCAAACATTTTGCGGCCGGTAATTCCCTGAACCGTTAATCCTTTAAAGACGATATCATTTGTCATGTCGATGCATACGGGATGCTCAGGCAGACTTAAGACATGAACCCGCCCTCCGTTCGCAGCCATTTTTAAACTTTGGCGGATGGCCGTAGGATGGCCTGACATTTCGCAAACCAAGTCCGCCCCTTCACCGTCCGTTAAAGCGCTTACATTTTTGAGCGGATCTTCTTTTTCAACGGAGATGATATCGGTTGCCCCCATTTGCAATGCAAGGTCAAGCCTGTATTCGTTTTTATCGATGGCGATCACCTGTGATGCGCCTGACGCTTTTGCAACTGCCACGGCCATCAATCCGATCGGTCCGCAGCCGACGACAGCGACTTTCACTCCAGCCGTCATTCCCGTCAGAACCGTATGCACGGCATTTCCGAGCGGTTCTTGAATAGAAGCAAGATCCTCAGGCATGCCGGCCGGGTTTTTCCAAATGTTTGCGGCAGGCACTTTGACATATTCAGCAAAACAGCCGTCTGTATCGACACCGAGAATCAGCGTTTTTCTGCAGACATGCTCTTTTCCGGTCAAACACGGCAGGCACTTTCCGCAAACGATGTGCGTTTCTGCCGAAACATACTCCCCTTCTTGTACCGCAGTCACATTTTCCCCCACTAGAACAACCTCGCCGGAAAATTCGTGGCCAAACACATAAGGCGGTTTCACCCTGCTTTTCGCCCATTCATCCCAATTATAAATATGGACATCGGTTCCGCAAATCGATGCGGCTTTGACTTTGATCAGCACCTCGTGTTTGTCGATCTTCGGTATCAGGACGAGCTCGAAGCTGGCGCCCGGCTCCCCCGGCTTCTTGATAAGCGCTTTCATATTTCCGTCCAAGATGAACAGACCCCCTTTGCAAAATCGCTTTACAAAAGGATTGTAGCACGATAATTCATATTGGTAAACAACTGTGTCCTTCTGAGAAAAACAGATGAACACCCTCTGAAAAATGTATGATATTTTTTTAAAATGGGATGCGGCTGAAGAAATTTTGAAAGAGAAATCCGTCGACTTGACTTGGTGTATATGAGCGCTGCAGCGCTTCGATCAGATTCCCGTAATCTTTGTGGGCTTCCAGACCCGGAATGCCCCGGTCGATGCCGTCAAAATCAGATCCGAATCCGATATGCCGCTCGCCTCCCAAAGAACAGACATGGTCAATATGCGAGAGGATATCTTTGATCACAGGCGTTTTTCCGTTTCTCACGAATTCAGGGACAAATGTCAAGCCGATGACGCCGTTCTTTTCAATAAGCGCTTTAATTTGATCGTCTTTTAAATTTCTCGGATGAGGGCAAAGGCTGTGCGTATTCGAATGAGAGGCGATCGGATACGCTGCCGTTTCAACCGCATCCCAAAAGCTTTTCTCGGATAAATGGGAGAGATCGGTCCATGCCCGGTTTTTGTTCGCCTTGCGAATCAGCCTTTCCCCGTAAGAAGTCAAACCTGCGTTTCTTTCTTCTAAAGCGCCGTCTGCGAACGTATTGGCCCAGTTCCACGTCAGGCCGAAACTTCTGACTCCGAGCTGAAAAAAGATGTCAAACAGCCTTAAGTTTTTTGAGATCGGCTCACAGCCTTCCATCGTTAGAATGATGCCGGTTTCATCGCTTTTGAGCTTGTCGATATCGGCTTTATGTTTGATCAGTTTGATCCGCTTGTACTTTGCAATTTTTTCGTGAAACAGCCGGATCTGCACGAGCGCCATTTCAAGCCTTATTGTATCGGGTACGGTTTCGGGCAGAAAAATCGCCAGACACTGCACTTTCGCCTTTCCGTTTAAAAGCGCCTGAACCGGCGTTTGCAGCGACGGGTCGCTGTATTCATTGAGTTTCGGATTTTTCCAAAGCTTCAGCAGCAAATCAGAATGGGCATCAAAAATTTTCACGTTCATCCTCTCCCGGCTGCATTTTTCAAAAACGGCCAAACCAAAAACAACCCGCTTACGTGAAAGTAAGCAGGTTGAAGCATTTGAAAAAGAGTGATTTTTCTATCAGCGAGGCTCTACGATTAGCTTAATCGCTGTTCGTTCTTCACCGTCAATTTGAATGTCCGTAAACGCCGGAATGCAAATCAGATCGACACCGCTCGGCGCTACAAATCCCCGTGCAATCGCTACCGCTTTAACAGCCTGATTTAATGCTCCGGCTCCGATTGCTTGAATTTCTGCAGCTCCTCGTTCCCTCAAGACTCCTGCGAGCGCACCTGCGACCGAGTTTGGATTTGATTTTGCTGAAACCTTTAATATTTCCATTCCTGCTCCCCCTTAAGTTTACAATGGATAAGTGAGTGTTCATTAGAACAATCATTATTAGATGTTGCTATTTTCAAAGCCATCCCCTTTTAATTGCTTTTCAAAAATAGCAGGGTACCTTCCATTTTTACTATATTCACTATAGGACCGGGATATTCCTGCTTTCCTTTTAATATTTTTCTAAAATGATTTTCTGTTCAGTTATTCAAAAAACATGTGGTCATCATTGATTAATATCCGGTCAATTTTAACGGCTTTCTTGCTCTGTTCGTCGATGTCAATGACAACTCCGCTCAGTGTTGTGCGGCCTTCGGCAATTTCAAAACGGACGGGCAGGCTCGTTTTAAAACGCTTGATAATCGTCTCGCGGTCGACGCCGAGAATCCCGTCGTAAGGCCCTGTCATCCCCACGTCTGTTATATATGCCGTGCCTTTCGGAAGAATGCGGTTGTCGGCTGTCTGAACATGCGTGTGCGTTCCGACAACCGCTGACACGCGGCCGTCCGTATACCAGCCGATCGCCTGCTTTTCGCTTGTCGCTTCGGCATGAAAATCGATAAAAATGAACGGTGTTCTTTTTGACGCTTCTTCTATTAATTCATCAGCTTTTCGAAAAGGGCAATCGATCGCAGGCAGAAATGTGCGGCCTTGCAAATTGATCACAGCCAGTTCCTTTGAACCGTTTGTTTTTATGTATGTGATGCCTTTTCCAGGCGTGCCTTCGGGAAAATTGGCGGGTCTGACGATCTGCGGCGCGTCATCAATAAAATCAAATATTTCCCTTTTATCCCATGTGTGGTTTCCCATTGTGAGAACGTCGGCTCCCGCTTGAATGAGCTGGTGGTATATTTTTTCGGTAATGCCTTTTCCGTGTGCCGCGTTTTCTCCGTTGACGATGACGGCGTTCGGTTTATATTTCAGCTTCAGCTTCGGCAAATAGGTTTTGATCATGTCTCTGCCGGGCGAACCGACAACATCTCCAATAAATAAAATTCTCATAATTTGACCCTTTCTTTTTTAAAATAGGTTTTAATCATAGTGTTACACAAGGAAACAAAAAAATAAAGTGGCGCATTCGCACCACTTTATTTTGCGTATTCAACGGCTCTCGTTTCCCTGATCACGGTTACTTTGATGTGTCCAGGGTAGTCAAGCTCGTCCTCGATTCGTTTTCGAATATCACGCGCCAAACGATGGGCTTCAAGATCATTGATTGAGTCAGGTTTGACCATGATCCGCACCTCTCGTCCCGCTTGTATCGCGAATGATTTTTCAACACCTTCGTACGATTCAGAGATTTCTTCCAGCTTTTCAAGCCTGCGAATATAGTTTTCGAGCGTTTCGCTTCTTGCGCCAGGTCTTGCGGCGGACAGCGCATCGGCTGCGGCCACGAGCACGGCAATGATGGAAGTCGGCTCCTGATCTCCGTGGTGAGATGCGATACTGTTGATGACAACTGGATGCTCTTTATACTTGGTGGCCAGTTCCACACCGATTTCAACGTGGCTTCCTTCCACCTCATGGTCAATCGCTTTCCCGATATCATGAAGAAGTCCTGCCCTTTTTGCGAGCGTCACGTCTTCTCCGAGCTCTGAAGCCATCAAGCCTGTCAGAAACGCCACTTCCATTGAATGTTTCAGTACATTCTGTCCGTAGCTCGTTCTGAACTTCAAGCGGCCGAGGATTTTGATTAAATCGGGATGAAGACCGTGAACTCCAACTTCAAACGTCGTCTGTTCACCCATTTCGCGAATGTAATCATCCACTTCACGGCGGGATTTCTCAACCATTTCTTCGATTCTGGCAGGATGAATGCGGCCATCCTGAACGAGTTTATCAAGAGCGATCCTGGCTGTTTCACGCCTGATCGGATCAAATCCTGAAAGGATAACGGCTTCCGGCGTATCGTCGATGATCAGATCGATCCCCGTCAATGTTTCCAATGTACGGATATTACGTCCTTCACGTCCGATAATGCGGCCTTTCATCTCATCATTTGGAAGGTTGACAACTGAAACCGTTGTCTCGGCCACATGATCTGCCGCACAGCGCTGTAAAGCCAATGAAAGAATATTTTTCGCTTTTTTATCAGCCTCTTCTTTCGCTCGATTTTCACTTTCTTTCATCATGATCGCGATGTCATGGGAAAGCTCGTTTTCAACCCGTTCCAGAATGATTTGCTTCGCTTCATCTCGCGTCAGACTTGAAATACGCTCCAACTCTGACTGCTGCATACGAATCATTTCATCCACTTTGCTTTCCATCTCTTCAATATGTTGTTGTCGTTCATTCAGAGAATGATCTTTCTTCTCCAACATCGCTTCCCGTTTATCTAATGATTCATCTTTTCGGTCAAGGTTCTCTTCCTTTTGAAGTAAACGGTTTTCTTGTTTTTGAAGCTCATTTCGTCTTTCACGAACTTCTTGTTCAGCTTCTATCCGAAGCGTATGAATCTCGTCCTTTGCTTCAAGAAGGGCTTCTTTTTTCAACGCTTCAGCATCCCGCTTTGCGTCTCCAAGAATTTGTTCGGCTGCATTTCGCGCACCTGAAATTTTTGCTTCGGCAATGATTTTACGAACATAGTAGCCAACAACTAAACAGAATAGGCTCAGCAAAATGGAGATGAGAATTGCTAAAGGATTCATAACTTTCACCTCCTCTTGCTATGAACTTGTCTTGCTAAAAGTAAGTGTCGGCATGTACATTGTACTTCTTCTCAACATACAGAACCTTCACAGGGAGTGAAGCGGCTTCACAGCCCTTGTCAAGTTTAAATGTTTATCAATCATGTTAAGAAAAACAAGTGATACAATTTCATTGTAATTGTGTGGGAAATACTTGTCAAGCTTACGGTCTTAACGTTTCTGGATTAAACGCCTTTTCAAACCGCCCGGATGAAGGAGATGGATAAAGGAGCTGCGTCTGAATGCGCAGATGAAAGGAAAAGGCCGCCGATCGGGTCGGCAGCCTTTCACATGTTTCATGATTAA
Source organism: Bacillus sp. GM2 (assembly GCF_056155945.1). Lineage (NCBI taxonomy): Bacteria > Bacillati > Bacillota > Bacilli > Caryophanales > Bacillaceae > Bacillus > Bacillus sp. GM2. Next base: position 1,760,421 of record NZ_JBRKSZ010000007.1, read on the forward strand.
AATTCGAGTTCTTCCTGAGCTTGGGCATCGTCTTCCTGCGCAGGAGCAACGCCTCCAGTATCCAAACCGTAGTGCTCCCGGATCTGCTCTTGAATCATCAAAAGGATGTCCTTGTTTTCTTTCAGGAACTGTTTGGCGTTTTCACGGCCTTGTCCAAGACGTTCCTCCTGATAAGAGTACCATGCACCGCTCTTTTGAACGATGTCAAGCTCTGTTCCGAGGTCGATGATTTCCCCTTCTTTTGAAATCCCTTCCCCGTACATAATGTCCACTTCGGCCGTCCGGAACGGAGGTGCCACTTTGTTTTTCACGACTTTGATTTTCGTCTTGTTCCCCATGACATCGTTGCCTTGTTTCAGCTGCTCTGCGCGGCGCACTTCAAGACGGACAGAAGAGTAGAATTTCAGCGCTCTTCCGCCTGGTGTCGTCTCAGGATTTCCAAACATGACGCCGACTTTTTCACGAATCTGGTTAATAAAGATCGCGATGGTCTTCGATTTATTGATCGCTCCGGAAAGCTTACGAAGCGCTTGAGACATCAGTCTGGCCTGCAAACCGACGTGGGAATCCCCCATGTCTCCTTCGATTTCAGCTTTCGGCACAAGCGCTGCCACAGAGTCGATGACAACGATATCCACCGCTCCGCTTCTGACAAGAGCTTCGGCGATTTCAAGCGCCTGCTCGCCCGTATCAGGCTGTGACAGCAAAAGCTCATCAATGTTGACACCCAGCTTTTGTGCATAGACGGGGTCGAGCGCGTGTTCGGCGTCGATAAACGCCGCCTGTCCGCCCTGCTGCTGAACTTCGGCAATCGCATGAAGCGCCACCGTCGTTTTACCGGAGCTTTCAGGCCCGTATACTTCAATAATCCGGCCGCGCGGGTATCCGCCCACTCCAAGAGCCGTGTCGAGCGCTAAAGAACCGCTCGGAACTGTTGAAATTCTCGTTTCAGTTTGTTCGCCCAGTTTCATAATCGAACCTTTACCAAACTGCTTTTCTATTTGTTTAAGCGCCATATCTAAGGCTGCCTGACGATCACTCATTCTATTTTCCTCCTTTATCACTTCCGCTATATCTACTATACCTTGTTTGCACGGATTTGCCAAGAAAAAAGCGAACGCATATTCGATTTTTTAAGAGGAAAAAATCGATCTCCTAAAATGGAATGACCTTTTTCATAAGAAAGATATTCCGAAAATCCGGTTTCCGCTTATTTTTCCATCATTTTCAGCAACAGATGGCAGCCGTATTTGGCAGAACGCTTTCGCACCGCAGACCTGGATCCGGCGAACTGAAATTCGAACGCTTCTTCAGCCTGGTCCTTCACGGAGATGCCGATAAACACCTTTCCTGCCGGATGGCCTTCTTGCGTATTCGGCCCGGCTACTCCAGTAAAGCTGATGCCGATATCGCTTCCTGTTTTGACTCTGATGCCTGCGGCGAGTTCTTTTGCACATTGCGCGCTGACCGCACCGTAGCGCTGCAGCGTGTCTTCGGCAACGCCGGCCGCTGAAACTTTCAATTCGTTTGTGTAGCAGACGGCGCCGCCTTTGAAATATTCCGAAGCGCCGCTCATTTCCGTCAGCCAGCTGGAAAAAAGCCCGCCTGTAAAGCTTTCCGCAGCAGCCAGGGTCATTCCCTTGCTCCTGCATGCTTTCGCAAGCTCTTCTGCAAGCGATGTATCATCATACCCGTAAAAGAACTCTCCGACCCGCTCCATGATGAGGTCTTCCGTTTCTTTTAACAAGCGGTTTGTCTCCTCCGGATCCGCATGCTTTGCCGTGAGTCTGAGCGTGACTTCCCCGTCGGCCGCAAGCGGGGCGATTGTCGGATTAGTCTGCGCATCGATGAGATCTTCCAAATCGGTTTCAAGCTGGGATTCTCCGATGCCGAAGAACCGCAGCACCCTTGACACGATCTTTTCCTTCGAGCCGAGCTTTTCCAAAATCAGCGGCTTCGCTTCGTTTTCAAACATCGGCTCCAGCTCTTTCGGAGGTCCCGGCAGGAGCATATAAAAGCGCGATTCATGCTCAAGCAGCATTCCCGGCGCCATCCCGAAGCGGTTCGGCAGAACATCGGATCCTTCGAGGATCAGCGCCTGTTTGCGGTTGTTCGGCGACATCTCCCGGTTCGTTTTTTTGAAGTAATCCTGAATCGATTCGAAGGCTTCATCGTCGAGCTGAAGAGGGCGCCCGACAACTTCAGCGATCGTTTCTTTTGTCAAATCGTCTTTCGTCGGTCCAAGGCCTCCCGAAAAAATGATGAAGTCAGACCTTTGCTGTGCTGTCTGAATCACTTGTTTAAGGCGTTCCGGGTTGTCTCCCACCGCCGTGTGATAAAAGACGTTAATGCCGATTTCGGCCAAATGCCTGCTGATAAACTGAGCATTTGTATTAGCGATTTGTCCGAGCAGAAGCTCAGAACCGACAGCGATAATTTCCGCTTTTCTTTCCAACTTCATTGTTTCCACTTCCCCACGTTTAGTTCGATGTTTTTAAAGCATCCCAGTTTTTAGCGAAATATTCCCATCCTGATACGACTGTGAAAAAGACAGCCACCCATAAAGCAAGCGAGCCGAACGGGAAGGATACAAGCTCAAATGGAAGATTGTGAAGCAAAAGAGCAGAGATAGCGATGATCTGAGCCCATGTTTTCACTTTTCCAAGCATGTTGGCCGCGACAACTTCCCCTGTTCCCGCAAGGACGAGCCGCAGTCCCGTTACGGCAAATTCCCGGCTGATAATGACAATGGCCATCCAGGCCGGAGCAAGATGGTAATGCACCAGAATAATTAAAGCGGAAGACACGAGCAGCTTGTCTGCAAGCGGGTCAAGAAATTTTCCAAAGTTTGTGACAAGGTTCAGCTTTCTCGCATAATAGCCGTCAACCCAATCGGTGACAGAAGCAAAAATAAACAACAGTGCGCCGATCAAATGGGTGACCGGAATCGACTCGCTGCCGAAGGAGACAGCCCCCCAGTGAAACGGCACAAGCATGATGACCATAAAAACAGGAATTAATGCGATTCTAGAAAGCGTGATTTTATTCGGTAGATTAAACATAAAGGTTCCTCCAGATATGTATGTTTTCCTATTGATGATGAACGCAAGAAAAAGTCATCTGTGCAATTAAGATGACTTTTCCTCCTTTTTATTTTGAATCGTTATGTTTTGTGTCATCACAGTCTTAGGATCGAGCTTGTAAGAAAGAACTTCTCCGTTGATTTTAATTTCAACGCCCGGCGCATATCCGATCCGCAAATCAATTTGCGATTGATCGGTAATATTCTTTTGAAAGGTTTCTCCTTTTTTCATCATTCCTTCTTTAAGGGAGCTTCCTTTCTCGTCGCGCACCCTGACCCATGAGTTTTCGTTTGCCTTTACTTCAAGCTCCAGCTTGTCGGATCCTGATACTTCATAAGTTGTGGAAGAGCCTTCGCTTGCGGTCGCTTTCATGGTCAGCTTGTCGTTCTCATCAGACTGCTGATCCTTTTTTTCTTTGTCGCCTTCAGCGCTGTCTTTCTGCGCATCCGTGTTCTGTTGATTTCCCTTTGTCAGCGGGGAATCTTTTGAGACGTCATACTTGCTTTGCGATTCCTCTGTCTTAGGCTCTTCAGCCTGCTGGTTGCCTCCGCCGTTTACAGCCTGAACGATGACGTAAATGATCGCGATCACAACGATAACGCCGGCTGCCACAAGCAGGGTAGGCAAAAGTTCAAGCGCTTTTGAGGCAGACTTGGGCAGCTCTCTCTGCGGCTTGATTGAAGAAAGCTTCTCAGAAACCTCATCATTGTAAGAATTAGGGATATCTTTTTTAAACTCTTCAAACAAGAGCTCCGAGTCGAGGCCGACAGCTTCGGCGTACTGCTTGATAAAAGCCCGCACATAAAATTTTCCCGGAATGATATCATAGTTTCCTTCTTCAAGGGCCGTTAAATACCTTTTCTGGATCTTTGTGGCCGCCTGAAGATCGTCCAATGACATCCCTTTTTCCTCTCTGGCTTCTTTCAGCCGATTTCCTAGTTCAGTCACAACAAACACCTTCCATTTTAAAAATCAAAGCCGGAAAAACCTGAATGGTCAAACATCTGCGGTTCTTCAGCATGTTCATATGTAATCACCTCATCGGGGCTGTTACGCAATTCGATGATGTAATCAAAATCGTCCATCGTATATTCCGTATTTTGCACGAAAATGTCCGGATGCTCGACAACTTTGGTCGCCGGCAGCCGCATGATCTCACTGACGAGCTGCAAATGGCGTTCAGATCCTCTTCTCGTCGACACAATGCCGTCCAAAATGAAAACATTCTCCGGACTGTACTCATCGGCAATCAGCTGGCTTCTGATCGTTTGCTTCAGCAGTGTCGAAGAAACAAAAAGCCACCTTTTGCTTGCACAGACGCTTGAAGCGACAATTGATTCCGTCTTGCCGACGCGGGGCATTCCCCTGATCCCGATCAGCTTGTGCCCGTCTTTTTTAAACAGCTCAGCCATAAAATCGACAAGCAAGCCAAGCTCGTCGCGTTCAAACCGGAATGTTTTTTTATCGTCTGCATCCCGCTGGATATAGCGGCCGTGCCTTACAGCGAGACGGTCACGAAGCTTCGGCTCGCGGAGCTTCGTCACTTTAATCGTATCCATCGTGTTCAGAATCGATTCCAGTCGCTTAATCTGATCTATATGACGGCATTTTAACAAGAGGCCTCTTCTTTGAGTATCGACGCCGTTAATGGTCACAATATTAATTGAAAGCATCCCCAATAAAGAGGATATATCTCCCAGAAGTCCGGGACGGTTGACTTGTATTTCATATTCTAAGTACCATTCGAGCTTTGCCAAATGATAACCTCCCTACCCATCATCGTGGCAAAAATTTACCTTCCTTTATCATAAAGCATTTTGTCTCAATTAGAAAGCAGAATGTTGTGATTAAATAAGAAAAACGTCCGTTTCCCAGAATCGGGAAAAACCTGCTGTAACAGCGCCTGGATGATGTTTACCCTATCGGGGTGGAAAGCAAACAACAAAAGCGGTGCCGCCGACAAAGCCGCGCCTATAAAAAAGAGAGAGTGAACACACTCTCTCCTTAATGCGAGCTGTTGTTTTCAACAAGCTTAACCATCACATTCGCAATGGCGCGCTGCTCTTCTTCTGAAGCCACGCTCCAAAGGTCCGCGAGCACTCGTTCTTGATGGTTTTTTGAATCAACCTCACCGGCCAAATAATCGCCGATCTCATATGCGAGATCTGAGATGGTTTCGTTTGACATTCCTCTTTCTTGGGCATAGTTCAAACGGTCGCCCAAAAAGTTTTTCCACTGATCCCAATTATCCAGTACGGACATATCAGGCCCCTCCATTCTCTTGAAGTTACAGCCTTATTATTCTCTGGGGAACCGCAAACTATACATGTTTTTAACAATGCCAGCCGCCATTAACTGACAAAATTTGACCCGTGATATAAGATGCCTTAGCAGAGAGCAGAAACAGCACGGCGTCCGCAACCTCTTCGGCTTCGGCGAGCCTTCCCATCGGAATCTCATCGGCGATCATCTCTTCTTCCTCTTTTGAAAACGAGCCCATCATCTTTGTTTTCACAGCGCCCGGAGAAACGGCGTTGACTCTGATGCCGCTAGGCGCAAGTTCTTTTGCGAGGGCTTTGACAAACACATTTTGCGCGCCTTTTGTCATGCTGTATAAAACTTCGCACGACGCCCCTGTTTCACCCCAAATAGAGCTGACGGCTACAATTGCGCCGGATTTTTTCCTGATCATCGCCGGCAGCAGATTCCTCGTCAGCAGAAACGGGCTTGAGACATGGAGCTGCACCATGTCCTGCACAGCCTCATCAGTCATGTCTGTCACAAGCCCGCGGAAGCTTTGACCGCTGTTTAAGACGATGCCGTCAAGCGCCCGCCCGCCGATGGAAGCGGAAACGGCTTTTGCGCCGCCGGGATCGGACAGGTCGCCGTGAATGATTTCGGCGTGAATGCCGTATGTATGTGACAGCCTTTCTGCAAGTGCTGCGGCTGCCTGCTCATTTGTATGGTAATGGAGGAGAAGATCATACCCGTTTTGCGCCAGCTTTTCGCTGATGCTTTGCCCGATTCCGCCGCTTGCACCGGTGATAAGAGCGAGTTTTGTCATACTATGTTTCCACCTTTCCGTTAAAAAGAAGAAAGGTTCAGCGTGCATCGGAAAATGTCCTGACACGCTGAACTTTCAGACCTTGCTTTATGATTTTGGAACGACTTTGCAGACGGTGATTCTGTCTTCTTCGATTTCTTCCTGGATGACGCGGTGAACGTCCTCAAGCGTAATCGATTCGAGTACGGTGACGATATCAAACAGACTCGTCTCCAGAAAAGCGTACCGTGTAAACTGGTTGGCGATATACTCAGGCGAATTCATCGATTTTAAGAAATTGCCGATTTTTTTCTTTCTAGCCAGCTCCAGCTTTTCGGCTGTGATCGTTTCTTTCGCCTTGAACAGCACTTGTTTCAGCTCCTCGGCAAGCTTGTCGGGCTCAGGCGTATCACCGCCGACAGAGACGAAGCCAAATCCGTGTTCTTCAGTATAGTCATAGCTGAATGTCTCATCGATATACCCTTTTTCATAAATTCTTTCATAATCGCTGGAGCTTTTGCCGAACAGGCACTCAAGGATGAGGTTGATGGTCAGCTCATGCTTCAGCAGGGCTTCTCCCGTATTCATCGGATGAGCGCTTTTTAAACCGACGAGGCATTTTGAGCTTTGAACATTCATTTTAATTTCCTGTTCTTTTTTGAATACGGCTCCAGGCTCTTTAACTTCTTTGCGGACGATTTCAGGCTGGTCTGTATACGGCTTTTTCTGCTGGTTTTCGCGGACCTGGCGGATGATCGCCTCGGGATCGACCGGACCGACGACAAACAGCAGCATATTGCTCGGGTGATAGAACGTCTCATAGCATTCGTACAAAAGGTCTTTTGTAATATGAGAGATGCTTTCGATCGTGCCTGCGATATCAATCCGGACAGGATGCTCCTGGTACATGTTTTCGATCAAGCCGAAAAACAGACGCCAGTCTGGGTTGTCGTCATACATGTTGATTTCCTGTCCGATGATGCCTTTTTCCTTCTCAACCGTTTTTTCCGTAAAGTAAGGGTCCTGCACAAAATCGACGAGCGTTTCCAAGTTTTCTTCCACGTTGGACGTGCTCGAAAACAGGTAGGCCGTTCTTGTGAAGGAGGTAAACGCATTTGCCGAAGCTCCCTGCCTGCTGAATTGCTGAAAAACATCGCCGTCTTCTTTTTCGAAGAGCTTATGCTCCAAAAAGTGTGCGATTCCGTCAGGCACACGGACCATTTCTTCTTTTCCGAGCGGGACAAACTGATTGTCAATCGATCCGTATTTTGTCGTAAAGACCGCATATGTCTTGTTAAATCCTTCTTTCGGAAGAACATAGACATCGAGGCCGCCAGGCATTTTTTCGTAATATAATGTTTCCTTCAGCTGTTTAAATTCGATCGTTTTCGTCAAGATGCTCCCTCCGTCCCTTTGAGAAAGTACGTTGTATCCAAATCGATTTTCTTCCCGACTTCGATGATCTCGTCTTTTGTGACGTTGTCGATTCGTCCCAGCCAGTCTTCCAGGGAAAATTCGGTTTGGGCGGCAGCCTGCTGATAAATAAATTCGACTAAGCCGTACGGTGTATCAAGCGTTTCAAGAATCTGGTTTTTAATGACGGCTTTCGTCTGGTCGATCGCTTCTTCTGTAAAGCTGCCTTTTTTCATTTCCTGGAACTGCTCCTTGATGATGTCGACGGCTTTTTGATAATTGCCGACTTCAATCCCCGACATCACCATCAACAGCCCTTTAAAGCTTTCGATTCTGGAAGCCGCATAATAGGCAAGGCTGGCCTTTTCCCTGACATTAATAAACAGCTTTGAATGTGAAAATCCGCCAAACAAGCCGTTAAACAGCTGAAGCGCCGGATAATCATCATCCGTAAAATACGTTCCCGTCCGAAATCCCATGTTCAGCTTGCCTTGCTTGACATCCGCATCCTCGACGACTTCCTGAGGCTCCTTTGCGCGGATTTGCTCAAGCTTGGGAACGGTTCTCAGCTCGCGCTCGTTTACTTCGAAGTATTTGGAAATGTACGAATTCACCTGCTGTTCATCCACATCTCCAACGACATAAATGTCGAGCTGGTCTTCTGTGACCGCTTTTTGATAAGCTTCATACAGGCTTTGAGACGTGATGTCGTCTACATCATCAAGCTCTCCGTTGACGTGAAGCGCGTATGGCTCATCTTTGCACATCACCTGAATCAGCCTCAAATTTGAATAGCGCATTTTGTCGTTATAAACCGCCTGTATTCTTTGCTTTAGTGTGCGTTTTTCCTGAGACACGTACAGCGGCAGAAAGGACCCGTCTTCAAGCGCCGGCGAAAAAATGATCTCTGATAAAAGCTCGAGCCCTTTTTCCAGAAGCGGTGTCTGATCCTTTAAAAATTTTTCGTTTGCGATATCGAGCCTGAATGTAATGACATGCATTTCCCCTTTTTTGGAGAGGTCGCATGATACGGAAGTGCCGTAAAGTTCATCAAGATACGTTCTGAGTTCTGAAGTTTTGGGGCGGGTGCCCGTTCCCCGCAAAAGCACATGCGGAAAAAGCGCCCTCTCTGTCACATCCTCCTTTGTTAAAGGAGCAAGCATTTTAAAAATAATCGAGACGGTTTTGAATTTTTCCGTTTTGACGATGTGGCTTGTCAATCCGCGGTGCTTTCCTTTTATTTCGTTAAGGTATGTCATATAGAACCTCCTTCGTCCTTGTTTATATTATGTATTATGACCACATTTCAGCATATGCGCTTGGACTGTATGGTTGTAATTATATCAACTGGAGGAGATTTAAGGAAACTAAAAACCTTATCAAAAAGACGGTGCAGATTTACACCGTCTTTGCCGCTTCACTTTCGTCTTCTTTCGGGTCGATATTAAACAGCACAAGCGCTAAGGCGGCTAAACCGCACAAAAGCGATACGATGAATATCAGCCAATCCGCATTTGTCATCATATAGGCGAAAACCGGCGGTCCGAGCGCAACCCCGATAAACCGCATACTGTTGTAAAACGAAGATATCGTGCCGCGTTCTTCTTTTTCAATTCCCTCGGTAATCAGCGCATCCAAAGAAGGGAGTGCAATCCCGATCCCGATACCGCCGATGGACATAAATAAAAACAGCGGGTAAAAGCTGTGGTTCCACCACAAACCGGCAAACGACAGAGACAGCAGGACCATGCCGGTCAGTACGCAGGCCTTCATCCTGATTTTGTCGTTTCCGATTAGCTTTCCGGCAAGGTAGGAGCTGACGGAAAGGAAAAGCAGCGGAATGCTGAGAAGCGCTCCTTTTGCAATCCCGTCAATTTGATGCTGCTTCTCCAAAGTATCCGACAGGTAGAAGAGAACCCCGAATAAAAGAAACATAATGATCCCGCCGATGACATAAATGGAAACAAGCCATCGTCCTTCCCGTTTAAATATCTCCTGTACGTTTTTTGCGAAGTTTTTTAATGTTTGCTTTTCATCATCTTTGTCATTCGGTTTGGGAACAAAGAACAAGACGAGAAAAAAGCTCGCGAGAGACACGACCGGAATAAACCAAAATGGCATGTACCAAACCCAAGATGCTAAAAAAGCCCCTAATATCGGGCTTAATACTTTACCGGCAGTATTGGCCGTCTCTATATCTCCGAGTCCCGCGCTGATTTCTTCATCATTTTGAAAAAGATCGCCGATAAACGGCATGACGATCGGCGCTGCGCCGGCTGATCCGATTCCTTGAAGAACGCGCCCGGCTAAAATCATCGCAAACGGATCTTTGAAAAAAGTTGAAGCCAAACCTGCCAGAGCTCCTCCAGCTCCCGCGATCACAAGACATGGGAGCATGATCTTTTTTCTTCCGAACCGGTCTGACATATAGCCGGTAATCGGGATGCATAAAATCGCCACGATTGAGTAAACCGTGATGATCAGCGACACTTGGAACGAAGAAATGTTTAATTTTTTTTCGATCACCGGCAAAACCGGAATCAGCATCGAATTGCCTAGCGTCATCACAAGCGGGACCGAAGACAGCGCAACAATGCTTTTCATGTCTTTTTTTCTGCTCAACTTTTTTCACCCAATTCATCAGTATTTCCATCTGTTATTGTTCCGTGATGCGGGCTTATTTATGTATGGGCGCTAATGGGCAAAAAAAAACAGCCGCTCCTAATCGAGCGCCCGTATATCAAAAACGTTTTCTGACGACGTGAAATCTGAATTTATCGGCCCGAAAATAGTTTAAAGAATATAAAACGGGCTTATCGTTTTGGTCATAATGAGTCTGTTTGAGCAGAAGCAAAGATGTTTCAGGATCGCATTCGAGAATTTGAGAAATGGTGTCGTGATACCCGATCGGCACAATATCGGCAACAGCATAGCTGATCACGGCGCCGGATTTGTCCTCAAGCCATTCAAACATCGATTCCTGCTCGTGTGAAAAGCCTTCCGGGAGGATATCCACAGGTATTTTATCAAGACAGTAGACAACAGGCATTCCATTTGCCGTTCTCACCCGCTCAAGCAAAAAGATCTCGGTTTCTTCCGCATATTGAAACCGGAGCATATCTTCTTCGGTAGGAGCGGTAACCTGTGAAGACATAAAAATGGTTCCCGGTGTCATGCTTGCCTGCTCGATCATTTTTGTGACGCTGTTCAGCTGCTCAATACCAGATAGAAATAACGGTCTGGCATTTACAAAATGTCCGACTCCATGCCTTCTGATGATGACGTTTTCTTCTTCCAGCATTCTAAGCGCATCACGCAAAGCCGTTCTGCTCACACCAAGCATCCTTGATAGCTCAAACTCAGACGGGAGCCGTTCATTCTCGCAAAAGACCCCATTTTGAATATCATCTTTTATCCGATCAATCACTTTTAAACATAACCGTTGATTGTCAGCTTTTATCGACATGTTTTCCCTCCGTCTGACAGATCAGATTCAAATTATCTTTAATTGAGGATAACTATATCATGTTTTGTCAAATAAATAAATAGACGTTTTCCAGTTTACATAATGAAATTATGTAAAACAAGAACTCTCTTCTCAAGAAGAGAGTTCTTCGTATTGCTCTTTTGACAAGAGGACTTCACGGGGTTTTGAACCTTCATAAGGGCCGACGATTCCCCGCTCTTCCATAGCATCGATAAGCCGCGCCGCTCTTGTGTAGCCGATGCGGAATCTTCTTTGCAGCATGGACACGGACGCCGTCTGCATGCTGACGACAAGCGCAACCGCTTCGTCGTAAAGATCGTCTGTCACTTCGCTGACCGTTTCCTGCGTCTCTTCTGGAATCATTTCTTCTTGGTATTGGGCTTTTTGCTGGCTGATGACATGATCGACAACTTTTTCAACTTCTTCGTCTGACAGGAAGGCCCCTTGAACGCGAAGCGGTTTGTTGGCGCCGACAGGCAAGAACAGCATGTCCCCTCTGCCGAGAAGTTTTTCAGCGCCTCCCATGTCAAGAATCGTTCTGGAGTCGGTCTGTGACGATACGCTGAAAGCGATCCTTGACGGAATATTGGCTTTAATGACCCCTGTTATGACATCGACCGAAGGCCGCTGCGTCGCGATGATCAGATGGATTCCCGCCGCCCTGGCCATTTGCGAAAGCCTTGTGATCGAGTCTTCCACATCAGAGGAAGCGACCATCATCAAGTCGGCGAGCTCGTCCACGATCACAATGATATATGGCAGCTCCGGCTGCTTTGCTTCTTCTGCGGCATTCATCCGTTTAATATAGTCGTTATACCCTTCGATATTTCTCGTTCCCGTGTGAGAAAACAATTCGTAGCGCCGCTCCATTTCATTGACGACTTTCTTCAAAGCCTGCGATGCTTTTTTCGGGTCTGTCACGACGGGCGCGAGCAAATGCGGAATCCCGTTGTAGACGTTGAGCTCGACCATTTTCGGGTCAATCATCATCATCTTCACTTCGTGGGGCTTTGCCCTCATCAAAATGCTTGTAATAATCCCGTTGACACAGACGCTTTTCCCGCTTCCTGTCGCTCCTGCAACAAGAAGATGGGGCATTTTGTTCAGTTCTGCCAATACAGCTTCTCCGGAAATGTTCCGGCCGAGGCCGATCATCAGCTTTGCATCCGGGCGGTCATTCAGTTTCGATTCGAGCACTTCTTTCAAGGAAACCATCGCGACTTCCGCATTCGGAACTTCGATTCCAATCGCCGATTTTCCGGGAATCGGGGCTTCGATGCGGATATCTTTGGCCGCGAGCGCAAGAGCCAAGTCATCACTTAAATTGACAATTTTGCTGACTTTGACGCCCACATCAGGATAGACTTCATATTTCGTCACGGCCGGGCCGAGATGAACCTGGGTGACTTTCGCCTTAACTCCGAAGCTTTGAAACGTCTTTTCCAGCTTCCTGGCATTGTCGTAAATATTCTTTTTATCCGCCTGCTGCCCTGTGTGCTTCGGCTCATCGAGCAATTGAATTGACGGAAGCTGATAATCCTTGTTTTCAAGCTCTGTGAACGTGATCTCGGGCGCGGCTGTAGCCTGCATGTCCTCACTGGCTTCAGGCTCAGGAGAATGCTCGGCAGGGGCAGGCGCCTGAGCTTCGTACGCTTGAACTTCGGGCTTTTCATCACGGTCGGAAAAGCTTGAAATAATCGGTTCTGACTGAATCACCGGATCTGGATCAAGCTCCGCTTCTTGTACAGGCTCTTCAGACACTTTCGGTTTTCTCTGCGCCTTTTGTTTTTTTCCTGATTTCTTTTTGGGCGAGCTGCTTTTCAATTGTTTCATGTCTGCTAAAAAGGCCTGCCACTGGTTTTTAATGAAGGACGCGACCGGGGTCATCCATTTGATCAGCGTCTCCTGCAGCGAACGGTCCGTAATCAAAAGAAGGCCGATCAAGATCAGGAAGACGGCGATGATTTTAGACCCTGCAGATGCAAACAGAAAGTATGACGCCGCAAACAAAACGGCTCCAATCATTCCGCCTCCAAGATCAGGTGTTCCTGTCTCGCCTTTTACATCCATCAGAAACAGCTCCCACGTATTTTGGATCACGCTCGGAGACTGAACGATTCCCCTTTCGGTCAAATGCTGAAACAGCTGGACATGGGAAAGAAGCAGCATGCTTGCGATGATGCAGTAAAGGCCCGCTTTTCTCCTCGTCAAAAAACTGGGTGTTTTTTTCTTCCAAAATAAAGACACGCCCGTTAAAAAGAGGCCGAGAAAGCAAAGGATGAACCATTCACCGGCGAAAAAGCGGAACATGTAAATGAACGTTTGCCCTGCTACGCCAAGCTGCAAAACTGCAATAATCGAGATGGCGATACAGATTAATCCGTACAATTCAAATTTAAGATGAATCCGTTTTTTTCCTTGTTTTTGTTTCTTTGTTGATTTTCGTTTTCTTTTTGCCATGTTCCATCACCTTACTGCGTGTTAAAAAATGTAAAAACAAAGAGAAAGCAGCCTTTTTTCGGCTGCGATTTTCCTCTGGATTCCCCTATTATAGCATATTTATCCTTGCGACACTTCAGCTATTTATAAAATGTCAGTTTAAGCGTCTGCCCAGGTGCTGTTTCTTGTTTTAAAAAATCCATCGGGTTCGTGCTGAGAACTTGGACGACTCTTGCTTCCTCTCCGTTCATTTCGACTAAAAGGGGTACGCCGTTGACATCGATCTGTTTTAAGTTCGAATTTTCCGCCTGCCCTGCGAACACGATTTCCTGCGGCATTGTCGTATACAGAATCATTGGATCACCCCTTCCTGGGCGCCCTTGTTTTGTTCGATTAATTCATTCAGCTTTTGAATCGCCTGTCCGACTCCGCCGGTTTCATCGATTAATCCGTATTTAACGGCATCCTTTCCTACGACATTCGTCCCGATATCGCGGGTCAAATTGCCTTTTGAAAACATCAGTTCTTTAAATTTGTCTTCCGATATGTTCGAATGACTTGTCACGAAATTGATGACCCTTTCCTGCATTTTATCGAGATACTCAAATGTCTGCGGCACACCGATGACAAGCCCTGTCAGTCTGACCGGATGGATCGTCATCGTCGCTGTTTCAGCGATATAGCTGTGGTCGCAGGACACCGCAATTGGAACTCCGATTGAATGTCCGCCGCCCAGCACGATAGAGACCGTCGGCTTTGACAGAGACGCCAGCATTTCCGCAATCGCAAGGCCCGCTTCAACGTCTCCTCCGACCGTGTTTAAGATGATGAGCAGCCCTTCGATTTTAGGATTCTGCTCTACTGCAACGATCTGGGGAATCACATGTTCATATTTTGTTGTTTTATTTTGGGGAGGAAGCTGTACGTGACCTTCAATTTGCCCGATAATGGTCAGACAGTGAATGTTGGTATCCTGACCCATTTGCGGAAGTGTCGTTTCGCCGAGCTGCTGGATTTTGTTGACTAGATTGTCTTTTGCGTCCGGCTTAGCCGGCTGCTCCCCCTGGCTGTCCCCGTTTTGTATCCGGTTTGAGTCCATCTGGCTCACCTCTTTCTCGAGTTTCTTTTGTATTATGGACAATGGCGTTTTTTTCATTCAACGCAAAAGGGATGAAAAAAAACCAAGAGGAGTCTCTTGGTTTCAGCGTGTCGACAAACCCTCGCATTCGTTGTCAGGCCTGAAAGGGTTTTCAATCACGCTGAAAGGATGACAAAATCCCAAAACTAAAAGTCGTTTTGGGATTTTGTCAACAATCTGAACCAAGAGAAATCTCTTGGTTTTATACTTCCATGATGATTGGAATGATCATTGGTTTTCGTTTCGTTTTTTCGTATAGGAACTGGTTTAATGCGTCACGCATCGCCTGTTTTAAGGCGGACCATTCGACGACGGCGTTTTCTGTGCTTTCATTGACGAGTTCCCTGACAAGTTCCGTCGCTTCAACGATCAGCTGTTCAGATTCTCTGACATAGACAAAACCTCTCGTGATAATTTCGGGTCCTGATACAAGATGTTTTTTCTTTTTATCAAGGGTAATCACAACGATTAAGATTCCGTCCTGGGACAGAAGACGGCGGTCTCTGAGCACGATATTGCCGATGTCGCCGACACCGAGTCCATCGATCAAAATATTGCCTGAATGCACTTTATCGCCGATTTTCACGTTTTGTCCGCGGAATTCCACGACGTCTCCTTTTTCAATCAGGAAAATGTCGCTCCGTTTCATGCCGATTTCTTCGGCAAGCTTGGAATGCGCTTTTTGCATTCTGTATTCACCGTTTACTGGGATTAAATACTTCGGCTTCAGCAAGTTGAGCATCAGCTTCAGTTCTTCCTGACAGCCATGGCCTGATACATGGACGCGTTTTTGGGCGAATACGACCTGCGCGCCCGCTCTTGTTAAGAGGTCGACCGCTTTGGAGTAGACAAGCTCCTGACCTGGAATAGGGGAGGATGCGATCAGGACGGTATCCCCTTTCTCAATGTCGAGCTGCTTATGCCCTTGTTTTGCGATCCTGGTCAATGCGGCGAGCGGCTCTCCATGGTTGTCCCCTGTCAAAATCGCGACTTCTCTTTTCGGATACTTTTTAACTTCCTGGACAGGGATGAACAGATCCTCATCTGCCGTGACATACCCGAGTTTCATCGCCAGCTGGAGTATCGACGAAATATTTTTTCCTGAAACCGCAAGCTTCCTGCCGTTTTGGAGCGCGGCATCAATGACCTGCTGAATCCGGTTAAAGTTAGACGCGAACACGGCAATAATGACGCGGTTTTCAGCATTGTACATCACATCGGATATCTCTCCGCCGACGACTGCTTCTGAAGGCGTATAGCCCGGTTTCTCAGCATTGGCACTGTCGGAAAGCAGACACAGCACACCGCTGTTGCCGATTTTGGCAATTTCGCCGATGTCGCTTGTCTGGTTTAAAACAGGTGTCTGGTCAAATTTAAAATCGCCTGTGCACACGATGGATCCGAGGGATGTTTTAAAGCTGACACCGACGGAATCCGGAATGCTGTGATTTGTTTTAAAGAATGACACTTTTGTTGATTCAAATGTAATAACGGATTTTGAATGAATTTCTCTTAAATCGGGCTTTTTGTTTACACCGTACTGCTTCAGCGTTTCCTTTAAAAGGGCGAGCGTCAGCTTCGTTCCGTAAACAGGCACAGAAAGTTTGTTCAGGCAGTAAAATACGCCGCCGATGTTTTCCTCATGCCCGTGTGTGAGAAAAATCGCCTTTACGCGGTCAGATCGTTCAATTAAATATGAAATGTCAGGAATGACCACATCGATACCCAGCATTTCATTTTCTGGATGCATGAGACCGGCGTCAACCACGAATATGTCAGAATCGATTTCAATGACATAAAGGTTTTTTCCGATCTCTCCGACGCCTCCTAAGGCGATGATTCTAATATTTTCTGTATTTTTTTTCAAATTGTAATCCTCCTAATCTAAGTACCCGTCCATCATCACTTGTCCCTATTATACCTGAATCTAAATTTAGAAAACAAGAACCATTATGTATATGACAAACGGTCATCCCCTCCAAAAGAGAATGACCGTTTTCGTCCGTATTGTTTTTTACAGGCCGTTCATCAGGCTGCTTAAACGGAGTCGTTCATCTTCATTTAGCGGAATCAAAGGGAGCCGGACGGACCCGACGTCAAGACCCTTCAGCTGAAGAGCCGTCTTTAATGGAGACGGATTCGGTGCGGCAAAAAGCCCTTTCATCAGCGGAAGCAGCTTTTGATGAATCAAAGCAGCCTGAGCCGTGTTCCCCTCTGTATAATGTTTGATCATTTCCTGCATTTCCGGTCCGATGATGTGTGATGCAACGGAAACGATTCCTCTCGCTCCTACGGACAGCGCCGGCAGTGTCAGGCTGTCATCTCCTGAATAAACGGCAAAGTCCTCAGGGGTTTCAGCTACGATTTTTGTCATCGCATCTAAGTCGCCGCTCGCTTCTTTAATCGCAATGATATTCGGGATCTCCGCAAGGCGGATCGTCGTTTCCGGTGCGAGCGAAGCAGCCGTTCTTCCCGGTACATTATAAAGCATGACAGGCAGTGACGTTTCCTCCGCAATCGCTCTGAAATGGCGGTACATGCCTTCCTGAGAAGGCTTGTTGTAGTACGGAGTGACGAGCATGACGGCGTCAGCGCCGGCTTCTTCAGCTTTTTTCGTCAGCTTGATCGACGCTTTCGTGTTATTGCTTCCCGTGCCGGCGATGATCGGGACGCGGCCTGCCGCTTCCTTAACGGAATATTGAATGAGCGCTACCTTTTCTTCTTCGGAAAGCGTCGGCGATTCTCCGGTTGTTCCGGCAACAACCAGGGAATCTGTCCCATTGTTTATTAAATAATCGATCAGCTTTGACAGTTTTTGAAAATCGATATTTTCATTTTTGTCAAAGGGCGTAACCATTGCGGTTGCGATATTTCCGAAATTCATTTTTTTCACCTCATCATGATTCAATCATATTTATTTTGACAGTTCAAACACTTCATGCAGCGCATTCACGGCCGTCGCCATATTTTTCTCGTGCACGAGCACCCATATCGTCGTATGGCTGTCAGCAGACTGCAAGATCGGAATGCCTTTTTCTGATAAAGCGGTAACGATTTTTGAGGTAACGCCCGGAACGCCCATAATTCCCGCGCCAACTGCTGACACTTTCGCGCAGTTTCTCGTCACGGCCGGTTCATAGCCTAATTCTTTCAGGATGCCAGAGGCGCGGTCGGTCATGTTTCCAGCCACCGTGTAGACAATTTCACTTGGTGTAATATTGAAGAAGTCGACGCTGATGCCGGCATTCGCCATCGCTTTAAACACTTCAGTCTGTACGTTATATTGTCCTTCTTTTGCCGGGACTTTAAACTGTGTCACGTCTTTCACATGGGCGATGCCTGTGATAAGCCGCTCAAAAACGTCGCTTCCGGCTTTTGAGTTGTGATGGCTTGTGACGAGCGTACCCGTCTCGTTTGAATAGGTTGAACGCACGCGGATCGGCACTTTCGCCTGCATTGCGATTTCAACGGCTCTCGGGTGGATCACCTTGGCCCCCTGATAGGCTAAATTACAGATTTCCGTATAGGTAATCATAGGCAGCGGCTTCGCTTTTTCAACGATGCGCGGATCAGCGGTCATGACGCCTTCGACATCTGTATAAATATCGATAAATTCCGCGTCCAGCGCCGCGCCGAGCGCCGCGGCCGATGTATCGCTTCCGCCGCGGCCGATCGTTGTGATGTCCCCTTTTGCAGTCGCACCTTGGAATCCTGCGACGACAACCGCATCATGGTCGGCCAGCATGCTGACAAGCCGCTCCGGCTTCATTTCGAGAATCTTTGCATTCGTATGGTTGTTGTCCGTTAAAAAGCCCGCTTGCGCACCGGTTAAAGCAGCTGCTTTAATCCCGTTTTCCAAAAGCATGCTGGCGAACACAACAGAGGAAATCGTTTCTCCGCATGATAAAAGCATATCCTGCTCGCGCTCGGTAATAGTATCCTGTCCGCCGTAAAGCAGATCAAGCAATGAATCAGTCGCATACGGATCGCCTTTCCGGCCCATGGCCGATACGACGACAACCGCTTTGTATCCTTCATTGACCGCTTCCTGAATATGGCTTAAGGCAAGCTTTCTGCCGCGGTCATCTTTTACAGACGTTCCGCCGAATTTTTGAACGATGATTTTCACTTTATTTCACTCCAAGTTGATTTCGGACGTAACAGAAGAGAGCAGGCTTTCATTTTTGCCTCACTCTCTTCTCACATCCCGTTAGAAATCTTAAACTAAATTTAAAGCTTTTAGGCTTTCTGCGATTTGTACGGAATTCCATGCTGCGCCTTTCAGCAGGTTGTCGGAAACGATCCACAGATGGAAACCGTTCGGGCGGTCGAGGTCTTTTCTCACCCGGCCGACAAACACGTCTCTTTTCCCTACTGCATCTGCAGGCATCGGATAGACCTGTTCAGCCGGATCATCCTGCAGAACGACGCCTGGAGCTTCTTTTAACAGATTTTTAATATCTTCTGCTGTCACATCATCACGGTCTGTTTCGATGTAGACGGATTCTGAATGCCCTGTTGCAACCGGCAGTCTGACACATGTGGCTGAAACTTGAAGCTCAGGCATGTGCATGATTTTTTTCGTTTCATTTATCATTTTCATTTCCTCAAACGTAAAGCCGTTTTCCTGGAATTTATCGATTTGAGGAATAGCGTTAAATGCGATTTGGTAGTGTTTTTCATCACTCTTCACCGGCATGATCTCAGGCTCGAACGGTTTGTCGTTCAAAATGGCTTCGGTTTGCCCGTAGAGCTCTTTTACCGCTTCGTTTCCGGCTCCCGACACCGCCTGATAAGTCGACACGATGATTTTGTTTAAACCGAAAGCCTTGCGGATCGGTTCGAGCGCAACAACCATCTGGATTGTTGAACAGTTCGGATTTGCAATAATGCCGTTGTGCTTGTGCAAATCTGCCTCATTGACCTCAGGTACGACGAGCGGAGTGTTTTGGTCCATCCGGAACGCGCTCGTATTATCAATGACGATCGCCCCGCGTTTGACAGCCTCGTGAGCAAGCGCCTGCGAAACGCTTCCCCCCGCGCTGAAAAGCGCGATGTTGACGCCTTCAAAACTCTCTGGACGAGCTTCTTCTACAGTGTACTCTTCGCCTTTGAAAGTCTGCTTCGTACCTGCTGAACGTTTTGAGGATAATAAAGTCAGTTTATCCAGTTCAAAATTCCTGTCTTCTAGTGTTTTTAACATTTGCTGTCCTACAGCGCCTGTCGCACCAACTACTGCTACATGTAATCCTCTGCCCAATTGTAAAACTCCTTCCACCTTAATCGTCGTAAACGATTGGTTGACTATGCATTTTACATTTTATTTTAACATAGATGTGTGCCGTGGTGATTGATATTTTTTGTTACAACTTTATTTTCAAAAGATTTATTGATCATTGTGGACCAGGATAGGCTGCATTTGTTTATGGGAGAGCGCTTCTTCGACCGCCGGCACTAAAAGATCCATTTTGGCGACGAGCGAATTCGGCTTTTTATAAGGATCATCCTGGCCGAACGGAATAAAGTAAACGTTTTTTGCCGCCATCAGCCTCATCAAGTTGACGCCGTTCAAGCCGAGCGCGTCATTCGTTGAAATGCCGAGGACGACGGGACGGGAGTTTCTCATCGTCGCCTTAGCCGCCATGAGAACCGGACTGTCCGTCTGGGCGTTTGCGAGCTTGCTCATCGAATTTCCCGTCAGCGGCGCAACAACCATGCAGTCCAGCGGAGTTTTCGGTCCGAGAGGCTCCGCTTTCGGAATGGAATCAATGACTTTAAATCCAGTCAGTTCCTCTATTCTCCTAACCCATTCTTCCCCTTCTCCAAAGCGTGTGTCCGTCGACTTAACAGTATGCGTGACGACCGGTCTGACTTCAGCTCCTTTGTTGATCAGCGCTTCGATTTGCGGAAATACGGCATCATACGTGCAATGTGAACCCGTCAGACCAAATCCGATTCTTTTTCCTTTGATCGACATTTATGACAGCCCCTTTCGGTCAGTTGTTAATTCAGACAAAAGGTTGCACAAAACATTGGCAATGATCTGTCCCGCCGTTTTAGGCGCGACGATCCCGGGAAGTCCCGGAGCAAGCAGCGCTTTAATGCCTTGCTTTTCGGCAAAATCAAAATCGGTGCCTCCGGGACGGGTTGCTAAATCGAGAATTAATGTTCTGGGTGTCATTCGTGAGAGGACGTGTTTATCGAGAATCAGGCTTGGAATGGTATTGATGCAAATGTCGATATTTTCAACATGCTCTGCAAGTTCGTTTGTGTGGAAAGGAGTGAGGCCCATCTCCAAGATTCTGGCGAGGTGGGCGGAGTCGCGCGCTCCGACTTTTACGCGTGCGCCGAGCGCCGAGAACGTCCGGCTAATGCTCATTCCCGTCCGCCCGAGCCCGAGAACCATCACATTCGAGCCGTGAATCGTAAAGTCTGTATGCTGTATGGCCATCATAATGGCACCTTCGACTGTAGGTATCGAGTTGTAAATCGCAATATCGTCTCTTTCAAAGAGCTTGACAAGACGGCGGTTCGCCCCTTTGGCCATGCCGTCTAAATACTGATTTGAAATCCCTGAGTAAATCGCACAGTGAGGCGGGGTTTTTTCTAAATGTTCCTGTTTTAACACCACTTTTTCATTGGAAAAAACAGTCGCAACCGTCCCTTCCATCGATGTGCCCGATACAGGCAGAATAATGCTGTCTATTGCGCCAAAGTCAAGTTCGTTCAGCTTTAGTTTTGTAGCTCCGGTAAACCCGTGATCAAGCTGGTCAAAACCGATTAAAAAGACCTTTGCATCCTGTTCCGTCAGCTTGCGGATGATCTCGAGCTGCCTTGCATCGCCGCCGATGATTGCAATCGTCAATCCGGTTAACATGGCTCTAACATTCACCTTCTTTTTTGACAAGGATCTAATTCATAAGCTAATTTCATCATATGACAAAAAGGAAATAGCGGTGAATTGAAATCCAGAAAAACAAAAAGCCCGCCTCAAGGGACGGGCGGGTCCTTCCAGCCTTGCTTATTCTTCTTTTGTCACGCTGCTTTCCGGCACATCCAAAATGATCATATCCGATCCGATTTTTTGAATCTGCGACCAGGGCACCTTGATGTCATTCCCCTGTTTTCTGCCAAGTCCGAACCATTTAACAGAAGGGATGATAAGAGCGGTAATCTGTCCGTCCTGCTCATTGATCTCAAGATCCGTCTGCCCCAGTACGCCGAGCCGTTCGGCCCGCTTAACATCGACGATTTCTTTTCCCGAAAGTTCACTCAGCCTCATGAAAAAACCCCCTTTTGTTATGATGTATGAACCGATAACAAAAAACATGCCTGCCTAAAAAGACAAGCATGTTTTAACGAGGCATTATTTCGGCAGCTCACCCGAAGGGCTGATCAATGCAGACGAGTAATCATCGGTGAAAATCCGGTTGGCAAGATTGTTCACACGCTCGAGGCTGACGGCATTCAACTTTTCGATGATTTCATCAAGCGTCCGGTGTTTGCCGAGCAAAAGCTCATTTTTGCCGTTGCGGCTCATTTTGCTGTTTGTGCTTTCGAGACTGAGCATCAGGCTGCCTTTCATTTGCTCTTTGCTGTTTTCAAGCTCTTTCGGTGTGATTCCGTCGCTTTTCAGCACGCGCAGTGTTTCATGAATCGTTTCTGACAGAAGCTGAAGCTGATTTGCGCCGGTTCCGGCGTAGATCGTCATCATGCCGCTGTCTTCATAGGAAGTGTGGTAGCTGAACACGGAATATGCAAGACCTTTATCTTCCCGGACATCCTGAAAGAGGCGGCTGCTCATGCTCCCTCCCAAAATATTATTGAGAACGATCAAATCGTAGATTTCCGGGTGGCCTGCTTCCAGCCCGTTGAAGCCGAGGCAGAGATGAGCCTGTTCGGTTTCTTTTTTGCGCGTCATTTTCTCATGGTGAAAATCCGGTTTTGTCATGCCGGTTCTTTTGCCTTTGGCTTCATATGAGCCGAAATGCTTTTCAGCTTCTTTTATAAAAGCTTCCGGCACATTTCCGGCTATCGAAATGACGACACGGTCAGGCGTGTAATATTCGTCCATATATTTTCTGAGCGAATCTCCGTCAAATTCAGCAAGCGTTTCCTCTGTGCCAAGGATCGGATAACCGAGGGAATGGCTGCCGAATGACGCTTTGCTCAAGAGATCGTGGACGATGTCGTCAGGCGTGTCCTCATACATTTTAATCTCTTCATAGACGACGTTTTTTTCTTTTTTCAATTCTTCCTCGTCAAATGATGAATGAAAGAACATGTCAGAAAGCACTTCCAGAGCATAGCTTGCATGCTCATCGAGAACTTTGGCGTAATAGCACGTATATTCCTTTGAGGTAAACGCGTTGACCTGTCCGCCGATTCTGTCGAAAGACTCTGCGATGTCCCTTGCAGTGCGCGTTTTAGTCCCTTTGAAAAACATGTGCTCAAGAAAGTGCGAAATACCGTTAATTTCAGGTGTTTCATGTCTTGATCCGGTTCCAATCCAAACTCCGATGGCCACAGACCGGACAGTGGGATTGTTTTCGAATACGATTCTTACCCCATTTTGACAAGTATACCGTTTAATCAAATTTGTTCCTCCTATTCAAAGAACGGGCCGCACATCCTATTCTTCAACAAGCCTTTTTTCATTCATCAGCTGTGAGACAGTTCCGATTTGATAGCCTTTTTCATGAAGGTTCTGTATCAAAACGGCAAGACTTTTTGCAGTTGGATCTGTCGGATGCATTAATATCATGGCGCCGTTATGTACTTTGCTTAATACCCGTTGCTGTAAGACGGCCGGCTGCGGTTTCTGCCAATCGATCGTATCAACTGTCCACATGATCGTTCCCATCCCCATCTTGTGAGCCTGATCCACAACCTCTTTGCGGAAGCTGCCGCTCGGCGGGGCGAACCATTTCGGCTTGACGCCGAGCGTTTCCTCTATTTGTTCATTTGTCATCCGCAGCTGTTCTGAAATACGTTCTCTCGTCAGTTTGCTCATATCCGGATGATTGTATGAATGGTTTCCGATTTCATGCCCGCCGTTTTGGATGGCTTTTGCGAGCTCGGGATGATGTTTCACCCATCTGCCCTCCAAAAAAAAGGTGGCTTTGACACGATGCTTTTCTAAAACGGGAAGCATCTCTTGCAAATATTCATTGCCCCAAGCGACATTGATAATAAACGAGACCATCGGTTTATCCGGGTGTCCGCGGTAGATCGGCTCAGGCTTTAAGGATTCTAAATGAACGTCAGGTTTCACTTGATCATAAACGAGCAGCTTCTCATCAAATGCTCCGGCCCGTTTCATTTTTTTGTACGATTTTTCGATGTTTACTTTTAAGCCGTTGTAGCCGGGCATCGCTTTCCATATTTGATCAATTTTCGCATTCTGGGCCTTTACTTCATATTCAGGCGCTTTTTGCAAAAGCTCCTGGTACAATTCGTCCTTCTGAGCGGCAACCGTGACCGCATCTTTTTTCATCGCATCTATGTAATGTTGTGAATACGGACGGTTCATCATCTGATAGGACATCAGCAAAAGAAAGAAAAAAACGGAAACACGAACAATCGTTCTTTTCAATTGTATTCCTCCCTTCCCCACAAAATATGTGAGAAAAGGACAAGATAGAACCGGACCGTTTTCACGGCTTAAAACAAAGAAGCCGGGTTACCCAGGCTTCCTTTTGCTTTGAAGACGAAGACAGAAGCAAGATAAAACACCGTTTTTTTACGATTTTTGTTCTTCTTTTTCCTTCTGTTCACGCAGTACAGCTTTTCTTGATAAGTTGACGCGTCCTTGTTTATCGATTTCGGTAACCTTAACAAGGAGCTCGTCGCCGATTTTGACGACATCTTCGACTTTTCCTACCCGTTCGAGCGCAAGCTCTGAAATATGGACCAAACCGTCTTTTCCGCTGAACAGTTCAACGAAAGCTCCGAATTTTTCAATCCGCTTTACTTTACCTAAGTAAAGCTGTCCGACCTCAACTTCTCTGACAAGGTCTTCGATGATTTTCTTCGCTTTTTGGTTCATGCTTTCATCGGTGGAAGAGATGAAGATTGTGCCGTCTTGTTCAATATCGATTTTAACACCTGTATCTTCAATGATCTTATTGATTTGTTTTCCGCTTGGTCCGATGACGTCGCGGATTTTATCCGGATTGATCGACATCGTCAAGATTTTCGGCGCATAAGGAGAAAGCTCTTTTCTTGATTCAGCCAATGTGCTCAGCATGCTTTCAAGAATTTCCATTCTGCCTTTTTTCGCCTGCTGAAGAGCCTCTTCCAAAATCTCTCTTGATAGGCCTTCAATCTTAATATCCATTTGCAGAGCTGTGACGCCTTTGGACGTTCCCGCTACTTTAAAGTCCATATCTCCGAGATGGTCTTCCATACCTTGAATATCGGTTAAGACCGTGTAGTTGTCACCTGATTTGACAAGACCCATCGCGATTCCGGCAACCGGTGCTTTAATCGGCACCCCTGCATCCATCATCGCAAGCGTGCTTGCACAAATACTCGCCTGGGAAGTTGAACCGTTTGATTCAAGCACTTCAGAGACGAGGCGGATGGTGTACGGGAAGTCTTTTTCAGACGGAACAATCGGTTCAAGCGCACGTTCCCCGAGGGCTCCGTGCCCGATTTCGCGGCGTCCCGGTCCGCGCATCGGCCCTGTTTCCCCGACGCTGAATTGTGGGAAGTTGTAATGGTGCATAAAGCGTTTTGATTCCTCGACACCGAGACCGTCCAAAATTTGCACATCGCCAAGCGCACCGAGCGTACAAATGCTGAGCGCCTGCGTCTGACCCCGTGTGAAAAGGCCTGAACCGTGTGTTCTCGGAAGGAGTCCGACTTCTGAAGAAAGCGGGCGGATCTCATCGACAGCCCGGCCGTCAGGACGAACTTTTTCCTCCGTGATCAGACGGCGCACTTCATTTTTAACAAGCTGCGACAAGATGTCTTTCACTTGTTTCAGCGTGTCTTCATCGTGTTCCTCTTCTTCAAACTTGGCCAAAACCTCGTTTTTCACTTCGCTGATCGCGTCTTCGCGCGCGTGCTTTTCATGAACCTGGATCGCTTTTAAGAGGTTTGATTCGGCCATTCCCCGCACTTTTTCTTTCAGATCGGAATCGATCTCATACAGGGTGATTTCTGATTTTTCTTTCCCGACAGCGGCGACGATTTCCTCCTGGAACGCAATAAGCCGCTTGATCTCCTCGTGACCGAACATGATCGCTTCAAGCATGATCTCTTCCGGAACTTCGTCTGCTCCTGCTTCAACCATGTTGATCGCATCCTTCGTTCCCGCTACGACGAGGTGAATGTCGCTTTTTTCAAGCTGTTCAAGTGTCGGATTGATAATGAATTCGTTGTCAACCCGCCCTACCGTCACTCCGGCGATCGGCCCTTCAAACGGGATGTCCGATACGGACAGCGCAAGAGACGATCCGAACATTGCCGCCATTTCCGACGAACAATCCTGGTCAACACTCATGACGATGCTGACGACTTGAACTTCATTCCGGAAGCCGTCTGCGAACAGCGGACGGATCGGCCGGTCGATTAACCGGCTGGCGAGAATCGCTTTTTCGCTCGGTCTGCCCTCTCTTTTAATAAACCCGCCCGGAATCTTTCCGACGGCGTAAAGTCTTTCTTCATAATTCACGGTTAACGGGAAAAAGTCTACGGTTTTAGGTTCTTTTGAAGCCGTTGCGGTGCTGAGCACGGCGGTGTCTCCATAACGCACCATGACAGCTCCGTTTGCTTGTTTTGCAAGCTGGCCGGTTTCTACCGTCAGCTTGCGGCCGGCCCAATCTATGGAAAAGACATGTTTCTCTTGTCCCATTCTTATATGAACTCCTCTCTTCGGATAGTTTTTAGGTTACTCCTATTATGAACGAAATGAATTGAACATATCAATGGCAAAGTGCTATGTAAAGAATGAATCGGTGTCATTTAAAATCATTTATATGAACAACGCGTTTTGGAGTTGCCGGATATTCGTTCTTATACGATAAAAAAGCGGGAATCCTCCCGCTTTTCACGATTATCGACGTAATCCTAGTTTGTTGATCAACTCACGGTAACGAGTTACGTCTTTGTTACGAAGATACGTAAGAAGATTACGACGTTTACCTACCATTTTAAGAAGACCGCGACGTGAGTGATGGTCTTTCTTGTGAGTGCGTAAATGCTCGTTCAAGTTGTTGATTTGATCTGTTAGGATAGCGATCTGAACTTCCGGTGATCCCGTGTCAGATTCGTGGGTTTTGAACTCATTGATGAGTTGTGTTTTACGCTCTTGAGTAATTGCCATCCTGTTTCACCTCCATATAATATTAGCCCCGATTACCTAGCAAACGCCGGTGATTCGATTTGCCAAGTGAACGGTTTTAAAGCTACAGACAATATGATACTAGAAATGCGGGCCTAATGCAACCATTTATGATGAAGTTTAGCTATTATCACCATTGTTGACGCGTATTGCCGTTTCCATACATCTAGATTCCGGCCGGCTTCCGCTCTCTGAAGAAGCGGATCGCTTCTTCTTTGTCTCTGGAAATCTGTTCGACAAGCTCGTCAACGCTGCCGAATTTTTTTTCGCTCCTCAGCCGCTTATACCATTCAACCTTAATTTCGGACCCGTATATGTCACGGTCAAAATCGAATAAGTTGACTTCGATTGAAGGCTGCCCCGGCCGTTTTTCATAAAACGTCGGCTTGTATCCGACATTGCAGACGCCGTTGTAGACAGCGCCGCCGATTTCGGCTTTAACGGCATACACACCTGTCGGCGGGACGATGTATGTGTCTTTAAGGCCGATATTGGCGGTCGGAAATCCGATCGTTCGGCCCCTTTTATCGCCGTGGATCACAAAGCCTTTCACATGGTACGGCCTGCCGAGCAGTTCAGCGGCGTATTCGACGTCTCCGGCTCCCAGGACGGTGCGGATTCTCGTGGAGCTCACCTTTTGGTCCTGATTGGAATATTTTGCGACAGACGTGCTTTTGACACTGCCTTTCGCATACTCCTGGAAGTTTTCCATTGTGCCTTTGCCGAATTTCCCGAAGGTAAAGTCAAATCCGGCGACAACATGAGTAACGTGAAAGCCGAGTATATATTGATCGATAAATTCTTCAGGCGATAGAGAAGCGAATTCAGGGGTAAATGTGACAACGTATAAAAAATCGACCCCTAAATCTTCAATGATGCTGATTTTGTCCTGCAAAGGCGTGATTAAATCTTTTGGCTCCCGGCCTTTTTTGAGCACGGCAGAAGGGTGGGGGTGAAAGGTCATCACCGACGTTTTGACCCCTTCCCTTGCCGCGGTGTTTTTTGCAGTAAGAATCACTTGCTGATGTCCCAGGTGAACACCGTCAAAATAGCCTAATGCCATAACTGATGTCGGAAAATCCTCACGCTTCAAGTCGTGTGGGTGGGAAATATGTATCGTCTTCAAGAACGGTCACCTTTTCTATTGTTCGCTTTTTTGCACGAGTACTTTTGCCGGCTTCAACAGGCCGGTCTTGGTCGGATGCGGATAATAGACGGCTGTGCACCGGCCTGCTTCCGTAAAGACCGCAATTCGGTCTTCGCTCGTCAAATGAGAAAAGCTGCCGGGCGTTTCAAGCACCGCTCCATTTTCCACTTTCTTAGCTAATGTATCACTAATTATCCATTTCGGCAAATGATCAAGCGCACGTTCGATGGGGACGAACTTTTCGGACAATGTTCCGTCAGCAATCAAGCCTTCGACGTCTTCGAAGGTCAAGCATTCATCAAGGGTAAAAGGGCCTGATGCGGTCCTGACCAGGTGGGACATATGCGCGGGATATCCGAGCTTCTCCCCGATTGTTACCGCCAAGGTCCTGACATATGTGCCTTTTGAACATGTCACAACAAACCGAAAGCGGGCTTTATCCTGCTCGTGGCGAATCTCGGATGCCAGTTCGATATGATGGATGGTGATGGCCCGCTTCGGCCGTTCAACCTCGATTCCGGCCCGCGCGTATTCATACAGCTTTTTGCCGGCTACCTTGACAGCGGAATACATCGGCGGGACTTGCTCAATCGTTCCTTCAAGAGATCTCAGTACGCTCTGCACGGTCTGTTCATCAGGCGGCGCTAAGACGGGTTTCGTTTCCGTGACTTCTCCCGTCTGGTCTTCTGTCTCCGTGGAACAGCCAAGCGTGACCTCTGCATCATATGTTTTGGACTTTTCGGTCAAATACTCGACGATTTTGGTTGCTCTCCCGACGCAGATCGGGAGGACGCCCGACACCTCGGGATCCAATGTGCCGGTATGGCCGACCTTTTTTGTTTTCAACAGTTTGCGGATCTTCATGACGCAGTCGTGTGAAGTCATGCCGACCGGTTTATGTAACAGAAGGACTCCGTTATACATTCGTGTTTCTTCGCCCCTTTCTCATTTGGAGCTAAAAAGGACAGGCAGTCGCCCGCCTATCCTTTTTCAGCTTATGATTCTTCTTTGTTTGCGTTCAGCTCGTGAATCAATGTTTCGATACGGTTTCCGTAATCGATCGATTCATCGAACTCAAAATGGATTTCAGGTGTTTTGCGAAGCCTGATTCGGTTTCCAAGTTCGGAACGAATAAAGCCCTTTGCTTTTGCCAGGCCTTTGAGCGTTTCTTCCCGTTTCTTTTCATCGCCTAAAACGGAAATATACACTTTGGCAATTTGCAGATCACCTGAGACCCTGACATCAGTGACTGTTAAAAATCCGATCCGCGGATCTTTCAGCTTTCTACCGATAATGTCACCAAGTTCTTTTTTCATCTGCTCACCCACACGGGTAGCTCTCATCGTCATGACCATACCACCTCTACGTTAAAACCACTCTGTTCTCGTGATCGTCCGTTCAATTTCCGGAAAAGAGTCGATAAAGCTTAGAACCCGTTGCAGCTCTTTTTCCGTTTGCACGCGAGAGGAAGAAACGGCGGCGATACCAAAGCTTGTGCGCTGCCAAGTGTCCTGGTAGTCAATTTCTGAAACAGAAACGTTGAACTTTGCGCGGATTCTTGTGATCACCCGCTTCAGCACCGCCCGTTTTTCCTTGAGTGATGATGCATCGTAAATGATGCATTCGCATTCAACGAAACCGATCACTTTCTTTTCAATTTCTTGCATAACATACGCTTCGATCATATCGCCTTCGCGTATGTCGTTGTATTTCTTAATGGTGATACCACATTCATATCCTTGTGAAACTTCTTTTACATCATCTTTAAAGCGTTTCAGCACATCGACTTCACCTTCATAGATGACGACGCCGTCGCGGATCAAGCGGATTCCGCTGTCACGCGTGATCGTACCTTCCGTTACATAGCCTCCGGCAATCGTTCCGATTTTAGAGACTTTGAATGTTTGACGGACTTCAACCATGCCGATCACTTTTTCTTCATACTCAGGATCAAGCATGCCTTTCATGGCTGCTTCGATCTCATCGATGACTTTATAAATGATGCGGTGAAGGCGGATATCCACATTTTCGGCTTCGGCGGTACTCTTAGCATTTCCGTCAGGTCTGACATTAAACCCGATCACGATTGCATTTGATGCAGAAGCTAAAATAATGTCTGATTCAGTAATCGCACCTACGCCTGTGTGGATGATTTTGACTCTGACGCCTTCGACTTCTATTTTTTGCAGTGCTGCAACGAGAGCTTCAGCAGAGCCTTGCACATCGGCTTTGACAACGAGATTAATGTCTTTGACATCGCCTTGTTTAATCTGTTCAAACAAGTCATCAAGGCTGAGCTTCGCTTTATCGCTGCGCTGTTCTTCAAGCTGTTTGGTAGCGCGCGCTTCTCCGACTGAACGGGCTGTTTTTTCGTCTTTGAACACAAGGAACTGATCCCCTGCGTTCGGAACTTCGTTCAACCCGGTGATTTCAACAGGTGTTGACGGCCCCGCCGATTTAACGCGTCTGCCGATATCATTGACCATCGCGCGAACGCGTCCGAATGTGTTCCCGACAACGATCGGATCTCCGACGTGAAGCGTTCCGTTTTGAACGAGCAGTGTTGCGACAGAACCTTTTCCTTTATCAAGCTCGGCTTCGATGACCGTTCCTTTTGCTCTGCGGTTCGGATTCGCTTTGAGCTCCTCGACCTCGCTGACGAGCAGGATCATTTCGATCAGCTCATCGATTCCCTCTCCTGACAGTGCTGAAAGAGGAACGAAAATCGTCTCGCCTCCCCATGCTTCCGGAACAAGACCGTGCTCTGTCAGCTCCTGCATCACCCGGTCAGGGTTTGCCGTCGGTTTGTCGATTTTGTTGACAGCGACGATGATCGGCACTTCAGCCGCTTTCGCATGGTTGATCGCTTCGACCGTCTGCGGCATGACCCCGTCATCTGCAGCTACGACGAGAATCGTAATATCCGTAACTTCCGCACCGCGTGCGCGCATCGTTGTGAATGCGGCGTGGCCCGGAGTGTCAAGGAAGGTGATCTTTTTGCCGTTTTCCTCGATCTGATAAGCGCCAATGTGCTGTGTGATGCCTCCGGCTTCGCCTTCGACGACCTTCGTTTTTCTGATGCTGTCGAGAAGCGTTGTTTTTCCGTGGTCGACGTGGCCCATGATTGTAACGACAGGAGGACGGATTTCAAGGTCTTCTTCTTGATCCGGCTCTTCGTATTTTTCGAACTCGGTTTCTTCAAGGACGATCACTTCTTCGACGTCGACGCCGTATTCTGAAGCGATCAGCTCAACGGTATCTTTGTCAAGATCTTGGTTGATCGTTGCCATAGTGCCGAGAAGCATTAATTTTTTAATGATTTCTGACGGTTCTTTTCCGAGCTCTTCGGCAAGCTGCCCGACCGACATTGAGTTGGTAAATTCGATTTTTTCAGGCAGTTCTTTTTTCGGCTTGAACTGCTTCTCCTGCGGAGATTGATGATTTTTACCGCGCTTGTTCTTTTTGTTATTGTTGTTGTTGTTTTTCTTCTTGTTTTTATTGTTAAATTGAGTATTCTGCACGTTATTCTTCTTTCCGTCTCGATTTTTATTTGGCTTACTTCCGGCATTCTGTTTTGCGGCTTCTTGCTGCGGCTTTTGTCCGCCTGTACCGGCATCCTTTTTATTTCCCGCAGGTTTAGCGCCCTTCTTGAATTTTTGATCGAGCTGTTTGATCGCATTTTCTTCGATCATCGCCATATGGTTATTGACTTCGATATTCATATCTTTCAATGCCGCGATAATATCCTTACTTGAAACATTTATGGCTTTTGCATATTCATAAACTCTCATTTTAGCCATTCGTTCACCCCCCAAAAAATTAATCGAGCTTTCGGAGCAACGTATTCGCAAAACCTTGATCAGTGACAGCAACAACCACACGGGATTCTTTGCCGATTGAACGGCCCAAAAGCATACGATCTCCGACTTTTTTCACCGGTACATCGTAGTGCCTGCATTTGTCGGTTACTTTTTTCTCCGTGTTAGCCGATGCGTCGTCTGCAAGCAAAACAAGCTTTGCGCGCGAATGCCTGATTTCTTTCACAACCAGGTCTTCTCCGGACACGACCTTTCGAGCTCGATTCGCCAGACCCAGCAAGGAAAACCATTCTGATTCCGACATTTATCTGTTCTCCTTTTCCGCCAGTTCCAGCAGTTCATCAAAAATCTGATCATCAATCTGTGCTTGAAGCTGATTTGCTAAGCTGTTTTTCTTTTTTGCAGTTAAAATGACGTCTTTATCAAGTGTAAGGTAGGCTCCCCGGCCGTTTTTCTTGCCGGTCGGGTCTACGGAAACTTCCCCTTCTTTCGAACGGACGACGCGGATGAGCTCCTTTTTAGGCTTCATTTCCCCTGTTACGACGCATTTTCTAAGCGGGATCTTCTTTCGGCTTTTCACCAAAGGTCACCTCTTATTCATCCGATTCTGGAGTTTCGCTTTCAAAGAAAAGCTCTTCCGGCTCCTCTTCTTCAAGCTCCCTTGGATAAATTCCAAGCTCTCTTGCATCTGTTTCGCTTTTAATATCGATCTTCCAGCTTGTCAGCTTGGCTGCCAGGCGGGCGTTTTGACCTCTTTTTCCGATGGCGAGCGACAGCTGGTAGTCGGGAACGACAACCGTTGTCGCCTTATCCTCTTCATTGACGATGACGTCGAGCACTTTTGAAGGGCTCAGCGCATTGGCGACGAATTCAACCGGATCGTTTGACCAGTGAACAATGTCAATTTTCTCGCCTTTCAATTCATTAACGATCGCCTGAACGCGCTGACCCTTCGGTCCGACGCAGGCACCGACGGGATCGATGTCGGGATTATCCGTGCGGACGGAAATCTTCGAGCGGTCTCCCGCTTCTCTCGCCACGGATTTGAGCTCGACCGTTCCATCGTAAATTTCCGGGACTTCGATTTCAAAGAGCCGTTTTAATAAACCTGGATGAGTTCTTGAAACGTAAATCTGCGGACCCTTCGTCGTTTTTTCGACTTTTGTAATGAACACTTTGATCCGGTCATGAGGCTTGTAGACTTCATTCGGCATCTGTTCTGAAACCGGCAGAAGGGCCTCGATTTTTCCTAAAGAGACATAGATGAACTTATTGTCGATCCGCTGAACGATGCCTGTCATGATATCTTCTTCGCGATCGATGAATTCGGAATAGATGACGCCGCGCTCCGCTTCGCGGACGCGCTGAGTCACGACCTGCTTTGCCGTCTGGGCAGCGATGCGGCCGAAATCCTTCGGTGTCACTTCGATTTCCACGACATCTCCGACAATGTAGTTCGGATTGATGTTTACGGCATCTTCAATCGAGATTTCAAGGCGCGGATCATACACTTCATCCACGACATCTTTGCGGGCGAAAACGCGGATTGAACCGGTGTCGCGATTTAAATCTACCCTGACGTTCTGCGCCTGGTTGAAGTTCCGCTTATAAGCGGAAATGAGCGCAGCTTCAATTGCTTCAATAATAATGTCCTTACTGATTCCCTTTTCTTTTTCAAGAACCGTCAGGGCATCTAACAACTCACTACTCATGTTTATGGTTTCCCCCTTAAACAGTCAAAAATTAATTGAACGAAACAGCCAGCCTTGCTTTGGCTACTTTATCATATGGAATATTGATCGTTTTCCGGCGCGTTTTGATCATCACCGCGACTTCCACGTTTTCACCGTCAAATGCGGAAAGCTCGCCTTCAAACTCTTTATTGCCTTCAATAGGTTCGTACGTTTTAATATATACGTTTTTTCCGAGCGCTTTCATGAAATCGGCTTCTTTCTTTAAAGGCCTCTCAGCTCCAGGTGACGATACTTCAAGAAAATAGTTTTGCTTGATCGGATCAGCCTCGTCGAGCTTTTCACTAAGAGCTTCGCTAACCTTGGCACATTCCTCGATGTCCACGCCGTCATCTGAATCAATAAACACGCGAAGAAACCAGCTCGGACCTTCCTTGACAAATTCGATGTCAACGAGCTCAAGCTGAAGATTGTCTAGTATAGGCTGGACCATTTCGCTGACGGTATCGATCACTTTGTTACTCATACTTTTCCTCCTTGTGCAGGCTCCCATTCATCAGCTCCCTCGTAAAAACCCTGCTTCAAAAGCAGGGGATTTTAGAAAAAACGATGAACATGTCGAGACAAAATTGCCTGTTCAATACAAAAGAGCGGGTTTCCCCACTCTTCGCCTCGGCTATCGTTAGCATTTCCAATAAAACTATACCATAACCATATTTTTATTGCAAATCATGACAGCGTTTAGTCTGACGCATTTCGGAAGGGGATGATTTTTCATTCATCCGCTTCGCATGTTCTGAAATGACAGAAGCGGCAGAGCTCGGATAAACGATCCGAAAACCGTCATAGTCCGGATAAAGGGTCCCGTCATCCTGAATACCGGTCAAAATCCAAAATTGGCTGCCCGCCCCGCCCTGCTTTTCTATGAGTTCAAGCCATGTTCTGTAGACGTCGTCCCTTCTGGACTTATCCTGATAGCCGTACTCTTCTAAAACGACCGGCTTGCCGATTTCTTTTCCATCGCAAATATGGTCTGTGATCCACTGATTCCCCCACTCGGCCGTTTTGCCCCAATGATCCGGATAGAGGTGATATGTGCCGTAATCAATATGCTTCAGAGCGGTCAGCCTTTTCCAATCCACACCCTCTCCGCCGTTGTAATGCCAATCAGGGTGCCCTTCTATATGATAAAATCCTTCATCTCCAACCGCTACAAGATGGTTCTGATCAATGGATTTAATAAATCCGCTCATCTCATCCGCCCATTCGACAAGTGTATTTCCGGTCCTGTCAGACTGGACCCTTGGTTCATTGGCAAGCTCCCACGCCATAATCGCGGGATCATCTTTATATTTGACGCCATTATATGTGTTGACTCGGTTCAGCATATAGGATACATAATTTTTATACGCCTCTTTAATGTCCGGATGAGTATAAAAGGCGTCATGTCCATCCGCCTGAAACCACCTGACATATTGATTCATTCCGCCGAAATCATCCCAGTTGTTCACAAAAGGGATGACTAGTTTTATCCCTGTCTGCCCCGCTTTATAAATGGCATAGTCAAGCTTTGAAAATCCTGATTCATCATATATGCCCGGCCTTGGCTGCATGACGGTATTTTCCTGCGGCTGGCCGTCAAGAAAACCCCAGATGCGGATCACTTTCAAATTCATCGCTTTCATATCTTCGAACACATCATCGACCATTTTTTTAGATTTATAATGGAAATAATAGTTATTCGCCCCGGCAAAATAAAAGTCTTTTCCATTTAAAGTGAACGATGTTCCGGATGTCTCAACAAAAGGAGATGCGGCTAGTGCCGGCCGGGGATTGCCAAACTGAATGGCGGAAAGCGCAAGCAAAAACGGCATCAGCAGTGTCAAAAAAACCTTTCTCGTCATCATTATGTTTTCCCTGCTTTCATAGAGAGGATCCATGGACGGCGCCATTCAGAGATTAGAAGGCCGTTCAAGGCGTGACTTTTACCTTCACGACCGTCTCGACGCCTTTCGGCCACAGTTCAAATGTAAAGGTGGAATTGCTTTTCAAATACTTTAAAACCCGCTCTCTCAAATACAAATCCCCGTCTAAAAATCCTCGTCATAGTTCAAGTAGGGCGTCCATGACCATACTTCTTCAAGAACCGGCCTTCCTGTAGAATCGACGACTCCTTTAACCGTAGCCAGCTTCGTTCCGTTCAGTGACGCCGGGATTTTGAGATCACCGCTGATTGCCGATTGACTGATGGTGAATTCGCTTTTTTCAAGCTTCGGGTCATCATAAAGAATGATATCCATAACCTGGCTGGCTCCTTTATGAAACGTAAAAGTGAGCTGCGCTTTTACCCCAGGCTGCCCGGACCCGTTCAGCAGCTTTGCCAAGCAGGATGCCTTAATAGAGACCGTTTTTCCGGCATTGTCAACTGTATAATCACTGCCTTCCTTTAATGGTTCGGATTTCTGATAAATGCCAGTCAGCACATTGCCGTTCAGCTGAATGTCCACCGTCTGATCGCTGAGGTTTTGACCTTTTTTTATAAAAAGATCTGCCGGTTTGATGATCGCATTGGGAACGCCGCGTCCCGCCTGAATGACAATCTCTTTAACAACAGGATCGCGCCACTGTCTCTCAGTCCGGTCAAACTGGTCATTCCCGTTGTCCCACCACATCGGGATCATTTGATATTTGTGGGCAAGGCGGACAAACGTATCATGATAGAGCCGCTTTGAATGCTTTTCATTGGCGCCGAGGGTACCGTATTCGCCGATGATAACCGGGTATCCTTCCCTTACAAATTTTTCATAAACCGGTTTGATATCCTCCTCCATCTCGGAGATTTCGGCTGCCGATCCCCAAGTTGTCCGGCCCCACCAGTTTGATACGTAATCCCACGGAGAATAATAGTGATATGTGAGGACAATCCGGTCATCATCAGGCGGTTCAAATGAATGAAGCAATTCATCTTTGTTATCTTCAAGCCCCCCGACGATCACAAACCGCTGGCTGTTGTTGCCGCCTGTTGAACGGATGATGTTCAGCATCTCGCGGTTAAGCAGATTCATTTGATATGCGTTCATTCCAGTCGGTTCATTGACGATTTCAAACAGGAGGCGTTCACTTTTGTTTTTAAAACGCTCGGCAATTTGCTTCCAGACTTTCCCCAGCTTATCTAATGTCTCCTGCTGGCTGTTTCCCATGCGGCTGATCCATAGCCAAGAATCGTGGTGAATATTTAACACGACATAAAATTCTCTTTCCAACGCCCAATCCGTCACTTCTTCCACCCGGTTCATCCAAGCGGTGTCGATCGGATACCCGGGAGCGCTGCCGATGTGGGAGTCCCATGTCACCGGAATCCGGACGCTTTTAAACCCCGCGTCGCGAATATCATCAAAAGTATGCTCGCGAACCGGCGGATTGTTCCAAGAGCCTTCTGTCGGAACAGCATCCAGCGTGTTGCCAAGGTTCCATCCGGGGCTCATGTTTTCCAAAAGGTCTGACGGGGTGATGATGCTCTGCTTTTTTTGCTTTGCTGGCCCGCTTGTTCCCGAAGCTTTCGGAACTGCGGATAAAAGAACGGTTCCCATGATCAAAACGAACAGAATGATCGACTTTAAACATAAGGCTAACCATTTTTCTCTCAAACTTTTGATCTCCTTTTTTAGATGATCGTGCAAAACACTCGCTAAAATCCCTAAATTTAAAAAAGGCGGCTGAACGCCGCCTTTTCCCAAACGTTCAAGCGCATATCAATCTGGCATTCTCTTACCGATTGTTATGCATTTCCGATTAAACGGTCATACTCAGCGTAAGCTGTCGCCATATCGACCTGAGACCAGAAACGGTGATACACAAAAGTCGGCAGACCGTTTTCCCATTTGCCTGTATTCGGATTCCACGAGGTCTGATATTTATTTTCCAAATAAGGCCACATCGGATCGTTTTTAATTTTCGGACGCAGGTCGGCATGACTGATATAGACGCCGTTACCGCCCTTTGCCGGATCAGACGGCACAGTGTTGGAACCAGGAATGGTGTTGCCCTGCCCGTTTCTGCCGCTCCAGCCATTCGGAAAATAGACTTCCTTCGTAAAGTAGCGGATATAATCTTCATGTTCTTCCTCTGCTGCGATACCGATTCCGTCATTTTTATTCCATGCTGCATCAAGCAGTTCTTTTGCCACGTTTTTGGCCTTGTTTCCAAGAGCGGTAAAGCCGCCGGTTTCGGCTTTTGTTCCGGCTGCAAAGAAGACAAGCGTTTTAATATAGCTGCCGAGAACGCCGACATCTTGAGAAGGATTCTTCGTCGTGACATGCAGTCCCGGATTTCCGGTAAATGAATCAAATCCCTTCCACGGATCAGGCTGGCCGCTCCATTCAAGGTTTGCCGGAATCCAAAACTCGCCTGGATCGGATTGTACGGCGATCTGCGGGTTTTGGCCGCCAAGGACGCGTTCTCCCGCTTCATTTAAATAATAGCCTTCTTCATCAGTAACAGGCCGTTCGCCCACAAACACATAATCAAGCGAGTACGCGATCCATTTTTCAATCACATGCTTTGCCATTTGGAAGTTTTCAGACGATTTGTCACCGTTCTCTGCGAAAATATAATACAGTTCCGCCACCCTTTCCAGCGGCCAGACTTGCATCCCGAACCAATTGTTAGAAGGCGGATCGTGATATACAGGCGCTTCTGTGTATGCCATTCCGTAAAATGTGCTGACATTCTGCGGATATGCGCTGTAGCTGCCGTTCCAGCTGTTCGTGGCGCCGCCTGCAACAGCTCCTTCTGAAGAAAGCAGCCACGTGTAAAGTTCCAGCTGCCTTTTCAGCGCCTTTTCCCAATCGCTGCGCGCGGTGGATGAATTTGGAACCAATCCGCCTTCAGCCGTCGACAGTGCATAAGAAGCGACAGGGTTTTGATAACCTTGGTGCACATGACTCGCACCGATCCGCCACGCCCAGTTGGCATACTGTCCCAATCCGCCTCCCCAAGCGGTGTACCATGCCATTAAATAATGACAGGCATTTTTTCCAGTTCCGCGGGAAGGCGAGCCGTCAGCAGCGCTTCCAATCTCTTGAAAGTATTTGTCATACATGCCGTAACGGAGAAAGTCCCCCATTTTTTTAGCTTTTTCTAAATACTTCGTATTGCTGTAGCCCCATTGCCTTGCCCAGTACATCGCCTGAACGGCGCGCGCATCGGCGTCGGTCGCATTAGTGTAGCGCCATTGCGGGGCAGGAGCCTGATTTTCTTTTGTAAACAGACTCATAAATCCTTCATTCGGTTTTCCAAACGTCTGATTATCCTGAGAGGGGTGCGGAACCGTTTCCCAAACAGACTCCTGTTCACCGCGCTGGTAAGTGTTCACATAAATGGCGGTGTGTGATGGGTTCAACAGGTTCCCAAATCCATACCAGTTATCGACATCAAGCAGCCAGTGCATTAAATACGTTTCATTGCTTCCGTATGTGGATCTAAGTTCACTGTCAAGCGGATCGTTTCCGGCCGGATATTGTCCGGTCAGAGACGAAGGATAAAGATCTGGGTGGCGGTGTTCGGCGGCATATGTGGCAGGGCTTGAGGGGTTATAATAGTTCATCGTCGGCTGTTCTTCGTTTCCATCGCCTTCATTGACCGGGATGATATATTTCTCCATATTATCCCAGGCGACTTCTAGCTTTGACCAGTCCTGTGTGTATCGGCCGTACATCGCTTCAAGCCACAGCCAATAACTGTATGCTTCAGATGTTGTCATATGGCCGTAATCAGGCGCTTCGCATATGAGCGTTTCAACTGAGTGATAAGGAATGCCTTCAGGCGAAAAATAACCGTTTTGCGGATTTTTAATTTGCTCATACAATTGCATAAAGCGTGTTTTATTGTCCATGATGCGTCCTCCTTTTGAAGCTTCAAGCTTTCGTTTTCATATGATGGGACTGCCGGGGATTGAATCCGGGTGTTTTTTAGTCGGGCTCATTTCCAAAAACAAGCCGGCCTTCATCATATACCGGCATATACCGGGTTTTTGCCAGCGTGTGTGACAGCCCCCGGTAAGAGTGGTCATTTTCCGGATTCCAAAAAGACGTCCCCGCCGGAGCCGCTAGGCGGAACTGAACTTCTTTCTTATGGGCGGATTGACCGCCGGGGTATATCATAACCCCGCTGAAGCTGATTTCCGTATAGTAAATGTGTTCGTCGATGTGATATGGCTTCAGCTGGGACACCGACGCCCCTTCGTTGTATCCGGTTGATACCTTTATATCTTCCGAAGAAAATCCGGCATTCACCGCTTCAGTCAGGTCCACGTAATAGCGGAACGACAGCTTATCGGTTTTCTTTGCCGGCCATCCTGATCGGTTATTAAGCTGCACTCTGATTTCTGAGTAGTTGTTTCCCGAGCTGTTTATGGATGCCTCTGCAAAAAATTCATCTTCTGGTGTTTCCTTTTCGGGAAAATGAGGCAGCGGTGATTGCCCGGCACCATACAGTTGAAACATTTTCGCTGCATTGCCCGTGAAAGCCGCATTGTAATCGATCGCAACTTCGTTTGACACATAATCATTTGTTTCGTCCCGGTACGAATCATCTCTTCCCGGTCCGCCTACTAACGCGCCGTAAAGGGTATGGCGGTGGTTTTCAGGGACATTCATATGATCGGCCCATGAACCGTGTGCGGTGCGGTGATGCGGGTGTTTCGGCGGGTTTGTTCCGTACCCGACGATAAAGCTGCGCTGTTGCGGATTATCCCCAAGCATATAGTTCATTTGCTGAACCGCAAAACCCCGATACCTTTTTGCTTTGCCGGCATCTTTTACCCAATCTGAATAAACAAAAGCGAGAAAAGCGGCGTTTGAAGCGTAGCGCAGCGATCCCCACTGCTCAAGCCACGCCAGCCCGCCTGGTGTATAAGTGATACGCTCTGTGCTTCCATTATGATTGTAGCCTGTCGACCAATAATCAAGATTGCGTTCGACAGATGCGGTAAATCGGGATTCGTTCATCAGACGAGCGAGCAGCAGCTGTGCTCCGTAAGTGACGTCATCCCAGGAAAGCGTCCAGCGGTAAGGCCAGCCTGCGGGATCGCCCCAATCTGAGACCGAAGCAAGCGCTTTATCCAAATATTTTTGTTCGCCGGTTGCCAAGTAGAGCCAGACGGCTCCCCATGTCAGCTCATCTTTATACCCGCTCCACGAATTATAATATTGCTGCGCGTCTGTAATGCAGTCTGAATATTTGCCGCGGTAGCGGTCGGCAAAATCGTACAATTCCTTGGCATGGGCCAATAGTTTATTTGAATAAGAAGCGTCTGTCGGCTTGAAAATGATTGATGCAGAAGCTAGGGCTGCTGCTGTACCGCCGGCAAGGTCTGACCCGGGACAGGCTGCATCTATCTTATAAGCCGGCCGCTTCATAGGCATCGCGGTACTCATAGACGGACCATGACAGAACGACCGCAGAATAAGCCATTGGAAGGCCGAACTTCACGTGATCTCCGGCATCATACCATCCGCCTGTCAAATCATGGCCGACATCTTTTCCATCCTCAAGCGCAGAGTCCCCTCTCCAATTCAGACGGCTGCCTTCCGGAAGCTTTCCCGAGCGCTGCGCCTCATAGAAAAGAATTGATTTTTGCAGCAACTCCGCATAATTTTGGTTCTCTTTCGCAAATGCAATGTCCGCCTTGCCGAAAGCCGGCATGAACAACATCGCAAACGCAAGCAGTAAAACAAGGAAAAACGCTTTCATTTTCAAAAAAGCTTTCTCTTTCAACTGACTCCTTCCTCCTCATTTTGTTTTCCTTCAAAACAGCCGATGTTTACATTACACTCACCTCCTTTAGTGACGGACAAATGGTGTCTTTCGGTAAGCGGAGAAGAGCCTGATTGAATTTTTGAAATTTGAGGATGTGCTGCTGATTCACCTATTTTGGTTCAACATGCAGGTTCAGTGTTTGACGGAGGAACGAAGAACTTTGTTTGTTTAATCAAGAAACTAACTTCTGTTCACTGAAAAAGCGGACTTCTTTATAGAATGATATCATTTTGAAAATATTAACATTAATGTATTTTTATTGTCAATCAATCTAACAAACTTTGATACCGCAATATTCGCGCCTCTGAATCTTTGAAGAACGCGCTGGGTTAGCAACAAAAAAGAGACTGCCGAATAAGTCGGCAGCCTTTAAAATAAAGACAGCTGGTTCTGATCTGGAAGCGACTCGAGACAGCCGTGGCGCTCCAAGTATTCCATGATCGTTTTTGACACCTTGCCTCTTTTTTGCAAATCTTCTTTTGAAAGAAATTCGCCTTCTTCTCTCGCTTTGACAATATTCAAGGCGGCGTTTGTTCCAAGCCCCGGTATTGAATTAAACGGCGGAATCAAGCTGTTTCCGTCAATGATGAATTCGGAAGCGCTCGATCTGTATAAGTCGACTTTTTGGAAAGAGAAGCCCCTTTCGCACATTTCAAGCGCC
The DNA here is from genome assembly GCF_056155945.1 of Bacillus sp. GM2. Lineage (NCBI taxonomy): Bacteria > Bacillati > Bacillota > Bacilli > Caryophanales > Bacillaceae > Bacillus > Bacillus sp. GM2. Next base: position 1,802,508 of record NZ_JBRKSZ010000007.1, read on the forward strand.
AGCTCAAGCACCGTGAGCAAACTTTTCTCTTTAGGAGAAGCGTCAAGGCCTTTAGAGTTGATGTCATCCATGACGGCTTTAATCGCTGTCGACCCTTTGATCATCGTTTCGATATCAAAGTCGTCGGCCCGCACCGTAAAGTATGCTGCGTAGTAGAGCAGCGGATGATGGACTTTAAAATAGGCGATTCTGACCGCCATCAAAACATATGCCGCAGCGTGGGCTTTCGGGAACATGTATTTGATTTTTTTACAGGAATCGATATACCAGTCCGGAACATTATTATTCTTCATTTCTTCTTCCCACTCAGGTGTCAGTCCCTTACCTTTACGGACAAATTCCATAATCTTAAAGGCGAGGGATGGCTCAAGCCCCTGGTAGATTAAGTACACCATAATATCATCACGGCAGCCGATCACTTCGCTCAGTTCACAAATATTATTGTGAATCAGCTCCTGCGCGTTTCCGAGCCATACGTCCGTGCCGTGTGACAGGCCGGAAATCTGAACGAGCTCGGAAAATGTCGTCGGCTTGGTGTCCTCGAGCATCTGTCTGACAAAGCGGGTTCCGAATTCAGGGATGCCAAGCGTTCCGGTTTTACAGCCGATCTGCTCCTCGGTTACCCCTAAAGATTCTGTCCCTTGGAAAATTTTCATCACTTCGGGATCATCGGTCGGTATTGTCTTCGGATCAATCCCGCTCAGATCCTGGAGCATACGGATGACCGTCGGATCATCGTGTCCGAGAATATCCAGCTTCAGCAGGTTGTCATGGATGGAATGGAAGTCAAAGTGCGTCGTCTTCCATTCGGAATCGGTGGCATCCGCCGGAAACTGGATTGGTGAAAAGTCGTAAATATCCATGTAATCAGGCACAACGATGATTCCGCCCGGGTGCTGTCCTGTCGTCCGCTTGACGCCTGTACAGCCTTGGACAAGGCGGTCGATTTCCGCCCCGCGCATATGCAAATTGTTGTCGTTAGCATACCCTTTGACATACCCGTAAGCCGTTTTTTCAGCGACTGTGCCGATCGTTCCCGCACGGTAGACGTTATCCTCTCCGAACAGGACTTTCGTATAGTTGTGGGCGTGCGGCTGATATTCGCCTGAGAAGTTCAAGTCGATATCAGGAACCTTGTCCCCTTTAAACCCTAGAAACGTCTCGAACGGAATGTCGTGGCCGTCTTTTCTGTAGGCCGCTCCGCACTTCGGACAGTCTTTGTCAGGCAAATCAAATCCAGAACCGACCGATCCGTCGTTGAAAAACTCAGAATGGCAGCAATCCGGACAGACGTAATGCGGCGGCAGCGGGTTGACCTCGGTAATTTCCGTCAATGTTGCGACAAGGGAAGAACCGACAGATCCCCTTGAACCGACGAGATAGCCGTCATCAAGGGAGCGTTTTACAAGCTTATGAGAGATCAGATAGATGACGGCGAATCCATGGACGATAATGCTTTTCAGCTCTTTTTCGATCCGTTTTTCGACGATTTCCGGAAGGTCGTCGCCGTAAATGCTTTTTGCTTTCTCATAGCTCATGCGGCGGATTTCGTCATCTGCGCCTTCAATCTTCGGTGTGTAAAGATCGTCTTTGATCGGCTTGATTTCTTCGATTCGCTCGCTGATCAAGCGGGTGTTCTTGACCACGATTTCTTTCGCTTTTTCCTCACCCAAAAATGAAAAGGCCTCAAGCATTTCATCCGTCGAACGGAAATGAACGTTCGGCAGCTCGTGCCTGTTGAGCGGATTTGCGCCGCCTTGTGAGGATACCAGAATCTTGCGGTAAATTTTATCCTCAGGGTTCAGGTAATGGACATTGCCTGTTGCTACTACCGGAATATTCAGCTTCTCGCCGAGCTTTGTGATGTTGGCGATGATTTCTTTTAACGCTTTTTCATCCCTGACGAGTTCAAGCTGGAGCAGGTGCCGGTAAACTTCAGGCGGCATGACTTCAAGATAGTCATAAAATGAAGCGATGTCTTCTACTTCTTCCGGCGATTTCTGCATCATGCCTTCGAATACTTCGCCTTTGTCGCACGCCGAACCGATTAACAGGCCTTCTCTGTACTTTTCAAGCTGTGATCTTGGGATCCTCGGCACCCTGTAAAAATAATGGATATGTGAAAGCGAAACGAGTTTGAAAAGGTTTTTCAAACCTGTCTCATTGACCGCCAAAAGGGTCGCGTGATACGGCCTTGAACGCTGATAGGCATTGGACTGCCCCATATTTTCATTCAGCTGATCGTGGTACAGGATATTTTTTTCGGCCGCGTCTTTCAGCATTTTCACAAGGAGATAGCCCGTCGCTTCAGTATCATAAATCGCCCTGTGGTGCTGGGTGAGCTCGATGTCAAACTTTTTACAAAGCGTATTCAGCCTGTGGTTTTTGAATTCCGGATAAAGAAAACGGCCCAGCTCAAGTGTGTCAATGACCGGGTTCTGCACTTTCTCCGAATTCAGCAGACGCTTGTAGGCGACATTGATGAAGCCGATGTCAAAGCTTGCATTGTGAGCGACAAGCGTGTGATCTCCGACCCATTCTTTAAAATCTCGGATGACCTCTTCGGCTTCAGGCGCATCTTTCAGCATATCATCGGTAATCCCCGTCAGCTCGATGATCGTAGCCGATAAAGGGCGATGCGGGTTGGCAAACCTTTCAAAGCGTTCGATGATCTCCCCGCCTTTTACTTTTACTGCGGCCAGCTCGATGATCGTATCATAGACGGCCGACAGCCCCGTCGTCTCGACGTCGAACACGACATATGTCTCCTCTTCAAGCAGACGATGCACCGGATTGTAGGCAATCGGCACGCCGTCGTCGACGAGGTTGGCTTCAAGTCCGTAGATCATTTTCACGCCATGCTTTTTGCTCGCCGCGAATGCATCAGGAAACGATTGGACAACAGCGTGATCAGTGAGCGCGATAGCCGGATGCCCCCATTTTTTCGCCTGTTCGACAAGCTTGCCGATGCTTGATACGGCATCCATCTGGCTCATCGGTGAATGGAGGTGGAGCTCGACACGTTTTTCGTCCTCCGGTGCTGTATCCTCACGGGTTTTCGCTTTGATTTCATTGACATCGTTGGCGATCATCACCAAATCGCGGACGAACGTATCGTTTTGTATGCTGCCTCTCGCCTTTACCCACATCCCTTTTTTCAGGGACTTCATCAAAACAGCGTCCTCTTTTTCACGCGCGAACATTTTGACGAGAATGCTGTTTGTATAGTCGGTTATTTTAAAGATACAAAGCGTTCTGCCGCTTTTCAGCTCTCTTGTTTCAGCGTCGAATACATAGCCTTGCACCGTAATTCTCCGCTCTTCATCCATGATACTGTCAAGCGTTCTGATCTCTTCAGAGTCTTTAATCTGGTAGCCGATCTGAAGAGGGCCTGACGGCGCTTCATCGTCTTGGGCTTCCTTATCCTGCTTTTCCATTTCGATTAAAGCCTGAAGGGCTCTCTCTTGATCTTCGGCCATTTTTTGCTCTCTGAATTTCTGAATCTCTTGATCTGACACAAAGATTTCTGTGTCGAGCTGGAGCTCAGGAAAACCGAATGTGCAGTAGCTAGACTGGATGAGCGAGCTGTATTTCTTTTTTAAAGCGGATGCTTCTGTATCTGTTTTCGTTTTAAGCAGGATTTTGTTCCCCGTAAGCTTGGGCTTTTGGTCGTTCAAAAGCGTCAAAATCGGCGGGGAAATACCGTCGAGTTCCTGGATGCAGCGCGTCCAGTAATCCTGAACAAGCTGCTCGTCAATCGAAGGGTTTTCCGCCTCGATGGAACATGTGACCTGAGCGATATGGGAAAAGGTGCGGGTCAGCTGGGTGTGAAACCGTTCGAAGATTTGATAAGGCAGGACATTTTTCAATTTAAAGTGAAAGTGCCATGTCTTCTTGTTTTTATGAACGGTCAGCTTTATGATTTGTCCGCCTTCAAGATGGCGGATCATCGTATCTTCCGTTACATTCAGCTGCTGCAGAAGAATTTGAAACTGTCTTCTGTTGACAGAAAGCTGGTCTTCCAAGACAGATTCCTCCCTAAAAGAAAATCATAATTGAAGGTACCTTGGGACGATTCCCGAGGTACCTTCCTTTACTCTAGTTTAACATCTTTAAGCGTGAGAAGATAAGCTCTTGACTTGTTTTTCGATAAAGTCCAAAAGCTCTTCAGCGGCGACTTCAAATGATTCTCCGGTTTTGCGGATCTTCACTTCGACAACGCCTTCATCAGCTCTTTTTCCGACCGTGATGCGGATCGGCAGACCGATCAAATCGGAATCTGCAAATTTAACGCCTGCCCGTTCAGCACGGTCATCAAACAGTACGTCATAGCCGTTCGCTTTAAAATCTTCATACAGCTTTTCGGCAAGCTGAACCTGCGCGTCATTTTTCATGTTAAGCGCGAGGATGTGCAGGTCATACGGCGTCACTTCCAGCGGCCAGATCAAGCCTTTATCGTCATGATGCTGCTCAACGATGGCCGAAAGTGTCCGGGAAATCCCGATTCCATAGCAGCCCATCAGCATCGGCTGAGCGCGTCCGTTTTCGTCAAGGTATGTTGCGTCCATCGCTTCTGAATAGCGGGTGCCGAGTTTAAAAACTTGTCCGACTTCGATTCCTTTTGCAAAACGGATCGTTCCGTTTCCATCCGGTGAAGGGTCTCCTTCCTGGATAAAGCGGAGATCGGCGAATGTCACATTGTGCGCATCCCGGCTGATATTCACGTTTTGATAATGGTAATCTGTTTTATTCGCTCCTGCTGCTGCGTTTGCCATCGCCTTCACAGCAAAGTCTGCAAAGATTTCGATTTCACGGTCGAGCCCCACCGGTCCGACAAAGCCAGGCTCAGTACCTGTTATCTCAGCAACCTCTTCGGCGCTCGCGAATTCGATCGTTTCTGCTTGGAGCAGATTCTTCACCTTAATATCGTTGACTTCATGATCCCCTCTCGTCAACACGAGGACAAAACGTCCGTCTGCTTTCATGAGCATTGATTTCATGCAGTCTGACGGGGATATGCCAAGAAATGCGGCAACTTCTTCGATCGTTTTGACCGAAGGTGTGTGGACTTCCTGGAGCTCTTTCATTTCAGCCTGCTCGCCAGCACCGGCTTCCTTCACTTCAGCCATTTCGATGTTGGCAGCGTATGAAGACTGATCAGAGTACGCAATTGTATCTTCACCGACATCGGACAATGCCATAAATTCATGGGTATCCTTTCCGCCCATCGCGCCTGAATCTGCAATGACCGGTCTGAAATTCAGGCCGCAGCGCGTAAACACATTCGTATACGCCTGGTACATATCATTGTACGTCTCATCAAGGCTTTCGGCGGAAGAATGGAAGGAATACGCATCCTTCATGATGAATTCGCGGCCTCTCAACAGACCGAAGCGCGGGCGCTTTTCATCGCGGAATTTCGATTGGATCTGGTAAAGGGTCAGCGGAAGGCGCTTGTACGATTTCACTTCATCTCTGACGATGCTTGTGATGACCTCTTCGTGTGTCGCGCCAAGGGCAAATTCGCGGCCGTGGCGGTCTTTCAGCCTCATGAGCTCAGGACCGTACGTGTACCATCTTCCCGATTCCTGCCAAGTTTCCGCTTGCTGGAGCGCCGGCATCAGCATTTCGACGGCATTGATTTTCTCCATTTCTTCGCGGACAATGCTCTGGATTTTATGAATGACTTTATTGGCAAGAGGCATATAGCTGTATACACCGCTTGTGTTTTGTCTGATAAACCCCGCTCTGAGAAGAAGCTGATGGCTTTTCGCTTCAGCATCAGCCGGCACTTCGCGGAGCGTAGGAATTAAAGTCCTGCTCTGTCTCATTCGTTCGCACCTCATTTGTTTCAGTTGGTTACTTTTTGAGTCGGGAACGGCGTCCCTAAAAAAGAGCCTTTTAAAAGGCTTGGCTGCACTTAAAAAGGCAATTGGTTTTACAGAAATAAGCGCTGGATATCGTTCCATGTGACGACAAGCATTAAGAGCATCAAAAATGCGACGCCGACAAAGACGACAAACGCTTCTTTCTCTCGGTTGATCGGCTTTCCGCGGATCGCTTCAATAAACAGGAACAACAGTCTGCCGCCGTCCAGCGCAGGGATTGGCAGAAGGTTGACGATCCCGAGGTTGATGCTTAAAAATGCGGCCAGCTTCAGCAGGTTGATAACGCCTGTCTTGGCCACTTGGTCTGTCATGTCATAAATGCCGACAGGACCGGCCAGCATGTCGATTGAGAATTGTCCCGTGACGAGCTTTCCGAGATTGGTCACGATGCTCTGCGCCACTGTCGCCGTTTCGGTCGCACCGTAGGAAATCGATGTCAGGATTCCTGTTTTCACCGGGTTGTAAGCGCCGAATCTGCCGACGGTTTCATCCCCTGCCTTGACTGCTTCAGGTGTTACATATTTCGTCACCTTAACGTTGTCGCGCATCACAACGATTTTCAGTTCTTTTTCAGGGTGTTCCCTGACAGTGTTGACAATATCCGTCCACGATCTCATGTTCTCCCCGTTGATCGTTTGTATGCGGTCTCCTTCCTGGAGCCCCGCTTCCGCCGCCCGTCCGTTGTCTATCAACTTGCCGAGCACCGGCTCGTCAGACGGCACTCCCTGCATCAGGCCGAGCAATACGAGAATGACATAAGCCAAAATAAAGTTCATGATCGGGCCGGCCGCAATCGCCTTTATACGCTGCCAAACCGTTTTTGAATGGAATTGGCGGTTGTAAGGAGCGATCTGGACTTCTTCCCCGTCTACGATGAAAAAGGACGTTTCACTGACAGAAAAGGAAGAGAGATGATCTTCATTGCCGTGCTCATAGCCCGTAATCCTCATCTGGTGCTCCAGGTCAGCCTGCTCCACTTCGATGACCAATGCGTCAGGATACTTTTCTTTTTGGTTAATAATGATCTTTTCGACTTTGTTTTCGCTGTCGAACAACAGCCCGACCGTATAACCGGGCTTCACTTCAATCATCTCAGGATCTTCACCGGCCATTCTGACAAAGCCGCCGATCGGAAGAAGCCTGATCGTATAAACGGTCTCATTTTTCTTAAACGAAAAGATTTTCGGACCGAAGCCGATAGCAAACTCCCGGCACAGTATTCCGGCTCTTTGAGCAAGGATGAGATGACCAAGCTCATGGAAAAATACGAGCGTTCCAAAAATAAGAATAAACGCGATCACAGTATTCACGAACATACCACCTTATGTGAGTAATGTTTGGACAAACTTTCTGGCGTCTTTGTCCACTTCACGGATCTCTTGAAGGCTCGGCTTTGCGATCACCTGATGGCGTTCCAAAGCTTTTTCAATGATGTCTTCAATCCCGAGAAAGGAAATCCTGCCTGAAAGAAATGCCGCAACGGCTTCCTCGTTGGCCGCGTTTAAAACAGTCGGCATTGTACCGCCTATTTTACCTGATTCATAAGCGAATTGTAAGCAGCGGAACCTTTCAAAATCAGCTTGGGCAAAATTCAGCTGTCCGACTTCCCAGAGTTCGAGTGATTTGGCTTCATCAAACGGCAGGCGTTCCGGATAGCTGAGCGCATATTGAATCGGCACTCTCATATCAGGTGTGCCAAGCTGGGCGATGACGCTTCGGTCATGGAATTCCACCATTGAATGAATGATGCTTTCTTTGTGAAGGAGGACATCGATCCGGTCATAAGGCAGATCAAACAGCCAGTGCGCTTCAATGACCTCGAGCCCTTTATTCATCATTGTAGCCGAATCGATCGTGATTTTTGCACCCATCGACCAATTTGGATGATTGAGGGCTTCTTCCACTGTGACGCCTTCAAGTTCCTGCCTTGTTCTGTCCCTGAAGCTGCCGCCTGAAGCCGTGACGATCAGCCGTTTAATATGCTTCGGATTTTCCCCTTGGAGCGCCTGGAAAATCGCGGAATGCTCGCTGTCGACGGGCAAGAGCGGGACATCGTATGTTTGGGCGTGTTCTTTCACTATATGACCGGCTGTCACGAGAGTTTCCTTATTTGCAAGCGCGACTGTTTTTTTATGCTCCATCGCCTTTAAAGTCGGCAGAAGACCGACGCTGCCGACGAGAGCGTTGACGACGACATCCGCTTCCGGACTAACGGCCGCTTCGATTAAAGATTCCTCCCCGATCCCTGTTTTAAAGGTGTAAGAAAAAGAATGCTGTTTTAATGCTTCATATGTATGCTCATCCCCTACGGATACATACTTCGGTTTAAATGTTTCAATGATTTCTGCCGCTTTTTCGGCGTTTTTTCCGAAAGACATGGCGGTCAGCTGAAACTTATCGTCATGCGCTTTGATCACATCAAGCGTCTGTTCTCCTATGGAGCCTGTCGCCCCCAATAGACATATGTTCTTCAAAATTGCCGCACCTCTGTTTCTTTCTAGCTATCAGTACCCTTTTCTATCATAGCCCGAACGGCTGAAAAAGAACAAGCAGGAAGTATAGAACCGGCATGACAAATAAAAAGCTGTCAAAGCGGTCCAGCATTCCGCCGTGTCCCGGAAGGATCCGGCCCGAGTCTTTCACTTTGTAGTGCCTTTTGAACGCAGACTCGGCCAAATCGCCGATCTGACCGACGATTGATAAAAGCACGGTAATGATCAGCACAAACAGATAAGCGTGCGGAAAACCTGTGGCAGCCTGATAAATCGCGGAAAAAACGACCGCTGTCAAAATTCCGCCCCAAAAGCCTTCAACCGTTTTGTTAGGGCTGATTTCAGGCCAGAGCTTCCGCTTTCCAAACGCCTTTCCGATAAAATAAGCGCCGGAATCCGTTGACCAGACGACGCCGATTGCAAAAAAGACATAGCTGAGTCCGATGTTTCTGATTTCAATAAAGTAATAAAACCCGAATCCGATATAAACTGCTGCCAGCGCCATGAATGCCGCTTCGTCAAAGGTAAACGAGTTTTTGCTGAGCACTGTGTATGCCAAAAGCAAAAGGACGGCCAAAAAGACGACCTCCCCTTTGGTTATGCCCAGCCCCGCGTCTTCTGCATATTGGCTTGGATACAGCAAAACCGCCAAAAGCAGCAGGCTGATGATACCCGGAGCGCTGATAAGCTTCAGGCCTTTCATTCTTAAAAGTTCAAATAGAGCGAGTATACCTATTGCATAAACTAGCAGGGTGAACGGCAGCTTGCCGAAAATCACGAGCGGCAGAAAAACCGCTGCCGCGATCACACCCGTCAATATTCTCTGTTTCATTTACACCATCCTCTAAATTCCGCCAAACCTTCTCCCGCGACGCTGATATTCTCCGATAGCCTGAAGCAAGTGAACGTCTTTAAAATCAGGCCATAATACATCGGTAAACAAAAATTCGCTGTAGGCAAGCTGCCAAAGCATGAAGTTGCTCAGCCTGATCTCGCCGCTAGTGCGAATCAGCAAATCAGGGTCCTGCAAAGCTTCTGTCATTAAATAATCGGAAAATAGCTTTTCATCGATTTCCTCGGTATTCAATGTGCCTTTTTTCGCTTCTTCGGCGATTCTCTTTGCGGCTCTGACGATTTCTGCACGTCCCCCGTAATTCAATGCAAAATTAAGAATAAGACCGTCATTGTTCTCCGTATCACGGATGGCTTTTTCAACCGCGCGGATCGTGTGGGGCGGCAGTCCTTCCCTATCGCCTGTCAAGCGGACCCGGACATTTTCTTCGACCAGCTCCGGGAGATACGTTCCCAGGAACTCTTCAGGCAGCTTCATTAGAAAGTCAACCTCAAACTTAGGACGCTTCCAATTTTCCGTCGAGAAGGCATACAGCGTCAACGCTTTGACACCGAGCTCATTGGCAAGCTTTGTCGTCTGTCTGACCACCTTCATGCCTTCGTGATGACCCGCGATGCGGGGCATCGCCCGTTTCTTTGCCCAACGGCCGTTTCCGTCCATAATAATGGCGATATGTTCAGGAATTTCTCCTTTTAAAATATTTTCTTTTGTGTAACATTCCATGTTGGAAGCAGCTGAATGCTGATTCTTCCAATTTTTGAGTATATTGAGCATGAGAGTCCTCCATCACCCAAAAGGTTGCTTTCCTGTTATATCGTTCTAGATAACAACAGTATTAACAAAAAAACCCCCTGTAAACATGAGAGGGTCTTTTCACTATTATCTATTGTACAGAGTTTTTCATTAAACTTCCATGATTTCTTTCTCTTTATCTTTTGTGATCTCATCAATTTTTGACACATATTCATCTGTCAGCTTTTGTACGTCTTCCGTTGAAGAGCGCAATTCATCCTCAGTCATTTCACCATTTTTCTCTAGTTTTTTCAGATCGTCATTGGCATCGCGGCGGATGTTGCGGACCGCGACTTTAGCATCTTCCGAATATTTTTTCACGAGCTTGGCAAGCTCTTTTCTGCGCTCCTCAGTTAGAGGAGGGATCGTGATCCGGATGATGTTGCCGTCGTTTGACGGAGTTATGCCGAGGTCGGCTTTTTGAATCGCTTTTTCAATATCGCCGAGCGCTGTTTTGTCATATGGTGTGATGAGGAGCATGCGCGCTTCCGGAACCGTAATGGACGCGATCTGGTTTAAAGGCGTCTGCGCTCCGTAGTATTCAACTGTCACTTTGTCCAGCAAAGACGGATTTGCACGTCCTGCACGTACAGTGGCCAATTCACGCTGATAAGCGCCTATTGCTTTTTCCATCCGTTCTTTTGTTTCATTCATCACTTGAGTTGACACGTTATTTCCCCCTTACGATTGTACCGATTTGTTCGCCTAAAACGGCTTTTTTAATATTTCCTTCTTCCATAATAGAAAAGACGATCAGCGGGATGTCGTTATCCATGCAAAGTGAAGAGGCGGTTGAATCCATGACGGCCAAACCGTCTTTTAACACATCGAGATAAGACAATTTTTCATATTTTACGGCTGTTTCGTCAGTTCGAGGATCGGCATTGTATACACCGTCGACATTATTTTTAGCCATTAAGATGACGTCGGCTTCGATTTCAGCCGCTCTGAGCGCTGCTGTCGTATCCGTTGAGAAGTATGGATTGCCTGTACCGGCAGCGAAGATGACGACGCGCTTCTTTTCAAGATGGCGAATCGCTTTTCTTCTTATGTATGGCTCAGCGACCTGCCTCATTTCGATGGATGTCTGAACTCTTGATTGAATGCCGAGCGTTTCAAGGCTGTCTTGCAGCGCAAGGGAATTCATGACCGTTGCAAGCATTCCCATGTAGTCCGCTGTTGCGCGGTCCATTCCGAGATCGCTGCCCGTTTTTCCGCGCCACAGGTTGCCGCCGCCGACGACGACCGCCACTTCAACATCAAGCTCGGCGATTTCTTTCACCTGTTTGGCGATGGACTGGATCACGGTCGGGTTGATGCCGTTTCCCTGTTCACCCGCAAGGGCTTCTCCGCTAAGCTTTAATACGATACGATTATACTTTGGTTTTTCCATAATAACCTCCAAGTGCATGCTTGCCGTTATTTATTATGCAAGAGAAAAAAAGGTTTGTAAACTGTTTTAAAAATAGGGACACAAATTGTGTCCCCTATTTTCCTTGAAAAGATCCTGCCGTGTGTTTTATGGCAAGCGGCTTTTCAATCTTATTTTTTCACTTGGTTCATAACTTCTTCAGCAAAGTTTTCTTGGCGTTTTTCGATACCTTCTCCAACTTCGTAGCGGACGAACGTTTCAACCGTTGCGTTTTTCGCAGCAACGACCTGTTTCACTTTTTCATCCGGGTTTTTAACGAACGCTTGATCAAGCAGGCAGATTTCTTCGAAATATTTGTTCAGGCGGCCTTCAACCATTTTTGCGACGATGTTTTCAGGCTTGCCTTCTTGAAGCGCCTGCTGAGTCAAGATTTCGCGCTCGCGGTTCGCTTCTTCTTCTGACACTTGGTCGCGGGAAATGAAGCGAGGGTTTACAGCTGCAACGTGCATTGCGATGTCTCTTGCTGTTTCTTCGTCAGTTGTGCCGTTAAGGACAGTCAATACGCCGATTTTTCCGCCCATGTGCAGGTATGCGCCGAATGCAGCGTCATCGCCTTTTGTCAGGACAGCGAAGCGGCGAAGCGTGATTTTTTCTCCGATTTTAGCAACCGCGCTTGTGATGTATTCTTCTACAGTTGAACCGTTAGCCATTTTTTGACCCATAGCAGCTTCAACGCTTTCAGGCTTTTCAGCCAGAATGTGGTCAGCCAGGTCGTTCAAAAGCTCCTTGAAGCCTTCGTTTTTCGCAACGAAGTCCGTTTCAGAGTTCACTTCAAGAATAACGCCTGTGTTGCCGTCGGTTTTGATCAAAGTCAAGCCTTCAGCCGCGATGCGGTCAGCTTTTTTGGCAGCCTTTGCGATTCCTTTTTCTCTTAGAAGATCGATCGCTTTATCCATGTTGCCGTCAGTTTCAGTTAACGCTTTCTTGCAGTCCATCATGCCTGCGCCAGTTTTTTCGCGAAGCTCTTTTACCATTTGTGCAGTAATTGCCATTTTTGATTTCCTCCTTATATATCAAACAAAATATGTAAATGTTGATCTGGTAAAAAAAAAGGTGATAAAAGGCAGACCCCCTTATCACCTTTTGACCAGGTTAAGCAGTTGTTGTTTCAGTTGTTTCTGCTTCTTTCGCTTCTGTTTCAGCTGATTCTTCACCTTGTTTTGCTTCAAGGATGGCATCTGCCATTTTAGAAGTCAGCAATTTAACAGCGCGGATGGCGTCATCGTTCGCAGGGATGACAACATCGATTTCATCAGGATCGCAGTTTGTGTCAACGATTCCGATGATCGGAATGTTCAGTTTGCGCGCTTCTGCAACCGCGATGCGCTCTTTGCGAGGATCGATGATGAACAGTGCGTCAGGAAGCTCTTTCATTTCTTTGATTCCGCCGAGGAATTTTTCAAGACGCTCTAATTCTTTTTTCAATTGAACGACTTCTTTTTTAGGAAGTACGTCAAATGTGCCGTTTTCCTGCATTTTTTCGATATCTTTAAGGCGTTTGATACGCTTTTGGATCGTTTCAAAGTTTGTTAATGTACCGCCAAGCCAGCGTTGGTTGACATAGTACATTCCAGAACGTTCCGCTTCTTCTTTAACAGAGTCTTGAGCTTGCTTTTTCGTACCGACGAAAAGGATTTTTCCTCCGTCAGCTGCAAGGTTTTTCGTGAAGTTGTATGCTTCTTCAACTTTTTTGACTGTTTTTTGAAGATCGATGATGTAGATTCCGTTACGCTCCGTGAAGATGTAACGCTTCATTTTTGGGTTCCAGCGGCGCGTTTGGTGGCCGAAGTGAACACCAGCTTCAAGCAATTGCTTCATAGAAATGACTGACATGTGTTATTTCCTCCTAATATAATGGTTTTTTTCCTCCGCTTAGGTCATTTTTATGCAGGACTGCACGCGAGAATCGCACAGCACCGCTTGCATAAATCGTTAAGCGTGTGTAATTAACACCAAGAAATAATATAACATAAGCTTTCTCGACAATCAAGAATCGTTTTTGAGCTTTCCGCGAAATTTTAAGAAAAGCTCGATTTCTGTTTTCCCGCTTTTCAGCTGTCTTGCGATTTCCTCCGGAGAGAGCCCCTTTTCATATAATGCGAGAGCTTCTTCTTCATAGGATATGGATGCTTCCTGCTCCTTTTGATTGAGCTCATCTTCTTCCTGCTCCACCTCATTGATCATCGCTTCGATGTGAAGCGGCAGATCGCGCGATTCGTCCGCTTCCGGAAGGACGGGGGTTTGAGCGGGAATTTCAGGCTGTGTTTCCGGTCTTTGCGGCTCTTTTTCGGCATTCGCCCGAATCTCTTGAACGAGTTTTTCATTTTCGTCTTTTAACTCCATCAAAAAAGCGGTCAATGTATTCTCGGTTTCTTCCAAAAGCTGTTTTTGCTCTTTCTCCGCTGCCTTGAAAGCGCTGAGCCTCGTATTCAAAATGATGACGAAATAAATCAATATACCGTGGAGCGTGAAGCTCACAAGCCATAATATTGTTGACATATTTTTCACTCGCTAACCATGAAATTTAATCAAAAAAAGACTTCCCGTCGGACGCTTAAAAAATGCTGCCGGTTTCATGCCGGCAGCTTACATGCTATTGTACCACTTTATCCAGCAGATGCTTCAATTTCAAAAGCGCCTTGGAGTGAATCTGTGAAATACGGGAAGTCGACAAATTCAAAACCTGTCCGATTTCCGTCAGCGTCAGCTCTTCTTTATAGAATAAGCTGATCACGAGCTGTTCTTTTTCTGAAAGCTCGTTTATTTTTTCCGCAAGCTGGGAGATCAGTTCGTCTTTGAGCATTTTTTCTTCCGGCGTGCTCGTTTTGTCGTCCCTGATCATCACTTGGACGTTCTCCCCGTCTTCATGGTCGTGAAGCTTCTCATCAATTGAAAGGAGATTCGCAAAGAAACCTTCATTGATTGTGGTCACGACGTCTTGCTCGCTCATTCCCAGCTCAGCGGCGATTTCACTCGGCGAAACATTTCTTAAGTAACGCTGTTCGAGCTTTTCGATCGCAGCTTCCACTTTCTTCGTTTTTTCACGGGATGTTCTCGGAAGCCAGTCTTCTTTGCGAAGGCCGTCGATAATAGCGCCTCTGATTCTGAAGGAAGCGTATGTATCAAACTTCAAATCCCTTCCCGGATCAAATTTTTCAAGGGCGTCATACAAACCCAGCATGCCAAGGCTGACCAAATCGTCTTTATGAACGGACTTGGGCAAGCCGACGGCTATCCGGCCGACATGATATGTCACAAGCGGCATATAGCGGCGGATTAAATCATCGCCTGCCTGAGGATCTTTCCATTCTTTCCACCGCGACCAAAGCATCTGATCTTCATAGTTCAAGGATTGCATCTTTATCCCCCTATATTGCATATTAAATCGTCGTTACACCTTGTTTAACTGTCCGGATGACAAGTTCTGCTGACTGCGGATCGAACTCGATCGTTCTTCCGCTGTTTCCGCCTGTATCCTCGCTTACAATCGGAATGTTTAAGAGAGATAGATGTTTTTTAATCGCAAGCACATTTCTTGGCCCGACTTTCATCAAATCATTTGTCATCTTAAATTTAAACATTTCGGCTCCTCCGGCCATTTTCGCTTTCAAAGCGTATTTTCGGCATCCGGCTTCAAGCAGCATCTTGACCGTCGCTTCGACAGCTGTGTCCGCGTACTTTGCCACATTGATGTCCGGTGTCTTGGATAAGGAAGAGTCGGGAAGCATGACGTGGACGAGACCGGCCGTCTTCGCTTCCAAATCATAGAGCACGAGTCCGACGCACGAACCGAGACCCGATGTCCTGATCTTGTCGGGAGTGCGGACTATTTTCACATCGGCAATTCCCACTCTGATAATCGATGTTTCTTTTTCTAAGATTTTCATAGCGCTGCACCCAATGCATGAAAGAGCTTTTCAAAAGAATCATAGTCCGGCAGAAGGAACAAATGCGCTTTTACTTTCCGGTTGTGTTCCTCGTCAAAAATGGAGTTGTCGATCACGATAACCTGGTCTCCGACTTGGCTGAGCTCGATCAGCCCTTCGCTGATGACAGCTCCGAACATATCAAGCGTCAGTTCAGGGACGCTCGGGTACATTTGCCGGTTTGTCAAATCAGCGAGAGCGGTCAAATAAGATCCCGCCATAATATTCCCGAGTTCGTGCAGGGCGGAGGCTCCGATATCGTTCGGCGTCATGCTGTCAATCTCGAATTCCGGATTGCCGACAAGCTCCCTGATCAGCTGCTCGGCCTCTGAAAAAGGCATGATCACGAACATAGAGCCGGGAAAATCCCCTTCCATGCGCAAAAAGATGCTTGCGACAGGAAGGTCTGCACCGCCGAATAGGTTGACAAGCTCATCAAACGACATCAGCTTGACAAACGGCACTTCCATTTCGATTTTCCTGTTCAGCAATAGAGCCAGGGCAGAAGCGGAATGACCCGCTCCGATATTCCCGACTTCCCGCAATATATCAAGATGCTCTTCTCTAATTCCGTTAAATACGCTCATCATAGGCTCCTTATTTCTTCACATTTTCAGAAGCGGCGGCAAGGCTCGACTTCCGGTTTAAAACAGCTTCAGAGTCAATCAGATTGAGAAGTCTGGACCCTTGCTTGACGATGCCTTTAATCCATTGCCTGCCGTCTTTTCCTACCGTTTCGGGAGCCGATTCAATTTCCTCTTCCTCGACGGTGATGACATCGTTCGCCTCATCCACCACCCAGCCGACTTCAATGTCCTGATGGGTGATGATGATGATTCTCGTTTCATCTGTAATCGTATCTCCAGGCGCTTCAATCCGCTTTCTTAAATCGATGACAGGTGTGACAACACCTCTCAAATTAATGACGCCGCAAATATACGGTTCCACTCCCGGCACCCTTGTTGGCTGCTGCCATTTTTCAATGGACATCACTTCGGATACAGAGATGGCATACTCTTTATGATTTACTTTGAACACAATCATTTTTTCACCGGTGGTAGTCTGTGTGGTCAAGAGGATCGCTCTCCTTTCGCTTTCTATTTGATAAGGGCGTTGCAGTCGATGATCAGGGCTACTTGTCCGTCTCCCAAAATCGTCGCGCCGGAAATGGCAAAGACGTTTGTTAAATAATCGCCGAGTGATTTTAGTACGACTTCCTGCTGGCCGATAAAGGAGTCGACAACAAATGCCGTCAGCTTGTCTCCTTTTTTCACGACGATGGCGTGAAGCTGATCAAGATCATCCGAAGAATCCTCAACATTAAACTGTTCTTTCAGGTAAACCACCGGTACGATATGGCCCCTGAAATCGATCACTTCGCGGTCGTGCGTCTGAAGAATATCTTTCTTATCGATGACAGCCGTTTCTATAATAGAAGAAATCGGAATCGCAAACGTTTCGTTTTCAAGTTTGACTAGCAGCACGGATATGATCGACAGTGTAAGCGGAAGCTGAATGGAGAAAAGCGAACCTTCGCCTTCGCTCGATTTGATGCTGACAGAACCGCCCAAAGATTCCAGCTTGCTTTTGACAACGTCTAAGCCGACCCCGCGTCCTGAAATATCCGAGATTTGATCTGCGGTTGAGAATCCCGGTGCAAAAATGAGTGCGTCGATTTCATGATCTTCGATCGTTTCGGCGTCGCGTTCGGTAATGACGTTGCGTTCAAGCGCTTTTTCAAGCACCTTTTTGCGGTTGATGCCGGCTCCGTCATCCTCGACCTCGATAAAGACGTGGTTCCCGCTGTGATATGCTTTCAGACGGACTTGACCCGTTTCAGGCTTACCGTTTTTCACCCTGACTTCAGGCGCCTCGATCCCGTGATCAAGGCTGTTTCTCAAGAGGTGGACAAGCGGGTCGCCGATCTCGTCTATTACCGTTCTGTCAAGCTCTGTTTCCGCCCCGAAAATCGATAGTTCGATCTTTTTATTTAATTCTTTTGTCAGCTGGCGAACCATGCGCGGGAAGCGGTTGAACACCGTTTCTACCGGAACCATTCTCATATTGAGGATGATCGATTGCAGGTCGCCTGAAATTCTTGTCATCCGTTCGACGGTTTCTGTTAATTCGCCGTGTTCAAGCTCTTTGGCGATCTGCTCTAAGCGCCCCCTGTCAATGACCAGCTCCTCAAACAGGTTCATTAATGAATCGAGGCGGTCGATGTTGACGCGGATCGTCTTCGTTCCGCCGCCTGCTGCAGGTTTCGCCGCTTCTTTTTTGCCGTCCGGCTGCTTAGCCGGTTTTTTCTCCGCGTCTTTCGGTGCGGTTTCTTTTTCAGGCGCGGCAGGCGCGGCTTCTTCCTGTGCCGAAAAATCGTTTTTCAGCTCGGTTACTTCTATTTTTTCGATTTCAGATACGCCGTTGATTTTGTTGAAAATCTCTTCTTCCCCGTGTTTGCTTAAAAAGCAAACGACGAATTCGGAATCAAAATCTTCCGATTCAAGGACTTCCGTTTCCGGAATCGTTTTGACGACTTCGCCGATTTCGTTTAGCTGCTCAAATACCATGTACACCCGAACGCCTTTCAACAGGCAGTCCTCTTTCAACGCAACATTGATTTCGTAACATTTAAAGCCTTGTTCCTCAGCTTCGGCAATGACCGTCCGCTGAAATTCGTCATAGGCCCATTTCGTTTCGGAAGACCCCGCTTCAGGCGCTTCTGCCGATGCGGCCGCCTCCTTGTTTGCGCCTGTCACGTCAAGCTTGGCGCAGACTTCTGAAACGTCTCTTTTGCCGTCGCCCCCATCGATGATCGAAAGGACAATCGCTTCAAGGTCATCGAGCGCTTCAAACATGACGTCCATCCACTCTGACGTAATGGTCATTTCTTCATTCCGGATCGCGTCCAGCACGTTTTCCAGACTGTGCGTTAAATGAGCCATATCTTCATAGCCCATCGTTGCACTCATCCCTTTCAAAGTATGAGCCGCTCTGAAAATATCATGGACAAGCTGCAGGTCTGTCGGATTTTTTTCGAGTTCGAGCAATTTTTCGTTACAGGTTTGCAAATGTTCTCTGCTTTCTTCAATAAAGACGTCTAAATATTGATTCATATCCATATGAGTCACGCCCTCTCTTTTTTCATATACGTCATAATGGCTGCGGCAATCTCATCAACATGCTTGATGTCGTTTGCAAGCCCGTTGTTAATGACCGATTTCGGCATTCCGAAAACGACGGACGACTCGGCTGCTTCGGCGATCACCGTTCCGCTTCCATGTTTCAAAAGGCCTTTTACGCCTTCTGTTCCGTCGCTTCCCATCCCCGTCATAATGACGGCGATTTTTTCAAACTCCCGAAGTGAGGCCAGGGAATGGAACAAATAGTCAACAGAAGGCTTGTGACGGCTCTCTGTGTCGCGGTCATCGAGCGTGATCACCAATTCGCCCTTTTCAAGGCCGACTGCCATGTTTTTCCCTCCGGGTGCAATGTAAACCCAGCCGTCTTTCGCTCTCTCACCGTTTTCAGCCTCCTTCACGGTTACTTCTGAGAGGTGGTTCAGCCTGTTCGCTAATGAGGCTGTAAACCCCTTTGGCATGTGCTGAACGACAAAAACAGGCGCCTTCAACGTTTTGGGAAGCTTGGGAAGCACTCTTTGCAGCGCCCTCGGTCCCCCTGTCGATGTACCGATGCAGATGAGCTGTTTTCCAGCCCGAAAGCGGACTGAATCGCTGCCGCTCACTGGCGGCCGCTTTGCCGTCCCGATGACGGGCTTTGAAATCGGAACAGGCCGGCCTTTCAGTTTCACCCGCCCTGCTGTCAACACTTTCTCAATCAGCATGTCTCTTACTTTATATAAATCAATTGAAATCGAACCCGACGGCTTTGCGACGAAATCGATCGCCCCCAGCTCAAGACATTCGATCGTGATATCAGCCCCCTGCTGCGTCAGACTCGATACCATGACAACCGGAAGCGGATCGCTCGCCATGATCCTTTTCAATGTTTCTTTTCCGTTCATCACAGGCATTTCAATATCCAATGTGATCACATCCGGGCGGAGCTCCTTGATTTTTTGGAGCGCTTCCTCGCCGTTTCTTGCCGTTCCTGCTACAGCAATCTCGTGATTGGATGTTAAAAACTTGGTGATCATGTTTCTCATAAAAGCAGAGTCGTCAACGACAAGAACACGAATCATAATGTATTGCCCCTCCTCAGGAATGAAGATAATTTATCGATAAAGGACCGGTTTTCGCCCATTTCCCTTCTGCCGTTATCAAGCAGCGATTCTGCCAGCAGGTAAACCGCCCTGCTCGGCTTGGAGCGCGGGTTCTTCATCAGAAACGGCTGCTGCTCCACAACGGCTCTTGATACCAGGGGATCCTCAGGAATCGGCCCTGCATATGCAAGCTTTTGCTGTAAAAAAGCGTTTACCGTGTTGGAAAGGCGGAGAAAGGCAGAAATTCCGTCTTTTTGGGTTGTACAGCGATTGACAGCGACTTTCAGCTGAAGATCGCGTCCGGTTAATGCCAAATGCTTGATCGCGCTGTAAGCGTCCATGATGGATGTCGGCTCCGGCGTGGTGACGACCAGAATTTCATCCGCTGACAGGACGAATGGCAGCTGATCTTTTGACAGCCCCGCTCCCATATCAAAGATGACATAATCGAAGCTTGTCAAAGCCCGCGTTAATTCTTTCAGAAAGAACGCCCAGTTTTCCCCGTTCAATTCGAACATCGCATCCAGTCCCGTTCCGCCCGAAATGTATTGAAGGCCACGCGGACCGGCTGACAAGGCGCGCTCAAACGGCATTTTTTGCTGGAGGAGATCCATCACGGTGTAAAGCGATTGCCGGCCGATCAAAATATCGATGTTCCCCATACCGACATCAAGATCGATCAAAAGCACGCTCTTTCCTTTTTCCAAGAAGGCGAGAGCCGCATTCAGCGATATATTCGACTTCCCTACGCCTCCTTTTCCGCTCATAACAGCGAGCGTTTTCGCTTTTGGCTGAGCGACAGGGGCGGGCGGTTCGGCGAAGCGCTGCCCCATCCGCCTTCGTAAGCTTTCTGCCTGATCCATGTTCAACACCCCGTAAGCAGTCTGACAAATGATGCATTTGACAAGTAGCGGATATCTTCCGGAACATTTTGTCCGTTTGTCATATAGCCGAGGCCGATTCTCGATTCGGCGAGCAGATTCATGACGCTTCCCAATGAATCGGTTTCATCCACTTTCGTGAATATCAACTGATCGATCGGAATGCTTGAGAACTGCTTAATGAGCTCCTTCATATCCTCGTACTTGCTCGTCGCGGACATGACGAGAAACGCCTGTATCTTACGCTCAAACGGAATGATTTCCTTCAGCTCCCTGACATATTGCCCGTCTTTGAAATTCCGGCCCGCCGTATCGATGAAGACGTGGTCAAAATCGGCGAACTTTTGCTGGGCCGCTTTAAATTCTTCTTTCGTGTAGCACACCTCGAGCGGCGCATTCAGAAGCTCGGCATATGTCCTGAGCTGTTCAACCGCTGCAATCCTGTACGTATCCGTCGTGATAAAAGCGATTTTTTTCTGCTTTTCCAGCACGGAAGAAGCGGCAAGCTTTGCCAATGTCGTCGTTTTGCCGACTCCGGTCGATCCGAAGAGCACGACATATTGGGAATGAATCGCCGCGTCCTGTTCCCGATTATCGGGCAGAAGATCCGCCAAAGCATCTGTTAAGCGGGCCAGCGCCTTTTCATCCGTCCATTCTTCGCCGTTTTTTAAAGAAGTGCTGATCAACCGGCCGAGCGCTTTCGTACGGATGGCCGGCGATACCCCTTGCTTTGCCAGAAGCTGGTCCGCCTTTTTCAGCGGCTCAGGCAGCACATCAACAGGCTGCTCATGATGCCGCATTTCCAGCAGTTCTTTCAGCTCTTTCACTTGGCTTGCCAAATCGAGGTGGTCCGGCTGCGGGACAGGTGAAGGGCTTTGTTCACGTAAAACAGGCTTTTGCCGCTCCGGTTTCCTTGCGTCGGAAGAGTCCTGGTCGACAACCGCAATCACTTCAACCCCGGCTTTTTTCACAAAGCCGAGAAATTTTCTCGTTTGAATTTTTTTAGAATTCAAGATTACGGCGTCATTCCCGAGCTCTTGTATAATTTGCTTTGTGGCTTCCTGCATAGAACCAGCTACAAATTTTTTAATTTTCATTGAATATCCACCACTCCGATGCTTTGAACTTCTACATTGGCTTCCAGTTCGTTATAAGAAAGAACCGGCAGATCAGGGAAATAGCGCTCTAACAGCTGTTTGACATACATTCTGACAGGAGGCGAACATAGAAGGATCGGTACTTCCTGCCTTAATGAGAGCTGTTCGATTTCTCTTGCTACAGATTGAATGATATTTTCGGATAATACAGGTTCAAGAGATAAAAAGTTGCCGTGTTCAGTCTGCTGAATTCCTTCCGCCACGGCCTTTTCGACACGGCCCGAACACGTCACCACTTTCAGCGTCTCATTTTCCTTCGCATATTGGGCAGTGATCTGCTTGGCAAGCGCCTGTCTTACATACTCGGTCAGCATATCTGAATCCGTTGTCAGCTTTCCGTAGTCGGCCAGTGTTTCAAAGATTGTCACCAAGTTCCTGATCGATACTTTTTCTTTCAGAAGTTTTGCCAGCACTTTCTGAATATCACCGACAGACAGCGGATTCGGCGAGACCTCTTCGACCAGTACAGGATAAGATTCTTTCAAGTGGTCGATCAGCTGTTTTGTTTCCTGTCTTCCGATCAGTTCATGAGCGTGCTTTTTCACTTGCTCTGTAATGTGGGTCGACACGACTGAAGCCGGATCGACAACCGTATATCCGAGCATTTCGGCTTGATCTTTCTGAGATTCCGGTATCCATTTAGCCGGGAGACCGAAGGACGGTTCGATCGTGTCAATACCTTCGATCTGATCGTCTTCGCCTGTCGGAGACATCGCCAAAAAGTGATCGAGGAGAAGCTCGCCCTTTGCGACTTCGTTTCCTTTAATTTTGAGCCTGTACTCGTTCGGCTGAAGAGCGATGTTATCCCTGATTCTGACGACCGGAATGACGAGACCGAGTTCAAGCGCAAGCTGACGCCTGATCATAACGATTCTGTCTAAGAGGTCGCCGCCTTGATTTGCATCTGCAAGCGGAATCAATCCGTAGCCGAATTCAAATTCGATCGGATCAATATCGAGCAGATGAACGACGCTTTCGGGACTTTTTAATTCGTCCACTTCAGCTTCTTCCTCAAGGATATCCTCCACTTTTTCCTTCTCTTCACCGGCTTTGGAGAGCGTATAGCCGCCGATGGCGAGAAGAAGTGCCAGAGGGCCTGTCAGGAGAATGCCGATCGGTGTGAAAATCCCGAGCAGGAAAATCGTTCCCGCCGTCACATACAAAAGCTTTGGATAAGCAAACAGCTGGCCTGTAATATCGTGGCCCAGGTTTCCGTCCGATGCTGCTCTTGTGACGACGATACCCGTCGCCGTTGAGATCAAGAGCGCAGGCAGCTGAGATACGATCCCGTCGCCTACAGACAAGAGCGTAAAGTGTGAAGCGGCTTCCTGAATGCTCATTTGTTTTTGCAGCATGCCGATGACAATTCCGAAAAGGACGTTAATGAGGACGATGATGATCCCTGCGATCGCATCCCCTTTCACGAATTTGCTCGCACCGTCCATCGCGCCGTAGAAGTCGGCTTCACGGGCCACTTTCTCACGGCGCACTTTCGCTTCCTGTTCGGTCACCATTCCGGCATTCAAATCGGCATCAATGCTCATCTGTTTCCCCGGCATGGCGTCGAGCGTGAATCTGGCAGCAACTTCAGATACCCGTTCCGCCCCTTTCGTTATGACGATAAATTGGATAATGATCAAAATGATAAAGACAACGAGACCGACCAAAACGTTTCCGCCGACAACGAAAGACCCGAACGTCTCGACAACTTTTCCCGCATCTCCGTTGGACAGAATCGAACGCGTCGTCGATACATTCAGCCCGAGGCGGAACAGCGTCAAGAGGAGCAGCAAAGAAGGAAATATCGAAAATTGCAGCGGTTCTTGCATGTTCATTGTGGTGAGAAGCACGATTAACGCAAGAGAAATATTCACGATAATTAAAACGCTCAACAACCATGGTGGAAAGGGTATGATAAGCATTGCCACAATGAGGACAACGCCTGATAAAACTGATAAATCTCTTGCTGACATGCTGTTTCTCTCCTTTTAAAACTGAAAAATTCACTAGATTTTTTGCTTTGTTTTGTAAACATAAGCCAGGATTTCGGCTACGGCCTTAAAGAATTCTTCCGGAACGGCCTGGTCAATCTCAACCTGGTCATAGAGCGCCCTCGCCAAAGGTCTGTTCTCGACTGTCATGACATCGTGTTCTTTGGCGATCTGCCTGATTTTCAGAGCCATCAGATCGACCCCTTTTGCGATGATAAACGGCGCATCCATTTTGTTTTCGTCATATTTCAGCGCGACGGCGTAATGGGTCGGGTTTGTGATGATGACATCCGCTTTTGGCACTTCCTGCATCATGCGGCGCATCGCCATTTCCTTTTGCTTCTGCTTGATCTTCGACTTAATCAGAGGATCGCCTTCGGTTTTTTTGTATTCGTCT
The DNA here is from genome assembly GCF_056155945.1 of Bacillus sp. GM2. Classification (NCBI taxonomy): domain Bacteria; kingdom Bacillati; phylum Bacillota; class Bacilli; order Caryophanales; family Bacillaceae; genus Bacillus; species Bacillus sp. GM2. Next base: position 1,826,536 of record NZ_JBRKSZ010000007.1, read on the forward strand.
TTAATGTCCTGTTTTGACATGCGAATATTTTTTTCATAATCAAATTTTTGATAGAGGTAATCGAGCACCGCGAGAAAAATCAGGGCGACTGCAGCGGAAACCCCCATTAAAAAGGTGAGCCAGCCGACATATGACAAAGCCTCGCCCGCAGACAGCGCCGGGATTCTGAGAATTTTGTCAAAGTTCAGCCAGAGAACGGCGAATGTCACGCCGCCGACAATCACGATTTTTAAAATCGATTTAAGCAGTTCAACGATCGCTCTGATGCTGTAAATCCGCTTGAATCCTTTAAGCGGGTCAAGCTTTTTCAAATCAGGCTTGATCGCTTCAGGGGCAAATAAAAACCCGACTTGCAGATAGTTGCTCAAGACCCCGGAGACGACGGCTGTCAGCAAAAGCGGTGCCATGATGAAGCCCGATTCAAGCACAAGACTTTGAAACAGGCCGGGAATATTGGCGACTGACACCTTCATCGTGATCAACTCTTTGTAATACTTTTCGATCAAGGCGAGCAGGCGGTCTCTCATAAAAGGTCCGATGAATAAAAATGATAAAAACACGATAAGAAGCGTGATCGCTGTATTGACATCTGCGCTTTTGGCAACCTGTCCTTTTTTTCTGCTTTCCCGCCGTTTTTTCGGCGTCGCTTTTTCCGTTTTTTCACCTGCGAAAAATTGCAAATCCAACGTCAGCTTCATCATGCCACCCCAAGCAAAGTTAATAGATCTCTCATTGTCCGAATGGCAAATTCGAAGACGTGCTGCATCATGCTGAACATAACGGCCATGCAGATGATGAGCATGATAAAGGTGATCGCGATTTTCAAAGGAAGCCCGACGACAAACACGTTGAGCTGCGGCACCGTTCTCGCCACAATCCCCAATGCCAGATCGACTAAAAACAAACAAGCCACAACAGGCGCAGACAATTGAAATGCTGTTATAAACATCGTGTTGAAGCTCTTTGCAATAAACTCGGCAAATCCTTCGCTTCCAAACGACAGCGCCATCTTGTCGACCGGGATGTATTGATAGCTGTAATAAATCCCGTCAAGCAGGAGATGGTGCGCATTCAGGCTTAGCATGAGAAGCAGCGCCATCGTGTATAAAAACTGGCCGACAAGCGGGCTTTGCGCCCCTGTCTGGGGATCGATCACATTCGCCACCGCAAATCCCATTTGAAAATCAATGAATGATCCGGCGATTTGAACGGCCGAGATCATCATGTAGGCGATCAGCCCAAGGAGAAGCCCGATCAGCGCTTCCTTCATGGCCAACATCATGTAAACTCCGTCAACATCAAGCTGAGGAGGCTTTTCAATCGCCTGAAAACTGACGAGCGCAAGAAAAAATGCAAAACCTATTTTATGAACGGCCGGAATTGTCCGATAAGAAAATAGAGGCACCGTTACATAGAATGCTGTGATTCTGACAAATACAAGTAAAAAGGCTGGAAATGATTCGATTATTGACATGTTAAAACTACCCTGCAAAACGGTTTAAATTAGAGAACAGCTCAGTCGCGAATGACAAAATCGTCGACAGCATCCACGGGCCAAAAATGACGAGTCCGACCAAAACGGCGACGATTTTCGGAATGAATGCAAGAGTCTGTTCCTGTATTTGGGTGGTTGCCTGAAAAACGCTGACGATCAGCCCGACGAGAAGAGCGAGCGCCAAAAGCGGCCCGCTGATAAGCAATGTAACGTATACAGCCCTTTCAGCCATCGATATAACAAATTCTGAATTCATGTATTAGCACCTACTCTAAAAGCTTTGCAGCAAAGATTTAACGATTAAATACCAGCCATCTACAAGCACAAACAGCAAAATTTTAAACGGCAGTGAAATCATGACCGGCGGAAGCATCATCATCCCCATCGACATCAAAACACTCGCCACTACCATATCGATAATTAAAAACGGAATAAAAATCATAAATCCCATTTGAAACGCGGTTTTTAATTCCGAGATGACAAACGCGGGAACCATCGTTGAAAGCGGAATATCATTAATGGATTCAGGCGTCTCCATCTTTGCGTAATTCATAAATAAAGCCAGATCTTTCTGTCTTGTATGTTTGCTCATAAAGGTTTTGATCGGGGCTTCCGCTTTTGTGTAAGCTTCATCCAAGGTGATTTTATTGTTCATTAATGGCGTCAGCGCTTCTTTATTAATCTCTGAAAAAGTCGGCCCCATAATGAAAAATGTCAGGAACAGTGCAAGTCCGATCAGCACCTGGTTTGGGGGCATTGACTGTGTTGCCAGCGATGTCCGGACAAAGGACAATACGATGACAACCCTTGTGAAACACGTCATCAGGATCAAGATCCCCGGAGCGATCGAAAATACTGTCAAAAGCAGCAAGAGCCGGACGCTGGCGCTGACATTTGCCGCATCGCTTGAATTAAATAAATCCATAAACTCATTCATGTTGATTTTGGCCTTTCTTTCTGCCTTCTGCGCGATTTTGTTTCAGTTCCGCGAGCTGTGCTTTTAACGACTCGGAAAAAGATGCCGTGCCGCTTTGCTTTTGCACGCCTGGAACTTTGACTTGATCCATCCATTTCTGCCATTCAATCTTGCTGTTCATCGCAGCTTCATGCTGCGTGAGAATTTCTTTATATTCCTTTTCATCATCGATCTCTTTCAGCAGCTGGATATTCTCGCCGACACCGACGACCAGCACCCTGTTCCCTACTTTAATCAGCTGTACGGATTTGTTTTGCCCGAGCGAAGTTCCGCCGATGTTTTCGACATACTGGAAGGGTTTTAACAGGCGGTTGCGTTTATTCATGAATTTGACCAAAGCGTAGATTAGAAAAATGACGAACAGTAACGCGCCGATCATTTTCACAAAATCAAATATGGAAACGGAAGGAGACGGGGGTTCGGCCTCCGCCTCTTCCTTAAGAGAACTTTTTTCCTCGGTTTTGTCTTTGTCTTTTGCTTTTTCTTTTTCTTTGCCCGCACCTTTTTGCTCAAACAGATGGTCAACGGTCTGATCCCCCGATTCCTCTGCGAGAGCCGGAGCGTACGGCAGTACGAGAAAGGCAAATAGACAAAGGCCGGCTATGAAAATAAGAGGTTTCTTAAACAAGTTGTACACCCTTTAGCTTAGCGTTTTATTGATCGCTTCCATGACGCGGTCAGCCTGGAACGGTTTGACGATAAAGTCTTTCGCTCCCGCCTGAATGGCGTCGATAACCATCGATTGCTGGCCCATTGCCGAACACATGATGATTTTTGCTTGCGGATCGATTTCCTTGATTTCTTTAAGAGCCGTGATTCCGTCTTTTTCCGGCATCGTGATATCCATTGTGACAAGATCAGGTGAATGCTCTTTATATTTTTCAACAGCCTGCGCTCCGTCTTGCGCTTCTGCGACGACTTCAAAGCCGTTTTTCACTAAAATGTCTTTAATCATCATTCTCATAAATGCTGCATCATCAACTACTAAAATCTTGTAAGCCATTATTAATCTCTCCAATCAATCTGTTATTATCGTAATTTGCTGATTCGTTCCGCCTGACTTAAAATGTCTGTCACCCTGACGCCAAAGTTTTCGTCGATGACGACGACTTCGCCTTTGGCAACGACGCGCTGGTTGACCAGGATGTCGACAGGCTCGCCTGCGAGTTTGTCAAGCTCAATGATACTGCCGGTTGACAGTTCAAGCACCTCTTTGACGCTGCGGTTTGTCCTTCCCAGCTCGACCGTGACGGATAAAGGAATATCCATGAGCATGTCAAGGTTTTGAAGGTGCGGCTGCGCATCAGTCTGAGGGGCAAAAGATTGAAACTCTGCCGGTGCCACCTGCACAGGCTCTGAAACTTTTGCCGTCCCTTGCCGTTTAGGCGCAGGCTCCTGTCTTTGTGTCTGAGCAGGTGCCGGACTCGGACTAGGCGCAGGCTCCTGTCTCTGTGTCTGAGCAGGTGCCGGACTCGGACTAGGCGCAGGTTTTTCCTGTACGGGCGGCTGCTTTGCCTCTTCAGTCTGCACTGGCTCTTCTCCGCCGTCCTGATTCGTTAATTCATCGATCAGGTCTTTTGCAAAGGTCAGCGGATAAAGCTGCATAATATGCGAATCGATCAGTTCTCCGACTTTCAGTCTGAAAGATACTTTGACGAGCGGGTCCTCTTTCGGAATTTGCTCTGTTCCTTCCCCTTCATTCACATCAAGGAGGTCAACTTCCGGCGGAGAAATATCAATCTTCTTGCTGAAGACGGTGGACATCGACGTCGCTGCGGAACCCATCATTTGGTTCATCGCTTCCTGAACGGCGCTTAGATGAATTTCGCCAAGCGACGGATCTGCGTTCGTCCCGTCTCCACCCATCATCAAATCAGCGATGATCGCGGCATCTTCCTGCTTGATGACGAGAAGATTATTTCCTGAAAAACCTTCCGTATAGCTCACACCAATTGAAACATACGGGTGCGGGAACTCATCATTTAAATGGCTTTTTTCAATCACCGAAACAGTCGGCGTTGTAATTTCGACTTTTTGATTCAATAAAGTGGACAAAGCTGTTGCAGAGCTCCCAAAGGAAATGTTTCCGATTTCCCCGATCGTATCCTGTTCCATCAGGGACAACCCTGATTCCGGCTGCTCTTGAGCCGTATCATCGCCGCCTTTAAGCAGCGCATCAATTTCATCCTGTGATAACCTATTGTTATTCTCCATATTCTTCACCTCTTATGTCGTGATCTAGAATTTGAATCGCAGTCTTTCGATTCATTCGGCCGGCTTGTGCTAGAAATTTCGGTTTATCTCCGACCAAAACAGTAAGAGGTTCTGCTACTGATTTGTCCAAAGTGATACAATCTCCAATTTCTAAATTTAAAAACTCTTCAATGGTTAATTCCGATGATCCGAGTTCTGCGACAATTGGAATTTGCGCCGTCATAATCCGCTTTTCTATCGACTTTGTTTCCTCCGGTTTTGGTTCAATTCTGTCTGATTGCATCCAGTAGTGAACGGAAAGCTTAGGAATGATCGGTTCCAGGACGACGTGCGGGATGCACAGGTTGATAACCCCGCTGATGTCTCCTATTTGCGTGTTCAGCGAAATGACAACGACCGTCTCATTCGGCGATACCATTTGCACAAACTGCGGATTCACTTCAAAATCGGACATTTCCGGCTCGATTTCCGTGATGGATTCCCACGCATCTTTATAATTCGAGAGGCAGCTTTCAAATAAATTGGACATGATTTTCGTCTCAATTTCTGTCATGCTGTCAATTTTGTTGTGGCTCGAACCGATCCCGCCCATCACCCGGTCCATCATCGTATAGGCGATGGTCGGGTTGATCTCCATCATGATTCTTCCTTCAAGAGGGCGAACCTCAAACAGATTGAGAATCGTCATATTCGGAATGGATCTGATGAATTCCTCATAAGGAACCTGATCAACCGAGCTGACCGAGATCTGGATATAGGTTCTCAGCTGAGCCGAGAAATAAGTCGTTAGCAGCCTTGCAAAGTTATCGTGAATCCTTGTCAAGCTGCGGATCTGATCCTTTGAAAAGCGGAGCGCCCGTTTAAAGTCATAGACTTTTACTTTTTTAACGGACTCTTCTTTTTTCAGCTCGTCGGCGTCCATTTCACCGGTCGATATCGCTGAAAGCAGTGCATCGATTTCATTTTGGGAGAGTACTTCTCCTGCCATTTGTTTTCACCTCCATGGTTCTGTCATCTATGTTCCTACTGCAGATTAAAGGAGGTAATGTATACAGTTTTCACTTTTCCCTCTTTCATGTAGTTCGTGTTCAGCTTTTCTTTCAGCTGCTCTTTAAATTTTTCTTTTCCTTTTTGTCCTTCAAGATCATCTGCGTTCGTGTTTGCCAAAAGGGAGATGACTGAATCTTTAATTTGGAAATCCCGCTTTTCAAGCTCTTCTTTCGCTTCTTTCGAATCGGTTTCAAGCTTGATTGACAAACGGACCACATTGTCCGATTTCAAGTTTGTCGTGATTTCGGCAACTTCAACTGATGATTCGACCACTTCATCGATCGAAGGTTCTTTCGTTTGATCTTTTTCACTTGCGCTTCCCTTAATGACAAAGAACGCAGCGGTTCCTAACACAGCAATTGCCAGAATAATCGTCAGCATAATTCCTAGAAGTTTTTTATTCATTCAGATTCCTCAATTCTTTGGTCACAAGAAAGTATTTGGATTTTTTGATAGAATGACACGATTGTATCCACAACTGTATCTTCATCTTCTTTGACAACAAACTTTTTTCCGTTTGACAGCGTAATTGTCGTATCCGGAAAACATTCAATTTGCTCAATGAATAGCGCGTTCAGAATAAAAGGCTGTCCGTTTAATCGCGTAACTTTGATCATGTGTTATCAAGAGGCGCCTTTACAAGGTGAGCCTCCGTCCCTCCTATCGCTTCAGATTGACGAGTTCCTGAAGAATTTCATCAGAGGTTGTAATGATTTTCGCATTGGACTGGAAGCCGCGCTGCGCGATAATCATTTCGGAAAACTCTTCTGAAAGGTCGACGTTCGACATTTCAAGCGCACTCGTTTGAATCTTTCCTGAGCCGCCTTCTCCAGGCACGACGACTTGCGGAGCTCCGGAACTCAATGTTTCGCGGTAAAGGTTGTCTCCCGTTTTTGTTAAACCCGATGTATTGTTGAATGTCGCGAGCGAGATTTGGCCGGCGGGCTGGCTCTCGTTGTTTTTGTCGACATAAGTCACCGTTCCGTCAGGTCCGATGCTGTAGCTTTGCGCGTCTTGCGGAATATTGATTCTCCCGTTATCAGGCGTTAAGACGAACAGCCCGTCAGCAGTGACGAGATCACCTTCATCAGAGCGGTAGAAGTTCCCGGATCTTGTAAAGTACACTTCATAATCTCCGTCTCCCAATCCGACACGGAAATAGCCGTCTCCTGTAATGGTCATGTCAAGCTGGCGGCCTGTTGTTGAAGGCGCTGCGTTTGTGTGAATGATATCGATCGATCCGGTCGTCGCACCAAGCCCGACCTGCTGGCCGTTGACAGAGCCGCGGTTTGCAGTAGACGACGTCGCACCGGAAAGCTGCTGGCTGACAATATCTTTAAACGTAATCCGGCTTTTCTTATAGCCTGCCGTATTGACATTCGAAATGTTGTTTGCGACGACATCAAGCTTTGTCTGAAAGTTTTTCATGCCGCTGATTCCTGAGTATAGTGAACGTAACATAATTATTCCTCCCTGAATTATCTGTTTTTATTTGTCAGAATGACTGACCGCCGTCACATTCCACGGATTGACTTCGGTTCCATCGTCAAGGACAAGCAGATACTGTCCGTCTGAGCTTTTAACTGATTTGACGAGCGCTGTTTTTTCTTCGCTGTCTTCACCTTCATAGGTGACTTCTTTTCCGATCCAGCTGACATACATCGTCATCGGGTCCTGAAGACCGACGAACGCCGACATCGTTGTGTTCAGATTCGTTAGTTGCTCAAGGCTTGAAAAGGTCGCCATTTGCGCAATGAATTCACGGTCTTCCATCGGATTTAAGGGGTCTTGATACTGCAGTTGTTTCATGAGCAGTTTCAAAAATTCATCCTTGCCAAGATTGGAGCCGCTCCCTGCTTTTTCGGCTTTTTTTGCCTCGGATAAAAAATCGGATGTCGTCGATTTCGTGTTTGTTGTCCCTATGGCAGTTCTTGTATCAATTGAAGTGTCAGGCATTAGATCTCCTCCTCGCTGTCCAGTGATCGAGTCTCGATAAGCTCATCCAGAAACTCCTGAAAATCCTCATTTTCCTGCTCTTTTTGCTGATCTTCCTTCGGCTGATGTTGGTTTTTCTGTTCGTCCGCCAGCTGTCCGAAGGTCTGATCGCCGTTTTGAAGCGGCACACCGAAGCGGTCAATTTGTACAGACATGTTGGGCAGCGCCTGTTTAAGGTACGCGAGATTGTGTTCGAGCAGCTCTTTAGCCGACTGGGTCGATGCGATGATTTTGCTCGAAAACATCCCGTGCTGTTTGACGAGTTTGATCGTGATAAAGCCGAGATTTTCAGGATTCAGGCGGATTGTGAAACTGCCTGTCGATCTGCCGAACGGTGTATACTTCATCTGTTTCCATGAGCTGAGAATTTGTTCTGAAAAGCTTTTCGGCTGAGCGGAAGATTCCTCTGCCGCCGCGGTTTGGAGACCCTGGATCAGCACTGCGCCTGTCCGATGATTGGCCAGTACAGAGGACTGAATCGGCTGTTCCTTTTGGCCTTGCTTTCCTTCAGTTTGAATTTCCCTTCCGTTCAAAACAAAGGACAACGGCTTCTCGGAAAGAGAGACATCGGTTTTTTTGCTCATGAGCATTGCCTTTAGTTCGCTTTCCGCCATTTTCCACTCTTTTGGATCCGGTTCAGCGTTTGCGCTCATCATCTGCTCCATTATACTTTTCAAGCTTTTCAGCTCAGCGTTTGACATGGACAAAAGCTGCGACTCACCCGGATCTTTCGTGAAAAATTGGCGTTTAAGTTCATCAATCAGCCCTTCTGTTCCCGCCTTTGTCTGAAGAGCGGCGAGAAATTCCGGCGCTTGTTTCAATATTTCTGCGATTTGTGAAGTTTTGAGTGCCGGTTGATTTTCATTTACGATCACAGCGAGCAGCTGCTGAATCTGACCAAGAATTTGCAGGTCAGGCAGTTTCGGCTCTTCTGTCCCGCTTTCGTCAGTAGGCAAAGCTTCAATAGCATCAGCTGTTTTACCTGATTGTCCAGGCAGAGCGGCATTTTCAAGCAGCTCTTTTATTTGCTGTAACAGCTGTTCTGCCAATGCGAGTTCATCCGGAGATGGATTCAGCTCTTCAACATGCTGGAGGGAATTCAGCCAGCCTTCATTGAAGGAGCCGCCTTCATTATTTAAAAGCCATTGCTTCAGTTCATGCAAAAGCCCTTCCAATGACGTGTCCTGAGAAGGTTCTTCTCCCTTTTGAAAAGGGGAAACTGAGCTATTTTCCTTTTGGAGCACATTTTGAAAGAGTCCGCCCAGAGGCGTCCTGCTCGTTTTTGCAGTTGCGGTATCCGCCGCAGGCTTGGCATCAAAAGAGATTGCGTCAAAAAGCCTCAAGCTATTCCCCCCCTTCTTTTTTCTTTTCATTTTTCGCTTCGTTTTTCACAAGCTTTTCTGTGAATACAGCCGCTTTATCAGGAGACATTTTGGAGAGGATCTCAGTCACTTTCTTTTTGCTTAAAGAATCTAAAATGTTGATTGCCTCTTCTTCTTTTAATTCGCTTAAAATTTTTGCAGCTTTATTGCTTTGCATGCTTTCATAAATTTTGACGACTTTTTTTCCGTCTCCTTGACCTTCGGCGTTCTTTTCTTTCTGCTCTTTTTCATCTTTTTCCGTTTTTTCGAACGAGCTGATTTTTTGTTTCAGCCTTTTAATCTCTTGATCACTCGTTTTCAAGTCACTCGTCAGCGTTTCGATTTCGCTTTTTTGTTCATCGATCGTCTTTTGGAGCTTTTCTGCTTTGTTCTCCTGCTGCTTTGCTGCGTGATCTTTGTCCTGATCCTCGCCGTTTTTCACAAGCTCTTTAACAACGGGGATTTTGGAGGCTGCATCCTGGAAATTGACGCCCAAAAGCCACATGCCGACAAACGCTACAACGATTAAAAAGATCAGCGGAATGACGATGACAAACAAAAATGTCTGAAATTTACCGGCTTTTTTTTCTTCGGTCATCGTTTTTCTACCCCTAGCTTCCTTGAGTTATGTACTGGGCAATGGAGATATCGTCCATTTCCTTTAACTCATTTGCTTTGTTTTGCAGCGAATACATTTCAAACTGCTTTTCTTTCATTTTTTCAAATTTTTTCAGCTCGATATTTTTTTCCGTCAGATCGTGCTGTTTTTCATTCATTTCATTTCTCTTCATCATGACGAGCTTTTGATAATGGTAGATAGTCGTTTCAAGATTTGTGACAAATTGCTGATAATGCCGCATTTCCTGAACGCTCATTCCTGTCTGCATCTTGATTTCCTTGTTTTTTTCTAGCGTTTCTTTTTGGTTCATGCTTTCATACAGCTTTTCCGCGACCTTTTCGAATTCGGAAACTGAGTGCTGATATTCAGCGAATGATTGGTCTTTTTCATTTTCTTTAAGCTCGAGGAGCTTTTGAAATTTAAATGAATAAGCCATTCTTAATCCTCTCTTCCTGTAAGACTCTTTAATAAAGAAATGCTCTCTTCCAGCGACGCCGCTTCATCCACTTCCTGCTTGAGGAAGCTGATCAGCTTAGGGTGGAATTGTATGGCCTCATCAATTTCTCTGGAAGACCCTTTTTTATAGGCTCCTATGTTGATCAGGTCCTCTGAGTTTTGATAGGTTGACAGCATTTCCCTGAACCGGTTCGCTGCTCTTATATGATCTTTCCCGGCGATGTTTGACATCACCCTGCTGATGCTTTTTAAGATGTTGACTGCCGGAAACTGGCCTTTATTCGCAAGGCTCCGGTCAAGAACGATATGACCGTCCAAGATTCCCCTGACAGTATCGGCGATCGGTTCATTCATATCATCACCGTCGACAAGAACCGTATAGAAAGCAGTTATTGACCCGTTTTCCGTCGTTCCTGTTCGTTCTAAGAGCTTAGGTAAAATAGCGAACACTGAGGGTGTATAACCTTTCGTCGTCGGCGGTTCGCCCGTCGCCAGGCCTATTTCCCTCTGAGCCATGGCAACCCTTGTCACCGAGTCCATCATGAACATCACATTTTGTCCTTTGTCGCGGAAGTACTCGGCAATCGCTGTTGCTGTATAGGCCGCTTTCAGCCGCATCAATGCCGGCTGGTCGGACGTAGCCACTACAACGATCGTGCGCTTCAGCCCTTCTTCGCCGAGATCTTTCTCAATGAACTCTCTGACTTCGCGGCCCCGCTCTCCGACAAGAGCGATGACATTCAAGTCTGCGGCCGTCTCTCTTGCAATCATTCCCATAAGCGTGCTTTTTCCGACGCCGCTTCCGGCGAATATCCCGACACGCTGTCCTTTTCCGACGGTCAGCAGACTGTCGATTGATCTGACGCCGACCGCCATTTTTTCTCTGATTGGCGGTCTTTTCATCGGATTAGGTGGCGCCTGGTCTGTCGAAACTTGAGCCAAACCTTTCGGAAGCGCGCTGCCGTCGAGCGGATTGCCGAATGCATCGACAACTTGCCCGATCAAGCCGGAGCCGACTTTAACTCTGAGCGATTCTCCCGTCGCTTCGACAATGCTGCCGGGTGCAATATTGGCCGCTTCCAAATATGGCATGAGAAGAATATTTTGGTCTTTGAAGCCGACGACCTCAGCTTTGATGGCCTTTGGCCCGTCACCTTTTGTATAGATTTTGCAGACATCACCGATTGAGCATTCAGGTCCTTTGGATTCAATCATCAGGCCGACCGCTTGTTTGACTTTTCCGTAACGTTTGTAGGAGTCTGCGGTTTCTATACATTCAAGCAGCTGCTCAAGCATCACTGGACAACACCTGCCGTTTCAAGCAGGCTGAGCAGTTTTTGTTTCAGCTGCTGTAATTGAGTGTCGATTCCTGCATCAATTCTTCCGAAGGCCGTTTCAACATAGCACGTTCCCTTTGGCGCTATTTCATCGGCGTATATCGCGAGATGGGCGCCATATTGGAGGAGCTGCTCAAGTTCGTTTTTGTGGCTTTGAACCTCTGTGTAATACTCCGGATCCACATAGACGGCAATGTCATCGAACTCTTTCATTTCGGACAGCACCTGTTTGACGAGGGCTGAAAAAGCTTCTTTGTCGTCAGTCTTTTGATTCCAAACTTTTTTAGCCAGCGACACGGCAAGTTCGACAATTTCTTCGGAAGATTGTTCGATTTTTTCTTCATAGTCACGCCTCGCCGCTCCGACGATGGCGTTGGCTTCATCCAAATAGGATTGATAAGTGCTTTGGGCCTCGGCCTTTCCCTGTTCAAACCCCGCTTGAAAGCCTTCTTGTTTCGCCTGGTCTATCAGCGCTTCGCGTTCTGTTTCCCAGCTTATCCTTTCCTCTTCGATTTGCCGTCTGACCTGTTCGAGTTCAGCGTTCGCTTTTTCGTATATTTTCCCTGCTTCCTGTCTGGCATGATCGAGGAGGAATTCCGGATCCTGTCCGGTATCAAGTTCAGTTTCTGTTTCAGGAAATTTGACTTCCTTTAATGAAATCGTCCGCCTTTCTTTTGGCGGTATTGATGATAATCGCTGTTTAATAATGTTAGACAATGATATCATCTCCTCCACCTCTGGCGATTACGATCTCACCTGCTTCTTCAAGTCTTCGGATGACGCTTACGATTCTGGATTGAGCTTCTTCTACGTCACGCAGACGCACAGGGCCCATGAATTCCATTTCTTCTTTAAATGTTTCAGCCATACGCTGCGACATATTGCTGAAGACGATGTCTTTGACCTCTTCGCTGGCCACTTTGAGGGAGAGAAGCAGATCGTCGTTTTCCACATCGCGGATAACCCTTTGAATGGCGCGGTTATCCAGCGTAACGATATCTTCAAAGACGAACATCCGCTTTTTAATCTCGTCGGCAAGCTCAGGATCCTGGATTTCAAGGGAGTCAAGGATCGTTTTCTCTGTACCTCTGTCAACTCCGTTCAACACTTCGACAACGGCTTCAATGCCGCCGGTCTGCGTGTAGTCCTGAGTGAATGTGGAGGATAACTTTTGCTCCAAAATCTGTTCGACTTCATTGATGATTTCCGGCGACGTCCTGTCCATGACAGCGATCCGTCTTGCAACCTCTGCCTGCACATCCTGATTCAGTTCTGACAATATCTGACCGGATTGCACGGGATCGAGATAAGACAGAATCAATGCGATCGTCTGCGGATGTTCATGCTGGATAAAGTTCAGAATCTGCTCGGGATCCGCTTTTCTGGCAAAATCGAACGGTCTGACTTGAAGAGACGATGTCAGCCTGTTGATAATGCTGGCGGCTTTGTCTTCGCCGAGCGCTTTGTCAAGCACCTGCTTGGCGTAGTGAATGCCGCCTTGTGATATATATTCTTGAGCAATAGCCGTTTCATGAAATTCCTGAATAATTTCATCTTTTTTCTCTGGTGATACAGCTCTGACATTTGATATTTCAAGCGTCAGCCTTTCGATTTCTTCATCTGTTAAATGCTTGTAAACGGAAGCTGACACATCAAGCCCTAAGGATATCATGAGAATGGCCGCTTTTTGTTTGCCTGTAAGCCTGTCTTGTTTCATTTTTGCCATTTCAATACTCCTCCTAATCCTCGGTCAGCCAGCTGCGCAACAATTTGGCGAATTCTTCAGGCTTATCTTTCGCCATTTTTTCAAGCTGTTTTCGTCTGACAGTTTCTTCCGTCTCTTTTTCATTGTTCACATCAGCAACACGAATCGGTTCCTGAGGCGTTTCATACCATTCTTCCTCGTATTCGTCATCTCTATTTTTACGTCTTCTGACAAGCCAGATGATGAGGCCGATTACAGCAACAAGCGCTGCTCCGCCTGCGATGTAAATCCACATCGGTATACCGCCTGTTTCCGTTCCTTCATCGATTGTCTGCTTGCCGTCGAACGATTGGACAGAAACAACGATTTTATTTTCAATATCCTCATCTGTCAGCGGCTCTTCTTCATAGTTCTTGTCGATCGATGTTTTCACAATGGTTGAGAGGATTTTCTTAATATCATCTTCTCTTTCAGCAGGCAGTGACTGCGGGTTCTTCGCATCAGGCGGTTCAACCATGACCTGGACGCCCAGATCTCTGATTTTGTACGGACTTTCGGCGATTTCTTTATGGATTTTGTTGACTTCATTGTTGATTCGTTCTTCGCTTTTTTCGTAGTCTCCGTTGCCTGTTCCGCCTTCTGTCTCCGCATAGTTTGTCACATCGTTTTCACCTGTTCCGTTGACGCCTCCAGCTTGCGCTCCCTGTCCGGAATACGTTTCACTGACGCGCTCTGCGCTGACCGTGATCCCTTCCATATTTTCTTTGTCGACAGGTTCAACCAGATCTTCCGTCCTGTTTTCTTTTGTGAAGTCGATGTCGGATGTGACGGATACAACTACTTTATCCTGTCCCATCATCGTGCCGAGCATGGTTTGGATTTGTCTTTGCAGGTCCTTTTCGATCTGGGCCTTGACTTCCCTTTGGGAAGAATAGCTGTCGGCGTAAGAACCGGACTCTTTGCCTGTTTGATCGTAATATGTGGAGTTTTGATCCATGATCACGATGTTTTTCGGGTCAAGGTTCGGCACGCTTTTCGATACGAGATGATAAAGGCCGTTGATTTCATTTTGATCAAGCGTGTGGCCGGGCTTCACCTGAAGAACAATCGAAGCGGATGCTTCCGGCTTTTCCTCTCCGACAAAGACGGATTCCTTCGGCAGGTTAATCATAACCTTCGAATCTTTAATCCCGTCTATTCCTTTGATGAGGTTGGATAGCTCGGTTTGCGTGGCTTTCACTTTCAAAACGTCAAATTCGTTGTCCGTCATGCCGAAACCGGCATTTTCGCCAAAGAATGAATAATCGATGCTCCCGCTTTTCGGAAGGCCCTCTGCGGCAAGATCGACTTTCAGTTCATCGACTTTTTCTTCCGGAACTTTGATGACTGAACCGTCAGTCGCAACTTCAGATGGAATACCTTTTTCATCGAGCACCTGTTTGATTTGGCCGGTTTCTTCAGCTGACAAATCTTTATAGAGCGGCACCATTTTATTTGACGAAGCAACAATTCCAATGATGATTGACAGGATGACTGCCAGAGCGACAATGCCGATCAGCAGAATCTTCTGCAGCTTTGATCTGTTTTTCCAAAAATCAGTTATTTTCGTTTTAATTTGCAATAAATTACGATTCATCTTACTCCCCCGGTAGTTACACTAATTCTCTTCGCTTTCAGACTCCTTTCTTACATTTGCATTCTCATGATTTCCTGATAAGCTTCAACCGCTTTGTTGCGGAATTCCGTCGCAGCCGTCAATGTAATGTTTGCCTTCTGGGCTGCAATCATCACTTCATCAAGGTTGACATCCTGACCGAGAGCAAGCGCGTTTGTCAGTTTATCAGATTCATTTTGAGATTGATTCAAAGCATTGATAGAATCTTTCAGCACGTTGGAAAAGCTGACTTGGTTCTCTGAACCGTCCTGCTTGTTCTTGATCTGATTTGTTGCATTCGTTCCCGCCTGCACGGATTGAACTCCAAACGGAGAGATTCCATTAACCATTCGTGTCATCACCCTACTTTCCGATTTCTAGTGCTTTCATCAGCATTCCTTTTGTCGCATTCATCGCTGTGACATTCGCTTCATATGACCTTGTGCTGCTCATTAAATCGACCATCTCTTTTAGCGGATCGACATTCGGCATCTGCACGTATCCGTCTTCGTTTGCGTCGGGATGGGTCGGATCATAAACGAGCTTAAACGGTGTTTTGTCTTCGCTTATCTTGGTCACCTTCACCCCTTCGCCGACTCTCGCCGATGCATTCATCGATGATTGTAGAACGGATGAAAAGGATTCGCCTTTCGGAGCCGTCGATACAAGCTTTCTTCTATACGGCTGCCACTGTCCGTCAACCAGCTTCGCTCTCGTCGTATCCATGTTTGCCAGGTTGGAAGAAACGGTATCCATTCTGACTCTCTGTGCAGTCAACGCTGAAGCTGAAATGTTGATGCTATTGAATACCCCCATTATTTACCTCCTGTAATCGCGGTTCTTAGCGAGTTGAATTTTCCGCTTATTCTTTCAACCAGCGCTTGATACTGGATTTGATTTTTCGCCATTTCACTCATTTCCTGATCAACGTCCACATTGTTCCCGTTTTCTTGATAAGTTGTATTCTTTCTCGACACAACTGAATAATTTGGCTCATTCCCTTTAAAGTCAATGTGTCTATAGTCTGTTTTTATGGCATTAATCCGGGAGGACTCCTCATTCAGCACATTTTTGAAGGATACTTTTTTCGCCTTGTAGTTCGGTGTATCTACATTGGCCAGATTGTTCGTTATGACTTTTTGCTTAATGTTCGCTTGATTCAAGGCTCCCTCTAGTCTATGTATCGTTCCTGAAAATATATCCACCGTCCAAATACCTCCAATCTTTTTCCATCTGTCTTAAAATCTTGTCGAGAATTGTAAAAACCATAAGCCTATTGTAAGGAATAATAGGCTTAAAGTCTATGATCTGGAAGCAAAAAAAAATCGTAAGAAATATCTATTTTATGAATAGGTATTTTGACCTAGATTATAAGAACTATGTAATGTTACGTTCATTAAAGTTTCAAAAAATTATGTTAGTATATCTTTTATTCAAGTAACGCATTGATTTTGCACCGCGTTTTAGTTGTTTTTTGATATGAAAAAATTACGATAATATAGTTTAAAACATGAAATAAAAAAAGCCGCAGAACGGCATGTTCTGCGGCTTTCGCCTTTTAATGAGACTTTAGTTTTTCTAACTCCATCAAAAATTTGTTGTTCAGCACTTTGATGTATGTGCCTTTCATCCCTAGTGACCTTGATTCAATGACACCGGCGCTTTCAAGTTTACGGAGCGCGTTGACAATGACCGAGCGGGTGATGCCGACGCGGTCTGCAATTTTACTAGCGACAAGCAGGCCTTCATTTCCGTCAAGCTCCTCAAAAATATGTTCAATTGCTTCAAGCTCGCTGTAAGATAGTGAACTGATCGCCATTTGAACGACCGCTTTGCTGCGCGCTTCCTCTTCGATCTCTTCCGCTTTCTCTCTGAGAATTTCCATTCCTACGACAGTGGCGCCATATTCGGCAAGGATCAGATCGTCATCCTCGAATTTCTCCTGAAGGCGGGACAGAATCAAGGTGCCCAGTCTTTCGCCTCCTCCGATGATCGGAACGACCGTGGTCAGACCCGCTTGGAACAAATCGCGGTTTTCCACAGGGAAAGCTGTGTATTCGCTGTTGATGTCAAGGTTAGATGACGTTTCCGGAATGTTGAACAGGCTTTTTGTATAATCTTCAGGAAACTGGCGCTCTTCAAGCATTTTTTTCATCCGGTCATTTTCGATCTGCTGGTTGATCGAGAAACCGAGAAGCTTTCCTCTGCGGCTGACGACGAAAATGTTCGAATCAATCACATCGCGAAGCGTTTCGGCCATTTCTTTAAAATTAACCGGCTTCCCTGCCGCATTTTGCAGCATTGCATTAATCTTTCTTGTTTTTTGTAATAAAGCCATAATAAATTGATCCTCCTAAATTACTCTTATTTAATTGTTTATAAAATAAACTGGCTTAAATCCTTATTCTTAGCGATCGAACCAAGCTTTTCTTCAACATATTGAGGCGTGATGACCACTTCCTCCATCGTCACATCCGGAGCCTCGAATGACAGTTCTTCCAAAAGACGTTCCAAAATGGTGTGAAGCCTTCTCGCCCCGATATTGTCTGTGTCCTGGTTCACATGATAAGCCACTTCTGCAATCTTACGAATAGCATCGTCAGAAAATTCAAGAGATATACCTTCCGTCTTCAATAAAGCCTTATACTGCTTAAGAAGAGCGTTGTCAGGCTCAGTTAAGATTTTCACAAAATCATCGATGCTCAGCTTTTGAAGTTCAACGCGGATCGGAAAGCGTCCCTGCAGCTCTGGAATTAGATCTGAAGGCTTCGCCATATGGAATGCACCTGCAGCGATGAACAGCACGTGATCCGTTTTGACCGCACCGTACTTTGTCATGACGGTAGAGCCTTCTACAATCGGAAGAATATCGCGCTGCACACCCTCTCTTGAGACGTCGGCCGATGAAGAAGCACCGCTCTTTTTGGCGATTTTATCGATCTCATCGATAAAGATGATTCCCGACTGTTCGGCTCTCAGGACGGCTTCCTGGGCAGCTTCGTCCATATCGATGAGCTTTGCCGCTTCTTCATTCGTCAGCACTTTTCGCGCTTCCCTGACCGTAAGTTTGCGGCGCTTTTT
The DNA here is from genome assembly GCF_056155945.1 of Bacillus sp. GM2. Classification (NCBI taxonomy): domain Bacteria; kingdom Bacillati; phylum Bacillota; class Bacilli; order Caryophanales; family Bacillaceae; genus Bacillus; species Bacillus sp. GM2. The sequence continues at coordinate 1,844,479 of NZ_JBRKSZ010000007.1, forward strand.
CTTTTTCGGCATCAGGCTGCTGAGCGCATCCTGCATGTTCATGCCCATCTGTTCCATACCCGAGCCTTGGAGCATATCAAACATGGACGGCTGCTGCTCCTCCACCTCAACGGTGACATAATGGTCTTCAAGCTCGCCGAGAGCAAGCTGATGTGCAATCCGCTTCCGGTTGTTTTCGATATCCGTGTCTTCATGCTTTTCCGCTTCATTCGTCTCTTGATCCTGATTTCCGCCAAACAGCATTTCAAAAGGATTTTTTGCACCCGACTGTTTTTTTCTTCCCGGTACAAGCAGGCGGACGAGGCGTTTATTTGCGTTTTCTTCGGCGATGCCTTTCACTTCGTTCATTTTTTCCTCTTTGACGAGGCGGATTGACGTTTCCACAAGATCCCTGACCATCGATTCTACATCTCTGCCCACATAACCGACTTCCGTGAACTTCGTCGCTTCGATTTTGACGAACGGAGCGCCGACGAGCTTCGCGATTCGTCTTGCAATCTCGGTTTTTCCCACACCTGTCGGACCCATCATCAATATGTTTTTCGGAACGATTTCTTCGCGCAGTTTTTCATCAAGAAGACTTCTTCTGTAGCGGTTCCTCAATGCCACGGCGACCGCTTTTTTCGCATCGAGCTGGCCGACGATGTATTGATCAAGCCTTTCGACGATCTGCCTAGGAGTCAGCGGCTTTTTTTCCATATGCCTCATATCCTTTCTATTCAAGTTCTTCTACAATGATCTGATCGTTCGTATACACACAGATTTCGCCCGCGGTTTCAAGTGAGGCCCTCGCAATCGCTCTTGCGTCAAGCTGGCCGCCTGCATGACGTTTCAGCGCCCTTCCGGCTGCCAGGGCGTAGTTTCCGCCTGAGCCGATCGCCAAAATGCCGTCGTCAGGTTCAATCACCTCGCCTGTTCCGGAAACGAGCAGCATGCTGTCAGCATTCATGACAATCAGCATCGCCTCAAGCTTTCTGAGGACTTTATCGCTTCGCCACTCTTTTGCAAGCTCGACTGCCGCCCGCTGCAAATTGCCGTTGTACTCTTCAAGCTTCGCTTCAAACATTTCAAAGAGCGTGAAAGCGTCCGCAACAGAACCGGCAAAGCCGGCAATGACTTTCCCGTTGAAGAGCTTTCTTACCTTTCTAGCGGTATGCTTCATGACGACAGCCTGACCGAACGTAACCTGGCCGTCTCCCGCCATCGCGCTTTTTCCGTTGTGCTGGACGGCGAATATCGTCGTTGCGTGAAAAGATGACATAAAAGAACCTCCTTTATTTCCCTTTATGTGCCCGAGGGTGATGAGACATATATGTCTTTCTGAGCATATCCTTAGATACATGCGTATACACCTGGGTTGAAGAAAGGTTTGAATGCCCAAGTAGTTCCTGAACGCTCCTGAGATCCGCACCCTCATTTAACAAATGGGTGGCAAAAGTATGGCGGAGCATATGCGGATGTATATGTAATGTACCCGAAGTCTTCTTGACCAGTTCTCCCAAAATGTAACGAACCCCCCTCGGGGTTAAGGGCCCGCCCCTTTGATTCAAAAAAATAAAAGGGCAGGGCTCTTTCGCTTTTAACAGAAGGATGCGTCTTCCATTTTGCAAATACAGATCCAAAGCCTCCCGGGCGAATGAACCAAATGGAATATACCTTTGCTTCCTGCCTTTCCCGTGAACCAAAACCGTATCTAAAAACAGATCCAAATCAGATTCCTTCAGGCTGCAAAGTTCGCTTACCCGCATGCCCGTTGCGTAAAGAAGTTCCAAGAGCGCCTGATTTCTTTGGCCGAGCGGTGTACTCAGGTCCGAAACCTCAAACAGTTCTTCAAGTTCTTTTTCATATAAAAACTTTGGAATCCGTTTATCCTGTTTCGGAAGACTGACAAGCAGAAACGGGTTTTCTTTTACCATCTTTTCCCTTAATAAAAATTTATAGAAGCTTCGCAGAGCCGAAATTTTCTTGCTGATCGTCCTGCGAGTAAGCCCTTTTTCATGCGCTTCCGTCAAGAAAATTCTCACATCCGGATAAGTCACGTCTTCAAAACCTTTTATTCCCTGAACTTGTAAAAAGCGTTCAAAGTCTTCAATGGAAGAAATGTAACCCACAATTGTATATTTTGAATAATTCTTTTCTATTTGTAAATATTCAATGAATAAAGTTAAAAAATTCTTAACATTTGCCATCATTACACCTCTTCGAAAAGGGCTTTTAAATGTTATCACATAACAAGTTCATCTGGCAATGAATAACTATAGCATTTTCGAAATATTTTGAATTGTCTCCAATGCGCGCGAAGCATACTGTTCGTTTCGTTCCTGCTTGTTTTTAATTTTAACCCCCAATTCCTTGAACAGACCGAAGTTCGCATTCATCGGCTGGAAGTTTTTCTTGTTTGTTTCCGTGATGTAATGGGCCATGCTGCCGATCGCTGTTTCATTTGAAAAAGTGACCGGTTCTTTTCCCTGGATGAGCCGAGCCGCATTTATTCCGGCAACAAGACCTGAAGCCGCTGATTCAACATACCCTTCAACACCTGTCATTTGGCCGGCGAAAAACAGATCGTCCCGTTTTTTAAACTGGTAGGTCGCTTTTAAAAGACTCGGCGAGTTGATGAACGTATTTCTGTGCATTACGCCGTAGCGGACGATTTCAGCTTGTTCCAGTCCCGGAATGAGGCGGAGCACTTCCTTTTGGTCGCCCCATTTGAGGTGGGTCTGAAAACCGACGATATTGTAAAGCGTGCCGGCTGCATCATCTTGGCGCAGCTGCACAACGGCGTATGGACGCTTTCCTGTTTTGGGATCTTCGAGTCCGACAGGCTTCATCGGGCCGAACAGCATCGTTTTTTTGCCGCGCTTCGCCATGACTTCAATCGGCATGCAGCCTTCAAAGAAGATTTCCTTTTCAAATTCTTTCAATGGAACGGTTTCCGCAGACACAAGGGCGTCATAAAACCTGTCAAACTCTTCTTCTGTCATCGGACAGTTCAAATACGCTGCCTCCCCTTTGTCATAGCGGGATTTCAAATAGACTTTATCCATGTCAAGGCTGTCTTTCTCAACAATCGGCGCAGCGGCGTCATAAAAGTACAGATAGTCTTCGCCTGTCAGCTCCCGGAGCTTTGCGGAAAGCGCTTCTGACGTCAGCGGTCCTGTCGCAATAATTGTCGGCCCTTCCGGTATTTCCGTGACTTCTTCATTGAGCACGGTCACATTCGGATGATTCTTTACTTTTTCGGTAACGTTTGCGGCAAATTCATGCCTGTCTACGGCAAGCGCACCGCCGGCAGGAACAGAACATTCGTCAGCAGCAGCGATGATGGCCGAGTCAAGAACCCGCATTTCTTCCTTTAATACACCGACAGCGTTCGTTAATGAATTCGCCCGTAGCGAGTTGCTGCAGACAAGTTCTGCAAATTTATCTGTATGGTGTGCCGGCGTTTGCTTAACAGGCCTCATTTCGTATAAACGGACATTGATACCTCGCTTGGCAAGCTGCCATGCCGCTTCGCTTCCGGCAAGTCCTGCACCGATGACATTTACTGTTTGATTCATATTCACATCTCCTAATTTATGAGTTGACTTCATCTTTTAACACAACAAAGAAGGTGAGCAAAGCCCTGCTCACCGCTACTTTTGTTGTTCTTCCTTATAATCGCAATTCACGCACTGCACTTGAACGCCTTTTTTGAGCTTTTTCTCCACAAGCATGTCCTCGCATTTCGGACATTTCCGTTCAAGCGGTTTATCCCATGATACGAATTCGCATTCAGGATAGCGGTCACAGCCGTAAAAAATGCGGCGTTTTTTCGATTTTCGCTCGACGATGTTGCCGGTTTTGCATGAAGGGCATTTGACGCCGATCTCTTTTACAATCGGCTTGGTGTTGCGGCAGTCGGGAAAATTGGAGCAAGCCATAAATTTGCCGTAGCGGCCCATTTTATAGACCATCGGATGGCCGCACTCTTCACAGTCCACACCCGCATACTCCGGTTCGATTTCCACTTCCTGCATCTCGGCTTCCGCTTTTTCAACGCGTTTTTCAAAGTCCTTGTAAAAGGAATCGATGATCTGCACCCATTGAATGTTTCCGTCTTCAACGTCATCGAGCTCTTTCTCCATTTTGGCGGTGAACTCGACATTAATGATCTCAGGGAAAAACTCCATGATCAAGTCAAGCACGATCTGACCGAGCTCAGTCGGGATAAAGCGTTTGTTATCAAGGGCGACATACCCGCGCTTTTGAATTGTGTCAAGCGTCGGCGCGTATGTGGACGGACGGCCGATTCCCAGCTCTTCAAGCGTTTTGACCAGCCTTGCTTCCGTATAGCGCGGAGGCGGCTGTGTGAAGTGCTGTTCGGGCTCGATATCTTTTGAAAGAACGGTGTCGCCTTCAGCGAGATCCGGAAGCATCTTATTCTTCTCTTCCATCTGATCGTCTTTTCCTTCAACGTACACCTTCATGAAACCTGAAAACTTGACTTTACTGCCGTTCGCCCGAAATGTCAACCCGTTGTTTTCAAGATCGACGCTCATCGTATCGAGTGTCGCCGGAGCCATCTGGCTTGCGACAAAGCGCTCCCAGATCAGCTTGTATAGCCGAAGCTGGTCTCTTCCCAATACCGCCTTCAGATCGGAAGGCTTTCTGAGCACCGAGGTCGGCCTGATCGCTTCGTGGGCATCCTGGGCGTTTTCATTCTTTTTGGCAGGCTTTCGCTTGCTCCCCAAAAATTCTTTTCCGTACTGTTCGCCGATGAATGATGCCGCTTCTTCTTGAGCTGTATTCGAGATGCGGGTTGAATCCGTTCTCATATAAGTGATTAACCCGACAGTTCCTTCTTTGCCGAGATCGATTCCTTCATAAAGCTGCTGGGCGATCATCATTGTTTTCTTTGCCCGGAAATTTAATTTACGCGCCGCTTCCTGCTGAAGCGTCGATGTCGTAAACGGGAGCGCAGGGTTCCGCTTACGTTCTTTTTTCGTAACCTTTTTAACCTCAAATTTGTTCCCTTTGATCTGGGAGAGGATTTGCTTTACATCTTCTTCGCTTTTCAACTGGTGCTTTTCGCCGTTTATTCCGAAGAAGCTCGCTTCAAATGTTTCTTTGCCTTTGAGAAAAGACCCTTCAATGGTCCAATATTCTTCAGGTTTAAAATCGTTGATTTCTTTTTCCCTGTCAATGATAAGGCGGAGCGCAACAGATTGGACACGTCCCGCACTCAAGCCTTTTTTTACTTTTTTCCATAAAATCGGGCTGATTTTGTACCCTACAAGGCGGTCCAGAATTCTTCTCGCCTGCTGGGCGTCGACAAGATCCATATTGATCATGCGCGGATGCTTAAATGAATCTTTGATCGCATCTTTTGTAATTTCATTAAATATGACGCGGCAGTCGGAATTCAGGTCCAGATCAAGGCTGTGCGCCAAATGCCACGCGATCGCTTCCCCTTCCCTGTCGGGGTCGGCTGCGAGATAGACTTTTTTTGCCTTTTTGGCGGCCGTTTTTAATTCTTTCAACACGGGGCCTTTCCCGCGGATCGTAATGTATTTTGGTTCAAAGTTCTGCTCGATGTCAACGCCCATCTGGCTTTTCGGCAAGTCTCTGACGTGTCCCATCGAAGCTTTCACTTTATATTTTTTTCCTAAGTATCGCTCAATCGTTTTTGCCTTTGCAGGCGATTCCACGATGACTAAGTATTCGGACATAACATTATCCCCCTCAAGAGGTGTTCTCTCTCTTTTCAATTTAGCCTTTTTATTGTATTCAGCATAATCGTCGTCTATATAATCATTATTTTTACGAAAAGTGTCTGATTTAATCCTTCTATATGTTGAACGCCGATTAAAGCGTTTAAACTTGAAATCCTCACTATTATTAAATATTACAATACGGTTTGTCAAACGATAATTCTAAACAGGTTCCGGATATTGAGTCCGTGAAGGCGACAGTTCGCTCAAAATATCTTCAATATTCAATACGAGTTTCGCCCCTTCCTGGATCAGCCTTGAAGGACCGAAAGAGTTGGCGTCAAAGATCGGACCCGGCACGGCGAACACCTCCCGCCCCTGCTCAAGGGCCTGATATGCTGTGATGAGCGACCCGCTCTTTTCCTTTCCTTGGACGACAACGATTCCTTCCGTTAATCCGCTGATCAGCCGATTTCGCATCGGAAAGTGCCATTTTTGAGGTTTAACGTCGGGAGGGTGCTCTGATACCAGCAGGTGGTTTTCGGCCATTTGACCGGCGAGCTGGCGGTGTTCACGGGGATATATGTTATTGAATCCGCCCGCGATGACGCCGATTGTCCTTCCCTTTGAACGGATGCTCTCCTGATGGGCGAGGCCGTCAATTCCTTTTGCAAGGCCGCTGACGATCGTCCAGCTTTTTTTGCAAAGCTCACTGACAAGGTGAACCGCTGCTCTTTTTCCGTATAATGACGGGCTACGGGTTCCGACGATTCCGATCAGTCTTTGTTCATGGAGAAGTTTAACGTTGCCTTTAAAAAAAAGGACGGGAGGCGGGTCATGAATGGTTTTCAGGCTGGCTGGATAATCGGGGGAACATATGGCGGTCATGCGGACACCGGCCGCTTCGTAAGAACGGATGAGCCGTTTAACATTAGACAGTTCTTGTTCCGCCAGTTTTCGTATGGAGCACAAGTCTGATCTTTTTAATGAATGCTTCGTTAAAAGATGGTTTTTTTCGCCCGTAAGAGACAAGGAAGGATCCTGCTTCCACCACTTGGTCAGCAGAGAAGGGGAGAGTGTGCCGCGAAGGCGGAGCAATATCAAAAGATCGCTGCTGTCGTTCATTCAAAAAACTCCAAACATTTTTAAAACAAAACAATCTGAAAGTACTAAACGATTTAACCAGTTATGAAAAAGCAGGAATAGACCAATCGGACTATTCCCGCTCATGTTAAGATCAGTGTGTTTTACATGTTTCGTAAAGGCCTTTTTCCTTCAGCACTTTAATCAATGTTTCTCCCATGACAGAAGGCGTTTCAGCCACTTCGATACCGCAGGCATTCATCGTTTTGACCTTTTCGTCCGCCGTACCTTTTCCTCCGGAAATGATGGCGCCGGCATGCCCCATGCGCTTGCCGGGAGGCGCTGTTTTTCCTCCGATGAAACCGACGACAGGTTTGGTCATGTTGGCTTTCACCCATTCGGCCGCTTCCTCTTCAGCTGTTCCGCCGATTTCGCCGATCATGATCACCGCATGTGTATCAGGGTCTTCATTAAACGCCTTCAGTACATCGATGAAGTTTGTCCCGTTGACAGGGTCTCCGCCGATCCCCACTGCAGTCGACTGGCCGACTCCTGCTTCTGAAAGCTGATGAACCGCTTCATATGTAAGGGTTCCTGAACGCGACACAACGCCGACATGGCCTTTTTTATGGATATATCCGGGCATGATCCCGATTTTACACTCCTCAGGCGTAATGACTCCCGGACAGTTCGGACCGATGAGCCTTGTTTTCTTGTCTTCCATATACCTTTTCACTTTTACCATATCCAGCACCGGAATGTGCTCAGTAATACAGATGACAAGATCAAGCTCAGCATCTGTCGCTTCCATAATCGCATCGGCCGCAAAAGCCGCAGGAACGTAAATGACAGACGCATTTGCCCCGGTCTGCTTGACTGCCTCTTCGACCGTGTTGAACACAGGCACCCCTTCGACCTCTGTTCCGCCTTTGCCCGGTGTGACTCCGCCGACAATTTTCGTTCCGTATTCAAGCATCTGCTTTGTGTGAAACAAAGCGGTTGAACCCGTTATCCCCTGAACAATGACTTTTGTGTCTTTATTAATAAATACACTCATTTTGGTCCCCTGCCTTTCTTACTTCACTAAGGATACGATTTTCTGCGCGCCGTCAGCCATTGATTCCGCAGACGTAATATTGAGTCCTGAATCATCGAGGATCTTCTTGCCGAGATCGACATTGGTGCCTTCAAGGCGAACGACAAGCGGCAATGTCAGACCGACTTGTTTCGTCGCTTCAACAACGCCTTCTGCAATGACGTCGCATTTCATGATGCCGCCGAAAATATTGACAAAGATCCCTTTGACGTTTTGATCAGACAAAATGATCTTGAACGCTTCCGTTACCTTTTCAGCTGTCGCGCCGCCTCCAACGTCAAGGAAGTTGGCCGGTTCCCCTCCGTAGTGCTTGATAATGTCCATGGTCGACATCGCAAGCCCCGCTCCGTTGACCATGCAGCCGATGTTTCCATCGAGCGAAATATAGCTTAAATCATACTTGGATGCTTCGATTTCCTTCGGATCTTCTTCATCGAGATCTCTGTACTCCAAGATGTCTTTTTGTCTGTATAGCGCATTGCTGTCAAAGTTCAGCTTGGCGTCAAGGGCCATGACTTTTCCGTCCCCTGTGACGACGAGCGGATTGATTTCAGCAATGGAACAGTCTTTTTCAGTAAACGCCTTGTACAGTCCCATCATAAACTTAACGGCTTGGCCGACAAGCTCTTTCGGGATATTGATGGCGAAGGCGATTTTTCTCGCCTGGTAACTCTGCAGTCCGACAGCCGGATCGATCACTTCTTTGACGATTTTTTCCGGCGTTTTTTCAGCGACTTCTTCAATTTCCGTGCCGCCCTCTTCGGATGCCATCAGCACGATGCGTGAAGTCGCCCTGTCAAGAACCAGACCGACATAGTATTCTTTTTTGATATCGCAGCCTTCTTCAATAAGTAAGCGTTTTATTTGTTGGCCGTCGGGACCTGTCTGGTGAGTGACAAGCGTCTTCCCCAACAATTCTTCCGCATAGGCTTTGACTTCTTCTTTTGATTTTGCAATTTTAACCCCGCCAGCTTTACCGCGTCCGCCGGCGTGAATTTGAGCTTTCACGACATAAACCGAGCTGGACAGCGCTTCCGCTGCTTTGACCGCTTCATCTGCTGTAAATGCCACTTTACCTTCCGGAACAGCCACTCCGTATTGTCTGAGTACTTCTTTCCCTTGGTACTCATGGATATTCATTTCCCATCCTCCTAACTTATGTAGCAAAAATAAAAATAGACTGCGCTTTCATTTTATATAATCATAGATCGATTGTCTAGGTTTCGATGAGAAATCGTAAAATCCTTCTAAACATTCACACTTTTATTTTATTAAAAATATAAAATTAATAGAGGAAACGGCTTTTTTTCAAAAGTCATTCCCTCTTTTTCATTTTTTCATCAAGCGTATAGACAAATGAAAAGATCTCGGCGACGATTTCGTAGAGCGCTTCAGGAATGTGATCGTCAAGCTCCAAGTGGCGCATTAATTCGACAAGCGTCGCATCTTCCTGAATCGGAACACCGGCTTTCTGCGCCTCTTCAATGATCTTCTCCGCCGTGTATCCCGATCCTTTGGCAACCACCTTCGGCGCCTTATCCTTCATTTCATCGTAATGAAGCGCAACAGCTCTTCTTAATGGAACAGATTCTTCCTTCATATTTTCACATCCACTGCGCTCTCTGTAATTTGTTCAAAACGGGCGTCCAGAAAAGGAGCAAGCTTCATGTTTTCCCGTTTTTTTGCCGTGACGCCTGACAAGCTGTAGCCCAGTTCTTTCAGGTTTTCCTTTAAAGCGGGGACCAGCGGTGCAAGCAAAGGCTCCAAGTCGAACCCTGTTTCAATTGTAACCGTCATGACGTTTTGCTGGATTAAACAATCGATCACCGTCTCTTCCAAGGCCTCCAACTGAAGGTAAAACATGAGGCGGCACTGGGAAGGGTCGATCTTTCCGTCGTCCTTTTTTTGCCCTTTTAAGAAAACGGTCAAATCCTGGACGCCGTTCTTTGAAAACAAAGGGTACGACAGAAAAAGCTGGCTTTGGGCAGGCTGATCATTCTGCAAAAACAGCTGTCCGTTTAAACGGTGAAAGATTTGGTCCGCTTCCTGTTTTACAGGAGCCGGAAGATCGGAAGCATGCCTCATTTCATTCAGCACGAGCTTTAAAGATTGAAGGCCCTGCTCTTTGAGGACAGCTCCGTTTTCCATCGCTCTCAACAATGAGAGTTCATCTCTGACGCCTAAAAGGTCTTTGATCTTGAGGAGAACGGAAAATACATCGGCTTTATTCGTTAATGCAGGCGCTGTTTCTTTCATGATATGCTGCAATAATTCCGTCTCTTTTGGCGTGAATCCGCCCGGAACGGCCGGAGCTTGTCCCAGAGATCCGCGCGATTCAAGCGCTCTGATGACGCCTGCCGCTTCTTTTACAATATGCGTCCCGTTCGTTTCGGCTTGTGCCGCCAATTTAGCGAACAGGTCTTTAGCTGCCGCGATTTCTGCGATTTGCGGCTTCTGCTGAACAGCTTTTGCTTCTTGTCCTTGGGTGCCGTCGGCGTCAGCTTTTTGCAAAGGATTCCCGACTTCTGACTGAACCTGCGGCTTTAATGGCTGAACGCCCTGCAGTTCTCCTTTTTCGAGTGACCTGACGTGTTCTGCAAGCTTTTGAATCAGCCTTTCGGCATGCACCTCGGTCTCCGCTTGTAAAACAGGCAAAAGCGCCTGCTTCAGCTTTTCCATGCCTGCGGATAGCTGAGCGGCGTTCGTGATCATATCAAACGTTTTCGCAATCTGCTCGTTCAGCGGTACGGGGTTTTTGACGGCCAAAATCGAATCGAGCACGCCGGGATGGACGGGAAGTTCGCGTTTAAGAGCGAACATGACGGCATCGGCGCCTTTTTGGGCGTCAGACTTCGGCAGATTTTCAAGCCACTTGATGGCGGCTCTTAAATCGTTTTCCCTGATCGGCTGCTGCTCCTTCAGCAACGCTCCGACCAGAAAGACAGCTTCCTTCGTCCGCTTCAAAGAAAGCCCGTTCAACAGCTTAAAAGCGGCATCCTGCACTGTCTTCGGGTTTTTGTCAAACGCTTCAACGACCTGAAGGCGGCCTGTCGCTTCATCAGGCTTCTTTTCATACGAAAACCAGTAATGAGCGCCCACTTTCAGGGGTACCTCAAGCTTCCCCTGCCATTTCGTATTGCCGATTTGTATTTCGGCGAACTGCTCGCTGATAAAGCGGAGCACTTTGCCGAGCATCAGTCTTTTCTGATCCGTCTCCGTCCCGCTGATCCGCTGGAGAGGATCAGCTTGTTCAAATTGTTTTCTTAAGCTGTTATGTACATCGTTCAGCATCATCAAAGTCATTCTTCCTCCGGAACGTTATTCATGTGCTTTAACAGGGGCGAACGATCTTCGGTGTATCGGCGACGGGCCGTATTTGGCAAGGGCATGCAGATGCTCTTTTGTTCCGTAGCCTTTATGCTTTTCAAACCCGTAGAGAGGATACTTTTCGGCGTATTCATCCATCAGCCTGTCTCTCGTCACTTTTGCGATGCATGCGCCTGCCGCTATCGATGCGCTTTTGGCATCCCCTTTAATGATCGATGACTGCTCTGTATCGACTGCAAGCGACATGGCGTCGATAAGAAGATAATCCGGAGCGACGTCCAGCGCTTGGACCGCTTTCAGCATCGCCGCTTTCGAGGCTTCATAAATATTCAGCTCATCGATCTCATGGGCGTCCGCGATCCCGACGCCGACTGCTGCGGCTTCTTCCATTATGTATGAATAATAGTCTTCTCTTTTTTGCTTTGACAGTTTTTTCGAATCTGTCAGCCCTAATATTTCACAGTCTTCTTTGAGAATGACAGCGGCGGCAACAACCGGCCCTGCGAGAGGCCCTCTGCCCGCCTCGTCGATTCCGGCGATATATTGATAGCCCCGCGCTCTCAGCGACCGTTCGAAAGACGTCATCACCTGCCACTCTTCCCGCATGGCCGAAAGCCTTTCATTTTTCTTCAGCCAGGCGTCGACAAGCGCTTGGACGCTTTTCCGCCCATCATTTTTGCACTGCTCTATAAAAGGGTCTTTTTCATCACTCACCGATTGAAGATGTTCTTTAATTTCTTTGACGGTTAATGTTTTCACTTTCTCTTCTCCCCTAATGTTCTTATCGGCGCATCTCCTGCAAAAATAAAGGCCCGCTCTTTTAAAAGCGCGCCTTTTTACATATCCTCCGGCTTTTCAAAAGAAAGCGGACCGAACTTTTCGGTGCGGATATCGCGGATGATGACTTCTGTCGTCTTGTCGTAATTAATCTCGCCTCCGGCCATGAGACAGCCGCGTTTTTTTCCGATCTCATCAAAAAGCGCTGCAATCTCTTCTGGAATCTCCTCCAGATCATAGCGCTTTTTTAAGCGCTCAGGGTAATTCTCTTCCAAAAAGCGCAAACCGTAGACGGCGACATCCTGCAAGTTGATAATCGAATCTTTAATTGCGCCTGTTGCCGCAAGCCTCAGCCCGACAAGCTCGTCCTCAAACTTCGGCCATAAAATCCCCGGGGTATCGAGAAGCTCGAGCTCTTTTCCGACCTTCACCCACTGCTGCGCCGTTGTGATCCCGGGTCTGTCGCCCGTTTTGGCAATGTTTTTTTTCGCCAGCCGGTTGATTAAAGTCGATTTGCCGACGTTCGGAATGCCGACGATCAGCGCTCTGATCGCGCGCGGCTTTACACCTTTTGCTTTCATTTTATCAAACTTTTCTTTCAGCAGCTCTTTTGAAGCGGGAAGAATTTGATTGAGCCCCTGCCCGTTGACCGAGTTGATGGCGAGGGAAGGAATTCCGTCTTTTTCAAAGTGCTGCTTCCAAGCCTTTGTCACGGAGGAATCCGCTTTATCCGCTTTGTTGAGCAGCATGATTCTCGGTTTGTTCTTTAAAATCTCTTCAATCATCGGGTTTCTTGAAGACATCGGAATTCTGGCGTCGACCAGTTCGTATACAATGTCGATCAGCTTGAGTTTCTCCGTTACTTCCCGCCTCGCTTTGGCCATATGCCCTGGGAACCATTGGATCACCATTTGTCTGACACCTACTTTCTGTTATTGCTATTCTTTTAATGGTGCGGTGCATATATACTTGTTTGACAAAAAAAGAGCTTGTTATGGTTAACAAGCTCTTTTCGTTCGTTATCATTATCGTCTGATTTCTTTAATACGAGCCGCTTTTCCACGAAGTTCGCGCAAGTAATAAAGTTTCGCACGGCGTACTTTACCATGACGGACAACTTCGATTTTCGCGATTTTCGGTGTGTGCAATGGGAATGTACGCTCAACTCCGACACCGTAAGAAATCTTACGAACTGTGAAAGTTTCGCTGATTCCGCCACCACGACGCTTAATCACGACACCTTCAAAAACCTGGATACGCTCACGGTTACCCTCGACAACTTTAACGTGTACACGTAAAGTATCACCAGGACGGAACGCAGGCAAATCAGTGCGCAATTGTTCTTTTGTGATTTCTTCAATCAATTTTTGCATCGTCTTCAACTCCTTCCAACAGATGCTCTTGCGCGAGTTAACCGGCACAGCGGAACATCGTTTTCAAACTTAAACGAGCGTTCCCGTTCAAGTCACAAGTAGTATCATACCACACCTTTTTCCCGGGTGCAATAGAATCTACCGGTTTTTCCATTCAGAAATCCATTTTCGTTCTTCTTCAGATAAAGGATAGTTTTCCAGAAGGTCGGGCCGCCTTAAAAAAGTGCGCCTGAGAGACTCCTTCCGCCGCCATTCTTTGATTTTCGCATGGTTCCCGCTTGTCAGAACGTCCGGCACCTTCAGGCCTTTGTAATCTGCCGGCCGCGTGTAATGGGGGTGTTCAAGAAGCCCCGTGCTGAAAGAGTCTTCAAGATGCGATTCTTCCTTGCCGAGCACGCCCGGCAAAAGCCGCACAACGCTGTCTGCGATCATCATCGCCGGCAGCTCTCCCCCTGTCAAAACGAAATCTCCGATCGAAATCTCGTCTGTAGACAGGTGCTCTCTGATCCGCTCATCATACCCTTCATAATGCCCGCAAATGAACATTAAATGCTCTTCCTGCGCCAGTTCTTCCGCCTTCTGTTGGGTATAGCGTTCCCCTTGGGGGCAGACGAGGATGATTCTTGGAGACCCTTCGGCTTCAGCCGTCAGCTTTTCGACCGCATCAAAGACAGGCTGCGGTTTCAGCACCATTCCTGCTCCCCCGCCGTATGGATAATCATCAACGGTTTGATGCTTGTTGTCGGAAAAGGCCCGAAAGTTCACCACGCGAAAGCGGACAGCGTCCTTATCCTGGGCTTTTTGCAGAATCGACGAGCCGAGCACGCCTTCAAACATTTCCGGAAAAAGCGTTAAAAAATCGATTTTCATTCGTCAAGTAACCCTTCCATGATATGAATCTTGATCGTTTGATCCGCCACATTAATCTCTTTGACAACGGCGTCGATATAAGGGATGAGCGCGTCTTTCTTTCCCGGTCTGGCCACGACCCAGACATCGTTGGCGCCCGGCGTTAAAATTTCTTTCACCTTGCCGATTAAATCCCCGTCTTCCGAGAAAACATCGCAGCCGATGATTTCGTGAAAGTAGTATTCGTCTTCCGCCAACTGGCTTAATTGGTCTTCGGGAACTTTAATCAAGGCATTCTTGAATTTTTCGGCTTCGGTGAGCGTTTCAACCTCTTTAAACTGCAAAAGGTGGAACTGTTTATGAAGCCTGTGGGCGCTGACGGTCACCTGGACAGGCTCGTCTGTTCCTTCACGAAACAAGTAGAGCGCGTTTCCGGGCTTGTACCGTTCCTCAGGAAAGTCGGTTCTTGAAATGACGCGGACTTCGCCTTTTACCCCATGAGTATTAACAATTTTCCCTACATTAAACCATTGTTTCAGCATTTCTTCACCTCGGACGAATTTCAATGACGATCCCGTCTTTAATCACGATTGTTTTTCCCGTCGTCATATCATGCCAATTATCCCCGACTTCAATGTTCATTAAAGCGTCGATTTCTTTTTCCTTTACTTCGCTGCCAAGCGGCAGTGTGTGGATTTGATTGATTTGAAAAACGATCATTTTAATCTTGTCCTGGCGTTTTTCAATTTCTTTTTTAAATGATTCAGTCGCTGCCGGATTGTGGTGTTCCTTTTCGTGTTTCCTGAGCTGAAAATAGAGCTGGTTGCATTCGCGCTCAAGGATTTCCTTTCGTTCTTCAAAAGAAGCCAGCAGCTTTTTTTTGCTGTTTTCAGTCAAAACCTGCATAACGGTAACACGTTGGATAATTTGCATGGCATCATCACCTACTGTCCCGTGATTTTTCCTTTCCCTGAAATCCGGCAGCCTGGCATAAGCTGACGATCGGAATCGTTCATCTGTTTCTATTTTTCTTACATGTTAAAAAAGGGGGAGGTTTTCACCCTCTCCCCTTAGTCTGCGATCTCAAGTTGAACTTTCTTAGAAGACTGTGCGCCTGCCGCAAATACGACAGAGCGTATCGCTCTTGCAGTGCGCCCTTTTTTGCCGATGATCTTGCCGGTATCCTCTCTGTTGACAGACAGGCGGAACATAATCCGCTCTGGATTTTCCTCTTTGAAAACCTGAACATCATCCGGGTGATCCACAAGCGGCTTGACCAGTGATACAATCAGCTCTTCCAAGTGCAGATCACTCATTATTTGCTTTGTTTAGCGTTGTGGAATTTTTCCATAATGCCTTCTTTTGAGAACAGGTTGCGAACCGTGTCAGACGGTTTAGCTCCTGTTTGAAGCCATTTAAGCGCAAGCTCTTCGTCGATTTTGACTTCCGCTGGTTTTGCAAGCGGGTTGTAAGTTCCGACTGTTTCGATGAAGCGGCCGTCACGCGGTGAACGAGAATCTGCTACAACAATACGATAGAAAGGAGATTTTTTAGCTCCCATACGTTTTAAACGAATTTTTACTGCCATTTTACTAGCACCTCCGAAAATATTTCAACAAGATAGTATATTAACAATGATAAAAGTGTTTGTAAAGTGTTTTTTCTTAACAACGTTTTTATCATCTGAAAACAGGTTTACATGAAGGGCAGTTTAAACCCTTTTTTCTTGCCTTTTGTCATGTTTGTCATCTGTTTCATCATTTTTTTCATTTCTTCAAATTGCTTTAAAAGACGGTTGACTTCCTGGACCGATGTCCCGCTTCCTTTAGCAATCCGTTTGCGCCTGCTTGCATTGATGATCTCAGGCTGCTCTTTTTCCTTCCCGGTCATCGACTTGATGATCGCTTCGATATGGCTGAGCTGTTTTTCATCAACCTTCACGTTTTTTAAGCCTTTCATTTTGCCTGCGCCGGGCATCATTTGAATCAGGTCTTCAAGCGGCCCCATATTGCGGACCTGTCCGAGCTGTTCCAAAAAGTCGTCGAGCGTAAAGCTCATATTTTTCATTTTTTGCTCGAGTTCCTTCGCCTTTTCTTCGTCTACGTTGGCCTGGGCTTTCTCGATAAGGGTGAGCACATCGCCCATTCCGAGTATCCGCGAAGCCATCCGTTCAGGATGAAACGGCTCCAGCGCATCAAGCTTTTCGCCCATTCCGGCGAATTTGATCGGCGTGTTTGTCACGGCGCGGATTGACAAGGCCGCTCCGCCTCTAGTATCGCCGTCAAGCTTCGTCAAGACGACACCTGTCACACCGAGCTGTTCGTTAAAGCTTTTGGCAACATTGACCGCGTCTTGACCCGTCATGGAGTCAACGACAAGGAAAATCTCTTCCGGCTGAGCGGTTTCTTTTACCTGCTCAAGCTCATCCATCAGCTCTTCATCAATATGAAGGCGTCCCGCCGTATCGATGAGAACGTAGTCGTGATGATCTTCTTTCGCCTTTTCGATGGCCTGCTTGGCAATCTCCACCGGACTGACCTTGTCACCCAGTGAAAATACCGGCATATCGAGCTGCTTGCCGAGCGTTTCCAGCTGTTTGATCGCCGCCGGGCGGTAGATGTCTGCTGCCACGAGCAGCGGATTGCGGTTATGTTTTTTGCGAAGCAGGTTGGCAAGCTTTCCAGTCGACGTCGTTTTACCGGCCCCTTGCAGACCGACCATCATGATGACGGTCGGCGGACGCTTTGCAGCGGCAATCTTGCTTTCCTCGCCGCCCATCAGCTCCGTCAGCTCTTCTTTTACCACTTTAATGACCTGCTGTCCGGGCGTCAGGCTTTTCATAACGTCTTGTCCGACAGCTCGTTCGCTTACCTTTTTCACAAAATCTTTCACGACTTTAAAATTGACGTCCGCTTCAAGGAGCGCTAAACGGACTTCGCGCATCATCTCTTTGACGTCTTGCTCCGTTACTTTTCCTTTTCCGCGGATTTTTGAGATCGTTTGCTGCAGTCGGTCGGCTAATCCTTCGAATGCCATATTAAGTGCCGCCTCCTAATCTAATTTCTCAAGCGCATCAATCAGGGACTCCGCCTCAGGCTGACCGTCAGTCAGCTTTCTCAGCGCTTCAAAAATCTTTTTGCGCTCTTGAAATTTTTTAAACAAAAGTAGCTTTTCTTCATATTGCTCAAGCATGGCTTCGGTCCGTTTGATATTGTCATAGACCGCCTGCCTTGAGACATGATATTCTTCAGCTATTTCGCCAAGGGAGAAATCGTCTAAGTAGTAAAGCGACATGTAGCTTTTTTGTTTTGATGTCAACAACGACTGATAGAAATCGAATAAGTAATTCATTCTCGTTGTTTTTTCAAGCGTCATGAGACTCTCCCCTTTGTTAAGTCAAATCCCTTTACGATACACTAGTTTACGCTGAAATATTTGATCTGTCAAGTTTTTATCTTGTCATACCGGACGGCAAAAAAGAAAACCCCCGCAAAGGGGTTTTCCACGCCTACTCTTCTTTCTCGATCAGATCGGAAAACAGGCCGTATACATATGACTCTGCTTCAAACGGCTGCAGGTCATCCATTTTTTCCCCCAGCCCGACAAACTTGACCGGAATCTGCAGCTCATGGCGGATGGCGAGGACGATGCCGCCTTTTGCCGTTCCGTCGAGCTTCGTCAGCACGATGCCTGAGACATCAGTCGCTTTGGAAAATTCGCGCGCCTGTGTCATTGCGTTCTGCCCTGTCGTCGCATCCAGTACGAGCAGCACTTCATGAG
The DNA here is from genome assembly GCF_056155945.1 of Bacillus sp. GM2. Taxonomy (NCBI): domain Bacteria; kingdom Bacillati; phylum Bacillota; class Bacilli; order Caryophanales; family Bacillaceae; genus Bacillus; species Bacillus sp. GM2. The sequence continues at coordinate 1,862,457 of NZ_JBRKSZ010000007.1, forward strand.
GCGCATCAGGCACTTCGCGCTGAATCACGCGCTTTACCTTTTCTAGCTCTTTCATTAAGTTCACTTTATTTTGCAGGCGTCCTGCCGTGTCGCAAAGCAGGACATCGGCGCCGCGCGCTTTCGCGGCTTGAACGGCGTCATAGATAACAGCCGCAGGATCCGAGCCTTCCGCCTGTTTGACGACATGCGCGCCGACGCGCTCTCCCCACACTTCAAGCTGGTCGATCGCGCCGGCCCTGAATGTATCTCCGGCAGCAAGAACGACATTTTTGCCTTCTTTAATGAATTGATGGGCAAGCTTGCCGATCGTCGTCGTTTTGCCGACGCCGTTGACGCCGACGAATAAAATGATGTTTAGGCGGCCGTCTTCGACGCGGAGCTCTGATGCTTCCTGCTCCCCGCCTTCATAGATTTCAACGAGCTTTTCAGAAATGACGGACTGCACCTCTTTCGGGTCCTGAATATTTCTTCGCTTGACCTCGCTCTTCAGCTCGTCAATCAGCTCCATAACAGTCGCAACGCCGACATCAGCGCCGATCAGAACCTCTTCAAGCTCTTCAAAAAAATCCTCGTCCACTTTCCGGTAGCGGGAGACAAGCTCATTGACCCGCTCCTGAAACGTATTTCTCGTTTTCGCCAGGCCTTCTTTAAATTTGCCTGAGACCGAATCGGTCTGCTGTGTGATTTTTTCTTTCAGTTTTTTAAAAAAGCTCATGTCCTGTAACCTCGCTTTATTGAACTAATTCTTTTGTTTCTTCAAGCTTGACTGAGACCAGCTTGGAAACGCCTGATTCCTGCATCGTCACGCCGTAAAGAACATCGGCTTCTTCCATTGTTCCTTTCCGGTGGGTGATGACGATGAACTGGGTTTCATGGCTGTATTTTTTCAAGTATTGGGCAAAGCGGAACACGTTCGCTTCATCAAGGGCCGCCTCGACTTCATCCAGCACGCAGAACGGAACCGGTCTGACTTTGAGGATCGAAAACAGGAGCGCGATCGCCGTCAAGGCCCGTTCCCCGCCGGAAAGCAGGCTCAGGTTCTGCAGCTTTTTGCCCGGAGGCTGGGCGATAATATCGACGCCCGATTGGAGCAGGTCATTCGGATCTGTCAGCTTGAGCTCGGCTCTTCCGCCGCCGAACAGCGCCCGGAAGACGTCTTCAAAATGGGAGCTGATCTGCGCAAATGTTTCCGCAAAACGCTTCGTCATTTCCTCATCCATTTCCTCGATGACCTTAAAGAGCGTATTTTTCGCTTCGAGCAGGTCGTCTTTCTGCTCTGAAAGGAAGAGGTAGCGTTCATTGACCCTTTCGAATTCCTCAATGCTGCCAAGGTTCACCGTTCCCAGCTCTTCGATCGCAAGCTTGATCAGCTTGACGCGCTTCCTCGCTTCTTCAGGGGAAAGCTCCAAAGGATATTTTTCCCTTGCCCCTTCAAATGAAAGGCTGTACTCTTCCCGCAGGAAAGAGAGCAGGTTGTCGAGCTCGACTTCCATGCGGCCGAGCTTGACTTCTTCATCTTTTAAGAGACCGGCCATCTGCTTATACTGGCGCTTCATTTCTTTCAGTTCGAGCTCTTCGGTTTCAAGGCCTTTTTGCAGCTTCATCCGCTGTTCTCTTCTTGAGGCGATGAGCTCTGCGGTTTTATTTTTATCGTTCAGCTTCTTTTTCGCAGCTTCTTCAAGTTTTTCCTCACCGGAAGAATTGGAGGACATCTCTGTCGTTAAGAAAGAAAGATCCTCTTCGGCCACCTTGAGCGCTTCCGCATTCTCGGCATACTCTTCTTCAAGCCTTGCGAGCTTTTCCCGTTCGTTTGCACACGACTGTTCGGTTTTCGCCAGCACCACTTTCAAATCGGTCAGCTCGCTTTGCAACGCTTCTTTCGTCGAGGTCTGCGTCTGTTTCCGCTCCGTCATGGCTTCGATTTCGGAATCAAGGCGCTGCAGCTCGCCGGCGATCGATGCGAGCTTTTCTTCAAGCTCTTCTTTACGCCGCTTCTTGTCTTCGTCCCCTTCAAGCAGAGCCGATTTTTCCTGGTCATAGAGCTCCAAATGGCTGTTGACGTTTTTCTCGGCGATTTCGAGTTCGTACAGACGGCCTTTGATTTCCTGCTGCTCGGATCTTAGGCGTTCTCCGTCCTCCCGAAGTGACTGTAGCTTGGCATCAAGCTCCTGAATGGTCTGCTTCAGGGCTTTCACTTCTTTTTCGAGCAATTCGGTTTTTTCTTCCATCTCGGCGAGGCGTTTTGTCTGGGCTTCCAGTTCCCTGTTTCGTCCCAGAAGCGAGCTGCTTTTTTTCTTGACAGCTCCTCCCGTCATGGAACCGCCCGGATTGACGACATCCCCTTCAAGGGTGACGATCCGGTATCTGTGGCCGAGCCGCTTGGCAAGGTCGTTGGCGCCCTTTAAATGCTCGGTGATCAGCACGGTGCCGAGCAGATTTTGCACGACGCTCCGGTAGGCCGGATCAAATGAAACAAGCTCGCTGGCGATGCCGATGAACGACGGGTTTTCTTTCGCCGTCTCGATGTCTCGCGGCTGGATGCGGCGCTCTTTGATGACGGACAGCGGGAGGAAGGTCGCCCTTCCGAACGAATGCTTTTTCAAATATTGAATCGCCCGTCTGGCGGCGTCTTCATCGTCTGTGACAACATGTTGGGCCGTTGCGCCGAGCGCGATTTCGATCGCTGTTTCATACCGCTCGTCCGTCTTTAACAGCTCTGCAATCGCGCCGCGAATTCCCGGAAGCTCGCTCTTGGCCTTTAATACTTCTTTGACGCCTTGATAAAACCCCGAAAAGTCCTCCTGCATCGCTTCAAGCATTTCCTTTTTAGAGCGCGCCTGCTGAACGTATTGATAAGCCTGGTAAAGGGCGGATTCCTTTTTTTCGTACTGGCTTTTTTTCTGTTCATAGCTTTTTTGCGCGTCCCTGAATGCTTGAATCTGGCTGTGAAGACGCTCGTCCACGAGGCTGAATTCGTGTTCGGTTTTCATCTTTTGGTCGGCGATTTCCTTCCGCTCGCTTAAATATTTTTCATTGTTTTGTGCGAGCCGTTTCTGCTGTGCCGCAGATTGGGTCATTTGGTCTTCAAGAAATTGAAGCTCGTTGCGGACGGAAGCCTGTTCGTTCAACAGCTCGAAATAATCGCTTTTCAGCTGTTCGATTTCTTCCTCTACATTTTCGCTGTATCCGGATAAAGCCTGATTTTTTTCTTTCACCTGTCGGGCAAGCTCTTTTGCTTCAGTCTCGAGCTTTTCAAACACAAGCTTCTGCGCGGCGATTTTCTCTTTCAGGGTTCGCTCTTTTTCACTGCGCTGGACGATCGCTTCTTCAAGCTGAGCTCTGTTTTGCGTGGCGTTTTTTTTGCGTTCCTTCAGCACTTCTTTCCGGCCTTCAAGCTTCTCCAGTTCCTCGCTTGTCAAAAGCAGCACTTGCTGAAGCTCATCGACCGATTCGTCGAGCGCTTGAATTTTGTCTCTTGCCTCTTCGATTTTGGCTTCTTTTGCCTGGATGGCCGCTGAAGAGGACATTTCTTCGTCTTTCGCCTTTTCGACTTTTTGCTGAAGGGCTTCCCATTTTCCGTGAAGCTCTTCGATGTCATACGCCGTTAACGCGATTTCGATTTTTTCAAGCTCATCCTTCTTTTCAAGGTAGTCTTTGGCGATCGATGCCTGCACTTTCAGCGGCTCCACCTGTCCCTCGAGCTCGTGGAGGATGTCTTCGACCCGGTTCAAATTGTCCTGTGTCTCAAACAGCTTGTTTTCGGCTTTTTTCTTTCTCGTTTTGTATTTTAATACGCCGGCCGCTTCTTCGAAGATGCTTCTCCGCTCTTCAGCCTTGCTGCTTAAAATCTCTTCGACTTTGCCTTGGCTGATGATGGAAAACGCTTCTTTTCCAAGCCCTGAATCCATAAAAAGATCGATGATATCTTTCAGGCGGCACGGCTGGTTGTTGATGAGAAATTCGCTTTCCCCGATCTGTAGACTCTTCTCGTCACACTGACTTCGTGAAAATCGATCGGCAAAAAGCGGTCATCGTTGTCAAGCGTCAGCGTCACTTCGGCAAGGTTCAGCTTTTTCCGCGAGTCGCTGCCGGCAAAAATGATATCTTCCATCTTGCCACCCCTGAGCGATTTGGCGGACTGTTCACCGAGCACCCAGCGGATCGCGTCGGTGATGTTGCTTTTTCCGCTGCCGTTCGGGCCGACGACGGCTGTCACGCCTTTTACAAAATCTACAGAAATTCGTTCTGCAAACGATTTAAATCCTATCACGTCTAAACGTTTGAGGAACATGGTGATCCTCCTTATGTATTAAAGTATTACAATTCTATCATAACCCTATGGAAAAGGCTCAAAATACATTGAAATCCCCCTGGTTTTTGCAAGGGGGATTTATTGTTTCATATGGTGTTTTTGCAGCTTCGCGAGCGCTTCTTGAGCGGCATGCTGTTCAGCTTCTTTTTTGGAACGGCCGCTTCCCACCCCAAGTACTTCTCCTTTTAGCGATACATTTGCTTCAAATTCGCGGTTGTGCGCCGGTCCTTTTTCCTGAAGGATTTTATACTCCAGTATGCCTCGCCCGTCGCGCTGTACAAATTCCTGCAGCTGGCTTTTAAAATCCATCACATGAGAAAAAGCACCATCGTCGATTTTAGGGAAAACGTACGCTTTCAGAAAGGCCACGACAGCTTCGAGCCCCTGATCCAGATAGAGCGCACCGATAAAAGCTTCAAACACATCGGCTAAAAGCGCCGGACGCTTTCTTCCTCCAGTCATTTCCTCTCCTTTTCCCAATAGAACTAGCTCTCCGAAAGAAAGCTCGTGGGCCAGGGAAACCAAAGAAGGCTCACATACGATCGCCGCTCTCAATTTCGTCAAATCACCCTCGCTCATCGCCGGGTATTTGGCGTATAAAAATTGAGAAATCGTCAGTTCCAAAACGGCGTCTCCTAAAAATTCAAGCCTCTCATTATCTTCATATGGCTTCTTTCGATGCTCATTCACATAAGATGAATGTGTAAATGCTTGATATAAAAGCTTCTCGTTTTGAAATTGAACCGAAATCCGCTCCTGAAACTTTTTAAACTGCTCCGCTTTCTTTTGAAACATTTTTTTGTCTCTGAAATGTGAATGTTTTGACATAGCAACCTCCATATGGGCACATCAAGTTCACCTCACCTCCTATGAAAAGGCAGGTTCGTGTATCATTGGGCAAAACATTAAAATTAAAGCCGCATTTATAAAGGGATAAAGCCCCGTCTTTAAACGGGACTTTAAAAGAGCTTACTGCTTACTATTTATGTAGTTCACAGCGTCACCGACTGTTGCAATCTTTTCAGCATCTTCGTCAGAAATCTCCATATCAAACTCGTCTTCAAGTTCCATGACAAGCTCAACTACATCAAGGGAATCAGCGCCTAAATCCTCTTTAAAAGAAGCTTCAAGAGTGACGTCGGCTTCATCCACGCCGAGGCGGTCTACGATGATTTTTGTTACACGCTCTAATGCGTCTGCCATAGCTATTCACCTCCCCTCAAGTATTATAGTTGATTCGTTTTTAAAAAACCAGAGATAATTCAATTTTTGATTTCGTTTAAACCATAGCCATTCCGCCGTTGATGTTCAGCGTCTGGCCGGTCATGTAGCTCGCATGGTCAGATGCGAGGAAAACAACGGCGCTGCTGATGTCAGACGGATCGCCGAACCGTGCAAGCGGAATCTGCTTCAGCATTTCGTCTTGAATGTCTTTTGTCAGCTTGTCCGTCATTTCCGTCGAAATAAACCCCGGAGCGATTGCATTAACGGTGATGTTTCTAGACGCAAGCTCTTTCGCCAGCGTTTTCGTCAAGCCGATCACGCCTGATTTAGCCGCGACATAGTTGGCCTGTCCGGCGTTACCGACGACGCCTACAACCGAGGTGATGTTGATGATCCGGCCGCTTCTTTGTTTCATCATCTGTCTTGTCACGGCTTTTGAACAATTGAACACACCTTTTAAGTTTATGTTAATGACGTCGTCCCATTCATCTTCTTTCATTCTCATGAACAGATTGTCTTTTGTAATGCCCGCATTGTTGACAAGGATGTCAAGCGTGCCGAAGCGTCCGACCGCTTCCTTCATCATCGCCTGAACCTCATCCGCATTTGAAACGTCCGCTTTAAAAGCAAACGCATCGCGGCCGAGCGCTTTGATTTCGTCTACGACTTCGTTCGCTTTCGCTTCATTTCCCGCGTAGTTGACGACGACATTCGCTCCGTTTTTCGCCAGGTCCAGGGCGATCGCGCGGCCGATCCCTCTTGAGGCTCCTGTAACAACGGCTGTTTTATTTTCCAGCATTTTCGTTTTCCTCCTTCAACGTTTGAACGGCAAGTTCAATTGTGTTCGGGTCTGACACAGCAATCGTTTTGACTCTGCGGTTCACTTTCTTCACAAGCCCTGACAAAACCTTACCGGGACCGATTTCGATGAACGTCGTCACGCCTTCGTCAATCAGGCGGCTGATTGTTTCTTCAAATCGCACAGGGGAATACAGCTGTTCAATCAGTTTATTCTTAATGTCGTCTTTATCCGTTACAAAGTCGGCTGTTACGTTGGAGACGACCGGAATGGCTGCATCTTTGATCTTGCACGCATCAAGAACTTCACGAAGCTTATCAGCTGCCGGCTTCATCAGTTCGGAATGGAACGGCCCGCTGACTTCAAGAGGGATCGCGCGTTTTGCGCCCTTTTCTTTGGCAAGCTCTGAAGCGAGCTCGACGCCTTTAGCTGTACCCGAGATGACGATCTGCCCGGGGCAGTTCAAATTGGCGAGCTGAACAAGGTTTCCTTCTTCAGAAATTTTGTCCGTCACTTCTTTCAGCGCCTGGCTGTCCATGCCGAGAATGGCCGCCATCGCGCCTTCTCCTGCCGGCACGGCTTCATTCATGAATTCGCCGCGCTTTCTGACGGCATAAACCGCGGCTTTAAACGACAAGGCGCCGGCAGCTACCAATGCGCTGTACTCGCCGAGGCTGTGCCCTGCCGCATAGTCGGCTTTAATGCCGTATTCCTTCAGTTTTTGAAGCGCTGCTGTGCTCGCCGTTAAAAGGCTTGGCTGCGCGTTGTATGTAAGCGTCAGTTCCTTTGCATCCCCTTCAAACATGAGGCTGCTCAGTTTTGTTTCAAGCGTTTGATCCGCTTCTTCAAAAATCTTCTTTGCGTTCGGTTCTTTTTTATACAATTCGTGTCCCATGCCGATATGCTGCGAACCTTGGCCCGGGAATAGAAAAGCAATCTTGCCCATATGTTAAAACCTCCAGACTATTCATCTGCTTTTTGTTGAATTTTTTCTTCGATAAATGCCGCGACATTTTGGCTGACCATCTCTCTGGCCTGGCGGATCGCGTGATAAACGGCGCGTCCGTCAGATGATCCGTGCGCTTTGATGACGGGCGCCTTTAAGCCGAACAATCCGGCTCCGCCGTATTCAGAGTAATCCATTTTCGTTTTCATTTCTTTCAGCTTCGGCTTCAGCGCAGAGGCGGCGAGCTTCGCCGTGAAGCTCGAAGTCAGCGTCGTTCTGAGCATTTTAAAAATGGACAGCGCCGCACCCTCGACCGTTTTCAAGGCAACGTTACCGGTAAAGCCGTCTGTCACGATGACATCAGCGACTCCGTCCAGCATGTCGCGCGCTTCCACATTGCCGATGAAGTTCAAATCGGTTTCCTTTAATTTTTGAAAGGTCTGCTTGGCAAGCTCATTTCCTTTTTTGTCTTCAGTTCCGACGTTTAAAAGTCCGATGCGCGGATTTTTGACGCCCAGCACCTGTTCTCCGTAAACAGATCCCATAATGGCGTATTGAACGAGATGTTCAGGCTTGGCGTCCACATTCGCTCCGACATCAAGAAGGAGAAAGCCGTCTCCGGAGACAGTCGGCAATGTCGGCGCCAACGCAGGCCTTTCAATCCCTTCAATCCGGCCGACGATAAAGAGCCCGGCCGTCATAAGCGCTCCGGTGTTTCCGGCGGAAATGCAGGCATCCGCCCTGCCTTCTGCGACTTCCCCGGCCATCAGAACCATCGATGAATTCTTCTTTCTTCTGACGGCTCTGACAGGTTCGTCTGTCGCCTCGATGACTTCTTCCGCGTGCTTGACAGTGATCCGCCCGTGCTCCGTTAAATGGGCGGCAATTTTTTCCCGGTCGCCGATCAGCGTAATCTCGAGGTCTTCAAAATCTTCGACCGCTTTCATCACGCCTTCAATAACCGCTTTGGGAGCATTGTCTCCTCCCATGGCATCTACAGCAATTTTCATGACTTACGCGCCACCTTCTATGATTGTTTTGAACGATACATGACAAATTCGCCTGAAAACACAGGCTCTTCGGCAACATAGCTGTTCACTTCAACAACCGTTCTGCCTTTATCTTTATCAAGCTTTACGACTTTCGCTTTTGCAACGACCCGTTCGCCTTGCTTGACCTGCCTGGTAAAGCGGATGTCCGCTTTGGCCGTCAATGCGAGCTCATCGTCGATGAGGGCAACGGCGAGCGAGTTGGCCTGGGCAAACAAATGGTGTCCCCTGGCGATTTGATTTCGGCTGAAAACGTGCTCCGTTCTGATCTCCAGAATGGAAATCGCGTGCTCATCCAGCTCCAAATCAATGATCTCGCCAATGACCTCGTCGAGCGGGAGAGACTTGACTTCATCTTCAAGAGATTTCTCGGCAACACTTTTGATTCTTTCTCTCAGTTCAGGTATGGAAAGTTCCAAACGGTCCAAGCGAATCGTCTGAATGCTGACGTTAAATTTCTCCGCTAACTCCTCGTCCGTAATAAACGGGGTCGTACGAATCGTCTGCTGCAGCAATTCTTGGCGTTCTCTCTTACTTTTTCTCATGTTTTTAAACACCATCCGCGCAATTATGACTAGGTACTAATAGTAGTATATAATTTCATAGATTGGAATGCAATCTTTCTTTACCCGCCGACAATAAATTTTCACAGGACTTCCAGGTCAGCTCAGCTTTTCTCCTTCCATCACCCCGCTGTTTTGCAAGTGTTCCCGCAGGCTTTCATATTCGGCATCCGTCCAGAACGCCTTTGAAGAGACAAGTTCTGCAGCGTCTCTTCTTGCCGTTTCCAGCGCGCGGTAGTCGTGAACCATGTCAGCGACTTTAAACTCCGGCATCCCGCTCTGTTTTTTGCCGAAGAAGTCCCCGGGTCCTCTGAGTTCAAGGTCCTTTTCAGAAAGCTCAAAGCCGTCGGTCGTCTCAGACATGATGCTCATGCGCTCTTTGCCCGTTTCAGATTTCGGATCTGCCATCAGGATGCAATACGACTGGTGGTCGCCCCGCCCGACCCGGCCGCGAAGCTGGTGCAGTTGGGAAAGACCGAACCGGTCGGCATCATAGATCAGCATGACCGTCGCATTCGGAACGTTTACGCCGACTTCAACGACGGTTGTGGAAACGAGAATCTGGCATTCGTTTTTGCTGAACTGCCTCATCACCTGTTCTTTCTCGTCATTTGAGAGCTTTCCGTGCATGAGACCGATCTGCCACCTTCCTCTGAAAGCATGGGTCAGCATGCTGTGCACATCGATGGCGTTTTGAACGTCGAGCTTGTCCGATTCTTCGATCAAGGGACAAATCACATATGCCTGTCTGCCTTTTTTCAGTTCTTTTTCGATAAACGCGAGAATTCGTTCGAGCATGTCGTGCTTCACCCAATAAGTCTCGATCCGCTTTCGCCCAGCCGGCATTTCATCGATGACGGACACATCCATTTCCCCGAAAACCGTAATTGCCAGTGTCCTTGGAATCGGCGTCGCCGTCATAAACAAGACATCGGGATCTTTCCCTTTGCTTCTCAGTTTTTTTCTTTGCTCGACACCGAAGCGGTGCTGTTCATCGGTGATCACGAGACCGAGCTGTTTAAAATGGACATCGTCCTGAATAAGGGCGTGCGTCCCCACCAAAATATCAATTTCTCCTTCTTTTAATCTTTCTAAAAGCTCTCTTCTCCTTTTCCCTTTCACAGAGCTTGTTAAAAGCGCAACATTGACATCGTACTGCTCAAAGAGGGATACCAATGAATCGGCGTGCTGTTCCGCCAGTATTTCGGTCGGCACCATCATCGCTCCCTGGAATCCCGAAAGCAGCGAGGCGTATAACGCAATCGCGGCGACGGCCGTTTTGCCTGATCCGACGTCTCCTTGTAAAAGCCGATTCATTTTATACCCTGAAGCCATGTCCCTTAATATGTCGTCGAGCGCTTTCGCCTGCGCGTTTGTCAAAGGAAACGGGAGGCTTTTGACAAACGAATTGACGTCTTCCGTTTTAAAGGTGTGGCTGATTCCGTCGGACGCTTCCCGCTCGAACTTCCGTAAAGCCTGCATTTTCAGCTGAAACAGTAAAAATTCTTCATATACAAAGCGGCGCCGCGCATGTTTTAAAGCTTCCCTCGACTCGGGCTTGTGCATCGCCTTCACCGCCTCCTGGTAAGACAGAAGTTTATAGGCGGTCCTAAGCTTTTCCGGAAGGGGGTCTTCGGCAGACGGCAAATGGCTGCGGACGGCTTCCTGAATCAATTTCCTCATTGTCTTTACGGTGATATTTTCTTTGACGGAGTAAACGGGTTCAATCGACTGGTCACCTTGGTGCGGCCCGTTTTTCAGCTCCTGTACCATCACGGATTGTCTGTGCTTGTCCCATTTTCCGGTTACGGTAACGATCGAACCGATCGCAAGCTTTTTTTTCAAATAAGGCCTGTTAAAACAAACTGCTGTGATCAAATAGTTTCCGACCAATAGCCGGAACGTGAGGCGGCTCCGCTTTTTCCCGTAATAGGCAAGAGAAGGCTCGCTGTGAACCTTCCCTTCTACCGTCACTCGTTCGTCGTGTGCCACTTCTTCCAAATCGCGCAATTCATAATCGTCATATCGGTACGGGAAGTAGTTTAAAAGATCAAGAACCGTATAGATTCCGAGCTCATTTAACGTTTTTTCCGTTTCCGTCCCGACGCCTTTTATAACAGATATACTAAGTTGCAGATTGTGTTCCACGTGCAGCTGACGCTCCTCCGAATATTTTTTTCTCCAATTCTTTGCCCGTCGGTGTTGCAGCAAGACCACCCCGGCCTGTTTCCCTCAGTGCCGTCGGCATCGTCTGCCCGATTTTATACATCGCATCGATCACTTCATCGCATGGAATGCGGCTTGTAATGCCGGCAAGCGCCATATCAGCCGCGACCATCGCGTTGGCTGCGCCCATTGCGTTCCGCTTCACACACGGCACCTCAACGAGCCCTGCGACAGGATCGCAGACTAGACCGAGTACGTTTTTTAAAGCGATGGCCATCGCTTCGGCGCACTGTTCAGGGGTTCCGCCCGCCATTTCGACGATGGCGGCAGCCGCCATGCCCGAGGCCGAGCCGACTTCAGCCTGACAGCCTCCCGCGGCTCCCGAAATGCTCGCATTGTTGGCAACGACGAATCCGAACGCTCCCGATGTAAATAAAAAGCGGACCATCTGCTCTTTCGTCGGCTGAAGTTTCTCTTTTACCGCAAAAAGCGTCCCCGGGACAACGCCGGCCGAACCGGCCGTCGGCGTTGCGCAAATCGTTCCCATCGCAGCGTTGACTTCATTTGTCGCAACCGCTTTGCTGACAGCGTCAAGGATGACATTCCCTGACAGCCCTTTGCCCGATTTGAGGTAGGCTTGAAGCTTAACGGCGTCTCCCCCCGTCAATCCGGAGTGCGACACGACGCCTTCAACACCTTTTTGCACAGCATCTTCCATCACGGTCAAGTTGGCTTCCATCTGCTCGAATATTTCTTCCCGCGTCCGGCCTGACACCTCGATCTCCTGCGCGATCATGATTTCAGAGATGGACACGTTCTTTTCTTTTGTCAGCTGAATTAATTCTTTTACATTTCGAAACATATCGTCTCACCCTCCTTTTAGTCAGCGATCTGGGTCACCTCAATGATGTTCGGCAGCGCTCTCAATTCTTCAAAAACAGCCGGATCGATCGTTTGATCGACCTCAATCGTCATGAGCGCTTCCTGGCCGACGTCTTTGCGGGCCACTTCCATATGGCCGATGTTGATTGCGAACTTTGCAAGCACATTGGCTACGCCTGCAATCGTTCCGTAGCGGTCGTTATGGACGACTAAAATAGCAGGGTGATTTCCCGACAATCTGAGCTCAAAGCCGTTCAGCTCAATGATTTCGATTTTCCCCCCGCCGATTGAGATGCCTGCGAGTTCAAGGGAGCCTTCATCATCAGAGATGAGGATGCGGGCTGTATTGGGATGCGTTGGAACCGCTTCTTCTTCCCGGAACTCGATGGCGATTCCCTTTTCTTCAGCTAGGCGGATCGAATCTTTGATTCTTTCATCAAATGTTTCAAAATCCAAAAGGCCGCCGATGATCGCAACATCTGTTCCATGTCCTTTATACGTCTCGGCAAAAGAACCGTACAATGACACAACGATTTGTTTCGGCTCCCTCCCAAACACGCTTCTGGCGACTCTGCCGATTCTGGCCGCGCCGGCCGTATGAGAACTTGACGGACCGATCATGACGGGCCCGATAATATCAAACACACTTCTGTACTTCATCCTTATCCCCCTTTTACACACAGATTCCCCCGCTGTACGGAGGAAAAAAAGCCGTTTTTTTTAGACTAATCGATCATTCCCCAATTGGCAAGCAGACAACGTCCGAGCGGGCTGATGCTTTAAAAAAAGCCAAAAGAAGAGAAGGGCTTTTATCATCATGCCCTTCTGCCTTTGATCGATTATTCAACAGCCAGAATGTAGGAATACAGCGGCTGTTTTCCGTCGTGCACTTCCACTTCAACGTCTTCGTACGTCTCGCTGATAAAGGCTGCGAGTTCTTCGGCCTCTTCTTCCGGCGCGTCTTCCCCTTTGATCACAGTGACGATTTCACTGTCTTCATCGATCATGCCTGCGAGCAGCTTTTTCGCTGCTGCTAACTGGTCAGATGCCGTCTCAACGATTTTACCGTTTAAGATGCCCATAAAATCGCCTTTTTTAATATCGATGCCGTCAATGTTAGTGTCTCTGACCGCATAGGTGATTTGTCCGCTTTTCACCTCGCCGATCGCACCGAGCATAGCGGCTTGATTCTCGTCCGCTCCAAGGGCCGGGTTGAATGCGAGGAGCGCGGCCATTCCTTGAGGAACGGTCTTCGTCGGGATGACAATCACATGTTGTCCGGCAACATCCGCGGCCTGGTTCGCCGCCATGACAATGTTTGAATTATTCGGCAGAATCAAGACCGTGTCCGCGTTGGCGTCTTTTATCGCCTGAACGATGTCTTCCGTGCTCGGATTCATCGTCTGACCGCCTTCGATGACCTTTGTGGCGCCGATGCTTTCGAAAAGTTCGGCGATTCCTTCTCCCATGGCCACTGTGACGACGCCGTACGGCTGCTTTTCAGCCGGCGCTTTTTCTGCCGGGGCAGCTGCCTCCTGTTTGTTCTGATTGAGAATCGCGCTGTGCTGCTCTCTCATGTTTTCGATTTTCATGTTGATTAAGCTGCCGTATTTTTGCGCATAAGTCATGACTTCCCCCGGATATTCGGCGTGGATGTGCACCTTGGCGATATTTTCGTCTGAGACGACGAGCAGTGAATCACCGAAGCCGCTTAAATCCTGGCGGAACGCATCTTCATTAAAGTTTCTTTTACCGCTGTCGAGCTTTACCATAAATTCCGTGCAATAGCCGAATTCGATGTCTTCTGTATTCATGTGGCTTTGAGCGTTTTTATGGTGCTCCGCGCTGACAAGATCATCCAATGACGGAAGAGCGGCCGCTTTTTCAGAAAGCTTTTCTCCCTTTAAAGAAGCGAGAAACCCTTCATACACGTAAAGAAGCCCTTTTCCGCCGCTGTCGACGACACCGACTTCCTTTAAAACCGGAAGCAGCTCAGGCGTCCGCTCCAATGAAGCCTCCGCTTCATTCACGACGGCTTCCATCACCTTGATGATATCGGTTTCAGTTTGAGCGGTGAGCACTGCTTTTTTTGCCGCATCTTTGGCAACCGTCAAGATCGTGCCTTCGACAGGCTTCATGACGGCCTTGTAGGCAGTGTCCACTCCGGCCTGGAACGCGGCGGCAAATTCTTTCGCGTTAATTTCCGATTTCTGTTCAATCGATTTGCCAAAGCCTCTGAACAGCTGGGATAAAATGACGCCCGAGTTTCCCCGCGCTCCCATCAGAAGCCCTCTTGACAGGCTTTGTGCCACTTTGCCGATATTGGCGGCATCGATCTGCTCCACTTCTTTTGCACCGGATGTCATCGACAGATTCATGTTCGTTCCTGTATCTCCGTCCGGAACCGGAAATACATTTAACGCATCAACTACATTTGCGTTTTGAGACAGATGGCGTGCGCCGTACAGAACCATTTCTGCAAAAGCTTTTCCATCCAGATTTCGTATAGACACTCTTGTTTTCCTCCTAACTACGGGTTCGTCACTCGTACTCCTTGAACGTAAATATTTACGGAATCCACTGCAAGACCCACTGTATGGTCGAGCGTATATTTGACTTTTGTTTGAACATTATGTGCCACTTCTGAAATTTTTGTTCCGTAGCTGACAATGATGTACATGTCAATATGAATACGATCTTCTTCTTGGCGGACGATGACGCCTCTTGCAAAGTTTTCTTTTCTGAGGATTTCAGTCAGTCCGTCTTTAATTTGGTTCTTGGATGCCATACCTACGATCCCGTAGCAGTCGATCGCTGCGCCTCCCGCAACCATGGCGACCACTTCGTTTGATATATCAATCTGTCCGTATTTTGTTCGGAATTCAATGGACACGTTGGTTCCTCCTTTTCGAGTCTCGCTTCTGACCTCTGGTTAACATCATTCTACTATAAGGACCTTCTTTTTAAAAGAACAGGCAGGCTTCTCTCCAAACCTAACCCTACTTATACTACAGCGCGTTCATTTTTTCAAGATGTCAAGGGATTTTTCTTGAAAGCAGAGCAATCAATAGTTGCAAACGGTTTTCAGCTGTGGTAAATTATTAAAGTATCTGAAGCATCACAGGTGATCAACTGATAATGAATGATGATGTTTTTTTTGATAGTTAGGAGGGAAACAAATGGCACGTAAATGCGTTATTACAGGCAGAAAATCACGTTCTGGCAACTCTCGTTCTCACGCGATGAACGCTTCTAAACGCACATGGGGCGCTAACGTTCAAAAAGTGCGCATCCTTGTGAACGGCAAGCCTAAAAAAGTATATGTATCTGCTCGAGCTTTGAAATCTGGAAAAGTTGAGCGTGTATAAGAAAAAATAAACGCCTGCCAAGAGCGACTGTACGCTTTAGGCAGGCGTTTTTTCGTTCTTTTGCTTGCCATCCGGGGAGAGCCCTTTGACCCGCTCCGCAAAAAAAGCGCACCCGGCGCTTCTTAGTCTTTGCGAAACGAGCCAAGCATCGCCCGGACGATTCCCCCTAAAAACTTCGGTAATTTAATGGTGTAAAATTTCATTCCCTTCCCTCCTCAAAGAGTCCGCAACCGCATCCACCTTCAACATCGGATCCCAAACACAAAGCGAGCGGAAGCGCCAGGATATTTAATCAGTGCTTCTTATCATTATTAATATGCCTTCAGAAAACGAAAAAGCACCTTGTGAATGGATGAGTTCGTTACTAATACATAGTGTCGAACCTAGAGCAATATGACACTTATTTAAAGAATACTTAAATCCTTCGAGGGAAAGGTTTTTTACCGTCTCCGTAAACGGCAGGAATGAAATGTACGGTGTTGTTTGATCACGCATGACGGTGTAAGAGCCTTGGGGGTGCATGCTGATCGTATTTTGGCGGTCGATCATGACGGTCTTGACGTTTTGCTTCATCGCGGTGTAAAGGAGATGCAGATTCCCGAGAAAATGGTCTGCTCTGCCTCCCGAAATGCCGAACATTCTAATGCATGAAGGCCGCTGTCCGACCGCCCAGCTCAACGCAAGGTCCAAGTCCGTCTGATCTTTTTCCGCCTGATAAATATGGAGGCGGGGAGCCGCCTTTTCAATCGCTTTTTTTTGCTCGTCTGTGATGCTGTCAAAATCCCCGAACGCTTCATCAGGCACGATCCCCGCTGCCAAAAGGGTTACAGCACCTCTGTCAACCCCGACCCAAAGCGCATCGCCGTCCTGATACTGCAGCAAGTCGGGAATGAGATGATCGGGACCTCCCGCTACAATATTGATCGTTTTCATCGCATTGTCCTTTCTGTAAACGCCGTAAAAAAAGAGCGCAGCTTGAGAAAGCCGGCTCTTTTTCATCGGGAAACCTTACCCAAGCGCACCTTTTATATCGGAAATGGCTTTTTTGCGGTCTTTTTCGTTATAAACGGCAGAGCCCGCAACAAGCAGATTTGCCCCTGCTTCGATACACTGTCTTGCCGTCATTTTGTTGACGCCGCCGTCCACTTCAATCAGCAGGTCGGCGAGCCCTTTTTGCTCGGCCATCTCCTTGACCTGCCTGATTTTCGGCAGGACTGAGGAAATAAACGACTGTCCGCCGAAGCCCGGATTCACTGTCATCAATAGTACGAGATCAAGGTCTTCAAGCACATGCTCGATCTGCTGCACAGGGGTATGCGGATTCAAGACAACACCCGCTTTGACTCCTTGCTCTTTGATGAGCTGGATCGTCCTGTGAAGGTGCGGGCACGCTTCAACATGGACGGACAAAATATCGGCGCCCGCTTTTGCAAAAGCAGGTATATAGCGGTCAGGCGCTTCAATCATTAAATGAACGTCGAGCGGAAGTTCTGTGATCGGGCGGACGGCTTCCACTACAAGCGGCCCGATGGTCAGGTTGGGAACGAAATGGCCGTCCATCACATCGATGTGGATGAAATCGGCGCCGCCTTGTTCAACATCCCGAATCTCTTCCCCTAGACGGGCAAAATCGGCTGAAAGAATCGAAGGAGCAACATATACCATATCTTAATACCTCGGCTTTCTGTCTTTGATCTCTGTTAAAAATTCAACATAATGGTCGTAGCGATACTGGGCGATTTCACCATTTTCCACGGCGCGTTTGACGGCGCAGTTCGGCTCTTTCATATGCAGGCACCCGCGGAACTTGCATTCGGCGCTTTTTTCGCTGATTTCCAAAAACGCAGACCCTAAATCTTCAGCTTCAATACCGGCAAACTCAAGCGAGCTGAAGCCCGGGGTGTCGGCGACGAGCCCGCCGTTTATATCGATCAGCTCCACATGGCGGGTCGTATGCTTTCCCCTTCCCAAGTGAGCGGAAATCCCGGCGGTTTTCAGTTCAAGGTCGGGGCTGATCGCATTTAAAAGCGAAGACTTGCCCACGCCGGACTGGCCGGCGAATACGGTGATTTTGTCTTGAAAATGGGAGACGATGTCTTCGATGCCGCTTCCGTTTTTCATCGATGTCATATAGACGCTGTACCCAATGTTCCGGTAGTCATCGGCATATTGGTGAATCCGCTCTTTGAGCGCGTCATCATCCACGAGGTCCATTTTCGTAATGCATATGATCGGCCTGATGCCACCCGCCTCAACCAGCACTAAAAAACGATCCAATAGCGACGTGCTGAATGTCGGCTCTTTTGCCGAAAACACGAGAACCGCCTGATCCACGTTGCTGATCGGAGGTCTGACCAATTCATTGAATCTGTCTTTAATCTCGAGAATGTAGCCTTCTTTATCGTTATCGGCCTGGTAGACGACATCGTCGCCGACGAGAGGGGTGATTTTATTTTTTCTGAAAACCCCTCTTCCCCTGCACTGAATGATCTGATCACCATCCAAAACATAGTAAAATCCGCTTAATGCTTTAATGATTTTGCCCTCAGGCATATCGCACCTCCCTTATTCATCCTCAGGATATTCAATCGTTTTTGACCTGACTACTTTATCGTTGATCGTTACTTGATAATACCCTTTTTGCCCGGGCGCAATCCTGAATTTAATCGTCCGCTCTGCCGGCGCCGTGATTTTAAAATTTTCATAGACGTCGGAAATGCTGTGTTCTTCATCATCGATCGAAATTTGGACGTTTTGTTCTTCGCCCTCCGCTCCCGGTTCATAAGGGATATCAATTTTCTCGGTCACCGTTTTGACGGGTTTTTTCTCAGGTCCGAGCGAAAACGTAACCTCGACTTTGTCTCCCGGCTTGACGGATGCCCCCGCCCCCGGCTTTTGTTTGATGACCTGACCTTCCGGCACATCTTCAGAATGCGCCTCCTTTTCGACAAGGACAAGCTGATGGTCGTCCAAATAGCCCGAAGCCGCCTGTTTGCTGTATGTTTTTAAATCCCTTAAAGTAATGGCTTCCGGACCGAGGCTGACCGTTAATTTGATCTCGTCGTCGGCGGCAACGATTTCGGTGCCGGCTGCAGGGTCCTGTTCGATGATGGTACCCGCTTCTTCTTCATGGTGCACTTCTTCTGTCTTGATGTTTTTAAAGCCCTTTTGCTCGAGAAGCTTTTTGGCGGCATCGACTTTCTGGCCGACCACATCTTCCACTTCTGTTTTCTCTTTCCCTGAGCTTTTATAAAGCTTAACAGTTGAGCCTTCCTTTACGATATCGCCGGCTGCAGGGTCCGTTTTCACGATCAGCCCTTCTTCAATTTTATCGTCGGCAATGTCTTCAGCATTCGGATCCACTTCAAACCCTTCGTCTTCAAGCTTGATGACGGCTTCTTCATACTCAAGGCCTGCTACATCGGGAACGGCTACATCTTTTGGAATAAAGAGCGACGGAAACACCGTCAAAGCCAAGACGGCTGACACAACGAGAACGAAAAACACCGTCAGCAATATAAGCGGCCATTTCTTTCTTTTTTTCTTCTTGTTTGCTTTTGACTGCTTCTTCTTTTCTTTCTTTGATAACGGAGCCGCTTCCGCTTCTCCGTCGCCGGACTTGTCGCCGCTCTCGTCTTCCGGCAGGTTTTTGATGATCGGAACAGCTTTCGTCATCTCATCATCAGCTGGAATCGTGAATCGCTTTTCGTTGAGCCTGTCCGGGTCGAAAGCCGTTTTTAAATCGGATTCCATCTCTTCGGCCGCTTCATAGCGGTGGAATGGATCTTTTGCCATCGCTTTCAGGACGATGTTTTCTATGCTTTGCGGCACAGCCGGGTTCCACCTTTTCACCGACGGCGTTTCTGATTGCAGATGCTTCAGCGCGATGCTGACCGCCGATTCTCCTTCAAACGGCATACGCGCCGTCAGCAGCTCGAAAAGCACGATGCCGAGCGAGTAGATATCGGATTTTTTCGTAGACAATCCGCCTCTCGCCTGTTCGGGCGACAAATAATGGACAGAGCCCAAAACCGAGTTGGTGTGCGTGATGGTCGTCGAACTGAGCGCCATGGCGATGCCGAAATCGGTCACTTTAATGTGGCCCATATGGTCGATCAAAATGTTGTGGGGCTTAATATCCCGGTGAACAATCTGGTTATCATGGGCGTGTGCGATGGCGGATACGATCTGCTCCATGATTTGGACCGCTTCTTTTGGATGAAGCGGGCCTGTTCGGTTTATGTATTCTTTCAGGGTCATCCCCTCGACATACTCCATCACGATATAATAGATGTCATCTTCTTCTCCGACATCATAAATGCTGACGATATTCGGGTGGTCGAGGCTTGCAGCGGACTGCGCTTCCCTTCTGAACCGCCTGATAAAATCGGCATCGTGAACGAAGTCAAACCGCAGCACTTTTATCGCGACTTCACGGTCGAGGATGATGTCCAGCGCTAAATAAACGTTCGCCATCCCCCCGCCGCCGATGGCGCGCAGGATTTCGTAACGTCCGCTGATCCGTCTGCCGATTAACACTTGTCTTCACCTTCTTCTATTTGAGAAGGAAGTTCCAATAGCGCGACGGTGATATTGTCCTCGCCGCCGTTGTTATTGGCCAGCTGAACGAGCTGTTCCGCTTTCTCCTCCGCAGAAGAAAGAGCTGTCAGCATATCCTTCAGTGACTCATCGTCTACTTTATTCGTCAGCCCGTCAGAGCATAATAGAACTTGATCGCCCGGTTCGATTTCAAAAGTATGGGCTTCAACCTTCACTTCCGGATCAGTGCCAAGCGCTTTTGTCAGCACGTTCTTCCGCGGATGGTGTTCGGCATCTTCCTTCGAAATCCCCCCTGTCCGCACGAGTTCATTGACAAGCGAGTGATCTTCCGTCAGCTGTATGAAATGGCCGCCTTGCAGGAGATAGCAGCGGCTGTCTCCGATATGGGCGACTGTCAGCGTTTTTCCCGTGTATAAAGCGCAGACGACCGTTGTTCCCATTCCCTGGCACTCTTCATGCGCCCTCGCATGGTCGAAAAGTTTTTGGTTGACGGCTGAAATCTGCTCTTTCAGCCAAGCTTCGCATTCAGCCGGCGAAGCCGGGACTTCTTCGGTTTCCTCCCAGATATCCCGAAGGGCTGAGACGGCCATCCTGCTGGCAACGTCGCCGGCCAGATGACCTCCCATTCCATCGCAGACAACAGCTAAAACCAGTCCGTTTTTTTCTGTGAAAATGCCGGCATCGTCTTCATTGTGCTGGCGTATTTTTCCCCTGTCCGTTTTTAAGGCTGTTTTCAACCTTGATTCACCTCGTCTCTTCCTGGCGCTCCTTTGCACGAAGCTGTCCGCAGGCAGCGTCAATATCATGGCCTTGCTCTCTTCTGATCGTGACATTTACTCCATGAGACTTTAATGTTTTTTCAAAGGCGAAAATCTGTTCTTTCGGTGTTCTGACATAGTCTCGTTCAGGTACATAGTTGACCGGAATCAAGTTGACGTGGCATTTGATTCCTTTTAGCAATTCAGCCAGCTCTTCCGCGTGTTCAACCTGATCGTTAACACCGCCGAAAAGCCCGTATTCAAACGTAACCCTTCTGCCGGTTTTCTTAATGTAGTAATCGACCGCTTTCATCAGCTCCGGCAGCTTGTAGGCTCTGTTGATCGGCATCAGCCGGCTTCTGATCTCAGTGTTCGGGGCGTGCAGAGAAATCGCAAAGTTGATCTGCAGCTTCTCGTCTGCAAACTCATAGATTTTCGGAATGATCCCGCTCGTTGATACGGTGATATGGCGCGCCCCGATATTCAGCCCTTTATCATGGTTGACGATTTTCAGGAATGCAAGCATTTCCTGAAAATTATCGAACGGCTCGCCGATTCCCATAATGACGATGGAACTGACGCGTTCATCTGTTTCATCAAGCGCCTGCTGCACTTTGACAACCTGTGCGACGATCTCTCCGGCTTCCAGGTTCCGCTTTAAGCCGCCGAGGGTCGACGCGCAAAACGTACAGCCGATTCGGCAGCCCACCTGTGTCGTTACACAAACAGAATTGCCATATTCGTGCCGCATTAATACGGTTTCGATCGTGTAGCCGTCATGAAGCTCAAATAAAAACTTCATTGTTCCATCTTGTGAAGTCTGCTTGACGGCCGTTTTCAGTGTCGTTAATACGAAATGCTCGTTCAGCTTTGTCCGCAGCTCTTTTGAAAGGTTTGTCATCTTTTCAAATGACGTGACTCTCTTTTCGTAAAGCCATTCGAATATTTGCGCGGCGCGGAAAGGCTTTTCGCCGTTTTCCGAAAGCCAGTTTTTCAGTTCTTCTATTTCAAAAGAATAGATGGACGGTCTTTCTGCCCGCAATTCTTTTCTTACTTTTTGTTTCGATTCCATTATTGTGATCCCTTCTTTCTCATGCTGCAAATAAAGAAGCCGTCCGTTCCGAAGTAGTGGGGAAGGATTTGAATGCTTCCATCCTTGACATACGGCGCCGCTTTTTCGGGCAGCCGCTCGGCGAGGGTGGGGTCTGCTTCAAATTCGTCGTGTTCTTTCAAAAAAGCATGCATGACTTGTTCATTTTCGGTCGGGTCCATTGTGCATGTGCTGTAGACCAATGTCCCGCCTGTTTTCAATAAAGGTGCGATTTCGTTTAAAATCGCCAGCTGAATCCCAGCGAGACGCGCGCTGTCTTCGGGCGTTTTGCTGTATTTGAGATCCGGTTTTCTGCGGATGACACCGAAGCCCGAACACGGAGCGTCGACGAGAATCCGGTCAAACTGCTCCGGTTCGAAGGCTTCGCCGGCTTTTCTGGCATCCAGCGTTCTTGCTTCAATGTTGGAAAGCCCGATCCGGCCTGCCGCTTCTTTGATCAGCTTTACTTTATGCTGATGAAGGTCAAGGGAAATGATCTTTCCCGTATCTTCGAGCAGTTCGCCGATATGAGTGGATTTTCCTCCCGGCGCTGCGCAGGCGTCCAGCACCGTTTCTCCCCGTTCAGGACCGAGGGCTCGCGCTACCAGCATTGAGCTTTCATCTTGTATGGTGACTTCGCCTTCTTTGAAAAAAGGAGTGGACGCAATCGTTCCTTTTTGCAGTTTGACAGCGTCTTCGGACAAGTCGCCTTCTTCCGCCTCAATCCCCGCTTCATTCAGGCGGGAAAGAAGCGTATCCCGGTCGTGTTTCAGCCTGTTGACGCGGATCGTCTGCTTCGGCGGGATCATGTGAATCCGGCAGATTTGTTCTGCCGCTTCGAACCCGTAGGCATCGGTCCATTCCCTGACAAGCCATTCCGGATGGCTTGTCTCAACCGCAAGGCGTTCAACCGGGTCGGCAATATCAGCAAAAGAAGGCACGCCTTCTCTCTGAACAGAGCGCAGAACGCCGTTAACAAATGAAGAAATTCCTTTATGCCCGCGTTTTTTAGCGATTTCAACAGCTTCAAAAAGGGCGGCCCGGTCAGGGATTTTCTCCAGGTATTCCATCTGGTACAGCGACATTCTCAACAGATGGATGACCCAGTCTTTCACTTTTTCCGGCTTTTTAATAAACGGCTTCAGCATATAATCGAGCGCCAGCTTGTTTTGAAGGGTGCCGTAAACGAGTTCTGTCAAAAGGCCTCTGTCTTTGTCGCTTAAATCGTTCGCTTTCATGACAGACTGAAGCAAAAGATTGCTGTATGCCTGATTCTGGTCAAGCTTAATCAGTGCATCAAGCGCGACTTCCCTCACATTATTTTTCATCGCTATGACCCAATTTCATTCCGGCTTGAAGACCCGCTCCCCTGACAAAATCTTCGGCCTTCATTCTTTTTTTGCCCGCAGGCTGCACTTCCGTTAATTTTAACGCGGTGCCATTTCCGGTAGCGACGACAATGCCGTCTTTTTCAACGGAGACGATTTCTCCCGGCTCTGCCTGTTTTAAGGCTTCGCATTTTTTCGCAGCCCATACTTTCAGCGTCTGGCCGTTTAAGACCGTGTATGCGACAGGCCAAGGATTCAAGCCTCTGACTTGGTTGTACAGGACTTCGCCGGGCTTAGACCAGTCGATCAGTTCCTGCTCGCGTTTAATGTTCGGCGCGTATGTCGCTTTCTGTTCATCCTGTTTTTCCGGGGTTACCGAACCGTCAATGATTCTCGGAACCGTTTCGGAAAGAAGCGCAGCTCCGGCCTTGCTCAGCTTATCGTGGAGCGTGCCGACATTATCTGTTTCTTCGATGTCAACTTCAACCTTGGCGAGCATATCGCCTGCATCCAATTTTTCGACCATGTACATGATCGTCACGCCTGTTTTCTCTTTGCCTTCCAGAATGGCGTAATGGATCGGGGCTCCTCCGCGCAGCTCCGGCAGAAGAGAGGCATGGACATTGATACAGCCGTATTTCGGATAATCGAGGAGCTTTTTCGGCAGGATCTGTCCGAATGCCGCCGTTACGATTAAATCGGGTTCAAGCGCCAAAATCTTGTCCGTTTCCGCTTCTTCCCTCACTTTCTCAGGCTGGAGCACGGGAATGCCGCGGCGCAGCGCTTCCTCCTTGACAGGCGGCGGAGTCATCACCTTTTTTCTGCCTTTCGGGCGGTCAGGCTGGGTGACGACACCCACTACCTCATAGCCGTCATCAATCAATGTGCCGAGCACCGGGACGGAAAAATCCGGCGTTCCCATAAAAACGATCCTTGTCATCCAATCATCCTTCCATTTCCTCAAGTTCTTCCGCATCATAATAGCGCGTTACTTTTGATGTGAATAAAATACCGTCCAAATGGTCGATTTCGTGCAGCAGCGCACGCGCCAAAAAGCCCTCAGCTTCAATCGTAAACGGTTTCCCGCGGCGGTCGAACGCCTTGACCTTTACATAATCGGAACGCTTCACTTCACCGTATAGATCAGGAAAGCTCAAACAGCCTTCAGGACCCGTTTGTTCACCGCTCTCTTCGATGACCTCCGGGTTGACCAGTTCAATTCTTCCCGTGTCATCGCCGATATCGACGACTGCCGCTCTTTTTGAAACGCCGATTTGCGGAGCGGCCAGTCCGACTCCGTCCAGCTCAAGCATCGTATCATACATATTGTCGAGTAGTTTCTTTAATGATTTATCAAAAGACGCAACGGGTTCGGCAGGGGTTTCAAGAACCTCCGCCGGATACGTTACGATCGGTTTTACTGCCAATCTAAAAGCCCTCCATCACACTGTTATTTTTACATCATCATATATGGATTCATGTCGATCGAAATCGCCAATTGCTTTTGTTCAATGTCTCGTTTGTAATGATCCATAATGTTTTTAAGCAACGATGTAAGCTGGTTTTCCTGTTTGTATTTTATCACGCATTGATAGCGATATCTATCTTTAATCCTGGCGATCGGAGATGCGACAGGGCCGAGAATCTTCGCCTCGCTTGAAATGTTCTTTTTTAAATAGGTGGCGATTTTTTCAGTCACGAGTGCCGCCTTCGTCACTTCCTCGTGCGATACGCTGACCAGCGCCAAATAATAATATGGAGGATAGGCCTGTTCCCTTCTGTGCAGCATCTCCTGCCGGAAGAATGTTTCATAATCATGCGTTTTTGTGAGCTGAATGCTGTAATGGGACGGTGTGTACGTCTGAATGATCACCTTGCCCGGCTTTTCGTGGCGCCCCGCTCTTCCGCTCACCTGCGTCATCAGCTGGAACGTTTTTTCAGCGGCTCTGAAATCGGGGATGTGAAGCATCGTATCCGCGCTCAAGACACCGACGAGCGTGACGTTTTCGAAATCGAGCCCTTTGGCGATCATCTGCGTTCCAAGCAGGATATCGGCTTCGCCTCTGCCAAAGGATGTGAGCAGCTTTTCATGCGCTCCCTTTCTTGAGGTTGTATCGACATCCATGCGGATCACCCTTGCAGCCGGCAGAACCTTCGTCAATTCTTCTTCGACCCGCTGTGTGCCTGTACCAAAGTAGCGGATATGCTCGCTTCCGCATTCGGGGCAGCTTGACGGCATGCCGGTTTCATAGCCGCAGTAATGGCACTTCAGACGCTGTCCATACCTGTGGTACGTCAATGAAATTTCACAATGAGGACACTGGATGACATATCCGCAGTCCCTGCACATGACAAATGAGGAATAGCCTCTTTTGTTTAAAAACAGAACGGCCTGCTCTCCTTTTTCAAGAGTTTCCTCAAGCCCGGCCATTAAGTCTTTGGAAAACATCGAGCGGTTTCCGCTGCGCAGTTCCTCTCTCATATCGACGAGAGACACGTCAGGCATGACTTGGTGATTGACGCGGTGCTTGAGAGAAAGAAGCTTGTACACGCCTTTTTTCGCCCTCGCGAACGATTCGAGCGTCGGCGTCGCACTGCCGAGCACGACCGGACACCGGTGGTATTTGGCCCTTTGAATCGCCGCTTCTTTCGCATGGTATCTCGGCATCTCCTCCTGCTTGTACGATGTTTCGTGCTCTTCATCAATTATAATCATGCCGAGATTTTCAAACGGCGCGAAAATCGCCGAGCGCGCCCCGACGACAAGCCGGACTTCTTTGCGGTGGATTTTCCGCCATTCATCATATTTTTCTCCTGTTGAAAGCCCGCTGTGCAGTACGGCTACCTGCGAGCCAAAGCGCCCTTTAAAGCGGTTGACCATCTGCGGCGTCAGGGAAATTTCCGGAACGAGAACGATCGCTTCTTTGCCGGCTTCCAGCACCTTTTCGATCGATTGCAGATAGACTTCCGTTTTTCCGCTTCCGGTCACTCCGTGAAGAAGAAACACATCGTGCCGCTTTTCTTCGATTGCATCCGCTATCGCCTCGTAGGCCTGCGCCTGCTCTTCAGTCAGCGGAAGCGGTTCGGTTTTTTTGAACATTCTGTCCTGATAAGGATCCCTGTAAACCTCCTCTTCGCTTTCCTTTAACAGCCCCTTGTCGATGAGCGCTTTCAAGGACGCGGAAGAGCCCCCCGTTTTGTCGATCAGATCCTTTGCCGGAACAGCGCCGCCCTCTTTGCGGTCGATGAAAAACTGAAGGATCGCTTTTTGTTTGACAGCTTGCGGAGAGAGGCCGGCAAGCGCTTCTTTTAAATGTTCTTTCGCGCAAAGGGGGGCGATCATTCTCCGCATTTTTTTGTTTGTTTTCTGCTTTACTTTATACGCCACTTCAAGATTGCCTTCTTGAACCTGGCGCTGAATCAGCTTTAATGTTCCGTGGTCATTTATATCGGAATAAGAAAGCGTCTCTTTTTGCGAGAACAAGGTTTTTAGCGGTTCGGGAAGCGGTTTATCGCCGATCACCTTGATTTCTTTGCCGTATTTTGCTTTCATAGCCGCGGGGAGCATCGCCTGCAAAGCCGTAATTTTAAAAGAAAGTGTTTTTTCTGTCAGCCAGTCTGACAGCTCAAGCAGCTCCTCCGTCAAAACGGGCGCCAGATCAAGGATATCCTCGATATCCTTAACCGAACGGCCGGCAAGCTCCGACGATTCTTTCACGCTGGTGACAAATCCCTGGATTTTGCGGGCGCCGAACGGAACGATCACGCGCATCCCTTTTTTAATCATACCTTTGAATTTGTCGGGGATGCGGTAATCAAACGGTCTGTCGATATTTTTCGTTGTAACATCGACGATCACTTCAGCGAAGTTCATGAAGACGTCCCGCTCCGTCCGGCAAGCTCAGCGGCTTCCTTCAAGACTGCGGCGGCAACCTCCCGCTTTGACATTAGAGGATGCGCCGTCTTTTTGCCGTCTCGATGAAACACCGTCACGATGTTGGTTTCCGTTCCAAAACCGGCGCCTTCAGCCGTGATATTGTTAGCGACAATCATATCGAGATTTTTCGTCTCCAGCTTTTGTTTGGCATAGTCTTCGACGTGCTGCGTTTCGGCTGCAAAGCCGACCAAGATTTGCTTTGTTTTCCGCTCTCCCAGCGCTTTTAAAATATCCTTCGTCCGTTCAAGCTCAATGACGAGGCCGCCGTCCTTTTTCTTCATTTTTTGATCGTGGACATGTTTTGGCCTGTAATCAGCGACAGCTGCTGTTTTAATGACGATGTCGCTCTCATCGAAAACAGACAGAGCCGCTTGATACATATCTTCTGCGGACTGAACATGAATCACGTCGACCCCTGCGGGATCATCAAGCGATGTCGGGCCTGCAATCAGCGTCACGTGCGCTCCCATTCGTGCCGCTTCCTCAGCGAAAGCATAGCCCATTTTCCCTGTCGAACGGTTGGAGAAAAAGCGGACGGGATCGACTTGTTCTCTTGTCGGCCCCGCTGTAATTACGACGCGCTTTCCTTCAAGCAAACCGCTTTTTTCGCTTGAAAAATACGACTCTGCCAACTGGACGATCCGCTCAGGCTCTTCCAGTCTGCCTTTGCCGATATAGCCGCACGCAAGGTAGCCTTCACTCGGTTCGATAAACCGGTAGCCGTCTTTGTAAAGAACGCTGATGTTCCGCTGAACGGCCGGGTGGTCGTACATATGAACGTTCATCGCCGGAGCGATCCACACCGGCGCTGTCGTCGCCAAAAGCGTCGTCGTCAGCATGTCGTCAGCGATGCCTGAGGCGAGTTTTCCGATCACATTGGCCGTAGCCGGAGCAACGATCACGAGATCCGCCCAATCTGCGGCATCGATATGGGCGATGACACGGGGATTCGGTTCTTCGAACGTATTGGTATATACTTCATTGCGCGAAAGCGCCTGAAAGGTGAGCGGAGACACAAATTCACAGGCGGATTTTGTCATGATGACTTTCACATTGGCTCCTGCCTGCACGAGCTTGCTCGTTAAGGCGGCCGCTTTGTATACCGCGATTCCTCCGCTTACTCCCAGCAGGATGTTGCGATTTTTCAGCATCGTATTTCTCCCCCTTATGTTCTGTTCGCCAGCCCTGAAAAAAATAACAACCTAGTGTATAGGTTGCTATTTTTAAGGCTATTAGCGATTTTCCTTTTCGAATGTAAGCAGTCCGGCATCAATTTCTTCCAATGCTTTGCCTACAAATTTATGCGACTTCGGATTTTCGATCTGCGCGTCTTTGTTCATCTGCATTTCGCGGGCGCGCCGTGCGGATACGGTAACGAGCGTGTATTTTGAATCCAGTTTGTTCATTAAAGAGTCAATTGACGGATCTAGCATATTTATTCAACCTCCAGCATTTTCTTATATCTTGGAGCAACTCGGTCGCGCCGTAAATGTTCGGCGAGAACGATTGCTTTGATTCTTTCGCACGCAAGCTCAATGCTGTCATTTTCGACAACATAGTCATAGGCGTCCATCAGTTCGATTTCTTCCTTCGCCGCTTTCATCCGGTTTTCGATCAGGGCTTCTGTTTCTGTCCCTCTTGTGACAATCCGGTTTTTCAATTCGGCGAGGCTCGGAGGCGCCAAAAAGATAAACAAGCCTTCAGGAAATGCCTTTCTGACTTGCAGCGCACCCTGGACTTCGATTTCAAGAAAAACGTCCCTTCCGCTTTCAAGCGTCTGTTCGACGTAGTCAACGGGTGTTCCGTAATAGTTGCCGACATATTCGGCCCATTCGAGCAGCTTGTTGTTCTCGATCATCTCTTCGAACTCTTCGCGCGTCTTAAAAAAGTAGTCGACGCCGTCTCTTTCGCCTTGACGCGGTTTTCTTGTCGTCACCGAAATCGAATATTCAAATTTTGTGTCCTCCTGAGCAAACAGCGCCTGCCTGACTGTTCCTTTTCCGACGCCGGAAGGGCCGGAGAGAACGATTAACAAACCTCTTTCTTTCATAAAGCTCTTATCCCTGCCCTTCATCCATAATTTCTTCTTTAACGGAAAGCCTTTGTGCTACTGTCTCAGGCTGGACGGCAGATAAGATGATATGGTCACTGTCCATAATGACAACCGCACGGGTTCTTCTTCCATATGTAGCATCTATAAGCATGCCGCGGTCTCTGGCATCCTGGATCATCCGCTTAATAGGCGCGGACTCAGGACTCACAATCGAGATCAGCCGATTCGCGGATATGATATTTCCAAAGCCGATATTGATCAGTTTAATCGTCATCCTATACGTTCCCCCTGTACTTGGACGTCTCTAGTTTAACCTGCAGAGAACATCCGTAAACAATACGCACAATCGCTATTCTATATTTTGCACTTGTTCTTTTATTTTTTCAATAGAGCTTTTCATTTCGACCACATGTTTTGTGATCTGGTGATCATTCGCTTTTGAACCGATCGTGTTCGCTTCACGGTTGAGCTCCTGGACGAGGAAATCGAGCTTTCTCCCCGCGGCTCCTCCCGCTTTGCAAATATCGCGGAACTGGCGGAAATGGCTTTTCAGCCTCGTCACTTCTTCCGTGATATCCGAACGGTCTGCAAACAGTGCGACTTCCGTCAGCAGGCGGCTTTCATCGAGACCGTCTGTTGACCATTCTTCAAGCCGCGCCTCAAGGCGTTCCCGATAGTGGTCGACGACCTTGGGAGCAAGCTCTGCGATGTCGTCTGTCAGCTTTTCAAGCCTTTCAATATGCTGAAGGCAGTCGTCCTTCAGCCTCAGCCCTTCCGCTTCGCGCATGCTGCACAATTCTAGAACGGCAGCCTCGACCGCTTCCAGAAGAACCTCTTCAAGCTTGTCATTTTGGATTGGCTCTTCTTCAACTTGGATGACATGCTCAAACTGAAAGGCGTCTTGAAGCGTGATGTCTCCAGAAAGCCCGCAGCGGTCTTTCATTTCGCGCGCGGCTTTCTGGTACTCTTCAAGCAGCGGCCAGTCAACCTGGATTTTCCGGGTGACCAGAGCCTCGTCGTCAACGGAAACAAACAGCTCCAGCCGCCCCCTTTGTATATGTTTAAAAATCGTTTGCTTTATTTTGTCTTCTAAATAGAGCAAAGGTCTTGGCATGCGGGCGTTTACTTCTTTAAACCGATAGTTGACAGATTTCAGCTCAACAGCTGCTGTCAGCCCATCCTTCGTTTTGCTCGCGCTGCCGAAACCGGTCATACTCCGTATCATAAAACACACCCAATTCCGTATAAGTGAAAAAGACTTTCTTTGATTTAAATTTACGCAAGATGAAAAGGCAATAGAAACCTCTATTACCTTTAAGATTATATCATACAAGCCTATTTTTTTCTTGTCAAAAGTGACCCGGCCAGTAAAAAAGTTGGAATCGCTGACATTCCGACAATCAGGAGCCAGTCTGCCATTAAAATCGGAACCGTATGGAAAATCGGCTGCAGCGGCGGATAATAAATAACGACAAGCATTAAAAGAATCGAAGATAATACTGCGCCGAGCAAATAAATGTTTTCAAACGGATTGCGGTCAAAGATGGACCGCTCGCTTCGGCAGTCGAACACGTGGATCAGCTGCGCAAGGACGAGCGTTGCAAATGCAACCGTCTGTGCATACTCAAGCGCTTCTGGATTGCGGTTATAAATGAACATAAACGCCCCGAGTGTCGCGATTCCGATTAAGAATCCGCGCGATACGACCTTCCAGCCGAGCCCCCTTGCAAACACGCCTTCTTTCGGACTCCGCGGCTTTCTCTGCATCACATCGTCCTCAGGCTGATCCATGCCGAGCGCCATGGCAGGCAGGCCGTCCGTTACAAGGTTGACCCACAGAATCTGTATCGGGACAAGCGGCAGCGGCAGAGCGAGCAGCATTGCAAACAGCATGACCAAAATTTCGCCGACATTGGATGCGAGCAAGTATCTGATGAACTTTCTAATATTTTCATAGATATTGCGTCCTTCCTTGATGGCCGATTTAATCGTTGCAAAATTATCATCGACAAGGATGAGTGAGGACGCCTCCTTGGCGACATCCGTTCCCGTAATCCCCATCGATATGCCGATATCCGCCTGTTTAATCGCAGGGGCATCATTGACTCCGTCTCCCGTCATGGCGACGATGTGGCCGTTTTCCTGGTAGGCGGTCACGATCTTCAGCTTATGTTCGGGCGACACCCTTGCAAATACGTAAACATCGTCAACAATTTCCGCCAATTCTTCCTGCGAGAGTTCGTTCAGCATCTGGCCGTCCATGACCTTTCCGCGCGGAGGCAGCAATCCGAGATCTTTTGCAATCGCCGTCGCCGTTATCACATGGTCCCCGGTGATCATGACCGTTTTGATCCCCGCTTCCCGGCATTCTTTAATCGCTGTTTTCACTTCGGGCCGCGGCGGATCGATCATCCCTAACAGCCCGATGAAAGTTAAGCCTGACTCCGCTTTTTCGAGCGGGGGATTTTCTGTATCTTTGATCGGTTTATACGCGACGGCAATCGTTCTCAGCGCCTGTGACGCAAGAGTTTCCAGCGCCGCGCTTGTTTCAGCGAGCCTTTCCTTTGTGAAGATTTCTCGCTTTTCTTCTGTCAGCGTATGCGACGAACGCTTCATCAATACATCCGGCGCGCCCTTTGTAATGACAAAGCGCTTGCCGCTCTTGTCTTCCACAATGACAGACATCATTTTCCGCGTTGAATCAAACGGAAACTCCTCGATGATTTTAAAATGTTCATCAACATATTTGTCCGTAAAGCCTGCTTTTCGAGCCGCCGTCAGCAAAGCCCCTTCGGTGGGATCGCCATCAAGACGAAACTCCCCGTCTTTTTCGATAATCGAAGATGAATTGCATAATGCGCCGAACAATAGTACCTGCTGGAGCGGTTTATGATGCTTTGCTTGCACATCGCGCCCGTTCATGCTGAAAGAGCCTTCAGGCTCATAGCCGATCCCTGACACGTTCCATATCTTCCCGCCTGACCAGACATGGGTGACCGTCATTTTGTTCTGCGTCATCGTCCCGGTTTTATCGGAGCAAATAATGGACGCGCAGCCGAGCGTCTCAACCGCGGGCAGCTTCCTGACGATCGACTTTTGCCTGATCATCCGCTGCACGCCGAGAGACAGAGCGACCGTGACAATGGCAGGCAGCCCTTCAGGTATGGCAGCGACGGCAAGGGAAACTCCCGCTAAAAACATGCTGTATAAATCATGCCCCTGAATGACGCCGGCAGCAACGACAAGCAGTGTCAGGAACAAAGCGGCGACAATCAAAATTTTGCCGAGCTCTTCAAGCCTTCTTTGCAGCGGGGTCGCCGTATTCCCGGCAGATTCAAGCATATCGGCGATTTTCCCCATCGCAGAGTTCATACCCGTACCGATGACGACGCCGATTCCGCTCCCCCTTGTGACAAGCGTTCCCATGAAAGCCATATTCTTCAGATCGCCCAGCGATACATCTGACGCCTGAAAAGCATCTGCCTGTTTGGACACGGGGAGCGATTCACCTGTAAGGGCCGATTCTTCTATTTCAAGGCTCTTTGTCTCGACAAGTCTGAGATCGGCGCCGATTCTGTCTCCGCTTGCAAAACGGACAACATCTCCCGGGACAAGCTCTTTGGAAGGAATTTTCACCCAATTCCCCTCCCGGAGCACAGCCACTTGAGGAGCTGACAGTTCTTTCAAAGCCTCGAGCGACCTTTCCGCCCGCCTCTCCTGAAAGAATCCGAGAATGCCGTTAACAAAGATGATCGCGATGATCGCGATGGCGTCAATGTATTCGCCGAGGAAACCCGAAATCAACGTGGCCGCAAGCAAAACAAGAACCATGAAATCTTTGAATTGAGAAAAAAACAATGCGACCGCCGATGTTTTTTCCCCTTCCTGAAGTTCGTTTGTTCCGTGTCTTTCCAGCCGCTTTCCGGCCTCTTTTTCTGTTAGACCTTTGTCGATGGACGTTTTTGTTATATTTAACAATTCGGTTTGTCCCATCTCGTGCCATTTCATTGAATCGTCCACTCCTCCTGCCCTAAAGGTTGCTTTTGGTGTATCCATCTCTATAAGTCAATTTATTCAGACTCGTCCCAAATCATGCTATAATTATTGAATGGACGTTTTACGAAGAGGATTAACGAGAAAAGGGAGTTTTTCATATGTCTTTTGACGGCATTTTTACATACGGAATGATCGAGGAATTAAATGAGGCGATTCGAGGCGGACGGATCGCAAAAATCCACCAGCCGTTTAAGCACGAGCTAGTGTTTCATATCAGGGCAAACGGGAAGAACCGCAAATTGCTGCTCTCCGCCCATCCGAGTTATGCGCGGGTACACCTGACAAACGAAACCTACGACAACCCGAGCACCCCTCCGATGTTCTGCATGCTCCTCCGCAAACATCTGGAAGGCGGCTTTATCGACCAAGTCGAGCAAATCGGCATGGACAGAATGATGGTCTTTCATATCAGGAGCCGGAACGAAATCGGCGACACGCTGACAAGAAAGCTGATGGTCGAAATCATGGGCAGGCACAGCAACATCGTGTTAACAGACGGAGAAAAAGACGTCATCATCGACAGTTTGAAGCATCTGTCACCTGCGATGAACAGCTACCGCACCGTGCTCCCGGGATACGATTACATTCTCCCTCCCGCGCAGAACAAATTGTCTCCGCTTGAAGCGGAGACTGAAGATATTCTCCGCCATCTGAATTTCCAGGAAGGCAAACTTGACAGGCAGATCGTCGATACCTTCTCCGGCGTCTCGCCTCTGTTTGCGAAGGAAGCCGTCTTTCGCGCGGGTCTAGCCAACAGGGCGACACTGCCAAACGTCTTGACGGAGATGTTCAGCGAAATCAAAAGCCGGCGTTTTCAGCCCCAGCTTGTCACCACAGAAGACGGAAAAGAATATTTTTACCTTCTTGAGCTGACCCATATAAAAGGAGACAACAGGCCCTTTCATACGCTGAGCGAACTTCTTGACCGCTACTATTTCGGAAAAGCGGAGCGTGACCGCGTCAAACAGCAGGCTCACGATTTAGAGCGTTTCGCGGCAAACGAAAAGAAAAAGAACGAAAATAAAATCAAAAAGCTGAAAAAAACGCTTGAGCAGTCCGAACACGCGCAAGACTATCAGCTGTACGGAGAGCTGTTGACAGCGAACCTGTACCAGCTGAAAAAAGGGGACAAAGAGGCGAAGGTCATCAACTACTATGATGAAAACGGCGGAGAAATCACGATTCCGCTCAATCCTAATAAAACGCCTTCTGAAAATGCACAAAGCTATTTTACAAAATATCAAAAAGCGAAAAATTCGGTAGAAGTCGTGAAGGAGCAGATCAAATTGGCAGAAGAGGAAATCGCTTATTTCGACCAGCTGATTCAGCAGCTTTCATCTGCCTCACCGAAAGATATAACCGAAATTCGCGAAGAGCTCGCCGAAGGAAAATACTTGCGGGCCAAGCAGCAAGGGGGCCAGAAGAAACAGAAAAAACAGGCGCCGACGCTCGAAGCATATGAGTCCAGCTCAGGAGAAACGATTCTCGTCGGCAAAAACAACAAGCAGAACGAATATTTAACGATGAAGCTTGCCGCCCGCGACCACATCTGGCTTCACACAAAAGATATTCCGGGGTCGCACGTCGTCATTCAATCGACCGATCCGGACGAGCAAACCATTCTGGAAGCGGCGCAGATCGCTGCATATTACAGCAAAGCGAAAAACTCCGCTTCGGTTCCCGTCGACTATACAAAAATACGCCACGTCAAAAAACCGAATGGCGCAAAACCGGGGTTTGTCACCTACGACAGCCAGCAAACCGTTTTTGTAACACCTGATGAAGACTTGATCATCAAGCTGAAAAAATAATAATGCCAAAAGCCTGAACCTCAAGGGTTCAGGCCTCTTCTTTTTCGGAAAAGCTCGTCGATCTCTTGGACGAGCTCATCATCGATCAAATCATCGATCTGTCCGGCCAGCCTGATCGTGTGGCGCGGGCTGGCTCCGTTTGTTGAGACGGATATGGTTATGTTTCCTCTGTTGATTATTTTTGGAACATATACATTTCCCAGCTCCGCTTCACTCGCAACATTGACGAGCTGCTCAGGAGCTGCCGATGCGGCTAGACGCTTGTTTGCCTCATGGTCATCGGTCGCAAGAATGATCAGAAATGCATTCTTGAAATCACCGGGTTCCGCCTTTTTCTTCTTCCATTCGATGCCGTGTTCGTTAATCAATCCGAGCATCTCTTCTGATGCTTCAGGGCTGATGACGGTCGCGGATGCACCTTCTGCCAGCACCGTTTTCAGCCGCCGCGCCGCAATCTTCCCCCCGCCCGCAATGACTGCGGCTTTGCCTTTCATGTTAATGTGCAGCGGCAGCATCTGATGCTCCTGTAAAATCAAAGCGGCCGGCTTTGTTGATAACCGCTTCCTCTACGCGGTGCAAAAAGGCGTTTTTTACATGGGGGTGGAAGCCGAGGTAATCCGTCAGCACGACATTCGGATTCGTTTCTTTCAGCTTTGCGGTTTCCCTTTCAATCTCGTTCATCAGCATACCGGTGAACAGCAGATACGGAACGATGAATGTCGTTTTTCCGTCCCGTTCTTTAAGCTGTTTAAACACATCCAGGTAGTGCGGCTCACAGGCTGTCATAAAGCAGGGAATGACCTCATCCACTGGTGTGAGGTCTCTCAGCCGTTCGCAAATATCATAAACATCCCGTTTGACATCCGGATCAGAGCTTCCCCTTCCGATCAACACGACTCTTGCATGTTCATATGGCGTCCCCGTTTCTTCGATCCTTGTAAAAACCGCTTTGACGACTTCCTGATCGACGCCGATCGGCTTTCCGTAAGCGACGCTGACGGAAGGGTACTGTGAGGAAGCACGGGCAAGCTCTTCAGGGATGTCCCTTTTGGCATGCGCGGCTGTCAAGAGGAGAAGCGGCACGGCCGCGATATGCGTCGCCCCCTTTTCCACACACGCTTTAAAGCCGGTTTCGATATCCGGTGCCGCCAATTCCAAAAAAGATATTTCCTGAATGGGGGCGGACATGTTTTCTTTGCAGCTCTCCAAAAAAGCGGCTGCTTCTGTTTGGGCTCTTTTCAGACGGCTTCCATGGCCGATATATAAAATCGCTTGTTTCATATTAAAGCGCCTCGCTTAATGCCGGATCTTTCAGCTCAGGTTCAAACCAGCTTAACTGCGAGCTGAATTGAACGACATCCCCGATGACAATCAGGCTCGGGTTTTCAATCTTTTCGCTTTCGACTGTACCGGCAAGCGTTTCAACCGTGCAAAGCACCGTTTTTTGTTTGTCTGTCGTTCCCCAATGGATGAAAGCGGCTGGCGTTGACGGGTCTCTGCCGTTTTCGATCAGAAGCCTTTCAATTTGCTTCACGTTTTTAATCCCCATATAAATGACAAGCGTATCGATCCCTGTGGCTAACGCTTTCCACTTCTCTTCAAAGTTTTCTTCTTTTTGATAATGGCCTGTCACGAAAGCAACGTTTGAACTCGCTTCCCGGTGTGTCACCGGAATGCCCGCATAAGCAGCGGCAGCTATTCCCGAGGTGATTCCCGGCACGATTTCAAAAGCAACCCCGTGCTCAGCGAGGGTTTGCGCTTCCTCGCCGCCTCTGCCGAATACGAAAGGATCGCCGCCTTTCAGCCTGACAACGGTTTTCCCTTTTTTCGCATACTTGACGAGAAAATGATTGATCGTTTCCTGTTTCATCATGTGGTAGTCCGGAAGCTTTCCGCAGTAGATGAGATCCGCTCCCTCCTTGGCGTGCTGTAAAATCTGTTTATTCACAAGCCTGTCATACAAAATGACATCGGCTGTCTGGATGGCTTTTAAAGCTTTGATCGTCAGTAAATCGGGGTCTCCAGGACCTGCCCCAACGATATATACTTTCCCCATCTTAGATCTCCCCCGATCTGATCAACGTCTTCTTCAATTCATTATAAATCATAAAGAAAGCGTTTGGTGCCTGAAAATATCACAAAAACCAAACGTTTTCTTTATGAAATAGGAAAGTGCATGTGCAGCACTTTCCTATTACCCGCATTTTATTTCGTTTGATCTTTCACGTATTGGACGAGCTGATTTTTGCACTCTTCCCGGTTATGTGCGCCTGTATCAAGGACAAGCTCAGGCGTTTCAGGCTCTTCATAAGGCGAATCGATCCCCGTGAAAAATGGAATTTCTCCGTTTCTCGCTTTTTTGTACAAGCCTTTCGGGTCGCGCTCCTCGCACGTCGCCAAATCGCATTTCACATAGACCTCGTGAAACTCATCTTCCTCGACGAGCTGTCTGACAAGCCCTCGGTCTTCTTTAAAAGGGGAAATGAACGCCGTAATGACGATCGTCCCCTGTTCGACAAAGAGCTTCGCGACCTCGCCGATCCGGCGGATGTTTTCCTTCCGGTCTTCATCGGAAAACCCGAGGTCCTTGTTCAGCCCGTGCCTGACGTTGTCGCCGTCGAGCACCGTGACCTGGTAGCCTTGTTCAAACAACTCACGCGCTGCAGCGTTGGCAATCGTTGATTTTCCTGAACCGCTCAAGCCCGTCAGCCAAACGATCGAGCTTTTATGTTTATTTTTCTCATGATATTCCCGTTTTGTAATGGACGCTTCATGCCAGACAATACCTTTATTTACCAAGAGATGCTCCCCCTTAAGAAACCCCGGCCGTTAAGCCTTTGATTAATGTTTGAATGACTTCTGGACGGCTGAATGTGCTCGGCGGGAACTCGCCGTTTCTCAGCATGCCCCTCACCTTTGTGCCGGACAAAATGACATGATGTTCTTTGCTGTGAGGGCACGTTTTCGCCGTCGCCATTGAACCGCAGACATTGCAGTAGAAGCTGTGTTCGAATTTCAGCGGCGTAATGCCGATCTCTTCCGGTGCGAACTGATCGAACAGCTCCTGCGCTTCATATGTGCCGTAGTAATCGCCGACTCCGGCATGGTCTCTTCCGACGATAAAGTGCGTGCATCCGTAGTTCTTTCTGACAAGCGCATGGAAGATCGCTTCCTTCGGCCCCGCATAGCGCATCGCCGCCGGAAAAACGCCGAGAAAGACGCGGTCTTTCGGATAGTAGCCGTCAAGCAGCACCTGATAGCTTTCCATGCGGACATCAGCCGGAATATCGTCTGATTTTGTTTCCCCGACGAGCGGATTGAGGAAAAGGCCGTCTACCGTCTCGAGCGCCGTTTTTTGAATGTATTCGTGCGCTCTGTGAACCGGATTTCTCGTCTGGAATCCGACAATCGTTTTCCAGCCGAGTTCTGCGAATTTTTTTCTTGTTTCCAGAGGTTCGAATGTGTGCGCCGGGAATTGCTTGACGCTCCGTTTAATGAGAGTGATCGGCCCGCCCACATAAACGCTGCCGCGGTCAAACAATTTTTTGACGCCCGGATGTTCGAGTTCGTCGGTTTTATAGATATTGACGGCTTCCGTTTTCTTGTCCGGCGTATAGATATCTTCGATCTCAATGACGCCGTAGGTTTCCCCATTATAGGTAAGGCGGACGGTGTCACCCGCTTTTAAGCTTAAAGCTTTTTGCTCGTCAACAGGCAGAGTGATCGGAAGCGTCCATACTTCGCCGCTTGATAGTCTCATATTTTCGAAAACGGACAGATAGTCTTTCTCTGTCATAAAGCCTTGGAGCGGGCTGTACGCACCGATTCCGATCAGCTCCAAATCTGAAAAAGCCATTACATCAAGCTCAATTTCATGTGCGATGTGTTGAAAATCGTATGCTTCATTGACGCGGTTAACCAATACACCGCCGTGTGGTGCTAAACTCATAAACTTGTTTCCCCCTACTTTGTGTTTAAATTCCTCCGCCTTGTTCATGGACGGAGCTGTGCTCTTTTTTGACCGCTCTCATCAGGCTGATCGTTCCGACAGATGCCAGCAGAACGCTTGTGACAACAATAAGAGCGTAGTAGTCTCCTTTTAATAAAAGGCTGACCAGCATATAAGATAGGCTTAATGAAAGGAACGGCGAGACGACCCATACTTTCAGCATCGTTTTGACCACTTGTTTATGAAAGACGTTGCCGCCGTTTTTTGCCATTCCCATCCCTATAATAGAAGATGATGTGACTTGCGCAAGCGGAACCGGTAAACCGAAAATTGAACTGGTAATGACAAGCCCGGCCCCCGTTCCGGAAAGGATGATTCCCTCTCCTTTTGAAAACCTCGTAATCTTTTTGCCGTTTGTTTCAAGAACGCGCCTGCCCAGTAAAAGGGCGCCCAGCGCGACAAACAGCCCGCCGTAGAGCGTTCCTTCCCCGACTGTCAAAACATGCGCCGCCACCAGAGGTCCGACAGCATTTGCGACATTGTTCATGCCTGCTGAGAAGGCTTCAAAAAACCCGGTGATCAACAGAATCACCGCCAAAACCTTTGCTTTCTTTCCCGAGGCTGGACGTTTGATCGTTTTTTTCATGATGTTTGCCACCGCAAATGTAAATGTAAAAGCGACGATTGGTACAACGACCCAAAATGAGACGATGATAAGCAAAGATTTCACATACAAAACCTGGTAAGCGACACCTACTCCGACAACAGATCCGACCGTCACTTCACTTGTCGAAAGCGGGATGCCGAGTACATTTGCGATAAAGAGCGACAGTGCCGCCGATCCGATAATAATGCAGACGATTTCAAGCGAAATCACCCGTTCGGGAATGATGCCTGAGCTGATCGTTTTCACGACGTTTCCTCCGCCGATGACAGCGCCCGAGAGAACGCCTGCTGCACAGATTATTAGTGCGTGAAACTTCTTTTTGACGGCTTCAGATCCATAGGCGATTCCCATTGAAGCAGCTGCACCGCTCGCTCCGATATTCATCGCAAAAAACATGCTAAATAAAATGGCGGCAAGTTCCATGACTCATCTCCTTACTCGTGTAATCCACATTCTGTTTTAGCCGATCCGTTCCAGCGGCCTGATCGAAGATCATCCATTGTGAAGGCCGGAGAGGTGCACGGAGCGCAGCCGATGCTCGGGTAGCCTTGATCATGAAGCGGATTGTACGGGAGATCGTGCTTTGTCACATATCTCCAAATATCCTTCCACGTCCAATGAATGAGCGGACAAACTTTGATAGACTTGAATTTTTCGTCTTTGTTCAAAAAGTTCGTTTTGCTCCGCCCGGGCGATTGCTCGCGGCGCAGGCCCGACAGCCACGCCGGGTAGCCTGAAAGCGTCTCGCGGAGAGGAATGACCTTCCTCATTTCACAGCAGGAATTCGGAGCGGTCTTCCATAGTTCGTCCCCATATTCTTTCGCCTGCTCTTCGACGGTAAGCTCCGGTGTTTTCATGATAATCTGAAGGCCTGGATATCGTTCTTTGACAGCGTCGATCGTTTCATACGTTTCTTTAAAATGAAGTCCCGTATCAAGAAAAACGATGACCGCATCTTTTTTCACCTTATAAATCAAATCGATCAGGACGATTCCCTCAATTCCGAAGCTGCACGCATATACAAGCTGATTTCCGTAATGTCCGTACGCCCATTTCAAGACGGACAGCGCTCCTTTATAAGAGTCATCTTCCTGAAAAGAGATATTCGGTTCCTCCCATGTGCTGTAAGTAAAAATTTTCGGTTCCCCCTTTTTTCGCCAACAAAAAAACGGCTTCCAGCAGAAAAAAACTGTGAAAACCGCCTCTAGTTTGTCTAGTCAGCTATTTCAATCTTATTTTTTCATTTTTTTCGATTTGAATGACTTTGCCGTCCTGAACAACGAATGTGATCGATCCGTAATTCATGTCTTTCAGCATGTCTTTCATTTTGATGATCACCTTTTCAAGCTGTTCATCTGTCTTCACTTCTAGCTCCTCCTCTGCCCCTAAAAATTAAAATCTTTCTTCCAAATTTGAAAGAAAGACGAGGAACTCCGCTATTCCTTATCTCTCAAAATGAGGGCATTTTGCTGGAAGTAGCACCTTACGCTTCACACGCAGGTTGCCGGGTTTCATCGGACCAGTCCCTCCACCGCTCTTGATAAGTTTGCTTTTGTTATTTTAAAATTTTAGCACAATTCGAACAAAAGTCAACCCGACTTTTTTTATAGGATTAATAAAAAATAAAAATAATCCGTTTTTACTATTTTTAAATCTGTAAAAAGACGCAAAAAAGCCGTTCTCCCATTAGGAGAATACGGCTTTTTTCATTAGTCCATCCAAGACTTGCTTTCAGGGTCTGTCTTCCATTCTTTCAGTTTGGCGGCATCCTGTTCGCTGATATATCCGCCGGCAAGCGCAGCCTCTGTCAATGTATCGTAATCAGTCAGCGTGCGGTATTCAACGCCCGCTTCGCTGAAGGCGGCGGCGGCTTTAGGAAGTCCGTAAGTGAAAATGGCGGCGACACCGAGCACTTCGCATCCCGCTTCTGTGAGAGCGGCTGCCGCTTCAAGGACGCTTCCTCCCGTTGAAATTAAATCTTCAATCACAACAACTTTCTGTCCTTTTACAACGGCGCCTTCAATTTGGTTTCCTTTGCCGTGCGCCTTCGGTTTGCTTCTGACGTAGCACATCGGCAGGCTCAGCCTGTCGGCGGCAAGCGCGGCATGGGGGATTCCCGCAGTTGCCGTACCGGCGATCATTTCGGCTCCGGGAAACTTGTCTTGAATCAGTCCGGCAAGCCCTGAAGCTATATCATCCCTTACTTCCGGATATGAAAGCGTCAAACGATTGTCGCAGTAGATGGGCGACAGGATGCCGCTCGCCCATGTAAACGGCTCGTTCGGGCGCAGGAAAACCGCTTTGATTCTTAATAAATGGTTTGCAATGTCTGTTTTCATGCCTTCGTTCCCTCCCACTCATGTCCTATTCTTCTGTAGGCTGACACAGGATCTTCCGCCTGGGTAATCGAACGGCCGACAACGATCGCCGACACGCCTTTTTCCCTTGCGTAGCCAGGCGTCGCCACCCGGACCTGGTCGTTGTTTTTGTCATCCGCCATGCGAATTCCGGGTGTCACGGTCAGAAAATCTAAAGACGCGGCCCGGTAAATGTGTTCGGCTTCATGGACGGAGCAGACGACTCCGTCAAGTCCGCTTTTTTCAGCCAGCTGGCTGTAGTGAACAACTGTATCGAGAAGCGGCGTTTCAATCAGCAGCTCATGCTGAAGCATTTCAGAAGAGGTGCTTGTCAGCTGGGTCACAGCAATTAATAAAGGGCGTTTCCGGCCTGCCGGAGTCCCCGCTTCAAGGCCTTCAAGCGCCGACTCCATCATTTGCTTTCCGCCTGCTGCGTGCACATTGACAAGGCTGACGCCAAACCCCGCCAGCCTTTTCATCGCCTTGTATACGGTCGTTGGAATGTCGTGGCATTTTAGATCGAGGAAAATGCGGCAGCCGCGCTCCTGCAACTTTTCAAGGATGGCCGGCCCTTCCTGATAAAAAAGCTCCATGCCCACCTTCACGAAAAGCTCTTCTCCATGAAACCGGTCCAAAAACGCATATGTTTCCTGTGCTGATGCAAAATCAAGCGCGATGATGGGCGGCGTATGTTTCATCCTTCCAGCTCCTTCCGATACACTCGTTCAACGAACGGTATCCGTATTTTTCTAAAACGCGCGGCAAGTCGGCGATGATTTCGGGACAAACAAACGGATTAACAAAGTTTGCCGTACCGACGGCGACTGCGCTCGCACCCGCCAGCAAAAACTCAAGCACATCTTCCGCTGACTGGACACCGCCCATGCCGATGATCGGAATGCTGACTTTCTGGCTGACTTCATGCACCATTCTGATGGCCACCGGTTTAACGGCAGGGCCTGATAATCCGCCGGTTTTGTTCGCCAAGATCGGCTTTCCCGTTTTTAAGTCGAGCCGCATCCCGATCAGCGTGTTGATCATCGTCAAACCGTCCGCTCCCGCTTCTTCTATGGCAAGAGCGATGTCGGTAATGTTCGCGACATTCGGCGACAGCTTCACATAGACGGGAACGCTCGCAACCTCTTTCACCGCTTTCGTCAGCTCACTGGCCATTTCCGGCTGCGTACCGAAGGCGATACCTCCCGTTTTCACGTTAGGGCAGGAAATATTCAGCTCGAGCGCATGAACGTTCGGCGCTTTGCTGATTTCTTCAGCCACTTCAACATAATCGTCGATCTGCGAGCCGGCGACATTGGCGATAATCGGTGTATCGAACTGTTCGAGCCACGGCAATTCGCGTTCCATGACAGCCTCTAATCCCGGATTTTGCAGACCGATGGCATTTAGCATGCCGGCTTGTGTCTCGGCGACGCGCGGCGTCGGATTCCCGAAGCGCGGTTCGCTCGTCGTCGCTTTAATCATGATCGCACCGAGACGTGAAAGATCGTAAAAGCTCGCAAATTCTCTCCCGAATCCGAAGCAGCCTGAAGCCGGCATGATCGGATTTTTTAATTGAAGGCCCGGCAAATTGACTTCAAGGATCATAACAGCACCTCCTGAGCTTTGAAAACAGGGCCGTCAAGGCATACCTTCACATAAGACGTTTCGCTTTCTTCCGTATGGCAGACACAGGCAAAGCAAGCGCCGATCCCGCATCCCATGCGCTCTTCCATCGACAGATAAACCTCTTTATCCGGATAGCGCTGTTTTAAAGCTTTCAGCATCGGCGTCGGTCCGCAAGCCATTATGCAGTCAAACTGAAGCCCCTCGTTTTCAATGATATCTGTAACAAACCCCTTTGAACCTCGGGTGCCGTCTGCGGTTGCCACATACACCCGGCCGAAACGGCTGAATTCCTGTTCGTAAAAGACATCTTTTGCAGAAGCAAATCCTAGCACATGGATCGCGTGCACCCCTCTATTTGTCAGCTGTTTGCTCAGCTCGTAAAGCGGCGGAACACCGATCCCCCCTCCGACGAGAAGAGCCGTTTTCCCCGGTTCAAGCGATTCAGCCGGAAAACCGTTGCCGAGCGGACCAAGGACATCGATCTGATCTCCTTCCTGTTTTAATGACAGGAGGCTCGTGCCTTCCCCATCCTTGCGAAAGATGATGGTCACCTGCCGTGTGGCTTTGTTGACAGCGGCGATACTGATCGGCCGCCTCAAAAGCGGCGTGAGGGAATCTGAGACCTTGATGTGAAGGAACTGGCCGGGAGCGCCGCAAACTTCGGCAATCTCCCCTTCCAGCACCATTTGATAAATATGATCCGCGATACACTTGTTTGAACGGACTGTCATATACCCTTTTCTCATCTGACGGCCGCCTTTTGCTCGATTTTAATCGCCGGCATATGATCGGCGCGGAAGCTCATGCTTTCAAGCACCCGCAAAATCGCTTCCGCCGTATCAAGGGATGTCAGGCAGGCCACGCCGTTTTCAACGGATTCGCGTCTGATTCTGAAGCCGTCCCTTGCCGGCTGCTTCCCTTTTGTCAGCGTATTGACGACGAACTGCGCTTCCCCGTTTCGAATGACATCAAGGAGATTTGTGCCTTCTTCGCCGATTTTCCCGACAGTTTTAACAGGTACGGATGCGTCTCTTAAATAGCCGGCCGTTCCTTCCGTAGCCAATATTTTATAGCCGATCGCAT
This sequence comes from Bacillus sp. GM2, assembly GCF_056155945.1. Classification (NCBI taxonomy): domain Bacteria; kingdom Bacillati; phylum Bacillota; class Bacilli; order Caryophanales; family Bacillaceae; genus Bacillus; species Bacillus sp. GM2. The sequence goes on from NZ_JBRKSZ010000007.1 coordinate 1,907,041, forward strand.
GGAACCGCTTGGCGATCAATAGTCCTTCCTCTTTATCTTTATCAGCAACTGTCAGGAGAACGGAGCCGTAGTTCGGAATTTGGATGCCTGAAGCGATCAGCCCTTTGTATAGCGCTTTTTCCAAAGTGCTGTCTTTGCCCATGACTTCCCCGGTCGATTTCATTTCCGGTCCGAGCGTGATATCCACTCTTCTCAGCTTTGCAAACGAGAAGACCGGCACTTTCACATATACGCCTTCCTGCTCTTTTTGGAGGCCTTCTGTATAACCCATATCAGCAAGCTTCCCGCCGAGAATCACTTTTGTTGCGAGATTGGCCATCGGTATGCCGGTGATTTTGCTGAGAAACGGCACCGTGCGGCTCGACCTCGGGTTGACTTCAAGGACGTAAACCTCATCTTTTGAAAGGACAAACTGAATGTTGAGCAGGCCGACGATGTTTAAGCCTTTTGCAAGCGTAATCGTGTATGCTTCAATCTTTTTCTTGATGTCCTCTGAAAGGGATTGCGGCGGGTAAACGGCAATCGAATCCCCCGAGTGGACGCCCGCCCGTTCGATGTGCTCCATAATCCCCGGAATGACGACCGTTTCACCGTCAGAAATGGCGTCCACTTCAATTTCTTTTCCGGTCAAATATTTATCGATCAGGACAGGGTGCTGCGGATTGATTTTCACTGCATTCTCCATATAATGGAGAAGCTCTGCTTCCTGGTAGACAATTTCCATCGCACGTCCCCCAAGTACATACGATGGGCGGACAAGCACCGGATAGCCGATGTTTGCTGCGATTTCAACGGCGCCTTCCACAGATGTCGCCGTTTTTCCGAGCGGCTGAGGTACATGCAGCGTTTCAAGCGTCTGTTCGAACTTGTCGCGGTCCTCGGCGCGGTCCAAATCTTCAAGGGATGTTCCGAGAATAGCAACGCCCCGCTCCGCGAGCTCGTCGGCAAGGTTGATCGCAGTCTGTCCGCCAAACTGAACGACGACGCCTTTCGGCTGCTCCAAATCGATGATATGCATGACATCTTCAACAGTAAGCGGCTCAAAGTAGAGCTTGTCGGAGATGCTGAAGTCCGTTGAAACCGTCTCAGGATTGTTGTTGATAATGATTGCTTCATAGCCGGCTTCTTTGATCGCCCAGACCGAATGCACGGTCGCATAATCGAATTCGACCCCCTGGCCGATCCGGATCGGACCCGAGCCAAGAACGATGACGCTGTTTTTGTCCGTTCTGACCGATTCGTTTTCTTCTTCATACGTACTGTAGAAATACGGTGTCTCCGATTCAAATTCAGCCGCGCATGTATCAACCATTTTATAAACAGGCATAATGCCTGCTTCTTTTCTAAGATCATAAAGCTTTCGTTCAGACATCTCCCAGAGAAGGCTGATAAAGCGGTCTGAAAAACCGAGCTCTTTCGCTTCTTTTAAAAGACCGAGGTCGCCGCGCCCGGCTTTCAGCTTCTCTTCAAAGCGAATGATTCCCTCAAGCTTGTGCAGGAAGAACAGGTCAATTGCCGAAAATTCGTGGAGATCGCTGACTGTGTATCCTCTTCTAAACGCTTCGGCCAAGTAAAAGAGCCGTTCGTCTCCCGCTTTTTTAATCCGTTTTTCAAGCACTTCATTCGAGATCTCACCGGCATCTTTCAGTTCCAAGTGGTAGACATCCGCTTCAAGAGAACGGACCGCTTTAAGGAGAGATTCCTCCCACGTTCTTCCGATCGCCATCACTTCGCCCGTCGCTTTCATCTGTGTGCCGAGCCTGCGGTTTGCCGATTCGAATTTATCAAACGGCCAGCGCGGTATTTTTGAAACGACATAGTCGAGTGCAGGTTCGAAAGATGCGTACGTTTTTCCTGTAACAGGATTCATCATTTCGTCAAGAGACAAACCGACGGCAATTTTGGCGGCAAGCTTTGCGATCGGATAGCCCGTCGCTTTTGAGGCAAGCGCTGATGAACGGCTGACCCGCGGGTTTACCTCGATGATGTAGTACTGAAAGCTGTCCGGGTCAAGCGCCAGTTGAACGTTACAGCCGCCTTCGATTTCAAGCGCGCGGATGATTTTCAGCGATACATTGCGAAGCATTTGGTATTCGCGGTCGCTCAGCGTCTGGCTCGGCGCGACAACGATGCTGTCCCCGGTATGAATCCCGACCGGATCGATGTTTTCCATATTGCAGACGACGATTGCGTGATCGCTCGAGTCTCTCATGACTTCATACTCGATTTCTTTGTAGCCGGCGATGCTCTTTTCAAGCAGACATTGATGAACCGGGCTCATTTTTAAGCCGTTTTCAACGATTTCCTTCAGCTCGTCTTCGTTTGAGCAGATGCCTCCGCCTGTTCCGCCAAGCGTGTATGCCGGCCGGACGATGACGGGGAAGCCGATGCGCCCGACAAACTCGCGCGCTTCCTCGAGCGAGTGGATGATCTCGCTTTCCGGAACCGGTTCATTCAACTCATTCATCAGAGTTCTGAACAAGTCGCGGTCCTCCGCTTGTTGGATCGCCGCCAATTTCGTGCCGAGCACTTCAACACCGCACTCAGCCAGAATGCCGTGCTCGGACAGTTCGACCGCCAAGTTGAGGCCCGTCTGCCCGCCCAATGTCGGCAAAATGGCGTCCGGCCGCTCTTTGCGGATGATCCGTGTTAAAAATTCAAGCGTCAGCGGTTCGATATAAACGCGGTCGGCCATTTCCGTATCCGTCATGATTGTCGCAGGATTCGAGTTGACGAGAATGACTTCATAGCCTTCTTCTTTTAAAGCGAGGCAGGCCTGTGTACCCGCATAATCAAATTCCGCCGCCTGCCCGATAATAATCGGCCCTGATCCGATCACCAAAATCTTTTTGATATCTACGCGTTTAGGCATACCGCTTCCCCTTCTTTCTCTGTAGTTTCAATCATGTGTAAAAATTGATCAAATAAATGGTTGGCGTCTTCCGGTCCCGGTGAGGCTTCCGGATGGTATTGAACCGTGAAAGCCGGCTCGTGTTTATGTTTAAGCCCTTCGATTGTGTCGTCATTAATCGCCACATGCGTCACTTCAAGCGGCGTGTTTTCAACGGACGATACGGTATAGCCGTGGTTTTGAGCCGTAATTGATACTCTCCCGGTTGCAAGCTCTTTAACCGGATGGTTTGAACCGCGGTGTCCGAATTTCATTTTCGCCGTCTTTGCTCCGCAGGCGAGGGCAAACAGCTGATGGCCGAGACAGATGCCGAACAATGGAACCTTGCCGAGAATGTTTTGAATCATCGCAATCGCTTCAGGTACGTCCGTTGGATCTCCGGGTCCGTTTGACAGCATTACACCGTCAGGCTTCAGCTGCATCACTTCTTCTGCCGTTACATTGTGAGGAACGACGATCACATCGCATTTGCGCTTGTTCAGCTCTCTTAAGATGCCGTGCTTCATTCCGAAATCGACAAGCACGATTCGCTTCCCTCTCCCAGGGCTCGGATATGCCGTTTTTGTTGAAACTTGGCTGACCTGATCGGTCGGAAGGTTCGTTTCTTTCAGCTTTTGAACCAAAGTCTCAGCATCTTCTTCCGGGCCGGCAAATACCCCTTTCAGCGTACCTGCCGTTCTGATCATTCTTGTCAGCTTTCTCGTGTCAATCCCTGAGAGTCCCGGGATGTTCTTCATTTTTAAATATTCATCAAGTGTATAAGCAGAGCGCCAGTTTGACGGAAGTTGACATAACTCTTTTACGATAAACCCTTTCACATAAGGGGTGATGGATTCAAAGTCGTCTCTGTTGATCCCGTAGTTCCCGATCAGCGGGTAGGTCAGTGTGACAATTTGTCCGCAGTATGACGGGTCTGAGAGGATTTCTTGATAGCCTGTCATCCCCGTGTTGAAGACGACTTCTCCCATGGTGTTTTCCAGGCTGCCGAATGCTTCCCCTTCAAAAATCGTTCCGTTTTCTAGTACAAGACGTCTTTTCATTTTACAAGTCTCCCCTCTTGGTAAACGAGTTTTCCCTTTGCCATTGTCATAACCGGCCAGCCGAAGCAGCTGATGCCGTCAAACGGCGTGTTTTTCCCTTTAGAAAGAAAGGTGCTTTTGTCAATTTTTTCTTCGCGTTCAAGATCAATGAGCGTAATATCCGCAGACCGTCCGGCTTCAAGCTTCCCGTAAGGAAGTCCGAACGCCTCGCAAGGTTTGACCGTCATATAATCGTGCAGCTGTTTCAGCGTCCATTTCCCCGTTTTGACAAAGTGCGTGTAAAGGAGCGGAAAAGCCGTCTCCAAGCCGACAATTCCAAATGGCGCAAGGCTCATGGTCTGTTGTTTTTCTTCTTCTGTATGAGGGGCATGATCCGTTGCGATAAAATCGATTGTTCCGTCTCTAAGCCCCTCAAGGAGCGCTTCCCTGTCTTCCGGACTTCTGAGCGGCGGATTCATTTTATAATTTGTATCAAGACCGGGAATGTCGCTGTCTGAAAGGAGCAGATGGTGCGGCGTCACTTCCGCTGTCACGCGGATTCCCGCTTTTTTGGCATCGCGGACGACCCTGACCGATTCCTTCGTGCTGATATGACAGACGTGGTAATGGCAGCCTGCCGCTTCGGCAAGAAGCACGTCCCTTGCGATGTGAACCGCTTCGCACACTGAAGGAATCCCGTTTAAACCGTTGGCTTTGGCAAATTCCCCATCGTGTACACTGCCGCCGTAGATCAGTGAATTGTCTTCACAGTGAGCGACGATCGCTTTATCGATCGAAGCCGCTTTTTTCATCGCTTCATACATCATCCCCGCCGTTTGAATGCCGACGCCGTCATCGGTAAACGCGAACGCACCTGCGTCTTTCAGCCCTTCGAAATCGGTCATTTCCTGGCCTGTTTGTCTGATGGTGATGGAAGCATACGGGAGCACTCTGACAGATGCCGTTTCGTCAATGCGGTTGACGAGCCACTCCATCTGCTCTTTCGTATCGGGGACAGGCCGCGTATTCGGCATTGCGGCGACAGTTGTAAATCCGCCTCTCGCCGCGGCTTTTGCACCTGTTTCGATCGTTTCTTTCTTCTCGCCGCCCGGCTCTCTGAAGTGAACGTGAAGGTCAACAAGCCCCGGCGAGACGAAAAGCCCATCCGCATCGATGACCGTTTCTCCCAAAGCGGCCTCAAGGCTTCCGATTTCGCTGATTGCATCGCCTTCAATCCTGATATCGCGCTGTACTTTTTCACCTTTTTCGTCGAGTATGAAGCCGTTTTTAATTAAATAAGACATAAGCCTGTTCTCCCCTTTTTTTGTTTTCGCCGTTTAGAAGCGCTCTTTTTAAAACCGCCATTCTGATATATACACCGTTTTCCATTTGTTTGAAAATTCTCGACTGAGCTGATTCGACCAGTGCACTGTCAATCTCGACACCTCTGTTGACAGGCGCAGGGTGCATGATGACCGCGTCTTTTTTCAGGAGCTCCGCCCGCTTGAGCGACAATCCGAAAGTTTCAAGATAATCCCGTTCTGCCGCCTTTTTCTCATGGCGTTCGTGCTGAATTCGGAGAAGCATCACCACATCCGAATTCGCGACCGCTTCGTCAGGCGACACGTATGTCCCGTAGGGATTGTCTTCATCCCGCCATTCGTCCGGACCTGAGAAAAGAACCTTTGCTCCGAGCCTTGTCAGCACTTCGGCATTCGATCTTGCCACTCTGCTGTGTTTGATATCTCCGTGTATAGATACCGTCAGTCCGGCAAATCCGCCCCATTCCTCATGAATCGTCAGCAAATCGAGCAAAGATTGAGTGGGATGCTGACCGCAGCCGTCTCCGGCATTGATCACCGGAATGCCGACGTGTCCGATAAGTTCATCATAATAATGATCCTGAAAGTGTCTGATCACACATACATCGGCGCCGATGGATTCGAGTGTCTTGACGGTATCGTACAATGATTCTCCTTTTTGTACGCTTGTTGAAACACCGTCCAGGTTCAACACATTCATGCCGAGTTTCTTTTCAGCCACTTCGAAGCTGAAGCGCGTTCTTGTGCTCGGTTCAAAAAACAGATTGGCAGCAAATTTTCCGGAGAGGACGGACTCGGACTTTCCTTTTTTCAGCTCTCTCGCCTCTTCAATCAGCTCGTGAATATCCTCAAGACTAAGCTCATTCATTGCGGTCAAGTGTTTCATTTTTACTCCCCCTCAGGCTTTAAATTTCCCGTAAAAAACCCCAAGCCACAACGGCTTGGGGTACAGTGAACCAGAGAATGCGCTTTTTTGCACTTCTCTCTCCGCAACCCTTTCAAGCCTCTCTGGACTTCATTTAAAAGGTTTTTAAATATGTTCTTCTATTTCAATCCCGTCCTGATCTCCCTTTGATTCAGGCAGGACAAGGTTTAAAACCACTCCGACGATCGCTGCAAGCGCCATGCTTGACAGCTCGAACCCTGAGATTTTGATAAATGCGCCGCCCACTCCGATGACGAGAATGACGGATGAGATGATCAGGTTTCGCTTGTTTTCCAAGTCAATTTTGTTATCGATCAGCATGCGCAGTCCGCTTGATGCGATGATGCCGAACAGCAGGAAGGAAACGCCTCCCATGACTGCAGAAGGGACAGAGCTGATCAGGGCCGAAATTTTGCCGATAAACCCGAAGCACAGTGCAATGACAGCCGCTCCGCCGATGACAAATACGCTGAATACTCTTGTGATAGCGAGTACGCCGATGTTTTCTCCGTATGTCGTTGTCGGCGGTCCGCCGATGCATGATGCCAGCATCGTTGCGACGCTGTCGCCGAAAATCGAGCGGTGAAGCCCGGGCTTCTTAATGAAATCCTGACCGACGACTTTGCTTAATACCATTTGGTGGCCGATATGTTCTGACATTGTCACGAAAGCAACGGGCACCATGGCGATTCCGATTCCGACAGCCGCCGCGCTCGGTGTATAGTCGACAAACGGAAGCACGAAATCAGGAACAGCAAACCATTTGGCGTCAAGAACCATCTGGAAGTCGACAATTCCCTGGGTCAGGGCGAACAAGTATCCGCCGATAATTCCGATCAAGACCGGAATCAGGCTGAAAAACCCTCTTAAGAAAATCGCGCAGATTATGGTGAGCGCGAGTGTGAATCCTGCGACGCCAAAATGTTTTGCGCTGTAGACGAGCTCTTTTGCTCCAGAATCTTCATACATGGCCATATTGACTGCCGTGCTTGCCAGCCCGAGGCCGATGACGATAATAACCGGACCGACGACAACAGGCGGCAGGAGCCTCATCAGCCAGTCCGTTCCAAGCTGCTGGATGAGAAGGGCGATCAGCCCGTAGGCGATGCCTGCCATAAATGCGCCGATCATGGCCGCACCAGGGCCTCCGGCGGCTTTTGCCGCGATAATCGGTGCAATAAATGCAAAGGATGAACCTAAGTAAGCCGGGATCTGTCCTTTTGTAATCAAGAGATATGCAAGCGTTCCTAGCCCGCTTGTAATAAGGGCCACGCCCGGGCTTAAGCCTACAAGCTTTGGCACGAGGATCGTCGCCCCGAACATGGCAAACAGATGCTGCAGGCTGAAAGTTATCCAATTCAAAGGTTTTGGTACTTCTCTGACACCGAGGTTCACTTTTTTCTGACTCATATTTTTTCCTCCTGATGGTTGACTCACTGTCTATGATGTCTTCATATCCTGAAAAGATTGCGCCCATTAAAAAAGCCTCTTTGCTTAAATTTGCGCAAAGAGGCAGACAAAGATCCGCCGCATAGTGAGGCGGCTATCTTTCGTTCTATCCCTCTTTGCAAACTCACTGGAATGCATTTAAAAAAGGATTGTCATTCACTTTTTATAAATCGCCGCAAGGTCGCGTTCGTCAACTTCTTCCAATTGAACCATGACCTTTTCGGTTTTCGATGTCGGGATGTTTTTCCCGATATAGTCGGCTCTGATCGGCAGCTCTCTGTGGCCGCGGTCGACAAGCACCGCGAGCTGGATGGATGAAGGCCGCCCGACATCGACGAGCGCATCCATGGCCGCTCTGACCGTCCGTCCAGTGTAAAGCACGTCATCGACGACGATCACCTTTTGATCGGTGATGTCCGCCGGAATGTCCGCTCCTTTGACAAGCGGCTCTTCATTGGACGTTTTTTTGGAGAGATCATCCCTGTAAAGGGTGATGTCAAGCTCTCCTACGGTGACTTTGTTTCCTTCGATTTGCTCAATCCGTTCGGCAAGCCGTTTGGCCAGATAAATGCCTCTCGTTTTGATTCCGACTAGGATACAGTTGTTCATTCCCTTGTTTCGTTCAATCATTTCGTGGGCGATTCTTGTGAGCGCCCTTCTGATCGCCTGTTCGTCAAGCACAACAGCCTTTTCTTGTTCTTGCATGGCCAGCACCCCGTATCTTTTAAAGGATAAAACAAAAACCCCTTCTGCATAAAGGCAGAGAGGGGTCTTTAAACGAATTCATTGATTCGCTTGTCCGGTATCCTTCTCAGCCTCTCTGGACTGTGTTAAAGAATCTGATTTAACTGCATTTATTATTTCAAAAAAGAAAACGTCTGTCAACGTTTATTTCGAATTTTGTCGAGGAGATTTTTCATGTCGTCAGGCAGAGGCGCCTCAAATTCAACATATTCTCCCGTACGCGGATGGTCAAATCCCAATACGCCCGCATGCAGCACCTGGCCGTTGAAATCGACCGTCTTTTTCGGGCCGTATTTCGGATCTCCCGCCAGAGGAAAACCGATATATTTCATATGCACGCGAATTTGATGGGTTCGCCCCGTTTCAAGCTGGCATTCAACAACAGTGAAATCGTCGAACCGTTCGATCACTTCAAAATGAGTGACGGCATGCTTTCCATTTTCCCTTGTGACCGTCATACTCTGCCTGTCTTTTTTATCCCTGCCGATCGGCGCGTCGATCGTCCCGTGGTCATGCGGGATGACGCCGTGGACAAGCGCGGTGTATTTTCTCGTCACCGTTTTGTTGACAAGCTGATTCACGAGCGACTCATGCGCCATGTCGTTTTTGGCAACCATCAACAGGCCTGAAGTGTCCTTGTCAATCCGGTGGACGATGCCCGGCCTCATCACGCCGTTGATGCCTGACAGATCGTCACAATGCGCCATCAAACCGTTGACAAGCGTCCCCGTCAGATGGCCGGGAGCCGGATGAACCACCATTCCGCGCGGCTTGTTGACGACCAGGACGTCCTGATCCTCGTAATAAATATCAAGATCCATCGGTTCAGCCGTGACATCCAGCGGTTCCGGTTCGGGAACATGGACTGACACCGCATCCCCTTCCTGAACTTTATAATTGGCTTTGACCGCATTTCCGTTCACCAGCACGCGGTCTTCTTTAATCCACTGCTGCACCTGAGTCCGCGACCAATCCGCTTCAACTGCGGTCAAGTACTTGTCAATCCGTTCACCTTTATGTTCTTCATGAACGGTCATATCAAAATGCTCCATGTTACAGCTCCTTCTTCTTCTTTCCGTCTAACAGCATTTGTATAAATAAGAGCAGGACACCGACACATAAAGATGAATCGGCAATGTTGAAAATCGGATAATGATAATTGACGATCGTCACGTGTATAAAATCGACAACTTCTTGCCTGAACACGCGGTCGATAAAATTGCCGACAGCACCGCCAAGCATCAATCCGAGAGCGGTTCCGAGCAGGATTTGTCCTTTGGCATGTTTTTGAATGTAGTAAACAATGCCGATGATAACCGCCGTGGTAATGATGTAAAAAAACCACATCTGTCCGGCCAAAATGCCCCATGCCGCGCCTGTATTCCTGTGCGACGTAATTTGAAAGAAACCGTCGATGACGGGGATGCTTTCACCGTACTCCATTTTGCTGACGACCAGCCATTTTGTAAATTGATCGATACCGATAATGAGCACTGCAATTATGTAATAAGGCACAAACCGTTCCTCCAGTTTCTGTTTCTCTTCATTTAAGCATTTTAACAAGAAAAAGAAAAGGAGTAAAGGAATATTCATTGACATCCTGAAAGAGGGCAAAAGCCCTCCCCTCTTGCAGAATGTTATGAGTAGAGCGCCCGGTTGAACGTCTCATCCGTCTCAGCCCAAATAGGAAGCGTCTTTTTTTCAAACTGGGCATGATATAAAAAATCGTTCGCGGTGCGCGCCGTCGGCAGAATAGCCATTTTTTCCAGCGGAATTGCCTGATTCGTTTCTTCGCAAATGCCGTATGTTCCGTTTTCGATTTTTGAAAGGGCCAAAAGCACATCCTGAAGCTCTTCTTTGACATGATACATAAGTGTTGCCTGCTGATACGAATTGATGCCTTGAGAATCCTGCTGAAAAAAGGAGTATTCAAAAAGCCTTGCTTCCAGTTCTTCCTTCATTTGAAGAAGTTCGGTATGAATTGCCGCCAGCTGATCGTTCACGCCTACATCAACTCCTGCTCTTATCGTTTGTGACCTTAGTGTTACCGACAAAGCCGGTATCCAAGCCCAAAAGATTTTTCCTGACGTACAAAACGATGTCAGCAATGGCATCCTTTCTCCGGCCTTTCACAGGATGTGATGGCGGCAGCGTTCAGGCAGGACGCCTGGCGGTTAGCTGCCATCCTTTTTATATTCGCGAACACTTACTTAGCAGGCCTGATAGGGTTTGGCGGCATACTAAAAGCGGTTCGGAAAAACTCCGAACCGCTTCGTGGTTAATTTTGATAATACGTCTTCACAATTCCGGCACAGCGAGGGCAAAGCTCCGGATGATCGGCATCCTGGCCGATTTCTTTGGAAACCATGCGGCACCGCTCACAAGTCTCGCCTTCTGCCTGAGCAACGACGATTTTTCCTGTTTCAAATGTCTGCGCATCTTCAGGCGCTTCGGCTTCCGTTCCGCCGATGGCAAGCTCTGACACGATGAACAGCTGTTTGACGTCTTCCTTGATCGAAGAAAGCAGCGCTTTTGCTTCTTCATTTGGATACAGCGTCAAGCTCGCAACCGAAGATTTTCCGATGATCTTTTCATTACGCGCTGTTTCAAGCGCTTTAAGAACATCGTCGCGAAGCTTCATGAAGCTGTCGAACTTTTCTTCCGTCTCTTTTGCATTTGGAATGTCTCTTGTTTCCGGCATATCGGTAAGCTGCACGCTTTTTTCCGATACGAATGTGAAGTGGCTCCACATTTCGTCAGCAGTATGCGGCAGGATCGGCGCGATCAGCTTGACAAGCGCAAGCAGCGTTTCGTAAAAAACGGTCTGCATGCTGCGGCGGTCTTTATGATCGGCGTGTTCAATATAAACGACGTCTTTGGCAAAATCCATATAGAACGAGCTGAGCTCGATCGCGCAGAAGTTGTGGACAGCATGGTAGATGACCGCAAAATCGTATTCTTCATATGCTTTTTTGACTTTTTCAATAAGGCTGTTCAGTTTGATCAAAATGTACTGATCGACTTCGCGAAGTTCTTCCACAGCGATTGCATCTTTCGCCGGGTCAAAATCGGCAATGTTTCCGTGAAGGAAACGGAACGTGTTGCGGATCTTCCGGTACACTTCTGCGACTTGCTTTAAGATCGCGTCAGATACGCGGACATCTGCTTGATAGTCGACAGACGCAACCCACAGCCTTAAAATATCGGCCCCGAACTGATTCATGATTTTTGCCGGAACAACGACATTGCCGAGCGATTTGCTCATTTTGCGGCCTTCTCCGTCAAGGGCAAAACCGTGTGACAGCACACCTTTATAAGGTGCTTTACCCGTTACGGCAACGGCTGTCGAAATCGATGAGTTAAACCAGCCGCGGTATTGGTCAGAACCTTCCAGATACAAGTCCGCAGGTCTTACAAGATCATCGCGCTCTTCCAGTACGGCCTGATGTGACGAACCTGAATCAAACCAGACATCCATGATGTCCTGTTCCTTTGTGAACTTGCCGTTCGGACTTCCCGGGTGAGTAAAGCCTTCCGGAAGCAGTTCATTCGCTTCTTTTTCAAACCAAATGTTCGAACCGTGCTCCCTGAATAGTTCAGAAACGTGGTCGATCGTTTCATCCGTGATGATCGGCTCCCCGTTTTCGGCATAAAATACCGGAATCGGCACGCCCCATGCGCGCTGTCTTGAGATACACCAGTCGCCGCGGTCGCGGATCATATTGTAGAGGCGCGTTTCGCCCCATTCAGGCACCCATTTTGTTTCTTTCACCGCGTCAAGAAGCTCGTCTCTAAAGTCTTTGATAGAAGCGAACCATTGGGAGGTCGCACGGAAAATGGTCGGTTTTTTCGTTCTCCAGTCGTGCGGATAGGAGTGGGTGATGAAATCGAGCTTCAGCAAAGCGCCTTTTTCTTCGAGCTGTTCTGTAATCGGCTTGTTGGCCTGATCGTAAAACAGTCCTTCAAAACCAGGGGCTTCGCTCGTCATATGTCCTTTTTCATCAACCGGGCAAAGCACGTCAAGTCCGTATTTCTGACCGATGTTAAAGTCGTCTTCCCCGTGTCCCGGAGCAGTATGGACGCAGCCTGTACCGGCATCTGTTGTTACGTGTTCACCGAGCATGACAAGCGAATCTCTGCCGTATAAAGGATGAACCGCGACAATATGCTCCAGGTCTTTTCCTTTAACGGTTTGAACGACTTCATGATCTTCAAAGCCGATCGCTTTTGCCACGCTTTCAATCAACGCGCTTGCCATCACATAGCGCGCGCCTCCGGCAGCAACGACGCTGTACTCCAATTCAGGGTGTACGGCGATGCCGAGGTTGGCCGGGATCGTCCACGGCGTTGTCGTCCAGATGACGATTTTTTCGCCGTTTGTTAATACACCTTTTCCATCTTTTACATCAAATGCAACATAGATAGACGGCGAGCGTTTATCATGGTATTCGATTTCAGCTTCAGCCAGAGCGGATTCGCTTGAAGGGGACCAGTAAACCGGCTTCTTCCCTTTGTAAATATAGCCTTTTTTCGCCATTTCGCCGAATACTTTAATTTGCTGCGCTTCAAACTCCGGCTTAAGCGTCACGTATGGGTTTTCCCAATCTCCTCTGACACCGAGCCGCTTAAATTGCGTTTTTTGGCCTTCGATTTGCTGCCATGCATATTCTTCGCAAAGCTTGCGGAATTCGGCTACCGTCATTTCTTTGCGCTTCACTTTTTTGTTTTTCGTGAGCGCTGTTTCAATCGGCAGGCCGTGTGTATCCCAGCCCGGAACGTACGGTGCATGATAGCCGCTCATCGATCTCGAACGGACGATGAAGTCCTTCAGTACTTTGTTAAGCGCATGGCCCATATGAATATCGCCGTTCGCATACGGAGGTCCGTCATGAAGCACGAACATCGGCCGGCCTTCGGTTCGCTTCTGAACGAGGCTGTAAATGTCCATATCTTCCCATTTCCCCTGAATTTCAGGTTCACGGTTCGGCAGGTTTCCTCTCATCGGAAAATCTGTTTTCGGCATTAAGAGCGTGTCTTTATAATCCATTACCATTCCTCCAAAACATCTTTTCTAAAACAAAAAAAGCCTTTTCATCCCATAAGGGACGAGAAGGCTTTGATCTCGCGGTACCACCCTTTTAGACAAGCCGATTCGGCTTATCCGCTCAAACATCGTAACGTGATGGGACGTCCTTTCCTACTGGACGGTTCAGAAAGGAAACTTGAGGGCTGATTCACAACGATTCCAACAATCCCGGGCTTACACCGCCCCCGGGTCGCTTTTATTGTTCTCAGAAATCAATGTCTGTCCCTCTCAAACGTTTTTCACTCAATTTATGAACGTATTATATGCGAACGGATGACGATATGTCAAGAACGTAAATGAAATTCTATTCTTTTTCATCCATGACGGCGTCTACTTCGTATTCAAGCAAATGATCCCAGTCGTCGTTTTTCAACAGGTCAAGCTGCGCTTCGATCAGCATTTGGAAACGGGTTCTGAACACTTTTGACTGCTTTTTCAGCTCTTCGATTTCCATCGCGATCTTTCTCGATTTTGAAAGAGACTCATTAATGATCCGGTCAGCGTTTTTCTCAGCTTCACGGATGATGAGCTTCGCTTCTTTCTCGGAATTGCGCTTTACGTCTTCTGCTGCTTCCTGTGCGACAAGGATCGATTTATTCAACGTCTCTTCGATCGTCGAAAAATGGCCGAGACGTTCGTCAAGCTCGTTCACCTTTGATTCAAGCTCATTTTTTTTGCGCAGAATGATCTCATAATCCTTTCTCACCTGGGCCAGGAACTCGTTCACTTCATCTTCGTCATAGCCGCGGAACGCTTTTGTAAATGTTTTATTATGAATGTCATTTGGCGTCAAAGGCATGCTGCCCACCTCCATTATTTTTCTTTATGTACACTTGTCCTAGTCAACATTATAAAGCAAAATTCGACCTGGCGGAGAAAAAACTGTTAAAACGCGTCATTTTTGTTTTTCAAACGTCAATCTCCATTTGCCCTTCTTCGTTTTGCCGTCAATGTTTTTCATCCTGAAGCGGCCAAACCCCCGGATCGAAACCATATCCCCTTCCGCCAGTGCATATGAAGGGTCTTCGATGACTTTCCAGTTCACCTTCACGAGGCCATTTTTCACGAGAACCTGTGCTTTTTGCCGGGATTGCCTGCTCATTGCCGAGCAAATCGCATCAAGCCTCAAAGATGAAACCGTATCATCCCTTATTTCGACATCCTGCTCCGGTACTTTAAGCTTTGAAAGCGGAATTTTTTCAAGGGAAACTTTCACCTTGCCGATTTGTGTCAGCTGGGTGAAAACAAAATCAGCGACTTCTTCCGAACAGATAAACTGCCATGTCCCGTCCGAAAAGATCAGGTCGCCGAACTTTTGGCGCCTCAATCCGATGCCCATCATTGAGCCGAGAAGCTCGCGATGCTCGATGGAGGCGAATTTTTGCGGATAGATGACTTCCCAGCCCTGAAGCTGAAAATCTTCGGCAGACGGCTCGGCATATTCAGGGAATAGTAAAGCCCTCTTTCGTTCGGCCTCAGGGAAGCCCCCGAAAAATTCAAGCCTCACTTCGTCCGACTGACCGATGACAGATTGCAGGATCACCTGTTCCCGCGGATCCAAAAAATCGGTCAGCTTCATCCGGTACTGTTCCGCCACGATTCTTTTCCACTCAAGAGCCTGGTCGATAAACGGCTCTTCGTCTTTTCTGAAATGCTGGTAAATATCGCTCATTCTCTTTCCTTTCTATGTAAAGAGGCCTGGCCTACAGCCAAGCCCGATACTCGGCCCGCAAAGATTGAAGGCACGCTCCTGAACCACGGCGCCGCTGCCACCGGCAAGTCTTACGGGAGATCGGCATAATGTCTTTAAAAAGCGCCGAGCATTCTAAAAACCGCAAGAAGCCCTGCATCTGCGAACCGCAGGATGAAAATCGCCACAATCGGAGAAATATCAATCATCCCGAGCGGAGGAATGATCCTTCTGAACGGTTCGAGATAAGGCTCGCAAAGTGAAGCAAGCACCCGGCCGAATGAAGACTCCCTTGCATTAGGCACCCAAGACATAAAAATGTAAATAATGAGCGCAAACGAATAAACGGTTATAAGCGTGCTTAAAATTTGATAAAGTAGGATCATCTGCGATTTACCACCTCTGATGTTCTTCTTCTATGAGCTCGGAAATCGTGCCGGAAACATCGACGTTCTCAGGCGTGCATAAAAAGATGTCCGCTCCGATCCGCTGAATATCGCCGCCGAGAGCATATACAGTTCCGCTCAAGAAATCAACGATTCTTTTCGCCTGATCGTGCTGGATGCGCTGCAGGTTCACGACGACGGCGCGTCGGTTTTTGATATGGTCTGCGATTTCCTGGGCTTCCGCGTACACCCGAGGCTCACTTAACACTACTTTAGAAGATTTCTGAACGCTTTGCAAACTTACGACATTCTGCTTCCCAGCCGCTTTAGACTGGTAGGCGGTTCTGTCTTTTGATTCATGCTCTTCAGGGATTTCCTCCCTGTCTGTTTCAATATACTCGTATTCGTATTCCTCATCATCCAAGGAAAAAAAGTTTTTAAATTTGTTTTTCAAACTCATGATTGTCCACCTCCAGTTTCATTTCCGACTAAGGAAGATCCGATTCTGACGAATGTCGCGCCTTCCTCGACTGCGATCGTATAGTCATTAGACATACCCATCGAAAGCTCGCTGCACGGGGCGTTCCATTGACCGAGCCCGCGAACCTCGTCGCGCAGCTCTCTCAGCAAGCGAAAACAGCTTCTGATTACCGTCTCGTCATCCGTAAAAGGAGCCATCGTCATTAATCCCGCAATCCGGATGTTTTCATATGCAGACAGTTTTTTTACAAAAGGAAGAACCTCTTCTTTTGCCATGCCGTGTTTTGAAGATTCAAGGGATGTGTTGACCTGAACAAAACAGTCAATCGGTTTTTTTGCCCTCTTCTGAATCTCGTCGGCCAATGAAAGCCTGTCTAAAGAATGGATATATGAGACATGATCGATGATTGCTTTTACCTTTCTCGTCTGCAGGGTTCCGATAAAATGCCATACCGGTTCGCTGTCTTTCAAAGCGTCGAGCTTGTGAAGCAGTCCGGTATCGCGGTTTTCTCCCAAATGTCTGATTCCTGCATCAAGCGCTGCCTGCGCCCGTTCCGGGGAAACATATTTCGTGACAGCGATGACGGATATTTCGTCGGGCGTTCTTCCCGCTTTGATACACGCTTCGTTGATCCTGTCATTTATATGTCGTAAATTGCTTTTCACATCCACCTGTAAGCTATACCTCCTTTAATCCGATGAAGGACATCATCCGTCCGGTTTTTCCCCGGTCTCTCCGATGGGAGAAAAACAGTGAATGCTCGCAGCTCGTACAAAGGGAACTCACCTTGATCTGGCCGTTTGGAATTCCGGCGTGTACAAGCAGCTGCCTGTTCACTTCTTTTAATTCGAGACGGTACTCCCCTTCTTTTATCGTCAAAAAGGCTTTGTCTTCTCGCTGAAGAGGAAGATTCCTGATTTTGTCTATTACATGATCGTCGACAGTGTAGCAGCACGAGCCGATCGCAGGCCCGATCACGGCGTGGATGTCTGCGGGATTTGATCCTTCCCGGCTGACCCACGTGTCAACCATGCTGGCTGCGATCCCGAGCGCGGTGCCTTTCCAGCCCGCGTGAGCGATTCCGGCCAGCGAGCGGACCGGATCGTAAAAATAAACAGGAACGCAGTCGGCAAAGCAAAGCGCCAAAAACAGGTTTGGCCTGTCTGTATAAAGTCCGTCCGTAGCCTTCAGCGCCGTATCGTATCGGAAAGCGCCGCTGGCGCGATCGCTATCCGTCACTTTTTGAATCCGGTCTTCATGCGTCTGATCGGCAAATACCCAGTCGTGCAGATCGGTTTTTAAGTTGTCGGCAATCTGTTTTCTGTTATTGATGACATGCTGTTCATGATCCTGAACGTGCAGCCCTGTATTCAGTGAGTGAAAAGGCGGTTCGCTTTCTCCGCCGTTTTTTGTCGTAAATCCGGCTGTGACGGAACCGCCGGTTTCCGCCGTCTGATTCCATTCCTCAATCAAAAGCATTGACGGAGCATCAAGACGAAAGGGGTTATATGTATTCATGGTGATCAGCCTTTCGACAAACATCGTAGTCTTTCATCATATCGCTCCTATTTTAACACATCTTGATGCATTCGTTTAGTTTCGTTTCAAAAAACTAAACGAAATGTATTGTTTGCAACATTTATCGCCGTTTTTGCAGACGGTCTCACCGTATACAATAATGTTGAAAAAGCAGGCGGATAAGGGCCCGCCGATTGATCAGGCATCATCTCATATGCTTGATCAGCTTAAACGCACAAGAATCACATCTTCTCCAATTTTAACAATATTTCGCCACGGAATGACGATTTCCTCTTCTTTTCCGAAAAATCCGAAAACTTTCCCCGTTCCTCCGATGACAATCGCCTGTATTTTGCCTGTCGTTACATTAATATCGATATCGCCGATGCTGCCGAGCTTTTTCCCGTTTGATACGTTAACGACATCTTTTATCTGGAAATCAGAAATGTTCATCATGTCCACCGCACGCCTCCTCTGATCAAATGTCCTTTTAAGATTATATGAAAGGCAGTCCTTTATTTAGACTGCCTTTTCAGTGGTTTATTTCGTTTTTTTCCTGCCGGCTAAAATATCGAGATGGACGGTCATAACAGCGGATTCCTTCTTTAGAAAGGCATTGATCCGCTCCTTTTGCGCGCGCCATGATAAAGGCGTCATCTTGATGAGCGGCGGGAGCTGGATTCGGTCTAAACGTTTGCTGTAGGCGATCTCCGTTCTGTCGATCAGATCAAAATGAGACGCGAAGCGCTCAGCCGTATCCTCGCTCGTATAGGCTTGTTTGTCCGAGCCGTCGTACAAAAATCTCCTCAGTTCTTTCAGATGGCCGCTTCTCGGAATCACTTTCAAAACGATGCCGTCATCCGATAACAGCCGCTCGAATTCCGCGTAATTAGAAGGCGACAATATATTGAGGATCGCGTCGAATGAACGATTCCGAAACGGTGCGGCAGCCAGATCGGCGACACACCAGATCGCCTCTCTTTCTTGCTTAGCCGCCGATACAATCCCGGCTTTCGCCAAATCCAGCCCGACTCCAAGGACAGGCGTTCCGAAACGCGCTTCTAGCGTTTCAGCGATTCGCGTCAAATGCGAACCTTCCCCGCAGCCGGCATCGAGGATCCTGACAAAATTGCAAAACGGCAGGCCGGCTTGTTTAAGACGGTCTGTCAACGCGCCTCTCATCGGTTCAAAAAAGCCGGCGGCTGCTAACATTCTTCTGGCTTCAAATAAATCTATATCATATTTAACAGAAGGAGAATGCGTCGCGACATTGACATACCCTCCTTTTGCGATATCAAACGTATGTCTGTTTGAACATATAAGGCTTTTTAACTCGCTGATCGCCATGTTCGCGGCGCATAGCGGGCACTGAAACATCGTTTCATGCTCCTTCATAAGCGCTGCTCTTTTTAATTTTTTATTCATCATTGTTACACCTCATTCATTCGTATTTAGATCAATGAAAAAGGCATAGACAAATAAACCCGCTCCTTCGGCATTTTTAAAGCCATAGGTGTGGATGGGCTAAGCGTTTGTCTATACCTTTCATTATCTGTAGCGAATGAATTGAATGATCATAATGATGAACTCCCCTAAAACATGACGTTCTTTATTATCTTACCAGCTTCTTTAAGATGATAAAGCTGAAAAAGAGCCTCCATAATAGAAGGAGGCTCCCAAACACATCCGAAGCTTTAAACATTGAGGTTTGCAGTTTTTTTCTTGGACAAGTACGGCCGATCTTCCGTCCATACCGCCTGGACGGGCATATCGAAAAATTCGGACAGAACCTCGCCGGACATCATCTCTCTTGTCTTTCCCAACGCAAACACTTCCCCTTTTTTTAACAGCAGGGTTTGGCTGAAAGCGGGGAGAATTTCTTCTGCATGGTGAGTAACGTAAAGCATGGACGGCGCACTGTCTTTCTTGGCAATTTGTTCAACCGTATCCAGCACCTGCTCCCTCGCGATAAAATCTAGACCGGTGACAGGTTCGTCGAGAATCAGCAGCTCAGGATCGGCCATCAAGGCCCTTGCGATCAGCACCTTTTGCTTTTCTCCCTGGGAGAGCGTTTCATATCTCCTGTCCGCATAGCGGATGGAGCCGAATTCCTCCAAGAGGGCGACCGCTTTCTCTCTGACAGACTGTGAAGGCGATTCATAAAGGCCGATCGAAGCGAAAGCGCCGCTTAAGACAATTTCAAATGCACTGTCTTCAGGATACAGCTTCTGCTGCAGAGCCGCTGACACAAGGCCGATTTTTTGGCGAAGCTTTTCGTTCAGCTCCGTTTTTCCAAATTCGCGTCCTAACACGGTGACATTTCCTGTTGTCGGAAAATAATAAGCGCACAGCATGTTCAACAGAGCGGTTTTGCCGGCCCCGTTCAATCCGTATAGCGCCCAGTGCTCCCCCTTTTCCACCGTCCAATTAATATCCTTTAATATCCACTCTCCGTTTCGTTTTAGTGAAGCATTCTCAAGCTGCAAAACCATATGAAGTCCTCCTTTTATGTAAATATTCTGATAAATTAAAATATAATTCTTTTATTATAGCTTATTTATATAACAAAGTGAATGAGAGATTTTCCATTTTTAGCATGTGAAAAGCCGCAGATTGACTGCGGCTTTAGTGAATGTTCTTATTCATTTGTTTAATGGCGGCTTTTTCCAGCCTTGAGACCTGGGCTTGGGAGATTCCGATCTCATCAGCGACTTCCATTTGCGTCTTGCCTTGGAAGAAGCGTTTTCTGAGGATCATTTTTTCCCGTTCGTTCAGCCGTCTCATGCCTTCTTTTAAGGCGAGCTCTTCGATCCATTGCGAATCCTTGTTGCGCTCATCGCTGATTTGATCCATGACATAAATCGGATCTCCTCCGTCATTGTAAATCGGCTCAAACAAAGATACGGGATCTTGAATAGCGTCAAGCGCAAAAACGATTTCTTCATGGGACACTTCAAGCTCTTTAGCGATCTCCTGAGCCGTCGGCTCCCTGCTTGTCTCACTGATCAGCCGTTCTCTCACTTGCAGCGCCTTGTACGCGATATCCCTGAGTGACCGTGAGACGCGGATCGGGTTGTTATCGCGCAAATATCTGCGGATTTCTCCGATGATCATTGGTACAGCAT
Organism: Bacillus sp. GM2; assembly: GCF_056155945.1. Classification (NCBI taxonomy): domain Bacteria; kingdom Bacillati; phylum Bacillota; class Bacilli; order Caryophanales; family Bacillaceae; genus Bacillus; species Bacillus sp. GM2. The sequence goes on from NZ_JBRKSZ010000007.1 coordinate 1,927,697, forward strand.
ATGTTGAAAACTTAACATTGTGGCTCAGATCAAAATTATCAATTGATTTCATTAGTCCGATGCAGCCGACTTGGAATAAGTCATCAACATACTCTCCTCTGTTGTTAAACCTTTGAATGACGCTTAAGACAAGGCGCAAATTACCGTTAACAAGCTTTTCTCTTGCTGTCGTGTCTCCTTTATCCTGCATTTGCTTGAACAACTTTCTCATCTCTTCGTTCTTCAGTACGGGCAGTTTTGATGTATCAACCCCGCAGATTTCAACTTTATTTCTCGACACTTTTTTCCCTCCCTACAGGAGCTGCTGTACAAAGTTCAGTATCTCCTCGGGTGGGAAAAATATGCATCGTTAATTTCCAAAAATAAGAAGATCAAGTCGAAAACCCTTGGCTGTCAACACTTCAAATTTCATAAAAAAATTAAACCATTTTGTTGAATTCTTTTCGCAGCCTTTTAATAATTCTTTTTTCAAGCCGGGAAATATAGGACTGGGAGATGCCGAGCATATCGGCAACGTCTTTTTGCGTTTTTTCTTCTCCTCCGACAAGCCCGAAGCGGAGCTCCATGATCTGTTTTTCTCTGTCATTGAGCTGTTCAAGTGCTTTTTTCAAAAGCTTCTTATCAACGTTTGCTTCGATATCTTTTGTAATAATGTCGTTTTCTGTTCCGAGCACATCTGAGAGAAGAAGTTCATTTCCGTCCCAATCAATGTTCAGCGGTTCATCGAATGATACCTCTGAGCGAATTTTATTGTTTCTTCTTAAATACATCAAAATTTCATTTTCAATACATCTGGAAGCATATGTAGCCAGTTTGATTTTTTTCTCGGGATTAAAGGTATTCACCGCTTTGATAAGGCCGATCGTGCCGATGGAGATTAAATCCTCGATATTGATGCCGGTATTTTCAAATTTTCTCGCGATGTAGACGACCAGCCTGAGATTTCGTTCAATCAAAATCGCCCGTGCCGCCTGATCACCATCAGGCAGCTTATGGAGAAGCACCTGCTCTTCATCTTTTGACAATGGCGGGGGCAGCGCTTCGCTTCCGCCGATATAATAAATTTCGTCGCTTTTCAGCCCCAGTTTCATTAAAAGTTTGTACCACAGATAGGTTAACCTTAATTTTAGTTTTTTCATCTTCCTCCCCCTTCTAAATAAACGTCTTCAGGAGTATGATAATGTAACAGACTGCGAGTTTAAGAAACGTGTTTGACCGGGTTTCCGGCCAGCATTTTCGGATGGACGATGGCGTCAAATTCGCCGTCCGCGGAAAGCGGTGATGTGCTGATGCCAATCAGGCATTTCGGCGCTTCAATCACCTCCTTTTCCGAAAAAATGAGCACATGATCCGGCTTTAGGCAGAGCAGAAACTGATGCTGATGGCCGACCCCGCGGTACGGAATCAGGCGGACCCGCCCGATATACGGGAGTGTTTCATCAAGTTTGCCGACGGCATCAAGCGGGCTCATTTCCTTGATGATCACACTCGCTTCTTCTCCCAATACACCTTTCAATTTTTCAATATTGACGATCATGACGGGCGTTTTTGTGATCGGATCGTAAAGCTGGTTTCCGGAGTCAATCAATCCGGTGAAATGAAGCGTATGTTCATCAATGCCGGTCTCTAGGCGGACGCGTTCTTCATATTGAATTTTCTTCGCTTCAGCATCTTCAAAACGCCTTTTTGAAAACAGCCATACAGCCGGAAAACCCGCACCGACAAACAGCCAGCTGACCGGGTCTCCAAAACCGGACCAATTCGTCATAAAGACGCCGTTTTCCATGATCGAATCCGTTTCAAGCAAAGAATGCGCTCCAATAATCCCTCCTCCCATTAAGAAAGTGGCAAAATAAAAAGAAAACAAATTTTGCAAAAAAAACCGGAACCGCTTAAAACCAAATGTCACAAAAACGATCACAACCGAAAACGACAGTTTGCCTGCAGGATGAAGGACGTACGGCGAAAAAGGTGTAAACATAAACAGAACGATGCTTGACGCGACAAACGCCCCTAAGATCAGCCTCCGCTTTTTAACCCTTCGCTTTAAAATAAATGCGGTCATCATTAAAAGCAGCAAGTCAAAACAAAAGTTTAACAGCCATATCGCATCTAAATAGATTTCCACATCCTTCCCCTTTCTTTGGGCTCGATGACCTTAGTGTGTTTTCCTAAGTATAAATCAAGCCCAAAGGTAAAGTCTGTCAATTAATGTTGCGCAAATCGTACATTTTTTGAAGTTTTCGTACTGAATTTGTCGATCATAAAACGAAAAAAACGCTGCCATTGAAGACAGCGCCTTTTCACCTTTATTTCAGCTTTTCATTGATGTACAGTTTGCCTTTTGCCGTTTGTCTCGTTTCATTGCCGTAATCATCCCGGACGGTGACCTCGATTTCCGCTCCTTTTGCTTTTGCGGTTGAAGTCGCAGTCCAATATCCTTCATACTTGCCTTTTGAGACTTCTCTGATCGGCAGCTCTGTTACGTTTTGGGCGGCTGTTTTGAAATTGGTAAGCGGCATTCTGATCACAAAGACAGCATCCAAATCAGCGGCGCTTTCAAACTCGATTTTCACGGTTTCTCCCGTTTTGAGCTCGAGGTCTTCAGCCGGTTTCAAGCCGGTGATTTGCGGCGCTTCAAAGTTGACATCCACCTTCACTTTTTTGGTCGTTTTGTTGCCTGCCGCATCTGCTGCCGTTACTTTGATTTCATTTTGGCCGTTGTCAAGCATAATCCTCGCAGAATATTCGCCATTGTCAACAGCCGCTTTTTTGCCGTTCACATGAACTGATTCCAAGTGGTCGTCTGATACTGTTCCTTTCACGGTGACAGTCTCTTTATTGAGTTTTGAGCCGCTTTTCGGCGTGTCGATCGTAAGCTTCGGCTTTTTCTGGTCAAGGACGATCCGGACCGGTTCTGAAGCATCCGTCGTTCCGGAAGCCGATGACGATTTGGCGGTGATCACATTTTCTCCTTTATTCAGCGGAATCTCTTTTGAGAAAGTGCCGTCTGCCCCCGTTTCCGCCGTTCCGGCTTCTTCATCCCCGTTAAAGAGATGAACGGTCGTATTCGGAGACGATGATCCTTCGATGACAGTGTTCTTTTTGTTGGTGATGAATCCGTCTTTAGGAGACGTGATCATAGGCACCGCCAATTCATAGTCGACCAAAGCGCGGATCATGAAGTTGCCTTGGTCTGATGGCGCTTTCGACCATGAGCCGTCCGTATACTGCCAGTTGCGGCCGGAATATTCCCCGTCTTCGTCTGTAGCAAGTCCAGGTGAGTTGGCCAGATCCTCTGTCTGGACGTACACGAGGTAAAAGTCTTTTCCGACGAGGATGCCTTCATCACCTAAATCAACGGTCGTCCATTCGCCTGTGCGGAGCGCTTCAGCCTTGAACGGACCGGCGAGTTTTTTGCCCGGAGATCCTTTTTCACCCGACGCATCGTAGACCTCGACTGCAAAATCAGTGCCGCCCGGATCCGGGAATTCTGTATCCCAGAATTTGAACAAGCCGCCTTTCAGCATGGCTTTTTCCTGCCCGTTTTCGAGCGTCATTTTAACAGCCAGCCCGTTGCCGGATTCATAGAAAGCCCAGGCGTTTTCCCCGGTTCCGTCATCATAGCCTATTTCCCCCGGATAGCCGATGAAAGGATCGAGCTCGATATCTTTCGAGACATCTCCTTTTAAATCAACGGAAAACTCGCTGCTGTAATATCCGTTTGCAGAGACCTTTACCGTATACGAGCCTTCATAGGCCGTTAATGAATAGCTTCCGTCGCCGTCCGTCTGAACCGGTTTTATGGATGCATCTTCAACGATATACAGCTTTGCATGTCGGACGGGTTCACCCGTTTTTTTGTTTTTTATCGTTCCGGTGAGCGTCCCTTTCTTCAGTTCTTTTAAGACAAAGTCTGCCGTCGTCGTCTTGTCGGCCTCGATTTTTACGGTTTGGGCATTTGATTCATATCCGTACGCTTCTGCTTTCAGCGTATACGTTCCAGGTGCATGAGCCAAGCTGTATGCGCCTGTTGCCTGGTTGGAATATGTCGATTTGCCCGTCTCCAGCACGCTGACCTGAGCCCGCACCGGAAGAACTGCAGGAGCTGCTTTTTTCGTCTCAGAATATTTTTGAACGGCTTCTGCCGGTTTTGCTTTTTTCGGATCAATCGTTTGTTTCTTCGTTTTCTTATCCTTTATTTTGGCCGGCTGTTTTTCAACGCCCAGGCGTTTTTTCGTGCCGGCGCTCTTCACTTCCTTCACAAGCGCTACATCATCGATATAGAGCCCGTCACCCTCAATGCTGTCGTCAGATTGAAGGTTGAACATAATCTTAATCGTCTGTCCCCCGTATTCCGACAAATCGATCTGTCCGTCTTTCCATTCTGACGTCCTGCCGCTGTACTCAGCAGCCGGGATCCATTCATCTTTCCCTTCAGGTTGTACATAAACGAAGCCGTAATCGAAGTCCTCTTCAATATCATGCCAATATTTGTATGTGAGATAAAGCTTTTGATTTTTTGGAACGCTGACAGGAGGCATGAGAAGATTCATATTGGCCGAACTTTCATACGGCCCTGTCAGATTTGTTGCAAATACGTTTTTTCCCGATGCTGCGGCATTCGGGCCTGACTGAGGAATACCGCGCTCCCATGAATTCTTCACACCTGATGTGATCCAGCCGTTGGCGGCATTCTCGAAATCTTGTTTATACCCTGTGGTCACAGCCGGAGAAATCGGGATTTCGTACACTTTGGATTCCGTTTTGTTTCCTCCGAAATCGGTGACAATCCATTTGTAGGAAAGCGCTTTCCCTTGAGAAACGGATACGGCCGCCTCGTACGTTCCTTTTTTATAGTCGCCTGAAGTTTGTTTGGCAGCGATCGTCACCCAATCGGAATCATCGGTTTTATAGCTCAATTTGACCGATATGATGCTGACATCGTCTTCCACATCAACTGTAAGAGGCGTTTCCGAGCCTGAGTAAATTTCGTTGATCTCTTGATGGTTTAAAACCGGCGGATTTTTGTCTTCGCCTTCTTTTCCGACTTGCCCTTCCGCTTTGCCCAACCCTTCTGTGACGGCGGACACCGCGTCAAATACGTTCACGAGCCCGTGGCCGTATCCGTTGTTCGGCGATTCGGTAAATTTGCTGTCTGTGAGCGGTGTTGCGGTTTTCATCAAAATCTTTTCGATTTCATCAACGGTGATCGACGAATCGGCCTGCTTGATAAGAGCGGCCGCGGCTGCGACATGCGGTCCTGCCATTGAAGTGCCGTCCCAGCCGTCTTGATAGCCGCTTCCAGGCACAGAAGAGCGAATGTTGACACCAGGTGCCGTTATTTCAGGCTTTGTCTCATCATACGGAGAAGGACCTTGAAGTGAAAAATCGGCTAAGCGATTATCGATGTCTGTCGCACCGGTCGCGAACGCTTCGGGGTAGTTTGCCGGATTGGCAATCGAAGCAGGTCCTCCCGGATTGGTGAAATCGGCGTTCCCCGCAGAGAACTCAGGGAAGATGCCTGCAGCACGCCACGCTTTTACGATATCCCTGTAAAACTCATCAATCCCGGCTCCCCCAGACCACGAGTTATTGACAACATCCGGAGCCATTTCAGGGTGCGGGTTGCCATCTTTATCTTTCGGCGCCAAAATCCATTCACCCGCTGCAATCAGGTCTTCGTCCGTTCCGCCGTCATCCGAAAAAGCTTTCACGGCAATCCACTTTGCACCCGGCGCCACACCGATTTGGTTTTGGCCGTCAGGCTCTGAGCCGACCATCGTCCCGGTTACATGCGTGCCGTGCTCCAGGTCGTCCAAAGGTTCAGAAGCGCCAGAAACCGCATCATACCAGCTGAATTCGTGATCAGGCTGATCAGGATGCTGCGGGTCATATCCGCGGTATTTTTCTTTTAAGGCCGGATGATCCCACTGCACACCCGTATCAATTGACGCGACAACCGTGCCCGTTCCGTCATATCCCAATTTCCAGGCTTTTGGCGCGTCGACTCGATTGATATTCCATTCGATTTCTTTTTCATCTTTAGCGGCCGATTTTTTCACAGACTGTTTAGCCGGTTTGATCAGCTGCCTTTTTTCGTTCGGGAGCACTTTCTCTACTTCCGGAAAAGCTGCTACTTGTTCCATGACCTCTTTCGTCGCATGAACGGCCATGCCGTTAACAATATAATAGGATCGGATTTTTTTTACTTTTCCTTGTTTTTCCTGATTTTTCAAATAACGTTTCAAATCGCTTTGCGTCTCATCCGCTTTGACTCTTAAAGCGGAGACAACAGCCGAGCGCTTTTGATATTCTGTTTTAGCCGCGCTCAGCGACTTTTTCTTCGCATTCTTTTCCGCCTGCTTGGCCACTTTTGGTGTATCGACTTGATCTTTCAGTTTAATCAAAAATGTGACTTGATCTTCTTTTTTGAACTGTTTGACGAGAGATTTCGAAATTTTTTCCTTCCCTGCAGCTGCTTGTTCTTTCATCGAAGTAAGCGCAGGCTTTGCCGCGGCATCTGAAACGGCGGGCATGAATAGCGAGCCGATTAATAAACCGCTTAAAATGGTGGAAAACGCCTTTTTTCTCAGCTTTCTTTTCAAATGAACATCCCCCTTTTTTATGAAATTGGCTGGATTTGTCCGTCCTCCTCTCCCTGTGGATGCCTTGTCTGACCTTGATGTAACTTAAATATAGTAAAAACTGGTTAATTTTTTTGTCGGTATTTGTCAAGGTCATGTTTAAAATTAGATAAAAAAAGGACAAAACCGTTAAAGCGGTTTTGTCCATTTTTATCATTTTGTTTTTTTAGCCGCGTCAAAAGCTTTTAAAGCGTTGACTAAGCCGTATCCGTAGCCGTTGTTCGGCGATTTTTCAAACGTTTTGTCAGTCAGAGGCGTCGCCGTATTCAGCAGGATGCGCTCAATTTCATCGACTGTGAGATCCGGATTGGCTTCCCTCATTAAAGCGACGATGCCGGATACATGCGGGGTCGCCATCGATGTCCCGTTCATTGCAGCATATTTGTGTCCCGGATAAGCAGAGCGGATGCTGACGCCCGGTGCCGAAATATCGGGCTTGATTTCGTCATATGGCGAAGGCCCTTGCAATGAAAAATCGGCTAACGCGTTTGCGCTGTCAACTGCGCCTATCGCAAAAGATTGCGGATAGTTGGACGGATTCTCAACTGAACCCGGTCCGCCCGGTTCCAATTCGCTGACATTACCTGCTGCGAATGCAGGAAAGATATCAGCTGCCCGCCAAGCTTTGACAATATCCAAATACCATTCATTGAGTCCGCGTTCCCCCGCCCAAGAATTGTTGACGACATCGGGAGCCTTTTCAGGATGCGCTTTTCCTTTTGTATCTTTCGGGGCCAAAATCCATTCTCCTGCAGCCAAAAGGGATTTTTCGTCTCCGCCGTCCTCTGAAAAGGCTTTGACAGCGATCCATTTCGCAGTCGGTGCGACACCGATCTGGTTTTTGCCGCCGGCTTCTGAGCCGACCATCGTGCCTGTCACATGTGTGCCGTGGCCCAAGTCGTCATATGGCGTTTTCTTATTGCTTACCGCATCAAACCAGTTGAACTCATTGTCTGGACTGTTCGGTTTAGAAGGGTTATAGCCTCTGTACTTTGTCTTCAACGCCGGATGATCCCACTCAACGCCGGTGTCAATCGAAGCGACGACGGCTCCTTTGCCTTTATAGCGCTTTTTCCAGACATCAGGCGCATGAACCTGCTCAATGTTGGAAGCAGGGGAACGATCCGTGGACGTTTTCGATTCTACCGTAGGTTTTTCAGTGTTGCCAAGCTTAATTTTTTGATTTGGCAGCACTTTTTCAACCTCCGGAAATGAAGCCGCTTTTTCCATAACATCCTTTGTCGCCGTCACAGCGATGCCGTTTACAATATAGAAAGATTCCACTTGCTTTGCTGTTCCTTTTTTCTCTTCTTTTTCCAAAAACGATTTTAAGTCTTTTTGCGTTCTCTCAGCTTTTGTACGCAGGGACGTCAGCACGGCCGAACGTTTGATTTCTTTCACTTTTTTCACTGTCATCACGCTTGCTTTCGCCCGGTTTTCAGCCGCTGTTGCCGCTTGCTGAAGATTCGCCTGGTTTTTCATTTTGATTAAAAAAGTCACTTTATCTTCTTTCTCAAAACGTTTGTAAAGAGCGCTTGATATTTTGCTTTGTTCCTTGGCCTTCGCTGCCGTACCTGTTTCAGCCTGCACAGCAGCCGGAGCGAGAAGTGAACCGATGAGTGCAGCGCACATGAATGTGCGGAATAATGGCTTTTTCTTCACATGACATCCTCCTTTAAGCAATAGCAAATATAGTCGTTTCTTGCGTTTCTTTGTCTAGAAACAGAAACTATTAATAATGGTAAAAGAAAAGACTTATAGATATTGTCGTATTTTGTCATTTTTCCTCTGTCAGTTTGTAAATTCGTTCTTTTTACATATGACTTGTTCACCGTCATAGTTCGGACAGATGACAAGACGAAAGGAAAATCCGTGCATTCGGGAGAAAAGAGAGAGGTTAGATGCAAGGCTTTTGAGGGAGGCGCTTCGATCAGGATGACAATTGATGCTTTTGGAGGGGAGAATCCGTTTCCAGCGCATAAAAAAAGCCGCCGACTTCTTGTCGGCAGCTTTCCAATGTATTGTAGACGTTTTAGCGTTTATTGCGGTTTCTTAAGAAAGTCGGGATGTCAAGCGTATCCTCGGCAGGCTGAGATGGGCTGCGGTGCGGCATGCTTGGCTCCTCGCGCTTCGGCTCCCGTTTCGGAGCAGGCTGATGATGCTGTTTTAAGCCTTGGTTTAAAGGTCTCTGCGGCTTAGATGCATCTTGATCCTGTTCGATAAAGCCGGTCGCGATGACCGTAACGACGATTTCGTCTTTCAAGTTTTCATTGATGACAGATCCGAAGATCATGTTGACGTCCTGGTCAGATGCAGCTGCCACAATGTCCGCCGCTTCCTGAACTTCGTAAAGGCTTAAGTTGGTTCCGCCTGTAATGTTCATCAGCACGCCTTGGGCGCCGTCAATCGCCGTTTCAAGCAGCGGGCTGGAAACAGCTTTTTTAGCGGCTTCTGCAGCGCGGTTCTCACCTGTCGCTACCCCGATACCCATCAGTGCAGAACCTTTGTTGGACATGATCGTTTTAACGTCGGCAAAGTCAAGGTTGATCAGTCCAGGTGTTGCGATCAGGTCTGAAATGCCCTGAACACCTTGGCGGAGAACGTTGTCCGCTTCGCGGAACGCTTCAAGCATCGGTGTGTTTTTATCGACGATTTCAAGAAGACGGTCATTCGGAATGACGATCAGGGTGTCGACGGCTTCCTTCATTGCTGAAATACCGCCTGCCGCCTGAAGCTGTCTTTTTCTTCCTTCAAAGGTAAACGGCCTTGTGACAACGCCGACAGTCAATGCGCCCAGATCTTTTGCGATTTGTGCGATGACAGGTGCCGCGCCCGTTCCTGTTCCGCCGCCCATTCCGGCTGTGACGAACACCATGTCTGCACCTTTCAGCGCTTCTTCAATTTGTTCTTTGCTTTCCTCTGCGGCTTTTTTGCCGACTTCCGGATTGGCTCCGGCGCCGAGCCCGCGTGTCAGCTTCGCACCAATCTGCATTTTCGTTTCCGCTTTTGACAGGTTGAGAGCCTGGGCATCCGTGTTGACTGCGATAAACTCGACTCCCTGAACGTCATTTTCGATCATCCGATTGACGGCATTGTTACCGCCGCCACCTACTCCTATTACTTTAATCGATGCTAAGCCGTCTATATTTGTTTCAAACTCTAACATGCTAAATCCTCCTAATCCGTCGAATGACTAATCTCTATTCCCAAAAGAAGTTAAATATTTTCTTCATTTTGCTCGGCTTTTTCTCAGCTTGAGCGTGCTGCTTGGATTTTGGCTTCGGTCGCTGCTGCACTTCTTTTTGATGTGTTGCCGCGACTTCCTGAACCGCTTGTTCCGGCATCTTAAACCCTACTTTTCTGCCTTGGATTTTTGCGTTGCGGTAAGCGAATTGGATGAGGCCGACTCCTGTCATGTATTGAGGTTCTCTTACACCGATATAATTCGGGATAGCCACTCTGACGTTATTTTGAAGAACATCCTGTGCGAGGCTGAGGACACCCGGCATTCCAGCCTGTCCCCCTGTAAGCACAAACCCTCCCGGCAATTCTTTTATTCCCATGTTTCGCAGTTCCTCTGCCACGAATAAAAAGATTTCTTCGAGCCTGGCTTCTATAATGTCTGCCACTTCCCGCTGAGAAAAGGTCTGCTTTTGGTCTGTTCCGATCACGGCGACTTCAAATGTTTCCTCTTCCGACGCTTCTTCATAGAAAGCATGTCCAAACTGCTTCTTCACCCGCTCAGCTTCGTCTGTGGAAGTGCGCAATCCGATTGAAATATCCTTGGTGATGTTTTCTCCTCCCAGGGGTATGACGCGGGTCGCAAGAAGATGGCCGTCCTCAAATACGGCAACCGTTGTCGATCCTCCCCCGATGTCGATTAAAGCCACTCCGAGGTTTTTTTCGTCCTTTGATAAAGCGACAGATCCGGCAGCCAGCGGCTGAAGGCAAATATCCGTTATTTCAATTCCCGCTCTTTCCACACAGCGCAGCAGGTTATGTAAAATCGTTTTAGAACCCGTGATCAGCGACCCTTCCACTTCAAGGCGGACGCCGAGCATCTTTTTCGGATCTGTGATATCGCCTCTGCCGTCAACGATAAACTGTCTCGGAATCACATCAACGATCAGCTGTTCAGGCGGGATGGAAACGACTTGAGCGGCCTCCATCACCCGGCGCACGTCTTCAACGTGGATCTCTTTATTCTCGCTTGAGACAGCCACAACACCGTTCGTATCTTGAATATGGATGTAGTTCCCGTTAACCCCGACGATCGCGTGGGTCAGCGGAAAACCTATCATTCTTTCTGCTTGTTCAAACGCTTTTTTTATAGAATGAACCGTTTCATCTATATCAACGATTGATCCTTTTTTCAGCCCCTCTGAGGGAACATTTCCGACTCCGATAATGTTAAGAGAATCGTCTGACATTTCACCGACGATCACTTTAATATTGGACGTACCGATGTCTAGACTAACGTAAAGTTCATTGTTGTTCATTCTATGGCACCTCCTCACATTTCAGTCAATTCTATTCTATTATTTGCCGAACAACAATACAATGAATCTGGTTTTACAAGTGTGTAACAATCAATACAAACCAATACGCTTCGTTTTTAGTTTTAGGATTACTGTGAATATTCGTGATATCCTATGTATATCCTCTTTTAAATCCGATTTTTTTTAATTTTTTCTCCTCGAGGCCGTCCATTTGGCGAGCAGTATTCTTCTGATGACCGCGATGTTTTGGAAAAGCCTCACGCCAAATGCAAACATCCCGACTAAATACAAGTCTACACCAAGATGAACGCCCAGAAAAGCCAAACTTATGGCGAGAATAATATTGAAGAAAAAGCCCGTCACAAAAACTAGTTCATCGTATACACTTTCCAAATGGGCCCTTATTCCCCCGATCAAAGTATCAAGGGATGCAAGAATCGCCAGGGACAAATAATTTGAGTATTCATCCGGAATGGTGAAGTTCGTGCTGAACCCGATTGTAATTCCGAGCAAAAGCCCTAAAACCGGAAGCCACATTAGGAATTCTCTCCTTTTGATTTTTCGAGCGGTTTCAATGGCGCAACTTGCATTGAACCTTCGTAAGCTTTGATTTTGATTTGTTTTTCAGGCCTTTTGATTTGCAAATCCAGATTTTCTCCCGCGAACAGATCCTGCAGGGATGAAGCATTCATTCGGCTATATAGTTTATCGGCGTTTTTGCCGATGACTTTTACCGTTATCGGATAGTTGTCCAAAGGATAACCGTCTATTTTGGTTGTTCCGTTGATATCGCGGATCACCGTCGTGTTGACAACCCTTCTGTCGTTGATGGATATTTCTTCCGCTTCATACATATTCAGTTCATTAATCAGCTTTTTCAGAAGGTCGGGAGGGGGATTTTGAATCGATTCCCCTGTCAATTCTTCCGAGAAGAGCTGAGAAATGGTGATGATGATTCCGTTCCCTGTGACATCTGTGAAGCCGGCCTGTTTTTTTAAGTTTTGAAGCGTTTCATTCAACGCTTTTGTCCGCGAGGTTTCTTCTTGATGACTGTATGTGTTCAGCATTTTTTCATACTTGTCAATTTCGCTGATCAGATCAAGCTGTTTTTTCTGTTCTTCCTTCAAGTCCTCCCTGAGGTCCCAAATGTCCCGCGTATCGCGGACCTTCGGCGCCTTCAGCGAATTGAACTGCACGGACAGCATAATGCCGAAAATGAGCATCAAGATGCTCAAACTGATGAAACGATTATTTTTCTTCAATGTCCGCCCACCAACTTTTCAACGTTCATTCCCCTTGCTTCAAAAGGGGCTCCATCTCGATATTATCTTGTTTTTCGATGCTGACTGAAATATGATCGCGGCTCAGCTGGTCCACAAGCCCTCCTGCAATGTTCAGCGCCGGCATCAGCACATCCGCATCCCCGATGGCCGAAATAACAAACGGCGCCGGATACTGGTTGCCGTCAACCGTGATGACAGGGCCGTTGCACGATATGTAGGAATGATGTGTCACGCGCTGTCCGTTGATCGACACCGCGGCCGCCCCGGAAATCCACAGCTCATTGAGCAGGCGGAAAATGTGGCTTTCATGGACGATATAGTTGTTGACATTCTCACCCTCTGGGATGTACGAAGCGTCTTTCAGTGTCACCTTGATTCCTTCGCCCTGAACGCCGATTTCCCCGACGAACATTCTGTACCTTTCAACATCTTCAACAATATTGTAATACTCTTTTTTTTCCTTTTTCAAAGCCGTCTCTGTTTTCTGTACTTCCTGCTGTTTTTTGTAAAGCTCCTGTTCCAGCTTCTTATTTTGCTTTTCTTGGGAAATCAGCCGGTCGCGCAGGGAATATTCCTCTTTCCAATTTTCAGCAGTTTCTTCATGGTCTTTGTTTTCCCTGGCGAATTGATAGGAGAAAGACAGCAGGAAGCCGAGGACAAGCATGGCGAGTGAAAGATTGACTGTGTGCCTCTTCAATTTCCGTCTCCCTTTTTGCTTTCATCCGTTTTTTTCAGAGGTTCAAAATAAGTCGCGACTTCCATATGGATAATGCCTTTTTCCCCTTTCGGCAGCTCTTTTACGATCGCCGGATAGCTGTTCATTTTCTGTCCGAACGTTTTCAGCGAAGCTGTCACGATATAGCCGTCGTTCATATACAGTTTGATCAGCCAAGGGTTTGATTTTTGAGGCGTATAGTTGATCTCGGAAATCGATTTTTTCACGGAATCGGAAAGCTTGTTCAGCTGTTTTGCCATTTGAACGAGCTTTTCGTCTTCCTCCCAGTTATTAAGGGTTGGTCCGATGTCAGTCGGCGTCACCTCTTCAGGAAGCACCGTGCCGTTTTCAAGCACGGAGTAGTACACATTATGTTTTTGCAAAAACGCAATGCTTTTATACTCTTCGATGGAGATGGCGATTTTGTTGGGCAGTTGTTTAGAAATTTCGGCTTTTTTGATCAGTTTATTCTGCTCGATCTTTTCTGCGGCTTTTTGCTTGCTCAGACTCCAAAATTCCGTCTGTCCTTTATGGATTGAAGAAAGGGAAATGATCTGTTCCTTTGAAACGTTTTTGTTTCCTTTGATCTCTACCTTCGAGACTTTGCTGATCGGCGTCTGCAGGTAAATGATGATCAGCATCATCGTGAAAAAGAGCAGAATAAAGGTGATCAGCCGGCGGTTTGCCTTTTGCTTTCGCTGTTCTTTAATTTTGGGAATACGTTCTTCTATATTCACTACTTTTTCTTTATCAATACCGGGTTTCACGTAGGCTCACCTCAGGTTAATAAAGCAGACAAAAAGACTTTTATTTGCTTATTTTTGTTCGAAAAAAGACGCGCTTTTCGACATATGAAAGCACGGGGGCAAGCTAAAAAGCTTCCGTTTAGCGAAACAAACGACATACTAGGATGCCGTTTGCTTGTTTGTTTCATACATTATATCATAAGGCGATCTGAAGTAGAGAGGCCGTTTACCGTTTTTCTCCGATAATTTCGACCTCAGTGTGCATGTCGATATCGTATTTTTCCTTAATCGTTTTCTGAATGAATGCAATCAAATCAAGGACGTCTTTCGCTGTTGCGCCGCCTGCGTTGACAATGAAATTGCCGTGCATCTCCGAAACCTTTGCCCCGCCGATCTGATGGCCTTTCAAACCAGCCTCTTCAACTAGCCGGCCCGCATGTTCAGGCAGCGGGTTTCTGAAGATGCTGCCTGCGCAAGGGTTGGACACAGGCTGCGTTTCTTTTCGGTAGTCTTTGTTTTTCTGCATCTGCGCGACGATCTGATCGCGTTCTTTTTGCTCCAATTGGAGAACGGCTTCAAGACAAATGCCCGGCCGCTTGTTTTGAAGGATGGATGTGCGGTAGCTGAACGCCATCTCTTCATTCGTCAGCCATTCGATCGTTCCGTCTTCAAAAAGGATCAATGCTTTCACCAATACTTTGCTGATATCTGAGCCGTGGGCGCCGGCATTCATGTAAACCGCTCCGCCGACCGAACCAGGAATGCCTGCGGCAAATTCAAGGCCGGAAAGCCCTTTTTTGCTGATGCCTGTCGCAAGCCTTACGACAGAGTAGCCGCCGCCGACTGTTACTTGCTCGCCGTCGATTTCCATATGGTCGAGTCCCTGGCCGAGCTTGATGACGACGCCTCTTATCCCTTCATCGAGAACGAGAAGATTCGAGCCTCTGCCGATGGCCGTCCACTTGACGCCGTGCTTCTTGACAACCTTCATCGTATCTTTGACAGCTTGAATGTCTTTCGGAATCACCAGCACGTCAGCCGGTCCTCCGATTTTAATCGTTGTATGGTTGCTGAGCGGCTCGTTTTCCAGAACTTTGCCGACTTCAAGTTCTTTTAATTCTTGTATCACCTTATCCATCGAAAACCTCCACAATCCTTCTGTCTTATCATTTTGCATGATGTTTCAATTCTTTCAGCACATTGTACAAGCGTTCCGCAGCGTCCGGCACGCCAAGCGATTTCGCGCGGATCTTCATCTCTTCCAACGTCTTTTCGTCTTGTAAAATATGATCGATCGCCTGAATTAAGCGGTCTCCATTAAGCTCTGATTCTTTTAAAACGACAGCGGCGTTCTGCTCCCCGAGTGAGCGTGCGTTTACTTCCTGGTGGTTGGCCGTAACATACGGACTCGGAATCAGAACGCTTGGAATGCCGAGCGCGGTGATTTCCGCTATTGTCGTTGCCCCTGCGCGGCCCACGACGACATCGAACGCTTTTAAGTACTCGGGCATTTGATGGAGAAACGGCTGGACGACCATATTCAGAGCGGCGCCTTCTTTTTCAAGCGCAGCTGTGACTTTATCATAGTGAACTTCCCCTGTGACATAAAGAACCTGGTAATCCCGCTTTTTTAATTCGTTTTGCATCGCAATGACCGCTTCATTGATCGGAGCGGCACCGCGGCTGCCTCCGAAAATAAGGACCGTTTTTTTGCCCTCTGCAAGACCCAAAGCGGTCAGGGAACGGCCCCCTTTTATAGAGACGACTTCAGACGCCCTCGGGTTTCCTGTAAAAACAACTTTTTCTGCAGGAAAATGTGTTTTCGCTTCATCAAAACAAATCGCTACCTTATCAACATATTTGGATAAAAACTTATTGGTGAGTCCGGGAAGGCTGTTTTGTTCGTGGATAATCGTCGGAATCCCCAGTTTTGAAGCGGCGTATACGACGGGGCCGCACACGTAGCCGCCCGTGCCGATCACGGCATCCGGCTTGAACCGTTTTAATTCTTCTTTGCATTCTTTTACACCCTTTAAAAAGCGCATGACGGTTTTGACGTTTTCAAATGAAAGTTTTCTTTTAAAACCCGTAATTTCAATCGCTTTGAAAGGGATCCCTTCCCGCTCGACGATATTTTTCTCCAGGCCTTTTTCGGTTCCGATATATAAAAACTCAACATCTTCGTGATGCCGTTTCACTTCCTTAATAAACGCAAGGGCGGGGTAAATATGGCCGCCCGTTCCGCCTCCGCTAACAACAATCCGCATCTGTTCTCCCCCTTAATCCTTATGTACACGCCGATAACCCTGCTATCTCGCAACAGGGTTATCGCCAAAATCTAGTATCTAGAATACCTGCTGACATTCAGCAGCACGCCGACCGCCATGAGCATCAAGGTCAGTGATGAACCGCCATAGCTTAAAAACGGAAGCGTAATGCCTGTAACAGGAATCAAGCCAGTCACGACTCCGATATTGATCATAACCTGAATCGCTATCATCGAAATGACGCCGACGGCGACAAAACTGCCGTATAAATCGGGCGCACCGAGCGCGATTCTGATGCCTCTCCATAATAGAACGCTGAAGAGCAAAAGAATCAGCGATCCGCCGATAAAGCCGAGCTCCTCTGATAAAATCGCAAAAATAAAATCTGTCTGCGGCTCAGGCAGATAGAAAAACTTTTGCCTGCTCTGGCCGAGGCCGAGGCCGAACAGCCCGCCGGGCCCCACCGCATAAAGAGACTGAATGATTTGAAAGCCGCTTCCTAAAGGGTCCTCCCAAGGGTTCAAGTATGAAGTGATCCTTTTGATCCGGTACGGCGCCGACAGCACAAGGCCGACAAAACCGCTCAGTCCGATCAGGCCGAGAAAAACGAAGTGCGAAATTCTCGCCCCCGCGACAAAGATCATAATGATGCATGTGCCGACCATCACGGTTCCTGTTCCGAGGTCAGGCTGCATCATGATGATCAGAAAAGCTGAAAAGACAATGCCCAGCGCCGGCACAAAGCCTTTTCTAAACGACGTAATATTCTTTTGCTTTTCAGATAAAAACTTGGCCAAAAATGCGATCATCGCGAGTTTCATAAACTCGGACGGCTGAATGCTGAAAGCGCCGACTCCGATCCAGCTCCTCGACCCGTTCCGTTCCATGCCGATCCCGGGAACCAGGACAATGATGAGCAGAAAGAAACATACAATGATCAGTATTTTCGCATAAGTCCTCCACGTCCAGTAGTCGACGTTCATGATGAAAAACATGGCGATGACCCCGATGCCGGCAAACAAAAGCTGCCGTTTCGCAAAGAAAAAGGAGTCGTCGTATTTGTAAGTCGCCCATACTGCACTGGCGCTGTATACCATAATCAGTCCGATTGTTAAAAGCAATAGCGTAATGATAACCAGCAAAAAATCCGGTGACGTTTTTTTTGTTTGCAAAGCCGAACACCCCAAGCTCTAATTCTTAGGGCTATCTTTACGAGACAAGCCCTTATTTAAGCATATGCACGGCGTTTACAAACATGTCACCACGTTCTTCAAATGTTTTGTACTGATCCCAGCTTGCGCAGGCCGGGGACAGAAGAATGACATCTCCTTCGTCTGACAGGCTGAACGCCGCAGTTGCTGCTTGTTCAACATTATCGACACGTTTAACCTGTTGTATTCCCATTTCTTCGGCCAGCTTCTCAAACTTCGGCGCGGTCTCGCCGAAAGTGATCACCGCTTTTACAAAAGACATATGCGGCTTTAGTTCATCAAATTCATTTCCGCGGTCAAGCCCCCCTGCCAGCAAAATGACCGGCTTTTGAAAGGCGGACAGCGCTTTTTTCGTCGCAAGAATGTTTGTCGCTTTGCTGTCATTGTAAAACAGTCTGTTTTTGATCGTCGCGACGTATTGCATCCTGTGCTTAACACCTGTAAAGCTCGTCAGCACCTTACGGACGGCCGCGTCGGAAACGCCTGCTGTTTTAACGATGCAAAGGGCGGCCAAAATGTTCTCCAAATTGTGCTCTCCCGGCAAAACGACGTCTTCCAGCGGCATGACCGGTTCGCCGTTAAACATGATTGCGCCGTCTTTCACGCACGCTCCGCGCTCAAGTGTCCGGCGGACCGAAAAATACACCTTCTCCGCTTTTGAACACTCCGCGAGCCGGACGACTGTCTCATCGTCCAAATTGACAACGGCAACGTCTGTTTCCGATTGATTTCGATAGACCTGCTGTTTGGCAAGCTCATAATTTTGGCGCGAATGGTGATAATCGAGATGGGCATCAAATACGTTTAATAATAATCCAATCTTCGGTCTGAATTGATAAGTCCCCATGAGCTGAAAACTCGACAGCTCTGTCACGATCCATTCGTCTCCGCTGGCCTGATTGGCCACTTCGCTTGCCGCCGTACCGATATTCCCAGCAACGAGCGCTTTTTTCGAATCGGCCTTCAGCATTTCATAAACAAGCGTTGTCGTTGTCGTCTTTCCGTTTGAACCGGTAATGCCGATGAACGGAGCATCTGTCAGATGATAGGCGAGTTCAACCTCCGTCCAGACCGGGATACCCCGCTTCAGCGCTTCTTCGACCATCACGTTTTCATAGCGGATGCCCGGATTTTTAATCAGAATGTCGATCGAATGAAGATCAAACAGTTCCGTCGGATGAGAGCCGCAGACGACTTCCACCCCTTTTTCCGCGAGAATCCGCGCAGGTTCATTTTCCTCAAAAGGCAGCTGGTCATTCACGACAACCTTTACGCCTTTCTCATGAAGGATCGAAGCGGCAGCATATCCGCTTTTCGCCAGCCCCAGTACGAGCACATTTTGATTTTGCAATAAATCTTGAGTATCCACTTATAACCACACCTCGATGTAAATTCCTAAGACGGCAAGCAGAAGCCCCGCTGTCCAAAAAGTGACGACAACTCTCCACTCAGACCATCCGACAAGCTCGTAGTGATGGTGAAGAGGGCTCATTTTGAAAATTCGTTTGCCGGTCGTTTTAAATGAAATGACCTGCAAAATGACGGACAGCGTTTCAATGACGAATACACCGCCGATGATAACAAGCAGGATTTCCAGTTTCGTTAAAATCGCGATCGTCACAATCGCGCCGCCGAGGGCAAGCGACCCTGTATCTCCCATAAAGACTTTCGCGGGGTGCGCGTTAAACACAAGAAATCCTAACACCGCTCCGACAACGGCAACCGCGAAAATTGCGACATCGTATTGCGACTGGTTCCACGCCAAAATCGCAAACGCACCGAACGCGATGGCAGCTGTACCCGACAACAGACCGTCAAGCCCGTCAGTCAGGTTGACGGCATTTGAACCGCCGACAAGCATAAAGATGACGAGCACTGGATAAATCCAGCCGAAGTCAAACGACAGCTCTGTTCCCGGAATGCGGATGTCAGTCGGCATTCCTTGGAAGTGGTAGACGGCATAGAATACGAGAGCAATCACGATCTGACCGATCAGTTTTTGTTTGGATGTGAGTCCAAGGTTGCGCTTCATCACGACTTTAATATAATCATCCAGAAAGCCGAGCAGACCGTATCCAACCGTAACAAACAAGAGGAGGATCATGTTCATGCTGACTTCGGAAAATTTCATCGTCATAACAATGGTCGTCGCGATAATCGACAATATGATCATGACGCCGCCCATCGTCGGCGTTCCCGATTTTTTCTGATGGGATTTCGGACCTTCCTCACGGATGCTCTGCCCGAATTTCAGCCTTCTTAAAAACGGAATGAAAATCGGAGATAAAAGAACGCTGATTAAAAAGCCCATGATAATGGTAAATAAAATTACTTGTTCGAGCATCGTTCTTCTCTCCTTTCCGCATGATATAAGAAGCAGCATACGCATTTATCATATTCACTGTTTTTTTTCATATGTTGATTTATTTCATCCATCATTTCAACAACTCTTTCCTGTAGTTCTTTTTCGATTATTTCAGCTCAAGAATGGCTCTTTTGGCCACCTCAGCGTCATCAAAATCAAAGGTTTGACCGCCGATCTGCTGGTAAGTTTCATGGCCTTTGCCTGCAATCAGGACGACATCGCCTTTTTTGGCGTTTGCAATTGCAAAAAAGATCGCTTGCTCGCGGTTGACGATGCTGTGATAGTAAGCTCCTTTTACGCCTTCCTCCATATCGTTTAAAATGGCGAGCGGGTTTTCGCTTCTCGGGTTATCGGCTGTAAAGACGGGTTCATCAGCAAGGTCAACGGCGATCTTCGCCATTTTCGGACGCTTCGTCTTATCGCGGTCTCCACCGCAGCCGACGACGACAAACAGCTTTCCTTCCGTTAAGCCTCTGCACGTATTCAAGACATTTTCGAGGCTGTCAGGGGTATGGGCATAATCGACGATCACCGGGAAGTCCTGGCCTGCGTCCACAAGCTCAAATCTTCCTCTGACCCCTTTCAGCCCTTCAATTCCTTCTGTAATCGTGGCAAACGGGATATCCGCTGCAATCGCGATCGCGGCAGCCGTTAAAACATTGTAGACGTTAAACAGGCCGACAAGCGGAATCGTCACTTGTGCAGAACCTTTTGGCGTCACCAGGTCAAAGGTTGTCCCTTTCGGAGCCATTTTGATATTTTCAGCCATGACATCGGCATCGTTTTGAATTCCGTATGTCAAAAGATGTGCTGACGTCACTTGGGCGAAATAGGCTGAAGCAGGGTCATCCGCATTCAGCACGGCCCACTTCGGTGTTTCGTGGTTAAAGGATCCGCCGAGCTGAGAGAAAAGCAGACTTTTCGCATGTTTATATTCTTCCATTGTCTCGTGGTAGTCGAGGTGGTCCTGGGTCAGGTTTGTAAATGCGGCGATATCGTAATCACACCCGTGGACCCGGCCCATGTGGAGAGCGTGTGAAGATACTTCCATGACGGCTGTATCCACACCCTGATCAACCATTTTTCTAAACGTTTTTTGAAGTGTGACGCTTTCCGGCGTCGTATTTTTCGCCTCGAACGTTTCGTCGTGGATTTTCGTGTACATCGTGCCGATCAGTCCTGTACGGCTCCCGGCTTTTCTAAAGATCTCCTCCACCATGTGAGAAGTCGATGTCTTGCCGTTCGTGCCTGTAATTCCGATCAGCCTCAGCTGCTTTGTCGGCTGGCCGTAAAAAGCGTCCGACAGCACGGCAAGCGCTCTCTTCGTATGACGGATGATAATCACCGGCACATCGGCGTCCACTTCCCTTTCCGCCACAATGGCGGCGGCCCCTTTTTCAGCGGCTTGGCGGGCGTAGTCATGCCCGTCGACTGTATAGCCTTTTATACAAACAAAAAGACTCCCTGTCTTG
The DNA here is from genome assembly GCF_056155945.1 of Bacillus sp. GM2. NCBI lineage: Bacteria > Bacillati > Bacillota > Bacilli > Caryophanales > Bacillaceae > Bacillus > Bacillus sp. GM2. The sequence continues at coordinate 1,948,902 of NZ_JBRKSZ010000007.1, forward strand.
ACTTCCCTGGAGTCCATCTCAATTGAAGTTATATCAGGGTCTTCTTGGCCGGCATAGGAAGGTGCATTTTTTAAATATGTAAGAAGCTTTGTCAATTTCATCGTATCAAACCTCTCAAGTCTCATCATTCTTCATTCGTTGTCATATTGATTCGCCGCACGAGCTTCGTGCAGACATACAGTTCATATTTTAGCGTAAAAAAGAGGATACATCCAGCTAATCCTTTAAAATCGATATATTTTTTAGGAGGAACGGCCCCGGACATCAGCAGGCAGCCGCTCCTATATTGAAACGAATTAATCAGAGGCTCCGTCATCGCTGTCAAGATAAATGCGAATCGTCGATCCTTCTTTTACTTTTTCGCCCGGCTTAGGGGACTGCTGAACGACGACATCGCCTTCTCCGGAAGCCTTCAGCCTGAGGTTGATCAGCAATGGTTCAAGCTCTGTCACGGAAAGCCCTATAAGGTTCGGGACCTCGATCAGCTTTTTGTCCAGCCATTGATATTCGCGTTCGATCTGATCTTTCCGCTTCTTAACGCCGAGCTGCGGAAGACTGTCTCTCATGATGTTTCCGACGATCGGCGCTGCAACCGTACCCCCGAATTGAATCGTTCCTTTCGGGTTGTCGACGGCGACGTAGACGACAATGCTCGGATCATCTGAAGGAGCCGTTCCGATAAATGAGACGATGTGGTTGTTTTTTAAATATTTTCCGTCCTTTACTTTTTGCGCCGTACCGGTTTTGCCGCCGACCCGGTAGCCGTCGACAAAAGCGTTCCGCCCCGTCCCCTGGGCGACAACGCTCTCCAGCGCGTAGCGGATCTGTTTGGATGTCTCTTCAGAAATCACTTTTCTTTTGGCGATCGGCGTCTGTTTTTTCACTGTTTGTTTTGTCACGGGATCAATCCACTCTTTGGCAATATACGGCGTATACAGCGTTCCGCCGTTAACAGCCGCAGAAACGGCCGTGACCTGCTGGATCGGTGTCACCGATACCCCCTGCCCGAAAGCTGTTGTCGCCTGCTCTACGGGGCCGACGCGGTCAAGAGGGAATAGGATGCCTGTTCCTTCGCCTTGCAGATCGATCCCGGTTTTTTGTCCGAAGCCGAAACTTTTAATGTAGGTGAACAGTTTTTCTTTGCCGAGCCGCTGACCAAGCTCAACAAATCCCGGGTTGCACGAATTTTGGACGACTTCAAGAAACGATTGTGCGCCGTGTCCGCCGCGCTTCCAGCATTTCAGCCTCGCGCCGTCCACTTCAACGGAACCTTTATCATAGAATTGATCTTTTTGGAGGTTGACTTTGTTTTCCTCCAAAGCTGCGGCAAGCGTGATGATTTTAAAAGTAGAACCCGGCTCATATGTGCTCCATACAGGCAGGTTCCGGTTATAGACTTTGGGATCGATTGATTGGTAGTTTGCGGGATCAAAGTCCGGCCGGCTGACCATCGCCAATATCTCCCCGTTTTTCGGATTCATCGCAACACCGACCATACCGTCCGGATTATACTTCGCTTCTGCGATATCAAATTCCCGCTCCATGATCGTCTGCACCTTTGAATCGATCGTCAGCTTCATATCAAGCCCGTCTTTCGGCGGGGTATAGTCATCCGCCTCCCCAGGCATTCTCTTGCCTTTTGCATCGGAATAAAATTTCACATAGCCCTTTTCGCCCTTCAGCTCTTTGTCATAAAAGGCTTCAAGGCCGAGCAGACCCTGGTTGTCAATGCCCGCAAATCCGAGCACATGGGACAGATAGCTGCCGAACGGATAATGGCGGATCGAGTCTTCTGCGATGTATACGCCTTTCAAATTGAGATCTCTGACTTCTTTTGCTTTCTCGTGGGAAATCTTCCGGCCCTCGGGATTGATCCTTTCAATCGACGTTTTTTTCGTGACATGTTTATACGCTTTTTCTTCCGACATATTCAAAACGCTGGCCAGCAGTCTGCTCGTTTTGATCGGATTTTCAACTTGCTTCGGAACAACCAAAACCGATGGCGCGCTTTGGTTTGTTGCCAGCTTGACGCCGTTCCTGTCCAATATTTCGCCCCTTTCCGGCTCAAAAGGAAGGTTCCGGCTCCAAGAATCTTTTGCTAAAGTCGTCAGTTTATCCCCGAGAACGAACTGAACGTATCCGAGCCTTGTATCAATAATCAAAAAGATGATCACACCAAAAAGCAGAACGAATATTAAACGTTTTCTGACCGTTACATTGGAAACGCGCAAGAGACCGTTCACTCCTTATTTAGGCTTGTTTCATTTTATGCCTCGGAGCGTTTTGATAGAACGGCCCGATTTTTCATCTATTCAAGGCGGCCGCGTCCAAACGGAAGGCTATCGACTTTGAGCCGATAGCCTTTGACGGGATCTATTCGTTTTTCAATCTGACTTTCACGACTGAATTTGCTTTTAATTCTTTGCCTGCTTTTACATTTTGACTCTTCACATAGCCCTGGCCGCTCGTTTCGATATGAATGCCTGCCATGGCGCCGAAGCGGAGGGCGTCCCGTTTTGACCAGCCTGTCATATCTGGGAGTGTGATTTTCCCGTCGGTTTTCAGGAAGACCCGTTGGTTCGGCAGGACGGCTTCGCCCGCTTTCGGGTACTGTTCTTTCACAGCCAAGCCATCGCCGATCGTAACGGGAACAAGGCTGCTGCCTTGCGCCTCTTTTGCGGCGGATTCGGCTCGTTTGCCGGAGAAATCAGGCATTTTCAGCTGTTTTTCTTCCTGCTTTTCTTCTTTTTCAGTCTCTTTCGGTGTGATATTTAAGTAGTGAAGACTGTTTTTCATCACCGGATTGAAAATTTTTGACACCGGAGCAGAGCCTGTTTCCGTAGCTTTTAATTGCGGCTGCTGCACGGCCACATAAACGAGAAGCTGCGGATCGTCCTTCGGGGCCATGCCCATGAAGGAGAACACGTAGTTTTCGCGGCCGGTCAAATATCTGCCGTCTTCTCCGGCAATTTGCGCCGTACCGGTTTTTCCGGCGACATCAAATCCTTCGATCTTGTACGGCTGCCCCGTTCCTTTTTCAGATGTGACGACTTTTCCCAACAGCTCGCGCACTTCTTTTGCCGTTTTGGCAGAGATCGGCTGGCCGACTTGTTCCGGTTTATTTTGATAAATCGTTTTGTTTTTGTCAGAATCAACGACATGATCGATCACATAAGGCTTCATCATTTTTCCGTTATTGGCGATCGCCGTCGCGGCCTGAAGCTGCTGGATTGGCGTGACAGCAGAGCTCTGTCCAAAAGCCGTCGACACTTTATCCCGCAAATATTCAAAGTTGATTTTGCTGTTCGCTTCCCCAGGCAGGTCAATCCCCGTTTTGTCGTAAAAATGGAATTTCCGCAAATATTGATTGAACCGGTCCGTGCCGAGTTTATCGTTGGCAAGGATCGCAAACGCGACGTTTGAGGAGCGTTCAACACCTTCATTAAAAGTGATCGGGCCCCAGCCGTTTCCACCGTTATGGTCTTTGATCGGCTTATCTTTTTTAGAAACCGAATATGATCCAGACTTGTATTGTTCTCCTCCATTATATACGCCTTCTTGGATGGCCGCCGCCAATGTGAAAATCTTCATCGTCGAGCCCGGCTCAAAGCTGTAGGAGACAAGGTCGTTGTAATAGTTCGTGACATCGCGCACGTTCGGGTTGAAGCTCGGCCTTTGCCCCATCGCGAGCACTTTGCCCGTTTTCGGATCAACAACCGCCGCCATGATCTTCTTCGGCTTGTATTCTTTTTGGACGGTCGTCATGCTGTCTTCCAAAAACGCCTGGATTTTTTGATCGATCGTCAAATACACGTTGTCTCCGTTGTTTGGCGCTTTAATACTTTCGTTGCTGTTCGGCAGGCGCCAGCCCGTTCTGTCGGTATCGTACGTCATGTATCCGTCCGTTTCTTTCAAATAATCGTTCAGCGTTTTTTCAAGGCCCATCATGCCTTGCATTTCACCTGTTTTTGCATTGATCTGTGAATAGCCGATGAGATTGGAAGCGAAGATTCCGTTTGGATAGTAGCGCTTCGTATCGCGTGTGAACACGATGCCCGGCAGCTTCAGCTTTTCGATTTTTTCTTTTTGGGCGTATGTCAAATCCCGACCCGCCGATCCGAATTCAACCTGAAACGCTCCTTTTTTATTGAGAATATCGAGCACTTTCCCCTCATCCATGCCGAGAATCGGCGCAAGCTTTTCAGCCGTCAGCTGCTTGTCTTTCACGTATTGAGGTTCCATCTTTTTGCTCATAATCGCAACGAGCTTATATGTCGAAGTGTCTTCGGCAAGCACTTTTCCGTTCCGGTCAAGGATCGATCCCCGGTGGGCTTCGATCGTCCGCTTTTTCTCATACTGTTCGTTCGCCTTCTGTGCAAGCACTTCGCCGTTCACTTTTCCCGTCGCTTGAATAAACGCAAATCGTCCTACGATAACAAAGAAAAAGAGGGCAAAACAAATACTGAGTATTGCCGCTCCTCTGTTCATGAATTTATTTTTTTTCGGCATTGTGCATCATTCCTGTATGTCTTTCACTTTTTTATCACCTAATTTAAGGCCTTTTTTCCGGGCGATGTCCATGATACGATCCGGCTCTTTCAGCATATCGGCTTCTTTTTCGAGGTCATCAACTCTGCTGCTTTCCGTTTCAACCTTCTTTTCGAGCTTTTGAATTTCAATATTGGTCTGATACGCGGCGAAAGCCTTTGAAATCATAAATAGTGAAGCGCTGAGTACAGCCAGGGCAAAAAGCACAATCAGTACCTTTTCCCCAAGCGTTATCGATGCTCTTCTCCGGATGATAACGGATTGTTCTGCACTGTTTGTCTGTCGTTGCTGTTTTTCTACTTTATAAGCCAAATTGCTCATAGACTGATGACCTCCTTTTAATTCGTACAGCTCACTCTCGTGCTTTTTCCGCGATGCGCAGCTTCGCTGAGCGCGCACGGTTATTGTGTTCAAGCTCCTCTTCGGAAGCTGTGATCGGCTTTCTGTTGACTAACTTTAATTTCGGTTCAAACTCCTTGGGGATCACGGGCAGTCCGTGAGGCAGTTCAGGAGGCGATGACATCTCTTTAAATGTCGATTTGCAGATCCGGTCTTCCAGCGAGTGGAATGTGATGACCGATACTCTTCCGCCCGGCTTCAGCACCTCAATCGCCTGCAAAAGCGCTTCTTCAAATACCCTCAATTCATCGTTTACCGCAATTCGAATCGCCTGGAAGATCCGTTTAGCCGGATGCCCGCCGCTTCTTCTTGCCGGTGCGGGAATCGCCTCTTTGATGATATCGACAAGCTGGCCTGTTGTTTCAATAGGCGATTGTTCTCTTGCTTTTTCGATTTTCCTGGCAATTTGCTTGCTGAACTTCTCTTCTCCGTATTTAAAGAAGATTTTCACGAGATCCTCATAAGGCCATTCATTGACGACTTCCTTTGCCGAAAGGCCCGCCGACTGGTCCATTCGCATATCAAGAGGTGCATCATGATGATAGCTGAAGCCCCTTTCGGGTGTATCCAGCTGAGGAGATGAGACGCCTAAATCAAATAAAACACCGTCCACTTTCGTGATGCCGATTTCGTTTAGACGGTCTTTTAAATACCGAAAATTGCTTTTTATGAAAACGACTTGTCCTTCATAATCCGCCAGTTTTTCCTTCGCATGGCGGAGTGCGGTTTCATCCTGGTCAAAAGCGACCAATTTGCCTTTTTCAGACAGCTGTGAAAGCAAATACTCGCTGTGACCGGCACCGCCTAATGTGCAGTCTACATATGTACCGTCTTCTTTTACATTTAAACCATCAACTGTTTCTTTTAATAATACTGTTGTATGCTCAAACATTTCTTTACTTGTCCCACCTTTTTCAAATGAACTGATTGCAGAAGCGCCGCATGCGCAAAGATTCATTATATATCAAATCCGATCATGTTTTCAGCTATTTCGGCAAATGAATCTTCCTGCTCTTCTACGTATTGTTCCCAAATCTCTTTGCTCCACAATTCAATTCGATTTGAAACTCCGATGACCACGCATTCCTTCTCAAGCTTTGCATAATTTAACAGCGGTGATGCAATGTTGATCCGGCCCTGCTTGTCCAATTCGCATTCGGTGGCTCCGGAGAAAAAAAAGCGGGTAAAAGCGCGTGCATCTTTCTTCGTAAGAGGAAGGGCCTTCAGTTTTTCTTCGATGAGTTTCCATTCGGACATCGGGTAGCCAAACAGGCACTGATCAAGCCCGCGCGTCAGAACGAACTGCTCGCCGAGGCCTTCTCTGAATTTCGCCGGAACGATCATGCGGCCTTTTGAATCAATCGTATGCTGGTATTCACCCATAAACATGATCTCGGTCCCCACTTTCGTTCCTCAACTCACCACTATCCACCACTTCTCTCCACAAATTTATTTTACACTGTTTTAGAACAAAAAAAAACCCTGAACTACTCAGGGTTTTTTAAAAAATTATTTCAAAGTTTGACAACTTGATGCATGTTTTGAAATGAATATGGCAAATCCTTGTATTTTTCCAAGAAATCCGGACCGTATTTGTTCAAATAATACACGATGTTCCAAATTCTCTCCTGGGGAGCGTCTAAAGGTTTGATGCTTGTTTGAATTTTGTCAAAATCACGCAAAATATAGTTTTCTTTTTCTTCAATCCTTCTGATGACTGTTTTCTCCAAAAATTGGAGCTGATCTTGAATGAAGCCCGCGTTTTTTTCTAAAAGGGGGCCGAGGCTGCCGTCGATTTCGAGGGCTTCGGCGCGCACTGCGGAATGAATGTTTTCGATTTTTTCTTTCGCCTGTTTGACCGAATCGGTAAATCCGTTCGGAACCTTATCTTGAAAATACTGCTCTTTTTTGGCCCGCGCTCCCTTTTCAATCGATTCGCGGAGTTCGATTCCCCGTTCGTCCAGCTTTTTTTCGATGTGCCGTTCAAGGAATGTAACCTGAAGCCTCGGTACGACAGGCGGCATTTTATAGCCCATGACCTGAAAAGCGCCTTTCAGCTCGCCCCAATAATTGATCTCTCCGGGACCGGCGATGAACGCCAATGTCGGTAGAAGATATTCCTGCATGAGCGGCCGGGTTACGACATTATTGCTGAACGCTTCCGGGTTCTGGCAGATCAAATCGCAAAGCTCTGCTTCAGACCACTGAAGATGAAGCTCTTTTATAAAAAACGCGCCGTTTTCTTTTTCAATTAAAAACCGCTCGCCGTCGCGCTCATAAAAAATGTTCGCATGTTGTGCGGCCCCTTCGATAATCGGTGTGTAACCCAGTTGTTTCATCAATTCCTGCTGCCGTTTGACAGAGTCGGTCAGCTCATCGTTTTTGTCCAGCAGCTGCCGGAAAAAGCGCGCTTCAAGGTTTCTGATGCCCGGGTCTCCGGAATTCAAAAGGATCAAGCCGTCTTGTTCAAACATGTCAGCAACAAGAAATTCGAAAAAATCGGTAAAAGAAAGAGACTGCCTTAAACATCGGCGCAAATGGCCGAGAAGATCATTCGTATACTCCGTTTCTTCAAATGAAGCAAAAATCCCGTCCAGCCACTTTTCAGCTTTCTCGGCATCGAGCGCCGTTTTTGCCGCCTGGCTTTTTTTCCAGTGGGACTGCGGGAGCTTGTGCTTTTTCACCTTGCCGCCGTCAGAAATGTAGACGTGATTGATTTCTTCCAGATCATGGTCTTCCCCCGCAACCCAGAATACCGGAATGACCGGAACGTTCAGCTCTTGTTCTTTTTGCTTTGCTAATAAAAGGATCGATACGATTTTATGTATAGTGTAAAGAGGACCCGTTAAAAGGCCGGCCTGCTGCCCTCCGACAACGACGACGCTTTTCGGATCGCGAAGGCGTTCGATTGTTTCATTCATGGTTGCCGATTGAAATTTGCGGTGATAGTCGAGCAAATAGTCTGCTAACGCATCGCGGTCATACGTCCGGGAGGAAAGGTCATCCAAACGGACACTCCAACTTTCATTGCTTAGGCCGTAATCAAAAAACGGCTCTATCTCCTTTTTTCCATTTATATAGTCTCGTACAAAAGGGTTTTGACTTTGTATGGAAAGTTCAGTAAGCTGCATCTCTAGAACTTCCTTTCTCCAGTAAATAGTTAGCTATCCGAAACGAGTATAGCACGTTATGCGATTCGGTCAAAAGATTTAGCTTCATTCGTTTTCAAGCGCCTTGATGCTGCGATATAAAAAGGTAAGGTGCGGGGCGGGCTCTCCTGACTCTTTTGCCCGCTTCAGCAGATAGCCGATGATCGCATCCGCTTCCGTTTTTCTTTCTGCCAGCACATCGGCAAGCATTGAGGACGTGTTGCTTTTCGTCCGGCGGCAGACGGAAAGAACATGGTCCCACGCTGCCTGGCGATCTTCAAGTTCCAAAATCCGGCTCGCTTCTTCAAAGACGAACTTCATATAGGCCCCATACATCGGCTCCTCAAGCAGCGCGCCGTTTTTCACCCGCAAAAGAGCCGTCAGCGGATTGATGCACGCATTGACAATCAATTTTTCGGCGAGGGGCTTATACCAGTCTTCGCACCAAATAAAAGGGAACGCTTCATGCACCGAAGCGAGCTCTTTTTTCAGCCGGGCGGCGGATTGGCTTCGGAACGCGCTCCATTTTACGGCCCCTTTTCCCGTGTGCCGGAATGTACGGTCATCCACCCTGACAGCTCCGTGTTCCACAGATCCCGTATAGATGCGGTGGCCCGTCTGCCATTTTTCAAGCACGGGAATATGCGCCATTCCATTTTGCAGGAACATGATGTCAAGAGGAGCCGCCTGCTCCAGCTCAGACAGAACGGCTCCGAGCTGATGCTCCTTTACGGCAACAAAAAGAAGGTCGCAGTCCGGATCAAGTTCAGTCACGCCCCTGGCGTTCACGGTCATCTCTTTCCCGTCTTCAAGAAGGCGGATTCCCTTTTCTTCAATCGCTTCCGCCTGTTCCTTTCTCCGCGCAATCACAGTCACTTCGTGGCCGAACGAAAAATAGTATGCAAAAAGGAGGCCGACCGAGCCTCCTCCGATGACTCCGATTCTCACATTCTCACACCCTGATTTTTTCATATACTGTATATCATAGCAGAAATTTTCGCCGTTGACTTGTAAGTTGTTTCAAATATTCAGAACCATTTCGCTTCATTATATTAGAAAATTTTTATCATTTGGATTTTTTGAAAAAAGCGTTTACAATAGAAGTAGACCACAAACAAGGGGGTAACATAATGGTCAAAGTCGAACGTTTGCTGATCAACTACAAAACGCTTGAAGAATTTAAAAAGTTCAGGGAGTACGGGATTCAAGAGCTTTCCATGCTGGAGGACCTTGAAAGCAACATGATTGAAAACGACAGCAATTCACCTTTTTACGGCATCTATTACGGGGATCGGCTCGTTGCAAGAATGAGCCTGTATAAAGCGGATGGAAAAACCAACCAATACTTTGAAGAAGGCCAAGATTACCTCGAGCTCTGGAAGCTTGAAGTTTTGCCGGGGTATCAGCGCAACGGCTACGGTACGATGCTGGTGGAGTTCGCCAAATCATTCGGACTCCCGATTCGCACAAGCCCGCGCGTCAAATCATCCGATTTTTGGAGCAAGATGGGCTTTACACCGGTTAAATATGATATGGCCCGGGATAAAGGGGAAAATCCGCTCGTTTGGTATCCTGCGAGCGAACCAAATCAAAGTTCTGAATCAGCCTAAATGAAAAAAGCCGGCCGAAAGCGGATGGCCGGTTTTCATTTTTCAAGCGTCTCGAGATTTTCATTCGACTCCGGCTGGAGCTTCACCTTTTTGTTTCGTTCGCCTTCTTGAAGAACGACCATTTTTCGGGCTCTCTCCATGATTTCAATCAAGGCTTTATAATCCTCTTCCGTCAATTCAAGCCGTTTTTTCAGCGATTGATTTTCGCTTCGCAGCTTTTCAACTTCTTGTTTCAGCTCATTGATTTCTTCAGCGAGCTTTTTCTTCTCATCTATAAAGTCTTTTTGAACCGGGGCTTCTTTCAGCTTTTCAAGGTATTGAATAACATCATCGAGCGTCAGATTTTCCGCATTGCTCCCGGAAACCGTTTTGACAGATCCAGGAAGATTCGCGGAATGGACGCCTATTTTTTTGCGCAGCTCTTTGCGCTGCTTTTTTGCCAGTTCAATGCCTGATTGGTATTGCTTTCTGACAAAGGAATTCCAGCGGAATCCGCAGGCAGCGGCCGTTCTGCTTAAAGCCTTGCCCACTTCTTCAAAGGCCGAAAGCTGTGTGCCGCCTTCCCGAATGTGCCTTAAAACAACCTCAGCCAGCAATATATCTTCATCCTGTGTCCATGCATCCTGCCTTGTAATCGTCAAATGTTATCCCCCTCCATGACTTTATGAATTTAACTCATACATATGCGGCTGATAGAGTAGATAGACTATTTTCTTTACAGGAAATAAAAGGATGAAGGGAAAACGGGTATAAAAAAACACAAGACATGAAGTCTTGTGTTTTCATTGTTGACGATTAGTTGCTTTTTACGTCTTTTCCTTTGTATGATCCACATGCTTTGCAGACGCGGTGTGAAAGTTTCATCTCACCGCAGTTTGGGCATTCTACCATACCAGGCACTTGCAATTTAAAGTGTGTACGACGAAGTCTTTTTTTCGTTTTAGAAGTTCTTCTAAAAGGTACAGCCATTATTCCCACCTCCTTAAAGAGCGTTAAGATTCATCATCTTGTTTTAAGAGCTTCTCGAGTCCGGCAAGTCTCGGATCGATCCGGTCTTTCCGGTCATCTTCTGTAATGACCTGCCAATCCTTGCCCTCCTGCGGAGCACCTTCTTCTTTTTGAACAGACTCACAAAAGATTTGCATAGGGATCTCAAGAAGGATTTCTTCTTTCACGACCGGAGTCAAGTCGATAAGGTCATCCTCAACAACATGGACGTCTTCATCTTCCAATTCCTCGGTCTTATGAAATATAAACAGTTCTTTTGTAGAAATACTGAATGGATAACGAACATCAACAAGCGTTCTTGAGCAAGGCAAGATCATCTCGCCTGAAATGGTAAAATCAAATGCAGCCTGCTTTGAGCGGATTTCCGCGCGCCCTTTCACCCGCACCGGTGAAATGCTGCGGATTTCCGAGCTTTGAGAGAGTTCGCTTAAATCAACTGTTTCATCAAATTCAAAGTCCTTCTTCGGCATTTGATTCAGCTGATGTATCGTCCATTTCATTGTATCACCTCTAAGTGAGCAACAAACATGATTATAGCTTTCATCATGTTTTTTGTCAATATTTTTTCTTTACAGATATGCGCCTGCGCCTTTCATTCGTTGACATCGTGAACAACAATTCATACACTTAGGAAAAACGCTGTTTTCGCGAGGCGTCTGGACATTCCATGTGTAAATGTATCATAACTATTTCAAGAGATGCAAGAGAGGTGAAAAAATGAAAGCGGTCGGCCTTGTTGTGGAATACAATCCTTTTCATAACGGACATTTATATCATATAAAGGAAGCAAAATCAGAAACGCGGAGCGAGGTGGCGGTTGCCGTTATGAGCGGCTCCTTTTTGCAGCGCGGCGAACCCGCCATCGTATCAAAGTGGGCGCGTACGAAGATGGCGCTCGCATCTTTTGCCGATGTCGTCGTTGAACTCCCTTACATATTCGCCGTCCAAAAAGCGGAAACGTTTGCTGAAGGCGCCGTCTCGATTTTAAATGAATTAGGGTGTTCTTCTTTGTTTTTCGGAAGCGAGCACGGCGATATTGAGGCATTTCTCAATACAGCCGCACACACGATAGAGCACGAAGACAGGCTCAACGAAGAAGCCAGAAAGCAGATAGCGTTTGGGCTGAGCTACCCGCAAGCGATGGCAAAAGCGTTCCGGTCTGTAACAAGAGAAGGCGGTAACATCGTTGACCTTTCAAAGCCGAACAACATTCTCGGATTCCATTATGTGAAAGCCATCATGCAAAAGCAATTAAGCATGAAGCCCGAAACCGTCAAGCGCCGGTCCTCAGGCTATCACGATTCAACATTCCCTGAAGCGGACCGAATCGCAAGCGCTACGAGCATACGCAAGTCGATTTTTGAAACGGGGAGCCTCGCGGACAGCCGCTTCTACCTTCCAAAGCCATCGATCGACGAGCTTAATGAATACGCCCGGACTTTCGGCATGTGGCACTCGCCCGAAGATTATTTCCCCTTTTTGAAATACAGCCTCCATACAATGGATACAGAAGAGCTGAAAGGGATTTATGAAGTGGAAGAGGGACTTGAGCACCGCGCCAAAAAAGCGATCCGAAAAGCAGGCTCATTTAAGGAATACATGGAGCTTTTGAAAACGAAGCGCTATACGTGGACAAGGCTGCAGCGCATGAACACCCACATCCTCACAAAAACGAAAAAAGCCGACGTCAAGCGCATGTTAAACGAACCGTATCCGGCATACATCAGACTTCTCGGCATGACAAAAAAAGGTCAGGCCTATTTAGCCGAAAAGAAAAAAAGCTTGAGCGTACCCCTTATTACAAAGACGGGATCTTTTTCCCACCCTTCCCTTCAGCTCGACATAAAAGCGGGCCAAGTATACAGCGCCCCGCTCAAAGAGCCGGTGCGGACGATGCTGACAGAGCAGGAATATTCCCTTTCGCCGATCAGGTATGACGAAGACAGCCGGATATTTTTGCGCAAATAAAAACACCTGATGGACATCAGGTGTTTTTCACTTTATCTTCCAAATAATGAATCGCATCATCCATCGTGTCGACAGGGACGATTTTCATATCGGTTTTAATATCTTTTGCCGTTTTTACAGCTTCTTCATAGTTTGATCCTTTTTTTCCGCCTTCGTTCGGGGCAAAAAAGATGTCGGCTCCCGCCTTGTCTGCCGCAACGACTTTCTGGCTGATGCCGCCGATCGGACCGACTTTGCCTTCGTCGTCGATCGTTCCGGTTCCAGCAATATGGTGTCCTTTCGTCTCGTCTTCTTTTGTCAGCTGGTTATAGATCTCCATTGACATCATCAGCCCTGCCGAAGGGCCGCCGATGTTTTCAATATCCATATCGACCTCCGGCTTCACCTTGACATTGCGGTCTGTGATGAGGGAGACGCCGAGCCCGGCTCTCTTTGGATCTTCTTTGAATGTTTTCAGCTTCATCTCATATGTTTTTTCTTCTTTATCCCGTTCAACTACGATTTTCACGCGGTCCCCGGCTTTTTTTGACTCGATGTAGCGGACGAAGCTCTCCGCTGACCGGAACGATTTTCCGTCCGCTTTTTTAATTTTGTCCCCGACTTGTATTTTCCCTTCTGCAGGCATGCCGCTGACGACCGACATGGCATATACGCCGTTAAACGTGTAGCTGACTTCTTTTCCGGCCCGCTTATAAGCGGCGATCATCGCATTTTCCTGGGAATCTCTCATCATTTGCAGCTGGCGCTTCATATATTCCTGATCAGATTCGCCTTCTTGTTTAAAATTTTCTTCCGGAAGAATTTCGTGGTAAGGGCGCATTTTTGCCCATATATATGTAAGCGGATTTGCAGGGCCGACTTTAACTGTCATTAAAGAAAAGCTCCCTTTTTCAGGATAGCCGTTATCGACTTTAATTAAAGGGTTCAGCTCGGTCGCTTCGCCAGGTTCGGTGATGTAATATGGCAGCTTCACAAATGACAGCGCGGCCACGATGATAACGAGCAATAGTGCGATGCGTATAATTCTTTTTTTCAGCATGAAAATGTAACCCTCCATCTTTATTTTCACCGGCTCACATCTTGATCCGGCTTCGAATTTTCAGCCTGCATGAATTCACAGATGTATGAAATGCCTTCTTTTGATGCTCATCAAGGAGAAGGGTTTCCGCGCGTTTAAAGAGCTTCCGGTTCATTTGTTTCATCGCCGATTTGCAATCTGGTGGTCTAAAATAAGGACCAGCCTTCGTATAATGATAAAGAAGTTTCACGGAGAAGGCTACCGCACAAATCGGGCAAGCTTTTCGTTTATTTTATCATGATCCTGTTTCCAATGTGTATTCACAGCCGCAAAGGGGGTTAGAAATGGACATGTCAAAGGTAAAGACACTCATGATTGCCGTTTTGCTGCTTTCATTTACAGCTGCCGTCATTACCCACCCGCAAGAATCATTTGACGCTTCTAAAAGTGGACTTGCCATGTGGTGGGAGGTCGTATTCCCTTCCCTTTTGCCTTTTTTTATTTTATCAGAGCTCTTGATCGGGTTTGGTGTCGTCAGGTTTGTCGGGCTGTTGCTCGAGCCTTTCATGAGACCGGTGTTCCGCGTACCCGGCGTCGGAGGGTTCGTGCTCGCAATGGGAATGGCATCGGGAAACCCGGCCGGCGCAAAACTGACTTCAAGGCTGAGACAGGAACGGCAGATTTCCCGGGTCGAAGCAGAGCGGCTCGCTTCATTCACCAACTCATCTAACCCGCTGTTTATTTTCGGAGCCGTTGCGGTCGGCTTTTTCCATAATCCTTCTCTTGGCGTTGTGCTTGCGGCGGCCCATTATTTGGGCAATTTCGCAGTTGGACTGACGATGCGCACTTACGGAAGAAAAGAAGAAAACCGCACCGCCGTGCGAAAGAAGCTTCCTGTGCCTTCAATTAAAGAAGCCTTAAAAGCGCTCCATCAGGCAAGACTTGAAGAAAAGCGGCCGCTCGGCAAACTTTTGAGCGATGCTGTCATCTCCTCCGTTCAAACGCTGCTAATGGTGGGCGGCTTCATCATTCTTTTTTCGGTTTTTAATAACATTCTTTCTGTGATGCACATCACCGACATTCTTTCGCACGCGACAAGAATGATTTTGACGGCTCTTCAATTGCCCGGTGATTTTGATAAGCCTTTATTATCGGGATTGTTTGAGATTACGCTCGGCAGCAAACTGGTCAGCGCAACGGATGCGGCGCTTCTCCAGCAAGCGGTGATCGTCAGCTTTATTTTGGGTTTCAGCGGCTTCTGCGTCCAAGCGCAGGTTGCAGGCATTCTTGCTGAAACGGATATCCGCTTTAAGCCGTTTTTTATCGCTCGCATCCTCCAGGGAATTTATGCAGCGATCTTTGTTCTTATTCTTTGGAAGCCTCTTTACACATCGTTCTATTCTCCGACGGAGCCGGTCTTCTCCTTTCTGACGGCCGGGAAGACGGAACCTTTCTTTCTGGAGATGTGGAACACTTTAGCAGAGATCGGTCCGCTCCTAACAATCGGCACCCTTCTCATCTATATCATTCTTTATGCCAAATCTTACGCCCCTGTTAAAAAATGAGCAGCCGGTTACGGCCGCTCATTTTTTGCAAACTTTTTTTCAAGTGCAGCCTCGACCGCTTCCGGCACGAGTTCTGCGACTGAACCTTTATATTTTGCCACTTCTTTGACAATGCTTGAACTGAGGAACGAGTATTGGTTATTCGTCATCATAAAAAACGTTTCAATATTTTCATCGAGCACTTTGTTCATCGAGGTTCCCTGCATCTCGTATTCAAAGTCAGATACCGCTCTAAGCCCCCGCAGGATGACGTTTGCCTGCTTGCTCTTTGCATAATCAATCAAAAGCCCCTGAAAAGATTCCACTTGCACATTCGGGATATCCTGCGTCACTTCGCGAAGCAGCCCACAGCGTTCTTCCACTGTAAACAGCGGCTTCTTCGAAGAATTGTTCAAAACGCATACATAAACTTTATCAAACACTTTCGCCCCGCGCCTGATGATATCCAAATGTCCAAAAGTCACCGGATCAAAACTTCCGGGACAAACGGCAATGCTAGCCATCCCCATTCCCTCTCTTTCTGTATATGGTCACGCCTGTTAAGCCGTATATTTCCTGCCGGGCAAGCTGAAGTCCGCCCGCCGCATCCGGCAGCATGACTTCCTTCGCATGCTCAGCCACAATAAACCCTCTTTCAGTCAGCATATCCGCTTCATCAATGATCGATAAAAGCGCTTCCAGCTTTTGCTCTCGATATGGCGGGTCCAAAAAGACGGCATCAAAGCTTGCGCCCCTTTTCACCAGTGCATGCAGAGCCCGTTCTGCGTCATTTCTGTACACTTCGGCGCACTTTTCTAAGCCCAGCGTTTTCAAATTTCCTTTCACGGTTTGAATCGCTTTAAAATCCCGGTCGACAAAAATGAAGCGGTCAAATCCCCGCGACAGCGCTTCAATGCCCAATCCGCCGCTTCCCGCGTACAGATCAAGGCCGGTGCCGCCTTCAAAATACGGGCCGACCATATTAAAGATGGATTCCTTTACTTTATCGGTCGTCGGCCTTGTCGACGTGCCGGGAACCGCCTTTAAGGCACGTCCCTTATACGTCCCAGAAATCACTCTCATACTTCCACCACTTTTTCTTAAAACTCGAAAAAAATCATTCCTATCTTATCATAAAGTGTTTTCTGGCACAAACACCCAAAGTGCAAATTCATATGTATAGCAAAAAGGCTCGGTGGTGATAATAATAGCAACAGCATCGATTGATGTTGTTGCCAACCGCGGAGAAGACTTACGTTTCCCCATAAGTTCTTCCTCCGGTTTCTCCTCTCCCTTTGCCTTCTCCTTAATTTTTTAAGGAATAGAAGGACCCCGCAGAGGTACTTCTGCGGGGATTTTTTTAACATAAACCAAGTTAGAGCCCGGCTTTATAGTCGTATTCTTTCGCTTTATCCTGCTTGGATTCAAACTCCATTTTCAAAAACGGTTTGTATGAAAGATCCACCTGTTTGACAAAAGAGTACGAACGTATTTTTGCGATGATTCTTTCGGCATCTTCCATATTGCAATACACCACTACATATTTCAGCCGCTTTGAAACGTAATGAACATTTCCGAATTTCCTGAGCATTTTCGCCTGCTTCAAGGAGTGCAGCCAAACGATTAAACCTTGACGCCTGATTTCCAAATTGTTCACCTGCCTGTCGCTCTGTGCATGAAGTTCTATAAAAAAACGAGACTCGGGGCGACCGAGCCTCATCAGGAAACTTTACAGCCGCAGCTTCCGCCTGACCCGCAGCCGCCGCCGCAAGATGAAAGATTATCAAAATAAGGGTTTCCAGTCGGTACTTTGATATGTTTTGACACAGCATGACCGATTTCCACGCTGACTTCATCAAGAATGGATTGCAGCTCGGTTTCCGCCTTTTTAAATTCGGCTACTGTATCGTGAAGGTCAAGCTCCCGTTTGATTTCCCTCATTTTCTTGGATATCTCTTTATAATCAGGATGATACTTGCCAAAGCGCTGCACATCCTCGTACTGTTCTTTTATTTTCGTAAACGAAGCGATAATACGTCCGGCCTCTTCATCTTCGCGGAGACGCTTGTAGCATTTTCTGTAATGTTCAGCCGCCTCTGATTGAAGAATCATGTTGGCCAAATCATATGCTTCATTTTGAAGCCGCAACGATTCCATTGTGGCAAACATAGACATGCACCTCCAGCTATAGTGTATCACAAAACAGCCGTTTTCAAAAATGTCTATGCCGCCTCCGAACTATAATTTTCCAAAAACTTCGCTTTCACAAGCGGAATCGCGCCAATCAGATAAGCCTTTGGGCTTTGGTTTATGGGTGGCGCAGCCGGCCAGCAAGAGGCACAGAAAGATTACAAGCCAGCACTTCTTCATCACAGATCAACTCCTTCACACCTAGCTTTACCAGAATGGCGCGATTTATCATCACAAAAAAAGACTCAGGCTTAAATTAATCCTGAGTGCGCATCGCATGAAACATTTGCAGCATCATCTGGGCCATCTGAATGCTGCCCGATAACTGGTTGACCCTGTGAGGAATCGTTTTTTCATAAAAATTCATCATATCGAGATGAAAGGCTGACAGATCATTCGGATTCCGCGAAAGCTTGCGGTACCAGACCGGCTGCTCACGGATGAACCGGCGGCGCTCTTCGTCGGCGAACACATACTCCTGCACTTCTTTACGCATGTCTTTCTCCTTCCCTAATCTTTTCGGAAAGAAAACGGATGCTCGCCGCCGCTTTGTTTCTGCTGTTTTTGGCTTCCGCCCGAAAACTGGCTGAGCAAGCTTTGCAGCGAAGAAATAGACTGGCTCATTTTATTGATCTGCTCATTCATTTGATTGGCATCCATCTTTCGAACGGCCGTCACCATTTTCGAAATGAAATCGTTTTTGCCGCCAGCGTCCGGCTCCTTTTCCGCTGAAGCTTCTTCCCTGTACGGATCCCATATCGAATCGTCTTCCCCGAGCAAAACCCAGTTTTCATAGACTTCCTGCCAGCTTTTTTCTTGTTTCCGGACTTCGGAAATCAACTTAGGATGCCGTTTTATAAATTGCTTAAATTCATTGATGGATGATTGCGCGTTTTGATTTGCCAACGTCTACACCCCCTCCGAAAACATATGCCTGCTATAGTGTAATCCGCCCCGGCAAAATGTGTTCGCCTAAAATTCCTCTTTTTATAGGAACCAGTGCGAAAGAGTGAGCAGCCGACCAAACATTAAAAGTTTCATGGTTTTCTCTAAAAACTAAAAACCCGGGTATGATCCCGGGCTCTAGTGCCATTCTTTAATAAAGTTCTGCGTATAATATTTCTCGTCCACCCCGACTCCGAGATGAGTATAGTCGGCATTTAACAGCGCTTTTCTGTGTCCTTCGCTGTTTAACCAGCCTTCAACCGCCGCAGGCCCGTCGACATAGTTGAGCGCGATATTTTCCCCCGCCTGCTCAAAATTGACTTTTCCTTTTTCAAGCCTGTCTTTGAGGGTGCCTTCCGTTTCTGACACATGGGAGAAGTAATGGTGCTCTTTCATGTCGCTGCTGTGGCCGTAAGCCACTTTTGATACGCCTTCATCCCAAGTGAGCTCAGACAGGCCGTGCCTTGCGCGGATAACGTTTGTTATATCAAAAATCTGCTTCTCATTTGCTTTCTCGATTTTCTTCCAATCCGATTCTGTCAATGCTTTAGGCTCGATCAGGGTGCCTCTGTAGACAACTTCATACGGCCTTTGCTTGATTAAAGTCGGCGCATCAAATGCCCTGATGCTTGAAAGCGTCCCCTCGAATTTATCCATGTACAGCTGAACATAGATGTCTCCGACTTTAACCGTCGGCCTTGTATTCATATCTTCCTCGGAAAACTCAAAACGGTATGAACTGCCTTTATATTGAACATTGACATACGGGGCGATCTGGGTCGTTTTGAAAACTTCCCTTGACGGCCGTCCGATTTTAAACGGAGCGGTGTTCACCCCGTCGCCTGTCGCAAACAATGTCACAGCCTTGCCGCCCAGCAAGCCGATTTGAACGTACTGTTTTTTCCCTTGGTTATAGACCCACCATTCATAATCATACGCTGAAGGATCGACTCTGTCCGGTTTCCCCAGTTTCTTTTCGATCGTCTCGGCCGATTCCCCGATAAAGGAAAGCAGGCCGGAATCGGGAATGTTCAAGGGCTTCTCTTTTTTTGCATCTTCGTTTGAGACTTGCGGCTTGTCTTCCTTCGCAATTTTCTCAGGCGTTGAGCCGTATTGAATAAACAGCGTGTATGAAGCCGCAACGATGAGAAGGATCACGACCGCTCTTAATATATTTTTCAAACTTTCACCTCCGACTGACGGATCAATCTATCCATTAAGCTGCGCACGCATCAAAAACTTGCCTTTAGTGTCATTTAAACAGAACTGACATGAATTTTCAATGTTAATACAGCCTATTAAGATGTGAGACAAAATATGTTTTAATGAAGAAAATCTCCAGGCCGCTCTTCGTTTTCAGATATAAATGTCAGCGCGTCGCCAGCCTGGCGGTTCGATTTATTGTGAGTTGAAACATCGCCGAGCGTAATGATGCCGGCAAGCGTTTTTCCCCGTGTAACCGGGACCCTTCTGATCTGATAATCTCCCATGAGATCGACCGCTTTTTCAATTGAATCGTCTTCACTTACCGTAATGAGATCAGTCGTCATGACATTTGTAATTTTTTGCGAATTCGGTTTTTTAGCTGCGATTCCCCGCAGCACTAAATCCCGGTCAGTGACGATCCCAACCAGTTCCAAGCCGTCATCAAGCACAACCGGAATCGCTCCCACATCCCCGTCTTTCATTTTCACGGCAGCCTCGTATACATTATCAAGAACCGTACAATATAATGTTTCCTTTGTCATGATATCTTTCACACGTGTCAATCAGAAGACCTCCTCTTGTCGTTCGTTTGTTCATATTGTCGTCAAGCCGCGCGCGATTCATACTGTCCACAAAAATATTTATATATCGGCTCAGGCAGGATTGAAAGTTTAACGCTTTCATACTATGATTGTCAGTAAAGGTAATTTTTTTAAGGGGGTTTTACGGGATGAAATTTGAAGAATCCGGAATTGAAGGATTGACTGCCGACCTTAACCGGTTAGACGACATCATGGAAAACGAAGGGTTCGTAAGAGCTGGACAATGGGATTATGAACGCGTCACATATGACCGCAAATTCGATATGGTCGAAGGAAGATTCTACCTTCGCGTGTTCGGATATGCCATCGAAGGTGACGTGGGCGCCCGGCGCGCGGTAATCAAACTGATGACGCCGCTTTTGGGCAAATATTATTATCCGCATGGAGTGGAATACGGCGAAGACGAACATTTTCCGCCGCAGCTCCTCAAAACAAGCAAGACGGTGCTGAATTCGATCAAAGAAAAGGTTTCAGCACTTGAAGTGTAGCAGGCGTACATAAAAAAGGGTGCAGCCCCTCGGTGAGGCTGTACCCTTTTTTGACCTTAATGAACCGTAGACGGAGAATATGATTCTTCTTCCAGGTCCTTTTCGTCTTTGGCTCTTTCCTTCCTCGCCCAGCCGAAAAAGATAATCGCCAAAAATGTCCCGTACACGATTTCCTGTAGGATTTTCATGACAATCGCGCCAAGCTGCTGATCTTCGAGAACAGGCATGCTGCTGAACATTTCCGGACCTGTAAGCGTCATTCCGCTCAGCGTATCGAGAGGAACGCACAGCTTCATTGCCTCCGCCCATGCTGACGGATCCGAATATGTCGAATACAGAGCCGTATCGCTGAACATGATTAACGCGCACGCCGGTGTCAGCAAAATGCCGTCAGCCATAATGTAGCCGAGTTTCAAAAGTCCGCTCATCTGCGGAAGCTCCTCGACCTTGTGAACGAGCGGCCACCACATGAAAAACGCTGCAATAAAGATCAGCACGGTAATGGCGGCATGATAAACGGCATCCGTCTTTATAAAATCAAACACCAATGGAATGTGATACATCGAAAATAGACCGTTAAACACGATTATCGCGATCAATGGTTTGGAAAAAAACCGGAACAGCGGCTTGACGATCGGCAGAAAAATGACCTTTTTCCAAAACCAAGGCGGTATGCCAAGGATGATCAGAGGCGGCACGATCAAATACAGAACCGCCATTTGCGCCATATGCGCGCTGAACATAATATGTCCCAGCAAATCAACCGGACTGCCCTTAGACGCGTATAAAAGAATCATCGCCGTCAGGAATAAACCGATTTCTTTCCTGGACGCCCGCTCTCCTTCTGATCCTAAGCGTTTCATCAGAAAAAAGTAAAGGGCGGTTATGAAAACGACAGCCCCTAGGAAATAGGGGCTCCAAAGGGCGCGAAAACCGAATATTTCAAGGCTGCCCAACATGAGCATCCTCCTTTCTGTATGTCGGTTCGATTACCACCAGATTAGCGTTACAAAAGCCAACACGGTAACAAAAGCGACCAAAACGCCCGAATAAAGGAACAAAGTCGGCGCTTCATGCCCCCGCTGACTCATATGCATAAAGTAATACAGCTGAAACGCAACCTGAATGACGGCGAGCAGCAGAATAAACGGCACCGTAAACCATACGCCGGCATCTGAGGCGACCGTTAAAAAAGCGACAATCGTCAGGCCGATCATCAAACCGAATGAAATAACCTGATATCTCATGTCCTCCGCGTTTTTCTTTTTGCGGTAGGCAAGATCTGTTTTGGGATTCCCTCTGTTTTCGTTATTCACCATTTTTATCCCACCATCCCCATCAAGTATACAACGGTAAAGATAAACACCCAGACAACGTCGATAAAATGCCAGTAGAGGCTTGCGACAAAAAACTTCGGCGCGTTGTAAAGGCTTAATCCGCGGCCCGCATTTCTGATCATCAAAGAAAGAATCCAGAGAAGCCCGAAGGTAACGTGTGCTCCGTGTGTGCCGACAAGCGTATAAAAAGCGGAGCCGAGAGCCGAGCTTTGAATGGTGAACCCATATTCGTGAATGTAATGCGTGAACTCATATATTTCAAGCGCCAGAAAGCCTGCACCGAGCAGAACGGTGATTCCGAGCCAAACCTGCATCTTTTTAAAAGCGAAGTTTTTCATATGATACATCGCATACACGCTCGTCAAACTGCTCGTCAAAAGGAGCATTGTCGCAAGAAAGACCAGCCCCATGTCGAACATCTCGGTCGTTTTCGGCCCCCCTGCATTCGAATTCTTCAGCGCAAGGTATGTTGCGAAGAGAGACGCGAAAAGAACCGTCTCTCCCCCGAGAAATAGCCAAAAGCCGATAAATTTATTTTTTCCTTCTAACGTAGCTTTTTCAGGAGAAGCCGGGAAGGTTTCAGCCGTCAATTTCTCTTCTGTATGCATTATGCCTTCACCCCTTTGTCGTCATCATCCATCAGATCTTCTTTATGAATATGGTACCCGTGGTCATCAATTACAGACCGGAGAAGCATCATAAATAATGTGATCCCTAACCCGATCAGAATGACAGGCAGCCCCCAGGCAAATTCCGTCCGGTACATAAAGCCGAAGGCGGATATAAACAGCCCGAGTGACATGATGAACGGAAGAATCGATCCGTTTGGCATATGGATGTCCTGAAGCGGCTCCGCGGCGGTCATTGACTGCTTGCCGGCTCTTTTTTCGATCCATAAAGCATCAAGGCCTCTGACCAAAGGCAGCTGTTTGAAGTTGTATTCAGGAGGCGGCGAAGAAACGGCCCACTCAAGCGTTCTTCCGTCATGCCAAGGATCGCTGCCGACTTTTTCCCCTTTGGCAGTCGTCACGATAATATTGATCACGAGTATGATGACCGCAGCCGCCATAAACACAGCTCCGATTGAACTGATCAGGTTCGCCATGTCAAATCCCTGATTCGGCAAGTATGTGAACACGCGTCTCGGCATTCCCCACAATCCGAGCCAATGCTGGATGAAGAACGTCAGGTGGAACCCGATGAAAAAGAGTACAAACGTTATTTTGCCCAACGCTTCGCTCAGCATTTTCCCGAACATTTTCGGCCACCAGTAATGAGCTCCGGCGAGGATGGCGAACACCACTCCGCCAATGATGACGTAATGGAAGTGGGCCACGACAAAGTACGTGTCATGGAACTGATAGTCAGCCGGTGCGGCAGCAAGCATGACGCCTGTCACCCCGCCCATAACAAACGTCGGGATAAAGGATATCGCGTAAAGCATCGGCGTTGTAAACTTGATGCTCCCGCCCCACGCCGTGAGCAGCCAGTTGAAGATTTTAATACCAGTCGGGACGGCAATGGCCATCGTCGCCACCGCAAAAATGGCGTTTGCCACAGGCCCGAGTCCCGTTGTAAACATATGGTGAGCCCAAACCATGAAGCCTAAAAAGCCGATCAATACGGTTGCAAATACCATTGAAGAATAGCCGAACAGCCTTTTTCTCGCAAAAACCGGAATGATTTCCGAAAAAATGCCGAACGCCGGGAGTACGAGAATATAAACTTCAGGGTGTCCGAAAATCCAGAACAGATGCTCCCAAATGATCGTATTTCCGCCTAATTCCGGATTGAAAAAGCTCGTTCCGAACAACCGGTCCAGCATCAAGAGCGCAATGCCTACGGTCAGCGGCGGAAACGCGAACAAAATCAAAGCCGAAGCGACGAATGTCGTCCATGTGAAAAGCGGCAGCCTCATGTATGTCATGCCCGGCGCCCTCATGTTGATAATCGTCGCGAGAAAGTTAATCCCGGCAATCAGCGTACCGATCCCGGCAATTTGCAGACCGAGAACATAGAAATCGATCCCGTGCCCTTCGGAATGAAGGGAAAGCGACGCATAAGACGTCCAGCCGGCATCGGGTGCCCCTCCCAAAAACCAGCTTAAATTCAGAAAGATGCCGCCGAAAAGAAACAGCCAGAAGCCGAGCGAGTTCAAGAATGGAAACGCGACATCCCGCGCGCCTATCTGCAGCGGAACGACGGCGTTCATCAATGCGAACAACAGCGGCATCGCCGCCAGGAAAATCATCGTTGTGCCGTGCATCGTCATGATTTCATTGTAGACCCCGCCGCTCATGATGTCATTGTTCGGTATCATCAGCTGAACCCTGATCAGCATCGCTTCGATTCCGCCGAGCACAAAGAAGAACCCGCCGCCCAGCAAATAAAGGATGGCAATCTTTTTATGATCGACAGTCGTTAAATAGTCCCATAATACAGCCCCAAAACCTTGCTTTTTCTTAAGCGTACTCACAATGTAACCTCCCTCATTCTCCCTTTGAAGCGTTAGTCTTCGGTTTTTAACCCCTTTAAATATTCAGTCAGTGCATCAAGTTCCTTGTCGCTCAAATCAGGGTATGTGCCGGTCATTTTGTTGCCCGGTTTTATGCTTTCAGGATCCTTGAGCCACGCTTTCAAGTTTTCATCGTTGAATTCCTTCACGCCGGCGATCGTCGACCTGTCTCCAAAAGTCGCGAGGTTCGGAGCCGTTCTGGCCGCTTCCGCCCTTTGGTCTTTTGAATCGGTCGCATGACAGCTCAGGCAGTTTTTCTCTTTGAACACTTTTTCTCCTTCAACAGCGAGATCGGTTTTCGCCCCCGCTTTATTGTTTTCCATATCGCTCATCCATTTCTTGAACTCATCCTTCGAAACCGCTTTAACTTTAAAGTCCATTAAAGCGTGGGAAGGTCCGCAGAGCTCGGCGCATTTCCCGTAGAAATAGTCTCCGGCTTTTTCCGCCCGTTTTGAATCAATCGTTAAGTAGAACTTGTTTTCATTGTCTGTGTTCGTATCAACCTTGCCCCCGACAGAAGGAATCCAGAATGAATGTTTGACATCGGAAGCTTTCAGCTTGAAGTAAATGCGTTCATCGGTCGGCACGACCAGCTCCTGGCTCGTAATCACGCCGTAGTCAGGATATTCGAATTCCCACCAGTAAAGGTTCGCCCGCACGTTGACGACGAGCGTCTTCTCCGGATCCCTGTTTTTCTTATCCATCGGTTTCGTATCAGCAAGATCAAAGGTCTGTGCGACAACAGGAACAACCAGGATAAGAAGGAGGATAATCGGAATAACAGTCCATAAAATTTCTAAATTGCGGTTTCCTTCAACCTGTTTCGGGATGTGGTCATCACCGAGCTTAGATCTTCTGTACTTGACGATGACAAATACGAAAATGAAACTTACCACTACTACAACAACAACCATGATCAGCGTGCTGAGAATCATTAGGAAATACTGCTGATCAGCCACCTCGCCCGCCGGCTGCAGCGTTGATATAAACGGTTCTCCGCACCCTGCTAAAACAAGCGCCAAAATAGTGAACAGCGACATCAGACGCCATTTCTTTAACATTTCTTCCCAACCCCTTTTCAATCAATCCTTTTGAAACTTTCACTGTTCAAACGTTTATAGGACACCTATTCATTCATCTGACTCCCCACTCCAATTAAAGCACTTACATTTCCTCATTTCGTAAATAATGAGGTTTTTTACTCAAAATACCATCTATGTATGAACGTAAAGCCGCCTTGTTAAACATAATCGAAAAAATCGATAAGGCGGCTTTTACATGATTGTTGTCTGCTTGAAGTGTTAATTGACAGCCTTCAATGTGATGAATTATAGAGTTCTATCCAATTTTAAAAAGTGTAAATACGACCATGGCAACGAAGAAAATGGTCAAGTAATTTAATGAATATACAAACATGAGCGTTGCCCACTTCATGATATTTTTGCTTCTGTAACCGACCAGACCGCAAACGAGCCAGCCGATATTAAGCACCGTCCCCAAAATGACGATCGGCAGTCCGAGTCCGCCCAGGAAAAACGGCAGCGGCATTAAGCAGGCAATCCAAATGATGATCTGCCTTTTCGTCACTTCAAAACCGTGTACAACAGGCAGCATCGGTATATTTGCGGCTCTGTATTCCTCCGTTTTCTTAATCGCAAGCGCCAGAAAGTGGGGAATCTGCCAAATAAACATAATTAAAAACAGCACCCACGCCTCGACTCCGATGGAACCTTGGACAGCGGTCCATCCGATCAAAGGAGGAACAGCCCCTGACACACTTCCGATGATCGTATTAACGGTATAGCGGCGCTTTGACCACATCGTGTATAGAAACACGTACGTAAAGACGCCGACAAATCCTACTCCGGCAGCTGTCAGATTGGTCATCAGCAGCATGATAAAACCGAGCGCAGTCAGCAGAATGCCGAACCACAATGCCTGTGAAGGCTGGATTTTTCCAGTCACCGTCGGCCTTGTTCTCGTCCGCTGCATGAGCTGGTCAATATCACGGTCATAAAAGTTGTTGATGACGCATGAGCCTGCAATAATAAGCGAGGACCCCGCTAAAGTGAACAGCACGATATCAAGGTTTCCTAGAAAGCTCAGATTTGAAAAGTAAAAAGCGAGCCACATGCCCGTAAAAGTTGTTATCAGGTTCGAGTAAACAATCCCGACTTTGATAAGGGCAAGGAAATCTTTCCATGCTGTCGTCTCTTCTATTTGTCCATTCATTGCTGTATCAGCTGTAATTCTTGTTTCAGCCATAATACTAACCCCCCTTACTCAAACCTTCATCACGTCAAGAGAAGCGGTATATTCATAAAAAACCTACAACTCTATCATACAAGATTACCGGATGGAAAAAAACAGCCTATTAAATATTAATCGACAAACCGGTTTATATTTGTGAACTTTTTATGACTTTCTTTACAGATGAAGGAAAAGTTGTGAACAAGAGCGGAAAACCACTGTCATTCTAATATAGTTCTATCAAACGAAGCCACAATTATCAAGTCTTCAAAACCAATAAAAATGTGAACGCCTTCTATTGCATTTTTGTGAACAATAATCATTATGAATTGCAGCAGAACATCAATTCGCTTACACTTGAAGGTGGTAAATATCTTTTTATTAGTCAGTTTGCATTAAAAAGGAGAATTGAATTTATGAATAAAGCATTAAAAGGCTTGGGAATTATCACAACTATCGCCATGCTTTTCGTGCTGATCGGCGGCGCCCTCGTCACAAAGACGGGTTCAGGAATGGGCTGCGGCAGATCTTGGCCGCTTTGCAACGGAAGCATATTCCCGGCTTTAACCCTTGAATCGATTATCGAATGGAGCCACAGGTTTGTCAGCGGCACATCCGGCGTCCTTGTGCTGGCTCTCGCCATTTGGACATGGAAAAAAATCGGCCATATCAGAGAAACGAAATTTCTCGCGGTGATGTCGGTCGTCTTTCTCATTCTTCAGGCGCTTTTGGGCGCTGCAGCGGTCGTCTTCGGGTCATCGGCCCTGATCATGGCTTTGCACTTCGGAATCTCGCTTATTTCCTTTGCTTCTGTGCTGCTTTTGACGCTCCTGGTGTTTGAAGCTGACAGCAAACAGAAATCCGAATCGTTTTATATAGGAAAAACCATGCAGTTTCATATGATAGGAATCATTATATACACATATGTCGTCGTTTATACAGGCGCATATGTCCGGCATACGAGTTCAAGCCTCGCGTGCCTTGACTTTCCGATGTGCAGCACGGAAAACGGCTGGCTTCCCGGGAAGTTTCACGAATGGGTGCAGATGGGACACAGAGCTGCGGCGCTTCTTCTGTTCGCCTGGATCATCGCGGCAGCGGTACATGCAGCAAGACAGTATAAAAATCAAAAACGCATTTATTGGGGCTGGATGATTTCCCTGATCCTGATCATCCTTCAGGCTGCCTCAGGAATTGCGGTTGTCTACAGCAGACTGGATTTGGGTTTTGCACTCGCCCACGCATTCTTTATTTCCTGCCTGTTCGGAATCCTTTGCTACTTCCTGCTGCTTGTTGCGCGCTATCGCAGGCAGGTGCAAAAATAAAAATAAACGGTTGATCCTCCGCCTTTTGCGGGGGATTTTTTCATAAAAAGAGGCCGCCGACAAAAGTCAGCGGCCGTGCTTTTATTTTTTCAGTTCAATGAGAAGGTCGCCGGTTTGAATGGCTTCTCCGTTTGTAACGTGAATGTTTTCAACAGTTCCTGAAAACGGAGCCTGAACGGTCGTTTCCATTTTCATCGCTTCATTGATCATCAAATGATCGCCCTTCTTCACTTGGTCCCCTTTGCTTACAAGAAGCTTGATTACCGTTCCCGGCATAGATGCCGCGATATGATTCGGGTTTGAACGGTCGGCTTTCACCTTTTGATGAACGGACGATTTAATGCTTTCGTCTTTAATGACCACTTCGCGAGGCTGGCCGTTCAGTTCAAAATAAACGACTCTCGTCGCATCCGGACGCGGTTCCCCGATAGAGACAAGTTTGACGATCAGCGTTTTCCCTCTTTCAATCTCGACCTCGATTTCTTCGCCGAGGGTCATGCCGTAGAGGAAGGTTGGTGTATCAAGCACAGAGATATCCCCGTACAGTTCCGCTGTCTTGACATACTCGGTAAACACTTTCGGATAAAGCGCATATGCAACAGCATCCTGGTCGGAAAGCTCCATACCATGCTTTTCCAAGAATTCCGCTTTTATAGCGTCAAATGAAACCGGTTCAAGCAGTTCTCCAGGGCGTACTGTAATCGGCTCCTGCCCTTTTAAAATCAGCTTTTGCAATTTCTCAGGGAATCCGCCGTGAGGCTGACCGATATACCCTTTAAAAAGCTCGACAACCGAGTCAGGAAAATCGAGAGATTCTCCCCTTTCGTAAATATCATCTTCCGTCAGGTTATTTTGCACCATGTAAAGCGCCATATCCCCTACGACTTTAGATGACGGCGTAACCTTTACGATGTCCCCGAACAGGTGGTTGACCCGGCTGTACATTTCTTTCACTTCATTCCAGCGGTCGCCGAGGCCGACTCCCTTAGCCTGCTGCTGAAGGTTGCTGTATTGGCCGCCAGGCATTTCATGCTTGTAAATTTCGGTATGAGGCGCAATCATGCCGCTCTCAAACTCGCTGTAATATTTTCTGACAGACTCCCAATATTGAGACAACGACTCTACCGCATCGACATTGAACTGCGGACGGCGTTTATCTCCTTCAAGCGCATGGTAAAGCGAGCTTGCGCTTGGCTGTGATGTCAGACCCGCCATCGAGCTGACCGCTACGTCGACGATGTCGACGCCTGCTTCTATCGCCTTCGCATACATAAAAATACCGTTGCCGCTCGTGTCGTGTGTATGCAAGTGGATCGGAATGTCGATCGTCTCTTTCAAAGCCGACACCAGTTCGTATGCCGCTTGAGGTCTCAGTAGGCCGGCCATATCTTTAATGCCGAGAATATGCGCCCCCGCAGCTTCAAGCTCTTTTGCCATTGACGTATAATATTCAAGATTATACTTGCTTCTGTTCGGATCGAGAATGTCCCCTGTATAGCAGATCGCCGCTTCGGCAAGCTTGCCTGACTCGCGCACTGCATCAATGGCGAGCGTCATCCCTTTAACCCAGTTCAAGCTGTCAAAAATGCGGAATACATCGATTCCGGCCGCAGCCGATTCGCTGACAAACTTTTTAATCAGGTTGTCAGGGTAGTTTGTATACCCGACGGCATTCGAAGATCTCAACAGCATTTGAAACATCGTATTCGGAATTTCCTTCCGCAGCTTCTCAAGCCTTTTCCAAGGGTCTTCTTTCAAGAAACGGTAAGCGACATCAAAAGTGGCGCCGCCCCACATTTCAAGGCTGAAAAGCTCAGGCCAGAGTGCAGCTGTCGGATTGGCGATTTTTTCCATATCATGCGTTCTGAATCTTGTCGCAAGCAGTGACTGATGGGCATCGCGGAACGTCGTATCAGTGAGGAGCACTTCCTCTTGATCTTTCACCCATTTGACGAGCCCTTCAGCTCCGCGTTCATCAAGAATCTGTTTTGTTCCGCTCGCGATCGGCTGATCGACATCGGTTTTGACGATCTGCGGCTTATCAAACTCAGGCTTCTTCTTTTTATCGATGCCCGGGAAGCCGTTGACCGTTACGTTCCCGATATACGTCAGCATTTTTGTTCCGCGGTCTTTCTGCTTAGGAAAGACAAAGAGTTCCGGCGTTGTATCGATAAAAGACGTGTCGTACTGCCCTGTGAGAAACTTTTCGTGTTTCGCCACGTTTTCAAGGAAAGGAATATTCGTTTTGATTCCCCTGATCCTGAATTCCTGAAGGTTGCGGACCATTTTGGCCGCCGCCTGTTCAAACGTCAGCGCCCAGGTTGAAAGCTTAACAAGCAGCGAGTCGTAATAAGGCGTAATGACAGCGCCCTGAAAACTGTTTCCTGTATCAAGCCTCACCCCGAAACCGCCGCCTGAGCGATATGCCATGATTTTGCCTGTGTCAGGCATGAAATTGTTTGACGGGTCTTCAGTCGTAACCCTTGACTGGATCGCATATCCGTGCAGCGTGATGGCATCCTGGTTCGGAATACTGATTTCGCTGCTGCCAAGACTGAGTCCGGCAGCAATCAGGATTTGCGTCTGAACGATATCGACACCCGTCACCATTTCCGTAATGGTGTGCTCCACCTGAACACGCGGGTTGACTTCAATAAAGAAAAACTCATCGTTCGCAACTAAAAATTCGACCGTACCGGCATTGACATAATCAACATTCTTCGCAAGCTTAACGGCAGCATCGCAAATGTTTTTCCGGAGGGACTCAGAAAGCGAAACGCTCGGCGCCACTTCGATAACCTTTTGATGACGCCTTTGCACAGAGCAGTCGCGGTCGTAAAGGTGAACCACGTTACCTTCTTTGTCCCCGATGACTTGAACTTCAATGTGCTTCGGCTTTTCGATGAGCTTTTCGACATACACTTCATCATTGCCAAAAGCGGCTTTCGCCTCTGATTTCGCCCTGTTATAGGATTCCTCCAGCTCCGATTCATCTCTGACGATCCGCATGCCGCGGCCGCCGCCGCCAAGCGACGCTTTGATGATAAACGGATATCCGAACTCCTCCGCAAATTGTTTGACCTCCGCGATATCAGCCACTGGGCCGTCGCTCCCCGGTATGACGGGAATTCCTGCTTTTTCAGCTTGTTCACGGGCTTTTACTTTGTCTCCAAACATATCGAGGTGCTTGGAGGTCGGTCCGATAAAGATGATGCCTTCCTCTTCACACCGCTTGGCAAACTGAATGTTTTCTGACAGGAAGCCGTAGCCCGGATGGATGGCATCCACATGGTTGCGTTTCGCAATCTCGATGATCCCTTCAATATCAAGATAAGCGTCAATCGGCTTTTTCCCTTCGCCGACCAGGTATGCTTCATCGGCTTTGTATCTGTGGTATGATCCGCTGTCTTCTTTAGAATAGATCGCTACCGTACGGATATTCAGTTCTGTGCAGGCGCGAAATACGCGGATAGCGATTTCCCCTCTGTTTGCAACAAGAACTTTTTGAATAGACTGTTGTGACATGTCGTTCCCCCTCATCCGCTGTTTTAAGTATGTATCTATTCTAAATGAATCGGATGGACATTGTACACGCTTAGTTTTTTAAAAATTTATACTTTTTTTATATTGATTTTCTTTCGTTTTTGTAGTATTGACAGGCTGTTTTCGTTTGAATCTGTCAAAGTATTCATTAAACATACTGATGTTCACCAATATCCCCGCGCTTGCCATCAGCAGAATGAGCGATGACCCTCCATAGCTGATAAACGGAAGCGTCACCCCTGTCAAAGGAATCAAGCCGGATATGCCGCCCAGGTTCACGAAGGACTGGATGGCGATCATGCTTGATATCCCGATCGCAAGCAGGCTTCCAAACGGGTCGTCGCATTTTCTCGCAATATAAAACCCTTTTAAAACGATGAAAGCGAGCAGCAGCACGACAAAAAGGACGCCGAAAATGCCGAGCTCCTCGGCGATGACCGCCATAATGAAATCGGTGTGCGTTTCAGGCAGATATCCATACTTCTGCACGCTCTCGCCGAGACCCAGGCCGAACAGCCCTCCCGAACCGATCGCCAAGTAGGAGTTGACGACTTGAAAGCCCGAATCTCCCGCATCTTTAAACGGGTTTTGGTAGCTTTCAAACCGCTTCATCCGTCCTTCTGTTAAAATGCTGTCCCAGTTGAAATAAATAAGCGGGCTGACGAGCACAAGGACAGCCCCGGCCAAAAGTACGAGCTTTAACAGCGTTTTGCCGCTGAATCCTGAGCACAAAATAATGCACAATGCGATTAAAGCGATGATAAAAGCTGTTCCCACATCCGGCTGAGCAGCGACCAGTGCGCAAATGAAAAGCGTGATGATCGCAGGAGGTGCGATTCCGGCTCCCAAG
The DNA here is from genome assembly GCF_056155945.1 of Bacillus sp. GM2. Lineage (NCBI taxonomy): Bacteria > Bacillati > Bacillota > Bacilli > Caryophanales > Bacillaceae > Bacillus > Bacillus sp. GM2. Next base: position 1,981,397 of record NZ_JBRKSZ010000007.1, read on the forward strand.
TTGTCAATATAGCTTTGCTTTTTGGCATAGACGGAAGAAAGATACAAGATGACGGTCAGCTTGACAAACTCCCCCGGCTGGATGCCGTAATTCGAAACCCTGAACCAGCTTTGGGCATTCCCGGCCACATGTCCGACAACAAACAGTGCGAACAAAGCGACGACAGAAATGAGCAGCAAAAACTTTTGGAATTTTTGATTGGCAAAAGCCTTATACGGAAAAAGCGCCGCGCCTAAAAATATGACGGTTCCGAGCGCCAAAAACATCAGCTGCCTGTCAAAAAAGTAGCTGCTGTCTTGTCCGTACCTTGTCACGGCTGTGATCATGCTTGAGCTGTACACCATTACGAGCCCGAACCCGCACAGCAGGAATACAGCGAAGATTAATGAATAATCATAGGATTTGAGCATTCTTTTTATCATATTATTATCCTCTTCCTTACTTGCCTTCAAAATGTGTTTGTGGTAACTCCTTCGTTATTTTACTACACTTTCTTAAAAAGCACGAAAGATACCCTTTTCATAAGACTTCGAATCTCGTCAGAAAGAAAAGTCCGTCTGTTCCAAGACTGCCATTCTATTTTTTTATCGGCATACCATGCGTCTTCGTTTATTCGGCACGAACAGCGGACATTCCTTCATCAACGGACGTTTTCTTACTCATTCCATAACAAAAAAAGCCTGCCGGCAGTTTGTTTCTATCGAAACGTCGTCGACAAGCTGACTCAGACAGAAAAATTGTTCTGAGGTGTTCATTTATTTTTTTGTAAATGCATCATGTAATGCAGACAATTCACGTTCCAGCCTGTAAAGCAGTTCTTTACCCTCTTCTTCATCCACTAATCCAAGGCGGACAGCAAAATCAATTTCCCTAGAGAGTCCGAACATTTGTGTATCTAAAACCTCTTCATAAAGAGGACATTGAGGCATCGTTAAGTTGTCCATTTGCACTTGAATCAGCTTTAAGATTTTATCAGCATCACGTTTTAACAGGGCAAGTGCTTTTTCACGATGGTCGACTACAATCTCAGACGCCAAAAGTATCCCTCCGTTCCCCAGGCGAGTACCTAATTCTTCTATTTATGATAAAGCCTCAGCCGAAAAAAAGCAAGCTATTTCTGTCCTTTCGCCGTATTTCAAAGACTCGCATTTTAAGCTTTTGCTAACGTTTTAAAAAATGCTTAAACTGTAGTTCGCCGATAACAGCTCTAAAAGCCGGATTCCGGCGATGCTGTTTCCCTTTTCATCGAGCGAGGGCCCGAAGATGCCGATGCCGAAACGGTATGGGGACAGCCCCATGATTCCACCAGAAACCCCGCTTTTGGCGGGTATGCCGATTTTGATTGCGAATTCGCCGCTGGCATTATACATCCCGCATGTCACCATAAATGTCTTGCAAATTCTCGCGATATCCTTCGGTATGATTTGCTCTCCCGTTTCGGGATGCTTGCCGTTCAAAGCAAAAACAGAGCCGATTTTCGCCAGGTCTAAGCTGTTCATTTCAATGGCGCACTGTTTTGTATACACATCCATGACATCCTCAACCTCAGCCTGAAAAATGCCGTGCTCTTTCATGTAATAGCACATCGCCCTGTTGACCATCGAGGTTTCAAATTCAGATTCGGCGACCTTCTCACAAACAGTAATGTTCCGGTTATTTGCAAGTTTTTTAATAAAATCAAGCAGCCTGCCGATCTTATCGGCGTTCGTCTCTCCTTTAATCATGCTTGTCACCACCAATGCTCCGGCATTTATCATCGGATTCAGCGGCTTCCCCGGGTTGACGGTTTCAAGTTTGATGATGGAGTTAAACGGATCACCAGTCGGCTCTTGCCCTACATAATGAAACACTGTTTCCGGGCCGTGATCGATCAGAACAAGAGCAAGCGACAATACTTTTGAGATGCTTTGCAGAGTGAAGGCTTTTTCCACGTCCCCCGCTGATACACACGTCCCGTCCGTAAAGTAGACTGCCGCCGATAAATCGTCCTCCGATAATTCAGCCAAAGCCGGTATGTAAGATGCAACCTTTCCTTTGTCCGTCACTTTTTTCGCTTCTGTGACAAAATATTCGAGCTCCTCATTATCCCGGCAATTCAAGTTTTTTCCCTCCATCCGAGCGTCATTGCTGTTTATCTTTCCCGAAGAGGGCTTTTGTTATGAGAAGTGACAATTTGAAAGAAAGCGCTTATAATTTTTGTGAGGGAGTGGTAGAGACATGAGCATTGTAACGATCACAGGAAATGTAAAGTATCCGATTACGCTCGATCCGAGCGTTTGGATTTTTGATGACCGAAAATTCGATCTCGATCAGTTCTTTTCACATTTCGGAGAGGTAAAAGATGAAGATGACGACCTTGTGATTGACCGGGAACGGCAAATCAGGGAAGGTGCTGTATCGCCGCCGACACTGAAATCAGAGAAAAAGTATGAAAAGGAGAAGTTGCTTGACGGCACTTTCGGAATCAAGCTTGAACCTTTTTTGAAAAATGCGGAGGTGTCAGGCTCCGCCGTCAAATGCCTCTTTAAAACGGAAGGTGAAGACGTTTCCGTTCCGATCGAAGAAGCGGGCGGCATGATTCTCTGCTTCAGCAACAATGGCAAGCCGCTTGGCGAAGACGGGCCTGTACACGTTTATTTTCCTGATGGTTCAAACAGGATGGCTCCTGTGAAACGAGTAAAAGAAATTCACATTGTTTAAAGCGTCAACACTGTAACGGGTGCGCCGGAGGCGATGAAAAACTCCGCCCCCTCTTTCCCGGCCGGGCTATCGGCTCTTGCCGGCAACCCGGCCCGCGGGCCATGCAAGTTGAAGCCTGGGCTAAAAGCCCGGGTTTTTTTATTACAGCAGATCTGCTGCAAGCCTGGCGAGCCGGGAACGCTCTCCTTTTAAAAGCTTCACGTTTCCGGAAATTTTTTGATCCTTAAAGCGCTCTACAACATAGGCCAGGCCGTTGTTCATCGCATCTAGATAAGGATGGTCGATCTGTTCGGTGTCTCCCATCAATACGATTTTGCTGCCTTCCCCGACGCGCGTCAGAAGCGTTTTGACTTCATGCTTGGTCAGATTTTGAGCCTCATCAATGATGATGAATTGGTCGGGAATGCTTCTGCCCCTTATATATGTGAGGGCTTCGACTTGAATGGAGCCCATCCCCGCTAAAATATCATCAAGCTCCCCCGGCTTTTTTGCATTGAACAAGTATTCCAGGTTATCAAAAATAGGCTGAACCCACGGACGAAGTTTTTCTTCTTTTTCACCCGGAAGATAGCCGAGATCTTTTCCGACAGGAACGATCGGCCTTGTGACAACAAGTTTTTTAAAATTCCCCAGGTCCTCTGTCTGCAGCAGCCCCGCTGCCAGCGCAAGCAGGGTTTTTCCTGTGCCGGCTTTTCCGATCAGGGTGACAAGCGGAATATCTTGTCTTAAAAGAAGTTCCAACGCCATCGTCTGCTGTACATTTCGCGAACGTATGCCCCAAACCTGTTCCTGATCGAAAACAAGCTTTTTCACGGCTTTGCCGCTTTGATCCACGATCCCTACGGCAGAGGATGATCCGCCGAGCGCGTCCTTCATGACGACAAACTGGTTCGGACGCAGCATCTCACCGCTGATTTCGTGAAGCGGCAAATCGTGATGTTCAAAAAAGGAATTCATCTGATCCGGGCGAATGTACACGTCCGTATAACCGCTGTATATATCATCATTGTCGACAACCCTGTCGTGCAAAAAATCCTCTGACATCAAGCCGATGGCATCGGCTTTGACACGGATCAGCATATCTTTGCTGACAAGGATAACCGGCCTGCCGCCTTCTTTCGTTTCCTCTTCCAGGCTGAGGTTTTTCGCTACGGCTAAAATACGGTTGTCGCCTGTTTTTTCGATAAAAATTTCTTGAAGCTGCTGAAAAGAGCGATGGTTCAGCTCGATTCTCAAGCTTCCTCCGTTTGGGAGGGGAACATTTTCATACAGCCTTCCTTTTAAACGCAAATCATCTATCAATTTAGATACGCGCCTTGCATTCCTCCCAATTTCATCCATGTAGCGTTTCTTTGAGTCGACTTCCTCCAATACGACAGCCGGGATGACAACCTCGTTATCTTCAAAAGAAAAGATTGAATTCGGATCCTGCAATAACACATTCGTATCTAGCACATAAATTTTACTCAATCTTCCGCCTCCTGATCAGGATTTTTAGCCTTTTCTTTTCAATTGGGTTAAAAGCTGATGGAGCGCCCGCTAAAATATATGTTTTTGTGAATAAAGATAGAAGGTTAATTCAACAATAAAAATTAATGAAAGCATTTTTAAGGAGGCAACCTCAAGTGCGAATCTTTTTTTTGATCCTAATTCAAACCGTTATGCTGCTTTCAGCCTGCGGCATTCAAAATAATGCCCGAAATGAAGCGAACGAGCTTCCCGGCAACAAACCGATTCAAGTAAAAAACAGCTCCCAAGAGCCGGTGAACCGTGAAGACGGGCAAGCCATCTCGCGGCGCCTTGTGAAGATCACCGAAAGCGTTCCGGGTGTCAATGATGCGACCGCCGTCGTGCTCGGCAGGCTAGCCGTCGTCGGAATTGATGTGAAAGACAATTTGGAACGCAGCAAAGTCGAATCCATTAAGTATTCCGTGGCTGAAGCGCTGCAGAATGACCCTTACGGAGCAAACGCCGCCGTTGTCGCAGATCCCGACACAGTCAACCGCCTGCGGGCAATGGGCAGAGAAATTCAAGCGGGACGTCCTGTCAAAGGGATTCTCGACGAGCTGGCAGCCATCGTCGGGCGCGTCCTTCCTGAAGTGCCGAACGACGCAACAGACAACCAGCAAACAAATCCTACAAAATCCAACAACGACCAGCTGAATGACAGAAACCAGAAACAGCTTGAAAAGGAGCAGAATAAGCAATCAAACAAGCATATGAAAAATCGGCAGCCATAACTTTTAAAAGCCTGTGCCACTGTTTTCTTGACGGCACAGGCTTTTTCCTTTTTTCTAAAGGAGAAAATTTATTTGTCCGATTGATTAAGGTATAATGAATCGTAAGCGAGGTGAATCAAGTGAGGGTAAAGTGTTCATTGTGTGACAAAATCGAAAAAATCGATGATGACACACTCATTGCCAAACGTCTCCGAAACCGGCCGATACATACTTATATGTGCCATGAATGCAGCGAACGAATTAAAATCAAAACAGAAAACCGGATGAAAACCGGCCGTTTTAAGCTATATCCGCACAGAAAAGATAAAGAGCAGATCAAGTCATAAAAGCATGGACAAGCTCCATGTTTTTTTATCGCCTTTTTTGTTACACAAGTAACAAAATTAAAGATTATAGTTGATAAACATTTTCATTTATAGTATCTTAAAATTGTTTCATGCGTAACAAAAAAGGAGTGATTCATCATGGATTTTGATGTACTGATCGCAGGCGGCGGCCCCGTCGGTCTGCTGACGGCTTCCGAGCTGGCTTTGGCCGGTGTCCGGACCTGTATTGTCGAACGGCTGAAAGAGCCTTCTCCATTCTCAAAAGCGCTCACACTGCATCCGCGCTCAATCGAAATACTTGAAATGAGGGGGCTTGGAGAACGGTTTAAGGAAATTGGCAAGCCGGTCCCTTCGGGGCATTTTGCCAGTCTGAAGACGGGATTGGACTTTTCTGCGCTTGACACGCAAGCCAATTTTACATTGTTTATCCCTCAGTATGAAACTGAGAAGGTGCTTGAGGAACATGCGCGAAATCTCGGTGTCTGCATCCTTCGCGGTCATGAAGTTCTCGCTGTCCGCGAGCATGAGGAAACAACCGAGCTTGTTGTCCAGGGTCCGGATGGCCTGTCCTTACTAACTGCTTCCTATATCGTCGGTGCTGACGGGGCCGGAAGTATCATTCGCAAGCAGGCGCGCATCGCTTTTTCCGGAACTGATGCAAATATCACTGCAATGCTTGGTGATGTGTCGCTTGAAAATCCGCCGGAATCTCATTTTTATACTTGCGAGAACCGTGAAGGCGGCGTTGTGATCGTACCTTTAGACGGCGGCATTTTCCGCGTCATTATAACGTCGCCGCACATGCCTCAAGCTTTGCTTCACGAGCCCGTCACACTGGAAGAATTAAAAAAAGAACTCAACCGCATCTGCGGCACGGACTTTGGAATGGACAGCCCGGTTTGGATGTCCCGCTTCGGAAATGCCAGCAAGTTGGCGGAGCATTACCGTTCCGGCAGAATTTTCTTGGCTGGAGATGCCGCGCATATTCATTTTCCCGCAGGAGGGCAAGGTTTAAATGTCGGGCTTCAGGACGCGATGAACCTTGGCTGGAAGCTGGCAGCAAAGATCAACGGACGGTGTCCCGACTGGCTGCTTGACAGTTACCATAATGAAAGACACCCTGTCGGGGAAGCGCTGCTCGTCAATACACAAATCCAAACAAAGCTGTTTGATTTTACACGTGAAGGCCTGTACCTCCGCGAATTATTATCCGGCATTCTCGGATTTGCAGACGTCAATCGCTATCTGGCCGAACAAATTGCGGCGCTCAGCGTGCAATACGAAGCAGATGAAAAGATGCCTGAACATGAGCTGAACGGAAAACGTCTGCCAGATATCGATCTGACCCTTTCAGATGGTACTGTCAAACGGCTTTACACTTTTCTCCGCGATGGACGCTTTTTATTAGCAGCGTTCGGGATAGAAGCGAAGGAATTTTCCGGCTTTCCTCACGTCCGGCGCATACAAGTGAAAGCAATTGACGGCAGGCCTGAATGGAATGGGGTAAAAGCAGCGCTGATCCGTCCCGACGGCCACGTGGCCTGGGCTGTCGACGAATCCATGGAAAACGTGGAGCAATTGATTGCCGATGGTATCCGCCGCTGGTGCGGGAACTCTCATCTTCAGCCTGTTTAATCATTTTGTTTCATGCGCAACAAAATGATATAATCAAAGCAGAAAAATCGATTAAAGGAGCCGGTTTTCTGCATGGAGCATTTAACACACGCAAAACAAGAAATATTCGATCTGTACATCAGGCTCATTCATCAGCAGGAACAGCAAGAAACCGTCATGAAAGAGCGCATCTCCGCAGAAATGAAAAAGATGGAGCGCGAATTCGGAGCTGAACTGAAACTCAACATGTCTGACGTCCATACGATCAGCTGCATTGGCGACCACGAACCGATCAACGTCACCTCGATTTCCGAGAAGATGGCATTTTCAAAAGCGACGGTCTCAAGGATCACCGCAAAGCTGACCGAAAAAGGCCTCGTCAGCAAAACACAGCTCAGCGACAATAAAAAAGAAATCTACTTCCGTTTAAGCCAGAAAGGGAGAAGCATCTATCACCTTCACCAGCGGGAACACGAAAAAATCGAACAAAGCTTTAAACGATTTTTAAGCAGGTATTCATCTGATGAGATCCTTTTTGCCAGGGCTTTGTTTCGGGACTTATTAACGGCGGATTTTCTGGCGCATACAGAAAAGACATAGCCTTCTTTGGCTATGTCTTTTCTACGTATTCGCCCCCGTCTGCTCTTTTTTCGAACGGTGCAGACGGATTTTGTAAATCGAAAGGATTAAAACGGCTACGATCAGCCCTTCTCCAACCGGCAGAAAAACGCCGAAAAAAGTTAAAAACGTACAGCCTAGCGCCAGAAAAAAGTAAATGATCGCCGTTTTCAACAGCGGCAGCCGTTTGGCGAAACCCAGTTTAAAGACGACCGCAGACAGGACGAAGATGGTGGCATAAAGCCACCACATTCCCGCCTCAGGATTCTGGTCCACTTTATAAAGAGCGGCAAAAAACGACAGCCGTTCACTTACATCAGTCAAAAAGATTCCCCTCCCCTTTGCTTAGTTGGGTTGCTCTTTTTTTAGGTTCTGCAAATGTTACGACAATCCTGCCAGCTTTTTCTTTTTCGCTGCTTTTTCGCGTTCGTTTTTGTCGAGAATTTTCTTTCTCAATCTGATGGATTCAGGCGTGACTTCGCAGTACTCATCCTCGTTCAAGTATTCAAGCGATTCTTCAAGCGACATGATACGCGGTTTTTTCATGCTGACCGTCTGATCTTTCGTCGCTGAGCGTACGTTTGTCTGCTGCTTCATTTTGTTGATGTTGACGACAAGGTCGTTTTCACGGTTGTGCTCGCCGACGATCATGCCTTCATATACTTCTGTGCCCGGCTCGACAAAAATCACGCCGCGTTCTTCAACGCCTTGAATGCCGTAGGCTGAAGCTTTCCCGGTATCCATTGAGACAAGCACACCTTGACGGCGCCCGCCGACTTGCCCTGGCTCAACAGGCTGATAGCTGTCAAACGTATGATTTAAAATCCCGAAACCGCGTGTAAGGGAAAGGAATTCGGTTGAGTAGCCGATTAATCCGCGTGAAGGGACGTTGAAAATCAGGCGGACTTGCCCGTTTCCGTTATTGATCATGTCGATCATTTCACCTTTGCGCGCGCCCATTGATTCCATTACAGATCCGGTATGCTCTTCAGGCACATCGATTTGCACGCGTTCAACAGGCTCACAGCGAACGCCGTCGATTTCTTTAATGATGACTTCCGGCTTCGATACTTGCAGTTCAAAGCCTTCACGGCGCATGTTTTCGATTAAAATCGACAAATGCAGCTCACCGCGTCCGGATACGATCCAGGCGTCAGGAGATGGCGTCGGATCGACTCGAAGGCTGACATCTGTCTGAAGCTGCTGTTCAAGGCGCTCTTCAATCTTCCTAGCCGTGACATATTTTCCTTCGCGACCGGCAAAAGGACTGTTGTTAACCGCGAACGTCATTTGAAGCGTCGGCTCGTCAATGCGCAGAACCGGAAGCGCCTCTTGATGCTCAATCGGGCAGACGGTCTCTCCGACATTGATGTCTTCCATTCCTGATACCGCGACAAGGTCGCCGGCTTTCGCTTCTTCAATCTCGACTCTTTTCAAGCCCTGGAAACCGAAGATTTTCGTTACGCGGAACGGCTTGATAGAACCGTCAAGCTTCATTAAAGCAACTTGCTGTCCGACCTTCATCGTTCCTCTGAACACGCGTCCGATTCCGATACGGCCGACATAATCATTGTAGTCAAGCAGAGCCACTTGGAACTGTAAAGGCTCCTCATGGTTATCGACAGGACAAGGAATATGGTTGACAATCGCTTCGAATAAAGCTTCCATATTTTCATCCTGCTGCTTCGGATCTGCTGAAGCGGTGCCGTTGATCGCAGAAGCGTAAACAACCGGGAATTCAAGCTGTTCTTCATTGGCATCAAGCTCGATAAACAAATCGAGCACTTCGTCAACGACCTCTTCAGGCCGGGCAAAATCGCGGTCGATCTTATTGACAACAACGATCGGCGTCAAGTTTTGCTCAAGTGCTTTTTTCAGCACAAAGCGGGTTTGCGGCATGCAACCTTCATAAGCGTCAACAACAAGCAGAACGCCGTCGACCATTTTCATGATCCGCTCAACTTCCCCGCCGAAATCTGCGTGTCCCGGAGTATCCAAAATATTAATGCGTGTATCTTTATAATTAATCGCTGTATTTTTCGCTAAAATCGTAATGCCGCGCTCTCTTTCCAAGTCATTGGAATCCATGGCGCGCTCTGCCACGTTTTCATTTGCACGGAATGTGCCAGCCTGATGGAGGAGCTGATCCACAAGCGTCGTTTTCCCATGGTCAACGTGGGCGATAATAGCGATATTGCGAAGATCTTCTCGAAGTTTCACATTTTCATCTCCTAAAAAATTTAGATAATCTTTCATATTATAACTGACGAACGAAGTTATTTCAATTTGTTTCAAATTTCCAGCTTCGGTTGACCCTTTCTATTCAGTGCGATTTTCTGTAAACTAACAGTAGACTTCATACTAAGGGGATGGGAAAACAGTGAAACAAATCAAATGGATATTCTTATTATTCGCACTTGCTGCAGTGATCAGCATCATGATGATCGGCGTTGCAGTCGCCGAAAAAAGCGCTGCCGGCGTCGCAATCGCCGTCGCGATTCTGATCGTCATCATGGGGAGCGGTTTTACACTCAAAAAAAGAATGCGCGAAAAAGGCCTGCTTTAATAAGAAAGGAGCCCCTTCCGGCTGAAGGGGCTTTTGATTGTCAAACACGCAACCCTGCGTTCGCTCTTTTTATAAAGTTCTTGCACCATGTTCATCCCTCTGCGGTCTGAAATGAACCTGAAAAAAATGAGACCTGTTGTCAAACAAGTCTCATTGAAGCATCAAACAAGGGGCAACACCATAATCAAATATCGTTTTCCCTCTTTATCTTTTTCGATTTTTAGCTGTTCAAATCCCGAGCGGGCAAGCATGTTCAGCCACTCGTCCTTTTCATAAGGCACCGCCGCAAACAACGCTTTATGCCCCTTTTCTCTCAAGCGTTTTCCGATCGTTTCAATCACTTCTTTTGCCCGGCCTTTTTTGCGGAAATCGGGATGGACAAGAAGCGTTCCGAGCCAAGGCTTGCCATTAGAAGGCGCCCATTCGAGATGAAAGCTGAGAGCCGCCGGCAGGCCCCTGTCTTCCCACACGAGCCATTCACCGTTATACATCGCATAAGCACTCATATAGCGTTCCAGGCTGTTTCCGTCAAGCTCTTCCTTCGCCCACCCGTGGCTCGCTTCGGCCAGCTCCTCAAAAAAGGCGAAATCAGAAGAAGAGAAAGCCCTGCTATTCATGCGGCAAATATTCGTTGAAAATCGCCCGGTGAGCTGCCGGATTGCCGGCTACGATGCTGTGGTTTTCAAGAAAATTGAGCGGTTTCCCGTCAATGGTCGTATATGTTCCGCCGACTTCATCAAGCAGGATGCAGCCGGCGGCGTAATCCCAAGGAGCAAGCCTCATCGTCACATACACATCCATTCTGCCGGCCGCTACATAAGCGAGTTCCAAAGCCGCTGAACCGTATGAACGGGTCCCTCTGACGCGCTTGACAAGCGGGGATAATACGCTTGGATCAATCCGTCTGTTCTCGGTTATCCATGTCGCATTGATGGCCAGAATCGATTCTTCAAGCGGCACTTCTTTCATCTTGCCGAGCTTTGTATCATTCATGTAAGCACCTTCGCCTTGAAAAGCATGATAAAGCTCGTCGTGAGTCACATCATAAATCAAACCGATTTTGCCTTTTCCGTTTTCAAAAATGCCGATTGAAATCGCAAAATTGCGTTTTTGATGAATAAAGTTCATCGTACCATCGATCGGATCGATGATCCAAACGATGCCGTCCAAAGATGTAAGCTTGTCCCCCTGGCCTTCTTCGCCAAGAATATGATGATCCGGAAAAACCGATTGGATTTTTTCAATGAAAAAACGCTCTGTTTCCTTGTCAATGTTTGTGACAAGGTCATTTGGATTCGATTTCGTTTCAATTGTCATCTTTTCTTTCATTGACTGCTGAATTCTCTGACCAGCTTCTTTCACCCAGCTTTTCGCCAGGCGGTCGATTTCCTTCCAGTTTGTCATCACACTACCTCTTTTCTATGTATACCTGTTGATTTATTCATAGCATACTGATATTAGCCGGGAAAAATCAAGAAAAATGACAAATGATCAGGCGGCCCAGATAAAAACGAACCTCTCAAACGGTTCGTTTTTATTATGGTTTCAACCATGTAATCTAATCCATTCTTTTCTGAGTCGTTCCAGTTTGCGCTTGCTCAACTCGATTTGGGTTTCATCCTTTTTTTCCATGGCTTCAAAAAGCGTTGCAAGTTCATAGTCGACCTCAAGCCTCCAAACAGCGGCCCGATTGTCTTTTTCCTCTTTCAATCCTTGTTTCACAATTGGTTTCATGTGCCCTACGCCCCCTCCAGAGAAAATTGATGTCAAAGAGAATCCTTCTGGTTTTAGTCCTAAGCGTGATTTATATTAATTTCTTATTCATATCGTATGAAGTGCTCAAACATTCGCAACGTTATTCTAAAAATTGTGTGTTTACCTAACGATTCCCCAAAATCCGCGAAGCGAAACGTAATTTTTTGTTTGAAAAGCCGACTGTGATACAATATCTTTACTGATTGGACAAGGAGGAACACAATGAGCAGTCTGCGTTTTACTGAAGAGGATTTTCGTACATTTACAATAGAAGGTTTAGATGCGCGGATGAACGTTCTGATAGAAACAGTGCGCCCGAAACTTGAAGGGCTCGGCGATCATTTTGCGCCTGTTCTGTCCGCATTGACAGGAGACGAAATGTTTGTCCACGTCGCAAAGCACGCGCGTCGCTCGGTCAATCCGCCGGACGACAGCTGGGTTGCTTTCGCAAACAATAAGCGCGGCTATAAAAAGCTGCCCCATTTCCAAATTGGTTTATGGGAAACCCACGTGTTCGTATGGTTTGCATTGATCTATGAGTCTCCTCTCAAGCAGGAATACGGCCAGCTGTTTAAAAAGCATCTGCCGGACATTGAAAGCAACATTCCAAACCGTTTTGTCTGGTCGGCCGATCATACGAAACCGGGCGTCATAAGACAGTCTGAGATGGGCGATAAAGAGCTGGAGAACCTGTTTGAACGGCTCGTCAACGTGAAGAAAGCAGAAGCGCTTTGCGGTATTCAGCTTGCAAAGGACGAAGTGCTGCAAATGAGCGAAGAGGCGTTTCTATCCGAAATCGAAGCGGCTTTTGAAAAGCTCGCCTTCCTTTACCGCCTGACGCAGAAAGTATCGGTTTGAACAAAAAGGGATGGCCTGTTGTGCCCATCCCTTTTTGTTTTGGATTTTCTCATTACATTTTAATTTTCGTATCTTCCGTTTGTTCCTTTGCTTTTTTGACTGCCTGATACGGAGAGAAATCGCTCGCTTCTTCAAACTGGCTGCAGAGCTTTTTTTCCTCCGCTTTTCCCGGAACGATTTCTTTAAAGCGGCGGTAAGCACTCATTAATACATCGCGCTCTACGCCTTTTTCATAAGCAAGCTCAATCGTCTGAAAAAACGATATGACGTCTATCGCTTCCTCTGTGCTCCAGTCTTCATTCATCGGATATTGGTATCCTTCTTCCATTTGGTTCATCTCCTTGTGCAGTTCGCCCTGACGGCTTGTTTGGCTTTAGTATTGGTTTTCTTTTTTGCGACTATCCAAAGGGACAGAGAAGCCTTAAAGATGATAAAATGTTCTTTACATTCTTTCAAGAACATAATATAATTCATTTGTTTTATGCCATCAAGCAAAAACGCAAAATAACTCAACGATTTTTGATAAAGAATAGTCTTTAAGGATATAGCAGGTTTATCATGAAGGTGGGAAAACAATTGTTGCAGCACGAAACACCCCTATATACCGGATTAAAAAAACACGCCGGCAAAAACCCGATCCAGTTCCATATACCCGGGCACAAAAAAGGCTCCGGGATGGACCCTGAATTCAGGGCGTTTATCGGAGAAAACGCATTAAGCATAGATTTAATCAATATCGAGCCTCTCGACGATCTGCACGCACCGAAAGGAATCATCAAACAGGCGCAGGATCTGGCGGCTGAAGCATTCGGAGCCGACTACACGTTTTTTTCCGTTCAAGGAACGAGCGGCGCCATCATGACGATGGTCATGGCCGTATGCGGCCCCGGAGACAAAATCATCGTGCCGAGAAATGTTCATAAATCGGTCATGTCAGCAATCGTCTTCTCAGGCGCAGTACCGATTTTCATCCATCCGGAAATTGACGATGAGCTGGGAATTTCACACGGAATCACCCCTGAATCAGCGAAAAAAGCGCTGCTTGAGCATCCTGACGCAAAGGGGCTTCTCGTTATCAATCCGACTTATTTCGGCATAGCTGCAGACTTAAGAAGCATCGTGGAGCTGGCTCATTCATTTCATGTCCCTGTGCTTGTTGACGAAGCACACGGCGTTCACATCCATTTCCACGAAGATCTGCCTCTTTCGGCCATGCAGGCCGGAGCGGATATGGCGGCGACGAGCGTTCATAAGCTCGGAGGATCCCTTACACAGAGCTCGATTCTCAATATGAAAGAAGGTCTTGTTTCAAAAGAAAGAGTTCAATCGATTTTAAGCATGCTGACGACGACATCGACCTCCTATTTATTGCTCGCTTCACTTGATGTCGCAAGAAAACGCTTAGCCACAGAGGGACACGAACTGATCGAACAAACGATTAAGCTCGCTGATGAAACAAGGGATCGCATCAATGATATCAACGGTATTTCATGCGTCGGAAGGGAAATCCTCGGCTCCAAAGCGGCTTTTAATTATGATCCGACCAAATTGATCATATCTGTGAAAGATCTCGGCCTGACCGGGCATGATGTGGAAAAATGGCTGCGCGAGTCATGTCAAATCGAAGTGGAGCTTTCTGACTTATACAACATCCTGTGCATTTTTACACCGGGAGACCGGAAAGAGGATGCGGATGCGCTGATCAAAGGTTTAACCGACATCGCTCAGCAGGCCGCCTCTGCTGCGGAAAACAGACGCAAGCCTGAAGTGCTTCTGCCAAACATTCCGGCGCTTGCAATGACACCGCGTGACGCTTTTTATGCAAATACGGAAATCATTCCGTTTAAAAAAGCCGCTGGCAGAATCATTGCCGAATTTGTGATGGTTTATCCGCCAGGGATACCGATCTTCATTCCAGGCGAGATCATTACCGAGGATAATATCAACTACATCGAAAAGAACCTGGAAGCAGGGCTGCCTGTTCAGGGACCTGAAGATGACACCCTCCATATGATCCGCGTCATTAAAGAACAGCAAGCAATCCTTTAAAAAATATAAAAGCATGCGGCACTGTAAATGGCCGCATGCTTTTTTCTATTCTTCCTCTCTAAGATGGCAGTTGCACTGTCCGCACGTTCCGTAAAGAATCGTCACTTTCTCATCTTCAAAATGCTGAATGGTTTCATTGCAGTCTTGACAAACGATCGTGCCCATCTTTCATTCCCCTTTTCTTTTCAAAATGGAAGCGTTTAAATTTGTTACCCTTATAATATTATGTCACATTAATATTGTCAACGGTTAATTGTATAACACATTTAAATCAATTTTGCTCTTTTTTCAAAAAAGGGCCATTCATGTTATATATGTATTCCTGCTTAAAGCTTATGCAGAACGCTTCCCTGCTGATCCCGACTATGTACCCATCAAATCCGTTCAATCTACAACGTCTCATAAATAAAACAGCAGTTATCAATTGTGTAACAAATGGGTAACAACGAAAGATTATTTCAATTATCATGATAAAATAGGAATTGTTTACTAATCGAACAGAAAAATCGGCTTCATTATATAGAGAGGTGAGGAGACGTCATGTGGTTTCGAGCGATATTCACCGCCGCAATTTGTTTCCTTTTTTTTACGAGTGGATGTTCTTTATCTCACATCATGCCTGACCATGAGCAGCAGCAAAGCGCCAACCAACGCCACCTCAAGCTCATCTTTTTTTCCGATGACGAGCATATGGGGCAGGAAGTGGCTTACTATGATGCGCTTTTGGATTTAAAAAAAGAATTTCCCGAACAGGTTTCAAATATGGAAATTTCACATGAGAAAGGCCCGTGGAAAAAAGAGGTTAAAATCTTTCCCAGCTTGCTGCTTGTTCATGATAAAAAAGTACTGGTTAAAATTGAAGGAAAAATAAAAGATAAAGATAAAATTGTAAAGCTTCTTCAAAAAGAATTGAAGCATTAAAAATCCCCTGTGTATGTGCAAGGGGATTTTCTGTCTTGAGCTATTGCTAGAATACATAAAAAAACCCCCTGCTGGGGGTTTTTCTTTTAATTATTTTACAACGTGAATCGGCATGCCAATGGCAACTTCTGCAGCTTCCATTGTGATTTCTCCCAATGTAGGGTGAGCATGGATTGTCATGGCGATATCTTCAGCAGTCATGCCTGCTTCGATTGCCAAGCTCAGCTCAGAAATCATGTCAGAAGCGCTTGCTCCGGCAATTTGTGCACCGATGACTAAGCCGTCTTCTTTGCGTGTTACAAGTTTAAGGAAACCATCAGTTTCGTTTAATGACAGCGCACGTCCGTTTGCAGCAAACGGGAATTTGGCTGCAGTCACTGCAAGACCTTCTTCTTTAGCCTGTGCTTCAGTGTAACCCACAGATGCAAGTTCAGGCTCAGAGAAGACGACCGCAGGAATTCCGAGATAATCGATTTCCGCTGCTTCTCCGGCAATCGCTTCAGCAGCGATTTTACCTTCATAAGAAGCTTTATGTGCAAGCGGAGGACCTTCGATGATGTCACCGATCGCATAGATGTTCGGAATGTTTGTACGGCATTGTTTGTCCGTTTTGATGATGCCGCGGTCCGTCATTTCAACGCCTACTTGTTCAAGTCCGAGCTCGTCCGTGTTTGCAACGCGGCCGACAGTGACAAGTACGTAGTCCGCATCGATCGTTTGCTCTTCGCCTTTCACTTCGAACGTAACGGTTATGCCGTCAGCTTTTTCTTCTACGCCTTTAGCCATAGCTTTTGTATGGATTTCAACGTTGCCTTTTTTCTTCAGGTTGCGTTTGACAAGAGAGCTCATTTGCTTCTCAAAGCCTGGAAGGATTTCTTCTCCGCCTTCAAGAATGACAACTTCAGTGCCGAAGTTTGCATATGCAGTACCGAGCTCAGTTCCGATGTAGCCGCCGCCGATGACAACGAGCTTCTTAGGAATTTCTTTCAGTGCAAGCGCGCCTGTTGAATTCAGTACGCGGTCGCTATATTTGAAGTTTGGCAATTCGATAGGGCGAGAACCTGTTGCAATGATCGCATTTTTGAACGTGTAAGTCTGAGCTGAATTCTCATCCATCACGCGTACAGAATTGCTGTCTACAAAGTACGCTTCGCCTTTTACGATGTCGACTTTGTTACCTTTCAGAAGGCCTTCAACACCGCCGGTAAGCTTATTAACGACAGAGGCTTTCCATTCTTGAACTTTTGTAAAGTCAACTTTTACGTTTTCAGCAGTGATCCCCATCTCTTCAGAATGCTTTGCATTCTCATAGCGGTGGCCTGCATTGATCAGCGCTTTTGAAGGGATACATCCGACATTCAGACATACGCCTCCAAGATTGCCTTTTTCAACGATTGTTACTTTTTGTCCAAGCTGAGCAGCGCGGATGGCAGCTACATAGCCGCCAGGTCCCGCACCAATGACAAGAGTATCTGTTTCAATAGGGAAATCTCCTACTACCATTACATTACGCCTCCATTAAAATTAATTGTGGATCGTTCAGCAAACGCTTGATGTGATTTAATGCGTTTTGTGCAGTTGCGCCGTCGATCATACGGTGGTCGAAGCTTAGAGAAAGAGCCAGAACAGGTGCAGCGACGATTTCGCCGTCACGAACGACAGCTTTCTCAGCGATGCGGCCGATTCCAAGGATCGCAACTTCCGGATGGTTGATAACCGGTGTGAACCATTGACCGCCGGCAGAGCCGATATTCGTAATTGTGCAAGAAGCGCCTTTCATTTCAGCAGGAGCAAGTTTGCCTTCGCGTGCTTTTGTCGCAAGTTCGTTGATTTCGTTTGAAATCTCAAAAACAGCTTTGCGGTCCGCATTTTTAACGACCGGCACAAGCAGGCCTTTGTCAGTGTCTGCCGCAATACCGATGTTGTAGTAATGCTTCTGAATCACTTCATCTGTATTGTCGTCAATTGATGTATTCAGGACTGGATATTTTTTCAGAGCTGATGTTAAAGCTTTTACCACGTAAGGCAGGTAAGTCAGCTTAATTCCTTGATCAGCCGCAACTTGTTTAAACTGCTTGCGGTGAGCGACAAGGTTTGTCACATCGACTTCGTCCATAAGTGTAACGTGTGGAGCGGTATGTTTTGAGTTGACCATAGCTTTTGCGATGGCTTTGCGGATTCCGCTCATTTTCTCGCGTGTTTCAGGGAATTCGCCTTCAGGCACTTGAACCGCCGCTGCAGGTTTTTGTGCAGCAGGCTCTGCTTTTTCTTCAGCTTGAGCAGCCTGAGCGTTTCCGGCAGTTCCTCCGTTTAAGAAGCTGTCGATATCTTCTTTCAGAACGCGGCCGTTTTTGCCGGAACCTGAAACATTCACGATATCAACGCCTTTTTCGCGGGCATACTTGCGTACAGATGGCATTGCAATAACGCGCTTATTCGGATCTGCATCCGCTTGCTCGTTTGCTTCCGCTGCTTCTGCTGGTGCATCAGTTTCTTGTTTGTCAGCTTCTTCCGCTTTCGCTTCGCCTGATTCGTCGCCTTTGAATTGAAGATATTCGTAACCTGGTGCATCAAATGTGATGATTGTCTGCCCAACGGTTGCGACTGTTCCCTCTTCAACTTTTAATTCTAATACTTTTCCTTTAACAGGTGAAGGAATTTCTACAACTGCTTTATCGTTTTGGACCTCTGCCAAAACGTCGTCTTCGTTTACCTCGTCGTTTGGCTTGACGAACCATTTCACGATTTCGCCTTCGTGGATTCCTTCCCCGATATCCGGAAGTTTAAATTCAAATGCCACAGTTTTCGACCTCCTAAGATTATTACGTAGTTGATATAGTGGTCAGCCTGTTTGTTTAGGCTGACTGTCAGTAGACGGCTACAGTTTCTCCGACTGACTGTGGAAATGCATGAAGGGAAAAAGGCTGATATCAGCTTTTCCCTTATTGTTCAGTTCTAATTAAAATTCCAAAACTTTTTTCGCGGTTTCAAGCACGTCTTTATGGTTCGGAAGCCATACGCTTTCAGCTTGAGAGAATGCGAATACAGTATCAGGAGCAGTGACGCGAAGCACCGGAGCTTCGAGGCTCAAAATCGCGCGGTCGTTGATTTCGGCAACAACGTTTGCAGCCACTCCAGCCTGTTTTTGCGCCTCTTGAACGACGATCGCGCGGCCTGTTTTTTCCACAGATGCGATGATCGTGTCGATGTCAAGCGGGCTGACTGTGCGAAGGTCGACAACCTCAGCAGATACGCCTTCTTTTTCAAGCTCTTCCGCAGCTTTTAATGACTCGTGAACCATCGCTCCGTATGTGATGATGGAAAGGTCTGTTCCTTCGCGTTTTACATCGGCTTTGCCGATTTCAATTGTGTATTCCTCTTCAGGAACTTCCTGACGGAATGAACGGTAAAGTTTCATGTGCTCAAGGAAGACAACCGGATCATTATCGCGGATCGCGGAGATTAAAAGTCCTTTAGCATCGTACGGAGTTGAAGGAATGACGACTTTAAGTCCAGGCTGCTGTGCAACGAGTCCTTCCAAGCTGTCCGCGTGAAGTTCAGGCGTATGAACACCGCCGCCGAACGGAGAGCGGATTGTCACTGGTGAAGTCCAGCGGCCGCCGGAACGGTAGCGCATCCGTGCCATTTGTCCGGAAACTGAGTCCATCACTTCGTACACAAAGCCGAAAAATTGAATTTCCATTACAGGACGGAAGCCTTGTAAGCCTAAGCCGAGTGCAAGGCCGCCGATACCAGATTCAGCAAGAGGAGTGTCAAATACGCGATCCTCACCAAACTCTTTTTGCAATCCTTCAGTCGCACGGAACACGCCGCCGTTAACACCGACGTCTTCTCCGAAAACTAAGACATTTTCGTCATTTTTCAGTTCTGTGCGTAACGCATCAGTGATTGCTTGAATCATTGTCATTTGCGCCATGGCTTACTTCGACTCCTTCTCTTTATAAATTTCCTTTTGTTCTGCAAGGTTGTAAGGAAGCTCTTCATACATGATGTCGATCAGGTCGGTCACTTTTTGCTTCGGCTCTTCGTCAGCTTTTTTGATCGCCTGCTTGATTTCTTCTTTCGCTTCTTCAATTACCTTGTTTTCTTCTTCTTCAGACCAAAGTCCTTTGTTTTCCAAGAATTTGCGGAAACGGACAAGCGGATCTTTCTGCTCCCACTCATTCTCGATTTCTTTCGTACGGTATTTCGTCGGGTCGTCACCGGCCATAGTATGAGGACCGTAACGGAAGCAAAGCGTTTCGATCAGGGTAGGGCCTTCGCCGTTTACAGCGCGCTCGCGTGCTTCGCGTGTCGCAGCGTATACAGCAAGTGCATCCATGCCGTCTACTTGAACGCCGACGATACCTGCAGCCGCAGCTTTTTGTGCGATTGTTTGAGCTGCTGATTGCTTCTCAACAGGTGTAGAAATCGCATAGCGGTTGTTTTGAACAACGAAAATAGCTGGAGCTTTATACGCACCGGCAAAGTTGATTCCTTCGTAGAAGTCACCTTGGGAAGCACCGCCGTCTCCAGTATAAGTGATCGCCACAGCCTGTTTGCCGCGTTTTTTCAAGCCGAGTGCAACGCCAGCCGTCTGGATGTATTGCGCACCGATAATAATTTGCGGTGACAGCGCATTGACATCATCCGGCATTTGGTTGCCGCGGAAATGTCCGCGAGAGAACAAGAATGCTTGATAAAGCGGAAGTCCGTGCCAGATCAGCTGCGGAACATCACGGTAGCCTGGAAGAACGAAGTCTTCTTTTTCAAGCGCGAAATGCGTGGCAATTTGAGACGCTTCCTGACCGGCAGTCGGCGCGTAGAAGCCAAGGCGGCCTTGTCTGTTCAAAGAAATAGAACGCTGATCCAAAATGCGTGTATACACCATGCGGCGCATTAATTCTTTTAATTGATCATCAGATAGATCAGGCATTGCCGCTTCATTAACGACTTCGCCTTCTTCATTCAAAATTTGAAACGTTTCGAACTGCTTTTTAATGGCATCGAATTGCTTTTTGCTATCAACGATTGCTTTTTTCGTTTTTGCAGCCATATAAAGTCACCTCTTCCTTTCTTTTGACAGTCATAGACGTGTATCCCTTATACATACAGAATTAGGGTGTCCTAAATTGACGGGCGCAACTCATATTTATTTCTTATTAGCCGCTTTGATGGTTGTCGAAACTTTTATGTAAGGACAGCACAACGCGTTCTAAAACTGTATCATTTATAGTTTATGACAAACTAATACAACAAGTTCCACCAAGGCTAAGTTTACACCAGTCGATCATGCTCGTCAATCGATTTCATTCCTGAAATTCAATAAATGTATTCGCTTTACTGAATTTCTGTTTCAGCGTTGTCCAGACTGTTTCAAACTGTTCTAGTATAGATAGTATTCTGTATTACAATAGCAATACAGATTTTGTCGAAAAAAGAGGGCTGAATATTCAGCCCTCTTTCATCTCAAACCCCGCAGCCTTGTAAAAATCTTTTCTGGCTTTGTTGTAATCCTTTGTATACTCATTGAAATGTTTGCTTTCTTTCAGCACTTTGTCATACGATTGATTGATTTTTTTCAGCTGCGCCTCAAGGTCATCCAGTTCAAGACCTTTGTTTTTGAGCAGCTTGTACAGCTCTTTGTCAAGGCCGATTGCGTTCTGATAGGCGTCATAAAGCGAGTCGTAGGCTTTGTAGCGCTTTTCCATAAAAGAAGCAGCGTTCTCAGCTTTTTTCCTGACCTTCTGATCATCGATTTTTTCCGCCGACGCTTTGTTCGCTTCAAACTCCTGTTTTGCTTCGTCTATGCTTTCTTTCTCAGAATTCAAGTGCTTCTCACGGTTTCCGGCTGTCTTCAGCGCTTTGTCGGAGAGCGCAGCGATCCGGTCAAAATCATCCATATTGAGCCTGATCATCTCCTCGTAAAGCTTAGATTCGGCTTTTTCCAGACTTTTAAGGGAACCCTGCTCTCGTTTAAAAGGCTCTTCCAATTCCACGATCTTCTCCAGCGAGCCGTGAAAAGACTCGACAGGATCTTTCCAGAGACAGCCCGATAATACAAATGCTGCCGTGAAAAGAACAACGATGCCTGCCGGCACCCGCATGTTTGAAAATTTCACTCTGAACTTCCCCCAATCTCGACAAATTCCACTATAAAATGAATTCGTTTGTTTGACAACAGAAGTCTAAAGCGTATGGACAAGCCGATATCAGATCGGTATGCCGCCGCCTTCGCTTTTAGACCAAAACATTTAGGGAAAATTCCTTAAAGTTGGGCATTCGACTATACAACCGTTGGACTTTTACATAATTTATATTAGACGCCATGCCTACCAAAAAGAAAAGGCTGTGCGTAAAATAACGGAGGAGGTCTTCATATGTACGGTTATTGCTGCCCTGGATACGGGTACGGCGGCGGTTATGGCTACGGCCGCACATTCGCTTTGATCGTCGTTCTCTTTATTTTGCTGATTATTGTAGGGGCCGCTTATTTAGGCTGCTAGCCCCTGATGAATCCGTCATGACCAGCCTCCTTTGGCTGGTCATTTTTATCATGCACAGAGATTGCGCGAAAAGAGCAAGATCCGCTATACTTTACATAATGAATCGTTGGGAGTGAAGATGTTGATCACAATGGAAAACATTGTCCGCGACGGACACCCCGCTTTAAGAACCGTCGCCGAAGAAGTTCAATTGCCGGCTAGCGAAGAAGAAATCAAACAGCTGAGCGACATGATCGAGTTTGTCAAAAACAGCCAGGACCCTGAAATCGCTCAAAAGTACAACCTTCGTCCTGGTGTCGGCCTAGCCGCTCCGCAAATTAATATCAATAAACGAATGATCGCTGTTCATGCCGAAAATGAAGACGGGACACTTTACAGCTATGCGCTTTTCAATCCGAAGATCGTCAGCCACTCTGTTCAAAAATGCTATTTGACAAGCGGCGAGGGCTGCCTGTCCGTCGACGAACCGATTCCCGGATATGTTCCGCGCTATGAACGGATCCGTGTCAAAGGAACGACACTTGATGGCGAAAACGTCGACATCCGCTTAAAAGGATTCCCGGCAATCGTATTCCAGCATGAAATCGATCATTTAAACGGCGTTATGTTTTACGATCATATCGACAAAGAAAACCCGCTGAAACAACCCGAAAACGCAACGCCTGTCGGCAGATAATGCCACAAAAAAACGGATCAGACATGATCCGTTTTTTTATGGTTTCAAAAGCCCGAGGGCTTCTACCGCGTATTGAATGCCGTCTTCATCGACGGGCTTTGTGACAAAGTCGGCTATTTTTTTCAGCTCGGGCACAGCGTTGCCCATCGCCACTCCGGTTCCCGCAAACTCGATCATCTCGAGGTCGTTCAGACCGTCTCCGAACGCGTAAGTATCCTCTCTGTCGAACGGAAGCTTTTCAATGACTTTTTTGATTCCTTCCGCTTTCGAACCGCCAGAAGGCAGCACATCTGTAGAGCGCTCGTGCCAGCGGACGAGATCAAACTCCTGAAACCGGCTGTACCGCTCTTCCTCGTCTTGCGTACAGAACAAGAGGACCTGAAAAATGTCCCTGCCTTTAAAATAGGCGCGATCCTCTTCCGGCGGATTGACTTTTAAGCTGCCGATCCCTTCATGGACGAACGGATGGCCGGCAGTTGTAGAGCGCATTCCCTCTTCTCCCATGAAGACGAGGGGGTGGCCGCAGCTGTCCGAATGGGCAAGCAGCGCTTCCAGTGACTGTTCGGCAATGGGGTTTTTATAAATGACCTCTCCTTCAAAAACGACATATTGTCCGTTATAAGAGACAAAAGAATCGATGTCCAGTTCTTCAAGCACAGGCCTGACCATAAACGGCGCCCGGCCTGATGCGATGAAAACATGATGGCCGTGCGCTTTCAAATCGGAGACAGCCTGTTTCGCGGTGTCTGGAATACGTTTATCATGATCATAAATCGTTCCGTCGATATCAAAGAAAATCAGCTTTTTATCCATGGCAGTGAATCCTTCTCCCTTAGCTAGTATGATTGATGGTTCTCCTGTACCATCATACAAAAACTGCGTACGCGAGAAAACCTTTTCACTCCAAAATCAAAACAAAATCAACATGCCAATAATATCCATGTAACAATAGACGGATTCATCATATAATAGAACTAAAGAGATACGGTAGTGACCGGACAAGTCAGAGAAAGGAGGAATCCGTATGCTACGCCGACTGCGGAAAAAATTAAAAAAACAGCTGAATGGCATGATGCGCAGAAAGTCGATTGCCTAAAAGGACCTCACTCGTGTGGAAGGGTCCTTTTTTTCTCAAGCGCTTTTCTTATGAGGCAATTTCGAATATAATAGAAAGATGAGTCTAACAATCGGCAGTTAAGGAGAGATTTGGATGATCTATAAGGTATTTTATCAAGCAAGCAATGACGAAGTACCTGTTCGTGAAAAAACAGATTCAATTTTTGTGGAAGCTCAATCTGAACGTGAAGTCAGATCTAAATTAAAACAATACAACTACAATATTGAGTTTATACAGCAAGTTGAAGACGCTTTTTTAGAATATGAAAAGCAAAGCGAAAATTTTAAAGTATTGGAGTTATGAATGCATGAAATTTGTTAAAAATGATCAAACGGCTGTATTTGCCCTTGGAGGACTTGGGGAAATCGGCAAAAACACGTACGGGGTCCAGTTCCAGGACGAGATCGTGCTCATTGATGCGGGGATTAAGTTTCCGGAAGACGAGCTTCTCGGAATCGACTATGTCATCCCCGACTACACTTATTTAGTCAAAAACGAAGAAAAAATCAAAGGTCTTTTTATTACGCACGGCCACGAAGACCATATCGGCGGAATACCGTACCTGCTCAAACAGGTGAACATTCCCGTTTACGGCGGGCAGCTCGCCATCGGCCTTCTCAGAAAGAAGCTTGAAGAGCACGGTCTGCTGCGTCAAACAAAACTTCATATCATTGAAGAAGACGATATCGTCAAATTCAGAAAAACGTCGGTTTCTTTTTTCAGGACGACCCACAGCATTCCGGACTCATACGGGATTGTCGTAAAAACACCGCAAGGAAACATCGTACATACCGGTGACTTTAAATTCGATTTTACACCGGTAGGCGAACCCGCCAACTTGACCAAGATGGCCGAAATCGGAAAAGAAGGCGTGCTTTGCCTGCTTTCTGACAGCACCAACAGTGAAATCCCTGATTTCACGATGTCAGAGCGCAAAGTCGGAGAAAGCATTGATGATATTTTCCGAAAAGTCGAAGGACGGATCATCTTCGCAACCTTCGCGTCAAACATCCACCGCCTGCAGCAGGTGATCGAAGCAGCTGTTGCAAACGGGCGGAAGGTTGCCGTATTTGGACGAAGCATGGAGTCGGCGATTGAAATCGGCCAAACGCTCGGGTATATTAAGTGTCCGAAAAATACGTTTGTTGAAGCGAATGAAATCAACAGGCTTCCTGCCGGCAAAGTGACGATTCTCTGTACCGGAAGCCAAGGTGAACCGATGGCTGCGCTATCTCGAATTGCTAACGGCACACATCGGCAAATCTCCATCAATCCCGGGGATACGGTCGTATTTTCATCATCTCCGATCCCGGGCAATACAATCAGCGTCAGTCGCACAATTAACCAGCTTTACCGGGCGGGTGCCGATGTCATCCACGGTGCTGTGACTAACATTCATACATCAGGACATGGCGGCCAGGAAGAGCAGAAGCTGATGCTCCGCCTCATCAAGCCAAAGTTTTTCATGCCGATTCACGGTGAATACAGAATGCAGAAAATGCACGTCAAACTGGCGACAGACTGCGGAATTCCTGAGGAAAACTGCTTTATTATGGACAACGGCGAAGTACTTGCTTTGACTAGCGAAGAAGCCTCAGTCGCAGGTAAAATCCCGTCAGGCAATGTCTATATTGACGGAAGCGGCATCGGCGACATCGGGAACATCGTGCTTCGCGACCGCCGGATTCTTTCTGAAGAAGGGCTTGTCATTGTCGTTGTCAGCATCAACATGAAAGAGTTCAAAGTGTCCGCAGGACCTGACTTAATTTCCAGAGGGTTTGTTTACATGAGAGAGTCCGGTGATTTAATCAACGACGCCCAGGATCTGATCGCAGGACACCTTAAAAAAGTGATGGAGCGCAAAACGACGCAGTGGTCTGAAATTAAGAACGAGATCACAGACACGCTTGCTCCGTTCCTCTATGAAAAAACAAAACGCCGGCCGATGATCCTTCCGATTATTATGGAAGTCTAATCGCGGCTTTAGCAAAAAACGGATGCACAGGTGTGCATCCGTTTTAGATTGTTGACAAAATCCCAAAACGACTTCTAGTTTTGGGATTTTGTTATCCTTTAAGCTCAGCGTGATTGAAAACCCTTGCAGTCTAGGAAGGCCGAGCATCGGAGCGGAGCGAATGTTGGAATTCGTGAGCACCGACGCGCAGGCCTGACAACGAATGCGAGGGTTTCTCGACACGCTGAAACGGATGCACCGGTGTGCATCCGTTTTTTTATGGTTGAATCGGGATATGCCTGAACGCTTTAACATCAAACAAGCCTTCCGTCGTCATTTTAATGTCGGGAATAACAGGAAGCGCTAAAAAAGAAAGCGTCAGAAAAGGATTAAACGCTCCTGAAAATCCCGTCTCCGTTAATGCTGCATGAAGAGATTTTAAGCTTTCATTTACCGTCTCAAGCGGTTTGTCCGACAAGAGGCCGGCAATCGGCAGAGCGACGGATTGAAGCTCCTTCCCTCCTTTTACAATGGTGAGGCCGCCCCCGATTTCTCCGAGACGTTCAACCGCTTTTAAGATGTCTTGATCATTTGTACCGACAGCGATTAAATTGTGGGAATCATGAGAAATCGTTGTCGCGATGGCGCCTTCTTTTAAACCGAATCCCCTGACAACGCCGAGTCCGATTCCTTTAACGCCGCGATGGCGCTCAATCACTGCAATTTTCAACAGATCGCTTTCCAGATCCGGCTGAAAAGCGCCGCTTTTCGGCTTGGTCAGGGACAGCTTTGTTGCAAGCTGATTGGGGATAATGTCAATGACCCTGATTTCATTCCCTTGAACGATCGGAATTTCCAGGTCATTCGCATGTAAATCAGGGAGATGGACAGATTGGAGCAGAGCGGCTGCCGCTTTGCCGCCCGTCCATTCGCTTTGTTCTGCCCCGCTCCAGATCACGCCGTTGATCATCGTCTTTGAAATGCTGACGTTCTCAAAATCGCTGATGAAAAGGAGGTCTGCGTCATAACCCGGGGCGACCGCTCCCTTCGTCTTTAACCCGAAGCATTCCGCTGCATTGAGACTGCCCATTTGATATGCGAGAAACGGGTCAAGTCCCTCTTGAATGGCAAGCTTGACCTGATGGTTAATGCTTCCTTCATCGACCAGTTCATCCAAATGCTTATCATCCGTACAGAAAAAGAAGCGTCTCGCATTTTTCTCATTAACCGCAGGCAGAACATGACGTGTATTCTTTGCCGCAGAGCCTTCTCTCAGCATGACGTACATTCCTCTTCTGACCCGTTCAAGCGCCTCTTCAGGTGTTGTGACCTCATGGTCTGTCAGCACGCCCGCCGCTCTGTAGACATTGACGAACCCGGCTGACAAGCCGGCCAGATGTCCGTCGATCCGCTTGTCCGCTTTATGGGCATCCATGAGTTTTTGCACCATATCCGGCTCTCCCGCTTCAACCGCCACATAGTCCATCACTTCCGCAAGCCCGAGCACCTCTTCGCGGCTGTAAAAAGGATGTAAATCCGCAGCGTTCAAAACCGCACCCGATTTTTCAAATGGTGCCGCAGGCACACAAGAAGGGAGCATAAAACGAATATTCAGCCTGGTCATCTTAGCCTGCTCCAACATGAACTCAAGCCCTCTCACTCCTGAGACATTCGCGATTTCATGGGGATCGGTGACAACGGTTGTCACACCGTGGGGAATCACCGCTTTGGCAAATTCGGGCGGCGTCACCATTGAAGACTCAATGTGGACATGACCGTCGATAAAGCCAGGAACGATCATTTGTCCTTCTGCGTCAATGGTATTCTCCCCCTCATAATCGCCCAAACCGACGATGGCCCCGTCTGTGATAGCTATGTCTGTCTTCAACCATTCCTGATTAAAAACATCCATGATCTTTCCGTTTTTAATTACAGTATCCGCTTTTTTGCGATGACTGGCGGCGCCAAGCCGGTGAATGAACATCTCTTTGTCCAAAGATATATGTCCCCTCTCTTTTTTATATGGATATGGTTCAATATCGTAGCCGAATCGTTTGAAACAGTCAATGAAAAGATCAAAAAAACCGCGGGCTGTGGGGTTCCCGCGGCTGATCGATGGCATTTTAATGTTGAAAGACTTTTTTTTCAAATCTCTCGATGTCAGGATTTGAGCCGATGACGATTAAAATATCGTCTTTTTGAATCTCTTCGGTGGCAAGCGGAGATACGATGACTTCTTTCCCCCGCTTGATCGCGACAATATTAATTCCGTATCTGGCCCGGATATCAAGGTCAAGCAGCGTATTTCCGGCCAGTTTTCCGTTCGCTGCGATTTCGACAAGGCTGTGTTCATCAGAAAGTTCAAGATAATCAAGCACATTGTTGGAGACGATGTTGTGGGCGATTCTTTTTCCCATTTCACGCTCCGGATGAACGATCCGGTCCGCTCCGATTTTGGATAATACTTTTTCGTGATAATCGTTTTGAGCTTTGACAGTAATCATTTTCACACCAAGCTCTTTCAAAATCAGCGTTGTCAAAATGCTCGCTTGGATGTTCTCCCCGATCGCTACAATGACGTGGTCAAAATTGCGCAGCCCAAGGTTTTTCAGCACTGATTCGTCTGTAGTGTCTCCTATTACAGCATGTGATGCAATTTTTGCGTATTCGTTTACGCGATCTTCATCTCTGTCGATCGCCATTACCTCAAGCCCTTCTTCACTCAATGCTTTACAAATGCTGCCGCCGAACCGGCCGAGTCCAATTACTGCAAATTCTTTTTTCATCGGTAATTCCTCCATGGGTCAATCTGAACAAATTCTATCATATGAAGTGGAATTTTTCCTCTTTTATTTTATCGTTGCGCAGCTGCAGCATCCTTGCTGAATATCGTTCTCTTCGGATGCCGCCCCTTTGTCGATCGGAAGCAGGATGTGGAATGTGCTTCCCTCGCCCAATTCGCTGTCGATTTTCATTTCTCCGTTGTGGGCGCCGATAATATTCAGGCAAATCGTCAGCCCAAGCCCCGTCCCTTCTTCTTTCGTTGAAAAGAAAGGCTCCCCGAGCTTTGCCAAATCGGCTTGGGAAATGCCGCCGCCTTCGTCTTTGATGCTGATTTTCACATAGTCACCTTCAACCTCCGAGGAGATCGTGATTTTTCCGCCGTCAGGCATCGCTTCTATCCCGTTTTTTATTAAATTGATGAATACCTGTTTGATTTGATTTTCATCACCGTTTATTTCCCACTCCTCCCCGTGCTGAAACGCTTTTTCGATCTTAATGTGGGAAAGCACGGCGTTGGTCTCAAGAAGCGTTGCAACCTGCTGAAGAACCGAATTGATGTTGATCTTTTTAAATTGAACCTGGTGCGGTTTGGCCAGAACAAGCAGTTCGCCGAGCACAGAATCGATTCGTTTAATCTCTGAGAAAATAATGTCAAAGTAATCTTTCCGGTCGGGATATTCCGCTTTCATTAGCTGCAAAAATCCGTTTACCGATGTCAGCGGATTCCTGACTTCGTGAGCGATCCCCGCGGCGAGCTGCCCGGCCATCGCCAGCTTCTGAGACTGCATGGCGAGCCGCTGATTCGACTTGAACAGTTCCATCTCCGCTTTTTTCCGTTCTGTCACATCAGTCAGCGTCCCCAAGCTGCCCGTAAATTGACCGTTTTTATAATAAAGTTTATAGTGAACTTCGCCCCAGAACTTGCTCCCGTCTTTGCGATGGTAGAGCACCTCGATCCTGCCTTCAGGCTCCTTGTTCTTCAGCTGGGCGATC
The DNA here is from genome assembly GCF_056155945.1 of Bacillus sp. GM2. Taxonomy (NCBI): domain Bacteria; kingdom Bacillati; phylum Bacillota; class Bacilli; order Caryophanales; family Bacillaceae; genus Bacillus; species Bacillus sp. GM2. The sequence continues at coordinate 2,011,074 of NZ_JBRKSZ010000007.1, forward strand.
AGGTGATTCGAGATCCGTTCTTCATGGTCAAAATAATCGTTGTACATCGTTCCAAGGCTCTCTTCGACACTGTATCCGGTCAACGTTGTCCACGCCTGATTCAAAAATGTAATGTATCCTATCCGGTCCGTCTGAAAGACGATTTCCTGAAGGTTATCCATGATGCGGTTGGTTTCTGAGGAAAGCTCTTTATATTTCTTTTCGCTTTCCTTCAGTTTATAGACAAGCTGATTTGACTCATCGATATAAAGCGTGAGCCACCAAACGCTGATTAATGTCACCAGCGTAAACAGCAGATCAACCGTCCAATTGATTTTATTTCCCAACACCCCATAGAATAAAAAATTCCAAAACATGATAAAAGTCATTGCCAGCACGGTTGCAATGATTCGTCCTTGATATCTTCTCATACCCCCACCTGCCACTTGTATTTCTCAGTCAATTGTAACATTCTTTACACCACATTTGAGAGGATTGTTCGAAGTATTTATCGTCTCTATGGCTGAATTTTTCAGTGACGGCGGTTTTATCTTCTGCCGGTGCAAGAAAAAGCCCTTCTGATAAAGGGCTTCAAATCTTATGCTTTCACTTCGTTTAAGGCGGCTTTAATTTCTTCCAAAAGCAATTCAGCCCCCTCAGGACTCAGCGTAATTTTCCCGTTTCCATACTCGCGGTTTTCAGAAGTGATTTCACCGGTCATCAGGCACACACCGTGCGGTTTATATTTTTTCAGGACAATTTTATCTTGGTCGACAAAGAATTCGATGCTGTCCTTGATCGAAATATCCAAAGCTCTTCTCAATTCAATCGGCATCACGATTCGGCCGAGTTCGTCTACTTTTCTCACAACTCCAATTGCTTTCAAAACTTTCGCCTACTTCCTCTTTTGTTTCTATTTTTCTAAGATATTGTCTTAGCATAACGATAGACGAACGAAGACTGAAAAAGGTTTCCCTTATTGAACGTTTCTTTGACAAAAATTCGGTCATAAAAATGAAATAATTTCTCATCATGTCAATATGAGGACAGCATTTTACAGATTGGTTTCAAACTCGTCACAAACCCCCAAAAACCGCCGATCATTTGAGAAAATTTAAATGAAATTCATTTTTTCAGCACGAAGAAAATTTCGTTTTTCGGAAAAATTTTAAATAGAGATTGGGTGAAAACATGTTTCAAACAACCGAGATCGGAATTGATCTAGGCACAGCTAACATATTGGTTTACAGCAAAAACAAAGGAATCATTTTAAATGAGCCTTCCGTTGTCGCCGTGGATACGGAAACAAAGAGCGTATTGGCGGTCGGCACAGAAGCCAAAAACATGATCGGAAAGACGCCGGGAAAAATCGTCGCGGTCAGGCCGATGAAAGACGGAGTCATCGCTGATTATGACATGACGACAGACCTCTTGAAGCAGATTATGAAAAAAGCCGGAAAGAACATCGGCTTTACGTTCAGAAAGCCGAGCGTCGTCGTCTGCACGCCGTCCGGTTCAACCGCGGTTGAAAGGCGCGCGATCAGCGATGCTGTCAAAAACTGCGGAGCCAAGCAAGTTCATTTGATAGAGGAGCCTGTCGCTGCCGCCATCGGCGCAGATCTGCCTGTCGATGAACCTGTCGCAAACGTTGTCGTCGATATCGGTGGCGGCACGACAGAAGTGGCGATCATTTCATTCGGAGGCGTAGTCTCATGCCACTCGATCCGGATCGGCGGCGATCAGCTTGATGAAGACATCGTGTCATTCGTCAGAAAAAAATACAACCTGCTGATCGGTGAACGGACGGCCGAAGAAGTCAAGATCGAGATCGGCTACGCATTGATTGACCATGAGACGAAAACGATGGAAGTCAGAGGGCGCGACCTTGTCACAGGCCTGCCGAAAACGATTACCCTGGAATCAAAAGAGATTCAGAAGGCGATGCGCGAATCGCTCCTTCATATTATCGAAGCCATCAGAGCGACGCTTGAAGACTGTCCTCCCGAGCTGAGCGGAGACATTGTCGACCGGGGCGTGATTTTAACCGGCGGAGGCGCGCTATTGAACGGCATCAAAGAATGGCTGTCACAGGAAATCGTTGTGCCCGTGCATGTGGCTGCAAATCCGCTCGAGTCTGTCGCCATCGGAACGGGCCGCTCTCTTGAAGTGATCGATAAATTGCAAAAAGCGGCTAAATAATTTTTGTTTTTGCGTCTTTTTTCCCTGCTTCTTTCATATCGTGAGGAATGGAGAAACGATAAGGAGGAAGAACATGCTTAGAGATATGGGAAGACGCCTGGCCATCACCGTTATTTTAAGCGGTATTATTCTCGGGGGGATGAGCATCTCCCTTGCAAACATGCCAAGCTCGCCCCCCGGCCAAACGGCCAAAATCAACCGTTAAAAAAGATGCAGCCTTACCGGGCTGCGTCTTTTTTTCTTTTCAATCAAATATTTGATATGATGTTATGGACAATAAAGGAGGTTTTGCCAATGAATTCGTTTACTGATAAACTGAGCAAATATGCGAAGCTTGTAGCCGAAGTCGGTGTAAACGTTCAAAAAGGACAGAAAGTCGTCATCAACGCATCAACAGAAGTACGCGATTTTGCACGGCTCCTCGTCAAAAGCGCCTATCAAAGAGGGGCAAAAAACGTGACGGTCCGCTGGCAGGATGATGAGGTGACAAGGCTGAAATATGAGCTGGCCCCAGCGGAAGCCTTTGAAGAATTCCCTGAGTGGGAAGCGAAAGGTCTGGAGACGCTCGCCAAGGAAGGCGCCGCTTTTATTTCCATTGTCTCTTCAAGCCCTGATCTTTTGAAAGGCATCGATTCCAAAAAAATCGCGGCCCAGCAAAAAGCCGCCGGTAAGGCGATGCATACATACAGGCAAATGATTCAATCGGATAAAGTCAGCTGGACTGTCGTCGCAGCACCTTCACCGGCCTGGGCAAAAAAAGTTTTCCCTGACGCAGATGAAGAGACAGCGGTGCAAAAGCTGTGGAATGAGATCTTCAAAACGACCCGCGTCGACCGTGAAGATCCTGTCCAGGCGTGGAAAGACCACGATCAAACTTTGCGCGATAAAGTAAGCGTCTTAAACGACAAGCATTACCAAGCCCTTCATTACCAAGCAAAAGGAACAGATTTGACGATCGAGCTTCCTGAGAAGCACCTGTGGGTCGGCGCCGGAAGCACAAACGAAAACGGCATCGAGTTCATGGCCAATATGCCGACAGAAGAAGTATTCACCGCTCCGAAAAAAGACGGAGTAAACGGCACTGTTTCAAGCACGAAGCCGTTAAGCTACGGCGGCAATCTGATCGACGGCTTTCAGCTGACATTTGAAAACGGACGGATCACCGATGTCAAAGCTGAACAAGGTGAAGAGATTTTAAAAGAGCTGATCGAAACGGATGAGGGTTCACACTACTTAGGCGAAATTGCGCTCGTTGCCCACGATTCGCCGATTTCCAAGTCCAATATTCTGTTTTACAACACGCTGTTTGATGAAAACGCATCAAACCACCTCGCGATCGGCAGTGCGTACGCATTCAACATCGAAGGCGGAAAGCAGATGTCGCGCGAGGAGCTGGCGAAAGAAGGATTAAACGAAAGCATCACACATGTTGACTTCATGATCGGTTCAGGAGAAATGAATATAGACGGAATCACAGCAGATGGAAAAAGAGAGCCGATTTTCAGAAACGGCAACTGGGCGATCTAAAGCATTCCGCACAAAAGGACCTCAGAAGTTTTCTGAGGTCCTTTTATATTGTGTCCGCATGCTCTGCCATCCTTCCTAAGTTCCGTACATAGATGGAGCTATAAAGCCGTCCAATGCCCCGCCTCCTCATGATTTAGGCAAACTGCTTAAATGTTCATGCTTCAGCTTCCAGCTTCCTGACTCGTCCTTTACAAATACGTTTGTCGCACGGCCTGCCCCTTGAACCGGTTCGCCCCTATAAAACCCTGTCCATTCGTATGTATAAAGACAGACGGCCTGTTCGTCCGTTTCCGTAATCCAACTGATATGACTGGCGCTGTATACTTCATTTTCGATTTGCTTCCAGGCGTTTTCAAAATAACGCTGAATTTCCTCAACGCCCGAGCACGTTTGATCCGAGAACCAGTACACAGCGTCGGGATGAAGGAGCTTTTTGACATTCCCAAACTCATGTGTGTTTGTTGCTTGAATATATTGCTCAAAAGCCTTTCGGCATGACACGGCAACCATCTCCCTTTTTTATAAAAAAACCCGCTTTTTAAGGCGGGTTTTCTATCATTACGCGTAAAGTTCAGCAAGCTTGTCCTGAACCGCTTTGTCTTCCAAAAATTCGTCATAGCTCATCTGTTTATCGACGATTCCGTTTGGCGTGATTTCGATGATGCGGTTGGCGATTGTTTGGACAAACTGATGGTCATGAGATGTAAACAGCATAGCGCCTTTAAAGCTGATTAAACCGTTATTCAGCGCTGTAATGGATTCGAGATCCAAATGGTTTGTCGGCTCATCAAGCATCAGCACATTGGCGCCGGACAGCATCATTTTGGACAGCATGCAGCGGACTTTCTCTCCCCCTGACAAAACGCTTGCTTTTTTCAGCACTTCTTCCCCAGAGAACAGCATCCGGCCCAAAAAGCCGCGCAGGAAGCTTTCGCTTTGGTCATGCGGCGAAAATTGGCGGAGCCAGTCGACAAGGTTTAAATCGCTGTTCTCAAAATACTCGCTGTTGTCTTTCGGGAAAAACGCCTGTGATGTTGTGACGCCCCATTTAAACGATCCGCTTTCAGGCTCCATTTCCCCGGCAAGGATTTTAAAGAGCGTTGAAGCAGCAAGCTCATTCCGGCCTGTAAAGGCGATTTTATCCTCTTTATTCATCATAAAGCTGACCGAGTCAAGCACCTTGACACCGTCAATCGTTTTCGACAGATCTTTGACGACAAGCACATCGTTTCCAATTTCGCGTTCAGGCGCGAAATGCACGTACGGATACTTGCGCGATGACGGCTTAATATCGTCAAGCGTAATTTTTTCAAGCAGTTTTTTTCTCGATGTCGCCTGCTTCGATTTGGAGGCGTTGGCGCTGAATCTGGCGACGAACTCCTGGAGCTGTTTGATCTGCTCTTCTTTTTTCTTATTGGCTTCCTGGGCCATTTTAAGCGCAAGCTGGCTTGATTCATACCAGAAATCATAGTTTCCGACATAAATTTGAATTTTGTTAAAATCCAGGTCGGCAATATGCGTACATACTTTATTTAAAAAGTGGCGGTCATGCGATACGACGATAACCGTATTCTCAAAATTGATTAAAAACTCTTCAAGCCACTGGATCGCCTGAATATCCAAGTGGTTGGTCGGCTCATCGAGAAGAAGGACGTCAGGTTTTCCGAACAGGGCCTGCGCAAGGAGAACCTTCACCTTTTCGGAACCGCCCAGATCGGCCATTTTCTTCGTATGGAGCTCTTCAGGAATGCCGAGGCCTTTTAACAAAATCGCCGCTTCCCCTTCGGCTTCCCAGCCGTTCAGCTCGGCGAATTCGCCCTCAAGTTCTGCGGCGCGGATTCCGTCTTCATCTGAAAAATCGGGTTTCATGTAAATCGCGTCTTTTTCCTGCATGACTTCATAAAGGCGTTTATGCCCCATGATCACGACTTTCAGCACTTCATGCTCTTCATACTCAAAGTGGTTCTGCTTCAGGACGGCAAGGCGTTCGCCCGGGCTCATATGAACCTCGCCCGTCTGAGGCTCGATTTCGCCTGATAATATTTTCAAAAAAGTGGACTTTCCGGCGCCGTTTGCTCCGATCAATCCGTAGCAGTTACCCGGCGTAAACTTAATATTTACATCTTCAAACAGCTTCCGGTCCGCAAACCGCAAGCTGACATTTTGAACAGCTATCATTTAAAATCCTCCATCTATACTTCATTAAAAAGAGTATAACACGAAAATTCCGCAAGAGAAATGCTTTGCTTTTTTACGATAAAGTTTTAAAGAAAAATATATCAAAAAAACTCTAGTTCACACTTTCTTGGTGACAATATGTTACAATTATTGAAGAATGGGGGAAGGAATAATGAAATTAAAAGATGACCCTGATATCATCAGGTGGATCAATTCGAGGCCGCGCCAAGCGCTTTTCGTGTCAGTGGCCATGGTGATTTCTACGATGTCTATCGGGCTTTTCAAAGGGTTTGATATGTGGACCTCTGACTTTTTTATATTTTCCTGTCTGCTGATCGGCTTCGGCCTCCTTGTGGGATGGCTGCAAAAGATATATTATAAAAAGGTGATATTTGAAGAAAACTCGGATCGTTAGACGGAGGAAGACATGAAGCTCATCACTTTGACGGAATACTGCATGTTTATTTTTTTCGCAGGGGTTTATCTTGCCATAACCGGCTTTACAGCACGGGATGTGGGTCTTTACATCGGGATTGCCATGATTTATGTGTTCGTTCATATCGCGGCGAAACGAATGCTGTCAAAACGGGGAAAAGAAGCCGCGGAAATCAGAATCTTGTACAGCGTTCTTCTGATTATGGCCTCTGTGTTCGTTACCGTACTGTTTATTGCAGTGCTGGCATCACTATCCGCATAAATCAAGCAAAAATGCCTGATTGTCCAAATGGACATCAGGCATTTTTCAGTCTGTTTTTCGGATTTCGTTGAACGGGAAAAACACAAATTGTGAAGTCCCGGCCACTCGTTTTTTATCGATCAGTCCGAGTCCGTTCCGGCTGTCCATCGATCTCTGGCGATTGTCTCCCATCACGAAATACTTGCCTTCCGGAACCTTCACAGGGCCAAAGTCGCCCGTCAGCTTGACGCCGACTGCTTCCGCCTCTTTTCTGTTTTCCGAAAGATACGGCTCAGACACCTTTTTCCCGTTTATGTACAGCGTGTCATCTTTCATTTGCACGGTATCTCCCGGCAGGCCGATCAAGCGCTTTACATAATGGACATTTTTTTCATCGCCGTCGATAATGACGATATCTCCCCGCTTAAATTCGCCTACGTATTTAACCGTTTTATAGACGAACAGCCGCTCTCCGTCGTGCAGCGTCGGATCCATCGATGTACCTTCGACTAAATACGGTTCGAATAAAAATGCCCTGATCAATAACGCCAGAACGACTGCGATAATAATGGCTTTTACCCATTCAAAGAGAGAGTTTTTATTTTTGGTGGATTTTTCTTCAGTCAAAACGCTTCCTCCTAAAAACAGTCTGTCACAGCATACATGCAAAATAAAGCTTTCCTATACTTTATCACAAGTTCCTGCCGAATACATAATCCCCGCGTTCACTTCCGGCAAAAACGGTAAAAAAGAAAGTGCCACGAGAGGGAATACTGTGGCACTTTCAGCACTTATTTTTCAGTTGGAACCGGCTTTTTCAAGAAGCCGAGAATGAGAGCCGTCACAACCGCACCGATCAAGATACTGAGGAGATACAGCAGCGCATGGTTCGTCGTAAAGAAGAGAACGAATATTCCGCCATGCGGCGCTTGCAGTGTGACATGGAAAAATTGAGACAAACCGCCGGCAACTGCGGATCCGATCATACAAGCAGGAATGACGCGCGCCGGATCTGCTGCCGCAAAAGGAATCGCACCTTCAGTAATAAATGACAAGCCCATCACGTAGTTGGTAATTCCGGCTTCGCGATCCCGTTTTGAGAATTTATTTTTAAAGAAAGTCGTTGCAAGAGCAATTCCAAGCGGAGGCACCATACCGCCTGCCATGATCGCTGCGTGAGGTCCAAAGTTCCCAGCTTCAATCATCGCGATACCGAATGTAAAGGCCGCTTTGTTGATCGGACCGCCCATATCAATCGCCATCATACCGCCTAAAACAATACCCATTACAACAAGGTTTCCTGTTCCAAGACCTTCAAGCCAATGTGTCATGCCATCCATAATGAACTTGACAGGCGTATTGACAACATAATGCATGATGACTCCGGTCAAGAATATTCCAAACAGCGGATAAAGAAGGACAGGTTTTAATCCGTCAAGCACTTGCGGCAGACCAGCGAACACTTTTTTCAACAGGACAACAATATAACCAGCTAAGAAACCGGCAATCAGGCCGCCTAAGAACCCGGCGCCAGCTTGTGTCGCCATGAAACCGCCGACCATACCAGGCGCAAATCCAGGACGATCTGCAATGCTCATCGCGATAAATCCGGCCAATACAGCGACAATTAATCCAAGTGCATTCGTTCCGCCAATATTATTTAATACAGCAGCGAACTCATTATAAGTCGGATCTCCCGGCTTGGTCGCGTTTATTCCCCAGAAGAACGAAACCGCAACTAAGATCCCGCCCCCGACGACGAATGGCAGCATGTTGCTGACACCGCTCATCAAGTGTTTGTAGAAACCGCCGCCTTTTCCTTTGGCAGCTCCGTCTTCAGAAGCGGATGCACCGCCGCCTTTTCCTTGATAGATAGGCGCGTCTTGTTTCAGCGCCTGCTCAATCAGCTCTTTCGGACGTCTGATTCCTGCTGTTACAGGTACTTCAATGACATGCTTGCCTTGAAAGCGATCCATTTCAACCTGCTTGTCTGCGGCGACGATGATCGCAACCGCATCTTCGATTTCCTGCGCTGTCAGACCATTTTTAATACCGCTTGAACCGTTCGTTTCAACTTTGATATCAACGCCGAGCTCTTTCGCTTTTTCCTTCAAAGCATCGGCAGCCATGAACGTGTGGGCAATCCCTGTCGGACATGCTGTAACCGCAAGGATTTTTCCTTTTGCTGATGGTGCAGGCGCTTCTTCTGCCTGTTCTTCTTCATCATCATCTTTATCATGCTGGTTGATGATGTCGATGATTTCGTCTTCGGATGAAGCTTCAAGCAGCTGTTTGCGAATCTCTTCCCTCATTAGCAAAGTCGACAGTCTTGACAATGCTTCCAAGTGAGTATTATTCGCGCCGTCTGTAGCGGCGATCATGAAAACAAGATGGCTTGGCTGGCCGTCAAGGGATTCATAATCGACGCCGCCTTTTGAACGGCCGAACGCGATCGCAGGCTCTTTAACGCTTGCCGTTTTCGCATGCGGGATGGCGATGCCTTCGCCGATACCGGTGGAACTTTGTTTCTCGCGGTTGATCACAGCTTCTTTGTAGCCTTCTTTATCATTCAACTTGCCAGCCTGATCCAAAACGCTGACGAGTTCTTCGATAACGTTTTCTTTCTGGCTGCTCTCAAGGTTTAACTTGATCGTATGCTTTGTTAGTAGCTCAGTTATTTTCATAACCTTTCCTCCTTTAAATCGCTTTGACTTGAACTTCCGGAAGCAGCTTGTGAACGAGCTCTTCCGTTCCCAGCTCCTCTGAAAAGGCGGTTGCGCTTCCTGACGCGACACCTAAGCGAAAAGCTTCTTTGATGTCGAGCTGTTTTTCAATGCCTGCGAGAAAGCCTGCAACCACTGAGTCTCCTGCGCCGACTGAGTTCACGAGCTTTCCTTTAGGTACGTTGGCATGGTAGACGCCGTCTTTTGTAAATAAAAGTGCGCCTTCCCCAGCCATGGAAACGATCGCGTTTTCGGCCCCGCGTTCAACGAGTTTCTTACCGTAAGGCACCGCTTCTTCCGCTGAAGTGATGGTTGTCCCAAACATTTCACCGAGCTCGTGATGGTTCGGTTTCATTAAAAGCGGCTTCATTTCTGCTGCTTTTAAAAGCGCCTCACCCGAAATATCAACGACAACCCGGACATTTTGCTCTTTGCATTTTTCCGCAATCTTTTCATATGTGTCCTGCGGCAATGATGAAGGAATGCTGCCCGCTAGTACAACAATGTCCCCTTCTTTCATCGCTGAAAACTGGTCTAAAAAGGCCGCGAAATCTTCTTCGCTGATGACCGGCCCCTGCCCGTTGATTTCCGTCTCATCCCCGGTCTTCAATTTGACATTGATGCGCGTGTCGCCATTCACCTCATGAAAAGCCGTTTCAAGCTTCTCTTCTTCGAGAAATGATTTGATATATCCCCCGGTAAAACCGCCGATAAAACCGAGAACTTTAGAAGGTACATGGTGTCTGTTCAGTACGCGCGAGACATTGATTCCTTTGCCTCCGGGATATTTCGTGTCATAGACTGAACGATTCAGCCCGCCTACGGAAAATTCTTCAACGTGAACAATATAGTCGACCGATGGGTTGAGAGTTACAGTGTATATCATGTTTTCACTACCTTTACGACAGTTTTTTCTTGATAGTTATCAAATGAATGTTTTGCAGATCCTGCTGTAATGATAGTTGCTTCGTCTAAACCGGCAAAGGCAGAAAATGAAATTTCCCCAAACTTGGAAACGTCAGCTAAAATAAATGCTTTTTTCGCCTGGTTGACAGCTTTTGTTTTCAAAAGCGCTTCTTCAGGATCCGGAGTCGTAAACCCCGCTTCTTTATGAATGCCGTTGACGCCGATGAAGCTTTTGTCAAACCGGTATTGGCTGATGGCTGATAAAGCCGAACCGCCTACGATCGCTCCGGTTTTATACTTCACATACCCGCCTAATAAATAAAAAGTAATACCTTTTTTACCTAATGCCTCAATGTGCATGACTCCATTTGTGACCACGATAATATCCATCTCCGGATCGATAAAATCGATCATTTGCAATGTGGTCGTTCCGGCATCAAGGTAAATACAATCGCCTTCTTCAAGAAGTGAGGCCGCTTCTTGAGCGATTTTTCGCTTTTCATGAAGGTTTTTGGATGATTTCTCTAGCATGTCAGGCTCCGTACGAATATCGGAAAGCCTTGATGCCCCTCCATGAACACGCTTTAAATATCCGCGGGCTTCCAGCGTCGACAAATCTCTTCTGATCGTTGACTCAGATGCGTTCGTTAAATTCATTAAGTACTGGATTTTCACGACATCATGCTTTTCAATCTCGTCAATAATCAGCTGATGCCGTTCGGGAGTCAACACATTATCACCCCTTTTGGAAACGCCTTCATTAAGCTTACAATTTCATTGTAAACGCTTTTTCGACATAACTCAACAAAAATCTTTCAAATTCATTCAATAACCATCAAAATCTTTCACATTTTAACATGTTATCGTGATATGTACCGTTTGTAAACTGTAAAAACTATAAAAATCCGCAAAAATATGTGACATTATTATTATCTATTCCTTCAAACATCATTCAGATCACAACGATAAAAACCTCATGCTCGCCGCATGAGGTTTTACAATAATGCATCAGCCTAATGAACGTTCTAAAAATACTTGCCATAAGCCTAATAAATAAGACAACATCAGCATCATAATAAATATGACGGAAACGCCGATCCACGCCGCCCGTTTTGAAGCGCCCGCTGCTTTTTGCAGTCCTACCGCCGCCAGCACATACGCCCAGATTGTAAAAACATCAAACATCTCCAGGACGCTCAGAAGAGGCTCCTCGGCCGGAATATATCCATCAAGCGATGAGAACGAAAACGCGATCTCAGAATTCGAAGCATAATACACCAAACCGATAATGACGTCTCTGATAACAGGTACAAATGTGGCAAAGACAGACAGAGACACCATGCAGGCAAAATTGGTGTTTCCGCCGCCTATTTTAGCAATCAGCCACAATACTAAAGCGCTGAGCACGAAGAATATGACAGACTGAAAAACATTACGGGCAGCCTCTAGTCCAGGATCTATATCCAAACCAAGAAACTCACTTAGTTCCCAACAAACAAGATAAACGGAAAAGGCGGATAACGCCAGCACGATGATCATCGGCAGCCAAATTGCGGGCCTTTCTCTCATTCTTTCAAACTGACGGACAGGGCTCGTGATGATACCGAACAGTGATGGTTTTTTTACTTGAGTTGCTGTTTCTATATTGGCTTCCACTCTAAAATTCCTCCTGTAATACCTCTTTCATAAAATAATGATCAATTTCACAGCACTTTTAAGTCTATCATTAATGTAAGAAAAGTATTTTTAAATTCAGTTTAATTTTCGCATACAAAAAAACCGCCTCTAAAGGCGGTTTCAGCGTGTCGACAAACTCTCGCATTTGTTGTCAGGCCTGCTAAGTCGGTGCTCACGAGTAGGAGCGGGTGTTTCAAAGTGACGACTATCGGCAGACGGGCTATATGCCGCTTTACTCATACCTCAATGCATCAATCGGATGAAGGCGGGCCGCTTTATTGGCCGGGATGAGGCCAAAGATAACCCCGATCGCCATGCTGAACAGGACGCCTCCGAGGACCACCTGCCAGGAAACGAGCGGCGGCCAACCGGCAAAAAACGATACAAGGGCTGCTCCGCCGTATCCGAGGCCGATGCCAAACACCCCGCCAATCAGCGTGATCAAAGACGATTCTATTAAAAATTGCATCAAAATCTGGCCTCTTGTTGCACCAAGCGATTTTCGAATCCCGATTTCCCTCGTCCGTTCCGTGACCGACACCAGCATAATATTCATGACACCGATCCCGCCAACGAGTAAAGAAATGCCTGCAATTGAGCCGATGAACATCGTCATAATTGTTGTAATCTGGCTGATTCCGGCCGCTATGGCCTCCATGTTCATCACTTCGTACGAGTCCGTAGTGCCGTGATTGTTGTTGACAGCCGCGGCAGCCTGCTTTCCGACGGCTTGCAGATGGTCTGCAGATTCAGCTTGAACGGAGACAGAGTCATAGTCGCTGATGCCGAAGGACGATTTTAACATTGAAAACGGAACATACATCTCATTCATCCCCAACGCAAGCAGCCCGGTTTCTTCTTTTAATACGCCGATGATTTCAACGGGCTGGCCATTTATCCATACGACGCGGCCGAGAGGCGACTGCTGAGAAAAAAGTTCTTCCGCAAGTTTTTGCGAGACGACGGCGACCCTGCTTCCGGCATTGTAATCCTCTTCTGAAAACTCTCTTCCCTTTTCGACTTCCATCGAGTTGATGCTGATATATCCGTCATTAATGCCGTTTACAGCGGCATCCGTTTTTTCATCCCGGAAGCGGACATTCATAGACTCGGTAGTTTTTGCAACGACATGCTTCACGCCTTCGAGTGACTTTAAACCTCTGATGTCTTCTTCGGTGAAGCCGGCGTCTAAATAGGCGTTGGGATTGGCCGTTAATTCTTCATTGCTGGGCTGATAATAGATTTCGACCGTGTTGCCGGGTCCGCTGATCGTCTGCTTGAGCATCTGCTCTCCTCCTTGCCCCGCTGCAACAACGACAATAACGGAGCCTACACCAATAATGATTCCAAGCATTGTTAAAATCGATCGCAGTTTATGGGAAAGGATGGAACTTAAAGCCATTCTCAAGTTTTCGATGAGATTCATTGCACCGTCCCCCTCCGCTCTGTTTCCGGCGAGACGATCACACCGTCCCTCACCATGATGGTCCGGCTTGTATAGTCCGCAATTTCAGGTTCGTGGGTGACGAGCACCACCGTCGTTCCTTCCTCATTCAATTCGGTGAATTGCTCCATGATGTCCCGGCTTGTTTTCGTATCGAGCGCTCCGGTCGGTTCATCAGCCAATATCAGTTTAGGTTCATTGACGATCGCTCTAGCGATGGCTACACGCTGTTTTTGCCCGCCGGAAAGCTCGTTCGGCATATGGCGCATTCTGTCCTTGAGCCCGACTTTTTCGAGCGCCCGTTCAGCCCGCTCCCGCCGCTCCTTTCTTGGAACGCCGCCGTAAATCATCGGAAGCTCCACATTTTTTATGGCATTCAAGCGCGGCAGAAGCTGAAACTGCTGAAAAACAAAACCGATTAAACGGTTTCTGACACCGGCAAGCTCCCTTTCGCCGTATGATGAAATATCCTCGCCGTCCAGCCTGTAAATACCCGATGTCGGGCGGTCAAGGCAGCCGATAATGTTCATGATCGTCGATTTTCCCGAACCGGACGGCCCCATGATGGACAGATATTCTCCCGGCTCGATTTTCATATCGATCTCCCTGAGAACATCAATGGTTTCTCCTCCGATTTGGTAGCTTTTTTTCACTTTGGAAAGCTCAATCATTGAAGCTTCACTTCCGTTCCGCTTTTCATATCCTCGGCCGGGTTTGCGATAACCGGGTCCTTGTTTGTCAGACCGCCGGTAATTTCAACGAGGCCGTCTGCTTTCTCACCGGTTTTGACATTGATCCGTTTTGCCTTGCCGTCTCTTACGGCAAACACGTATGATTGATCACCATCCTGCTTGACGGCATCTTCAGGAAGAGCCTGAACGATTCTTTTGTCCGTCTGGATTTTGAGAATCATGTTAAAGCCGGACTTTGCTTTAGGACGCTCCCCTTTTATTTTGACTTCAAACGGATATTGAACAGCTTGCTCCTTTGTTCCCGCAGCACCTGCAGACGCCTCTTCTTTGGGAACCAATCCGACTTGTGATACCCTTCCACGCCACTCTTTATTTTGGATGACATCCGACGTGATGGTCACGTTCTGTCCCTTTTTCACTTTCAATGTGTCATACTCTGAGAGCACGCCTTTAACGACAAGCTTGTCCTTGTTACCTATATGTATAACCGGCTTTTGAATATCCGATTGCTTTGCAGCGGCTTGTTTGTCAACGGTAATAACCGTCCCGTCAATGCCGCTTTTCACTTGCAGCGCTGCCGATTTCTTCTCGAGCGTTTCCTTTTGCAGGTCGGCTTGTTTCAGTTCAAGCTGGAGCGATTTTTCTTCCATTTCAAGCTGTGACCGTTCTTCATCAATTTGCCTCTTGGCTTTTTCCGCTCCGAGCTCAGCCTTCAGCTCGTCTTCCTTGCTTTTTAGGCTGCTGATTTTTCGCTTAACCTGTTCAAGCTGGAGATCCTTCGATTGAATGGATAAAGCGTTTTGCTCCTTTTCCAGGCGAATTTCTTCATTTGTATAGGTGAAAAGCACATCTCCTTTTTTCACCTTATCGCCTTCTTTTACTTTGATGTCGGCAATTTCTCCTTTTTCAGGTTCAAAATATTCGTATTGTTCGTTTGCAAACTGAAGGGTCCCCGGAACCATGACTTCAGAAGAAATCTCTTTTTCTTCCAATTTCACGGTTTGAACCGCTTCTTCAGCCCCTCCGCTCGTTTGAACCGAGCGGTAGAGGTTGAGTCCGATAAAAAGCGCAGCAGCCCCAACAATGACGATGCCGATCCATATTTTTTTCATTTACATTGCTCCTTCAAATGAATCGAAGAAATTGATCGCCATACCGCCTATTAAAGCGAGCAGAATGGAGATCACAAATAAAATGATCACACCGGTCCAAGCCGCTTTTTTGGAGATGCCCCCAACCTTTTGGAGACCCAGGGCAACCAATGAGAGCGACCAGATCGTGAAAATATCAAATACACCCAATACCGATTTGAGCGGCTCGTCTGCCGGGATGATGCCGTTTAAAGACGTGACGACGATCGTGGGATCGATATTTGAATAATAGATCACTAGTCCGCCTATGAATTGTCCGATAGCCGCAATAAAATATGTAAAAACAGACAGCGAAAACATGTGAACAAAATTGGTTGTTCCTCTTCCGATTTTGACAATCAGCCAATAAATTAAAGCGCTGATCAGCAAGGCAATCACAAAGCCGAAGATCCCGCCGATGATGCCGATTCCCTTCATAGCAGCTTGAAATGCTTCAGCATCCGGCATTTCCGACAAATCGGTAGACAACGCCGTTTTTTCGCTGAGCATATACGCTCCCGCAACCGACAAGATTAAAACAATGACAAGCGGAAACCAGAAAGCCGGCTTTTCTCTCATTCTCTCGAACTGTTCTCCGGGCCGGGTAATCAATCCGAGCAATGATGGATTCCTTACTTTTTCAGTTTCTAAATTCGTTTCCATATGTATCCCCCTTAAAAAATGAATTACCAGTTTATACGCAGAATGTCCTAAAATGTTTCACAACTGTTCTCAAAAAAACGCCCCGGCCGCATTCTTAGAAGGTGCGGCCGCGGACGGTTTTAGTTTCGCTGAAACATTTGATACTGCGCTTTTACCAGCTCATAATACATTCCACGTTTCCCGATCAATTCCTGGTGATTTCCTTCTTCTATTTTCCGGCCGTGGTCAAGAACCAGGATTTTATCCGCATCCCTTATCGTTGAAAGCCTGTGAGCGATCATAATAGCCGTTCTGCCATGGAGCAGTGTTTTCAAGGCAGCCTGGATTTTGACTTCCGTTTCTGTGTCAATGCTTGCGGTTGCTTCATCAAGGATTAGAATACGAGGATCTGCCAGAAGCGCCCTCGCAAATGAAATGAGCTGCCGCTCACCTGCCGATAATACATTGCCGCGTTCTTCCACTTCTGTGGCGTATCCATTCGGAAGCGCTGAAATAAACGAATCGGCTCCGACAGCTTTTGCTGCTTCGATCACTTCTTCATCGGCGGCGTTCGGACGGCCAAAACGAATATTTTCCATAATCGTTCCGGAAAAAATAAACGTGTCCTGCAGCACGATGCTGATTTGCGAACGAAGATCGGAAAGCGAGATATCGGTAATCGGTATACCGTCCACTTTGACAGCCCCGCCTGTTGCATCGTAAAACCTGCTGATCAGATTTGCGATCGTCGTCTTCCCTGATCCTGTATGTCCGACAAGCGCAAGCGATGATCCCGCAGGTATCTCAAATGAAATGCTGTGCAGCGCCTTGCGGTTCCCGTCATAAGAAAATTCCACCTGTTCAAATTCGATCCGGCCTTTTAATTCTTTTATTTTGACCGCATCTTCCTTGTCTGCAACGCTCGGCTTTTCATCCAGAAATTCAAAGATCCGCTCTGACGAAGCCATCCCCATCAACAGCTGGTTGTAGACTTGGCCGAGCCTTGAAATCGGCTCCCAGAACATTCCGAGATAGAAGGCGAACGATACAAATACACCGATCGTGATCGTTTCATTGATGATCAAGCTTGAGCCGTACCAGATTAAAATGGCCGTCCCGACAGCGTTTGTCATTTCTACAAGCGGACGGAAAGTCGCATTTTTTTTCGTCGCTTCCCGCCAGGCTTCAAAGTTCTCACTGTTGACGCCTTCAAAATACATCATATTCTCTTTTTCCTGAGTAAATGCCTGAGTGACCCGGATGCCTTGAATGCTTTCGTTCAAATGGGAATTCAGCTTGGACTGCTTTAAGCGCACCTTTTGCCAGGATCGCCGGATTTTCCTTCTGAGATTAGTAGAAATGAAGAACATCACAGGCAGCGTCACCATAATGGCGATGGTCAGCTCAGGACTGAGCGAGAACAGAATGACGACAATTCCAAAAAGAAGCAAAATATCCATCAATAAATTGATGACTCCGCTCGTAAACAGTTCCTGCAAAGAATTGATGTCATTCATGATCCGGACAAGGATTGAACCTGCCGAACGCTCGTCGAAAAAGCGGTGCGACAGCCGCTGAACATGCGTAAACAAATGCTGTCTGAGATCATATATGACATGCTGGCCAAGCTTGTTCATCCAGCGGATTCTCAGCACATTGCTAACATAATTGACAAGATACAACCCACTGATGACGGAGATCAGAATCACAAGAAGATTCATATCCCGGCCTGCGATCGCTTGGTCGAGCGCATAGACGCCGATCAAAATCGGCACCGCCAGCCGGATCGCCGCCGAGATCATGACCGTTAAAAACGACAGCGGCAGCAAATTTTTTCGGTAGGGCTTTAAATATTTAAGCAGCCTCCACATCTGCGCCCAGTTAAAAGGCTTTTCAATGATTTGGTCTGAAGTATAAAAAAACCGGTTCATCAACGTTTGTTTTTTCGCCTGGTTTTCCATAGCAAGAGCCTCCTATCCTGCAAAATGCGGCTCATTCAACACATTTTGATCTTTATACTGCAAATCAAAAATCCGTTTGTATAAACCGTTTGCTTCCATTAATTGTTCGTGTGTCCCCCTTTCCTTGACTACGCCTTTATCGAGAACAAGGATTTCGTCGGCATGCTTTAAGGATGAGATTCTGTGAGCGATGATGAAAGTCGTCCGATCCCGCATCACTTCCCGCAATGCAAGTTGAATGCGGTGCTCCGTTTCCATGTCAACGGCACTCGTCGAATCATCCAGGATGAGAATGCCCGGGTTCATACAAATCGCTCTCGCAATCGCAATCCGCTGTTTTTGGCCACCGGACAGCCCGAGCCCCCTCTCGCCGAGCATCGTATCATATTGATTCGGAAGCTCCATGATAAAATCGTGAGCCTGGGCTCTTTTCGCGCTTTCGATAATCTCATCCATCGATGCATCAGGCTTTCCATACGATATATTTGACCTGATCGTTGAGGAAAATAAAAACGATTCCTGCGGAACGACGCCGATATTGGAGCGCAGCATCTTTAATGAGTAGTGTTCAAGCGGTTTGCCGTCGATCGTGATCCGGCCGGATGTCGGTTCATAAAAGCGGCTCAGCAGTTGAATGATGCTGCTCTTGCCTGACCCCGTCGCGCCGATTAACCCAATTGTTTTGCCGCGCTCAGCCTGAAAAGACACCCCATGCAATGCTTCCGCATTTTCTTTTGTATATTGAAGGGAAACATCGCTGAATGCGACATCGCCGTTCAGTCTGCCGCTTTTCACCGCCTGTTCGGTATCGGTGATTTCCTCCTCGGCATCAAGAATTTCCAGCAGCCGCTCTCCCGATGCTTTCGCTTGTGAAAACAGGTTGATGACATAACCGAGGTTCATGATCGGCCACATCAAGTAATTGACGAGACTGAAAAAAGCGACAAGCTCACCCGGTTTTAAGCTGTTCTGCATCACGAGCCAGCCGCCGAACGACAGCAGAGCCACGAGGCAGATATTGCCGATAAACTCCATCAGCGGAAAGAACTTCGACATGATAAACGAAGCGTTTAAATTTTTAGTTCGAAAATGGTCATTTGAATGAGTAAAGTTTTGAATCTCAAAATCTTCTTTTGATAAAGATTTAACGGTGTTCATGCCGCTGATATTTTCCTGAACCTTCGTATTTAAACGGGCGAATGATTTTCTTATGTTCCGAAAAGCGGGATGCACTTTTTTATCAAACCGGTAGACGGCCGCTCCTAAAAACGGCAGAGAAGCAATCGTAACCAGAGTCAGCGGCACAGAATAAGAAAACATGACAGACAGACTGAAAGTGACAAGCAGGATAAATCGAATCGCCTCAGCAAAGCCGAAAGATAAAAAGAATCTGATGCCTTCGACGTCCGCCGTAAGCCTTGACATTAAATCTCCCGTTTTAGCGCTGTCGTAATATTTGAACGGCAGACGCTGCAATTTCGCATACAGCTCTTTTCTTAACCGGTAGACAGAGCGAATTCCGAACATATCTCCGAGATACTGATGAAAAAAAGTGGCTGCGCCCTTCGCCGCCATGACAGCGATGAACCCGAGGCTGATCCATATGACCAAACCGTATTTTCCGCCGAGAATTACTTCATCAATTGTCATTTGCAGAATAATCGGATAAACAACGGTAATCGCCGTCATTAGAAGCATCGACGCAATCGACCATAAAAACATTTTTTTATAAGGCCAATAAAAATCTTTTAGTTTTTTAAGGGACTCCATTAGCACCAGCACCTTTCCAATTCATGTAAAACAAGGACACATCATCTAATATATCGGTTTACGAAATAAAATTCCACCGTTTTTAAAAAATTCAGTCTTATTATGGAGTTTTCCCCCTTCTTCGGTTTGAAATAAAGCCTGTTTAAAATGTGACAGCCGATAAAAAATAGTTTCTCGATGTCAAAGGAAATTTTTTGATGAATGAAGGAAGATGATGTAAAATAATAGAAAAAGTTATCAAACTATGAATGACGGAGTTGATTGCAATGTCGAAAAGAGAGGCTTTAAAAAAACGGCTTCTCCTCTTAGGTGAATTGGAACAAAAAATCTGGAAGGACTTCCGGAAAGAACGCGAAGGGATTTATGCAAGGTTGGGAGAACTTGACAGACAAATCCAGCGACATAGACGTTCCAATAAAGAGTATTATGCAGCACATTGCGTAGACATTATTAAACAGCAAAAAGGAGAAATTGTAACGACAAAAGAACTGAAAATGAAACTGAAGGAAAGAACCAATTTTAACGTTCACCGTATTAGTGAGCTTTATGACTTGATTCAAAAATTAGAACCAAACATTTCGAAAGAACGGCGCGGCTGTTTTCTTTATATAGAGAACGGTTCTAAAAAAAACGTCGGTCGGTGACAGGCTTATGCCTGAACCGACCGACGTTCTCATCCTCCGCTGACCGGGGGAATAAAAGCAACCGTATCTCCCGACTCGACCTCACTGTTTCCTCTTCTGTACACTTCGTTCACAGCGATCATCGCCCGGTCCGTCCCCTGAAGATTGTACGTTTCTTTTAAAAACTGTCTAATCTCGTCTGTTGTCGTCTTTTCTTCATCTATATCGATACTCTGCGCACCCGCTTGTTCCGCAAGCTGGGCAAACAGCAAAATTTTAATCAATGGTCAGCACCTCTTTCTCTGCCGGAAGCCGCCTCTTCAATATCCGGTTTCCCTTCCGGGTATTCAGTTGTCTCAAGCTGGTCGCCGATCCAAGTCTCGCCGTCCTCCCAATGTTCTTTTTTCCAAATCGGGACGATTTGCTTTATTCTTTCGATCGCATATTCATTCGCTTCATACGCCGCTTTCCGGTGAGGCGACGACACGGCGATGACAACGGCCGCGTCAGAGATGTCCAGCCTGCCGATGCGATGGGTAATTGCTGCAGCTGTACCAGGCCATTTTTCATTGATTTCTTTCCCGATCTGAGCAAGCATGCTGACCGCCATTGGAACATATGCTTCATATTCGAGATAGAGAGTCTTTTTTCCGTTGGTCCATTCTCTCACTGTTCCGATAAACGTCGTGATAGCGCCAGCTTCCCTTCTTTCAACTTTTTTGACGATATCTTCGATGACAATCGGCTCTTTTGTTATAACAAATCGTTCAGACAAACGCCTTCCTCCTTTAGATGATTCAGAATAAAAGCCACGGCGCTCGGGTCTTCAATATGAAAGGCTGGAACATCCGTTTTCGGCTCGCTCTTTTGATAAATGACGGCGATGATGCCGTCCAATTCCTCCAAGAGCTGACAGTCCGCTTCGTTTCTGACGATGACAACTTTTTGATATGGCGCATGTTTAAATCCTTCGATGAGCAGACACTCAACCGCTAAAACCCCGTAAGCAGCAATCAGTTGATCAAGCGTCCACTCGCCGCGCGCCGTCAGCTGAAAAACGCCTGCTCCTTCGACGCCGGACGCAGCCGCTCCGGCCCGAAAAAAGCGGTCGGAATCCTTTCCCTCGGCGAAAACATCCGGTTCTCCTCCATGTCCGTGGTGTTTCAGGCAGCCGATCTTGACTCCGAGCTGATCGAGCTTTTCCGCCAGTTTTTCAACGAACGTCGTTTTGCCGCTGTTTTGGTACCCTACGATCTGGAGGATTGGAAAATGTGCGGCCACAGCTCTTCACTTCCGTTCTCATCCCGGTATAAAAGAACATGCACTCTTGCCCCTGCCTCATAGCCTCTCGTTCCGCCCGGCAAAACCATCAGCGCATTGGCATCTGCCAGCGACGTGACGGCGCTCGATTTATCCAGGCCGACAGGCTCCGCATGAAGCGCGCCGTCTTTAATGGATACAAACGAGCGGACAAATCTTGTAAACGGATTAGGCTTTGGAAAATCCTTGCTTAAAACCGCTTCTGCACATAAAGAGTACGGCTTTTGGTGATGCAGCCAGGTGCGCAGGGACGGTTTGACAAACAGCTCAAATCCAACGAAGCAGGCTGACGGGTTCCCGGAAAGCCCAAACAGCAATTTGCCGTTTAATTGAGCAACAGTCGTTACACTTCCCGGACGCATCGCCACTTTATTAAACAGGACCTCGGCACCGAGCTTTTCGTAAATTGCCGGCAGAAAATCAAAGTCCCCTACGGACACCCCTCCGGTCGTAATCAGAAAATCCACCTTGTCCAAAGCTTTTTCAACAGCTGCAAAGCTTTCGTCAAATCGATCAGAAATCTTCCCTAAATAAAGGGGGGTTCCGCCTGCTTCTTCAACCTGGGCTGCCGCCATACCTGCATTGCTGTTGCGGATTTTTCCGGGAACGAGGGGATCGCTGACATTCAGGAGCTCCGTTCCGGTGGCAATGATGCCCACCACAGGCTTTTTGACTGCAGGTACCGCTGCATATCCGAATGTTGCAAGCAAAGCGACGACACCCGGCGTGATCCGGGTTCCTTTCTTCACAAGAACTGATCCTTTTCTCGCATCTTCTCCGGTTTTTGAAATATTTTCTCCCGGCTCTAATGAGCGCTTTAACACCATATAGTTTTTACCGTCTTCTGAGAAGGTTTTTGTCAGCTCAAGCATGACTACCGCATCAGCACTCTCCGGAATCTGCGCACCGGTCATAATTCTGACAGCTTGAAAAGGACCGAGCGTTTTACCTGACACGGCTCCGGCTCCAATGTGATCAACCACCTCGAATTGCAGCGGATTTTCCCGCGAAGCACCGGCGGTATCGCAAGCTCGGACAGCAAAGCCATCGTACGGCGAACGGTCAAAAGCGGGTACGTCGTGATCAGCCTTTACATCTTCGGCTAAAAATCTATGAAGACTCTCCTCAAGGTGGATCCACTCTGTATCTCCCTGCTTCCAGTGCCGAGAGACACGCGCAGCGGCTTCAAAAACTGGAATGGGCGTTCTTTTTTCAATCATTAAAAAAACCTCCTGTTGTTACATTCCGATGACTCTCGCCAATATGGAGTTGGCTTCTTTTATATCATTTGTGCCGTGAACAAGGGCTCTTCCATCGTTAAATATGACGATTCTGAATGTCTCGTATTGTACATGCAGCAAATAATCATTCGCATCCACTTTTCCGATGCCCGAAAGTTTTTTCATGAGTTCCTCTTTAGGCAGCCGTTTTAACATATCGCTGCGAATTTGGACGGTCTCTCTTCCGCACAGCACGTCGGCTTTTTTTTGGCTCATGTTGCTGAGAAAAGGATAAACCGGCGTTTCTCCGCACGAAGGACATGTCTCATTGCGGCCGATCTCCATTCGGAAGTGGGTGTTCGCCCATAAATCAAACGTGACAAAAGCGGTTTCAAGCGCATCTTGGTTGTCCGTTAAGATTTTTAAAATTTCAGCTTGCTGATAAGCCGACACCATTTGAACGGCCGGCGAAATAATCCCCGACGTGTCGCATGTAGCCCCGCCAATCGGAACATCTTCAAACAGGCAGGCAAGGCATGGCGTTTTTTTAGGAATAATCGTCATATACATGCCCTGACTGCTGACACAAGCGCCGTAAACCCACGGAGTGCCCGTCTCTTGCGCAAGGTCATTGATGATCATGCGGGTCTCAAAGTTATCCGTTGCATCGATGACAGCATCCGCTTCTTTGATCAGCGGTCTGAGTGTTTCCACGGTGCCGTCTGCAACATATGTACGAAGCTCAACACCGCTGTTGATCTCGGAAAGACGTTCTTTGGCGGCTGCCGCTTTCGGAAGCCTTTTCTCCGCGTCTTTCTCTGTGTAGAGCTGCTGCCTTTGCAGGTTGCTCCATTCCACATAATCGCGGTCTATAATAGACAGTGTGCCGATGCCTGCGCGCACAAGCCCTTCAGCGGCTGACGTGCCAAGCGCCCCGGCCCCGACGATCAAAACATGGCTCTGCCTGATTCTGTCCTGACCCGCCTGTCCGATGTTTTGATATCTGATTTGTCTTGAATACCGTTCATGCATCAGGATGATCCCCTTTACTTCCTTTTCTATATCATACCATTTTTCCGTCTGCTGTTCTTTGAAAAACACCTTCCGAAAAACCCTTGCAATCTATGATAAAATATTTCATCCCGGAAAGAACGGCTCTATTTCTTCTAAATCCGACTTTTTATTGACATTTATAAATTCCCACGGCTCTGCACCAACCGCATCTGCTTCAATGTACTTGACGCGAATGCGGTCGAGAAAACTGCTGATCTTCAGTTCGTTCTGCTGAAGCTGTTCATGGAGGACGGATTTTACCCTTCTGTGGTAGACGGCAACAAGCGGCTGCGCCCTTCCGTCTGCGACAGGCACGACGGCGTCATCCGCCGGGGTCAACTGCCGTTTTAAAGCCGAGATTGTCTCCTGCCGGACAAGCGGGGTGTCACAGGCCGAAAAAATATAGCATTCCCCTTCCGCCCGCTCCATGGCTGTGTACATACCGGCAAGCGGCCCTTTCCCTCTGTACGGTTCGATATCTTCCAGCACCGCTTTTTCCCCGAGTTCTATAAACCGCTCCGTCAAGCCCGGACGGCTCAATATCAGGACGTCGTCTCCCAGCGCCTGTTTGCACCATTGATAAAGCGGCTTGCCTTTCCAGCGGGCAAACGCCTTCGGTTCCCCAAAACGGCGCGAAAGCCCCCCTGATAATATGACATGTATTTCTTTCATACGGCTCAACCTTCCTTCGCGTGTTCCTGCCTGCGAACATCATAGCAAAACTTTAGAAATCCGAACAAGTCTGTAAAATCTCTTTTTCAAAAGGCATGGCGGGTTTCATTTATGCATATTGTAGTTGTAACATTTATAGGGGGCTGGTCACCATGAAAAAAACATCGGGTTCGCTGCCTTATTTTCAAGATTTATCACAGGAAAACCTTTTTTTAAAAGCTGAGCTGGCAAGATCACATCAATTGATACACGAGCTTGAAGCAAGCTATTTTCACCAGAAAAATCATAAGCTCAGCCGGGAAAACGCAGCAATGAAACAGCAGCTTCAGCAGCTGTCATTCGAACTGGAGCGGATTTCGGCAAACAAGGAAGACAAGTCGGCCGAAACGCTCAACCGGATAAAAAGCGAACTGCTGGGTAAAATCGTTGTTCTTCAGGAGCTCCTTCAAAAAGAAACCTATGCAAGAAAACAAGAGATAGAAGAAAAGCACCGCCTTCATTTAACAAATGTAAAAGCCGAAGAAGAGAAAAAAAGCTTACATAGCCAAATAGAATATGAAAAGCTTCATGCGGAAAAAGAAAAAACGCTGAGGGAAAAAAAGGAGCAGGAGCTCAAAAACGCTGCACACGAAAATGCCCGCCTGAAAGACGAACTTCATACTAAAAGTCTTCAGCTCAAACAAATCGAAACAGATGTTGCGGTATTAAAAGAGCGGGTGACAGAAACGAAAAACCGCCTTTTGAAGGCTGAAAAAACAAAAGAAGCGCTGTTTTACGAAACGATTCTATCCTATAAAAGGCAGCTCGATGAAAGTGATAAGTGGATCGCTTCTCATTTTGCCGATATTGATACATCTCAGCAGACGGAGAAAGCGCTTGAACAAAACGAAGAGCTTTTTGAACGGTCAGAACAGATCGAGGCGGTACTTCAAACAGTTACGGAGCAAGTTGATCAGCTCCAACAGCAATTGAGCGTCATCAAACAAAATGATGCGAAAATGGATCAGAAAATAACTGAATGGAAAAAACAGACGAAAGAAGAAACACCCCCGCAAAAATGGGTCTATCAAATTAAACGCAAAGACAAAGAAACAAAACCTTTAAATTAAATACCACTTTAAGGAATAATTTGGTTTTTACAAAAAAACCGCTTGAGTAGATTGTCTCAAGCAGTTGATTGGGCGGCGGCGTATAAAGCGGCCGCCTTTATGTTCCCTTAAAATGGAAACGCTATCTGAAAAAGCAAGGGTTTGACCTATTGCTGCTCTGTCTCAGTAGAAATCTCACCCTCTAATATATATTGACCGCGGTATGGTTTTTTGACTTCCGGGTACATTTTAATCAGGCTTTGCATAAAGGTTGTCATATTAGGGATCTCAAGTCCGCTCTCTTTTTCGATTTCTTTTTGAAGTTCGGAGCTTTTGATGGCCGCATTATGGCGTTTTAATGTTTTAATCGCCGCTTCACGCAATTTTGCAGCTTTTGAGCCTGGACGTGCTGTACCCCTTCTGCGCCTTGTCGTTCCATCTGGAATTCCGGCAGGCAGTGAGGAGGTTTGCGGAGAAGTCTGCTGCTGGTTCTTTTGAGATGCTTGCGGCTGCTGTTGCTGCTGTTGCTGGTAGCTCTTCATCTCCTGTGCAGCCAATTCAGCTAAAACAGGGAGAGATTCAGTTTTACGCTCCGGGCGAAAATCTTTTTTTGTATCATTAAAGCTGGATGGACGATCCAATTCACGCAGCTTTGCATATATGTTATCCCGCTCAATTTGATACTCCCTAATCACCTTAACTTCAGCCTCGTTCAGCTGCTCTAATCTTAAACGCAATGCTTCCCTCTCGTTAAACATACCGTTTATACCCTCCTATCAGAATAAATAAACCTTCCAATAAAAATATTAGATTACCAAACTAATTTTATCAACTATTTTTTCGTTTTTCTACTGTTGCTCTCCGTTAAGAAAATAGAACTAAATTTCCGAAAAACTTGAAGCCTGAGGAGTTTTTGAAGCATTTCGGCCTATTCTAAGCTCATTGTCGAAAAATGGTAAATAATGAAGGAACCTAGAAAATTACTTTTCAATGAAACATAATTTAGGAATAGAATCCACTGTTTAATTATGATGGAAAGTGTGAGATATCAATGATTATTCCGCCTTATAAATCCAGAATATTTAAAATTTCCAGATTTCACTTGTCGAATCCACAGTCTTTTATGCACGGGGTAAGTAAGAAATGCTCCCGAACCAAAAACAGGCCACCAGACTCATCAAATGAAATAAACAGTGTCAAATGGCCTATTTGTCGAAAGGGGAGGCTAGAGGAAATTTTTTTTGTTTTTTTGTAATTGGGGAGCCAAATAAATAAAAAACCCCATGAAAACGGGGTTTTTCATCTTTATTCAGCAGACTGTTCTGTTTCGGCAAGAACGCGGTTCACACGTTTTTCGAGCATTTTCATTCCGCTGCCTCCAGCTTGAAAATGGCGAAGCTGGCCTGTTTTGTCAAACACGTAATAAGCAGGGACATATTCATTCTCAAAAGCGTCAGTCAGCTTATGGTCGCTGTCAACAAAAATAGGCTGAGTGATATCATGTTCAGCGGCAACTTCTTTGATTTTATTCAAGTCTAAATCGTCTTCTGAACGCGGCATATGCACGGCCACCACGTTTAGTTTATCGCTGTAGCGGTCGCGGAATTCATTGACCTGGGGCATCGCCTCTTTGCACAAGTGGCAGCTGATGGACCAAAAATGAATTAATGTCGGCTTTTCTCCTATAAGCTGCTCTTTTGTCACTTCTCCGTTTAACCACTCTTTTGCGCCGGTCAGTTCCGGCATCGGCTGACGTAATTTCATGATTTTTCCTCCAATGTCATTTTTGTCGTTTAAAAAGGTCTAACAAATGTTAGACCTTTCCAATCAGATTTCTTATCGAAATTAAAGAGTTGCTTGTCCCGGTTTCCAGTTTGCAGGGCAAAGACCGCCTGTTTGCAGCGCTTGAAGCACGCGCAATGTTTCGTCTACATCACGGCCGATATTGTTATGGAACACTGTTTGATATTGAAGTTCGCCTTCTGGATTAATGATGAACAATCCGCGAAGCGCTACACCTTCTTCTTCAATCAGTACGCCGTATTCACGAGATACTTCATGGTTTGTGTCGGCAGCAAGCGGATATTTCAGCTGGCCGAGACCGTTATCTTTGCGGTCCGTGTTAATCCATGCCAAGTGAGTGTGGATGGTGTCAGTTGATACGCCGATAACTTCTGCATCAAGGTCTTCAAACTCGTCATAGCGGTCAGACATTGCTGTAATTTCTGTCGGACACACGAAAGTGAAGTCCATTGGATAGAAGAATAGAACCGTCCACTTATCATTTTTCATGTTTTCTTCAAGGCTTACTTTTCCGAATTCTTTGTTTGCAAGAACCGCTTCCATTTCAAAGCGCGGCGCTTGTTTACCTACCATGCGTTCTGCCATTTTATGTATCCCTCCAATTGTGATTTTTGGGTTATGCTACCCGTATCTAAATGAGAATTCAAATATTAAATTCTCATTTAGTTAATAATATCACATACATAGTTCATTATAATGCTTACCATATTTTAAGTCAATATTAATTGATAATAAATTTAAATTAGCGGTTGTTCTATTTAAATCCTTTAAAAAAATTGTAACATGCCGCCGGATGAGGAAACAACCGTTTAACACGCAGCAGCTGTTTTTTTTTGGAAAACAAGTTAAAACCGAAGCTGGAACTTCGGTTTTATGTCTATTACTGAAGTTTTTGCTCAACCTGCTGACAGATTTCATCGGCAGTTAAACCAGTCGCCTGTATGACAGATGCTCCGGTCATCGTATCTGAAATCCCGAGCATATCAGTGTCCAGACCAGTGACGACGCAGCAGTCGCAGCCTTTTGCATCGTCTTCGGTTTTCATCGTTACAACCTCATACCCTTTTTCCTTCAAAGCAGCCTCGACATCAGAAAGAGATTGTTCGATTCCGATTTTTTTCGACATGAAGAAACACCTCCACCAATTAAGATGCCACGTTTGCCGATTTTTTATACCAGCCGCTTTATCTAATTGGCTTTGGAAGAGAAATAAGCCGTCATGACGCGGACTGCCGTTTCAAGCGCTTCCTCTTTCGGCTGCAGCTTGGCGTGGTGAAGCCCGTAAGGTGAATCGACGCCGAGCCAAAACATGAAGCCCGGATACTTTTTCAGCATATAGCCGAAGTCCTCCCCTGTCATCGCTTCTTTTGAACGGACGACCTCTGCAAGGCCGTTTTCAGAAACGAACTGCATAAAGTCTTCGACTAAATCGCTTGAATTGCAGACCTGATAATATGCTGCAGGATAGCTGACTTTACCGCTGCATTGATAAGCCGTTTCCAGGCCCCGAACCATGGCCTCGATCCTTTTCTTCACCTGTTCCATTGACGCTGGGGACAGCGTCCTGATCGTCCCTTCAAGCCTTGCTTCCTGAGCGATGATGTTTTGTGCCGATCCGCCTGTAATCGTCCCGATGGTAATGACAGCACTGTCCAGCGGATCGACATTCCTGGCTACGATCGACTGCATTTGCGTAACGAGCGAACTGGCCGCGACCACCATATCTTCTGCAAGGTGGGGATATGCGGCATGCCCGCCCTTTCCTTCAAGTTCGATTACGAGCTCTGATGTATTGGCAAAGAGCAGCCCGCCTTTCGTTCCGATCGTTCCGACCGGGAGCTCAGGCGCGATGTGCAGCGCTGTGATCATGCTCGGCTCCCACTTTTTAAACAAGTCGCTTTCAAGCATCGGCTCAGCGCCGCCCGGTCCTTCTTCAGCCGGCTGGAACAAAAACAGCAGATCTTGTTTAACCGGGTGGCTGACGAAATGATCGATGATGCCGAGGGCAATCGTCATGTGGAAATCATGCCCGCACGCATGCATCCTGTCCTGATGAACGGAAGAAAAAGGGTATCCGGTATCTTCCCGAATCGAGAGCCCGTCCATATCCGCCCTGTACGCCAAAATTTTTTCAGGGGCTGTCCCTTTAACCTTTACAAACAGTCCGGTTCTCCACTTTTCGATTTCAATCCGGTCTTCCGGATGCTTTGCTAAGTGGTTCAAAAGATAAGCCTGTGTCTTATATTCCTGAAAACCGAGTTCAGGAATTTGGTGCAGCTCTCTGCGAATCGCTGCTAATTCGTCCAATTTCATCTTTCTAACCTCCCCGGCGATATGAAAATGCGTGGATTGTTCATCCACGCACTTTTCGCTGCCGCTTCTTAAAGCTGGCGCAATTCCTGTTTGATTTCTGTTTTGCCTTTTGTTTTTTCATCGATGTCTTTGATTTTTTTCGCAGGCGTCCCCGCGACTACTGTGTAAGGTGCCACATCTTCCACAACGATCGCGCCGGCAGCAACAACGGCTCCTTTTCCGACAGTCACGCCTTCAAGTACGACGGCGTTTGCACCGATGACGACATCGTCTTCAATAACGACAGGTTTTGCTGAAGGAGGCTCAATGACACCGGCAAGCACGGAGCCGGCTCCGATGTGGCAGTTTTTGCCGACGGTAGCTCGTCCGCCCAGCACGACATTCATATCGATCATCGTTCCTTCGCCGATCACAGAGCCGATGTTGATGGAAGCTCCCATCATGATGACGGCGTTGTCGCCGATTTCCACTTGATCGCGGATGATCGCACCCGGCTCGATGCGCGCTTTAATATTTTTCAAATCGAGCGTTGGGATCGCCGAATTGCGGCGGTCGTTTTCGACAACATAGTCTTCAATTTTGCCTTTGTTTGCTTCGAGCGCAGCTTGAATCTCCGCCCATTCACCGAATACTACCCCAGTATGCCCTGTAATAAAAGGCTTGGCTGAAGCACCGAAGTCAATTCCTTCAAGGTCGCCTTTCACATACACTTTAACAGGTGTTGATTTCTTACTATTTTGAATAAATGAGATAATCTCATTTGCATCCATCATTTTCATTATGTAAGTCCTCCTTCTCTTTTTCTCCTCATTACTGTATCAAAGGAAAGATTTAAAAACAAGAAAAAAAGGAAAGGGGCGTCCCGTTTCCTTTTTTATCAAATGTCATGTCGGCACTTCACATTTCTTTGCAAAATCCTTGCCGAATTGAAGCAGCATATCTTCTTCTTCATCCTCCGGATTCATTTCGATTTTGACGGACGGAAGCACCGTGTCTCCGCCAAGCTCTTTGATTTTGTCCTCAAGAATGTCAACGGCACCGCAAAAATGCTCGTAAGAAGTGTCTCCGGATCCGAAAACAGCAAACGTCTTGCCTGTGAAATCCATCCCTTCCATATCATCGTAAATATCTAAAAACTCATCTGGAAGTTCCCCGTCGCCCCATGTATAGGCGCCAAATATCATGTGCTGATAATCGTTAAAGAGCGCCGCATCTACATCCATCGCTTCATGGCGGTCAACTTCGGCCCCGCCCTCAAGAAGGCCTTTCTCGATTAAATCGGCCATCGCTTCTGTATTTCCAGACATGCTTGCATAAACCAGCAAAACTTTCCCCATCGTTATTCCTCCTGTAAAACGCTATAAAATCAGTGGGCTGCAGCAGGCTGTTCATAAGGCCTGACAAATTTGCATTCATAAAGACCCGCGCAAAAGAAGTTCTCCTTTTGATTGGCCACTCTGAATCCATGCCCTTTAATCGTGTCAAACCATTTCAGCTCTCTTTCAAAGAAATCAAGCCGGTAGATTCTTGAAAAGCCATCTCGGTCTTGAGCCGATGTGACATAGATGATTCCGTTGTCTTCGGACACATCCAGGAATGATTCTTCATTCTCAACAAGGCCCTGCCTGATTTGGATTTCATCATTCGTGTGGATGTTGACCAAATTGACGGCACCGTGATTTCCTTTTTTGGATCCCATCGCACAAACCAACCATTCGCCTTCAAATGCGATCATCGAGGCGGTCATGTGGCCGGTTTCTTTTTTGATCAAAAAAGCCGATTCTGCTGCCAAATCGTATGCCCAAACACCGCCGTGCACTTCATGAATCTGCGTTCCGATGTAAAGGCGCTCCTCATGGAGGCACAGAGAACGGATCACGGGCGGATGACTCAAACCGGAAAACGGCTTGACGATTTTCCATGAGACGCCGAAATCCTCTGATATGTAAATGCAATGCTTCCCATGGGCACAAACAAAGCCGTCCGTTCTCCCTGTGATCGACCAAATCGTAGCGTTTGTCGGAAAGCTTGAGATTGACCAGGTTGCTCCTTGGTCAGACGATCTGATAATCGTTCCCCTCTCCCCTGCGCCGAATAAATAATCGCCGATATACGTGATGGAACATATTTTGCTTTTTAATTGAAAGAGCTTTGTCCAGCCTTGCTCAAGTGAATAGTGAAAAATCCCTTCCCGCTTGATGGCGACAAAGTAACCGGAATGCTTTGCCGATGCGACGGCCGTCGCACCTTTATGAAACATGGGTCTCAGCCTGCTGCTTTTCGTGTTCTGCCCATCTTATAAAACCTTCGGCAAATTCCTTACAACACTCGGCATCTTCATCCGTTTCGGGGGCAAGTTCTATTTTCAAGGTCTCTCGATAAAGGTCGGCGCCGGTTCGTTCAAGCATGCTGTAAAACGTGTTGACCGCTTCGCAAAAGCGGGGGTATGCATAGTCGCCGGACCCAAAGCATGCCGCTTTCTTTCCTTTAAGGTCAAGCGTAGAGACCTCGTCGTAAAACGATTCCGCTTCATAAGGAAGATCCCCGTCTCCCCATGTGTAGGTGCCGATTAAAAGAAGGTCGTATTCAGCCAATGAGTCGGGATCGACATCATCCATTTCCTGAATTGCGACATCAAAACCGTTCTCCTTCAATGTATCTTTGATGATCATCGCGATATCCTCCGTGTTGCCGGACATGCTGGCATATGCAATCAATGCTTTAGACAACAGAATCACCTCTGAAATTGATAATGATTTTCATTATTATATAGATACACTTTAAATGATAATGATTATCAATGTCAATAACTCGCGCAAAAAAAGCAGCCCTCTTTTTGGAGTCCTGCCTTTCTGGTGTTTATTCAATTGCCGTACATTCTTTCACAACCTCTACAAACGCCTGTACTTGCTTCAGCTGGAAAGCCGGCTCATAACCGAGCAGCCACGTATCTCTGCCGATTGCTTTTCCTTTAGCATCAAGCAGAGGGATTTGATGAACATGGCTTGCGCTTCCGTGAAGTGTCACAGATGGAAGGATCGCATAACCGATTCCGTGGAAAGCCATCTGTTTGCATGTTTCAATTTGGTCGACAATAATGGTCTGTTTCGGCGATGTTTTGAACTTTTGGTGCCACCAGTGCTGAATTTCCTGATAGTATGTGCTGTCGCTTTTGAACTGGATGAACGGCCGTTCCGTGTTGGCAATGTCCTCAATGTTACGGATCTCTGTATCGACAAGGTACAATTCGTCCCGCATCAAGTAGTGCTTCGGCCCTTTCCATTCCGGGTTTCCTCTGATAATGCCGATATGAACATGGTCTTCGTAGAGGCTTTTCAGCATTTCGCTGCTCCATCCGGTGACGAGTGAAATTTTCACGTTTGGATATTGTTTGACGTAGGTTTTCAGAACGTTGGGAAGCCAATGCTGCCCGATGATCGAAGCGGCCGCCAATTTGAGCGTACCGTGAATCTCGCCCTCCAGCTCATCGATATTCTCTCTCACTTTTTCCTGTTCCAATGTCACATCTTTTGCAAACTGGATGATTTTTTCTCCGGCAGACGTAACCGTCAGCCCTTTTTGCGATCTTAAAAAAATTTTCGTTCCCCATGATTTCTCAATGGTCTGCAGGCGCTGGGACAAAGCCGGCTGGGAAACAAACAGGCGTTCAGCCGCTTTCCGCATATTTAATTCTTCCGCCAGAACGACAAGCATGTGGAGCTCTTGAAGCTGCATGGACATTCCTCATTCCAATAAGTTTTTCTTATCATACATTTAATCAAACGGCTGTTTTTTAATCAAGCGGGAAGTCTGGCTTCGGAGAATGTGCGGAGGGTTTAGTGGAGCGCTGCAAATAAAAAATAGGCCGCTGCCGCGCCTATTTATTCAACGTTCTCAAATGCTTATTCAGCTGTTTTAACACGACTCGCCTTGTAAATATGCCTTCGAAAACCTGCTCTTCATTTTCGACACATACAAACGCGTTGTTGATGACCAGTCCGAATCCTTTTAAGATCGGGTCGTCAATTTTCAAGCGTGGGATGTCTGTCAGCATGACTTCTTCAACATGAATCTTGTCAAGCTTCTCAAATTCGATTCGTTCCAAGCCGAAGATTTTATCCATGATCATATTCGTTCCGATTAATCCGTGCAAACGGAAAGAAGCATCAAGTACAGGGATCGCGGTATATCCGGTTTTCGTCAATACGAGAAGGGCATGTTCCAGATTATTTCCGACTTGAACATGGGCTACTTTATCAGCATCGATCATAAACTGACCTACTGTCGTTTCAAGAAGTTCATCTGATTGCAAACTAATCATGATTTTTCGACTCCTTTTCAGCTTTAATCCATCAACGCATATTTTCCCTATACTACAATAATATAAACGATATCAATATTTGTCGAAAACTTTCCTTTCTTCCAAGGTCAGTTTATCATTCCATATCCTTTTAGGAAACAAAAAAGATACTCTAATGAGTATCAATTGATATAATCTGACCTAATTTTCAGACCGGACACGGTCGTATAAGGTAACCAGTTTTTTATATGTCAGGCTATCCACATTTTTTGTACCCGTTTCTATATCATTGATCTCACTGCTTAGTAGCTCTACGGCATACTCATGGTCCAAAAGTACGTTCAGCAACAGTTTTCTCTCTTCTTCTGAAAAGCGTTCCATTCTTAACCAGCCCCCTAATTGATTTAGCTAGAGTCAGAAACGATATGTTCTCTCTAGTTTCTATAGGGCTAGAATATGAAATTGCAATTCAAACGTCAACCGCACATTTCGACATCTGTTCGATTTTCTTTCAAACAATTATTTTGTGTAACGGTTTGCATAGCTTGAAGCTGTGTAGGAGTCAGGTTTAATTTTGGCACAGATCCCCATCGAGGTGATCCGGCCCGTCATTTCCTGGATTAAATCCTTTGTCATTCCTTTTTTTCCGATATCCAAATGAACTTCAAGGGTTAAATCTGCTCCCTCGTCTGTAAACGGAAGAAGCAGATCCATAATTTCATTAAAGTAATCATTTAAAAGATATGCGGCAATCTCTTGGCTGTAAGCTGTTTCAAGCGATATTTTCTCCCTGAGGCTATGTATCGGTCTGTTGACAACCGTGTTTTTCAGACAGCCCCACGCTCCTTTGCCTTTGCGGTGCAAATGGATAGCCGTGATAAACTTTGTGCAGTTCTGATGGATTTGCGAGTCTGTTCCGACGGACAGCAGATAGCTTGCCCGCGGATCTTGGCGTATGAACGCCTTCAGTCTCCCGATCACTTCAGGAAATGTCATTTGATCTTCAGAAAGATTATAAAAAAGAAAAGAATCAGCCATTGGAATGCCCCTTTTCATTTTTGATCTGCACCGAAGATGGAACGATTCGTCTGTCTGCTATCCTTTTTTGGTCGGTATATTTTTCAAGCTGAACCCGCAGCTGTCACATCTGTAAATCACATTCTGATTGGACTGGGCTGTCAGAACTTGATCCATATGCTCGATTGTTTTGCAATGCGGACAAATAACGCTTGGAAAAGCTTTCATGCCATATCCTCCTATTGCTGAAGCAGTTCAAAGATTTCGATTGAAATCATATCGATGTTGTCAAACGGAAATGTGGTAGGCTTATCGCCTTTTTGATAAACTGTCAGCTCAAATGTTTGGTTTTTTTCAAAATATTTTACGCTGCAAATTTTTTCTCCGTTCACTTCAAAATTGCGCTGCGTCGGTTCTCCGGCAGCCTCCGCAGTCTCCTGCAGGCTCTGCAGTCTCGTGATGATACCCATTAATTGTGACATTCTAAAAAAGACTCCTTTCAAAAAAACAACTTCAGGATCAACAAGTATTAATTATAATACAAGTTCTACAAAGCATCATACCACAAAGTATCAGCCGATGACATTTTTCCTTTTTGATCATGAAAAAGAAAACCGCTTTTTCATAGTTTGAGTTTTCTTTTTTCATGTCATACATGAAAAATATTTTTTTGACTGCAGAGGAGCCTATTCTAACCACCAATTTAGAGGAGCCTATTCTAACCACCAATTTAGATTTATGGAGCAACAGGATTGTCTTATTCCTGTGTGCGCGTCTAATGCCAAAAAATCCCGCGGCTATTTGAAGTGCGGGATTCCATGCAAATAAAAAACTTGGCGGGGGCAGCGCCAAGTTTTTTAAATCTTGATCTGATAGAGGGGTTGGGGAACAGAGAGGTTCATCTCTCTATAATTAAATGATAATGATTATCAGTATCATTGTCAATGAATTTTTTAAAAATTCTTTTTCTAGCTGAAAAGTTCGGACAATGTCCAGTTAATATCGATGGCAAACAGCGGGAATACAGCGTGGTCTGCTTCCTTGTTATCCGCAAAATTCGATCTTATTTCTTTTTCATCCGGCTGTTCGGACATCATTTCTTCTCCAGCAGGTTTTGTATCAGATTGACCGATATCTGTTACTTTGAAGCTGCCGCCGATATTCTTCAGCGTCACCGTCTGATAATTTTTTTGATATGAAACAGGACCGCCGCCTTGATCTCCAACACATTCATATACGGTATAGCTTCCGTCTTTCACCGCCACTTTTGTGTTTTCATCATAGCTGAAGAAAGGGATTGCAACTTCAGGCGCGTCTGTCCCGTAAAAAATCCACCCCGCTTGTTCGGGAAAGGCGTTCGCCTCTACGTACTTCGCTGCCATGGAGTGTTCCATATAAGGTTCCAAGAGGAATAACATGTCTTTTTTCGTTCTTTCCTTTTCGGTCAGCTGAAAATGGACGTCGGATACGGATTGGAGGGTCTCAAATAACGACGCTCTTGTCGGTTTTTCTCCGGCTTCGGCAAAATCCGCACAGAGGAATACAAAAGCCGCAGTCAAAAGCGCGCACAGTAAGGATGACCAAACGTTCTTCATATGATCCGCCCCTTTTTTAGCATATATATATTCACATTTTCCTTTATATACGCAAAACAAACCTCTCGGGATTCATTTTTTTGAAAAGAAAAAGCGGCGAAAGGCCGCCGCTTAAATTAATCCGTCTTGTTCGTATAAATATGAGTAGGACAGGTCAATGAACAGATACAATTCTTCATCCATCGGATAGGAAAACGTTCTGATCATTTCCCCCGTTTCGATATCGCTGTACAAATCGCTGAAAAACCCTTTTCTCATCGTTCTCATCCTCATGATATTCTCGAGAAAATAAGGGCGCCAGCTCCAGTTTTTCCCGATATACTCAGGCTGAAATATCCATGCTCCGTCATGTTTAAACACGTTTTTCGTCAGCTGAATCCCGTCTTCATCGCACATGTAAATTCTAAAGCTGCAATCGGTCAGTTCTTTTCCGAGATTGAAGAGAAACTCATCGTCTGACTGAGCCGTTTTCTTTAGCGATGTGACAAGCTGATGAATCCGTTTGTAAAACTGCTCAGAGTGGTCGTACAAAATGGTTAGCTTCTTCTTCTCATGTGTGATAAATTGGTGAAACTCGGCATGCAGCCGGTCCTTTAATACATCCCGTTCGATAAATTCATCCTTCGGCAGTTCAAGATACTGCCCCTGAAAATACCGGCCTCCGTTTCTCCATGCGTATTGCAGCTGAAAGCTCGCCTCAATATCCTCGTAAAGCAATGCGGCGCCGATTTTTCTGGCAAGAAGCGATATGCTGTAAAGCACATATTCATAGGATGGCGAAGGAGAAGACAGCTTGAGCGGCTGAAGGTCGATCTTTAACAGATCCGGGGAAAGAAGAGCGATTCTGTCGAGGTTGCTGCTTTCCTTTCCGATATTATCAACAGCGACTTTAATTCCGTATGTACGGTAATAGGTCAGCAAATGATGGAGCTGTTCAATATCCCCTTCAAACTTTTGCTCCGTGATTTCGATAACGAAACGGCTGAGCTCGAGCCCTTTATCCTGATATTCCATCAACAGGTCGAGGAACGATTCACCGTGATCCATCATCAGCACATTTGCATCTTGATTGACGAAGATGAGCAGGTCGCGCCCGCTCTCCAAAAAATAATCAAGCGCCTGGCGGATCACCTTGAGATCAACCTCTTTCTTGTATTCTTCCGGAATTGTCGGATCAGAAAAAAACGGCCCGAGACTCTTCACTTCAGATTCTACCTTGATACGCCCCAGCACTTCGTAGCCGATCACCTTTTGTTCTTCAGCACTGAAGATCGGCTGATAGTATGGAATGATATCTTCAATGTTCGTTAAAATATCGAGTGGATCCAACATGGCATATCACCTGCTTCTAATCTTTGTCTGATTATACCATACCGGCCAGCACCTTTGAATTTGAAATCTTAAAACGGACGGGGATTCAGCCATTGACCGCCGTCCATCGTCACACACTCCCCGTTGACATATCCCGCCTGTTCAGAAAGCAAAAATGCGGCGAGTCCCGCGATTTCTTCAGGGGTGCCCAGCCTGTTGAGCGGAACGCTTTTGATTGTCGCGCGCGCGGCTTCTTCCGATTCAAACAATTTTTCGGCACCGCCCGTCCGCTCGATCGGACCGGGCGCGATGGCATTGCACCTGATCCCGTATGCACTTCCCCACTCGACTGCAAGCGTCCTCGTCAGCGACAGCACACCTGCTTTTGCCGCCGCGGAATGAACGACACCGGCACCGGCGCCCCATGCATATGTCGCGACCATATTTAAAATCTGGCCGCGTTTTTTTTCCTTAATCCAGTAGCGGCCGGCTGCCTGACTGCAATAAAATGTGCCGTTCAATACGATATCGATGACCGCCTTCCAGCCGTTGACCGACAGTTTTTCAGCAGGGCAGATAAAGTTCCCTGCGGCATTGTTAACCAAAGCGTCGATCGTGCCAAAGCGTCCTGCCGTCTCTGTGATCATCTGTTCCACATCTTCAACAGACCTGACATCCATCCGGCATACAGCCACCTGCCCCGCAAATGTTTCAATTTCTTCTTTGGCCGCTTCAAGCGTTTCTTGTGTTCTGCCTGTAATCATCACATTCCAGCCTTCTTCAGCCTGCTTTTTGGCGATCGCTTTTCCCATTCCGCTCGACCCGCCGGTCACGATTACAACTTTTCTGTCCATATCCATCCCCCTTATTATGAATGAGTATTCATTCAATTCATAGTTTATCATATTAGTTAAAAAAAATTAACAAAACACGCGGACTGTCCTAAAACGGCTTTTCTGGATGATATAATGTAGAGATTCTATTAAAGGTTGGTTGCTTATGAAAAATCCGTCCAGAAGACAATTTTTAAAAGGCTTCTTAGGCCTTGCTGCAGCAGGGCTCTTTACCGCTGCCGGCGGCTTGGGCTATGCGCGCTATCTCGAACCGCACATGCTTGAAACGAACTTGATTCCCATTCGGCATCGGCTCATCCCTAAAGGGTTTGATCAGTTTCGGATCGTTCAGTTCAGCGACACCCACTTAAGCGAATACTTTACAGCAGACGAGCTTTCAAATGTTGTCAGCCAAGTAAACGCCCTCTCCCCGGACCTTATCGTATTCAGCGGGGATTTAATAGATAAACCGCATCGCTACCAGGAACACGAGCGTGCTGTCAACGCCTTAAAAAAGCTTGCGGCCCCCTATGGAAAGCTTGCCATATTCGGAAACCATGATCACGGTGGTTATGGAACAAAAGTCTACCAGACGCTCATGGCATCGGCCGGTTTTCGGGTGCTGCGAAACGACTTCATGAAGCTTGAATTGATAGACGGAAGCGTCATTGAGATCGCTTCACTCGATGATTTGATGCTCGGCAGGCCTGACTATGAAGGCATCCTGTCAAAGCTGAGCGAAAAAGCCTTCTCGATTTTGCTCGTCCATGAGCCTGATGCCGCTTTAACGGCAAAACAATACCCCGTCAATTTGCAAATATCCGGACACACCCACGGCGGACAAATTCAGATTCCCGTATTCGGTCCTTTGATTACGCCTCCGTACGGAGAAATTTATACGGAAGGAATGTATGAAACAGCCGGAATGAAAATCTATGTCAATCGAGGAATCGGCACGACCAGGCTGCCGCTCCGCTTTCTGTCAAAGCCTGAAATCACCGTGTTCCAGCTTGAATCCATTTAAATCTTGCCCGGTCTTTTGGCTCAAAACAAAAGGCATCTGCATACATTAAGTAAAAACATTCCCGCTCCATTTCATCCAATCCCCATCAAAAAAACGAAACTTCCTCAGCCTCTTTCCGTCTATATATTAGCAGCGGAAAAGGCTCTCTTTTCGTTTTTGAAAAGGAGATGTGCTGATTATTGCTGATGTACCAAGTCAAACCCGGAGAAACCCTTGAAAGCATCGCCGCCGATTTCAGAACGACCCGGCAGGCGTTGCTGCAGGCGAATCCTGGCTTAAACGGCGGCCAAGTGTCCGCGGGCCAGTCGATTATCATTCCCGGCATCAGAAATCCGGACACAATTCCATACCGGATTGCCGTGTCTCTCAACGGAAGAACGCTCAGATTGTATGAGCGAGACAGACTTGTAAAAACATATCCGATTGCCGTCGGAAAAATCCTCACACAGACGCCGAGA
Source organism: Bacillus sp. GM2 (assembly GCF_056155945.1). NCBI lineage: Bacteria > Bacillati > Bacillota > Bacilli > Caryophanales > Bacillaceae > Bacillus > Bacillus sp. GM2. The sequence goes on from NZ_JBRKSZ010000007.1 coordinate 2,051,208, forward strand.
GGCGAATTTGTCATCGTCAACCGGCAGCCAAATCCGGGCGGCCCGTTCGGCGCCTACTGGCTGAGCCTGTCAAAACAGCACTACGGCATCCATGGAACGAATAACCCTTCGTCAATTGGCAAAGCTGTTTCAAGGGGATGTATCCGCATGCACAATCGGGATGTTCTGGAACTTGCTTCTATCGTACCCAACGGAACCCGAGTGTCCATTACACCTTAGACGAGTACATTTCCAGACAAATGCAATTTGAACAATACAACATCTTGTATTAAGATATAATGGGACCTTTAGGGTAAGGAGCGTATATATGGATCTTTTTAAAAATCGTAATTTCGTCCGACTTTTTTTCGCAGCTTTCGCTTCTCAAATGGGAACGACAGTCGGAAATATGGCTTTCGCCTTTTTCTTGCTCGACCGGTTCAGCAGCCAGCCGGCCTATACGACAATCGCCGAGCTGATGTATTCCTTGCCGACGGTTTTCGTATTCTTTATCGTCGGGGTGGTCGCTGACCGTTTTGACCGCAAGAAAGTCGCGGAAAACTGTGATTGGATCAGAGCGGGACTGACTGTCGTTCTTTTCTTTGTATTGTATCTTCAAATTATACCGCTTGTGTTTTTAGTCCTATTTATCAGAAGCGCGGTTACAAAATTTTTCTACCCGGCCGAAGCAAGTTTGGTCCAGGCCATTTTAAGAAAGGATCAGTATGCAAAGGCTGCAGGACTGAACCAGATGCTTTTCAGCCTGTTTCTATTGTTCGGCGTAGGAATTGGAGCATTTATGTACAAGACGATCGGCTTGCATGGAGCAATCGCTCTTGATTTTGTGAGCTTTATCGTCTCCGGCTTTTTAATCCGTTCCTGCGATATACCGCTTGCAGCGCGGAAGCCGAACGGAAATAAAGGCTGGAAAAACATGACCGTCAAAGATTCGATGCGCGATTTTAAGGAAGGCATCGTTTATATATTAAAAAATAAATTGCTTGCCTCTCTTGTATTCGGATATTTTATTTTCGGGCTTGTAAGCGGCGGACTTTCGGTTCTGCCGATGTTTAAAATGAAGTATGAGCTGTCCCCTGACAGTTATGAGTGGCATACTTCCCTCTTCACAATCGTACTGGGCATCGGACTTTTGACTGGGATTGCCGTCGCCGCCCTGCTCGAAAAAAAAGTGAAGCCGGCATACATGATGTCAGTCCCGATTTTTATCGCGGGTGCCTTTATCATCCTGCTTGGCTTTACAGATCAATTGCCCGTATACTACTCGGCTGCATTTCTTGCCGGGATATGCATCGGGCCGATCAACACAGCTCTTGGCGGCTGGATTCCCAAAATCGTCCATCCAAGGCTGATGGGAAGGGTCAGCGGGTGGACCGATCCGCTGACAATGCTGGCGCAATCCTCAGCGCTTGGCATGATCGCTGTCCTATTCCCGGGAATCATCGCCGATGTGGATTATATATATTACGGCTTGGCGGGAATTATTCTGCTGGCGGCGCTGTACTACTTTATCGCCCTGCCTAAATTAAGCGCCGAGAGTGCGGAAATCGACGTTCAAGCGGCGCTGAAGAGACAAAAAAATACAAAAGCGAAAATGAACTCTGTTTTATAAAGATGAAAACGCGCGATTCCATAAAAAATCGCGCGTTTTTTCTATGGGATATTTGCATTTTCTGTTCTATTTCGTATAATTTAGACATAAGCCTTGCATCTTTAGGAGGTGATCTAGAAACGAATGGATAGGAGAGAAAAAATGGACGACCATAATCATACGAAAGAATTAAAACCGACAGTTGAAAACCTTTCAAAAGCGATTTATACAGTTAACCGCCATGCGAAAACCGCGACTAATCCCAAATACCTGTATCTTCTGAAAAAGAAAGCTTTGCAAAAGCTGCTTAATGAAGGAAAAGGTAAAAAGGTAGGCCTGCATTTTTCGAAAAATCCAAGATTCAGCCAGCAGCAGTCAGATGTGCTGATATCTCTCGGAGACTACTTTTTTCACATGCCTCCAACAAAAGAAGACTTCGCAAACCTTCCACACTTAGGTACATTAAATCATTCGTATCGGAACCCTAAAGCTCATATGTCCTTGAATATAGCGAAACAGCTTCTTCAAAACTACACGGGAATCAAAGAAAAACCGCTCGTCACAAACCGGAAGCGTCCAGCCTCAAAACCCGTCTTCAAGAAGCTTGGCGAAAGCTATTTTTAATAAAAAAAAAAGCCTCCTTTCGAGGCTTTTTTTAGTTCTTGAAAATATATTTATCAAGCTTTTCGATCAGTTCATTGAGCTCTGGCTTGCTGATTTGTTCATCGGCTCCGACTTGTTCCCCTTTATGGCGAAGATCGTCTGTAATCAAAGAAGAGAAAATCAAGATCGGCAGCTCCGTACTCAGCGGGTTATCTTTTAGCAGCTTTGTGAGCCGGTGTCCATCCATCTGCGGCATTTCAATATCCGTGATCATCAGATCGACTTTTTCGTGAAGAGCTGTGCCGTCTTCCATCAATTGAAGCGCGTGCTCGTAAGCGTCTTTTCCGTTTTCAAAAGACACGATGTTGTTGTATCCCGCTTCATTCAGCTTTTCCACCAATAGCCGCAAGAGGAGCGGAGAGTCCTCGACAATGATCAGCTTTTTGTCAGTCCGTCTCTGATCGAATTTTTCATTTTTCATTTGATAAGGATCCATACCTGACTCAGACTCAAGATCAAAAATGATTTTTTCGTAATCTGGCAGGAAAATCATGGTGCCGTCGAGCTTAATGATGCCGGTAAGGTGACGGTCCATCCCTTGATTCAAAGCAGTCGGCTTCTCAATTTCTTCCCATGACACCCGGTGAATCTGTGAAACCGCTCCAGTGTGAAAGACGATTTTCCGCTTGTTAAATTCCGTCACAATGTATTTTTCTTGATGCTCGTCATCACCGTGCTCAACGCCAAAGAAAGAGAATAAATCAATGACGGGAAGAATTTCCCCGCGCAATGTAATCATGCCCTCCATATGCTTATGCGAATGAGGCACTTTCGTAATTTCAACCGGCTGAATGATTTCTCTGACTTTCATGACATTTATGCCGAAAATGTTGAGACCAACCTCGAACTTCACGATTTCTAATTCATTGGTTCCCGAACTTAATAAAATTTCCTGTTGGTTTGAAGACACTGATATCCCTCTCTATCCTACTTTGTGTTTACTTTTTATATCGGCGTCTTTTGTTAAAAGTTGATGCTCCGGCTCAAGCTTTTGCCTTAACATTTTGATGAATGATCAGGCCGATCGCCGCCAATAACACTAAAGATCCGAAAGCCATTCGGCTGGCCATGTTCCCGAGATCCCTGAACAGCAAAGTAATCGATCCGTAGAGGACCGGACCGAAAATGGAAGAGATTTTCCCCGACAAAGCAAACAATCCGAAAAATTCGCCTCTTTTATGTTCTGGCGTCAGCTCGATAATCAGTGTCCTTGATGCGACCCATGTGCCTCCAAGCGAAATGCCGAACAAGCTCCCCGCAATCCAAAACAAGAGCGTTGACGTCGTGCATGCTCCAATCGTCAAAGCGGTGATCATAATGGCGGCGACAAGGCTGACCGCGTGCTTGGCGCCGATTCTTTTCGTCACAAAGCCGAGCAGAAATGAACCGATGATGCTTGATACAGTAGAAACAAGGTAAAGCAAAACGAATTGTCCGGTCGTAAAACCGATGACCGTTTTTGAATAAACCGCCATCATGGCTATTGCTGTAGCAAGCGCGTCATTCAGGAAAAAGTAGGCGATCATGAATAAGAAGACCGGCTTATATAGACGAATGTCTTTGAATGTCTGCACAATTTCCCAGTATCCGCTGAAAAACGATTTCTTTTCTTTCGGTTCCGGTTTTCTTTTCTCTTTCGTGAAGAGCAGATACGGAAGTGAAAAAAACAGAAACAAGAGAGCCGACGGGATGAATGCGCGGTGAAAATCCTGGTTGCCGACAAGAAGGTATACCGTTAACCCGGCTAAAGTGCCGATATACCCGATTGCAATTCCGAAACCTGATAAGAGCGGGATTTCTTCTTTTGTCCCCAAGTCAGCCAAAATCGTATCATAGAACACCAAGCTTGAATGATAGAAAAACTTTGCGGTCACAAACATGATGACGACAAGGATCAAGGATAGCGGAAGCCCGTATATGTCCTTCTGAAACGAAGCCCCGGCAAAAACCCCCATTAAAATGGTGCATGAAAGACAAATCATCGTAAACAGGCCGATGTATTTTTTCTTTCTGCCCGTTCGGTCGATCAGCACTCCGAATAAAGGCGTGAAAATGACAAGCAGAAAGCTTGCGGCTGCGTTCGAATAGGAGATAAAAGTGCTTGCCACCTGATTCATGCTGGCATTTTCGCCGACTGCCTCCTGCAAATAAAAAGGAAAAAAGATCGTCACAATATTTGATGAAAAAATGGTATTTGCAAAATCGTATAACGCCCAAGAAAGAATCGGCAGCGTCAAAAAGAGCTTGATTCCCGTTCTTTGCGCCCGCTTTACAGCTTGTTCACGTTCCGGCTGAGTATCCATCTGGATTGATGCCTCCTTATTTTTATTCCTGCCGTGAAACATTTTCCTGAACAAGACAGCACGCATTCAAGCTGAAAGCGTGCTGTCTTTTGCCCGTTATTTTTTTACGACAATGGTTCCTGCCAACATATCATGAAGCGCCTGGCGCCTTTCTGTAAAAAAGGCCATAATGTAGCCGATCATCAAAATCGGAGATAGAAAGCTTTTGGCCAGAAACCTTCCGGCTGCACGGCCGAATGAGATTCTTCCGCCTTCTGCCTTCGCCACCTGAACGTTCATGATTTTCTTGCCTAGCGTCCCTTGCCATTTGGATGATTCCATCAGCGTGTAATAAAGAAAATACACAATAAAAGTAATACTTCCAACGATCGCTACGGTTTTGAACATACTGATGATAAACGTAAAGACTTCCTGATCGCTCAAATACTCGGGATCAGTCTCCATCATGAGCATGATATCCGAATTTCCCAACATCAACGTCGCTGTTAAAACGTACGTGAAAATATATGCGGGAATCCCGAGAATCAATCCGTCGAGCAGGGAAGCTACAAAACGCGCGCCGATTCCGGCATACTCGCTCCTTTCAGGAGCAGTTTCGTGTTTGTCTAATTCCAATTCCAATGTGCTTTTCCTCCTAACATCTTGACTTCTATATACTACTAAGACTGGCTGAACATTATCAATACGTATCGCATTTTTTTAAAGTTAAATTAATGTACGGATCACAAGTTTTTCATTGACTTTGACATTTATCGTGTTACAATGGTCAAGGATTTTTCAGGAAAGGTGTTTATGATGGGAACAATTGTAGCGATTAAAAATCATGAAATGACCATTTTAGAAGAGGTCAGCCGGGCCGTTTACACAGAAATGCTCAAGGAAGCTTCAGACAGTGAAGAACAAATATATATTTCGTGGAAAGAAGATTTTGACTCCGATTACGGCTACTAAACGGAACATAACGTAAGGCAATCGTTTGATTGTCTTATTTTTCTATCTGCCGCCGTCCGCATGTCCGCATACCTTGCATCGTTTCGCATATACTTGTTACGAGTTTTTATAAAATTGATTGATTAAAAGATGACAATTGGTCTGATGATGGTAAAATAAGATAAACCATAACATTTTTAAGGTGATGCTAAATGGAACATTTGCTTAATCCAAATGTAAAAGAAATCGAAATCTCAGGGATCCGCAAGTTCTCAAACCTTGTATCCCAGTACGAAAACGTAATCTCTTTAACAATCGGCCAGCCTGATTTCTTCACCCCCCACCATGTCAAACAGGCCGCCAAAAAAGCGATAGATGAGAATCAAACATCCTACACTCACAACGCCGGATATCCTGAGCTGAGGCAGGCTGTACAGCTTTATATGAAGAAAAAAGCCGATTTAAATTATGAAGCGGAAAGCGAGATTATTGTGACAACAGGCGCCAGCCAGGCTATCGATTCGGCATTCCGCACGATTTTATCTCCGGGCGATGAAGTCATTCTTCCGGGGCCGGTATACCCCGGCTATGAGCCGATCATCAAAATGTGCGGAGCGTCTCCATTGATCATTGACACCACGTCCCACGGCTTTAAGCTGACAGCAAAATTGATCGAGGAAGCGCTGACGCCGAAGACAAAATGTGTTGTTCTTCCATATCCGTCGAATCCGACGGGAATGACGCTGTCCGAAGAAGAGCTGAAGGACATCGCCTCCCTTTTAAAAGGCCGAAACGTCTTTGTGCTCTCAGATGAAATATACAGCGAACTCACTTTTGACAGACCGCACCACTCGATCGCAACTGTGCTAAGGGACCAGACGATCGTCATCGGCGGGCTTTCCAAATCCCACAGCATGACGGGCTGGAGAATCGGGTTTTTGTTCGCACCGAAGGAAATCGCAAAGCATATTTTAAAAGTCCATCAATACAACGTATCTTGCGCTTCATCGATTTCTCAAAAAGCTGCTCTGGAAGCCGTCACCAACGGGTTTGATGACGCTCTGATCATGCGCGAGCAGTATAAAAAACGGCTGGACTACGTGTACGACAGACTTGTGACGATGGGCCTCGATGTGATTAAACCGTCGGGAGCATTCTACATTTTCCCGTCCATCAAATCGTTTGGAATGTCTTCCTTTGACTTCTGCATGTCGCTTCTTGAAGAAGAGGGGCTTGCGATCGTGCCGGGCAGCTCGTTTTCTGAATACGGGGAAGGCTATGTGAGGATCTCTTACGCATATTCTCCTGATACGCTAAGGGAAGGTCTTGACCGGCTGGAGTCCTTTGTTTTCAATAAGAGGCAATCGATACAGACTACGTAAACAACGGCTTTTACGCCGTTGTTTTTTTATTTTATTTTGGAAATAGAATCTTAAATGTCGTGCCTTTTTCTGCTTTGCTGTCGACTTCGATGGTTCCGTTGTGATTTTCGATGATATTGAAGGTGACCATCAAACCGAGGCCTGTTCCTTTTTCCTTCGTCGTCAAAAACGGCTCGCCGATCCGCTTCAGGACATGTTCAGGTATCCCTTCTCCTTCGTCCTCCACCTCGACGACGACCGAATCGTCGGTTTCTCTGACCGTCAAATGAACCGTCCCGCCGTTTGGCATGGATTCGACGGCGTTTTTGATTAGGTTGATAAACACTTGCTTTAATTGATTTTGATCCCCTTTAATGTAAATTTTGTCGTCTGTGAGGATCGTATTGATCAAAATGCCGTTTAAGTTGGCCTGCGTTTCTAAAAGCGCCGTCACTTCGCGGATCAGCCTGATCAGATCAAGCTTTTCTTTCAATGCGTTTTGCTGCGGCTTTGCCAGCATGAGAAGCTCGCTCAAGATCAATTCGATTCTGCTTAACTCGGAAAAGATAATATTAAAATAATGTTCATTTTCTTCCATTGTCGGCTTCATCAGCTGCAAAAACCCTTTGATCGCGGTGAGCGGATTGCGGATTTCATGGGCGATCCCGGCTGCAAGCTGTCCGGCAATCGACAGCTTTTCCGAACGGACCATCAGCTCTTCGGTCTGCTTGCGTTCAGAAATGTCCCTTAAAATCACCTGAACGGCCGTTTCCCCGAAAAATGTCGTAGGGATGCAAACCATTTCTGTATAGATGAGCCTTTTTTCAAATGTATACCACGTCTGTTTTATGATTTCAGATTCGGATTGGCGGTCTGTGATCCGTTTCAGCCTCGCTTTGACATCTTCGTGATCGCATGGGTGCAGGTGTTCGTAAATATCTTTGCCGATTAAATCCTCATACGTCTTTGCTTCAAACAGACGAATGCCCGATTCATTCATAAAGACCCATCTTCCTTTATGAATCACGGCTATCGTATCGATTGAGTTTTGAATCAAGAGCTGATATCGCTCCCTGCTTTTTTGCAAAATGGTCTGAAATTTTTTTCTCGATGAAATGTCAATGAGAAGAAGCAGCTCCGCTTTCTGGTTTTGATAAATGGTCGGCGCCGCCTTGACTTCGAGGTGAATCTGCGTGCCGTCGAGCTTATGCCACGTTTGCTCGATCATTCCGACATCAAGTCCCTGCTGCATCCGCTTAATGCGGTTTTTGACGATGTCATGGTACTCTTTCTCGATAAAATCGTAGGAATACTTTCCGATAATTTGCCGTTTATGCTCGGCTCCGAGCAGGTTGACCATGGCGTCATTTACGTAGACTATTTCCCCTTGAACGCTGATGCACAGAGGGTTTGGCAAGCCTTCGATCATGGCTTCGAATTCCTCTTTTGCCGGCAGCCTGGAGGCTTCTTCCGGAGCGTCTTCCTCTTTTATGGAGCTGCTTTTCTTAGAGGGACGGTCTTCAAACACTTTCATTTTGAGTACAATTTCGCGTTCTTTTTCTCCAACATGGGTCGTCACGAAATCGATCGATGCTTCGATCCAGATCATCGTGTAGTCTTTTTTCACAAATCTGAAGGTGCAGGGCAGCAAATGATGCTCATTGTAAAAATAGCTTTCTACCAGAAAAAGATCGTCTTCGTGTAAATAGTCCTTCAAATACGTACCGATCAGTTCATTCTGCTCGTAGCTTAAGAGCTCTTTGCAATTTGCAGATATGTATATAAAACGGCCGTTAGCTGACAGGACTGCCTGTAAATTCATATGAGGCTTATATTGCTCAAAACGTTTTGTTTTTTGTTCCATCATATCCCTCCTTTATACCCTATTCATGACCAGCATTCATTAAAACTATTTTGCTTAAAAGGATTCGCTAAAATGCGAGAAATCTCCTTCAAAACTTCTAGCATTCGTCAAATTTTGATAACAAAAAAAGAACCCGGAAAAAATCCGTGTTCTTTTTTGTCTAATCCTTGCTGTATTTTTTTTGCAGATCGACATAGGCTTTGACGATTTTGGCGGCGATGTTTTTGTTCATCTTCGTTTTGTCGTCGACATTCGGGACGACAACGCTGAAGGCGACCTGCGGATTTTCCGACGGGTAATAGCCGGCAAAGGTGATATTGTAAGTCCTAGTCCCCCACCAGTTTCGGTTTGTGCCGTAGTATTGCGTCTGCGCCGTTCCGGTTTTGCCTGATACGTCAAGCGAACCGAATGCGCCGGCTGCAGTTCCCGTCTGGGTTACTCGTTTAAATCCTTGCTTGACGATGGCGATGTCGCTTTGAGAATTGTTGATACGATTCAGCACATTGGCAGAGCGCTCTTCAATGACCGGACCGAGTTTTTCGCTTTCTGGCTGGTGAATGCTTTTCACGACTCTCGGCTGCAACCTGTATCCGCCGTTGGCGATCGTTGAAACATATTGGGCGAGCTGCAAAGGCGTGTACGTGTCAAACTGGCCGATCGCTTCATCGAGGAGGAGACCCCCGACTATTTTTGGGTTTGTCTGCATCCCGGCCGACTCCTGCGGCAAGTCGATGCCTGTTTTTACCCCAAGGCCAAATTGATTGAAGTAATACCTCATTTTCTTTAAGTCCTCTAGGTTCGCCGGAAGCGGGCCGTTCGGTACATACGTAATTCCTGCCATTCTCATTGCCACATAAAACATATAAACGTTTGAACTTTTTTCCAGCGCTCTAACTTCATTAGCCCAACCGATAGTGTTTCCTCTGTAGGAACCTTTTTTAACTCCCCCTGCGAAGCTCAGCTCTTGGTCTAAATAACTCTGCCCATGCGGCATGCCGTCCTGATAGCCGGCAAGCACGGTCGCGCCTTTGACCGCCGATCCCATTTCGTACTGGGTTGTAAACGCGCCGATTGCATAGTCGGTGATTTTGCCGTCGACGATCCGCTTTCCGGCCATGGACAGAATGTCTCCGTTATTCGGGTCCATCATGACGACGAACGCTCTGTCCAGCATGTAGTTTGAGCCGCGGAATTTATTAAGCTCCTCTTCGATAGCCTCTTCGACTTTCTTTTGGAGCTCCATGTCGAACGTCAGCTGCAGATCGTAGCCGCGTCTTCCTTCATCAACCGTTTCCTGGCTGATAACCTTTCCTGAACGGTTTTCGGTATATTGGACTTTCGCTTTTTTCGGATTTAAATATTCTTCATATTGATACTCGAGATAGCTTTTTCCCACTCTGTCATTCCGGGCATATCCCCTTGTCAGGTAAAAGTCTTCCCGGTCCTTGATAAGCCCTTGTTCAGGCGTTGTGACGCCTCCGAAAATGGAGTAGAGCGTTTTTTCATAAGGATATTTCCTGGTCCAGTCCATGATGACGTCGACGCCGGGCAGTTCCTCAAGATGCTCGGAAACGCGTGAGACTTCCTCATACGTCAAATCGTTGGCCGGCATCTGTTTAGAAGCCTTCTCATCAAGGAGCTGCGCATCGTTTTTCCCCGCGGTTTTCGGGCTCATCGCCTTGACGATTTGCGGCTCATACGCATAGCCGCCAGAAAATCTTCTGAAAATCGCTGCGACTTTAAGCTCATCTTTGTCCTTTTCCAGCGCTTTGATCTCTTCCGCCGGAACGCGGTCCACCTGAAGCTTGTATGTTTGATCAGACTTGAGGGTTTTCTCGCTGTCTTTCAGAAGTGCAGCAGCTTTTTTCGTGTGTCTGGCAAGCCAGTAATCTTTCAGATCTCTCTCTTTCAGAAACGAAGTATCGATATCGATCAATTCTGCGAGTTTTTTGGCTGTGCTGATTTTTTCCTCCGTTTTTGTGCTAGTCATCATCGTATATGTGATCGCGGGAACGCTTTGGTTGTCGACAACCACCCGCCCGTATCTGTCATACATTTTACCCCGCGGTGCCGGGTATGACGCAATTTTCGCCTCGGTTTTCGAAGCTTCCTGCTCATACGCCTCTCCATTGACGATTTGCACGAGGCCCAGCTTGACAATCAGCGCAGCGAACAAAGTGAACACCGCAAAGAAGTACAGGTTGATCCGCCATAAACGCGAACGCCTGCTCTTTTTGATTTCAGCCGGATCATGTTGAGATTCTGTCACTGAAACTCTCTCTCCTCTCACAATATTCAATTTTACATTAATTAACTGAGATATATTGTAACACTTTTGTAATGGTTGTTACAATCTAAAGTTTTCAAAAAAGCTGTCAATCTCTTTTTATATTAAAATTTAACTAACAAATTTAAATTTTACCACGTTTATGACAAGACGTGTAAAAGAACGATCTGGTTGCATATTGGCAGCAAAGGGTTTTTCTTTTTTTATGTCAAAATTAACAATAATACCTTGTCAAAGGGAATATATGGATCTATTATTTCAAAAAAGCCATGTTATGATTTTACTGTACGAAACAACAACTACAACATTTAGGAGGATTACTGTTTATGAAAAAAGCTTTTCTTTTATCAGCAGCAGCTGCAGCAACGCTCTTCACATTCAGCGGCGTTCAACACGCTGACGCTAAAGAGCAGCAGCAAGTACAAGTCAAAACCGTTCATTCCATAAATGTAACTGATCTCGCAGGCAAACTGAATATCCAAAACATGAACCAGCTTTCTAAAGCTGACCAAGAAAAAATTCAGTCCCTGCTTCATTCTTATATGAAACAAGCCACTCAACAGCCTAAAGCTTCTGCACCGAAGACTTCTGCACCTAAAGCTTCGAAGCCTGAAAGCACGCAGACTCAAAAACAGGAAGCTTCAAAAGAGCAGACTTCACAGCAAAAGCAAAATACAGCGCCTTCATCTTCTTCTGTAAGCGCGTATGAAAAAGAAGTTGTTGAGCTGACAAATGCGGAAAGAAAGAAACAAGGGCTAAAACCTCTTACTTTGGATGAGAAACTGAGCAAGGTTGCCCGCACGAAATCTCAAGATATGAAAGATAACAATTATTTTGATCACAACAGCCCGACTTACGGTTCTCCATTTGACATGATGAAGAAATTCGGCATCACATACCGCACTGCCGGAGAAAACATCGCGAAAGGCCAAAAAACGCCTCAGGAAGTTGTCAAAGCTTGGATGAACAGTGAAGGCCACAGAAAAAACATTATGAACCCTAACTTCACACATATCGGTGTTGGATATGTGAAAGACGGCAACTACTGGACTCAGCAGTTCATCGGAAAATAAGAACCAGCAAAAAACCACTTGCATTGAGCAAGTGGTTTTTTTCGTTATTTGTATTCTGTCCAAAGCTTGTACAGACTTTGGGTGCCGCTGTTTTCTTCGCCTTTTTCCACAAGGGTGTCGTAAAGGCTTTTAGCAAGCTCGAGCCCCGGCATTTTCTCGTCCATCAACTCCGCTTCTTCAAGCGCGATGCCCATGTCTTTAACAAAGTGTTTGACGTAAAAGCCCGGTTCAAAGTCGCCTTTCAGCATTCTAGGCGCGAGATTTGAGAGGGACCAGCTTCCCGCAGCGCCGGTCGTAATGCTTTTTAACACATTGTCGGGATCGAGTCCGGATTTTTTGGCGTAGGCCATCGCTTCCGCGACGCCGATCATACCTGCAGCAATCGCAATCTGGTTGCACATTTTCGTATGCTGGCCGCTTCCGGCCGGTCCCTGATATTGGATGTTTTCACCCATGATCGAAAAGATCGGGTAACATTCATCAAAGGCTTTCCGTTCTCCTCCGACCATGATGGCGAGCGTGCCGTTTTTCGCGCCGACGTCCCCGCCTGAAACCGGAGCATCTAAAGCGTAAAGTCCTCTCTCTTTTGCAGCAGCCTCGATTTGTTTGGCGAGAGAAGGCTTGGAAGTCGTCATATCGATGAGGTAAGAACCTGTTTTGGCATTTTCAATAATGCCTTCGCTTCCAAAGTAAACTTCTTCAACGTCTTTTGGGTAGCCGACCATTGTGATGATCACATCAGACGACTGCGCCAGTGCTTTGACGGATGATTTCCATTCCGCCCCTTTTTCCACGAGGCTGTCCGCTTTCTGTTTTGTTCTCGTATAGGCGCTGACGGGATAGCCTGCAGCCAAAATATGCGAGGCCATGCTGTTTCCCATTACACCGAGTCCGATAAATCCGATCGTTTTTTTCATGATGTCATCCCCCTTAAATTGCTTTTACCATTCCGCCGTCTATCAGCAGTGTCTGTCCAGTCATATATGTATTGCATTCTGATAAAAGAAAGCTTGCATACTGTGCAAAGTCGTCAGGTTTTCCGTAGGAGCCGAGCGGAATCTCTTTCTCATAGCTTTCCTTCACCTGCTGCTCGGAAAGGCCTGTTTTCTCGGCTTTGAGCCGGTCAAGCTCTGCCACGCGATCTGTCGCGATTCTCCCAGGTGCGAGCGTGTTGATCAAAATGCGGTGATCGGCCAACTCTTCAGCAATGGATTTTGTCAGACCGACGATTCCCATTCGAAACGTGTTGGAAAGCAGCAGCCCCGGAATCGGTTGCTTGACTGATGAAGAAGCGATATTAACAATGCGGCCTCCATCCTTTTTTAGATATGGAAAAGCTTCGCGGATTAAACGGACATAGCTGAGCAGATGTAATTCAAATGACGAAGTCCAGTCAGCGTCTGTCAAATCCAGCAGGATGCCTCCCTTCGGTCCTCCGACATTGTTGACGAGCATATCGATCGTTCCAAATGTGTCAGCGGTCTTTTGAACGAGCGCTTTGATCCCGTCGGCGTCTGCAAGATCGCATACTTGATATGAGATAGATCCGCTTCCGAGTCCGCCCAGCTCTTCCGCAGCTTTTTTCAAGTCTGCTTCGTGTCTCCCGGACAACATGACATTTGCACCTTCATTCGCAAGGGCTTTTGCGATCGCATTGCCGAGTCCTTTGCTGCTTGCTGCCACAAGCGCTGTTTTGCCATTCATCTTTAAGTCCACACTCATCACTCCCTTCATACTTATAGTGTAACACGTATATTCTGAAAATTGGGATTGTGAGCGTTGAAAAAGGGGAAGTCCCTCTTTCAACAAGAGGGACTTCCAGATTGTTGACAAAATCCCAAAACAGCTCTTAGTTTTGGGATTTTGTCATCCTTTCAGCGTGATTGAAAACCCTTGCAGTCTAGGAAGGCCGAGCATCGGAGCGGACTTTCACAGGATGTGATGACGGCGGCGTTCAGGCAGGACGCCTGGACGGTTAGCCGCCGATCCTTCTCCTATTCGTGAGCACCGACGCGCAGGCCTGACAACGAATGCGAGGGTTTGTCGACACGCTGAAAGTCCCTCTTTCAACAAGAGGGACTTCTTTATTACACATTAAACTTATTGATCGCATTTAATAATTCTTGGTTGGCCTCACTCAGCGCTTCAGCCGATTTGGCGATGCTTTCCAGCGCTGTCAGCTGCTCGTTTGTCGAAGCACTGACCTCTTCCGCAGCCGCTGCTGACTGCTGGGAAATAGCTGAAATGCTTTGGATCGAATCGGACATTTTTTGCTGTTCTCCGCTCATATCAGAGATTTCAGAGTAAATGTGGTCAATTGAGTTGACGAGCGCCTGCATTTCTGCAGTAATTTTGCTGAGCGCTTCTCCTGTCTCGTGAATCATACCATTTTGCTCTTCATTCATCTTGCTTGCTTCCGTCATCGCTGAAACAGCTTCTTTCGTTTCCAGCTGAATCTGCTTGACCGTTTCGCTGATATGCTGTGAAGAAACCGCTGATTGTTCGGCCAGCTTTCTCACCTCTTCTGCAACTACCGCAAAACCGCGTCCGCTTTCGCCGGCACGGGCTGCTTCAATGCTGGCGTTCAGAGCAAGAAGGTTTGTTTGATCAGAGATCGCCGAGATGGCTGTAACAACGTCTTCGATGTTTTTCGTTTTTTCTTCAAGCTGTAAAAGCATATGTTCCACTTTCTTCGTCTCCGAGTTGGCTTCATTTGATTTTGCAAGCAGCTGCCCGAGGGCATCGATTCCTGTATAGCTTGCATCTTCTGATGTTCTCGAAAGCTTCTTGATGCTGTCGGCATGATGTTCAATTTCTTTAATTTTGACAGACAGCCGTTCGGATTGTTCATTTACATTTTCGACCTCTGCCGCTTGTTCTGTCGCGCCTGTCGCCACTTCTTCGATCGCTTTGGCGATCTCATCGCTCGCAGAAACTGTTTCTTCTGAAACAGCGCTTAATTGATCGGTCGTTTTCGATACTTTTCCGGACGAGGTTCCGACTTGCACAATCATTTCTTTCATGTTTTCGACCATCTTGTTGAAGTCTTTTGTTAATATGCCGATTTCGTCTTTTGAGGCAGCGGTTGTCTGGACAGTCAAATCACCGCCCGCGACTGCCTTTGTTTTGGCAATCAGCTGCTTAATCGGGCCTGTGATCGTTTTGGCAAGGAAATAGCTTAAAATGATCGCCGCTGCCAAAGCAATGATTGAAACGATGATGACCATTTTGTTCATTTCCTGTGCGACCCACATCAGCTTCGCCGTGTCGAATTGCGTACCGACTTTCCAGCCCGTACCGCCAACGGTTTGATAAGCGATCACCGTATCTTTGCCTACTTTGATTCCGTCTTTGGATGACGGGATGTCCCGATATATTTTGTCTTTCGATATATCGTCACCTTGTTTTGACGGGTGGGCGAGCATTGTCCCGTTTTGGTCCATAATAAATGCGTAGCCGTCATATGGCATCTTTTGATTGTCGATGATTTTGTTTAATGAATTCAGTGAAATATCAAAGCTGATGACGCCTAATACTTTATTGTCGACAACGACTGCTTTAGCCGCCGCGACCATCATCTCTCCAGACACGACATCTTGATACGGCTCTGTCCAAATCACTTGATCAGGCGTTTTGGCAGCCGATGTGTACCATGGCCGTGTCGTCGGGTCAAAACCTTTATCAAATTCGGCTTTCGGGTATATCCATATATCTTTTTTTGAGGTCGCTATATACGCATTGGTGACAAACTCGTTTTTATCCTTGATTTGCTTTAATTCGTCGTTGATCAGTCTGCCCAATGATTTATTTTGATCATCTTCTAAAAATGACTGCGCCATTTGGCTGTCGCTCATACGATTTAAAGCGATTTCATAGTTTTCTAATTGAAGCTCGATATTACCTTTGATCGAGTTAAGCAGACTTGAAGTCGATTCTTTTGCTTCATCTTCAAGCATCGATTTCAACAAATGTGTTGTGGAAAACTGTAGGACGATAACCGTCAAAATCAGCAGGATGGCAACAAATCCGGCAATTTTGACATGCAGTTTTTTAAACAAATGAAACCCTCCTTTACATGCACCTTCATATTCTTTTTATCGGCCAAAATTTCGCAAAATTAAGATAGCCTGCTAAAATAACGGTATAATGAAGGAAATATCAAAAGGAGTGATGGGCGATCTATAAACAGTTTTACGTCGATAACGGCACTTCTTATCAGCAGGTGGACATCCGCAATTACAGCAACAAAGATATTCCCGATTTGATTGCACTCCAAAGAGAATGCTTTCCGCCTCCGTTTCCGGAAGACCTTTTGTGGAATGAAAAGCAGCTCTATTCCCATATTGAACGATTTGCCGATGGTGCGCTTTGCGCGGTTTCCGAAGGCCGAATCATCGGTTCGATGACGGCGCTCATGACTAATTTTGATCCGCATCATCCTCACCACAGCTGGGACGAAGTGACGGACAACGGGTATATCGGCACACATCAAAACGATGGAAACTCCCTTTATGTCGTCGATATTTCCGTGTCCCCGCACTATCGAAAACTCGGCATCGGAAAGCGGCTGATGCAGTCCATGTATGAACTGACGGTCTTTAAAGGGCTCAAGCGGCTCATTGGCGGCGGACGGATTCCCCATTATCACAAGTCGGCTGAAGAAATGACGCCCGAACAGTATGTTCAAGCTGTATTGGACGGGGAAAAGCGCGATCCCGTACTCTCATTCCTGCTTCAGTGCGGCCGATCGCCGGTTTGCGTGATTCCCGGCTACATTGAAGATGAGGAATCGCTTCATTATGCGGTCTTAATGGAGTGGAAAAACCCTTTTCTAACATCTCAAAACAAAAAACAGAGCTTTTCCAACTAAAGCTCTGTTATGTGAAATATTCGATTTTTGCTTCGGGAAAATAGTTATCAATATACGTTTCAAGGGCGCTGCGAAGCTCTGCTTCTTCATCTTTCTGGTATATATATTTGCCAATTCCGTATCTGCCCCATTTATAGCGCCGTTTTTCTTCATCCAGTTCGAGCTTTGTCTTTGGATAGTTTTTTTCAATGACTCTTTTTGCCGGTTTCGTGAATCTATGCTGGATCATTTCAAAGGTAATGTCGCGCCTCGTATGCTGCGGCAGCGCACGATCGAGCTTTTCGAGGAGCACTCTGTAGCCATCCTGCCAGCCGTCATGAATATAAATCGGAGCGATGATAAAACCGAGCGGATAGCCTGCTTCCGCGACTTTCACGGCGGCTTCGATCCGTTTATCCAAAGGGGATGTGCCGGGTTCAAAACTTTTGATGACATAATCGGCATTCACGCTGAAGCGGAAACGCGTTTTTCCGTTGTGCTTGGCATCAAGCAAATGGTCGACATGATGGAATTTTGTCACGAAACGCAGTTTACCGTGCTCGGATTGACCGAAATGCTCAATTGCACGTTTTAATGTGTGTGTCAAATGGTCAATCCCGACAATATCAGATGTGCAAGAAGCTTCAAACCGCGTATCCTCGGGAGCGCGTTCTTTCATATACTGATCCGCCTGTTCAAGTATTTCCTCCACATTGACGTACGTTCTGATATACGGCTTGCTGCCCATTGTCGTCTGCAGGTAGCAGTAATGGCAGTGACCCATACACCCTGTTGCAAACGGAATCGCGTATTCTGCGGACGGTTTTGACGAATCGAATTTCAATGTTTTTCTGACGCCGATGACCAAAGTGGATTTCGCATTTCTGTATTTTTGCAGGTGGCCTTCCCCCGGGATATTCCTTACCTGGTTGTGTGAAGTCGTTTCCCTGATCTCAAGCCCCATGTTTGAAAATTTATCCCTCAGCTCTTTCCCCAGCGGATATTCCAGCGCTCTCGGTTCAATATAGACGAGCTGGGGAACAAACGGTTTTACCATTGGAAACAGACACATCCTTTGCTTATTTCCGTTACTTTTTGCAATTAGAGGATGCGGTATACCGGTAAGATCTTCATATCCCGTCAAATAATTCACGGTAAAGCCGTTCCGCCTCTTCATATGAAGAACAAACGGCATCATCTTCGGCAAAGGCGTGATATGTATCATACATAAACAATGCCAGTTCACCTTCGTGAAGCGGGTGATCAACGACTTCAGCTTCCTTTATATGCGCGACATTGGCGGCATGCGGGTTCCGGTAAATAACATAGACCTCATCACCCGGTTTGAATGGCTGCCTGGGCATATCAAGATCCCCCTTTCTAACAATTGGTCACATGTATTATTTCCGCCGCAGCCGAGATCATTCAGGTCAACAAAAAAACCCGGACGGGCATTGGTTATGCCGGTCCGGATTTTCAATCGCTTATGCCATATTGAAGGTTTCTTTTACGAATTGTACAACCTCTTCTGTTGTGCTCATAGACAGAATTTGCTCTTTGAACGATTCTGTCTCTTTTTTAGAAAGCTTGCTGATTTGCGTTCTTGCCGGCAGGATTGACGTCGCACTCATTGAGAACTCGTCCAATCCAAGACCCAGCAGGATCGGGATCGCAATTTCATCTCCCGCCATTTCGCCGCACATGCCGACCCATTTTCCTTCTTTATGAGCCGCTTCAATGACAAGCGTGATCAGGCGGAGAATCGCAGGATTGTACGGCTGGTAAAGATAAGATACCCGCTCATTCATCCGGTCAGCAGCCATCGTGTATTGAATCAGGTCATTCGTTCCGATGCTGAAGAAATCGACTTCTTTAGCAAATTGATCAGCGATGACCGCTGTTGAAGGGATTTCAACCATCATACCGACTTCAATGTCGTCGGAAACTTGTTGGCCTTCAGCTTTCAGCTTTTCTTTTTCTTCTAAAAGAATCGCTTTCGCTGCTTTAAATTCGTTTACAGTCGCGATCATAGGGAACATAATTTTTAAGTTTCCATATGTACTTGCCCGAAGCAGCGCACGAAGCTGCGTTCTGAAAATCTCTTGCTCATCAAGGCAAAGACGGATCGCTCTGTATCCTAAGAAAGGATTCATTTCTTTTGGCAGTTCTAAATATGGAAGCTCTTTGTCTCCGCCGATATCAAGAGTACGAACGACAACGGATTTGCCTTCCATACGCTCAAGAACGGTTTTATAGGCATCAAATTGCTCCTCTTCTGTCGGAAGCTGGTCTCTGCCCATGTAAAGGAACTCAGTTCGGTAAAGGCCGACTGCTTCTCCTCCATTTTCCAAAACGCCTTTTACATCATCAGGTGTACCGATATTAGCGGCAAGTTCCACGTGATGGCCGTCGCTCGTTACAGTCGGTTCGTTGACAAGCTTTGCCCATTCGGCTTTTTGCGCCAGGAAGGCTTGATGCTTTTCTTCGTATTCGCTGATTGTTTCCTGGGAAGGATCAACGATGACATCGCCATTGATGCCGTCAACGATAACTGTTACGCCGTTTTGGATGCCTTTCGTTGCCGCTTTTGTGCCGACAACGGCCGGAATTTCAAGCGAGCGCGCCATGATGGCAGAGTGGGACGTCCGTCCGCCGATATCTGTTGTAAACCCTTTTACAAAGTTGCGGTTTAATTGCGCTGTATCAGACGGTGTCAAGTCTTCGGCCACGATGATGACTTCTTCGGAAATCAGGCTCGGATTCGGAATCTCAACGCCGAGAAGATGCCCTGTGACACGCTTGGTGACATCGCGGATGTCCGCGGCGCGTTCTTTCATATATTCATTGTCCATCGACTCGAACATGGTGACGAACATGTCGGCCGTTTCTTTTAAAGCGAATTCCGCATTGACAGAATCAGATTTGATTTTGTCTTTAATCGGGTTTAACAGTTCAGGATCGCTTAATACTAACAAATGTGCAGAAAAGATTTCCGCTTTATCTTCGCCAAGCTCTTTCAAAGCATGGTTTTTAATGGTTTCAAGCTCTTTCTTAGAACGCTCGATGGCGTCTTCAAAACGATTTACTTCCGCATCAGAATCAGAGATGTTTTTCTTTTCAACCGTTAGATCAGGCTCCTCAAGCCGATATGCTTTTGCAATCGCAATACCGGCTGAAGCGCCTATTCCTTTTAATTCAAGCATTATTCGCCTAAACCTTCGCTTTTCATTGTTTCTTCAAGTGCGGAAAGAGCATCATTTTCATCAGCGCCGGAAGCAGAAATCGTGATTTCAGCACCTTTGGCAATACCTAGTGACATAACGCCCATAATAGATTTAAGGTTTACTGTTTTTCCGTTATATTCCAAATTAATATCTGCATCATATTTGCTTGCTGTTTGTACAAGAACAGTCGCTGGACGAGCGTGGATTCCAGAATCTGCAGTTACTTTAAACGTTTTTTGTGCCATTTTTTATCAATCTCCTTTTAATTTAAAGCTTTGAGTACATTCACAATATTATATCATACAGCCGTACATGTCATCTGACAAGTACGGCCATTTTGTGAATTTATTTTTCAACGCGGACGATATCGTCCTGTGTCAGGCTGACATTGCCTTCTGCCTGCAAGCTCACGCTTTCTCCTTCTTGAAGGTTCGTGAACACGATCGGCGTCATCAGGGAAGGTACATTGTCCTTCACTTTTTCAATGTCGACTTCAAGCAGTTTCTGGCCAGGCTCAACCCTGTCACCTTCAGAAACAAATGAAGTGAAGCCTTCTCCTTTCAGACTGACTGTGTCGATTCCAAAGTGGATCAGAATTTCTCTGCCGCCGTCAGACTGCAGACCGATCGCATGCTTTGTCGGGAACACGTTCAGCACTTTCCCTCTTACAGGTGACACAACTGTGCCTTCTGCAGGAAGAATCGCAAATCCGTCACCCATCATTTTTCCGGAGAATACTTGGTCCGGAACATCTGCAATCGGATGAAGTTCACCCGCAAGCGGTGAAACGAATACTTCTTCACCTGATTCGTTTTGAAGAGGCTCAACCATAGCTTCTTCGATTTGCTGCTCCACTTCCTCGGCAGCGTTCGGCGCTTTTTCAGGACGAGGCGTCCGGCCTGACATAATGTCTTGCATTTGTGATTTTAAATTGTCGGATCTTGGTCCGAATATCGCTTGGATGTTATTGCCGACTTCCAGCACGCCGGAAGCGCCGAGTTTTTTCAAGCGCTCTTTGTCAACTTTCTTCTGATCGTTGACTGTTACGCGAAGTCTTGTGATACAAGCGTCAAGGTGCTTGATATTTTCCTGGTCACCCATCGCTTCAAGAATTTGATAAGGAAGATCTCCTGCTGCTTCTTTGCCTTCATCAGCGGGTTCTGCAGCTGCATCTTCGCGTCCAGGCGTTTTCAAGTTGAACTTGCGGATGGCAAATCTGAATCCGAAGTAGTAGATGACAGCCAGGACTAAACCGACAGGAATGACAAGCCACCAAGCTGTACGGTTCGGCAGAATTCCGAACAGGAAGTAGTCGATCAAACCGCCGGAGAACGTCATCCCGATCTTAACATTCAAGATGTCCATCATCATGAATGACAGGCCGGCAAACACACAGTGAATCGCAAACAGAATCGGTGCGACGAACAGGAATGAGAATTCGATCGGCTCAGTGATCCCTGTTAAGAATGATGTTAAGGCTGCTGACCCCATAATACCGGCAACAAGCTTTTTGTTCTGCGGTTTTGCTTCATGATAAATGGCAAGCGCTGCCGCAGGAAGACCGAACATCATGAACGGATACTTACCGGTCATAAATGTACCCGCTGTCAATTCGACGCCGTCTTTGATTTGCGCCATGAAAATTCTTTGGTCACCGCGGACAATTTCTCCCGCCTGGTTCGTATAGCTGAAGAACTCATACCAGAACGGCGAGTAGAAAATATGGTGCAGACCGAACGGAATCAGAGCCCGCTCAATCATTCCGAAGATGAGAGCTGCGACCGCTTCATTGGCTGCAAGCAGGTTCGTTGAAAAGCTGTTCAGTGCGCCTTGAATTGGCGGCCAGATAAACAGCATAACAAGTCCCAGCAGCAATGCACAAATAGATGTAATAATCGGAACAAAGCGCTTTCCGGCAAAGAATCCTAAATATTGCGGAAGCTCGATTGTGTAGAATCGATTGTACATGGCTGCGGCCAGGACACCGACAATAATACCCCCGAATACTCCCGTTGCCAATGTCGGTATCCCGAGCATTGTCGTGTATTCCGGATGGTTTTGAGTAAAGAACTGTGCTCTTTCAACTGCATCGCTTGGAATTGAACCGTTTTGAAGGAGCACTGCACTCATCGTGACATTCATAACAAGATATCCGATAATAGCAGCGATTCCGGCAACGCCGTCGCCGTTAGCCAAACCGATGGCAACCCCGACAGCGAAAAGGAGCGCCAAGTTGGTGAACACAACGTCACCTGAACTTTCCATCACTTTCGCAACAAGCTGAACGGTGCTGTTCGTTAAGAATGGTGCGACTTTTGTCATCTGCGGATTTTGCATGGCATTACCAAGCGCGAGCAGAATCCCTGCAGCCGGCAGGATCGCAACAGGAAGCATCAGCGCTCGTCCAATTTTTTGCAGAACGCCAAATAGCGATTTAAACATTTTTTAACCCCCTCTAAGAATAGTTTGACCTTACAGCAAAAATTCATGACAACTTCGTTCAAAAGACTGCTTTTTCATCTAAATAAACCGTTTACATTTCGCCTTTAGAACGACAAAAAAGGCATGGTGAAAGCGGGTACACTAAGAAACAAAAGACAGCGTCTTCATTTCTCCCCTTTTTTCACTCATGCCTGATCGAATCAGTAACACGTTATAAAGGCGTTATGAAATTTTATTAGTCAAACGGTACAAATGCAATGTCAAATAAACGGCTTCTGCCTCATGAACCGGTTTCTTGAGCGCTTGCTGCAAGATCTTGATCATCTTCCAAGCAGTATTGTAACACAGCGGATATTCCGTTTTCAACAACAACATTAATTTTTCCGGTTCCTGAATCGGCTCGTCCCGTTTTATCCTGTCAATCGTAAAGCGCAAGTGCCTGATCAGCCGCAAATAGTTCACGCTTTCCCTGTTGACTTGCATCTGGAATGAATCTTCGATGACCTGGACAAGCCTGGAGATCAGTTGTGAATGCTGATTGACTTCAGAAAGCGGGCGGTTTGTCATCGCACTGTGGATATGAAGCGCGATGAACCCGATTTCACCTTCAGGCAGCTGAATGTCGGATTTTTCATTAATCATATCGACGGCTTCCTTGGCGACTTCGTATTCCTTCGGATAAAGCGATTCCGTCTCAAGCAAAAACGGATTTTTCATATCAAATCCCTTTTCTAGACGCTTAACTGCAAATGCGATATGGTCCGTCAGGGCGACATGAATGTGTTCGTTCAGCGGCTGGCCGATTTTTTGCGCGATATGGTAGATGACATCATTGGCGATATCAACCATTTTTTCATCGACATAAGTGAGGAGCTTCTTATACTGCGATTGTTCCTTATCATTTTCCAGGATAAACATTTTTTCGTAGTTCTCATGTTCGATAAGATCTCCGCGCTTTTTACCAAAACCGATTCCTTTGCCAATCAAGACAACTTCTCTGTAATCATCATGGAGAGCGATTAAAACGTTGTTGTTGAGTACCTTTTCAACGGTAAAGGATCTGTTCACGATCCTCAGCTCCTTTTTGTCATCAATCTCTCATATCGTACAAAACTCATGAAAGCGCGTCAATTTATTTTGACGTTTTTGATGAAAAATGTCGAATTTTGATCACTGTCTGGAAAAAGATTGATGTTTTGATTACACAGTCGCCCTTTTGATCAGCTTGTAAGGAACAGTCAGTTTTTCCGGCCCGGCGCCGCCGATTCTTTTTTGCAGAAGGCGAAACGCGCGCTTCCCCATTTCCTTTATATTGATTTCAATTGTTGAAATGCCGAGCACTTCGCTGATCGGCTGGTTGTCACAGCTTAAAATAGCGAGGCTTCCGGGAATATCCACTTGATGCCGCTGCGCTTCAAGAAAAATACCGGCTGATACTTGGTCGTTTGCGACAAAAACAGCCGTCGGCTTCTCCTCCATCCCTTTCCATTCGGAGAACAGTTTTTGCCCGTCGGTAATTGTCAGCGACCGCTCAAATACCCACTCTTCCCGGTAAGGCTCCCCGATCGCGGCCAAAGCTTCCTTGTATGCCTTGAGGCGAAAATGGCTGTTCATGCCGTTTTTCCTTGCCAAACTAATCGCGATTTTTGTGTGCCCTTTTTCAATTAAAAAATCCAATCCAAGTCTGAATGCTTCTTTATGCGGAATGCTGACCGTTGCAAAGTGCTGCTCGCCTGAGTCCTGGCACAGGATGAACGGGCCGGTTTCACGCCAGTCCAAAAGCGCTTCATCGGACATCGCTTTTGAACAGAAAATCAGGCCGTCCACCTGTCTTTGTTTCAGCTGCTCCAATGCAAAAATTTCTTTTTCCAATTGATAATTTGTTTGGTAAAGCGAAAAGTGAACGCCTTCCTTCGCAGCTTCTTCAGCGATTCCTTCCAGCAGCTCGCCGAAATAAGGAAGGCTGATGGTCGGCAGCACAACGCCTATCATGTTGGAAAAGCCTTTGGATAAATGAACGGCATGCATATTCCTTGCATATTCGAGGCGTTCAATCGTCTCAAGAACTTTTTGACGCTTTTCTTCTTTGACATACGGGTGGCCGTTGAGAACCCTCGAAACAGTCGTGATGGAAACCCCTGCCGCTTCAGCTATTTCCCTGATATTTGCCATTCGTTTCCCTTCTTTCATTCAAATCTTTTCGCACATCCGGATCATTTCATCATAAAGAAATTATATCGCTTTGAGCCATAGATTTTGATCCTTTTGGCCATTTTTTCGGGATTCTATTGATATGAAGAAAACAGCGAAGAAGATTTCGGAGGAGGTACAAGGCGGCGAAAAAAATCGGCTGATATGAAAATATTTCACAATCAGCCGGATACTCGAAATATTTTTTATCTAAACCATGCTTTTCCTAGGTTATTCGTGAAATTGTGATCATTGAAAGGAACGTTTGCGCTTCCGAAATCCGTTGTGTTCAATGCGTTTCTTGCGGCAGGCGTCAAATCTTCCCACCCGATGAGAGGCTGGGTGCCGCCCTTTGCACTGTCCACATATAGGCTGTGGTTGATCGGCGGTTGAGGAGCATCATAGCGGATCTTCGGATGATCGCCTTCCATAATATTGTTGTTTGGCGCTGTTTTTTGAAATTTACCGTGTTGAGAATAAGCGATGGAAAGCACTTTTGGATTTTGATTTGCCGGATTGTCGATCCATACGACGATACCTTCCCAATCATGTCGATGGCCGAATGCTTTTAAAGGCAGAGGTGAATCTTTAGGAAAATACCATGCATACATAATCGCCCAAACTCCATTATACCATGCGGATCGTGAGTACACTTGTCCCACGCTTTTGCTGCAGTGGCCTTCGGGCGCTCCGGTAGGCTCCAGACCTCCGCTTGTGTTGCCTTGTGCGTCAACTGCCGGAAAAGGCACGCAGCCGCTCGCAACCTTCAAATAAGGCTGAAAACGTTTGGCCGCTTTTTGGGAAACCGTCACAGGGGTCACTTCGCTGAAGCCTTGCACTTTGTCATGATCAATGACTTTCGCCTCAGCTGCCGGTACTACACTGACAAAAGCAAACATCGACATAAACAGTACAAACCCTAATTTTTTCACTCTTTCTAGCTTCCTTTCAGAGGTAATGGATGGCTTCAAATCATTAGAAAAATCCTTAATGCTTATTTGTTTTATGGGTGATTCCGCAATCGTTGCGGAGACTGAAATATCTGGATGCGAGATGAAAAGATTTTGTCTAAAACAGTAATTTATCAGTGTTTTTCCCGTGTAATCCCCCCTTTCTTCTGAGCTAAGTATACAAATTTTTCACATGAGAATAATGATGCAATCCGATTATCTTTTGATCAAACTAAATCACCAAAACAAAAGCAAAAAGGCGTCATAGATTCATTCATCAAACGATCATCACAGGACTTTTTTGGCAGCATGCAGCCCCAATAAACTCAAGCGATGGTCAAAATATTCCAGAACCCTTTGGCATCAGAAGTTTCTTTTATTGATTTAGGGCTTGATATGGAAAGCGTTTCATAATTTAGAATGAAGACAGCACCGGTGCTGAACACGTTTACATTCCAGAAAGGAGAAGGAAAATGGGCATCTTCATTCTGATCCTATTATGTATCGTTATCGTGCTGTCTTCAAAAGCAGCGATGAAACCCCTCAAAGAAAAACACGAAATCAAACCATTCCGTTCCTTTGACGATTTCTTCATTTCAAAGGATTGACGGTGAGATGAAAAGATTCACTTCCGTAATAAAATAGAACCCGCGCACGGCGGGTTCCATTTTTTATGAAATGACAGTCAGCTCTTTTGGATACTTTGTCAGCGCTTCTGCTCCATCGGCTGTAACAAGTACATCATCCTCGATGCGAACGCCTCCGATTTCCGGCACATAGATGCCGGGTTCAATCGTGTATACCATGCCTTGTTTCAAAAGTTCGTCATTGTTATGGCTCATGGACGGGTATTCATGAGGCGAAATCCCGAGCCCGTGCCCTAGGCGGTGCGGAAAGTAATCGCCGTAGCCCGCTTTTTCGATGATGCCGCGCGCTTTTAAATCAAGATCGCCGATTCTCACACCGGGTTTGCTCATCTTAAGCGCCTCCGTTTCGGCTTGAAGCACCGTATTATATATTTCTTTTTGTTTTTCGCTCACATTTTGATACACGAGCGTCCTTGTAATATCAGAGCAGTATCCGTCAATGATTACACCTAAATCAAAGAGGACGAAATCGCCCGGCTTGAGCGTCCGGCTGCCGGGGTTTCCGTGCGGCTGTCCCGATTTTTCTCCAAAAAGGACCATTGTGGAAAACGACATCCCCTGGACTCCTTTTTTCTTCAGCTCATACTCGATTTTAGCGACGACATCGATTTCCGCTATCCCCTCTTTTAATGCGGCGGCTCCTGCTTCGACCCCGTAATCGGCAAGCTTGGCCGCTTCGCGGAGGATGCTGATTTCTTTTTCGTCTTTGATGACGCGGATTTGGTTCAGCCTTTCTTCTGCAGAGACAAGCTCCGCACCGTTTGTGACCGCCTGCAGCATTTCGGCGCGCGAAAGAGCAAGCGTTTCTTTTTCAACCGCCACTTTTAAACATTGGCCGTTTCGCTTTTGAAGCGCTGAGGATATGAGTTCCCAAGGGTTTTGATGATCCCCGTATCCGATGATCTCATACGCCCAGCCGGCTGCTCTCGCCTGACCGGCCTCCATTTGCGGACAAACAAAAAACGGCTCTTCATCTTGAAAAATAAAAACGCCCATCAGCCGTTCATGCGGTTCTGTATAAAAGCCGGTAAGATAAAATACGTTTTCTTTTGAATGAATAAAAGCCGAAGATATGTTTTTTTCTTTCAGCCAGGAAGAGATTTGTTCAATTCTTTCCATGCTCTGTTCACTCCTTGAGACAGTTTCCGTACCATACATGTAAA
Source organism: Bacillus sp. GM2 (assembly GCF_056155945.1). NCBI lineage: Bacteria > Bacillati > Bacillota > Bacilli > Caryophanales > Bacillaceae > Bacillus > Bacillus sp. GM2. The sequence goes on from NZ_JBRKSZ010000007.1 coordinate 2,078,742, forward strand.
ATGTAAAAGCATCATATCCATTGTATCAGTTTTTCCCGTCTCTTGCTCACCGCTTATGTATTGTGGGGGTGCCGCCCGCTTCTATTATTGCCGCCTCTTCCTCAAACTGCCCTCTGATGTGAAAAACGGCTGCCGTTAGCATGCAGCCGTTTCTTTGCTTAGGATTTCAGCAGTCTGAGACCGTTTAAAATCACAAGCAGCGTGCTGCCTTCATGCCCGATGACACCGAGCGGCAGATCAAGAATTTGAAGAAAGTTGCTGCAGATTAAAAGACAGATCACAGCAAGCGAGAAAATGACGTTTTGTTTAATGATCGTATTCATTTTCCGGGAGAGCCGAATCATTTTGGTCAGTCCTGTCAATTCGTTTTTCATTAAAACGACGTCAGCCGTTTCCAGTGCGACATCTGTTCCTCCCCCCATTGCGATCCCCACATCAGCGGCGGCTAGGGCCGGTGCATCATTGATTCCGTCTCCCACCATAACGATTGTTCCGTATGTTTTTTTCAGCTTTTTCGCTTCCTCTACTTTTCTGTCAGGAAGGCATTCTGAAACGACGATTTTCAAGCCCGCTTCTCGTGCGATGGCCGCTGCGGTTTCAGGCTGGTCCCCTGTCAGCATCGCCGTCTGAACGCCAAGCGCGTTCAGCTCTTCGACCACCGCTTTTGCTTCCGGTCTGATTTGGTCTTTTAATGCAAAACACCCCGCGATTTTTTCGCCTTTTTTCATGAACACAATTGTTTTTCCCTGCTTGGCAAGCTCCTGAACAGCCGCCGTGAGAAATTGCCCGGCTGCCTCTTCCCCGACAAATCCGGCTTTGCCGATCAGCCATGTCTCTCCATTGTATCGAGCCTGAACGCCAAACCCTGACGTCTCCTCAATCGACACATTCGCGGCCGGCTTGATGCCTTTTGCTTCTGCATACTCGACAATCGCTTTGGCAAGCGGATGGCCTGACTGCTTCTCAATCGCAGCAGCAGCCTCCAAGCATTCGCGCTCCTCGATATCTGCAGCTAAAAGCATATCCTCCACGCCGGGCTTTCCGTTCGTAATCGTTCCCGTTTTATCCAATGCAACGATTTTGCTGTTGCCAAGCTTTTCAAGAAAGACGCTGCCTTTGACAAGCAGGCCGTTTCTTGCGCCATTTGATATCAGCGACAGCGCGGCAGGCATGATTGAAGCGACAAGGGCGCACGGCGAAGCGACGACCATGAACACCATCGCTCTGTAAAATGTCTCGCTCCAGCTCCAGCCAAGCAAAAAATGCGGCAGAAAGAGCAGCAGTCCGACAGCAAGCAAAACCCCTTTAACGTAAATATTTTCAAATCGCTCAATGAACGCCTGCGACGGTGAAACGCTGTTTTGCGCAGACTCAACGAGCCGAATGATCTTTTTGAACAACGAATCTTCATTTGCCTTTGTGACACGGACCGTGAGCGATCCGCTCAAATTGACCGTACCCGCAAAAACCGCGTCTCCGAGTGTTTTTTCGGCTGGGATGGATTCGCCCGTTAGAGCCGATTCGTCGATACTCGTTTTTCCGGTTTCGATTTCTCCGTCTGCCGCAATGCGTTCTCCAGGCTTCACAAGAATGAGGTCGCCCGCCTGAAGATCGGCTGCCGCCACGGTTCTTGTTCCTTCTTTTTCAAGCAAAACGGCTTCCTCCGGCTCCAATTTCATCAGTGAAGTCAAATCGCGTTTGCTTTTATTTAATGTATACGTTTCAAGCGCTCCGCTGAGAGAAAAGATAAAAATTAACACGGCCCCTTCAGCCCAGTAGCCGATCAGCGCAGACCCGACCGCCGCAAAAATCATCAAGAGTTCAACATTCAGCGTTTTTTCCGACAGCGTTTCTTGTATACCTTCTTTCGCTTTAGCAAAGCCGCCGATACAAAAAGCTAAAATAAACAGAACAACGGACAATGTTTCATTGCCGGACAACAGCCAGCCTGCAAGAATCAACAAACCCGACAAAAGCGCAGCTATCAATTCCCCGTGCTGCCTCCAATTTTCAAATTGCAACGTGTGACGGTTTTGCTGCGATTGCTTCCCGATCTCTAATTGCATCTCCAATATCCTCCCTAATTGAGAATGTAATTCATCGTCAATTTCCTTCTTAAAAAACAAATTGCCGCCTCATCGGCAGCATAAACATTAAGTATTTTATTTATATAAAGGGTATGACTGCTACTTGTCCATTGGACACACCCTTTTCTATTTCTCATTATAGCACGACATCCTACGTTTTCAAATAATAATTATTATAATTTCTTTATGATATTAATTATCATTTACATTTTAAAAAAAGCTGAACTCCCGGCTCAGCTTTTCCCTGCCCATTCCTTCATCTGTTCTACAGTAATGGGGCCGACAAACGTTTTCTCCAGCTCTCCTTTTTCATTAAAGAAAAAAGTCGTAGGAATTGTCATGACTTTATATGCTTTCATCATCTCACCCTTTTTGTCAAAAACGATCGGAAATGTCAGCTTGTTTGCTTTAATAAACTGTTTTACCTTCTGTTCGTTCTTTTCGGCATTCAGTAAATTAACGGTCACGAGCTTGACGCCGGATTGCTTGCTTTCATAGTAGGATTGGAATCGCGGAAGCTCTTCACGGCATGGCGGGCACCAGGTCGTCCAAAAATGAACGATCGTCTTCTGGCCTTCGGCGGGAATGACGACGCGCTGACCTTCGACCGTGTTCATCTGCATGACTGCCGGCGAAGCTTGTTTTGCAGATGCCTGCGGCTGAAATACGAATAACCCGGTAAAAAACAGCAGGATGAGCGGGTAAATGAGACTGATTCTTCGCATGGGAACTCCCCTTCTTTTTTAATATTAGCTTCCCCGCAAAAGCTAAAACTATGAAGAGGATCCATCAGCGGCTTTCAATTCTCGGAGATCGGGATTTGTTTGTCAAAAAAAGCGTGACGCCCAGCTCCTTGCAAATCGTCACATAATGCAGCGCCGTCAGCAAAATCATACCGGTATTCATCGCAAGAATGATCCCCGTCATCTGCAAAGTCTGCATGGACCCGAGAACATACATCATCAAAAACGATAAGACACTGGCCCAAACGTTATGATAAAAAGCATCTTTGGCCAACCCCATTCCGATTAAACAGGCCTGAAAAGGCATCGCAAAAAAGTGGAATAAAAAATACGGCCACAACATTTTAAGGTAAAACGACGCCTTGACCGAATCGAAAAATAAATGGGTCAGCGGCTCTGCAAAGTGATACATCACCATGACGGACGGTATGCCGTAAAACAGCGTAATAAAGATCGCCTGTTTAATCCGTTTGATCACTCTTTCGTATTGCCCGTAAGCGTAGCTTTCAGAAATGCTCGGGATCATGACGACCATCAGTGAATGGGCGATAAAAGCCGGAAAAAAGCCGATTGTCATCGCAACTCCCGAAAGCATGCCGAACTGGTCGATGGCCGATGTTCTTGATACGCCAGCGGCAAGCAGCGTCCCCTTCACCAAAAAAGGTTCGACGGCATTTGTCACAGCATGAAACACGCGCAGCCCCGTCGTCGGGATCGAAACAGTGAGCAGGCGTTTTAAAACATCGTTTCTCCGCAAGTGGATCTGCTGCCCTTTTTGAGCGGCACGCCTGACCAAAACAAACTGCGAAAACAAATAAACAAACACGACCACTTCACTTGCAACGAGGACAAACAATGAAATGAGAAGAGAAGTATCCAATTCAAAGGAATACCATTGAAAAAATAAAAACAAGCCGATGAGCTGAAAGATTTTTTTCAAGGCATTCGCCGTTGCGATTTTACCCATTTGCTGAACGCCCATGAAGTAGCCTCTCGCGATCGATGTGAATGCAACCGTAGGAATCATCCCGATCACAAGTCCTCTGATTAGAGGGTGGTAAGAATCAAAAACCGGAATAAATGGAAGAATGATCACTGCGGCTGCCGTGGAGAAAACCGTGCAGACCGCAGTCATCCGCAATGCATGTTTCAGCATGCTTTCGTGCAGCTTCGGGTTGGACTCGGCGATAAACTTCGATATTGATACGGGCAGCTCAAGGCTCGCAATCACCACGACTAAAAAAATGGAAGGCAAAACACTCATGTAGAGCCCCATGCCATGCTCGCCAAGCTCCCGTGCAAGAATCATGTTGATGACGAATTCAAGACATTCTGCAAAAAAAGCAGCTAGCGAAAGAAGAACGATTCCTTTTACAAAACGGTTCATGAGGTCTCTCCTTGTCTCACGGGTTTATCCCATCATATGAGACAAGTCTAAAAATTATTTTCTTTTTAATTGAAAATTGATTTTCATAAAGTATCAAAAATAAATTTTTTCTTGGGCTGTGAAAGATGATAATGCGTAAGAAAGAATCGCACAAAAAAAGCAGCCAAGGCGAATGGCCCTGACTGCTTTCTAGATCGCAAAGACATGATTGCCGATGCGCTTCACGACTTTTCTCGTTTTAATCCAGTCATCAGAAGCGATGTCGGGATTATAGAAAAATAAAGCGTCTGTTTCTTTTTTATTTTGATCTACCGCTTCTTCCACAGCTTCCACTGATTCGCGGTCTGCTTTTTTCTCGATGCTGCCGTTTAGAACGGGCTCAAAAGCGTTTCTTTGATAGATCACGCTTTTTACGCTGTCAGGAAATCGGCTGTCTTTCACCCGATTCAGGACGACATTGGCGACAGCCACTTTTCCTTCAAATGACTCGCCTTTCGCTTCGGCGTGTACAAGCCTTGATAAAAGATCTTTTTCTTTATGTGTAAGATCAGTCGTCTCTTCTTCAGCTTCTTCTATTTCCTCCTCCTCTTCAGCTGACAGATGCGCGGCTTCAATGAAGCTTTTCTCATCTGTCAATTGGGAAAAAGCAGGATTTTCTTCTTGTTTAAGGCTTTCCATCAGCCGTTCCATTTCCTGTTTATCTTTTTTCGAGAACAACATGACAGCTTGAGCATGCTCGATTCTTGCCGCCGGCAGCATGCAGATTAAAAACGCAGCTAGAGCAGCAAATTTCGATTTCATTTCCTTCCTCCTTGTCAAATCTTCATCGAAAAAAACATATGTTTTACAGTAACAAGACGATTCGCCGATTTCATTGCCAAAATGTTGGCATGACTTCCATCAAACCGTTCGGCTGTCACATTATTGCAGACAGCCGGCGGATTTCATGCAAAAAACACCAAAATCTCCAGAAACATATGGCTTCACACAAATAAAAAAAGCTTTCTCAGCCTGTCTGAGAAAGCTTTTTTCAGCTTCTTGCCTCTTTCATATATTGAAATATAATATCTCCGCCATGCTGGGCAATGCCGCGAAAATGCTTAAAATCTTCCTGCTTTGTTAAGATGGCTCTGAAAGAAAGAAAATCCTCTTTTTTCACACGGAGCTCATGAATGCTCCCTGACCTTAATTGCTCGATCTGATCGATGGCATTTTGCTCTGTCAACTTTTCTCTCCCCTTTTCTCTCATCATCTTTAACTAATTAACTATATCATTAAGTCACACCGGGTACAACAATAGTGATGCCGCTTCCCAAATCGCTTTACTTCTCCAAGAAAATATTGCAAAATACTTTCAATAGGTTAATTTACTTTAAAGGAGAGGAAGTCACTTGAAAATTGCAAAAGTCGGGAACGTCATCGAATTTAAAAACGGACTCACCGGAATCGTAGAAAAAGTAAACGAAAACTCTGTGATCGTCGATGTCACGATTATGGAAAACTACAGAGACTTGGAACTGGACTCCTTAACCGTCGTCAATCATAAAAACTATAAAATTATTAAAGACTCCCTGCATTAATCAGCCGCCCTTCACAGCTAATTTTCACGATTTCCACGCAGCTTTATTTCCACAAGTTTTTCTACAAAAGGAAAAACCGCCTGCCACCCGGCTCCGGCGGTTTTTTCCTCTGTTCCCACATCGTTCCGAAGAAGTTTGCGCAAATCGCCGTAATCGACTTACTTTTAACTAGACAGCTGAAAAAGCCGGCGGCCGTGCGGAATGAAATGAAATACCGACCGCTTCCCGGCTCCTTAAACATTATTTTAAAATAGATGACTTTATCTTTCCGACCCGTATCAGTACATTTTCAATCTCATTATCAGTATAGGAAAACATTATCGTCCAAGCGTGCTTTTTCTTGGATTATATCCTAAGTTTTTATCGATTCTATTGTCATTCAAGTAAATGCTGTAAGTCCCCGGGGCCAGCTCTTCCATGTCTTCAATATCCTGCACCACTTGATTATAAATGCGTTCGCTTGGCCTTGTATGTGCTTTTTTCATATATAACTGTATGTTGATATCACATGATTTTGGGGTGATTTCTTCATCCTCTAATTTCTCTTGCCAGTCTTGTTTGCTTCTTTTCGGGTTTTCTAAATAGGCTGAATAAAGTTCATCCTTCCAATCAGCATTTAAAGAAACAGCATAATAAGGCGTCTGATATCCCTTACCGCTTGTGTTATCAACGGCTGCCTGCGTTTTACCTACAACCGGCTCTTCTTCTGTCAACTTCTCTAAATAGTAATCTAGCGCGGCAAATTCGTCTTCAAAAGCCAATGCGTATATCGCGCTTGTAATCGAGTCTTTCACGTCCAACTCCGATGAGCTGATCGCGTCAGTCTGCACCTTTTTCTTGTCCAAATCAATTTTAATTTTTGCGTTTGTGTAGAAATGCAAGTTTCCGACTGATTCGGCATACACAGTAACAAATCCGTGCCCTCCGACAATGTTATGGATTTTTACCTTCGTTCTATATTGGTCCAAGAAATAATCTTTTACCGTTTTTTCAACTTCATCTCGATGCGCTTCTGCAATCTCAGCGGTTTCTTTCTGATAACCCTTACTATGAATATGAAAGTCTTGTCCTTTGTAATCTTGGACGCTAATTTCAGAATCCTCTCTGTTCTGACATCCGCCTATAAATAAAAGTAAACCAATTCCAAGTGCTGCTGCTTTTTTATATTTCAAAAATGTATCCTCCAGTTCATACTGCAATGACCTTATACGTTTTTATTGAATCCCGTTCCATTTTGCTAATTCTTAGGCCCGCTTTATTATAAATCATATGAAGTGTATTTTTGGTATTCGATACAAAAAATGAGACAATGGGACTAATAAACTTTGTGTCATTCTCGCTTTTTAAGTTCTTTAGTTCTGGGTAAAAATCCTTTTCAAAAGGAATAGACGTGCAACGATGCACGCCTGCTCAACACGAATATCTTTTTATTATTATGAACTTGGACGATTTTGAAGGTAATTTCCCGATAACCAACTATGCATATTAAAGCTTAAGCCATATAATCTGAAAATGGATTCACCTTTCGTTTATTACACTTCACACTATAACTATGTAACAAATTATTATAAATCAAAATTTCGTTGTTTTACAGATTATCCTATTTCCGCATGCAAGTTATCTTCCCATCTTAAAAATGCCCAAAACTGCAATTTATCCATTTTTAACGGAAACTTATGATTGATATACTCTTCTTCGCAGTCCTTAATGAGTGGAAAGTCAGCAAGTACCTCTGTACAAGCTACGCTCAGCATTTCTTTTTCATCGTCTGTAGGCTCCCCGTTAAAATAACCTTTCCAGTATAACGTTTCATTTTCTAACTTTACTGCGAGTCCCCTTAATTTATATGGGATTGCCCCCAATAAAGCGTAATGACAACTGATGATTAAATTATTCATTGTCGAATCCATATTTTCAATATCCACCTCAATATAATAAGCTTTTTCTAAAGTATACCCTTCCTCCCACAGATTGAGTTGAGCTAGATCGCTTCGGCTATTCATTGTTTGAAGGTCGGGAATTTTTGGGAACGTTGTAGAAGTAAGTAAAAAAGGGGGTGCTCATTGTTAAGCGGATCCTTTAATATCCGCAATCTTTATCTCTACACTCTTTTTTCATAACAGCATCAACACTATGACTCATTATCTTATCATTAGACGGATCGTATATACCATCAAATTTGTTATTTTCATCTTTATTATAATACCCAAACACCTGTACGCCACCCATTGGATCTATTTCATATCTATCCTCGAACTGAACACTATCTATTCCTTCATAATTTGCCTTCAAGAATTTTTCCATATGTATTTTTGCAGTTTTAAACTCTTCAATTTCTTCATTATGTTGTGCGTTGTTCTTCACAATAAAACCCCCGACTGCTATAATTACTAAAGCTAGAATAATAAGGTATTTTTTCAAAACAATTCATCCTTTCAAGACCATTTTACACTAAATTTGCGAGGTTTTGTATGAGTAAAAACATAAAAGTTCCAAATCTGTCGGATAGCACTTATTATTCATTAAGCAGAAATGCGTATAAATATGATCAGCTTAAAGAAAAATTAAAAAGTAACACGCTAATTGTAACAGAAAACAAGATTGGTTGGTACGTTGAGCGCGTACGAAACGACGACGATACCGGACTCGATGCGGTTGTTCTGTCACAAGCCGAAAAGAGAAACGGCAAGTGGATAAAATCAGATAGCCCGAAAAATGTCGTTGTAGCTTTTGCTGGAACAGATCCAGGGAAGGATCCGTTAAGTGACGTAGAACAAGCGGACGTTAATCATATCGTCTTAGGAAACGATCCGAAAGATAAAACACAATATGTCGTCAAGAAAGATGCGAAAGATACGTCTAAGACACTTGGGAGATATACAGGTTCGATGGAACAAACTGCAATGCTTGAGTCCGGAGATTATAAATTAATTACAAAAACATCACAAATCGATCAAGCCGATCAACTTGTGCGGGAAGTCAAACAAAAGTATAAAGGTACCTCAACGATTATTTCAACAACCGGACACTCTCTCGGAGGAGCAGAGGCGGAATACAGCGCGGTCAACAATGATATTTACGCTGTTTCATTTAACAGCCCATCAATTGTTAAATTACATTCAGAAGAAAAACAAAAGGAAATTAATAACGGAGACTATAATCCTTATGTAAAGTCAATTGTCAATCCGGATGATATGGTCGGTGCCGGTTGGTGGGACGAATTTGATCGCCACAATGGGACTACCATTTACACAAAAGATCCTTCTATCGCAACGGCTAATCGCGAAAAAAGGCTTGACGGCAATAAACTCCAACAGGTCGGAAGAAACCTTCTGTATTTCGCTAATACGCTAATCTTTCAAAATCCCGATACACACTGGGTCGGCAGCAATAATTTCTCTTTCGACAAAAACGGCAACGTTCAAAATATAGAAGGCGATGAGCTCGTTTATGACAAAAATTTAAAAGCGATGCTCCCACCGGAAGTTGCCTCCGGAAGTGGCGCAATTAAAGTAACACCCGAAGTTGCCAAGCAGCTCGCGCAAAAAGTAAATGCGATCATCGACGACTTGCGAACGATGAAACGGGAAGCCGAAAACGCCTATCAGGAACACGACGCTGCGATCAACGACCTGAAACATGATACCTACCGTCAAGTCGGCCACGGTTTATACGACAAGCTGACGCTTGACGATGTAAACAATACGCTGAATAACTTGGCACAGTCGTTTGACAAAAAAGGAAATCCGCTCTTTTACGATGTTCATGCCGAAAAAGCGTACATCGCCTCATTAAAAAATACGATTTCAGATTTAGAAGACATCAGCGGGTACCTGACGCAGATTGCAAAAGATTTTAAATCGAAAGACAAAATGCTGGCAAATTGGCTTAAACTTTAGGAGATGAAACAATGGAAAATTTCAATAAACTGGCTTCACTCAACAACTTAAACGGCGATCAAGAAGATACACTCCTCATACGGCGCAATCAGCTTCAAATGCTGAAAACGGGCATGAGGGTAACAGCCGCAACTAAGCTTGAAAGCATTAAAACGACACTAAGACCGAAGTTTAAAGTAGACGATATACAAAAAGAAATGAACAGCGTCTATTCATCGCTTCTCTACAGCTTCGAAGGAAAAGCGCAGCAGGCGCTCGCTCAGCGAATCAGCCAAAGCGCTCAGCAGCTTATTAATACGGAGCAGGACGGAGAAAGTTTTGTGAATGGATTTAAGACGAGATGAAGGCGTCTTAATTGGCGTCTTTTTTTTATTTAAATCTAACAACATGTTCTGTTTTCACCACACTACCCGTCTTCGGTCTTCACCTCAAATTACTCTTCGGCTTCACCCCGAGTCTTCACGTTAAGAGCTTTTTTATTTTTGCAAGTCCCCTTGTTGACACATATTCCTTTATGGCTATTCCATTAATAGTCCTTAACCTTTTAAGCATTTCAATATACCCGATAAATTTAAAATACGTTTAAGCTTTTTCACCCTAGGGGGCTTTATTTGGCGAAATGGTTGTGCCGGATCCCGGTTTAACAATCGCATAACCAGCGTTTTTCAATTCTTTGACTGCCTCGAACCTGCGCTTATAGAGTTATCGTTCGAAAGACGCTTTGCTTTAAGCTTGATCGTTTCGTTTGGCGGAAGCCGCGGAAGGCCCGAAAGAGGTGATGTATACTCCGCTGACGTATTGCTTTGCATAGCTTATAAACGCTTGTCTAAAATCAAAAGGATCATCCATAACAACAATAAAATCATCTTTATCAATATTTTTTTATTGTAAAACGATAAATAATATGTTAAATTCAAATCGACAAATAAGTGAGGTGCTCTTTATGAAACGTGGATCAACACTCTTTTTAAAGATGGCTGTTATTCTTATTGGAATCCCAGTTATTGCTTTGTGCATATTTTTCGTGCCAAAAATAGCGAATTTTGCAGCTGATTTGTACCCGGATATTTCTTATCTGAAATATCTCGTTTATATCGATTTGTATGCAGCGGCGATACCTTTTTACTTTGCTCTGTATCAAGCCTTTAAACTTTTAAGCTATATTGACCACAATAAAGCTTTCTCGAAATTATCTGTACGGGCTTTAAAGAATATAAAATACTGTGCAATCACCATCAGTATTTTATTAGCCGCCGGCATGCCGCTCTTCTATCTCATCGCGGAGATGGACGACGCTCCTGGTATCATACTTATCGGACTGGTCCTTATTTTTGCTTCAATGGTTATCGCGGTCTTTGCTGCTGTTCTCCAAAGGCTATTGCAAGAAGCGATCGATATAAAATCAGAAAATGATTTAACAGTCTGAGGTGAAAACAATGGCAATTATCATCAATATTGACGTGATGCTGGCTAAAAGGAAAATGAGCGTAACGGAACTTTCTGAGAGGGTTGGAATCACAATGGCGAATCTTTCCATATTGAAAAACGGAAAGGCAAAGGCCATTCGATTATCAACTTTAGAAGCGATTTGTAAAGCTTTAGAATGTCAACCCGGAGATATTTTGGAATACCGAAGTGATGAAGACACCCATGATTAAAAATTTAACCTATTCGGCGGTGATCTTATGTGCATACCCGTAAGTCTGTTTAGCTGCAATACAAAGCCGGCCTCGCATATATTCAGAAAAAAACTTCGGAGGCACACATGATGAGAGCACTAAAACAACTCGTTCGTTTTGGTTGGGAGCAGTCCTTGTCATGTGTATTTCCTGTCGTTATTTTTGCCTCTTTGGCTGTTACACAAATCATACCTCTTCCCTTCCTGCCGCGGTATGACTTGCTGCTCATCATCTGTGTTCTCATGCAATGGTGGATGGTGCGTTCCGGTCTTGAAACACGGGATGAATTAAAAGTAATCACATTGTTCCACATTATTGGACTTGCTCTTGAGCTTTTCAAGGTGCAAATGGGCTCCTGGTCTTATCCGGAGGAAGGTTACTCCAAAATCTTTGGGGTGCCTTTGTATAGCGGCTTTATGTACGCAAGTGTAGCCAGTTATCTTTGCCAGGCTTGGAGGAGGCTCAAGGTTGAACTGGTTAAGTGGCCGCCGTTTTACGTCGTTGTACCGCTGGCCGCTGCGATTTATTTAAATTTTTTCCTCCATCATTTTTGGATTGACGTCCGCTTTTGGTTATCTGGACTTGTGATAATTGTCTTTTGGAAATCATGGGTCATATACGAGGTTAATGGGATTCGTTACCGTATGCCGCTCGCACTTTCTTTTGTGCTCATCGGATTTTTTATATGGATAGCCGAAAATATCGCAACGTTTTTTGGGGCCTGGACATATCCAAACCAAACCAGTACGTGGAGTCTCGTTCATGTAGGGAAAGTGAGTTCATGGCTCTTATTAGTGATTGTCAGCTTTCTAATCGTAGCCACGTTAAAACAGGTGAAGGGGAAAGATTCCACTAGAGTGGATGCTGGTCAATTTTTATAACTCTTTATTTTAAAAGGGTTTCGAGGAGCTGTGGAAGCTGTTGCAGGCATCAATAAAAGATCAATATTTTCTTTAAGTTGATCATTCACAAATCGAATTACTTCTTTATTAGGCCAAGTTTCATTTTCATGGATGCACAGGGTTTATCCGCAAATTCCTTCAAATAGTAAACCCTTCAAGATCGCGGTGGACGAAATTTCCCTTCGAGAATACTGCAGGTGCGGCTTGAAAAAGAGCATATAGAGATTCAGGCGTCTTAGCAGGCGTCTTTTTGTTGCTGATTTTATTGCGGCATACCGAAAATTTTTTCACTTTTCAACCTATTATCACCCGAATTATAGTAATATATTTACAAAAATGAAATAAAAAGGTATAGGCGGAAGTGAAACAGTTAATACCCTCGTCAAAAGTCGGAGTGAAAATCCACGAATGGTATAAAATGATAAGAGAGTTTAGCGTACCGGATGCAGAGGCTTTAAAAGAAGAAGTAGAGAAGGAAATTAATCAAATGGAAGAAGATCAGGACTTACTCCTTTACTATCAGTTGATGTGTTTTAGACATCAATTAATGTTAGAATATTTAGAACCTACTAACAAAAGAAAACAAGGACAATCAATAAACAAATTGTTGGCCCAAATCGAGGAGCCTCGAAGAGATTTAAATGGCCTCCTTAGTTACTACTCATTTTTCTTTAGGGGCATGTATGAATTTGAGAAAAAACAGTACATCAAAGCAATAGAGTTTTATCGAAACGCAGAAAAACAGTTGGCTCTCATTACGATGTTATAGAACAAGCCGAGTTTCACTTTAAAATGGCTGAAGCATACTACATCATGAAACAGACACATGTATCATATATTAAGGGCCTTTAAAATATACAATAATCATGAACTCTACACAGTCCGTAAAATCCAATGTTTATTTGTTATCGCGGGTAACTATGACGATTTAATGCGCCATGACAAAGCCTTACCCCACCTGGAAAATGCACTTGAATTAGCGATAGAGATCGACAATAAAAGGCTCATTAGTTCTGCCTATTTTAATATAGCCGACTGTCATGAATGTATGGGAGACATTGATGCAGCAGTTGAATATGCTGAAAAAGCCGTAGAGATTAATCTAAAAGAAGAATATAACAACCTACCACAATCATTATATTACTCTACTCAACTTCTTTTTAAGCAGAAAAACTACGAGCGCGCAATCGAGATATTTCTTATTGGTTAGACAAACAGCTCGAAAATTCAACGATACCCTATTCACTTCTCTATTTGAATATCTTGAGGCGTTATATATCTATTCTGTGAATAAAGAAGAGATTTTAGAGGTATTTAAATACTTGGAGGAGAATAAAATATTTGCATACATAGAAGAGCTTTCGCTTGAAGTTTCCAACCAATACCTTGAAAGAAAAGACCACAGAAATTCGATCGAATTCCTTCAAAAAATGATGTATGCGCAAACACAAATTAAAAAAGGGGAGTGTGTCTATGAGTATTAAAAAGCTCGTTATTCCCATTTTAGCCGCCGCGTTATTAACGATGGGTATGAGCGTTGTTTCAGCAACCGACCAGTCTGACGGCGTATATCAAATCGCTACCCGTAAGCAAACGTAAGAAACGCCCCAAATGTGGGGCGCTTTTTATTTCTACGGTTTCTTAACGTTAAACATCGTGATTAACTTCTTATCAGCTGTCGGCAAGATTAACGTATTCCATTCCGACTCAGTGCCAACCTTCCTTTAAAAACCTCCACAAATTCTTCAACGCACCTCCCGTCTATAACGATCGATTGTTTTTTTCGTAAGCCCTCCAACATCTTCACGTTACATATTTGTTTGTATACGAATGAGACATGCTCTTGGCACTATGTCTTCGTCTCTGCTATATACCTCCCATCCCCTCCTCAAAGTCAGAATAACTAGATTTTTATGTTTAAAGAAAAAACAGAAAACATCCTTTGTAACATGAGGACAAAGCTACATTTTTTCACGAATAAATGAACAAACAAGACTAAAAACAGACGGAAACCATCTAAATACCGAACGCTAGAGCATTCGCAGTTAACGACGAACTGTCAAGCGGAGACGTTAACGAGGCGAGTGACGACGAAGTTTCCTCCTCTTTACCTTTCAATTAACAATTCGAATCGTATTTCATATACCCGGACTAGCATTCGACCAATACGCTTGGTAATTGTTCGTGGAAATTTCGAACAAAAAAGACGCGTAACAGTACGCGTCTCGGTCACACATCGATCACAAACCTTCGCTTCATCTGCCCGCATCATCACCGATTATCAATCGTCTCCGGATACAGATCATGGTTCATCATCCGATACTCGGCCATTTTTTCATACTTTGTGCCGGGCTTGCCGTAGTTGGTGTACGGGTCGATCGAGATTCCGCCCCTCGGCGTGAATTTGCCCCAGACTTCGATGTAGCGCGGGTCCATCAGCTCAATTAAATCGTTCATGATGATGTTCATGCAGTCTTCGTGAAAATCGCCGTGATTTCGGAAACTGAAGAGATACAGTTTCAAAGACTTGCTTTCTACCATTTTTTTATCAGGGATGTAGCTGATATAGATCGTGGCAAAATCGGGCTGTCCGGTTTTCGGGCACAGGGATGTGAATTCAGGGCAGTTGAATTTCACGAAGTAGTCCCTGTTTTCGTGTTTATTCGGGAAAGACTCAAGCACTTCCGGAGAATAGTCAAACAAATAATTGGTGCCTTGATTTCCAAGAAGGGTTACGCCTTCGAGTTCTGAATCTTTTCTTGTGGTCATCATTCATCTTCCTTTCTTAAATCAAACGCCTCGTTTGTTACCCCAGATCAGGGTGTGGAGCTGCGGGAGAACGCGGACGCGGTTCAATTCAGGGTCGCGCGTGACCGCTTCTACCAGCTGTTCATACTTTTGAAGCAGCCGTTCGACGAGCCGCTCTTGGTCTTCTGTATGAACGTCGTCATTTCCGACTTGGAGAAAGAACGGGACATCGGGATAACGCTGGTGAACTTGCTTTGCAAATTGAAGATCTTCCCCCGTGAATATGACGACCTTCAAACTTGCCGCTGCCGCCCGGCCGTGCTCTTTCAGTTTTTCAACAATATGATCAAGCTTGTTAAAATCGGTTTTCATATTGGAGCTCGGCGGCTTTGGCGAAATTGTTAAATCATCGATTTCGGCAAACCAGTCTTGATAAAACGTCCCTTGCGTCTCAAGCGCTGTCCGTATACCGTTTTCTTTTAAAAGGGAAATCAATCCGTCCAGCTGTTTTAAAAGCGCCGGGTTGCCTCCTGAAATCGTAACGTGTGAGAAGGCGTTTCCGCCGATGTCTTTAAGAGATTCGTATACTTCTTCCGCGGTCATCCATTTGATGTCTTTTTTCGCCGAACCGTCCCAGGTAAAAGCTGAATCGCACCAGCTGCACGAATAGTCGCAGCCGGCTGTTCTGACAAACATCGTCTTTTGCCCGATGACCATCCCCTCTCCCTGAACCGTCGGACCGAAAATTTCAAGTACGGGAATCGGCTTAGCCATTGTGAACACCCGGTTTCGGACGGTAGACGACATAGCTTGTCGGCGTTTCCCTGACAAACACCTGAACGCAATGCGGACGGTTTTTGAGATCTTTCAAATAAGCCTCTGTTTTATCGTAAATCGTTTTCGCCACCACTTCTGTCGAGGGGATCTGATCCGCGCTTTCACCCGAAAATTCCTGATGGTCATTTAAAAGCGTATGATCGTATTCCCCGTGGATCAATTTTTTAATGGTGCTGAAGTTGACAAGGAATCCTGATTCATTCAATTCATCCCCGGCAATCGTGATATTGATTGTATACGTATGGCCGTGGACTCTGCTGCATGCGCCCGCATCCTCTCTCGGAATAAAATGCGCGGCTGACATCTGCATATCTTTATTTAGTTCAAAAGAGTAAGGATGGCTTGGTTGCGGGTAAATTTGTGTAAGCACTGTTAAGCTCGCTCCTTTTTCATTTTCATATATTCATTGTAGCCATTCGCCCGAAGCTTGCAGGCCGGGCATTCGCCGCAGCCGTCGGCAATGATTCCGTTGTAGCACGTCAGCGTCTCGTTTTTCACGAAATCAAGCGCATCAAGCTCATCGGCGAGCTCCCACGTTTCCGCCTTGTTCAGCCACATCAGCGGCGTGTGGATGACAAACGGGCGCTCCATCGCCAAGTTGACAGTGACATTGCAGGATTTGACGAACTCATCCCGGCAATCCGGATAGCCGCTGAAATCCGTCTCACATACGCCTGTTATGATGTGCCGCGCGCCGACCTGGTAGGCGAGGATCGAAGCGAACGATAAAAACACGAGGTTGCGTCCCGGAACAAAAGTGGACGGAAGTTCGCCTTCTTTCGCCTCAATCTCGATATCATCCCTTGTCAAAGCATTCGGCGCGAGCTGATTTAACAGTTCCATATCAAGAAGGTGATGCTTGACGCCAAGCTTTTCAGCGATCTTTTTCGCGACTTCGATTTCCTCCCGGTGCCGCTGATTATATTGGAAGGTGACCGCTTCCACCTCCTGAAATTGCCGAAGCGCCCATAAAAGGCAAGTCGTACTGTCCTGACCGCCGCTGAATACGACGATCGCTTTTTCCTGTTTCATAATTCCTCCTTCTCCGCTTTTCGTCAGCATTTCATAAAAGAAGAGATTCACTGATATTTAAACGAAAAAACACCTTTCTCTGTGAGAAAGGTGCTCTAGCAAAAAAACAATAAAAAAGGCCATACCCCAAGGATACAGCTTTCCTTAGTTTTTTATAGAGGGTTTTGCTAGAACCTCTCCCGCAGTTTCAAGCGGATTTTGTTTCAATTTTCCTTCGCCATCTTATCACAAATCGCACGTTTCGCCAAGTGAAATGCCTGCCATTCAACGCTCAGGCACCCTTTTGACGATCAAAAAGAATATAAAGACGAGGCTCAGCTGGCCGAACAAAGGATAAATGGTCGATATCAGCTTTCCGTAGCCGATTTGTCCCGTCAAGTAGATTGTCAGCAGGATGAACATAAATACATACAGGCTTTTCATATGAAGATATTCATTAATCTGCTTTTCAAGACCATATAAATTGCCGATGACCGATGTGAAGACTTCCCCGAAAATGATAAACAGATAGATGATATGGACAGAATGCTGGACAATGAATACGACCTGTGCCATCGGAACTTCGTATAAAAGGACATCAGGCAATGTTGAAAGAGACAGAAAGCTCGCGATCAACACAAGGGTAAGCAGACACCCTCCGATTAATGCTCCTTTTATAATGAGCCGCTCAGATTTCAGTTCAGAAGCGATCGGCACGAGAACCGCCTGTGCGAGCGACAAATTAAAAGCGCCGTACGAAACAGCGGATAAAATCCAATCGGGTTTTGCCGCCGAGAATGCCGCCAAATTGTGGATCTCCGGCCCTCTGAAAATAAACGAATCAAACAGGACGATGACTGTGAACAGGAGCAGCAGCGGAACGACAATGACATTGACGCCGAATATCCCTTTGACGCCCTTCATCATGACAAACAGACTCAAGGCAATCGTCGCAATCATCCCCGCTTGGTTTGAAAAGCCGAGCTGCTCCTCAAATATCGCCCCCGCTCCGGACAGCATGACAGACGTCACCCCGAGCAAAATCACGAGCATGAAGACATTGACAAATTTCCCGAGCGTATGGCCGAATAAATATTGATTCAGCTCCTGATAAGATTTGGCATTGATTCTGACCGCAATCAGCATCATTTTTGCGCCGAGAAATGTAAACATCAGTCCGCTGATCAAAATTCCGGCCAATCCCGGCCAGCCGAATCTTAAAAAAAACTCGACGATTTCTCTTCCGGTTGCAAATCCGGCTCCCACGACCGTTCCTACATAAACAAATGCCAGCTGAAAGGCTGATCCATGTGATTGACTCATACGACTCCTCCGTAAACGAATTCCCTTTCTACACCATATGAGCCATGTCCTTTAAAAAGAAGGACAACTTCTCATTCAGGAACAAAAAGGAAAAAGCATAGAACTTGAAAGTCAAAGAAGGTCAATGTATACTATTAGTCAGAAATGGTCAAACTGCAGACCATTTTTTCAAAGTCGATTGGTCAAAAAAGGTCAAATTCAATAAAGGGGGTTTTGGCAAATGCGTTGTCAACATTGTCAAAAAAATGAGGCGACGATTCGCCTGAACATGCAAATCAACTTTACAAAAAAACAAATGGATTTATGTGAAGACTGCTATAAAGAGCTGACTCAGCCTTCTATGTTTTCAGGAAATCAATTTTTTGGCGGCGGAGGTTCTTTCTTCAGCCAGCCATCACAAGCGCAGACGCAAACCGCTGCCAAAAAAGGCTTGCTCGATGAACTTGCCGTCAATTTAACGAATGCTGCAAAGACCGGTTTAATCGATCCGGTGATCGGCCGCGATGATGAAGTGGCCCGTGTGATCGAAATCTTAAACCGCAGAAATAAAAACAACCCTGTCTTAATCGGTGAACCGGGCGTCGGTAAAACGGCCGTCGCTGAAGGACTTGCTCTCAAAATCGCCGAAGGCGATGTTCCAAATAAATTGAAAAACAAAGAACTTTACTTGCTTGATGTCGCTTCCCTCGTAGCCAACACCGGCATCAGAGGACAATTTGAAGAAAGAATGAAACAGCTGATGAAAGAGCTGAAAGAACGCAAAAACGCGGTCTTGTTTATTGACGAAATTCACCTTCTTGTCGGAGCCGGCTCTGCCGAAGGCTCGATGGACGCCGGCAACATTTTAAAACCCGCGCTTGCCAGAGGCGAACTGCAAGTCATCGGCGCTACGACGTTGAAAGAATATCGCCAAATCGAAAAAGATGCAGCTTTAGAGCGGCGCTTCCAGCCGATCATGGTCCATGAACCGACAATTGAGCAGACGGCGGCGATTTTAAACGGGCTGAAAGAAAAATACGAAGCGTATCACGATGTAACTTACACAGATGATGCGATAAAAGCCTGCGTCGTTCTGTCTAGCCGCTATATTCAGGACCGTCATCTTCCCGATAAGGCGATCGACCTTTTGGATGAAGCCGGTTCAAAAGCGAACTTGAAAATCGACACGGTCAGCGGTGAACAAGCTTCCCAACGCCTGAAAGAAATCGAAGCGGAAAAAGCCAAAGCGCTGCAGGAAGAAAACTATGAGCTTGCAGCAAAGCTCCGCGACGAAGAAGAAGCGCTGCACAAACAAATGGAAAACCATGCAACAGAAAAACGGGCAACCGTTAAAGCGGAAGACATTCAGGCGATCATCGAACAAAAAACAGGCATTCCGGTCGGCAAGCTTCAGCACGACGATCAGAAGAAAATGAAAGAGCTTGAAACAAACCTTTCAAGCCGCGTGATCGGTCAACAAGAAGCGGTGAAAAAAGTGGCAAAAGCCGTCAAAAGAAGCCGCGCCGGCCTAAAATCAAAAAACAGGCCTGTCGGTTCATTCCTGTTCGTCGGCCCGACCGGCGTCGGTAAAACAGAACTTTCGAAAAGGCTTGCGGAAGAACTGTTCGGCACGAAGGATGCCATCATCCGCCTCGATATGAGCGAATACATGGAAAAACACGCCGTATCGAAGCTGATCGGTTCACCTCCTGGATATGTCGGCCACGAAGAAGCCGGACAGCTCACCGAAAAAGTCCGGAGGAACCCGTACAGCATCGTTTTGCTTGATGAAATCGAAAAAGCCCATCCCGATGTCCAGCACATGTTCCTGCAAATCATGGAAGACGGACGACTGACAGACAGCCAGGGACGGACGGTCAGCTTTAAAGATACCGTCATCATTATGACAAGCAATGCCGGAGTATCTGAAAAGCGGACAACCGTCGGTTTTAACCGGGAAGAACAAGTAATGGGCGAACAATCAATGATCGATTCCCTAAGCGGCTACTTTAAGCCGGAATTCCTGAACAGATTTGACAGCATCATCGAGTTCCAGCCGCTCGAAAAAGAAGATCTGGTCAAGATCGTCGCTCTCTTGCTGGAAGAGCTTGAAGAAACGTTAAAAGAGCAAAACATGACGCTTGAAGTTTCAGATAAAGCAAAAGAAAAAATCGCTGAAATCGGATACCATCCGGCCTTCGGCGCCCGCCCATTAAGACGAACCATTCAAACAGCAGTCGAAGATCAAATGACCGATCTGCTGCTTGAAGAAGAACACATCAAAGGTTTTGCGGTTATCGTTGAAAACGATGAAATCTTGGTGAAACCAACCGCATAACACACATAACGGCCTCCAATTGCGGAGGCCGCTTTACATACAACGTAAGAATCACAAAAATTCTATTTTTTAACATTAAATAACCCTAAAGTCCCTTTTCGCCATGATTTTGAAACAATTTAAGAAACACCCTAAAGTTCCTATCACGCAACACCGATATTAACGATAGAAAAGTTAGTTAAAGGAATTGGTGAAAAAATGGACAAAACATCGTTAATTGGAATCATCTTAGCTATCATCGGAGTAGGTGTCGGCATGGTCATGAAAGGTGTCAGCCCTTCCGTTCTCGTCAATCCCGCGGCATGGCTGATCATCCTTGTCGGGACAATCGCAGCAGTTGTGATCGCTTTTCCAATCCGCGAGATCAAAAAAGTTCCCAAACTCTTCGGCATCTTGTTCAAAGAGAAGAAGATGATCGAAATCAACGAATTGATCCCGATGTTTTCCGAGTGGGCGCAAATCGCAAGACGCGAAGGACTTCTCGCTTTGGAAGCAAATTTAAATGAGATCGATGATGAATTTTTGAAAAACGGCATGAGCATGGCAGTAGACGGCCAAAGTGCCGAATTTATCAGGGACGTTTTAACTGAAGAAGTTGAAGCAATGGAAGAAAGGCATCAAGTCGGAGCGGGCATTTTTACCCAGGCGGGCACATACGCGCCGACACTCGGCGTTTTGGGCGCTGTTGTCGGACTGATCGCCGCGCTTGCGGATATGAGCGACACCGAAGCGCTTGGACATGCGATCAGCGCCGCTTTTGTCGCGACCCTTCTCGGGATCTTCACCGGATATGTACTATGGCATCCTTTTGCCAATAAATTAAAGCGGAAATCCAAACAGGAAGTCAAAGTCCGCGAAGTCATGATTGAAGGCATCCTTTCGATCTTGGAAGGCCAGGCGCCAAAAGTCATTGAACAAAAGCTTTTGATGTACGTCTCTCCAAGCGAACGCTCCAGCATCGTCATCCCAGAAGGAGACAAAGGAGACAGCAGCAATGGCTAGAAAAAAGAAGCACAAAAAAGACCATGAAGAACACGTGGATGAGTCTTGGCTCATCCCATATGCCGATCTGCTGACACTGCTATTGGCCTTGTTCATCGTACTGTTTGCCATGAGCTCGATCGACGCCAAGAAGTTCGATATGCTGTCTAAATCATTCAATGCCGTATTTACCGGCGGAACAGGAATGATGGATTATTCCAGCTTCACCGAGCCGAAAAATAGCACAACCGAAGATGGAAAAAGCCCTGACCAAGCAAAAGATCTCTCTCAAGATCAAAAAGAAAAAGACAAGCAGTCGCTGAAAAAAATTCAGGAGCAGGTCAACCGGTTTATTAAAGAGAAAAATCTTGAAAAACAGGTCAATACGAAGCTGACAGACGAAGGCCTCCTTCTTTCCATCGAGGATAATATCTTTTTTGATTCCGGAAAAGCGGAGATCCGCCAGCAGGACATTCCGCTGGCCAAGGAAGTATCCGACCTTCTCGTCTTGAATCCGCCCCGCAATATCGTAATCAGCGGACATACGGACAATGTGCCGATTCGAAATTCTCAATTTAAATCAAATTGGCATTTAAGTGTGATGCGGGCTGTTAATTTCATGGGGCTTTTAATCGAAAATCCCAAGCTTGACGCCAAAATATTCAGTGCGAAAGGCTACGGGGAATTTAAACCGATCGCTTCAAATGACACCGAAGAAGGAAGAAGGAAAAACAGACGTGTTGAAATCCTCATCCTGCCGATCGGCCAGGAAAACCTGAATAAAAAAGAATAGGAAGCTGCCTTTTGGCAGCTTCCTTATTCTTTGCCCTTATAAATATTTCTTGCGTTCAGTCCGACTTTTTTCAGCATTTCGATGCAGGCTTCTTTCTCCTCATCGCTTAACACGCTGATCATGTGGTGAAGCTCTTCTGCATGACCCGGAAAAATCTTCTCCAGGAGCTTGGTGCCTTTATCTGTAATTTGCGCGTAGGTCACCCTGCGGTCGGTCGCACAGGCTCTTCTCGCGATCAGCTCCTTTTGCTCAAGCTTGTCAACCACATATGTAATACTCCCGCTCGCCAGAAGAATCTTATCCCCTATTTGCTGAAGGGGCTGATCCCCTTTATGATAGAGGAGTTCTAAAACGGCAAACTCGGTTGGATTCAGACCATGATGATGAATATGTTTATTCATATGATCATTAATGGATCTGTACGCTCGAGATAATACAATAAATAATTTCAAGGACTGTTCCTGTTCTCTATTACTCATATCTCTCATCTCCAAAGAAACAACTACAGGAAAACATTAATAAACTATGAGGAAAATGTCAACTGTTAACATTCAAACCATGTTATGATGAGTAGGAATCGAACATCAAATAGATATATCCGGAAATTCCCCGGTATTGTGTCCTATTTTCACGGTATTGGTTATCTTTTCTATAAATCGGCTCTCACTAGTGATATAATACCCCTATTCCTGTATCGATTGGGAGAGAGTAAAAATATGCGCAATTTGAAAAATCTATGGAAGAAAGTCAGGCTTTATTTGATCTTGGTGATGATCCCCGCCTTCATTATAAGCTTTTTTGTATACGAACAAGAACGAGAAAATATCACTGAAAAGCACCGTCAGACTGCGACTCTCATGCTCAATATTCACCGCAACCAAATCAACTACCTGATCGGCGAAACAGAAGCAAGGCTCAGCTCCCTTGCCACGGCCCTCAACCACCCTGTTAATGAGCAGCATATCAAACGAATCCTGACGGAAACGTATAAAAAAGAACCGCGTTTTTCGGCTTTATACCTTTTAAATAAAGACGGCGATGTCATGGTGAGCACGTCCCCCGTCAAAGAAAAAAAGAAGGTTTCGTACAAGAGCATTCTGCAAAAAGCGGAAAAATCAAAAAAATCCGTGATCACAGACGATATACATACAGTGTCGGACAGGCTGGAGCTGAATATTTTTACTCCTGTCTATGACAGCGAAGGCAGAACGACAAATTTTCTGCTGGCTTCGATCCGCGTCGATTATCTGAAAAATATCATGAACGTCCTGAGCCCTGAGCTTTATATCAAAATTCTCAATCAGAAGAATCAGATTGTCTTTACGGCAGGCCATTCTCCTCCTGAGAAGCCGGACGGCGGCACCGTCGACGCTTTTTTGGATCAGATCGACTGGAAGCTTGAAGTTTATCCGGAACCGGTCCAGCTTGATGAAATCGTTCACAGTCTTCTGCTGTCATTTTTAAGTATTTTCATTCTGCTGAATATTATGTTCCTCATGCTCCAGTATGTGCTGCTGAAGCGGCGGACCAAGCAGGAGCGCGCCCAAAATGAAGCGCAGAAGCTCGAATTAATCGGCACCCTTGCAGCGAGCACCGCTCATGAAATCAGAAACCCGCTGACAGGTATCAGCGGCTTTATCCAGCTCCTGCAAAAAAAATATCAATCAAAAGAAGATCAAATGTATTTCTCAATCATCGACCAGGAAATCCGGAGGATCAACCAGATTGTCAGCGAGTTTCTCGTGCTCGGAAAGCCGACGGCAGAGCAGTGGCAGCTTAACGCCATGAACGAAATGATTGACGAAATCATGCCGATTATTCATTCTGAGGCAAATTTATATAATGTGGAAGTGGAATTTCAAGACTGCGGAGAAGACCCGGCTTATGTGTATTGTAAAAAAGATCATATTAAGCAGGTTGTCTTGAACGTCGCCAAAAATGCTCTTGAATCGATGAAAAACGGCGGAAAGCTGCTCATTCAAATCGAACATCATCAAGAGAAGGCGCAAATTATTGTGAAGGATATCGGAGAAGGCATTCCAAAAGAACTGATGGAGAGTATTTTCCAGCCTTTTGTCACGTCAAAGGAAAAAGGAACCGGACTCGGCCTTGTCGTGTGCAAGCGCATCATTTCCATGTACGGGGGAACCATTCAGATCGAAAGCGAACAGCATAAAGGAACGACTGTAACGATTACGCTGCCGACTTCAAAGGAACAGGTTGACTGAGGCTTCC
Source organism: Bacillus sp. GM2 (assembly GCF_056155945.1). Classification (NCBI taxonomy): domain Bacteria; kingdom Bacillati; phylum Bacillota; class Bacilli; order Caryophanales; family Bacillaceae; genus Bacillus; species Bacillus sp. GM2. Next base: position 2,103,264 of record NZ_JBRKSZ010000007.1, read on the forward strand.
CCGTTCCTGCAAAGAGCCTGCCTTCCACGGCAGCTCTTTTTCGTTCAGTCACTATGCCGTATATTTTTCAACGGTCAGACAGTCGATGCAGCCTAAAAAATCCTGAAGCAGATTGTCAGACGCGTTTTCATTCATAGACAGTTTTTGATATTCATAAATTAATTGATCCAGCTCCTGGCTCCGCCTGATCGTTTCATCCCCTGTAAATCCATAGATTTCAGCGGCTTCAACCATCATTTGCCGCTTCTTGCTGATAGAAACGAGCAATGCTTCTTTTTCAACATAACTTTGCATACGCTTCACCCCTTACCGACATATCGTTTCTTAGAACCATCCAGATTTTGCGTACTTGAGCATTATTACAGATTATACTTATTTTGTAAACCTATTTTTCAAAAAATTATTTTGAAATCGAGTATAATAGATTTGTGGAATTAAAGGTGTAATACCCATCGATGAAATACGGCAAACACCTTTAAAAGAGTTCATGCGGATAGAAGGAGGTCTAAATGATGAAAAAACCAGTGTCAAGGCTCCGAACCATCTTTGCCGTGAAAGAAGCCTATTCAGGCCTCTTATTGTTTTTCAAGGCATTTAGAGCCTGGAGAAAGGGAGACTTCCCCTTATTCCCGAAAAAAACGATTTTACTGGCCGCGCTGGCATTGATTTATGTGCTGTCTCCGGTCGATTTGATTCCCGATGTTCTCGCAGGTGTCGGCTGGCTTGATGACGCGGCTGTGCTCGCTTTTCTATTCAGGCAAATCACTAAAGAGCTGGACGGATTTGAAATACATCTAACGGAAGGAATACACGGCAATGGCAAACAATAATATTCTCGGTATCAATCATCTCTTGTTTTCGGTCTCTGACCTGTCCGTCTCTATTTCATTCTATGAAAAGGTGTTTGATGCGAAGTGGCTCGTAAAGGCCGAGAAAACCGCTTATTTTGACCTGAACGGCATCTGGCTCGCATTAAACGAAGAGAAAGACATTAAGAGACAGGAAATCCACGACTCTTACACCCATATCGCCTTTTCGATTCAACAGGAAGATTTGCCGTTCTGGGAAAAGAAATTACGCGATTTAGGTGTAAACGTGCTAAAGGGCAGAAAACGGCATGAAGGCGACAAAGATTCAATTTATTTCTCAGATCCGGACGGCCATAAGTTCGAGCTTCACACCGGCTCTGTGTTTGACCGTCTTCAATACTATCAAAATGAAAAACAGCATCTCTCCTTTCATGAAGGCCACATCAAGGCCCTTTATGACAGAAACAAATAAAAAAGCGTCCACGCGGACGCTTTTTCATTATCGGCTCACACTCTCTTTCTCATAAATCGGCACCCATCCCTCTGTCGTCACAAAGATTCTGACAGCCACGACTTTTCGGTCTTCCTGAAGCGTGAAATAATGGCGGGTGTTTTCAGGAACGGAGATCAAATCTCCCGGATTTAAGAGGACATCAAAAAATGTGCCGTCTTTTCCTTCGATCGCAAAGATGCCGTGGCCGCTGACGATAAATCTGACTTCATCGTCTGTATGATGATGTTCCTGTTTGAAATTTTTCAAGAGCTCATCGAGTTTCGGATTTTGGTCGGAAAGCGAGATGACATCGCTCGCTTTATAGCCGCGGCGTTTTGAAATGTCTTTTATTTCAGCGGCAAAGACGTCTAAAATCTCCTGTTTCTCTTCATCGGTCAAATCGAATTTTTCTTTTAAGCCGGCCGGCAGCTTTGTGATATCCCACTTTTCATAAATGACCTCCTGCCCTTTTAGAAATTGTTCCACTTCTTCCTGCTTTTCAATAGTCGTGTTTTGTTCATCATGGATCCGAATTGTCGCCATGCTTTCTCCCCCTTTTTAATTAAACGTGGTAAACCTGCAAAGCTTTCAGTTTTAAATGCCAGCTGAACAGAAATTCATACGCTTCAAGCATCCGCTTTGTCTCAAATGCCGTTTTTCCCCAGACGGTAATGCCGTGGCTGCGAATCAGCACTGCGCCTGAATCACCTGAAAGGTGTCCGGCAAAATCCGCCGCCAAATCCGGAATATGAGCGCTGTTTTCGATAATCGGGATCGTAACCTCCGCATTTTCCTCCCAAAGACCGAGCGCCTTTATGATTTCCTGGCCTCTGAATGTCACTTGCTTTTCTTTTGCGTAAAGCTCTGAGATGACATTGTTGTCAATCGTATGGACGTGAAGACAGCAGCCTGCGTTTGTATTTTGATAGACACAGGTGTGCAGCAGCGTCTCTGCCGACGGTTTCAGCGCATGTCCGGTCTCCGCCGGCCTCCCCTCTTCGTCCGCCAGCAGAAAATCCTCCGCGGACGCTTTTCGCTTATCTTTTCCGCTTGCTGTGATGAGAAATCGCAGCGGGTCTTCTGATACTTTGATTGACAGATTGCCGCTTGTCGCCGGGAACCAATCCCTTTCCGCAAGCTCTTTTTTTACCTCGGCAAGTTCGTGCCGTTTTTGCTCAGGATCCATTCTTTCACCTCCGCGGTCTCTTCAAGTATTCGCTTTACATCGTGGAAATCGCCGAATCCCGCATGCTTCAGGCCGAGCCCCTCACATTCCCGCAGTAAATAATCGCGCGCGATGCACAAGTCGGAACATTTGGCAGCTTCAACATCTGTAACAGAGTCCCCGATCATGACAATAAAATCGTCCCGGCCTTTCAGCCGGCGGATGATGGAAGGCTTGCAGCAGCCGCATTCATTTCCGCAGCCGCCGTCACACGGATACGGCCAGCGGATCTCGATATTGCGTCCTGAGAAGCCGGCCTCATTGCAGTAAATACGTTCCTTTTCGACAATTCCTTCAAGCAGAGGATAGACGAAAAAATCCATCCCTCCGCTCACGACGTAAAACGGAAGACCCTTCTCATCCAGAAAAGAGACCAATTCCTTAAACCCGGGGCGGATCTCGGCTTGTTTCAGTACATATGCCGTAATGTCTTCTTTCAGGCTTGTCGGCAGCAATTGAAACATTCTGCCGACTCCGTCCTTAATCGATATGTCCTTGGACAGAACCCCGTCTTTTAAAGCGAGCCACTCTTCTGGAGCGAATTGTTTCATAATGCTGATGATGTTGTCGTTTGTTGTGATGGTTCCGTCAAAATCGCAAATGATAAGCGGCTGCCTCATACAGAAACCTCAACCCTTCCCCATTTTTCAAGGGCGAGCTTCAAATCGGGAGAACGCTTTGCTTTTTCTTCGACAGGCTCCGCTTCCAGGACGGCATCAATGATCGCCCGAAACGCTCTTCCTCCTCCTGCCGCTCCGTTTGGATGACCGTGAATCCCCCCGCCTGCGTTGATGATATGGTCAATGCCGAAGTCTTTCATCAAGAGCGGGACCATGCCGGGGTGAATACCGGCCGACGGGACGGCGAATGTCGGTTTAAAAACGTCTTCCTTCGTGCATTCATCGTATATGGCAAGCGCATCCCGCTTCGGCAGAGCAACGCCTCCGTACGGTGAAGGGAACAGGCTGAAATCAGCACCCGCATACCGGTTCAGCTTGCCGAGCAAGAGCGAATGGGAAAAACCGTAATGCGGCGACGAAGTGAGTGCGCCGCTTACTGCCGGGTGCGCCATGATCGGCAGCGGGATGTCGTCGTCTTCCGCAAGGCTTTGCAAAACATCGAGCCCGTAGGCGAACACATTCAGCAGCAAAACATCGGCTCCGAGCTCGGCCGCTTTTCTCGCCTTCGATTTCAGCTCCATTGTCCTGCCCGTCAGGTTGACGGCATACAGCGTTTTGCGCCCTGTTTCTTCAAAAGCTGCCTCAAGCACTTTCTTTCCTTCCGTGATTCGTTTTTCAAAGGGTGCACTGCCTGTTTCGAATAAGATTTCATCGTCCTTGATCAAATCCACTCCGCCGAGCGCCTGGTGCCTGAGCTGTTCCTTCAAGTCTTCCATATCGCGGCCGATGACGCCTTTAAAAATGCTCATCAGCAGCGGCCTTTCAAATTCGCCGATTTTTTTCCGGATCCCGTATATGCCGAATTTCGGACCAGGCAATGATTGTTTAAAAGACTGTGAAAACTCCAAATCCGCCAATTTAATTTTTCCGTCAAGAGACAGCTTTCCAAAAACGGACGTCAGCACAGCGGGAATGTCGCTTGTAAAATTGGCTTCCGGATAAGCGATGGTGACTGTTGCCTGTTTTTCCCCCCGCGCGCTTTCTGTTTCTTCGACCTTGACGACGCGTCCTTTATGCTTTTTCAGCTGTTCCTGCTTTAAGAGCGGCAGATCTGTCCACGACCCGACCGTCAGTCCGATCGCGATTTGCTCGGCCCGCTTTTCTGCGTCACACCCTTGATCTGTCAAAACATATGTTGCCAAAAGTTCACTCATTCTGTAGCTCCTTCCTGCTTCATGCATATAAAAAAACCTCTTTTGCTGCTTTAGCTAAAAGAGGTTTCGCATTTCAGGTTCGAATCCTTATCTCTCAGCGTCAGCTGCAAGAATTAGCACCGTGCTTAAAAAGTCGGTTGCCGGGCTTCATCGGGCTTGTCCCTCTGCCTGCTCTTGATAAGAATATTGATTTTATAAATTATTTTGAATTATCCCATCGTTTCTCCCGGTTGTCAATGACTGTCGCCGGTCTTTTTGAATATATTCAGCCTGGCAATACGCGAAGCCGCTTCCCGGAGCCGCTCTTCGCTTGTCAAGAGGCCGACTCTCACATACCCTTCTCCGTGTTTGCCAAAGCCGATCCCGGGCGCTGTGACGACATTCGCTTTTTCGAGAAGCAGATCGGAAAAAGCCTCGGATGTATACCCGGCAGGGACAGGCATCCAGGCGAAAAAAGAACCTTGCGGAGCATCCGCGTGCCAGCCGATTTCACGGACCGCACGAATCCATACATCCCGCCTTTTTTCGTAGCGCTCATTTTGCTCCTTGACACACGCTTGGTCTGATAGAAGCGCGGCTGCCGCGGCGTCTTGGACCGCTTTAAAAAGGCTGACATACATATGGTCCTGATAAAGGTTCAGCGCTTCGATCACAGAGGCGTTGCCAACTGCAAACCCAACCCGCCATCCAGCCATATTATACGTTTTGGAAAGCGTGTAAATTTCGATTCCTGTGTCTTTTGCCCCCTCCGTTTCGAGAAAGCTGACAGGCCTCTTGCCGTCGTAGCCAATCGCACCGTAGGCAAAATCGTGGATGACGCAAATCCCGTTCGACTTGGCAAACCGGACAGTCTCTTCGAAAAAAACAGGTGTGGCTTGGGCACCGGTTGGATTGTTCGGATAATTTAAATACATGAGCTTCGCTTTTTCTTTCACTTCCTTCGGAATCCGGCTGTAGTCAGGCAGAAACTGATTGTCCGCTGTAAGCGGCATCGTTTCCATGTTCGCTCTTGCCAGTTCAACGCCCGACCAGTAGTCGGGATAGCCGGGATCGGGAACGAGCACGGCATCCCCCGGATTTAACAAACATTGCGGAAGCTCGACAAGACCGGCTTTTCCGCCGAACAATACAGCGACTTCACGTTCGGGATCGAGCTCTACGCCGTATTCCCTTTGATAGAACGCGGCTGCCGCCTCCTTGAGTGAACGGCTGCCGCGAAAGGAGGAATACTGATGGTTTTCAGGGTTGCGGACGGCTTGTGCCATTGTATCAACGATGTGATCCGGTGTCGGCTGATCGGGATTTCCCTGACCGAGATTGATGACATCATGGCCGGCGGCGATTTTTTCATTCACCTTTTTCACCAAGGAAGCGAAAAACTGCTCAGGCAGCTGTTTCAACACATCTGAAAGCTCAAATTTCATACGATTCACCCGCTTTTGAAAAATTCTTGAAATGATAGTCCATCATCATATATTGTTAAATGTAAAATGTAAAGAAAAAAATGAGGTGATCCAGATTGAAGCTGACAATTTCATGCCTGCAATTCGATATCGCATACGGCAATCCTTCTGAAAATTTTAAAAAAGCGGAGCAGCTGATCGAACAGGAAAGCCGAAATGCGGATGTCCTTCTCCTTCCCGAGCTGTGGACCACGGGTTATGATTTAAAAAATCTCGGCTCCATCGCAGATGAAGAAGGCAGGCAAACGAAGAAATGGCTGCAGGAAACGGCAAAAGCAAACCGTGTCTATATCATATGCGGTTCAGTCGCCGTTAAGAAAAAAAGCGGTGTGTACAATATCATGTACATCGCAGACAAAAACGGACATTTGATCAAAGAATACAGCAAAGTTCACCTTTTTCAGCTGATGGACGAACACCTCTATTTGTCATCGGGCTCAGGCGACGGGAGCTTCGAGCTTGAAGGGTTCCCGGCTGCGGGGTTTATCTGCTACGACATCCGTTTCCCCGAATGGATCAGAAAACATACGAAGGACGGTGCGGGCATCATCTTTGTATCGGCGGAATGGCCGCTCGCCCGCCTCGATCACTGGCAAAGCCTTTTAAAAGCCAGAGCGATTGAAAATCAGTGCTTTGTCGCAGCCTGCAACCGGGCGGGAAAAGACCCGGCAAACGAATTTGCGGGCCACAGCATCATCATTGATCCGCTCGGCCGCACCCTCGCTGAAGCAGGACGCGGAGAAGCGGTCATCAGGGCTGAAATCGACCTCGTGGACATTGAAAAAGCGCGGGGGCAAATTCCGGTTTTTGAGGACATTCGCAAAGATTTATATTAAAAAAGTGTTGACAAGAAAACTGAGATGCTGGTAACATTTTCAGCAACTGACCGAACTGAAATTTCAAAATTTTATATTGATTTCTCTTATCGAGAGTTGGGTGAAGGACTGGCCTAATGACCCCAACAGCAACCGACCGTAATACCATTGTGAAATGGGGCGCGAAATTCTGCGCCGCTAGGGCACGGTGCTAATTCCATCAGACTTTGAATTCTGAGAGATAAGAGAGGCGAACGCGACAAATCAGCCTCTTTCTCTCGATGAGAAAGAGGCTTTTTTATTGTTAACGACATTTAGGGGGAATCACACATGACCGTAACGAAAACCGCAGCATACGAAACTTTGACCGAAAGCTCCGCGGCCGCGCTGGCCGTCCGCCTTGGGCTTTTTCCAAGCAAAAGCACCCTGACATGCCGGGAGATCGGGGACGGAAACTTGAATCTCGTCTTCCGCGTGTATGACAAAGAGCAGCAAAAAGGGCTGATCATCAAGCAGGCGGTGCCTTATGCAAAAGTCGTCGGCGAAAGCTGGCCGCTGACGCTTGACAGGGCGAGAATCGAAAGCAGTGCGCTGATCCGCCAAGCCGAGCATGTCCCGCACCTTGTCCCGAACGTGTACTATTCTGACACCGAGCTTGCCGTCACCGTATTGGAAGACCTTTCTCACTTGGAAATCGCCAGAAAAGGACTGATTGACGGGAAGGATTATCCGCACCTGTCGGAAGACATCGGAGAATTCCTTGGAAAAACGCATTTTTACTCGTCTGAATATGCGCTTGACCCAACAGTTAAAGGGCGGCTTGTGAAGCAGTTTACGAATCCGGATCTGTGCGATATTACAGAAAGCCTTGTGTTCACAGACCCTTTCTTTGACCATGAGACGAACGATTTCGAAGAAGAGCTTCGCGATGAAGCGGAAGATCTTTGGCGCAATGAAGCATTAAAAATTGAAGCGGCAAAACTGAAACAGCGCTTTTTGTCTGCGGAGGAAACGCTGATCCACGGCGACCTGCATACAGGCAGCATTTTCGCCAGTGAAGAAGCGGAAACGAAAATCATCGACCCAGAATTTGCATTTTTCGGCCCGATCGGGTTTGACATTGGACAGTTTATCGCCAACCTGCTGCTACACGCGCTTTCCCGCGAAGAAAACAGGCGGGCTCCTTTATACCGCCATGTCGAGACCGTCTGGCATACGTTCAGCCGGACATTCAGCGAAGCATGGGAAAACGATGCTCTTGACGCTTGCAAAAATGAGAAAGGACGTCTTGAATCAGTCCTAAAACAGGCGTTTGAAGACGCAGCAGGCTTTGCCGGCTGCGAAATGATCCGCCGGACGATCGGCCTTGCCCATGTGGCGGACCTTGATACGATCGTTCCGTTTTCCCGGAGAATCAGCCAAAAAAAGCTCGCCCTTAAAATAGGCGCAGCATTCATAGAAAAACGCAGCGGTTTCCGGACGCCAAAAGACTTGATTGAAGCGTTTCGGAACGCGCTTAAGGAGTGAATGACATGCCTGAACAATTTGCGGTGCCCCGCTCTGTCGAATGGGAAGAAACATCGGTAAAAATCCTGAACCAGCAAAAGCTTCCCGAAAAGACGGAATACCTGCACCTCACAACAAAAGAAGACGTCTATGATGCGATCCAAACGCTGAAAGTGAGAGGTGCGCCTGCCATCGGCATTACAGCCGCCTTTGGACTCGCCCTTTGCGCACAAAGCATCGATACATCTGACGTTTCCGCGTTTCTGTTGGAACTCGGCAAAATCAAAGATGAACTCAGTCAGGCAAGGCCGACAGCCGTCAATTTATCCTGGGCTCTCAATCGGCTGGTAAAAAGTGCGGAGGACGCAAAATCGGTCAATGAAGCAAAAACAAATCTGATCCATGAAGCCATTCAGATCCAGGTTGAAGACGAAGAAACGTGCCGGCAAATCGGACAGAATGCACTGCATTTGTTCAAATCGGGTGACAGCATCATGACCATCTGCAACGCCGGCTCGATTGCGACAAGCAGGTACGGTACGGCCCTTGCCCCGTTTTATCTTGCCAAAACAAAGGACCTCGACCTTCATATTTATGCCTGTGAAACGAGACCTGTCCTGCAGGGGGCGCGCCTGACGGCGTGGGAGCTTATGCAGGGGGGAATTGACGTGACGCTGATTACAGACAGCATGGCTGCCCATACGATGAGAGAAAAAAACATTTCTGCCGTCATTGTCGGAGCGGACAGGATCGCGAGAAACGGAGATACAGCCAATAAAATCGGAACATACGGCTTGGCAATCCTCGCCAAAGCCTTTCAAATCCCGTTTTTTATCGCCGCTCCCCTGTCAACTTTTGATGTTTCGATTTCATGCGGCGGCGACATTCCGATTGAAGAACGCGATCCGGATGAAGTCAGGCAGATAAACGGAACGCAAATAGCGCCGCAAGAGGTGCCAGTGTTCAACCCTGCTTTTGATATCACGCCGCACGATTTAATCTCTGGAATCATTACGGAAAAAGGGATTATCACAGACAGGTTTGAAGAAGAAATTGAAGCGCTGTTTTCCGCTGAAGCCCTTACTTGAGGCCGCTTTAGCGGATTTTAATCGATTTGATGATGTCTTTCTTCTGCTCTTCAGTCAACACTTGCAGCTTGACGAACAATTCCGCGTATCCTGCTATTTTTTTTGGGCGGTTCGTTTTCACTTATTCGTCCTCCTTTTTTACCAAGACCAACATTTTTAACTTAATAAAATTATATGTCGCTGACGAAAAAAAGAAACGGCGTACTCGTATATTATTTTCCCTTATACGCAATATTTTCGATGTCGAGCAGCACCGCTTTTTTATCCGTTTCATTTCCGGAGTACCCCGTCAAAGAACGATTTTTGCCGATGACACGGTGGCACGGGACCAAAATCGGCAGCGCATTTCTTTTATTAGCCTGGCCGATTGCGCGAACCGCTTTCGGATTCCCGACGGCGCACGCGATATCTAAATAGCTCCGTGATTCACCGTACGGGATCGACTGCAGCGCCTTCCACACTTTTTTCTGAAACTGGGTTCCATCCTGGCGGAGAGGAAGGGTGAACGTTTTCCGCTCCCCCTTGAAATATTCTTCGAGCTGGCGCTTTGCCTCCTTCAACAATTCCGTTTCGGTCCGACGAAGCTCCAGGACGTCTTGCTGGAGCTGTTTTAGTTCATCTTTTTCAAATAGCAAATGTGTAATGTGGTTATTTTCCTCGACAATGTAAGCTTGTCCAAAAGGCGAGGTCATTTCAATATAAAAGCCCACGATGCGATTAAGCCTCCTCCTCATGATGCTGTCTGATCGGGAGAGTCAGGTGGAATGTCGTGCCTCTCCCTTCTTCACTTTCAACTTCGATTTTTCCATTATGCTCTTCAATAATTTTATAACTGACCATGAGCCCGAGTCCAGTGCCCCGTTCTTTTGTCGTGTAAAAAGGTTCGCCGAGCCTCTTCAATTTGTCTTCTGTCATGCCGATTCCTTCGTCAGCAAGCGAGATAATGATATGGTCGTCTCCTTTCGGTTTGATCGACACATATACGTTGCCTCCGTCAGGCATCACTTCGATCGCATTTTTCAAAATGTTGATAAATACCTGTTTCAGCTGATTCGGCTCGCAATAAATCAGCGGAATGCCGCCTTCGCACTTCAGATGCATCTGAACGTTGTCAAGGTTTGCCTGTGCGTGCAGCAAATCCATTGTGTCCTGCATGATTTTGACGATGTTTTTTTCTTCATACATAATCGCCTGCGGTTTTGCAAGGATGAGGAACTCCGTAATAATCGATTCAATCCTTTTGAGTTCTGATGTGATGACATTAAAGTAAAGCGCGTGATCCTCATTTTGGATGCTGCCTTTCAGCAGCTGGATAAATCCTTTTAACGCCGTCATCGGGTTGCGGATTTCATGGGCAATTCCGGCTGCGAGTTCTCCGACAACATGAAGGGTATCAGACTTGCGGAGCCGCTCTTCAAGCTCTTTTCGTTCCGTCACGTCTCTGAGCATCGCCAAGTTCATATTTTGAATGATGTTTCTTTTAAATGAAAATTCAAGAATCCGTTTTTGGTCGCTCAGCAGGAATGGAATATCATTATCCATTTCTTCAAAGGAAATCGTTTTAGCGGGAGAAGCCGCGTTTTCTATGTGATAGCCGGAGATGACATCAAGAAGATTGGACGTTTTCAGCTGTTCAAGAGGGGTGCTGAGAATTTTTCCGGCAAGGGGGTTCGCATCGATAATGTCGTACTGATTGTTGAAAAGAACGATTCCGTCCATTGATCCGTTGAATACTTTTCTGAACTTCAATTCGCTTTCCCGCAATTCTTGTTCCATTCGTTTTCTGTCGCTGACATTTCTCAAAATGGTTAGGTCCTGGCTGTCGAACATAATCCGTTTTGATGTGAACTCAAGCTCTTTATATTGTCCGTTTGCCATACGAAACAGCAGCTCCGCCCGGATTTCCCCTTTTTGATCGTACTGCTTTTGAATAGCATGATACCGCTGATTGGTTTGGTCAATAAAATCGGTCATCTTCTTGTTGAGAAGCTGATCCATCGGCAGTTCGAAGATTTTGCAGGCCGACTGGTTCGCTTTGACGATGCGGCCGTCGTTATTCATCAGAATGATGGCATCCATCGCATTTTCAAAGACTTCCCTAAAGCGTTCTTCGCTTTTAAACAGCTGTTTTTCCATTGAGCGCTTCTCGGTAATATCCCTCATAATCGACATGTAAAAGCCGTTTAAAATATTCGAGGTTATCGTCAGCTCAAACAGCCGGTCTTCTCCTGATCTGAGCCGGACAGGAAGTTCCCCTTTTGCTTTCCCTCTTCTGAAAAGAGCATTCCAGATTTTATCGAGCCGCCCCTTGTTTTCAGGGGATACGAATTGAGACAGCTTCAGTTTTGAAAGCTCTGTTTTTTCAATTTCGAAGCTCTGGCAAAACGAATGGTTGGCATCGATGAAACAGCCTTGTTTATCAAAGATGACGATTCCTTCAACCGCGCGGTGAAACAAATCTTTAAACAGCTTTTCATTGATGGTGCGCTCCCGCTCCAATATTTTTTTCGACGAAATGTCCCTCATAACAACAAAATAGCAGTCTTCACCGATTCCTTTGCTCGCAGTAAACTCGATATATTTGACAGATCCGTTGTCAAGCCTGATGGCCACTTCTTTTTTCGCATATCCCCGCTCTAAAAAGCGGTGAATGTTCTGATTTAGTTCATCCGGCGGAACGGCGTGCAGAAAATCGAGCGCCGACCGGTTCAGCAAATTCTTTTTTTGGCTTTGCAGAATCTTGCAGGCGGCATCATTCGCCTTGATGATGTTCATCTGTTTATCCAATATAAAAATAGCGTCCAGCGTTCCGTTAAACAGCAGCTCATACTGATACAAATCCGCTTTCAGCTTGGCGTTTTCTTTCTTCAGTCTGTTCAGCTGGTTTTGCAGATTTAAGGATTCATTCAAATCAAGAGTTTCCTCCATTTATTACACTCCTTCTTGAAAACCTGTCCTCCAATTATTCTACAAACCGGAAAATCTTCCTTCATTTGTTTCGAACTTTTACAACCTTTCCGCCTATTTTACAGGAAGATGACGATATAAAAGTTCCTTACTGTTCAATTACATCGGCCTAACAATAAGACTTAATGCATAGGAAAACACATGCTTTCTATTTTAAAATTTTAAAATGAGGCAAGACTGGTGGAAGACGTCATTCCGGAAAGAATGTTCCGGGGTTCGAACGCTTCCCGCACCGGCGCCTCCTGAACATGTTTGTGAAAGGGTGATGTTATGGCGACTTCGCGCGACAGCTATTTCGACAATGCAAAATTCCTATTAATTTTTCTCGTCGTATTCGGACATATAATCAGGTCCTATATTCATGATAATGATGCACTGCTTCATATTTATAAATTTATTTACACGTTTCATATGCCTGCTTTTATTCTCATATCAGGCTATTTTGCAAAAGGGTTCAACCGCCCCGGCTATGTCAAAAAAATCGCCTGGAAGCTGATTGTTCCTTATTTGATTTTCCAGGGAATCTATACGCTGTTTTATTCCTTTATCGATGATCAAAGCTTAACGGCCGCAAATCCGTTTGAACCGCAATGGTCGCTTTGGTTTTTGCTGAGCTTGTTCTTTTGGAATCTCCTGTTGTTTCCATTCACAAAACTGCCGGCGAAATGGGCGTTTGCCGCAAGCTTTGCGATCGCCGTTCTTGTCGGGTATATCGACCTGATCAGCAACACGCTCAGCCTGTCCCGCACGTTTGTTTTCTTCCCGGTCTTTTTGGCGGGCTATTATTTGCAAAAAGACCATTTTAAAATGCTGAGAGGCTGGAAAGGCAAGCAGGCCGCTCTAGCTGTTTTAGCAGCAACGTTCGTTTTCTACTTTTTTGTAGACTTCGATTACTCCTGGCTGTTCGGTTCCAAACCCTATTCGGAATTCGGCGAGGTCGGGATAAAAAGCGGGTTAAACCGAGTGGCGCTCCTCGTCATCACGTTCGCCTCAACCTTCGCGTTCATGGCGCTTGTGCCTGAAAGGCGGTATTTCTTTACCCTGTGGGGAACGCGCACATTTTATGTCTATCTGCTGCACGGCTTTATCATCAAGTCGTTCAGAAAAACGGGGGCGGAAGAATGGCTTGCCGATTATCAAAGTCTGACGCTATTAATCATCGCCACGGCGATTTTAACCTTCTGCTTATCAAGCGGATTTGTGAAAACGGTCGCCCAGCCATTCATCGAATTGAAAATGACGAATTTAATGAGGATGTTGAAAAAAGACAACGGATATAACCCTTATTTAAAATAAATGAAGGTGCAAATCGTTTCCGATTTGCACCTTTAAGATTGTTGAAAAAATCGCAAAACAGCTTTTTTTGTTTTGCGATTTTTTCATCCATTCAGCGTGATTGAAAACCCTTGCAGTCTAGGAAGGCCGAGCATCGGAGCGGAGCGAATGTTAGAATTCGTGAGCACCGACGCGAAGGCCTGACAACGAATGCGAGGGTTTGGCGACACGCTGGAAGGTGCAAATCGTTTCCGATTTGCACCTTTCTCGTTTGATCTGCAGTTTCAATCTTTATCCCGCTTCTGTCCGTCCGCCTTTTTGTTCTTCTTTTTATTGTTCTCGATCACATCAATAAATTTAAAGGCGTTGACATCGCCAAGTTCGTTTGAAAACTCCTCTTGAAGCACATCTGGATTCATCGGTTTTTTATGGTTTTGCATATCCTTGCTTTTTTGATGTTTTTTCATTGGCGCGACTCTCCCTGCTTCCCGTGTTTCGAGTTGCGGTTGGCGCCCCTGTCCCCGTTTTCGGCATCATATTGGGTCATGTATTGATGATCATGCATGCTTTCAGCAGGCGTTTTATTGTTAAGAGCCGCTTCATTTCTGGCAACTTTTCTTTTCATGATGACATTCCTTTCTTTTGTCGTTTCATCCATATCCTTTCCGTTTCCGTACATTCCACACATCCAGTTTTCGGCAAAAAAATAAGCACCCTGAAGGGTGCTTATTTAAACACTTTTTTCACTTTATTGACGACATATGAGCTGCCGCCGCGGTCTGACACATCCTCGATCATCATCGTGATTAAAAGGTTTTTGTTCTTGTAATCATAGGCGGTGAACCAGCCGTTTTCTTTACCTTTTTCGTCTTTTTTCGTTTTCAGCTCGGCCGTTCCCGTTTTCCCTGCGATCGTAAGCCCTTTGACAACCGGCTTGTAAGCCGAGCCGCGCGGGTCTTCTACAACGCCTTTCAACCCTTTTGTAATCGCTTCTGCTCCGCCTGTGGGCAGTACGTTTTTATGCCATATTTCTTTCTCTTCGCCGTCCTTTTTGATCAGGTGCGGCTTGATCAGATTACCGTCGTTCAAGAAAGGCGTATAGCTTGCCGCGAGGTGTATCGGCGACATCAGCATTTGCCCCTGTCCGTATCCTGAATCGGCAAGGAGAATATCCGAGTCGATTCCTTCGTTTGATATGGAGGAAGACTTCGTCGGGAATTCATAATCAAGCTTTTCCTCAAAGCCGAATGATTTCAGGCCTTCGACAAATTGATCCTTCCCTGTGTCAAGGGCGGTCTGCGCGAAATAAATGTTGTCGGAAGTGATCAGCGCGTTTTCCAGGTTGACATCGCTTAATCGATCGGAAACCCGTGTGACTTTATATCCGCCCCATGACGAATCTTTCTGCCATTCCTTCCCTTCGATCGTCTTCGGTTCATCCGCTTTGATCGCGTCATTTTTCAGACCGATTGAAGCCGTGATCGGTTTGATCGTTGAACCCGGAGCATAGGTTTTATTAAATTTAGAGGTGAATGGTGCAGACGCATCTTTGTTGAGTTTTTCCCATTCTCCTTTTTTCCAGCCGAACAAAAACCCGTTCGGATCGTATGAAGGCGCGCTGACAAGCGCCAATGTTTCTCCAGTCTGCGGCTCTAACGCAACGGCAGCACCGGAGTCATCTTTTAACTGGTTGTACAGTTCTTCCTGTTTGTTCATGTCGATCGTGGTGTGGATGTCTTTTCCGTCTTTTGCATCCTTTGAGGCAACCGTCGCGTTTGATTCAGGAATCGAAATCGTCCAGCCGATTTCTCCTCTGAGCTCTTTTTCATAAATATGTTCAAGACCGACGATTCCGAGCAGTGAATGCTCGCTGTAGCCTTCTTTATTCTGCTTTAATTCCTCTTCGGTAATCGGCCGTATGTAACCGGTAAGATGTGCGGCTTTTTCACCGTAAGGATAGTATCTTGATTGCGTATCTTGTTTCAAAACCCCGGGAAGAGAGGTCGCTTTTTTGAGAAGCTCTGTGCTGCCAGGCTTCACTTTTTTCAGGGGAACGAATGATTCGTCCGTCACCCAGCTTGCGGACAGCTGTTTTTCGATGTCTTCTTTTTCCATGTCAAGCATGTTCGCGAGCTTTTTGATGACACCGTCTTTATCATCTCCGAGCTGCCCGGGAACGACGCCGATTTCAGGCACTGTCGCATTCGTAGCGAGTTTCTTTCCGTTTCTGTCATAAATGATGCCTCTCGCTGGTTCCTTGGCGGTAATCCGGATGGTCTCCCCTTCCTTCAGCTGTGAAAAAATAAAGGATGGGTTCCAGTTGACTTTCCATGACGTGTCACCGTCTTTTTTTTCTTTGACAAGCTTTGCCTTCCCTTCAAAAGAAACGGGGCCGGCCAATGTATTCATGCTGACTTTATACGGTATTGTCACTGCATCTTTTTTCTCTTTATTTTTTTCATCTTCATCGTTATCGACGGCTGAAACCTTCAAATCGGAAACTCCGATCTGTTCATAAATGGATTGATTGCGCTTGATGAAATCGTCTTTTGAAATCGATTTTTGCGCTTCAGCCGACAGCTGTTCATACATTTCTTCAAATTTTTGCTCGTTCCATTTGTCTACATATTGGTCCATGCTTTCTTTTGCTGTCGGCTCGTTAGAACAGGCTCCGGCGAGCAATAGAAATCCGGCGGCTATAAACAAATGGATGACTCTCTTTTTCATCGTTGCTTCCCCCTTTTTTTCAAGTCCGCCATTTAAGCATTATATCATACAAATAAATACAGCGACCGACTTTATGATCATAAAAAAAGACAGTTTAACTAAACTGTCTTTCTTATCCGATAATAATTCTTTCCTTTGGATAATGGTAGTTCGCTTCGATTTCTTTTCTGCCGAATAAATAAAGCAGGGTGACAATACCGATTCGGCCGATGAACATCAGAAGGATGATGACACTTTTGCCAATCGTGCTCAGATCTGAAGTGATGCCCATCGACAAGCCGGTCGTACCGAAAGCGGAACACACTTCAAACAGCAGTTCAAGCAAAGAATGTTTTTCCGTCATTGTCAAAATGAGTGTCGAGCCGAAAACGAGAATGACCGCCATCAGCGTCACAATCAATGACTTCATTAAGTCTGCCTGGTGCAGTTCACGTTTGAAAATCTTCACCGATTTATTTCCCCGCGCGAAGTGATACAGCGCCAACAGGTTTAAGGCAAAGGTCGTTGTCCGGATGCCCCCTCCGACAGAGCTTGGCGAAGCGCCGATAAACATAAGCATACACATAAACAAAATGGTCGTATGCGTGAATTGGCTGATATCGATCGTCGCGAGTCCGCCGCTCCTGGTCGTCGTCGACTGAAACAGAGAAAAGAAAAATACCTCGTGCCACGATTTCCCTGAAAAAGCAAAGCGCGCTTCCATGGCAAATATGCCGATCGCACCTCCAATTACTAAAAGGAAAAAAGTTACTGATGTCAATTTAGTAAACAGGCTGAAAGAGAATTTACGCTCTTTGCTGAGCAGAAAATCCTTTACCTCGATGAGGACCGGAAAACCGATCGCTCCAAGAATGATCAGCATCATCACGATAAACTGAACGAAATAATCATGCTGAAACGGAATCAGCGAGTTGCCTGTAATGTCGAAACCTCCGTTGGTCGTTGCACTGATGCTTGTAAAAAATCCGTGCATAAAGGCTTCTCCAGGTGTCTCAAAGTACTTTAAGAAATAAGTGCCGAGAATCAGCCCGCCAAACAGCTCGATCAGCAGGATTAAGCCGAGCACGTGCTTCATCAGCTTGACGAGGCCCGATAGGTTGGATTGATTTTGATCGGTCATAATCAGACGGCGCTCTTTCAAACCGATCCGCTTGCCGAAAATCAGCCAGACGAATGTACCCAAAGCCATCACGCCGATCCCGCCAAATTGCAGAACAAACGCCAAAATCCAAATTCCGGCCGTGCTGAATGTATCGGCTGTATCAACAACCGTCAAACCGGTTACACTCACTGCGCTCACCGCGGTAAAAAGGGCGTCGATAAAAGACCATTCAACATTATTTTTGTGTGCAACGGGCAGACTCAATAAAACAACCGAAACTGTCACCGCTAAAAAATAATAGAGCGCGATCAGCTGTACAGGAGACAGCACGCGCAGTAGTTTTCTCAATAAAACCTTCATAATCGTTCCTTCTTTTCAATATTCAAAAGTTGCTTCTTGTGTATAACGTGTTCCATTTTAAAGGAAACATGCTATTATGTACAGCCGCTTTTCGATTTTTAAATTTAAAAAGCAAACCCCCTTGAAAAAGGGGGTTTGCATCTTTATTATTTTGCTTCCAGACGGCGGATTCTGTCGCTTAAATCAGGGTGTGTTGAGAAAAGCGATGTATGCTTTTTCCCGTTGATTTTTAAAGTTGCAACAGATGCCTGTTCTTCTTTGACTCTTGAAGTGTACTGCTCAAGCGAGCGGAGCGCGTGAATCATCTTATCCTTGCCTGCAAGGTCTGCTCCTCCTCTATCCGCATGATATTCGCGGTGGCGGGAGTACGCAAACACGACAAGGCTTCCGAGAATAGAGAACACAATTTGGAATACGATGACCGCGATAAAGTGAACGATCGGCGCCAGCTCTTCACGGACAACGCGTGAAACAGCCCATGCCGCAATCCTTGCAAAGAAAACAACGAACGTATTGACGATTCCTTGAAGGAGCGTCATCGTCACCATATCGCCGTTTGCAATATGCGCCACTTCGTGGGCAAGTACGCCTTCCACTGCGTCGTCATCCATTTCCTGAAGAAGGCCCGTCGATACAGCGACAAGCGAGCGGTTTTTAGACGGCCCGGTCGCAAAGGCATTCACTTCGCGTGAATTGTAGATGCCGACTTCAGGCATCTTTGTCAGTCCGGCAGCGCGGGACAGCTTATATACCCGGTCAACGAGCTGCTGTTCTTCATAGCTGAGCGTTTGCTTATCAGGATTCAGCACCTGAACGCCCATCGCCATTTTCGCCATCCATCTTGACATCAAGAGCGACATAAAGGAGCCGACAAAACCGACAACTGCACTAAATACGAGAAGCGCAACAATATCGATGCCGCCGTTAGCCGTGAAATACGTGCCTACCCCTGTCAGCGAACCGATAATCGAAAGCACGATACCGATCGTCGTAATGACTAAGATGTTCGATAAAAGAAAGAGAAAGATTCTTTTTCCCATGATTACCTCCATGTTATAATAAGATCAAATGAACTCGTATAATAAAATTATACGGCATAGAATTGAAAATGCAAGTGATAAGACGTAAGATAATGTTTATATTGTTTGCTATTTCATTTTAATACATAATGAGGTGGAATGATGAAACCTTTTAAACTGACTCGCCTGGAAATGGCCAAACTGATGTACGCTTTAAAAGGGCAGCTGGATGTCAGTCCGCTTGCGATTCTTTTGAGATCGGCCGATTTGGCGCCCGATGAGCCGGAAGACAATTTGGACATCCCCGAATTCATTGCCCGGTACGAACGGAAAAAACAAAAAACGGAACACGGACTTTCCACAAATGAAATTGTTGAACTTGGAAATTTGTGCGAACTGACATCCTTAAAATCGACAGCCATCCAAAACTGGATCAAACGCGATATAAAAGATTTGATGGGGCATCCGGAACTCGGCAAAAAATATTCCATCGACCAAGCCGTCATCCTTCTCATTGTACGAGACTTAAAATCGGTTTATGACTTCGAAACGATCCGTCCGATCTTAACAACGATTTTTAATACGATTACAGACCGCTCCGATGATGTAGTGAGTCCGCTGCGCTTTTATGAAGGGTATGCGCGGGTCCTTGATCATGTGTACCAGATCAAAGACTATACGCTCAATAAATCGGCGCTTGAAAAAATCGTCATTGAGCAGACTGGACAGCTCCGCGATTTTTATAAAGATCTGGCCGATCCCGAATGGAACAAAGCGAGAGACATCACCGCAGTCACTGTGCTGTCCGTCATCGCTTCGCACATTCAGGCGACCGCACATTCCATGATAGACAGCGTCTTCTTAAAATATGAAATGAAATAATCGCCGACCGGCGCGCCTGGCTTGCCAATAGCCAGGCGTTTTTTTGCCCTTCAACAATTGCCAGCATAAAAAGCCTCAGTCCAAATCAAACTAAACAAGCAGTACCAATTGAAAAAGGAGTTGAGAATGCATGGCAAGAACGAATAAGCTCCTCGTTCCCGGGGCAGAGCAGGTTTTAGACCAGTTCAAATACGAAATCGCCCAAGAGTTCGGCGTCCAGCTCGGCTCGGACTCGGTCGCTCGCTCAAACGGATCTGTAGGCGGGGAAATGACAAAACGACTTGTACAGCAGGCACAAGCTCAATTGAATGGGCATAATGACAAATAAATACCCTATGGATTATTCGCCGGGCCCGCTCGGCGGATATTCTTGTTTATTCGTTTGGTCAGAAGGCTTTTTCTCCTTTTGGTAAGGAGGTGATTTAGAGCTCTCTTGATTTGAACCGGAACCGCTTTTTGGCGTTCCTTCCTCCGTCTGCTGACCGTCTTTGTCATTATGGTTATGTTCCTGAGGGTTTTTGGTATTAGGGGAATTTGACTCCTTTTCTTTTTCCATTTCTTGATCAGGTTGAGACTGATCTTCATCTGAAGGTTTTTCGCCGTCCGGATGATCTTCCGTATCTGCTTCTTTATCATCCGTATGCTGTTCCGGCTGATCTTCTTCTTTCACAGCTTTCTCCTTTTCTCCTGTGTTTTCTTCCTGATTTTGATCATCTTTTTTATTTTCATTGTCATCATCTTTGTTTTTGTCTTCTAATTCATCTTTGTGGGAACGGATATAACGGCCTGTTGAGATGCCTTCTTTTTGGGCTTTTGCACGCGTATCAAGGTCTGATTCCACCGCTTCCATCTTATAATTCTGCTGCTCGTATTTTTTCGCTACATCATCGATTTCGCTTTTTACCGTCGCCTTATATGTGTCATCATCATTGTTTTCATATACGGTGGCGATAAGTACTTCTTTTGATTCGGTGACATAACCGCTCTTATCGCTGTCTTCGACAATTTCACTGATCACTTCTTTAAAGTCAGACTTTTCCCAATTTTCTATACTTCTCATTAAGTCCTTCCCATCCTCGTTCAGCGGCACCAAATCGATAACTTCACAGTTTTTGTTGAGTGTCAATTCAAAGCTTGGATTGATATCGATCGTCATATAGGCGTATGCTTTATTGTTTAAAACATCAGGGATGATCATGAAAGCGAGCAGCATGATCGCCGCGATTGAAAAAACGCCTGCTTTCAGCGGACGGAGCGAAAGCAGATCAAAAAAGCCCGCACGCTTCCTCGACATTCTCGTCTCCGCGGGAAAAGCAATTTCCTGACCGATTTCATAATCTTCCTCTGTGCTCTTTGCTTTTAAAAATTGTCCGTCAGGGGTAAGCAATGTGACGAATTTTTTATTTTTTTCTACAATAATTCCTCTTCTCATGAATTGAGCACCCCTTTTAGATAATCTTTAAGGTAAACATAATCGCCCGTTATAATGATCGCCATAGCAATGATATACTTTCGGTTTCTCTCTACGGTTTTTCTGCTGACAGCCACCAGCTTTTCAAGCTGTTTGACGGGAAGCTGCTTTTTTTCAAACAAGATCTTTTTTAATTCTTCATGTTCGACTAGCGTATATGCCACTTTGATGGCGTTTTGCCTTGCATCCGTATGTTTCGGGGAATGCTCCAGCAAATCGGAAAAAGACAGGCCAAAACTTTTAAGCCTTTCTTTAAAATGGAAAATCTCCTCCCGCCTTTGCTCCTGTTCGAGCATACGGTTGAATTCATGAATGGAAAGCTCCGCTTCAATCATGCTTTGAGAGGATTCCTGTTCTTCTCCTTCTTGCATGTCCATATTGATATTCTGGGCATTTCTCGCTTCTTTTCTGATATAATCAATGACTTTGCGCTTAATGATCAGCTCTGCAAATGCCAGCAAAGAATTTCCTTTATCTGAAGAATATTTTTCAATGGCTTCATTGAATGCAATCAAGCCGATGCTGAATTCATCATCTTTTTCATCTATATATCGTTTGCACACGGATGAAACCGTTTTAGCCACAAAAGGCTTATACTGATGGATAAGCTCGTTTTGCAACTGCTGATTTCCTTTTTGTATGCTTATTACAGACTCTTCTAATGATTGTTTCTTTTTTCCTGTCTTAAACAAAAGGCTAAGCACTGGTTTCACCTCAGTTCCTCCCTATACTACTCATTAATGATAGCTAATTTGATAGGGATTCGCAAAGGAGAAAACGCGGTATTCATTTCTAATTTTTCAATTGTGACAATGATTTGTTTGATCTCCTAGAACAATTCGTGATCTGTTTGACGATTAAGGGGGTTTTCCCGCCGTTTTTGTAACACACCTGTTAATAAAATGAAATCTTATTTCGGTTGGACTAGGACAATCATCCCCGGCGATTCCTAGTGCGGGCAAACAAAAAAGACCGCCGGTGAAAGACCGGCAGTCTGGCGAAAGCTGTTTACTCCTCTGCAGCTTTATTCTCGTGTTTGTTCGGATTTGTCATAAACCATCCCCCGAGCGCAATGGCAATCAACACCGCCCAGAAGATGAACTTCCAAGTACCTGAATGAATAAAATGTTCAGAGACGATGTTGATTTGCGGGTGTGCGAGCGTATAGAGCGTCAGTTTCACACCAACCCAGCCGACAATCAGAAAAGCAGCCGTTTCCAGGCTCGGACGTTTCTTTAACAAGTTCACAAATTGACTTGCAGCAAAACGCATAATAATCAGTCCGATGATCCCGCCGGCTAAAATCACCATGAACTGTCCGCCGTCAAGTCCGCCGATTTGCGGCAGGTTCGTTGCCGGAAGTGTGACAGCCAGGGCAACCGCCGCCAAAATCGAGTCGACGGCAAACGCGATGTCCGCCAGCTCAACTTTGATAACCGTCGGCCAAAAACCGCTTTGCTTCGACTCTTTCACCTTTTCGTCCTTTTTGAAAACATGGGTTTTCAAAATATGGTGAATGGAGATGTAAAGCAGATAGACGGCGCCGATCGCCTGCACCTGCCAGACGTTGACAAGGAAAGAGATCGCAAACAAAGCGCCGAACCTCATCACAAACGCGCCGGCCAACCCGTAGAAGAGCGCTTTTTTTCTGTCTTTTTCAGGCAAGTGTTTAACCATGACTGCCATGACGAGGGCATTGTCCGCGGCCAAAATACCTTCCAGCCCGACTAGGATGAGAAGAACCCAACCATATTCAAGTAATAATGCTGCATCCATTTTATAATTGCTCCTAAGTGATTGTCTCTTTCTCTTATTCCCGCTAATGCAGCAGGGTATTTTCAGAAAACAAAAAAGACCTCTGCCAACATTAGGCAAAGGTCTTGCTAGACATGGTTATCATTGATTAAATCATGCCAACAAAGCCGATGGATGAACATCCATGAACTGACGACTTTGTTTCCGGTTTAACATCCGGACGCTACTCCCCTTTGGGATAAAAGAAAATATTGAATTATAAGATAATATTAACCTCATATGCGCCCGGCTGTCAATCCTTATTTTTATTTAAAAAAGTTGAAACGCTTTGCGATTTGACTTTGTTCCGCCTGCCTTTCACCCAAAGGTAAAGAACGAACAAAACAATGAATCCGATGCCGACCGGAAGAAGGTATCCGTCCAATAGGCTGCCGACCTTGCTCCAGTTTTCGCCGAGGTAAAAGCCTAAATAGACATAGACGAACGTAATCGGCGTGATCGCAAGGAATGTATAAATACAAAACACCCACACATTCATTTTAGCGAGTCCGCACGGAATGGAAATCAGCGTTCTGATGCCCGGTATAAACCGGCCGCTGAATGCGACAAATCCCCCGTGCTTTTCAAAAAACCTGTCCGATTTTTCGAGCGCTTCAGGCTTGATGAAGAAGTATTTGCCGTAGCGCTCCAAAAACGGCCGCCCCCCGTACCTCCCGAGCCAGTAAAGCGTCAGCGGACCTGCGACACCGCCCAGTGAACCTGCCGCAACGACCCCGATCAGCGACATATCGCCTTGATACACCCAGTAGCCGGCAAGCGGCAGAACGATTTCAGCCGGCACGAATTCGATGCACAGCGCCAGAAAAATCCCTAAATATGAGAGGCTTTTAAACGCCTCAGCCAATGATAAAATAAACTCCTCGATATCGACCACAACCTTTGACGATTGATAATTTCAAGTTCCAAAGAACGTACAAAAACGATTTTAACACAATTCAGGAAAATTGAAGAGCAAAATGGGAAGTCCTCCTTAGAAAGAGCAGAAGGATATCATTTTTTATTGGCGAATTTCATTATATATAGTATAATTCACGAATTATACCGAATGTAGCGCTATTGCCGCTTTTTTTATGTCAACGGTTAAGAGTACGGCAGTCTGGCCTTTCACAATACAATATAGAAATTCAGATTTTTCATCATAGTACAAAAAAGGCGGAGAAGAAAGTGACAGAAGTTTTTGGTGAATATAATGGATGGTTCGTTCTTTTATCCTATATCACTGCGGTTTTGGCAGCATACACAGCCCTTGATTTATCGGAACGGGTCGTCCATACAAAGGGCAGGAAAAATATCGGATGGCTTTTGGCCGGATCCCTCACGATGGGGCTTGGTATCTGGTCTATGCACTTTATCGGGATGGTGTCATTTCAGACAGCCGAAGAAATGAAATACGATTTGAGATTCGTCTTGCTTTCGATTGTTGCCGCTTTCGCAGGCTCGCTCATTTCATTTTATGTTGTGAATGGAAAAAAACCGACGAATGCGAGACTGGCGGCGGGCTCCCTTGCAATGGGAAGCGCGATTGCATCCATGCATTTTATCGGGATGGAGGCGATGGAGAATATGACAATCGTCTATCATCCCGTTCTTTATGCCGCCTCTTTTGCAATCGCCATTTTCGCCTCCTTCGCTGCCTTAAAACTGTCAGTTGTATTCGCCAAAAAAACCGGCTCCTTTCGGATCTTGTTCATTAAAATCGGAAGCGCGCTTTTAATGGGAGGCGCCATTTCCGGCATGCACTATACAGGAATGGCAGCAGCTACGCTTTTCATGACTGACGGCCGTGATACAGGCCGCGAAGGAATCGATACAATTGAACTGGGCATTATGATCGTGCTTGTCAGCCTGATGCTTCAATGCTTCTTAATTTTCGGCGCTTTCACTGACAAGCGTCTGCTGTTTCATATCGATAAAATCAAAGATAATGAGGAACGGTTCCAGTCCTTAATCAACCACAACATTGATCCGATCTACGTGTTTTCGCTTGAAGGCAAGATGCTTTCCGCCAATTCATCGGGATACAGCCTTCTTGAAAAAATGGGAGTTGAGCCTGAGCGTCTGTCTTCCTTTTTTCGGGAGGAGGATCATGACAGACTGCACAGCTGGTTTCTTCAAGTCCAAAATGAAAAACAGGCCCTCAACCGCGATACGGAAATCGAAATAGCTGAAAAGCGTTTTGATGTAAATGTGACGCTGATACCGGTGTACGTCAGAAAGCAGCTCGACAGCATTTATGTCATTTGCAAAGATATGACAAACCAGCGTGAAGCAGAACGCAAAATCCACAGGATGGCCCACTATGACGCGCTGACAGATTTGCCAAACAGACGGTATGCAGCCGACCATCTCGCAAATGCTCTGGAGCGGCAGAAGACGGGGACGGCTGTGTTGTTTTTGGATTTAAACCGTTTCAAAGTGTTTAATGACGCCCTTGGCCACGACGTCGGGGATCTGCTGCTGGTGGCGGCAGCACAGCGTTTGGCGCATTGTGTGCCTGATGAAGGCTTCATCGCCCGGTTAGGCGGTGACGAATTTATCATTGTCGCCCCTTTACATGGAACCGATCAGCTGACCAGGCAATTGATCAGTCAGTTTGAAACGCCTTTTCACATTAAAGAGCACCGCCTCAAAACATCCGTCAGCATCGGAATCGCCGTTTCTCCGGCCGATGGAACAGACGGTGATGAGCTGATGAGAAAAGCTGACATGGCCATGTATGCCGCGAAGCACAAGAGCAAAAGCAGATATCGGTACTTCTCGTCTTCCCACGCCAGAAAGAACAGGCCGTCTTTGCAGGGGGAAACCAAGCCGAACTAAGCGCTTTCTCCAAGCAAATCACTGTACCGCCGCAAGCATCCGGGCCGAAGCCCGGATGCTTTTTTTCGCGCTGTTATCCATAAGTTGCTATTCATGAAACAATCTGCAGAGAGGCATCAATAAAAGAAAAGGAGTTGAACCGAACCGATGCATACGATGTGGAAAGGCTCAATCAGCTTCGGCCTTGTCAATATCCCCATTAAACTGTTCGCAGCGACAGAGGATAAGGATATTAAATTAAGGTCGCTTCATAAAGAATGCCGCGCCCCGATTCAGTATGAAAAAAAGTGCACAAACTGCCATCAGGAAATCGCGCCCGACGACATCGTCAAAGGCTACGAATATGTTAAAGGCAAATACGTCGTCTTATCGGACGATGAGCTGAAACAGCTTAAAGAAGAGCAGGAAGACAAGGCCGTCGAAATTGTTGATTTTGTGCAGCTAAAGGAAATCGACCCCATCTATTTCAACCGTTCATATTTCGTCGGACCGGGAGATAACGGTGTAAAAGCGTACTCACTTTTGCGCGAAGCGCTCAGAAAAACAGAAAAGATCGGGATCGCCCATATGACCATCCGATCAAAAAAACAGCTCGCCATTCTTCGCGTCTACGAAAACTGCATTTTAATGGAGTCTATCCACTACCCTGATGAAGTCCGAAACGCGGCCCACGTACCCGGTGTTCCAGAGGAAACCGCGGTCAACGAAAAAGAGCTGCAAACCGCGATTTCACTAATAGACGAGCTGACGACGACATTTGCGCCTGAACAATATGAAGATACGTACAGACTTGCACTGATGGATAAAATCAAAGAGAAAATCGATCATAATGAGGGTGTCACGCCAAATGCCGGGGCCGCCGCTCCGCGCGAGGATGTCATCGATCTCGTGAGCGCTCTCCAAGCCAGCATCGAACGGACAAAAGCGCCTGACCGGGAAGCGGCAAAAACGCCTGTTGCAAAAGGAACCGGGGAAAAAAAGAAAAAAACGTCGCGCAAAAAAGCTTCAGAGGCAAAATAAAAAATGGGAATCACGATGCAGCCCGTATTGACCACATCCGCTCCTTCAGGCGGCAATTGGCGGTATGAAGCCAAGTATGACGGGTATCGGGGGCTTTTAAAAATTTCTGCGGCCGGCGACGTTTCGCTCATCAGCAGAAACGCGCAGCCGCTCGAAAACACATTTCCGGAAATTACGGAATTTGCAAAAAGCATGATCGAAAATCTCAAAGAACATTTGCCGATCACGATTGACGGGGAAATTGTGTCGTTGACAAACCGTTTTCGTTCCCGGTTTGAATACGTCCAAAAAAGAGGGTTAAGCAAAAAGGCCGAGTTGATTGAACAAGCTGCCGCGAAGAAACCGTGCCAGTACCTCGCTTTTGATTTACTGGTCTTTAAAGGAGAAAGTTTAACCTCGCTCCCCTATACCGAACGAAAACGCATGCTTTCCGACCTGATGAAAGAGCTTGGCTTGCCGATGGCTCCCGATCCGATGGCTTACGCACGAATTCAATACATCCCTGACACTTCAGATTTCCATGCTCTTTGGCATGCTGTTAAAAGGTTTGACGGCGAGGGAATTGTCGCAAAGAAAAAAGACAGCCGCTGGGCTGAAAGTAAAAAAACAGCCGAATGGCTCAAGCTCAAAAACTACAAAAAAGCAGCCGTATTTATGACAGGCTACAACATGGCAAACCGTTATTTGACAATCTCCGTCTATGACCACGGTCAAATTAAAGAAGTCGGTTCGGTTTCCCACGGACTCGGAGAACAGGAAAGAAACGCCATTCTTTCAATCGTCAAGCAATACGGAACCGAAACAAAGCCCGGTGAATATACCATAGATCCGTCGATTTGCATGACGGTCCATTATTTAACGATTCATTACGGGACATTGCGCGAGGTGTCGTTTGTTTCTTTTGAATTTGACATGGCTTGGAAAGATTGTACTTACAAGCGCCTGCTGCTTCATTCAAGAAACGTCCACCCCGATTTGCAGCTGACAAGCCTTGATAAAATCATCTTTCCTAAAAGCAATAAAACAAAAGCGGATTACATCGGATATCTGAATGAAATCGGCGATTTTCTGCTTCCGTTTCTCGATAATCGGGCGCTTACCGTTATCCGTTATCCGCACGGTTCCGGCGGGGAATCTTTTTTTCAAAAAAACAAGCCCGACTACGCACCCGAATTTATCACGTCCATTCGGGATGACGAGCACGAGCATATTATCTGCAGCGATTATTCGGTTCTGCTGTGGCTTGCCAATCAGCTTGCGCTGGAGTTCCATATCCCTTTTCAAACAGCGGATACGACCCGTCCGACCGAAATCGTTTTCGATCTCGATCCGCCTTCAAGGTCGGAGTTTCCACTGGCCGTCAGAGCCGCGAAAGAGCTGCACCGTTTATTTGATCAGCTTGGCCTCTTATCTTTTCCAAAGCTGTCGGGAAATAAAGGGATACAAATCTATGTTCCGATTTCAAAAAACGCCTTTACTTATGAAGAAACCCGCCTTTTCACAAGCTTTGCGGCTTCTTATTGTGTCTCGCTTTTTCCCGATCTGTTCACAACCGAACGCCTGATTAAAAACAGGGGCGGAAAACTCTATATTGATTATGTGCAGCACGCTCCGGGAAAAACGATCATCTGCCCGTATTCCACAAGAGGCAATGAGCTTGGCACAGTGGCCGCACCGCTGTTTTGGGAGGAAGTCCATTCAGACTTGGCACCCTCAAATTTTACGATGGAGGCTGTCATCAAACGCACAAAGGAACTCGGATGCCCTTTCGAAAGCTTCTTCAGACAGCCCCAAGACAAACAGATCAAAGCTATTCTCGATCACTTAAAAGAAATTGACCGTTCGGAAAACTGACTTTTTCAGCGAAACAATAGGTGCTGGCTGTGGATTCCGGCTTTTTTTAAAAGGGCCATCAGCTGCTCCTGTTCCTCTTTTGTCAAGCCTGAAAAAGCCCGCGCAATTCTCAGGGAGTGGATCGGATAAATCTCATCGAGATATGCCTTTCCCTTCTCTGTCAAATTCGCATAGACAGACCGTTTATCTTTCGGGTCCTGCTCTCGTTTGATGAAACCGTTTTTTTCCAATTTGTCGATCACATAGGTTACGTTTCCGCTTACAAGGAGCAGCCTCGAGCCGATTTGCTGCAGCTTTTGGGCTCCCCTCGTATACAAAAGCTCCAATACAGCAAATTCTGTAGGATTAAAGCCGTGTTCCTTGCTGTCCCGAATACTATGTTCTGAAACGCTTTTAAAAGCCCTGGCAAAAACCTTGTACAGCGACATAGCACGGTGAACTTCTTCCTCATTAAACGAAAGTCTCATATCATCTACCTCTTATACTATTTTCTTAAAATGAACCCGGGAAATGAAAACCCTTACAAATGTAGAAAAAGAAAGGGTCATGCTTTTCCCATATTCTATAAGTATATATTTTCGTTATTCGAAAGAAAACTCCTGCTTATTTTTTTTAAGATATTAAAAAGAAGCCCGTTTTTTCAAAATGGCCGATTTTGAACACGGGCTTTATTTTTCCGGAAAAAATAAAAATATTCTTTTCTGAGCTCCGTAATCGTCATTCTCTGCAAAACATCCTGATTATACTCACCGAGTGAGCTCAGTTTTTTTGAATAATGGTTTCTTTCCTTTTCCAAAGCGTTTTTTAACAATCTGCTCATAATCTGCTCCTTTCATTTTCGTGTGTTGTAATATAAGAATAGACCTTATTTATTAACCAGGCTTTAAGGCCGTGTAAAGTTTGCTTTCACGCCCACTTCCGGATTTAAGAGGACTTTTGATAAAAGCCGTTCTGCACCGCCCTCAGCAGCGGAAACGCATCCTTTCCGGCAAGCTTCAGTAATGTCTCAAGCAATTCGTCTCTTTTATTGTCTAAGGCAACGATTTCTTTGGCGAGTGTGACTGCTTTGTGTTCCTTCATCCAATGATTCCCCCTCATCAGTCTGTACCTACAGCATACAAAACACTTTTACCCCTTGCATGGTTCCTGTAAACTTTTCTTCCGCGATTTTTTTAAAAGTTTTTCAACAATGTTAGATTTCCTGACAAACGTTAGGTTTTTTCGCGCGTTTTCTTATATAATACAAAAAAAGTCATCTTAGGGGTGGGAAAATGACAGTCGAAGATCTTTCTTATAAAGATAAAAAAGTGATTTCAATTGGCATTGTCAGCGAGCTGACGGGTTTGTCGGTCAGGCAGATCCGCTATTACGAAGAACGCAAGCTGATCTATCCGCAGCGCTCTTCAAGAGGCACGCGCAAGTATTCCTTTGCTGACGTTGAACGGCTGATGGAAATCGCAAACAAGCGGGAAGACGGTGTTCAGACGGCAGAAATACTCAAAGATATGCGCAAAAAAGAACAGAGGCTGAAAAACGACCAGCAGCTCAGAAAGAAAATGCTCGAAGGACAGCTTAACGCTCATTTTAAATACAAAAACCGCTAAAAAAAAACGAATCATTCCCTCCGGATGATTCGTCACCTGTTTTCCTGCTGTTTCGTTTCCTTTATGTATCCAATGAAATCGATCATAACGCCTTTATCTGGATCATTGCGTATCCGAAACGCGATCGTTCCGGGCTGACCGGTATTTTCCATCTTGTAAGCGGCATGAAACACATGGATGCTCGCTTCAGAAATTTGAAAATCATCAGCATGAAGCCCGGAAATTCCCCATTTCTGTTTGTTTTCCAGGATTGTTTCCGGAGAGGGGGTTGCGCCCTCCACGTACAACCGCTTCATCTTTGACACATCATCGTTCAATATCGCCTCAAGCATACCCTCGACTGCGACGAGCCGCCTGTCTTTTCCTTCATCTTCATTCTGACAGCCGGCAGCAATCATTGCAACGGCTAAACAAATCAGCACAGCTGCAAATCTTCTCATACCAATCCCCCCTGATCTCTGCCTAAAATATATAGGCTTTTACGAATTCTGGCAAGCAAAAAACCCTCCCTAAAAAAGGAGGGCTGCTGCTTACAGCGAATGAATGAATGCAGTTGCAATACCGAAGTAGATCAGCAGTGACAAAATGTCATTTAATGTTGTGATCAGCGGACCCGATGCAATTGCAGGGTCGACGTTGCACTTGTGAAGGATGATCGGGACGATCGTTCCCGCCATCGTTCCGATAATCAGTGTGGCAAAGAGCGAAGTCCCTACCACAAAACCGAGCAGCAGATTCCCCTGCCATACAATCGCGATTCCCGTAATCACGACCGCACACACGACGCCGATGATAATCCCGGCTCTGAGCTCCCGGAAAATCAAGCGGAAAATCGTTTTTTTATTGAGCTCTTCTTTAGAAAGTCCCCTGATGACGACAGCGAGAGACTGTGTTCCGGTGTTACCCGTCATTCCTGCGATCATTGGCATAAAAAAGGCCAATGCGACAACCTGCTGCAGCGTGTCTTCAAAAAAGCTCATGATGCTGCCAGAGATCAAACCGATGAACAGAAGCAAGATCAGCCACGGCAGACGACGGTATGCAGCGACATACGATTTTGTATCAAACGTGATCGCTTTACCAGATGCAGCAAATTTTTCGTAGTCTTCATTCGCTTCCTGGATAACGATGTCGATAATGTCGTCAACCGTTACGATCCCGACAAGTTCATGGTCTTTTTCTACAACGGGAATCGCCAGAAAGTCGTACCGCTCGATGAGCCTTGCGACTTCTTCCTGATCTTGAAGAGCGTCCGCCGATATCACCCTTGTAAACATTAAATCCTGAACCTTCTCATCGGGTTCTGCCAAAATGAGATCCCGGTATGAGATAACCCCGACAAGCTGCTTTTGTTCATTGATAACGTATAAATAGTTGATCGACTCTGCGATTTCCGCAAAGCTTTTCAGCTTGACGACCGCTTCTTTTACCGTGTAATGCTGCGGAATCCAGACATAGCGGTTTGTCATGATTCTTCCCGCTGTTTCAGGCGGGTAGTTCATCAGAACCCGGACCGCTTCAGATTCTTCCGCTTCCATACTGGAAAGAAGCTGGTCTTTCAGCTCTGGGTCCATTTCCTCGAAGAGCGCGGCAAGGTCGTCGTTGTCCATTTTATTCATCACATGGATCGCTTTTTCTTTGCCGACCTTGTTCAAAACGACAAGCTGCTCTTCTCTATCCAGTTCGCCCATGAGATCGGTAATGTCTTCAACCGTTAAAAAAGACAGATACCGGCCGCGGTGCTTTTCGGGCATCTCCTTAAACAGAATCGCCATATCATAAGGCTGCAGTTCCTCTAAAACGTTTTGAAACTCTTTTCGCTTTCCGTCTCTCAGCAAAATAATAATGCGTAAAATAAGTTCATCATATGTCATGTTTTTTACCATGGCAATCTGTACCTCCCTTTTCAGGAGATCCTTATATCACCATAGCAAAAGGGGTGAAGTATAAGGATCTCCTCATCAATCAATGTGTGATACTGTAAAATATTTCTCGTATGTTTAAACCGCCTCGAATGGGGAGAATCCATACTTCCACCTCCTTGTTTAATACGGAAAGTTCACTTTCCTCAAAAAATAAAAAAACACCTATTTCATTGAAATGAAGGTGTTAAAAGCCATACAAAATAAAACCCTAACGCCTTCCATCGTAGAGCTTTAGCACTGTATGGCATAGGCAACATGCCAGCTGCATTAAAAATCACCTTAGATCGATGATTTCTGTTGACCCATTGGCGTCTTTGGACATTTTTGGGCAGCAGCGTATCTCCATACAGGAGCCTCACCTAACGAAGAGCTGTATTTACCGGACACAATGAGATTACAGAAAAAAAGGATAACTGTCAATAAGAAAAGCAAACTTAATGCTCTCTATTATGGTTGATTCCCTTTTTCGTCAAAATTAAACCAGCTCTTTCGCCGAGATGCCGAGCTCCGTTCTTACTTTTCGCTATCCTGTTCAAGGTCGTCCTTTGACAGCAGGTGGTAGTTTTCGTGCAGCAAAAGCGCGTATTCTCCTTCATATTTTGGATGCGGCACAAACTCCGCCTGCTCGATTGACAATTCGTCTCTTTTTTCGTTTTCTTGTTCTTTCACCCTGTATCAACTCCTTTTTTTAATAGGATATCCTTTTGCCGGGATAATATGATGAAGCGAAATCTCATATATCTAGTGATTCTCTCGCCCTTTCACCGATTTCACAGGTCTTTTCGCTTACAATTCCAGCATTGTTCGCAGTTATTCGACTTTTCTCCTCTATTATCTATATTTTTTAACTTTTCATAAAATTCATACAAATGAACCTTTTTTTAACAAAGCGAATGTTTTACAATAAAATCACGCACCTTGTAACCCATCTAAAGCAGCATATAACAGGGAGGGCTTTGAAATGCAAATGCGATTAATTCCTTATGTCACTGACACAAAGCTGATGGACGTGAATGAATTGCCGGAAGGAATCGATGCGATTAAGGCACCGGAGCTGTGGTCACAAGGTTTTAAAGGAAAAGATATCACTGTCGCAGTGCTTGATACAGGCTGTGACGCAACCCATCCCGATTTGGCAGACCGAATCATCGGAGGCAGAAACTTTACTGATGATGACAACGGAAAAGAAGATCAATTTCATGATTATAATGGACATGGCACCCATGTGGCGGGTACGATTGCCGCAAACGATCAAAACGGCGGCATCTCCGGCGTGGCACCCGAAGCGAACCTATTAATCGTCAAGGTGCTCGGCGGTGAAGACGGCAGCGGGGATTATGAATGGATCATCAACGGGATCAACTACGCCGTCGAACAAAAAGCCGATATCATTTCAATGTCGCTCGGCGGACCTGCCGACGTTCCGGAATTGAAAGAAGCGGTGACAAACGCAGTGAAAAGCGGAGTGCTCGTCGTCTGCGCCGCCGGAAACGAAGGCGACGGCAATGACCGTACAGAGGAGTACTCATACCCTGCTGCATACAACGAAGTCATCGCTGTCGGGTCCGTGTCATTGACGCGGGAGTCTTCCGAATTCTCAAATGCGAACAAAGAAATTGACCTCGTTGCACCTGGAGAAGAAATCCTCTCTACATTGCCAGATCATCAATACGGAAAGCTGACGGGAACATCGATGGCTACACCGCACGTCAGCGGCGCGCTCGCTCTCATTAAGTCAGCTGAAGAAGAGGCGTTTAAACGGAAACTGACAGAACCGGAACTGTATGCTCAGTTAATCCGCCGCACGCTTCCTCTTGATTACTCAAAAGCGCTGATCGGCAACGGATTCTTATATTTGTCGGCGCCAGAGGTACTGGCAGAAAAAGCCGGCGAAGCAAAACTTCTTTCCCTTTAACAGCCTAAGGAGGCTGCCGACAATGTCGGCGGCCTTTTTCATGTCCGTCGATAAGGCCGAATCTTTTTAATTGCAAGAATTCAAAAATTATTTTGACTAAAAGATCGTGACGGTATATAATCTACTAAACAATTTCATCGCCGGGAACATGGTAATCTAACGAGGTTAGATTTTAAAAGGGAAGTTTGGTGAAAATCCGACG
Organism: Bacillus sp. GM2; assembly: GCF_056155945.1. Classification (NCBI taxonomy): domain Bacteria; kingdom Bacillati; phylum Bacillota; class Bacilli; order Caryophanales; family Bacillaceae; genus Bacillus; species Bacillus sp. GM2. The sequence goes on from NZ_JBRKSZ010000007.1 coordinate 2,137,452, forward strand.
CGGTCCCGCCACTGTGAATGAGGAGGTTATTTCATAAAACCCATTGTTTCTATACGGGAAGGGGGAAATAACCGTCGATTCATGAGCCAGGAGACCTGCCTGTTCTGACGCACCATCAACCTACGGTCGATAGGAGGTGTTCGAGTTGACGTAACAATCGCTACGTTTATTTCTCGTTCGCAAAAATGCTGTTTTCAGGCATTCACCTTCTCATTGTCCGAAGTGTGAGTGTCTTTTTTTATTGAACATTAAAAGGAGGAGACCAGAATGACAAATGTAAAAACGAGCAGCTTGGGATTTCCAAGAATCGGCTTGAACAGAGAATGGAAAAAATCGCTTGAGGCTTATTGGAAAGGAAACACAGACCGTGAGACCTTTTTAAAAGAAATGGACGAACAATTTTTAGCAGCCCTCCAGACTCAGCTTGATCAGCAAATCGATATCATACCGGTTTCCGACTTTACCTTGTACGACCACGTTCTTGACACGGCGGTGATGTTCAACTGGATTCCAAAAAGATTCAAGGATGTACATGATCCGTTAGATACTTATTTCGCAATGGCGAGAGGCACGAAAGATGCTGTATCGTGTGAAATGACAAAATGGTTTAACACAAACTACCATTATATTGTGCCTGAATTTGAAAAAGGCGCACAATACCGCGTGACGAGAAACAAACCGCTTGAAGATTACAAAAGAGCAAAAGCAGCATTGGGAACAGAAACGAAGCCCGTCATACTCGGCCTTTACACTTTCGTAGCCCTTGCAAAAGGCTATGAACAACAAGATATCAAAGATATTTATAACCAAATGACGCCTCTTTACATCCAAGTTCTGAAAGAGCTTGAGCAGGAAGGCGGCAAATGGGTGCAAATCGACGAGCCCGCTCTAGTGACGGCTTCACATGAAGAAGCGGCTGCAGTCAAAGAAATCTATCAGACGATGACAGAGGAAGTCCCTGGACTGAATATCCTTCTGCAAACCTATTTTGATTCGGTTGACGCTTATGAAGAGCTGATATCGTTTCCTGTCGCCGGGATTGGTCTTGATTTTGTTCATGATAAAGGGAAAAACTTCGAGCATTTAAAAGCGCACGGTTTCCCTAAAGACAAAGTCCTTGCCGCCGGTATTTTAGACGGGCGCAACATTTGGAAAGCCAATCTCGAAGAACGCCTTGACCTGACGATTGAGCTGATCCGGAGTGCCGGTGTTGACGAAGTCTGGATTCAGCCTTCAAACAGCCTGCTTCACGTCCCTGTCGCAAAACACCCGGACGAGCATCTTGCCGATGATCTTTTGAACGGTTTATCTTTTGCAAAAGAAAAGCTTCTGGAGCTTACACTGCTGAAGAACGGGCTTGTTTCCGGAAAAGCGGCCATCCAAGCGGAAATCGATGAAGCTCACGGACATCTTCAAGCTCTCAAACGATACGGTGCAGCGACAAATTCGGCCTTTGCCGAAGAAAGAGACAAGCTGACCGAGGAAGACTTTAAACGTCCGACTGCTTTTGAAGAAAGACTGCGGATCCAAAATGAATCTCTCGGACTTCCTCTATTGCCGACAACAACGATCGGCAGCTTTCCGCAGACGGCGGAAGTGCGGAGTGCGCGGCAAAAATGGCGGAAAAAAGAATGGTCTGACGAGCAGTATGAAGCATTTATTCAGGAAGAAACAAAGAAATGGATTGATATTCAGGAAGAGCTCGGACTTGACGTTCTCGTTCACGGAGAATTCGAACGGACAGACATGGTTGAATATTTCGGTGAAAAGCTCGGAGGATTCGCCTTTACCAAATACGCCTGGGTTCAGTCATACGGTTCCCGCTGTGTCCGTCCGCCGGTTATCTACGGAGATGTCGAGTTTAAAGAGCCGATGACGGTAAAAGAAACAGTTTACGCCCAATCCTTGACCTCGAAGAAAGTCAAGGGCATGCTGACAGGTCCTGTTACGATTTTAAACTGGTCCTTTGCCCGCTATGATCTGCCGAGAAAAGAGATTGCCTTCCAAATCGCCCAAGCTCTCCGCAAAGAGGTTGAAGCGCTCGAAAAAGCAGGCATTCAAATCATCCAGGTCGATGAACCCGCCTTGAGAGAAGGCCTGCCGCTTAAAGAACGGGATTGGGACGAGTACCTTAAATGGGCTGCCGAAGCGTTCAGACTGTCCACTTCATCAGTAGAAGATACGACGCAAATCCATACGCATATGTGCTACAGCAACTTTGAAGATATTGTAGACACGATCGAAGATCTTGACGCAGACGTCATTACGATCGAGCACAGCAGAAGCCACGGCGGATTCCTTGATTATCTGGAACAGCATCCTTACCTGAAAGGACTCGGGCTTGGCGTCTATGATATTCACAGTCCCCGCGTCCCTTCCAGCGATGAAATGCTCACGATTATAGAAGATGCGCTGAAAGTCTGCCCGGCTGACCGCTTCTGGGTAAACCCTGACTGCGGTTTAAAAACGAGACAGCCTGAAGAAACGATCGCAGCGCTTAAACATATGGTTGAAGCAGCCAAACAAGCAAGAGGCAAACTCGCTCAGACTGTTTAATTCCACAATAAATCCAACACAAACGCCGCCTGTTCACACGGGCGGCTCTTTTCATGTCCTCAGCCCTTTTTAGGCCGAAAGAACCGTTATATAAGGTATGTCCGCCCAAAAATCATTAAGACTTTTGATTCATTCGTACGATTTCCTTCCGTATCCTTTTCTTTTAACATATTTGTAGTAGATGATGGAAGGGAAGGAAAATATGTAGTGATTGACGATGGAATAGCGTTAGAACGAAAAATCAAACGAAAAATATATCAGGAAGACATTCACTCTCTTCAGCTATACGTAAAAGAAGTGACTGCCGCCATTGACGAGCTGAGGCAGGAAATTTCTTCCATTTTAAAAGCACACCAAATGTATATCAACGGATGGCGCGGACAGGCGCGCGAAATGTATGACGCACTTTTGGACGATCTTGACCGGGCGGAATCGCGCGTGTATGACAGGCTGAGGGCCATTAAGGAGCAGGCGTCCGAAGAAATTGAGCGGCTTCAGCTGAAAGCCGAGGAGCTGACATGACGATCCGGCTGAACATCAATGATCTGCACGCGCTCGCCCGCCAATTTCGCTATTCCCACCAGCGAATCAGCGATTTAATAAACCTTTTGAACCGCCATTTTCATGTTCTTTTCTCCAGCGTGAAAACAGCAAGGACCTACGGGATCGATCAGGCGCAATCCGAAATGGAACATGAACTCAATGGATTTTTACACACGCTCGATGATTTGCAGCATCTTCTGCACTTTACAGAAATCCGCATGAAAAAGACCGATCAAATGCTTGCAGAGAAGCTCTTCCAGAGCGGCGGGCGTCTGGCAGGCTACCTGCCGATCATGTCTTTTTTGGCCGCGGCCAAATGTTCCCCTGACAGTTACAGACTGACCGCGCCGCCGCTGTCTGAACCGCTCGCTCTCATGAAGCAGATAAAACAAAACGGTCTGTCAGGACTCTTTACGAAAAAACGAGCCGCAGCATATATTCAGTTAGATAGAGAAGGACAGCAGCAGCTGTGGTCAGCACGCCGCATGATCAGCCGCACAATCGCCGACAACCTTTGCCTTCTGGCGTATCAGCAAATCGCAAAAGGCCCGCTTTCTCTTACGGTCTTCCTTTTCGGAAAAAAAGCGGAAGCAGATGCGGCAGATATCAAAACCGTTTGTCTTTCAAAAAACAAAACGATTTCCGCTGCCACGCTCCACAGCTTCAGTGCCAAAATGTATTCCGGCTAAGAGGCTCGGAGCGGACTTTCACAGGATATGATGACAGCGGCGGTCAGGTAGGACGCCTAGATGGTTTGCCGCCGATCCTGTGAGCACCGCCTTTGCAGGCCTACAAGGGTTTGTCGCCACGCTAAAAGCCTGATTGTTGAAATCAGGCTTTTTGGCATGCCTACCAGGTGGCATTCTTTGCTTCTACTCTATGTTCCCCGTCTCCTTCTCTTTCGATTGTGACCCTTCCATCATCAGAAACTGTTACAACTGCAAGAGCTGTGTCATGAACATAGCTCGAGTTCCATAGTTCACTGACCGGCCTCTTTTTTAACAGATTCAAAAGCACCAAAATAAACACGGAATGGCTGACAATGAGGACATTGCCTTCCCGATGGCGGTGGAGAATGAATTCATACACCCGGCTGACCCGTCTTTCAAAATCGTAAAAGCTCTCCCCTTCATCAGGCATGTATGTTTCAGGCGCATTAAAATACGCTTCCAGCAAGTCAGGATCGCTTTGTTTGATCTCATCATACGTTTTTCCTTCCCAGCGGCCGATCGAGATTTCTTTTAATCTGTCGTCTGTTATAAAGGGAACACTGCGGTTCTGCAGCATAGCCCGCGCAGAATCAACAGCCCGGCCGCTTGGACTGGAATATGCGGCTTGGAATTGAACAGCTTTCAGCCGTTCGCCGAGGGCGTTTGCATTTGCCAGCCCCAAAGCCGTTAAATTGGAGTCTTCCCAGCCTTGCATTCTTTTTTCAATATTCCATTCCGTCTGACCGTGTCTTGCAATATACAATGTAAGCAAAACATCATCCTCCGTTCATCATTCTAGCATTCATTGTATGCGATGGTCCGTTCGAAATCAAACATACTGAATATTCTGATGCGCGTTTATTTTACAAGATTCATCAGCTATAATAAGAAGGCAAGACAACCAAGGAGGATACAGAAATGAATCATGAAACATTTTTGCAGCGCGCAATCGACCTTGCGGTGGAGAGCGTGAAAAGCGGCACGGGCGGACCTTTTGGCGCTGTGATTGTCAAAGACGGCCAAATTATTGCCGAGGGAAAAAACAATGTCACAACAAGCAATGATCCGACCGCGCATGCTGAGGTAACGGCTATTCGGCTCGCCTGTGAAGCACTTGGAGATTATCAGCTGAACGACTGCATTCTTTATACAAGCTGCGAACCGTGTCCAATGTGCCTGGGAGCCATCTACTGGGCGAGACCAAAGGAAGTTTACTTCGCCGCTCAGCATTCAGATGCCGCATCGGCCGGTTTTGACGATTCTTTTATTTATGAAGAAATCACAAAAACGCAAAGCGAACGGACAATTCCTTTTTATAAAATGGACCTTCAAGCAAAGCTTGAGCCCTTTCTCACGTGGGAAACGACCGATCAAAAAGTGGAATATTAAAATAAAGAAAGCTTCCTGGTGAAGGAAGCTTTCTTTATTTTGAAGCTGACGTCTCATACCATTCAAGCTTTTGATCTTCAGATTCCAAGTCAAGGCTTTCCGCCTTTCCATCCTTTTCAATTTCAAGCCTGACGATTTTCCCTTTCAGTTTTTCAGGTGCTTCGGCGACATCCCTCTCAAAATCGGCTGTTTTCTGATAAGTTTTTTCCCCTGCTTTTGTTTTGATTGTAATGTTTTGCTCCGATTCGCTGACAAACGCGGCAATGATTTTTCGGCTGCCGTCTTTCTCCTGTTCATATACGCCGTTTTGGTCGGCTTTTGACTGCGGCATGAGCTCGGCTTCTTCCGCTTCTTGCGTTTTTCCGTCCACCTCTACCTTCACAAGCTTCCCGATTAAGTCATCATGGTCGTCTTCGCTGTGAAAACGGCTGCTTTTCGGGACAATCAGTTCCTTATCCTTTATTTCAAGCGTGATTTGGTCGTCTTCGGCATGAACATACTTGCCTATCAAATCAAAATCTTCTTCAGACCGGATATTTTTGTCAAGAGAATATGTTTTCAAATCAGTCGCTTTCTGTTTGGCCGTATCAGCCGAGGGTTGATTTCCGTTGTTCTCCTTCGCTCCGGTTCCGCATCCTGCAAGGACGAAGGCGGCAGAGAGCACGGCGAATACAAGCGCTTTTTTAAGATATGCCATTTGCTGCTCCTTTCTAAAAAAGAAAGCAAACAAGCTTTGTTTGCTTTCTCGTTTTCATCTTTCCCGTTTGTTTATTTTACTTCAAGGCTGACGTCGATATTTCCTCTCGTCGCTTTTGAATAAGGGCAAAAGTCATGAGCGGCTTCGACCAGCTCTTTCGCTTTTTCTTTGTCTACCCCGCCTGAGGTAACGATCAGCTTGACGCCGATTTTAAAACCGCCGTCACTCTCATCCTTCAGCAAGCTCACATGGCCCTCGACCTCAGAATCGATGTCAATGCCTTTTTGTTTTGCAACATGCTCTAATGCGCCGCCGAAGCATGCCGCGTATCCCGCCGCAAAGAGCTGTTCAGGATTTGTCCCTGATTCGCCTTCTTTTTTTTCATTTGGCATGACAATGTTGTGGTCCAAAACCCCGTCATCTGATTTGACATGTCCTGATCTTCCGCCTTTTGCCGTGACTTTTGCTGTAAATATTGCAGTCATCCTGATTCCTCCTTACGTTTTTTTCCTCTACTCTTTATATTTCACAAAATGAGTTTTTTAAACATCCGTTTTTGTTTTTTCGGATTTTTTGCAGAGCAATGGGAAAAGAACGAAAAATCTTATACAATAAAAAGGAACATAAAAAAGAGTTGGTGAAACGATGACAAACGAATTTGAACATATGAGGCTTGACAGACAGCTTTGTTTTCTCCTTTATGCCAGTTCGCGTGAAATGACGAAGCTTTACAAGCCGCTGCTTGATAAACTCAATATTACGTATCCGCAGTACCTCGCACTCCTTTTATTATGGGAACACGGGGAATTAAACGTCAAAACAATGGGCAAGCTCCTTTATCTCGATTCCGGCACACTGACGCCGATGCTGAAGAGGATGGAGCAGCACGGGCTTTTAACAAGGGAGCGGTCACCTGAAGATGAACGGTCTGTGGTCGTCAGACTGACAGCAGGCGGCCAGGCACTTCAGGAAAAAGCGAGCAGCATTCCGCAACACATGATCGCCCAGACCGATCTGTCGGCTGGCGAACTGAAGAACTTGAAACAAACGCTTGAATCCCTTCTGGCTTCATTGACGAAAAAAACAGATGCGTTGTAAAGACAGCAAAAAGGCGCCTTCATATCGAAGGCGCTCTTTTTTAAGAAATCACTTCAAGGCTGACATCAACATTTCCGGAAATCGCTTTTGAATACGGACAAACGGTATGAGCTTGATGAACGAGTTTTTCGAGCTCCGGCTGTTCAACACCGGTTCCTTTTACTTGCAGCGTGACACTGAGCTTATAGCCTCCATCTGCTTCATCTTTCAGAAGGCTGACGTTAGCCGTCACCTCTGTCTCCATTCGAAGACGCGCTTTTTGGGCGGTCAATTGCAATGCACTGTCAAAGCATGCCGCATATCCGGCGGCAAACAGCTGCTCCGGATTGGTGGCATTTTCGTTCTTTTTGGCTTTTGGCGTTCCCGGCATGGCCAGCTCCAGCTCAAGGACGCGGTCAGATGAGGTGACTTGTCCGTCTCTGCCGCCTTTGGCAGTAGCTTGCGAGGTAAATAGCGGTTTCATGATTGATCGTCTCCTTTCATTTCGATTGTGCACAATTTAATTTTATAAAATTAAATACGATAACGCAACAAAAAAACATCCTGTCTGCATGTCAAGACAGGATGTTTCACTTTCATATCCGGATTTGCCCGTTTCCTTTAATGATATATTTAGAAGAAGTCAGCGCTTTAAGGCCCATCGGCCCCCTTGCGTGAAGCTTTTGCGTGCTGATGCCGATTTCGGCGCCGTAGCCGAATTCAAAGCCGTCCGTAAAACGCGTGGAAGCATTGTGGTAAACCGCTGCAGCGTCAACAGACGTTAAGAAAAACCGGGCGTTTTCCTGATTTTCAGTCAGAATCGCTTCCGAATGACGCGTGCCGTACTGCCTGATGTGCCGGATGGCTTCTTCGATTCCGGCGACAGTTTTGATGCTGACAACCGGCGAAAGAAACTCGGTTTCCCAGTCGGTCTCGCGAGCAGGAACCGCAGATGGCAGCATCGCGCATACGGCTTCGTCTCCCCTGATTTCAACACCTGCTTCTTCAAGCTTTTGAAGCAGCGCTGTCGTATGCTCTTCCGCCCAGTCTTTATGGATGAGCACCGTTTCAATCGCATTACAGACAGAAGGACGCTGCGTTTTGGCATTGATTACAACCTGCTCGGCCATGTCGGACCGAGCCGATTCATCAATGAATATGTGACAGTTTCCCGCGCCTGTTTCAAGGACAGGCACTGTGGATTCCCGTACCACCATATCAATGAGGTCTTTCCCTCCTCGAGGAATCAGCACATCCAAGCCGTCGTTTAAAGTGAACAGCTGTTTTGCCGCTTCCCTGCTTGTATCTTCAATGAGCTGAACGGCATCCTGCGGAAGCGCAGATTGTTCGAGCGCTTCTCTGATCACGCGGACGAGCGCTTGATTGCTGTTGATGGCTGATGAACTGCCCCGCAGGATGACGGCATTTCCCGTTTTCAAACAGAGGGTCGCAGCGTCGACCGTTACATTCGGCCGGGCCTCGTAGATCATACCGACGACTCCGAGCGGCACCCTGACATTTTCAATGAAAAGCCCGTTGTCTTTGCGGATCGTTTCAAGCGTTTCCCCCACAGGATCTTCAAGCTTGATGAGCAGCATGACGGCGTCTGCCATATCATTCAGCCTCTCCGGCGTTAAGGCAAGGCGGTCAAGCAGCGCAGGTGAAACGCCTTTTTCTTTGCCGCGAGCGATATCTTTCTCGTTTTCTGCCAATATCTCATCTTGCTTAAAGCGGAGCGCCTCGGCGATGAAGGAAAGCGCCTCATTTTTCTTTTCAGTCGGCTGATGAACCAGTTCTTCTTTTGCGGCTTTAGCCTTTTTTGCTTTTTCAATCACTTCGCTCATTTTTTCATCCCCTTATTCTTTAATACTTACCCAATCATTTCGATGGATGACTTCTATCCCTTCTTCATGATGGAACTCATCGCTTCGTTTCCCTTTCACCTCTTCAAGTTCTGCTGCGGAATACAGCGTTTGGCCTTTTCCGGCCAAGCCGTTCGGTCCGTAAACTTCGACAACCGCCCCTTTCGGAAAATCCCCGGATATTGCTGTTACGCCGGCCGGCAGCAAGCTGCCGCCATTTTCGGTAATCGCCAGCTCAGCCCCCTCATCAATGGTAATCTTCCCTGAGACAGGAGAATGAAAAGCGATCCACTGTCTATGATTGTTGACGGAAGACAGATCGGATTGGCCGATATAGGTGCCGTCCCCGTTTCCTTTTAAAATCTGAATCAGCTTATCATCTCCCTCTCCGGCGCCTATGAAAACATTGACGCCAAGTGAAAGAGCGGTTTTTGCCGCCAAAAGCTTCGACTTCATTCCGCCCGTCCCGACTTTTGAACCGGCGGATGCGGCGAAGCCCAAAAGTTCGTCCGTAATTTCGGGAATGTATTCAAAACGGCGGGCATCAGGATGTTCATTCGGATTCGAATCATAGAGGCCGTTAATATCCGTTAAAATGATGAGTTTGTCGGCATGAATCAGTCCGCTCACCAAGGCGGATAGCATGTCATTGTCCCCAAACGTCAATTCTTCAACAGATACCGAATCATTTTCATTAATAATCGGGACAAGCCCCCGTCCAATCAGTTCCATTATGGTTGCATATGCATTTCGATACCGTTCCCGTTTGGCAAAATCGTTTCTCGTCAATAAAATTTGCGCAGGCTTGATATCACATTCTGCAAAATGCTCGATGTATGTCTGCATTAACAGGCTTTGGCCGACGGCCGCTGCAGCCTGTTTTCCCTTTAGCGTCACAGGCCTCGCGGGATAGCCGAGCTGTAAAAATCCCGCAGCGACAGCGCCGGACGAAATAAAGATGACTTCGTGGCCTTCTTTTTTCAGAGCGGCTATCGCCCGAACATGGTCATTGATCTTCTCCTCATCGATGCTGCCTTTCGAATTGGTTAATGAACTGCTTCCGATTTTAATGACAATCCGTTGTTTTTTCACGTTTTTTCCCTCCGAGATGATCTGGCAGAAGCCAACAAAAAAAGCCCTTTTCGTCCAAATAAAAAGGACGAAAAGAGCTTTCCGCGGTACCACCTTCATTGAATGCGCGAGAAAAAAGCGCACTCCTCTTTCCCCTTTAACGCCAGGGTATGCGCCCAGGTTTTCCCCCTGAGACTCCGAGGCAGGTTCAGCAGGTTTCATGTGGTGAAATGTTTCAGCATGCCATTTCACTCTCTTTCACAGAAAGAACTGCTTACTGGCCCTCTTCAACGCTCGTGATTTTTTATAATTATGCCTAGGAAAAACGCCTCTGTCAAGAGGGAGATCAAACAATTTAATTAAAGACGATCGTCTTGTTTCCATGCACGATAATCCGGTCTTCCAAGTGCCATTTGACCGCTCTTGCCAAAACGCTTCTCTCAATCGTGCGGCCGATGTTTTTCAATGCTTCCACATTGTCTCTGTGGTCGACCCGTTCGATATCCTGTTCGATGATCGGTCCTTCATCCAATTCGTTTGTCACATAATGCGATGTTGCCCCGATCAGTTTAACGCCTCTTTCATATGCCCGTTTATACGGATTCGCTCCGATAAAAGCCGGCAGGAATGAGTGGTGAATATTAATGATTTTGTTCGGATGAGCCGAGACAAAATCAGGCGTTAAAATCTGCATGTAGCGGGCGAGAACGATGACATCCGCACGGTACTCTTCAAGCCATTTCAGCTGCTGTTTTTCCACTTCCTCACGGATGTCTTTGTTCGCTTTCATATAAAGGAACGGGATATTCAACGATTCAACGGTTTCTCTTGCCTCTTCATGATTGCTGATAACCGCGGCAATTTCCGCCATCAAATTGCCGCTCTGCCATTCCCATAGCAGTTCATGCAGGCAGTGAAGCTCTTTTGAAACGAAGATAGCGACGCGTTTCAGCTCGCTCGCTAAATTCATGCTCCACGTCATTTGGAAGGACTCCGCCACAGCGGCGAATGTCGCTTTCATCTGTTCGATCTTTTCGCGGATGCCTTCGGCTTCAAACTCAATCCTCAGAAAGAACCGGCCTCCTTCGGGGTCTGTCGTATACTGGCTCGATTCAATAATATTCGCGCCGTTTTCAAATAAAAATGAAGATACGGCGGCGACGATTCCAGGTTGATCCGGACAGCTGACCAGAAGGCGGGCCTTATCGTTATTGATTTCCTGATATTGCGATAACTGCTGTTTCATATATGCATTCATTTTCGTAAAACCCTCTTTGCTTGTAATTCGTAAACTATCTTTTCATTATACTGGAGTTTATTGAAAAATCAATTTACGGACGACCATTTGCATCAACCAGACTCTAGCTAATGAGTTTCAGACCGACGGCAGATCCCAAAATGAGCGCGATGAAAAAGATGCGTTTTCCGTCTTTCGGCTCTCCGTAAAACAGGATGCCGACAAGCGCACCTCCAACCGTTCCGATCCCTGTCCAAACTGCATACGCCGTCCCCATCGGCAGCGTCTCCATCGCAAGGGAAAGCAAGAAAAACGAAGCGGCAAAACCGATGATCAACAATAAGATCCATCTCATTCGCTTGTCTTTATGAAACTGGTTCATCATCGTCACGCCGAGCATTTCCAGCAAGCCGGCGGCGATTAGGCAGATCCATTCCATTATGACGCCTCCCCTTTCTCTTCATTTGTTACAAGCTTCAAGCCGATCACGCCGCATAGCAAAACACCGATCAAGGCAAGCTTGGCGATATTTGCCGGCTCATGAAACAAGACGATTTCACAGACGACCGTTCCCGCCGTACCGAGTCCGGTAAATACGGCATATACGGTTCCGACCGGCAGCTTCTCTCCCGCCTTCACCAGTATATAAAAGCTCATCACGACGGCCGCCGCCGTGCCGATCCATTCAAGAGCCGAATCAGCGTGTTTCAGCCCCATGACCCAGCCAATTTCAAACAAGGCTGCAAGTATGACACTGCCCCATCTCATCAAAATCCCTCCAATTCATTTTCAGCAAAAGAAAAAACCCGGGTTATCGATGAAAACGATACTCCCGGGCTTTTATCCCTCCGTGTGCATATGAACAAATCATATGTGTTTTCTCTCGGACCAGACCACATCCGAATGTGCGGAACCCTAGAAAACTTTAACGCTATGAAGTTTGCTAATTAGCATCATACCAAATCATTCGAAAAAATCAACTGTTTTGCTTGCGGTACTCCCCTAAGCAGGCCTGGATATGCGCCTGGTGATAGCGGTTATGATCAGACATATGCCAGATTCCCCAGCGGATCGTCGCAAATCCTCCCTCATACGGAACCTTCTTCAGCAAGTCTGTTTCCGAAAAGCCTTTAACGGTGCGTTTCAACATCTTCAGCACCTCATCATACCACTCGATTAACACGGATAAGGGTAAGCCTTTTACCTCCGGCAAACGTCCGTTTTCATCTGTCATTGGCCCGTATTTCTCTTCCAGCTCTTTTGGAAATTCTCTTCCCTTCAGCCTGTATACCCAGCGAATATCGACATTGATTAAATGATAGATCAGCTGGGCGATGCTGTTTTTGTCGCCATGCTCCCCCTTATATTCCAGCTCCTCCCGGCTGATGCCGGAGACGATTGATTTCAGCCGTTCGATGTTTTCATTGACCGCCGAAAAAAGCACCCCGACTGTCGGCGCCATCTCTTCAACTGGAGATAAATCCTTCAAAAACTGCATGTCTTCACTCCTCCTGTTTAAAGATATTTTTCAGCAGCCCTTCATTTTCAGGAGCGAGGAAACTGAAACCATAGTAGGCAGCGACAGCCGACACCGCTGTCCATACCGTGAGACTCCCCGTCATCCAGAGCGCCGTTTGCCTGCGCTTGGCCCCGAAGCCCATGCACATAAACGCGGTTAAGTGGGAGCCGATAAAGAAAGGTCCGACGAAAGAAAGGCCCGGGATGCCGTAGGTCAGCCATATTTTTTTCGCCCTGCTTTTCCTTTTTGAGAGCTTGTCGGTCTCCGTTCCCCGGTCCCCGCGTCTTCTTTCAAGCCACGCCTTCACTTTGTCAATTAAAAAAATAAGCAGCAGTAAGGTTAATAGATTTCCGAATAGTGCGATAATAGCGGACGGAACCGGTTTAAGCCCGGCAATGATCGCTAGCGGCACGACACCGATCACTTCAAACCACGGAATCGCAGCCAAAATAAAGACGAGTACATAGCCCCACATCATATCCATATATCGGCCACCTTTCATGCTCTGATCATAAACGTTGTGATCGCCAAAAGGCAAGAGTCTTTACCTTAAAAAATATAATGCTCTTCCGTATTTCATTCATATTGAGCCGTATTTTTGGCACGCTTTGTCTCAATGAACATGACGAGCAACAGCCCGATATAGGGAATATAAGTTTCTGCCATCATGGCTCCGGCTGAATCCCACTTCATATACTGAAACAAAAAATGCGTTCCGGCTAAAAACAGCGGCAATATGGACAAGGCTGCAGCTTTCAACCTGAAAGACAAAATGACGATCACGAGAAACGACAGAGCCATAATCAGCCAGCGGCTTCCCCCGTCAAACGAAAGAACAGGCGTCCCGAATTGCCGATCAATAAAAATAATCGCCAAAATCGGAAAAAACGTCAAAGCGGTGTACATCATCGTATACATGAAGGCCGTTTTCTTCCCTTTAAACGCTGAAACGCGGCCCAACAGCGGTAACATAGCCGCTGCCAGCAAAATATAAAGCGGATAGCCTGCCAGTACATAGACCGAATAATTGAGGCTGTCGTTCACCGCGTCACTGAATATAAAATAGGATATCGCGCCGATCAAAATGGCAAAGAACAACTTGGCGATCTCCCCCGGCCTTGATGAAAGCTCTTTTGACAGCGCTTGAACATATGACTTGGGAGAATCCCCAAAAATTTGCCGGACGGTTTTTCCTTCCTTTTCCCCTTCCAAGGCATGAACAGTCAGCTCATTCATGATCCCCTCAATTTCTTTGTCGCTTTTTCCTACAGACATTAAATACAATCTCATGTCGTCCAATACGTTTTGCATGTCCTTTGAAATCACGATTTCACTTCTCCTTCAGTTTTTTTTCGAGCAGCGCATTGACGTTCCCGGATAATGCTTTCCAACGCCCGATGAACGATTGAAGCTCCGCTTCGCCAAGGGGTGTAAGTCTGTAATATTTTCTCTTCGGGCCGCTCGCCGACCGTTTTAGTTCGGTCTCCACCCATTTTTCCTTTTGCATGCGGAGGAGAATCGGATAGATGCTTCCTTCGCTGATATCCGAAAAACCGTATCCCGCAAGCACCTTTGTCATTTCATAGCCGTATATCTCCCCTTCGGATATGACGGCAAGCAGACATCCTTCTAAAATCCCTTTCAGCATTTGCGTTGAACTCATAAGCCACCTCTTTTATGTATCTTGCAATACAAGATACAAGAATCATAACATACACTATTTTGCATTACAAGATACCTGAACAAAAAAAGCGGACATCCCATGTCCGCTCAGACCGTTGACAAAACAGGTCGGATTTTAAAAATCCGACCTGTTTTTGTCCATTTTATTCTATTATTTCGATCAGAAGGCTGGCGGTTAGGACCTTTCCAGGTCCAATTCGCCAGCTTTTTCAGATTCATGGCAGCGAAAACAAGCATCGCCTGCATGGACAATTTTTTCTTTCCCCGTAAGGTTGTCCAGCGCAAGCCATGCTTATGTTTTAAATCGGCAAAAACTCGTTCGATCGTCTCTTTACGTTTGGCATAGATTTGTTTATTCTCTTCCGTATGCCGAAGATGATCAGCTTCGTCTAAATGATCCTGCCAGATATGTCTGTGAATCATCTTTCGATGATCTCTACTTTCTGTACACGTATGTAGTAATGGACATTGTTTACATCGATTTGGATCTGAAGCATACTCTCGATAACCTTGCCGATTGGTTGTGCGATAGGAGAGAATATGGTCTTGCGGGCAGATATAGACATCATAAAATTCATCGTAAACATACTCGTGTTTTCTCATGAATCCTTTTTTGGTTTGCGGACGCGTGTAAGGCATAACAGGGCGAACGTTTTCTTCATGAAGAAATTTTGCGATAACCGGTGTTTTGTATCCGGCATCAACTGCGACCGTATGAGGCTTGGCGACGCGCTCTTTCACTTGTTGAAACAGGGTCGTGAACACTTGGCTGTCATGAATATTGGCAGGCTCAACAACCGTCCCCAGCACAAATCCGTTCCGGTCACAAGCTGTATGAAAACCATAAGCAAAAAGGCGTTCCCGTTCACCCTTTACAAAATAGCCGCTCTCAGGATCTGTTGTACTTTCTTTTATTTCTCGTTCTTCTGAGCATTGCCTGGGCTTTAAGGGCTTTTTGCCGTTGGCTTCGCGATCGGCATTAATTTCTTGATCTAACTGTTCCTGATAAGCTCTTGTTTCTTTTCTTACGATCTTTTTCACAAACTTTTTCTTATTGGCATTCGCTTTGACATGTGTGCTGTCGATGAAGGCAACCGAAGGATCGACGAGGCCGAGATCCATGGCCTGACGTAAAATCCTATAGAAGATTGTTTCAAATAGGTCTGTGTCATGAAAGCGACGTTCATAGTTTTTACTGAAGGTTGAAAAGTGAGGGATTTTTTCAGAGAATCCATATCCAATAAACCAGCGATAGGCTACATCAGTTTCGATTCGCTTAATGGTTTCGCGCATGGAGCGATGACCAAACACGTATTGAATGAGCACCATTTTAATCAGTACAACAGGATCAATACTTGGACGCCCTTTTGAAGAATAAAGAGGGGCAACTTTTTGATAAATAAATGAAAAATCAATGGCTTCTTCCATCTTCCTGACCAAATGGTCTTCAGGTACAAGCTCACTTAAGGCAACGACTTCAAGCTGTTCACGCTGATCTTTAGAGTGTTTGGTCAACATGGTAAAACCTCCAAAAATTAGATTCCACACACATTTTAACAAAAAAAGCTTGTCGATCAAGCCACTTTTTTGTGACTTTGTCGACAAGCTGAGCGGACATCCCATGTCCGCTTTGCGTGTGTTACTTCAGTTTTCCTGCGCCTGCCTGCGCTTCAACGATTGCCGGCACATCTTCTGCATCGTCGATTTTTTCAAACAGCGTCGGCTTCCAGCCGGCCGATTTTTTGACAGACGCATTGTTTGCTTCGTTGTATGTGCTGACAACGTCAATTTTTGCGACGCTTTTTTGGTCGTTTACGAGCGTATCTTTTTCATATAAAGCGTCACCTTTAAAGACCTTCATCAGTTTTTGAGGCTTCGTTCCTTCCGGCAGGTCGAAGTAGTTGTCCTCAGCATAAATTTTTGAAGAATAGCCTACACCCCATGAATAATTGTAGCTGTCTTTCGTGCTTTTAAAATAGTTGTTGTAAATGTGCACTTTTCCGTAGCGGACGCGCGGAGCCCGCTCTTTAATATTTTCGTAGAGGTTATGGTGGAATGTCACCCTTAAATGACCGTTGTCTGCTTTGTAGCTGTCGCTTGATCCGATAATCGTGTTTTTAGCATGTCCTGAAAATATGCTGTAGGATACCGTAATAAAATCCGACTGTTTTTTGATATCCAGCAGTCCGTCATGATGCTGGAATTCGCGGTCGAAATATGTTTCAGTCAGTTCATCAGGCTGATCTCCGTCATTGAATGAGCAGTGGTCGATCCAAATGTATTTGGACGTTTCAATCAAAATGTTGTCATATTCTGAATTCCAGTTTCCGCTGCTTCCGTCGGTCGGATCCCAGCCAGGAAAGAAATCGTACGCGTTTTCGAATTCGATATTACGAATAATAACGTTTTCCGCGTTTTTGACATAAAAGCCTCCACCGGTAATTTTCGCATCATCTCCGAGTCCGATAATCGTCGTGTTCGAACCGACTCTGATCAATACCCTTTCCCTCTGATTGTCTTTGGAGCGGAGCCTTGCCTCTTCAAGCTTTCCTGACGGCTCCTTTTCCCCCATTTCTTCGGATCATAAGCTTTGAGATACGCTTCGATCGAGTATTCAGGGTCTTTATAATCTTCATAGCCTAAAGGATTGTTGTCATCATCAACACTAAGATTGATTGTTCCCTTCACATAGATGATCTTCGGCGTATCATTTTCGCCGTTCTTTTTGTTGTCTCCCCCTAACGCCTCAACAAGCTGCTTGCGGTTTTCGACCGTATATACCTGATCGGAAGAAGCGTCAGCACCTCCGGTCGTTCCTTTTCCGTAAGCGCCCCAGCCGTCTTTTGAGCCGAGAACGTCGCGTCCGTAGTCTGCCGCTTCGATTGGCACAGAAGTGCCGAGCAGCAGCAGGGCACCCAAAATCATTACATTAAAAAACCTTTTCATCAATTGCACCTACCATCAAAATTTTTTCACAAAAACTAATATATGCTATAAAAATACAGAAAACAACATATTTTCCTCCTATTTTTTGTGACACCATTTTCAACTTTTATGACATATGCCCTGTTTCATTTTACAGGCGAAGAAAAGAACAGACTCTTAATATTTTTCTGAAATAACACAAAATAAAAAAATCGCCTATTCGGCGAAAATTAATGGTCTTGCCCCGGTTTATAAAGATAGGGATCATCGGTTAACGGGCTGCCGGGATCTTCCGTATCAATCATAATTTCATTTTTTTCGTTCAGGGTGCCGAGTGTAATGGTTGGCACCCTCGCTTGCTCAATCCCTTGATCCTCTAATTTTTGAAACAGCCATTCTTTCGTTTTTTTCAAGTATTTTAAATTGTGTTCGATGATTTCGCCGTCTAAAATGAGCGGAATCGGCACGAAATTCCGCTTCGTCTCCAAGCTGAGGTCCCGCGGCTGCACAGGCCTCGCTTCCGATTTGGGAATCACGCTGATCTGGCCCGATTCTTCAATCAGGGCGATGTCGATATCTTTCGGGTCGGCATAGCCTTTTTCGCGCAATTTGCCGAGCAGTTCATTGACGGTCAGCCGCTCTCTTTTTAATCCCCCTTCATCAATATTGCCGTTTCGAATCAGCACAGTCGGGCTGACGACAAGAAACCATCGCCATTTATTGTGTAATGACAGCTTTTCAATCAACAAATAGAAGATCAGAAAAGTAAGTGCATAATAAATGGACATTGAAATTTTAGAAGTAAGAATCGGTTCGCTGATGATCGTTCCGATCGCAAATGTCAGCAAAAGATCGAAGTTCGTCATTTGCGAAACGGCTTTCTTCCCTGCGATTCGAAAAAGAATATAGGCTATAGAGAACACTAAAGCTGGCTTGGCTAAAAAAGTCCATACAAATTCAAGCATTTCACCCAAAACTTCTTTCCGTTTTTTGTCATTTATTTTGAACAGATATTGGTTTGTGTATTCATTACACAGCAAAACCCCGGCAACTGATACCTGAGCCGGGGTTTGATCGTATATTTACCAAGGTTTGTCCACAGCCAGCGCCTGAGCCAGCGCTTTGCTGTGTTTGCGGTGGTTTTTCCGTTCTTCGGCACGCTGACGGGCGGTCTGGTGCAGCATGATTTCTTCTTCAGACTGCGGTACAACTTGAGGAACGGCTTGAGGGTTGCCGTCTTGATCAAGCGCAACGAAGGTTAAAAAAGAAGTCGCCGCAAGCTTTCGTTCGCCTGTCAGCAAATGCTCTTTAATGACTTTGACGAATACCTCCATCGATGTTCTGCCAACCCATGTCACATAAGATTCAAGGCAGACGGAATCTTCCTGGCGGATCGGTTCGAGAAAATCGACGGAATCCATGGAAGCCGTCACGGTTTCACACCTCGAGTGTCTCGCTGCCGAAATCGAGGCGATATCGTCGATATAGCTCATCAGCTTGCCGCCGAACAAGGTGTTGTGGTTGTTCGTATCAAGCGGAAACACCCTGCTTGTTTTGACAACTTTTGATTCTTTGCAGTATCTTTTCTCAGGTCCATTCATCATCCATTACTCCTTTGATGTCTACTAAGATGCGTTTGTAAAGTGGATTTTTTCTTTATTAAACACTATTAGAATTCATTTGTCTAAACTTTTTTATCCGGGTGACTTGTCAGATTTTCTGGCTAAAATGTTTATTTTCCGTTGCAGCAAGGGAATAATGAAATGACTAAAGAGAGGACGGGGGAATGAAAATGGACTCAGCAATCTCGAAAGAAAACCGCGGCGCGGGCTGTGCAAGCGAATACGATGTCTTAAAAAAAGTGGTATTATGCAGACCGGAGTATATGGAGATCGCCGAAGTGATCAACGAAACACAAAAGTATTTCCAAAAAGATAATATCGATAAAGCGCTGGCCGTCCGCCAGCATGAAACATTGATAAAAGAATTGGAGAACCGGGGGATTGAAGTCGCGATTCTGCCTGCTTTAAGCCAATTTCCGGAACAGGTCTTCACGCGCGATATCGGGTTTACGATCGGAGACACCGTGTTTTCCGCTCAGCTATCAGCCGACATCCGCCAAGGCGAAGAAAACGTCCTCCAGGAATGGCTGGCAGAAGAACAGATCGCCTGGGCCACATTTAATGAAGGCTATCAAATCGAGGGCGGCGACATCCTCGTCGACCAAAATACCGTATATGCCGGCATCAGCCACAGAACGACGTTTTCGGCCGTCCAAGAGCTGAAGCGCAGGCTTCCCTCTTATGAAGTCGTACCGGTTCCGTTTGAAGAGACTTTCCTTCATTTGGACTGCGTCTTCAACATTCTTTCGCCGACAGAAGCGCTCGTCTATCCAAAAGCCCTGGGAGAAGGAGAATACGATGTCTTGAAAAAACGCTATGACATGATCGAAATTACGGATGATGAACAGTTCAGACTCGGCACAAACGTCTTGTCTATCGGCAATAAAACCGTCATCAGCCTCCCGGATAACCGCCACGTGAATCAGGAGCTCAGAGAAAGGGGCTATACGGTAATCGAAATCGACTTATCCGAGATCATAAAATCCGGCGGATCTTTCAGATGCTGTACATTGCCGATTGAACGTACTTCGACTGGATGTCACGAAGGCGGCGTCTGATCCTTGTTTCATTTGGCATGAGCGGCTTAGTGAATCCTGAAAAGCTGCCGGCAAACTGAGGAGCCCTGTAAAAAGGGCTCCTTTTTTTATATTCACCTCGCCTGCAGCGTCACCTTCAGGCTGTCCTCCTCTTTTCTCGCGTCGCCGTCATACAGATGGCAGGCGACAAAATGACCGTCATCGGCTTCTTTTAAGAGCGGTTTTTTGGCGGCGCAAATGTCCGTCGCGGCGGGACACCTCGTTCTGAAAACGCAGCCGCTCGGCGGATCGATCGGACTTGGCAGCTCGCCTTTCAGTATGATTCGTTTCCGCTTATCTTCCACATCCGGATCGGGAATCGGGATAGCCGATAAAAGGGCCTGGGTGTAAGGATGCAGCGGTTCTTGATAAAGCCGGCCGCTGTCGGTGATCTCGACCATGTGCCCGAGATACATGACGCCGATCCGGTCGCTGATGTGCTTCACCATGGAAAGGTCGTGGGCGATAAATAAAAACGTGAGCCCTTTTTCCTTTTGCAGCTTTTTCAAAAGGTTGACGACTTGCGCCTGGACGGAGACATCAAGTGCGGATATCGGCTCATCAGCGACGATAAATTCAGGCTCAAGCGCAAGCGCCCTGGCGATGCCGATTCTTTGCCTCTGTCCGCCGCTGAACTCATGGGGATAGCGATTGGCAAAGCTTTTGTGCAGGCCGACTGCTTCCAGGAGCTCGTCCGCTTTTTCAAGACGCGCCTTTTTCCCTCCGTACAGGCCGTGGATTTCCATGGGCTCTGTCATAATCTCCCTGACCGTTAGCCGCGGATTTAGTGAAGCATAGGGGTCTTGAAAAATCATTTGAATTTTCCGGTTATACTGGAATGATTCATCATCGCTCAAATTGTGGATGTTTTTCCCCCGATATGTAACCTCGCCCTCTGTCGGCTGATAAAGGCGCATCAGCACCCTTCCGGAAGTCGACTTGCCGCAGCCCGATTCTCCGACTAGCCCGAACGTCTCTCCTTCTTTAATATCAAATGAAATGCCGTCGACCGCTTTGACCGTTTTGCCCCTTCCGGCGTCAAAGTGCATTTTCAGACGGCTGACTTTCAATAAAGCGCCCGTTTGCATGCCAATCCCCCCGTTTGAATTAAAAATAGCGCCTGATGGCACACAGCTCTTTTTCATAAATTGTGCCTTTAAGAGGTATGACCTCAATCGATTTTCCCGTTTTTGGAGAGTGAAGCATCTCTCCGTTTCCGCAGTAAATGCCGACATGGTGAACTCGCCCTTTGCCTTCTTCATATGCGAAAAACAGTAGATCGCCCCGCTTCGGGCTGCTGAAGGACACCTCTTTTCCGCCGTTCGCCTGGTCGCCGGCATCGCGCGGCGCTGAGCGGCCGTTCGCCTTCAGCATATTGAAGACAAATCCTGAGCAGTCGTAGCCAAAACCGCTCATTCCTCCCCAAAGATAGGGCAGGTTCAAAAACGCCTCACCGGTTTGAACGATGTCGTCTCCACTGCCTTTTACAGGTGTTTCGATATCCGCATCTTCTTTTTTCAGCCATCTGCGGCCGAGCGGTGTATCGACCTCAAACCAAATGCCGTCCGAAGACAAAACGGGCAGCTTAGTGAGAAAGCTCAGCTCAAGAACTTTCATTTTCTTGTCATCATATAGAAAAGCCGTCGGTTTTTGAATGACGGCGCTTGTCTCAGACTTCGCCGGGCTTTTTTCGACCAGGCATTCCTTTGGTATCCAGCCCGGGTAGCCGCGTTCGTCTTTTGCAGACGGCTGCCCGGGAATGATGACGAAAGCCCAGTCTTCCCGCTCTTTTATAAGCTGCACATCTTCTCCGAAAAGCACCTGTGTTTGAACAAGGTTTGCCGTACACAGCTCAAGACGCTCATCGAAGGACAATGCGTCAAGCCAGCTTCTCACATGTACGGGATTTGACAGCATCAACCGATCAATGCGGCGCGGTGCTTCCGGACTGGTCCAGACGTTGGCGACCGAGACGGCTGTCGTATAAAGGCTCATTCGTCTTCCCCCTCTCAATGGTTGACTTTCGTGATACCGAGTCCGGGAGCATCCGGTATCGTGATCGTTCCTCCATGATAGCGGATGCCGCCTTCAACAATATCCTCCTTCAGCATGAGCGGCGCATCAAAATCGAATTTTGTCACATTTTTCTGGCTTGCTGCGAAGTGGACGGCTGCTGTGATGCCGATCCTTGTCTCGATCATGCTTCCGGCCATGCATTCCACTCCGCACGCTTCTGCCATGGCGTTGATTTTCAGCGCCTGGCGGATGCCGCCCGCTTTCATCAGTTTAATATTGATGAGATCGGCGCTTCTCGTTTTCAGCACGTGAAAAGCATCCCTTGGGGTAAACACGCTTTCGTCCGCCATAATCGGCGTATCGACGGCATCTGTCACCTGTTTCAAGCCTTCGAGATCGCACCGGTGGACCGGCTGTTCGACAAGCTCGATCGAAAGCCCCTCATCCTCCATTTTCCGAATCGCTTTGACAGCCTGTTTCGCAGTCCAGCCTTGATTGGCGTCCACGCGGATCCGGACAGCGGACCCCGCTTGTTTGCGGATTTCCCTGATCCGTTCGAGGTCTGTTGCCATGTCGTTTTTTCCTACTTTAATTTTGAGCGTACGAAACCCTTCTTTTACATAACGGGCCGCGTCTTTCCCCATTTCTTCCGGGTCATTGACGCTGACGGTAAAATCCGTCTCGATCTCCCGCCTGTATCCGCCCAGCAATTGATACAGGGGAAGACCGCAAAGCTGAGCCAAACAATCGTAGACGGCTGTTTCTACAGCGGCCTTTGCGCTTGTATTTCCAACAATCAGCTTGTCGATGTCATGAAATATCGCCTCCGCCATTCGCAAGTTGCGCCCGGAGAGCGCCGGTGCGAATATCGTGTTGACTGCCCCCTCAATACTGTCAAGCGTCTCACCGGTAATAACGGCAGTCGGAGGCGCTTCGCCCCAGCCTGTCATCCCGTTTTCAGCCGTTAGTTTGACAATGACAGCTTCCGCGGTGCGGACGGTTCGAAGCGCCGTTTTAAACGGCTTTTTCAGCGGCACGGCGATGCGGTTTGTCGTCATTTCGGCAATCTTCATGGCAGCCTCCTTTTTCCATCAAGAAATTCCCGGATTGATAGTAAGCTGTTTTTTGTCGGCGTCAAGGACGGCTTGCACCCCCACCGGAACAGCAATATTCGGTGAACAATGGCCGATGTTAAAGCCTGACAGCGCCGGTTTTCCTGCAGCGGCGATATAATCTTGGAAAACTTCTTTTAATGTGAGCGACTCACCGCGTTTTTTCGGAATGCAGTTATGAAAATCGCACAGCAAGATGCCGGCGGCGTCCGATAATTTCCCGGCCATTTTCAATTGATTCAGCATCCGGTCAATTCGGTAAGGCTCTTCATCGACATCCTCGATAAACAAAAGCTTTCCTTTCGTATCAATTTCATAAGGCGTACCGAGCGTCGTCACCAGAAGAGCAAGGTTTCCGCCGACGAGCTCCCCTTTCGCCGCACCGTTTCCGAGCGTTTCCAAAGGCGACAGCTCCTCTGTATAGGTGAGCGTCATTTTTTGAAACAGCTGCCGGAAGGAGCGCCGGGTGAGCGGATGCACGTCTTCTTTGCCGATGTCCGAACTGAGCATCGGACCGTGAAATGTAATAAGTCCGGTGTTTTGCCTGATCGCTGTATGTAAAAAAGTGATATCTGAATAGCCCCAAAAAATTTTCGGACGGCTTTTGATGAGACGGTAGTCAATTTTCTCGGCAATCCGCGCCGTGCCATAACCTCCGCAGGCACAGATGACAGCTTTGACCGAACGGTCTTCAAACATGTCGTGCAGATCCTCCAAGCGCTCTTCATCGCTCCCCGCCAAATAGCCGTGTCTTTCAATGGCTGAGCGTCCCACTTTGACTTCAAGCCCGAGTTCTTTTAAAAACCGGACGGCGCGGTCAAGCTTTTCGGGGACGGGCGGACTGGCCGGCGCAATCACACCGACCGTATCTCCCTGCATTAATCTTTGAGGCGCAATATTCAACTGAGACATCCCCCTTTATGAAAAGTCCGCCCGCCTCTGTGCGGTGGCGGGCACAAAGAAAGTGCAGACGGACAAGTTTGATCATGACGTTTTTTCGGCCCATTTCAGTTCAATGTAGCCGACCGGATGACGGACGATGCCTTTCACATTCTCCTTTTCCAAATGGACTTGATTGTAGAAGTGGATCGGTATGATCGGCATCCCTTCAAACAGCAGTTCTTCAGCCTGATGCAGCAGTTCGGTGCGCTTTTCTTCATCAGCTTCATTTTTCGCCGCCTTGATCAGCTCGTCATACTCTGAATTGCTCCAGCCGGTTCTGTTCATTGCGTTACCCGTTTGAAAGCTTTCCAGGAAGTTGATCGGGTCCGCATAATCAGCCAGAAAAGAGCTTTGGGAAAATTGAAATTTGAGCGCCTTCTGTTCTTCAAGGAATGTGTTCCATTCCATATTGGCGAGCTTCACATCGACGCCGAGTGTACTTTTCAGCTTCTGCTGAATCGCTTCCGCCATTTTTTTATGCTCCGGTTTTGTGCTGTATGTCAGCGTAACGGCGGGCAGCTTTTCGTAGTTTTCTTCCTTCATGCCTTTTTCGAGCAGCAGTTTCGCTTCATCGGCATCATATTTGAGCAAATCGCCGCCTTCCTCGCGAAAATCCTTGCCGTTCGGTCCTTTGATTCCCGGAGACACAAACCCGTGGGCCGGTTTTTCACCGTTTTTTGTGACATAATCGACGATTTCCTGCTGATCGACGGCCATCGCAAACGCTTTTCTGATCTTTTCATTCTGGAACGGTTCTTTATTAACATTGAACCTGTAATAGTAAAGACCTGCCTGATCGAACACCTTCACCTCGTCAGAACCCATCAGCTTCTCGCTCATTTCAGCCGGGACATAAGCCGTATCAAGCTCATTCGACTCGAACATTTGGTAGTCGGTATTTCTGTCATCGACTATCGACCATGTCACTTTATCAAGCTTCACAGTATCCCGGTCCCAATACGTATCGCTCTTTACCATCGTAAAGCTTTCATCATGCTTCCATTCTGTCAGTTTAAACGGACCGTTGCCGACGAATGTAGCAGCTTCTTCATGCCATTTCGGATTTTTTTCGGCGATTTTCTGAGGAACCGGGAAAAAAGCCGGATTGGCTACAATGCTTAAAAACGACTGCTGCGGACTTTCGAGCGTCACCTTAAGCGTTTTTTCATCCTCCGCTTTGACTTTGACATCATCTTTCGCACCTTTTCCGCTGTTAAAGGCCTCGCCGCCTTCGATAAAGTAGCCTAAAAACGCGGCTGAGGAGCCCGTTTTCGGATCGAGCAGACGCTTCCACGCATATTCAAAGTCCCCAGCGGTTAAAGGGTCTCCGTTCGACCATTTGGCATCATCACGGATTGTAAAAGTATATGTTTTCCCATCGTCGGAAATGTTCCACTTTTCGGCGGACGCCGCTTCCGGTTCATGGTCTGCGCCAAGCCTAGTCAAACCTTCCATCAGATTGTTCAGCGCCTGCCATGAGACATTATTAAAGCCGATCGGCGGATCAAAAGATGTCGGTTCATTTTCATTGTTCAGCCTCAGGACCTGTTGTCCAGCCGTTTCTTTCGCTTTCTTCTTCGTTTCCTGCCCAGCCTGTTCATTTGCCGTACATCCAAACAGCAGAATGACCGCAAATGCGGCAGCCAATACGCTCGCTAGCCTTTTCATCAAATCCCCCCATTGAAAATCGATTTCATGATTATGTCGTCAGTAGAGCCCGTTTCGCCCTTTCATCCTGAAGCCAGCAGCACACACGATGCCCCGCCGAGACTTCTGCAACGGCAGGATAAACCCTGCTGCACACTTCCATTGCATAGGAACAGCGCGCCGTAAACGGACACCCTTCAGGCGGAGAAAACAAGTCCGGCGGCGTCCCGTCAATCGGAACGAGATCCGCACCTTCGAGGTCAAGCCTCGGAACAGAATGCAGCAAGCCTTTTGTATACGGGTGCTGCGGACGGTAAAAAATATCCCTCCTCGCTCCCGTTTCCGCTATTTTCCCGGCGTACATCACGGCGATTCTGTCCGCCGTCTGTGCGACTACGCCTAAATCATGGGTGATTAAAATGATGGATACACCGGTTTTCCGCTGAATGTCTTTAAACAGCTCAAGAATTTGCGCCTGAATGGTAACATCAAGCGCGGTCGTCGGTTCATCCGCAATCAGAATCTCCGGTTCACAGATGAGCGCCATGGCGATCACGATCCGCTGCCTCATCCCGCCGCTGAATTGATGCGGATACTGCCTCAAACGCTCTTGCGGATTCGGAATCCCGACGAGCTCAAGCATCGAAATGACAGCTTTTCGAGCGTCTGTTTTAGATACGGGCCGATGTTCCAACAGCGCTTCTGTGAGCTGGTCTCCGACGGTCAAGGTCGGATTCAGGGCCGTCATCGGATCCTGGAAGATCATTGAGATTTCAGCCCCTCTGATCTTTCTCATCTCTTTTTCGGACAGATGGCGCAAGTCTTTTCCCTTAAAGCGGATCAGACCGTCTGTGATCGTTGCCGAAAACTTCGGCAAAAGCCGCATAATGCTTTGCGATGTCACGCTTTTTCCGCATCCCGACTCACCGACAATCGCAAACGTCTCCCCCTCATATAACTCAAAGCTCACGCCGCGGACAGCTTTAACCGTGCCGCCGTATGTCGTAAATGAAACATGCAGATTCTCGACTTCCAATACTTTTTTCCGCAAAATACATTACCTCCTCAGCTTCGGATCTAACGCATCCTGCAGCCCGTCTCCAACGACATTAAATGCGAACATTGTTAATGAAATAAAGAAAGCGGGAAAAAACAGCCGCCACCAATGTCCCGATAAGATCACCGGAAGGCCGTCGTTCGCCATGACACCCCAGCTCGCAAACGGCGCTTGAATGCCCAAACCGAGGAAACTGAGAAACGCTTCGGCAAAAATAGCCGACGGCACCGTCAAGGTCATCTGGACGATGATCGCTCCCATCATGTTCGGAAGGAGATTCCGCCTGATGATCCTTATCGTTTTCGCTCCGAAGGTTTTGGATGCGAGAACATGCTCATCATGCTTCACCTTCAAAACCTGACCCCTGACGATCCGCGCCATGCCGACCCAGCCGGTGACGGTCAGCGCCACGATGATTGTCCCGAGTCCAGGACCCATCATGACCATGAGAAGAATGACGACCAATAAATAAGGCAGTCCGTGCAGCACTTCGATGACCCGCATCATGACGTGGTCTGTTTTGCCGCCTTTATAGCCGGAGATGCCGCCATAGATGACGCCGATTGCAAAATCGATCAAAGCCGCCATCACGCCGACAAACAGTGAAATCCTCGCTCCGTACCACGTTCTTGTAAACACATCGCGTCCGAGCTCATCGGTTCCGAACCAATGCTCCGCCGACGGAGGCAGGTTTTGCTCGGAAAGCGTCTGCTGGGTGACGCTGTGCGGAGAAAGAACCGGTCCGAGAACAGCCATGATGAACAGGAAGATTAACACGCTCAATCCCGCCATCGCCAGCTTGTTTTTCCGTAAAATCCGCCAGGCGTTCTGCCAGTATGACAGGCTCGGCCTTGCGACGGATTCACGCTCATCCTGCTTTTGTTTTAGCGGGGCAAACCATTCAACAGGGATATCACTGCCTGAAGACGCTTCGTTTTCTGTGCGGACTGGAAGGCTCATAAGCTCACCCTTTCTTATGCAGTTTAATACGCGGATCCAGGATTCCGTAGGCCATGTCGACAAGAAACAACATGATGATGAGGATGATGCTGTAAAAAACGGTGGTGCCCATAATCACGGGGTAATCGCGAGAGTTGATGCTTTCAACAAAATATTTTCCCATGCCGGGAATCGCAAAGATTTTTTCGATGACGAAGCTTCCCGTTAAAATCGCAGCGGTAAGCGTCCCGAGAATCGTTACAACAGGCATAAGGGCGTTTTTCAAGGCGTGCTTCATGACAATTTTAAAATGGGAAAGCCCTTTAGCCCGAGCCGTTCGGATATAATCCTGTGTCAGCACTTCGATCATGCTGGAACGGGTCAGCCTTGCGATAATCGCCAGCGGCCCCATTGCCAAAGCCGCAGTCGGAAGCACCATATGAAGCGGGCTCGTCCATGTCGACGGGGGAAATATGTTCCAATTAACTGCGAATTGCTGTATCAGCAAAGTCGCCATAATAAAGTTGGGAACCGAAATGCCGAGAACGGCAATGGTCATCGCTATATAGTCGATGATGCCGTTTTGCCGCAGCGCGGCAAAGATTCCGAGTGCGATCCCGGAAATGACCGCCATAATCAGCGCCGTCATCCCCAGCTCAAATGAAACAGGGAACCCTCTTGACAGCAAATCGTTCACGCTTTGTGAAGGCTGCTTGATCGACGGCCCAAAATCAAAGGTAACGATCGACTTGACATAATACAAATATTGAACAAAGAGAGGCTCATCAAGCTGATAGTAAGCCTCAAGGTTGCGCTGAACCGCTTCATTCGTGTTTCTTTCTTCATTGAAGGGAGAGCCAGGAATCACTTTCATCATCACAAAGGTCAATGTCGTAATCACCAAAATGGTCGCCAGCATCGACAGAAGCCGCTTCATGATGTAACCCGCCATTTTCATCCCACCTTCCTAGGAGAATGTCGTTCTCATCGCAAGCTCGGTCATGACAAGCATCGCTTGATAGGCTTCAAGAATGTCTTTCGCTTGATAGCGGACAGTCGTCGTTTGCGGTTCGATTTCAGCACCCGGCATCAGACTCGCCCACTCGGCTTGGCCGTAATTGGCAAACTCTATCCGCAGCACCGGCCTGTCCGGAGGCGTGAGCGGCTTGACTTGACTGCGGTTTTGAATCGCATATGCCGTCCGCTCTCTTAATAGCTGCCCCGCTTTCTCTGGCGTCAGGCATTTGACCGCCGAACGGGATACCGTTTCCTTGACGGCCGCTGTCGTTACGTTCGGAATCAGCTCCTCCGCCTCAGCCGCCGCCTCGCTGTCACCGGTAACCATGAGGACCGGGACGCCGTAATAACCGGCAACATAAGCGTTGAAACCCAGCTCGCCCACCGCCTGGTCGTTTATGTAAAAATGTCTGACGCCGAAAATCATACTGTGCGACATCACGCCTCTCATCGATGCTCTCGCATGGTAGCCGACGAACACAGCTCCATCGCATGTATCGTCAAGTCCCTGGACCATCGAAAACGGTTTGACATCTCCGGAAATGAGCAGCGCTTCAGGATGGAGCCGCTCAATTAACAGGTTGTTCATTTTAGAGTGGCTGTCATTGACAAGCACCTCTCTGCATCCGCTTTTGAACGCTTCGTCAATCACATGATTGGCCTCGTCCGTCATGATCTTCCGGCCTCTCTCATAGTTCAGCTTGCTTGAATCGACGAACGAATCATCCGGAAGTCCGGTAATCCCCTCCATATCAACAGACATATACAGCTTCACAAAAAACCACCCCTTATGAAAAACGTCTCAAATTTTTTATTATTTTGGGAATATTCTAACAAATTATATTAGAATTTTAATAGAAATGCAATAACCATTGGTAATTTTAGAAATTTAATATAAAATTGGAATTTTGATGAATGTTGTCGAACGCAAATAAAAAAGCTGCCTGTGCAGGCAACTTTGGGATGTCCGGATATGTCGATGAACGCCGCGGCTCACTGCCGGCGGACGGCGTCTTTGATATCTTCATATTTCTTCATCGTTCTGGCGAACAGCTCGTCAAAGACTTCCGGCATGGTATTTTGAATGACTTCCGCTCCTTCTCCGGTGATGCCGCCTTTTGTCGCCACCCGATCAAGCGTTTGTGTAAACGTCATGTCTTTTTCCATTAACAGCTTGCCCGTTCCCAGCAATGAATGAATCAGAAATTGAAACGCTTCTTCTTTCGTAAGACTGCTGTTTCTGACGGCAGCTTGAGCAAATTCTTCAAAGATCGAAGCGATGAACCCCGGTGAAGAGCTTGTTAAATTGCTCGCAGCGTCAATATCTCTCTCATTGATCTGTTTGACTGTGCTGAAGGCGGAAAGGTATTCTTCCAGCCGGCTTTTGTCCGCCTCAGCAACCCGCTCGCCGTGGACAACAAGCGAAACGCCGATCCCGGCTTCAGATGTGAGGGTCGGAATGTATCTCGTCACCTGTCCGCTTGTCCAGTCGTGAAGCCGGTCAAGCTCGACCCCCGCGCAATCGAAACAATGTGGACATCCTCCTGAAGAAACGGCTGTATTTTCTCAAGCGTTTCTTTTACCGCCATCGGCGGTACACAGATGAAGATCAGCCCGCACTGTTTGGCGAGCTCTTCGGTCGATTGACGGGCGACATTCGGATAAAGCTTTCTCAGCTCCTCTGTTTTCACGTCATTCCTTGAGCTGACGACCACCATGTCATCGCTGATTTTCTCCTGATCAAGCAGTTTCACTGCAATCATCCGCGCCATGCTTCCGTATCCGATAAATCCAATCTTTTTCAACGTTTAGAACACCTCTGACATGTCATATTATAAATAGCACCCTATTTATTCTATCCTTTTTCTTTGACAATTTCCCACAATGTTTTCATGTTTATCCCACAGTCTTTGTTTATGATTGAGGCATCAAAGGATATGATAACAATAGGAGCGTGAAAATGATGGAATATAATAGAGAAGATCAGCTTGAAACGAAAAACGAACTCATCGTCTCCGATCAAAAGCCCGACCAGGCGATAAAAAAAGCAGAACAGCAAAAGCGGAGATTCTCGTGGATGACGCCGATTCTCAGCGGCATCATCGGAGGAAGCCTCGTTCTCGGCGTCACGACATACCAGCATAGCAAAGACGAAACGGCCAATACATCCGTCCAGACACAAACTAACGAGACGTCGAACTCATCGGCTTCTTCCAATAAAGCGAACACCGAAAAATTGTCCAGCACCAATTCGTCTGACATTTCAACAATGGTGGAACATGTATCTCCCGCCATCGTCGGTATTTCAAACTATCAAAAACAAACGGATAGCGGTATGTTTGGCTTTGAAAGCAACAGCAACAACAGCAGTTCAAGCGAACAAGAAACAGGCACAGGCTCAGGTGTCATTTATAAAAAAGCAAACGGCAAAGCATACATTATTACAAATAACCACGTTGTCGAAGGCGCATCTAAACTGACGGTTTCCCTGTCAAACGGCAAAGAAGTGGAAGGAAAATTGCTGGGCAGCGATTCCTTGACAGACCTTGCCGTTGTTGAAATTTCCGCTGATCACGTCGAAAAAGTCGCATCTTTCGGCGATTCGTCAAGCTTGAAAGCGGGTGAATCGGTCATTGCAATTGGAAATCCGCTCGGCAAAGATCTGTCCCGCACGGTGACGCAAGGCATCATCAGCGGTGTTGACCGGACCGTTTCCGTTGATACGTCCGCAGGCCAAACCGAGATGAACGTCATTCAAACAGACGCGGCCATCAATCCCGGCAATAGCGGAGGCGCCCTTTTGAATACAAAGGGCGAAGTGATCGGCATCAACAGTATGAAAATCAGTGAAAGCGGAGTGGAAGGCATCGGATTTGCGATTCCAAGCAATGATGTCAAACCGATTGCAGAAGAGCTGATGTCTAAAGGAAAAATTGAGCGCCCGTTCATCGGAATCGGCATGATGGATCTTGAGCAGGTGCCGGAAAACTATCAAACAGGCACCCTCGGATTAAGCGGCAGCCAGTTAAACAAAGGCGTCTACATCCGCCAGGTCGCTTCAGGCTCCCCTGCTGATAAAGCGGGCCTTAAAGAGAACGATGTCATCGTCAGCTTTAACGGAAAAGAAACCGATACGGGAAGCGCGCTGCGCAACCTTCTTTACAACGATGCAAAAATCGGGGATACGGTAAAGGTTACCCTCATTCGAAACGGCAAAACAATGACAAAACAAATCACGCTTGACCAAAAAGAATCCGCATCATCTTAACAGCATGCCCCCCTTTTAGGCTGTCGGCTGCGCCGGATGTCTTTTATATAAAAAAACGAGGTCCTTTTCAGGGACCTCGTTTTCTATTGAATCGGTTTCAGCCGCGCTTCAATCTCTTTCCGCCGATGTTCCAAATACGGCGGAAGCGCAAGGCTCCGGCCGAGCTCATCGATCGATTCATCAACGGCAAAGCCCGGCCCGTCAGTTGACAGTTCAAAAAGTATGCCGTTCGGTTCTCTGAAATACAGCGCCTTAAAATAATAGCGTTCCACAATCCCCGAATTCGTAAAGCCGTTCTCGCTGATTTTCTCATGCCACTGTTTAAGTTCTTCTTCATCTTTGACGCGGAATGCGACATGATGGACGCTTCCTCTCCCGGGACGCTCTCTCCTGCCGTCATCTGACTCTTTCACATGCACTTCCGCGCCTGCTCCTCCTTCACCCGATTCAAAAATGTGAAGCGTTCGACCGGTTTCATCAGCCTGTTCCTCACCGATTTTATGAAAGCCGAGAATATCGGTCAGCACCGCCGCCGTCGGACCGGCGTCCCTGACAGTCAGTTCGACCGGGCCGAGCCCCCTAATCGCGACATCCTCAGGAATGACGCCGTTTTTCACAGGCACTCCATGATCTTTTCCTTTTTCATCAGCCACAAGCATCATGTTCTGTCCTTCATGGTCTAAAAAGCGGAGAACGCTCCGCCCCGCACGCGTCTCGATGCCGTAAGTCTCTGCGCCGAGCTCATGAAGCCGCCTCTTCCAAAATTCGAGTGCTTGTTCGCCGGGAACCCGAAGTGATACGGCCGAAATGCAGTTCGTCCCTTCCCGCCTCCTGGCAAGCATCGGAATTTCGAAAAAGGTCAAATCTGAACCCGGAGACGCGACTTCATCACCGTAAAACAAATGGTACATCGTCGGCTCATCCTGATTGACCGATTTTTTTATCAGTTTCATGCCAAGCCCTTTGACATAGAAATCCAGATTATGTTGGGCGTTTGCCGTTAAAGCGGATACGTGGTGGATGCCATTTACGTTCATTCTCTCATCTCCTCATTAAATATCTCGAATTCGAGATTTCTTCTTTCTCAAAAATAGGCGATTTGATTTGAAAAGTCAACCAAACCGTCTTACAGGACCTTCCCTTCCTGCCGATCCCTCAAAAAACTAACAATAAACCCAAAATCACTTATTAAGGTTCGGTTATTGTTGCCCCCTTCGGGTTTTACGACCTTAAAATGTTTAACATCAACAAGAAATACGAAAATCTGAAAATTTATTTAATTTTTCTTTTTTAAAAAAGGTATTACAATATAAAAATAGTTTTCTATAAAAGAGATTACATCAATGGGAGGCATCGCAATGAATGCAGAAGCAAACGGACTAAAAAAAGAGATAGGCTTGTTATTTGCGCTATCTCTTGTGATTGGAACGATCATCGGTTCCGGCGTGTTTATGAAGCCCGGCAGCGTGCTTTCCTATTCCGGAAACGCACAAATTGCTCTTTTCGCCTGGCTTCTTGGCGGAGTCTTGACGCTAGCCGGCGGGCTGACAATCGCCGAACTGGGCGCTCAAATTCCGAAAACGGGCGGGCTTTACACATATCTTGAAGAAATTTACGGCGAGTTCTGGGGGTTCTTATGCGGCTGGGTGCAGATCATCATCTACGGACCGGCCATCATCGGCGCACTCGGATTATATTTCGGCTCGCTAGTGGCCAACTTGTTTTCCTGGGATAAATCATGGACTGCACTCATCGGCATTATCACCGTCGCCTTTTTATGCATCGTCAACATCGTCGGAACAAAATACGGCGGAGCGGTACAGACGGTCACAACGATCGGAAAGCTGATTCCCATTGTATGTATAATCGTGTTCGGTCTATGGCAGGGCGATGAACATATTTTCAGTACAGTCACAGAGAGCATCGCCAGCCAAAACTTCGGAGCGGCGGTATTGGCGACGTTATTCGCGTATGACGGCTGGATCCTTCTTGCGGCACTCGGCGGAGAAATGAAGAACCCGGAAAAAGTGCTCCCGAAAGCGATGACAGGCGGCATACTGATCGTCACAGCCTGCTACCTGTTCATTAACTTGGCGCTGCTTCACATTCTTCCTGCCGATCAGATTGTAAAGCTCGGCGAAAATGCGACAAGCACAGCCGCGACAATGCTGTTCGGTCCGATCGGCGGCAAGCTGATCTCCATCGGAATTATCGTCAGCATCTTCGGCTGCTTAAACGGAAAAGTTCTGTCTTTTCCGCGCGTGATCTTTGCGATGGCTGAGAAAAAACAGCTTCCGTTCTCCCGCTGGATCTCGCATGTTCATCCGGCATTCCATACGCCTTGGATCGCGGTCATCGTCCAGATGATGTTCGCTGTCATCTTAATGATCATCAGCAATCCAGAAAAGCTGTCAGAGGTTTCGATTTTTATGATTTACATCTTCTATGTCATGGCGTTTTTCGCGGTGTTTATTTTGCGGAGACAGAAGAACGGCCAAGGGAGATCTTACAGCGTGCCGCTCTATCCTTACCTGCCTGTTGCAGCGATTCTCGGATCACTGTTTGTTCTCATCAGCACGCTTATCACTGACTTTTACAGCTGCCTGTGGTCGATTTTGATCGGCCTCGTCGGTCTCCCGGTTTATTTTTGGATGAAAAAAAGAAATAAAAACGGCTCAGCCGCCTGAGCCGTAAGCCGCCGGCTCAAGTGCCCGGCGGTTTTTTTTATCCCTTCACAGACCCGATCAGAATGCCTTTAGCAAAATGCTTCTGCAAAAACGGGTACACGGCTAAAATCGGAAGCGTCGCAATGACGATGACGGCCAATTTGATCGATTGTTCAGGCGGCACCGTTTCCATCATATCATTCGTCGTCCCCGTCAGATCCGAAAGAATCGTCACTTGGCGCAGCACCATTTGCAGCGGCCATTTCGCGCTGTCATTGATGTACAGCAAAGCATGGAAAAAGTCGTTCCAAATGCCGACCGCATAAAACAGCGCAAAAGTTGCAATAATCGGCTTTGACAGCGGCAGCGCGATCCTTAAGAACACGCCGATTTCTGAACAGCCGTCAATCTTTGCCGACTCTTCAAGCTCTTTCGGAAGCTGCTGAAAAAAGTTCTTAATAATAATGAGATTGAACGGATTAATCGCCATCGGCAATATCAGCGCCCAGTACGAATCGAGCAGTCCCAGTGATTTGACGACAATATACGTCGGAATCATTCCTCCGCTGAAAAGCATTGCAAAAATAACGAGATTCAAAAGCAGGTTTCTTCCCTTAATGTGCCGTTTTGCAAGGGGATAGGCCATCGTAAATGTAAAAAAGAGCTGGACGATCGTTCCCACAGCCGTAATGAACACAGACACCCCCATGCTCCTGATAAATGTCGGCGTTGAAAAAATATAGCGGTACGCGTCAAGCGAAAACGTCTCAGGAAAGATAAAGAAGCTCTTTTCCGCCAGCTCGGCCTCCGTGGCAAAAGATCCCGCGATAATATACAGAAAAGGCAAGACGGTTATCAGTCCGCAGCAGCCGAGAAAGATCACATTAAACCAATCGAATACCCGACCCGCTTTTGTGTTATGGATCGTTTCCGCACCGGACATCCTTTTCACCTCCATTCATTAAAACAGACCGTCCTGGTCAAACTTTTTCGCGATATAATTGGCGCCGAATATCAGAATGATTCCGACAACCGATTTGAAAAGCCCGACTGCCGTACTGTAGCTGTATGCGCCTTGCGTAATTCCGACAACATAGACATACGTGTCAAAGATTTCAGCCACGCTCCGGTTTAAGGAGTTGGTCATTAAAAAAATCTGTTCAAAGCCGATGTTTAAAAAACTGCCGATTCTCAAGATGAGTAGCACGACGATCGTGCTTCTGATGGCCGGAAGGGTAATATGCCACATTCTCCTTAATCTGCCTGCCCCGTCCATCACTGCTGCTTCATACTGCTCTTGGTCAACCGAAGCGAGCGCCGCCAGAAACAGGATCGTTCCCCAGCCCGTCTCCTTCCATATGCTTTGCAGCACAATCATCGGCCTGAACCATTCGGGATCTGAGAGAAACGCAATCTCTTTGCCCGTTATGCTTTGCAGCATTTTATTCATCACGCCCGTATCAACTGTGAAAAAGACAAACGTCATGCTGACGACGATCGTCCATGAGACGAAGTGCGGAACATATATAAACGTCTGAATGCACCGTTTATAGATGGCGTGCCGCAGTTCATTCAGCAGAAGAGCGACAATCAGCGGAGCCGGAAATGCAAAAATCAAATCGAGAGCGGCCAGCATAAGCGTGTTGCGGAGCAGGCGGAAGAAGTCAGGATTCATAAAGAAATCTTTAAAATACTCGAACCCGACCCATTCGCTCTGCCAAAATCCGAGATAAGGCGAATAATCTTTGAAGGCGATTAACACGCCCCACATCGGCCAATATTTAAAGATGAGAAAATATAAAACACCGGGAACAAGCAGAAGATAGAGCCATTTATCCCGTTTTACAGCTTGCAGCCCAGTCGGTTTCTTTTCTGGCTTAACAGCGGTTTTCCCTGTTTTTGCGGTGATTTCCACGTGCTGCATCCCCCCTTTCGTATGCCGGTTGAAGACCTGAGCTATTTCGTCTCCTTGAAGCGCTTGTTCAGTTCTTTCATCAAATCTTCGCCGCCGCTTTTATACCAAAGCTGAACGGCATCTTGAAAGCCTTTTTCATCGATGTCGCCGATGATAAACTGCGTTTTGGCATCGAGAATGATGTTGTCAAGCTGTGCCCCTTTTTGGGTGTATACATCTGAAACGAGCGATTCGGCCGGGTTGAATACGGCGATTTTCTCCCCTTCTTTAAGAATCTGTTCACGGTGTTTGAACAGCTTTGATTCTTGTTTTTCCACATAGTATCTTTGTTCCGGAATGCCCATGCTGAACTGCGCAAGACCTTCGTGCTCATAAAGCAGTTTTTTATTATTTTTTTCAAGGGACGTGTACGTTCCGTTCTCAAGCTTATAGTTGCGCCCTTTTATACCGTTGTTGGCAATAATTTGTGCCTCTTCATCGTTCATTTTGTCCAGGAAGCCGAGCACTTCTTTCAATTCTTTTTCCGTTTTGACGCTCGCTTTCGGAATGGCAATCATTCCGGCGTATCCCGATGTCGGGAATGTATACGTTCCTTTCGGGCCTTTGACCGTTCCGGTGACGTCGATCACATCCTTGTTAGCGGGATCTGCTTCTTCCATTGCGCTTTGAATTTGCGAGGCCCGCGAACCGGTATCGACGATCACACCCGCTTTTCCTTTGACGATTGGATCGTTCCACTTCGCTGAATCCATGACGGCGAAGTCTTTATTGATCAGCCCCTCATCATACAGTTTTTTGAAAAACCGCAGTGCTTCCATATACTCTTCTGTCGTGAAGTCCGGAATGAGTTCCCCTTTTTCGTCTATTCCGTAGCGGTTTGGTGCGCCGAACCACGTCTGCATAATATCCCATGGGCTGCCGTTGCCAAGCCCCATCCATTTCGGCACCACCATGCCGTACGTATCATCTTTCCCGTTTCCGTTGGGGTCTTTTTCTTTAAACGCTTTCAGCACGTCGTAAAATTCATCGATTGTTTTCGGCATCTCCAGACCGACATTTTCGAGCCAGTCCGTTCTGATGATGATCGAAGCGCGGATCAGGTCCCTCGCCCTGTAAATGCCGTAAATCTCGCCGTTGATGGAACTGTTCTTCATCACTTTTTTATCGGCCTTTCCGAGGTTCGGGTAGTCTTTTAAATAAGGTGAAAGCTCCCAAAACGCACCTGATTTGACAGACTTGATAAATCCCGGCGACTTGTCCGTGACGACGATGGCTTGCGGCAAATCTCCCGAGGCCATGACGATGTTGAATTTATCATTATAGGAAGAGTTCGGAACCCATGTCACTTTGATTTGTTTTTTCGTGTATGTTTCGAGCGCTTTTAAAGACGGGCTGTTTTCTCCCGGACTTTCCGGCGACAGGAGCGGAGCCATAATATGAATGGCATCTTTCTCTTTTCCTTTCCTGTCTTGATTGGCCGTCTCATTTGCGCTGCACCCCATCAAGAGCAAAAAGACAGCGGGTGCAGTGAGCCATTTGTTTCCCTTCAGCTTCAGTCTTGCCATTGTACAATTCCCCCTTTTAATCGTCTCAATTGTTCCACTCAAATTTAAAGCGCTTACATTTTTCCGGCAACCTTCATTTTTTGCCTTCACACGCGAGCGGGATGATCTTTCATTGCCTGAATGATCTTTTCTTGCATGTCCTGATCAGGCGGCATATCTTTGAGCAGCTCCAGCACGGCTATTGTGTTGAGGCACCATTGTGAGACGCAGTTTGTCGTGACCCAGGGGATTTCAGTGATCGTTTTCCAGGCATGGACCTGTTTTGGAGTGATCGGCAGCGGTGTATGGCTTTGTTTTTCATCGAGCAACAGGCGCCACGCTTTTTCGGCAAGCTTCCGGTCTTGGCGGAGCCGGGCAGCATAAGCGGCCATGGCAGCGGAGAACATCGGCCAGTGAAATAAATCATCGTGAAGCTTCCCGTCGCTCCTTTTGCGCTTTTCTTCATCAGTCAGCAAATAAAATTCGCCGAATTCCCCCAGCATCCCCTTCCATTCGATATCCTCAAGCAGTTCTGCAAGCTCCATCCATGTTTGCGGGGCGCCGAAGGCGATGACCATATGATAGCCGCCATGATTCCCGTCTCCCATATGAAGCAGATCTGAAGCTTCAGGATCGTATCCGAAAGTCGGTCCGGACAACAGACGAAGCGGCAGCGCTTTAAGCCGGCTGATCCCCCGTTTGATTTTATCAAGGTACGCTTCATCGCCTGTCCGCTCCCATTCCGTCAGCCAGTTGGAACAGAACGTCGCCCAGTCGGGTCCTACTCTCGCGTGGGCGGGGAACTCTTTTTCCGGATAATAGGCTCTCATCGGATCAAGCGTCTCAAGCGCTCGATCGGCATCTTTCACTTCAGATAACACGTCTCCCGTTCTCTCGTCCGCCGTCAAAAAGTAATAAGGCTTATGAAGGCCGGCCATGCTGATTCTCGCTTCCTTGCACCCGCAGCCCCAATGGAGGACATTGTGCCTTGAACCGAGGCCTTTATACTCCCCGAAATGGTAGCAGTCAACTTCGCTAGTGTGACGGGTCATCGCTTCCGCCATTCTGAAGACGTCTTCCCTCCCGGATCTGAAAAAAGACTGCCAAAGCCAGAGGTTCGGTACGAGTTCCGTATTTTGCCATGCATAGCCGCCAAGGTCGTACCGCCATACATGCCGGACGGCATCGTACGTATGCATCACATCGCCGTAATGCCAATAGCCGTACCAGCTCCGCTGATCGACTTCGTTCATGTAAAACTTGAGAGCCTCGTCAAGCTGATCTTCAAGCGCAGCCGAGAGCGGGCGCCGTTTATCTTTCAGGCTCCAAACGCCCAGCGCGCGGGTGTGATAATAATAGTCAGGCTCACAAATAAGCAGCGGGGGATTTTGCCATTCGTCCGCCGCTCTGTTCAGCTCTTCATCGCTCGGCGGATTCGCAAAACAGGCGAGGCTGACTTCGCTCGTATTGGCAATGCCGACGGCCGTTGATCTCATTTCGGCAAACCCTTCATATGCGCTTTCAACATGAGTGTCTTTTGAATAATGACGGAAGTCCATCGCTTCAGCTTCAGGAGGCCAGAACCATACCGCCAATTTCGTTTCGCCGCCGGCAAGACCTTTCGCTTCAAGCGATGACGGATATTTTTCAAAGAAGTTCCTGAGCCCGAGCGCGATGCCGCCGTTTTCCCCGCCTGCATACATCAGCCCTTTCGCTCTTCCTCCATGAATCGCGTCCACCCAGGCGCAGTCTTTGCCGGTTCGCTTTGTTAAGCGCCAGTGATGCGGGGAATCCTGGATGAGCTTAAAATCGTTCCAGACGGCGTTTCTCTCCGCATCGCGCACGACTTCCGACTCTTCCGATACAGGCTGTCCCGCAATCTGTCGTTCATAGAGCCCGTTTGATTCATTAAATCTTCTCGTCACAAGCAGCTGAGAAGCCTCTCCGTAAATCCCTCCGTCGGCCGCATAGCGGATATGCCTGTTTCTCGGCGCTCCGCTCAAAACCGCGCTCATCTCAAAACCAAGTCCTTTGATCCATTCCGTTTCTGCGTCACAGTCGATGAAAATCGTGTGCACGATCCGGATGGACGGGACACCGGCATAGAAAGACAGCCTGACGGTAAAAGGGAGCCAAACATCGATGCCTCCGCCGCGGTGGACGCCTTCAATTTTGACGACTGTCTTAACCGGACCGTTTTGTTCGATTGCCGTACGTTTGATCATGCTCTCAAACCGTTCAATATGATACATGCATTGTGAATCTGAGCCGCTTCTTTTTTCTTTTAAAGCGATGAGCCGTCCTTCTTTCGCCATCATTTCCCCGGAAATGGAAATCGAA
Organism: Bacillus sp. GM2; assembly: GCF_056155945.1. Lineage (NCBI taxonomy): Bacteria > Bacillati > Bacillota > Bacilli > Caryophanales > Bacillaceae > Bacillus > Bacillus sp. GM2. Next base: position 2,177,882 of record NZ_JBRKSZ010000007.1, read on the forward strand.
CGGATGAGTTCCGGCCCCGATTTCCCAAGCCTGCAGACGATCGCGCCCGTATTCACCTTGATTTCATCTTTCTGCTCACTGACATTCATGACGGTTTTGGGGACACCGGGCTCCCCTTTTTTCAATGTAAATTGGCTGTCGCTTTCTTTAGGGAATACTGCGGCATGACCCGTCCATTTAAGCGAGCCGTCAGGCCAATACGCGAGCGGCCATGTTTGCAAACACGGGGCGTTTTCCGCAGCAATGGCGACCGTCTCTCCTTTTTGCAGCACTCCTCTTGCCCAAGGCACACCCCAAGTCACCCCGCCGAACGCGGCAGGCGCCCTATTCAGCCATTTTAGTTCAGCCTGTGCTTTCACAAGCGTTCCTCCTTTCTGTTCAACCGATTGGTCAGTGAACATTTTCCTGTTTAGCCTTTTGACCGTCAATATTCCTTTTTTGCTTATGATAGAAAGGTGCCTGCTCTTTTTTTGCAAAACGAAACAAAAAAGCCGCGGGCAAGCGCCTGCGGCGATTCATTTATTCTCTGAAAACAAAATCACGCGGTATTCGTGCGGGCCGAGTGTCACGCGTCCGGATACGGGCCTGTCGGACAATAAATCGGTTCCGTTTCCGTCAAGTGTCACTGCGCCTCCTTTGCCGTCCATATTGATCGCGACCCAAACGAGACCGTCTCCTCCTTTCCGGGGCGCGACGACTGTTCCGGTAGTGGCCTCGGTTTTCTGTGTAACGCCCGCTTCTTCTGCATAATGGCTGATCAGCTTTTTCATCATGATGTCCCCCGCTTCGCCTGCCGGCATCGACCCGAGCATGACGATTTTTCCTTTTCCGCATTTATGTTCTGTGATGAACGCTTTGCCTGACGCCGGGCCTTTTTCAATTATCCCGACAGCCTCGGTGCCGCCGGCTTCAAAAACAGCGCTCCACAAGCTCAGCGGCGCCTTTACGCCAAACGCCGTTCCGCTCGAGTTCCGCTCATCCATCGGAAATGTATAAAGCGTTTTGACACCGGAACATTTTTCCAATTCGCCTAATCCGCAATCAGTGTGAATCGTATGGTGCTCTGTTCTTCCGCCCGTCAGCGGACCCGCAATCCAAATGCCGCCCCTTTGTGCAAACGCTTCGGCTTTTTTGATAAACGCAGGCGGAAGATAGTGAATAAACGGCGTAAACAGCAGTTTATAGCCGTCAAGCGGACTCCCTTCAATAATGACATCTCTGTGAATGCCCATCTTTAACAATCGGTCATAAAACTCTGTGATCAGTGTTCTGTAGTGAAGACCCCGATGTGGCTCCGTTTTCAAAAACACCTTTGCACGGTCCGAATAGACGACGGCTGTTTCAGCCTGCAAAGGAGCCGTAGCCAGCATGATGTCCTCAATCTCCCGTCTCGCCCGCTCGACTTCGAGCACATTATCATATCCCACATCAGGCTTCCCCCATGCGCTGAGCACCGATCCGTGCGGCTGTTCGGACCCGGCTCTCTGCTGGCGCCACAGCCAATAGCAGAACGCAGCTCCGCCAAGAGCATAAGAAGAGACCGCTTCAGCTTTCAAATAGCCGTTTTGATGAGGTACCGCATAGCTTTCAAGCGAAGCGCTGTAGGAAGGGCTCGTCTCCATTATCCAAAACGGCCGTCCTTTTTTGATATTTCTCCATAAATCACAATTAAACAAAAAGGCGGCACTGTTTTCCTGACTGGCGTACGTATCAAACGAGGCGAAATCAAGGCTCTTGAAAAGAACTTCATGATCAACGCCGAACATGACGCTGCTGTTATGGGTGATCGGGGCGTTGGAGTATGCTCTGATCACCTCAGCCTGCTCACGCGCAAATTCAGCAATCTTCTCCATCGAAAACAGCTGATACATCGTCCTTAAAGAAGAATTGTGCAAAAACGGGGTCGGTCCGGGCTGCGGGACTTGCTCGAAGCGCTGATACGTTTCGCTCCATACGCCCGTACCCCAAGCCTCATTCAGACGTTCAATCGTCTGATAGCGGTCTTCCAGCCATTTGTGCCATAATGTGTTGCACGTTTCACACATGCATTCTGCGACATGGCATTTGAATTCATTGTCAAGCTGCCATCCGACCAATCCCGGAAGTTGTCCGAGCTCTTTGGCGATATGTTTGATGATCAGGCGGGCCCGCTCTCTGAAATACGGATGGTTTGTGCAGGCATGCTGCCTCGACCCGTGTCCCATCGTCTCCCCTTTTTCATTCACATGCATTCTTTCCGGGTGCCCGTGGGTCAGCCAGATCGGCGGTGTCGCAGTCGGTGTGCACATGACCGTTTCAATTTTGTTGTCGTGGAGCTTTTGGATGACGCCGGCAAAAAATCCGACATCGATCCTCCCTTCTTCCGGCTCCATCCTTGACCAGGCAAACTCTCCGATTCTGACGACATTGATCCCGGCTCGCTTCATCATCCTGATATCTTCATCCAGCACATCCTCGTCCCACAATTCGGGATAAAAGCAAGCGCCGTGGTACAGTTTGCCGCTCATCTTCATACCGTCTCTTTAACAAACGGCAGCCCGAGCTCTCGAATGCCGATAGCGACAAGCTTCGCCATTTCCCGGGCCCCTTTTTTCGTAAAATGTGTGTAGTCGTTGACATTTTCCGAGATCATAAAATATTTAAATACCTCGCTGTACCCTTTTTCCGCAAAATGCTGCAGGCTTTTGTCCATTAAATCGATCAAACGGACATTTTCTTCACTTGCCACCTGCTTCATCGCGATGCAGTAGTCCGGGAAGTCGTTCAAAAAAACGCCGTCCTTGTAATGGAGCCTTGCGACAGGCGTGATGAGAAGCGGTGTGGCTCCTTTTTGACGCGCGCCGTCGACGTACATTTTCAAGTATTGTTTATACGTCGTATACGGCTCTGTATAGCGTTCTGGTTTGTCTTTTGACGAGTCATTGTGCCCCATCTGAACGAACAGCCAATCGTCCTGTTTGATCACATCCAAAATCGATGCAAGTCTTCCTTCTTCAACGAACGTTTTTGAACTCCGGCCCCCGATGGCCCGGTTGATCACCTGTACATTTCCGGATACATAAGTCTGGAGAAATTCGCCCCAGCCTCCCTGAGGCGAATCCGCCTTATAATGCTGCACGGTCGAATCACCGGCCAGATAGATGCTGATTGTCATTATGACCACTCCTTTTTATGAAAGAATTTTATCAATTGTGTCGAGCTCTTCAGCTGAGAATCGAGCAGACTTAAGAGCAGCGGCATTTTCTTCGATCTGTTCGGTTTTGCTTGCGCCGATCAGCACCGAGGTGACGCGCGGATCTTTTAAAAGCCAGGCGATCGCCATTTGCGGCAGGGATTGGCCGCGTTCGGCCGCCACTTGATTCAGCTTGCGGACTTTGCCAAGCACGTCTTCTGTGATGCCCTCGGCCTGCAAAAACGGACTGTTCACATCAGCGGCTCTTGACCCGGCGGGAATCCCGGTCAAATATTTCGTTGTTAAAAGCCCTTGGGCAAGAGGTGTAAACGCGATCGCCCCGGCTCCTTTTTTCTGCAGCACTTGCAGCAGGCCATTTTCCGGTTCTCTGTGGAACATTGAATATTTGGGCTGATGGATGAGGAGCGGAACCCCGTATTCTTGCAAAATATCGGCCGCCTTTTCGGTCTGTTCAGCGCTGTAGTTCGACAAACCGACATATAAAGCTTTTCCTTGCCTGACGACGTGGGCGAGCGCTCCCATCGTCTCTTCCAGCGGTGTATGTGGGTCAGGGCGGTGTGCATAAAATATATCGACATAATCAATGCCCATTCGTTTTAAACTTTGATCAAGGCTTGCCACGAGGTATTTTTTTGACCCCCAATCGCCGTATGGCCCAGGCCACATCGTATAGCCGGCTTTCGTGCTGATGACCATTTCATCGCGGTAGCCGGCAAAATCGGTTTTCAGCGCTTTTCCCAATGTTTCTTCGGCAGAACCGGGGGGCGGACCGTAATTATTCGCCAAGTCAAAGTGGGTGATTCCCAGATCAAATGCTTTTCTTAACAGCGCTTTGGCATTTTGAAACGAATTTGCTTCTCCGAAATTATGCCAAAGCCCTAAAGACAGAGCAGGCAGTTTTAATCCTGAATGTCCGCAGCGGTTATATTTCATATTTTCATAGCGTGAATCACTCGCCTGATACCCCATACGAATCCCTCTTTTCATTTTGTAATGAAATCGCTTACTAATCATTTTATGGGAACAGGCTGTGAGATTACAATCATCCTTTTTTGTATATTTCATAATCCTGCCGGTGCCGCCGGTCTCTGTCATTCTTCATGTCTCTTAAAAGGAACGGTATAAATATTCGGCCGGGGCGGCTTGTCCATTCCGGTTCCTAAATAAAATCCGGGGTGAGGCGGCTGATTGTAAGCGACATTTTGCCAGGCTACCCCCAAGCGGTAAACGGGATCGTGCATGAACGTATAGAAACGATGTTCAGTCAGCTCGGTCGTTGTGTATATTCGCAGAGCATCGTTTCGCGCGGTGCGGAACACGACATCTTCGCGCCAATCGCCGAATAGATTGGCCTGAAGCACAGGCGTCCCTTTCGTCCAATTGTTAGACAGCGTTCCCTCAGCAGTAAGCAGATTGACCAGCCTGCCGCTGTGATAGTCCCATTTATCAATTTTCGGGATGCCGGCAGGTTCTTTCCAATCGTGGTCAAGCAGCTCACGGAGAAGATCGCCGTCCCACCAAATCGCAAAATTGGCCGAAGCCGGAGCGGCGTCGCTGAGCTTTTCTCCCTTACTCGTATAGAGGCCGTATGATTTGCCTTCATTACCCGGGGGATCGATCGCCCAGACAAGCGCGCCTTTATAGCGGGGATCGATATGCGCGGCCATTCCCCGACCAACATCTGTATCGGCCGGCACTCCCCAGAGGATTTCCCCTGTACCCGCATCGCGAAATGAGAGGCCGTACGGAAGGCGCGGGTCTTCATGCACTTGAAAGACTTCCAGCCCGGGCCGATCCGGGTCAAGATCACTCACATGCATGGCGTCACCGTGTCCAAGCCCTGTCGTATAAAGTCCTGTTCCGTCATGATCCACAACCATCGCGCCGTAGACGATCTCATCTTTCCCGTCATCGTCGACATCAGCGACGCTCAGACTATGGTTTCCCTGCCCTGCATAGCCTTCGTTTCCGGGCTTGTCGCTGTCAAATGTCCATAGCTTAGTGAGCTTGCCGTCCCGGAAGTTGTAAGCGGCAAGCACCGTTCTTGTGTAATAACCGCGCGCCATAACAAGGCTCGGCCTTTCACCGTCCAAATAGGCGATGCCTGCCAAAAACCGGTCCATCCGGTTGCCGTATCCGTCTCCCCAGTCCTCAAGCCTGCCCCGCGGCGGATCGTAATCCACAGTTGCCAATTCCCTTCCCGTTTCCCCGTGAAAAATCGACAAATATTCAGGCCCGTCCAAAATTCGTCCATCTTTATTTCTGTAATCGGCAGCCTGATCGCCGATCACCCGTCCGGTTCCGTCAACCGTTCCGTCAGCCGTCTTCATGGCGATTTCCGCTTTTCCGTCGCCGTCAAGATCATAGACCATCAATTGGGTATAATGGGCGCCCGCGCGGATGTTTTTCCCGAGATGAATCCTCCACATGAATGTCCCGTCAAGCTTATAGGCATCGATGATGACTTCTCCGGTATAGCCGTTGTGCGCGTTATCTTTCGAATTGGACGGGTCCCATTTGAGCACAATTTCGTATTCTCCGTCGCCGTCAAGATCTCCGATGCTCGCGTCATTGGCGCTGTACGTATACTGTACGCCGTCAGGAGTTGTCCCGCCATCAGGCTTGTTTAACGGAACATCCAAGTACGGCTTCTGCCAGACAGCTGTTTTGTGCGACTGCTCGACTTCCTTATCTTCGAGAACCTTTGTCACATAATAGACAGATTCTCCGTTTCCGTGTTTATCAAGAAAGTTGGTCGATGATGAAACGGGTGTTGAGTTGATTCTGTGACCGTTGCGATATAGGTTAAAAGCCGTTTCTTCCGGATCGGTTCCTAAGAGCCGCCAGCTGAGAAAAACCCCTTTTTTTGTTTTTATAGCCACAAGTCCGCGGTTTAAGCGTTCCATTTGCCTCGGTTTTGCCGTCGTTTTCAGCGGCCGAACGCGTTCAGCTGCTGCATGTACGTCTTTTTCTCCCATCGTCCTCTCTCCCCTTTACGGTTTGGAATGGCGAACGGGAGAACCGGAGACCGGCTCTCCCGACACCTTATTTCTTGAGCGAGCGTTTCAGCGGATATATGTTCAAATCGGAGATTTCTTCTGTCACGAGCCTTGCCAACTGGTTTGCACCGAACTCGTGAAAATGCACCCTGTCCTGGATTCCGTCTGGATAATTCAGGCTTTCTCCCGGCTCTAAAAACATAAATACGTTTTTAGTCGCTTCAACGCCGATCTCGTTGTAATATTCAATGCTTTTTTTGTTTAAATCGATCACCGGAACGTTCATTTCCCGTCCCAGCTGTCTCATTGCGTTCGGATATTCTCCGATGCTGTTGTAGAAAACGCCCTTTTCATCATAGGTACGTTTGCTTTGAGAAGTGACGAGCACATGACGTCCTCCTTTTTCGCGGGCTTTGTTAATGTATGTTCTCAAGTATTCCTGAAATGTCGTATACGGATCTGTATGGCGGGCCGGATCTTGCCCGGCGTCATTGATACCGAACTGAATCAACAAATAATCGCCCCGTTTCATCCGGTTCAAAATCGTATCCAGCGACCGTTCATCCACAAAACTTTTCGCGCTTCTCGCGCGTTTCGCCTGGTTGTCGATGACGATTTCATCCGAGAAATAGCCGCCTAAAAATTGCCCCCAGCCTGCCATCGGCGCATAACCTGGTTCATAATCGGAGACCGTGGAATCTCCCGCCAGAAAGACCGTCGTCTTGTCATCTGTTACATGATAAGCCGTCTTCGTCAAGACCAGCGCATTGAGGCGCGGCGCTGTTCTCGCTGTTAAGGCTTGAATGGAAAGGCGGCCGCCGGAAATCTGAATCGGAAACGTTTTTTCGTTGTATCCGCCCGCTTCCGCTCCAAATGAATACAGCTGAAGCATGCCGTTTGCCCGTACATCCATGTTCGTTTTTGCCCGGGCATCTCCGGTGATCAGCCGGACATGATACAGACCGTCAGGCAAATCGACCGTAAACGCCGTCCCACCCGGTATGCAAAAGTCTGAACGAAGCGGATCGGCCGTGCCGCGGTCCGGACAAGTCACCTTTGCTGTGTCGTCAAATCCGTAGCCTTTTAGAGGAGTATAAGCCGATTGTGCGCCTACCGGAATAAAGCCTGAAGCAAGAGGCCCGTCACCGAAATCAAACCGATATACCTTCGAAATTTCGACGGCATACACTTTTGGCTGAGGTCCTTTCCACTCCAAATCGAGACGCCCGTCTTCCACCGTAACGGTGAACGATTTTTCGGCTGAACTTCCCTTTGCTCCGGCCGGGATCGTTCCCATTTCCTCTCCTTCGGCATAAAGCTTCAATTCACCGCGGGATGAGGCAAATACGGTTACGCGGTATTCGCCTGGAGAAAGATCCGCCAGAAAAGCCGTCCGGTTCACGACACAATAGTCTTTCTTGAGCGCTTCTTTTTTTTGCGTCTTTTTGCACACAGCGCTCCCTGCCCGTGAAAATCCGTAGCCTGCACCATTTTGATACGCGGAGGCCTCGTTCACTTTCACATAATCCTTTTCAGCGGGACCTTTTCCAAAATAGAACAGAAAAAGATCCTGATTGTGATGTGCGAGAGCGGCTTTCGGCTGCACAGGTCCCCCCATTCCCGTGCTGAAGAAGAAAAGGAGGAGGATGACCGATACGCAGCGAACATATCGCTTCATTATGCAGCTCCCCTTTTCATCAGCGTGTATAAATGTTCGGTTTCTCAGGTGTCTGCATGCCTTCGCCTAAATAAAAGCCGGTGTGCGGCGGCTGGTTGTAGCCGACATTCTGCCAGGCGATTCCGAGGCGATAGACGGCATCATGCATCAGCGTATACAAGCGGTGTTCCGTCACATCTGTCGTCGTGTAGATGCGCAGTTCGCTGCTGTCATCTGCTCGCCAGACCACTTCTTCGCGCCAGTCTCCGAGAATGTCAGCCTGCAGGGACGGCGTCGCTTTTGTTCCGTTATTTGCCGAAGCTCCGGATGCTGTCAGCAAGTTAACGGTTCGCGAATTCCGATAATCCCATTTATCAATTCTGTTGCTGTCCAGAAGCTCTCTTTGGAGATCACCGTCCCACCAAATGCCGAAGTTCGTTGATGAAGGCAATGTGCTCCCGATTTTTACACCTTTTGCCGTATAAAGACCGCCGTTCGCCCATACTTCCGCTCCTTCGTAGCGCGGATCGATATCAGCAGCCATCCCGCGTCCGACATCCTTGCCTGCGTGAACTCCCCAGATGATCTTTCCCGTTTTCGCGTCCCGGAAAGACAATCCATAAGGAGAATTGCTGTTTTCATGCACTTGAAAGACTTCGAGTCCCGGTCTTGACGGGTCCAGGTTTCCTGTATGCATGGCATCCCCATGTCCCCATCCGGTTGAATAAAGACCTTTACCGTCATGATCGACAGCCATTGCTCCGTATATGATTTCGTCCTTTCCATCTCCGTCAACATCAGCGACGCTCAAACTATGGTTGCCTTGACCGGCATAAGCGCCATTTCCGGGAGCGTCCGAATCAAACGTCCACAGCTTGGTCAGCTTTCCGCCTCTGAAGTTATAAGCGACAAGCACTGTTCTCGTGTAATACCCGCGTGCCATGACAAAACTCGGCCGCTCCCCGTCAAGGTATGCGACACCGGCCAGAAATCGGTCAACTCTGTTGCCGTAGCTGTCTCCCCAATCGGCTACATTTCCCCGGGCAGGTTCGTAGTTGACCGTTGTAAGCTCAGCGCCTGTATCGCCTTTAAAAACCGTCAAATACTCAGGGCCTGACAAAATTCGGCCTTGGGCATTACGATAATCGGCGTTTGCATTTCCGATCACCTTTCCCTTGCCGTCTTTCGTCCCGTCGGCCGTCTTCATGGCGATTTCCGCTTTTCCGTCGCCGTCAAAGTCATAGACGAGAAACTGTGTATAATGGGCGCCGGCGCGAATGTTTTTGCCAAGGTTGATTCTCCACATCATGGTCCCGTCAAGCTTGTATGCGTCAATCAGCACGTCTCCCGTGTATCCGTCATGTGAATTATCCTTTGAATTGGAAGGGTCCCACTTGAGAATGATTTCATATTCGCCGTCTCCATCAAGGTCGCCGACGCTCGCATCATTGGCGCTGTATGTGAATGACACCCCATCAGGCGTTTTTCCTCCGGCCGGTTTTTGCAGCGGAACAGATTTGTATGGTTTATTCCAAACTCCGGCGGTTTCAGAAGGAGCCTGCTCCACACCGTTCAAAACAGCGCGCACCTGGTAAACGGCATTCGAATCCCCGCCCGCATCTTGATAGTTTGTACTCGATGTAATCGGGGAACCGTTCAGCTTCTTTCCGTTTCGATACACATTAAATGAAACAGAAGCGGGCTCCGTTCCGAGCAGCCGCCAGCTCACAAAAACACCGTTCCCCGTTTTAACAGCGACAAGCCCCCGGTTCAGCGATTCCATTTGCCTTGCCTGCGCAGCCGTCCGCCCGTCTGCTTCCGCTTGTTCCGAGAAGCCGGTCACAAGTGTAATCAATAAAAGAGATGACGCGGCCAACAGTTTCTTCCACCTTTTCTTTCCTTTTTTCATCATCTTCTCCCTTCGCCTTTTTGTAAGCGCTTACTTAAAAAGGGATTCTATTACGGCTTCCATTTTTATTCAATTGCACTTTTTTGCCGAAAGGAAAAGATGTGTTCAAGTCCGATTTTAAGCGGTTCAGCTAGCCTTCCAGACGCAAAAAACAGCGATGTGCGATGAACATTGATACAAGAGCAAACAAACTGACACCATAAAATGGGATCAGTCCCGGAACCGTTAACAGCACATAAGCGACAAAGCCCCCAGCAGCAGCCATTCCGGCCGTCGTCAAAGGACGAACGAGACCGATCAGTGCAGCCTGTGAAAAATAGCGGGCAAACGGCAGCTGAACGTGAACGTAAAGCGGAAAAATATACACGAAAACTACGACATACATGAGCCCGGCCATCAGTGTGGCATAGCTGATGATGATTGAAAATAAATCCTCACGGACGCGGAAAAATTGATAGTTTACAAATAAAATTGTGCCGGCGGCGATGAGGATGAAGCCAATTCCGTTTGTTTTGAAAAACTCTTTTTTATACGTTTGATAAAACGTTTTGAATACCGGTGCGTCTGTCCGGCCGAGCAGCCACTTGCGCACGACCGTGAACATCGCGGCCGTGCTCGGAGCCCAGCCGAAAACAACGCCTCCTCCCAGCGTGAATAGAACCCAGAGCGCGTTCAGCCAGGCGATTTTCATGATCGCTTCACAAGCGCCGTACATCATCGCCATCACGCCTTTTTCCCGCATGTCCGATCCCCCTTTCAGTCGCGCAGCAGCCTGCGCACTTCAAAGTTGGCGTAGGCTGCTTTCAGCGGAGCCATTTGCCTGAAACCGATTTTTCCTCCTCCGTAAACCGGGCCGAAACGCCTGCCGTCATCCTCCCATTCCAAAATGGGCAGCCCGTTGATTGAAAAATGAACGGATGCCCCGTCTTTTATGAGCTTCATCCGGTAGGGAGGCAAAGCGTCAGCAGCGGGCGGAAGCGGATCGGCCCCCTCACAGACGAGGTGAAAACCGCGGCTTTTCCTGAGGTTGCATGTTCGGAATGCTCTTTCATCAGCATGCTTATGTCTGAAATACGACAGGTGCAATGTGTTGATGTCCCCTGAATGATATTGCGGATAATTTCCTGTTCTCTCCGCCAGCCGTCCGTCGAATAAATCTTCCCCATTCATGCCGGTTGCTGCAAAAAATATCATGCATAAGCCGGGCTCCCGCACAGGATAGAAATCCCACTTCACAACTATTCCATCAGGGAATGTCTCAGGACACCAGTAAACAAAATGGGCATCGTCCCCATATTGCTCAGCGTCGAGTTCGTTCTCCATCTGCAGGCGGCCGTGCGGAAAACGAACGATTCCTTTCCCTTCCATCACCCAGCCGCGGAGATCTTCAGGAGATGATAAAGGGTTTCGATACATCAGGCTTCCTTCTCTTGCATTACACGCCGGCACGGAAATCGCTCCTTTCACAATGAAGATAAGCCGCTAGAGGCAGACCGAGCTCTCTGATTCCTTCTGTTACCAGCCTGGCGACTTGACGGGCCCCCGCCTCGGAAAAATGGGTATTGTCTTCGATTCCATTTGGATAATGAGGGTGTTCATCCGGCTGAAAGTGGACGAACAGCCGTTTTGAGCCTTCCATTCCGAGAGATTCATAGAGCGCTTTTGTTCTGGACCATAAATCGATCAACGGCACTTCGAAGCGGTCAGCGAGCGCCTTCATCGCTTTCGGAAAATCCCCGAGTGTATCGGCGGGCTTTCCGTTTTGATCAAAGCGTCTGCGCTCTACAGAAGTGATCAAAACCGGAGTCGCAAGTTTTTCGCGAACCGCTTCCACATAGCGGACAAGATGCTCCTGATAGGTTGTATACGGGTCTGTTCCGTACGGCTTTTGATCGTTGTGGCCGAACTGGATCAACACATAATCACCAGGCGCAAGCCGCTCCGTCATGTCATCGAGCCGGCCTTCATCAATGAAGCTGTTCGAACTGGCCCCGCCTTTTGCCATATTCACGACCGCAGCTTCATCTGAGAAAAACAGCGGAAGCATCTGTCCCCAGCCGGCCATCGGCGCTTCATGCGGGGGACAGTCTGCGACGGTCGAATCCCCGGCCAAATATACTGTCACTTTTGGCTTTTTGTCTGTTTGTTTCATAACACTCTCCCTTTCACGAAGATTCCTGATGAATCTGCCTGTAGCGGCTCGGCGGAATGCCGACCTGCTTCTTGAAAATCCGGTTGAAATAGCTGTGTCTGTAGCCGACCTCTTCAGAAACGTCATGGATTTTTTTATTCGTTTCAAGAAGGAGCTCTTTCGCTTTTTCGATTCTGAGACGGGTAACATAGTCGATAAAATTGATGCCGGTTACTTGTTTGAAAGCTTTGCTCAGCGTATACGAATTCGTCCCGGCTTGATCAGCGCAGCTTTCAAGCGAGATATCGTTCATATAATGCTGATGAATCATCTCAAGCACCTGTTCGACAAGCCGTTTTTGCTGTCTGTTTTTCCTGCCTTCCATTTCTTTAAGATACGGGCTTACGACACGCTCCATCATCCAGCCGACGGCCCTTTCCGGCTCCCTCAGCTCTGAAAGCTCCTGCAGCAGATTTTTTCGGCTGAACAATTCATAAGGGTGAAGGCCGGAATGAAAGATCTCTTCCTGGATCTTTGCCAACAGCTGCATCATGCCCGGCTGGATGCGGATTTCCGTCTTTCCTTTATCGGACAGCTCCCGGATGAACAGCCTGATCCGCCTTTCGACTTCATCCCTTTCTTCAAGCCGCAACGCCCTGACGACCTCTTTTTCAAGGGTGAACGGATAGTATGATTCAGCGGGAGGCATGTCTTCCCGCCGGCTTAAATCGATCACCTGGCTGGCGTTTTCGAACTGTCTGTAATGCCTGCCTTCTTTCACCTCTTCATACATGCCGGGAATGTCTTTTAACATGTCAGCGGTTTTAGATACCGTCACTGTGACGTGGAGCCTTGATATGCCGCAGATCACATCCGTCAGCTCACGCACAAATTGGGCGGTTTCTTCCTTGAAGGCTGTTTTCCTGCCGCTCATCAGCAGCACAGCGAGCGATAACGAACGGACATCGGTCATATAAATATGTTTGAATGTCCTGCCAGCCAGTTCGCGCGTAATGTTGCCCAGCAAAAAGCCCGCCAGACTTTCATCCTTTTTTGTAAAAGCTCCGTTCCCTTCGTAGAGACCCGTCAGCTGGATATCGATGATGGTAAACACATTGTCTTTCGCTTCCCAGCCCCACCTTTTCAGACGATCTCTCAAATTCCTCTCTGATTCATCTGCAAAGTATCCGCCGAGAAGGCGCTGAAAAAAAACGTTTGCAGCCTGGGGCAGTTCCTTTTTCAGTCTGCCGCTTTCCTTAGTCAGGTCTTCCCAGCGCTTCTCGAGCCAATGAAATTCATCCGGAAAATGAGCGGCCTTACCCTCTCCTGAGCAGAGCTTGATCAGCCTTGCGACAGGTGAATAAATTTTGTGTGACGCATACCATGACAGAATGAAGGCAAGAACGATCCCGGCGATGCTGACCGACGCGACGAGCTTTGATAAAAACAACACCGGAGCCGTAATCGCCGACATCGGTGAAGCCGAGACATAGGTCCATTCCTGGTTTAATCTGTCCATTCGTCCGTATGAAACGGAATACGCCCCTCCGTCCCAATCCATCACAAAGGAGCCCTGTTGATTTTTTTGTTTCTCAAGCCTTTCTTTTAAAACGCTTTCAAAATCAGCTTTGCCGCGTTTGCTCCAAGAAACAGGCTTCTGATTATGATGAAAAAGAAGCGCTGTTCCCTTTGAATACGGTGAAAGGCTTTCCAGCAAATGCCCCATTTCTTTTTCGTCAAGCGTCAAAATCAGCGCGCCGAACGGCTCTGAGATGCCTCCCGGAATTTTGTGGACAAGCGCCATTCCGTACGGCGCGCGGCTCATGTCTTTCCAATAAACGTTTTGACCGCCTTCAAGCAGCGAATGATAGGCCTTTAAGATGTTCCGGTCGGTCATTCCGCTGTATTCCGGGTTTAAGAGAATCGGCTCCTTCCCTTGAATAAACAGTTCAACCTTGTGAATGAGCGGATTTTGATCCTGAAGCAAAAACAGCGATTTTGAGAGCTTGTACGTCGTTTGAAAATCCGTTTGCAGATCGGCATCGGCCAGACCGTTCATCAGGCGCGGATCATATGCAAGCTGGGAGAGCATGATCTCAAGCCCTTCCAGCTTGTCATCGATTTGGCTGATTTGGCGTTTCACCTGGTTTTCGTGCATTTGTTGGAGCTCTTTTTCAATTTTTGCAGCGGAAAACAAATAGATTCCTGCACCCGTCAATAAACCGGGAATACACGCAATCAGCAGAATCAGCACAAAGCTTTTTTTGAAAAAACTCCCTTTTCGCCGTGAAACATACCTTTGATGCAGCTTTTTCATCCCTCTCCCCCCACTGCAATGAAAAGAATGTTTCTTTTTCAATTTCTATTGGAACGCACGCGACTTGGAGCGGACGACGTCGGCCAAAAAAGTCAGGGCAAGCCCCTGTCCCCAGCCTTGAATCCGTTTATACGGAACGTCTTTGTAACCCCGCGCATCCCGCATCACCGCTGTGCCCGCTGAAACGCGTTCCACCCTTCCGTCAGGCGCGACCGCATCTGTTATAGCTGAGAGCGCCTTCTGAACGGATTTGTGGTATAGCGAGCCTCTGGACAGCAGGCCGGAAGCAATTCCCGCAGACCCCGACACTTCAAGATATGAATCAGGGTCCGTCAGTACGGTGTGCCATAAACCAGAAGGATGCTGAAGCCTGACAAGCGCGCTCAACAAGTCTCGGAGCGAACCGTCAATGATCATATATGAAGGATGCGTAACATCGATCAAAGGGAGCGCTTTTGCCATCGTCAAAGCTGCCCATCCGTTTCCCCTTCCCCAAAATATGCCTGACAGATTGTTTTTGGCCACATGGTCCCATCCGTGATAATAAAGATTGGTCTCCATGTCCTGCAAAAATTCTTCATGGCCGTGATACTGGCGCAGCCCGTCTTCAAAATATTCCTCGCTGCCGACAAGTTTTCCGATTCGGAGAAGGAACAAGCCCGCCATCATCATCGTATCGACCCATGCCTGTTCAGGGAATACATGTTTCTCTGAGTTGACGGTGTGCTGCAAAATCCCGTCTGCGAACCGGGGCGCTTCGCGGAGCACATAGTCCGCCATTTGCCGGGCGGTGTCAAGATAACTGTCATCTCCTGACGCCTGGTAGAGCGACAGAAGGGTATGCCCGATGGATACCCCGTTGATCGACAGCTTAGGCAAGCCGTCTTCAAGTTTTTCATCCGTCCAGTTTTTCAAAAGTTCGAGGTATTCGTCATTTTCGGTTGCTTCATACGCCTCAGCGACGCCGTAAAACGCGACGCCGCCCGGCCAATCCCATTCGAAATCCATCTCAAATGTCCGCTTGACGATTCTGTCGATCACTTCATTCAGTTTTTCTTCATCAAAAACAAGCTTTGTCATGCACTTTTCTCTCCTTTGTTATTTTAATCCGCTCATGCTGATTCCTTGGACGATTGATTTTTGAAAAACGAAAAACACGAGGATTACCGGGACGAGTGAGACGACTGACATCGCAAACATCGCCCCCCAGTTAGACGCCGTTTCCGTATCTAAAAACAGCTTTAGTGCCATAGAAACCGGGTAAAGCTCCGGCTTGTTCAAGTAAAGAAGCGGATTGATCAGCTCCTCCCACTTCCAGTAAAACGAGAAAATGGCGGACGTCGCGAGCGCCGGCGCGATCAATGGCAAAATGATTCTGAAAAAGATGCCGAGACGACTGCAGCCGTCAATTTTTGCCGCTTCATCGAGTTCTACCGGGATCGTCCTGATGAACTGAATCATCAGAAAGATAAAAAACGCGTGCCCGAAAAATTGGGGAACAACGATCGGCTTGAATGAATTCAGCCAATCCAATTTTGCAAAAATGATGTATTGCGGAATCATCAGCACCTCGTGCGGCAGCATCATCGTCACCATCATGCAGCTGAACCAAAATGCCTTCCCTTTAAACGGAATCCGCGCGAATCCGTAAGCGATGAACGCTGAGGACAAAACCGCGCCGACCGTCGAGAGGCCGACGATAATAAGCGAATTTTTAATAAATGTGATGAACGGCTGTCCGGCGATCCCTTTCCAACCCTCCGTATAATTGGACAGGATCAAAGGGTCCGGGATGAGCGAATGGGATGTGGCGAATATGCTCGCACTTTCTTTAAACGAGCTTGCAATCAGCCAGATAACGGGATACAAAAGGATGATCGCAAGACTGGCAGTCGCGATATGAAACACGAGATGCCCGGCTCTTTTCTTTCCCTTTCCTGTGGGAAGCGGGGCAGGCGCTGCCCGCCCCGAAATGTCTTTTACCGGCTTCACCAGCTACCCCTCCTTCGATTCGTAATGCACCCATAAGGATGAAGTTTTGAACAATATGAATGTGACAAGGCCGATCAGGATCAGCATCACCCATGCCATCGCCGATGCGTAGCCCATTTGGAAAAAGTTGAAGGCCCGCTGGAACAAATAGAGGGAATACAAAAGCGTCCCGTCAAGCGGACCGCCTTCCCCTTTTGAAATAATGTAGGCCGGCGTAAAGGTCATGAAGGCTGAAATGGTCTGCATCACCAGGTTAAAAAAGATGATCGGGCTGAGAAGCGGGAGCGTAATGAGAAAAAACCGCTGAAATCTGTTTGCACCGTCGACACTTGCCGCTTCCTGATACATCGGCGGGATATTTTTCAATCCGGCAAGAAAGATCAGCATGGAAGAGCCGAACTGCCACACCGACAAAAGAATCAAGGTCCACAATGCGCTTGTCGGGTCCTGATACCAAAGAATCTTCTTGTCAAAACCGAGGAAGAATAAAAGCGCATTGATAACACCGTCATTGCCAAATACATTTCGCCACATAATCGCGACCGCCACGCTGCCGCCGATAATGGACGGGAGATAAAAAAGCGTCCGGTAAATGCCGACACCTTTTTCGGCTCTGTTCAAAATCACCGCGATGAAAAGCGCAAACGCGAGGCGCAGCGGAACACCGGCGAGCACGTAATAAAACGTCACTTTCAGCGAGCCCCAGTACTTTTCATCATCTGTCAGCATTGCCTTATAATTGTCAAGGCCGACCCATTTGGGCGCGGTGAACAGATCGTAGCTTGTAAAAGACAGAAACAGCGAGGCTCCCATCGGAATGACGGTAAAGCATAAAAATCCGATAATAAACGGGGAAATAAAGGCGTAACCCGCCAAATTGTCAATTCTTTTTTTTCGCTTCACGTTCACTTCCTCCTGCATTTGATGAGCGGCCTTCCTCCACTTGCCCCGCTTATCATTGTTGGTTTCTTTTCAGTATCGCGTCCGCTTCTTTTCTGAACTTCGCGGCTCCTTCTTCAGGCGTGATCTTTTTAAACAAAATCTGGTCTGACGTGTCTTTTAGCAGTTTGATAACTTCGGCGCTGCCGATCGGTTCAGGCGGTTCCGCTTCTCCTGCGGACTCCGAAGCCCGTTCGACATATTCGAAAATCTTTTTCTCCTCTTCGCTCAGTTCTTTCTTCACCGTTTCCGCAATTTTGGAGGAAACCGGCACGCCTCTTTCTCCTTTGATCAGGGCATTGGCTTTTTCATTGTTAATAAAGAAGTCGATGAATGCAGCCGCTTCTTTTTTTTGCTCGGAGCTTTTCGGGATTGAAAACAGCATGCTCGGCCTTAAAAACAGCGCTTTTTCTTTCGCCTGTTCAGGAGGCAGCTTTAATGAAAGAGGCGCATCGGTCAGCTGTGCGAACGCCGAAAACTGATTTGAATAATTCCATGTTGCAGCCGTTCGGCCTTTAACGATAAAATCGTCCTCCATTCCCTTCACTTGCGCGCTTTCATCAGGTGTCGGCGATGCTTTTTCATCAACGAGCTTCACCTGCCGCTTGAAGTAATCGACAAACAGCTTGTCGTCTGAATAAGCAAGGCCTGTGCCGTCCTCTTTATAAAAGCGCTCGCCCTTCGTCCTCAAGTAATAAGGGAAAAAGACATCAGGCGGATGCATGCCGTTTGAACCGTATTGCCCCGTCTTCTCCTCGACCTCTAGCGCCAGGTTTTCAAAATCGGTCCACGTCCAGCTGCCGTCGTCAATCTCAACGCCCGCTTCTTTTAGCATGTCGTCATTTGTAATCACCGACAGCACATTCACACCGAGCGGGAAGCCGTATAACTGATCACCGATTTTGCCGCCTTTGATCGTCTTTTCATCAATCGCTTCGGTATTGATGGTCCCGTCCTTGACGTACGGAGTCAGATCTTCAAGCTGGCCTTTCTTGCCGTATTGGGATAAATACGCCATATCCATCTGAATCACATCTGGCAGCTGACCCGCCGCAGACATCGGGGCAAGCTTTTTCCAATAATCGTCCCAATTCGCAAACTCCGCTTCGATTTTGACATGCGGATGTTCCTTTTCATACAGCTCGATGATTTTTGATGTATAATCATGCCGAGGCTGTCCGCCCCACCACGCGACCCTCAAGGTAACCTTCTTTTTGCCGTCCGCACCGGCCGCCTCTTCAGTGTTTGAACTGCATCCAAACAGGCCGAGCGTCAGCAAAACGCAAAATGAGAAAAACACAAATCTTCTCATCAACATTTCCCCTCCTTATTTTGCAAGTGCTTACATTTCATTTTAAATTCAACTTTTTGTCCCAGAAACTCAAAAAACAGAGAAGAATGTTAAAAAAACAGAGATTCCGTCAATACGCAAAAAACCGCCGGATATACCCGGCGGCATTAAAACGTGTTTTCTTCTTTTTTTCGAAATTCTGACGGGGTGAGTCCCGTGTATTTTTTAAAAACAAGGCTGAAGTATTTCGGATTATGGCCAAACCCCAGTTCCTCTGCCAGTGCGCCGATGGCCGTGTTTTTAGACTTCTTCATTTTCGCGATCGCTTTTTCGATGCGCACCTTTGCGACATAGTTTGAAAACCTTTCACCGGTTTCCTGTTTAAACAGCTTGCCGAGATAATCCGGATTCATGTACAGCATGTTGCGGGCTGCCCATTTCAGCGAAAGCTTCGGATTTGAGGCTTCCTTTTCGATGAGATCGAGCATCCTCCCGATTAAAACCGATGTCTCTCCTTCATCTTGGACGATCTGTGCGTATGCCTTTTCATACATCACGGAGGCTTCGCTGATACTGCCGCTTTCGCTGAGTGATGCTTCAGGTTCAAATTGAAGCAGATGGCGTGAAAGCTCTTGGACGCTTTTCATTTTTTCCTCAAGCACGGCGGGAGCCAATGCTCCGTCTACTGCACAGACAAGCACTTGTTGAACGCGGGCCGAAGCGATGACAGAACCGTTCAGCACCTCATCCGCAATCGACTCAACGCCTCGTGCATAGTCTTTGTCATCCCCGTCCCGGACGGAAAACAGGATCAGCCTGATGACCTTTTGCTCTGAAAAGAAGCGCAGGCACGTTTCATCCTCGATGCGGCCGCCCGTGACCAGCTCTTTTAGCATCTGCTTCATAAGATGCGGTTTCATCATCTCCAGATCGGTTTTCACTTTTTGCGCCGATTCCTCTTTTTTCAGCTCGCCGATCACGCTTTGAAGCGAATCTGTAATGTGGCTTTCATTGCAGGGTTTGAGCAAATAATGCCTGACTCCGTATGACATCGCTTTTTTTGCATATTCAAACTGGCCGAAGCCCGTCAGCAAAATAAACCGGATTGACGGGTGGTCGCGGGATACTTTCTCGATCAGTTCGAGTCCTCCCATCCCGGGCATTTTAATATCGCTGATCACAATATCCGGCCGCTCTTCCATAATCAGGCGGTAGGCGTCAATCCCGTTTTGCGCGGCTCCGATCAAAGACGTCCCGAACGAATTCCATTCGATCATGCTGGAGATGCCGTCGAGAATAATCCGTTCATCGTCCGCCAACAGCACTTTATACATCATCACACCCCGCTTTGAAATGGTATTTTAATCATCATTTCGGTTCCCTTGTTCTTTTCGCTTGAAATCGTCAAGCCATACCCTTTGCCAAACATCAGCTGAATGCGCTCATCGATATTTTGCAGCCCGATTCCTCTGCCTCTTGTCCGGACAAGCTCTTTTCTCGCTTTTTCCAAAAAGTCTTCATCCATGCCCGGTCCGTTGTCGGCAACCGTTAAATACACAAGCCCGCCTTTTTTATATGCTTTGATTTGAATATGGCAAGGTTCAATGAAGGGCTCGAGACAGTATGTAATCGCGTTTTCAGCCAAAGGTTGGAGAACAAGCTTAGGTATGCGGCATTTTTTCACCGCCGGCTCAATGTCAAGCTTAAAAACGAGCCGCTCCTCAAAGCGAAAACGCTGAATCGTAAAATAGTGGAGCACAATTTCAGCTTCTTCCTCGATCGTCAGCACGTCGGTTTTCATATTGATGGCATTCCTGAGCAAAAACCCGAGAGATTCAGTCATCTTTGAAATTTGCGGCTGATGGTTCGTTTTTGCCAGCCAGTTGATCGACTCGAGCGTGTTGTATAAAAAGTGGGGGTTGATTTGCGCTTGGAGCGCTTTAAATTCCGTCTCTTTCAGCATCAGCTGCTTCTTGTAGTTCTCGGCAATCAGTTCATTGATCCGTTCAAGCATCGTAAAAAAGTTGCGGTTTAAGACGCTGACTTCATCCTGCCGGTCTGAAGGAGCGCGAGTGAGCGGCGCCAGTTTAAAATCGCCGTTTTGGACATTTTTCATGGCTGCCACCAGCTTCTCAATCGGACTCGTAATGCCCCTGGCCATTTTTCTTCCAAAGAGGACCGCAATCAGAAAGAAGAGGATAAAAAGGGAAATCAGGATCGTCTTCATCGCAGAGATTTTCGAAAACATAGCGTCAAAGGGGATCAGGCTCCAATACGTCCAATTCTTATACGCTGATTTGACATATGAAACGAAAAAGCGCTGGCCGTTTTCCTCCACAATGTCATATCCGTTTTCAGCATGGGAAGATAAACGAAGTCCATCGGTTTGGCTGAAAGGCATTTCAGAAAAAAACAGCTCCCGCCCGTCCGACATCGCAATCTTGCCCGCGCCTTCCCCCCAGTCTTTCGGAAGATCGCCAATCACCCGTTTTAAATCGGCGACAATCACCACTGTTCCCAGATGGTCAAGGTTTAAACGCTCATAGGAGCGGATTTCCCGGACGGATAACAGCTCGCCGGTTTCACCCGGCATGGGCTCCCACGTGTTGCTGCCTTTTTGGCGCGACGCTTTTTCGATCAGCGCATTCTTTTGCTCCCGCAATGCTTCGGTTAAATTCGCCCCTGCGGAATACTCGGTGCCGGAAGCATCAAACAAATGAATCGATTTAATGTACCGCTTAGAGCCGGTATATTCGGCAAGCTTATCCCAAATTTTGCTTTTCATCCGGTAGCGCCCGTATTTGTTTTGGCCTCGGCCGGCTTTCAGAAGGTTCGCTTGGATGTCAGCGTCAGTGGTCAGTTGATATGACACATCCTCAATCTTTTTCAATTCATCTTCAATGCTTTTTGATGATAGCATCAGCACCTGTGACGACTTCCTGTAAATCTGCTGGTCATATACACGGAACGCGTATTGAACGCCGCTCAAGATCAGGATGAGCGAAACGGCCATGATCAGTGAAATCAAGATAAACAATTGATCTTTAATTTTTAAATGCTGATAGCGGTTCACCGAACGAACACCTTCATTTCAAGCGTGTGACGGCAGCCTGCTTATCTGTCCGGCGCCCGTCGATTGCTCGGAACGCCTGAAACGAGAGCTTCGTCAAAATGAAGCTTAAAGCGCTGCCGCTGAAAAACAGAAGAAATGTGACATGAAATAAAGCGAGCAGAATCATGCCAAACGCGCTGATCAGCATGAAAAACGAGGTGAGCGGACGGGAAAAGCCGATGATAAAGCTGTATTTCAGCACTGCACTCCGTTTTAAATCGTAGTGGACATCAATTGGAAAAGCGTATAAGAGGATGATGGCGTAAATGATAAACAAACTGATGAACAGGCTTAAGATAACCGGCTGATCGTGAAAATAGACGGCCGCAATTTGAAAATCAACAATCAGCAATAAACCGACCAGACCCAATATCAAACCGAGAACGCTTGCTTTGGCCCATTTCTTTTTAAACGCCTGAAAAAACGTCTGAAACACCGGGATATCCGTCTTTCCAAGCGCCCACTGGGATGTCACAGCGAACATCGCGGCAGTCGCCGGCGCTAAACCGAAGATGACCGCTCCCGCCAGCGTGAAGCCGATCCACAGCAGATTCAAATAGGCGAGCCGCATCACCCACTCGCAAAAGCGGTAAAATCCATTTGCCAACGTGTGAATCATGGTCTCCCTCCTTCGCAAATTTAGTAAACGCTTACAAAAAATATATTTCTCTTCTTTCGAAAAAAATCCTTTTTTCCCCGCTGACAGACGGAAGAAGGCTTGATCTAAAAGCCTTAGACCAAGCCCCTTGCTTCCGCTATTTAGCCGATGTCTTAATGTTGACGCCGACCGCCGTCCCGTTTCTGCTCGAATCGGCAACCCCCGTAAATGTTTTGTTCTCCCGGTCAATGAAAATGCTTTGGACATTGCCGATTTCAACCGGATTCGCGCCGAATCTGTGGCCGAAGTCATTGAGCTTCAGTCTGACATCCTTCGGCATTCCGGATTCATAGCGGTACGAAGTCAGGCTGTTCGTATAGATTCTTGGCTCTTCAATCGCATCCTGAAGGCTCATGCCGTACTCAAAGTAATTCAAGATCGTCTGGAAAACGGAAGCAATGATCGTCGTTCCTCCCGGGGAACCGACAGTCAGCACCGGTTTTTCGTCTTTAAACACGATCGTCGGCGTCATGCTTGAAAGCGGCCTTTTATTCGGCTGGACTTCGTTCGCTCCGCCTGGAACCGCATCAAAATCGGTCAGTTCATTGTTTAAAAACAGTCCGTAACCGGGCACTAAAATCCCCGTTCCAAAAAGCTGTTCAATCGTAGTCGTATAAGAGACAACATTGCCCCACTGGTCCGTGACGGTAAAATGTGTCGTCTCCCCGATCGTCTTATCTTCAGGCTGAGGCACGATTTCATAATTCGGCTCTCCCGCCTCGTATTTCCACGGATCGCCCGCTTTCACATCGCGGTTCATCGAATCAAGGCTGATCAGCTGCTGCCGCTCCTTAATATAATCGGGATCGAGCAGCCCTGAGAGCGGAACATCGACAAATTCCGGATCGCCTGCATATGCCGCCCTGTCCGCATAGGCGAGGTGCATCGTTTCCGCGAGCAGATGATATTTTTCAAACGATTTTGGATCGTATTGCGATAAATGAAAATCGTCAATTAATTTCAGCATCTGCAGCATGAACACTCCGCCTGAGCTTGGAGGAGGCATGCTTGCGATATCATAGCCGTGGTACTCGCCCCAGATCGGCTTATCTGTTGTGACCTCATAGCGGGACAGGTCATCAGGTGTCATCGAACCCCCGAAATCCTGCACGACATCCGCAATCGCCCGGCCGATTTCTCCATCATAAAAGGCTTTTGACCCATCTTTCCGTATTAATTTAAACGTCTTGGCCAAATCCTTTTGTACGAGAATATCGCCTTCTTTTAAAGGTTCACCGTCCGGAAGGAAAATATCCTTTGCGGCCGTTTTGCTCAGCTTGTCCTGATGGTCCTTTATCGCATCGGCTAAAACCGAATCGATCGGGAACCCTTCTTCTGCAAGCTTAATTGAAGGCGAGATCAAGTCTTCCATTTTCTTTGTTCCCCACTTTTTATGCGCTGCTTCGAGCCCTTTCAGCGTTCCCGGCACACCGACCGCATTTCCGTGTCTCGACCTTTCTGAAAAAGGAATCACCTTTCCGTCTTCATCCAAAAACATGTCAGGTTCGGCACCCTCTGGAGCACGCTCCCTGCTGTTGACAATCGACGTTTCCTTCGTCTCGCCGTCGTAGACCATCATGAATCCGCCGCCGCCGATTCCCGACATCATCGGCTCCGTTACATTCAGTGCATACTGAATCGCAATTGCTGCATCAATGGCATTCCCGCCCTTTTTTAAAACCTCGGCTCCGATTTTTGATGCAAGCGGATGGGCCGTAGCCACCATACCGTCTTTCCCGACGGCGACTTTATCACCATCTCCGCCGCTCATGACCCCTTCTGCTTTTGACACCGGACTGAACAAGCAACCAACCGCCAAGCAAAACGCAACAACTAAGAAAGCTAACCGTCTCATCAGATCACCTTCCTTTCCAGTTTATTACTACTATAACAGGAAAGTGAACTGAAAATAAGGAATACTACCAATTTTCTATTTTTTTGAACCTAAACTCCCAAATTCAACAAAAAAACCCTGTCATTCGTTCTTTTGACACAATTAGCTGAAAGGAGAAAACACCTATTATCATCATAAAATCCCGGATGCAGCTGGTGCTTGCGCCCATCTAAAAGATGTGAATATCTAAAAATTAAATGGTTTTTTTCGACTGCACCTGTTTTTTTTCGACAAAAAGTTATATAATATTTTGATGTGTGCATTGTCTCATTTAAACAATGGAGGGTTACAAATGTTGAAAAGAAAAAAAGACAAGTTTTCCGTGCTTTTGATGGAAATTGCAAAAAATTTAGACGAAACAGCTGAGTATTTTGTTAACTATAAAGTGACGAATCAGACAACCCTTAAAGAATTCGCGGATACCTTAAAAGAGTATGAGACAAAAGGAGATAATTATGTACATACGATGATTAAGGAGCTGAACAAAGCATTTATCACGCCGATCGAACGCGAAGACATCCTTCAGCTTACAAACAGCCTCGATGATGTACTCGACGGCATCGAACACTTTTCAGCCATGATGGAAATCTTCTCGATCACATCTTCAGATGAGCATATTGATAAATTCAGCGGCTATATCAGAGAATGCGCAAAAGAAATTCTGCTGACGATTGAATTGCTGGCGGAAAATCGCCTGAATGAAATTCAGCCGCACGCCATTAAAATTAAAGAATACGAACATAACTGCGATAACCTGCACCGCAAATCGCTGAAGAATCTTTTCGGAAAAGAGACCGATCCGATTAAAGTGATCCAGTACAGGGAAATCTATGAGACGCTTGAAGAAATCGCAGATTCATGCCAAAGTGTAGCAAACAATTTAGAAACCATCATAATGAAAAATGCGTAACGAGGGATTATAATGGATCTTTTATTTGTATTAACCATATTGATTGTCATCTTTGCTTTGGCATTTGACTTTATCAACGGGTTTCATGATACGGCAAATGCGATCGCCACCTCGGTATCGACAAAAGCGTTAAAACCAAGGCACGCCATTATAATGGCGGCTGTCATGAACTTCGCCGGCGCCATGACGTTCACAGGCGTAGCGAAAACCATTACGAGCGATATCGCCGACCCTTTCAAACTGGAAAACGGATCGGTCGTGATCCTTGCAGCTCTTATCGCGGGCATTACATGGAACCTGGTGACTTGGTATTTCGGCATTCCCAGCAGCTCATCCCACGCGATCATCGGAGCGATTGCCGGAGCTGTCATTGCATCGGAAGGATTCGCCGCGATTAAATACCACGGATTTATTAAAATTATCGAAGCACTTATATTATCGCCCATTTTGGCGTTTGTTTTAGGATATTTGATCTACAGCATCGTCAAAGTCATTTTTAAGAACAGCAATCTGGCCAAAACGAATAAGCGGTTCCGGCGCGTTCAAATCGCGACAGCTGCCATACAGTCCTATACGCACGGCACGAACGATGCACAGAAAGCGATGGGTATCATTACGATGGCTTTAATTGCGGGTAACTTGCACAGTACAACCGATATCCCGTTCTGGGTGCAGTTTGCATGCGCCACAGCCATGGGACTGGGAACATCTGTCGGCGGCTGGAAAATCATCAAAACCGTCGGCGGAAAAATCATGAAGATCCGTCCCGTCAACGGTGTCTCTGCAGATTTGACGGGAGCCCTCATCATCTTTGGTGCGACGATCGTCCATTTGCCTGTCAGCACGACACACGTCATTTCTTCATCCATTTTAGGCGTGGGCGCTTCCCACCGGGTGAAAGGCGTTAACTGGGGCACCGCAAAGCGGATGTTGATCACATGGGTCATTACCCTTCCCATTTCGGCAACCATCGGTGCATTTGCCTATTTCATACTTGATTTATTCTTTTAATCAGCTCACTCCCGTCCGAATCCAGGACGGGAGTTTTCATGTTTAAAAGAAAGCCGGCATAACAATAGAATAGGAACTGCACTATTTCTCGGGAAGAGGGAAACCAGTTATGCTGCTATTTTATCAATTCCTTGTTTGGCTCATTGTTTTGGCGCTGGCTCTGTACGTGGCTGCCGTGTGGCGTTTTGAAAAAAAGCTCACCGAAAAAACGGTCGCGATCCGAAAAACGTGGTACCTGCTTTATGTTATCGGCGCCGTAATTTATTGGACGCACGATCCGCAGTCGATTTTCACGAACCCGCTTCATTACCTGATTGTTGCCGTTTTTTTCACGCTGACAGACGCTTTTATTTTCTTAAACGCCTACTTTAAAAAGCTCGGCAGCTCCGAACTCGCGACAGACACAAGAATGCTTCTCGAAGAAAACAACGACCTCCTCCACACGTATCAAAACAGGCTGAAAACGTTTCAATACCTATTGAAAAACGAACCGATCCACATCTATTATGGAAATATAGAAGCGTATGCAGAAGGGATCGAAAAGCTCATCAAACGGTTTGCCGAAAAAATGAATATATCCGCTGCACTTTGCGAATATAATTCAGAAGAAAGCAAGGATCATTTGCTTGAGCATATGGAAAACCGCTTCGATGTTCAAGAAAAGCTTGAGCGCAAAGACGTTTATTATGAAGAAAACGGAAAAATGGTCCTCATTCCTTTTTCCATCCACGATTTTGACTATGTCATGAAGTTAACCTCAGAAGACCTTGTCACAGAATTTGACTACCTCCTGTTTACTTCTTTAACAAGCATCTATGATCTTCTGCTACCAAACGAAGAGGAAGGTGACGACTGATGGAGCCTGCTTTTCAGCAAGACCATGAAAGCGCAAAAAAGCGCCTCGCCTTTAAAATGTTTAAAAGGCAATCCAAAACCAATATCGCGAAATACGAAGTCAGCCCCCATACCGAACGGATTTTCCGGCAAAACGAACGGCTGATCGGCGAGTATAAAAGAAAAAAAGCTTAACGAGGACGGGAAAATTCTCCCGTCCTTATTCCGTTTTCCCGTTTCATACATACAATAAACCAATCAACTAAAAGCGCTGAATTAGGTGATGCTGTGAAAAAACTGAAAAAACAAGTCAAACACGTCGATTTCGCAAAATTTGGCCTGTCAGACTATACCTCTCTTCTCAGAAGAAGAAGCGAGAAAATCATTAAAACGCTGAACAAAAGAAAAAACAAACCGTGAAGCTTGGACTTTCCCCCTCCTTCCCTGCTGAGTAGGGGGGTTTTTTATGCCTCCAGCAGCAGCAAGTGCATCATAAAGGATGCCCCTGTCCGCCTTCTGCAACAGATTGAGGCAGCTTCTCAGAACGTATCGGTTTCACAAACAAAGCGACGCAAATAGAACCTGCCACCGCCAGCCCTCCCGCAAGCAAAAAAGCGCTTGTGAAAGCCCCGGTATACTCGACGATGTACCCTGTAACCGTCGGACCGATAATACCGGACGTATTGGCAAGAAAATGCATGAATCCGCTCACGCCCCCGACCCTGTCCGGATGAACGATATCCTGTATAATCGCCCAGTATGTGATGCCGGTCAAATACAAAAAGAAAACCGATAGTGCGACAAGGGCAACAGCTCCAAACGCAGTCGTGACAAGCCCGGCAAACCCAATGCATACCGCCGCAGCCAAAAGGCAGCACACAAGCACGGCTTTTCTCGAAAACATCTGTTTGCCCGTCAGCTTGAACAGATAATCCGATATAAATCCCCCAAGCGCGAGACCGAGAAATCCGACAACCCACGGTATCATCGTTGCAACGCTCATATCGTGTATGCTCAGCCCCCGGGCTGACGTTAAATAGCTCGGAAACCACGTTAAGAAAAAGAATAAAATATAGTTGTAAGAAAAGAATGCGAATGCCGTAAACAGCACGGTCGGCTGCTTCAAATAAAAAGACAGCGGGATCCCGGTATCCTTTTTCGGACGCGTTTCTTTTTCAGGGGACAAACTGCGGGAATCGTCCGGCTTATCTTTCATGAATTTCATCCAGAACCAAGTCCAGATAAGCCCGATGATCATGATCAACACAAAGGAAGCTTTCCACCCCCAATGGATCGCGATCAATCCGACGATCGGTCCTGAAATGGCTCCGCCGAGCGGCGTTCCGCACATCGTCATGCCGAGCGCCCTTGCTCTTTCTTTTTGCGGAAACCAATTGTTGACCGACTTGCTCGTTGCAGCTGACAGCGGACCTTCCCCCATGCCAAAAATGACGCGGATGATAAACAGTGAGACGAAATTATATGTCAGTGCAATGGCGCCGCTGAAAACCGACCATACGACCATTGCAGCCGACAGCGTATGTTTCGCTCCATACTTATCTGATGCCCAGCCGCCGATAAAATTAAAGATGGCATATCCGATGAAAAAACTGCTGAACAGCATGCCCATCTGCGCCGGACGTATGTTCAAATCTTCCTGAATAAAAGGAGCGGCGACAGACAATGCTGAACGATCCAAATAATTAATCACTCCCGCCAAAAAAAGCATCACGATGACAAACCCGCGGCCGTTTGAAAACATGGGCAACCCCCTCTTTCCGGAATTTAGAAAACGTTTTCATTTTATGCGTTTTTACAGATGGATCAACACTTTCACAGGATTGGTTTCCGGAGCAAGTGCTGATTGAAATCCGTCAACAACATCGCGGAACGCAATCTGACCGGTAACAAACCGGTTCGCATCCGCTCCGCCATCCCTGATCGCTTTCATCACCGTCTCAAAATCGCTTCTTAATGCGTTGTGGCTGGATAAAATGGTCAGCTCCCGCTTGTGGATTTCAGGATCGGGCATGACCAGATGGCCGTGAACCAGTCCGACATAGATCAGCCGGCCCCCGTGGGCGGCGTACTGATAAGCGCTGTTCATCGATCCAAGGTGCCCTGTCGCGTCAAAGACAGCCGCCGGATAGTCTCCGTTCGTCAACCGTTTGATCTCATCTGCCGCATGTTCTCCCGCTAATACAACTTCATCGGCTTCAGCCCATTCACGGCTAAATGTGAGACGCTCATTTCTGACATCCATCGCGATGACTTTCGCCCCCTTCAATTTTGCGAATCTCATCACGCTGAGCCCGATAGGCCCCGCTCCAACGACAAGCACCGCTTCCCCTTTTTTGATATTTGCCCTTTCTGCAGCGTGGGCGCCGATGCTCAAACATTCAATGACAGCGGCTTCGCTGAGCGTCAATCCTTCTGTTTTTAGCAGGTGGTCTGCCGAGATGTTTATGTATTCCCGCATTCCCCCATCTGTATGGACACCGAGGACGTTCAGATTCACGCAGCAGTTGGGCCGGCCGTTCCGGCAGGCGATGCATGTCCCGCATTCCAAATAAGGAATAATTGACACTTGATCGCCAGGCATAAGCATTCCGCCGGTATCATCGATGCTGACAATTTCACCGGACAGCTCGTGTCCGAGCACTCTTGGATAAGAGAAAAACGGCTGTTTTCCGCAATAAGCGTGAAAATCCGTCCGCAAATTCCGATTCGTTTGATGCGGACCAATGCTTCCCCATCCTTAAGTTCCGGCATATTCACATCCGTCATTTTAAAATGATAAGGCTTTTCACACACAATCTGCTTCATGTATCGGCCTCCCCTTTATCGCATGGTTTAGACACCGGCATAAGCCGTAAACCCGCCATCCACCGGCACTGTTATACCGGTAACAAATCCGGACATCTTCTCATCCGCCAGCCAAAGCAGCGTCCCCAGCAAATCTTCCGGGCTGCCGAAACGCTTCATCGGGGTGTGAGAGATGATCTTCTTTGCTCTATCGGTAAATTCGCCGTTTTGATCAAGAAGAAGCCGTTCATTTTGATTGGTTAGGAAAAATCCCGGGGCAATGGCGTTGACCCTGATCCCCGTTTCAGCCAGATAGACGGCCAGCCATTTCGTAAAATTGTCGATGCCCGCTTTCGCCGCGCTGTATGCAGGCACTTTCGTCATCGGGGTTTGGGCGCTCATTGAAGAAATATTGATCACGGATGCCCCTTTTTGGTTCAGCATCATTTTTGCAAATTGCTGTGTTGGAATGAAAGAACCGAGGAAGTTTAAATTGAGAACAGAACCGACATCATCGCAGTTCAGATCAAATAATGTCTTGATGTTGTCCTGGAAGAGGTGCGCGGAGTTGAATGTTTCATCTGATGTCGTGCCATTGGGGTGATTGCCGCCGGCCCCGTTCACCAATAGATCACAGCCGCCGAATCGGTCGGCCACAACGCGCTTCGCCCGTTCAACGCTTCGTTGATTGATAACATCACACTCAACGGCAATCGCTGCGCCGCCGGCTTTTCGAATAGCTTCGGCCACAAGTTCTCCTTTTTCAACGGTTCGATTAAGAATGGCAACTTTCATACCCTGCCGGCCGAGCTCTCTCGCCATCGCGCCGCAAAGCACCCCGCTGCCGCCTGTGATGACCGCAGTTTTCCCCGCTAAATTTTCATGGATTTCAAGCATTGTGAAGCCTCCCGTTTTTCTCTATTAAGCGAATCCCATATGCCCCATAAATACATAATACCGAGCGCCCTGTCATACAGACCGTAGCCGGGCCTGCACTTTTCATCCCAGATGTGGCGGCCGTGATCCGGACGCACATAGCCTGAAAAACCTGTTTCATGATAGGCTTTGACAATCCCGCAAATGTCAACGGTGCCATCTTTTGTTCTGTGCGATGTTTCGATAAAATCGCCGTTTTCGTAGACTTTGACGTTGCGGATATGGGCAAATGGAATCCGGTCAGCATACGCATGGATCATGGCGGAAAGATCGTTTTCGGGATTGGCCCCCAATGAACCGCTGCACAGTGTCACGCCATTAGCCGGATGATCGACAAGCTGAAGCAGCCTTCCGATGCTTTCTCCTGAAGTCATGATGCGCGGGAGTCCGAAAACCGGCCACGGCGGATCATCGGGATGGATCGCCATTGTGATTCCGCAGCGTGCGGCGGTTGGAATGATGTGTTCAAGAAAATAGTGAAGATGGCTCCAAAGATCCTCCTCCGTCACATTTTGATAGGCTTCAAACAGCCTTGTCAGATGCTCCAGCCGCTCCGGTTCCCAGCCCGGCATCGTGAATTCGGGGTGCTTGGCGATTTGATCGACAAGCGCAAAAGGGTCGATTGTGTGCACCTTTGCGTGCTCATAAAACAGAGCGGTGGAACCGTCTGGAGCCTTTTTGTATAAATCGGTCCGCAGCCAGTCAAATACAGGCATAAAATTGTAGCAGATCACCTTTACGCCGGCTTTGGCCAAATTTTCAATCGTTCGCTTGTATTTTTCAATATACAGATCTCTCGTCGGCAGCCCGAGCTTAATATCCTCATGTATGTTAACGCTTTCAACAACTTCAATGTGAAAACCGTGCTGTTCACACTGCCGTTTTACCTCTAAGATCTCTTCCAATGGCCATTCTTCACCTGGCGGCTGATGATGAAGCGCCCAAACGATCCCCTCTACACCGGGAATCTGCCTGATCTGCTCAAGGGTGACGGAGTCGTTTCCTTCTCCATACCATCTGAAAACCATTTTCATCACACTTCCTCCTCACCGATTCAATAAGATAAAATAATCTTTGTGACCTGATGGGGACAGTTTTTCGCTTTTTTCAACGCCTCTTCTATTTCCGTAAAAGGCATGATCTCAGTCACAAAAGACCGGGCTATTTCAGGGTTTTCATTCAAAAATTGAATGACGCCGGGAAATTGATTGACGCTGTGTTTAGTCCCGTAAATTTCAATGTCTTTCTTTGTGAGAAGAAGGCCCGGAATCGTCACATTCTCCCCCGTTAAGCCGACAATGACAATGCGCCCGGCGGCAGCTGCCAAACTGATTGATTGCTCAATGGTCGCGGGAATCCCGGCCGCTTCGAACACAATCCCCGCCCCTTCTCCGTCTGTCAGTTTCAGAATCATTTGCTCGGCATCCTCTTCACCAGGCTGAATAACGGCATCCGCACCGAATGCCTCGGCAAGCTCAAGCCTTTCCCGTACGGGATCGACAGCGATGACACGGGAGTCAAAGCGCTTTTTAAGCTGTGCCAAAATCGTTAACCCGATCGGACCCATTCCCAATATGACAATCGTTTCGCCTGTTTGAATATCCGCCCGCCGAACCGCCTGCGCTCCGATTGAAAACGGCTCGCACAAAGCAGCGGTTGCAAAATCCATTTGCTCAGGAATCGGATGGACATGCGTTTCTGGAACAATGATAAAATCAGCGAACCCTCCTCTGCGAACCGACCCGATCATATCGATGTTCATACAGGCGTTTGTCCTCCCTTTCCGACAAGGGTAGCAGCCTCCGCACGGGATCGCCGGTTCAATTACGACCCGTTCGCCTGCGGATCGCCCCCTCACGCCGGCCCCCGTTTTTTCAATGATGCCTGCAAGCTCATGTCCAAAGATCTGAGGGTACTGTGCATATGGATTTGAGCCGTCGTAAAAATGCACATCACTTCCGCAAATCCCGGCAGCCTTTATCTTGACAAGGACTTCACCGCTGGCCGGTTCGGGACGCGGTATGTCGTGAAATTCAATCGAATAAGGCTTCGTCATCACCGCAGCTTTCACATCACCACTCCTTTTAAAGCGCTTACTTTTTGAAATAACCGGGAAACTCATCAATGAGCATCTGTTTATCGACGATGACCAGCTGCAAATGCTCTTCGGCGATTTCCTTGGCTTTTGCCTTCTGTTTTGTTCGAATCGCTTCTGTTAATGCCGCGTGCTGCTGATGGATGGTGTTCCAGTTAAAATCGGCGGCAAGCCTTAAAAAGCGGATTCTTTGGAAGGGAACGTTCATCTGCTGAATCGCAGCCCAGACATTCGCTTTTCCGCAGCCTTCAAAAATCGTCTGATGAAACGCTTCATCTAATTCAAACAAACTTTCATAATTTTTCTGTGCGATCGATAATTCCTGCATCTTCACATTCTGCTCCAGCTTAAACATAGCTTCCTGCGGGAAGTCCTCACACGCCAGTTCAGCTACAGCCTTTTCCAGTTTTTCCCGCATAAACCTCGCTTCCTCCACCAGGTCAAGATCGATC
Organism: Bacillus sp. GM2; assembly: GCF_056155945.1. NCBI lineage: Bacteria > Bacillati > Bacillota > Bacilli > Caryophanales > Bacillaceae > Bacillus > Bacillus sp. GM2. Next base: position 2,211,017 of record NZ_JBRKSZ010000007.1, read on the forward strand.
AGCGACACGCGGGTTCCTTTCTGCGGATAGACTTCGAGAAGCCCTTCCTTCGACAGCTGCAAAAAAGCCTCTCTGACCGGAGTGCGGCTGACTTCATACCGTTCTGAAATCTCTTTTTCCGATATCTGCTCACCCGGAACAAGCCGAAACTTCATGATTTCTTCCTTCAGCACCTGATAGATTTGATCTCTGACAGAACGCGGGTTTAATTGTTTCATTTTCATGACTCTCACCCCCTCTCCGCCATACTACCATACAAGTATGGCTGTGGGATAGTTATTTTTTGAAAATTTTTAAAAAATATAAAGGAACTTTAAAAGTTCCTTTCAGCTTGTCGACAAAGTCACAAAAAAGTGGCTTGATCGACAAGCTTTTTTTGTTAAAATGTGTGTGGAATCTAATTTTTGGAGGTTTTACCATGTTGACCAAACACTCTAAAGATCAGCGTGAACAGCTTGAAGTCGTTGCCTTAAGTGAGCTTGTACCTGAAGACCATTTGGTCAGGAAGATGGAAGAAGCCATTGATTTTTCATTTATTTATCAAAAAGTTGCCCCTCTTTATTCTTCAAAAGGGCGTCCAAGTATTGATCCTGTTGTACTGATTAAAATGGTGCTCATTCAATACGTGTTTGGTCATCGCTCCATGCGCGAAACCATTAAGCGAATCGAAACTGATGTAGCCTATCGCTGGTTTATTGGATATGGATTCTCTGAAAAAATCCCTCACTTTTCAACCTTCAGTAAAAACTATGAACGTCGCTTTCATGACACAGACCTATTTGAAACAATCTTCTATAGGATTTTACGTCAGGCCATGGATCTCGGCCTCGTCGATCCTTCGGTTGCCTTCATCGACAGCACACATGTCAAAGCGAATGCCAATAAGAAAAAGTTTGTGAAAAAGATCGTAAGAAAAGAAACAAGAGCTTATCAGGAACAGTTAGATCAAGAAATTAATGCCGATCGCGAAGCCAACGGCAAAAAGCCCTTAAAGCCCAGGCAATGCTCAGAAGAACGAGAAATAAAAGAAAGTACAACAGATCCTGAGAGCGGCTATTTTGTAAAGGGTGAACGGGAACGCCTTTTTGCTTATGGTTTTCATACAGCTTGTGACCGGAACGGATTTGTGCTGGGGACGGTTGTTGAGCCTGCCAATATTCATGACAGCCAAGTGTTCACGACCCTGTTTCAACAAGTGAAAGAGCGCGTCGCCAAGCCTCATACGGTCGCAGTTGATGCCGGATACAAAACACCGGTTATCGCAAAATTTCTTCATGAAGAAAACGTTCGCCCTGTTATGCCTTACACGCGTCCGCAAACCAAAAAAGGATTCATGAGAAAACACGAGTATGTTTACGATGAATTTTATGATGTCTATATCTGCCCGCAAGACCATATTCTCTCCTATCGCACAACCAATCGGCAAGGTTATCGAGAGTATGCTTCAGATCCAAATCGATGTAAACAATGTCCATTACTACATACGTGTACAGAAAGTAGAGATCATCGAAAGATGATTCACAGACATATCTGGCAGGATCATTTAGACGAAGCTGATCATCTTCGGCATACGGAAGAGAATAAACAAATCTATGCCAAACGTAAAGAGACGATCGAACGAGTTTTTGCCGATTTAAAACATAAGCATGGCTTGCGCTGGACAACCTTACGGGGAAAGAAAAAATTGTCCATGCAGGCGATGCTTGTTTTCGCTGCCATGAATCTGAAAAAGCTGGCGAATTGGACCTGGAAAGGTCCTAACCGCCAGCCTTCTGATCGAAATAATAGAATAAAATGGACAAAAACAGGTCGGATTTTTAAAATCCGACCTGTTTTGTCAACGGTCTGAAAGGAACTTTAAAAGTTCCTTTATTTCAAAAGGGACAACATTTTCGCTTTTGTCTTCGGTCCGTATATCCCGTCCGCTCCCAAACCGTACATCAGCTGAAAACGTTTCACCGCATTTGCCGTCTTCATTCCGTAATATCCGTCGATCCCGTTGTTTTTGGCCCCTTTATCAGGGTAGTAATAAAGAGCGGCAAGGGCTGTCTGGATTTGTGTGACGGCCGTTCCCTTCATCAGCGGGTTTTTCACCTTATAAATGCCGTCGGGAAGGGTCCACGTCTTGCTCTTGCCGGCTGCTGACGCTTCAGCGGCCGAGAGGGCTTTTTCAGTTGACGGACCGTAAATGCCGTCGGCTTTAATTCCCGCTTTCTTTTGCAAAGAAACAACCGCCTGCACCGTCTCGTCTCCATAGCTTCCGTCCGCCCCGTACTTAGGCAGCGAAAAGCCGGCCGCGATCAAGCGAGTTTGCAGCTTTTTCACATGAGAGCCTGACATTCCTTTTTTGAGGATAATGCCCGACGATGAACTTGTCTGGCTGGTGGAGGCAGCCGATACGGAAACGGTTTTCCTCCCCAAAAGGGAATCTACTCTTTTACGGAAAGCTGACAATTGGCCGGCATCTCTCACCCACGGGGTTGGACAGCCTTTGTTAGTGACATCGTAATGGCGGACAATCCGATCTGTGGACAAACCGTATGTCTTGCACAAATCCGCTACAAGCTCTGCCGCATTGCGAATCGTCTCTTCATGGATGGTACCGTCTTTTTCCACGCACATTTCGACCCCGAGAGCCGTGGTATTGGCATTCGGCTTCAGAAAGCTGACATAGCAGCGGTTTTGATCATGCGCATGATATGCGACTTCATGATCGGGAATAATATGCTGCGCCTCATGGCGGTCGACAAAATAATGAGCCGACGCATAACGCTTGTCGGCAATGCATGTGCCATTGAAATAATTTCGCTCATTCAATGCCGAAGCCCCGGGCGTCGCCGTCCAATGCATGACGATGCCTTTGACTGCCGCAAGCTTCAGCCCGGGACGGGTGTATTGATTGACTTTTACAAAGTTATTGATTACTTTGACCAAACTTCATCATTCCTTTTCAAATTCAATTCTGGAAAGTCTGAAAGGAAGCTTTATTTCGTTAAACCTTTTTTCTGTAAAACTTCTTTTTGCATTTTCCCTTTGCTCGTCACATAGTTGTTCTTATACCAGGCAACGAGCGATGCAGCGATCGTAAAAGCCGCAGATCCGGCCGAATACAGGGCATCCGCCAATGTATGAATCTGATCTTCAGCGACCGGCAAAACCGGCTTTCCAAAAATGATCAACGTCTGATTGACCAGCGCAATAAAAAGAAGCACCGTCCTGACGACCGTGCCTTTGTCGATATGTTTCATGATGATGTCCTCCCTTATTTCTGCAATAAATTATAAAAAACAGCGATCGCGCCGCCGATGATGCCGGTGCTGACCGCTGTAATGATCGCGCCTGTGATGCTGCGCTTAATCCAGGTTGTATTCTCTTCGATTTTGTTCAGCTTTTCGTTAATCGAGATGATTTGCTGATCGTGGCGGTCTGATGTTCTTTCGAGTGTACTGACGCGCTGTTCGAGTGATTTTTGATCAGCTTTCATCTCCTGAACTTCTTTTTGGAATATATCCAGTTCTGGTGCTTCCGGCATTTTAATTCCCTCTTTCATATTTTATGCGGCCTTAAAACTAAATCCTAAACTGATATATTCATTTGGATTTACTGTATTTGAGCAGTTTTCGATCACGACATTACCATCAACACTCACTTGCAGCCTATGATACTGCGGAGTATTGGACATGCCCAATTGAGATGCTACACCTACAAACTGAAAAGCGCGGGACGGCCGATATCCTTTCGGCAATACGAATGCAGGTATATTAAAACCAATTTTCCCTTTTGCTATTGCACCTTCAACAAACGAACTTTAGTGCTGTCCGCATAATTAACCCATTCGTTTAAAAGCGTTGGAAAGTGCCAAGTTAAGTTCGCCAACTTTGCCTCGAGACTCTCCGCGGAAATTAATTCTGTCCAGTCAGTCCAGTTGCCCCCGGCTATTGTTTTCCGATAGGTTCTATTTGCATTGTCAAACGCGATCGCTTGACCATAGTTACCTAAAGCGTTGCAAGTCCAAATCCCTCGAACGGCCGCACCTGGTCCGTTTATAGCTCCTGAGGCTGCCGTAAAATGTATCAGTCCGGTATACTGAGGTAGGATCGTTTGAAAGTCATCTTCGGCGCTTATATATACCTTTGCTTGTCCATTGTCCCCGGTAATATTAAAAATTTGACTTCCATTCCATTTATTTCTCTCATCTTCAGTAACATGCCGTGTTTGATCGTTATGATGCAAGTCAAACTCATCTTTTGTGGCCTGTCTTTTATTGATCACTTCCCCCAGACCGACCTGGGATTTTGTTACACCATGCGGGTTACCTTTGTTCGAAATGTGTGCATCTGTATAGGCAGTTGAACGTTGTTCAGCTTCGGCGGCAAACTGTGCAATCGACTCATCATTTGCATTCAGCTGGTCGATAACCTGATTAAACAAATCGGCATGGGCTCTGTCCGTCGTTCTGAAAGATCTCGGTTTTTGGATGTCCAATTTATATTAACCCTCCTCTGTGAAAAAGTAATCTATTCATTTTGCTATGCAGCTCTAAACTTAAACCCGAAAGTAATAAACTCGTTTGGATTTACTGTATTTGAACTGGATTGAATGCATACCCTTCCGTCAGTATCGATCAGTGTCCGGTGGATTTGCGGTATTGACCCAGTACCTATACTTGATGCAACACCTATAAAGTACATCGCTTGAATCGGGCGGAACCCCTCAGGCAGCGTAAACGCAGGAATATCAAAGCCAATCGTCCCGCCCGTTATTGATCCGATAATTTCGACTTCTCCAAGCATATTTTTACAAAACCGGACTTTGTGCGACCCATACTGTTTCCATCCATTTGTCAACGTTGGAGTCTGCCAAGCAACGTTTAAATCGGCGTTTGTGACTACTCTTTTCCATTCTCGAAACTGTCCATCTGTGTGAACTGTTCCATGCCATAAAGTATTATCATAGCTCCGCCACGCATGGATGGTCTTTCTTCCAGCGCCAGTTTCAATTACATCGTAATTAAACCAGGAGCTGTCGTTTTCTACAGGGTTGTTTTGAACAACATGGCCCATAGCATAATAAAAACCTGTCGGCAGCGTTAATAAATCCGTTCCATCCGGCAGTTTTGTGCGCGTTCCATTATTATCAGTAATTTTATATAACTGTGCATTGTTCCATTTTTCCCGTTCATCTTCATTCACATGGAGATTCGTATTTTGTTCATGAGCATCAACCTTGGCCTGTGCTCCACTGGTCGTTTCCTGGGTCTGCCATGGCGTCCATGTTGTTGAATCGGATTTTCTGAATCTAAAATACGACTGTGTCCCTTTGTACGATTCATAAGCTGCCTGAACCAAGGTATTGCCGAAACTCATGACAAGCAAAAATATCCGATTTGATGAAGGTGGCGAGTTGATTCCTTCATTATAGATGAGATACATGCCGGTTTCTGTCAAAGTGTTAAAATCTGTTGTTTCTGAACTGCCTCTGTAAAAGACTTTTCCGTTATTTTCGGTTATTTTATATAACTGCCCCGCGCTCCATTTTTCCCTCTCTTTGTCGGTGATGTGAATCGAATGGTCGTTAGCATGGGCATCAGTATACGTTTTAGCCCTTTCTTCAGCTTCCTCAGCCCGCTTTGCAATCCGTTCATCGTTTACATTCAGCTGATCTATCGCTTCGTTGAACAAGTCGGCATGGGCGCGGTCTGTTGTTTCAAAGCGTCTCGGTTTTTGGATGTCCACCTTGTTTCAGCTCCTTTAATAAATGTCGTCGATTTCAAAGACGAACTCGATGTCGCCGTCTTTCTGCTTGTCTGTCATCGTTCTGACCGCTGTGAATTTTCCGGCTTCATCGACAAGGGCGAGCTCGTTGATCGTTTCCCCTGCGAGTTCGCTTTCTCCCAATGTACATGTATAACGGACTTTCGCCGGCTCCATAAAGGCAAAGCCGTCGATATCCTTTTGCAGAAGTTCGTTTTTCAGGGCCTGTTCGTTGCCCTGCAGAGGAACGGGTTCGCCTTTATCGTTTGTACCTCCGTTTCCGAAAGCCATTTTTGTGATTTTGGTGAGCTTGCCGCCCTCAGCCCGTGCTTTTGCCATTTGCTGTCTCGCATAAAGCGTTGTCACTGTTAATTGTTGTGCCATTTTGATTTCTCCTTTACAATGCGATTTTTTGCGCCGCTGCTGCCAGCTGCTTTGTACCGTCGAGCAAAAATGCGCCGTTTAGCGTCCACCACTTCTCTCTCATTTCAAGCGCGCCTGCTTGCTTAAATTCATGTTCGCATTTGCAGCTGATTTTGAAGGATTGGACCTTTTTGTTTTGATTGGTAATGCCGGTTTTCATGCCAGCTTTTGTTTGCTGTTTCCGCCGGTTTTCAGCGGCCGTCTTTATCGTAAAGCTGGAGGCGGACCGAATGTATTGCCGCTTCTTTTGGCGCAGTGTGAGCTGCTGTTTAAACCTGCGGGGCAGTCCGTCGATTTCTCGAAAACCGTTCAAGTAGAATGCATCATCAAGCAGATACTGTCCGTCCAAATAGACCGGTATCGTACCGAAAAAGCCGTTTTTGCTTCTTAAAACGAGCCTGTCATGAACGCTTTTCGGCGGCCGACATTCATAATGAAACCCGCCCCGGAATGTATAAGCCAAATGGGCGGGCTTCATATGATTGACGGTTTGAATGATTGAAGGTATAAACTGAAGATCCTCTCCGTTTACACTCAGCAAAAAATGATACCGTCCGGCCGTCAGTCTGACGGATGCGGACGGCTGTTTTAAAAAAGCATTAACCGCGCGCTCGATCGAGCGGCTTGTAATCGGCGGAATATTGGACATCTTGGTTAACAGACGGGCCCTTCGAATATCGACGCCGTCCGAAGCCTCGAGTCTGACATTCAAAATCTTTTCCCTCCTGTCCAGCCCCCATGTGGCCGTCGTGACGAAAAGCTGGTCCGTCATATCGAAAATCTCTTGATTTTGCCTCTCAAATTCAGGCGCTTCAGCCGTTATAATTTCTTGAATTTCCCGGATTTCCATCAAGTATGGCGGCAGGTGAAAAGCCATTTCATCAATCTTGCTCAATGATGGTCACCTGCCCCAGCTTTGGAATTTCCGTTTCTGTCAACTGCAGATTTTTCGCTTCCCCGTTGATGAAGACTTCCGAATAGTCGCTGACAGAGGACGATTCATAGATCATGTTGTTGATCTGCGAGAGACGGATGACGCTTTCTTTAAAAGCCATTTCTTTAAATAATTCAGTGATTTTTTCTGCAATTTCCTGTTTGGCCTCACCGATCGTCCGGCCTGATTCAGGTATGATTTTTGCAGATATGCTCACGTCTTTCCATACCGCGCTTTCAACCGCGGTATAAGCTCCGATCGGCGCCATACCTTCCCCTTTGCCCGGATCGGGATCGATATACTGCTTGACTCTTTCGATTAATGCGTCTGTGGCTGGCTGCATTTTCGCGTTTGTAATGACAACCTTTACGGTTCCCTCGCCATTCCACAGCGGGAAGACCTTCGCTTTGCCTACGCCGTCCACTTCTTCGGCCCATTGTTTGTAATGCAGCTGATTCGCGCTGACCGCTTCCCTACGGACGCGGATTAAATACCTTTCATACAGGGATTCATCCGTCTCCTCGTCGCGGCCGGGAATTTCAAGGCTTCCCATAACCGCTTTTTCAAGCCCGGGAATGGTATCGAGCGGAAGCAAAGGCCGCCCCGAAAAATTGGCGTTTCCTTTTATCCCGGCTGTTTCACATTCCAGCTTGCCGTCTTCGAGCATGGTAAAATATAAATCTTCCAGAAAGAAACGGGTTCCGGGGGGAACCGATACTCCATCCGTAAATGCCGCAGACCATATGGCTTTTGACGCCCGATAGCGCTCAAGACCGGCCTCAGCCGCCCTTCTGTCCAAATATTCGCCTTCAGCCGTATCCGCATAAACCAAATTCAGCACTTGATCAAGCCAAATATAAGAAAGCGCCAGCTCGGCGGCTGCCGGGGCAAGCGCATTCCAAATGACGCTGTTTTCACGTTTGTCAATCTCATCTGAAACCCGCTCAAGCATGCGTTCCATGATCTCTTCAAATGTCTGGTCTTCAAACATCTTCCCCAATCACCTCCTCGATTTCCAATGTCCCTTCATCGGTTTCAACCGAAAAGGACACGTGGAAGGCATCGCCTTGACGCTCAATCTCGAAGTCGGTCACCGCCGAAATTCGGTCATCGTATATGAGGGCTTCCTCGATCAATCTCGGTATCTCCATTTCTTTATAAGCGTCGGTCGTTTCATGATCTGAAAGAACCTCCTGCAGTTCATTTCCGATATTATGGCTGTAAACGGCGTATGCGTAGCGCTCGGTTCTCAGCGCCATACAAACCATTTGTTCCACGGCTTCCAGCCCCGAAATCATATCACCCGTCATCCTGCCTGTTTCAAAATCAATTTTGTACGTTTTTGAAGTCTCAATCACATCGCTGTCATCCTCGATATCTTCAAAAGATACTTCCGGCGAAAGAGCCATCCGAGCCACCTCCTACTCCTACACTCTGTCTATTACAAAAAAAGACTGCCCTCCAGGCATAGCCGCAATCATCACGTGGTCGCCGGCATGCAATTGATTGTAAAAGCGAATCGTTTTGTCTTCTCCGTCAATTCGGATCTGTTCCGTATGCTCTGTCAAATGCCTGGCCACCACCAATAAGTCGGAGGGGATCACCAATTTATCATGATTGCGGAGCTTCAGCTTGAGCGGAGACGCGGACACGACTTCAGCCGGCATGACATCGACAGGCGATTCAGCGTTTACGGCTCCAAGAGCCAGCTCTTTTATCGCATCGCTTAATTTCATGAAGACGCTCCTTCAGGTATGGTGTTTTTAGCGACGACATCAATCGTCATCACATGTTTTGTTCCTGTAAAATCGTGTTTATCCTTATCAACCCAATAGGTTTCTTTAATGCCCGCTTCCGGAATCGATATATAAACCGGCAGTCCGCTTTGAACTTCCGGTATGCCGATTGCCTGTATGCTTTTCAGCTCTTTTTTGACGCCTTTCTTTTCAGCCTGTATCTTCTTCGCCCGGTCGCGGAGCTGCGCCTCGTTAATATCATCCGAAACCGTTTCTGTGTACTGGAGAACGCCGAATCTTTTCATACCGGCTTCATCGCTTGCGGATGCGGTATAGGTTTTGTTATCTTTCTGCTTTCTCAGTTTCACCCGGGTTGCCGTTTCATCGATTGACGTGCTGTAAGCGTAATCCGTAATGTTCACACCCGTTTCCAAAACCCAGATATCCTCCGGTTCGGGCCACGCTCGTAAACACAGCTTTCCTTTTTCGGCATACAGCTGATAGTTTTTTCCGGTTTGCTTTTTTGTCTCCCGCAGCGCTTTTAAAATAATGTCATACAGGCTCGTATTGTCTTTAAAGACGAGCGATTTAATCGTATGTCCGGTGTTTGCAATCGAACCTTTGGGAATTTGAAAGTCGTTCGCAATTCGTTTGACAATGTCAGCGGCCGTTTTGTTCGAGAATACATAGACATCCTGGTTTTTCACCAAGTACTGAAGCATGTCGTACGCTTTAAACGTAAGCGTATATTCTTTCGGCACCCTGCTGAACACAATTCCGCGAAACAGTTCTTTTCCTTTCCATTTAAATAAAACGGTATCGCCTTCCTGCACGCTGTAATATTTGTGGCTTCCCTGCTTGATCACAATCGACGCTTCGATCGAACGAGTCGCCTGGTACCTTTCTCCTTCCAATGTGACGCTTTCGGTGACAAGTTCATACCATTCGCTTTCTTTTATGACAAATAATTCGATCATCGCTATCCCCTGCTTTTGATTTACCAGAAAAACGCCGGTTCATCCGGCGCTTCGTTTTATGGTATTTTCAGCTTTTGCCCCGGAAAAATCCAATGTCCCGGCTGTTTGATGTTTCGCTTGCTTCGTTTGATCATCGCCTGCTTGTTCGCATTCCAAATTTTCCGCCATTCCTGGCTGTTTCCGTAAAAACGGCCTGCGATGTGCCAGAGCGTATCGCCTTTTTTGACGGTGTACATTTTTGGAGCCGGTTTGGACGGCCGTTTTTTCTTCGTTTTCTTTTTTTGTTTAATCTTCCGGGGTGATGCTGTTTGGTACTCTTTCAATGTGAGATCAAAATCCCGGTCGCCGATATCCTTTTCACCCTCGCGATGCGAAAAGTTTTCAATGCTGCATGTGAAATTGATCTTCGTTCCCGTCACGAGAAATTGAACCGGTTTTTTTGCTTTCATCCATTTCTCGATTTTAAGAATCGCGTTCTCCGGCGAAAGAAACCCTTTGTATTCCGAGAGCGGAGAATACTTTTTCGGAAAATGAGACGAAAATGAAATCGTCTTCGCTCCCGGTTCATTGATAAACGTCACCTCGCCGAACTTTGACACCTTTACAGATTCGTTCGCAAGATTATTGCTGACGTCAAGCTGCTCTGGAAGCACAGGGAGGCGCAGCTTTTCCTTTCCTTGCGTCAGCCAAAATTCGTACACGGATTTAGTCATAAGCTACGCTTCCTTTCGTCCCAATATGAATATCCCGTTCAAGCTCATCGACAAGAGCGCGCTTGATTTTCGCAATCAATGTTTCCTGGTCGCGCTCACTGTGGTAATGATTGTCCCCGGTAATATAGATGTTGACTTCTTTGGCGCCATTTTCAGCAGGCTGCCGGGATCGGGTCCCGCCCGTGGTGGCTGCAGCCGCCTGAGCACTTGATATGGAACCGGACCCTTCAGCGGGGTCTTGCACTTCCATCCCGAGCGCGCCTGCAGCCCGCTGAAGCAGATATCTGCCGCGGATGCCGCGTTCTTCGGGAATGATCCATTCGCGTTTGCCGCCTTCACCCACGCGGGCGATCTGCTCGCTCGTAATCAGGCCGCCGTTGGCATAGCCTTTATAAGCTCCGCCTCTTGCCATGCTTTTAATCCCCGGAGTGTTAAATGGCGACCCGTATCGCGATTTGATGTAGTTGATGGCCGCTACCGCGTTGTGAACAGGATTGAAAATATCATTCATTCCTTTTCCTTTGTAAGCATTAAACGTTTGGCCGATCGTCTGCATCAAGCCTCTGCTCGGGTCCCCCCGCTTGGCGTTAATGTCCCAGCCGTTATAGGCGCGCGGATTTCCGCCGGATTCCTTTTGAGCAATAACAGAAAGCGGCTGAAGCCACGACACCGGCGAACCGGTAGCCATGATCGCCTGCATCAGCCACGACTTTACATTTCCGCCGACGGCTCCGATTCCGGAAAACGCAGCTGCCAGTGAGCCTGCTTGCTTTTCCGCAAAACTTTTGACATCGACAGAGCTTAAACCTTTGACAATCCCGACCGACGCGAAACGCCCAAGACTCATCATAACCCGGGACGGAGAATGAATATCTAGTTCTTCGCGGAACGCTTTTTCAACTTTTTTCGCCAAGTTTTTTGCAGCTTGAGAAACTTCGCTGCCTTTTCCATTCATGCCGCTGATAAAGTGTCCGACCATTCCTGACCCCCAGCCTGCAGCCGACTGTTTCGAATCAAGGAACGGCTTGTTGATATTTTTATCAACATACTGCGACGTCCCGGTCGGTGTTGCATTTTGCCCGGTTGCAAAGTTTTTGACTGTATTTGCACCCCAGGAAGAGGACGTTTTCACCGTTGTTTGATAAGGCGCATTTACTTTTGCTTGAAGAAAACCGCCGGTTCCGGTCGCGGAAGCATTTTGTCCGGAAGCGAACCCGGCAACCGTCTGTTTTCCGTAGTTAGACGATTCTGCCGGCAGGCTGCTAAACGGCTTGCTGATGTTTTTTTGCTTCCATTGATCAAGGGAAGGAGCGTTTGAGCCGATCCCCTTGTCAAAACCGCCGGTGAATTCCCGGCCGAAAGCCTGCGCCTCTGCTGCTATACTCCCGACACCGACAGCAGGCGACACAGAAGCCGAATACGAAGCGGTGCTTGAAACCGGAGAAGAAGCTCCCCCGTCTCCCGCCGCGGCCCCCATGTCGTCAACAACGCGCATGCCGAGCTTGGTAGCGGCCTGGGCAAGCAGCATCTTCCCGCGTCCCCGGTTGTTTTCCGTAGGGATGACGAATTCATTTCCGGCTTCACCGATCCAGGAGATGGTCGGTTTTGTGATGTAGCCGCCTGTGGCATTTTTATCAGGATCTTCTCCTGTCATGAAGTTGATGACGGCATCAATACCGCCGCCAACTTTATCCCATATTTTACCTACCCATCCGAATGCTTTCTCAAAACCGTCGCTGATCAATCCGGCAATCTTTACAATTGGCTTTTGAATATTTTTCTCAAACCAGCCGGCGACGCCTTCCCAAATATCTGTTACCGTTTTTTTGGCCGCTTGAAATTTTTCTCCAATGGCTTCTTTTACGGTTGAGAACGTATTTTTTAACGGATTCCAAACCGTATTCATAAACCATGTGGAAACCGCGCCCCAAACTCTTTTGATCATGTTCCAGGTAAATTGAAAACGATTCCAAATTCCGGTTGCCACTTCAATGACTTTTGAAACTACGGGGTTCCAAACATTTTCCGCAAACCAGCCGGCGACCGCCGTGAATGTTTCCTGAATCAACGTCCAGGCTGTTGTCAGATGATTCCAGATTCCTGTTGCTACTTCAATGACTTTGCCCACAACCGGATCCCAGACATTCTCTGCAAACCAGCCGGCGACCACCATGAATGTTTCTTGAATCAACGTCCAGGCTGTTGTCAGCTGATTCCAGATCCCTGTCGCTACTTCGATCACTTTGCCGACAACCGGATTCCAGACATTTTCCGCAAACCAGCCAGCCACTGTCATGAATGTTTCCTGAATCATCGTCCAGGCCGTTGTCAGTTGATTCCAGATCCCTGTCGCTACTTCAACAACCTTGCCGACAACAGGATTCCAAACGTTATCTGTAAACCATCCTGCTATCATCGACCAGTTTTCTTGAATGGCTCCGAGTGCCTCGGCCGATTTATCTTTTATCGTATTCCACGCTTTCACGACACCGCCATTGTCATCGAACATCTGCCCGAAATATTCACCGATGCTTGAGCCGCCTAAGCTTCCGACCATACCTCCAATGGCACCGCCGATTGCCGTTCCCCCCACAGGGAGAATCGCTGTGCCAATTGCCGCACCTGCTGCTGCACCAGCTAAACCGCCGGCAATTCCTCCGCCTGCTGAACCGACTTTTTCGCCTGCGTTTTCTTTGTTCATATCCATTAACTCAGTCGCTGATAAAAGTGCTCCAGCATATGGGAGGGCTTTGCCTCCAACTTTCCCCACTTTTCGAAGACCTTTCATAAACTTGCCGCCGGATCTGTTTCTTCCCGATCCTGTTTCTCTATTAGTAGTGGTTTCTTCACTTCCTGGCCTGCTGCTTGTTGCAGGTTCATTGATTATAGAACCTCCGCCTCCCCCACAGCAGCAACAACCGCCTCCACTTTCTTCACCTTTAAACAACTTACCGAGGATGGCATCAAATGATTTGTCCCAAATCTTCTCCGGCAGCCCCTTCACCCAGTCAACAAATTTTTCTTTACCCCACTTTAGAATTTTAGTCCATACGGCCTCAGCTTTCCCATCCGAATCTTTGTTGTCTTCTTTTTGTTCCGTTTTTACAATTGCGTCAATTTTAAGGATACGTTTGGCCTCGATGCTGTTAAGCTTTTTTTGCAAAGCATTCAATTTCGCGGTCGCCTGGTCGTTAATCATAAGGGTGGCTTGATATTCCCTTGCTAAATGATTTTTCAAATAGGAGGAAATCCTGCTGGCTGTCTGGGTGATTTTATCAATGACATAGAGCGTTGCAGAGTATCCTTTTTGCAATGCACCTTTCAGGTAGCCGGAAATTTTTTGAACAGCCGGGGTGACTCGGTCATTAACGGCTGCAGTTAAGAAGTATTCAGCTGATGACAATTCAGACATGATGCTTCTGATCTTTTGAATGCCCGGTGTTGCCTGATCATGTATTACAATTGAAAATTGATAGTTGTCAGGCAGCTTTTGTTTGAGCTGATTTGAAATATTGTCGATGGTTTTGCCGGCCTTATCGACTGCTGAAATTTCAAGCTGCCATGATTTCAGGTTGGCTTTAAAAAAAACATTAAGTTTTTTCAATGTTTTCTCTGCTGTTTTCGTTTTTATTTTCATTGCGAACGGGCGGCTGAGTTTTTTTCGTCTTTTTTCCAGGTCTTTAAACCCCTTCTGAATCCTCCGCAGCTTCTTAGACACCCGGTCTTCAAGTTCAAAGCGTGCCGTTAGTTTTGCCATGGATTATGTACCTCCTTTCCGCGCTTCTTTTTCCAGGATCTGAAGTTTGTAGCTGATAAGTCCGTATAAAAATGCCTTAAACGGTTTTGGGGCTTCGTACAGCTCCCGGAGCTGGGATGGAGAATAGTGAAGTTCGTGCATCGCAAAATAGAGATACACCGCTTCTTTATTCCCATCCTTGATTAGTTTTTTGCTTCTTCTTCCAGATCTTCAAGATCGTCTTCAAAGCCGTTGATTTCAATCGCTTTGTTGAGCCAGTTCGCATATTCCCCTCCGACGGACAGAACGCGTTTGGCCACTTCGACCGGATCGGCCGTTTTATAGGCTTCTCTTAATTCCTTTGAACGGAAATCAGGATAGATCGTTGATTCAATGGCGATTCGGGCGTAAAAGCGCTGGGTGTCGAGATCCTTGACGCGGCCCCTGCCTTTGATGTTTTTATAAGTCGTATTTTCTTTTTCAAGCTCGTCAATGCGCTCGGTTGTAATCGGCTTAAACACAAACGGAATGACATTGCCCTTTTTATCGACGAACCGCTTTGAGATCGGCACTTTGATTTCTTCGGCTTCAACGGTTTGTCCCGGCATAAAAAAAGACAAATCATATACTTTTTCTTCTTGTTTTTCGCTCATGTCTGCTTGCTCCTTTAACATTCAATTTTTAAATGAAAAAGCACCCTCGGCTTGACGAGAGTGCTTGGTGTTATATGTCCTGACTACTGAATCGGCTTTCTTCTTTAAGACCAGCCTTTGCAGCCTAGGTTTGAAAAGCGGGATACGGGGCTCTTTTTTAAAACGTATCTTTCAGTTTTTCAGGAACGTCAAAATCTTCAAATGTGAACGGCACTTCTTCTTCGAGCGCTTCTGAGTCGACGTCAAGGCCGGCGATTTTGGCTGAGTCAAAATTCACGTCATACAGTGTGACCCGTTCCGTTCCGCGGCCTGATGACTGGTCGTCAAGGACGGCCTGGAGCGTGAAATACGGATCTTCGCCTTTTTTCACATAGTTCATCATTAATGTGACAAATTGAGATGTGACTTTATAAAATGTCGCCGTTCCCGTGCCGTTTGCACCTGTTGTCTTGTGGCCCGTCATGCGGCGGCCCATAATATTGACTTCGGCTTTATTCTTTTCGACGTTTGCCTCAAATGTTTTGATGTGAGCCATCTCTTGTCCGTCGAGAAAAAGACGGCCTTCTTTTCCGGAAATCGTGTTTTGCGCTTTTAATGCCATATTATTTTACCTCCACATTAAAGTAGAATTTTTCTGCTGCATCAACCGGCTGAACGGCCAAATCGATTAAAAACCCGTCGCGGTCTTCATTCAGGGTGATGACAATATCGCTTTCAGAATCAAAACCGGTGATGCCGCCGGCTTCCTGAAGCGCCGTCATATACTGAATGATCAGCGTTTTGACGTACTGCAAACCGTCGTCAGATGCAGGGATATCGCTGCCGCTTGCTTTTCGCGCTTTGATTAAAGCCTTTAATTCGCGGGTCAAATCATTGTTAACTCCGTCAAGGACGCGGATGATTTTATTTTTCGAGAATTTTTTGTTTTTGTCGGCAGTGAAACTCGTTAAAGAGTTGATGTCTTTTTCGACACTGACCGATTGATCGCGTGCATCAAATGTAAATAAAAACTCGCCTTTTTTCAGACGTTCGATGACCTGATCTTCATCCAGACGGTTCAGAACATCAACAGCTCCTTCGTATTCGACAAATGTAAGAGACTGGTTAAAAGTCGCGCCTGCGCTTGCTCCTGCGACCCATGCCGTCGCTTTTTCAGGGGTGATTTCTGTGCCGTCTTCCAGCACAACGCCTCCCGTTACATTGATGATGCCTTCATAGTCTCCGGCATAATCAGCGACTACGCCTTGGACTTTCTGGCCCTGCTTGTCGCGAAAACGTTTGATGAAAGCGGCAAAAGTGGCTTTCAGCTGTTCATTGTCTGCAACCGGAAGTGCGATCGTATTGAAGTATTCCGTTTCGGCAGCATCCAAAAACGCGGTGTAATCGGCAACGCTTGCTGTTCCGTTCTCTCCGCCTTCCAGCTTTGTGCCCGCTGTCAGTTCAAGCGCGCCTTCCCCTTGAAACGCGACGTACGCATTTGCGGTAAGCTCTTCTGCCGTTTTGACGGTTTGTCGGTCAGCTTCATCTGTTCCGACAAAGGTTGTGACATCAAACTTTTTAGAATCGAGCACATTTTCGGAAATGCGGATCGAGATGTCGTTTCCTTTCTCGCCCCCGTATTTTGCCGTTACGCTCAGCGTTTCGCCGATTTGGGCTTTCGCCGGCGCTCCTGTGTTCAGACGATACAGCAAAACGGTTTGTGCGTTTTTCTTCGCTTCGCGGAAAAGCAGAAGAGACGGATCATCGATGTTCAATCCCACTTTTTTATTTAAATCTTCAATGCTGGAAATCGATACGAATGTTTTCGGCTCCCCCCAGCTCATGACGACAGGGAGGGCAACTGTGCCGCGTTCCCCGACGGAAACCCGTTCCTCTGCTGTCGTTTTAAAATTAAAATAAATGCCGGCACGATCTTTTTCTTTGCCTGGTGTAAATGTTCCGCCGTTCATTAATTCATGACCTCCTTGGCTAAAAATGTTTGAATAAGCTGACTTGCCTCAAGCTTTGAAATCTGCTCTTCTTTCACATGAAAAAGAGCACCGTCGAGAACTTCCGGTTTAATGCCGAAAAGCTCTTTCGCGTGCTCCCTCAGATCCTCGATGTAGAACAGCGCTTCTCGTTCCTCTAGAGGCGCCTTTTTTGCTTCGGTCTTTGTTTTTTTGCTGACTGTCAATTATTTCACCCCGTTTGTAAAATCAATTGTTTCCAGAGAAAGTTCGTTTTCCCGTTTGTACCAGTAGCGGCTGTTCCATTGAATAATAATGGACGCGGTGCCGGAATCCCCTATCCTCGTCTCGATCCGGCTGATCCTCAAGCTGTCCCCTGTGCCTTTACCCGACCGGTCAATGAGCGGGATGATGTGCCGCGCTTCCCTTACGGCGTCTGCAATGCGCTCAGCATGATCGTGGGCCTGCTGTGAATCATAGTGAAACAGTTTCACATTCAGGGTGAAGACTTTTTTAAATGTTGAAACCGTATCATTCTCATCAAAAACAGAAGGGGGAGGAAAATATAGCGACGGTATTTGAAAATGGTCGGGTATTTCCTTTTCATAACAGACGACAGGAAAGACTTGATAAAAGAAATTCATGACAGATCCCGTTTCGTCGTTCAAAGCTTCACCTCCTTAAAGGGAATTCAGCCATGTTTGCAGCCTTTCATGCAGGCGTTTTTCAAATAAACGCTCAAATATGTAAAGCGCATGCTCCCAATAGCCTGTTCCCTTTACCCATCGCCGTTTTAAGGCCATGCCGGACGATGAACCGGGATCATATTGAAACCGGCCGCTGTGCCATTGTCCCGGAATCCACCTGACTTCATCTTTTCCGCCTGTCCAATGGCCGTCATTTACGAATGAGGCGTACTCTAACTCCGTCCCGACTTCAAGCGTGAGTCCGCCTTTTTCGATTTCCCATCTGTTCCCTTCAGCCCCTCGCTTGAAAGAGTGCAAAAGGCTGCCGGTATCAATCGATCCGGCGCGTACGATTTCGTTGCGGACCAGATCCAAAAAATCGGTTCCCGCCTCTTCAAGCCACTTGGCAGCTTCAGTTCGAAAGCCGCTCTGCCCCGCTTTTTCCAGCGTCTGCGACAGCTGTTTCAATCCTTTGATTTTCATAGTTTTTCATCCCTGACCGCTAAGACTTCCAGGTGATGGCCTTTGATGTTGCGCGGCTGCTGGAGCGTGTAGCTGACACCGTTCCAGACCGCCTGATCGTGAAGACGCACATCTGCATCCGCCGGAAAATGGGCCAAATAGGAATGATAAATGACCTGTTCGGGATCTTGCTGGACGATCGACTGGTTTTTTTCCGTAAAATAGCAGGGAACGTTTTGAAGATCAGGTGTGTCCCCGTATGTGCGGATCGGCTGCAGGTCTGGCGCGGGAATGCCGTACCTTGCTTTCTCTGCATGGTCTTCCTTTAAATGATAGATATCGCAGCGGTCGCTTAATAATTTTTTGTAGCTCATAGCGGCCGCACCTTGAATCGAACAGATTCATAATCAAGAATAAATTCTTCGAGCAGTTTATAGACGTCGGGCTTCGCCAGGCCTTCGCTTCTTGAAAGCGTATAGGAGTAGTCACCCAATTTCTCGGATTTGTAGCCTTTCAAAAGCGATTCATCACCGTTTTTCAATGCAAAGTACTGTGCCAGCTGCAGCAAGGCGAGCCTTGCCTTTTCCGGCAGCGGATCATATTTTTCATCTGTAAAACGATGCCCCGTGATCTGCTCGGCTTCCGCTTCCGCTTCAAGGATATCCTGCCGCAGCAATTCCTGCGGCCGGTTTTTCACGGCTTCAATAACGGAATATTGGATGATATCGTCGGGCGTGATCAGCATGTTCATCACATCCTTCCAGAGCTTTTACCTGTTGTCCGGGGCGCTTTCGCTTTTGCCCGGACTCGTTCCCTGCCGATCGGCAATGCTTTCAGTGAAAACGTTAGGACTCAGGCATTACTCTTTTACATTGACGATTTTTGCAACCGCGTCTTCTTCTTCGAATTTGCTGTCCAGTTTTGCCGTCAGGACAATGATAAATTTGCGCGCGCGAATGTCTTTATCGACTTCAATTCTGATATTGCGCGAGAAACCGAGAATGATATTTTTCGGATCCGTCAAAATAATGTCTGATGCTTCGGCGGCCGCATCTCCTTCTCCGTATGCATACGGCTGAATATTTGAGACCCCTTTAACAGGCACGCCAAAAGCGGTTGAAAGTCCGCCCTGTACGGCCGCATCCCCGAGCGTGGTTTGACGGTCTGCGACGCGGTCTTTCCATTCAATCTCCTGACCGAGCGATGTATAGAATCTGAACTCCTGCGGAACGCGCATATATTTTGCCGGAACAGCTTTCAGCCCCTGTTTGAAAAGCTGTCGGCTGATTTGCTCCCCGCCTGCATCGACGATGTGGGAGACCGACTGCTTCCGGATCCCGTCAAGCTGAGCAAGGTATGGATCTGAAGACGCGACATCGCCGTTGACGATCAGTTCTTCAATATCCACGGCAGCCCGTTCCGCCAGCATTTGCATCAACGTCTGTTGAAGGCCGTCTTTTTCAATGTTATTTTCGAGCGTGTCATAAGTAATGTTGACTTCGGCAATGACTTCTTTCGCATTCAGTTCAACCGTGCTGGTCACCGGTGCGGTTAATTGGTCCTTCGCCAATGCTTTACCTTCATCAGCCGCTCTTAAAATCCGCTGGCCAAAACCGATTTTTTCAAATTTTTGCGAGTCGTTTTCCATTTGAATCACACGTGATTCGCTGAAAATTGTCGGCGTGTTTTGCACCATGCGAATAAATGCAGAAGCCTGCGCCGGATTCATTAATCCTCCGCTTTTCAACGTCGCAAGCGACATCTCGGCTTTACGAATAATCTCTTGATTTCTCATGTTCTTCCTCCTCCAAATTAAAGCAATCCGCTCCAAATCGATTTTTTAACTTCTTCTTCTCCTTCTTTTTCAGCCGCTGCCTGCTTTGAGGCACCTCTCATCTTTTCGAGTGCTTCGATGCGCGCAATCAGAGGGGCGAGCATGTCCTCGACGATTTCCTTCACATGTGCATCCTGGTCTGTCTGCTGCTCTTTTTCGTCCGCCGCTTTATCCCCTTCCAAATCGTCAAGACGTTTGAGAAGCGGAGCCAAGACGGCTTCAATCGTTCCTTGAACTTCTGATCGTTTCATCTTTTTTTCTTCCTCTCCCGTTTTTTGTTTGTCGCCGGCAAAAAACTGCTTAAACAGCTGAAAGAAACTGCCGGTCTCATCGGTTTTAGAGCCGGCGCGGGGCGGGTGTTCGACCGTTTCGGCAGTGCCCGCCATGCTGTAGCCGGTGATGCTTCCTTTTTTAATCTGTTCCCAGATCTCATCGCCGGCTTTTGTCACCAGCACCCAAGAGCCTTTCACAATCGTTTCGCCGTTCACTTCAAAATCAGCCGGCGCAACATAGGACTCCACGACTTCTCCGACGCCTCCCTGGAAATTGTGATCCTTGTCGATCTTCCGGGCATTTTTCAGAAAACCGTGGGCGGCTTTTTGGATTTCGTCAGCCGACATAAAATCGCCGTGGGCATCCTGAATGTCCGGCTCGTAGACCACGCCGTAGACGAGCTTCTTTTCATCCTCGGCTTTCGCAATCAGCTTGACTTCCTTTTCAAATGTCGGCGGTTCACTCGATTTCGTCATAAAGAATTTCTTTTTGTTCGCCGCTTTGTCGACATAACTGACGAAATTGATCTTGGCATTTTTAAGCTCTCTCGGCACGAAGTGTTCACCTCCTTTCAGTGATCTGTTTCAATGTCTCGACGACTTCCTGCAGTTCGGGCAGCAGCGCTCCGGCTTCCGCTTCAGCACGCTTTGCGCTTTGCTGGTAACCGAGCGGCCTGCTGAATTCTTCATCCGGCCATTCATCAAGCGTCTTGCCGAGCACTCTGCCGGCCAGGTCGCGCAGATCATTTGCAGATACCGCTCCCGCTTGAATAAAAGGACCGAGTACTTTTGCAATCTCAAGTGGATCGCGAAAGTCCGGTCCTTTCAATTGGAGCCTCGCATGGAAAATGTTTAAATCACGGAGAAACAGCGTATTCAGCTTGCCGATCAATATTTTCCGCTCCGGTTCAAAAACCTGTTCTTCGGTGATTTTGCGGGCGGTATCTGCTGTCGCCCTGTTATATTCATGGGCATCACCGGTGTAGAGCGGCGGGAGCCTGAAGGAAGAGCGGATTTTATTCCGTGTTTTCTCGTCATATTCAAGAAACAGCGCATCTTCCTGCAAAATTTCGGCGAGGGATTTGATGTCCACTTTCACCGGCGTAATGTCCTGGCTGCCGTGAATGTCTTTTTCCTGGGCGATCCCCTCCGCTTCGATGAGCAAAAATTTGTGTGCATTTTCAACGCCTTCCAAGTCGTTCATGTATTCCTGCAGCTCTCTGTACGAAGCCTCTGAGAGCATGCCGTTTTCAACCGTAATGACGGCCGGGACGTGCCGGCCTTGTCTGAAATACATATAATTCAGCTCTTCCGCTTTCCGCGCTCCGTACAGGTTGACAATATTTCCGATCCAGCGCGGAACGCCGTAGACGCCGCTGCCGATTTTAAAATGGATCGCTTCATTCGCACTTCGTTCAGGCGGAGTCTGTCTGTCAAACGCTCCGGTGGTCATATCCATGACGCGCGGATCGCCATACTCTTTAAAGTACACCTTTCTGCCATCAATCATCTGAACGTATTTACGGAACCTTTTTTCTCTTTTGATGTTTTTTAGCGATCCGTTTTCCATGTAGGCGAATTCCACTTCGATCGGTTCTGTCAATCCGCATACGCGCATATTTTTGACATCGAGATATTCAATTCCGGCCGGCTGCCCCGTGCCGTTTCTGAGCACCTCCAAAAACCCGTTCCCCGTTTTTTCGCGGTCCTCTATCATATGGCTTAAAATCGTTTCAGCCGATTCATCAAAATGAAGATGGCGGCAAAAATCTTCAAGCCTTGTCCAATCGGTCTCAGCAGCCTTTTTCTTATCGGGCGTCACATCCGCACCATTAAAATCAAAAGCGTACTCGACATCAAGCCCGAACCCTGCAATATTCGTTTTATAGGCGTCAATGCATTGCTGGAGAATGGAAGAATATTCGGCAATGGCTTTCAGTTCTTTCAAATTGTACGGCGGTGCGATAATCTCATCTCCGTAGATCTCCGAAAATTGATCTTCATATATTTGTTTTGTTACAGGCTCGTGAAAACGGGATTTCATGACTTTTGCTCTTACCGTTTGTTGAGTGGACATACACTATCTCCCCCTTTTCCTGTTCGGCCGTTTTCTCGCTTCCGGCTCAGCCTTCAAATCGGTGACTTCATAATCATCAAGCGCGTACCATAGCGCGGAAAGCGTGTGCGGATCAATTGTAAACTGATCCTCCTTCAGATTGCCGTCTTTATCGGTCGCATAGGTCAGCGGCTGCAATTCGTAGATCGTATTGGCACATCGGTCAGAACAGAATATTTTTTTGAACCGCTTGATTTTTTTCGTATATTGCAGGCGCGAGCCTTGGAACTTGCGGGCTGCGGTCATGTTGAAACCGTTATGCCTAAAAAACTGGATGCTTTTCGGTTCGGCCGGATCGGCTTTGATCAGCTCCTTCGTAACCGCGAATTCGTTAAGCTCCTCGGCCGTCTTGTCGTCTGTCATTTTATTTTTGTAGTACTCCCAATAAATATAGAGATATTTTTTGTCGGGATCGACGGCCGCCCGGACGACGGCATTGTATGATGCCTCAAATCCGAAATCCATTCCGGTTCTCTTCAGCGGGTTGGAAATGGCGGAGATCCGCCTCATGACCTCCTCATGCTCCATCACTTCAAATTGCGGCAAAACCCTAATGCCGTTTACCCCGAACCGCCCTTTTCTGGCAATCCGGTACAGGTCAGGGTCATATGCTTTCATATCGTCAAGCTGTTTGAGGTAGCTTTTCGGCAAAAACAGGTTGTCATCCGCTGTAGAATGGTGGTAATACGTATCACCGACGACAGCGACCCGCTTTTCATACAAAACCTCATCATCCAAAATAAACCGCTTGTTCCGCTCATCCTTGAAAAAGTGTCTGTACGTCCAGTTTGACTGGCTGACGGGGTTTGTCGTCAATATCATATACAGCCTGTGATCAGGATGCCTCAGCCGGCCGATCAGCTCCTTGAAGCCTTCATACTTCACTTCCGAACATTCTTCGATCCAAATCAGCGAGATGTTGTTGACGGATTTCAATTTCGCCGGGTTGTCCATCCCTTTAAAAATAATCCGGCTGCCGTTTGCAAACCTGATGTGCATCGGAGAAGAAACGGCCTCGGCCGCCGTTTGAACACCCAGCTCATCGATAATGGTTGCGAATAAAGAAAAAGTCGAATCCCTGTGTGTTTCAAACACTTCCCTTACAACAAGAGCGGTGCGCTTTTCCTGCAGCAGCTTTAATACGACTTTTAAAGCGGTATGATAGCTTTTTGACGAACCGTATCCGCCGACAAGAAATTGAAACGTCTGATCCCAGTTAAACAAATAATCTTCAAAATGCGGATTGACTTCTTTCATAATCAAGCCGAATCACCTTTTCGGGTGATGACCACTTCAACGGGTCCTGATTCCGCATCTTTGTCGGCTTTTTGTTTGGCGAGCTTCAGCTTCTCATTTTCAATTTTCCGCTTAAATGAATCAGGGAAAAGGTCGAAATACTGTGAGAGCTTCTCGAGCGCCTTCATTTTATCGGCCAGCTTGATTGCAATTCCTTCTTTCCCGAGTTTCGCTTCTGTGATGACTGTACCATCGACGAGGTCGGAATGTTTCACATCCACAAAGCTGACCTCTTTCATAACCGGATTGTTTTCTTCATCAAACAGCGGTCCGGACTTTCCGACAGCCTGTACCTCTTTTTTGCCGAAAGTCACATAATCGGTCATATCGGCAAACGCGATTTTTACATAGACTTGGAGAACATCCATCGCCTCGACGAATATCTCCCCTACCATTTCTTTTTTGATTCGCCTGATTTCATCGGCCACCTTTTCATTTTTCAAAAGCCGGCAGCCTGTCACATGGGCGCTGGCCGGGGAATAGCCCGCTTTTACCGCCGCTTGGGTGGCATTGAAGCTTTTCACATAATAGATGCAAAACAGCCGCTGCCGTTCATTCAGCCCTTCATTGTGAATGTCTGCTTTTCCACGGTTCGCGTCATCTCCGGCTAAAGCCTCTTGCCAGCGGTCGCGGGTTTTCCAAACGCTGATTTTTTTATTTGAAACGCCGAGTTCTCTTGCGATTGCGAGATTCGTAATGTTTCCCCCGTATTTTTGATAGAGACGAAAAGCTTCATCCCTTTTTGGATCCCTTTTCCTTGGCATTGTTCATTTTCACCGCCTCTCATTCTCGGAAACAGTAATATTTAATCGATATATGAATCTTCCATATGAACAGTATGCTTTGTTATATTTTTTCTCTTTTCACTTATAGGTGGCAAACGTATGACAAAAGACAGATATATCGTTATGCCATACAATCGAGAGGCTTTTCGATCTGTTTCGCGATTTTTCAGCTGCGCCCGTTTCACATTGGTTTGAACAGTAGACTTTTTGATGCCGAGCATGGCGGCAATCCGCTCATAGGAAAACTGTTCGACCTTATGTAAAATGAAGATTTCTTTTTCGCGTGCCGTAAGGGCAGACAGCGCTGATTCAATCCGGGCTTTATCGTATGCTGACACTTCTTGAGCCGGTTCAAATGCACTCTGTTCTGAAAACGTGTCGATGATCCGCGGATCTTTCAGGAGCATCCGCTTATAAGAGTCGCGCCTGTCAATCGCCCGTCTGATTCCAGGTTCTCTTCCGTTTTCAAGCCAGTCGATCACATATTCCAAATCGGTCATCATGTTTCTGATCAGTTTTTTATCATTCAGCTGTTCAGCCGTCAGCCCTTGTTCATCTTGATAGGGCTTATACAATTTTTTCGTGTTTTTCAGCGCTCTTTTATATTCGAAAAGCAAATCTTCCATTTTAATGTACCTCCGTTTTTTTGAAATAAAAAAGGACACCAATCAGCCGCACAGTTAAGATGTGCATCCTGATCAGCGTCCGCAGGCTTTCCGTCTTGGACAAATATTCAAGTTGTAGAGCTATAGCTTATAGCCGATTTCAAATTCGATCCTTGCGAGATCTCCCTTTCTCGTTTCAATGACGGTTTTGCCGTGCTCAGGCGCCTCGGCCTGCCATGCCGTGCCGTTCATTCCGTCAAGGACGATCACCGTCACCTTTCCTTTTTTGATGCGGCTTGCAACCGTCGTATCGTTGATATCTGTTAACTTTGCCGGATGGTTCATCTTGTTTCCTCCTCTTCAAATTCTGCTTTTGCGACGACTTTTTCTAAAATATTCTTCAATTGATTCTCAACTGAATCGCTGTGAACGGGCCGTTTTCGCTTCAAATAGGCAAGCGTGAGCTTCACTGCGGTCAACAGTTCGGGAGCTGCAGCGATTAAGCGGGCATTTTTTTCCTTGGAATATGCGCTGTAGTCGGCGACTTTGGCAATCACCCTTCCGTTGGAATAAGGAAACCGTTTCTTTTCGGCTTTGCTGTATGCTGAATAAATGTATACGTCGGTATTTGTTCTGACGACGCGCCATGGTGATGGGCTGTACGCCTCACTTTCGTTTTTCACGTATGTCTTTCCTCACTTTCCGTCTTCTTCGTGCCATCGTTTCATTTGTGCGTCTCTTTTTGCCGCTGTCCAGATGATGAGAATCATAGCTTTTAAACTTTTAAGCACCTTGTGTCACCCTTGTTTTCATTTTTGCAATCAGCGCTTCCAGATGTTTGATCACATCCGTCAAACCGCCGCTTTCAGTGCAGCAGTTCGGGCAAGCGCGGAAAATCGTTCCGACCCTTGCGTCCTGATGGATTGATTTTCTCCCATTACATAGCCGGCACATCAAACCATCCCCTCCAGTCTATGATTGATGCCGAAAGAGCTCCCGTTCAGGACGACGAGAAAGTCCCCGCACATTTCGACCAGCCTCGTTCCGAGCGCTTCGTCTATGCTGACAATTTCTTCAACGCTTAGCTCGCTGGACAGCATGATCGGCTTATGGTTCAAATACCTGTAATTGACGACGGCATATGTCTGTTCGATCTGCCATTCCGTTGCCCGCGGCCTGCCTGCCACCGGCTTAAACAGGTCATCAAGAAACAGCACCTCGACTTGCTTCATCCGGTTCAGCTTATTCTCAAGCAACGAAAAGTCCTGTTTTAAATCATTGAATCCTTCGACAAACGGAAAATACAGGACGGGTACAAAAAGCTTCCTCATCAGCTCATTGGCGGCAGCCGTCAGCAAATGAGTCTTCCCTGAACCGGGTCGTCCCAAGAGCGCGATGCTGTTTCTGCGGCTTTCCTGAATGTCCCGGTAAGCTTGTACATATTCAACGGCGCATTCATACGCCTCTTTTACAGATTGATGCTTTCCTTCCGTCTTGAATTGAGCAAAGTTTAAGTTTTTAAATTGTTCGGTGATTTCGCTCGTCTTCAACAGCTTTTGCGCTTTGCGCCATTCGCGGCAGACGCATGATACCCATACTTCCATCGTTCCGCGCCGTTCGATAAATCCGAGTTCATCTTTGCACTTCGGACAGTCATACCGTTTTGCGGCGGATTCTTCCGGTTTGCCCCCCTGTGATTGACGGCTCCTGTTTCTCAGTTCGTCCATGACCTCTTCGATTGTTCTTTTGGGCATTGTTCTCCCTCCTGACAGTTGTTTTCGTTTTCGCTTCCGCTTCAGCCAGCCGGCCGATGATATATTTTTCACAGTAGCTGAAGACCTTGATCGTTTCATGACGGCTTCGGCGCCGCGCCTCATACTCCTCAAAACATTGTTCAAGCCATTTGATTGTTTGCGGAAGAGACACTCCGCGGGCGACAATCCGGGCGATGGCCTTGTAGTCTTTTGACGAGGGATGGACAGGCTTTCCTTCCTGCAAAGACCTAAGGGCGGCAAATCGGTCTGCTATTGTTTTTATGGAAGTCATATTATGTTTTGTGTTGATTTGTGTGATATCTTTATTGGATTGGACAAGGATGTCCGCACGGCCAGTCTCTTCTGTCCGAACAGAACTGCCTGACCGGACATGGCTGGCATAGGCAAATTTCTTTGAATGTCTGACTGACAAAATCATTCCGTAAGGCGCTCTTGTGACTGCAATGTAGCCGTTTCGTTCGAGAAGAGCGAGCCATCTTCTAACCGTTTTTTCGTTGACGCCGAATTGAAGAGCCAATTCTGCGGCTTTCAGCGGTTTGTTGCCGAGCACGATGCCCCATGTCATCCCATCGCGTTCGATTTCCTTAGTTGTTGAACTGATGCACCATAAAAACAGCCAAATGGCATTGCCTATTTTCTCGTAGTGCACAGGTGTTAAAAGCCCTGAGTAAACGGAAAAGGGATAGCTTTGATCGAGCGGACGGGACATTCATCTTCCCCCTTCCTTGTGCCTTCTGCGGTTCAGTCTGAGATACCGTTCGTATTGGCCTTTACGATCGAATTGGAATACAGGCTTTCCGTCTTTCGTAAAAGCGATGAATCCCCCGGCTTCGCCGAGCCGCCATTGATCAAAACGGTCTGAGCTGTAGGAAATCACAATTTTACCCATTCTGCCTCCTTGTGGATATCCGGCGGGTCCGCCATGTCTTCGCATTTGCTCTCTGTCGGCTTCCTTTGGATAGCCGTGCGTTCGAATGTGTGTGACCATCGGATGTTCAAGATTCATGACATCGCCTTCTTTCATACAGAGTTTGATCGATACCATATGTATCAACACAGACCTGAAAAAGATCGGGAAACAGCAATCGATCAGGCACTGAGTAAAGCATTTCGAATTTCAGCATCGTTTCTCTGCCGGGATTGCGTGTTCCCCTTTCGATTTTGCGAACATAAATCTCAGAGAGTCCAAGTCTTTCCGACACTTGCTTTTGGGACCATCCCTTCTTAGAACGCTCTTCAATTAACCGTTTTCGCACATGTTCTCCCTCCCTGTTTTCGATACAATCCGTATCTGATGATTTGATTATATATGATACACTTCTTATCATCAACACTTTTTTGATACTTTTTTTATCATATGTTTATTTCGATACATTTTGTATCTATAATAGAGATAAACATGCCGAATTGAGGAAGAGAGGTCATTCTATGTTAGGCGGCAGACTGAAGAGCCTGAGAGGAAAACGGACACAGGAAGAAGTGGCAAAGCAGATCGGTGTATCGCGGGCCCGCTACTCCCATTACGAAAACGGAAGAAGCGAGCCGGACTATGAAACATTAAAAAAACTCGCCGATTACTATAAAGTAACGATAGACTATCTGCTGACAGGAACGGAAAAGAAAAAGCCCATTGAAGACGAAATCGCAGATCCGGATCTGCAAATTGCATACCGCGACATGCAGGAATTTTCCCCCGAAAGCAGACAGCAGGCCATCGAATTTATTCAATACTTAAAAGAAAAAGAGAAGAAACGGAAGCCCGGAGATAAACAAAACGGATAAAAAAGGAATTTTTATTAAACATTACCTGATGAGCGCCGATTTAATAGTTAAGACGATAAAAAAGGGAAAGATTTGCTAAAGAGGCTGCTCATCGTATATGATAGATCTGCATGAAAACATGACAGCCCCTTTGACGGGCTTTTCTTTCCCGCTAAAAACAGAACATTTGTTCGAAATGGTGTCTCGTATTGAAGTTTTACTTATCTCACCTAGAAGAATACGTCAAAAATATGTATCAAAAGTTTGGTTTTTTTGAACCCCACCACATTGATATGAATCGCATAGCCGCTCATTTTAACATTTGGATTCACTATGAAAATGTCAACAGCATGATGATTAAGCATGACGGCATGTACAGCATCATTCTCAACAGCAGCCTTTCAAAGGAAAAGCAGTGGGAGGATTTTGCCCATGAGCTGTGCCACGTATTAAAGCACGCGGGAAACCAGCTTTATATGAATCAGATGTTCAGGGAGCTGCAGGAATTCCAGGCCAATCAATTTATGTACCATTTTTGCGTCCCTACTTTTATGCTTTTAAAAATGGATTTTCCCCAGCTGCGATGCCAAGCCGCTAAAATGATCGCCGACCTCTTTAAAGTCACGGAATCGTTCGCTGTCAAACGGATCGAGCTCTTTGAAAAACGGCAAGCCGGGATCCAGTTTCATGAGGCGTGGATGGCGGGCCTTTCCCAAGAGAGCGAAACAGCGAATGCTGCTCGCCTTAAAGAAGAAGACGAACTTGCACGCTACCGCCGGGAAACCCGCCGCCCGTATGCAGCGGCAAACGGCCTCGGCAAAATAGTCGCGGCAGAAAGCCGGCCGGCGTATATGCTGAGAAAATAAAAAACAGCCGGCTCAGCTGCCGGCTGCACTCGTCCCATACGCGATGCGGGCTCCTTCCTTCAAAGCTTTGACATAGCGGATAAACACCTCATTTTGGGACGTTCGCCTGCCCTTTAATGTGAAGTTCTCAAACATCGCCTTCCGCTGGGCGGTGCTGATTTCAAATTGCACGCTTAACCCCGTTTGGCAGCGATTGTTGATGCTTGCAGGGTTTGTACCTGAAAGATAGCCCCTTTCAGCCGCCAGCTCCGCAGAAAATCCGTGCCTCTCCAATGTCTCCGCAAACATCAAGGCGCGCCTTCGATCTGTCCCCCCGATGAGCGTATGCCGGCGGAAAGGCTCGTCATATCCGTGGAGCGCCAGTATGTATCGATGTCCTGCAGCCATTCGCACGGCAAGCGGGCAGTCAAAATGGGCGCTTGTCACATGAAGACTCTTATTGCCGCGCTTTTTCAATCCTTCCAATAAATAAACCGATGAACCCTCTGCAAAAGCCCTGACAATTTCACTGATGCCCGGCTCGATCCCGCCCCCGTGGGGAGCCATCACAAGCAGTGCGCTCCCTGCATCCCGCGCAGCCACCGAATAATCGGTTCCTTCTATTTCGTTTTCTGCCATCTCTGTAAAGCTGCCGTATTGGTCAGTTAAAGCCTGCTTCATCTTTTGATTTTTTGCACCTGCCTGTCCTGTTTTTATGTAGTGTACCGGGAGTCGCGGCGGTTGTAAATATGTTGCCTCTATGAAAATGAAAATCTCTTTATGAGATTTAAAAGATTAAAGCAATTGAACCAAAATCGAAAATCACATAAGGCACGAAAATGATTCTTCGGTAAACACATCGGTTTTAGAACAAGCAAATACGAAATATGATTAACAAAGTGAGGTTGCCGGCTGGCAGCCTTTTTTATTTGGGATCCTATCCTCTAGATTGCAGCCCTTATGAAAACGCTCCAAATATAATATATGGTGATTAATTAGGTCTCGAAAAACCTATTAGGAATTTTTCAGAACGCTCTCTTCACTCCCCCCATCCACACAAACTTTAACCCCCAAATCTCATTTATAACTCACAACCGGATATTTTTCTGATATCATGAATATACACTGCATGATTAGGAATGAATGATTAATGATTAAAAAAACTCTCGGTACCATGTTCGCAGTGACTATGATCTTTCTTTTGATCCTCACTGTGTTTACGCTCTTTTTCGGGTCTTATTATTTCGGCGTCGCCGGTTTTTTTGCGATTTTCGGCGTTACATACGAATCGCCCTGGTCGCTCTTCTGGTATATCCTTTTATCTTTTGGCCTCGGCGCGCTGTTTGAAATCCCGGAAAAAATTCTGAGCTTTATGATTGGGCATAAAGCTGCGACCTTTATGATCGAATGTTTTTTTACTTGGCTTGCCATCCATCTCGCTGATGAATTGATGGACAGCATCACCATCCCGCTGGATGTCGAAATCATCGCCTGTCTGTTTTTATTCGTCATTCAGCTGGCATTTGAAGACAACAAAGAAAGAAACCGGACATACGAGGATTGAGAAACTTTCCTGCGAAGGGAGAATAACTGTGACGTTTATCATTTTAATGGCCGGATTGTTTCTTTTGATTCAACTCAAAAGACCGTTCCGCAGAAAAATGTTCGGCTATGTTTTTTTAGCCGTTTATTTAACGGCGCTCGCACTCTATACCATCAATTCCGCTTTTGTTCACCTCATACCTGACAGCCTTTTGTCGATCTTGGCAGTGATTGCTGTGGCGCCTGCTGCTTGCCGGCTTTCTGAAGCCTTCAGCGGATTCCCGCTGAACCGAATATGGACAAATCGTCCTTATTTTAAAACAGGCCTTCAAAAAAGGTCTTTTTTTTCGTTAAAATTATATAGACCGATCAGTATAAAATCATAAGGGAATGATAGAATGGCAGAAAAAATGAGCAGCCGCGACAAAATTTTGCGGACGGCTTCACGATTGTTCCGCAAACAAGGCTACCATGCCACAGGCTTAAGCCAAATCACAGCCGAAAGCGGAGCGCCGCGGGGATCGCTTTATTATTATTTCCCCGGCGGCAAAGAGGAACTGGCGCAAGAGGCGATTCAATTAACCGGAGAAAGAATCAAAGCGTATATATCGTCAGCGATCAGCGGTGAAGCTGATCCTGTCAAGGCGTTTCAATCTTATATCCAGATGATGGCTGACGGAATCGAGGAATACATCATCGAAGAAAACGACGATATTCCGATCGTATCCGTCGCCGCAGAAACGTGGTCGTTCAGTGAAAGGCTCCGCCAAACGTGTGAACAGGTTTATCAAGACTGGCAGCTTGTCTATCAGGAAAAACTGCTCCAGTCAGGCTATGCGCCGGAAACGGCCGAGACGCTGAGCGTCGCGATACAAGCGATGATTGAGGGTGCGTATGTGCTCTCAGTGACGAAAAAAAACGGCCGGCCTCTCAGTGCAGCCGCCGAACAAATTCCTTTTTTGCTAAAACGTTCATAAAGGGTGGGAATACAAATGGAACAAGCTAGAAAAGGCTCCTTCATGATTATCGCAATCTTAATCGTCGGAAATTTTCTCGCTCTGATTAATGAGACGGTCATGAATGTGGCTTTGCCGAAAATCATCGACGATTTTGGCATTTCAGCGAACACAGCCCAGTGGCTGTCAACCGGATATATGCTCATGATCGGCATCGCCGTGCCGATTACCGCGTTTTTAATGCAGCGCTTTACGACAAGGCAGCTGTTTCTGTCTGCGATGACGCTTTTTACAGCGGGAACCTTGCTGGCCGGAATTGCTCCGGTCTTCCCGCTCGTTCTCGCCGGACGGATCATCCAGGGTTCAGGTACAGGCCTGATATTGCCGCTTGTGATGAATGTGATACTGACTTTGATTCCGCCGCAAAAACGCGGAACGATGACCGGAATCCTAACGCTCGTTATTTTATTTGCCCCGGCGATCGGTCCGGTCATCTCAGGCTATATTGTCGAGCATTATTCATGGCGCGTTGTTTTCTTCATGATGCTGCCAGTATCGGTTTTCATGATTTTTTATGCGGCGTTCCGCCTGAAAAATGTAACCGAACTGACGTATCCGAAAATTGACATATTATCTATTCTTTTATCGACTGTCGGGTTTGGCGGAATCGTTTTCGGCTTCAGCAACGCCGGGGAAGCTGCGGGCTGGAGCAGTCCGAAAGTGATCATCGGACTGGCAGCCGGTGTCATCGGATTAATATTGTTCGTCATGCGCCAGCTCAAATTGAAAGTGCCGATGCTTGATATGAGGCCGTTTCAGTCAAAAATATTTTCCGTCTCGGTTATCCTGATGTGGATCGTGATGATGCTACAGTTTTCGATGATGCTGATTTTGCCGCTTTACTTCCAGATGGCGCTTGAGCTGTCACCGCTTTATACAGGCATTCTTATGCTGCCGGGCGGCCTTGTCCTGGCGATGACATCTCTTGTTGCAGGACGCCTGTTTGATAAGCTTGGCTTTAAACCGCTGTTGATCACCGGGTTGATCATTGTGATTGCCGTCCTTTCGCTGTTTACGAATATTTCAAGCGATACGCCGATGGCGGCGGGAATGATGCTGTACGCCGGCTTCACACTCGGCGTCGGGTTAACGATGGCTCCGATCATGACGCTCGGTTTAAATCAGGTGCCCAAACCGCTGTACCCGCATGGCTCGGCGATTATGAATACGGTCAATCAAGTGTCAGGGGCCATCGGTCCGGCATTGTACACGACAATTCTGACGACCGTTTCGAATCGCTTTATCGCGCATTCTTCAGGAGCCAGCCGTCAGGAGCTGCACATGCAAGGTATGACAGAAGGCGTTCATATGGTTTATTTCGTAGCCATCGTCTTTGCAGCAGCTGCTCTTGTGATTTCGGTTTTTGTGAAAAGCAGTCGCGGGGAACATCATCCAGCATAAACATCGATCCATCAAAAAAATGCAGGAGGCATGAAGCGCCTCCTGCATTTTTTTATATTAGTTTAAAATTTTGACCTTTACGGTTTTGACGCCCCAATTGAAAGCGTCTTTTTTATCTGGAATAAATACGTCTATTTTATGGCCTTTAATGGCGCCTCCGGTGTCTTCAGCCGTCGCTTCGCCGTAGCCTTCCACATATACTTTCGTACCGAGCGGAATCACGCTTGGATCAACCGCGATGACTTTTGCATCACGGTTCGCATTCAGGTCGACTCCCGTTTTTGTGATGCCTGAAATGCCCCCGTCATTTGCCGTATACGCAGTTGCAGTCACTGTGATTTCCTTTTGCACGTTGACAGGCTGATCGTTTTGTTTTTGCGCGGACTCTTGTTTCACAGGCGCTGCAGCAGCAGCCTCTCCTGCTTCTCCATTTATCGCAATCGTTTGCCCTGCAATAATCAGGTCCGACTTCAGATTGTTCCGTTTTTGAAGATCGCTTACAGTTACACCGAACTCTTTTGCGATTTTTGAGAGCGTGTCCCCTAGCTGAACGGTGTACTGCTTTTCTTCAGATTTTTCTTCTTGAGAAGAAATGTTCAGCTTTTGACCCGGTAAAATCAGATCTGATGAAAGCTGATTCCATTTTTTTAAGTCCTTGAGGTTCATTCCGTAGTTTTGAGAAATCCCCCAGAGCGTGTCTCCTTTTTGAACTTCGATTTCTTTTGCTGAGGCAGTCGCTCCGAATGCAGTCGCCGACATAGCTGCGGCTGCAGCCAAGGACATGATTGTCTTCTTCATAAGTTAAATCCTCCCTTGTTAGCCCTTTTGAAACTAACAGGGAAAATCGTAACACAGCAAAATGTCACCGCTATGACAGATTGATGCGAATTTCGTTACAGTTTTTTTACTGATAAAGTTTGATTTTATGTAAAATTCTGATTTTCAACAACATGATTCCTTTATGTTTCAGACGTCCTCTTTCCTGCTCTTGACGCTGGTTCAAGCTGGAATTCTTTTTCAGTATAAGATGTTTTTTCAACATGAAGCTTTTGTGTTTATGAGAAGAGAAATTCGGGAAAACGAATCAATAAACGTAATTTATTTTCCTAAACATATAACCCCAGTCGCTTTTATGTCGTCATATATTAGAAAACAGCGGAGGAAAATTTTTCTCGCAAATCTCTTGTAATCCATCTGTAATTATTGTAACATTTGTAACATAAGAGATATATTTAAGGAGAGAGGAACATGAAAAAGTTAATCGTTTGTTTATTAGCTGTTTTACTCATCTTACCTGCCGGAGCATCTCTCGCAGCGAAAAACCAAACATCAGGGAATTTAACAAATA
Organism: Bacillus sp. GM2; assembly: GCF_056155945.1. Taxonomy (NCBI): domain Bacteria; kingdom Bacillati; phylum Bacillota; class Bacilli; order Caryophanales; family Bacillaceae; genus Bacillus; species Bacillus sp. GM2. Next base: position 2,245,632 of record NZ_JBRKSZ010000007.1, read on the forward strand.
AACAAGTCATGCAAATGACTTTGCAGGCACGGGAGCACTTTTGGAATACGATGAGCGGCCACAATCCAAAAGCGAAAAACTCAACTTGCCAAACCAAAACATTTGAATACCGCGGTCTTCCATATACGTATATGTGCAGTGAATTCAGCACAAAAGCAAAGTTAACAGATTACTTGGCACCGGTTTTCACAAAAGACGCCATTAAAAAAGGATTTGAAAAATACAACATTATGTCTTATAAAGGAAAAATGGCCGTTCCTGTCGGCGATGGGGACAACCTCTTAGGATGGGACAAAGCAACAATCAAACTGATTTCTCAAAAAAACAATACCCGCACCTATGAATTTTCCGTACCGGCATTGGATGGATCGGTGACTGCGAAAAGAAAGATCACGTTTGTGAAAGAAGACAAAAAATGGAAAATCAATCAGCTCGATGCTGCCATCTAAACGAAAAAAGCTAATGTCTAAAAACGGACATTAGCTTTTTTCCGTCAAACGGTCAGCTCAACGATGTTGCCGTCAGGATCCAGGATGACGCTTTCATAATACCCGTCACCCGTGACGCGCGGCTTTCCGGCAACCTGGTATCCTTCCTTTTCAAAGCGGCTCGTCATCTCGTCAACCTCTTGCCGCGACCCTAAGGAAAACGCCATATGTGCATAGCCGGAAGCGTTTTCCTCTCCTTTTGCAAGGTCGGGACGTCTCATCAGCTCATCAAGCCGTGTTCCCGATTCAAACTGAATGAAATAGGATTCGAAATGCTTTTTCGGATTGACGTATTTTTCATTCGCCTTTCCGTGAAAAAACCGGGTATAAAAGTCTTTCATTTCCTCTAAATTGTTCGTCCATATAGCGATGTGTTCGATTTTCATAAAATCTCCCTCCCATTTCATCATACCATATAGACCCTCTGCCTTTTTTTACACCTTTTTAAATTGATAAGTATTCATAAAAATCCCGATGCAGATCATGAAGGCGCCGATCAGGATGCTGATTGTGACCGGTTCATGCAGCTGCAGCCAGCCGAATAAAAGGCCTAATACGGGAACAAACATTAAAGCCATCGATGCTTTTGACGCTTCGATTTGATTCAGGATCCAAAACCAAATGACGAACGTCAAAGCCGTAGAGAATAAACCGTTAAATAAAAGAGATAAGATCGCCTCATTTGACCAGTGAATCGGCCGGGCCGGTTCCAGTATAAAAGAGAAGATCAATAACATCACCGCCCCTGTGAGAAGCTGCCATGCATTCATATGAATCATATCTGTATCTTTAAATTTCAGTTTGCTGTATACATTGGCGATGCCCCAGCTGAGCGCTGCGATTAAAACACAAAGCTCTCCAAATATGACATTTTGATCAACATGCAGAATCCCTCCTCCTAATATAAACAAAAGACCGATCAACCCGGAAAATAAACCGAGCATTTTATACACATTGATTTTCTCGTTTAATTTAAAATGACTGATGACAGTGACAAAAATCGGCATGGTATACACCAATACAGACGTTTTTCCCGAATCGACAAACTGCATGCCGTAAGTTAACACCCCCATATAACCTAAACCCATCAATAAACTCATCACCAGATAATGCTTGATATTCTCCTTTCCTATTGAACGCTTCCTTCCTTTGATCAAGAGAATTACAAACAAAGGAACGGCTCCAATGAACAGCCGCAGTGCCGAAAATAAAACAGGGGGAATGTCAGTGATTGCGATTTTCATCGTCACCCAGGTATACCCCCAAATAAGCGTTACAGAGATGATCCCCAACAGTACTTTAAACATAAACCGTCACCTTTCTTCTTTGTTTCATGTACAGCATATGCTATATTGGATGATAACTGAAATACATTTTTATTATCGGAGGTATAACCATTTGGTTATGAACATGAACAGCCTTCACATCTTTGTGAAAGTCGCGGAGACACTAAATATGACAGAAGCCGCCAACGAGCTGTATATTTCACAGCCGGCCGTGAGCAAAGCCATAAAAACCATGGAAACGTCGCTCGGGGTCAAATTGTTGATTCGGGATAAACAGAACAAGTTAAAGCTTACTGACGCGGGAAAGGAAATCGCCGTACTGGCCAGACAGATGATTGTGATTGAAAACAAAATATACCAAGTGGCCGATCAAGAAAATCATCTGCTCAGGGGGAAAGTCAAAGTTGGCTCGTTCCCCGCCGTCTCAACGAATATTTTGCCGCAGGCTATCGCCTCCTTCAAGTCAAAGTATCCGCTCGTACAAATCGAGCTGGTCGAAGGAACCTCCGACCAAATTAAGCAATGGGTCGAAACACGCCTGGTTGATTTAGGCATCGTCGCCTCTCCCTTTGACGGTTTCGAAAGTCAAGTATTGTTTCAAGACCGGATGGCGGCCGTCATCCCTGAGCAATATCATCACTTAAAAGACGCACCTTTCATTGATCTGAAAAAACATCAAAATGAATTGATCTTTTGCAAGGGCGGGCACGAAGTCGCGGTATCTCAAATCTTTCAAAAACACCGCCTCGAATTAAAAGAAAATCTGACTGTGCAAAACGCGGAAACATTGGTCAATATGGTCAATAACAACTTGGGGATCGGCTTGATTTCTAACTTTTCGCTTTCCTCCGTATCCCATCGGTTGATCAAAAAAGACATCTCTCCTCAAATTATCCGCGAGGTCGGCATGATTACACCCTCATTTGAAGAAGCAACACCGGCGGCTGCCGAGTTTATGAAAATGATCATCGAGTCGGAAACGGTTCGATCATTTTCGTAAACAGAAAACGCCTCAGCACCGATCAAAGGGCTGAGGCGTTTTTTAAAAAATGCTCATCAATCATGGAAATTCGTTCCGTCCGTCGTTTCTTTAACAATTCCGGCGCGGATGACGAAATCTCCGAAATGTTCTCCTTCATTGCGTTCTTTCGCATAGCGCGGAAGAATGTCGCGAAGTTCTTTTAAAATTTCTTCTTCACCGATGTTTTCCCGGTACATTTTACTTAGACGGCTGCCGTCAAAAGCGGCGCCGAGGTACATGTTGTACTTGCCAGGGGCTTTTCCGATGAAGCCGATTTCGCCGAGCGCATGGCGGGCGCAGCCGTTCGGGCATCCCGTCATGCGGATGGTAATCTCTTCATTCTTCAAGCCGTTTTCTTCAATGATTTCATCAATTTTGTCAATCAGCTTTGGCAAATATCGTTCCGCTTCGGCCATCGCCAATCCGCACGTCGGCAGTGCGACGCATGCGATCGAGCTGCGGCGGAGCGCTGTATAATGCCTGCCGTCAGTCAAACCAAACTGTTCGATCAGTTCGCTGATCTTTTTCTTCTTTTGGCTTGTGACATTGGCAATGATCAAGTTTTGATTGGCTGTGAGGCGGATATCGCCGGTATGAACTTTGGCGATCTCCCTTAAGCCGGTCATCAGCTTGTAATCATCATAATCAGTGACGCGGCCGCCCTCAACAAACATTGTAAAGTGCCATCTTCCGTTTACACCCTTTACCCAGCCGTAGCGGTCGCCGTTATGCTCGAAATGATACGGCTTTGCTTCAGCGAGGCTCCAGCCGAGGCGGTTTTCCAGCTCGTTTTTGACCGTTTCCAAGCCGAGGCGGTCAATTGTGTACTTGAAGCGGGCATTTTTGCGAACCGAGCGGTTTCCGTAGTCCCGCTGAATCGTAATCGTTTTTTCGGCGACATCATATAACTGATCAGGCTTGCAGAAGCCAATGACTTTGGCAAGCTGCGGATACGTTGCTTTGTCTCCATGGGTCATGCCCATGCCGCCGCCGATCGCGACGTTGAAGCCGATGAGTTTGTCATCCTCCACAATCGCGATAAACCCAAGATCCTGGGAAAATACGTCGATATCATTTGACGGCGGAACGGCGATGCCGATTTTGAATTTCCGCGGCAGATACAGCGGTCCGTACATCGGTTCGACTTCTTCCGCATCAGGCGTGCCGGCCACTTTTTCTTCATCAAGCCAGATTTCATGATACGCACGTGTGCGCGGCAGGAGGTCATCACTCAGCTTTTTCGACCATTCATACACTTCTCTGTGGATTTCTGATTGATACGGATTGGAAGCGCACATGACGTTCCGGTTAACATCGCCGCATGCTGCAATGGTATCTAGCATGGCTGAATGGATCGACTGAATCGTTTTTTTCATGTTCCATTTTAAAATGCCGTGCATTTGGAATGTTTCCCGAGTTGTCAGCTTCAATGTTCCGTTTCCGTATTTCCGGGCAAGCTCATCCATGACAAGCCACTGCTCAGGCGTCGCCACACCGCCCGGCATCCGGACGCGCAGCATGAACTGATACGCAGGCTCAAGCTTCTGCTTTTGCCGCTCATTGCGGAGATCGCGGTCATCCTGCAAATAGCTGCCGTGGTGCTTCATCAGACGGTTGTCGTCATCTGAAATCCCGGCTGAAAGCGGCTCGAGCATCGATTCCTTCAGGGTGCCGCGCAAATAATCGCTTTCTTTCTTAATACGTTCTACATCGCTCGGCGGGCCTTCAGGCGCTTTTAATATTTCGTTCCCCATGTTGAAAAAGTCCCCTTTCAATCAAAATCAGTATACATCGCGCTGATAACGTTTTTGCTTTTTCATTTCTGCGAGGTAGGCTTCAGCTTCCTCACGGCTTTTGCCGCCTTCTTTTTCGATAATTTCAAGCAATGCGTTTTGAACATCTTTGGCCATGTTGTTCTTGTCGCCGCAAACGTAGAAAGCCGCTCCCTCTTCAAGCCACTCAAACAATTCTTTGCTGTGCTCCAGCATGCGATGCTGTACATATACTTTTTCTTCCGTATCCCGCGAGAACGCGACATCCATTTTTGTCAGCACGCCTTCACTCAGCCACTTTTGCCATTCTGTCTGATATAAGAAATCAGTGACAAAATGCTGATCGCCGAAGAACATCCACGATTTCCCCGATGCTCCGGTTTCTTCGCGCTCCTGCATAAATGACCTAAACGGCGCAACGCCTGTGCCGGGGCCGACCATGATAATCGGAGTCTCCGGATTCTCCGGCAGCTTAAAGTTTTTATTCGGCTGAATGAAAACAGGCAGGGTGTCGCCAGGCTGCAGACGTTCGGCACATAATACCGAGCAGACCCCTTTTCGGTCTCTGCCGTGCGCATTGTAGCGGACAGCACCGATCGTCAAATGCACTTCATCCGGATTTGCAGCGAAGCTCGATGCGATCGAATAAAGCCGAGGCGGGATTTTTCGAAGAATCGATACAAATTCCTGCGGAGCTGCTGCGATCGGACCGAAATCTCGCACAAAATTAATCAGGTCGCGGCCAGCGATATACGCTTTTAATTGATCCGCATTTTCCGGAGCGGCAAGCTCGCGCAGCTTTTCATTTTCAATGATTTCTGCCGCCTGCTGAATGAATTTCTTTGTCAGCACCGTAATTTCATAGTAAGAAGTCAACGCTTCTTTCAAAGAAAGGTTTTCCCCTTGATCAACAGCAACGGCAGCATTCGGATCCCATTTCAGCTCTTTCAGCAGCATATCGACGAGTTCAGGGTCATTTTCCGGAAAGATGCCGAGCGCGTCGCCAGGTTCATAAGTCAAACCTGAGCCTTCAAGCGATAATTCAAGATGGCGCGTTTCTTTATTTGATCCGCGGCCGTTTAAATTCAAATTTTCCAGCACTTCCGCTCTGAACGGATTTTTTCTCGAATATACTGTTACTCCTCCCGCGGCTTGCGGAGCTGCCGTTTGAGCAGGTGCGGCGCTTGCGCCCTGTTCCTGTCCTTCGTTTAAGCTTGAGATGACACCGTCAAGCCATGCTGCAGCCGGCTCATCATAATCGAGATCGCAGTCGACGCGCGGATGGAGCCTTGTGCCTCCAAGCTCACCAAGCCGCTGGTCGAACTCTTTTCCGGTCTGGCAGAAAAATTCATACGACGTGTCGCCAAGAGCCAGCACAGAATAACGGAGATCATCGAGCTTCGGAGCCCGTCTTCCATGGAGAAACTCATGGAATGACAGCGCGTTGTCCGGCGGATCCCCTTCACCGTGCGTGCTGACGACGATGAGAAGGTTTTTTAGTTTCTTCAATTGGTTCGGCTTAAAATCGCTCATTGAAGAGACGGTGACTTGAAATCCCCGTTCTGTAAGCGTCTTAGCCGCGTTTTCGGCAAGTCCCTGTGCATTTCCTGTCTGCGATCCGAATAAAATGGTCACTTCTTTGGAAACAGGCTGAGCCGGGCTTGCAGCAGGAGCTTCCGCCGGCAATGTTTCAAGAGCCGCCGGGGCATCGGCGGTTTGCACAGCTGCCAGATAACCGCTCAGCCAGGCTTTTTGTGATGCCGTCAAAGTTGGCAGAAGACGGTTGAGGAGCTCTGCCTGCTCCTGATTAAAAGGACTGTTCATTACCTGAAGTTGCAACGATATCCACCTCACTAAGGAATAAAAAAATCATGACTTGTTTTGAAACGGAAAAGGATAATACTCATCATATATCCACTATTCCTATAAATCAAATCGGTTTTATTGACGCAAAGCATCTGTCGATCACGGCTTTTGCTGCTAAGAAACATTGTAAGCGCTCACTCATCACGTCCCCTTTGCCGCGCGGCGTCATCCTGCTTCAAACCAAATATTCCTAAAAAAAGATTCTAATTAAAAGTTTACTGGAATACTCAACATTAGTAAAATATATATTAATTATCACAGCTATTAAGATTTTTAATAAAGGAGAGATTCGTGTGCATTATGATGCGCTGAAGACATTCGTTACCCTTGCAGAAGTCAAAAATTTCACGAAAACGGCCGAGCTTCTTCTCATGTCGCAGCCGAGCGTAAGCATGCACATTAAAAATCTTGAAAAAGAGTTCCAGACGAAATTATTTGAACGCTCTCCGAAATATTTGAAAATCACGCCGACCGGTGAAATTTTATACGATCGCGCCAAACAAATGATCACCATCTATGAACAAACGCGTCAAGACATTCTCGATCACCACAACTCGATCAAAGGCGAGCTGAAAATCGGCGCAAGCTTCACAATCGGCGAATACATTTTGCCATCGCTCTTGTTCGACCTTCAAAAAGAATATCCTGAGCTCGAACTCAAGGCCGTCATTGGAAACACGGAAGAAATCGTGCAGTCCGTCCGCCTGTACAAAGTGGACATCGGCTTGATCGAAGGACAGACAAATGAAAAAGAGCTTTCTGTACACGCCTTTATGCAGGACGAATTGTTTATCGCAGCTTCAAGCGATCACCCGCTTGCCGCCAAACAAGACGTGACAATGGCCGATCTGCAAAATCAAACGTGGGTAACGCGCGAAGTTGGCTCAGGCACACGCGAATACTTAAACCATGTCATCCGTTCAAACGGTTTAAAAGTGAAGTCGTTTCTGACGATCAGCAGCAACCAGGGAATCAAAGAAACGCTCATGACGGGCATCGGACTGTCTCTCCTGTCTGAAAGCGTCATTGAAAGAGACGTACAGCACGGAAACCTTTCCGTGCTCCGGCTGAAAAATCAAACCTTTAACAGGACGCTTTCATATATATACTCACCCGTCATGCAGGACAAAAAAAACGTGAAAACCTTTATTAACGCTTTGAACAAAAAAACAGCTTCGGGATGATGATCCGTTCTTCCTGCCGCTTCACGAATTGTTTGTTTTCGTTTGTCCAATGTGTGAATCATCATTGGAACCGATTGACTAGCGGTCGGTAATCCCATATCCTGGAATCATCACATAGGAAAAGAGATGATGGTTATGAAGTGGTTAGGTAAAAGTTTAGTTGCTTCATCATTACTGGCGGGTATGCTTGCTGTTTCAGGAAGTCCCATGCATGTACAAGCCCAGGAACTCTCTAAAACTGAAAATCTCTCTTCTCACGCATCTGCACAAGGAATCATCGCCCCTCAGGCGATCGTCATCAACAGGCCGATGAAAGTCGGACAGGAAGATCAATACGTCGGCATTTCGAACGTTTCCTACAGCGGCAGCGCCATTACCGTCAGCATCACCTCGGACCGCGTGTACGTAAAAGCCGTCAGCCCAGGCAAAGCGACATTTTCTTATCTCAATTCATTGGGACAGCTGGTCATCAACAATATTACGGTCACCCGATAGCACCTTATCCGCGGGAGGAAACTGCTTCCGCGGATGTTTGATCAGCTCTGACTTTCACCGTGACTATTCCAAAATAAAAACACCAATCACATAGAATTGGTGTTTTTGCCGTCAACGTATTTAAGTATTTTCGCCGGATTTCCGCCGACGATGGCATTGTCCGGGACATCTTTTGTCACGACGGCTCCGGAAGCTATCACTGCATTGTCGCCGACCTTGACGCCGGGGTTGATGACCGCACTGCCGCCAATCCAGACGTTCCGTCCGATGATGACAGGTATCCCGTACTCCGCACCGCTTATCCTTTCGGACGGATCGAGCGGATGGGTCGCCGTATAAATATGAACGCCCGGTCCGAGCATACAATGATCGCCTATCCGGATTTCGCATACATCGAGGAAAACACAGTCAAAATTGGCGAAGAAATTTTCCCCGACATGTATATTAAAGCCGTAATCACAGCGAAACACCGGTTCGATGTGGAGCGTTTCCCCTGTTGAACCAAACAGCTCTTTAATCAGCTTGGTCCTTTTATTGTCGTCGATTCCGTTCGAATTGTTGAACTCATTCGTAATTTTGCGCGCCCTGAGTCTGTCATGGCACAGCACCGGATCAGAAGCATGATAAAGCTCTCCGTCCAGCATTTTTTGCTTTTCTGTTTTCATTGGTTTTGGTCTCCTTGACTGCATTTTTATATTGGCTACATCAATTGCAACACTAGATTGAACACTTTTACAATAAAGTAGACATTGATGAGCAGCAAAAGCAAAATAACAGCCTTCCGCTTCTCATGTTTAATTTCATAAACGAATTTCCACATAAAAAAGATTGCTAAAAATACGATTAAAATACTATCAACACTTTTAAGTATCAGATCCATCCAATTCCTGCTCCCTTTTGACTTCTATATAAGACAATATTTTCATAACGCACGGCGTACTGCAAGACTCTTTCCCAGTTCTAAAAAAATAATCGAAAAACTGTTGACGAATCCATCTAATCTGCATATAATAGAACTTGTCAGCAAAACAAATACCCAGTGTTACATACCATGATTCCGTAGCTCAGCTGGGAGAGCGCTACCTTGACAGGGTAGAGGTCGCTGGTTCGAGCCCAGTCGGAATCATACCAACAAACCCTTGTATATCAAGGGTTTGTTTTTTTATGCATTATTACTTTAAATACACCCTGATGAATTGAATTGTTGGCGAATTGTTGGCAAAAAACTTTTTTAATCAATGACAATGATGCTACCGGAACATGTCAGCATGCTCCCCGAATTGGAGAGTAATCACAATAGAGTGAAAAGACCTGTCCTTGACATGGCCCAAGTAGAAGATATGGAAATGATCATAAGTGAAGCAATGGAGTTTAATAATCCAGTTCGGTTTTCTGTATTTAAGCCGCTGCCCATGCTTAACGGACCGGAAACCGGGGAGATCATTCAAACAGAGGGGCATATCCATTACATAAATCAACTGCGCAAGCTGTTCAATGTTTGTAGATTCAAAAGGAGACACTAATCTCATTAAATTTGAGGATGTTGTCGGCGTGGAAATGAAGTAAGCCCTTCTTTTGTTGGGAAGGGCTTCACTCATCATACGGCCGATATTTTTTCCGGCCGGCTTCAAGTTCCTGTTTTAGCTGCAAGACATCGCTACGTAAAAATAGAAGAACCCCCCTAATTTGGGGTTCTTGAGCTTAATTTATTTTAGCTTTCAACACTCTATAATCGCCACTTCCGTACAAGCCAATAACAAGTCTTGTAGTGTATTGAAAAGGTGTGTATTTCAGGGCTGTAAATGTTCCTGTACTTCTTATCTCCCATACACTTTTATCAAGTTTATAAGGTTCAGTCTCGTGTGATTTTCCATACAGGGGGCCTGTTAAATAAACATCGTAACTATTTGATTTTATTTTTCCTTTTTCATACGTAAATGTACCGGAGACTTTATGTTGAAAACCGGTTCCTAGCAATCCATTATACTTAACATACCCAGAATAATTCTTTTTGCGTACAGCTTGAGTGTCGACTTTGTTTTCCCCTTGTTCACCAACACCTAACTCAATAGTATCACCTTGGATATTTAACTTTTTGGTGGCTAAGGCATTCGTTACTCCTTTTTCTAACTGTTTATTCACATCTTTCATTGCTTCTTCAAGAGCCTTATTGGCAATGTCTACAGAAATCTTATTGTATGTTTGATCATCTAGGGTGGAAGTATGGCTTGATGAGGTTTTCGCATTGGCTGGGAGTGATAAAAAAATTAAAGACATCACAGTAATCGGAATCAAAACAGCCAAATAAAACAATTTTTTACGTAATGATACTAAACTCATATTGCCCATCTCCTCCAAACATGGTAAAGTACACTATGATAATATCATTACATTTAATGGTTTTTCTACTATATTATAAAATAAATGGAAATAATAGGAGGGAATCCCGCTTGTCTGGAGTTATTTTTGGAATCGTATGCTTCTTTCTTGTGTTTTATTTCCTAAATTATATTGGTCAAAAGTTAATTGCCGTAAAATCACCAGTAAATCACAAAGTCATTGTTTCAATTTCTTTTGTAGAAGCTTTTGTTGCTCTTTTGATGGTTTATTATAAACCACCGTTCTTATAACAACCAATTAACTTTTAGAAGAAGTCTTTTCGTTTCATGAAAAAATTAAAAAGGCTGCCGAGAAAATCAACAGCCTAAGCAGGCACTATGCCTGCCTTTTTTATTTCAATAATGATTCTAGTTTTGCTTTCGCCTTCGGCCCGTAAATTATCCGCAGAAAGCCCGTAATCAGCTGGAACCGTTTGACTGCAACAAAGTGAAAAAGGCCGCCTGCTTTCAAAAAGGTTCGTCCAGGTAGCTTTCTTTACTTCTGCTTGACTTCTACATATTTTGTAGAAGCTGTGATGTACAATCCAGATTTCAGCTTGTACATTTTTGATCCATTGACCGTGAGCGTCTTATCAATCGTGAACGCTTCACCTGGTTTCACCTTTTTATACTTAGCCCCCCAGTCCGGTTTGTTATAAACCCATAGCCACCCGTCAGCGTTTGGCTTCATTACAACCATTTTAACACCCTTTTCGACCGTTCCTTTTTTATCCATTTTCTTAAGTCCAACTACTTCTGCAATGCCCTCGGCATGTCCCCTGGCTAATAAATCGATAAATGATGCCTACTTAAGTAATGCCACATCATTTTTATTGTCGATAAAAAGGTTTTCGGTTAAGATTGCAGCCATTTTTGTCCCGCGAAGGACTGAATAGTTAGCCGATTTTTTCCCGCGGTCTTTTACCCCTTTACCTTTGATCTTGTTGAAAATAGCTTTATGGACAGCCGCCTGCTTTTGACCTGTTCCAGATGATACAGCCAACTTGTGAAAACGATATGTCTCAAATCCTGTACCTCCTCCAGCATTGATATGGATGGATACAAAGTAATCAGCACCCCATTTGTTAGCCATGGTTGAGCGGTCAGCCAATTCAATATAAACATCAGTGGAACGAGTAAGTTTCACTAATGTATCGTATTCCTTTTCAAGTATTCAGGATCTCCTGGCTGCAAATCAATGCGCGGATTATATGGGGCAGGGTTAATCTTTTCTACTGGTATAGTTCTAATATCCATGATGTATCGCCTCCAATAAAAAAACACCTTATTTAGTAAGGTGTATGGTACTTTTTTGTACTCTACTAAAATGTCTTTTTTCCGGTAATTCATCTAAACACTCTTGTAATAATCTTTTATAACCGCTTATTTTTCCAAGTCTCCCAGCTTCCATTTTTGATAGAATAGCCCATGCCCCTATTGAAACCAAAAATAAAAAAATTATTACGTCAGAAGCTAGAGCTAAATTGATTCTGTATTCTTTTATAATACTTAGACTGTGATCCATTGTACTTCCTATAGCCAAAGATATAATTGCAAAAAAGGCTGCGGTCAAATAACTGATTGCTTTTTTAATTTCAAACTGATCTTCAAGTCTTCCCAAGAACATTTGAATTTGCCTTTTATCATGGTGCTTTTTTATTTTTTCTTTAAATGCAATTTGTTCAGATAAGCTTTTTTTATGGACATCCTCTTTAACTTGTTCTAAATAACCAAGGACACTTTTGATCTCACCAAATTCAATTTGTTCATTACTATCATTCATGAAAATCACCCCCTGTATGTATCGGAAATGTTTTTACAATATTTAGGTGTATACGTTACCGGAAGAAGTTTTCTTACTACTGTTTTCGGCGAGTTCGCCCGCCTATTCTTTTGTATGTGTCTTTCCTGATGCCCATGATCTCTTCCCAATCCCGCCTCGTTACAGGTTCATCTGACTTCGTTGAAGGGCTTAACACTTTTTTAAGGTGTTGCTTCGCGTCAGCTGATAAAACATCTCTCATCTCCATACTCATTTCTCCTTACCGAATAAACACCACCTTGCGCTATTCGCTTTTTTGAATTAAACATGGCTCCGGCTAACCTCCAGGAGGACGCAAAGATTATATGGAGCCATACGAATCAGCTGCACAACATCCGTGTGCAAAAGATCAGTGTGCAGGCTCTCCGTCTTGGACTCGATATTCACGTTCGTTTTTCTTGTCTCTATCGTATGACAAAGTGAAATAGAAAAAATCCCCCATTTTATCCCCCTTTTTGTCGGATTTTTCTCGGATTTGAACATAAAAAAAGCACTCAATCAGAGATTAAGTGCTAAAACAAGTAATTGTCAGTTCTGTAGTTCCGTTTTATCTTTAAACATATGAAACGGATCCTATAAATTTAAAAGTATACCCATTGTTAACAATTTCATTTCTTTTCCCTTCATAATCAAAGTTATATAGTAAAATAGCAGAGTTTATATTGTTCGGAAGTTTTTTACCCTGAATAGCTTCAAAACGAGGTAAAAAGATTTCATCATATGAACAGCCACCTATTAATTCGTGCAACAATTCTTTATTCTGATCATGAACAACTTTTTCTATAAAGTCTTCATCTAAATCATCAATATCTATGAAAAAGTCTTTTAAAAACGCAGAAGGGAGGAAGTCACCTTCTTCTTCATCATACGGTAATTCAACGTATTCATTTAATTTATCATCAGTTAGAATACTACCAATCCATAATGAGACATAATTTTCTCGTTCCATTTTAAATCCTCCTATTTTTTATCCTTAGCCCCTCAGGCAAAGCTTCAACTCCACCTTTTAGTCAGTAATTGGCCCAATTGTTTAATCTTCGTACAAACATATTATAATCTTCGGATGAATCTATAATCTTTAGTAGCTAGTTGTGAGCAGCAGTAGAGCCTAGTCCACCGTGTTTTCCAGTCGGGTTAACAAATTCCACTTCATTTATTGCCGTCTCTCTAATTTGTTCAGCCGTTACTCCCCAGTGTTTAAAGGTTGGGGCTCGTGAAACCAGATGCCACTCATGCATTCCTCTCGGAGCTGCCTTTCTATGGCTCTTCTAATTTTTTTGTCACTCCAGAATTCATCTAATTGTTTAGTTGATAATGAATTAAACCATTTATTGAACTCCCCACTTTTAACAGTTGGTACAATGGTTTTCCGTACTTTTTTTACAGTCTGACCCGAAGTCCCTTTATTAGTGTTGAAAAGCACACTCTTCTTCTTATCCTCAACCAGCTCACGTATCAGAGGTGTATTCTTTACGTTAATAGAATTCGGTGCATCCTGAAGAATCGTCCCATATTTTCGCATGTAATACGAGATTAATTGTCTCAACCAGCTTAAACTTGCTTCAACAAGTAGGAGGCGAACAGTTTTTTGGCGGAATCTGTGGTTCCATAGACTTCCTCGCTCTGCCCGGCTACCTTTATCTATGACTAGTCATAAAAAAAGATCAATTAAGAATACTATATAAGTAAACTTAATTGATCTTATTATACGAATAGACTTCCCTTGAGCCCTGGTAAAGTTCATAGGGAAAGTCTATTTTAAAATGACTGAGCCAAGCCCTTGTTGGGCCGCTTTGTACACGCGACTCGACTGTTGGCGCAGTCGGGTCTTTTTTATTTTATGCATTGCTTAAAGAAAATATACACCTGAACGTTTGACCCGTACGTTGATGACGCACCTGTGGTCTTTTGCATTTAATTTTGACAGTCTATCTTGAATTTATATTACCAATTTCAACCCACTAAATCAACTAATAGTGTCATTCACCTTTCGGGATAAATGAAAATATTCGAGGTAAACCGTGCTTCATCTTCCAACGCTTTTGAACATCTCCATTATTTTTTTACGAACATCTCTAAGGTTTTAATAATTCACAGTATCCAAAATACTCCAAAGTAAGTCGAATTAATCACTTCCAATCCTTTAACATTCAGACGACAAAATGACTTTTGGTTGATTGTTTTTTTAATATGGATATTTTCTGGGTTTCATGCTTTATTTCAGGACTAGAAAACAAGTCCTTTGTCTGATTGAGAGAGACCGAACCCCTGCTAAAATAAAGTGCGTGTTGTTGGGAAATATTTCTCAAAAGGGAGGACCGATTGTTAAAGGACATCGAGATTTGAAAGGAGAACAACTGTGGCTAAGACTATTATTTCTGGTTTTATTTTATTTTTTCTGCTTATTTTTTCGGGAGCTGAGCCAGCATCAGCGGCTTTCTGGGATACAAAAGGAGACAACATTATTCATGATCCTTCCATGATTAAAGAAGGAAATACATGGTATACATTCGGCACTGGAATTGGCAATGGAATCCGCGTCATTAAATCGACAGACGGAAAAACGTGGAGCGCAACGCCAAGCATATTTGCAACTCCATTATCATGGTGGAAAAAGTACGTGCCAAACCATGAAGAAAACCAATGGACGCCTGATATCAGCTATTATAATGGACGCTATTGGCTTTATTATGCGGTATCCGCGTTCGGCTCGAAAAGTTCGGTGATCGGACTGGCTTCAACAGACCGACTCTCTTCCGGAAAATGGCGCGACGACGGGCTTGTCATCCGGACGACGACTTCGAACGATTATAATGCGATCGACCCTGATTTAGTCATTGATAAAGAAGGAAATCCGTGGCTGTCCTTCGGCTCATTTTGGAGCGGCATCAAGTTGACAAAGCTTGATAAAAACACGATGAAACCTACAGGGAAGATTTATTCCATCGCATCAAGGCCGAGCCATGGCGGAGCGGTTGAAGCGCCGTCTATCACATATAAAAACGGCTACTATTATTTATTCGTTTCTTTCGATAAATGCTGTCAAGGTGTGAATAGCACGTACAAAACCGCTTACGGCCGCTCTACAAAAATCACGGGACCTTACTATGACAAAAGCGGCAAGAAAATGACGGAAGGCGGAGGCACAATCCTCGATTCCGGAAACGACCGATGGAAGGGCCCGGGCGGTGCGGATATAGTGAACGGCAGCATCATCGTCAGACATGGTTATGATGCGCTTGACAATGGGGCGCCTAAGCTGCTGATTAATGATTTATACTGGGATTCCAAAGGCTGGCCGAAGTATTAGTTTTTAAACCGAGCAGATGTTTTTCTGCTCGGTTTTTTTCTGTTATTTATCCAGCTTTGCAAGAACTCCATCTAAAAAATCAAAAAATATTTAATCTGCCATATCTTCAAAGTATCGATCATTTTGATCAACTTTTTTAATAAATCCCTCTAGAGAGTCAGCTATTTTTTTATCAAAAAAGAATACCGATGACTTATCGGTATCATTTAAATCAAGCGTTAAATATACACCTTTATTTACCTCATAAAAAACAAGCCTGTCTTCATCTTCATATATATCATCTAAATCAGGGTCAAATTCGTAAATATCTTCCCTTAAAGTGATATCTGCGATAGTAGCGGGATCTAAAAATCTGTTTATTGCACTTTTATTCCCTCTTATAAACCCGTACCCAATCTCTAAATAAAATTCTCTGAGTTCTTTAGGAAATAGAAAACCAAGTCTATCTTCCGCTTTATTAGATCGTTTTCTTTTAACTCATAAAGCTCATGATGACTATTTTTTATAAAATTAAATTTGTTCAGCCTCATGAACCTCCTTATAGATGATGCACTTTTACCATGAATATCCGATTGGTGCACATTAGAAATTCAGCCAGGCTGATATCCCCACAACCTCGAACGATTAATTTTCTTCCTGACAGACAACAGAGCCAGGCCGCCAAACAATGTTCATACTTTGCTGTTTGATTCCACTATCCGCACCGCTTCTTCCTCTGCGCCATTTTCATAAATAATCAAGCGGGTTACCACACCATTCTCCAAAATAAATTCCACTTCAACAGACAATGATCTGAGGAAAAAGCGCGTTTCCGAGGCTGGAAATAATTCGAAACGGATCTGTCCGGTGATTTGCATATAAAGCCGGTCTTTATCAACTGTCACATCAGCGGCGGTGCCATCCTGAAGTGAATAACTTCCGACATATCTTTGGTAAATGGCCGGATCGATCTCTTTTTTCTTTTTATCGGCAGGGCGGTCAGGGATTTTGTAGGCCTTTTCAAACAGGATATTTTCAACGGCTTCAAAAATGGCCTGTTCATATTCATCATCCTGTTCCACATTGCTCAAATAAATGAAGGTTTTTCGTTGATCGATATATCGGATCATTACAGTTGAATAGCCTGGCCAGCTGCCGCTGTGACAGACAATTCGCCCTGTTTCAGGTCTGTCCCGAAGCACCCATCCACACCCGTAATCTACGGACTCTCCGTTTTTCAGAGACGCGGGAGTAAAGGCAAGCTCTTTTGAAACATGATTGATCAAACAATCTGTATATAAGGCTTGGTCAAACAAATATAAGTCATGAATGGTTGAGTTTACGGTTCCGTCCCCCTGGATCCCGTCAAGATAGGAGACATATTTTGTTTCTTCAAGGTCATCGGGCAGAACGTACTGTTCTGTATGCACGTCATACACATATCCATACGCATAGTTCTCAATGGTTTCAGGTTGAAGCCTTCTGTTATACACTCTTGAGTTCCGCATTTCCACCGGTTCAAAGATACTTTTTTTCATATATTCGGCAAAACTCAGACCGGATGCCTTTTCAATGATAACCGCAAGCAGCACATATCCCGTATTGCTGTACATCCAATCTTCACCCGGGGCAAAATAGCGTTGCGGCTGATGATTCATCAGCATATCAATGATATCTTGATTAACAGCAATCTTGTTATGATCCCAATGTTGTAAAAACCACTCCATATAATCGGGCAGACCCGACGTATGTGTCAACAAATCGTGAATCGTTATGCCCTGATAAGGAAATCCGGTTATCCATCGTTCTACGGGATCCTCAATATTCAATACCCCTTGCTGTGCTAATTGAAGGATGCCCAAAGCAGTGAACGGCTTGGATAGCGATGCTAATTCAAATAAGGAGTGCTCCTGCAATAAACGCTTATCTGCCAAGTTTGCATAACCGAAGGCGCCTTGATAAAGAATGTCTCCGTCTTCAGCGACTAATACCGCCGCGTTGATCTGATTTTTTTCATTTAACACACTAAACAGGTTAACAAGTTGTTCTCTTTTTTTCTGTTTCACTTTTCCACCTCCCTTTCTTTATACGCATATGGAAATAAGAGGTTTCAACTAAAAAAAAGACAAGACTGCTTCTTGTCTTTGAAATCACTGTTCTACAATTCTAATAAGTTTCAACATCCTTTTCGCAAGTCACTCATTGATCTACGGTGCGACCCATTAGCCCCAGCACAACCGAATGTCAAATTGACTTTTGATTGCGGCGAAAGAATGTTGCAAACAGCAATAAAACGTTGCTCAAAAGACTTGCCGCCCCTAACCAGACGAGCCATTCCGCATTTGTCCCCCAGGAATATCCGATGATGATCAGAGCAATGCAGCTTGAGAAAAAGGGCCCTGTCCTGTCTAATTTTGCGCCGCGGCGAATGGTTTCCTTTGTCTGCAGGAATTTATCTTCTGCATGATAGAGCTTCTCCTTTATTTTGATTTTAAAAGTTGTTGCTTTTACATAAAGATCATTTTTCATCATTTTCTCCTCCGTAGCGGCGTTTCTCAAATTCTCCGAGAATCTTTTCTGTATCTAACGGATTCCCCACGCCAAGCTGAATGTTTGCATTCTCCTCAAAACCGTCTTGTTCTTCACCGTCAAAACGGTAAAGCTTTTGCAGCAGCCGCCAAAATGTCGCAACCTCTTCAGCTGTAAACTGCTGAAACAAGTCGGCCAAGAAATAGACGGACCTTTCGGAACAATCCACCAGCGCTTTCTTTCCTTCAGCGGTCATTTCAATATTAATGGAGCGTTTGTCTTTTTGACTTGGCACTGATTTGACATAGCCTTTTTTGATCAGACCTGTCATCAGCTTGTTGGCGGTCTGTTTGGTTGTGCCAAGCTTTTTGGAGATATTCGTAAGCGTGGCAGTTTCAGTCGGCAAATGCGCGATGGCGATGAGCGCCATATGTTGCCTTGAAGTTAATATTTCCATGTATTCGTCACCTCGGGTTTGCACCTTATTGACAACTGAAAACAATGTCGCATAGCTTTGCTGCATCAAATGTAATTCGTTGATTAAGCCGTTGATATCCATTTGTTCTCTCCTTCGAATATAGTCAACATGCTGACAAATGTACAATACCCTCTTTCAGGAATTTTGTCAACATGTTGACTATTTTTTCGTGATTGATCAATTGGACATTCCGTTTTACACTATTTAATTATCTGATAATTAAAAATATAGGATGCGAATAGGGGGAGTGTAATGAATTCTTCACTCATTTCAGCGGATGATGCATGGGTGCTTTGGGGGTTTATTGCGGTGTGGGCGGCGGTGAGTATTTATTTGGAGCAGCGGTTTCGCTGGGCTGCGGCCGTATCGGGTGCCGTACTGGCGCTGGGCGGATCGATGCTGTTTACGAATGCGGGGATTCTTCCGGCCGAGTCGCCCGTCTATGATGCGGTGTGGTCCTATGTTGTTCCGCTTGCGATACCTTTGCTGCTTTTTCAAATCAATGTGCGGAAGATCCTGAAAGAAAGCGGCAGGCTTTTGATGATGTTTTGCATCAGCGCCCTTGGCACTGCGGCCGGAAGCGTGATTGCTTTTTTTCTGTTTAAGCAGCAGATTCCGCACCTTGAGAAAATCGGCGGGATGATCAGTGCCTCTTATATCGGCGGAGGCGTGAATTTTGCGGCGATGGCCGCGAAGTTCTCAACTCCCGGTGAGTATGTATCATCGACGGTTGTTGCGGATAATTTTATGATGGCTCTTCTTTTTTTCATTTTAATGGGGATACCGGCGCTTAAATGGTTTCAAAAACGCTTTGGCGTTCCTGAAGAGGCGGCCGGCCGCAAAAATCAGGCGGAAGCCTATTGGAAAAGAAAAGAGATGTCCTTACAGGACATTGCTTTAAACATCGGAACCGCCTTTGCGATCGTTGTTGTGTCTGTAAAAGCAGCAGCCTTTTTCAAAGAGTGTTTTTCTTCTGACGGCAGGTTTCAGTTTCTTGCCTTTGTCTTGGGTGACCAGTTCCTGCTGCTGACGACGCTGACAATTTTGCTGACAATCGCCTTCCCCCGCTATTTTGAACGGCTGCGCGGCACACAGGAAATCGGGACTTATTTGATTTATTTATTCTTTGTCGTCATCGGCATTCCGGCAGACTTGCGGATCATTCTCATGAACGCCCCGCTCCTCCTTGCATTTGTGTTTGTGGTCGCCATGTCCAACCTGCTCGTATCGCTCGTCGCCGGAAAGCTGTTGCGTTTTCGGCTCGAGGAAATTCTCTTGGCCTGCAACGCATCTGTCGGCGGTCCGACAACAGCGGCGGCGATGGCGATCGCAAAAGGCTGGCAGGGCCTCGTTGCTCCGGTTATGTTGGTCGGGACGTTCGGATATCTGATCGGCAATTATGTCGGCACCCTCTTGGGCACATGGTTTTCCACCCTGGTTTAAACGCAAAAAAAGCCGCAGATTCCCTGAAGAGTCTGCGGCTTCTTTTATGATCGGGCGAACGCTCCGGATACGGCTTCCAATGCACGGGCAAAATCGGCCTGCAAATCATCGGCATGTTCCACACCGACGCTCAGCCGCAGAAGGCCGTCGGTAATCCCCCGTTTTTCCCGCTCTTCTTTCGGCATGGCGGCGTGTGACATTTTTGCCGGATAGGAAAGGATCGACTCCACAGCGCCGAGGCTGACGGCAAAGACCGGAAGAGAGACGCGTTCTACAATCTTTTTCACAGCTTCTGCATTCTCCAGCTCGAACGAAAGGACGGCGCCGGCGCCATATGACTGGTGCCTGTGAACAGACGCACCCGGATGCGAAGATAGCCCCGGATAATACACTTGTTTGACGGCCGGATGCTTTTCAAAAAATTCAGCGAGCTGCTGAGCCGTTCGCGATGCTTTTTCAAGCCGAACCTGCAGTGTCTTCAGCCCTCTCAGCACAAGCCAGCAGTCTTGGACGCCGAGAACAGCGCCGAACGAATTTTGCAGTTTATAAAGTTCTTCCCCGAGTTTTTTGTCTTTCACGACGGCAAGGCCTGATAATACGTCGCTGTGTCCGCTTAAAAACTTCGTCGCGCTGTGTAGCACAACATCGACGCCGAGCTCGAGCGGCCGCTGCAGCGCCGGGGTCATAAACGTGTTGTCAAGAAACGTCAGACAGCCGTGCGCCTTGGCAAGCTTGACGACGCCTCTGATATCCGTAATGCCGAGCGTCGGATTTGACGGTGTTTCAAGGTAGATGACTTTTGTATTTTCCCTTATGTTTAAAGCAATTTCATTTAAATCCGTCATATCGACGAAAGTATGTTCAATCCCGAAGCGGCTCAGCACTTCCGTAATCATCCGGTAAGTGCCGCCGTACACATCTTTTGTGACAAGCACGTGATCGCCCTTTGACAAAAGCAGAAAGGCGGTGGAAATCGCGGCCATTCCGGATGAAAAAGCAAATCCCCTCGTCCCTCCCTCAAGCTCGGCTATCGTGTCTTCAAGCGCCGTTCTTGTCGGTGTTCCTGACCGGCTGTAGTCATATTCGCCGAATTTGTCAAAAGAGCCTTGATGAAAGGTTGAGGCGTGCTGGATCGGCACGCTGACGGCTCCGGTTGCTCCGTCCGTTTTATTTTGGTTATGAACAAGCCGTGTTTCAAGCGTCCAGTTTTCATGACTCATGCGGAACCGCCTCCCCTTTTACTTTTTCCAGCGCAGCTTTTAGATCCTGCTTTAAATCGGAGACGTGTTCGATTCCGACTGAAAAGCGCAGAAGTCTGTTGCAGACGCCGTTTGCAATTCGGATGTCTTCCGGGATATCCATATGGGTCTGTGTCGCCGGATAGGTGATGAAGCTTTCGACTCCGCCGAGGCTTTCGGCGAAACAGATCGTCTTGAGATTTTTCAGCAACGGATTAACCCATTCTTCTTTTTGAACGCGGAATGACAGCATGCCGCCTTTTCCCGGATAAAGAACATCGGCAATTTCCTCCTGCTCTTCCAAAAAGGCCGCAAGTTCCCGCGCGTTTTCCTGATGCTGTCTCATCCTGAGAGCGAGCGTCTTCATCCCTCTCATTAAGAGCCATGAATCGAACGGCGATAAAACCGCGCCGATGGCGTTTTGGTGCTGGAACATTTCCTCAGACAGCTCTTCGCCTTTTGCAACGACAAGCCCCGCCAAAAGATCGTTATGACCGCCCAAATACTTCGTCGCGCTGTGAATGACAAGATCAGCGCCGAGCTCAATCGGCTTTTGCAGAACCGGTGTATAGAACGTATTGTCAACAATGAGCAGCAAGTCGTGCTCTTTGGCGATTTGCGCGATTTTTTGAATATCAGCTTCCTGCATGAGCGGATTTGTCGGCGTTTCTACAAACAGTGCCTTTGTATTGTTCGTGATTTTCGACTTGATACAGTCTTCGTCTGAAAAATCGTCGTAGAAAAAGCGAAGTCCGTATTTCTTCCATTCGTTTTCAAAAAGGCGGTACGTTCCCCCATATAAATCGGACGAAACGATGAGCTCATCCCCGCTTTGAAACAGAGCCATGATCGTCTGAATGGCAGCCATACCGGAACTGAACGCAAAGCCGCGCGTTCCCCCTTCGAGTTTCGCGATTGCATCTTCAACAAGCTGTCTTGTCGGATTTTTTGTGCGAATGTAATCAAACCCTGTGGATTCCCCGATCCCTTTGTGCCTGTACGCAGAAGAGAAATAAACGGGAGGATTGACAGTTCCCGTTATTTCATCACTGCGGTTGCCGATTTGCGCCAGCGTTGTTTGTACATGTTCAGTCATATGACACCATCCTTTTAAAAATAAAAAACCCCTTCTTCATAAGAAGAAGGGGGATTATGCGCTTCTTCTTATCTTCCAAGCATCTGCTTGCTGGATTTAGCACCTTGGTACACTGACATCGTCAGTGCAGACCGGTTGCTGAGGTTTCAAAGGGCCAGTCCCTCCACCTCTCATGATAAGAATCTCTTCAATTTTCTGATTGTTCTTTACTTTAACCTAAGTCAAGACATTTTTCAAGGGTCATTTTTAAATCTTTCCTCATATTGAACATGGTATGATGAAACCAAACGACGGAACCGGAGGAATCAGATGCCAAAAACAGAGCGATTAATCGAATTGATGATGACCGTTCATACAAAACGAAAATTTACGGCCGGGGAGCTCGCAGCAGAATTCGGGGTTTCCTACCGCACGATTCTCCGCGATCTGGACGAGCTGAGCGCGCTCGGCGTCCCGATCTATTCTGAAACAGGCGCGAACGGAGGCTATTATTTGCTGAATGAACCTGTGCTTCCGCCGCTCTTTTTTACACAATCAGAGGCGGCGGCTATGTTTTTCGCGTATCAATCTCTGCAGTTTTTCGGATCGCTTCCCTTTGATGTGGAAACGCGGATGGTTTTAAAAAAGTTCTACCGCCACCTTCCCGTGGAAACACAGGAGCGGATTGATGCGATGAAAGACAGAATCGTGTTCTGGAATCCGCATCGTCCAAAAGCCGCCGAACATTTAGAAACGCTTCTTGATGCAGCCATCAATCAATCCGTTTTGACGGTCGTTTATGACGGAACAGACGATTGCGCGGAGAGATCCATCCAGCCCATCGGCTTGTTCAGCTGGAACGGCTTCTGGTACTGTCCGGCCTATTGCTTTAAAAGGCAGGCGTTCAGACTGTTCCGCGCCGACCGCATCCTTCGGGCGGAAAAAGCGGCCAGCCCGCTGGCCCGCCAGCTTCCCTATCGATCGGTTCTCAGCTGGATCAAACATTCGGAGAGCGAGTGCTCTGAACCGGTGCGGCTGCAAGCGGAACTGACACGCAGAGGAGCCAGGCGGGCTGCGGCTGATGTGGACTTATTCAAGATCCTCACCATGCGGGATGACGGGACGGGGGCGATCGATGCAAACCTCCCCAGACCAGAACTTGAGTATTTCGGGGAACTTTTGTGGAACCTCGGCACTGAGGCAACTGTCAAAGAACCCGCGGAAATCAAGCTTCAGCTGAAACGAAAGGCTTCTGACATTTTAGCAAGGTACGACTGACTTTTTTTTAGAATCGTGACAAAGCCTGTCAGGATTAGGTGATACTTTTAGAATAATGCCAAATGGAAAGGATGAAGCAAATGAATCAAGTTCAAGCCCTGCGGAGCGATTTGTTCCACGAGATGGAGACGGGCATCCGCTCCACGTGTCATCTTCTGAAAAAAGTGAAGGAATCTGACTGGTCTTACCGGCCCGCCGACCGCATGCGAAGCCTGAAAGAACTGGCAAGCCATCTGACGGCCATCCCAGAAGCCGACTTGGCCATCATGCAAGAAAAGGAAGAGGACGTCATCGCCCGGATTGAAAAGAAATATGGTGCTTTGCAGTCGGCTGACCAAATGGCTGCAGCTATGCAGAAAGGATTCGACGCTTTTCAAACGTATATGACTTCCCTCTCCGACGAGGATTTTTTGACAAAAAAAACAAAGCCGTTTTACCTCGATGAAGGGATGACCCAAAGCCGCTGGCTGACGGAAACGCTCACCCACATCTTCCATCACAGAGCCCAGCTGTTTAATTATTTAAAACAGCTCGGCTATGACGTCAACATGTTCGACCTGTATCTATAAAAGGGGGCATCTGATAAAAAAAAGAAACGCGGCATATGTGATCTGTCCTTCCTTGCACATCGCTCGCTTCGTCTTTGAAAAGCGCCGCATACATCAAAGCGCCCGCCCGGTTTCAAACGGTACCTTTCATCGGACCGAAAATGGTGCAGTGCGCCGTTGACTTAGGCTGTCATTCCTTCAGGCGACATCAAGCATGAATTTGATCATCCGCCTCGTAAAATTGAAAGGCTGCTGGGAAGACCTTGTGCCGAAGATGCGCTGCGATGCATCGTCCATTATAACCAACAATCCCGAAAGCGGCAAAAGCCGGCGGGATTTCACAGCGGAAAGAAAAAGGTACCGTGAGCGATACGGATACCCTCCGATAGACCGACAATGCCTTGGTACGAAAAAAAACGATCATAAAAAATCACGGCTGCCGAACAGTTCGGCAGCCCTTTTCGCTTCTTTCACAAGAGAATTTCGTGTTACAATGAATGGAAACGTTCACAAACATTATTTCTGGAGGAATTCACCTTGGCTATGAAAACAGGAGTCATTCAGGAGAAAAAGCTTTTTTCGGAAGAGCTCGGCGAGGAAATGGAGCTTCTCGTCTATTTGCCGTCCTCCTTCTCGCCGCTTTACAAATATCATGTGATCATCGCACAGGATGGACATGACTATTTCCGGCTCGGGCGCATCAGCAGACAGGTTGAAGAACTGTTGGCGAACGGTGAAATCGAAAGAAGCATCATCATCGGCATTCCGTACAAAAACGTACAGGAAAGAAGGCTTACATACCATCCGGAAGGGTCAAAATTCGAAGCGTATAAACGTTTTTTGGCAAATGAACTCGTCCCTTTCACCGACAGAGAGTATCCGACATATCAAGTCGGATCAGGCAGGACGCTGATAGGGGATTCGCTCGGAGGAACGGTTTCTCTCATGACGGCGCTTGACTACCCGAATATGTTCGGGAACGTCATTATGCAGTCACCTTATGTAGACCGCCATGTTCTCGATAAAGTGAAACAGTCCGATTCCCTGCAGCTTATTTCAATTTGCCACCAAATCGGCGAGAAGGAAACCGCCGTCAAAACGACCGATGATCAAATTTTGGATTTCACAGGTCCAAATGAGCAATTAAAAGAGTTGCTTGAATCAAAGCAGACAAACTACGATTTCAAAGCTTTTGACGGGGACCACAAATGGACGTACTGGCAGCCGCTCATCACCCCCGCTTTAAAAAAAATGCTGTAGCTCTCTGTATATCGGCCCATCTTTGATATACTAAACCATATCAATTGTTTAAGGAGGGAACAAAATGAAATACGGTATTGTGCTATTTCCATCAAAAAAACTTCAGGACATTGCAAATTCCTACCGAAAACGCTATGACCCGAATTACGCTTTAATTCCGCCCCACCTTACATTAAGAACGCCTTTTGAAGTGTCTGAAGACGAGATCTCAGGCGTCGTCCGACACTTGAGAGAGCTTTCAAAAGAGCTGAAACCGGTCACGCTGAAGATTACAAAATTCAGTTCCTTTGCCCCCGTCAATAATGTCATTTACATGAAAGCCGAACCGACAGAGGAATTGATGCAGCTTCATGAAAAAATGTACAGCGGCGTTTTGGAAGACAAACCCGAATACGCGTTTGTTCCCCATGTCACAGTCGCACAAAAGCTGTCAGATGATGAGCATTCCGACGTCCTCGGCACGCTGAAAATGAGAGACGCGTCACACGAAGAAGTCATCGACCGCTTTCACCTGCTTTACCAATTGGACAACGGATCATGGACCGTCTATGAAACTTTTATTTTAGGAGCGTGAAGAAAGCCAGTGGAAGCCGTCATTGTGAAGAATCAACAACAGCTTGAAGACGCCTTCTTTGTTAGAAAGGAAGTCTTTATCAAGGAGCAGCACGTATCACCGGAAGAAGAAATGGATCATCTTGATCAGGAATCTTCACATCTCGTCATCTATGACGAAAAAGAGCCGATCGGCGCTGGCCGGCTCCGGCTTGTCGACGGCTACGGCAAACTTGAACGAATCTGTGTGCTGAAAAGCCACCGCTCCCTCGGCGTCGGCAACCTGATCATTCAGGCGCTTGAAGAGGAAGCCGCCAAGCAAGGCGCGTCTCAATTTATGCTGAACGCGCAGACACAGGCTGTTCCCTTTTACGAAAAACACGGCTATAAAGTCGTGTCTGAAGAATTTTCAGATGCGAATATTCCCCATGTCAAAATGGTCAAAAAGTAACCGTTCCGCTTTTTAAGCGGAACGGTTTTTCTTTTCCTCAGAAAACATTTCATAGTTTGTTCATCTTTTGTTTATCGTTTATTCAACATTGTCTATTAAAGTTGTTTCTAAGCTTTTACAAAGCCCTACACAAAATAGACGGGAGGTAACAGCCGAATGCCGTTATGAACAAAAAAAACATCCCCACACTCGTTCGTTTCGGGACAGTCGGAGCCGGGAACACACTCGTTGATTTCGTCGTGTTTTTCCTCCTTACGTCGCTCCACGTCCCCTACCTGGCCGCACAGTTGTTTTCCTATTCGGCAGGCGTGGCAAACAGCTATATCTGGAATCGGACATGGACGTTTCAAGTAAAAGAAAAAGCGCATGGCGCGGAAATCGTCCGGTTTATCATGATCAATCTTGCAGCAGCGGGCGCTACATTTGTCCTTCTGTACATTTTTCAAAAAGCCGGCCTGTCCCTTTTTATCAGCAAGATGTCCGCAACAGTCGCAGGAATGGCCATCAACTTTACCGGAAACAAGCTTTGGGTGTTTCAAGAACCCGGCGCAGATTCATAAAAAAGACCAGGAGTGAATAACCATGAAAGTAAAAAAAGCAGTCATCCCAGCAGCCGGATTAGGTACGAGATTTTTGCCGGCAACAAAAGCGCAGCCGAAAGAAATGCTGCCGATTGTCGATAAACCGGCCATACAATATATCGTGGAAGAAGCTGTCCAATCAGGCATTGAAGACATCCTTATCATTACAGGAAGAAATAAGCGTTCGATTGAAGACCATTTTGACCGCTCTGTGGAACTTGAGCAAAACCTGCTGGCCAAAGGAAAAAACGATGTGTTAAAAGAGATACGCGAGATCGCCGATATGGCGAATATTCATTATATCCGGCAAAAGGAGCCCATCGGCCTCGGACATGCAGTGTTATCGGCCAAGCATTTCATCGGTGATGAGCCGTTTGCCGTCCTCCTCGGCGACGATATCATGGTGTCAGAAACACCGGCGCTTAGGCAGCTGCTCGAAGTATATGAAGAATATCAGACCGAAGTGATCGGCGTTCAGCCCGTCGATCCAGCGGACGTGAGCAAATACGGCATCATTCAGACATCCGCGCAAAAGAACAAAGTGTATCAAATCGACGATCTTGTAGAAAAGCCGACCGTCAAAGATGCGCCTTCAAATATCGCGGTCATGGGCCGCTATGTGCTGAGGCCTTCGATTTTCCCTGTGCTCGAACAAACGAAGCGCGGCGCGGGAAATGAAATTCAGCTGACTGACGCACTAAGGGAAATCTGCCGGGAACAAAGCATGTATGCGCGCAAATTGAAAGGAAGCCGCTTTGATATCGGCGACAAGCTGGGCAGCTTTAAAGCGAGTACGGAAATCGCCCTCATGCGGGACGAGATGCGGCCAAAACTGCTCGCCTACCTGGAGAGCGTCTTAAAAAAAGAAGCGCAGAAAGGAGCATGGCAATGACATCCGTACTCGTAACAGGAGGAGCCGGATACATCGGCAGCCACACCGTACTCGAATTGACAAAGCAAAACCGCTCCGTCGTCGTGCTTGACAATTTATCTACCGGACACAGGGAAGCCGTCAGCGGGGTCAGCTTTTACGAAGGCGATATCGCTGATGCGGCACTTGTCAAAGCCATCATCAAACATCATGATGTCGATGCTGTCATCCATTTCGCCGCCAAAAGCCTTGTGTCCGAATCGATCGAAAAGCCTGAGCTCTACTTTAGGGAAAACACGCTAA
The DNA here is from genome assembly GCF_056155945.1 of Bacillus sp. GM2. Lineage (NCBI taxonomy): Bacteria > Bacillati > Bacillota > Bacilli > Caryophanales > Bacillaceae > Bacillus > Bacillus sp. GM2. The sequence goes on from NZ_JBRKSZ010000007.1 coordinate 2,273,840, forward strand.
AATCTTGTGCATTCTTCAAAACGGTCATCAAGGAAGGCGTCAAAAACATCGTCTTTTCGTCGACCTCCTTCCGCTCACCTGGCGGCCCTTGACGGGTTATATGAAGACAGACTGAAGCAAAATATTTATAATGTAGGGACAGGGGCCGGACATTCCGTAAAAGAAATCATTGAAACCGCGGAAAACATGACAGAGCGAAGCATTGCAGCAAAAACGGACGAGCGCAGAGCGGGGGATCCGCCAGTGCTTGTGGCGGACAGCCGGACCACTACAGGAAGATACCGGCTGGAAGCCGCAATACAGCGATTTACAAACCATCATTCAAAGCGCGTGGCAATGGCACAGAGCGCATCCGGACGGTTTTTGAGATTCGCTTGTTTCCCGCGCGGCAGCGGCAGGGAAACGTCCCGGCGGCTGCTCTAACGTTCGGCTGATGAAATCAAAAGCAGGGAGAAAAAACGAAAATGGGAAGCATGGTGAATGATATTTTAATGTGGCTGACCGATCTTGGCTATTTCGGCATTGCAATCGGTTTAATGATCGAAATCATCCCGAGTGAAATCGTACTGGCCTACGGCGGATACTTGGTGTCAAGCGGCTCCATTACGATGACAGGGGCCGTGATCGCCGGCGTCATCGGGGGAACGATTGCTCAATTGTTTTTATACTGGATCGGCTATTACGGCGGAAGGCCGTTTTTATACAAATACGGAAAGTACTTATTGATCCAAAAGCATCACATTCAAACGGCCGAAAAATGGTTTGAGAAATACGGCGGAGGCGTTGTCTTTTCCGCCCGCTTCATTCCCGTGGTCAGACACGCCATCTCCATTCCGGCCGGCATTGCGAAAATGCCGATTTTAAAATTCACGGGTCTGACCGTGCTGGCCATCATACCGTGGTCGATACTGTTCGTCTATCTCGGCGTACAGCTCGGCAGCCGGTGGGACCATGTTGAAAATGTAGCAAGAACGTACACGACTCCGATCATGCTCGGGGCGGCGGCTATGATCATTCTGTATTTCGGACTCAAAAAACTGCGCAGAAAATAACGAAAACCCCGGTATAAAAGCCGGGGTTTGTTTCATCTCTCAAACGGATTCATTGACGAAGCGCCCGCTTTCCGCCTTTTTCGCAACACGGCGGTTGAGCGCTTTTTTCCGCTTTTTTTCCTCGACCCGCCTAAAAGCCGCAGTCTGATTTTCCTCTCTTTTTTCGACTTCGCGGTAGGCGCGCTCGCTTGGGATATTGGCGGTTTTTTGTATATAAGCGTAGTTCGATTTTTGGCTGATGCTTCGATTGGCATACTGTATATATTGATCATTGCGGACAGGCGGCAAATATCCCATTCGATCTCCTCCTCATCAGCTTTAATTCCCAAAAATCTACTGTTTTAAACGGTTTTCATTTGATATGATAGACGTTGTCTCATGACACCAGACGACTACCCATTAATTGGAGGACCTCTTTTTGAAATGCGCCCGATTCAATAACCGAGACATTCATATACATACATATTCGAGAGAACACCTGCAATTCCTCTTTGATGAAGCAAGAAAAGACAGGATCACGTGTAAATATTGCGGCTTGCCGCTCAGACTGAAATTGTCGATTCATGAAGAGCCGCATTTTTTCCACCGGGAAAACGGGGATTTTTCTCAATGTGAAGCGGCTTGCTTAAATGAGAAGACAGAGCAGAAGACCAAACAGAACGATTATACTGAAAGCGGCGTTTTCCGCCTCCCGAAAGGCAAAGCGATCGGAGAGGAAAAGAAGGCGGACACGGACTTCTGGACGCCGCCTCGCGAAGCTTCCATCCATTCTCCTTTCTCTCCAGCGGCAGAAACGGCTCCGGAACCGGTCTTTCCGAATGTGCCGCTGAATGAGAAACAGCTTGCCGCCGTGACGGCCCCCGAAGAACCCCTTCTCGTTCTGGCCGGCGCGGGAAGCGGAAAAACGCGGGTATTAACCGCGCGAGCGGCTTATATGATATCCCGGCTCGATATCCCGCCTTCTGCCATATTGCTCGTCACATTCACGACAAAAGCTGTGAAAGAAATGAAAGAGCGGATGGCCTCGCTATACGGTTTGCCGATGCAGACTGTGAACCGCCTCGTGACAGGCACCTTCCACAGCTTTTTTTACAAAATTCTTTATCATCATGATCCGGCCAAATGGAATGGCGAGCACCTGCTGAAATGGGAATGGCAAAAAGAACAGAACATCAAAATGGCCCTTGCCGAAGAAGGGCTTGATGAAAAAGACTTTCCGGTTGACCAGGCGATCCAGCAGATCGGCTACTGGAAGAACGCTTATCTTCCGGGTGAACAGATTCCGCTTGAAGACGAATGGGAAAAGCGGGTTCACCGGCTGTACCGTCATTATGAAGAACAAAAAGCAGCGCGGCGCCAATTCGATTTCGACGATATGGCATCTGCGTGCTGGCAGCTGTTTCAAGAACAGCCGGACATTTTAAAGCGATATCAGACGCGCTTTCACGCGATTTTGATTGACGAATTTCAGGACATTAACCCTGTTCAATACGCCATCATCAAGCTCTTGGCAAGCCCCGAAAACAACCTGACCTGTGTCGGGGATGATGATCAGTCAATCTACGCGTTCAGAGGGAGCAGTCCTTCTTTTATACTCGATTTTGAAAAAGATTATCCGAAGGCGAAAACGGTCCGCCTCACGACGAATTACAGATCGAGCCATCCGATTGTGGCAAGCGCCGATATGGTCGTAAGGAAAAACAAAAAGCGTTTTCCGAAAACATTAAGCGCCGCGAGAGACGACCGCCAAAAACCGCTCTTATTTTATCCTTATGATGAAGAGGAAGAAGCGATTATGATCGTCTCTGATATCCAAGAAAAAATTGAAATGGGCGCAAAGCCTGATGACTTCGCCATCCTATACCGGACAAACAGCAGCGGCCGCGCCATTTTTGAACGTCTGCACCAGTCAGCCATTCCGTACACGGCTGAACAAGGCGTCCGGTCGTTTTACAGCAGGAGGATCGTCCGGCAGATGCTGGCCTATCTCTACTTAAGCCAAAATCAAGATGACGCGGAAGCCGTAAAGCAGATTTTACCCGCCCTCTTTCTCAAGCAGTCCGCTTTAAACACGCTTAAAGCGCTCTCGATTACAGAAGATTGCACAATGGTTCAGGCGCTTGAAAAATTGACTGACATTAAACCGTTTCAGCTTGATAAAATAAAAAAAATCGTTCCTTTTTTCCCAGGCTTAAAAACGATGAAGCCGGTTGAAGCCATCTCTTTCGCAGAAGAAAAGATGGGCTTTTCCGATTACCTGAAAAAGCGCGGAAACGAAGGGAACAAGCTCGAAAAAGGGTCTGACGATCTGCGGGATCTCAAAACTGCGGCAAAAAAATTCAAAACGATCCCCGAATTTCTTGAGCATGTCGATCATATGAGAGCCGCGGAAAAGCAAAAAGCTGACGGATACGGTGTTCAGCTTTTGACAATTCATCGTGCGAAAGGGCTTGAATTTAAAACGGTCTATATCCTGGGGGTGCAGGACGGATCGATTCCGCATGACTTTGCCCTGGAGACAGCGAGAAAAGGCGATGAAACCGCTCTTGAAGAAGAGCGGAGGCTGCTGTATGTCGCCATGACCCGGGCTGAGGACCGCCTGTATATCAGCGTCCCTTCCTTCAGAAGGGGAAGAACGGCATACCGCTCAAGGTTTTTACAGCCTATTTTACGCCCGAATCCACAAGTTCAGCTGCAATAAAAGACACCGTGCCCTCCTTTTATCGGAAGGCGCGGTGTTTATTTTTTGCTGTTCATCATTTTCGCGATCGTGTTGAAATCCATTTTTTCTTTGCCGCTTACAATGGATTCAACAATCTTATCTTCCATTTCCTTCGGAACCCGTTTATTCGCCAATTTAGCGACGCGCTTAATCACGCTGCGGACCGTATTTTCATCCTTGAAGTTGGCATTTTGCAGCGAATTTGCGAGCTGCATGACGTCATTCATGCTGACGCCCGTTTTCTTTTCGATGTTTTTGAAAAATTGATTGTCCATACCTATGCCTCCTTTTTGGGAGTGATACGCTATCTTATGCATGTTTGAAAAGCCTTGTGCTTTTCCCGTTCAAAAAGAAGAGGGCCCGGCACACATGCCGCCGCCCTCTTCGCTTCAACTCAAAAACTAATATACAAAAGAAGCGCCGACAATAATTAGAAGAATAAACAAGACAACGATCAATACAAACGTTGAACCATAGCCGCCGCCATAGCCGCCGCTGTAGCCACCGCCGTAGCCTCCGCAACAAAAGCCCATCTAAAGCACCTCCTTTTCTCCCTACACGATATGACAGTTGATAGGATTGGCTTGGATTGATGCATAGGGCTTCTGTGGATTATTTAAAAATGCCTGGCAGACTCCCGTCCTCTCCCAGCCATTTTTCGGCATTCTCCGCAAACGCTTCGATCTGCCTGCCGAACTGTTCGGCCGAGCGGTCAAATGTCTCCAGTTCCTTCTGCTGTTCAAAGAGCACCTTGTCATGGCCGGCTTGAGTTTGATCATGTTTGCGGTATATCGATTCAACCAGCTGTTCAAATAAATTCATCGCTTCCCCTCCTTATGATGGTGTATGCACCAGAAGAAAAATTGGCAACAAAAAAACCGGATGCATTCCGGCTTTTTTTGATATTAATAGGTTCTCTTTTTGCCGCATCCGCAGCCTTTTTTCTTCACTTTTTTTGAGAAAGTGGACTGATGATTGCTGGAAGCGTTCGTTAATCGGCCTTGCTGCCTTCTTTTCACTTGTCTCATTGCATTCCTTCCTTTCTCATGCTTATACGCCATTATATGAGTCTTCTTTTCATAAGTTGCTAATGACAAATCCCCATTCAATCGAGCCATTTGGAAACGATCGTTTCCAATACTCCAGCCAGGCCGGCGATCGAAAGCAGAAGAATCAGCCATTCAGCAATGACCGGAACAAATGCGTAAAAAACAAGCAAAAACGCGGTACACCACACGCCCGTGCACCAATAGCAGCTCAGCAGCTCGCCGACCCACGCTCTCACGCCTTTTCCTTTCATGACAAGATACGTTTCGGTCTCTCCCGTTTTTTCGTTTTTTTCTTCAACCTCTTCATGAAACAGGCTTCTAAACGGCGCCATGATCGTGTCGAACACAATCAGCCTCGTCAGCCGAAATACCGCGATAGAAAATAAAAAAAATAAAAACCAGCTTTGTATCACAGGGCTCCCCCTTCCTGTTTCCAAATATATGCCGGAACCGCCTTCCCTAAAACAGCAAATTTGGGTGCTGAAATGTATGTTTTTCTCATTCCGCTATGGTACCGGTCTGCATTTAATAAAGTGTGGATAAGAAAGGAGTGAAAGTTATGTCGTTTCATGAAAAAGCCGAAGCGCTGTACGCAGAAACATTTGACGAATTACACCGGGAATATGACCAGCTCATTGAAGTAATTGATTCAGAACATGTCACGGTAAACACGGCAAACATAACAGCAGCTCTCTCTTTACAAGCCATCGTGATCTCTTTGACGATTTTATCGGCTCAGCTTGCGATCGAAGACGAGGATACAGCAGACATTGTCTCAGAACACGTTTTAGCCGTACACAGGCTGCAAAGCAGGAGAAGAGTCATCATCAAAGTCATCGGCAGCCGCAATGTCACCATTACGCTTTCCTCGCTGGAGATCCTGCTTTCCGTCCAAGTTTTAACCGAAGTGCTGATCGCGCTTATCACAGAGCTTGACATACTTTAAGCCTTCCTTTCTTTCTAATATTTTTTGAGAAATTGAGGTGAAAAACAATTGGCAGATCGCGAAAAGCTTAAAGCGGAAGTAAATCCGCTGACAAATACGCTTGTGCAAAATATCCTTAGAAAACACGGCGTTTCAAAAGACAATGTACGAACGCTGTCTGAGGAAGAAAAAGAAAACATCTTAAAAATACTCGAAGATTTAAAAGCGCAGTCCGAGGCTCTCATTCAGCGGCAGCAAGAAAAGAAGAAAGAAGCGAACAATGAATCATCATCACAATCCGAAGAACGCCCGAGACGAAGAAGAGAACGTTCAGGTAAAAATAAATTAAGAGAAAAGCTGAGACAAAGAAGGCAGCAGGAGAACACCGCCCAAACCGAAGAAAAAAATGGGGATTTGGAGTAGGGTATCTGCCATATACAAGTTCGAGCCTTCAAACATTTAATAATAGTAAATGGAAGGAGGAAAACAAATGGAAACTAGACCATATTCTTGGGTTGCGCTAGATCCAGAATGCGAGCATCCGGGAACTGAGTATTATCCGAGACATCCTAAGAAACACGTTTGTGACGATTACAACTGCAAATGCGGTAAACACGATGCATTTATCAATCAGGAGCTCGACCAGCTCAACCTGAACAAACAGCTGTCAGATGAGACGATTATCATCAAGGATTCTTGCGATATCCGAGTCTCTACAGAGGATACTCAAGTTGTCGCATCTGTTATGACTGCGGTGCAGACGGCAATTATTACAATCGTTCTGGCAATCATTGACGATGCTGAGCTTGCCGAGCTTGTATCACAAGATTTGCTGCAGGTAACAGCAAACAAGCAAACAAACCGTCAAAAATTAATTATCGACAATTCACGCGATGTCACAGTTACAACAGAAGATACCGATGTCGCCGTCTTGGTCTCTACAGCTGTCCAAACGCTTACCGTTGTTATCGCAACACTTATCGTCGGACTCCTTTAATACAAAAAAGCAGAGCCATCAAGCTCTGCTTTTCTTCATTTTTATAGACGATTACCCACACCAACAAGGGCACGGGTACATATGTTGTTAAAGACTAAAGTCAAATATCCCTATAAAAAGGAGCTGAAATCCATGAGCTGCGGAAAACATCATGGCCGGCATGAAAATTGTGTATGCGATGCAGTAGAACAAATTATAAAAGAACAGGATGCAGTTGAAGAAACATGTCCGACGAGCTGCTTCGGCAATCTGCTGAGTCCGACGGTTTCCGGTAAAGACACCATTCCGTTCCTTATATACGACAAAAAAGGCGGTTTGTTTTCAACATTTGGAAATGTCGGCGGATTTTCAGATGATATGCAGTGCTTCGAATCGATTTTCTTCCGGGCAGAAAATCTAAAAGATTGCTGTGCAACGCTTTCAATCCTGAGGCCTGTGGACATAAACGGCGACACATTAAGCGTCTGCCATCCTTGTGACCCTGACTTTTTCGGGCTTGAGAAAACGGACTTTTGCATCGAGGTTGACTTGACTTGTTTCTGCGCGATTCAATGTCTGTCACCTGAACTAGTTGATCGCGCAACAGACAAAAAACACAATCAGCACCACGGTTAAAAGGTGTCGGGCTGCATCAAGCCGGCCGTTATGATCGGCTTGATGCCAGTCTTTTCACGAAAGCTGCCGGCTTTCGGCAGCTCCTTTTACCAATAGAAAGCCAGGCCGAAAAACGAAATTTTATATCCTGAACTGGGAGGGATCATAACATGACAAAATGTTCAGCTGAAAATTGCGTGTGCGAAGCCGTTGAAAACATTCACGATCTGCAAAACGCCATTGAGGGAGAAGGCTGCCCGACAAGCTGCTTCAGCAACCTGCTTTCCCCTTCGAGGCACTTAGGCGACACCATTCCATTTATTATATACACCTCAAAGTCTAAGCCGTTCGTAGCGTTTGGAAATGTCGGAGAACTTCAGGCAGGCCCTTGCTTCAGCACTGTGTTTTTCAGAGTTGAAGACATTAAGGACTGCTGTGCTACATTAAGACTGTTGATTGCCTTTGATGAAAATCGCCGCGTTCTCGATTTCACAGAAGAAAAAGACAAAATTTGTGATGTGTTCCGCTTGGAAAAAACAAATTTCTGCGTTGAAGTGGATCTGGAATGCTTCTGTGCGATCGAATGCTTAAATCCGCAACTGATCAATCGTTCAAAATAAAAAGTCCCTGAATCGGGACTTTTTTTAATTTAAAAGCCAAGCGGGTGCAAGGAAGTAATACTCTCGATCGGCAGTTCCGCCGGATCCCCTTTGCTCGACGTTCTGACAAATACGGAACCGCCTTTCTTACCGGCGATCGTTCCTCTGTATGTCTTCCCGTCTGCTTCAATGAGACAAAGGGTTTTCGGCATATTGCCGGGAAGGCTTGCCAAAAAGTCGATTTTCTCGGCGATGGTCATCTTGCTGAGCGGCTTTTTAATCGGTTTGACTCCTTTTTCGGACCGATTCGCCTCATCGCTAAGCACCGCTTCGGCGATGTCTTTTTCGTCTGGCCGGACGGCTTCATCCTGCTGTTCCTTTCGCCGGGCTTTTTGTTCGGAAGCGTCGGGTTTTGCTTTCTTCTTTCTTTTAATCAGAATATCCTGCATGTTCGCCTCTGCCTTATCATAATCCGGCTGCACAATATACATGAGCGGCTTCTGCTCCGTATCGTTTTTTCTGCTAGACATCTTGATCCCTCCGATCTGTTCATGGTATATCTATATGCAAAAAAGGAGAAATCAGAAGAAAAGAAAAAGCAATCCTTTAGCGGATTGCTTTTTTAGCGTTATTTTATCGCGCGATGATATGGTAGCCTGAATCAACATGCAGGTTTTCGCCGGTCATGCCGCGGGAAAGGTCGCTGAACAGGAAAGCAGCCGTGTCGCCGACTTCTTCCGGAGTCGTTGTGCGGCGAAGCGGTGCGCGCTCTTCGATTTCTTTTAAAATCGAGTTGAAGTCGCTGATTCCTTTTGCGGACAATGTCCGGATCGGCCCTGCGGAAATGCTGTTGACGCGGATTCCGTCTTTTCCGAGATCGCTCGCCAGGTATTTGACGCTGGCATCAAGCGATGCTTTCGCAACACCCATGACATTGTAGTTGGATACAACGCGCTCGCCGCCAAGGTATGTCAGCGTGACGATGCTTCCGCCTTCAGTCATAATGCCGCGCGCCGCTTTAGCGACTGCTGTCAATGAGTAAGAGCTGATATTATGTGCGAGCAGAAAACCGTCGCGGGTGGTATTCAAGTATTCTCCAGCCAAGTCTTCTTTGTTCGCGAAAGCGATGCAGTGTGCAATGCCGTGGATGACCCCGACTTCTTTTTTGATGTCGGCGAAGCACGCTTCAATTTCCTGGTCATTTGTGACATCACAAGGAAGTACGATTGAATCGTTCCGCTCCAAAGAATCCGCCAGCTCCTTGACCGATTTTTCAAGCCGCTCACCCGCATACGTAAAAATCAGTCTTGCGCCTGCATTGTGAAGCGAGCGGGCGATTCCCCAAGCGATGCTTCGTTTATTTGCTACACCCATGACGACGATATTCCGGCCTTCCAGTGATAAATTCATATGTATGAAATCCTCCTAATGATTAACATTTTATTAGTACCTGATCATAATATATAGTATCACAATTAATAGCAGGCTGACAATTTCAGAATATAAAAAGCGGCAGAGACCGTTTTTGATGTCCTGCCAAGATATTGATTCGTTTTTATTGCGGGACTACAGTTCCAACCCTGCGTTGGATAACTTTTGATATGCAAAATGGTTGGTCGGTCCGTGGCCGGCTCCGAAATCAAGGCTGTGCACAACCGCTTCGTGGACGAAAGCCTCAGCGATGCGGAAAGCTCCTTGAATGCCGTTTCCTTTCGCTGTTTGCGCCGTTAGAGCGGCGGCAAATGTGCAGCCTGTTCCATGGGTATTTTTCGTCTTAATATAGGTGTTCGTTTTTTCTGTGAACACCTCTCCGTCGAAGAGGAGATCGGTTACTTTGCCGTCCTCGGGCTGATGCCCTCCCTTGATGATAATGTTGCGGACGCCCATTTCATGCAATTCACGAGCCGCTTTTTTGCGGTCTTCCATTGTTTGAATGCTTCTCCCTGTCAGCACTTCGGCTTCGGGAATGTTCGGCGTTATCGCATAAGCAAGCGGAAGCAGGCGCCGTTTTAATGTTTCAACTGCTTCCTCATTCAATAGTGAAGCGCCGCCTTTGGCGATCATGACAGGATCGACAATCACACGTTTAAGCTCGTATGTTGCAATTTTTTCGGCAATGATCTCAATCATCTCCGCGCTCCACAGCATCCCTGTTTTCACGGCGTCAGGTTTTAAATCTTCCGCCACTGCATCAATCTGGACGCCGAGCGCTTCCGGAGAAAGCGGGTAGACGCCGTGAACCCCTGTTGTATTTTGAGCAGTGACCGCTGTCAAAGCCGTCATGCCGAAGACGCCAAGCTCCTGAAATGTTTTAATGTCGGCTTGAATGCCGGCGCCGCCTCCTGAATCCGATCCGGCGATTGTTAATGCTTTATATATGCTCATGATGTTTGCACTCCCTTCGGCCTTTAGCCAATCCACCTGTGATATATCGTTTTCGCGCGATTGATATCGTTCGTTCCGTGAATCAAAGCGCGTCCGTCCCGAAAAATCACGAACTTAATATCCTCCGTACGGCAGGATAATAAATAAGGATTTCCCGTCACATCCAAACCGGCTTTTTTTAATCTGGCGGCAAGCGGCTCCAGCTCCGGCGGCTGTTCCGCGGCCGGCCTGATTTGAACCGTTTGTCTGCCGCAAAGAACGGCTGCTTTTGTTTCGTTTTCAGCTGAAAGAAACGGAAACTCACCTTTTCCGCACGTCGGACACGAGCCATGTTTAAGCGCGTCAGCCCGGACTTCAGACCGCTCATTTGTCCAAATATCAAATGAGCGAAGCATTCCTGACGGTTCATGCCCGGTCAGCAGCTTCAGGGCATCTGTTACCTGGTATGCGGCAACCTGCTGGACGACCGGACCGATCACACCTGCTGTGTCGCACGTCATGGTATTCGCGGGCAAATGCCCCAAAAGACAATGAAGGCACGGCGTTTTTCCCGGAATTACGGTATATGTGATGCCATAGCTTGCGACACACGCGCCGTACAGAAAAGGGATGCCTAATGTGACCGCCGCATCGTTCATAATCAGCCGCGTTTCAAAATTATCGGTCGCATCGACGATCAAGGACGCTTCCGCCGCAAGCTCGAGCGCTTTTTCCGCGGTAACATCCGCTACAATGCCGGTCACTTGAACAGAGCTGTTGATCAGGCGCAGCCTTTTTTCGGCAGCGGCAGCCTTTGGCATATGATCAATCACATCCTGTTCCGTATAGAGCTGCTGGCGCTGGAGATTGCTCCATTCCACATAATCCCTGTCGGCAATCGTCAGCGAACCGACTCCGGCCCTCACCAGCATTTCTGCACTGGCTGCGCCCAAAGCCCCCGCACCGATCACGAGGACGCGGGCGCGGCTTAATTTTTCCTGGCCGTCCGGTCCGATCGGGTGAAAAAGCTCCTGTCTTGAATACCTGCCGGTCAAATCGTCAACTTCCCTTCTTCAGGACTGCTGGCGATGCCGTAGTTCTTTTCCGGAATTCGTCCGGCAAGGTATCCGAGTCTGCCCGCTTCAACGGCAAGCTTCATAGCCTTCGCCATTTGGACCGGATCTTTCGCCCCGCTCACTGCCGTGTTCAAAAGTACTCCGTCAGCGCCGAGTTCCATTGCGTATGCCGCATCTTTCGGAGAACCGATTCCGGCATCCACGATTACGGGAACCTTAGCCTGTTCAATGATGAACGACAGGTTGAGCGGATTGACGATTCCCTGTCCCGAACCGATCGGAGAGGCCCCGGGCATAATGGCGTGTACGCCGAGCTCTTCAAGCTTTCTCGCAAGGACGACATCGTCCGATGTATACGGCAGCACAATGAAGCCTTCTTCAAGCAAGGCTTCTGACGCCTTCAGCGTTTCTACCGGGTCAGGCAGAAGCGAACGGTCACAGCCGATCACTTCGACTTTGATCATGTCGCAAAGACCGCTCGCTTTAGCAAGCTTGGCGATCCGGACGGCTTCCTCAGCCGTTTTTGCTCCGGCCGTATTTGGCAAAAGCGTATAACGGCTTAAATCGAGCTGCTCCAAAAAATTAGGCTGAGATTCTTCAAAAATATTCATCCGTCTGACGGCAAACGTCAGGATCTCCGATTCAGATGCGCTGACAGCCTCTTTTTGAATTTCAAATGACGGATACTTCCCTGTGCCGAGCAATAATCTTGATGAGAATTGACGATCTGCGATTTTTAACATAACGGTTTATCCCCCTCCGACAAAATGAACGATTTCGATGACATCGTGTTCTTCCAGTTTGACTGTTTGATATTGGTCTTTTCCGATAATCTGCCTGTTTCTTTCAACAACGACAACACGATTTTCCAAACTGTAGGATGCGAGCAAATCGTAAATCGTGCCGCCGTCATCTCTCCACTCTATTTTCCGGCCGTTGAGCTGAATGTTCACCTGTGCACAGCCTCCTTTCGCTCCGCTTTAAACGCCTCGGCCCACTCTGTTTTGACCGGATTGCCGAGGATCATGTCAGCTATCATCTCACCGGTTGCAGGTGCCAGGAGGATGCCGTTTCTGAAATGTCCGGCAGCAAACAACATCCGGGCATTTTCAGGGTGTCTGCCGATATATGGATTGCCATCCCCTGTTTCCGGGCGCAATCCGGCCCAGCATTGGTCGATTTTCATGGATTCAATCTCAGGGAGCATCGACTTGGCCTTTCGGATCAACTCCTCGATTCCGCCAAGTTCCGGCTGTTCATTCCAATCCCCGGGCTTCATTGTCGCGCCGACGACAAGCTTTCCGCTATGGCGCGGAACGATGTAGCAATGATCATGGTAAAGCGTCCTCGTCAAAGGGATACCGTCATTCCACACAGACAGGCACTCCCCTTTGACGGGATAAAAGCTTTTGTCTATGCCAATCTGTTTAAAGAAAGCACCGCTCCACACACCGCTTGCAATGACAACGTGCTCCGCCTCCGCGGTGCCTGAAGCAGCAGTGACGCGGACGGCCCCCGCTTCAGATTCGATCGATAAAACGGGCGTATACTCGAAGACATCGGCACCGAGCATCCGGGCCCCCCTGGCAAATGCCCTGCACACTGCAGCCGGTTCGACATGGATGTCGTCCCGAATGAAATTGGCGCCGAGAATCCCTTTTCCGGCATGCGGTTCCAGCTCATATACTTCAGCGGCTTCAAGCCATTCCACAGAATCCAGTGCAGCCATTTGCATCAGGTGTTCGCGGTCGCTTTCTGAAAATGCCAGCTTTAATATCCCTCCGTCATGCTTTCTGATATCAATGCCGCTTATGTCTCTCAATTCGCCCGTCAGCCGCTGATAGGCTTTTTGGCTGGCTCTGGCAAATTCGAAAAAGGTACCGGGTTTATCGCATTCAGCATGGGCGCCGAGCATGCCCGCCGCCGCGCTCGTCGCTTTTTTGCCGACTTCTCCGCTTTCAAACACGGCCGTTTTTTTCCCCGCTTTCACAAGATGGTAAGCGATGGATGTCCCGATGATGCCTCCGCCGATCACGATCGTATCATAGCGCTTTCTCATATGAATCTCCCTTCGCGAGACAGGCAAGCCGCGCGGCCGCCTCATCCGGTCTGTCATGGGAAAAGATCCCCGACATCACGGCGATGCCGTCTGCCATTTTGACTTCCGCCAGTCGTTGTTCGGTAATACCTCCGATCGCAATGACCGGAATGCTTACAGCCCTCTTCACTTCAGCCAGGCTGAGAGCCCCTCTTCCTTTGCGGCCCTTTTTACAGTCCGTTTCAAAAATGTGGCCGAACAGCACGTAATCTGCACCTTCAGTTTCAGCCTGAACCGCTTCTTCTGGCGAATGTACGGACTTTCCGATTTTCAAATGCGGAAAACGGCTCCTCACACTTTTGACGGAAAAGCCGTGTGAAGGCAGCTGCACCCGGTGAATGTGATGAAACAAAGCGATATCCACTCTGTCGTTGATGATAAGTTTCCGCTTATCAACCCCTTCTTCGGCCAGGCGGTCGATTAAACTTGATATTTCGCTTACTTTTTTTGACCTTTCCCTAATGTGGATAAAGTCAACGGCATTTTGAATCGAGATGATTTTTGCAGCTAGCTCTTCCACAGAGTGCTTGTCATCGGTGATCGCGTGCAGATGCAAGCTGATCCACCCCGCTTTTTGCCCAGCTTTCTTTTTGGTAGGCCATATCCCAGAAGCTGTATTCGTAGAAGCTGGAGATGACGAAGTTCTCCTTCATCTTCGCGCGCGTTTTCTCATCGGCGTTTTCAGCCAGCTCATCGAAGCGGTTGATCTGTTCCATCACATGTTCTCTAAACCAGTCGCCTCCGTATGTCGCGATCCATTCTTGATAAATCGCGCTGTCAGGCCTGCACGTTTTTAACGTTTCACCGACGTCATAATAAAGCCAATAGCAAGGAAGCAAAGCGGCCAGTATTTCCGCAAAGCTGCCGCTGACGACAGAACGGTACATATGCGATGTGTACGCATACGCTGTCGGCGACGGTTGAAACGACTCCAGTTCTTCCTTTGTGATTCCCAATAGATCGGTGAATTTCCTATGGAGCGACATCTCGGCTTCATATGTGCCTTTCGCGTGTTCAGCCATCCGGCTTGTCGTATATAAATCGTGAGCATATGCCGCACCAAAGGATTGGACTTTGGCAAAGTGGGTCAAATAGTAGGAATCCTGCATGACATAGTATTTAAATCGATCAACCGGAAGTGTGCCGTCTCCAATCCCTTGAATAAACGGATGGACAAAACTGCCTTCCCACCATTTTGCAGCGCTGTTTCGGCATTCTTCTGAAAACTTCATTTCGAGGCTCCTCCTTCGATTCTGAACATAAAAAAACCACTTTCCCGCAAGGAAAGTGGTTTGGAATTTGCATATATACATACTCAAATACCGTGCCACTTCCCTACGCAGGTTTGAACCTGTTCAGGTTATGAGGGTCTAAAAGTCACACTTTTATCTCAGCCCTTATCAAGGACTCCCCTAGTGGAAAACATTTCTTGTTCATTCAGTTTATACTTTTATCTTATCACGAATTGCAAAATGGTCAAGCATCAGTCTCCAAGCGTTTTTCTCAATTCCGCAATATATTCGCGCGAACCGGTGGCGATCAGCCTGTCACCCAATTGCAGCCTTGTATCCCCGTGGGGCACGATGCTGTCAACCCCGCGGAAAATCCGGACGAAGATGACATCTCCCGTAAACGGAAACTCCCTTAACAGGACACCGTCAAATCGCTCATTGCTCATATTGATCTGATACAGCGACGCATCCTGGTTCGTCAGGAGTTTCATAACGCCAGGCGCCTCGATAAGCGCGCGCAGCAGCGTTTTTGTTGAAAGCAGAATGGAGAATGTATCAATTCCGTTATCTTTCAGTCTGGATTCGGCGTCTGGAGAATCTGCGCTGGCGATAATTCTCGCGACTTTCTGCTCCTTCGCAAAAAGCGCGATCCCTGTATTGCGCTCTTCACTGCCTGTGGCGACGACGAGTATATCCGTTTGGAAAACACCGAATGATTGAAGCGTCTCGTATTCATAATCAGGCAAAACTTCAACATCAAACACCGGGTCCGCCAGCTTTTCTTCCTTTTTTTCCTGCCGGACATGCAGGATTCTGACGTGATAATCTTCCGGAGAAAGTTCGAGCGTGACCGGCAGCGTCATTTGATTTGCGCCGATAAAGGTGATCATCTTTTTCTCTTTTTCGTTTTCCGTTTTCGGCATTAATTTTTTAAAGCCGGTCGGTGTGATGATGCATGTAATGACAGCCACCAGAATCAGCGCGCCGGACATCTGCGCGTCAATGACGCCGATGCGCTCGCCGATCGTTGTCGCCGCGATCACCAAAGAAAGCGTGGAAGTCAGGAGAAAACCGGAAGCCAGCACGGTTTTCATGTCATACCACTTTTTCAAAAACAGCACCGGAATGACTTTGCTGATTAATAGAGCCACAAACAGAAGCGGGATCATCACTAAAATTTTCGGATTGCCAAACAGCGACCAAATGTCCAATTTGACGCCTGTCATCACAAAGAAGATCGGGATGAGGAATCCGTAGCCGAATGAATCGAGCTGCTGAACGAGCTCCTTGTTCGGTGAAAGCAGCGATACAAGCACCCCGGCTAAAAACGCGCCGAGTATGTTTTCTGCACCGAGCGACTCGGACAGCGCCACAAGTACGATGATCAGCGTAAATATCGCCCTTGTACCGATCTGGATCGTGCCTTTTGACAGCACTTCGACAAAAGGCCGCTTTTTAAATACCCTTCCGAACAGGTATAAAACGACGCCGGCGGCAAATAAGATCATCAGCAGCCACATATTGCTGTTTTCGTCGCCGTAGATTGAGGCGAACACTGCAAGCAGAATCATCGTGACAAGATCGGCAATAACGGCGACAAGCAAAATAATCTGGCCGATATTCGTCTTCATGAGACGCTCTTCCTTCAGCGTCGGAACGACAACCCCGAGCGAAATTGTCGAAATGATCAGCGTCATTAAAAAGGCGTTGTCAATAAATCCTGCCATGACAAAGCTGTAAGAAAGGCCGAGCGATAAAATAAAGACGGCAATAAAGATGACCGAAGCCGTTTTAAATGTATTCGGCGCTGCCTTTCCGCTCGGAAGCAGCTGCTTTTTCTTTCCTTTTTCAAATGCGGAAAAATCGATTTCAAGCCCGCTTAAAAACATTAAAAAGATAAATCCGAGCATCGATAAAGTTTCGAGCCATGTATCATGCTGGGCGACCAGATCGAACCCGCTTTTTCCGATAATAAGACCCATGATAATTTCAGCGACAACCACCGGTATGCTTAACCTGAAACGGTGCAGCAGGATGGGCGTTAAAAATGCGATAATCAGTACGACAACTAGAGATGAGACAGATGTGTGCTCCATAAACTGGTACCTCCTCTAAAACCGGTTTCCGGGTATGATTAGCGTTCCCTTTTTGAAAAATAAAAGGAACATCTTTTTAGACATTTTCACGTGGGAAAAGAACCGTCTGAACTCTTTTCTCACAGGTGTAAAAATCGATTTTAACAATGCTCGCTCAGAAAAAAAAGTAATATGCCTGATTTTCTCCGGCGTAGGTCGCTGAAGCTTTATTTATATATGGGATTGGGCAATGTATAT
The DNA here is from genome assembly GCF_056155945.1 of Bacillus sp. GM2. Taxonomy (NCBI): domain Bacteria; kingdom Bacillati; phylum Bacillota; class Bacilli; order Caryophanales; family Bacillaceae; genus Bacillus; species Bacillus sp. GM2. The sequence goes on from NZ_JBRKSZ010000007.1 coordinate 2,290,881, forward strand.
ACATACGCAGACAGGAGGCAGAAAACGCATGAAATACGATGTAATCGGTGATATTCACGGGTGCTATGACGAAATGATTGCGCTGATTGAAAAGCTCGGTTACTCGCTGTCATCGGGGTTTCCCGTTCATCCGGAAAACAGAACACTTGTCTTTCTCGGGGATTTAACAGACAGAGGGCCAAAATCGCTGGAGGTTGTTGAATTTGTAGGACGGGCCGTTGAAGAAGGAGCTGTGCGATATGTGCCCGGCAATCACTGCAATAAGCTGTACCGTTTTTTCAAAGGAAATCCGGTGAAGCTGCAGCACGGGCTGGAGACGACGGCGGCCGAATACAGAAACCTTCCGAAACATAAACAGAAGGATATCAGAGACCTTTTCATGCGCCTTTATGAAAAAGCCCCGCTTTATGAGATCCTGCATAACGGCGAACTTGTCGTCGCACATGCCGGCATCAAAGCGGAAGACATCGGCAAAAAGCCTGTCGGAAAAGTAAAACAGTTTGTGCTATACGGAGATATTACAGGAGAAACGCTGCCTGACGGACGGCCGGTCAGGCGGGACTGGGCCGCCCATTACAAAGGCGATCCGTGGGTGGTGTACGGCCACACTCCTGTCAAACGTCCGCGGATGATTCATCATACGATCAATATCGATACCGGTTGTGTATTCGGCAACAGGCTGACCGCTTTCAGATTCCCCGAACTGACAACCGAATCTGTCCGCTCTTCATTGCCTTATGATGAGTCAAGATTCCGTATGGAGCCATAAAAAAAGAGAGCTTAATTCAGCTCTCTATCAACTTGCTCATATCATGCGGGACCGGCGCTTGAAACGTCAGCTCTTCCATTGTAAACGGATGAAAAAACGTCAGCCTCTCACTGTGGAGCGCCTGCCGATTGATGAAGCCGCGGGTCGTCCCTCCGTACAGCGTATCACCGCACAAAGGATATCCGATATGACTCATGTGAACTCGGATCTGATGGGTTCTCCCGGTTTCCAGACGGATGGAGACATCCGTCATGCCGCTGAAGCGCCTGTTCACCCAAAAATGCGTCACCGCTTTTTGCCCGTCGGGGATCACCGCACGCTCGATGATGCTCGATGATTTTCTGCCGATCGGCGCATCGATCGTTCCCTGCTCTTCTTCGATCAAACCGTGGACGACCGCCCGATATTGCCGTTTGACGGCTCCCTTTTTTTGCAGTCCCGATAAAAGCGAGTGGGCAAAGCGGTGCTTGGCTACAAGCATGACACCCGATGTGTCGCGGTCAAGCCTGCTCACCAGGTGAACGGTCGCATGTACGCCCGTCCGCTGGTAATAATAAATCAGACCGTTCGCCAAGCTGCCTGATGGATGCTCGCGCGAGGGAATCGACGACAGGCATGGCTGTTTATTTAATACGAGGACATGGTCATCTTCGAACAAAATATCAAGCGGGATTTCTTCCGGGCGCAAAGATTCGCTCATTTTTTCTGGAGGGAACTGAATGACGAGCTCGTCCCCTTTTTGAAGAACGTATCTGACCGTTACATGCCCGCCGTTTACCAAAAGATCCCCGCCGCCGAATTTGATGTCCGTCAGCATCCTTTTTGAAATGCCCAGCCGCTGGACGTATTCTTTCAAAAGAACCCCGCTGTCCTCTTCTGTTATGATCTGTTTCATCAAAAAATCGCTCACAGCAAACCTTCCTATTCTCCTTTTCCGATAAAGGAATCCTGGACCCTTTTCCAAAACGGAAACGGCCGAAAGCGGGCAAACCTGATATTTTCGTTTGCGACGCGGCATTGAATTGACTTGACGTCTTTATGCAGCAATGTCAAATGGTCAATCGCGACTTGAAACGTCACATCATTAATCGGTTTAATTAAACAAGTGTGATGCTCAGGCAGAATGAGCGGCGATCCGACCGTCCGAAACACCCGGTTGTTGATCGACGCCATTTCAGCCAGCTGGACCGCTCTGATGGACGGATGAATAATCGCACCGCCGAGCGCCTTGTTATATGCCGTGCTTCCCGATGGGGTCGATAAGCAAAGGCCGTCGCCGCGGAACGTTTCGAAAAGTTCCCCTTTAATTTCGACATCTGTCACAAGCGTCCCTTCGATGCTCTTGATCGTACATTCGTTCAGCGCCAAATATCTCGCTTCATCGCTGCCGTCATTATAGCGGACGATGACTTCCAAAACCGGATATTCAACAATTTGATACGGCGTTTTCGCAATTGCGATCACGAGTTTTTCAATCTCGTTCGGCACCCAGTCGGCATAAAAGCCGAGATGTCCTGTATGAACCCCGACAAAAGCGGTTTTGTCGAGGCGGCCGCTGTATTTGTGAAATGCGTATAAGAGCGTTCCGTCACCGCCGACGGAAATGACGATATCCGGCTCTTCTTCATCGCATTCAAGACCGAAGTCGAGCAGATATGTTTGAATTTTGCTTTTTAACGAATCGGAAACATCATTTCCTTTGGACGATACCGCAAACTTCATCATTCCATCTCCTTTCCCCTAACCGTCATCCTCATCCTTTTTCTTGCGTGAAAATGCCACCTGAGCCTCCTGAATCTCGCCCCTGATCTCGGACATTTCCATATCGAGCCTTGATGCTGCTTCAGAAGCTCTTTGCAGCCTTAATTTTACTTTTTCCGGAATGTTGCCGCTGTATTTATAATTTAAAGAATGCTCGATTGTCGCCCAAAAATTCATCGCAAGCGTCCGGATTTGAATTTCAACCAAAATCTGTTTTTCCCCATTGATTGTCTGCAAAGGATACAGCACGACGAGGTGGTAGGAGCGGTAGCCGCTCTCTTTATGTTCCGCGATATAGTCGCGCTTATCCACCACCGTGAAGTCCTTTCTCGCCAGAAGCATATCGACGACAATGCGAATATCCTCAAAAAATTGGCACATGATTCTGAGCCCGGCAATATCTTGCATGCTTTCAATATTGTGCAGAGGAATGTTTTTCCGCTTGGCCTTCTCAAGAATACTCGGAACAGGCTTCACCCGCCCTGTCACGAATTCAATCGGCGAATGTTCCTCTTCGTATTCGTAAAGGGTCCGGACCCCTTTCAGCTTCACTTTCAGCTCTTCAACAGCCTGCCGGTACGGCGCTAAAAAATGCTCCCATTGTTTTTCGTCCATAAACTTTCCCCCAATTTCATCGCCTTTTTTTCTAGAGGAATATCCGTTTCACTCTCTCTTCCATTTCTTCGCCATAATTTGCATTATCTTTAATATTCTCTATTAAATATCCGAGCTCATCATGGAACCCGTTAAGCTCCAGCTCCGTGTTTCCGATATGTAAAAACACAGGAAGATTGGCGTCGAGGGCCGCTTTAAGATCGGACCAGATGCCTTCGTTTAAAATGACGTATTCAAAGGAATCGTCCTGTTCAAGTATGTATACAAATGCAAAATGATCGGAGTCTGTCAGCATGCGTCCGGCCGGTTTCCGCTCCGCTCCGTCATTGATTTCGCTGGTCAGCACCAGCCGGTCGTTTCGCAGATTGGCTTCTGTAATCTCAATTCTGTTCTGCATAATGCTCTCCTTTACAATAAAAGTACAGATTCATTTTATCATATCAGCTTCAATATTGATAAACGTTCCTTCTCAAGAGATAATAAGGAAAATGCAATTTTACCAGCTGAGAGGATGAAAAAATTAAAGAATGAGCCAGGAACTTGAAATCGAATTTAAAAATATGCTGACAAAAAAAGAATTTGAGAAAATCAAATCATATTATCAATTTACTTCCGAGCAATTTGTTATACAAAAAAACCATTATTACGATACACCTTCCTTTTCTTTAAAGGAAAAAGGAGCGGCCTTAAGAATTCGCGAAAAACAGCAGCGATATGTACTGACATTAAAAGAGCCGGCACCTGTAGGTCTGATGGAAACCCACCAGGAGCTGACCGGGAAGCCCGAATTTGAAACGTTCACGATTCCGCATGGGCCGGTATACGATCGCCTGAAGCGCCTCGGCATTAAACCGGACGAGCTCATCCTTTTCGGAACGCTTGCGACAAGCCGTGCAGAAAAAAAATTGCCGCAGGGCTTAATTGTTTTGGATCACAGCCGATACTTAATGGTAGAAGACTTTGAAGTTGAATTCGAAGTGACAGACTATGAACGCGGAAAACGGGATTTCTCTGAACTGCTGAAATCGTTCGGCATCCCTGAGCGTGAAACCAAAAATAAAATCGTCCGATTTTATGAGCAAAAACTTAAAGATCAATAAGGTGGGAAAACAATGAACATCAACCATTTGGCCGCCCTCTTGGAACTTCAGGCGATACGGTCGTTTTATCCGGCTTCAGACGGCGGTTCTGAAGATGCTGGTTTTGATTTCAGCTCAATTTTAAACCAATATTTAAGCAATGTCGGCGGCTTGGAGTCTTCACAGCCCGCGGTTGTTCCGGCCGTATCGACAGCATCTCAGCTTCAGGCGCCGCTGACAGCCGAAAAGCCTGCGGCGATTGCGGCCGTCCCATCTGCCGCAGCGAAACCCGTCTCTTTCGGCGGCCAAAATCAGAACATTGACCAGATCATCAAAAACGCCGCAGACAAATACGGAGTCGATGAGAAGCTGATTCACGCCGTCGTCAAGCAGGAATCGCGCTACCAGGAAAAAGCGGTCAGCCCGGCCGGCGCCATGGGCCTGATGCAGCTCATGCCGTCAACGGTGAAAGCGCTCGGCGTGAATAACGCTTTTGACCCCGTGCAAAATATAGAAGGCGGAACAAAATACTTAAAGCAGATGCTCGATAAATACAGCGGAAATGTGAACCTCGCATTAGCGGCCTACAATGCCGGACCTGGAAATGTCCAAAAGTACGGAGGCATTCCCCCTTTTAAAGAAACGCAAAATTATGTAAAAAGAATCACCTCAAATTACTATGCTTAAGCCGGAAAGGACGCTTTCCGGCTTTTTTTGTCCGCATTTACTTCCTCTTTGATCCTCCCGGTATTAAAAATACACATTTAAGAAGCGAATATGATATGATATTTGAAACAAAAACAGCGATTTTCGCCCGCAGGCAGAAGTCGGTTTGTTTGTAGAAATGGAACGAGGTTGCTAAAATAAGTATATACAATCGTGAAATAATAAATGATGCACAAGATAAATATTTTTTTGCAATAGGAATCGGTATATTTTCCTATTAGCCATATTAAAAGGAGTAGTCAACATGGGACAATCGTTTAACGCACCTTATGAAGCGATTGGAGAAGAGCTTCTATCGCAACTTGTTGATACTTTTTATGAGCGTGTAAAGCGGCATCCGCTGCTCTACCCGATTTTTCCGGACGACTTAACGGAAACGGCAAGAAAGCAGAAGCAATTTTTAACGCAATATTTAGGCGGTCCGCCGCTTTATACAGAAGAACACGGACACCCGATGCTGAGGGCGCGGCACCTGCCGTTTCCAATCACACCGGAACGGGCGGACGCATGGCTTTCGTGTATGAAAGAGGCAATGGATCATGTCGGTTTAAAGGGCGAAATAAGGGAATTTCTTTTTGAAAGGCTGACATTGACAGCCAGACATATGGTAAATCAGCCTAAAATGGAGGATGGTTCACATTGACACTAAATCAGCGTGACCAATTTTTCTCCCATTGCCACGGACATCCGCAAAAACCGATGGAAATTTATATGTTTGTCGACCCTTTGTCTCCCGAATGCTGGGCTTTGGAGCCGGCGATCAAAAAGTTGAAAATCCGCTACGGCCGCTTTTTCACACTAAGGATCATCGCCGCATGCAGCATCACAGCGCTGAACGTTCAGAAACGTAAAAAGCACCGCCTCGCAGAGGCATGGGAAAAGATCGCATGCAGATCAGGCATGTCTTGTGACGGGACGCTCCTGCATGACAAAGCGCTCTCCGCACCATACCTCGCTTCGCTCGCTTTGAAAGCGGCGGAACTGCAAGGCAGAAAAGCAGGGCTGCAGTTTTTAAGATGCATGCAGGAAAGCTTGTTTCTCAATCGGCAGGATATCACCGAAGAACAGGTGCTCTTGGCAATCGCAGAGCATACACAGCTCGATCTGGAGGAATTTAAAAGGGATCTTCATTCGCAGAGCGCCGTGAAAGCCCTGCAATGCGATTTGAAAATCGCTGCCGAAATGGAAGTGGCATCTGTTCCGACTCTTACGTTTTTTAACAGTCTCCGCGAAGGAGAAGGCTTAAAAGTAACCGGAAATTATTCATACGAGATTTACGAAGAAGTATTGTTTGAGATGCTCGGCGATGAGCCGAAGCCTTCACAAACACCTCCGCTCGAACTTTTTATCGAATACTTTCAATTTGTAGCCGACAAAGAAATTGCCGTCGTTTACGACTTGACGCTGGAAGAGGTGGAACGGGAAATGAAAAAGCTCGCGTTCGCCCGCAAAGTCGAAAGAGTGGAAGCAAAACACGGCATGTTCTGGCGCTATATAAACGGACATAATGATGCCGGACCGCTTTATCAATACGAAAAATAGCACGGGTTTCTCCCGTGTTTTTTCTCGATCCAAAAAACGAACGCACGTTCCTTTTTAAAGCAGTAAGAAACCGCGCCGGGATAAGCGCGGTTTCTAATTATGTCTTAACGACAACAAAGGGGATGGGAGAAATTTTTCACGGTCAAACAAAGGGGTAAATGTTTGTTTGTGATCAATTTCACATCTTTATAATATCAAATCATGTCGAGTTTTGACAACTGATTTCATTAGTTTTCACATTTTTGTCACAAAAACATAAATAATAGATGTCCATCATATGATCAAAGTAACAAAGAAAACGAGCCCGCCGCGCGCCGCCAAACCGCGATTTATACGGACTGGCGTCCGGTTTTGCTGCCTTTTTGCGCCTCGTCTCCCCCTGTGAAATTTTATCAGTCCTTAGGAGGGTTTTTATGCTTCAGATCATTTTAGGACTTGCATCAATATTATTTTTTTTCGTCTTGAATATTTTAGGTTTGATGAATATGTTTCCCCTTTATATTACGTCTCCCCTCTTATTTATATCAATCCTTTTTACGCTCAGCCGCCTCAACCACCGCAAAACATTTAAAGGTTTTTGACCTCATCGCGAACAAGGCTGCCGGTATGACCGGCAGCCTCTTCCATATATTCGCCTATTATGAATGATCGACTTTTTGCAAAAGTTCTTCCATTTCGTTCAGCTGCTCTTCAAACTTTTTGCACGCAGCTTCGATCGGCTCTGAAGATGTCATATCGACGCCGGCTTTTTTCAGCACTTCAATCGGATAATCCGAGCTTCCCGCTTTCAAGAACTCAATATAGCGGTCAACAGCCGATTTGCCTTCTTTTAAAATCTGCTGACTGAGCGCCTGAGCTGCACTGAAGCCTGTCGCATACTGATACACATAATAATTGTAATAGAAATGCGGAATTCTTGACCACTCAAGACCGATTTCCTTATCAATCTCAATATTGTCACCGAAATATTTTTTATTCAAATCATAGTAGATGCTCGTTAACAGCTCAGGAGTCAGCGGTTCACCTTCCTGGGCTTTGACATGGATCTCATGTTCAAATTCGGCAAACATCGTCTGTCTGAAAACCGTTCCCTTGAAGCCTTCAAGCATATGATTCAAAATATAGAGCCGCTGTTTTTCATCGTCGATTGTATTCAGCAAGTATTCTCCCAAAAGCGCTTCGTTCGTCGTAGAAGCTACTTCGGCTACGAAAATGCTGTAGTTTCCGTACGGGTAAGGCTGATATTTTCTCGTATAGTAGCTGTGCACGGAATGGCCGAATTCATGGACGAGCGTAAACAAATTATTGACGTTGTCCTGCCAGTTCATCAAAATATACGGATTTGTTCCGTAAGTTCCTGAAGAATAAGCGCCGCTTCGTTTTCCTTTGTTTTCATACACATCGACCCAGCGGTTGTTCAATCCTTCTTTCAGGATGGATGAATATTCTTCCCCTAAAGGCGTCAGACCTTTCAGCATATAGTCCTTTGCCTGCTCGTAGGTAACTTTCATTCCAGAGTCCTTTACAAGCGGAGTATACAGGTCATACATGTGCACCTCATCAAGCTCAAGCACTTTTTTTCTAAGCTCAACATAGCGGTGAAGAAGCGGGAGATGCTTGTTGATCGTGCTGACAAGATTGTCGTAGACTTCTTCAGGAATGCTGTTTCGCGATAAAGCAGCTTCCCGCGCCGATTTATAATGTTTAACCTTCGCATAAAAGTTGTCTTTTTTCACAGCTCCGCTGAGCGTGGAAGCGAGCGTGTTTTTAAAGCGGCCGTATGTTTCGTAAACCGCCTTGAATGCCGCGCGGCGGACATCACGGTTCTCGCTTTCCAAAAAGGTGACATAATTGCCGTGTGTGAGCTGCACCTTTTCTCCATTTTCATCGGTGATCTCCGGAAATTCCATATCGGCGTTATTCAGCATGCCGAACGTATTGGAAGAAGCTGAAAGAACATCAGACGCTTCGGCCAAAATCCCTTCCTCCTCCTCGCTCAGGACGTGAGGACGCTCTTTATTGATTTCTTCGAGAGCATGCGAGTAAAGCTTTAACTCCTCTTTTTCCAGCAGGAACTGCTGAAGCTTTTCTTCCTGAATCGATAGTATTTCCGGCACCATGTAGGCCGTCGCGCTCGCAGCCTGGGTATAGAGGTTGGCCGCTTTATCATTGAGACCTTGGTAAAAAGAATTTCCAGTATCCTGATCATAGCGCATGTGAGCGTACGTATACAGCTTCCCGAGACGCTCCATCACCTTATCCTGATAAGTCAGCGCTTCATATAATTCATCGGCGGAATGGCCGAGCCTGCCCTTGAATTCGGAAAGCTTGGGCAGCAGTTCTTTAACGGCTTGAAATTCCTCGTTCCAAGCGTCATCTGACGGGAAGATATCCTCAAGTCTCCACGTGTCTTCTTGCTTCACCTCTTCTCTTGAAGGCAGTTTCTTCGATTTTTTTTCTTCAACCACTGTCAATCCCCTCGCTTTCTTTACTCCAAGTCCATTGTTGTCCAATAAACTTGTATTGTGTTTATCTTCTGTTTTTTCACCGTCTTTTGTCAAATCATATGCGAAAAAAAAGACGCAAAATCCCGCCGTTAAAAAATAAAATACATATCTTTTGATCTGAAACAGCCCGGACACCACCTTCCTTTCTTTAGGTTGAACGAAAGGCTTGATAATCATTCGGAAAAATAATGTTCATCTCTTTTTAAGAGCGCCTCCAGCCGCGGCTCCGGAACAACAGAACCCGCGGAATAATAAAATTCCTCTTTCCTCTCCAAAAATCCTTTTTTATGCAAAAAACAAATGTATTCGCAAACGGCATCAGCAGCCGTTTGCTGCCCGCTCCATCTCAGCTTCAGCCTTTTGCCCTTGACGAGCCAGTCCATATAATGAACCACAGACTGCAGGCGAAACGTATCATGCTTCGTTATAAATAAGAAAAGGTACCCTTGCCACACATAAACCGGATGGGCAAAAATATAGCCTGACGACACCGGGAGAAAGACTTCTGAGGGGAAAAACGGGAGCGGGAGCCGGTACTTTTCATAAAAGAGCGCGGCAATCTGCTTCGCTTCTTTTGATAAAAAACGCACGGCTGACATCCGAAAACTGAGGACATTTCTTTTCCAATCTTTAAGCTGGAGAGGCGAACAGTTTTCCCGCGCGGTTACATCATGCCAGCTTGCTTCAGCAAGTGGGAGAAAACGCAAGGATGCGGATGTTTTGTTTGTTTGAAAGGGAATCAAGTGTTCGAGGATGATGAAAGCCTTTTGTTCGGGGCAAAAAAACAGGAGCTTAGGAGGCTTTTCCCTTTTCTGAGCGAACTGCCAGTGAAACCTTGAAAGCTGAAAAAAACTCCCCGTCAAGCGTCTTACCCGGTTACCGCCCAGAATCCACAACGGCTCGATTCCCAGTTTGAGAAAGCCTTCCGTTCTTTTTCGGTACGCTGCAGCATCGAGATTCGCACATTGAAATTCAACCGCAACCTGGCGGGTTCCGAGTTTCAGAAGCAAATCGGGCCTTTGTCTGATCTCTTGCAAATACGGTTCAAGCACCGGACTGAGTCCTTGTCTGCCGAGCCATTCGTACAACAGCCGTTTTCCTTTCAGGTGATAGGAGCTCTCCGGTTCATGGGGCACCGGACATGCTGCACCCGGCTTATGAGCGAAGTGCGGGAGCTTGACGGGACCGACTTTCAGGTCGAGTTCACACCGGCAAACCGGACAGTAAAATAAATGTCGATTTCTCAATCGCTTGAGATCTTCGGTTTTGTATCCGTCGGCAAGACAGATGATCTCTTCTTGATCGATCATTGCACTGAACATTTTGTCTCTCTCCTTCCTGTTTGATCAAGTATTCAACATGCGCAGAAGCTTTCCTTTTTTTGAAAACGCTTCAAATTCAGGCCGATTTTATATAAAGTAGTATTATAGAACTCGAAATTTTTAGAAAAGGAGTTTTTGACATCAAACGGAAGCTGACCACCAAGCTCACATTGCTGATTCTCACCCTGCTATTGATCTTGCTTTCTGTTATGAGCGGCCTCTATTTAATCATTTTAGAAAATTCGTTAAAAATACAAATTCAAGCCAGAGCGCTCGATATGGCGAAAACGCTCGCCCAGATGCCTTCCGTCCAGGAAGCCTTTGAAACGGACGATCCGTCCCGAATCCTTCAGACAATTGCAGAAAACGCGAGAAAGCAGTCCGGTGCGCAATACATCGTGATCGGCTCGGCGGATGCGATCCGCTATGCTCATCCGGACCCAGGAAAAATCGGCAAACCGATGGTCGGCGGAGACAATCAGCGCGCTCTTGAAAAAGGAGAAGCATACATTTCGGAAGCCGTCGGCACGCTTGGCCCGGCCATCAGGGGCAAAGCCCCGATCCTTAATGAAAACGGCAAAATCGTCGGAATCATCTCAGTCGGTTTTTTAAAAGAAAATATTCAGGATATCGTCTCTCAATATCAGACAAAATTCATATTTTTATTGGGATTTGTCGTGCTGATGGGGGTTTTGGGAGCCGTCTATATTTCCCGCAATGTCAAAAAGTCCATTTTCGGTCTTGAACCTTATGAAATTAATCAATTATATACTGAAAAACAGGCAATTACAGAATCTGTGCATGAGGCCTTGATCGCCATCAACAAACATGAAGAAATCACGCTCTTGAATAGAAAAGCGTGTGAGCTCCTTCGCGTCGAAAGCGAAGATCAGTGGCTCGGCAAACCGATTTCCGAGCTTCTTCCGGATACGCTGCTCCCCGAAGTGCTGAAAACGAAAACGGCGCAAAAAGATCAGGAATTAACGATCGGTAACGAAGAATTAATCGTCAACAGAGTGCCGATTTTCGAAAACGAAAAAATCCGCGGGGCCGTCGCAAGCTTCAGGAGAAAGACGGACATTGACGAACTCTCCAAAAAGCTGGCGCAAACTTCGCAATATGCGGAAGGTCTGAGAGCCCAGACCCACGAATATTCAAACAAGCTGAACACAATCGCGGGACTGATCCAGCTGGAAAGCTATTCTGAAGCGCTCGAATTAATCCAAAAAGAGAACAAAAGCCATCAGGAAATGCTGCGATTTCTCATCCATTCGATTCCTGATCCGCTTCTTTCCGGGTTGCTGCTGGGAAAGGTCAACCGTGCAAAAGAGCTGCACATCAACCTGGAAATCGATGAAAGCTCAAAATTGGACGCTTTGCCGAACGAAATGGATAAAGGCAAATTCATTACGATTTTGGGAAATTTGATTGAGAATGCCTTTGATGCCGTTTCCCACAAAAAAGACCGCAGCATCCTTGTCTTTTTGTCAGACGGGGGAGATCACATCTTAATTGAAGTCGAAGACTCGGGAGACGGTATTCCCGAAGGGGAACAGGAGCGGATCTTTCAAAAGTTTTATTCGACAAAAGCGGCGAATCACCGCGGTCTCGGCCTCTTTTTAGTCAAAGAAGCCGTCAATGCGTTAAATGGACAAATCAAAGCGGATAAAAGCGACCTTGGCGGAGCATTGTTTACTGTCGTGATACCAAAATAGAGAAACGCTGGGGGACTGACCTATGAAAGCATTACAAGTGTTTATCGTGGAGGATGACATCAGGAACGCTGACATTCATCAAAAACTGATCAGCAAAATTGAAGGATTTTCTGTCATTGGAATCGCAGAAAATTTCCAAGATGCAAGGGATTTGCTTCCGGACGTGAAGCCCGACCTTGTCCTGCTCGACATTTTTCTGCCGGACGGCTCAGGGATGGAGCTTCTCTGGCTGACCAGACAAAAGCTCAGGCATACAGACGTCATGATGATTACGGCGGCAAAAGAAGTTGAATATGTCGAGCAGGCGATTCGCGCTGGAGCCGTCGATTATTTGATCAAGCCGATTATGTTTTCCAGGCTGAAAGAAACGCTGTTAAACTATCGGTCCTACCGGCTCAAGGTAAATGAAATGTCTTCAATCGATCAGACAGACGTTGACAGCTTGATGGCAAAAAGGCGAAGCATCATGAAAGAAAAACAAACCGCTGAAGCCGATTATCCGAAAGGAATCGACGGCCTGACGCTGAAAAAAGTAGCCGGCGTTTTAAACAAAAGCGAAAACAGCGCTGGCATCACCGCCGAAAATCTCGGGCGCACCATCGGTGTCAGCCGGACGACCGCAAGGCGCTATTTAGAATTTTTAGCTGCGGAAAAGCATGTAAAAACAGAACTTTTCTATGGAACCGTCGGACGTCCCGAACGGCGCTACAAGCCTGTGAAAAATGAAAGTCCGGAAACGTAGCGTTCCGGACATCAAAAGCTCAGCCTTCCAAATCGATCGACTTTTTATTTCTGTTCTTCATTGCCCGGGAAATCGGCGGCACGATGAGCGACAAAAGCGCCGTAATCAATAAACCGATTGTGACGGGACTTTCAAAAAACACGGACAGGCTTCCTGATGACAGCGTCATCGCTTGTCTGAATGATTCTTCCATCAAACTTCCGAGAATAAAAGCTAAAATAAACGGAGCCGCCGGAAAAGACAGCACTCTCATAAAATACCCGAGGATGCCGAAGAACACCAGAATATAAAGATGTACGACATTAAATGTCACAGCATAGACGCCGATCAGGCAGAAAACAAATATGAGCGAAATCAAAAGCTGCTTCGGAATCAGAAGAATTTTTGACAAGAAAGGAATTAACGGCAAATTTAAAATTAGCAGAAATAAATTGCCGATATACATGCTTGCGATCACGCCCCAGAACACGTCGGGATGATCCGTCAGCATGAGCGGCCCCGGCTGAACGCCGACGACCAAAAGGGCGCCGAGCAGGACGGCCGTTGTCCCTGATCCGGGAATCCCGAGTGTCAGAAGGGGGACGAATGCGCCGCTCGTTGCCGCATTGTTTGAAGTCTCAGGTGCTGCGACCCCTTTAATATTTCCCTTGCCAAACGTTTCAGGATGTTTTGAGATTCTTTTCTCTGTAATATAAGAAATAAATGATGCAATCGTCGCCCCTGCACCGGGCAGGATGCCGAGCAAAAATCCGATGACCGAATGCCTTGCGATCGGTCCCGAAATCTCTTTCATTTCGCCTTTCGTCACCTTCAGGCTGCCGACCTGAGACGCTCCCTCCGTCATCGGCTTGTTCCGCGTCTTGATTAAGAACGCAACTTCAGCAAGTGCAAACAAACCGAGAGCCACGATCAGAAAATCGATGCCTTCCAGAAGGCTTGCCGCACCGAATGTAAACCGTTCGGTCCCCGTCTGCGGATCAATTCCGATGGTAGCTGTCATAAAACCAAATGTCGCAGAAATCAGCGCCTTGACTGTCGATCCTTCGGAAAGGCTCGAAATTGCTACCAGGCCGAGCATCATCAATGCAAAATATTCTGTCGGTCCAAATGTCACCGCAATGTTTGCCATTGCTGGCGCGACGAGCATCAGCGCAACTACGGTGATCGTTCCGCCTGCGAAAGAGCAGATTGCAGCGATAGCAAGGGCTTTTCCCGCTTTCCCATGCTTTGCCATCGGATAGCCGTCAAACGATGTCGCGACAGTGCCTGCTACTCCGGGGGCATTTAACAGAATCGATGACGTCGAACCGCCAAAGACCGCTCCGTAATAGACGCCCGCCATCAAAATTAACGCGGAGGCCGGGTCCATTCCATAACTTAACGGGATCATAATGGCAATCGCGGTAATCGGCCCGAGCCCGGGCAGCATCCCGATAACTGTCCCGATCAGCACCCCGATAAAAGCGAACATGATATTCTGCGGAGTCAGCGCCACCTGAAACCCGTATAATATACTATCTAACATGCACTTCCCTCCTTATGTTCGATTAAAAAGGCATAACCCCCTGCGGAAGCATGATGTTGAGCACATAATTGAATGAAAAATAAATTGTGCTGCTGAAAACCAGTGAAATGATCGCAGCCGTTTTCCAATTCCGATATCCCAACACCGCAGGCAAAACGACCAGCAGCAATACCGTAGAAAGCAAAAATCCGATGAATTCCAAAATCGAAATGTAGATCAACAGAGAAGCAACACAGAGCATCATGACCTTGACATCTTTTTTCTTCAGCTGAAACAGCTTTTTCACCGTTGTATCTTTTTGATCTTTTTCAAAAAACAGAAATATACCCAAAATGAGAAGCAATATGCCTAAACTTTTCGGCAGCACGTCCGCATCGATCACCGCGTACGGATAGCTGTCTAAATTAAAGCTGAGCGCCAGGTAAATGGCTGCCACAGCCAAAATGATGACAGAAACGGCCCGGTTTGTGATTCTCATGGTTTACACCAGCCTTTCTCGATTTCAGCTTGCCGGTCGCCGGCTGTGCCGGGCAAAGCTTTTAAGGCTTTCCCGTACCGGCAACCGCGCGGAGACCATTTTATTTGCCACCCAATCCGATATCATCAAGGAGCGCTTCCATTTCTTTATATTGAGCGTCAAGATAGTCTTTGAATTCTTGATGGCCCATAAAGTTATCCGTCCATCCATAGCTGTCCCGAATCGATTTCCAGCTGTCTTTTTCCATCATCTCTTTGATTTTTTCCTCATAGTATTTTACGGCGGACTCGCTCATTCCCGGAGGTCCCATAAATCCTCTCCAGACCGTAAATTCATCATCGATTCCCTGCTCTTTTAAGGTCGGAAAATCTTTGACGGTATCTCCTTTCATGCGCTCGGGAGCGGTGATGGCCAGCACTCTGACTTTTCCGGCGCGCGCCTGTTCGGCCGCTTCACCGACACCTGTCGAGTAGACGTCGGCTTTTTTACCGAGCAGCATGCTCATCCCGGCGCCGTCTTGCGCCGTAATGTATTTCAGCTCTTTCGCATCAACGCCAGCCTTTTGAACAGCGCTGACAAATTGCATATGGTCCATGCTTCCCGGAGAAGATGTCCCTACAATAGAGGCTTTTTTCGGATCTTTTTTCAGCGCATCCACAAGGTCTGTCATCGACTGATAAGGCGAATCTTTATGAACGACAAACGCTCCGTAATCGGCAATCACGCTTGCAATTGGCGTAAAATCGTTGTGGCCGTACTGGGATTGTCCGTTTAAAGGCACGAACAAAATCGGCGGTGATGTAACAAACAATGTATGGTTATCACCTTTTTTGCGGTGGACATACGACCATCCGGACGCTCCACCGCCGCCCGGTTTGTTGACGACAGCCATCTTTTCAATCAATTTTTCTTCACCTAAGATTTTCGAGATCGTTCTGGCCGTTGTATCCCATCCCCCGCCGGCTCCGGCAGGCGCAACGACCTCGATTGCTTTCGAAGGTTTAAAGTCTTTTTCGTTCGCGGCTTTATTTGAAGCTGTGTTTCCGCCGCATCCTCCCAAAATCAGCGCAAACACAAGTAAAATTGTAAAGCCGTAACATCTACCCCTCTTTGTCATGTTGTGCTCCCCCTTCATTGTAATCGCTTTCATCATAGCTTCCTCGACTTTTCGTGCACAGTTTAACTGCATAATATTCTTTTTGTTCATAAAGTTCACAAAAAACCTTCCCCGTAACGGAGAAGGTTAAAGCCGGCTTCAAAAGAAACCGGCTTTTTTATGCGAAGTGCTTTTTTATTGTATGAAGAGCATGATCCGCTGCAATCAGTGTTCCATACTCTTTCAGCATATGAATCGTCGTCTTTGATTCTGAGGCATACTCCAGCAGAATGCTCAGCTGGTTTTCCACCTCTTCATCAGGCAGTTCATTGAAATCCACGAATAAATAATAGCGGTTTTCATGAGAGTACAATGTCGTTTGGCAACCGCTGACAGACATTTTTGACAGTGAGATTAAATCCTCAAAATCGTCAAATTTTAAAACAAACTGCAGTTTCTGCTCTTCTGCCTGCTCTTCTTTTTGAAAGTCGTCAAGCAAAGCATCAAGGCTTTCTTCTGCTACATGCTGTTTTTTATCTTCAGGAATCGGCAGTTCCAGCTTTTGTCCGTCTTTGGACAGCTGAGCTCTTGTCACAATGATTTCCAATCCCTTATCAAGGGCCTGCACTTGAATCCAAAGGGGGCCTTCAACGGCAAACTCTTCTTCTTCGTGCACTTCGTCCATCATTTCCCAAAAAAGCTCTTCACTGCGTTCTCGATTGTACCAAATTTCTTCTCTGTCAAACCCGCGGTCTTCGATATCCCCGTAGGAAATATAAAACTTAACCGTGTGTTCGTTTATTCTTTCGATTTCCATTTGCCAACCTTCCCTTCTTTGTAAGATGTTGAAGGGATAACTAAGCTCCCAATTAATTGTACTTTACTACACTTTACCCATTACGTCCACTTCTTAACCTTATCCATGATCAATCTTTATTTTCTATTTTATGATAAAAAAGGCGGAAAAGAAATAAAAACGCCTCCAAGGTCAAGCTAACATATTTTCCGGCCTGCTTCATATATTAGTTGTACAAGCAGCAGCTGTAGATGCGGGCGCCTTTTTAGGCAAGTCCCGATGCAAAGGCAAAGCGAGGTGCCAGTTGATGGAACACGATATACTGATGTCGTTCCTTGTGATCATCGGAATCGATCTCATACTTGGCGGCGACAACGCTGTTGTGATTGCAATGGCAAGCCGTCATTTGCCTCCCCGGCAAAGGCAAAAAGCGATCATCATCGGCACATTGATCGCCATCATGATGAGAATCGCGCTAACAATGGCAGCAGTGTACCTGCTCGCGGTTCCTTATCTGCAATTTATCGGAGGAATCTTCCTGTTGTACTTAGGATATCAGCTTTTGATTGAGAAAAAAGATGCCCAGCATGTCAAAGGCGGGACATCTTTATTTAAGGCGATCCGCATCATCGTGATTGCCGATTTGTTCATGTCGCTTGATAATGTGATTGCGGTCGCTGGAGCTTCGCACGGACGCCTGATGCTAGTCGTTGTCGGCCTGATGGTCTCCGTCCCGGTCATTATTTGGGGCAGCAGGCTGATTCAAGCGGCCCTTGCAAAGTTTCCGCTCTTCATATACGCGGGAAGCGGACTGCTCGCTTATACCGGCGGCGAAATGATCGTCAGGGAGCGGGAGTTGTCTTCCTTTATGGCGCAGCACAGCACCCTCGAAATGCTGCTGCCCGTCCTGACGGTGATTTTTGTGATTTTAGCCAGTATTTATTATGAACAGACGAGTGAAAAGCATTAAAAAAAGAAGGCTGAAAAATTCAGCCTTCTTTTAGTTTGCGAGACGCTGCGCTTCACGAAGCTGGAATGTGCGCACTTTGCGCGGCAGGAAGCGGCGGATTTCGTCTTCGTTGTATCCAACCTGCAGGCGCTTTTCGTCAATGATGATCGGACGGCGCAAAAGCCCCGGATGTTCATTGATGAGCTGGTACAGCTCTTGAAGCGGCATTGTTTCAAGGTTGACGTTCAGTTTTTGGAACACTTTGGAACGGGTTGAAATAATTTCGTCTGTTCCATCCTCCGTCATTCGTAAAATCTCTTTTATTTCATCAATTGATAAAGGCTCTGAAAAAATATTTCTTTCCGTATACGGAATATCGTGTTCTTCTAACCATGCGCGCGCCTTTCTGCAAGACGTGCAGCTTGGGGATGTATATAATGTAACCATATTGCTTCACTCCTTAAAAAGTAGAATGAAATTAGCGTATTCTTAAATTGAAATAAATCTAAAAAAGTAATCTTTATTGAGTATTATACTATAAAAAAGTAAGTGTGAACAGTCTGTAACAGAAATTTTTTGACAATCCAGCGACTTTTGCTTTTTTATGCCATCTGTTATTCTCATTTAGCTCAATTCATCGAAAATGTTCTTTTGTTTATGATCGTCAACAATCTTAAGGACGTCATCCACATCTTCATAAGATTCTCCATACCACTTCTCATCTTTGTATGTATGGATTTTTTCGTACGTTTCTTTCATCGCGTCAAACACTTCTTTCTCCGTGTTTGATTTTGGAGACCAATACAAAATCTCCATTTTGTTCACTTTGCCGGTTGCGAGTGACCGGCGGCGGTAACCAATCGACTCAGCGTGTTTAAAGTTTTCTTTTTGATAAAATTTAAGACGCTTCGCCGTATCAGCATCATCTTCATCCACGGGCTCGACTTCGAGGAGGATCGGTTTGTTTTTCTTTTTCAGCTTTTCAATCAGCTTGGAACCCAGTCCCTGTCCTCGCGCGTCTTTAGAAACGAATAAATAGTCGATGAAAATAAAAGAGTCGAATTCGGCGTACATCAACACATGATGACGGCCTTCTTCTTTATGGTAAATATCGTTTTGTTCCTTTAACAATGCTTCCATGTGCTCTTTTGATTTCATTTCTTCTATTGGGAAATACTCGCTAAGCTTCTCATACCAGTTCATTGATTTGCTCCTTATGGATGTTCTAATTTCACACTTTAGATATACCCGCTTTCTTTTTAGTTTAAACAAAATCTTTTTTAGAAAGGAGCTTCAGTGAAGCTGAGCATGTTACCTACATATACTAAGACGGTTGTCTACCGCGAAGGTTTCAAATTTTTTCTCAAAAAATTGCCGGCGGTTGTTCGGCATTAAAAAAAGACAGCCTTGTGACGGCTGTCTTCCTGCTTTTTTTATTTGGATTGATAGACTTTAAATTCTTCCTCTGTGCACATGACGAAATGGCCGGGCTTTACTTCGCGGAGCTCCATCTGTTCGTCGCCTTTCAGCTGATGGACGCTTGGATCATACGTCTTCCGCACGCGCGTGCGCTCATAATCCGGATCAGGCAGCGGAATGGCGGAAAGCAATGATTGTGTATACGGATGAAGCGGATTTTCATACAGTTCATCTGCCGGCGCCAATTCAACAAGCTTCCCGAAATACATGACGCCGATCCTGTCGCTGATATATTTGACCATCGACAGATCGTGAGCGATGAAAAGGTATGTAAGCCCTCTTTCCTTTTGCAAATCCTTCATTAAATTGACGACTTGCGCTTGAATGGACACGTCCAGAGCGGAGATCGGTTCATCGGCAATGATGAATTCCGGCTCGACCGCAAGCGCCCTTGCGATTCCGATCCGCTGGCGCTGTCCGCCGGAAAATTCGTGCGGATAGCGGTTCGCGTGCTCTTTATTTAAGCCGACGAGTTTGAGGAGTTCATGAACGCGCTCAAGCCGCTCTTTTTTCGTTTTGGCCAAACCGTGGATGTCAATTCCTTCTGCGATGATGTCGGCAACCGTCATCCGCGGGTTCAAGGAAGCATACGGGTCCTGAAAAATCATCTGCATCTTCCGGTTGAATTCGAGAAGGTCCTTGGCAGATTTTTTGTCGTGGACATTCTTTCCCTTAAACAAGACTTCTCCGGAAGTCGCTTGATACAAACGAATAATCGAACGGCCGGTCGTCGACTTTCCGCAGCCGGATTCACCGACAAGACCGAGCGTTTCTCCTTTGTAAATGTCAAAAGAGATTCCGTCAACAGCTTTCACAATCCCTTTCGGTGTTGAAAAGTGCTGTTTTAAATTCTTGATTTCGAGCAGTTTTTCTGCCACATCATTCACCTTCTTTCACTTGAACCGGTTTTTCATACTGATTTTTAAACTCCTTCATCTTGCTTTTGACAGCCGCCGGCGGCTCGACTTTTGGAGCGTCCGGGTGCAAAAGCCATGACTTCACGTAATGTGTATCAGATATTTTAAACATCGGCGGTTCTTGTTCAAAATCGATTTTCATTGCGTACGGGCTTCTTAATGCAAAGGCATCGCCCTTCGGCGGATTGGTCAAATCAGGCGGAGATCCCGGTATCGCCATTAATTCTTCATCACCGTCGTTGTCAAGGCTCGGCATTGATGCCAACAGCCCCCATGTATACGGATGCTTCGGATTGTAGAAAATCTCGTCGACCGTACCGATCTCCACAATTTGTCCCGCGTACATGACGGCGACTCTGTCTGCGACATTCGCGACAACACCGAGATCGTGCGTAATAAAAATGATGGATGTCTCGATCTTTTTCTGCAGTTCTTTCATCAGCTCTAAAATCTGCGCCTGAATCGTCACATCAAGAGCCGTCGTCGGTTCGTCCGCGATTAAAAGCTTTGGATTGGCCGCAAGCGCCATCGCGATGACGACGCGCTGCCGCATCCCGCCGCTGAATTCGTGCGGATACTGGTTGACGCGGCGTTCAGGCATCGGAATTCCAACCAGGCTGAGAAGCTCTACTGCCCGCTTATTGGCCTCTTCTTTTGAGATCTTTTCATGCTTAAACAGCACTTCTGTGATTTGACGGCCGACTTTCATCGTCGGGTTCAAAGAAGTCATCGGATCCTGAAAGATCATGCCGATCTCTTTTCCCCTGATTGACTGCATTTCTTTTTCCGTTTTCGGAACCAGGTCTTGTCCGTCAAATAAAATTTGTCCGTTTTTGAAATAGCCCGGCGGCATCGGAATCAGTTTCATAATCGCCTGCGAAGTGACGCTTTTACCTGATCCTGATTCTCCGACGATCGCAAGCGTCTCTCCTTTGTCAACATGAAAGTTGACGCCGCGGATCGCCTGTACTTCTCCGGCGTATGTTTTAAAAGAAATGGCTAAATCTTTCACTTCAAGTAAGTGTTTCATCTTTCTCACTCCTTTATTTACGCAGCTTCGGATCTAAAGCGTCGCGCAGTCCGTCGCCGATAACGTTGAATGCAAACATGGTCAGACAGATAAAAGTAGCCGGGAAGAACAGGCGCCACGGATAATACTCCAATCCCTGCACACCGTCTGTAGCCATCGTTCCCCAGCTTGCAAGCGGCTGCGGAACCCCGAGGCCGAGGTAGCTTAAAAACGCTTCATAGAAAATAGCCGTAGGCACGGTTAATGTCATGGTGACCAAGATCGGGCTCATGATGTTGGGCAGCAAGTGCTTTCTGATGATGCGCGAGTTTTTCGCTCCCAAAGTTCTTGAGGCGAGCACAAACTCCTGATTTTTAAGCTGGAGTACTTGTCCACGGACGATTCTCGCCATGTTGATCCATCCCGTAATAACCATCGCCACGATCATCGTGATCAAGCCTTTTCCCATCACTACGAGCAGCAGGATCGTCATTAATAAGGAAGGAATCGCCCATAAAATATCTGCAATTCTCATCATAATTTCATCTGTACGTCCGCCTCTGATGCCGGAAACCGCACCCCATATCACACCGATCAAAACGTCGATCAGCGCGGCAGCCAGTCCGATTGTCAGCGAGATTCGTGCGCCGACCCATGTACGGACGAATACGTCCCTTCCAAGGTCATCTGTTCCAAACCAGTGCTCACCGCTCGGCGGCTGGTTCGCATTCGTTAAATCAGTTTCTTCATATTGAAAGCTTGAGAATACCGGCGCAAAGATAGCCATCAGAGCGATCAGGATCAGAACCACCAGTCCAAACAGCGCCAGCTTATTTTCTTTAAATCTCAAGAATACGTCTGTCCAAAAAGAAAGGTTTTTCTTTGAGATCTTTTCGGCTTCGCTATGGTCAACAGCTGCAGGTTCAAACATGTCTTTTGGTATTTGCTGCATCCTATTACTCCCCTTTCTTAGCGCCAAACAGTTTAATGCGCGGATCAATTAAGCCGTATAAAAGATCGACAATCAAGACGCAAAGCAAAAGAATTGCCCCGAAGAAGACGGTAACACCCATGATCACCGTATAGTCTCGGTTCGTAATGCTGGTGACAAAGTGCATGCCGAGTCCCGGTATACCGAATACTTTTTCGACGACAAACGTTCCTGTCAAAATGGACGCCGCCATTGGCCCCATATATGTAACAACCGGCATGATGGCATTTCGTATCGCATGCTTAAACGTAACGGCCGATGTGCTCAAACCTTTTGCACGCGCCGTGCGGATATAGTCGCTGCTCAGCACTTCAAGCATGCTCGAACGCGTCAAACGGGCGATAAACGCCATCGGCATCGAGGAAACAGCGATTGCAGGAAGGACAGTGTGTCCCCATGACTCCCATTGTGCGACAGGGAACACGCCCAGCTTCATTGCCAGCACGTATTGGAGAAGTGCGGCCATGATGAAGTTCGGCACAGAGATCCCGACAACCGCAATGATCATCGCTGTGTAGTCCTGCCACTTGTTTCGCTTCAGCGCGGCGATCACACCGAACAAAACTCCAAATGCCAAGGCGAGGCAGATCGCTTCCAATCCGAGTGTAAAAGAAATCGGAAAACCTGAGCTGATCAAGTCGTTCACAGTTTGTCCCTTATATTTAAATGACGGCCCGAAATCCCACTTTGCTACCGATACTAAATAATCGAGATATTGTTTAAAAAGAGGCTGGTCTAAACCATAGTAGGAATTGAGACTGGCTTCAATTGCAGGGGGAAGTTTCCTCTCGCCTGAAAAGGGTCCGCCCGGTATCGCTCTCATCAGGAAGAAAGTAGCTGTGACGATAACCCAGAGAGAAATTAACATATAAACAAGACGACGGCCTAAAAATTTAATCAATTTTACACACCTCCGAATATTCAGTCTATTAACTTCTTTTCATAAATAAAAGTATATGGGGGGAAAGTCTAAGCCCCATATACTTTCATGCAATTTTATTCAAAATGCGCGGTTTTGAAATAGATCTCACCAGTACCAGTCAGAACAAAGTCTTTTAAGCTTTCATCATGAAGATACGGCATTGTGTAGAAGTAGATCGGTGCGACCGGCAGCTCATCCATGATGATGCTTTCTGCTTCTTTCATCAGCTCGATGCGTTTCGCTGAATCAGTTTCTCTCGATGCTTTATTCAGCAGCTCTTTATACTTTGCGTTTTCCCAGTTCGTATCATTGTTTCCGCCTTCTTTGTCGCGGTATGTTTCAAGGAAGTTCATCCCGTCGTTAAAGTCTGCGGTCCAGCCTAAACGGCCGATTTGATAGTTTCCGGCATGGAGCTTATCGATGTATACATTCCATTCTTCATTGCCTAATTCGACATCTACGCCCAGTTCCTTGTTCCACATTTCCTGAACGGCTTGAGCGACTTTTTGGTGCGCTTCATCCGTGTTGAAGGAAAGCGTGATCTTTGGAAGGTCTGATGCTTTTTTCAAACCGAGCTCTTTCAAGCCTTTTTCCAAGTATTCTTTCGCCTTATCGACATCATGGTCTTTGAAATAGCCTTTATTTGACTCAAAGCCGTGGACTGCCGGCGGCACTAATCCCATCGCAGGCAGCTGTTCCGCTTGCGTGATGTTTTTGACGATCGCTTCGCGGTTGATCGCGTATGTCAGCGCCTTACGGATGTTGACATTGTTCAGCGGAGCCGCTTCAGTGTTGAATTTGTACAGGTAAACCGATGCGAACGGATCAATGTTCAGGCCTTCTTTTTTCAGGCTTGGAATCGCATCCGTTGAAATCTGGTCAAGCGGCTGTCCTACAAAGTCAAGCTCGCCTTTTTTGTACATGTTCAGACCCGTGTTCGGATCGTTGACCATCGCCATATTGATTTTCTTCAGCTTAACAGCGTCTTTATCCCAGTACTGGTCGTTTTTCTCCAGTACGATGTTTCCGCCGTGCTTCCATTTCGCCATTTTGAAAGGTCCGTTAGATACGTAGTTTTCGTCTGCGTTTGTGTACCATTTCGCATTCTTCTCTGCTACCTTTTTATTGACTGGCATATATGTGTAGAATGCTGTCAGTTCAGTAAAATACGGTGTCGGTTTTTCAAGCTCGACTTTTAAAGTCTTATCATTAACAGCTTTAACGCCGACATCTTCAATTTTCCCTTTGCCGGTGTTCGCTGCTTCCCCGCCTTTTAAGTAGTAAAGCTGATACGCATATTGCGATTCGTTTTTAGGGTCGAGCGCCCATTTCCATGCGTATTCAAAATCCTCTGCTGTCACAGGATCTCCATTTGACCATTTCGCGTCGCGGAGCGTGAATGTGTATGTTTTTTGGTCGTCGCTGACTTCGATTTTTTCGGCTGCCGCTTCAACCGGCTTTCCATCTTTACCGATTGTCGTCAATCCTTCAAAAGTCTGACGAAGCACGTTTGCAGACACCGAATCGTTTGCGAGTCCCGGATGTAGTGAAAACGGTTCTGTTTTAATGTTGACATTTAATGTGTCTTTCCCTTTGCTGTCTTTTTTACCGCCGTCACCGGAGCTTGAGCCGAAGCCGCAGGCGCTGAGGACGAGTGTGAAAATGAGCATTAAACTGATAAATGACAAACGCTTCTTCAAAGAGAAACCCCCCCAATTTCTTGTTTTTTTAGTTCCTTACTCCTGAACATTCAGATTTATCATAAAAAAGTAATAGGCCCACTTGCCATACTTTTTCCTCTGTTTCGTCTTTTCTGAATATTTGTTATGTAAGAAACCTGTAACACCGAGGTGAACAAATTCATTATAATTAATAGAATAATTTATTGCAATATTAATTTTCAATTATTTTTTTATTCAAACTATTTATGATTGTCAGGTTTTCTGCCAAATGTACAAATACACTTCTCTGTTTTAAAGCGTAACCACAAAGGAAAGTTTATGTTTTACAGGTTAAAACGTTTTACACGTATAACATTAACCATTCTTTATATCGAACCGCACGATGCCGCGCCAACTTTATTCAGCCCGGTATTCGTTTTCTTTTCCCCGACGCTGTCGACTTTCATTTAAAATTTATATATAATAAAATTATGAATAACATGCGATGAAGAAGAAGAGTACACATTTCTCCCCATTTAAAGAGAGTCCGCGGTGCTGGGAGCGGATAATGGCGAATGTGGAATGGGCTTCGGAGCAGCTGACCGAACACGGTTTAAGTAGGCTCAGCCGGAGAAGACTCCGTTACAAACGTCTAGAGCGATTTCATTTTGACCATAATGAAATAATCAGGGTGGTACCACGGTTCATTCGTCCCTTTTCTTTTAAGGGAAGAATGGGCCTTTTTATTTTGAAATGGAAAGAGGGATTCACATGAAAAAAACGATTTTTTCCGGTATCCAGCCGAGCGGCTCTGTCACCCTCGGCAACTATATCGGAGCGATGAAGCAGTTTGTCGACTTGCAGGATGACTACAACTGTTACTTCTGCATCGTCGATCAGCACGCGATCACAGTCCCGCAGGACCGGTTCGCGCTGAGAAAGAACATCCGGAACCTTGCCGCACTGTATTTGGCGATCGGCCTCGATCCGAAAAAAGCGACGCTGTTTATCCAATCGGAAGTGCCTGCACACGCCCAGGCGGGATGGATGCTTCAGTGTGTCTCCTACATCGGCGAGCTTGAGCGGATGACGCAGTACAAAGATAAATCAGCCGGAAAAGAAGCCGTCGTCTCCGGGCTTTTGACATATCCTCCATTAATGGCGGCGGACATTCTGCTTTACGGAACAGACGTCGTCCCTGTCGGAGAAGATCAGAAGCAGCATCTTGAATTAACCCGGAACTTGGCGGAGCGTTTCAATAAGAAATATAATGACATTTTCACGGTTCCGGAGGTTAAAATACCGAAGGTCGGCGCCCGCATTATGTCGCTTGCCGATCCGCTCAAAAAAATGAGCAAATCCGATCCGAACCAAAAAGCGTTCATCACCCTGCTCGACGAACCAAAACAGCTTGAGAAAAAAATCAAAAGCGCTGTCACGGATTCCGACGGAATCGTCAAATATGATAAAGAAAACAAACCCGGTGTATCCAACCTTCTAACGATCTATTCGATTCTCGGACAAGTCTCAATCGAAGAGCTTGAAGCAAAATACGAAGGCAAAGGCTACGGCATATTTAAATCAGACCTTGCTGAAGTCGTCATCGGCGCGCTGAAGCCGATTCAAGACCGTTACCACGAATTGATCGAATCTGAAGAACTGGACCGGATTTTGGACGAAGGCGCCGAACGCGCAAATCAAACAGCAAACAAGATGCTGAAAAAAATGGAAAACGCGATGGGGCTCGGCCGAAAAAGACGCTGATCCAAAAACACCTTCTGATTGTACGATAATCGGAAGGTGTTTTTCATAGAGAACAGCCGCAGCTCCGCATTCACTTGCCTCCGGATCACGATATTTCTATAATAAATGATTCAAAACACATGTCTCCAGTCCTTCATTGACCGCTTTGTCAGAAAGACAGCTCATATTTTTTATTTTTCAATATAGAATTTTTGCTTTTGCAAATAAAAAGACCGCCGCACTTCCGGCAGTCTTGATTCTTAATTTAGTTGACTTTAGACTCATTCTCAATTTCCCAAAGCTTTTCAAAAAACGGCTGTCCTTTAATCAAATTTTCACAAAAGTCCCTGTGTTTGTCTGACCATCCGTCGATTGTCTCATTGAAAAGCATGTCCCAAATTTCTTCAAATGTCATGCGCTTGATCTGTTCATACATATACGGATTCCATTCGGTGTACCAATAGGCGATCTCGGCCCGGTTTTGGAGCCCTTTGAGCTGATCGAGCGCCATGAACAGCAGCTGTTTGAGCTGGCGTTCTTTTCTCGTTAATCCTCTGACATGCTCCGGTGATAAAGATAAAATGTGGTATTCTTTGGAAGATTGCAGCTTCTCTGGTGCAAACTCGTAAGTTTCCGCTTCAACGTCCTTCACCATTTCATAAACGAGCTGCTCCTGTCTCGGGATGAGGCGGCTTTTTCTTACCGGTATTGTGTAACCGGCCGTATCGACCGCGAGAATACCGATGCCGTCCGTTACGACGAAACAATGATCAAGCTGTGTCCGCTCATGATTTTTGCGAATATATGCTTTTTGATGAACATCGTTCAATAATTCGGCCGGAAGCTCTGACAAATCATTTTCTATGTAGTGAAACAAAACAGACGACACCCTTAACAAGGGCACCTGGTCAAGCAATTCAACACTGTCTTCCTTCCGCCATTCATGAAAGTGGCAGACGTTGTAGCCATTTTCTTCTCCCTCAAACCAATTCACCCACACATCATGAAGAAACAACATTTCTAACCCCTCACTTTTAATAAAAACTGTTGTCCACAGTATAGGCAAGGGGGAAGGAATTTATTCCAAGCGGATGAGATTATGGCAATCGCCGTTAAAAAAAAGCCAAGGGCGGCAATCCCTCAGCTTTTTATTTCATATTCTTCGGATCAAGCGCATCGCGGAGTCCAGACAATGGGCAAAATCATGATGACTGAATGAAGCAATTCACACATTATTTATTCAACACGTTTGTAAAAAAGCTGTATTCTTTAGCGTTTATTTTTTCTGATGAAGGAATTGATCTTAAAGAAGACTGAAACACCCAATAAACAGATACAAACAGCATGGCAATTCCTCCTATAAAGAAAACCTTATCGCTGCCGATCAATGACGCGGTAAACCCTCCCAGCAAAGATCCAAAAGGAGCTGCTATGCTTGTCAAACTTGCGATAAAAGAAAAAACTCTCCCTATAAACTCTTCCGGCAGTATGCTTTGCAAAATGGACATGAAAATGACGTTTGTCACGCCGATGGATATTTGAGACAAACCAAATAAAATAATCGATATGTATGAAGAGGTGGCGATCGCCGAAATACTCCATAAAACCCCTGAAATGAAAAATCCGTATATCGTAAGTGATCCTATCGAGAATCGGCCAAACACTGTTGCGAATATTGAACCTAACAGTAAACCGCATGACATGGAAGCCAAATAATATCCATAGTATTCTTCTCCTCCTCTAATCGAAGAGAAGCTTGGCAAAATCACAATCGTCGCACTAAGCATGAAATTGGAAATCATCGAGCCCAAGAGGATTTTTGGAATGAGGGAATGACGAATGAGTGTAAATCCCTCTTTTATATCCGTTGTATAATTGTGTATGACTTTTTTGAAGTGGAATCGGGGCTTATGTTCTATCTCATTTTTTTGTTCTAATTTTACGCACTTAAAAAACAGCGCCGCTAACAAAAAAGTGAAAGAGTCAACTAAGTATATGCTTATAGCTCCTGCCGAAGCAATCACAATACCTGCAATACCAGTAAATATAATATCTGTACCCTGATATGAAAATGACATAATTGAGTTTGCTTTAACCAGATCTTGACTTTTGATGATTTTAGGCAGTGCGGCAGATTGCGCAGGATAAGTAAATTGCTCAATGAATACGATAAGAGGCATAATCATCATGATGATCCAAATGTTCAAATATCCACTGAAATAAAAAAACGGAATAATCAACACCAGAATAGCTTGAATGAGTTGACTCCAAACCAAAACTTTATTTAATCTGACTTTATCAACAATCGGACCTGTTAAAAATTGCAAAACAGTTGGGAACATCGTCAAAAAACCAGCTAATCCGGAATAAAATGTACTTTTTGATAAATCAAACACAAGCCACATTGCCGCAACTGTATACATACTGTCCCCAATATTGGTTACCAAACGCCCCAATATCAAGAATAAAAAGTTTTTATTTTTCAATACGCTTAACATCGTTAATACCTCTATTCATTTAACAAAGCGATTTATTTTTTTGCTACGGCGCCCATTTCCTCATCTAACAGTTCCGAGTTGGAAGACCTGCGAACAAAGTGAGAAGCCAAAGATTTACGAATGATGATTACCTTTGGTACATCACTCATCATTAACAGAAAGGGAAGATTCATTGAAAGCTAAATTTATAACCTTCCCTTTTGTTTAAATATTGCCCCTATAATACACTGCACAGATCATTTAATATTCTTCGGATCAAGCGCATCGCGGAGTCCGTCGCCTAAGAAGTTGAAGCACAGCACAGTGAGCAGAATCATCAGGCCCGGGAACAGCGGGTACCACCACGCCTGGATCATGATCGTAAAGTTCTGTGCATCCTGAAGCATATTGCCCCAGCTTGCCATCGGCGGCTGAACCCCGAATCCAAGATAGCTTAATGCCGATTCCGCAAGGATTACGGTACCGACGGAAAGCGTCGCAGCAACGATAATCGGCCCCATCGCATTCGGAAGGATGTGAGAAAAAATGATTTTGTAATTTCTTGTGCCGATCGTTTTCGCCGCCAAGACGAACTCCCTCGACCTCAAGGACAAAAATTCACTCCGCACAAGGCGCGCCGTCGTCGTCCATCTCGTCAAGGCGAATATTAAAATCAGTTTATCTATGCCCGGCTGGAAGATGGTGACCAGTGTGATTAACAGAAAGATGTCGGGTATGGATAATACAATATCCACCAGCCTCATCATAATGGCATCGATTATTCCGCCAAAGTAGCCGGCGATTGCGCCGACCACCGTACCTATCGTAATCGATCCAAGTACAGAGGCAAAGCCTACAAGTAAAGAAACCCGAGCCCCATAAAGTAAACGGCTGAAAATATCTCGGCCAAACTTGTCTGTTCCCATTAGATGTTCACCACTTGGCGGTTTTAGCTTATTCAGCAGGTTTTGCTGTTCCGGCGGGTATGGAGCGATCACCGGAGCAAAAATCGCTGATAGGATAATAATAGATAATAAAACTCCTCCAATTACCGCCAGCTTGTTTTTATAAAACTTTTCAAAAAAGATTTTTGTCATTGTCTCGGGCTTTGGTGCGACATTTTCCTGCAATGTGATCTCCGGCGAAGGTGTCGATGGATTTGGCTGTGTCATGAATCAATTCCCTCCTTCATTAATACTCAATCCGCGGATCGACCATTGCATAAAGAATATCCGCAACTAAATTCCCAATGACAACAAGCGTGGCTGAAATAACCGTCATTGCCATAATGACAGGATAGTCCCTCTGGAAAGCAGAGTCGACAAACAGCTTGCCAAGTCCTGGCCAACTGAAAATCTGTTCAGTAACGACAGCTCCGCCGATGAAAGAAGGAATCATCAGACCAAAGATCGTAATAACCGGAAGCAAACCATTTCGAAGCCCATGCTTGTACACGACACGATTTTCTTTAAAACCCTTTGCCCTCGCCGTCCGCATGTAGTCTTGTCTGAGCACATCAAGCATGCTCGATCTCGTGTAGCGGGTGAGTCCCGCCATATCTGCGGTCGCCAGAACGAATGCAGGCAAAATTAAATGATGAATGCGATCCCATAAACTAAAATCAGCATTTAGAGTCATAACGCCTCCGGTTGGAAACCATCCTAAATTGACAGCAAGAAACATGATTAGAATCAGTCCAAGCCAAAAATTTGGGACGGCAAGACCGATAAATGATGTGAATGTGATGCCATAATCCAATTTAGAATATGGCCGCCTAGCTGAAAGCACTCCAAGCGGGATCGAGATGAGGAGAGCCAAAATGGTTGAAACGAGCATTAACAATAACGTATTCGGCAGTCTCGCCATAATCAAATCGGTCACTGGCGTTCCTTTTCTGACGATTGAAGTACCGAAGTCGCCTTGAACCATATTTCCGAGCCACTTTAAATATTGAACGGGTTCAGGTTCATCCAACCCGTATTTTTCAATGAATTTTTCGCGGTCTCCCGCGCTGATGGTCGGATCCATCATCAATGCCATTGGATCTCCCGGCGCTGCTTTCATAATCGCAAATGACAAAATCGTAATGCCAAATAATATTGGAATCGACATGAGCGTCCTTCGAATGATATATGTAATCATTTTTTATCCCCTTTTTTAAAAGTCATTAAGAATGAAGGGAAGGAAGCTGCAAGCTACACTTCCCTCAAGGGATTCTCGTTATTTTTGATCCAGCCACCAGTCTTCGGCTTTATAGAAATCTTCTTTCGGATGGAATACGTAACCTTTCATATTTTTTGGCATCGCTCTATGGTAATTCGTATAATACAAGAATGTATACGGCTGATCTTCCGCCAGAATTTCGTAAATATCTTCATACGCCTTTTTATATTCTTCACGGTCCTTCAACGTTTTAGCTTCATCCAGAAGTTTATCAAGCTTTTTATTTTGATACCAAACATAGTTTAGTCCTTTTTCAGCTTCTTTCGAATGGAAAATGTTGCTCTGATCAGGGAACGTAGCAAGGCTCCAGCCCATGATCATCGCATCAAAATCCCAATTCGGCGGGTTCATTTGTTCAATTAAAGCGCTCCATTCAACAATCTGCGGTTTTGCTTGAATACCAATTTCTTTTAATTGCTGCTGAACAACAACCGCGAGGTCTTCACGTGTTTTGTTTCCTTGGTTCGTTTTAATAACGAAAGAAAACTTTTTGCCGTCCTTATCTAAAATCCCATCACCATCTGAGTCTGTCCATCCGGCTTCTTTGAGCAGTTTTTTTGCTTTCTCTGGATCGTATTCAAACGTTTTAAACTTATCTTTGTTATCCGGATAGTTCCATGAAAGCGGGCTTTCCGGGATGTTTGCGATTTCCCCATCTCCATCAAGAACTTGGTCAACGAGCGCCTGGCGGTCAAGCGCATGTGTTAATGCTTGGCGAACCTTTTTATCTTTAAACAGCTCATTTCTTTCGTTCCAGCCGATATACGTATAATTCAGACCTAAATCGGTTTCCATCTTCACATTGTTAAATTTCTCGGTCGTTTTATAGTCTGGTCCTGGCGTAACGACCAAGTAATCGACATCTCCAGCTTGAAGCTGTGACAGCGCTGCATTTGAATCCGGGATAATTTTATACGTGATCGAATCTAAATGAGGACGTCCGGCATAATAATCATCAAAAGCCTCTACCTTGACATATTGTCCTTCTTTCCATTCTTTAAATTTAAACGGTCCCGTTCCAACCGGATTCTTTCGATTAAATTCGTGTTCGCCAAGCTCGCTGATCGGTACATCTTTTAAAATGTGCTTAGGCAGAATACCGTAACTGGCAAGTGTAACATTGTAAAAATACGGATCCGGCTTCTTTAATTTAAACTGTACTTCATATTTACCTTTTTTCGTGACAGACTCTATCATTTTAAAGTTCGAGCCGCGTTCTCCGACGTAGTCATCACTCATCGGAATGCTGTAAGTAAATACGACATCATCAGCTGTCATTTCTTCACCGTCATGAAACTTGACGCCTTTCTTGAGCTTAACATCAAATGTTAAACCATCCTCCGATTCTTTTACTTCCTCAGCAAGCTGGTTCTCCACTTCAAGTTTCTCATTAACGTCTAACAAAGTGTTGTAGACCAGTCTTTCAATATCTGAACTTGCTGTATCAGTTGAATACAGTGAATTAAACAGCGTCGGTTCACCTGTGGATCCAGCAATCAGATCTCCGCCCTGCTGCGGCTTTCCGTCAGATTTGCCTTCTTTTTCGTCCCCTCCGACTTCGCCGCTGTTGCAGGCCGTTAGAAAGATCGATAAGATCAGCAACAAGCTTAAAATTGAAAATCCTGTTTTGCGTTTGCTCATTTTATGAATTCCCCCTTATTAAACTGTTGTCCTTCTTTCCACCCGATTGACCCCCGTTTTTTAAGAAGACATTCCCCCTCTCAAGGATTTAATATGTGACGCCCTTCCCCTTTATTCGTAAAGGTGGCACGCCGCGAAATGGTTTGTTTTCACTTCCTTGAAAGCGGGTTCGGCTTCCGCGCAAATCGCTTTTGCGGCCGGACACCTCGTATGAAAGACACAGCCTTTCGGAGGGTTGGCGGGGCTCGGCAGCTCGCCCTTTAAAACGATTCGCTCCCGCTTTGTCCCGCCTTTCTTCCTAGTGACGGGAACGGCGGACAGAAGCGCCTGCGTGTATGGATGTAGCGGGTTGTCGTACAGCTCATGCTTGTCTGTCAGCTCCATCATTTTGCCGAGATACATGACGCCGACCCTGTCGCTGATATGGCGGACGACGCTCAAATCATGGGAAATGAACAAATATGTCAGATTGAATTCTTCCTGAAGCTCTTCCATCAGGTTGATCACTTGAGCCTGGATCGACACGTCCAATGCGGATACCGGTTCATCGGCGATAATAAGCTCCGGATTTAAAGCCAGCGCCCGCGCGATTCCGATCCGCTGGCGCTGCCCTCCGGAAAATTCGTGGGGGTAGCGGTTCGCAAACGACGGGTGCAGCCCCACCTTAGCTAAAAGCTCTTCGGCTTTTTCGTTGCGCTCTTTGAAATTGTACATATGATGCGTGTTGAAGGGTTCTTTGATGATGGAACGTAGCGTTTTTCTCGGGTTCAGTGAGGCAAACGGATCTTGGAAAACCATCTGGATGTTTTTGCGGACGCTCTTTCTCAACGCTTCTTCCGACAAACTTGAAATGTCGCGGCCTTTGTAAAAGATCTGCCCTGCCGTCGGTTTATAAAGGCGGATCATCGTCCGTCCGGCGGTCGACTTTCCGCAGCCCGATTCACCGACAATGCCGAGCGTTTCGCCGCGTTTAAGCGAAAAGCTGATGCCGTCCACCGCTTTGACGTCGCCGATTTTTTTCTGAAATATCCCTGAGCGGATCGGAAAGTACTTTTTGACATCTTTCAGCTCCAGAAGGGATTCTTGCGGGCTCATTTCCTGTCCGGGCTGTAATCGTTCAGCTGATGAAGTCATCCCTTATTCTCCCTCCTCATATAAAAAACATCTGACAGATCGGCCGTCCGGACGCGTCTTCAAGCCCGGCTGCGCTCCCCAGCATTTGTCGACCGCGCTCGGACACCTCGGAGCAAACCGGCAGCCGGCCGGAAGATTGTCAGGCGTCGGCACATTTCCTTTAATGGCTGTTAATTTTTCAATGGAGCCTTCAATAACAGGGATGGAGTTTAACAGTCCTTTTGTATAGGGATGCAGGGGTTCGTCGAATAGTTCGTCTACTGTGGCATTTTCAACAACTTGTCCGCAATACATGACGATCACGCGGTCCGCAATTTCGGACACAACGCCGAGATCGTGGGTAATGAGAAGTATGGAGGTATCGAATTTGTCGCATAGGTCTTTCATCAGTTCCAGCACTTGGGCTTGAATGGTGACGTCAAGCGCTGTTGTCGGTTCATCCGCGATGAGCAGCTTCGGATTGCAGCTTAAGGCAATGGCGATCATCACCCTCTGCCTCATGCCGCCCGACAGGCGGTGCGGATATTCCTTCATCAGCTCGCCTGCCCTCGAAAAGCCGACAAGCTTTAATAATTCTACCGCTTTTTTGGCGGCTTCTTTTTTCGATAGCTTTTTATGATAGATCAGCACCTCTGTGATTTGTTCGCCGATCGTCAAAACCGGATTGAGCGAGGTCATCGGCTCCTGAAAAATCATCGAGATTTCATTTCCGCGGATCTTGCATAAATCTTGTTCTTTGTATGTAACGAGATCCCGTCCTTCGAGCTTGATGGAACCGTTCATGATCTTTCCGCCCGAGCCCTCGACGAGTCCCATGATTGACAGAGACGTGATGCTTTTACCGGATCCCGATTCACCGACCAGCGCCACGGTTTCTCCTTTTTTAATTGAAAAATCGACGCCGTCCACTGCGGGTATCGGCTGTTTTTTTCTGAAAAAATAAGTTTTTAAATCATTGACTTCCAGCAATGCGCTCATCCAGATTCCCCTTCCATAGACCAGAAGTTAAATATTACGAAAAACTAATATATTACTTTTTTAGTATTTTCTTAATATGACTGAATTGTCTTAAAATTTTATAGTTGTATATTATTACATAATCATTACAAAAGCAAGGAGTTTTTTGATTTTTTGTAATAATATTAATTTAATCCCATAATTTTAGTATTTTAAAGCGATAGCTTTATAAAGTCTTCTGACGGAAAGGATAAAACGTCGGCAACCTTCAAATTTCGAGCCGATAAATATTTTTTTACAATACTGTAACCGACAGCATATCCGAGCATGTCGGGGTAGTGCCCTTTTCCAAATAAAATATTGGAGAATAGTCGGCTATCATGTCGGCGCAGCTCGAAATGAGGCTTTACGAACCGGTCCTGGAAATGACGAAGCTGTTTTTCGGAGTAATATGACGTCCATGCAGCTGTTTCGGCTTCCCCCAACCGTTCGAAAACGGCATATTCCGCGATGCCTTCGAGAATGATTGTATCAAGCAGCGTCATCTTTTTTTCTTCTTTCGGCATATTTTCTAACCGGCAAACGTGATTATATTCGTGCGTCATGATCGCAGAAATCGATGACCGGGGAAGATCGGCTGATAAAAACAAAAATAATTTGTCGCTGAACGCGAGGCCTGATTTCGAGCCGAATTCGACGCGGATTTTGCGGTTTCTTTCATCGACCGGCAGGATGAAAATCGGAACATCCGGCCCGTTCCATCTTTTGCAGAGCAGCTGTTCTTCCCGTCTGACATGCTGAAATACGCCGTTTTTCTTAAGCTGCTTCATCGTACGCTCGCCGTCCGTCCACGAACGGAACATACCGTGGGTCTGCAGGTGGCTGACAATCGCCGCCGCATCCGCTTTTGAAGCGCCTTTAAAATACGGCAGGAGAAAGCTTGACAATTCCCGCACGGATGAAGCCTGTTCAAGCCATTCATACGTGCTTGCTATGCTCATTTTAGATCACACTCCTTTTTCATCTGTATGGTATGCACGCTAAAAAAAACGGCCACCATCTAAATGGCAGCCGTTTATATTGCGGTTATTCATATTTTTTGAAAATCAGCGTTGCGTTGTGTCCGCCGAAACCGAGCGAGTTGCTGAGTACAACATTTACGTCCTGGCGGCGGGCTTGATCCGGTACATAGTCCAGATCGCAATCTTCATCAGGCGTTTCGATATTGATTGTCGGAGGAATGATGCCTTCCTTAATGGCAAGGACGGAGAAAATCGCTTCGATGCCTCCGGCAGCCCCGAGCAAGTGCCCTGTCATCGATTTTGTCGAGCTGACGGCAAGCTTGTAGGCATGCTCTCCGAACACTTCTTTAATGGCGATCGTTTCAAATTTATCATTGTACGGCGTGCTTGTTCCGTGCGCATTGATATAATCAATGCTCTCAGGAGACAGACCCGCATCTTTGATCGCTTCTTTCATGGCTCTGACGCCGCCTTCCCCATTTGGCGCAGGAGCCGTGATATGATAGGCGTCTCCCGTTGATCCGTAACCGACCACTTCCGCGTAGATTGTCGCTCCGCGGTTTAACGCGTGCTCAAGCTCCTCAAGAACGACGATTCCCGCTCCTTCTCCCATGACGAAGCCGTCGCGGTTTTTGTCAAACGGACGGCTTGCCGTTTTCGGATCCGGATTAGTGGAGAGCGCTTTATTGGCGGAAAAGCCGGCAAACGACATTCTTGTAAGCGGGGCTTCCGTTCCTCCGGAGATCATGACATCTGCATCGCCGCGCTGAATAACTTTAAAGGCGTCGCCGATTGAGTTCGTACCCGTCGCGCAAGCCGTCACCGTACAAGAGTTGACCCCTTTTGCACCGAGAGAGATCGAAATCTGGCCGGTCGCCATGTCAGGAATCATCATCGGTACAAAGAACGGGCTGACGCGCCGCGGTCCTTTTGTTAAAAATGTTTCGAACTGCTGTTCAAGCGTTTCAAGGCCGCCGATCCCGGAACCGACCCAGACGCCGACCCGGTCTGCGTTGCTCTCGTTAATGTCGAGCCCCGCGTCTTCCACGGCCATTTTCGCCGACACAACGGCATATTGTGTGAAGCGGTCCATTTTTCTCGCGTCTTTTTTATCCATGTAATCTTCTATCTTAAAATCTTTCAGTTCCGCGGCTACTTTAGCTGGATACTCGTCCGCGTTCACCCTTGTGATCGGGCCGATTCCGGAAACTCCGTTGACCGCGTTGTTCCAGCTCGTTTTGACGTCATTACCAAGAGGTGATAAAGCTCCTAATCCGGTAATGACTACTCTTTTACTATTCATAAGTTGCACCTCACCTTTCTTTTAGCGGCCCCAGCGCATGGCGATGGCTCCCCATGTCAAACCTCCGCCGAAGCCGACCATCACAATGACGTCACCGTCTTTTATTTTACCAGCTTCAAGCTCTTCCACAAGAGAAATCGGAATAGAAGCAGCTGATGTGTTTCCGTATTTATGAACCGTTTTAGACATTTTTTCGACTGGAAGCTCCAAACGTTCGCGCGCCGCTTCCATGATCCGGATGTTGGCTTGATGCGGCACCAAAAAGTCGACATCCTCTTTGGATAATCCGGCTTTTTCAATGACATTCACACTGGATTCACCCATTTGGCGGACGGCAAACTTGAACACTTCTCTGCCATTCATGATTGTATGATCTTTTTCATCCAAGTACAAGTGCTTTCCGCCTCTGCCGTCTGCACCGAGCTCAAAGGACAAAATCCCTTTATCGTCGCTGACAGGCCCCACAACTGCGGCGCCCGCACCGTCTCCGAACAGAACAGCGGTATTGCGGTCATCCCAGTCCGTAATGCTTGAGAGCTTTTCAACTCCGATGACAAGCACATGCTTATACGTTCCGGCTTCGATAAACTGTTTTCCAGTGACTAAACCGTACATAAAACCGGCGCACGCTGCGCTGATATCCATCGCACAGGCATTGAATGCACCGAGCTTTTCTTGAATCATGCAGGACACTGTCGGGAATGCCTGATCAGGAGTAACGGTGGCGACGAGAATCATATCAAGATCTTCCGCCTCGATCTTTGCGTCTTCCATCGCTCTTCTAGCGGCGGCCACAGCCATGTCGGATGTTTTCTCATCTTCAGCTGCGATTCTTCTTTCTTCTATGCCTGTTCTTGTACGAATCCACTCGTCAGAAGTTTCAACCATTTTTTCCAAGTCGAAATTGGTCAGCACCTTTTCAGGGATGTACCGGCCGATTCCAATAATTCCAGCTTTCATAGGAAAGACTCCTTTATACATGATTTTTTCCAACTAATGTTATGGGTTATTATTAGTATCTGGTACTAATCCTACCCTATTTTTTTTTAGTTGGCAATATATTCGTCTAATCTAGCAGACCAAAACATTCATATAGTAGTGATATATATGAAAAAGGAGGGATGAAGAGTGGCGAACGACGATTTTTTCACAAAAATGATGTTTGGCGCAAACGCACCCGGCAGGCATGAAGAAACGGAGACGGATGCGGATGCGGAAGCGGAAACTGCCGAAGACGCTGAAGTTCCCCAGGAAGCCGATTACATGCACGTGTTGAATCAGGTTGGAGAAATCATGGATTCGATCGATGAGCTGAAGCCTGTGTTTAAAGAAATCGGCTCAATGGTCAGCGCTTTGAAAAATAAGATTTCCATATAAAAAAGCCACTTCTTCTGAAAAGTGGCTTTTTAAGCGTTTGCAGGCGTTTAAGTCAGGCGTCTGAACCGGCTTCCGCTTTACCGAGCTCGTAAGCCTCGGCCATCACTTTCGTAAACAAGTTCATGAACGGCTCAAGCATTTCCGGGGAAAGTTCGATTCCCGCTTTCTCCATCTCTGCTTTCGCTTCCGGAACGTACTTCATGGCAATTTGCAAAAATTCCATCGATTTTTCGTGCATCTTGATCACCTCAATGTTCGTTTGGCAGTTTGTTTGTTTTTTTGTATTCGTCAATCAGCCGATTCATCTTTTCTTGAAATGACTGATCGACAACAGGGCTGAATTCTCCCATTTCGATGACGCCGTCTTGAATGTCAAATGAGCGCTTGCCGCCTTTAAGCGTTCCTTTATTAAACTCATCGGCGGTGAGTTCATAAGCGTCGTCTACATGCTGTATGGTGCTTGTCAAAACGACATTCTCACCCAATTCCGACTGGTCGCTAACATAGCCGATAGCGTACAGCCCGTCCTTTTTGATTTGTTCAATGACAGGGACATTATACCCGTCCCCGGCCGGATACACAACATCCGCGCCTGCCTTCTTCATTTTTTCATACAGTTTGACGGCATTTTCGCTGTCGTCCCACTGGCCGACATATTCTGTCATTACCTCAATGTCCGGATCGAGGTATTTTGCCCCTTCGGCAAACCCTTCTACTTCAGGCTGCCATTTATACGTTGCGAGGACGCCAATTTTCTTTGTTTTTGACTGATGGGCCGCCGTCATTCCGCCGAAAAACCCCATCGCTTCACCTTCAAGCGATATGCTTGTCACATTTTGGTGGTCGGCTTTCGAGTTCATTAAAACAAAATGAATATCAGGATAATCTTTGCATATCTCATTAAAGGCTTTTTCATATTCGCTTCCGTGCCCGTAGATGAGGTTGACGCCTTTTTTATGAAAATCTTCTACAGCCATTTTAATGGCAGCGTCATTATCGATTCCCTCTTTATAATAGACGTCGACATTATAGACGGATTGTATTCTTAATAATCCTTTATATCCTTTGGTTCCCCATACTTGGTCATTTATCGTATCAGGGACAAGCAAACCGACTTTTTCAATTTTCCCTTTCAGCGGCGATTGTCCGCAGCCGCTTAGCGCCAGGAGAATGAAAAAAATCGCGACAAGCCTGTACACCATGCCATGTTCAACTCCCTTTCGAAAAAAACAGCAATTCAAATCTATCTTTATTGTATCCTTTCAAGTGTAAATTAGGAAGATCTTTCTTATTTTTTGTCGAAAAATGTAGACATTTGTCTGCTCCATTCTTCAATGATCTCATCGGCTTTATCGGCTGGCGTCTCCTGTACAAACTGCAAATCTGAAAAATCTTTTTCAACAGCACAGGCAGCGGCTTGTGCGGCCGCGTCGTTCACAAAAAGCGCTCCGTCCCTGTTTTGTTTATCCTCTGCCCTGACGTCCCACGGACCGAACAGATCCGGAAGCACGATCAGTTCAACGCCCTTTTCCTCCATGCCGGCGCGTAAATCCTCTTCGAATTGTTCTTGATAGACAAACAGAATAACAGGCTTGTTTTCAACGCCGGCAGCCAGCGCTTCTTCCGGCACTGAGCCTGTGTATTGGATGAAGACTTGTTCGTACGGGGCTTCAAGCTCTTTTTCGATGAGACGGAAATGCTGGTTTCTTCCAAGCCACATCAGCCGCTCTTCGAGGTACATCAGCTTTTTTTCGTCGCTTGTCTGTTCCAGCTTTACATCGATGTCAACACCCTCTTCAAGTAGATGTTCACAAAATGAAAGGCCGAAGAACTCATCTGCTCCATATACAAGTGCCGGCTTCATTCGATGGACCACCTTTCGTTTCAGCTTTTTTAACCAAGCAAAAAACAGCCCTTTTCACCATTTTCGGGCTGCTATTATTCTATTCTCTATAAGACTTTTTCATGCGTTTTGAAAAAGTTCGCGATTGCTGAATGAATGCGCTGAGGATGTTCAGGCAGGTGCAGGGTAAGCCCCACGCTGTGACGACCTTTAATCTGGCGCTCCTCAAACGTTTTGGCATGAATCATATACGGATACGGTGAGCCGTTCAGTCTTTGCCAAATATGAACGGGTACGAGATTGTGATAAGGGGAGATGCTTTTGAACGGATAATCGGCAGCCTCCCGCTCCGTAATTCCGTAGCTTTCGGCAATTTCTTTAATAAACTGTTTG
Organism: Bacillus sp. GM2; assembly: GCF_056155945.1. Classification (NCBI taxonomy): domain Bacteria; kingdom Bacillati; phylum Bacillota; class Bacilli; order Caryophanales; family Bacillaceae; genus Bacillus; species Bacillus sp. GM2. The sequence continues at coordinate 2,331,595 of NZ_JBRKSZ010000007.1, forward strand.
TAGAAAAACTTGTTTTCTTTTTCTCGTTTATGATGAGCCTGAAGATCGAGGCAAGGATTAATCATCGCTGCAGAACGTATTTGGTTCGGGATCGAGCGAAGGAGCTCATCTGCAATGAGGGCGCCTGTGCCTTCCGCCAATAGATGAATTTTTTCATTTAAAATCTCTTGTTTGAACACGTAATGAATCAGCTGTTTAGCGTATGCAACCGCTTTTTCGGAGCCCCAGTGCCTGCCGAACAAATTGCTGTTTACCAGGGTGTAGCCTTTGTTGCTCAGGCTCGTTAGAAGCTGATTTCTCCCGTAATGCTGAAGCCAGAAGCTCGAATCTTCCCCGACGTAATGGTTCCGGTCGCCGAAAATGAACACCAGAAAACCGTTCGGCTTGTACGGAAGATGAACCACGTTCCATTCTGAATCCACTTGAAAAAAACGTTCGGTTATTTTCATCACTTGCCTGCCTCCTTCCTGCCGTAATCTGCTCATTATTTTATGTCGTACGTGCAGCAAACGAATAAGGAAAAGTCCCAGTCTTCATGATGAAAAATGAACTTTAATGAAATGTCCTTTCTGATATTTCTGAAAACAGAGTTGAAAGCCCTGTCTTGTTCACTAAAATGTCTTTTCCAGCTGGCTATGTATATGGTATGATAAGTTTTAGAATTGAATGAGAAGGACGAGGTGGGAAACGTGCGATTTGTGGTCGCTTTTTTCTGGACATTTCTTTTGACGCAGATGGCCTGCTATATTGTCGGCGCCATGAACGGTGCTGGGTATGACCTTCAAACCAGTGTCATTATGGGCTTTATCATCACCGCAGCCGTTATTGTTCTTGGAGAAATTATGCCTGTTAAACAGGATGCAAGTCAACATTAAAACCCCGGCTTTTGAAAGCGGGGTTTTTTGCTTTAGACAGCCAGCCGTCCGAAAAAGACGGCTGTTTTTTAAGGCTTTCTTTTATATGTCCAGAGCCGGTTATGGTTGGAGGTTTCAGGGAAGAACTCGCCGGCGCTCAATTTTATTTGCTGAGGGTTCTGAACCATGCTTCCCGTTTCGCCGATCTCCACATACACTCCATTATTGGGCGCTTTTTGGCCCGGCCGGAATTGACGCTGCTGTCCCATTTGCTTCACTCCCTTTTATGATTAGATTGCCCCACTCTCCCAAAAAACATGTCGATTTTATCTTTACATCTGTTTGCTTTGTGTAGTTTAATGAGAAAAGTATTCCGAAAATTGAAACGAACCGCCCGTTCATTCCGTCTTTTAAAAGGGCGTCACAACTTGTGGGAAACGGAGGAGTATCATGGATTTTTTAATGTTGATCAAGTATATCCTTTTAGGGTTGCTTCAGGGGTTCACAGAACCGATCCCTGTTTCTTCAAGCGGCCACTTGGTGCTGGCACAGCACTTTTTAGGCCTGAACATTGAAGGCTTCAGTTTTGAGCTTTTGATGAATGCCGGTTCTTTAATTGCCGTATTGCTCGTTTATAAAAACGATATTTTCAGGCTGGCGGTAAACGGACTGTCTTATGTCACATCAAAAAATGAAAAAGGAAAAGCGGACTTCAGGTTTATCATCTATCTGATCATCGCCACGATTCCTGCCGGTGTCATCGGCGTTTTATTTGATGATGAGATTTCGGCTTTCTTTAAAGACGGCGTCCGGATTACCGCGGTTACTTTGCTGATCACGGGTCTGGCATTGTTTCTCATTCGCAATTTGCGCGGCCGCAAAAACGACGGCGAAATCAGGCTGAGAGACGCCGTGATCATCGGCTTGTCGCAAATGGTGGCACTTGTTCCCGGCATCAGCCGTTCGGGAGCGACGATCGTGCCTGCGATGGCGCTCGGCCTCAAATCTGAAACCGCGCTCAGGTTTTCATTTTTACTGTACATACCGGTCAGTCTTGGCGGGACCATTTTAAGCATTACCGATATTTTTCATGATCCGCGTTTAGGGGTGCTTTTCCTTCCTTATTTGTTTGCGTTCATCGCATCGATTATCGCTACATACTTTTCATTGCGCTGGTTCATGAATATTATGGCGAAAGGAAACTTGGTTTATTTCTCGATTTACTGCTTTGTCATCGGCATCGCCGTTTTGATATTCGCCTAGAAAAACAGCTGATCAATTGTGATCAGCTGTTTTTTATTTTAAGATAACAGTGCTTTTAATAAAGCTTTTTGGACGTGCAGGCGGTTTTCAGCCTGCTGGAATACCGCTGAATTCGGGCCGTCGATGATCTCTGCGGTGACCTCTTCTTCCCTGTGGGCAGGAAGGCAGTGCAGAAAGACGTAATCCGGTTTGGCATGGGAGACAAGCGTTCCGTTGACCTGGTAAGGAGCAAAGATATTCATCCGTTCTTCGGCTTCCTTCTCCTGGCCCATGCTTGTAAACACATCAGAATAGATGACATCCGCATGTTGAACGGCTGACACGGGGTCATTTGTGATTGTGACGGCCGCTCCGGACTCTTCGGCGAATCCCTCGGCCAGTTTTACCACTTCCTGATTCGGCTCATACCCTTCAGGCGAAGCGACCGTAATGTCGCATCCCACTTTCGCGCAGCCGATTAACAGCGAATGCGCGACATTGTTTCCGTCTCCAACATAAACGGCTTTCAGCCCTTTTAATGTTCCTTTCATCTCTTGAATCGTCAAGAGGTCACTAAGCGCCTGACACGGATGAAAAAGATCGGTCAATCCGTTGATCACGGGAATCTCGGCATGCTTGGCAAGCTCTTCGACTTTTTCGTGCTCGAATGTGCGGATCATAATCGCGTCGACATAGCCCGAAAGCACTTTCGCGGTATCTGCGATCGTTTCCCCTCTGCCCAGCTGCATGTCTTTACTGCTTAAAAACAGGGCGTTTCCGCCGAGCTGCGCCATTCCGGCTTCAAATGATACGCGTGTTCTCGTCGACGACTTTTCAAAGATCATCGCCAATGTTTTTCCTTTAAAGATGTCTTGAATTTTATTTTGCTTCATCTCTGCTGCCTCTTTCAGCAAATAAACGATCTCTTCTTTTGAAAAGTCTTTCAGGCTTAAAAAATCGTTGCCCGACAGATTGATTTCCCGGGTCGCCCCGATGTTTACAGTAGACATGTCTCCACTTCCTTTATATATAAATCTTTAAGGGACACGGCTTTAGTCGTTCCATGCCCGCTCGTCAAAAATGCCCGCACCGTCTCTTCCTCCGTCATCACCGCCACACCGTGGGTGACGGCTTCCATTCGCTGCTTGCTCGCTTCTTTTGATTCGGCTAAATGGATGTGCAGCGCTTTGTCTTTCCGTTTGATCCAGCCCGGAAAATCGTCCGACTGTACGGTGAAGCCCGCCTGTTCTGCGAGAGAACGAAGCTCGTCGGCCCCTTCCATGTAAATGCAGCCTTTCGTTTGCCAGATTCCCGCAAAGATTTTCTTCAGGGCGCTTTCCGGATTGAAGCCGACATACATGCCTTCTCCGGTCGATTTCATTTCCGGCCCAAGCTTCAAATCGACATCCTGGATAGCGTGCGATGAAAAGACCGGAAACTTCACGGCAACGCCGCGTGAATTTTTGGCGGCGGGCTTCAATTCTTTGAGTGACGAACCGGCCAACAGCTGCGCCGCAAGCGGGATCATCGGAACACCCATCACCTTGCTGACAACCGGAACCGTCCGGCTCGCCCTCGGATTGACTTCAAGGATGAGCAATTCATCCGCATCCGCTATAAATTGAATGTTCATAATGCCCTTAAATCCGAGCTTGCGGACGATTTTTGCGGCAGCATCCCGCGCGGCGCTTTTCATCTCCGGAGTGACCGAAGGCCCCGGCAAAATCGCGTAGCTGTCACCTGAATGCACGCCCGCTTTTTCAATGTGCTCGATATAAGTCGGGATATAAAGATCGTCGCCATCGCTGACAAGGTCGATTTCAAACTCTTTTCCCGATACGTATTGATCGATCAGAATCGGGTAAGGCATTTGCGATGCTCCGCCCAGCAGCTCTCTGAGCTCCGCCTCGGAGTGAACGATCATCATGCCCATGCCGCCGATCACATATGACGGCCTGATCAGCACAGGATAGCCGATTTCGTTCGCTTTCTGCACCGCTTCCGCTTTTGATGAAGCCGTTTCTCCTTTGGCATGGGAGATGCCGAGCTCGTCAAGAAGCTGATAAAATTGATCGCGGTCTTCAAGTATGTCAAGGGTTTCCGATGATGTACCAAGCAGGGTGATGCCCGCTTTTTCAATCGCTTCAGCCACATTGATGGCGGATTGGCCGCCGAATTGAACAATCGCAAAGTCGATGTCTTCCGCTTCAGCGACATTGAGAATATGCTCGGGTGTAATCGGTTCAAAGTACAGACGGTCTGCCATTTCATAATCCGTGCTGACGGTTTCCGGGTTGTTGTTCAGCATGATCGTTTCAAACCCGAGATTTTTCAGCGTCATGACGCCGTGCACGGCGCTGTAGTCAAACTCGACTCCCTGGCCGATCCGTATCGGGCCGGAACCGATAATCAGTGCGCGCTTATTCGTTTTTTGAGAAATGTCTCCGTCGCTTTTCCCGAAATACGTCGAGTAAAAATAGTTTGTCTTCGCATCAAATTCAGCTGCGCATGTATCGACGATTTTAAAGGATGCGGCAATGCCCATTTTCTTGCGGAGCGCGCGCACTTCTTCTTCCGTCTTTCCGGTGAGGGAAGCGATCGTAAAGTCGGTAAATCCCTTTTCTTTCACCTTTTTCAAAAGGCTGACGGACAGCGCGTCTCCCTGTTCCATCAACATGTTTTCCAGCTGAATGATGTTAGAAAACACATGAAGGAAATAGTTATCGATTTTCGTTTTCTCGTGTATCTCGCTGATGGAAGCCCCCCTGCTCAGCAGCTCCATGACCGCAAAGAAACGGCGGTCATCAGGGGTCTCAAGCAGCTTCCACAACACTTCTGAAGATACGCCGCCAAGTTCGGGCAAGTGGGTTCCTGACGTTTTCAGCTCAAGGGATGCGACCGCTTTTTGCAGGGCCGCTTCAAGATTGCGGTCAATCGCCATGACTTCTCCCGTCGCTTTCATTTTCGTGCCGAGCTTACGGTCGGCTTGTTTGAATTTGTCGAACGGCCAGCGCGGAAATTTGACGACGACATAGTCAAGCGCAGGCTCGAAGCTGGCGTATGTCGAATCTGTGAGCGGATTTTTCAGCTCGGCAAGCGTGTAGCCGACAGCCAGTTTAGCCGTCATTTTTGCGATCGGATAGCCGGTCGCTTTTGAGGCGAGCGCCGATGAACGGCTTACTCTCGGATTCACCTCGATGACATAGTAATTTTTGCTTTCCGGGTCCAGGGCGAATTGAATGTTGCAGCCGCCGACAACATCGAGCGCGGAAATGATCTTTAAGCTGGCAGAACGAAGCATTTGATAATCCGCATCCGTTAATGTCTGCGACGGGGCGACAACGATCGAATCCCCCGTATGGACGCCGACCGGATCGATGTTTTCCATATTGCAGACGGTGATGCATGTATTGTTTCTGTCACGCATGACTTCGTATTCGATTTCTTTAAAACCGGCAATGCTTTTTTCGACAAGGCATTGATGAATCGGGCTTGCGAGGAGGGCGCTTTCGATTAAAGGCAGGAACTCCTCTTTCGTCGCCGCGATGCCGCCTCCTTTTCCGCCCAGTGTATAGGCCGGCCGCACGATAATCGGAAAACCGATTGAGAGCGCAAAACGAAGCGCATCATCTTGATTGTCAACGATTTCTGAATCCGGCACAGGTTCGTTCAGCTCCTTCATCAAGGCGCGGAACTTTTCCCTGTCTTCGCCCTTTTCGATCGTATCGACAGATGTTCCAAGCAGCTTTACCCCGTATGTTTTAAGAATGCCGGCCTTTTCGAGCTCGACAGCCAAATTCAGCGCTGTCTGTCCCCCCAGATTGGCGAGCAGTCCGTCCGGTTTTTCGCGCTTGATGATTTGTGTGAGGCTTTCCACTGTCAAGGGCTCAAAATAGATTTCATCTGCAAAAGATTCATCGGTCATGATGGTCGCCGGGTTGCTGTTGACGAGAATCACCCGGTAGCCTTCGCTTTTCAGCGCCATGCAGCCCTGGGTTCCGGAGTAGTCGAATTCAGCGGCCTGCCCGATGATAATCGGCCCCGATCCGATAACGAGAATGCTTTTGATGGTTTGATCTTTAGGCATGGGCGATCTCTCTCCTTGCTTCGTTCAATTTCTGCAAATATTCGCCGAATATCCACTCGCTTTCAGCCGGTCCCGGATGGGCTTCCGGATGAAACTGAACGGATATGACAGGCAGTGTTTTATGCATCAGCCCTTCTACTGAACCGTCGTTGACATGATGAAACCTGACGGAAAATTCATTTTCGCTGATGGTGTCCCGATCGACGACATAGCTGTGGTTTTGGCTTGTCATGAACACGCGTCCGGTCTCTTTGTCCATGACCGGATGATTGGCTCCCCTGTGGCCGAACGGAAGCTTATACGTATCGCTTCCGAATGCGAGCGCGATCAGCTGGTGTCCGAGGCAGATGCCGAGAGTCGGATAGGAAGAGATGATATCCCGGAGCGCATCCAGATATGGAAGGATCGCTTTCGGATCGCCCGGCCCGTTTGAAAGGACGATCCCGTCCGGATTCAGCTTTGAAATGCCGTCCATCTCTTGATAGGGAACGACCGTTACTTTGCAGTCCCGGTTTGCAAGCGATGAAGCGATCGACTTTTTATAGCCGAAATCGATCACCGCAATATGCGTATTGCCTTCCCCGAAGGCGCCGTTTTCGTTTTGTCCGGCAACCTGTGCCGCATAGTTTTCCAGCTGGCGCGGAGCCGGAATGCCGTCCTTTTGTTTCGTCAGTCTGGCATTCAGCGTCCCCTTTGCCCTGATATGCTGGACAACCGCTCTTGTGTCCACGTGCGATAAAAGCGGAACATCCCACTTCGCCAAGTATTCCCGAAGGCTTTCTGTCGCCTGATGATGGGAAAACCTGTCACACGCTTCATAGACGACAACCCCTTTTACCTGAGGCCGTTTGCTCTCCTCATCGCTTTTATTTATTCCGTAGTTGCCGATCAGCGGGTACGTAAAGACAATAATCTGGCCTTTATAAGAAGGGTCTGTCAAAACCTCCTGATAGCCGGTCATGCCCGTAAAAAAGACGACTTCACCGGTGCAGCCGTCAAGACCGTCCAGTTCACCGCTGAAGGATGTACCATCTTCAAGAACTAAATATCCTTCCATTTTATGCCCACCTTTGATGAATAAATAATGATATTCATGAATTTTTATACTGATCTATCGAAAAAAAATTACTGTTTTACAGCTGAATGATCTGCCATGACAGCTTTCAGCTTTTCCACGGCCGCTTTGATTTCGCTTTTCGCAACCGTCAATGGCGGCAGTAGTCTGATCACGTTCGGACCCGCGGGAAGAACGAGCAAGCCTTCCTTTTGAAGCGCTTCGATCAGCGGCTGCACAGGTTCTTTGCACTCGATTCCGGCGATCAGCCCTTTCCCGCGGATATCTTTTACAAACGGAAATTGAAGCTTATCTTTCAGCTGTTGATGCAAAAATGCTCCTTTGGCGCTCACTTCTTCAAGAAAGCTGCTTTCAAAAATGGTCTCCAACGTGGCGTGTGCCGCAGCCATCGCCAGCATGTTCCCTCCGAATGTCGTGCCGTGGGAACCCGGAGAGAACGCTTCTGAAAGCTCTTTTTTCCCGATGACGGCTCCGACCGGAAAACCGCTGCCCAGCCCTTTCGCGACGGTGATGATATCAGGTGACAGCCCTTCGTGTTCATATCCGAAAGCTTTACCGGTGCGGCCGATTCCGGTTTGAACTTCGTCAATGATAAGAAGAGCCTGCTTTTCGCGGCAAAAATCTTGAACGCTCTGCAGAAATTCCCTGCTCGCCGGGATGACGCCGCCTTCGCCTTGAATCGGCTCGAGCATCACCGCCGCGATATCTTCTTCATCCTGCAATTCGGCAAATGCTTTCGGCTCGTTGTAAGGTAAGTAGTGGAATCCTTCAAGCATCGGTCCGAATCCGAGCTTGATCTTTTCCTGTCCGGTTGCGGCCATTCCCGCATACGTGCGTCCGTGGAACGATTGCTGAAACGTTACGATTTTTGTTTTTTGCGTGTGTTTTCGCGCGAGCTTCACCGCCCCTTCATTCGCTTCCGCCCCGCTGTTGCAAAAGAAGACGAGATCGCCTGCACAGTTTTTGGTAAGAAGCTGTGCAACCTTTTCTTGAAGTTCATTTTGAAACAGATTGGAAACATGCCAGACATCATCAAGCTGTTTTTTGACAGCAGCTGTCACTGAATCAGGGCAATGCCCGAGATTGCAGACCGCGATTCCCTGGACGAAATCGAGATAGGCGTTCCCCTTCTCATCCTGAACGATCGTGCCTTTCGCTTTTTTAATATTGATATTCCAGCGGCTGTACGTCTGAAATAAATGACTCACAATACGGCCTCCTTTTGTTTAATGATTTTCGTGCCGATGAAATCGTCTTTCGTGAGGAAAGATCCTTTTCCGCTCACGATCATCACTTCATCCACTTCATCTGTGAGGGCTTCCTTTGCAGAATCCACTTTTGGTATCATGCCTCCCGAGATCACGCCTTCAGCAATCAGGCTTTCGATGTCTGCTGGCGTCAGCTCTTTCAGCATTTCTTCGTTTTTCATAATCCCGTTGACGTCTGTCACAAAGATTAATTTTTCAGCGCGCAAGGCTGCCGCAACAGCCGATGCTGCTAAATCGGCGTTCACATTCAAAGTCTCACAGTCATCCGTCATCGAGAGGGGGGCGATAACCGGAATAAACCCTTTTTCCATGAGCGCTTCGGCCATTCCGACGTTCACTTTTTTAATGCGCCCGACCTGACCGTATTCTTTTTCATTTAAATAGTCGGCAAGGAGCAGTCCCCCGTCTTTTCCTGATACGCCGACAGCCGGAAGGCCGTGCTTTGTCAGCTCGGCAACGAAAAATTTGTTGATCGAACCGGACAAGACCATTTCAGCGACTTCAAGAACCGCTTTTGTCGTCTTGCGCTGTCCGTTGACGAATTCGGTTCGAATATTGAGTTTCTTCAGCATCTTTGTAATATCGGGCCCGCCCCCGTGGACGAGTGCGATTTTCCAGCCGCTTTCAGTCAGCTCTTTCAGATTTTGAAAAAATTCGTCCGATAGTTCGCGGATGACGCTTCCGCCGCATTTAAAAACGATTGTTTTATCCATTGTGATCCCCTTTTTACGTACGATAGCTCGCATTGATTTTGACGTATTCATAAGTTAAATCGCAGCCCCACGCCGTACCCTTTCCTTCACCTTCCTGCAAGTGAACCTCGATTTTCACTTCGCTGTTTTCTAAATATGTTTTGGCCAGTTCTTCTGAAAAAGGCTGCGGTTCGTTGTTTTTAAAAAGGCATTGGCCGCCTAGGCGGATTTCCACCTTCTCCGGTGTCACGGCAGCCATGCTGTCCCCGATTGCGACAACGATTCTGCCCCAGTTCGCATCCGTGCCGTAAACCGCGGTTTTTACAAGGTTTGAGCCGACGATTTTTTTGGCGATGATTTGCGCTTCAAGATTGCTTTTCGCGCCGTTCACTTCAACCTCGATCAGCTTTGTCGCCCCTTCCCCGTCTCTCGCGATTTGTTTGGCGAGGTCTGTACAAACAAGCTGCAGGCCTTTTTTGAAAATCGGCCAATCTTCGTGTTCTTCATGGAGGCGCTCATTTCCGGCGCATCCGTTCGCCATAACGAGCACCATATCGTTAGTCGATGTGTCGCCGTCGACCGTTATCTGGTTGAATGAAACGTCCGTAATTTCCCTCAAAGCCCTTTGCAGCGCACTTTCTTCGATGGATGCATCTGTTGTGACAAAGCCGAGCATCGTCGCCATATTCGGGTGGATCATCCCCGACCCTTTTGCCGCTCCGCCGATCGTCACTCTTTGACCGCCGATCATCAGTTCATAGCACGTTTGTTTGATCACCGTGTCTGTCGTTAAGATCGCTTCTTCGAAATCGCCTTCGGCAGGCTCAGTCTCGGCGAGAAGGCTGATGCCTTTTGTAATGCTCTCCATATTGAGGTATTCGCCGATGACGCCGGTTGAGGACACGGCCACCAGTTCCGGCTCGATCCCAAGCATATCAGCGCTTTTACGGCGCATCTCATATGCATCTTTTAAGCCCTGCTCTCCCGTGCATGCGTTGGCATTGGCACTGTTGACGATGACGGCTTGCAAATGCGCGCTTTTTTTGAGACTTTCCTGCGTCACCTTGATCGGCGCAGCCTGAAAGTGGCTTTGCGTATAAACGGCGGCGCTCACCGCCGGTTTTGAGCTGATGATGATTCCAAGATCTTTTTTTGAATAGCGGAGGCCGCAGTGGACCCCTTTTGCCAGATAGCCTTTAGGCGAAGCGACGCTTCCGTCTGTTTTTTTTATGCTGTCTTGACTCACCTGAATCATAAGTTTGTTCTCTCCTGTCTTATGGATAAATAGGCGTAAATTCAAGCCCGGCGGTTTCGCTCCAGCCGTTCATAATGTTGAAGTTTTGAACAGCCTGACCCGCGGCTCCCTTCATCAAGTTATCGATCACTGACACAATTGTCACTCTGTTCGTCCGTTCATCAACGGTAATGCCGATATCGCAAAAATTGCTGCCGTACACCTCTTTAGTCGCAGGGAATGCACCGGGTTCTCTCACCCTGACAAAGTGCGAATCTTTATAAAATTTAGAAAAAATAAGTTGCAGCTGTTCGGCATCCTTGCTGTCTTTCAGCTCTGTGTAGATGGTCGCCATAATGCCCCTTGTCATCGGAACTAAATGCGTGCTGAATGTGATCGGTTTAAATGCGGAGTCCCACTGTTTAACAGTCTGCTCGATTTCAGGCGTATGCTGGTGTTCGTTTACCTTGTATATTTTGAAATTGTCATTGACCTCTGAAAAATGAGTGCCCATCGACGCCTTTCTGCCTGCTCCCGATACCCCTGTTTTCGCATCGATGATGACAAAAGATTCGTTGATGCTGCCGCTTTTGACGAGCGGCGCCAAGCCGAGAAGAACCGCTGTCGGGAAACATCCTGGATTGGCTATGTACTGCGCCGTTTTAATGTCTTCCAGATTCAGCTCAGACAGTCCGTATACCGCTTTTTGAAGCACGTGTTCTGGCGCGGCTTCCCTTTTGTACCACTTTTCATAGACGCTCGGGTTCTGCAGCCTGAGATCGCCGGACAGGTCAATGATCGGTATGTCATATGCATCAAACTGTGGCGTCAGCCGGCTGGATACCCCCGGAGGCGCAGCCATAAATAAAAAATCGATTTCATTCGCAATCTTCTTTACCTCGATTGGTTGCAGGTGTTGATCTGTCAGTTTCATAAGGTGCGGGTATGCGGCATCATAGCGGGCTCCCTCATCGCTCGATGAATACAATATGCATTCATCTGCATAAGGGTGAGACTTCATAATCCTCATAATCTCTGCCCCTCCATAGCCAGTAGAACCTATAATACCTATTTTCAAAACAAGTTCACCTTCTTGGTCTTTGTGAAATTATTTAACATTATAACATGAATAAAAATTAATTCAATTGTATATTTAATATTTTTTCATTCACCTTTCATATTGGTTCTTTCCTCCCGCCGGCGGTCCTTTCGGCGGCTTGGTCGTGCTTCGTTCCCATCTTCCCGGATTCTCCGTTTTTCAAACCTGAGAATGTGCCGACTGGCGTTTTTGCAATAAAAAAAGAACGCCTTATATAAGCGTTCTATTTATAACAGGAGTGGCGATCTGCCAGGATACGCCCGCGTATCTATTTCGGCGGCTCCCTTTTCGAAAAAGAAAGAGCCTGTCAACGAATGAGCAGGCTCTGAAAATGTTTATTGGATGCCAAGTGCGATTTTCGCATATCGCGACATTTTGTCCCGTGTCCAAGGTGGATTCCAGACGATTTGAACATCAACTTCCTTGACTTCTGGAATATCTGCGAGCGCTTTTTTGACTTCATCTACGATGATCGGCGCCAGCGGACAGCCCATTGAAGTTAAAGTCATGGTCACGTCTGTTTTGCCGTTCTCATCCATATCCACGTCATATACAAGGCCGAGATTGACGATATCGACACCCAGTTCAGGGTCAACGACCTGTTCAAGGGCGCCCATGATGTTCTCTTTTAATGCTTCATCCACTCTTCCTCACTCCTTTTTTCATCAGTATAACGCACTTCGTTCATTTTCTAAAACGATAGCACTTAAAGGTGCGCTTCAAACCATTCGACTGTTTTCAAAAGGCCTTCTCTCGATACTTTATGTCCGGCCCGCTCATCTTCGATAAAATGCAGCAGATCAGGCTGAGCTTCATACAGCGGAATCGTCGATTCATAGAAGCGGCGCGCCAAAGCAAACGGAACGGTGCCATCCTGTTTGCCGTGCCAAAATAAAAGCGGCCTCATTTTCAATTTGTCCGGCTGCAGACTCAAGTCAAAACGCTTCAGTTTATTGCGCTGCTGTTCGATTTGTTCTTCTGTGAAAGGAAGTTCAATTTTCTTTTCACGCATAAAAGCGAGCTGTTGATCAAAAAATTCTACATAGGCGGGACTGCCCATTAAACTGACGGCAGTTGTAATCCATTCGTATTGGGTCAAAGCGCCGAGCGTGACAATGCCGCCCATCGAAGTTCCGGCGGCGCCGATACGGCCCTTTTCAATCAGGTTTTCCTGTTCAAAGTGGTTTTTCAGCACTTCGAACTCTTTGATTTCATTCGTGACGATCTCCCAAAACCTCGGGGCGAGCTCTTCCTGAGTGAGCTGTTCATCCCTCTCCCCGTGACAAAGAGCCTCAGGCAGGATCACGCGCATTCCTTTTTCGGCAAGCAGATATGCGAAGTGAAGGTTATGCTCTTTTGCGCTTGTAAAACCATGTATGAAGAAAACAAGAGGAAGAGCTTTCTCTTTTTTCTCCTCTTTTACAATATGCAAAAGAGGAATGTTTGAAATATGTTGCTTCTCGATAATGATCACGACTGTTTCTTCCTCCTTTTAGGATGTCCATCATCATAAGTTTAACATGTAGACAATAAAGAAGGTAAAAAGATACACTATAGGTAAGCCAGAACTTTCAAATTCACAACAAAGGAGCATTTATGGAGACAAAACCATATTTAATTGCATTGGACTTAGACGGTACATTATTAAAAGACGACAAGACCATCTCGGAAAGCTCCAGCGACGTCATCCGCAAGCTGCGGGAAGATGGACATTACGTGTGCATTTCTACGGGAAGACCGTTCCGAGCAAGCTCCGTGTATTATGATCAGCTCCAGCTTGATACGCCGATCGTCAATTTCAACGGGGCGTTTGTCCATCATCCTAAAGATCAAAGCTGGGGACGCTTCCATACATCTCTTGATCTCGAGGTGGTCAAACAGATCATTGAAGTCAGCGAGACATACAACGTACATAATATCCTTGCTGAAATTGTCGATGATGTTTATTTTCATTATCATGACGAAAAACTGATTGATGTCTTTACGATGGGCAGCCCGAATATTACGGTCGGAGATTTAAGGACAAACCTCGGCCAAGATGTGACAAGCGTACTGATCCACGCAAAAGAAGAGGATGTTCCGGCGATCCGCTCCTACCTGTCAGACGTTCACGCAGAGATGGTCGACCATAGAAGATGGGCGGCTCCGTGGCATGTGATCGAACTGATTAAAAGCGGCATCAATAAAGCGGTCGGCTTAGAGAAAATCACGGACCATTACGGGATACCGCCTGAGCGGGTGATTGCCTTCGGCGATGAAGACAACGACCTTGAAATGCTCGAGTTCGCGGGCTGCGGCGTAGCGATGGGCAACGGCATCGAAGGGGTCAAAAGCGTTGCAAACAAGGTTACAAAATCGAACGAAGAAGACGGTATCGCAGTCTTTTTAAAGGATTACTTCGCTTTATAATTTTATAATTTGCCATTCATAAACGGCTTTTCAAAACGGCAATACTATGAGAAGACGGCCGTACCGGACCGTCACTCGTGTTAAGGGGGAATTTCAAGATGGGTAAACGCAGCAAATCAAAACGGTTTATTCAGCAAGGCAAGGATTCGCTTAAACAGCATGCCTCCAGGTTCCCTTATCGCTCCACATTAGAAGAGGCTGAACAAAAGAGCGGCCCGACGGAATGCGGAGGGCTGTAACATGAGAAACGAACTGTTTCAAATGGCCAAAGCAGCCGTTCATGAAGCTGAAGCTTCGACGGATTCAGGTGAAAAGGCGAAAGCTGTTGCAAGAGCCAAAAACGCACTTTCCTCAGCATTTGCCAATTCAACTGATGCCGAACGGCGCCAGCTTCACAATCTTCAGGAGCAGCTAGATCAACTATCATAAACACCCACCGGCTTTTTTCACAGCCGGAAAGGAGTCTGTGCCATCGGCACGGCTCCTTTTTTATGTTTCTAATTTCAAAACATAAAAATTTGACATCGGAAGCAAAAGGAAGTACATTATAAAAGGTGAACATTTTATATTACAAACAAATAAATATTCGTTTTTGGGGGTTTTTATATTGGAAAACGTGTTTGATTACGAGGATATTCAACTAATTCCTGCAAAGTGCATCGTCAAGAGCCGCTCTGAATGTGATCCGTCCGTGCAGTTCGGCGGAAGAACATTTAAACTGCCTGTGGTGCCCGCCAATATGCAGACCATTATAGATGAAAAGCTGGCTGTTTCATTAGCGGAAAACGGTTACTTTTATGTGATGCACCGCTTTGAGCCGGAAACACGGATCGATTTTGTGCAAGACATGAAGGCGCGCGGTTTGTTTTCTTCAATCAGCGTCGGAGTCAAAGATGACGAATACGCGTTTATCGAAGAGCTGGTAAAAGAGAATCTCACGCCTGATTACATCACGATCGATATCGCCCACGGTCACTCGAACGCCGTCATCAATATGATTCAGCACATTAAAAAACATCTTCCGAACAGCTTCGTGATCGCAGGAAATGTCGGAACGCCCGAAGCTGTGAGAGAACTTGAAAACGCCGGCGCCGACGCTACAAAAGTCGGCATCGGTCCCGGAAAAGTCTGCATTACAAAAATCAAAACCGGTTTTGGAACGGGCGGCTGGCAGCTGGCTGCGCTGCGCTGGTGTGCAAAAGCGGCGAGCAAGCCGATCATTGCAGACGGCGGCATCCGCACCCACGGGGACATTGCCAAATCGGTCAGATTCGGGGCGACGATGGTCATGATCGGTTCGCTGTTTGCCGGACACGAAGAATCGCCCGGGGCAACGATCGAAAAAGACGGCAGGCTCTACAAAGAATATTTTGGTTCCGCTTCTGAGTACCAAAAAGGTGAAAAGAAAAATGTCGAAGGCAAAAAAATGTACGTGGAGCATAAAGGCGCGATCATGGATACGCTGACAGAAATGGAACAGGATCTGCAGTCATCCATTTCTTACGCGGGAGGAAACAAGCTCGATGCGATCCGCAACGTAGATTACGTTATCGTTAAAAATTCTATTTTCAATGGGGATCAATATTAACGGTCACAGGGTGGTGTTCAGGCAGCCGCCGTCCCTTCCTGCCTGACAGCATACAAAAAAGGCATCCTTCCCGGGATGCCTTTTTTGACGGCTATTTCACTTCAAATGTTTTGCCGGCCCTCAAAGTTGCAAACTGTTCCGATCTTCCCAAAAATGTCACGTTTACTTCATACGTGCCGGGTTCAGGCACCTCTTTCCATACATCAGTAAAATCGTAAGACTCTTTCGGATTAAGCGTCATCGTCTGGAACGCCTGCGTAAACATTTTTCCTTTCGAATAGCGGTACCTTTCATTCCCTTCTTTGTCGCTGACGATCAGCTCAAATTTCTGTCCGCTGCTGAATTCAAACTCTGCCACGTCATCCGTATGGTTGACAACCGACATCCGAAATTCGATTTCTCCCTGCTTCTGGACGGGTTCAACCGTCAATGTCACACTCCCGTTATCCACTTCCCCTGATACCTCCTTATCGGGGACTTGATCCCCGTTTTGCCCGCATCCACCGACAAACAGCAACATTACAATCATGGAAATCAGCCGCATTCATTCACCCTTTCATTAATCTTTGCGGAAAAACCCTAAAACCTGCGTTGTCTGGACGACGTTTGTGAAAGCATTTGGATCCACTTCATTAATGATTTTTTCCAAGTCGTATAATTCGTACCTTGTGATGACAATGATCATCATTTCTTTCTGTTCATTCGTAAAGGCGCCTTTCGCTGGAACTGTTGTAATGCCGCGGACCATCTTTCCGTAAATCGCTTCTTTGATCTCCTCCGCTTTCTTTGTGACAATCATAACGGTGAGCTTGGCGTGGCGGGTGTGGATGGCATCAATCACCCTGGTTGTCACATATAGTGTAACGAGCGTATATAATGCTTTCTCCCACCCGTTCAATAATCCTGCTGTTAAAATGATCGCACCGTTTAAAATAAAGAAATAGGTACCGACCGGTTTGTCTTTCCACTTCGCCAGGATCATCGCGATAATATCCAAACCGCCCGTTGAAGCCCCGTATTTAAGGGTCAGGCCGATTCCGACCGCAGAGATCACTCCGCCAAAAACGGCATTCAGCAAAATATCGTTTGAAAGGCTTGTTTCCGGCAGCATGCCAAGGAACACCGTTGTCAGCGCAACACTTAAAACACTGTAAACCGTAAAAGAACGCCCGACCTTCAGCCACCCCAAAATGCCGACGGGAATGTTTAAAATAAACAATAGCGTCCCCGTTGAAAAATAAATCGGGCTGTACTGGTCAAGCGCACTCGATAAAAGCTGCGCCACCCCCGTAAAGCCGCTGGCGTAAACATCGGCGGGAATCAGAAACAGATTCAATCCGATGGCATTTAACAAGGCGCCGATGATGACAATGAACAATTTTTTTGCTTCAGCTATGACCATATTTAGTTCCTCCGCTACTTTCGTATATATTTGGTTTACCCTTAAAACAATATTTTGAAAACGTCAATGTGAAAATATATGATATAGTTGACCTAAAAAACGAAGTATACCGAAGGACAGCTTGGCGTCCTTTTCAACCATTTTTTAGAAAGAAGGGGTTCAAATGAACGTTCACCTTTTAGCAGACAGTGCGGCAGATTTGCCGAAATCTTTTTATGATGAACATCACATCTCATTTATTCCGTTAAGGGTGCTGCTTGATGAAAAAGAGTACGATGACCTTCTGACGATTCAGCCTCTGGATGTTTATGAAGCGATGCGCGAAGGCAAAGCGCCGAAAACGTCCCAGCCGTCCATGATGCGGTTCAAAAATGCATTCAGCGAGCTGGCCGGCGAAAACAAACCCGCTCTCTATATCGCCTTTTCTTCAGAGCTTTCCGGAACATACCAGACGGCTGTGATGGCGGCAAACGAAGTCAAGGAAGAGTTCCCTGATTTCGATTTGCGGATCATCGACTCAAAATGCGCTTCATTAGGCTATGGGCTCGCAGTCAAGCACGCCCTTAAACTCGCAACTAACGGCAATACAATACAAGAAATTGAATCGTCTGTAAAGGACTTTTGCGAACATCTTGAACATATTTTTACCGTTGATGACCTGACTTATTTGGCAAGAGGCGGAAGAATCAGCAAAGCATCGGCATTTGTCGGCGGTTTGCTGAATATTAAACCGCTCCTGCATGTTGAAGACGGCAAGCTTGTCCCCTTGGAAAAAATCCGGGGCAAAAAGAAGCTGCTCAAACGGATGATCGAATTGATGAAAGAAAGAAGCGTCGATTTGAGCGGACAGACGGTCGGCATCAGCCACGGAGATGACGAAGAGACGGCCGAAGAGGTCAAACGGATGATCGAAGCCGAATTTCAGCCGGGGGAAATCGTCATCAACATGGTCGGTTCAGCGGTCGGCGCCCATTCCGGACCCGGAACATTGGCGGTCTTTTTTCCGGGGAAAGACAAAAGATAAGGTAAAACAGAGGCCTGCTTGATAAAAGCAGGCCTTCTTCGTCAGCTGTCTTCGGTGACTGTTTCTCCATCAGCGGCAGGTGTAAGCGCTCCACCAAGAAAGCCGGCAGCCGCTGTCGCGACATCAGGACCTCCAGACCCTTCGACCACTTTTTCCATTGTGATCGGACAAATTTTGAACGCACCGCCGAAATTGACGACTCCTCCTGCCGAGACACGTTGAATGTTAACTGAACAGCAATGTTTCATACCAAGTCTCCTTTTTTGAGTCTTATGATATGTGTATGCTGGCGGTACAAGAAGGCATAAACTTCCCGGCAAAAAACATCGCGGCTGGGAGAGTACATAGTTTCGCCGACAGTGTGCAAGCTAAAAGCGACATTTTGACAGGAGGTGCTTCCTCATGAAAGATGATGATAAAAAGCCGGTTGACAATAACGCCGTCAACCAGCAGAAAAACCGGCTCGCCGAAAAGAACAGACAAGCCGGTAAACACCAGGAATCAAAGAAGACTGATCACCTGTAAAAAACCGGCGGCGTCCTCATCGGAACGCCGCCTTATATTTATTTTTTCTCGTATGTCCAGCCCTCTTCCTGATAGATTTTATCCTGTTTCATCAGATGGCCGAGCGCCCTTTTAAATGCTGCTTTGCTCATGTTGAAGCGCTCTTTGATATCCTCCGGGTCGCTTTTATCCCAAAACGGCATCGCGCCGTTTCTCGTTCTCATATAAGTCAAAATTTGTTCTGCATCAACCGACAAGGCATCCTGCTTTCTTGGCAGAAGCGACAGATTAACAGAACCGTCTTCTTTTACTTTGATCACCCTTGCGGTCAGCTTTTCGCCGAGCCTCGGCTCTTCCTTTCGCTCAGAAGAATGGATAAAGCCTCTGATGCCGGTTTCGGAAATCATAAAAGAGCCTGATGCGATCAAGCGGTAGATCGTCCCGGTGAGCTCTTTATTCATCAAACCGGGTGAAGCTTCAGTAAACAGCTCGCTGATCTTATCCTCCGGCGCCGGTTTGGCAAACATCCTTCCGTGCCCCGTGATTTTCAGCATACAGTACAGCCTGTCCCCTTTTTGCGGCCATACTGATTCATACGGCGGGAGATGCTCTGTCGCAACGAGGGCGTCCTTGGAGAGCCCGACATCGACGAAAACCCCCATGCCGCTGACGGCATCAACGACTTCCACCCAGCCGTACTGTTCAGCGCTGATGATCGGCTTTCTCATCGTAGCTGCCAGGCGATCTTCATGATCGACATATAAAAAGACATCGACCTCCTCTCTGTCTTCAATATCCTCGGTGATCTCGCTCTGATGCAGAAGGACCGCCGTTTCGCCGTCCGTCAAAAAGTAACCGTAATCGGCTTTATGATCTATTTTCAATGTTAGCTGCTGTCCTGGTTTCATACTGTTTCTTCCTTTCTTATCCGCCTGTTTTTCTTTTTCTTATTATTCCTCCAATGTTCAAATTATTGCCGGATCGCGGCCAGACAAACCGCTCGATATTGGAAGTTTCACCTTATTCTACTATAATTGACTCATAAGTAAAATGGATGGAGGTTTTTCACATGGCGAAAGAAAGCTCATTTGATATCGTCTCAAAGGTTGAACTGCCTGAAGTTCAAAACGCAATCCAGACCGCTCTTAAGGAAATCGGCACACGCTATGATTTCAAAGGGTCAAAAAGCAGCATCACACTCGAAGGAGACGAGCTCGTTCTTGTATCGGACGACGAATTTAAAATGAACCAGCTGAAAGACGTGCTTGTCGGCAAACTGATCAAGCGGAACGTCCCGACGAAAAACATCGAATACTCAAAGCTTGAGAACGCTTCGGGCGGTACGGTCAGACAGCGCGGAAAACTAGTTCAGGGCATCGACAAAGAAAACGCAAAAAAAATCAATAACCTGATAAAAAAATCGGGTCTGAAAGTTAAATCGCAAGTGCAGGACGATCAAGTCCGCGTAACCGGAAAAAATAAAGACGACCTTCAGCAAATCATTGCGATGGTGAGAGAAGCCGACCTGCCGATTGATGTTCAATTTATAAATTTTCGATAAATTCTTAATTTACTGTTGATTATTCCTCCGATTTTCGGTAAATTGAGTAAAAGTAATCAATAGAAACTGAATAGCTGTTCTTATCAAGAGAGGCAGAGGGACTGGCCCGATGAAGCCTCAGCAACCGGTGAATGAATATTCATGACCAAGGTGCTAAATCCAGCAAGCAGTCTGCTTGGAAGATAAGAAGACGGACAAATGTCGATGAAAAGTCTTCTGCTTCACAGAAGACTTTTTTGTTTATCAAAAATGCTTAAGGGGGAAAACGATGGGTTTTTTGGAGGATATAAAAAGCAAAACGTTAATTGCGGACGGCGCAATGGGCACACTTCTGTATTCCTACGGGATCGACAGGTGTTTTGAGGAACTGAACATCTCCAAGCCCGAAGAAGTGAGACGCGTCCACGAAGCGTATGTACAGGCCGGCGCCGATATCATTCAAACGAATACGTACGGCGCAAACTTCATCAAGCTGTCCAGATACGGACTCGAAGACGAAACAAAACAAATCAACGAAAAAGCGGTCCGTCTCGCCCGCTCCGCCGCCGGTTCTGCTTATGTTCTCGGTACGCTCGGCGGAATCCGGACGTTCAACAAAAACTCGTATTCTCTCGAGGACATTAAAAGAAGCTTCCGCGAACAGCTCTATCTTCTGTTAAATGAGCAGCCGGATGGACTTCTGCTCGAAACCTATTACGATTTAGAAGAAGCGCGCGAAGTTTTAAAGATTGCCAGAAAGGAAACCGAGCTGCCGGTCATTTTGAATGTCTCAATGCACGAAGAAGGCGTTCTTCAGGACGGGACCCCGCTTGCGAACGGCCTGAAGCAGCTGGCATCCCTCGGCGCAGACGTCGTTGGCATCAACTGCCGCCTCGGCCCTTATCATATGATCAGAGCGCTTGAAGAAGTCCCGCTTTTAGAAGACGCCTATCTTTCCGTCTATCCGAACAGCAGCCTCCCGTCCCTTGTCGAAGGCAGGCTTGTTTATGAGACGGATGATGAATATTTCAGGGAAAGCGCGGAGGAATTCCGCAATCAAGGCGCACGGATCATCGGCGGCTGCTGCGGAACGACGCCGAACCACATCAGGGCGATGGCTGAGGCGGTCAAAGGGCTTCCTCCAGTCACCGAAAAGCGCGTGAAAATTAGAAAGAAAGCGGCGCTTGCCGTTCAAAATGAAAGGACAGAGCCCGTTCTTGACGATCTGGCCAAGCAGAAACGGTCCATTATCGTCGAGCTCGATCCTCCAAAACAATTAAACTTTGATAAATTTTTGCACGCCGCTGAGGAACTTCAATCAGCCGGAATCGATGCACTGACATTGGCGGACAACTCGCTTGCCACACCGAGGATCAGCAATGTCGCCTGCGGCGCGCTCTTAAAACAGCGCCTCGATATGAGGTCGCTGATCCATATCACATGCAGAGACCGCAACCTGATCGGCCTGCAGTCCCATCTAATGGGGCTCGATACACTCGGGCTGTCAGACGTGCTGGCGATTACCGGCGATCCGTCGAAAATCGGCGACTTTCCGGGAGCGACTTCCGTCTATGACCTGACATCGTTCGATTTGATTAGCCTGATCAAACAGTTTAACGAAGGCTTGTCATATTCGGGTAAACCGCTCGGCAAGAAAACAAATTTCTCAGTGGCGGCCGCCTTCAATCCGAATGTCAGACACATTGACAAAGCGGTGAAACGGCTTGAGAAAAAAATCGCCTGCGGCGCAGACTATTTCATTTCCCAGCCTGTCTATTCAGAGGAGCAGCTCATCAAAATCCACGAGGAAACAAAGCATCTTGAAACACCGATCTATATCGGCGTCATGCCGCTGACCAGCAGCCGCAACGCGGAATTCATCCACAACGAAATCCCCGGTATCAAGCTGTCCGATTCAATCCGCGAAAAGATGGCGCTGGCTGGAAATGACAAACAAAAACAGGCCGAGGAAGGGCTCGCGATCGCCCGCTCCCTGCTTGATGCGGCGTGCGACCTGTTCAACGGCATTTATCTGATCACACCGTTTTTGCGGTCTGATTTAACCGTCGAGCTGACGGCATATATCCACCAGAAAGAAAAGGAGAAAACAAATGTCTAACATCAATGACCAGCTGAAGAAAAAAATCCTCGTCCTTGACGGTGCGATGGGAACGATGATCCAGAATGCCGGTTTGTCCGCCGCTGACTTCGGCGGCGAGGCCTATGAAGGGTGCAATGAATTTCTAAGCATCACGGCACCCCATATCATTCAGAGCATCCACGAAGCCTATCTGGCCGCTAAAGCCGATATCATCGAAACCAATACATTCGGAGCCACCCGGCTTGTTCTGGACGAGTACGACCTCGGGCAGCGCGCCTATGAAGTCAACCTCGCTTCAGTCAAACTCGCCAAAGCGGCTGCCGAAAAGTTTTCAACACCTGAATGGCCAAGGTTTGTCGCCGGCGCGATGGGTCCGACGACAAAAACCCTTTCCGTCACCGGCGGCACGACCTTTGACGAGCTGATCGATAACTATGAGGAACAGGCAAGAGCGCTGATCACAGGGGGAGCCGACCTCTTGCTGCTCGAAACGAGCCAGGATATGCTGAACGTTAAAGCGGGCTTTATCGGCATCAGACAAGCCTTTGAAAAAACCGAAAAAACCCTTCCCCTCATGGTATCAGGCACGATCGAACCGATGGGCACGACACTGGCCGGCCAGGATATCGAATCGTTCTATATCTCACTCGAGCATATGAAGCCGGTCAGCGTCGGTTTAAATTGCGCGACGGGCCCGGAATTTATGACAGATCACATCAGAACCCTTTCTTCCCTTGCGAGGACGGCCGTCAGCTGCTATCCGAATGCCGGCCTCCCCGATGAGGAGGGACAATACCATGAATCACCGCAATCGCTGGCGAAAAAAATCAAGGCGTTTGCAGAAGAAGGCTGGCTGAACATTGTCGGCGGCTGCTGCGGAACGACGCCCGCCCATATTGAAGCTTTGGCCGATGAAGTAGCCTCGCTGCCGCCGAGGACGGTCCCTTCGGAAAAAAAGCCGCACACCGTCTCAGGGATCGACGGACTAATTTATGAAGAAACGATGCGTCCCCTTTTTGTCGGGGAGCGGACAAATGTCATCGGATCGAGAAAATTCAAGCGGCTGATCGCCGAACAGAAATTTGAGGAAGCATCCGAAATCGCGAGAGCCCAAGTGAAAAACGGCGCCCATGTCATCGACATCTGCCTTGCAGACCCGGACCGCGATGAAGCGGAAGATATGGAAGGCTTCTTAAAAGAAGCGATGAAAAAAGTAAAAGCCCCGTTTGTCATCGACTCGACGGACAAAACGGTGATCGAAAAGGCGCTGAAATACTCACAGGGAAAAGCGATCATCAATTCGATCAACCTTGAAGACGGCGAAGAACGGTTCGCTGACATCCTTCCGCTCGTCAAACGGTTCGGAGGCGCACTCGTCGTCGGCACGATCGATGAAGAGGGAATGGCGGTCACCGCGGAAAAGAAGCTGGCCGTCGCCGTCAGGTCGCATCAGCTTCTCACCGAAAAGTACGGAATACCGGCCAGCGATATCATCTTCGATCCGCTCGTCTTCCCGGTCGGAACAGGTGATGAACAATACATCGGCTCAGCTAAAGAAACGATTGAAGGCATCCGCCTCATCAAAGAGCGGCTCCCTGAATGTTTAACGATTCTCGGCGTCAGCAATGTCTCATTCGGTCTTCCGCCAGTCGGCCGGGAAATCTTAAATGCTGTATTCTTGTACCACGCAACACAGGCCGGGCTCGATTACGCGATCGTCAATACGGAAAAGCTTGAGCGGTTCGCTTCTATTCCTAAAGAAGAAGTCGAAATGGCTGAAAAACTTCTGTTTCACACTGATGACAAAACGCTCGCATCCTTCACTGACTTCTACCGCGGAAAGAAAAAAGCGGACAAACAGCCGAAAACATCTCTTTCCCTGGAAGAGCGCTTGGCTGAGTACGTCATCGAGGGTACGAAAGAAGGCTTGATTCCCGATCTCGAACAAGCGTTGAAAAAATTCGCCGCCCCGCTCGACGTGATCAACGGTCCGCTCATGGACGGCATGGCGGAGGTCGGACGGCTGTTTAACAACAATGAGCTGATCGTCGCTGAAGTGCTCCAGTCGGCAGAAGTCATGAAAGCTGCCGTTTCCTTTCTCGAACAGTATATGGAAAAGAAAGACGACAGCGGCAAAGGAAAGATCATTTTGGCAACCGTTAAAGGCGATGTCCATGATATCGGCAAAAACTTAGTCGACATCATTTTAAGCAACAACGGCTACAAGGTTGTCGATCTTGGGATTAAAGTGACACCACAGGAATTAATCGAAGCGGTCCGTAAAGAGAATCCCGATATCATCGGTCTGTCCGGCCTGCTCGTCAAATCGGCGCAGCAAATGGTCGTTACAGCGCAAGATCTCGACAAAGCGGATATTTCCATCCCGATTATGGTCGGCGGAGCCGCGCTTTCAAGAAAGTTCACGAACATGAAAATTTCGCCTGAATATAAAGGGCCGGTTTTATACGCGAAGGACGCCATGGACGGCTTATCGCTCGCCAATCAGCTGCGGACGGACCCGTCGCAGTTTCTCGAGAAAAAAGAAGCCGCTGCACCCGCCGCCGTCGCGGAAAAAAAGCAGACGAAAGCCGTGATTGAAATGCTTGAAAAACGGGCGCACGTTCCGCAGGCGCCGGTCTTTCAGCCGGAAGACTTGAAGCGGCACTATTTGAAAAACATCGATCTTTCTTATATCGTGCCGTATGTCAATGAACAAATGCTGCTCGGCCATCACCTCGGCTTGAAAGGAAAAGTGAAAAAACTCCTGGCTGAACAGCATCCGAAAGCACTGGAGCTGAAAGAGCTGATTGACGAGTTGCTGAGAGACGGGAAAGAGCACGGCTGGTTCGATCCCGCGGTCGTCTATCAGTTTTTCCCTGCGTACAGCGACGGGGATTCGCTCCATATTTTAGACCCCGGGAACAAAGACAGCATCCTTGAAACGTTTGTTTTTCCTAGGCAGGGAAAGCTTCCGTACCGCTGTATTTCCGATTATGTCCGACCGAAAGGAGAGCTTGATTATGTCTCGTTCTTTGCCGTGACAGCGGGCAGACATGTAAGAGCAGCCGCCAACCGCTTTAAGGAAGAAGGCGACTACTTGAAAAGCCATGCGGTACAAGCGCTCGCTCTTGAGCTGGTCGAAGGAATCGCCGAACGGACGCACCAGGTTATCCGCGACCGCTGGGGCTTCCCTGATGCACCAGACTTCACGATGGAACAGCGTTTTCAGGCGAAATACCAAGGACAGCGCTATTCCTTCGGATACCCGGCCTGTCCGAATCTCGAAGATCAGGAAAAACTCTTCAGACTCATCCAGCCCGAAGGAATCGGCGTTCATTTAACAGACGGCTTTATGATGGAGCCCGAAGCTTCCGTATCAGCGATCGTTGTCTCCCATCCGGAAGCGAGATATTTCAATGTTCATTAACCCGAAGACCCTGCCTGCCGTTTGCGGCCTGCAGGGTCTTCTTGTATGTTCGTAACATATGCCGCGAATATTTCAGGATTTATAATGAGCAACAATGGATTCAGCCATGTTGAGTATCTTCCCGTGCAGTTCTTTAGGTTCAATGATCCTTATATGCTCTGCGAATCCGAGTATATACCTTTTCGCTTCTTCTTCCGTATCAAAAGATAATGTAACGGGTATCCATCCCTCCTGATCGACCTCATTTGTTTCGATGATCCGCACAAAATAATTGGTAAACGACAGCCTCGGCAAGATGGCCTGCGCCGCCTTCACCCGCACTTCATACGTCGGCAGCCTTTCGATAAATTCCTTTGTTGAAGACTGCCATACGTGAGCAATATCAAAGTTTTCGGGCCTTTCAAATGTTTCGCGAACAGGAATGGCAGATTGAATGCGTGAAGCCCTGTAATTTCGAATCTCCCCATTTTCTTTAGATGCAATCAGATACCAGTTTGACCCTTTAGCTACCAGTCCAAGCGGTGCTACAATTCGATCAGCCGTTTGTCCATCCGCCCGCTGATAAACGATTTTTAATTTTTGATCTTTCCATATGGCGTCTTTCAGCACTTCAAAGGATGCTGCTTTTTCTTTCTTATGGCGCCATGCACGGGTATCAATATATATTCGGTTCCATACGTCTTTCGCGTTTTGACGATATACCGAAGGCAGCGAGGCTATCAGTTTATTTCGGGCTTCTTCGGATATGCGGGTTAATCCGAGATCGTCCAGCAATTGTTCAGAAAGCGGGACAAATAATGCGCGTATTTCCGATTCTTTTAAACCGGTTAAAGTGGTTTGGTAATCATCAAGCAATGACCAGCCTCCGTTTATCCCGCGTTCAGCCACAACGGGAATCCCCGCTCCGCTTAACGCTTCCATATCCCTGTAAATCGTCCGCTCCGAGACTTCCAGCCTTTCCGCTAATTCTTTCGCCGTCATTTGTCCCTGTGCCTGAAGCATTAAAAGAATAGATATCAGTCGATCTCCTCTCATATGACCACCTTTTTTATCAATGGATGAACTTATTTAATAAAATATGACAATGGTTGTCAAGATTCAGCTTTTATAATGAGCATATCTTTTATGATGAAAGGAATGGGATGAATGAAACCGCTGAAAGGAAAAACCGCTCTCGTAACAGGCGGAAGCAGAGGCGCCGGCCGCGCCATCGCTGTCGAACTTGGAAAAGCCGGTGCAACCGTGTATATTACAGGGCGCAGCATCAGGGGGGCTTCCACGAATCAATGGCCCGGTACAATTGATGACACCGTGTCACAAATTGAAGCTTCCGGCGGAAAGGGTATTGCTGTAAGATGTGATCATACGAACGATTCAGAAACAGAGGCTGTCATCGCTAAAATTCGCGAAGAACAAGGAAAACTGGATATCTTGATCAACAATGTATGGGGTGCGCACGATCTGGGTGTCGAGGCAAAGCCTTTTTGGGAATTGTCATTAAAAAATTGGGATACGATGTTCACCGCAGGGGTGCGTGCCCAGCTGGCGACGAACCACTTCGCCGTGCCGCTCCTTCGCGAAAATAAACAAGCTCTTATCATTCATACGACCTTTTGGGATGAGAACAAATACACCGGACAGTTTTATTACGATTTAGCCAAGAACGCAATCGTCCGCATGGCGTACGGTCTCTCATTGGAATTAAAACGGGACAACATTGCCGTTCTTGCCGTTTCGCCGGGATTTATGAGAACCGAACTTGTGCTGAAGCACCATGAATCAGATGAGGCGCATTGGCAGGAGTCAGAAGATTTAAGGAAAACCGAAACGCCTTATTATGTCGGACGCGGAATCACAGCATTGGCCAAAGATCCGGATGTGATGGAGAAAAGCGGACGTGCGTTAAGAGTTGGTGATTTAGCCAAAGAATATCAGTTTACAGATGTGGATGGACGATATATTCCGCCATTTACGATATAGGGATTAGGGATCGCCTCCCGGGGGAAATGATTCTTTAAAGGCAGATCAGATGAAGGTGTTCATCCTGCTTTGATCGTTTCCGCCAGCGTTATATAATGGAATGACAGTCATGATTTCAACAGCACGCCTCATCTGAACTGCAACTGAAGGAGGAATCATATGATTGAAGTCAAACCAATAAACGCGGAAGATACGTATGAGATCAGGCACCGCATTCTCCGGCCGAATCAGCCGCTGGAAGCATGCATGTATGAAACCGATTTGCTCGGGGGCACGTTTCACCTCGGCGGATATTATCGGGACAGGCTGATCAGCATCGCCTCCTTTCATAAAGCCGAACATTCAGAGCTTGAAGGCCAAAAACAGTATCAGCTGAGAGGGATGGCGACACTTGAAGGGTACCGCGAGCAAAAAGCGGGCAGTACGCTTATCCGCCATGCCGAAGAGCTTCTTCGGAAAAAAGGCGCAGACCTTTTGTGGTGCAACGCCAGGACATCTGTGAGCGGGTACTATAAAAAGCTCGGCTTCAGCGAACAAGGCGGGGTCTACGATATACCGCCGATCGGACCTCATATTTTGATGTATAAGAAATTGACATAAAAAACCCCGCCGGAAGCGGGGCATTCTCGGCCGCATGAGCATTACAGCTTTGCGGCCTCTTTTTTAAATTGCGCAAGCGCGTTTGTCACTTTTCCGAATTCGGAGGCGTGCGGACGGTCATCGCCGTCCTTATAGCCGTAGTCGACCATCCGGTTTCTGTTGAGGCAGAGCTTCGTCAATTCCGGCTTGAATAAGTCGAACAATTCGAAGCGCTCATGCAGTTCAGGGAATCTCTGCTGATAATCCAAAATCGCATCAGCCAAAGCTTTCCACAGGCGCTTTTCAGGAAGCAGACCGTCATTTTCCAAAATGTTGGCCACATAGCGCAAATGGCAAATGAAAAGCCCTGTAAAGATAAACTGCACAAGCCCTTCCGGCGGCTCGCTTCTGAGAACGGCTTTTAAATCTTCTGTCAAACCGCTCAGTTCAGGAAGCGGCTGGTCGCTGATATTGACGTCATCTACAAAATCTTTAATCGCCAGCCTGTGCGGCTGATGATCTTTTAAGACAAGAATCGTATTTTGTCCGTGCGGCGAAAATACGGTTCCGTAGCGGTACATGAAATGCAGAAGCGGCTGCATCACGATGTTAAACAGCTTTCCGATCCACTCCTCCGCTGACAGCCCCGACTTTTCGATCAGGC
This sequence comes from Bacillus sp. GM2, assembly GCF_056155945.1. NCBI lineage: Bacteria > Bacillati > Bacillota > Bacilli > Caryophanales > Bacillaceae > Bacillus > Bacillus sp. GM2. The sequence goes on from NZ_JBRKSZ010000007.1 coordinate 2,360,364, forward strand.
GCCTGATAAACGGCACGCCGTCTTGATCAATGTATGTTAAAGAAGCGAGCGTAACAGGCTGCTCTCCATCTTCCAAATACGTATAAATGCTTTCTCTGAAAATAGCGCCGAGCATTTCCAAATATTGATACGGGGCTTTTTCAAGAGCATGATAGTATTGGTGATCAACGTTCAGACTGGCATTTTCGCCCGGCAGGATCACCCTGCATTCGTCTTTTAGAAATGTGTCTTTTTTGGCGATCCCTTTAATATGCTCAGTAATTCTCGGCGCGATCACCGTCCGCTCCGCCGGCAGTCCTCTGTATACAAGCGTATTTAAAATGCTCATCGGCAGTTTAATATGATGCTTGTGTTTGTTTGTGATGTTTGTAAAGGTCCTGATCGACTGCTGCGGCAGGTAGTCGTCTCCGCCTTCCCCTAAAGGAATGATCGCTTTTGAAGCAATTTCTTCCGGAAACTGCTGAATGATCGTATTTGTCCACTGCCATTCGTGGACGGGCAGATAATAATAGTCTTCACTGGCTGCGCCCTGCTTTTCTATCACTTTAGCGAACTGCCTTAAAGTCAGCTCATCAAGCTCCTTATGAATCAGCGTTTCATAATCGAGTCCTTCAACCGAGTGGAATGACGCGGTCTCTTTGTGTACAGCGATCCACAGCAGCCGTTCGGCCCTCTGATTTTCCGGTGCAAACCGGAGGTAGTCATCATAGCCAAAACCGATTCTTCCTTTGTTGTAGACGATCCACGGATGGCCTGTCATCTCGCCTTCAATGACGGCATAATCGGCTTCAGTCAGCTCGTCAGCCGTAAGCGCATCCTTTGCCAAAAGGTGAGCATCCGCCAGCATCGTATGGTTGAACTCCTTGATCAAATGCCCCGCTGTTTCCGGACTCATCGGGATATGCGGCTGGATATCGAGGAGAAATTCAATCGCGCTCACTTGTTTTGTCCATTGTCCGCTCTTGAAGACTTCAATCGTCTCCGGCACCGCGTCAAAACTGTCAAACATGCGGGGTTTGGCGGCAAACCGGTACACCTTATCCTCCGCCGTTCTCAGCTCATACCGGTTGATCCCGTCTTCAGTTTCAATGAAATCGGGCTTGATGATATCCTCATACATATATTCAGAAAGCATCTTCGCCAGCAATCGCCGATTGACTTCTGTCCACCTGTCCGGATTGAGGACCCTCTTTAATTCATCTTGAAACAACATGAAAATGCCTCCTTTATTAGCCGTTTGGCACCGCCGTTTTTTCCGCGATTCCTGTTCCGAATGTCTGAAAAACCGTTTTGTGGCTGACGTTGTATATTTCTCTCCCGGCTAGCTGATTGATGATCACCGAGTTCCGGTAAGCGCCGAGTCCCAGGTCAGGCGCTCCGACACCGTGCGTGTGCAGCTCTCCGTTTTGAACGAAAATATGGTTTTTTGATGTTGCAGCTGTCATCAGTCTATAGTCGCGCGTAATGACATAGCGGCCGCCCGCGTCCTTTTCAATCAGGCTGTCAACAGGTGCCAGACACTCCGGCAGCCTCTCTTTATAGCCCGTCGCCAAGACGACCGCATCTGCCTGCCGCTCAAACCGTTCTTCATTCACCCGGTTTGCGCAGTGCAGAATCAGCGTTTCCCCATGCTGTTCGATCTGCTCGACTTCTGTCATGGACTGAAGATCAAAAGCCGCTTCCCGCCCTCCGCAGGTCCGCTCATACAGAAGATGATAAATATCGCTGATCGTCTTCGCGCTGATTCCTTTATAAAGCAGACCCTGCTGTGTTAGCAATTCATCTTTTTTCCACTGCGGAAGCTGATAGAAAAAATCGATATAGTCAGGCGAAAAATATTCGAGCCCGAGGTTCGAATATTCCATCGGGAAGAAGCCTTTTGAGCGGGTGAGCCAGCTGACATGCTCCGCTTCATCTTCACCGACCAGGTCATAAAACACCTCGGCCGCGCTTTGACCGGAGCCGACGACGGCCACCCTTTTCCCTTTAAATCCGCCGGGCTTTCTCATTAAATACTCAGCTGAATGGAACACCGAGCCCCCCAAAGCGTCTGAGAGCGTTTCGGGAACGTGCGGGCCCGTCCCAATGCCAAGCGCAATATGCTTCGCGTAATATACGGCTTCCCCGCCGTTTTCCCGATTCGCGGCCCGCACTTTAAAAAGTGCCTCCGGATTCGATTCAATGAGCGATATGCTTTCAACATTCATCCCGAAGCGGCACGAGTCGAGCTGTTCTGCCACCCAGCGGCAGTAGTGGTTGTATTCCTTTCTCGGAATATGAAAGTCTTCCAGAAAATAAAATGAATACAGACGGTTATGCTGCTGGAGATAGTTTAAAAAGCTGTATTCGCTTGTCACATCGGCCATGCTCACCAAGTCGGCCAAAAACGGCACCTGCAGTGTCGTCCCTTCAATCAGCATGCCGGGATGCCAGTTAAAGCTTTCATTCCGTTCAAAAAACAGCGCATTAATTTCAGACACGGAATCGGCTAATGCGGCAAGACCGAGGTTAAACGGCCCGATGCCGACGCCGATGACATCATATACATCAGTGGGTCTCTTTGTAGAGTTCATTTTTTTTCTCCTTTTCAAAAAAACGTTCTCGTTCGCAAAACATCAATAATCCGGTTTTATCAGGGAGATTCACAGGTTTAATCGGGCGGAACCCACATTTTTCAAAAACATGAATCATTTTTTTGTTGCGGATATTCGGCTCTGCGATGACCTTTTTTGTCTTAGGCTCGGCAAATTGCATGCAGACCATCACTTTTAAAAGCGGAAGGGCTAGCCCTTTTCCCAAGTACTCTTTTTCTCCGATCAACAGGTGGATGCCCTGGTCAAAAGGTTCATTGTCATAGTGGTGTTCAATGACGTCCCCCTTGACCCAGTACGACTCCCAGTAGCTCATCGGCACACCGTCGATAGAGCCGATGTACAGCGTTTGGTGGGGGTCTGTGATGGCCTTGTGAAAATGGGCTTCAAATTTTGCAAACGGCATGTTTAAATGCCAAAACGGGATGACATGCTCCTCCTGCATCCAGCGGTAGACGAGCGATACGTCTCTTGCATAGTCCGCTTTTTGAAATGTGATCCGGTCAATCATTGGACGGCCGCCGCCTCCTTTAACAGCGGATTGCCGACAGACGTATAGCGAGACTGGGTTTCAAGCGAGCCCGTCAGCTCATCCATGTCGTAAAATCTCGTCAGCAGATTGGCCTTACACGGAAGCTCCGAAAACCGAAGCAGGCTGTCCGTCAACTCAGTGATGCCGTAAATTTGTTCCGCTTTTTCAAGCCGCTCTCTGATCATGGACAGGAGCGTTTCTTCCCGGATCAGCCCTTCGCAGCCAAAGCCGTTCACCAGCCCAAACAGATGGTTGAAGAAGAAATAATAGCGCAATCTCTCAACAGCCACGCCGTCCGAGCAGATCGTCTCGCTCCTTTCGCTTAAGCCTTCGATCAGCTTGGAAAGAATCCCGGCTTTTGATTCGCTGTAGTAATAGCCTTGGTTATCCCTGTAGTAAAACGTCTCCGGATAGCCGTTTTTTAAGCGGATAACGGCGTTTTGCTGGTGCGCTTCAATCGCCAGCCCGTATGTTTCAAACAGCCATAAAACAGGCTCAAGCGAAATGGATAAATATTTGTCAAACCAATCGATGCTCACTTCTTCCGTCGTCCGCCCTTCTTTTAATGCAAGCCCGCGGATAACAGAGGACAGCCGTGACTCTTTCCCAAAGGCGTGATCTTGACAAAGCCCGGCGACCAGACTGGCAGAACGGTCATCTTCATAAAACGGATTCTCCCTGATCACGACTTCAAAGCCGGACTCCCCGTTCTCCCCCCGAATCGAGATGTAGGCAGGATCTGTGATAACGCGAAAGCCCGGAAACTCCTGTTTTAACCTTTGACCGAGTTCTGTCTGAAGCAGCCGGGCCATTTCAACACCTCTGTCCAATTCTTTCTGCTTGTTCACACGAAGCGAATTCGTGATTTTGATCGGGACCGAGAATTTGTACATATAGCGCGAGTGCTTACTGTAAACCGTGCGGACGGAGGATGTCGCCGTGAACGTCCGGCCCTTTGCACCGAGATATGTAAGGAGGCCTTGATCGATCAATTTTTGAACATACGGCTCCTCCAGCAGGGCTCTCGCCTGGAGCGGGTGTGCGGGAAGAAGCGCAAAATCCGGATCGGCCGTTTGCTCGTCCAGCCACGCGTTATCAATCATCGAATCGTTCTTCAATTCCTCTTGGATGACTAGCGGCGCTTTTGTTCCTGTACTTGAATCGTGCAGAACGAGCGAGGCATGCGCCTTAAAGTAATGAAGCTGAAACTCCCCTTTCAATTCAGGTGAGAAAATGTTTTCCTCTTCAGGTTTCATGCCCTGCCTGCTTTTTGGCGTCGGGTGCATCAGATGGCCGAGCAAGAGCGACTGCTCCGCTTCGATAAACGTAAAATCAGCGCGGCTAAGCTCATTTTGATCACCGGCCCGTTCTTCAACATAACGGCTGATATTGCGGCAGCTCAAAATGACTCTGAGCATGAATTCATCCTCGGCACCCCCGCGGTTTTGCTGAAGAAGCAATTCTTTTGAAGCGAGGGAGACGAGCGTGACATAGTCGAGCGGAAGCGGCTTGTTTTGGGTTGTTTGATAGTAAAGCGGAAATGAGAAAAGGTGCCTTCCCGTCTTCGACCAGTACTTGATCGGAACGATCAGCTCGATTTGCTGGCGTTTTAGCGGGACAATCAGCGTTTTTTGAGAGCCGTCCGCGATCTCACGGGTTTTGATGCCGGTTTCACGCAAATAGCAATTTAAAAAACTTTGAATCGTAGCGTTTTCTGCTATTTCTTTAAATGAACTCATCTTGTTACCCTCCTGCTATTCGTATAAAGACTTGCCAGCTCTTGAATCCTGCCGAGAATGTCGTCAAGATCCGAAAGCGTCGTCCGCGGATTCAGCAGCGTGAATTTTAAATACGTTTTCCCGGCTGCTGCCGTCTTGGCGATCACCGCCTGTCCCGTTCTGAACAATTCTCTGTGGATACATTTATTCAAACGGTCGTTCTCTGCGTCCTCTTCTGAGGCGAGGCAGCGGAAGACGACAGCGTTCAGTTCAGGGTGCGGATTCAGCAGTTCGAACCGATCGCTTGCGGAGATTTTTTCCGCTGCCGCTTCGGCCAATGCGAATGTCCAGTCAATCATCTCGGCGAATGTATCTTCTCCAAGCACACGCAGCGAGACAAACAGCTTTAAAGCGTCAAAACGCCTCGTCGTCTGAATCGATTTATTGACGAGATGAACGATTCCCTCCGCTTCATCCTCTTCAGGATTTAAATAATCGGCATGATAACCAATCAAGCGGAAATGCCTTCTGTCTTTGACAAGAAAAGCGCCGCAGCTGACCGGCTGATAAAACTGCTTGTGGAAGTCGACGCTGATGGAGTCGGCCCTGTCGATCCCGGCCAATTTATAGCGGCGGGTTCTGCTCAAAATCAACGCCCCGCCATACGCGGCATCAACGTGAAGCCAAAGCCCGCCGGCATGCGCGGCATCCGCAAGATCGGAAAGCGGATCAATGCTTCCGAAGTCTGTCGTACCGCATGTGGCAACAATCGCAAATGGATGTAAGCCCGATTTCTCCAGTAGCGCTGTTTTTCGCTTTAAATCGTAAAGGCTCATCCGCTTTTCATCATCTGTATCGACGAGTACGACGGCGCGCTCTCCGAGTCCGAGCTGGGAAGCCGACTTTTTCACGGTAAAATGAGCATCCTTTGAACAGAGGATCCGCAGCCTGTTCGCTTCCGGCGGCAGTCCGTCCTTCTGTACGTTCCAGTTCCACTGCTTTTCACAGAAAGCATCGCGAGCCAACAGAAGCCCCATGTAATTAGACTGTGTGCCTCCGCTCGTAAATGTTCCGTCAGCATCCTTTCCGTACTCGAACTTTCGGCAAAGCCACTGCACCATTTCTTCCTCGATCAATGAAGCCGCTCCGCTTTGATCAAACGAATCCATCGACTGATTCAGCACACTGATCAGCATCTCTGCAGCGAGTGCCGGGATGAGCGGCGGACAGTGCAGGTGTGCGGCGCATTTTGGATCTTCAACATGAATCCGGTGCGGCAAATAGGCTTCTTTCAGATCCTTAAGAACATCCGAAAGCGGTTCCCCAGCTTCCTTAAACGAAAACAAGTTTTTAATTTCGTGCTTTAATTCATTCGGCATCTTCCCGCTGTAGGGCTTCGATTTATTCTTCCAATCGGCCCACAGCGTCTCTATAGCGGCCTCGGCCGCGTCACGGTATGCTTTGATCCCCTGTTCACCGTTGTGCATAAACAGGGAATCAAAGTTTTTCTGTTTACTTGACTGCTTCATAGACGGCCTCTCTGAAGATCGTGATGATATCGTCGATTTGCGCCTCTGTTACGATGAGCGGCGGCAAGAAGCGGATCACGCTTCCGTGGCGGCCTCCCGTTTCAACGATCAGTCCTTTTTCAAAGCATTTTCTTTGAATCACGCTTGCAAGCTCCGCATCAGCCGGATAGCTGCCGTTAGCGTTTCGTTTTTTATGCGGTGCGACAATTTCGGCGCCGATCATCAGCCCCCGTCCCCGGACATCGCCGATTTCAGGAACGTGTTCCTGAATGTCTTGCAATTCCTGCATGAGCTTCGCGCCGACTTTTTCTACATGTGATAGTACATCGTGCTCTTTTATATATTTTAACGTTGCACTTCCGGCCGCCATCGCCATCTGGTTCCCTCTGAATGTACCGATGTGCGCTCCCGGTCCCCACTGATCAAGGTCTTGATCATAGATGACGACAGACAGAGGAAGGCTTCCGCCGATCGCTTTTGAAAGGACGATGACATCCGGTATAATGCCGGCGTACTCGAACGCAAACATTTTTCCGGTTCTGCCGATGCCGGTCTGCACTTCATCAATGATCAGAGGGATTCCGCGTTCTTTTGTGATTCTTCTCATTTCTTTTATCCATTCAGCCCGAGCCGGAACTGAGCCTCCTTCTCCTTGTACGGCTTCAAAGATCATCCCTGCCGGCTGTAAAACTCCGCTTTCCGGATCATCCAGCATATTTTCGATATATGCGCTCGACAGCTTGTGGCTCGCCTCTCCTCCTCTTCCAAACGGGCAGCGGTATTCATACGGATATGGCAGGAAATGCACATCAGGCATGAGTCCCTGGACATTTTCCTTTGGTGATAAATTACCGCTCAGCGCCATCGTTCCGTGAGTTGCTCCATGATAGGCGCCGTGAAACGACAAGATGGTTCTTCTCCCCGTTGCCGTTTTGACAAGCTTGAGAGCGGCTTCGATCGCATCACCGCCGGTCGGACCGCAAAACTGGATCTTCGCCCGTTTGGCAAACTCCTCAGGAAGGCTTGCAAATACTTCGCTGACAAACTCTTCTTTGATTTCCGAAGTGATATCAAGGGTGTGCAGCGGGCGTTTTTCATCAATCATTTTTTGAATCGCTTCAATCACAACTGGATGATTATGACCAAGCGCAAGCGTCCCCGCTCCTGCCAGGCAGTCATAATATTGCTTTCCATCCGCATCAGTCACCAAGACGCCTTCCGCGGTTTGCATGGCGAGCGGAAATCTTCTCGGATATGAACGCGCATTAGACTCTCTTCTATTTTGCTGCTCCAAAAACACTTGATTTTTAGAACTCGTTTGTACAGGCATAGAAAGCATTCCTCCAATTGATAAAGATTATCATTTTCAATGACAAAAAAAGTGTATATTTTGTGACACCGGCATGTCAATAAGATTCAGAAAAATAGGACGTTTCTCACAATGAGGCAACATGAAGATTTTCTCTGCCGCAAATTCATCTGCTAATATGAATCAATAGTTTCTTGAATGATATGTTAATGGAATTTTTTGGACTGTTTTTAAATAACCCGAGGCCTGAAATAAAGCGGGGCGGCTGCTGAACGTCGGTTTCAGCAGCCGGTACAGCCGGAACTCACATGAGCTTCCCAGCGAGTTCTGCGATCGTTTGAATGCCGTAGCGAAGCTCTGGCAAAGAGGCGTACGAATAGGACAATCTGATGCTGTATTTGGCTTCTTTATCGTAGAGGGTGCCGGGATTGATGAGGATGTTTTTCTGTAATGCTTGTTCGAACAAAACGCTGAGCGAGAGCGGCTTTAGAAATGTGACCCAAATGTAAAACCCGCCTGAAGGCTTTTCCCAGCGGGCGATTCCTCTGCAATAGGTCTCAAGACACCGGAGCGCCTCATCCCGCCTTTGTCTCAGTTCGCCTTTGATCCGGCTGAGATTTTCATCATAAAGTCCGCTTGAAAGCCATTTTGCAGCCGCCCATTGCGACAATGAACTTGATCCGTAGTCAGTCTGCATTTTAATATCGGCCAGCCTCTCGATGACGGGCTCCGGGCCTGCGACCCAGCCGATGCGAAGGCCGGGGCTGACGGTTTTCGATAGTGTACTGACATAAAGAATGCTGCCTTCTCTGTCCATGGCCTTCAGCGGCGATGACGGCGGACCGTCAAGCCGCAAGTCGCCGTATGCGTCATCTTCAATAACCGGGAGCGACAGCCGCTTGCTCATTTGAATCAGCTCGCGCTTCCGGTTTTCCGACATCAGTTTGCCCGTCGGATTGTGAAATGACGGAATCGTGTACAGCAAATCGGCGCCATGCCGTTTTTTTTCCGCCGGAATGACGGACGGGTCTAATCCCCCGGCATCCATGGGAAGCCCGCAAAGCCGCATGTCCATCGATTGAAAAACGTGCAGCGAGTATAGGTATGACGGCTTTTCCGTCAACACGACGGCTCTCCGCTTCAAAAGGCTGATCGATATGAGCTGCAGCGCCTGGAGCGCTCCGGAGACAATCAGAATCGAGTCGGCCGACACACGCACACCCTTCCGGCCCAGATGCTCCGCCAGCACCTCTCTTGTATAGCGGCTTCCTTTCGGTTCTTCATACCCGAGCATCAGCCTATCAGATGCAGCGCCGTGAAGAATCTCTTCCATCTGTTGATAGGGCAGCAGTTCAGGCGCCAATTCACCTGTGCCGAGCCTGATGATCCCTTCTGTAAACTCCTGCCTGTTAATTTCCTGAACCGTCATTGAATTGGGACGGTGAATCCCCGAACGTACATAACTCGTCCAGTCAAGCGGCGGCCCCGCCGTCAATTGTGACCATGTTTGATTGGCCACCTTTGTGCCTCCGCCCCGGTTGCCTTCAAGAAATCCTTGGGCTGTCAGCTCGTCCAGAGCCGCGGTAACCGTGCTTCTATTCACTTGAAAGATGGAGGCCAGCTTGCGTTGTGAAGGGATTTTCGTCCCGGCCGGCCATTCGCCCTGTAAAATCTTCTCTTTTATGATCTGTTCGATTTGCTGGTATAACGGAACGTCTGAATGTCTGTTCAGCTGTCTGCGCACTTCATGTTCAGCTCCTTTTTTAAAAGATAGCATTTGGCTGGGCAATTAGACCAGCCAAATGGCCGGAGACATTCCCCGCTTCTTGCTCTACAATAAAACGGATGTTTTGAATGAAAGGGGTTTTTGCAGTAATGAACGCAGCTATTCACGGAATGATTCTCGCTTTTGGACTGATCTTGCCGCTCGGCGCGCAAAATGTCCTGATTTTTCAGCAAGGGGCCGCATCATCGAGCATTTGGCGTGTCATGCCGCTTGTGATCTCCGCCTCGTTGTGCGATTCTCTCCTGATTATACTGGCAGTCACAGGTATTTCCGCGGCTGTCGCCGGCCTTCCCGAAGTTAAATTTGTCCTTTTGACCGGAGGATTTCTGTTTCTCATTTATATGGGATGGATCACATGGAGGAGCAAACCGGCGGTAGGAAACGCGTCCGAAGCTATGCCGGCCAAAAAGCAAATCGCTTTTGCTGCGGCCGTATCGCTCTTAAATCCGCACGCCTTGCTCGATATCGTCGGCGTGATTGGCACGAACTCTTTAGCGTATGAAGGAGCGGATCTTTGGCTGTTCACCTGTGCATGCATGATCGTTTCGTGGCTATGGTTCCTGGGACTTGCCGCAGCGGGAAGACTTCTCAAACAGCTCGATTCGCAAGGGTTCGTAATGACCTTGTTCAATAAAGGATCGGCGGCTGTCATGTGGGGGCTTGCCGCCTACCTCGGCGCCTCGCTGTTTACCTGATCCTGTGGGAACGCGGCTTCTGTCCGCATAAACCTGAGAAGCAGCGAGCACAATAAGGACATCCGGTAACCCGGCATTGATCAATCGCTGATGAGGGATGTCCATGTTTCGAAAATATAAAAGAAAGGGAGCCGGATTGCGAAGCGCTCCCATTACGAAAGATGCCCTTCTTAACGCCACCGCCGGTATGGCTGATGCGGTGATCGAAGAGCATGAAACAAAAGGCGGACAAAAAGCAGTATTTTACTATTTACATACCATCATTGATCGGGTCATGCTGCAGCAATCGATCATCAGGCCTCTGATCATGAGCGCCGAAGAAGAGTCAATATATCGCTGTTTAAAAACCTTTGTTTTGCACGTTGAACCGATCGTATCTTTAGAAAGCGCAAAAGAGTGGCTGATGTCCGGTTCGATCATCATCCATGATCCGGACAGGCAGCAGTGGTTTGCAATCCCGCTTGAAAATCGGGTCGGCCGGCAGATCGAACCGTCTCAAACCGAAACGGTGATGTACGGTCCGAAAGACAGTTTTACCGAACAGCTCGACGTCAATCTTTCTTTGCTGCGGCGCAGGCTGCCTTTAACCAATTTAAAAGCGGAAAGGCTGACGGTCGGTTCGCTCAGCAAAACATCTGTTGTTATCGTTTATATTGCCGGATTAACCAATCCGGAATTGATTGAGGAAGCCAGAAAAAAAATCGCGGAAACCGATTTTGACATGATCTTCGATTCCGCACAGCTCACTGAATTGATTGAAGATCATCATCATTCGATTTTCCCGCAGTTCCAGCAGACCGAGCGTCCCGACATTTCCGCATACAATTTAAGCATTGGCAAAGTCGCCATTTTGGTCGATCAGACCCCGTTTGTATTACATGCGCCGATCACGTTTTTTCACCTTTTTCACTCCGCTGAAGATTATACGACGCGCTGGCCGGTTGCCAGCTTTTTTAGAATGCTGCGCTACGCCAGTTTTTTTCTGTCTATTTTGCTAATTCCTTTTTATGTGGCTTTGTCGACTCATCATTATCATATGTTTCCGCTCCAGATCCTTTATGTGCTGATCGAATCAAGGAGCAAAGTGCCGTTCACCCCGTTTTGGGAAGCGGTCCTTATGCTGCTCTCATTGAAATTATTAAGGAAGCCAGCGTGCGGATGCCGACAAAATCAAGTTCAACATTGGGGGTTATCTCGGGGATAGTGATTGGAGAAGCGGCGGTGCAGGCCGGCTTTGTCAGCAAAGTACTGATCGTTTTGGTCGGTATCTCAACGGTCGCGTCATTTTTGGTGCCCAACTACATCGTAGCTAAAGGGCACACTTTGATTCATTTTACGATGCTCGTGTTCTCCGCCTGCCTCGGTTTTTTCGGATTGATCTTCGGCATGATTGGGCTGTTTGTTCATTTGAACGGGCTCACTTCTCTCAAGCAGCCTTATTTTGCGCCGATTACTCCGTTATATTGGCGCGATTGGCTCGATCTTTTTATACGAAGTCCTTTGATCTGGCTGAAAAAGCGCCCCGAATATCTGCATCCCCTGCAAAAGTGGCGGTACGTTAAAAGGAGATGAAACGGCTTGAGTTCTTTTCAATTATTTCACAAGACACGGCCTCTCGGCGGAATTTACATCACCCTTATCGCCAATCGTATGCAAGTCCTTTTTTTCATCTTGGTTCTGCCGATGTATCTCGTTCATCCTTACATGATGTTCGTTATGCTCGCTGTCGGAATGCTGTCACAGTTCAACTTGTACCTGTTGTCCAAATGGATGTCTTCTCCAGCGGCCGCAAAAGGCTATGAAGGCTTCGCCGCTCTCTTCGGCGAACGCAAGCTGCGCTTTTTTATCCTGATCGGCTTAATTCAGCTCGCGTTAAAGATCGCGATCATGATCACAAGCTACGCCGAAACGGTGAGACACTTCATCTTTCCCGCCATCAATATCAACTGGCTTGTGATCTTGATTCTGGTGATCAGCGGATATGCGGCCTCCCGCGGCATGGAAAATACGATGCGCTTTGTCATCATTGCCTTTATGTCATCATTTTGGATCGTGTTCATTTTTATCAGGTTTTACATACCCCCGATCGCTTCCTTTTATATCCGTTGATTCCTTTTGACTGGACTGAACATTCTTGGAAGGCGCTGCTCGTCATGTGGTCTTCTTTTTCCAGTCCCGAGTATTTGATTTGTCTGGCTCCGTGGTTCAGCAAGGAAGCTAATGTGCTGAAATGTTTATCGGTCGGTAATGCGATTTCACTCTTCGAATATTTGTTTTTGTTTATCGGTGCATTATTTTTCTACGGCTCCTCTTATTTGCGGGAAACCGTTTTTCCGGTGATAAACATGCTCCGCTATTTGCAGTCGCCGATTTTGGAGCGGATCGATACGTTTCTTCTGTCTGCCCATATGTTTCATTTTGCGTTTGTGATCGCGATTTTTTTGCTCTGCTTTTATGGAGGCCTCCGCATTTTGTTTAAAAGGATGGCCAAGCCTGTGACGCGAAGAGGATTTCTGTTCAGCTTTATATTTCTCATGGGATGTTCGCTCGTGTTAAGCACCTGGTTTTGGCAATCCGGAAAGCAGCAAGATATGTGGTTTTTGATCGAAGTATCCATCGGAGCCGTCACTTACGCATTGATTCCGGCTATTCTTGTCATCGCCGGAAAACGAAAGGGGCGCATGCAATGATCAGCGGAAAACGCCTCATATTAAACTGCTGTATCGCACTTGTAATTTTCATGACGATTGAGGGCTGCTCTCCATTTGTTGAAAACAATGAGATTGAAGAAATCTCACCGGTTACCTTTTGGTACATCAAAGAAGGAAAAAAAGGAAAGATCTCAATGAGCACCACCGTCCCTCCGGTGGACCTTGAAAAAAAGCGGCTGTTCAGCACCGAAGTCGATATGATCAAACAAGTCGGCAAGCGGTTTAATTTAAATTATTACAACGAGCTGAAAAACGGGCAGCTGAGAATGGTGATGATCGAAGAAAATCTCGCCGACAAAGGCATACTTCCGATTATCAACACGCTTCTGTCAGACCCGAAAATCGGCCCCCGCCTTTATCTCATCGTCGTCAACGGCGATTTTGACAAATATATACTGAGCGAATTGAAGCAAAGCGAGAATTTTGACTTTTATCTTTATCAGACGTTAAGGCATTTTGAAAGAGCCAACCAGGGTGAAATGAGCATCGTCAACCTGCATCAATTCAAAAACCAGCTGTACACCCACTATTCAGATCCTTACGTACCTGTTTTCAGAACCGATGGTAACCAGTTCACATATGAAGGAACAGGACTTTTCCGAAACGACAAATTCGTGAAGACACTGACCGGCATAGACGATCAAATTTTTCAGCTGATCAACAATAACAGGTATCTGAAGTTCCTCACGATTCCCAGCTTGTCAATCGTAATCGGCCAAGCCCGCTCAACCGTCACATTTGACTTGAATCAAAACAATACAGCTTTATCAATGAAAGTCAGCATAAACGCGGGCCTTGAAGAATACACAGGCGACAAAAACCTGCAGGATCAAAGCGAGTTCAGCGCACTTGTCCATGATGTGGAATCCGAATTGGAAAAGAAAACAGCGGACATGATAAAGGACATGCAAAACATTCGGGTTGATCCGCTTGAAGTCGGCGGTGAAGCGCTGTTTCCGTTTACAAAGCCGATAAGCGACAAAGCGTGGCTGAATCGTTGGGAGAAGATGGATGTCGAGGTGGACTATCAGGTGAATCTGAGACCGAATGTGAATGTGCAATAAGGGCGCGCGGTTGATTGAAAACGCTGAGAGAAAGGCGGCATCGGGCGGAGAAACACTTCCTTCCGCCCTTCTTTCTGTTGATCCTATTGACCACAGGATGATCTCCGGCATACTTTGTCTTTATCACAGCCCGTTTCATACCGTAAGCTGTTTCGTCTGATACTGAATCTTGACGGTCTTGCCTGTTGACCAGGATTCTGTGGCCGCAAGCGCGATTTCCAGATTGACTGCCGCATCCACTTCAGTCACAATCGGTTTCGTTTTGTTGCGAACACACTCGGCAAAGTGCTGCAGCTCTAAGCAGTACGCTTCATGGAACCTCGCCTGGAAATCCGGAATGATATTATAGCTGCTCCCCTGTCCGGTCCGCACGGTAACCGCCGGGTTCCGCAGCGTCCCGATGAAGATGCTGCCGTCCGTCCCGATAATTTCGGCGCGTATATCGTGGCCGTAAGACGAATTGCGGCTTGCTTCCGCATCACCCGTCGCCCCCGAATCAAACTCCATATAGGTGAGCGCTTGATCGACATCATGGCATCCCGGCATGAACGCGTGCTTCAAAACCTTTCCGTGGCCGGAAACCGCAGTAATTTCAGCCCCCATTAAATAACGCGCGATATCATAATCGTGAATCGAACAATCGACGAAAATACCGCCGCTTTTTTTAATGAATTCGGCCGGAGGAGAGCCAAAATCGCGCGTGAACCCTTTATAATAGATCGGTTTGCCGATCTCTCCGGCATCGATCCTCCTTTTGGCATCCGCATAAGCAGGATCAAACCGCCTCATAAACCCTACCTGGCAAATCACGCCCGTTTCTTTGACTTTAGAAATGACTTCAATCGATTCTTCAAGATTTAATGTCAGCGGCTTCTCGACGAAAATCTGTTTGCCGCATTCGGCCGCCTGTTTGATCACTTCGGCATGGGTAGATGTCGGCGTCACGATGACGACGGCATCAATTTCTGGATCGCGGAGACATTCAAACGGATCTTCAAACCACTTTTCAACACCCAGTTCAGCGGCAATCTCCCTCGCCCTTCCCTCTGCCGGATCGGCCACAGCGGCGAGCAGGGCCCCGGGCACCTCGGTTTTGAGGTTTTTTGCGTGGTAATAGCCGAGCCTTCCGAGCCCCAATACGGCGCATCTCACTCGTTCTGTCATTTTCTTCTCCCCCTTTGCATCTCATGAAAGCGCTTTATTAATTAGAGAAAGCGCTTGCTCATTTCAATTCTGATTTTACCCTTTATTTATTTTATCTGCAATATTTTTTAGGTTTTCATCAGGTCAAGCGCTTGCTCTTTATAAACGAAAAAAGAGCGTTTTTCTATTAAAACCCGCTCTTTTCGGCATATGCTTCTTTTTTAAATGGAGGGCCCGTCGACTGTCTGACGACAAGTTCAGGCATGAGAATGATTTTGCTTTTCGAGCTTTTCTTACCGCTAATTTCTTCGGCCAGCAGCTCGGCCGCACGGCGGCCCATTTCTTCAATCGGCTGCGACACTGTCGTAAGCGGCGGATCGGTCATTTCGGCTAAAAACGTATTATCAAAGCCGATGACAGATAAATCAGTTGGAACTTGGAGCCCCCATTCCCTTGCAGTCTGAATGACTCCGCACGCGAGCACATCATTCATGGCGAAAACGGCGGTCGGAATGTTGCTTTCGAAAATCTGAGCGGCTGCTTTTTTGCCGCATTCCAAGGAAAAACCGGTTCCGGCGATGAGCGATTCATCCACTTTGATGCCGGCTTCATCCATCGCTTTTTGGAAGCCTTTCAGCCTGTCTTTTTCTCCGGTTGTCGATCCGTCGCCGGCGATGCAGGCGATTGTCTTATGGCCGAGGGAAATTAAATGCCGCGTCGCTAAGTATCCGCCCATAAAATCGTCAATGACCACGACATCCAGCGGAACAAGGGCGCGATCCTGAGAAATCATCACGAGTGGTATGCCCTCTTTTGCAATATCCTCGAGCGCATCCATGCTCTCCTGATTTTCGATGCCAGTCGCAAAAATGATGCCGTCGACGCTTTTTTGCTTGAGCACCGAGAAATACGTTGTCTCCTTTTTCGGATCGCGGTCGGTACTGCATATCATCATGCTGAAGCCAAGTTCGCCCGCCCGCTCTTCAACGCTTTTGGCAAGCTCTCCGAAAAAAGGGTTTGCAATATCGGGCGTCAACAGGCCGATAATGTTCGTGCGCTTTCCGGTAAGCGCAGAAGCGTGAACATTCGGCTGATAATCGAGTTCTTTCATGACGGCATGCACTCTTTGCCTTGTCGACCTGCTGATTCTCCCGGTATTGTTGATTACCCGGGAAACCGTGGAAATCGAAACGCCTGCCGCTTCCGCTACATCATAAATGGTTTTTTTCATTTTGGTCCCCTCTAGTCCGCTGATGAAAGATATCTAATATTACATTATAGAGCGTGTCAGCTACCGCCGCAAATCAGCTCCCACTCCTCCCGCAATATTCCGTATCTGATTGAATCATAATAGACTCCGTCATAATATCTGACTTTGCGAATCCGGCCTTCCATCTTAAACCCGGCTTTTTCGGCGCACCTCATCATCCGCCTGTTGCCGGACCACGTCGTCATTCCGATTCTCGGCACATCGACGTTTTCAAATAGGAAGCCGACCCATAATTCTACGGCTTCCGTGCCGTAACCTCCGTTCCAGAACCGCGGATCATAGATGCCGATCCCGCATTCCAGCCAGCGTGTCGGCCGGCACTCCCAATAGTAAGAAACTGTTCCTTTCAGCTCTCCTTCGATCTCAATCGCCAAATAGCGCGGCGGTTTTTCTTTTAAAGCCGGCACAAAAGAGTCGAGAAAATATTGAAACGGTTCGGGCTGAAGCGGAAAATAAGGGGCATCCCATTTTTTCCATTCAGGGTTTCGGGTTCCGTAAATCATTCTCCATAATCCGGGCAGGTCATCCATTGTGATCGTGCGCAGCTTTACTTTTTCACCATTGATGGATGCCAAACTTTTCTCCTCCTATGCTTTGAAAATATCACTCAATATTTCTCTTCATCATCTTTCTATACTCAACAGGCGAAATCCCTTCTATTTGTTTAAACAGCTTTGAGAAATAAGTCGGATCATCGATTCCGACTTGTTCGGCAATCGATGACATTTTGTCGTTTGTCGAAGAAAGGAGCCGCTTCGCTTCAAAAACCTTCGCCTTATTGGCGTATTGGCCCGGTGTGATGCCGAACGCCTTTTGCATGCAGCGGGTAATGTAGTCCTGGTGATAGTGAAGGGCAGCCGCAAGCTGCTCCATGCTGAGCTTCTCCTTATAGTGGCGGTCGATGTAATGCTGCGCTTCGGATGCCACACGCTCACTCGCCGAAGGAATGTGGAACGCCTCCTTCTGCAGGTGAATCAGCAGCTCTTCGAACAAGAGCTGCTTCCGAAGAGGCAGGTCGGAATTTTGGGCGGAATCGTCAATCAAACGCCTAAACTGCTGTTCAATAAACGCTTTTTGGTCGATCTTTCCCTTTCTCGGAATCTTTAAATGATATAATGTCGGCGTTTCAAACGTCCCCTTCTTCAGCTTGAGCTCGGTCCAGTTCTCACCTCCCTGCTGTGCGAAGCCATAAGACGGCTCCTGAAAGTGCAGCCAAAAATAGCGGGTATCGTCTTGACAGCCTTTGTGTCCATAATGCTCAAGCCCCGGTACAAGGATGATGTATTCCCCTTCCCGGATCTGATGGGGGTCGCCGTCCTCAGTCAAAAATAGTTCCCCCTGTATTACATATAAGAGATCAAACACGGAATATTCACGCCTCACATGCTTTTCCCCTTTTTTGAACAGCCCTTCTCCGCCGGTAATCAACACAGGGAGCGGCGGAATTGTAAAGATGATATGTTCCATGTTCTCTCCCCTTTTCATCAAGTCGGATTTCTCCAAGAAGTATCGGTTTCGTCTCTTCTTATTATAAGAAAATGGCGTTACACTATAAAACGGATTTTTTAAAAGAAAGGGGTCAAACGCCATGAAAAAAACAGCACCTCAAAACCTCTCTTTATTCGCATTGACCTGGCCTATATTTATCGAGGTTTCATTATATATGTTAATGGGCAACGCAGATACCCTGATGCTCAGCCAATATTCCGACGACAGCGTGGCAGCCGTCGGCGTCAGCAACCAAATGCTGAACTTGATCATTGTGATGTTCGGTTTTATCGCAACAGGAACAACCGTTATTATTTCTCAATTTTTAGGGGCGCGGCAAAAAGCCGAAGCGATGGAAGTCGGCTATGTTTCCATCAGCGCCAATTTTATCATCAGTCTATTCATCAGTGCGGTGATTTATATATTTGCCAAACCGCTTTTGTTGATGATGGGCCTGTCCGCCAACCTGCTTACCGAGGCGGGCATCTTTCTCCAGATCGTCGGCGGACTGTCCTTTATTCAAGCGCTCATTATGACGTTCAGCGCCATTTTGAAAAGCTACGGGCATACAAAGGACACAATGGTTGTAACCATCGGCATGAATATCCTGAACATCGCCGGCAACTATCTTGTCATATTCGGACCGTTCGGCTTTCCGGTTTTAGGCGTGGCCGGCGTAGCAATGTCCACTTCAATCGCGCGCATCATCGGCCTTTTGGCGATCGCTCTGCTCGTCAAAAAGCGCGTCGGCATGCCGCTGTTGTCCAAACGGCTGTTTGTCTTAAAGAAAAGTCATCTGAAAAAACTGCTGAAAATCGGGATTCCTTCAGCAGGGGAGCAGCTTTCGTATAACGCGTCACAGATGATTGTCACCTATTTTATCACGCTGATGGGCGCGCAGGCGCTGACGACAAAGGTCTATACCCAAAATTTGATGATGTTCATCATGCTTTTCGGCACAGCGATCAGCCAGGGAACGCAAATCTTAATCGGACGCCATATCGGCGCGAAACAATTTGATGAAGCATACAGCCGCTGCCTGAAGAGCCTCTGGTGGGCTCTGGCCATTACAACATTTACTTCCGTTCTCTTCGCTGTGTTTTCCAAACAGCTGATCGGCATTTTCAGCAGCAATCCCGATATTATCGCAACGGCCAGTATACTGATCCTTTTGACGATTATCCTGGAGCCGGGCCGCTCGTTTAATGTGGTCATCATTAATTCTCTCAGAGCTGCTGGAGACGCGAAATATCCGGTTTATATGGCAATTGTCTCAATGTGGGGAATCGGCCTTCCGATCGCTTATATTTTCGGTATTCAGCTCGGATTCGGCCTGGCTGGAATATGGTTTTCCTTCATCGCCGACGAGTGGGTCAGGGGAATTTTGATGTACAGAAGATGGAGATCTAAAATGTGGCTACAAAAAGGCTTTGCGGCATAACCTGCTTTCAACTGAAAGCAGGTTTTTTCATGTTAAAAAACATCACAAGAATTTCATTCTATGAACACAAGCCTTTCAAAGAATAGGTCTAATAGATTAATTTTTTTGAAAATTCGTATTGATTTTCAATTTGATATTACGTATGATAATAAACATAACAATACACGTAATAAAACCTTACACCAAAAGGAGGATATACATTGTGAAAAAAATCGAAACGATTATACGCCCTGAACAGTTTCCCCGCCTCCGCAAAAAGCTTGAAGAGGTTGGCATAAACGGATTAACGGTCTCAGAGGTTGCCGGCTGCGGGCAGCAGCGCGGGAAACAGGCTTTGTTTCGCGGCACCTCCTACGAAATCAGGCTGCTGCCTAAAGTGAAAGTCGAAATGGTGATTGAATCGGAGAGCGTTGATGAAATTATCCAAATCATCGAAAGCACATGTTCGACAAATACGGTAGGCGACGGAAAAATCTTTGTGCTCCCGATTGAAAATGCGATTCGAATCCGGACAGGGGAATCCGGAAAGGAAGCGATTGTGTAAAACGACCGGCTCCATCCCGCCTCTTTTAGCCGATACTTTAAGAAAGGGTGATTCTTATGAAAACCAAGGTATCTGCCGTCCTGCTCCTCAGTTTTTTCTTCACAGCATCAGCTCTGGCCGCCGAACCGACGGCGCAATCGGTCAATGACTCGGTCAACATGACATGGGTAGCCATCGGCACTCTGCTCGTCTTTTTTATGCACGCCGGTTTCGCGATGGTTGAATCAGGCTTTACGAGAGCTAAAAACACGTTAAACATTTTAATGAAAAACTTCCTGACGGTCTCTATCGGCTCCATCCTTTATTTCTTCGCCGGATACGCATTCATGTTCGGAGACAGCGCCGGCGGGTTCATCGGCACAAGCGGTTTTGCTTTAGCGGGTGATCAGGATGTCGGATTTTTCGTCTTTCAGGCCGTGTTTGCCGCTACGTGCGCCACCATTATTTCCGGCGCTGTCGCTGAACGGATGAAGCTTGGCAGCTACATGATCTTGACGCTGTTTATGACCGGTCTCATCTATCCGGTTGTCGGCCATTGGACTTGGGGGGAAGGCTGGCTGTACGACCTCGGATTTGTCGATTTTGCCGGATCTTCAATCGTTCACTTGACAGGCGCTGCGGGCGCAGTTGCGGCTGTCATGTTTCTCGGGCCGCGGATCGGAAAATATACAAACGGCAAGGTCAACGCCATTCCAGGGCACAGCATTCCGCTGGGCGCTCTCGGCGTCTTTATCCTGTGGTTCGGCTGGTTTGGGTTCAACGGCGGAAGCACGCTTGCAGCTGATCCCGCCGCCGTCCCGCACGTCATCACCACAACCCTTTTAGCGGCATCGGGCGGAGTCGTCAGCTCGGCGCTGTTCACTTATTTCCGCTACGGCAGGATCGACCCTTCCCTGACGCTGAACGGCGCGCTTGGCGGCCTTGTCGGAATTACCGCGGGCGCGGACGGCGTTTCATTTACAGGCTCGATTTTAATCGGATTCATCGCCGGTGTCATTTTAGTTGTCGGCGTTCAGTTTATCGATCAGGTGCTGAAGCTTGACGATCCCGTCGGCGCCATTGCCGTTCACGGTATTTGCGGTGTTTGGGGGACGCTTGCAGTCGGGCTTTTCAATACATCGAGCGGTCTCTTTTACGGAGGAGGAGCCGCACAGCTCGGCGTTCAAGCCGTCGGCATTTTGGCGATCGCAGCCTGGACCCTCGCTGCCACATCGGCTGTCACTGCGGTAATGAAAGCTATCACTCCGATCCGGGTATCAAAAGAAGAGGAAATATCCGGACTCGATTATGCCGAACACGGTTCTTCGGCGTACGAGTATAAAGAAAGCTACATCGATCAGGGCGATGTTGACGTCAGCACCGCTTTCGGAACGGATCTTGTCTCACGGCTCAACAATTTAAAGCCGGGACCGTCTTCCAAAACAGAACAGGTTTGACTCTCATCCATCCGGCTCGCCGGCCGATCATTGAAATCAGCGGCGGTGTTTAAAAAACGCAGCCGTTTCTTTTTGTTTTCAGCGTGTCGACAAACCCTCATATCCGTTGTCAGACCTGCAAGGGTTTCGGGTCACGCAGAAGGAATGACAAAATCGCAAAACAAAAAGCCGTTTTGCGATTTTGCCAACAATCTGGAACACCCGGCTTATGCCGGGTGTTTTATGTTATTCCTCGATATCAATTCGATAATTCTCAAACCAAGTATGGATTTGGGCAAGGTGCGCGATCAGCTGCGGTCCCTTCATCAATTGTCCGTACCAGGGAACTTGAAATGATGCGCCCTCCGTCTCAATCAGCCGCTTCAGTTTTTTCTTGTCTAAGAAAACATAAAGCGCCGAGTCTTTTTGTTCCAGCAATGACTCCAGCCAACGAATGACGGTTTTCGTATAGGCCGGGTGGTGCGTTTTCGGATATGGACTTTTTTTGCGGTACAGCACTTCATCAGGCAAAATGCCTTCAAGCGCCTTGCGGAAGATGCCTTTTTCACGGCTGCCATGCATTTTGACATCCCACGGAATATTCCAGACATACTCGACAAGCCTGTGATCCGCAAACGGAACCCTGACTTCGAGGCTCGCCCCCATGCTCATTCTGTCTTTTCGATCCAAGAGCGTTGTCATAAACCAGAGCATATTTAAGTAAAACAGCTCTCTCCTTCGTTTCTCCGCACCCGTTTCTCCTTCAAGCAGCGGTGTTTCTTTAACCGTTTCCTCGTATTTCGCCTTCACATATTCGCCGAGGTTCAGTTTTTTCTGCCAGCCGTCCTGCAGAAGTCCGATCCGTTCTTCCATTGATCTCATCCATGGGAAACCTTTCACATCTTCTGCCGAATGGAACCAAGGGTAGCCGCCGAAAATTTCGTCCGCGCATTCCCCGGAAAGGCTTACGACAAAATCCTTTTTAATCTCACGGCAAAACCACAGCAGAGAAGAATCGACATCAGCCATCCCCGGCAAATCCCGGACCAGTACGGCTTCTTCCAAATAAGCGGCCAGCTCCTCCTGGGAAATCACGCAGTTGTGGTGAACCGTTGCGAATGCATCGGACATTTTTTTAATCCACGGGCCGTCGGCGTTAGGCTGAAATGAGCTTGACGTAAAATATTGTTCATTGTCTTCATAATCGATCGAAAACGTATGAAGCGGCCCCTTCCCTTCTTCCTCAAAATGCTTGGCGGCCGTTGCGGTAATGGCGCTCGAATCAACCCCGCCAGATAAAAACGTGCATACCGGCACATCAGACACAAGCTGCCTTGTGACGGCGTCCTGAAACAGCGACCGCACATTTTCCACCGTTTCCTCAAAGCTGTCCGTATGCTTCTCGCTTTTCACATTCCAGTAGCGCCAAACCGTTAAACCGTCTTTTGAGAAAATCATCGCATGCCCCGGGCGGATCTCTTTTATTCCTTTAAAAACACCGCTCCCCGGAGATCGCGACGGACCGAGGCCGAAAATTTCGGCCAGCCCTGAACGGTCGACCTTTGCTTTCACTTCAGGGTGAGCGAGAATCGCTTTGATTTCAGATCCGAACAAAAATGATGAGCCCTGTTCCGTATAAAAGAACGGTTTAACGCCGAGCCTGTCGCGTGCCGCAAAAAGAAGATCGCGCTTTTCATCCCATACCGTAAATGCAAAAATTCCGTTCAGCCTGTCGATGCATTCCTCTTTCCATTCCATGTATGAATGAAGCAAAACCTCTGTATCTGAGTGGCTCTTGAATTGATGCCCCCGCTGCCTAAGCTCTTTCCGCAAATCCTCCGTATTATAGAGCTCGCCGTTATAGCAAATCGTATAATCGTATCCTTGGTGTGTGCGGGTCATCGGCTGTCTGCCGCCTTCCAGATCCACAACTGCCAAGCGTTTATGTCCGAATAAAACATGGCGCTTTCCCCAAATATTCGTATCATCAGGTCCTCTGTTCGAAAGCGTCTCAGTCATTTTCTCCATGATGGACTGCTCCCGGACAAGCGGCTTCTTAAAATCGACCCACCCCGTTATTCCACACATTGTCGATCAGCTCCAATTCTAATGTTCTTCCTCTGCTTTAGGCTTCACTTCCTTTGTCACTTTACCTATTTTATGCACCTTAAAATAATAGTTGAATTGTCCAACAGAGTCTTGTATGAGACAAGCCCGTTTTGGAAAAAACGAAATAAGAAAGGAGACCGCCTATGGACACCGAACGCCAAAAACGAATTTACGCGGAAAAGCGCAAATGGATTTACGGCAAAATTTTAATGGAAGACGGGATCTGCCTGATTGAAAACGAAGAAGGAGATTTATTTTTGGTTGAAAGCCTGAACAGTCCCGGAGTTTTCATCAGCATAGACGGAGAATGGCAAAAAGCCGAACTGTTTGATCAATTCGCCGTCACGGAAAAGCCGGAGACCGTGAAGCTGACAGGCGGAGAATCGATCCGTTATCTAAAAACGGTAAAACAGGCATTTCTCGAATTTTTGAACGATCTGGAAGACGGACAGTTCTATTCTTTTTTGGATCAGCTGAACAGTCTCGGCTTTTCCGTCTTTGACTGCGTCTTCGCCTATAACGGCTTGAGCTTTTGGCCCGGGAAAAAGGATGTGAAGGGCGTTTCGTTTTATCAGTTTTCTCATGATATGAAACAATGCGCCCTGCAGCATCATTACGAACGAAAAGAGGAATGGAAGGACAGATTCGAATGGACTGCTTCAGACGGGGAACGAATCGTGATGATTTCAACCTTCAAGCCGCCGACATAAAAAGACACCAGTTCTCATCAAGAACCGATGTCTTTTAATTAAAACACTTTAAAGCCGAGTGGAAGCCGGAGTCCAAGCACAACCGTCAAGAGCAGAACGACAATAAAGCCGATCCAGATCCCGGTGGCCGCTTTTCCGTTTTTCCTGCGAATTAAAAGCATTTCCATGAATCCGATGGTGATGAGGCCGAGCAAGGCCTTCGCTATGTATTCTCCGTTCCATGCCGTGAACTTTAAAAATAACTGCGCCCCGGTAATGATAACGATAATATAGAATAAGCGGAGAATCATATGTGTAATTTTTGCGCCTTTGCTGTTTCCAGATGAGTAAAGTCCGTAAGCAACGAACACTAAAATGAGCGCGATCACCCAAGACGTGATATGCATATGCGTCATCTTCATTTTTCCCCCTATCAAATCAGGTATCGTTCTTATCTTATCATGAACCGGTCCATTAAACAAAACAATGTGAACGCTGTCATTTTCGCAGCAAAAAAGACGCTGAAACCATTCATCAGCGCCTTTTTCATTTATTTGTGTTTGTTCTTTTTCATGCTTTTCGTTATCTGTTTCCACCGCTTTTTTTCCTGCTGTGCCGCCCGTTTATCCGTTTTTCTTTCGAGGTATTCAAGCTCTTTTTTTAATTTCAGGTAGCTTTGGAACCGGCCGGCATCGAGTCTGCCGTCAGCCAGCGCCTCCTGCACGGAGCAGCCGGGTTCTGTTTGATGCAGGCAGTCTGAAAATCGGCAGTTTTTCGCAAGCTGGTCAATATCGCTGAAGCTCTGTCTGAATCCTTCTTCCGATTCCCAAAGCTCCAAGGCCCGCATCCCCGGCGTATCGATTAAAAGTCCGCCTTCAGGCAGCAAAAACATTTCCCTGTGTGTCGTCGTATGCCGTCCTTTGTCGTCATCTTCACGAACGGACTGCACCGCCTGCCTGTCTTCGTTTAGAAAAAAGTTGATGATCGTTGATTTGCCGACGCCTGACGACCCTAAAAGGGCGACGGTTTCTCCTTGTTTCACATACGCTTTCAACTCATCCATCCCATTGCCTTCGTGAGCGCTGATGACATGAATCGGCACCCCGAATGCCACGGATTCCGCCTGGCGCACCTTTTCTTCAATCCGATCAGCGATGTCGGCTTTGCTCAAGACGATGACGGGATTGGCTCCGCTTTCCCACGCCAGCAGCAAATAGCGTTCGATTCTTCTCACATTAAAATCCAGACCGAGCGCATTGACGAGAAAGATCGTGTTGACGTTTGCTGCGGTGATCTGTTCCTCCGCAGGCTCCCCCGCCGCTTTGCGCGAAAATTTGCTGAATCGGGGAACGATCTCCGTGATCATTCCCTTCTTTTCGCCGCCGCGGGGACGCATATACACCCAATCGCCGACAGCGGGGTAGTCTCCGCGGCTTTCCGCTTCAAACCGCAGCCTGCCTGAGATTTCTGCCAGCCATTCTCCATCTTCCGTCCATACCCGGTACAACCTTTTATGCTCAAGGGCGATCCTTCCTAAAATCAGACCTTCCTCGTCCTTTAAAGCTTCCATGATATATTTGATACCTAATGCAGATAAATTCAATGTGGTTTCCTCCTAAAGATCTGATGATTTTTCAAACAAAAAAAGAGCCGCAAATACACGGCTCTCTCAACATATAAACACTCCATGAGCCGCTTCGACAGCCCATGGATATATCACCAGATCCATTTGAAGAATACCAGTCGAAATATTACATGGGCTGTGTAATGATCGTTTGTTGGGCAAAAAAGACAATATCCATTCTCATCACACATCCCTCATTTCTAAAAAGTTTGACAGCTTCATTATATGCTAAAGCCAATCTTTTGACAATCCTTTATTTAACTGGATTGGTTGATTGTTTTAATTAATGATTTTATTGAATATGAAATCACTGGTAAAAAATACGATTAAACCAACCATTAAAATCAAAAATGAAATATTAAATCCTGATTCTATAAAAAATGAATATGCGGAACTTACCGATAAAGCAATCATATAAAAAACAAATCCTACTTTAGTCGCTTTTTCAGTACTCTTCTTTTCTTCTTCCGTCATTTTTCTAAAGAACAATTTCTTTCCTCCCAAACATCAATCATTATTGATAAACAATCTGCGAGCAGCCATAACACATATCGAAAGCGGGCTGTGTACTTGCCGTTGATTCGAAAAACAACCCCCTGACAATCTCGCGTATTTTCATAAAAGTTTTTTATTTAACTGGGTTGGAAAGCGTTCCGATCGGTTCGATCGTAATGTCGACTTGATCGCCTTTTCGGAGGAACTTCGGCGGATTGAAGCCTTTGCCGACTCCTGACGGCGTACCGGTTGCGATAATATCCCCCGCTTCAAGCGTCATTCCTTTGGACAGCGTTTCGATCATTTCCGCAATCGGAAAAATCATATCCTTTGTGCTGCCCGACTGGCGGAGTTCGCCGTTCACTCTCGTCTCCACCCTCAAGTCGCCTGCGTCTTCAATCATTGATTTATGTACAAGAAACGGCCCCATCGGGCAAGTCGCATCAAGGCTTTTGCCGATAAAAAACTGCTTGTGCCTCTTTTGCAGGTCGCGCGCCGTCACATCGTTAATGATCGTATAGCCGAACACATAGTCGAGCGCTTCAGCTTTCGGGATGTTCTTTCCCGTTTTGCCGATGACAACCGCGAGCTCGCCTTCATAATCGAGCGCCTCTGTCACGCCTTCGTGGGCATCAATCCCTTCCATGTGGCCGATAACCGAAGTCGGCGCTTTTGTAAACACCATGATATGTTCGGGAATATCTGCTTCACTACCCATTTCAATCGCATGATCCCGATAATTTTTTCCGATGCAGATCACGTTTTTCCGCGGTTCGGGAATCGGCGCAAGCAAATCAACGTCTGACAGCGGATAAATATACGAACCGCTCTCTTCGCTGTTTTTCTTTTTTGACCATTCCACTAGCTGTTCGACATGGCGGACAAACTTCTCTCCCTCGCTTACGCATTCGATAAGCGTTCCAGGTATCGTTTCAAGCTCAAACAGCTTTTTTTCCGCCTTTTGCAAATCCATTATCTTCTCACCCATGACAAGCCCTACAAATGTACGGCTGTGTAGCTTTGCTGTCGCAAACTTCATAAATATTCCCCCGCAGTATGATTTAAACTATTCTACATATTCTCTAAAAAAACGAAAATTCCTTTTCGCTTTCTGCAAACAGCTTCGAAAGTCCCGGGCGTTCCTTCCCGGAAAAGAAAATGGCGGCTCACCATGCAGTAAGCCGCTTCTCTTATTTTTTCCGGTAGATGACTTCGGTCAGATTTCCGTCAGACCATTTTGTAATGGTTTCATAGCCGCCTCGTTTGTGATGGTGAGTTTTCTTGCAGCGATGATGGTCGGGGCGTTTGCTGCCGCATTTATCCCGTTTTTTGCAATCGTGAGGCTTTTTGCTTTTATCCGGTTTTTTACAGTCGTCGGGTTTCTTGCTTTTGTCAGGCTTTTTACAGTCATCGGGTTTTTTGCTTTTATCAGGCTTTTTGCAGTCATCGGGTTTTTTGCTTTTGTCGGGCTTTTTGCAGTCATCGGGTTTTTTGCTTTTGTCAGGCTTTTTGCAGTCATCGGGTTTTTTGCTTTTGTCAGGCTTTTTGCTTTTGTCAGGTTTTTTGCTTTTGTCAGGCTTGCTTTTATCCGGTTTTTCATGATCGTCATGCTTCTTGCTTTTATGATGTTTTTTGCTTCTGTCCGGCTCGATCCCCCACCAAAGATCCCAAATGTTATGCGGACGCCGCTCTTTTCCCGAGCCGGCGGATTCTTCGGGTTCCCGGTCTAAATAATGGTCTCTGCCTTCGCTCTTCAGCTGATCTACCGCCTCTTTAATGTCATGATCATGGACACCACTCATCTTGTAACCTCCTGTTCTTCCTTTTTTATGTCCTGATTTATCATACGCACCGTAAAGACGAGTGTACTGAGGCAAATGACTGTTTTTGTTCAAACTTAGGCGGTCCGCTTCCGGGACTAGCTGTTTTCACATATGATATGTCAGCTGAAAAAGGAGGAAATGATGATGAGTGCCACTGCCTTGCCGGCCTTCAGGCTGCACATTCATCCGAAGCATCTGCTTGAGTTGAAAAAAGACGTCTGGAGTGATGAAGCTGTTCCTGGCTTGCTCTTGACCGGTTCAGCAAAGACGCCTGTCGCAGTGTCATACAGAGGGGCCCATACCCGCAAACTGACAAAAAAGTCCTATTTCATTCAATATCCGGACAGAAAAGAAAAGGCTGAAGAGGCTGCGCTTCATTTGAACGCGGAATATCACGACCCGTCTTTCATCAGAAACAGGCTGTCCTTTCATTTTTTTGAACAAATCGGCGTTCTTGCGCCGGCAGCATCGCACGTTTTCCTTTATATCAATGAAAAAAAAGAAGGCATCTATTTAAAAATCGAATCTGTTGACGATCATTTCTTAAAGAGGAGAAATTTAGAAAGGGGGGCCATTTATTATGCCGTTGATGACGATGCTAATTTTTCTCTGCTGAGTTCCTTCAATAAAAAGGCTAAGCAAAATCTCATGCAGGGATACGAAAGAAAAACGGGTTCAAGCCGCCACGATGACTACCTCCAGGAGTTTATCTACTTTATCAATACCGCCAAAGACGACATATTTGAAAAAGAAATCAAACGCTATCTCGATGTCAAACAATATTTGCTGTGGCTCATCGGCGCCGTCTGCACCCAAAATTTCGACGGCTTTGTCCATAATTACGCGCTTTATTTAAACGGTCGCACAAAAACGTTTCAAATCATTCCATGGGATTATGACGCGACATGGGGACGGAATATTCACGGGGAAGAAATGGAGCACAACCGGATTCCGGCGAAAGGCTATAATACGCTGTCTGCAAGGCTGCTCGACATCCCGGCTTTTCAATCCCAATACTTTAATTTAATGAAAAATGTCTTGCACCGCCAATTTACAATCAGCCGGCTTTCGCGGTATGCGGTAAACTGGCACGAGACAATCGCGCCTTTTCTTGAACATGATCCTTATACAACCGTCACATACAGCCGGCTCGAAGATGAGCAAAAACAAATTTTTCATTTTATCGATCAGAGGAAGCGGTTCCTGCTTTTCGAGCTTTCCCGATAATAGACTGTCGCTGTCCTCCGAAAAAAATGTCACATTTTTTGTCATATTGGCGAAAAAAATCCCTTTTACACAAAATAAGGTATACTAGCAATATCAAGGACATCAATGCGCTGAATACCTGAAATTACCGACTCAAAATACAAATCGAAAGTTGGAGACTGCCATGATGAACAATAAAATTGAAGCAAAAAGACTGGCCTTATTTGAAGCTGCCGAAAAGTTCGGCATCAACTCCAAAGAGGCCATTCGATGCAGTCAGGAATTGGACAACTTGCTGAATCAAAGAATGCAAAAGGATGATAACTGCGTGCATGCGGAAGAAAGAAAAGGCCGCCACACGTCATGACCTCCGACTGCAAGCTGCGCCTGATGCCGGCCTCCTTCCTCCTCCATTTCATCATCCGTTGATTTCGGGTCGCAGCTTGGGCTATTCGGCCATTGTTTTTTGAACATAAATCATCGTGCAAATACCGTAGGCAAGAATGGCTGAAGGTGTAAAAGACTCTTGATACGGGATGTAAACAACCCCATTTAAAAATAACAAAAATCCGCTGTTCAAAAAGAAATACCCAGCGATTTTCGCCAGCTTATCCTGATCCCTTACCCTTTCCCGGCGAAACCCCCGCAATATCCAGGTTTGCTTTTTTATTCCGACTGCATATGCGGCCGCAAAGAACAGCAGGGCTGCAGCGATTGATATCGGATTCAATTGAAAATACATACGTCTCTCCCCTTATCGCACGTTTTCCTTCTTCATACGTTTTCTCATCTTATTAGTTTCACCAGTATGTGATCTGCACTCACGGAAGAACCTCATTTTTAATCACAAAAGCGCCTAATCAACATAGGATATGGTGTATAGCCCATAAAAAAATGTTTGATCAATTAAAGGGTGTGCCATCATGCCAGCTATTGTCGGAGCTTTTAAAGTAAATGCCGTCGGTACGAGCGGCGTTGTTCATGTCGGAGACTGCATCACGATTTCTCCTTATGCAGAAGTTAAAACATTTGCGGGTGCCGGCAGCTTCAATACCGGAGACGGACTCAGAGTATACAACCAGAACAGCATCACCAACACATATGACAACGATGTAATCGATCAGCCGGTCGCAGGCAACCTGTAGGGAGTGAAGGCATGAACTTTTATATCAATCAAACAATACAAATCAATTATTTAAGAGTTGAAGGAATCAGCAACTCTTCCGTATTGCAGATTGGAAGCGCCGGTTCAATCAAAACACTTGCCAACCTGTACAATACCGGAAGCTACACAGAACCCGCACCTCCGGTAACCGGCGAAGTCTTTGACGACGCTTTTGGAGATGGGACTCAACCGACTCTCGTTCCTCTTCACGCTCCTTCTGTTACAGTACCATAGATATACGGGGGTGTAATCTCATGAAACAAAGCAATCCACAGAACTGGTATGTGTATTTGCAGCAGCAGGCTGCGCAAATCCAGAGGCTCGAAAGTCAGATTGCCGTATTGCATTCGGAGTTGAACCAGCTGAAAGAAAATCCCGGCACCCGGATCGACCGGATCGAATACAAATTTGATCAACTAAAAATTGAACGCTTGGAAGGAACGCTAAATATCGGACTCAATCCTGCGGACCCGGATAATGTCGAAAACTTTGAAATCAGCCAACAGCCGCCGGGTATCGGAATGCTTCAGCAGGAGCTTGACAGCCAGCTGATGCAGCAAACGAGACAGCTTGTCGATGCCTATTTAAACGAAGAGACCCCTCGTTTGCTGGAACAGCTTGAAGACCGGTATGACAGCAAACTGGACGATACAAACCGCCACCACATTATCGAAGACATCAGAAAGCAAATCGACAGCCGTATCCGCTACTACGTCAAACATGTAAAGCCTGACGGAAACATCCAGCCCCGCGAGCATGCAGAACGGCTGGCCGACTATGTCAAACGAGATATCGCACGGGCAATCGAGCACTTTCTCAAATCAATACCTGACGAAATGAAAGGAAATGAAAACGAATGAATTTTACCGTTGTGAACCGCTGTTTTGATGTAGGCAATATTGTGATCACCGGTGTGTCCACTTCTTCTGTTTTTCTGGTCGGTGATACGGATTGCATTTCTCTGTCATCGATTTTTGATACACCGCCTGAATCTCTCAGTGTCGGGCCGTTTGTCCCGCTGGCGCCGGAATCATGATTCTCAGAACGTCCAAAGTGAAGTTTTTAAAAGTACACTCTGTCGGAATAAGCAGCACGCTGCAAATCGGAGACACGGAAGAGCAGTTTCTCAAGTCAAAAGTTCTCGCCGTTCAAAGATACCTTTCTCTTTTTTACGGAAATGAAGGGTCATTTAAACAGGATGATTTTCAGCTTTTCAGGCAGCCGATCCCGCAACTTCTCCCAGAAACCGGCGTATGCTCGGCTTTTTTCCATGAGATCCCCTTCATCCGTGTAAGGGCGATTAAAATCAACGGTGTATCATCATCCTCCGTTGCTCAGGTCGGCTCAACGCGCCGCATCAATGCCGACTCGAGAGTCAAACATATCAGAAAGCTTCCTCCCGCAAGGAACTCACAATAGCAGCCCGGCCGACATATACTGGTTCAGAGACTTCTACAAAGGATGTCGATCAATCATGCCAGCCATTGTCGGACCCATTAAAATCAATGAAATCTCAGGAGGAGTAGTGAATTTCGGCGATTCTTTTTATCTATCTCCAAAAAGCACTTCAAAGTCTGCGCTCGGTTCTGGTGCTGGTAACACTGGAGATTTCCTTATCGTCAATAATGGTATAAACGCGACAAATTATATAGACCCGGATGTAAGCGACCAGAATGTTGTCGGAAATGCATAAAGCAGCCTCTTCCTTAGAAGCAGGCTGCTTTTTGGTTATAAGATTAAATCATTTCAAGCGATACGGCTGTACCTTTGCCGCTTGGTTCAGCCGGATGCACAATCAGCTTTTTCGGCAGCCTTGCCCGAAGTTCCTGAACATGGCTGATCACACCGACCGACAGATTGTCAGACTGAAGCTTCTCCAACGCAGTCACGACCGTATCCAGCAAATCCTGATCCAGCGTGCCAAATCCTTCGTCCAAAAAGAAGAATTGGAGCGGATACTCTCCGCGAAGCTGAATCTGCGCCGAGAGTGCAAGCGCCAGCGCAAGCGAAGTCAGAAATGTCTCCCCGCCTGACAGACTCGTAACAGGGCGCTTGACTCCGCCGTTGGCATCGTCCCTCATCACAAAGCCGCCTTCTGAGTCGACTTCAATTGCATACCGCTGCCTTGTCAGTTCTCCGAGTCTTGCAGATGCGTCTCTTGTGACGCTTTCAAGCTGCTCTTCTGCCAAGTATTCAACAAAGCTGTTTCCTTTAAAGACGGCTTGGAGCTTATCAAGGCGGTCGATGTATGTCTGCCATTCAGCCAACGATGTTTCAAGCTCCTTAAACCTTTTATGGTTCTCGCGGATGACGGCGAGAGCTTTGCCGGCCGCTCCCCTTTCCTCTAGAGCTTTGCTGAATGCCTCCTCCGCCTGGTCCTTCGTGACTGCGGCTTTTTCCCAATTCTCTTCAGAAACAGATCTGCCGTCAAGCTTTTCCGTAATTCGCTTGATATTGGACTCGCACTGCTTTGTGTGATCCCAATACAGTTGAATGTCTTCTTTCAGCCGGGAAAGCTCATCGCGGTCCAAAATGCTCGCTTTCACTTCAGAGGCCTTTTCGAACGGTGTGCCTCCGGCTTTTTCCTGCCAGATGTCCGCCGCTTTCGCAAGCCTTGCTTCCGCTTCGCGCAAAGCGAGCTCACACCCTTTAGTCTGTCCTCTTAAACGGCTGACTTCGGATTCGGTCTCCTTGAGCCGTCCGTAAAGCGTCTGTTCCTGCTCATGCAGCTTGGCCAATTGCGTTTTCACGTCTTGAAGCTTTTCGTCGATCGCAGCTGTATCGGGATAGCCCGTCAGCTCTTTTTGATAATCGTTTATGTCTTTTTTGAGGCTTTCGACCGCATAATGAAGGTCAAGCTTTTCTTTATCAAGCGCAAACAAGCGCTCGGTGAGCTTCTCTTTTTGCTGTTCATGTTCCGTGAGAAATTCGACGCTCGTTTCGATTCGCTTTTCGAATTCCTCTGCGGCCAGATCTTTTTCTTCAATCGTTTTTTGCCATTTTTCAGCCTGTTCATAAGAGAGGCCGCCGAATTGTTCGCCGAAGCTTTTTTGGCGTTCATTTAACTCGTCATTCAATTCGCGGACGCGGTTTTGAAGCCTGTTTTGCTCTTTTTCTTCATGGCTGAGGCGTTCGCTGATTTGGTCGCGTTTTTTGCAGAGCTCTTTATATGTGTGAAGGAGCTTTGACATCCGGCTTTTTGTCTCGGCGAGATCCTGTCTGATTCCTTTCCATTCAAAGCTGATGCGGCTGAACCGTTCGGGAATGGTGCCTTCTTCTAGCGATGCAGCAGTTTCAGGCAGTTCGTGTTTGCTTTTGACTAAAAACGGGCATTCGCTCATCAGGTGGCCGGACTGCTGTTCGAGCGCCACTTTGGCTGAGAGAAACTCCTGAGCCAGCGCGCCGGCTTCTGCGATGATGGCTTCCGTTTTCTCCAGTTCGGATTCCGTCTCTTTAAAGGACGGGCTTTCCGTACCGACACCCGCGGGCATTTCATGATGTACAGACCCGCAGACCGGACAAGGCTCACCCTCTTTGAGCTGCTTTGCCAGTTCGATTGCCAGCTGATCACGGTTTGCCTGTTCCCGTTTTGCGACAATCTCTTCTTTCTTTTGAGTCGCGAGACGGACGGTCTCAGAGAGCGATCTGTCCGTTTCGCAAACGAGCGCATACGCTCGTTCGACAGCGGCAAACAATGCCTGGATGCGTTCGGTTTCATCCTTCACCTTCTGATCCACCGCTTGCTGTTCTTGCCGGAGCTCTTTGATCAGCGCCTCCTGCTGATCGAGCCGTTTTTTTTCTAAAGCGGCATCGCTGTTAAGCTGCTGAATGTGAAAAGCAAGCTGATTGGCCTTCCGGCAGTTTTTGCGCTCTTCGCTGGATACCTGGAAAGATTTCAGCTCCGCTTTCAGCTGATTTTGCTTGGCTGTCCCGCGTTCAAGCAGGCTTTTCACCTTGGCCAGTTCGTCTGCCGCATGCTTGATTTCCTCTTCTTTCAAGCGCTGTTCCCGCTGCTTTTTCTCAGCTTCTGCCTGTGCGGCAAGCCGCTTGTTTTCAATTTCCTTCAAAGCGGTGAGCTGTTCTTCTTGCTTGAGAAGCTCCGGTTCTTTTTCATTTTTATGACGCCTGAAATTCTCGTACTCGCACTCTGTTTTTTTATGAAGCTCTTCGTATTGTTCTAATTGTTCCCGCGCTTGTTTTTCTTCCCGAAGTGCGCGCTCGGCATCTTCCCGCGCTGCCAGAAAGGCGTCTGCATAAGGCTTGAGCGTATTTGCCGTTTCAGCGAGATGCAGGCGGCTTTCTTTTTCCCGGATCTGTTCCTTTTTCTTTAAAAGCTCCGCCTCTTTTTTTAGATAGCTTTCTTTTTCTTGCTGCAGATTCCAAATTTCCTGGTACTCCGCAAAGCGCTGCGCTTCCGCATCTCGTTCGCGCCTCTTGCTTTGCAAAAGGGTTTCGGCTTCTTCGAGATGCTGTTCCGCCAGCTTCAGCGCCTCTTCCCCCGCATCGCCCAATCCAGCCTGCTCGGCAAGCATCTTGTTTTTTCTGGACTGAGCTGTTTGCGCCTGTTTCTTTAGTTTTTTGACGAGCCTGTCCCCGTATTGTTCAAGGTTGAACAGGCGCTGAAGCATCTGCCTTCGCTCCGCTCCTTTCAAGGAAAGAAATTCGGCGAATTTTCCTTGCG
Source organism: Bacillus sp. GM2 (assembly GCF_056155945.1). Taxonomy (NCBI): domain Bacteria; kingdom Bacillati; phylum Bacillota; class Bacilli; order Caryophanales; family Bacillaceae; genus Bacillus; species Bacillus sp. GM2. Next base: position 2,395,392 of record NZ_JBRKSZ010000007.1, read on the forward strand.
GCAGGACGACTGCCCTTGTAAAATCGTCGATCGTCAAGCCCAGCAGCTCTTCGATTTTTCGGTTTACTTCATTCGCTTTATCGGCCAGGACGATTTGTTCCTCTTTCATTTCAATAAAGCGGCATATCGACGTTTTGACCTTGACGGCGTCTGTCCGCTTAAAGACCCGTTCCACTTTATAAGCCGTCTCATGGCCTGTCTGCAGCTTAAACGTAAACGATACGGCAAGCTCATCTTCGGCATGGTTCAAAATGCCGTGCGTATTATTGGCGGCCCGCTCCACTTTCCCGTACAAAGCAAGAGTCATCGCATCAAGAATCGACGACTTGCCGCTTCCGGTCGGCCCGAAGATGCCGAATACACCGGCATCGCACAGGCGCTCAAAATCGATCACCTGCTCCTGCCTGAAACTGTGCAGGCCCTTAATAGACAGAGAAATCGGCTTCATGTTTCATCCCCCTCTTCCTGTTCCGATCCTGAGGCGAGTTCCAGAAACAGCTTGACGGTTTCCTCATCGGGAACCGCTCCGCCGGTTTGTCTTTCATAAAACGCTTTAAACCGTTCTTCAATCGGAACGTTTCTGGACCGGGTCTTCTCTTCAGCCGATGCGGCTTCCTCAAAAACCGGACGTATATGGATGATGCCTTGACGCGCTTTTCTCAATCGGTGAATCTCTTCAATCGACAGCTGGTCTGTCAGATGGATTTCAAGATCGATCCACGCGTTTTTATCCCGCTCTTCCTCCAGCCAGCTGTACACTTGGGACATCCCTTTTTCCGCCTTCCATTTGACGAGCGGTTTTCCACTCGTCAAATGGACCTCTTCCCATGATGCCGTTTGACCGGGTGCGGCTTCGACAATGGTGACTGATTTTGCGTATCCCGCTTCGGAAAAGCTGTAGGCAAGCGGTGAGCCTGAATATCTGGCAAGCGTGCGGGCCCTTTTGATCGTCTGCGGGCGATGAAGATGCCCGAGCGCCACATATGCGGCGTTTTCCGGCAGGCTTTCCGCAGCGACCGTATATGCGCCTCCGACTTCGATCGGCCGCTCGGAATCCGTCTGGCTGCCGCCGGCCACATAGATATGGCTTGCCGCAATCTGCACCGCGTCCTTTCTCGCCTTGCTGCACATACGCTGAAAGGTCTGCTTGATTTTCTCATCATACTGGTCGCGCAGCAGCTTTTCATCAAATGTCTCCGACAGCACTTCATTCAGTCTGGACTCGGAAGGATAGGCGAGCGCCGCGACTGACAAGATCTCCCCACTAGAAGCGACTTCTATGTCAACCGGCGCAGTCCTCGGGTACCCGATCAAGTGGATGCCGTGGTCTGTCGTTAACGGAGAGGCCGCGGAAAGGCGGTCCGGATTGTCATGATTGCCGGCAATCACGACGACCGGACGGTTTCCTTTGTCAGACAAGGCTGAGAGGCTTTCATAAAAAAGCTGTTCAGCCAGTGCAGGCGGGTTCACTGTGTCAAAAGCGTCTCCGGCCATGATAACAGCGTCGATCTTTTCATCTTTTACGATCCTTGCGAGCTCTTCAAGAAAATCCTCCTGTTCTTTCAGTCGGCTTCTCCCTTCAAGCGTTTTTCCCAAATGCCAGTCCGCTGTATGTAAAATTCGCATGTGCGCCTCACCTCTCTTTTCATTAAAGCTCCCCCCGAAATCGTCAGGGGGAAGCTGCTTCATATTAAAATAAGAGCACGTGTCCTCCGTCAAAAAAGTACAGCGCGCGCCCTTTGAGCGGCATTTTAATCATCGTTTCAACGGCTCGTGCGTAAAGCTGAATTTGTGTTTCGTAACGTTTTCTTAAAATCGGCTCGGCCCCTTCGAAGCCGTTCCGGTACTTTCCGTGTATCCGGTCGGTTTTGTAATCTAGAAGGTAAAAACCGTCCTCCGTCTCGAATAGGCAGTCGATAATTCCCTGTATCAAAACAGGTTCATCGGCTGACTCAAGATCCGGATAAACCTCTTTAGCGGACAGCGTCATGTTAAAGGGAACCTCCCGTTCGACGCGGCGGGCGCCGAAAAGCTTTTGTCCGATTTCCGTATCAAAGAATGCAAGAATGTCGTCTTCTTCAATCGCTGCCCGCTGGTCTTCTGTTAACAGCTCTTTCTCAACAAGCCTGTCTAGAAGGCGGCTGAGCTCATTCTTTTCAGGCGTACGGGTCAGCGGAATATGCTGCATGACGGTGTGCATCGCCGTCCCCCGTTCGGCTGCGGTCAGGCCTTTTGCCATCATAAAGGACGGCCGTTTAAACAGGAGAGCCTCCTGTGATGGACGAATAAGCGAGCGGTCGCCGTATTCATCCTCGTATTCCTTCTGCCGTTTCATTTCTGAGACAGATTGTTTTGTTCTGACTTTGGCGGCGTCCTTGTATGGATATGACCATGCCAGTCGTTCTCTGACTTGCTGCTCATATTCAAAGGCGCCTTCAATCGCATGGCCCATTTGAATTTGGACGAGCCGGTCGTGTCTTTCTTCACCGGCCTGATCGACAGCCTCAGCTTGTAGATCCGCGGCGGACAGCCAGCTGACCTGAAAGCGCGCCGGATGTTCGCGGATCTCATCAATCACAGGCGGCGCCCCGGATTCATCCATATCTCTGTGCCTCATCAAAGCAGGTCCGATGAAATCCAGATATGATTTTGCCTGAAACCGTTCATAATCCGGGAGCAGCCACTCGGACCCGGCCGCTTGTGTCCGCCAGTCGGCAAGCAGCTTTTCTTTATCCTTCGCCGTCCCGACCAGGTACAGCTTTTCCTTGGCCCGGGTAAGGGCGACATACAAGACGCGCAGCTCCTCTGATAAAAGCTCGCGGCGGAGTTTTTTCTTCATCGCGATAAGCGGCAGCGTCGGATAGCTGATCCGCCACTTCGGATGGATAAACTTCGTTCCAAAACCGAGCTCTTTATCCAGCAGATAAGATTTGTTCAAGTCCATCATATTAAAATTCCGTCCGAGACCGGCGGTAAATACGACAGGAAATTCAAGCCCTTTGCTTGAGTGGATCGTCATCAGCCGAACAACGTCTTCCTGTTCGCTTAGAGCCCTTGCCGTTCCGAGGTCATCGCCCCGCTCCTGCATCCGCTCAATAAATCTTAAAAAGCGGAACAAGCCGCGGAATGATGTCGCTTCATAGGATCTCGCCCTGTCGTAAAGCGCGCGCAAATTGGCCTGCCGCTGTTTTCCGCCCGGCATTCCGCCGACATAATCCAAATACTTCGTATCCCGGTAGATTTCCCAGATCAGCTCTGCTACAGAGTGGTTTTTCGCATAAGCTCTCCACTTCTTGAGCAGACCGTCAAAGCGGCGAAGCTTTTCGCTGAGCCTCTCATCGCCGTCTGCTGCAGCAAGGTACGCTTTCATGGCTTCGTAAAACGGCGCTTTTTTATCTTTGATTCTGATCAAGGAAAGCTCATTCTCATCAAGACCCACAACAGGCGATCTGAGAACGGACGCAAGCGGGATGTCCTGATAGGCATTATCGATGATTTTTAATAAAGACAGTGTGACCGATACTTCTGTCGCCTCAAAATAACCAGTTGAGAGGTTCGCGTATACGGGTATTCCCTGCTGTTTAAACTCGTCCATAATTTGAGGCGCCCAAGGCATCGACCGCAAAAGCACCACGATATCACGGTACTGGATGTTTCGCGACGCTTTCGCTTTGGCATCATATACTTGAAATTTTTCTGTAATCAGCCTGCGGATTTGCCCGGCCATCGCTCTTGCTTCAAGCTGGACCGCCTCAAGCTCTTCAGCCTCTTCACCCGGCGCGCCGCTCGGGGTTTCGATGAGCAGAAGCTCCGTTTTTGTCGCTTCGTTCGGCGGATAAGAGGCGCCGAGCTTCAATTCGGCTTGTTCGTCATACTCGACTTCCCCGACTTTTTCTCCCATGAGCTGTTTGAATAAAAAGTTCGTGCTGTCCAAAATATCTGAACGGCTTCTGAAGTTTTTATTTAAATCGATTTTCTGGCCGGAACCCGAGCCATCGTCTGTAAAGCGTTTATATTTCGAGAGGAACAAAAGCGGCTCAGCCAGGCGGAACCGGTAAATCGACTGCTTGACATCGCCCACCATAAACAGGTTCCCCTCATGCTCCTCTTTGGCGACGAGCTTTAAAATCGCTTCCTGGACCAGGTTCGTATCCTGGTATTCATCAACAAGCACTTCGTGGAACTGATGGCGGTAAAACTTCGCCGCTTCGCTCGGCACGGCCTCGCCCGCCGGATTTTTCACGGATAAAATCGCAAGGCAGTCGTGTTCAAGGTCTGAAAAATCGACGATCGCCTTTTCCTTTTTCGCTTCCGCAAACCGCCTGCCATACTCCAGCACGAGCTGGACAAGCGTCTGAATGACAGGCTTCATTTCCCTCAGGCTCTCAAGGTGCTGCTCCGGAGTTCGCGAAAAATAATCGCTTTTCAGCTTTTCAAGCTGCTTTTTCGCACTGTTGCGGAGGTCTGCCGCCTCATCAACCAATCTGGGATCGTACTCATCACCTTTGCATGGCTTCAATCGTTGAAACGAAACGGTCGGTACAAGCTCATGCAGGGCCGAAAAATCATCCTGCTGCTGAATCAGCCTGTCGATCTGCGCTAAATCATCGAGAAAATTTTCGGCGCGCGGAGCAGGCCCCCCGGGCTGCTTCGTCAAATCAAGCGCGCGCGTCAGCTTTTGCCGCATACCTTCCAGAACGAGTGCGATGTCTTCTTTAATGTAAGAATAAAACGGCAGAGCCTCAACCTTCGTATCCGAAGCCGCGTCATACAGTTCAGCCAATGAGTGAAGCCAGCCCTCCGGATCGGGATGCGAACGGGAAAATTCGTAGACCCGCTTGACAAGATGCTGCAGGTCGAGGTCATGACGGTCTGTCGTATATCTGTCTACAAGTTCAAAAAAGGCAGGATTGCCTTTTTTGTATTCTTCTTCAAACAGTTCATCCAGCACCTCATCGCCGAGCAGCTCGCCTTCCGTCTGATCGGCGATCCGGAAAGCCGGATCGACATCGATCAAATAGTAATATTTGCGGATGACTTGAAGACAGAATGAATGCAATGTTGATATGCTCGCTTTGTTTAATAAAGCAAGCTGTCGGCGCAAATGAAGCGATCCCGGGTTTTCGGCAAGCTCTTTTTCGAGCGCTTCGCCGATCCTGTGCTTCATTTCAGCCGCAGATGCATTTGTAAAGGTGACGACGAGCAGCCTGTCGACATCTACCGGTCGTTCCTGATCCGTTATTTTCCGAATGATCCGTTCAACCAGCACGGCCGTTTTTCCGGAACCGGCCGCTGCCGCAACTAAAATGTCCCGGCCGGATGAGACAATCGCCTTCCATTGGTCATCAGTCCAGGTGCTGCCCTTCGGTTTAGAAATCTCCATCTGCCTCATCCTCCTTTTTCAGCCGCTCCAATATCACGCTGTCTTTTTCAGGTTTTAATATTCGGTATTCGTTTTCCTCAAGCGATTCGTCAAACTGGCAGAATGACCGGTATGAACAATATGTGCACGGTGTCCGGTCTTTTAGCTTGTAAGGCTCGATCGACACTTTGCCGTCTGTGATCTCCTCGCCGGCCTGCTGAAATGTCCGGCGGATATGACGCCTCAATACATGAAAATCCTCTTCTGCAACAACGTCAGAATCCGAACGGAGCGAGCCGTCTTTTTTCAAACCGGCGCTGATAATATTCGACCTGCCTTGTTCCAGGGTGGTGTCCATCAGCTTGACCGCTTCCTGGTCTCCCAGGAGCAGCCCTTTCATCTTGAACTTTTTGAAAATCTCTTTTTCTATTTCATCAAGGCCGAGCGGCACTGAAGCCTGGATCATTGGATCGTGCACATGAAAATAGAGCACGCCTGCCGGGGATGCTTTCATGCCGAGCCAATCGGTTGAATGCGTGATCGACAAATCGAGATATGTCAGCATTTGCAGGGCAAGCCCGTAATACACCTCGGCCAAATCGAGGCCTTTATCGCTTGATTTATAATCAACAATCCTAAGCAGCAGCCCTTTTGAGCTCTCCGCTTTATCCACTCTGTCGATCCGGCCGACAAGCTCCATCGTGCAGCCGTTCTTCAAGGTGAAACGCATTGGAGGAAGCGGACCTTTCCCTCCGAATCCGAGCTCTATGCCGACGGGGGCAAAGCCGCTTGCTTTTGCATGCTCACTTAAAATGCCCGATACCCTGGCAATGATTTTTTGCAGCTTCTGCTTCACATAATGATGACGGTTCGAACTGAGCAGAATCTCCTTTTGCAGTTTAGGCGCAAGCCGTTCAACTGCATCGCTTGACAAAGTCTCGCACTGGGCTTTCGTTAAGTCGCGCCAATCCAGTTTAAGCTCGTGAAGCCGGTCTGAAATCAGCTTCAGCGCAGAGTGGAACAGCTGACCGATATCCGGAGCTTCAAGCTTGAAAAATTGGCGTTCCTTCAGCTTTAAGCCGTGCGAAGCAAAATGGGAAAACGGACAGGCCTTGAACGTCTCCATCCGCGACACGCTTCCCTGAATGTGCTCCCCGTATAAATCGCGGCTCACATGCCGGTTTAGGTTTTCGACCTTGTTTCTGAAAAACAGGCTGGACAGGATGTTTTGAGAAAAGATGCGGTCAGGCTCATTCATTAAAAAGTTGTATGTACTCCACCATACATCGCTGATCGCATACTGCCTCGTCCAGATGCCGAGCTGCCCTGCCAAATGGCTCAAGGCGATGCCTTTATTCACGAGAAATTCAAGCTGGGCTTCATCGTCCAGCTGCTCGGGTTCATGAATCAGCATCTTTTCTTCGCTGTCCGGGAACAGTTCATTCAGCCGTTTCACCACTGTTGAAGGAAGCAGCGTCTTCCCTTCCGAATCAGCGATCGGATAGGAGACATAAAGCTTTTCAGACGGGCTTGAAAGCGTCATATAGATCAGAAAATTCTCGTCCAATAGCTGCTCTCGCCCTGTTGCCGCCAGCTGTGCGCCGTTTCGTTTCAGCCACTCCCTGTCCTCGTCTGAAAGCACGCCGTCATCCGCAGGCCTCGCCGGAAGTATGCCGTCGTTTACACCGATGAGAAATGTACATTTCGTGCCGTACATCCTTGAAAGGTCCATATTGCCGATAAACACTTGATCAAGTGCGGGCGGAATCAGCGCGAATTTCAAAGACTCCAATCCGGTTTCGATCATTTGCTGAAATAACGCAAACGAAATCCGCTCTGTGCCCATCATTTCAACAAACTCGTCCAACAGTTGAATAACGGCATCCCATACTTGCTCATGCTGGCGCGACTCGGCAATCCTTCCGCCTTCTTCGGCTAGCCGCCTTTCCTGTTCAAGCTTCATCGGAACATCGGCTTCTTCAAGATAAAGGTAGACGGCTTCGGCCATTTCCCTTACTGTTTCAGCTTTTTTCAAGCGCTTCTGCAGCCTGTGAATCGGCGGAACGATCCAGCCCTTTAGTTCATTGAGCATATTTTCCGTTTCAATCTCTTTGTCTGTCTTGGCAAAATCCTCATCCAGTGAAGCGTATCTTCTGTAAACAAACGGATCTTTGCTTGTCCATCTGTCTCCTTTAATGCCATAAGCAATACAGTAGTTTTCAAGCTGGTCAATCTGTTCGCGCAGCCGTTCCTTCGGCTGTCCTTCCGGGAATAAAAGCTCCGTTTTGACACAGCGGAACACGGCTTCATACCGCCAATTTCCTTTAATGATATCAAGCGTCGAACGGATCAGCTCAATAAGCGGATGATTTTGCATCGATTCCTTGCCGTCTATGAAAAAAGGAAGTTCGCAGTCTTTAAAAACTTCTTTTATCGTATCTTTATAATCTTCAACATTGCGGGCGATGACAGCAATATCCCTAAGCCGGAACCGGCCCTGGCGGATTAAAGAATGAATCTCGCGCGCAATTCCTTCAATCTCGGTTCTTCTGTTCGACGCCTGCATGATGCGGAGCGATTCCGTCTGTCCGGGATACGGTTTTGCAGGACGTTCATCAAAATAGCGTTCAAGATGCTGAAGCTCTGGATGATGCCGGTGCCGTTTCGTTTCTTCCAGCCGCACTTCAGACGGATCAAGGCCGAGTTCCTTCGCCTTTTGGTAAAGGTCATAGTACGCCTTCCCGGTCATCCTGAACAGATGGAGATCATTCGGGCTGTTTGCCGTAAACGGCTTATCCGCCGTCAGCGAAAACGTGATCTCTTCGGCATGTACCATCAGCTGTTCTAGTACGCTCATCTCCTGAGGCGTGAATTGGTGAAATCCGTCAACGTAAACGGCAGCGTTTCTAATCTCTTCCGCATACGGAATCTGTTCGGCTAAAAGGGTCAAATAATCTTCAGATTGAACATATTGATTCTCCAGATTTTCCTCAAGCTTGCTGTACAAAATATATAAGTCGTGCAATTTATCGGAAAGAATCCGTTCATCTTCGTATTCCGACTTGCCTGTCCCTTCCATCATATCCCGGATGCTTTGAGGCGGCAGACAGTGCCGTTTAAATTCGGTCAGCATCCGTTCCACCTGCTCCGTAAATCCGCTTTTATCGCTTGCGTTTTGATAGACTTTAAACTCGCCCTTATGCTCTTCAATCAGTCTCCGCAGCAGCATCTGAATGCCCGTTCCCGTCAAGAACGGCCGGTTCATGCCTCCGGTGTGTTGGAGCACTCGCCAGGCAAGCCGTGAAAAACTGTACACTTGGGCGCGGATGGTGCCGCCCAAATCTGGTGTTTTGCTAAGCTCGTATTCCATTAAAAACGTCATTTGATCCGGGACTAGAAAAATGATCGGTTTTCCGAGCGGTTCATCGCGAAGTTTTTCTCTGATTTCATTCAGGATAAAGGTCGTTTTCCCACTCCCGGATCTGCCTGATAAAAATACTGCTCCCACTAAGCCCGTCTCCTTTCTGTTTCTTACTCTTTATTCTATCGAAACATCCGCAAAATAACCATTCTCCAAAACTGTGAAAAAACCGTATGAGCACTTGCACCCCATACGGCTATTTTTGCTTGAACTGCACAAAAAACAGCATCAAAAACGAGATGATCGCGATAGAGGCGACCCACATCCATGCCAGCGTCATATTGCCCGAATCGATCGCCAAGTATATCGCCGTCGGCACCGTCTGCGTCACCCCCGGGATAATGCCCGCAAACATCAGCGTTGCGCCAAACTCGCCAAGCGCCCTCGCAAAGCTGAGCACAATCCCCGTCATGATTCCATTGGATGCAAGGGGAACGGTGACAAAGAGGAACACCCTCCATTCGTTTGCTCCGTCAACCCTCGCTGCATCCTCGATGTCGCGGTCGACAGCCAGAAATCCGGATTTTGCAGACTGATACATTAACGGGAACGCGACAACCGCCGCGGCGATCACAGCTGCCCACCAGGTAAAAATAACCGGCGCTTGAAACACGTTTTCAATCAAGCGTCCGATCACGCTCTGCCTTCCGAAGATCACAATTAAAAAAAATCCGACAACGGTCGGCGGCAGAACGAGCGGCAGCATCATCACCGTCTCGATAATGGACTTGCCTTTAAAGTTTCTGTTCGCCAGGAGCCTCGCTGCAGCAGTTCCAAGCAAAACGGCGATGATGCCCGCTGCGGCTGATACTTGGATGGAAATTTCAATTGGGGATAAGAACTCCTCAAGCATAACGGCGGTCAGCCCTTCTTAAATCCGTACTTTTCCATCGCCTTGACGGCTTGGTCGCTTTGCAGGAATTGATAAAATTCCTCAGACTGTTCCCTGTGCTTTGTATTTTTCACAATTCCGAGCGGATAGACAATCGGTGTATGCAGATCGCTTTTCGCCGTCTCTACGGTCTCGACCTGATCTGATGAAAGGGCGTCCGTCCGGTAAACGATTCCGGCATCCGCGTTGCCTGTTTCGATATAAGAAAGGACCTGCCTTACATCTTTGCTGTAGACGACTTTAGATTGCACTTTAGACCATACGTCAAGGTTCGTCAACGTTTCTTTTGCGTATTTTCCGGCTGGCACTGATTCAGGTTTGCCGATCGCAATTTTTTCGACTTTGTCATCCGCCAAATCCTTGAAGCTGTTGACATGCTGACTTTTTCCTTTCGGCACGATCAGCGCCAGACTGTTTTCGACCAGCTTGACAGAGTCTTTTTTGTCAATTAAACCTTGATCAACTACTCTATTAAATTTGTCTTCAGCAGCAGAAAAAAACAAATCAGCAGGAGCGCCCTGTTCGATCTGCTGCTGCAATGCACCCGATGAACCAAAATTAAACTTTATGGAGACATTCGGATGATCTTTCTCATATACGGAGGAAAGTTCCGCTAATACATCTTTGAGACTCGCAGCCGCGGAAACCGTAATTTGAACTTTTTCAGACTTCCCCTTGGCTGATCCCCCTTTTTCCGCCTGGCAGCCGGCGAACAACACAACCGACATCAAGACGGCCACGGCCGTCAATATTACCTTTTTCAATAGTCTCACTCCATTTTGATATGTATATCACCAATTCGGCACTAACAACCATTTTACGTCAAACTTCATTTTTTTAAAATAGATTGTACTCACCGCACATCATTTTGACACATGTTCGAGGCTCAAACTTTACCATAGGCACATGCAAGCCATCACATACATATAATGGCAGGACGTCAAATATAAAGTGTTGAGGTGAAAAACATGTGGTATGTTCAGCCGTATCTTCCCGCATATCCCGCCAGGCAAAACGACAGGCTGGTCAAAGATCTTGAAAAAGCGATAAACGGAGAGCACAGCGCGGTCGTCTGCTACCAAAAAATCGCCCAAAAGGCGCCGGATTCCGAAACAAAAAAGCAGATTTTAGAAATCAGAGAAGATGAAATCCGCCACTTTAATGTGTTCCTAACATTTTATACGTCTCTTACCGGCCGAAAGCCTGACATTTCCATTACGGAACCTTGTCCGGAACAGTATCGAAACGCGCTGGAGTCCGCATTTAAAGACGAACAAGAAACGGTTGATTTTTATTTGGACATCGCAGACTATGTGAAAGACCGGGCGATACGGGAGGCGTTCAAGCGCGCGGCAGCTGACGAACAAAACCATGCAGTCTGGTTTTTATACTTCTTGTCAAAGAGGTGATCCCGTTCCTCCCGCCTTGATCAATATACCCTTATAGGGTATATTTTTTAAGTAGCGGACTTTTATTTTGACTAAAGAGGTGCTAAAACATTGAACGTGCTGCTTGTAGATGATGAAATCCGGATGCTCGATCTGCTGGAGCTTTATTTAGAACATTATTCATGCACAAAAGCCGCCACCGGAAAAGAAGCCCTGGATTTAATAAAAATGAGCCATTTTGATCTTGTTATTCTCGATATTATGATGCCTGAGATGGACGGATGGATGATTTGCCAAGAGATCCGAAGATTGACAAGCGTTCCGATTATCATGCTCACCGCTAAAAACGGGCAGGATGACATTGTGCGCGGACTGAACTGCGGCGCAGACGATTATTTAACAAAACCGTTCAGCGAAAAAGTGCTGCTTGCCAGAATAGAAGCCGTCCTGCGCAGAACCCGCCGGTTTCATGAAATCCGGTTCCGCGGTTTAATCTGGAATAAACAGCATCATACCTTGCATGTCAATCAACGGGAAATCGGCATTACGCCAAGTGAATTCGATCTGCTCGGAACGCTCTTAAACCACACGGATCAAGCGCTTTCGAGAGACCAATTGATTGAGAACATCTGGGGGTTCAACTCTGATATCGAGGCCCGAACCATCGATTCGCACATGAGAAATTTGCGAAACCGATTGAAAAAAGCGGGCTTTCCGGTTGAAGATCATCTCCGGACCGTCTACGGCGTCGGCTACAAATGGACAAGCAAAGTAACCGGCGCATGAAAAAGATTTCATTTAAGCTCGCAGGTTCATTTTTCATTTTAATCCTTTTCATCGAAGCCATCCTTTTTGCGGCGCTGTATACAACGATTATCAACACAAGAATAAACGAAGAAATCCGCGCGCTCCAACTAAGGGGCAACAGCCACAGAGACGTCCTCGAAAAACATTTTGACAAAAGGACGATAGACCACGTCACCCTGATGGAAACCGAAGCCCGGACAAACGTGATCATAACGGACCAAAATAGACGCGTATTGGCGCAGTCTGCCCCGGGAGACATGACGGAACACCTTCATTTCGAAGAAAAAAACATCCCGAGGAAAGGGACCGCTTTATCGTCCCATTGGAATACATCAAAGTACATTTGTACGATCAGTCCGATCATGAACGGGCGGAAAACGGCCGGCTACGTCTTCATGTATTTGGAGACCTCCTCGATAAAATCCTTGGTGACAAGCATTACGAAGCGGTTTTTCCTCAGCTTCGGCTTAACCGGCGTCTTAACGGCCGCAGCTATTCTTTGGTTCAGCCGTGTATTAGCGAAGCCGATTATTAAACTGAAGGAGGCAACCGAAGGCATCAAAAACGGTCAAGCTTCGATTCCGCTTGATATCAAAAGGAACGATGAACTCGGCGAGCTCGCCGCATCGATCGAAAGCCTTTCTTCAAATCTCAGCAGGCTTCAAAAAGAACGAAACGATTTTCTGTCAAGCGTCGCTCATGAGCTGCGGACTCCGATCACATATATAAAAGGTTACACAGATGTCGCGATGAGAGATAAACTCGATCCACAAGCCAGAAATCAGTATTTGTCGATCATCAAAGAGGAAGCGGACAATTTAAACACCCTTGTTGACGATTTATTTTTGCTGACAAAACTGAAACAGCCGGGATTTCAAATCAGTAAGAAACAGGTTCACCTGCACACATTCATAAAAAAAGAAGTTCAGAAAGCGGCGGTCGCTTTTTCAGAAAAACGAATCAGCCTTTCATTCGACATCCCGACGGCTCTTTATGTCTCAGTCGATGAAGTCCGTTTTTCACAAGTGGTCTCAAATTTGCTGAACAACGCCCGCCAATACTCCGATCCTGATTCAACAGCGGTCGTCACCGCAGCAAAAGCAGAGGACCAGGTCAAGATTACGGTAGCGGACGAAGGCTGCGGCATTCCGGAAGAAGAACGGGATTATATTTTTGAGCGCTTTTACCGGGTCGATAAGTCGAGATCCAGACAAACCGGCGGTACCGGGCTGGGCCTGGCCATCGTGAAAGAAATCATCGAGCTTCACGGCGGGCAGATTGCAGTGAAAAACAGAACCCCGAAAGGAAGCGAATTTATCATCACGCTGCCTTCTAATGTGTAACAAATGTCGAGATGTCTGCACCAGTTTTGCACATTTCCCGGGTATACTACTCAGTAATCTGAACCAAAAAGGAGGAAAACACCATGAAATTGAAATCCGGTTTACTTTTTGTCATGCTTGTTTTCGCGCTTCCGCTCGCAGCATGCCAAAATTCCGGCTCGGGAAACACGGGCGGACATGAGGAGCATCATACGAAGAATCATTCGGAGATGAAAGAAAAAGACGCCGCTTCTCTTCCGAATGATTTCAATAAGCGGGCGGAAGAAGGGCTTCTGGTGAAAAACACAAAGAACACGACAAGACTTGACGCAAATACACCGGAAGAAATGAGCATCAAAACCTCTCAAACGATATGGCCGGCCACTCATAAACAAAACAGGCCGGGCGCAGTGATTTTAGTTTCGGGCGGATCATGGCAGGCAACTCTTGCATCAGCTGATCTGATCCATCACCCGAATAACGGACCTGTTTTAATCGCAGAAAAAGGGAAAATCTCCGGGCAGATTCAGAATGAAATCAAGCGCTTGAACCCGACGGGCACTTCAGACGGAACGCAAATCATGGCTGTCGGAGAGTTCGAGTCAAAAGCGCTTCAAGCTTTGAACTCTTTTAAAATAAAAGAGCTGAAAGGGAAGAACGAGGCTGATCTGGCAAAAGAGATTGACAAAGAATACGCGGATGCAGCCGATGAGTATCCGAAAAGCGTTATCATCGGATCATCTGAGGAAGATGCGGAACTTTATTCGCTCCCGGCTGTAAACTGGATCGCCCACATGCCTGAGCCGATCCTGTACGTGAACAAAAAAGGCATTCCCGAAGAGACGGCCGCAGCATTAAAGAAAAGGGACGGCAAAGCAAACATCTATATTCTCGGCCCTAAAAAAGCCGTTTCAGAAAAAACGGAGGATGCATTAAAGGAATATGGAACAGTCAAAAGAATTTCCGGAGATACGCCTGTCGCAAATTCGATTGCGTTTGCGAAATTCAGCGATAAAAACACCGGTTTTGGGTGGGGAATCACAGATCCGGGACACGGACTGTCGTTCGCATCAACGGCCGCGCCCGAGCTGGCGCTTGCCGGAGCGCCATTTTCCCATTTGGGAAAACACGCTCCTCTGCTTTTACTCAAAAATGGACAGGCAGACAGTACTATGTACAGCTATTTATCCGAGATCGAGCCTTCTTTTCGGGACAGACCGCAGGACGGCCCTTATAACCATGCATTCATTCTCGGATCAGAAAATGAGATTTCATTTCGAACGCAAGGCGTTCTTGATGACATATTGGAAATTAAGTCAGTGGATGGAGGACATTCCGGTCATTAAGAAACACAATGGAGGGGCTCTTACAGAAGAGCCTCTTTTTTGTACCAGATGCCGTAAAAATCAATCCATCCTTCTTCGTTAAGCACAATGCCTTGAATGGCTACCCCGCTTTAACGCGAATATTGTTTTGATATAGCGGAATCGTGTAAACCTCTTCTGCCAAGGCGCGGTCCGCCTCACACAGAAGGCTGATCCGCTTGGAATGCTCATCAATGAAACGAAGCTGATCCCTCATCAAGGCGGACTTCCTCTGCCATTCCCCCGGCATATGGACGTGTAAAAAGCTGTTTTCCGTTAAAAGGAGGTGAAGCCAGCTCATTTCTTCCGAACGTCCGAATGTCGCACTGTCGTGAATCAAATCGGCTTTTGCGATCACTTCTTCCTTCATGAGCTCATCCGCTTTCATATAACAAACCTCTAGTGCGATGCCGTACCGCCTGCACCTCTTTTGGATCCATGACGCATCCTCCCGGTGATCCGGTTCGGAAAACGTATAAAGCCGAAGCGGATCGCCTTTGTAATGGCCTTCCATAAGCAGCTTGCCGATGTCGTCGTCCCCGTATTCAGGCGGAAGATCCCGGTTTAGAAAGCCTCCCGCCGGAGCCGTCCGTTGTCCGGCTAATTCACTGACCATATGTGAAGGGGAAATGATTTGCCGCAAAGCCTTCCTGAACGCCTTATGCTTGAGAGGCCCCGATTTGTTTGCATTCACCGAGATGTACTGAACATTCCTTTCCTCGTGCCATTCATCGAAAACCTGACTTTGTTCTTCTTTTTCCATATAAAAACCGTAGTCGACAAGAGAAAAATTGCCATCCATATACCATAGTTCGATCCGGTCTAAAAAAGCCCGCCCTTGAAAATATCGCTCATGCGCTTCAAGCGCGAGAATCCGGTCATCCCGGCGGACAAGTCTGAAAGGACCCGTCCCGATCAACAGTCCGTCATTCTGATGGCGGTTTAAAATAGACAGCCTTTCATCGCAAAGATGATGCAAAAACAGCGAGTTTTTTGCCTTTAAACAAATATCAAAACTATATTCATCCCTGACCGCAACATTTCCGATATCCTCTGCGAGCCATTTGCATTTATTTTCATCATCCAGCATAAAACGCTCAAACGAGTATTTAACATCCTCAGCTGTCAATGTTGTGCCATCATGGAAATAGATCCCTTTCCTCAAATAGAACGTCCACGTTTTTTGGTCGGCGTCACATTCCCAGTGGTGGGCAAGATGCGGCATAAAACCTCCTTCCTTTTCATTAAAACGGATCAATGTATCACATACCTGCTTAACGACATGGCTCTCTGAACGCAGATAAATACGGCACGTATCAAGACGCTTAAAATGCTCTGGCTCCATCGCGGTCATGAGCCTCAGCACATCTTTTTGCTTGCTGCCCTCCGATTCGGTCTGAAAGCCGAAAACGCGCTCAAGCCACTCTTTATATGACGGCAATGCGTCCGGACACGAATGCTGATATGCTTCGAGAAGGTGTCTCGCCCGGTCGATTTTACCTTCTTTCGTATCATTTTTCGCCGTTTCAAGCAGCAGTTCACAAGGTTCTTTTAAAAAGCGGATTTCTGATTTGTTTCCTCTCCCCCTTCCCCTTTTCCAAGCAATCCACTGCAAACCTTCAAGTTTCGCTAAAATCAGTTTTGCGTTCCTCGGTGTGCAATACAGAATATCCGCGATTTCACTGACTGAAATCTCTTCTGCCTCCCCTTCGCTTTCGCATTTAATTCCCGCGGTAAGTTCCATGTAATGTTCGATCGATTTCATCTCCGTTATCCCCCTCTTTATAAAAGGGGAAATTTCTCCCCTGGTTTTCTGTCCTTTTTACTGATGATTTTCCATTTTACACTAATTGCACTGCTATGTTGAAGGAGGATATGAAATGAACCGTTTAAAACAAAGGTACGGTTCTCCCGTGCTGATTTGCTTCTTCGGAGAGTTCCTGACCGGAATAACGGGAGCCATGCTGGCCCCTTTCCTCCTTTTTTATCTGTATGATGTGCTTGGAACCGGCATATTGCCGGTGATGCTCGTCATCGGAGCAAGACCGCTGACCGAGGTCGCGGTGACGCTTGCCGCAGGTGGACTGACGGATCGGATCGGAAGACGGAAGGTGATCCTGGCGGCGCTCGCCTTTCAGACCGTCTCTGCCGCCGGTTTTATGATGGCAGATCACATTTGGCTGTTCGCTCTTTTTTATGTGCTGAACGGCATTGGTGGAGCTTTGTACATCCCTGCGCAGCGGGCCCAAATAACGGACAGCACCGAAAGCGGGCGTCGCTCTGAAGCGTTCGCTGTCCTTCATGCCATTGAAGGGTTGGGCGCAGCGGTCGGTCCGGCCGCCGGACTTGCAGTCTATTCCTATCAGCCAAGCCTGATGTTCGGCTTTCAGGCATGTGCGTTTTTTCTGTATTGGCTTGCTGTTTATTTTAAAATGCCCGAGGTATGGCGGTCAAAAAGGCAAAAGGAGATTTTGGAGAGGGAAAAACTTCTTTCCGCAAAAAAGGTATTTTTTCAGCACCGTCCGGTTCTGTCCTTGATGTTCTTGTCGGTCCCCGTCAGCCTGTTCTATGCTCAACTGGAGTCAAACTACCGCCTTTATCTCGAAACTCTTTTTGAAGATTTCCTATTCACCTTGACTGTTTATACAGTGTGCCGCGCCCTTCTTAGCATTACGATGCAAATTCCGCTTGTCAAATGGACGGAAGGACTGAACATCCAAACGGTCGTTTCCATATCATATGTATGCTACGCTGTGGCAGCGATTGGTTTCGCTTTTTCATCATCGATCTTTTGGCTGCTCTCGACTGCCGTTTTATTTACGGCGGCAGAAAGCATGCTGCTGAATCACATGCAAACCTTTGTCTCGCGCCTTGCTCCCGATCATATGCGGGGCAGATATTTTGCATTTTTCGGCCTGCATTGGGATATTTCCCGGACAATCGGTCCTTTTTTAGGCGGGATGATGTTCATCAAGTTCGGCGGGGCAGCGCTATTTCTTGCTATTGCAGGAATCGTGGCTGCCGGCGGACTTGCACAATACCGAACAGTATTAACATTATCTTCCTGGCTAAGAAAAAACTAATTCTTTATAGTACCTGGTACTAGAACAAAGTGCTATAATAGAAACAGTTTTTATTCGGGAGGCAAGGAGGCATTATGATTACATTAAAAAAACAAACGATCGGCGGGCTTTTAAAATCAACCGCCGGCCGGTTTCCGAATCATGAAGCGGTTGTATATTCTGAGCTCGATTTAAGATATTCGTATCAGGAGCTTGTTGAAGAAACCTCTAAAATTGCAAAAGGGCTGCTCGCGCTCGGCATTCAAAAAGGAGAGCATGTCGCCATCTGGGCATCCAATATACCGGAATGGATTCTGCTCCAGTTTGCGACGGCAAGAATCGGCGCTGTGCTCGTCACCGTCAATACAAGCTATCAGGCGAGAGAACTTGAGTACTTATTGGAACATTCCGATTCCACCACCCTCTTTCTAATGGACGGCTACAAAGGGACATCCTATATCGATATGGTCGACGAGATCATAAAAAATCCGGAAAAGCTGCCGAAGCTGAAAAATCTCGTCTACCTTGGCAAGAATAAAGTCCCTGAACATATGACGGCTTTTGCCGACATCGCCAAACTGGGCGAAACGGTCTCTGATGCCGACCTTTTCGAAAGAGAGCAATCACTCACACACGATGATGTGATCAATATGCAGTATACGTCGGGAACAACAGGCTTTCCAAAAGGTGTTATGCTGACTCACTACAATATCGTCAATAATGCGGCGATCGTTGCCGACAGAATGGGGCTGACGAGCGAAGACAGGCTGTGCATTCCGGTTCCTCTGTTTCACTGCTTCGGCTGTGTGCTAAGCACGCTTGCCTGTGTCGCGTCAGGCGCGGCCATGCTGCCGATCATCGAATTCAAACCGGACATCGTCCTGCAAACGGTCGAAAAAGAGCGATGTACAGGACTGCAGGGTGTGCCGACAATGTTTATCGCCGAGCTCACCCACCCCGATTTTGCAAACTATGACCTATCTTCATTGCGGACCGGGATCATGGCAGGCTCCCCGTGTCCTAAAGAAGTGATGAAAAAAGTGATGAAGCAAATGAATATGACGGATATCACAATCGCATACGGACAAACGGAGTCTTCACCCGTGATTACGCAGACAACGGTCACCGACACGATCGAACGCCGCGTTGAAACCGTCGGTAAAGTGCATCCGCATGTAGAAATGAAAATTGTGGATCCTGACACGGGGGAAACGCTCGGCCCGGACGAGCAAGGTGAACTGTGCACAAGAGGATACCTCGTCATGAAGGGATACTATAAAATGGACGAAGCCACCAAAAAGGTCATTGATGAAGACGGCTGGCTCCATACCGGCGATTTGGCCGAAATGGACCGGGACGGATACGTGAGGATTACCGGCCGCTTAAAAGATATGATCGTCCGCGGCGGTGAAAACATATACCCGCGTGAAATAGAGGAATTCCTTTATGAACATGAGGATATTGTCGATGTACAGGTTGTCGGCGTTCCTGATGAAAAATACGGGGAAAAAACGGCGGCCTTTATTAAATGCAAACCGGGCAAAAAGCTGACGCTTGAAGATGTCAGAGATTTTTGCAAAGGACAGCTTTCATATTACAAAATTCCGGAGTACGTATTTCTGATCGACGAATACCCGCTGACCGCTTCCGGAAAAGTCCAAAAGTATGTGCTTCGCGACCGCGCAGAAGAGCTGCTTGCGAGCCCTGTGCAGTAAACAAAAAGCCGAAAATACCAATCGTATTTTCGGCTTTTTGCTGTTTAAAATACTTTTTTACTGTCGCGCTCTTCCTTCAAAATTTCGACAGCTTCGCGGAAGCGCTGTGAATGAACGATTTCCCTTTCCCGTAAAAATGCCAGCCCGTCATTTAAATCCGGATCATCCGACATGTCAATCAGCCATTGATACGTAGCCCTCGCTTTTTCTTCAGCCGCTATATCTTCATATAAATCGGCAATCGGATCGCCTTTTGCCTGGATGTATGTAGCGGTGAACGGAACGCCGGCAGCGTTATGGTAAAACAGGGCTTTGTCATGGTCTGCGTAATGATCGCCGAGCCCGGCTTCCTTCATCTGTTCGGGTGTCGCGTCTTTTGTTAATTTATATACCATCGTCGCAATCATTTCAAGGTGAGCAAACTCTTCCGTACCGATGTCCGTCAGCAGTCCGACGACTTTGTCAGGAATGCTGTAGCGCTGGTTCAAATAGCGAAGCGCCGCAGCCAATTCGCCGTCCGCTCCGCCGTATTGCTCAATCAAAAATTTGGCAAGTCTCGGATTGCATTCTCTCACCCTAACAGGATACTGCAGTTTTTTCTCATAAAGCCACATGAACCTGACTCCCTTCCCCTATTAAACTTGCCACGGCCAGGGACTTTTTTTCCAGCTCCAATAGGATTCCGTCTGATCCGGGCTCCCTTGCGTCAAAGGGCCGTATTTTGATTCAAACTTCGCTTTCAGTTTTCTTGAATATCCGGCATACTGGTTGTATTGTCTGATGGCGTCGGTATCATCGGGATGTGTATCAAGGTAAAGCATCAGCTCAACGATGACAAAATCGACGGCCTGAATTTCATGGAGCCTTTGATAATAGTCTTGCGGTAAAGAGTTCGTCACCCCCCTTACCTCCCATCTTCATACGGATTTTCATAATGATCGTAAAATACGGGCCAAAGCGTCCCTTTTTGCAGCGCCTCCATCGGGGAAAACTGCGGAAGGCCGCGGGGCTGAAAACCTAGATATAGATTTGGAGGGGTTCTGTAATATCTTTTACCGATCGGAGGACACGGATCAAAAGCGCTGTGAAACGGACGATACGATTTGACTTTGGTGAATGATTCCTTGGAATGTTTCATATCGGTTCACCTCTATTTGTGATCGAATCTAATTTAATGTATTCATATGTTCCATCTGTTATGTTCAAAATGAACGATCAGTTTTTCTTATTAATCTTTTAAATAAATTCGTATTTTACCAATCACTAAAATTATTATATAGTGATATATAGAAATACTTTACTTAGTGAACAAAATGATTGCAGTAATCAGGAAGAAGGTTTTTCATTTGAGGGAAAAAAGAGATTTCCTTCGGGATATATTATTGATATTAATCAGCAGTTTTGGGGGATTTCTTCTCTCTTTGACCGGCATGACGATCGGCTGGATGGTCGGCACAATGACAGCAGCCGCTTGTCTGTCGCTGTTTCGCCCGTCACCGTTAAAGGCTGCTGTCAGACAAAACGGCATCCATCATGGCTGGCTTCAGTTCGGCCAAATGCTATTGGGAATTGAGCTCGGCCAGAAAATCAACATGTCCGTGATTTCGATCTTTAAGGAAAATTGGCTGATTGTCGGCGTCATGCTCCTCCTTTCCGTCGTGTTCGCCATGCTGTCAGGCTTTGTCTTGTGGCGGTTCAGCAAGACCGATATGCTGACGAGTTTTGTGGGAACGGCCCCCGGCGGGCTTTCCGCGATGCCGGGCATCGCTCAGGAAGTGGGAGCGAACACGGCAATCGTCAGTCTCGTGCAGATGATACGTGTGCTTCTGGTCGTCATGACCGTTCCCTTTTTCGTTTTTTTCATAAATGCGAAGCAGCCTGACGCCCATGCTGCCGGCAGTCAAGTGATCGCCGCGGGAACATCGGCATTTGAAGCGCCTCATCTCGCTTGGACTGCGCTGATCGTGCTGGGCGGATTCGGGGTATGCAAAGCGATGAAAGCACTGCGGTTTCCGGCGCCATGGCTGCTCGGAAGCATGACCGGTGCGGCCGTTCTGCAAATCGCAGGCGCTTCAATGACCGGGCTCAGCGCAACAGCCTGGTGGCCCCACGGCTTTTCAGTGCTGTCGCAAATTTGTCTCGGCGCGACGATCGGTTCAAAAATCAGCAAAGAAATGTTTATCGGCGTCAGAAAAACGCTGATCGTCGCACTTGCCAGCTCCGTCGGACTGATCATTGCGATGATTTTAAGCGCCGCCGTCACCGCTAAAGCGGCAGGCATTTCGCTGACAACGGCCATATTGGCATTTGCTCCGGGGGGAATCGCGGAAATGGCGACAACATCTGTCACGCTTCACGCCGACTCTACGTTCGTCGTCGCCGTCCAAGTGTTGAGGGTGGTGCTCGTGATCGCAATGCTTCCTCCATTCTTCCGATTGCTTCATCAAAAGTCGGAAAAATATTCACACCCCCGCCTGAAAAAAGCCCGAGCTGAAGGCTGATCCCTTCGCTCGGGCTTTATTTTTTTATTCAAATTCCGGCAGCCAGTCGCCGTGTGCTTCGATCAATTCATCGCACATGCTTACGATATCATCCATCGATAATTCCGCAGCGGTATGCGGATCAAGCAATGCAGCATGGTAAATGTGCTCTTTTCTTTTTGTTATTGCCGCTTCAATCGTTAACAGCTGTGTATTGATATTGGTGCGGTTTAAAGCCGCCAGCTGTTCAGGCAGCTCGCCCGCGGCGCACGGAGTGATCCGGTTCCGCTCAGCGACGCACGTCACTTCAACGACGGCTTTTTCCGGAAGGTTTGTAATCAATCCTTTATTCAAGACATTTCCGCCGAATGTAAACGGCTGTCCGGTTTCCATCGCTTCGATGATTCTTGAGCCGTATTCGTTTGACCGCTCGTGGGTTAAATGCCGGTTGCCGACGATTTCGCCGCGCATCTTTTCCCAGTTTTGAATCTGCTTCTCGCACCTTCTCAAATATTCGTCAATCGGAATATTCAGCTCTTCAATCAGTTCGGGATAACGGCTTTTGATAAAATAAGGGTGGTACTCCGCGTTATGTTCGGACGATTCGGTCACATAGTAGCCGAATTTATCCATCAGTTCAAACCTGACCATGTCACCATGTTTCGTTTTCTGTTTTTCTTTTGCCCGTTTTTTAATTTCTGGATACAAGTCTTTTCCGTCTTGCTTTACTTCAAGAAGCCAAGCCATATGATTGATGCCGGCGATTCTTTCTTCGATTCGTTCATGCTTCATGCCGAGGGATTTGAAAAGGTCTTTTGTGCATACTTGTACGCTGTGGCAAAGACCGACCGTTTTCACGTCCGTGTATCGAAGCAGCGCACCGGTTAAAGAAGCCATCGGGTTTGTGTAATTTAAGAGCCAGGCGTCGGGCGCCGCGCATTCGATGTCTTTTGCCATATCCAACAAAACGGGAATCGTCCGCAGCGCCCTGAATATCCCGCCGATTCCGACCGTATCGGCAATCGTCTGCTTGAGGCCGTACTTTTTCGGGATCTCAAAATCGATGACTGTGCCCGGTTTATAGCCGCCGACCTGAATGGCATTGATCACATATTTCGCCCCCGCCAAAGCTTCTTTTCTATCGTCATAAGCACGGATCGATACCGTGTTATTATAGCGGTTTTTTAAATGCTCGAGCATTTCTTTAGATTCTTTGAGACGCTGCGGATCGATATCATACAAAGCAAATTCAAATCCGTTGACCGCCGGAACCATCAGGCAGTCCCCCAGCACATTTTTCGCAAAAATCGTGCTTCCAGCTCCGATAAAAGCAATTTTAGTCATTCATATCTTCCTTTCCCCGAGAAATTTCCGCTAACCTTTTAGCGCTCCTGCTGATAATCCTTTTATAAAGTACTTTTGCAGGAATAAAAATAGAATCGTCATCGGCAGCATCGCCATCAGCGAAGCCGCAGCCACCAAGTGCAGGTTGTTCGCATTTTGCCCAAAGAAGCCGGCAATCGCCACAGTCAAAGTCTGCACACTTTTGTCTTGAAGGAAAAAGATCGAAAACTGATAGTCGTTCCAAATGAATACACAGGCAATAATGCATATCGTCGCAGTCACCGGTTTTAATAAAGGAAAGACGATTCTGAAGAAAATGCCCGCCGTGCTCGCCCCGTCGATTCTTGCCGCCTCTTCAAGCTCTTTCGGAATCGTCGAGCGGATAAATCCAGCATACAAAAAAATCGTCAAGGGCATATAAGCCGCCGTATTATTCAATATCGCGATTTCGAGCGTATTCAGCATGCCGAGCTCCACCACCATTTTGTATAAAGGAACCATGGATGTCAGCGGCGGAATGATCATAATGCCGATAAACAGGAAGTAAACGGCTTGATTGAGCTTTGTTCTGCGCCTGGCGAGCGGATAGGCCGCCAGAGAGCCGATCACAATCAACAGAGCCGCCGAAGCAAAAGTGATCACAGCGGTATTGAAAAACGAGCCGGCCAGACCTGCTTTATCCCATGCTTCTGCGAAATTACCGAGGCTGATTTCGTCAGGAAACTTCCATTTCGAGCTGAAATCCCCCTTTGCTTTCAGCGCGGTCGTCAGCAAAATATAAAATGGAATCAGGTGAAAAACGGTAATACATACGGCCAGCGCCGTCCACAGCGCCCGCTTCTTTTTCTCTTGGCGATTCATCTAGGCTTCGACCTCCTTGCGCTTAAAATAAATAAGAGCCGTAAAGCTGATCAGCAGTATCAACGCCGCCATGAAAACCCCCTGAGCGGCTGCATAACCTGCATCCTGCCTTTTAAAATACAAATCGTACATAAAAGTCGACATCGATTGCGAAGCATTTCCCGGACCGCCGCCTGTCAGCGCTAAAATGACATCAAACAGCTTCAGTCCGCCGATGATATTGATGACCATATTGATTGTGACAGAAGGCATCAACAGCGGCAGCGTAATCTTCCAAAACTGCTGAAAACCGCTTGCCCCGTCGATTTGCGCCGCTTCATAAAAATCTTTCGGAATGCTTCCGAGACCAGCTAAATAAATGACCATCGCAATACCGACAAACTGGTATGAATTGACAAATACGATGATCCACGGATTGATTTCCGGGCTGCTCAAGGCGTTTACAGGACCTGCCCCGAATAATTTCAGCACATCGTTCAAGGCGCCTCCTTCATAGGTGAAGAAAAAATACCAGATATACCCCATGATCAGCGGGCTGATGATGACGGGCAAATAGACAACCGTACGTGTCAGCGCTTTCATTCTGATGCTTTTAAACAGCAGGAGGGCATAGAGAAGACCGATGACATTTTGCAAAATCGTACTGCCCAGTCCATACAGCAGGGTGTTTCTGACGACAAGCCATGTGGCCGGGTCGGCCAGCATCCGTTTATATTGGACAAAGCCGATCCAGTCATACGACTGTGAAAAACCGTTCCAGTTCGTAAACGTGATTTTTATGCCGCTCGCAAACGGATAAATCATAAAGATGGATACAAGCGCCAAGGCGGGAAGATACATCCACCAGAGCGATCCGTTTTTCTTCACAAATCCCCTTTTACTTTCCGCAATAGTCAGACTTTTTCCTTTAGCTAATTCGCTCATCATTTCACCCTTCTTTTTTCATCATGATGATAACGACCCTTTCTATTGTTCTTGTAATCTGCTGTATTCCTGTTTCATTTTTTCCGATACCTGCTTCGGCGTTAACGTGCCGGCCAAAAGTTCCTGTCCCGTCGTCCCCATGACGTCCCACATTCCGCTCGGGAGGTAAACACGGTCAAAGTACGGTTCGATTTCGATTTCTTTATATTGATCATAAAACTTAGAATAGTAGTTTTCTGCTTCTGTGTTGGTTAACGCTTGAGGAAATGAGGTGGCTTTGGCGATCTTTTTCGCATATTTGGGCTGTGCGGCGAATTCAATAAACCGCTTTGCTTCTTCGAGGTGTTCTGAGTCTTTCCAGACAGCAACGGTATGGCGCTCTCCTCCAATCCAGCTCGGTTTGTCGCCTTCAAAAACGGCTGGCGTCGGCATCACGCCTAACTGGATATCGGGGTTGACTTCTCTCGTATCAGGGCCGATCGATGTGACCGAGAGGGTAAAGCCGATTTTTCCTTGTGCCATTAATTCGACCAATTGCGACGGTTTTGCCGTTAGGACATCTTTATTGATCAATTGCTTTTCCTGCATTTCTTTAAAGGTTTCTGCGAGAAGTGTGTAGGCGGACCAGTCGAATGTGCCGTTTTCCAAAGCTTTTTTTTCATTGCGGCGATCATCTGTGATGAGAAGCGGGGTGGCAAACTGATCATAAAACTGAGCTAAAGCGCCTTTATCTGAACCGGCGAACCAAAAAGGAATGACATTCCCATTGCTTTTTTCTTTGATCGTTTCCAGCGCGTGCATCAGTTTGTCCAACGTGTGCGGAGGCTTGAGACCGTATTTCTTCAACAAACCGGCATTGTAGACGATCCCGTCTTTTGCCTGATTGAAAGGGTAGGCATATACTTTGCCTTTTTCATCCTTCAAAATCGGATCGAGGTTTGGATCGAGATGCTTCACCCAATCCATGTCTTTTAAATCTGCGGTGTATTCCCCGTAGCGGATTTTTGCCCAGCCGTGCGTATCGAACAAGTCAGGCATGTCATTTGCCGCCATTTTGACGCGCAGCATATTTTCATAGTCCGGGCCGGGGAAGCTGATATCGATTTTGATGCCTTCATTTTCTTTTTCAAAATCATCTGCGATGCTTCTGAGCGTGTTTTTTTCACTGTCGTTTGTCATTGTCGAAAACATTGTAAGTGTGACCTCTCCGTTCTTTCCGGCATTCTTTCCCGAGCAGCCCGCTGCTAGTGCAGGCAAAATGATCAGGAGAATAAAAGAGAAAATGATTTTTTTCATCAATTTCACTCCAATTATGAAATTTTGGGCGGTGGATAATGCGCTTTCATCATTTACTATAATTTAGTAAACCTGTTTGCCTCACCTCCTTGAAAAGCGCCTGATCCTTACCATTAGCTCCGCTTGCTGAATCCGCAGCTTTCCCGAATAATCAGCTCTGAAGGTACGGTCACTTTCAGCGGGAGTTCCCGTCCTTTCATTCTGTCGAGCAGCAGTTTCACACCCGTCCGGCCCATCTCTTCTGTATGAACCTTTACGGTAGTCAATGGCGGATTAGCAAATTCGGATGCTTCAATGCCGTTGAAGCTGACGATGGCAACATCTTCGGGAACCTTGAGTCCCGATTCTCGAAGAGCCCGGAGCGCGCCGATGGCCATTGAATCGCTGGCGATAAAAAAAGCTTCGGGAACGTTTTTCTCAAGAAGCGCTTTTTTCATCAGCTCATAGCCTTGCTGCATCGAATACTCGCCGACATAAATGTGCTTCGCGTTTTCCGAACCGGCCATCTCCAGAAACGCAGTCAGCCGTTTGTCTTCGATTTCAATGGCGCTTGTCTCCTGATCGCTGATTCGAAAGTGCTCTTTTTCTCTTCCGCCGATATAACCGAGCCTTGTATAGCCGAGCGATTTCAAATGGTTCAGCGCCCTCCCCGTCGCCTTCTCAAAATCGACGACAACCGAGTCGCGCAGTTCTTCATTGTCTGTATGGTTGATGTACACGACGTTGTTGAGCGCCCCCATGCACTGCTGCAAGCCGGCAAAATCGATCCTTCCGATGACGATTAAGCCGTCGACATCGCCTGCAGGCTGATTTGAGCGGATGCTGCTCAGCTGAAAAAACTTCGTAATAAACGCTCCTCTATCAAAACACTCGCTTTCAATTCCTTGCCTGATGGAATAAAAGTATGGATCGTTCAGCTCTTCTTCCTGTGATTGGCAGACAACAATGCCGATTCGCGGGCTTTCCCCGCTTTCTGTGGCATATACGTCGCGGCGCCTGCGCGTGCTTTTATAGCCGAGCCGGTCTGCTATATCCAAAATCCGCTGCCTTGTTTCAGGAGCCACTGCTAATGACTGGTCATGGTTCAAAACCCTTGAAACCGTTGTGCTTGATACTTTAGCCTGAAGCGCAATTTCTTTAATCGTCGCCATTTTCATCCCGTCCTGTCTTTAGAATCCATATTCACTAAACTTTACTAAAGACATCATAACAAACAAAGAAAAAGTTTTCAATATTTTAAAAAAATCAGAAATTAGATTTCTCTACAAAAAAACCCGCCCCTTAGCTCAGGAGCGGATGTTCAAAATTCATTCCGGGTATCCGATTTAACCGACCATCTTTTCAGCAATCTGCATGTCGCCGGATGGCGAATGAGTTTCTGCCGCAAACCATCCCGAACATACGACGGCAGCAATCGCAGCAACAATGAACAGTTTTTTCATCACATTCCCTCCACTTTTTTCATTTTTTCTTCCGCTTTAATCGCTTCCAAAAAGAAATGTGCGGCCTCTTTATAAAGAGACTTTGATCTGTAAACATTGGCCGTTAAGAGTGAAAGTTCTCTGGCACTGTCGTAATGCTTTGCTTGAAAGAGGATTTCTATGTTGTCTTTGCAGTCTTTAACCGCCTGTTCACCACCTCCAGCATAAGCCGCATATAAAATATCGATTTTAGCGTCAAATATTTCATTCGCCGCAGATTGCGACCTTTCCTTCCCTTCTTTGTAAAAGGCTGCGGCGCGTTCATAGTCTCCGGTTTTAAACAGCTCTTTGATCATTAAAAACACGGCATTGAAATAATAATCCGATGCAGCATATGCATGATCATTCAAAACGATGTCTAAAAATTGAATGCTCTTGTCCGATTTGTCCATCGCCGCATAAAGCAAGGCAAAATTATGAAGGAGCTGCATTTCTTTAAAATGGTCGCCGGCTTTTCTGACAGTATGGATTGCTTCTGTTAAATATTCTTCCGCCTCTGTATATTTCCCCATCTCGGTATAATTTCCGGCCATTGTAATATAAGTTGAGACAAGGTTCATGTCATGGTCGCCATGTCCTTTGAAAATTTCCATCGCCTGCCGGGTATGGTTTAAAGAGACGATATTCTGGCCCAAGTAATAGTAGAGCTTTCCGACTTTATCGTGAAATTGGGCAACTTCAATTTCATCATGTACATGAGCAAGCTTCTTCTCGGCAATTTTATAGAAGCTGATTGCCTGCTCATAATTTTTTTTATACACTTCATAAGCTCCTGAAAACAGGTAGTAGTAATAGGATGTCATATGTGATGCAGCACTGTCGCCGGCCGTTACGTCGTGCTGCTCTATCTTTTTGCCTCTCGCATCGTAGAGCATAATTTTATGCCGCAGTTCCAGCAAGGAATAGTAGATCAAAACTTCCTGATCTTCCTCCATGTCTGCCAGCAGCGGTTTGATTTGTTCAAACAGCCTGATCGACTGTTCAGCATCGCTTCTTCTAATTGCGCGGTACCATGTATTGAGCATGTTGGCGACTTCTTCCGCGGCGATTTTGTTCATATGGAGCTCCTTTCTGCCGATATTCAATTTTTTTGTATTTTATTCATTTCTTATCATACTATATTTTTCCCCTTATATAAATTAATAGTAATAGTTCATTTTGCACAGTTTTTTTGAATCCCCCACTGTTCCCGCTCCTTTATTAGGTCAAATGACTCTTCAAGAGATGAGAAACCGGGACTGATAAGACAGCAAAAAGCACCCTTGCTGAAAGGGTGCTTTCATACACTACTGCTTCAATATGAATACGAACTTATATAGGCATAAGCGAGGGTTCCGCTTGATGGATGATAATATTTCCACATCGCATATGAAGAACGCTGATCGAGAACATAAACCATCGATTTGTCTGACCAGGGAGCACTTTTCCGTTTCCTCCAGCTGAGCTGCAGCTCAGTTCTTTTCCGTCTGTGTTTCTTTTCACATATGCATTTGCCTCCAAGCCTGAGGGCGCTGCTTTTCCCAGCGTCATTTTAGCCCATGCTGTTTTGCAGACGTTGCTGAATTTTAAAACCGCGCTCCCGAATTGTTTATTATTTGCATCTATCAGTCTGGCTGTCGCCTTTGTTATGCCGCTTAGCGCAATTACAGTGAAGAAGTCATAAGCTTTTACTGACTAATGATCTTTAGCTGCTTTATCTACAGAGGGCAAATTACTTTCATCTATTAAATATGTTGCAATCAATGCGATGACTAACAGAGCTGCCGCAAAATAAAATCCTATATTCATACTTCCTGTATTGTCTGTAAGCCAGCCCGTAATATATGGAGCTAAAATGGAACCTAACATTCCAACAAAGTTGTAGAATCCAAATGCTGTACTTAATGACTGCTTTGGTGCATTATTTGCTACAACAGCAATTAAAACGGGATTAACGCTAATTTTCCCTACAATTCCATACACAATTAGTGTTATATACAGAATTGGTAAGCTATCAAAGTAAACAATTGCAGCTGTTGATAAAATACCAAACGGTAACATCATGAGCAATACAGGTTTACGCCGGCCTAACTTATCTGACAGCCAACTAAAAAATAATGAACCTGGAATCGCTGCCCATGGAACAAGTGATGCAACAAAGGCGATATTTCCTCCGGTTAAACCGCGTGCTGTTTCTAAATAGTATGGTAACCAAGTAATAATCATAAAGAATCCGTAAATAGAGCAGAAAATAATAATATATGCCAAAATTAAGTTTCTATTAAATAAAGATGAAAACTTAAACGGTTCAGCGGTACTTTTAACCACTTTATCAGTTTTGGGCTTGTCTTTAATGACAATTGCCATTGCAATACCGATAAGTACAACCGGCACTCCGATGATAAAAAATGGAATTCTCCATCCGAATCCCCATTCTCCTACCACATAACTGGAGATATAATAGCCAATTGAAGTACCAAAAGCCATCCCTGCATTAATTACAGCACTACCTAATGTTAAACGGTTCTTCGGGATCATTTCGGATGATATTCCATATTGCGGCCCATAATATACTCCCTGAGCCATACCAACCATAAGCCATGCAGCGATAAATAGAAAAAATGTAGGCATCATTCCTGTAACTGCTGCGAGCGACCCAAATAGAATAACACCCGGAACCAACACGCGTTTTTTTCCAATTTTATCTCCTAATATTCCTGCAGGAACGTTCATACTTGCATAACCGATGAAAAATATACTCATAATTAAGCCAAGTTGTGCCTTGCTTAATGAAAACGCTGATTCAATATCCCCCATAATCGGGTTTAATATTGTTCGCGTTGCATAAAGAGCTACCCAACCGAAGAAAAATACGATAACAACTTTAACCCAATAGGGAATCAGTGGTTGTTTTCCTTTATCACCAACTGATCCCGTCTCTTTTGTCATCAAACTTCCTCCTTCAACTTTTAAATGATCCATTATTCCCCACTCATCCTTGACTTTCGATTTAGACTTCATAGATTGTTTCTTTTCGAAATCTGTCTGCGCAGCATTAAGAGAAAGTTTTAAAGTAAATGACACATCAAATGCGGTCGCATCTGGAAAAAGGAGGAATTTTGTCTTTTATCCTCCTTATGAACAACACGGATTGTCTTATTTTGTTATGCGCGTCCCCGCTTTTCCATCTAGCGCAGCTACCGCTTGATCCAATGAACAGATCATTGCCTCTTTACCTGACTTTGCAAATTCTATAGCCGCTTGGATCTTTGGCAGCATACTGCCAGCAGGAAATTGCCCTTCTGCCACATATTGTTCTGCTTCTTCTACTGTTATTCGGCTTAGTTTTTGCTCATTTTCTTTGCCAAAATTGATAAATACATTTGGTACGTCAGTCAACATCATGAAAACATCGGCATTTACTTGTTGTGCAAGCTTTAATCCTGAACGATCTTTGTCTATTACTGCTTCAAGTCCGTGTAATAGACCGCTGTCGTCACGATATACAGGTATACCGCCGCCAGAGGAGATAACAATCGTTTCATCAATTAAACGCCGAATCTCTTCTATCCCATGATCACTTTCGGTTCCGGGGAAGGCACAACTCGTCTGTAGCCTCGCCCTGCATCTTCTGACATCGTAAACCCTTTCTCTTCTAATTGCTTCGCCTCTTCCTCTGAATAAAATACTCCTATTGGTTTCGTTGGTTTTTCAAATGCTATGTCATCCTTGTCAACTTCAACCATTGTTAGAAATGTAGCTACATTCGCAGCAATGCCCCGTTCTTTAATATGGTTTTTTAAAGATTTCTCCAGCATATAACCAATGAATCCCTGTGATTCTGCGTTACAGGCATAGATTGGCAGTGGTTCAACAACATTTTTGGCAGCTTCGTTTTGAGCAATAATATTCCCCACTTGCGGACCATTGCCATGTGTAATCACAATTTTATGTCCTGCTTCTTTTATTTCAATCATATGACGTGTTGCAGAGATTACATTTTTGAGTTGATTGGCATAAGTTGCTTCTTGTTTTGGCTGTAAAATTGCATTACCTCCTAGTGCCAGTACTACTCTTTTCCCCATTTCTTTCACTCCTCTGTTAAAGCCATATAAATTCCGTATAAAGTATCCATCCCAGAAGAAGAACCTACTTTTATAAGGCTTTTCATACTTTTTAAAGATGGATCATGTTGTAATCTTGTAATTTTCGAACTAAATAAACCTTCTATAGCACAAGTTAAAAAGCGCGTGCTAACAAGTGTTGTTAAGGGTTTTTTGATTAAATTCCCTAATGTTTCAAGGTGTTTTTGTGCGATAAAAGAGTTGATAAAATGTCCATATAATATACCGACCAGTATATCGTCACCTGTTGGCGTTAAACCTTGGCCTCGTCCGATAAAGTAACGAAACTCCTCTTCCAAATTTTCTGTTGGATCGTGTAATTTTTTTATCAAGTCCGACACATGAGCTGTTTCAAAATCAGTAGATTCATACGATTTAAATGAAATTTGTTTCACGTTTTCTTTTAATTTATTGATGTTTGCATGTTTAAAATCCGTATATAACGGAAGTATTTTCGCATTAAAATTGAGTTTAAAACAGTTGTGGGAAAGATGGTTATTGCGAACGTGTAATGAATCTCCCACCTCAAGACCTGCTTTTAAAGTTTGCTTCGTTTGTGAGCCAAGCAAAATTCCAAATGGAAAGGTCCCATTTTCATTTGTGCCGATAAATATCAATTCATCATTCTGATCAACAATATTTAAACCTTTTTCAAAAATGCTGTGCACAGTAAACGTTTTTCCCTCAATTAATAGCTGAAGTGCGATTGAACCAATCGCACTTGCCTGTAAAATCATCCTTGAAAACCTAGTTTTTCAGCATATGCTGTGATTGCTTTCTCAAAACATTCAATTGGAGGATGAACTGTACCAGCACCAATTTGCCCATAGCCCGCAATTTTATGTGCAATACCTGTGTTGATTACCGGCGTGATGCCTGTTTCAACAACTTTACGTGCATCAATACCTAAACACGCACCTTTGAAGTTCCACGTCGGAATAACAAAGTTCGGATTTTCTCCAACACAGATTTCAGTCATTTGATTGCTTGTTTCAAGCGCATCATTAAATCCGCCTGTTCCAACAAAACGTGTTACTGCAGGGGCAGCAATCATTGCTATGCCGCCAACACCAATTGTTTCTGTAATCGCTGAATCTCCGATATCTGTGTTTGCATCTTCCGCTGAGTAGCCGGTAAAATATAACCCTTGCGGTGTATGAACAGGTGCTGTAAACCACTCATCTCCCATACCTGCAATACGGATGCCAAAGTTTTCACCGTTTCGGCACATTGCGGTAACGACTGTACCATGTTTGATTGTACGCGCTGCATCCATCATTGCTTTTCCTGTCGCCATGGCAATGTTTAAGAAAAATTGGTCTGTATCAGCTAAAAATTGGATCACTTCTGTACTTTGTTCGTTTTCAACATCATCTAATGCTGCAATTACTGGAGCAACTTCTTTTAAAAACACCA
Source organism: Bacillus sp. GM2 (assembly GCF_056155945.1). Lineage (NCBI taxonomy): Bacteria > Bacillati > Bacillota > Bacilli > Caryophanales > Bacillaceae > Bacillus > Bacillus sp. GM2. The sequence goes on from NZ_JBRKSZ010000007.1 coordinate 2,428,630, forward strand.
ATGACGCTGCAATATTGCGCTGGTGAAATTCATCCCCCATTGCAATAGCTTTAGCAATCAATACATTAACGTTTAAGCCTCCATCAATTTTTCTTAATGCCTTACTTAACACCGGACCCAACACATCTTTCATCCAGTGCAGGCGATTGATTACCTGCTCATGATAAGCACCGAAGCGTAATACTGCACCGATGCCTTCGTTCATTTGACAGTACGCCTCGTTGCCGCTCTCTTTGTTAATCACAACAAGAACCGGCATATTAGGTGATGTAATGCCTCCCATTGGTCCAACTGCATTCACATGATGACATGGAATAAATGTAATCTTATTGTTTTCAAGCAGTTCACGCGCTCCCTCTTCATCTTCTGCCCATCCTTCAAAAAGAATCGCTCCAACACAAGAGCCTTGCATAGGATCTGTCATATTTTCATATTTAATTGGAGGCCCGGCATGTAATAACACATAATCTTCTAATTCAGGAATCACAGACTTGGCAGGTACAACATCCGTTAAGAATGGTTCAGCTGCTATGATCTTCTGGATAACAGCTTCGTTCGCTTCATTTATTGTTTTGTACCCCATTAGATTGTCTCTCCTTCATAGTAGTTTAGAAATTGAAGTACTTTCATTAACTTTTCATCACCGCCAGCAATTGGACGCCAGTTAAATTGAACACACTCTGATCCGCTGTTCTGAACAGCTGCTGTAAAACTTTTCAGCCCAATATTGATGACACTTGGTTTCGTATTGATTAAGGACACAATTTTTTCGTCTACTGTTAAGTCTTCTTGGGTATGATCAAATTTTTGTATATCAAGGACTGGCTGTTCCACTTTTCCTCCTGCCAGTTTAATCGCTGTACGAACCATTTGGTCGTTCGTCTCACAAATGATTGCACCACTTTCTTTTAAGGTTTCAATTTGCTTTTCATAACCTTGAGGGTCTTTATCTGTACCTACAACTGTTACAAGTACTGCAAGTTCGCGGCCTCCCTGATGTGCATTGGCTAAAATACGTTTAATAGCCGGTGCTAATTCACTTGCCATATCATCATGACTGCCATAGCCAATGACGTTATCAATCATGATGACTGCTGTTTCAGGATCGTTTCCAGATGTTTCAAGCATTTCGATGCGCTTTTCAGGATCAATCATCGGGTGCGGCTTCCCTTGGGTATACATATCATCGCCTAAGTCAATAATTTCATGATGTTTTGTTTTTAGGATATAGGCTTCTTTCTTCTCTTCAAGTACTTCCTCTTTGAATGCCTCTTTCAATAACATAGCTGCTTCAGATGCCAAAGTACCGCCTGAGTAATAACCTTTAATACCAACTTGTGAATCTTTTAACGACACGTTTACATCTTCAGCCACTGTCGGTTTAAAATTCGGTTTGTCACCATTGGATAATTGAACAGATACAACCGCTGCTTCTTCAAGTGTATACGCATGATAAATACTTTCTTCCTGATAAGTTGGTTTATCTCCTAAAAATAATGTAACAACCGGTTTTTCAATATTTCTTAATACGTTTAATACTTTTTGCTGCACTTCCTCTGCAGGTGGTTTGGAAATTACTGTAATCACTTTTACTTTTGGATCTTGATTCAATGCTTTGATACTATCTAAAACCGTGATAGCACCAACCTCTGTTGATAAATCCCGACCACCTGTACCAATTGCGTTTGTTACACCTTTACCATAACGGTCAATGATGCTTGTCACTTCCTGAATCCCTGTACCTGATGCACCCACAACGCCAATATCTCCTTCATTCACGATATTTGTAAATGCAAGTGGCACACCATGAATAATTCCGGTACCGCAGTCTGGTCCCATTACTAATAATCCTTTTTCATGCGCCTTTTGTTTCAACTTAACCTCATCTTCTTTAGATACATTGTCGCTGAATACAAATACATGTAACCCTTCATTCAATGCATTTTCCGCTTCCATTGCTGCATACTGACCAGGAATTGAGATCAATGCCAAATTAGGGTTGTTCGCAAGCTCCATTGCACGCTTCCAATTATGTGCTTCTTGGTCTTTAGATGTGTCTTGTGAAGCGGAATCACCTTTTAAAGCTGCTTCTACTTCTTCTTTCACTTCCGACACTTTTTCTTCTTGATTTGTATCTATAACGATAACGATGTCATTTGGGTTTGCTTTTTCCAATTCATCTGTGCCCAAACCCGAAGATTTAAAAATATCTTTGTTAGCTGGTGTTCCCATCATGATCGATACTTTGTTTACACCATCTATTGCAGATAACTTGTTTGATAAAAGCATTAACACGATAGAATCTTGATAGGTGTTTTCTTTTATAATTGTGTATAACATAATGATCCTCCATTTTGTTATTCTGCAAATCTATTCTTTCCATGATAGCGATTGTAATGAACATCGCCTGAAACGAGGTAGTTATAAATATCGTCTACAATTTCAATTCCTTCTTTATCATATTTGGCACTTCTTAATTTACCGCGCTCACCCGGATAATAAATTTCTCCATAGCCTTCTGCTGCCGGTTGTGCTTTTAATTCATCGAGCATCGTCGAAATCTGTTGTTTAAAAGCAGTTAAATCTGTGAAGTATGCTGGATTGATAACAATATGAATTTGCCCTAAATCGCGGCCTTTTGTCAGGTCTTGATACATGGAGGATACATGTACGCCATGAGGTAATCCCAGAAGACTGCCCGATAAAATATCCACCATCATCATCAATCCATAACCTTTTGGACCAGCAATTGGCACAAGTACATGAACATCTCTTGCATTCGTTGTTGGTGCACCGGCTGCATCTACTGCCCATGTTTCCGGGATCGATTCATTTTTACTTCTGGCATCCAGTACTTTTCCCCATGCCTGAACAGTTGTCGCCATATCAAATGTGATCATGCGTTCATCAGCCGATGGTACACTATAAGCAATCGGATTGGTGCCAAAGTATGGTTCTGTTCCTCCAAACGGTACGACCATTGGATCTGATTGGCACATACTTAAAGCAACCATGTCCTGTTCTGCTGCCATTTCAACAAAGTAACCCAATGCACCACTATGCGAAATATTCTTCATGCCTACAACAGCAACACCTGAATTTTTTGCCATTTCGATCGCTTTTTCCATCGCTTGTTTTGCTGCTTGGTGACCTGGACCATTATCTCCGCTAAAGACAGCGGATGCAGGTCCTGTTTGTTCAAATGTGTAGTTTGGATTTGCTGTAATACCGCCTTTTGCGATTCGTTCGGCATAGTATTCCACACGTACTGCACCATGGGAATGGATTCCTCTATGATCGGCGAATGTCAATACATCTGAAACATCGTGTGCGGCTCCTTCATTTAATCCAGCTTTGATTAGCTTCTGTTTGATTAAATGAAACAGCTCCTGCTTAGATACACGCATCTGCTTCCCCCCTTCCATTACAAGATTAGTAAATTTTGTCTGACTCTAAATAATCTAAAATTTCCTTTGTAACTGGGATACCTGTTTTTTTATACTGTTTCATCACATCTATTTGAATTTCACCGGGATAATACACTTTGTCAAACCCTTCAGCAGGCGGGTTGTCGTGTAATTCTTCAACCATTTGAGATATTTTTTCCAAGAATTGCTCCTTCCCGCCAAAGTATTCAGGATTGATTACGAGATGAAGCTGCCCTAAGCGACGGTACTCTGATAAATCTTTATACATGGAAGTGACATGCTTGCCAAATGGCAAGCCGAGTAAACTCCCCGATAAAATATCAACCATCATCATTAACCCGTATCCTTTAGGACCAGCCATTGGTAATAATGCATTTACCTTAAACGGGTCTGTTGTTGGTGCTCCATTTTTATCCACTGCCCATGAGTCTGGGATCGATTTGTTTTTACTTCTTGCATCTAAGATTTTCCCCCAGGCTTGTACCGTTGTTGCCATATCAAACAGTATTGGACTACCATCTTTTCTAGGCGCACTAAAAGCAATTGGGTTGGTGCCAAAGTACGGTTCGGTACCGCCAAATGGCACAACCATGGGATCAGATTGACATACTGTTAATGCCACCATACCTTCTAATGCTGCTTGACGTGCATAATAACCAATCGCACCACTGTGTCCCATTTCTTTTACACCGACAACACCGATACCTGATGTTTTTGCTAATTCGATTGCCTTTTTCATTGCTTGATAACTCACATAATGCCCTAACGCATTATCTCCATGGTAAATCCCTGATGCTGGACCCGTTTTTTCGAAGCTGAAGTCGGGTTTCAGGTTATATCCACCCTTCAATGTACGTTCGGAATAGTATTGCATTCTTACTGCACCATGTGAGTGAACACCTCGTTCATCTGCAAAAATGAGTAAGTCAGCTGTTTTATCCGCTTGTTCTTCAGGTAAGCCTGCTTTCACTAATTTATCTTTCATTAGCTGCCGGAGACGATTACGTTCTACATACACTAATGGTTGACTCATTAACATTGCCCCTCTTTATAGATTAATATCTCTATTCGCATCCTTTGAATAAATATACGAGAATGGTTCATCCAAACCAATTGCATAGGTTGCTTGCGGCGTATAAGCTCCCATAAAAATATAGTCACCTTTGTCAACTGGCATCCACTCGTTGTCTAAGTTGTAAACACCTCGTCCACTTAATATATAAGCACCATGTTCTTGAACGTGCGTTTCAATGTAACCATGCGAAGCACCCGGCTCAAACGATAGAATATGAATGTTCATGTCATATGCGATTTCTTTTGGCAGTAAATCTTGAATTAATACTTCTTTCATCCCTTCATAGGCTTCTTGTTTGATGTTATTCACATTACCTGTAACAATTTCTGGTTTATATCCTTTAAGCGGCTGATAACGCTTTTTGTATAAAAACAAACGGCTGTCCTCACCATTATTATTATTATCAAACGTCAATTGTAAGTGTGGAGGTACATATAAGAATCCGCCTTTTGCCAATTCGTATTTTTTACCGTCCGCAAAAGCGTTGATTTTACCATATTCAACGTACACAAATGATTGGATACCATCACCGGCAAAACCGGATTTGTTTCCGCCCTTGTTTTTAACAGTTACCAAATAATCTACAAACCTTGCACCTAAACGCGGGGATCCTAAAATGGTTACATCACAATCTTCAAAGCCAGGTACAACATTATTAACCAAGCCATCAGGTGTAATTACCGCATAATTATCCTTTTTTATTACTGAACGTGTTTCTAATAAACCTTCTCTGTATCCTTGATTATGATTTAAGTAACTCATGAGTATCTGGCTCCTTTTCATTATTATTCCTTATAAGCTAGTTCAAACAATACATCTTTCAATACTTCAATCCCCTTCACAAGGTCTTCTATCTTCGTTTCTTCATTGGTATTGTGGCTGATTCCGCCAATAGAAGGTACAAACAACATTGCTGTAGGGACAAAATCCGCAAAAATTTGTGCATCATGACCTGCACCAGATGGCATCAATTTATAGCTGTCCCCCACATTATCCTTAGCTGCTTGTTCAATTATTTGAATGATTTCTTTATCCATCAATGACGGTGCTTCATCCATCCATAAATTAATGTCATAAGCCATGCTGTTTGCTTCTGCCACCGCTTTAACTTTATCTTCAATTTCTCTCGCAAAATCATTTAATAGTTGTTGATCAATATGACGACAGTCTATCGAAAAAGTAATTTCTCCAGGGACGACATTTACCGTGTTTGGAACAGGAGTGACATGTCCAAACGTTAATACAAGAGGCTCCCCAATTTCTCTAGCTCGTTTCGTTAAGTCTGTTACAATCTCACTATATGCAACAACTGTATCTCTTCGTAATGACATCGGTGTTGTGCCAGCGTGATTTGCTTCACCTTTCAAGTTAACTGAGTAACGTTTTTGACCAACAATCCCAGTTACAACACCAATCGCTTTATTTTCCGTCTCTAATACTTTCCCTTGTTCAATATGTACTTCAACAAATGCTTTAATATCGTCACGGACATCATCTGTTTTACGGTAATCAAAACCGGATTCGTGCATAGCATCTTCGAATTTAATTCCTTCAGCATCTTCTATTGTGTCAACATCCTCTTTTTTGGCTAGGTTAAAGAAGTTTTTACTTCCCCAAAATGTATATGGAAATCGGCTTCCTTCTTCTTCTGCGAGCGATAATACTTCTATTGTTCGTAATGGTTGACCATGTTTTTCTTTTAAATATTTCACAGCAACCAGTGCAGATAAGATACCGAATTGTCCATCTAGATGACCACCTTCAACAACTGTGTCGATATGTGATCCTGTTAAAATAGTTTCTTCAGAATATTTACTTCCAACAAGACGACCAGATAAGTTCCCAACATCATCAAAGCTTACTTCTAAACCTTCTTCCTTGAATGTTGCTTCCAGTTCGCGAACTGCATCAATCCATTCAGGCGAGTATAACAGACGCGTAATACCCCCTTTTTCTAAACCGCCAAAACTTGTGAATTTCTTATCCAACGTTTCAAAGGTTGATCGAATATCCATTCTTTTTCTCCCCCTTTCTTTTATTTACTTTCATCATAGAACCCTGTTTACAACCATTCATTGACATAACCAACAATAATGGAAAAACATTTTATGCACTTTTAACAAAGACACCTTTTAATCAATTTACGGTATGTAAATAATGGGCTAATGCCAGAGATAAAAAGAAACTGTTAGCTTTCGATTACATAAAAACTTAAAAAAATACGCTTTATAACAAATTAAAATTTGCATCGAATTTCTCCTAAAGAAAATCGCAGATCGCTCGCTAAATATATAGATGGGAGCGACACATCTCTCTTACCCATCAACTAAATAAGGTGCAAATAAAAAAAACTACCCTATAAATCAATAAAAACCATTGATTTATAGGGTAGTTTATCTGTTTCATTACATCATAAATGATATGCCAAGAGTAGGATACATACGACGAGCAGCAGCAATTCTAGGTGTACCTGATCAATTTGATGAACAGCTGCTGCTGTAATAGCGAGAGATTGTGGTGAAGTCAACTTTTCCATGCTCACTTCAGCTGTATTAGCTGCCATAAGAAATCCTGATGACAAACTGATTTGCGAGTGTAACACATTCTCAGGGCGCCTTCACATCTTTCTATGCCTCAAATTCCTGACGGGATATCTATTCCGTCACTCAAGGAATAAATCTTCCTACTTTTTCATTTGAAATCCCTTTTTCTTTATCATAGATTTCGACACCGCGAAGGATTGTTTTCACTACCTGAGCACCAATTTTGCGGCCAATATACGGACTAATTTTGTGTCGATATGCTAAGTCCTCAGCTTTTAATTCATAAGGTGCATCTTTCTTAATAAATACGAAATCCGCATCTTTCCCTACTGCAATACTGCCTTTTGATGTTAGATTAAAACGTTTCGCAGGGTTTGTAGCAATAATGTCTGCAAATTTGGATAATGGCATATTACGTTTTTGCACGCCCTCATCAAATAATACGTCAACATTATTTTGTATACCTGCGATACCCCCCCAAGCTTCAAATGCATTATCCGTAGCTTTTAAGTCTGGGGTACATGGTGAATGGTCTGATGTAACGAATGAAATATCTCCGTTTAATACCCGATTCCACATGCCTTCTAAGCGTGATTGCTCACGGATTGGCGGAGAACATTTTACAACTGGTCCGATATTATCCAGTTCTTCTTTATAGAAATATAAATAGTGTGTACATGTTTCGCATGTAATATCGACCCCTTCCTGTTGTGCTTTGACAATTTCATCAACGCCCTCTTCACAAGCGATATGAACGATGTGGACACGACATCCCGTTTCTTTCGCAAATAGAATTATTTTTCTAATCGGTTCTACTTCAGTAAATACGGGTCGAGAATCTACATAAGCACGTAATGAGGTTTCACCATTTTTAGATGCTATTTCCCCTAACTTGTCCGTAATTGCGGCATTTTCAGCGTGTATAGATAATATTTTGCCTGTCTTCGCAATTTGTTTCATACCTTCGTAAAGGGAATAGTCGTCCACATTCATGAAATCTCCTTCTATAGAACGGTCGCCACATGTGGCTAAAAAACATTTATATGCAACAACACCATTGTTATCTAACTCTTGAATACCCCCATCCAAGTTAAATGGAACTAAACCGCCGTAACTCGCAACGTCTACAGATAATTTTCCTTTCCCAGCTTTAAATTTTTCTTGAATAGATTCCTCATCTACCGTTGCTGGCACTTGATTTAATGGCATTTCAATGATCGTCGTGACACCGCCTTTTGCAGAGGCACGTGTTCCTGTATCATAGCCTTCCCATTCATCACGATAGCCGCCGCCCGGCTCTGTGATATGAACATGTGCATCAACCATACCTGGAGATACAATCGATCCTTTTGCATCGATAATTTTTGCACTTGTACCTAAATCTTGACCGATTGCTGCGATTTTGCCATCTTTAATCCCTATTTCGACTTCTTGTTCACCATTTTCCAGAATGACTAATCCATTTTTGATAATTGAATCAAAATTCATTAAAATCATCCTCCTCTTTTTAATGGTTGGATAAAAAATACTGCCTTTCGCAACCGCCGGCATTAATCCCGCAGATAGCTACACTACCAAAAAAATGTAAATCATTAGCTTTAAGATCGCACTTATTTAATGTTTCTCGATAGCAAATAAGCTATTAACGCCGGAATAGCCAATCCCTAAAATGGCAGCCCTGCCCCACTATCAATGAAAACGGGAAAATCTTATTCATTAATAAAGCGTGTGAACCAGGAAATCCAAGCCGCAACTCCACGTCATACACCTGGCAGTTAACACCTGTATCACTATAGGTATGGTTTTAAATGCATAAAAACGGGATGTCATATTTTGAACCTGTGTATCCGTTCGCAACAGGTCATAAGGCTATCCGACAAGGGATACCATTACTTGAAACGGTGATGTAAAACATCACCAACAGCTATATAATTCGGAATATTATGCACTGCTCCCATCCACAACGTTAAAAAAATCGAGGATGAATTTCTTTGTTCAAGTGATCTTCGGCATGATATCTTTGTTATAACCACGCTTTTCAAAAAACGAAGAATCATGTTGAAGCATAATGATTCTCCTTTAATATTTTTAACTAAAGGATTATACGTATAATAACCTTTAAAAACAGTGTACGATCAGATTGAAAAGTTATCCTTGTAACATCTGACATATTTCATTTTTATTTTATCTTTTTCTAACAAAGATAAGGAGGCAGCCTTTATGACAACATTAAAAGAAATATTATCTGTACTGCAGTTTTCAGATTTAACATTGCTGAATGAGCAGGGCGATTTGGAACGAGTGGTAGAAATGGTTGATATTACAGAAACGCCTGATATTAAAAATTTTACAACCCCACACTCACTTATCGTAACAACAGGAATGAATTATCAGTATGATCAATCCGGCCTTATCAGTCTTATTAGTGAGTTAAATGATATACAAGTTGCTGGTCTAGGTATCAAGCTATCCCGATTTTAAAAAAAATTAGATGATGAGGTTATTGCCTTTGCAAACAAATTAAAATTCCCAATTATTGAAATTCCAGAAAGTTGGAATTTGGGTTCCATTACTCATCATATATCGTCATTTATCTTGGATGAAGAAACAGAAAAATTACACTTCGCATTAGATATCCAACAAGAGTTAAATGCTATGGTTATGCAAGGGTTAAGCCTGAACATGATGATTGAACGTTTAAGTAGACTTATAAAGGTTCCTGTCATGCTGCTAAATTCTTTTCATCAAGTTGAGTCAGCGAGTCATCACTTTCATCAACACTCAGAACATGTTCAAAAAAACCTTAATTATTTCCGAAGATATTTAAATTCAGAGCAAATCGAGCCAAATCACAATGGTGTTTTCCAGGAAGAATATGCTATATTTAAGGTTCCTGCATTTAAATATTTTCCGTATTATCTAATGATTTCAAATGTTAATTTGCTCAACTATCCGTTTAGTTTATTAACAATAGAACAAGCAGTTAACACACTTAGTCTCGCAATTTATAAAAATAGTAAAATCAAAGAAGCAGAGCAGCAGGATACGAACCATTTTTTTACATCACTGATGTCCGAACATCCTGATAACCTTGTTTCACTAACACAACACACCGACCTTTTAAAAAAATATCATATCCAACCATCCAAATTCTACCAAGTGATGATTTGCGGGATTGACAAAGAAAAGAATGTAGAAAATAGCGCCTACTTAAATGAGCGATATCAGATGACTTTTGAGTGGTTAACACATAAGTTTACTGGGATTGACCCTTCCATCAGTATATATATGTCTCAGGGTGAACGCAGATTTACGATACTTTTACAAAGAAGGCATCATTATTATTTGGAATACTGCAGATATATCCAAAAAGAGTATCAGCTATTTTTTAATAGCTCCCTTTCATTTGGCATTGGTAATGAGGTCTCCGAGCTTTCACAATTACCACTGTCTTTTTTCGAAGCGAATGAGGCTTATGATAATAAATATGAACAAGGCGAAATAGAATTTGTAGAGCCCTATAAATCTAAAAGCGTAGAAGAATTATTACAACTCATTCCAACGAATAAATTAAAACCATTTATCATTTATACACTCGGTCCATTAGCTTACCCCCAAACAATGAAGGAAAAAGAACTAAGGTTTACGTTAAATGTCTATATGGCAAACCAATGTGATCTTACAAAGACCTCAGAGGATATTTTTATTCACCGTAATACTGTGAAATATCGTATTAAAAAATGCGAAGAAATATTAGGTCAATCTGTAGAATCTCCTGATACATCCCTGAGCATTCGATTGGCATTATTTGCTTCAGAGAAAATATCGTTGTAAATCAAAAGGAGAACCACCGGAAGTTTTCTTTTCTATTTATTTAGTTAGCTGCTGTTTTATTCTGTCTTAACATAACCACAAGGAAAAATAGCAACGCTGCTGCTGCAAGAAGGATGGTTGCAATATAGAATGCTAATACTTGCGAGCCAGTTACATCACCAATATAACCAGTAAGTGTTGGTGCAATAACAGATGAACTCATTCCAAAGAAGTTAAAGAGAGTTAATGCCCTGGCGACTCTATCTCCTGATACGGAATCAGATACATAGGTTATTAAAACTGGATCAATCGCAAGTTTACCTAATAAGCCATATAAAATTAATGCAATATACAGTACTGCAGGATTTGGTGCAAATACTGTCAAACTAATTGTTATTGCCGCAGCAATTAATAGAAATAAAATTAAACGCAGACGCAAATGTGCATGTTTGTCTATGTATTTAGTAAATATCAAAGCACCAGGCACTGCAGTGACCGCAACTAGTGCAGCTACATATCCTACTGAACCTTGAGCAAATCCTTTTTCTGCTACAAGGAAGGATGGCAGCCAAGTAACAATCATATAATAGCCATAGCATGTTGCAAAATATACAAAATATACAACTAATTGTCTTGGAGAAAATAAGCTTTCATTTTGAATATCTGTGCTTTGTACGGTATCTTTCTTCTCTTCAGCCGCTTCCTTATCTGATGTTTTATCTTGTTTAATAAACAACACAAACACGAATGTTACAGCTACGATAACGATAGCCGTTATAAAAAGCATATAATTCCATTGAATTTCAAAACCGCCTACTAAAACCGATGATCCGATTAGTCCAATGACCATTCCTAATGCTGAACCGCTATTTATAATCGCATTGGAAAAGCTTTTTTTATCTTTTGGCGTATATTTCGCTGATAAGGAAAAGGCTGCACCGTAATATGAACCAGTCGAAATACCAGCCAATAATGAACCAATGTATACTTGCATGATAGTTGAACTTGTGCCAATTACAAATGCAGCCAGCGCAAAAACGATAAATGCAGGAATTAACACCTTTTTCTGTCCAAATTTATCGACAAGTGCTCCTGACGGAATTTGCATACCCGTATAGGCAAAGAAATAAATAGAAGCAACCAACCCCATTTGTGTGTCACTAATATTTCCTAATGATTCTTGAATCTGTGGATATATTGGCGTAAGGATTGTACGATAAATCCAAATAGCTACCCACCCTAAACACAATGCAATAATGATCTTTTTGTAATAATCGGGGTCATGTTTCATTGTTTTTTCCACGGTATGACACGCTCCCTTTTTATTATTTAATTAAATTGTAGGTTATAAGCCAGTCAATAACATTGTTCACTTTCAACAAAAACAAAAGTAACATTATACATTTTAGACAAAAGGTGTATGCTTAAAAATACATCAAGAGAAGCTAGTCTTATTTTTTCCAGTTCTCTCATTTCTATAAAAGTAATAATGATTAACATATTATTTTACAAGCAAAACACTTAAGAGCTGTTCAATAAATGACAGGTAAAAAGATGGCTCTTTTTTAAAACAAACCTGGGAGTGCCCAATTTATTAAAAAAAGCACTTCCCAAATAAATAGAAAGGCTCCACAAACGTTGATATAGCAGTGTTCTTAACATTTCAAGAACTGAGGTGCACGACGAGCGCCCTTAAGACCGGCTTTCTTTCTCTTTGAAAATTCAAAAACTCTCCGATATATATAGCGAATGCCGCTAAATAAGGAGGAGAGCCGGATGAAAAAGTTATGGAAAATCGCGGTGTCCGCTGCAATGTTCGTCGGTTTTTTCGCAAATTCACCCCGCATTCAAGCGGAAAGCAATAAGCAGGAAAACGAAGTCATTGTCATATATAAAAATGCCAGCGGAAAAGAAAACGTCATCGAACAAGCAGACACAATAGAACACGTTTACCGGCACATTCCCGCAGCCGCTGTCACTGCGGACGACAAAACTGTGCGGGAACTTGAACAAGATCCCGATGTCCTGTATGTCGAAGACAACCTCCCGGTAGCTGCTGCCGACAGCACCGCTCTAAAAGCTGTCTCCAGCAGTACAGCGCAAACCGCCTCCGCGTTTTCACAGTGGAACATCAAGCCGATTCAAGCCGCACTGGCTTGGAATAAAGGTTTGACCGGAAAACAGGTGAAAATTGCGGTTATTGACAGCGGGATTTCCCCCCATGAGGAGCTGTCGATCGCAGGCGGTGCATCGATGGTCGGCTATACCGCTTCATACCGTGATGATAACGGCCACGGAACACATGTTGCCGGAATCATCGGAGCAAAGCATAACGGACGGGGGATCGACGGCATCGCGCCCGGCGCGCAGCTGTATGCCGTAAAAGCGCTGGACCGGAATGGTACGGGGGATCTGAAAGGCATCTTACAAGGCATCGATTGGTCGATCCAGCACGGAATCGATATCATCAATATGAGCCTCGTCGTTTCAGGCGACAGTCAAGTGCTCCACGATGCAGTAGATAGAGCGTACAAAAGGGGAATGATTTTAGTCGGCGCGAGCGGAAATGCCGGAAACGGAAAATCCGTTTATTACCCGGCCGCCTACAGCAGCGTCATTGCCGTCTCGGCCACCAATGAAAAAAATAAGATCGCCTCATTTTCCAACACCGGCAGCGCCGTCGAGTTTGCCGCTCCCGGCACATCGATTATCAGTACATCTTCCGACCGCGGCTATGCAATCGGAAGCGGCACTTCACAGGCAACGCCGCACGTCGCCGGAATGTTTGCTCTTTTGAAACAGCTGTACCCAACCGCTTCAAATGCTGAGCTGCGCAAGAAAATGCAGATTTATACAAGCGACTTGGGCGCTCCCGGCCGTGATCATTTGTTCGGCTACGGATTAATCCGCTTCAAAGAGATCACACAGCCGTTGGAGAAAGCGCAAAAAGCAGTCGGACAAGCGGAAAAGACAAAGAAAAAAGCGGACATTCAAACCGCGCAAAAAGCGATCGAACCGCTGCCTGCAAACGCCGATAAAACCGCTTTGAAAAAGAGGCTTGATGCTGTTAAAGAGCAGCTTAAAAAGACAGCCGAAAGCAAAGTGAAACTCGCAGAGAAGCAAAAAAAGAAAACCAATGCCGACGCAGCCCAAAAAGCGGTCAATGAACTCGACAGCGGCACTTTCAAAACGAATTTGCAAAAACGGATCAACGCGGTCCGCTCAAGCCTCTTGAACACCGCAAAGCAGGCCGTTGCCAAAGCTGAAAAAGCGGCCACAGACTCAAACCTCGGCAAAGCGCAAAAAGCGATCAATGAGCTGCCTGCCGGAAAAGACAAATCAAATCTGCAAAAAAAGCTGAACACCGCGAAAAAGCAAGCCGCAGCAGCCTATAACAAAAAAGTGGCAGCGGCGAAAGCCAAAGTTAAAACGGCCGAACAAAAGAGAACAAAAAAAACAAAATCGGCAGCGCAATCAGCGGTCAGCAAGCTGAAAGCATCCGCCGAAAAAATGAAGCTGCAAAAACGAATCAATGCGATCAAACTGAAATAGCAAGAAAAAAAGCCCGGAATCCCGGGCTTTTCTTGCGAATACGTCTTTTTTGATCCTGTTCTGCAAATTGACATTTTCGGACACGACATCTGCGAAATCGTATTCCTTTCGGCCGGCCGCTTGCTTTCCGCCGCATTCTCCAATCACTTTTTATTAATTCTTTCTGTCACAATCCCGACGATGTCCCGGTCTGAAACAAAGCCGAAATGGCGGCTGTCAAAGCTGTGGATCCGGTTGTCCCCGAGGACGAAGTACTCGTTTTCAGGCACCTTTTCCTCTCCGGTCACTTCCTTCAGCGTAAAATCCCCTGTCAAGTCCCCTCCGGCAGTGACGGCCTTTAAATCGTCCAGATAAGGCTCTTTGATCTTTTCTTCGTTGATATACAGCTGATCATCTTCATACCGGAGGGTTTCGCCCGGAAGCCCGATCACCCTTTTAATGAATATATCTTTGTCAGGTCCTTTAAACAGCACGATGTCAAATCGGCTGATCGTTTTAAAGTGGTGGGCGAACCTGTTGATCAAAAGTTCGTTGCCCTCCTGAAAGGTCGGATTCATGCTGACGCCTTCTACTTTATATTCAATGAAAACGGCATTTTTGACCTGAATCCCGACGACGATGACAAGCAGCACCCCGGCTATGACCAAAAAACGCTTTTTCAATTCTGTGTCCCCCTAGTCTTTCTCTCTCTGGCTGAATCTCACGTTCAGACGATGTTCAACCCGTTTTCCGGCGTACCATAAGATCAGCATGACGATGATCACGGCAGCTGTCCGCAAAGGCTGGGTAAAAAGCGCCTTCAGATCATGGCCGACAAAGCTCACCATAAATATCATCACGAACTTGCCGCAAAGCACCGCCAGTGAAAAAGGCAGCAGGCTGACTCTCGAAAGTCCTGCCACAACATTTACCGCCGCCGAAGGCGTGAATGGAAAGCAAAGCAGGAGAAACAGCGGACCGAAGCCCCGTTTTTCCACCCAGATCATCAGTTTTTTTACGGATGGATGCCTGCGGATAAAACCGAGTGCTTTTTGCTGGCCGAAATGGCGGATAAAAAGAAAAACCGCTATAGAGCCTAAAGATGCCCCGATCCACGTCAACAAGAACCCCTGCCATAAACCGAACGAATTTACATTGGCGACAACAAACACGAGCAGGGGTAAAAACGGGAGCAGCGCTTCAATAAACGGCAGCAGTACGGCTACAAAAGGACCAAAAGCCCTGTAGCTCTGAAAAAACTCTGTTAAATTCTCTTCTGTAAAATAGCTGAATAATTGCTCCAACATTGATTCTCCTCAGGGCGGTTGTCTACTTCTATTCTACACTTTAAATCAAAAACTTTAAATCATCCGTCTCGGTGTTTTCTGTATTAGTCTGAAACAACTTGATCATTTTAGTCATTTTTTCCCGTTCTTGATTAAAAGACCGTCTTTCGTGTAAAATAAAAACAGAACAAACGTTCCTAATCAACAAAAGAAATGAGGAGAAAAGCCATGACAAGAATTCCCGCCGAAGCCAGGGATATGATTGAAAAGGCAATTTACCTCCCGATGACCATCAGCATATTAAACCGGGACATGAAAATCATCCAGCAGGGGCCGTTCAAGCTGAAAGACCCCTATCAGCGTCTGATCGAACAGGCGTTAAAGCTTGCCCAGCGCGATCTGTACGACGTAAAAAATGAACTGCGCCGGCGGAAAATCAAGGTGCATGAAGTGTCACGGGACGAAGCCTTTACGATGTATTCCTTTATATATGAGGGATACGAAGAAGAGCATAACTATTTTAATCCCCGCATCCGCAACCAGGTATCCAGGCTTCTTGAGCACTATTTATTCAAAGCCGCTCCCGATCAATAGCGCTTTTTCAGCTCCCTGAGGATGAATTCGTATATCAGCTGATTCCGGTCTTCCTTCGGATAGAGCATAAATTCCTGTTTCTTCTGCATGGCGTTTCCTTCAATCCGGTCGATAAATTTTGTTCTCAGCCATGCCGTTCGGTAAACCTGGTTTTCAAAAGATGTGATGGATACGGGCAGCTCCAGCGTTTCACCGTTGACAAACGTGACAAACGTGTTGTCATACTTTGCCGCGCAAAACTCGTGAACATGCGCATGGGAAAGCCACCCGCACTGAGGACGAGTTGAGGAAAATGTGGGAAAAAGAAAAATATTGTTTGAGTGATCCACCATGATCGGCGGTTTATGGGAAACTTTAATGACTTCATATGTGCCCGCTTTTCTCCCCGCATAGCTCGATCCGAAATAGCGGCAGCTTCTTTCGATGATCTGAAACGGCTTCATATTGACGCGGAAAGTCCTGTCGGTCTCGAGTATTTTTGAGGCGGGTTTCTCCCCCTCTCCCAGAGGCAGGACAGCCATTGTCGAACTGTTTACTTCATACGTATCTTTTGTCATATCCTCTGTGCTCATCATGATCCTCCTAATCGTTAGTAAATTTATACTATTAATCTAACATTATCCTTTACAAAACGACAGGATTTTTTCCAATTAATTTGAAAATATGTTTTTGAAATTCCATTTTTATGTTTTGTTCGATTAAATCCGTGTTTCTTTGTCCAAATATACAAACTTTTATTCTCATAAACACGCATCTCCGAATAATTATCTAAAAATTATAAATACTTATTGATTTTTTGTTACGTAATCCATATACTATAAAAAAGGCATCAGGGGGAATCTTTATGAAAGAGAAAAAGTCGTACGCTGAGCTCATGAAGTCCCGCAATACCCAAAAGGTGAAAGAACTTGATGTAACCATCACGGATATCTACATTCAAATGGTCCTTGATGAATCGCTTTTTAAACGGCGTTTGCACACGCTGAACAAGAAGATTAATGAAGCGTTAGACAAAGGAGATAAGCAATCTTTCCTTGAACTTTCAAGAGAATATACAGCGCTGAAAAAGCACGCATAACGGCCAATCCCTCCCGGATTGGCTTTTTTACGCGAAAAGAGCCGGCTTATGAATAGTCCCGGCCCTTTTATCCGTTAATAATCGTTCCACCGTTGACATGGAGCACTTGGCCCGTCATGTAAGAAGAATCGTCGCTGGCTAGAAACAAATAGCTCGGCGCCACTTCAGCAGGCTGTCCGGGCCGTTCCATCGGCGTTGTTGAACCGAATATTTCGACCTCTCTCTCCGTAAACGTCGACGGAATCAGCGGCGTCCAAATCGGACCCGGCGCCACCCCATTCACACGGATACCCTGATCGACAAGCGACAAAGCAAGCGAACGCGTAAATGATGTAATCGCTCCTTTCGTCGAAGAATAATCGATCAGCCTTTCATTGCCGGCATAAGCCGTAATCGAAGTGGTATTGATGATTGAGCTGCCTTTTTTCAAATGCGGCAGCACAGCTTTTGTCAAATAAAACATGGAAAAAATATTCGTCTGAAACGTACGGATCAGCTGATGGCTTGTAATTTTTTCGATTCCCTTTTGCGGATGCTGTTCAGCCGCATTATTGACGAGTATATCGATCGTTGGGAATGCTTCCTTTGCCTGGCGCACCACATCGTTGCAAAAAGCCTCGTCTCCGATGTCTCCTGCGATCAGCTTGCATCCGCCCCCTTCTTTTTCCACATATCCCTTTGTTTCTTCTGCATCGCGGTGTTCATTTAAGTAAACGATGACAATGTTCGCGCCTTCCTTCGCAAACAAAACGGACACGGCACGGCCGATTCCGCTGTCTCCCCCCGTAATAATCGCGGTTTTCCCGGCCAGTTTCCGCTCTCGTTTCGGCCGGTCAAAAACGGGCCGGGGATCCATCAAATACTCCAATCCCGGACGCTGCGTTTGGTGCTGGGGAGGCAGTACTTTCTTCGGCTGCTTGCTCAAAACGATTCCCTCCTTCACATCGATTCAACCTTACTATTTTATGAAAACGCCCCTTTTTTATGACAAGCCGTTTCACATGCATGATTATTTCTCAATTGGGAAAATTTAAGAACAAAACAGATGCATGATGGAGGGAATTTTGTGAGCAATCAAGAACGAAAATTGCCGGACTCGCCTGAATCGTATTGGAGAAACAGTACAGACCTTCCTTCGTTCGAGGAACTGTCTGAAGATGTCAAAACAGATGTTGCCGTCATCGGGGGCGGCATGACCGGACTGACGACTGCTTATTTACTGACGAAAAAAGGCTACAGTGTCGTCTTGATCGAATCCGGCCGGATACTCGACGGAACAACCGGCTATACGACAGCGAAAATCACCGCGCAGCATGATCTGATCTATGATGAGCTGATCGGGCATATCGGAATGCCGAATGCGAGACTGTATTATGAAGCAAACGTCAAGGCGCTGTCCTTTATCAAAAACCTCGTGCTTGAGCAAAAGATCCCGTGCGATTTTGAAGAACAGGACGCGTGCATTTACACAACTGAAGAACAATCAGTCCAAAAAATCAGAAAGGAATATGAAGCATACCAAAAGCTCGGGATTGACAGGGAATTCATCAAAGATCTCCCCGTACCCATCGATATAAAAGCAGGACTTGTCATGAAAAACCAGGCCCAGTTCCATCCGCTTCACTATTTGAAACACCTTGCAGAGACCGTCCGGGAAGCCGGCGGAAAAATTTACGAAAACACGGCGGCTAAGGAAATCAAAGAAGGCGACCGGCCGAAAGTGCTGACAAGAAACGGGCATCAAATCTTCAGCGATTATGTCGCGTGCTGCACGCACTTTCCGTTTCATGATAAAAAAGGCTTCTATTTTGCAAGGCTTGAGCCGAGCCGGTCATACGTGCTCGCGGTCAAGCCAAAAACGCCGTATCCAGGCGGCATGTATTTAAGTATAGATCAGCCTTCACGCTCGCTCCGTTCGGTGACGATCGACGGAGAAAAAATGGTTCTTGTCGGAGGTGAAAGCCACAAAACCGGCCAGGGAGAAGATACAATCAAGCATTATCAGGCGCTTGAATCATTTGCGGAAGGCGTGCTCGGCATTGAATCGATCCCTTACCGCTGGTCAGCGCAAGATTTAATCACGCTTGACAAAATTCCGTATATCGGGCCGATCTATCCGAAAGAAAAGCGCATTCTCGTTGCCACCGGTTTTCGGAAATGGGGCATGACAACGAGCACCCTCGCCGCGCAGCTGATGACAGATCATATCGCAGGCGAAGACAATCCTTATCAAGCCGTCTTTCAACCGGCCCGTTTCCACCCGGATCCAAGCATCAAAAAAGTGATTTCCTATAACGCGGATGTTGCAAAACACTTTGCCGAAGGAAAACTTGAACAGCCGATCAGGAAGCCGGAAGACCTTATCAACGGAGAAGGCGCGGTCGTGTCGCATGCCGGGAAGCGTGCGGGTGCTTATCGCGATGAAAAAGGCGAGCTTCATCTGGTTGACACAACATGCACCCATATGGGCTGCGAAGTCGAGTGGAATGACGGAGAAAAGACATGGGACTGTCCGTGCCACGGCTCAAGGTTTTCGATCGACGGCGATGTCATCGAGGGTCCTGCCGTAGAACCTCTGAAAGATCCGGAAAGCTGAGGTGTACAAGTTAAAAAGTAATGAAAAATTGCCGATAAAAAGATAAATGCTGGAAATTTCATAAAAACGGCAGTTTTATCATTAACGATTACAGGGGGATACAATCGTGTTATTCAAAAAGGATAGAAAGACAGAACGATCATTCTTTGCTGAAGAAGGCCCTGACCAAACAAAAAGAATCAGGCTCAATCAGCACGCAGAATTTAAAAAACAGCTGGCAATGGTCGATTTGACGGATGAGGATCTTTGGGTGCTGAGCAGGCTGAAGCCTTTAGTCACTGAACATATCGAAACCATCGTCACCCGGTTTTACCAAAACCTTGAGCATGAAAACTCTTTGATGGAGATCATCCATGACCACAGCTCAGTCGACCGTCTCAAAAAGACATTGACGATCCACATCCAGGAAATGTTTTCGGGGGTCATCGACGAAGCCTTTTTAGAAAAAAGAATCCGGATCGCCCACGTTCATCTTCGCATTGGGCTCTTGCCAAAGTGGTATTTGGGGGCATTTCAAGATCTCCTTCTTTCCATGCTGACAATCTTTGAAAACGCATTATCCGGTGAGGAATACAGGCGGTCAGTCAAAGCCGTCACCAAAATTCTCAACATTGAACAGCAGATCGTCCTCGAAGCCTTTGAAGACGAGCATGCAAGGCTCCGCAGACTTGATGAAGAGAGCAAAAATGAACTTCACAGGCAAATCAAAGATACTTCCGGTTCTTTGGCCGCTTTATTTGCCGAAACAACGGGCGCTGTACAGGAATTGGTCGACAAATCGTCCGAAATCGCCGAAACGTCAAGAGCCGGAACGAAGACAGCCGTTTCTGTCGAACAAAAATCGATCGGCGGAAAAAAGGAGCTTGAAGAGCAGGAACAGCAGCTGAATCAAATGGGAAGCAGCATGACGCAAATCGAGCAGGAAATTAAAAAGCTGGAAGAAATCGCGCTGCAGATCGAAAAGATTTTCGGAATCGTAACAGGCATTGCCGAGCAGACGAATTTGCTTTCGCTCAACGCCTCGATCGAATCGGCAAGAGCGGGAGAGCACGGCAAAGGGTTCGCAGTCGTCGCAAACGAAGTCAGAAAGCTGTCCGATGATACGAAAAAAACCGTCTCCACCGTATCTGAGCTCGTCAATAACACAAACGCGCAAATCTCGATCGTCACGAAGCATATTACAGATGTAAACCAGCTCGTGAACGAAAGCAAAGACAAGATGTCGGAGATCAATCATCTATTCGATGATATCGTCTCCAATATGAAAACGAGCAAAGAGCAAAGCGGCCGGATCGAAGGCGACCTGCAGGCGTTTTTAAGCGGCCTTCAAGATGTCAATGCCGCCGTCTCACAAGTCGCGGTTTCAGTCGATTCTCTCGTAGAGCTGACAAAAAAATAAGCCGTTACCGTACACAGGTCAATTCATGACCTGTGTATTTTTCTTTCATCCTTTTGCAACCTGATTCTATTGCGTTATCTGAAAGTCTTCTATGCAAGTCAAAGATATGACATTCACAGCCATCATGGCCACGCTCAGCGATGTTTGCAGATCCGCATAATCGGCGCTGCGCTCCTGTTTGAAAAAATCGTGTAAATGTTGTTCTGTGCCAGTCATATTTCGTGGTTCTGTTTTTTAAATTTAGTATAATAGCCATATCACCGAAAAACGCGAAAGCCGACATCGAAAGGAGATTTTTCAGAATGACTGCGATTTGTTTGATCCGGCACGGCGAGACGGACTGGAATGCTTTAGGAAAACTGCAGGGAAGAACCGATATCCCTTTAAATGAAACCGGTCAAAAACAAGCAAAAGAAACCGGAGCGTTTTTGAAAGGGTCTGACTGGGACGTCATCATTACAAGCCCTTTAAGAAGAGCGAAAGAAACCGCTGAAATCATCAATCAATACCTGGGACTTGAAATCATCGAAATGGAAGATTTCATCGAAAGGAATTACGGAGATGCAGAAGGGATGCCATTCGAAGAAAGAACGAGGCTCTATCCCGATAAAGAATATCCGAATCAGGAATCAAAAGAAGCGCTTGCCAAACGGCTGATGGCCGGCGTTCAAAAGGTCAGCGAGCGGTATCCGAACAAAAAAGTGCTGATCGTCGCACACGGAGCCGCGATACACGCTCTTCTGTCAAAAATCTCAAACGGCGACATCAATCTGGAAAATACGAAGCTCGTCAATGCCTGCCTAAGCAACATCAAATTCCATGAAAATAAATGGCATGTGAAGGATTACAATCTTTCACAACATTTGTCAGATTAAAAAAAGACGGCATGCCTCGCTTCGCGGCGCAGCAAATAGATAAAATACGGACCGCCGATAATGGCTGCGATCAATCCAGCCGGTATTTCAAGCGGCGGAACAAGGCCTCTTCCGGCAGCATCGGCTATCAAAAGAACGATGCCGCCGACGAGAGCTGAAACGGGAATCAATATCCTCGATTCAGCCCCTGCCAGTTTTCTTGCGATATGGGGCGCCATCAGCCCGATAAAACCGATTGTTCCCACGGCGGTCACAGCCGCAGCTGTCAGCAGGACCGCACCGGCAAGCAGCAGAAACCGCGTTCTTTCAAGCCGGAGGCCGAGGCCGACGGCAATCCCGTCCCCTGATTTGATGATATCGAGCGGTTTTGCCGCAAACCATATCGGAGGAATCACCAGACAGCACCATATGAAAAGAGACAGTACATCATCCCAGCCTCTCCCCCACAGACTTCCGTTCAGCCAAATTAATGCGTTGTTGACATTCGGGCTCCCCGTTGAGATGAATAGCTGAATGCCTGAATGGCAGAAAGCATTGACCGCGATCCCGACAAGCGCCAGCCGCACAGGAGAAATCCCGTTTCGATAAGCTAATAAATAGACGAGGGCCGCAGCCAAAACGCTTCCGGAAAAGGCGGCGCCTGTCAGCAGAAGCGGACTTTGCTGTGAAAACAAGACCGTAACGATCACAGCGCCCAAACCCGCTCCTCCTGTAATTCCAAGCGTGTCAGGGGCGGCCAGCGGATTTTTCATCAGCGATTGTGCGACTACACCTGCGATTGAAAGCGCCCCTCCGGCAAGCACAGCGAGAAGGATGCGCGGCATTTGAAATTCCATCACCAAGAAGCGGACTCCCGCATCCCCTTGCCCTGCCAGTGATTTCATTACCTCCCACAGTCCGATGTTTTCATCGCCGATCGCCAAATTGAGCACAATGAGCATCAACAAACAGGCGCATAACGCAGAGAGGACAAGCGCCGATTGCCCGCGCCGTCTTTTCGTTTTTCTTGCCGTATTGTTCATCATGCCGCCCCCTTTTTCCGTCTTCTCGCCAAATAGATAAAAAACGGCGTCCCGATCATTGCTGTGACAACTCCGACCGGTGTTTGGTACGGAAAATAGACAAAGCGGGACAGAATATCGGCAAACAGCAAAAGAACGGCTCCAAGCAATGCCGAATACGGAATCACTACCCGATAGTCAGCCCCCATCAGATACCGGATCATATGAGGAACCATCAAACCGATGAAACCAATCGGTCCGGCAGCGGAAACGGATGCTCCCGCCAGCGCGACAACAGTGATGGCGATGAACAATCTGCTGAGCCATACGTTTTGCCCCAGCCCATGTGAAACATCATCTCCGAGACTCATGACGGAAGCCGCCCTCCCTAAGGCCAAAGCTGTCAACAAACCTGCAATGCTTACCGGAATCAACAAATGAAGCTTATCCCACGAGCTCCCCGCTAAAGAACCGGAAAGCCAAAACAATAGCGTTTCCGTCGACTCTTCATGAAAAATGAGCAGCATTTGCGTCATCGAAGCAATGATCGCCTGAATGACGACACCGATCAAGGCAAAGCTGATATCCCTGTCGTGTTCGCTGAATACTGAGGCAACCGTGTACATGACCAGCGCGGCCGCGGCACCGCCGGCAAAAGCGGCTCCCATCGCTGTCTGGGGAGCGACAAGCGCAGGAAACATCACCGTCAAGCATACGACAGCAAGAGAGGCCCCTGCATTGATTCCGAAGATGCTCGGAGATGCGAGCGCATTTCTTGTCACCGCCTGCATCAGTGCGCCCGCGGCCCCTAGATTCGCGCCGATGAATGCGGCAGCCAAGGCGCGCGGAATTCGGATGGACTGAATAATCGCGTGCAATTTTGAACCGTCGTACATAAACACAGCTGCCCAAATGTCGGGCAGCGCAATCGTTGACGAACCGATTGAAACAGAAAGTGCAAAACCCGCGAGCAAAAGAAAAACAAAAATGAGCGGTGCAAAACGTTTCATATATGTCAAAACAGGTCACTCCTTTAGAAAAAAACAAGCGCATGCTTTGTAAAAAGCATGCGTCAGATTGTTGACAAAATCCCAAAACGGCTCCTAGTTTTGGGATTTTGTCATCCTTTCAGCGTGACCCGCAACCCTTGCAGTCTAGGAAGGCCGAGCATCGGAAGCTGACTTTCACAGGATGTGATGACGGCGGCGTTCAGGCAGGACGCCTGGGCGGTTAGCCGCTGATCCTTCTCCTATTCGTGAGCACCGACGCGCAGGCCTGACAACGAATGCGAGGGTTTGTCGACACGCTGGCGCATGCTTTTGTAAAAAGCATGCGTCATCCCGTCCAGCAAGCCGGCAGGCTCTTAAGATTTCTTTTGATCCTCAGACAGAAGATGCTGACCGATTTCATCTATCAGCGCATCTGCTCCGTCAATACTGCGGCGGA
Source organism: Bacillus sp. GM2 (assembly GCF_056155945.1). Taxonomy (NCBI): domain Bacteria; kingdom Bacillati; phylum Bacillota; class Bacilli; order Caryophanales; family Bacillaceae; genus Bacillus; species Bacillus sp. GM2. The sequence continues at coordinate 2,453,295 of NZ_JBRKSZ010000007.1, forward strand.
GCGACCAGGCGAATCTGTCGGCTTCATAAACCTTGCCGTTTTTGACGGCGCTGAGCTTTTTCCAAAGAGGGTCTTTTTCGATCGGTCTTTTCCCGTCTTCATCGACTTTATCTTTTTCTCCCGTCATCAGGACAATGGTGTCGGGGTCTTTCTCAAGCAGCTGCTCAAGCGTCATTTTAATATTGACGGATTCACCGTTTTCGGCATCGTCTTTGCTGCTGTCTCCGACACCGTATGTATAGCCGATTTTCGTCAGAAGCTGAGACGTGAAAAAGTTTTCGTCGCGCACAGTGATTGCTTCATTTGTGTTTCCGAGCAGAAGAATGCTCTGTTTCCGGCTGCCGAATTTCTGTTTCAATTGATTCAGCTTTTGTTTATGTTCAGCCAACTTTTTCTCCATTGCGCTTTCTTTGCCGACGGCTTTTGCAATCGTAAGAGACGCTTCAAGCGTGTCCTGATAATCGGCATTCAAGTTTTTCAGCGCGATTGTCGGCGCAATTTTCGCCAGCTTATCATAGACGCCGCTGTGCCTGCTCGAATCGGCAATTATTAAATCGGGCTATAAAGCAGCAATTTTTTCAAAACTTGGCTGAGCGCGCGAACCGACTGAAGTATACCCTTTGATTTTCTCTCCGACCTTCTCGTTAATAAACTTAGGTTTGCCGTCATCAGCAATCCCGACAGGCTTAATGCCCGCATCAAGGAGCGCGTCAATAAAACCCAATTCAAGAACCACAACTTTTTTCGGATTGTTCTTTACTTTCGTTTCTCCTAGGTCGTGCTTAACTGTCACGGAATTCTGACTGGAGGTTTTCGTACTTTCGATTCCCCCCGTGCAGGCTGTCAACACTGATATCATCAATAGGAATAAAATAGCAAAATACTTGGGCTTCATATGTATCTCCTTTTCTGGTAGTAGACGAAATTATTATAGCAACACTTCATATCAATGACAACGATAATCATTATCATTATAAAAAAAGAAAGGAGCCTCCTTCTCCTTTCTACACCCGTTCATTCACGGAATCCCCCGCTTTGCTTTCTCTGCTGAGGGAAAGGATGGTAACCGTGATGATCACCATTACCGTACCGGCACCTTGAAAGGCATTGAACGGCACACCCAGCCAGACCGCCGATGACAGAACAGCCGCAAGCGGTTCGGCGCAGCTCAGGCAGCTCGTTTCTTTTGCGGAAAGATAAGAGAGGCTGCCGATGTATAGAGCAAACGCCAAAGCTGTGCCGCACAATACAACAAACAGAATCGCTGCCGCCTCCCCTGCCCCAATGTGCGAAAGGTCAAACCGGAACGGCGGAAACAAAAAAGAAATTCCGGCCCCTCCGACGAGCATACCCCATCCCGTAACCGTCAAAGCACCGAACGATTGAATTAATCCTCCTGCAAAAACCGTATAGAAAGCAAGCGCACCGCCGGACAAAATGCCCCAAACGGCGGCCTCGGCCGGAATATACAAACTGTCCGGCCTTCCGCCTGTCAATAGAAGAAACACGCCGGAAAGCGCCAATAAAGTAAGTACGGCATCTTTCCACTTAGGCGGAAGTTCTTTTCTAACATATAGGTAAAACAATACGAAAAAAGGCGCCAAGTATTGAAGAATTGCAGCAGCCGCGGCATTGCCCTTTTCGATTGAAGCAAAAAACGTATATTGAACAGCAAGCATTCCAAAAATGGAAAATACTAAAATCGAACAAATATCTGTTTTTTTCTTCCATATCCGACACACATGCTGAAAACCGTTTTTCATTGAAACATATAACAAGAGAATGACTCCCGATGCCAGAAGCCTGACAGAGACAAGCGAGCCGGCTTCAACCGCTCCCCTTTCAAATATGTACTGTGCAGCGCTTCCCGATAATCCCCACAATGAAGCCCCTGCAAGCACCATCAATACGCCTTTCACATAAGCTGATTTCATATCTTTCACCCGTTTCTGTATGCGATATATTGCATATTCTAATAGATGGTCGACAAGGCCGCAACCCCCTTCGGCAAAAAATTATCTCATAAAATAAATGAATAGTATTTTCATAAAATGAATCAGATGAGTCAATCTCCTGTCATTCGCGGCCTCCGGGACCTCTTTCCCTTTCAGGCTGAAGCGGTCTATTCATACTTTCGAACTGAACTTTTTTCTAAAACAGTTATTAATAACCAAAAAAATTTAAATTGGTCTTTCAAAAAAATAGGTCTTCCATATAATTCATTTTTTTTCTATAATAAATTAACAGAATAATTCGAATATAGTATATTATTCTTATATTCCAATTATTCTGAATAAACGGAGGAGAGTGAGTAATGATGAGGAAAAAGAGTTTTTGGCTTGGGATGCTGACGGCCTTCATGCTCGTGTTCACGATGGCATTCAGCGATTCCGCTTCTGCTGCTCAGCCGGCGAAAAATGTTGAAAAGGATTATATTGTCGGATTTAAGTCAGGGGTAAAAACCACATCCGTCAAAAAGGACATCATCAAAGAGAGCGGCGGAAAAGTGGACAAGCAGTTTAGAATCATCAACGCGGCAAAAGCGAAGCTAGACAAAGAAGCGCTTGAGGAAGTCAAAAATGATCCGGATGTCGCTTATGTGGAAGAGGATCACGTTGCCCATGCTTTGGCGCAAACCGTTCCTTACGGCATTCCTCTCATTAAAGCGGACAAAGTGCAGGCTCAAGGCTTTAAGGGAGCGAATGTAAAAGTAGCCGTCTTGGATACAGGAATCCAAGCTTCTCATCCGGAATTGAACGTAGTCGGCGGAGCAAGCTTTGTGGCTGGCGAAGCTTATAACACCGACGGCAACGGACACGGCACCCATGTTGCCGGTACAGTAGCTGCGCTTGACAATACAACGGGTGTATTAGGCGTTGCGCCGAGCGTATCCTTGTACGCGGTTAAAGTGCTGAATTCAAGCGGAAGCGGATCATACAGCGGCATTGTAAGCGGAATCGAGTGGGCGACAACAAACGGCATGGATGTTATCAACATGAGCCTTGGGGGACCATCAGGCTCGACAGCGATGAAACAGGCGGTCGACAATGCATATGCAAGAGGGGTTGTCGTTGTGGCTGCAGCGGGGAACAGCGGATCTTCAGGAAACACGAATACAATCGGCTATCCTGCGAAATACGATTCTGTCATCGCAGTTGGTGCGGTAGACTCTAACAGCAGCAGAGCTTCATTTTCCAGCGTGGGAGCAGAGCTTGAAGTCATGGCTCCTGGCGCAGGCGTATACAGCACTTACCCAACGAACACTTATGCAACATTGAACGGAACGTCAATGGCTTCTCCTCATGTAGCGGGAGCAGTAGCTTTGATCTTGTCAAAACATCCGAACCTTTCAGCTTCACAAGTCCGCAACCGTCTCTCCAGCACGGCGACTTATTTGGGAAGCTCCTTCTACTATGGGAAAGGTCTGATCAATGTCGAAGCTGCCGCTCAATAACATATTCTAACAAATAGCATATAGAAAAAGCTAGTGTTTTTAGCACTAGCTTTTTCTTCATTCAGTTGAAGGTTGTTCAATATTTTGAATCCGTTCCATGATCGTCGGATGGCCGTATTTAAAAATCTTGACGAGAAACGGCGGGTTTGCCTCGCTCAGCCCGGCTTTTGAGAGCTCCTGAAACGTCGAAACCGCTGCATCGCTGTTGTTCGTCAGTTCAATCGCATACTGGTCAGCGGCTTTTTCCTGATGCCTCGAAACCGCGTTCGTAAATGGAGAAGACGCGAAAGAGATGACCCCCATCAGCATCAGAAGAAGCGGAAGTGCGGCTAGATCGGATTTTCCCGCAATATGAAGACTTCCTCCATAGCGGGAAATGATCCGCTTGTACAACTTGTCGATCACATAAAAGACGGCAAGGGATAAAAGCAAGTACCCGCCGAGTCCTATGTAAACATGCTTCATCACATAATGTCCCATTTCGTGCGCCATGATGAATAAAATTTCCGGCTCATTCAGCTTGTTCAGGGTGGTATCCCAGAGCACTATCCTTTTATTGGCGCCGATTCCTGTCACATAAGCATTTAACGCATTCGTTTTTTCAGACATGTTCACTTCATAGACGTGATTCGCAGGAATATCCGCCTGGTCGGCCAGCTTCAGAATGCTTTGTTCGAGATCTTTATTTTTAAGCGGATAAAAGTCATTGTATAAAGGATCGATGACAACCGGCTGGAGAAAAAATAAAAACAGCGTAACCGGAACCGTCAGGCACCAGGCATAAAACCACCAGCGTTTTTCATGCTTTTTGATCAAATAGTAAAAGACGATCACCGCCGCAGCCGTGATCGGAAAACTGATCCAGAAGTCGATCACCTGGTCTTTGATCCAGCTTGCGGTTGTCTGGGTTGATATACCGTAGTCAAGCGAATATTGATAACTGATCCAGTCAAGCGGCAAAGAAACGATCGTGATGATCAGAAACAAAGCAAAAACATATGCTGTGATTTGAATCGTTCTCCTCTTCGACGTCTGCTCCGCCCAATTCTTCATTTTCCTGGATAAACCGGCAATCAACAATATAAAAAATAAAAACCACTCAAACGGAATCCGGATAAAAAACAGAAAGTCCTTTATTTTCGAGTACTCTTCCGTCAGCATAAGTTCCCTTTCGTTCATAAATGCCGCCGGGTCTGCGCTTGTCCCTTTCAGCGCCTCGGGAACGGAGGGTTCACCGGCCATAAAGAGATACCAATAGAAAAAAAGGCCGTACAGCACATACAGGAGACCGGCTCCCGCGATCCATTTCCGCATGGCGAATCACTTCCTCTCACATAGCAGTTACTTCTATTGTAAGCTTTTCATGCGAAAGTTAGAACCAAGCCTTACAATGAGAGCAAGAGGCCGGCGCCTGCGAGCGTCAAAATCGTCCCCATCACGACGACTATGACGCTCGCTCCAAAATAGGAAAATAAAAATGCGATAAGAGCGCCAGCAAGTCCGTAGAGCATACCGCTTTGCACCAAAAAAATTCCCGGAAAAATGAGAGCCCCTAAAACGGCGTACGGCACATTTTTCAGCACTCGCTCCAAAAATCCGGGAAGCTTCAGGCTTTCAAAAGCAATGAGCGGCACCATCCGCGGCACATATGTAACGGCTGCCATGCCGATAATCATCCAGATGATCGGGCTAAACATAGTTTCTCTTCCCCTCTGTTCTAAATTGGTACAGCCATTCGATCAGGACGGCGGATAAAAGCGTAGCGCAGACGATCGACCATCCTGCCGACAATATTCCGTTCATTTGGAAAACCGTATTGAATAGCGCAGCCGCCCCCGCCAGCAGCAGGACTTTTCGCTGTTTTTTCAAAGGCGGCACCAACAATCCGATAAACATGGCATAAAGGGCGATGCTCATGCTTTCCTGGAGAACAGCCGGCATGGCGGCCCCTGCAAAATGCCCGGCCGCACTCCAAAAAACCCAGCTTACATAGCCGATCGAACCGAGGCCGATCATATACCCGGTCGTCAGCTTTTCCTTTCTTAGAGCAGCGACGGCAAACGATTCATCTGTCACCGCGAAAAATGAGTAAAACGCTTTTTTCCAAGGCGAATCTTTTTCTACCAATTGATTCAAAGTCGCTGAAAATAAAAAATGTCTGATATTCACAATGAACGTCGTCATCACGATTTCGATGATTCCCGTCTGAACGGCGAGCATGCTTAAAGACATATACTGGGACGCTCCTCCGAAAACAAGGGCGCTCATCAAAAACGTTTCAAAAAGCGACAGTCCCGTTGTTTTCGCCAAAAGCCCGAATGTCAAAGCGACCGGAATGTAGCCGACGGCAAGGGAAACCCCTGAACGAAGCCCGTCTAGAAAGTTGAGTGAATCCTGCTTTTCCATCTTGACACCTCTTTACGGATAATAAATGAGTGTATAACATGATGCCGTTTGTTCCGTGTTGTTTTCGTACGTATGCACGGTGTTTGCGGTGAAATGCATCGCATCGCCTTCGTTTAGACTACAGGTGTAATCACCCGCCGTCACCGCGATCGCCCCTTTAGAGACGAGAACATACTCTTCAATCCCTCCGTGGTGAGGCTCTGATTCGTGCACACAGCCGGGCGCAAGTTCAATATAAAAGATTTCAAACTTCTTTTTCTGATCGAACGGAAAATGCGGAAATGCCGCGTATTTTTCTTCTCCGGCCAAAACGGGCGTTTTCTCATGCTTTCTGACAACCGTCGGCTCCCCCGCGGGCTTTTCTGCCAAGGAAGTAAATGATACTTGCAGCCCGTTTGCGATCTTCCACAAAGTTGTGATTGTCGGACTTGAAGAGCCTTTTTCAATTTGCGCGAGCATGCCCTTGCTGACACCGGTCATCGATGACAATTGATCAAGGCTGTAATTGCGGACTTTTCGCAGCCTCTTTATGTTTTCTGCGACTTGTTTTTCAATCGAATTCATCTTCTGCCTCCTCACAATAAATTGAACATTTGTATAATTTATTGAACATTATAGCATAATTTTTTAGGATGAAAAGCCATTAAACGGAGAAAATAAATGCCTGGGGTGATCATTCTGAAAAAAATAATGGGGATCATACTTTTTTTCGGTATTTTATTCATCACTGTCTTTTATGTATTCCACTTGATGGCGGAGCCTTTCGACTCAAGAAATGCCGAAGAAATCATCTTGAAACAGGCGGATGACAGCGAAAAAACGGTCAGCATCAAAGACAGACACAACATAGACGTTCTGCTTGATACATTTAACAAAGGGAAAAGAATGAAGGAAAAGACGGCGCATAGCCTGCCTTCTCCGGCGTATCACGGATACATCAGCATGACCGACACACATCGCGTTCACTTCACCGTCTGGCTGAAGAAAGATGAAGCCGTCATCCTGAAAGAAGAGGAGGGTACATATTTTGTTCTCCGACAAAGGGAAAAAGACGCTCTACTCAGAGAACTGCAGAAAAGGGACGCGGCAGGCGTCCCTTTTAACGTGTCAAGATTGATTTGTCAAAATGTCTTTTAAAGCGCGCCTTAAAATTTTGCCGGTCGAATTTTTCGGTATTTCATCCATGAAGACGATCGCCGCCGGGCGCTTGTATTTGGCAAGATGCTTTTTGCAGTGCGACAAGACATCATCCTCTGTCAGCGTTTTATTCTTCGGAACGACATAGCAGTGGACGGCTTCTCCCGTATTCGGGTCGGGCACTCCGATCACCACCGCTTCTGCGATTTCCGGATGAAGGTAGAGCACTTCTTCGATCTCCCTCGGATAGACATTATAGCCGCCGACGATAATCATGTCTTTTTTTCTGTCGACGATATAAAAATAACCGTCTTCATCCCGTTTTGCCAAATCACCTGTATACAGCCATCCGTCTTTAATCGTATGGGCCGTTTCTTCCGGCATGTTGTAGTACCCTTTCATAACATTCGGCCCTTTAACGATCAGCTCCCCGACTTGACCGGCAGGCAGCTCTTCCCCGAGTTCATTGACGACTTTGTTTTTCACATTGAGAATGTTCGTGCCGATCGATCCTGGCTTGCGGCCGGTGCTGAACGGGTTAAAGCATGTAACAGGAGAAGCCTCCGACAAACCGTAGCCTTCTAAAACGAGAACGCCGAATCTTTCTTCAAAGCTTTTCAGGAGAGCGACAGGCATGGCCGCTCCGCCTGAGATGCAAAGCCTGATGGATCGAAAACCGGTTTCATCCGCCCCTTCATACTGGTACAGGTAATTGTACATTGTCGGAACGCCTGAGAAGATCGTCGCCTGATGTTTTTTAATCAGCTTGAAAACTTCGGCGGGACTGAATTTCGGCACGATCAAAATCGCTGCGCCGTTCATGAGCGGCGCATTCATGCAGACCGTTAAACAAAAAACGTGGAACATCGGCAGGGCGGCGACGACAAGGTCAGATTCATTCATTGTCAGATAGCGGGCTGTATCATTTGCATTTGAAAATAGATTTTGATGTGTGAGCATCGCCCCTTTTGGTCTTCCCGTGGTTCCTGACGTATAGAGGATGGCGGCTGTATCTTCGGCGTCGATTTCAGGAAACGGCCGGCTAGGAGGTTTCATGATGCTTGTAAACGATTTCAATTTCATCTGAACCTCGGTGCTTTCCGGTTCGCGAAGCGGCTCTCCCGTTTCGCAAAGCACGACGCAGCTGACTTTCGGAAGGGATTCATGCACCTTTTCGTAAAGCGGAAGCAGCTGTCCCAGAGCCACGATCACTTTTGCATCGCCATTTGTCAGCATATAGCCGATCTCAGTCGGCGTATAGGCCGGATTGATCGGTATGACAACGGCTCCGGCCTTCAGCGCACCGTAAAACGCAATCACAAAATGCGGTGTATTGCCGAGAAGCAAAGCAATATGATCTCCCTTTTCCACGCCGATTTCGCGCAGACCTTCTGCAAAGCAATCAATTTTCTGCTGCAATCCCCCGTATGTTTCCGTCTGTTCCCCAAAAATATAAGCGGTTCTGTCAGGCTTTGATTGAGCTGTTTCCCCTAATTTTGAAACTAAATTCATTCTCCCACCCCTTAAAAATGAATGAATGACCATTCATTTTGTGATAATCAAAATCTATTCCCATTATAGTAAATGAACAGAAAACACTCAAGGGCTGCCGGGAAATATCTTCCATTCCTCTCATGTCTAAAAGGGGCCGCGGAAACCGCAGCCTCTCTTTTAGTAGACAAGATCCAAAAATTCTTCTTTTTGAATATTGCCGAAGTAATGCTTGATGTCGACGCCTTGAAGGGCTTCTTCAATCGCTTTTCTTTCATACTGTACGCCTGTCAGCTTCTCTTCAATGTCGCTGACATCGCCGACTCCGAAAAAGTCACCGAATATTTTGCACTCGCGGATCACGCCTTTTTGCACTTCCAGGCGGATGTCGACCGATCCCGCTTGAAATCGTTTTGAATGCTGAAGATTGAATTTCGGAGACTTCCCATAGTTCCAATCCCAGTTTTGATAGCGTTCCTTTGAAATTTGATTGATGATTTTCCAGTCTTTTTCAGTCAGCTTATACTCCGGTATTTCCCCTTCGGTATCAAAAATATAGCGGAGAAGCATGCTTCGGAATTCCACTGTCGTCATCTTCTGATCGAGAAACTCGCTGATATTGGCTACACGGCTCCTGATCGATTTAATGCCTTTTGATTCGATTTTATCTTTTTTCACTTTTAAAGCCGATACGACATGTTCAATCTCAGAATCGAACAACAGCGTGCCGTGGCTGAACATTCTCCCTTTCGTTGAAAACTGGGCATTTCCCGAAATTTTCCGGCCGTTTGCCATCAAGTCGTTTCGGCCGCTCAGCTCCGCATCGACGCCAAGCCGCTGTAAAGCGGCCACAACGGGCTCCGTAAACTTCTTAAAGTTGTGGAAGCTGTTGCCGTCGTCTTTCGTAATAAAGCTGAAGTTCAAGTTCCCGAGGTCATGGTAGACAGCTCCGCCGCCTGACAGCCTGCGAACGACAATGATCCCGTTTTCATCCACATACTTTGTGTTGATTTCCTCGATCGTATTTTGGTTTTTGCCGATGATGATCGACGGCTGGTTGATATAAAACAGCAGATACGTCTCTTCAGGATCGAGGTGCTTTAAGCAGTACTCCTCAATCGCCAAGTTGATCCTCGGATCTGTAATATTTTGATTATCGATAAACAGCATGTTTGTCAGTTCCTCCTTCTATTCTCCCCACACATAACCGGTGCGCGCCAGATCAACCGCGCCTTTATAAACGGTTTTGGCCTCTTCTGCTAGTTTTTGATGTTCCCCGAAATGCGGGAGGTGTGTCAAGAGCAGATGTCCCGTACCCGCTTCCGCAGCGATGCGTCCGGCTTCGAGGCTGTTCATATGACCGGCGCTTCTCCCATCCTGATCCGCATAAAAATTGCACTCTGAGATCAATAGATCGGCTCCTTTGCTGAACGGGATGAAAGCTTCCTGAAAGCTCGAATCGGCCGTATAAACGACAGAATGAACACCGTCCGTCACCCTCATGGCAAAGCAGTCAACGGGATGAACCGTTTTTAAAAACGTGAACGTAAACGGTCCGATTGCTAAAGACTGTTTCGGATCATAGGCCAATCCAACGGTATGCGTTTTATATGTAAGCTTTGAAAACTGCTCTTCATCAAAAGGATGTCCATATATCGGAAGTACACTCGCTCCCTTGCCGAGGAATGAGCCGACCAGTTTGGCAAATTGCAAAGGGCCGACATCCGCAATATGGTCGTGATGATAATGGGATAATATAACGGCATCAAGCTCCTCAACGGGCAAAAACAGCTGAAGCTTCGATAAAACGGCACTGCCGCAGTCGATTAAAACGGAATAATCCCCGGATTGAAAGAGATAGCCTGAAGTCGCTTCATTTGCAGCCGGAAATCCTCCGCAGCAGCCGATGACTGTCATCTTCATATATACACACCTCTTTTTCGTGTCTATCGTCCCCCTATTCAATATACCCATTTTTCTTAAAAATTGCATGTTTTATATTTTGTCATAAAACAGACATTGATTTTCTAGCTTCTGTTATAATACAATGATGACAACAAATGAATTGGGGGAATCAACATGCTCGCTAAAATCACCGAGTTCTTCAGAAATTTGCCTTCCAAAAAATGTTCAAAATGCGGCCACGATATTGATGAGCAACACGAATGCTACGGAAACACTTGCTCTAAATGCTTAAATGTAAAAGATATATAGACGTCATTAAAAAACGCCCCGGGTGATTCCCCGGGGCGTTTCAGCTTGTCGACAAAGTCACAAAAAAGTGGCTTGATCGACAAGCTTTTTTTGTTAAAATGTGTGTGGAATCTAATTTTTGGAGGTTTTACCATGTTGACCAAACACTCTAAAGATCAGCGTGAACAGCTTGAAGTCGTTGCCTTAAGTGAGCTTGTACCTGAAGACCATTTGGTCAGGAAGATGGAAGAAGCCATTGATTTTTCATTTATTTATCAAAAAGTTGCCCCTCTTTATTCTTCAAAAGGGCGTCCAAGTATTGATCCTGTTGTACTGATTAAAATGGTGCTCATTCAATACGTGTTTGGTCATCGCTCCATGCGCGAAACCATTAAGCGAATCGAAACTGATGTAGCCTATCGCTGGTTTATTGGATATGGATTCTCTGAAAAAATCCCTCACTTTTCAACCTTCAGTAAAAACTATGAACGTCGCTTTCATGACACAGACCTATTTGAAACAATCTTCTATAGGATTTTACGTCAGGCCATGGATCTCGGCCTCGTCGATCCTTCGGTTGCCTTCATCGACAGCACACATGTCAAAGCGAATGCCAATAAGAAAAAGTTTGTGAAAAAGATCGTAAGAAAAGAAACAAGAGCTTATCAGGAACAGTTAGATCAAGAAATTAATGCCGATCGCGAAGCCAACGGCAAAAAGCCCTTAAAGCCCAGGCAATGCTCAGAAGAACGAGAAATAAAAGAAAGTACAACAGATCCTGAGAGCGGCTATTTTGTAAAGGGTGAACGGGAACGCCTTTTTGCTTATGGTTTTCATACAGCTTGTGACCGGAACGGATTTGTGCTGGGGACGGTTGTTGAGCCTGCCAATATTCATGACAGCCAAGTGTTCACGACCCTGTTTCAACAAGTGAAAGAGCGCGTCGCCAAGCCTCATACGGTCGCAGTTGATGCCGGATACAAAACACCGGTTATCGCAAAATTTCTTCATGAAGAAAACGTTCGCCCTGTTATGCCTTACACGCGTCCGCAAACCAAAAAAGGATTCATGAGAAAACACGAGTATGTTTACGATGAATTTTATGATGTCTATATCTGCCCGCAAGACCATATTCTCTCCTATCGCACAACCAATCGGCAAGGTTATCGAGAGTATGCTTCAGATCCAAATCGATGTAAACAATGTCCATTACTACATACGTGTACAGAAAGTAGAGATCATCGAAAGATGATTCACAGACATATCTGGCAGGATCATTTAGACGAAGCTGATCATCTTCGGCATACGGAAGAGAATAAACAAATCTATGCCAAACGTAAAGAGACGATCGAACGAGTTTTTGCCGATTTAAAACATAAGCATGGCTTGCGCTGGACAACCTTACGGGGAAAGAAAAAATTGTCCATGCAGGCGATGCTTGTTTTCGCTGCCATGAATCTGAAAAAGCTGGCGAATTGGACCTGGAAAGGTCCTAACCGCCAGCCTTCTGATCGAAATAATAGAATAAAATGGACAAAAACAGGTCGGATTTTTAAAATCCGACCTGTTTTGTCAACGGTCTGAAACGCCCCGGGTGATTCCCCGGGGCGTTTTTTTGTCATAAAGTTAGTTATAAAGAGAGAGATTCTTGTCAAAATTCATTATTTTAATAACTTTTTACTATTTCACTTAGGGAAATATACACCGATGAACGTCCCGATTTGAATTTAAGCTGGGATAATCATCTCATATTTGAATTTTCAATATATTCAGACGTTATTTTTTTAATGGACGAGTTGCATTTTCTTTCGCTATACTTAATTTACGATCTCAAGTTTAATATTCTAGTATAAAATTAAGCATGCGTTGGGAGGGCATCTATGAAAAGACTTAAATTCGGATTAGCCACACAAATTTTCCTGGGGCTGATTTTAGGTGTTGCAGCAGGAGCGATTTGGTTCGGAAACCCTGCAGTCGCAACGTATCTGCAGCCCGTCGGTGATTTGTTCTTAAGATTAATCAAAATGATTGTGATTCCTATTGTCGTTTCAAGCTTGATTGTCGGGGTTGCAGGGGCCGGCAGCGGCAAAAAGGTCGGCAGGCTCGGTTTTCGGACGATTCTGTACTTTGAAATCATTACGACTTTTGCGATCGTGCTCGGACTTCTCCTTGGAAACATCGTTCAACCTGGACACGGCGTAAACTTTTCTGGTGCTGAAAAACAGGATATCAGCCAATATGTAGAAACAGAAAAAGAGGCAAGCACCAAATCTGTCGCAGACACGTTCCTGCACATTGTGCCGACAAACTTTTTCCAATCGCTCGCTGAAGGCGATCTGCTTGCGATCATTTGCTTCACTGTTCTGTTCGCACTCGGAGTGTCAGCCATAGGCGAAAAAGGCAAGCCTGTGCTCTCCTTTTTTGAGGCAACGTCTCAAGCCATGTTCCACGTCGTGAACATCGTCATGAAATTCGCGCCGTTCGGCGTTTTTGCTTTAATTGGTGTAACGGTTTCAAAATTTGGTTTTTCTTCGCTTTTATCATTAGGAAAGCTCGTTTTGCTTGTCTATCTTGCTCTTGCTTTCTTCCTGATTGTCATTTTTGGGATCGTCGGCAAGCTGTGCGGTATCAATATATTTAAATTTTTGGCCTATATGAAAGATGAGCTTCTTCTTGCATACAGTACATCAAGCTCTGAAACTGTGCTTCCGCGCGTCATGGAAAAAATGGAGAAAATCGGATGTCCGAAAGGCATTGTGTCGTTTGTCATTCCGATCGGCTACACATTTAACCTTGACGGCTCTGTCCTGTATCAGGCGATCGCGGCGCTGTTTCTGGCGCAGGTCTACGGCATCGATCTGTCCATTGGACAGCAGCTCACGCTCATCCTTGTTCTGATGGTCACTTCTAAAGGAATGGCTGCCGTTCCCGGCACATCATTCGTCGTTCTTCTTGCGACCCTGGGCACGATCGGCGTTCCTGCTGAAGGGCTGGCCTTCATTGCCGGAGTCGATCGGATTATGGACATGGCGAGAACGGTCGTCAACCTGACCGGAAACGCTCTTGCCGCTGTGGTCATGTCAAAATGGGAAGGTGAATATGACGCCGTTAAAGGACAGGCCGTCTTAAATCAAAGGGAGCCGGCAGATATAGAAGTATCCGGCTGACAGCCCGCAAAAAAACGTATGTTTCCCGCTTTTGGAGAAACATACGTTTTTTCAAAAATATGCAAATTACTCAAGAAACCTGTCCAAACAACTTCCTTTCCTTTACATACGATGTACTGTAGTTAAATTAGAAAAGAAAACTGGAGGGAAGTTTAATGTATTTTTACCATGACCATTGCAAGAAAGATTATGACTTTGACTACCACAAGAAAGACCACGACTGCAAGAAATACTACTACTACTATTATTACTACTATTATCCATGCTATAAGAAGTACGATTATGACTATGACTACAAGAAGTTTGACCACTTTGATCACTGCAAAAAGAAAAAACACTATGATTACTGGTAAGTAAACGCCATCCTTTACGGATGGATGACTTCCACTCTTTTTTTACTCCCAAGGGACCGGGGTCCTTTGGGAGCTTTTTTATGCCATGTCAGACTGAACATAGTGATACAGCAGCTTTGCCGTCTGCTCCAAGGACGATTGATGCGTCCTTTCAAACGCGTGGGATGCGTCAATTCCCGGGCCGATCAGCCCGTGGACGATATCATGGCCCGCTTTGACGGCTGCTGAAGCATCTGATCCGTAGTACGGGTAAATATCAAGCTTATAACCGATTCCGTGTGTTTCACAAAGGGCTGTCAGACGCTTTCGAAGCCCGTAGTGATAAGGCCCGCTGGCATCCTTCACACAAATGGATACCGTATATTCGTCGGTTGACTGTCCATCGCCGATCGCTCCCATATCAACAGCCAAATATTCCACCGTTTCAGGCGGGATGTTGGAGTTGCCGCCATAACCGATTTCTTCATTGTTGGAAATTAAAAAGTGCGTCGTATAAGGCAGTGTCATCCCTTCTGTGTTGATGGTTCTGATCAGCTCGATGAGGAGGGCGACGCTTGCTTTATCGTCGAGATGACGCGATTTGATAAACCCGCTCGGCGTGATTTCAACGCGCGGATCGAAGGAGATAAAATCGCCGACATTGATGCCGAGCGCCCGGGCACTATTGACCGGTTCGTCAATGCGGACCTCCATATTTTTCTGGTTCCGCTCGGCTTTTCCGGCGTCTTTGTATACATGCACTGATGTCTGATGCATTAAGATGGTGCCGGTGTAAGTTTTCCCAGATGCTGTTTCAATGTTGCAATACTCGCCTTCAATCGAGTTGTAATTGAAGCCCCCGATTAAATCAATTTTCAGCCTTCCGTTCGGTTTAATCTCTTTCACCATAGCTCCGAGGGTATCGACATGAGCGGTCAGCATCCTGTGCCGGGATTTGTCAGATCCCGGTATCGTCGCGATCAGGCCGCCTTTACGGTTATGCCTTGTTTCAACTCCTTCTTTCTCTAAAAGGCGGTTGATATAGTCTATAATGTCATACGTATTTCCGGTAGGGCTCGGGATGGAGACGAGCTCCTTGATGAGCTCCATCGTTTTCTGTCCTGACATGGTTCATTCCTCCCAACTTGTAATGGTTATAGTATACCTCATATCAACATTTTAGTACCAGATACTAATACTAGGTGATATAACAAGAAAAAGGAGAGTGAATTTCATGAAAACTTTATCAAAAGCGCGAATTTCCGCCATCGGCACCTATGTTCCCGAAAAGCGCATGACAAACAAAGAGTTTGAAAAGATCGTTGATACTTCTGATGAATGGATCATTCAGCGGACAGGAATGAAAGAAAGGCGAATCGCCGGGAGTCACGAATTCACATCAGATCTTTGCATAAAGGCGGTTGAAGATCTAAAAAACAGATACAGCGGCACGCTTGACGATATTGACATGATCATCGTCTCTACCACAACGGCGGATTACGCTTTTCCAAGCACGGCATGCCAGGTTCAGGAACACTTCGGATGGAACGAAGTGGGCGCGGTCGATGTAAATGCGACCTGCGCAGGATTAGCGTACGGATTGCATATGGCCAACGGCCTCATCACTTCCGGACTGCATAGAAAAATTCTTGTGATCAGCGGGGAAACCTTATCAAAAACAACCGACTATACAGACCGCACGTCTTGCATTTTGTTCGGAGACGGCGCAGGCGCCCTGCTTGTCGAACGGGACGACAAAGACCCAAGCTTTATTACTTTTGCCCAGGACACGAAAGGTGACGGAGCCCGCCATTTATACAGAACCGGCTTGCGAAGCGACCTTAAAGGAGAGCCGCTTTCAGGTGAAGGGAAAATGGTTCAAAACGGCCGCGAAGTGTATAAGTGGGCGGTCAGGTCCGTTCCTGAAGGCGTCAAAAAACTGCTTGCCCAAGCTGAAATGGAGCTGAAAGATATCGATTGGTTCGTCCCGCACAGCGCGAATCTGCGAATGATCGAATCGATTTGCGAAAAAACCGAAATTCCAGCCGAAAAAGCGCTGACAAGCGTCGAATGGTTTGGCAACACCTCATCCGCATCAATCGTTCTCGCCCTTGATGAAGCCGTCAAAAACGGAAAGCTGAAAAAAGGCGACACCTTGATTCTGTTCGGTTTTGGCGGGGGTCTTACATATACGGGCCTGATTGTAAAATGGGGCGCGCCAGCTTCCTAATATCAAAAAAAACATCTTTTCTTGCCCTTGCCGGGCTTGAAAAGATGTTTTTCTTTTATGCATGCTGCTCTTCAATTTTTCCTTTTTTCAGCAGCACTTTAAAATAAATCAGCGTCAGAGCCATCATGACGATCGCAACACCGCCGAGCACGGCAGCCTGTTCCCACATATACGCGTAGTCTCCGCTTGAAATCACCGCTCTGTATCCGGCAATGCTGTAGGTCATCGGCAGTGCAGAATGGATGACCTGGAAGAACTTAGGGACAAGTGCAAGAGGAAATGTTCCTCCGCTTCCTCCAAGCTGAAGCACGAGCAGAATGACGGCAATGAATCGTCCCGGATTTCCCATTGTCGCAGCCAAAAACTGAATGATCGCAAGACATGTAATGCTCATGATTATACTGAACAGATAGAATCTCCAGACGCTTTGCACTTCAAGCCCGATGCCCCAGAGAATGATCGTGCAGGCGATCGCCGCTTGAAGAATTCCCACTGCAAAAAGCACGCTGAATTTGCTCATAAACCAGCCAAAGGCTGATTCGGGCCGGACAGCCGGCTCTTTCACATCGAAGACAACGGTAATCATCAATGCGCCGACGAATAAGCCGAGCGACAAGATATACGGGGTTAATCCTGTTCCGTAGTTGGAAACCGGATCGATTTTATCGCCTTTCACATCAACGGGGTCTGAGAACATATTGTAGTTTTCGTCTCCCGCTTGAATATCGCCGGTTTGATCGGCAGCGTCAGACAGCTTATCAAACAGCTCCCCGCTTCCGTCAGACAGCTTGCCAAGACCTTCATCAAGGGATTTAGCCCCTTCTGCAAGTTTGGAAGAACCGTCTTTCAGTTTATCGGCCGCGCTTTGCAGATCGCCGAACTTTCCGACTAACGTCTGGCTGCCTTCGGCGATTTTGGATGATCCGCTTTTCGCTTCTGCGAATTTTTCGTTGTAAGCACCCAAACCGTTTGTCAGCGCATCAAGCCCTTGCTGAATCTTCTGCGATCCTTTATAAAGTTTATTCACATCCGAAGGGACTCGCTTCAATTCCTCAAGCTTCTGTTTCAGCCCGGATAAATCGGGAAGTTCGCTGACATCGGGAATTTGCGCTTTCAACTTGTCAAACTCAGGGAGTTTCACCGTTCCCATTTTTTCATCGACTTGTTTCATAAGCGCGGCTTTCTGTTCTTGTTTCAGCATGTTGCTGGATTCAATAATTTGTTTGACTTCGCTGTGCTGGTTTTTCAATGCCGCTTCAAGCTCATCAATATTTTTCGAAATCTGGCTGATTTCTTTTTTCGCTTTTTCGGCATTTGAAAGCGCCGTTTCGAGCTGCTGAATTTTTTCATTTGAAATCGCTTCTTCGAGTTTGCTTATCTTCTGCGCTTTTTCATTCATCTGCTCCAATCCCGCCACAATCTGAGGCATGCCTTGTTGGAGCTGTTGAGCACCGCTGTGCAGCTGGCCGCTTTTTTCCAAAAATTGTGCAAGCCCGGAATCAAGCTCATGAATTTTGTCGTTCAGCGTATTGAATGCCGCGCCGAACTTCTCCATTCCGTCTTTGTTGAACTGAATTTGGCTTTTCGCGAGCTTTTCAAGGTTCTTTTTCAGCTTTTCGCTTCCTTCTTTCGCATCTTTCAGTCCTTTATCCAGCTTTCCGGCTCCTTCGCTTGCTTCACCGAGACCTTTTGCAATTTTGCCGAAATTGTCAAAGATGACTTCAGCATATTGCTCCGTGATTTCAGAGCCGACTGAATGCTGAAGCTGTTCAATCGCTTTATCGCTGATCTGGGCGCCGACATAGTTTCGTCCGGCGTTTGTATGATAAATCAGATTCAGCTTTTTCGGATGTTTATCCATAACCGTGCTGGCATCCTTCGA
Source organism: Bacillus sp. GM2 (assembly GCF_056155945.1). NCBI lineage: Bacteria > Bacillati > Bacillota > Bacilli > Caryophanales > Bacillaceae > Bacillus > Bacillus sp. GM2. The sequence continues at coordinate 2,471,587 of NZ_JBRKSZ010000007.1, forward strand.
AAAGTTTTCAGGGATTTCTACAACCATGTAGTATTCCTCATTTTGCAAGCCTCTCATTGCTTTTTCCTTCGTCGTAAAATGCCAGTCGAATTTATCGTTTTCTTTCAGTTCTTTGACAAGGTCGTCGCCGATATGAAGGTCTTTTCCTTCATATGTCGTCCCCTTGTCGGAATTCACAACCGCCACAGGGAGCTGATCGACGTTTCCGTATGGGTCCCAGTAAGCCGCCAAAAATATGCTGCTGTAAATCAGCGGTATAAAGAGAACCCCGATCACGGATATCAGTAGTTTTTTATTGGTTATCAGTTCTCTCCACTGGTTTTTGAAAACATTCATGTTGATACGCCTCCTAGTTAGTAGCCGCTCTCCTTACGCGACTAAGCACCCCTTTAAACAAAGAAAGGATAATCTAACGAGATAATCCTTTTAAAATATACATTTTCAGCATCTCTGCCAACTCTTCATCTTTCAGCGGTTCATGGTTTTTTTCCCAGTCAAAGATGAGCGCGATGTAAAGCTTGAAGATGACAAACGCGTTCAGCTCTGGGTCACACGGTCTAATATCGTCATTTTTAATTGCTTCTTTAATTTTTCTCTTAATATAGCCGATGACCATGCGTTCCAGCTTTTCAATCACCTCGCGGGCCGCCGGTGTGCCGAGCTCCGCGCCTTCCTGAAAGATCTTAATGGTCAGCTGGTGCCTCTTTCTGTACTCCAATATCGCCATCATCGCGCGATGGGCATTTTCGTGAAAAGGCAGATCAGGGTCAATCGCTTGATCAGCCGTTTGCTTCATTTCAATCAGAAGCGAAGAAAAAATGTCATCGAACAGTTCCTCTTTATTCTTGAAAAAGGTATAGATCGTACCCTTGCCGACATTGGCAAGCTTCGCCACCAGATCCATCGTCGTCGCTTTGTAGCCGAATTGTGTAAACGATTTTGTCGCCGCTTCTAAAATCAGTGCTTTTCGATCTTTGCTCACGGTTTCTCACCCCGGAATTGACTATTTGAACATTTTGGTCAGTAAGTACAAAAAGTAATGTAACACATATAAATGTAAAATGCAAAGATTAAATGTTATCTTTTCCATAAACAAACTTTAAAATGATGAAAGCTGTAAAAAGAGTGAAAATAAAAAAAGCCGCCGAATGGTTTCGGTCAGCTTTTTTTGCTCTTCTTTATTCGAAAAGGTGCGAGAGTACATCGGCGACGGCCTGCTTGCCTTGGTCGATGCAATCAGGGATGCCGACCCCTTCAAATGAGGCCCCCGTAATGAAAATACCCGGATAGGACGCTTCCAAGCCTTCCCTGATTTCTTTAATTCTTTTCTTATGGCCGACATGGTATTGCGGCATCGCTTCATGCCATCTTGTGATGCAGGTCATTTCCGGTTCGCCGTCGATCTTCATAATCCGTTTTAAATCGTCGAGGACGATTTTCACCATTTCGTTATCAGACTGTTCGACAACGGACTCATCGCCGGCTTTCCCTACATAAGCCCTTAGCAGGACTTTTCCTTCAGGCGTTGTGCTCGGCCATTTTTTGTTTGTCCAGGTACACGCCGTAATGGAAAAATCGCTGTTTCTTGAAATGACAAAGCCCGTGCCTTGATGCTCCATTTGGACGGCTTCTTCCGGAAATCCGAGCGCCACATTGGCGACAGATGTTGACAACATATCCTCTAAACCCTTCAGCCAATCCTCTTTTTGAAACATCGCGGCAGCTGCTTTATGAGGAGCGGTGACCACGGCCGAATCGGCGTGAAGCACCTTGCCGTTGTCAAGCTTCATGCTGTAAGCCGAGCCCGCACGCTCAATGCTGACGACCTTTGTGCCTTTATAAACCTTTGTGATGCCGAGCTGCTTTTCCAATTCTTCAACTATCGTCTGCAGGCCGGTTTTCACCGTCTGGAACTGGCCTTTCTTTTTGTTTGCAGGCTTTCCGGCGCTCTGGGCGCCGCGCGATTTTTTCATCCCGATGATCAAGCTTCTGTACTTCTGCTCTGTCTGATAGAACTGCGGGAAAGTCGACATCAGACTGAGACGGTCGATGTCCCCGGCATAAATGCCTGACAAAAGCGGTTCGATCAGGTTCTCCACCACTTCACCGCCGACGCGCCTTCTGAAAAATTCTCCGAGCGATTGGTCTTCCTGCGGCTTGCTTGCTGGAAGCACCAAATCCATTCCGGCTCTCAACTTCCCCGGCAAGGAAAACAAGCCGGTTGTCAGAAAAGGACCGATTTTTGTCGGCACCCCCATCACGGCTCCTTCCGGAATCGGATAGAGCGTTTCGCTGACAAGCACATAAGACTGGCCAGTCGCATTGTTCACAAGCAAATGCTCCAGTCCGAGATCCTTCACGAGCTGAGGTGCGCTTTGTTTCCGTTCCAAAAATGAATCCGGACCCCGTTCAATCACATAGCCGTCTTTGTGTACCGTCTGCATCTTTCCGCCCAGTCTCGGGCTTGCTTCAACAAGCGTGACTTCGGCCGGGAGATCATTCTTTTTGATTTCCTTCTCCAAGTAGAAGGCGGCGGCCAACCCGGTAATACCGCCGCCGATGATGACAATCTGCCTGCGTTCTCCACTCATTTACAATCGCCTTCTTTACTGTTCTTTCTCCAATTGTTTTAATACAACATCCGCTAAAGCATCGATAAACTCATGTTTAGCGTTAGGCATTTCAGGTCTGTAATAGCTTGCTCCGATATCGTCCGTGACGACTTTGCACTCATAGTCATTGTCATAAAGGACTTCCAAATGGTCGGCTACAAAGCCGACGGGAGCATAAACAAAAGCGCTGTACCCTTTTTGCTCTGACAAGTCGCGCGTCAAATCCTGAACATCCGGTCCCAGCCACGGATCAGGGGTGTTTCCTTCGCTTTGCCAGCCGACGGCGTAATCTTTTACTCCCGCCGCTTCGGCAATCAGCTTCGCTGATTCTTTAAGCTGTTCAGGATACGGATCACCCATTTCGACGATTTTTTCGGGAAGGCTGTGCGCCGATACAATCAAGACGGCGTTTTCCCTCTCTTCCGAAGGCATTTCGTCATAGATTTTTCTCACCTGATCCGCCCAATAAGCGATAAATTTCGGCTCATCATACCAGCTGTTGATCGATGTGATCGACAATTCGCCGAGCTTTTCAGCCTCGTCTTTCGCCCGCTTGTTGTACGACTGTACGCTAAAGGTGGAGAAATGGGGCGCGAGCACGATGCTGACGGCTTCTGTAATCCCGTCTTTATGCATCTCCCGAACGGCATCCTCAATGAAAGGTTCGATATGTTTGAGACCGATATATGCCTTGAACACCACATCATCCTGAAGCTCGTTTAAGCGTTTTTCCAGCTGCTTCGTCTGCTCCTGCGTGATCTTTGCAAGCGGAGAAATTCCTCCGATCGCCTTATAGCGGTCTTTTAAGTCCTGAAGCATGTCAGGCTCAGGCTTTCTGCCTCTTCTGATATGTGTATAATAACGTTCAATGTCTTCCTCTTTGTACGGCGTCCCATATGCCATGACAAGAAGCCCCATTTTCTTTTTACCCAACGTGAACACCTCTTTAAAGATCATGATCTATACGTATTTTGACAGTTTATATTGAAAAGACCAACTGAAATGCTCATGTGATCAGGCTCGATTTTTTTGAGGCGGAATACTCATGAACAAATGCCGTCAATTTTTTCAGTGTGTCGGGACTCACTTCTGGAAAGATCCCGTGTCCGAGGTTGAAAATAAACCGGTCCGTCTGCATGCCCTGATCGAGAATGGCTTTCGTCCTTTCTTCGATGACTTCCCACGGGGCAAGCAGGATCGAAGGATCCAAATTTCCCTGGAGCGTTTTTGTCAGCCCTTTATCCCTGGCTTCCTGTACGCTCATCCGCCAATCCAGCCCGACGACGTCGAGGTCAAGATCGTGCCATTCAGTCGCGAGGTGGCTTGCGCCGACCCCGAACATAATCAGCGGCACGTCTTCTTTTTTCAACTCTTTGAAAAGAACGTCCATCGTCGGTTTGATGTAGCGGCAGTAATCACCGGCGTTCAGCGCGCCGACCCAGGAATCGAACACCTGGATGGCTTTGGCGCCGGCGCGGATTTGAGCTTTAACGTATACAGCCGCCATCTTCCCGAGCTTTTTCATCAAAAGATCCCATGCAGCAGGCTGGCTGTACATAAACGCTTTTGTTTTATTGTAGTTTTTGGACGGGCCGCCTTCGATCATATAGCTGGCCAATGTAAAGGGCGCCCCTGTAAAACCGATCAGCGGAACGTTCAGCTGTTCTTCCGTCAACAGCCTGATCGTCTCCAGCACATATGGAATATGCTCTTGCGGATCGAGTTCGCCGAGTTTTTCAACATCTGCGAGAGATGTAATCGGCTGATCGATGACAGGGCCGATCCCGTTTTTAATTTCGACGTCAACGCCAATACCTGGAAGCGGTGTCATTATGTCTTTATAAAGTATCGCCGCATCGACATCGTACTGTTCGACGGGCAGCCTTGTCACATAAGCGCACAATTCGGGCTGATGCGTAATTTCAAACAGACCGTACTTTTCCTTGAGCGCTCTGTACTCAGGCTGTGATCTTCCGGCCTGCCTCATGTACCATACCGGTACATGGGCGGCCTTTTCTCCTCGGCATGCTTTTAAGAATGTGTCATTAAAAGCCTTGTCGTTTTTCATCATGATATCCACCTTTCAAGCTGCAACCATACGTTCGCAAAATTACTCCTTCCAATATACCGTTTTTTTATTGAACGGTATACTCATGAGACTTATTGTTCAAGAAATTGATGAATTTCGGGTATCTAATGACCCGAAGGAAACACTTTCGGTTCAACATAATCAGTCCCTTTTCCCTCTGTTTTCGTCTGCGGATTGTATGGAACAATTTTGTAGGAAGCATCGGAAAAGATGTTTGCATAAGGGATTGAAAAGCTTCCTTTTCCCTTAACCGTATCAATCAGCGTTTCTTTTCCGTTTTTCCTTTCATATATTCGGTATTCAACCCTTTTATCCTCTTGTTCATGCCATTTTAATGACACCGTAATCAGCCCCATCGGCGTAAAGGAATAGTCTGCTTTAACGCTTTCCAGGTCTTCGAGGCGTATCGGCCTGTCCAGATCTTTTACCCCTTCAGGCGCCTTAAACCGTTCAGGCTTATGGTTGGTGCGTTTTAAAATGTCTTTAAACAGCCTTGTCGGATAAGCGCTGCCGCCTTTTAAATAATGGGACTCATCCGTTTTATCGTATCCCATCCAGACAGCTCCCGTCACTTCGGGCGTATACCCCGCAAACCAGGCGTCTTTAGTTCCGCCCTCTTTTCCGGTATACGTGGTCGAACCCGTTTTTCCTGCAATCTCCCCGGAAAAATCACCGGCCTTTCCCGTTCCGCTTTTCACGACCTCCTCCAGCATCCGCGTCATGTTCCACGCTGTTTGTTTGCTGAAAACCTTTTCCGATTTTTCCTCGTGGCGGAACATGACATCCCCGTTTTCATCGGTGATTTTTTTAATAAAAAACGGCTCGGTGTATTGTCCTGAATTTGCGAATGTCCGGTATGCCCCGGCAAGCTCGAGCGGCGACACCCCTTTTTCCAGACCGCCTAGCCCCAATGCCAGCCCTTCATCCGGCACGTTCATGCCCATACGGCTGAGATAAGGCTTCACCGTTTCGATTCCGATCTCATTTAACGTCCATACAGCAGGCGCGTTTTTGCTGTATGTCAGCGCATCCACCATCGAGACCTTGCCCGCGTATTGGCCGTCATAGTTTTTAGGCGAGTAGCCGCCGTATGACAGCTGTTTATCCTCGAGCATCGAATACGGCTTGAACAGCTTTTCTTCAAGAGCGGGGCCGTATACGGCAAGCGGTTTAAACGTCGAACCCGGCTGGCGCTGGGCGGTGGCCCTGTTATAGCCTTTTGGAGCATATTCCCGTCCCCCGAGAGCGGCTACTACGCCGCCTGTCCTGTTATCGATAAAAACGGCGCTCCCTTCAGCTTTGTTGTCTGTGCCGGGAAAATAGCCGTCCTGCTTCATCAGCGTGTAGGCCGCTTTTTGAATCGAAACATCGAGCGGAACACTGATCGTGTATCCGCCTTGGAGAAGCTGTTCGCTCGATATCGAATATTTGTCTTCCGCTTCTTTCATGACAAGATCAATATAGCTGTCAAGCCACGGATTTTTTGATTTTTCTTTCACATGGAGCCCCAATGTGCTGCCTTGGGCCCTGACGGTTTCCTTTGAGCTGATATATCCCTGCTCGTTCATCATGCCGAGAATGACATTGCGCCGCTCCCGGCTTTTTTCCGGATTGAGAATGGGCGAATACGTTGAAGGCGCTTTAGGAATGGAAGCCAGCACCGCTCCCTCACTGACCGTCAAGTCTTTCACATCTTTGTTAAAAAAGTAGTTTGCCGCCGCCTGGATTCCATAGACGCCGTGCCCGAAATATAGCTGGTTCAAATACATTTCCAAAAGCTTGTCTTTGCTGTAATCCCGCTCCAAATTGATAGCGATAATGACTTCTTTCGTTTTTCTTAAAAACGTTTTGTCATTTGTCAAAAAAGTGTTTTTTGCGAGCTGCTGGGTGATCGTGCTTCCCCCTTCCACTTTTCCTCCTGCTAATATATCTTTATAGACCGCACGGCTAACCGATTTAAAATCGATGCCGTGGTGCTCATAAAAGCGCTTGTCTTCAACCGCGATAAAGGCATTTTTTACATTGTCCGGCACCTCGGCAATTGAAACAGGCCTTCTGTTTTCGGTATAGAGGCTTGCGACTTCTTCTCCATTATGGTCGACGATTTTAGAAGAAGCATGGAAAATCAGTTTCTTTTCATCAATCACATAATCCCCCAGGAACAAAATCGTAATATATCCGATTAACGATAAAAGGAATATCGCCGCTGTAATGATGATTGGAATGAAAAATCTCTTTCTCATATGGTCACCTCATTCCTTTCTATAGCTAGTATGGGAATTTTTTCTTCAAATTATGTTGCAGCATTTATAGCGGGTAATGGATAGAATTTTAAATCGTCCTTTTGTTATACTATCAAAAAAGGGGTGATAAAATTGAATTTTTACATTACATACGGAACTGTCGATTTTTTAAAAAAGCTCGCCAAACAGCACGGTCTTGAAAACATGTTATTTATGAAAAGCCACGATTCCGCCATTCTCTTTCACGAAACCGACGGAGAAAGCGTCTTTCATTCTCCTCACCGCTACGAAATCATCGATCAGTCGGGATCTTTGGAACATTCCGGATTCACCGTCCTCAACAACATCCCTGTCACACCGGAAGGAAGGCCGCTTTTCGAAGCCCGTTTTAAAAACAGAGCCGGAAAAATCGAAAATCAGCCCGGCTTTAAAGCCCTCAGGGTGCTGAGGCCGAAAGACAGCGATACGTATATCGTATTGACACTGTGGGACAGAGAACAGTCATTTCAAGACTGGAAAAACTCCAAGTCGTTCAGCGAAGCCCACCAAAAGAAGGAATCTTCCGCAGGAATCAACCAAGGCGGAACGATTTTTTCCCACCCATCCTATATTTCTTCGTATCATTCTGTCGAATAACTGCCTTTTAGGCAGTTTTTTTATTTCCGAGGAAATGAGCCCTTCCTTCACACTCTGACAGCCCAGGAATACGCTGTATGAGGTTATGTTTAAAGGGGGGATCGGAAAATGGAAATTGAATTAACGTCCGTTCACTTTTTATATTTGGGCTTTATTGCAGCTATTCTCGCATTTATGCTACTTCGTCTTGATACCACCTTTATATCGCTTGTCGGGATTTTTTTCATCTCATTAGCCGCGACCCATTCAGTCATGGCGTCTGTGATGGGCATGTTTAACAGCTTAATCTACGCCGCCGGGGAACTTCTTCCGACTATTTTCATCATCTGCTTTACCGTTTCGATGAGTGAGCTGCTGGTAAAGACCGGCGTCAATGAAGCAATGGTCACTCCGATCGCCAAATGGATGAAAGGCCCTGTCTTGGCCTACTGGATCACCGGAGCTTTAATGTTTATCATTTCTTCATTTTTTTGGCCCTCCCCGGCTGTCGCATTGGTCGGCGCCGTCCTCCTGCCCGCCGCGCTGAAAGCCGGCCTCTCCCCGATGGCGGTAGCGTGCGCCATGAATTTATTCGGCCACGGTTTCGCTTTATCAGGCGATTACATCATCCAGGCAGCGCCTAAATTGACCGGAGATGCAGCCGGGCTGCCCGTTGCGGAAGTGATGTCTGCAAGCGTTCCGCTCGTCTTGATCATGGGCTTTTCGACAACGGGGGCAGCCTTTTTGATGCTCCGGAAAGAGAAAGGCAATAGAGCAGCGGCCAGTAAGCAGCTGCAAAGCGAGCCTGAGTGGCTTCTTCCCCAGACCTCCAGAAAATGGCTCGCGCTGTTGATTCCGGTCATTTTTTTAGGAGATATCGCCGCGATGCTGATATTGGAACTGCAGGGGGACGAAGCGACGGCGCTTGTCGGAGGAACGGCAGTCTTCGTCATGATTCTCATTCATTTTATCGTCCACAAACACCGGCGTCTTGAGAAAATCACCGGCTATTTCATTAGCGGATTTCAGTTTGGCTTTAAAGTGTTTGCCCCCGTCATTCCAATCGCCGCCTTTTTTTACTTGGGCGATGCGGGTTTTGAAAAAGTACTGACAGCAGAGATTCCCGGTTTTTCTAATAGGATCGTGCAGGACCTCGGCTCGGCCTTTGCCCACAGCGTTCCGCTCTCTCCGGAAATCGCCGCTGTTGCGCTCACTGTCACAGGAGCGGTGACCGGTCTTGACGGATCCGGATTTTCGGGGATTTCTCTCGCAGGATCAGCCGCTTCGATGTTTGCTGCGGCGGTTGACAGCAATCCAGCCGTTCTGACTGCGCTCGGCCAAATCTCAGCCATTTGGGTCGGCGGCGGTACGCTTGTGCCATGGGCGCTCATTCCAGTTGCAGCGATTTGCAAAGTTGACCCGTTCGATCTTGCCAGAAAAAACTTTATTCCTGTAGCTGCCGGATTAACCGTCACAACGATTGCCGCCATTTTTCTTCTATAAATACGGGACAGCAAGGTTGAACAGCGGCTCCAATTGTCATAAAATTATAAAAACTTACCATTCCTAAAAGGAGGAATTTTTTTGAGCGCATCCGGATTTGTCCGACAAATCAATAACCAGCTTGATGCCCACTACGATGAAATGGTCAAATTGAGGCGCCATTTTCATCAGCACCCGGAGCTTTCTTTTCAAGAAAAGAAAACAGCCGCATTTATCGCCTCTTACTATGAAGCGCTCGGTATTCCTATCCGCACCAACGTAGGCGGAGGCGGAGTTCTCGCCTACATCGAAGGCGGATCTCCCGGCCCCGTCATTGCGCTTCGAGCCGATTTTGACGCGCTGCCCATTCATGATGAAAAAGACGCGCCTTACCGATCGACTGTGCCGGGAGTCATGCATGCCTGCGGACACGACGGGCACACGGCAACCCTGCTTGTCCTCGCTAAAGTTTTGAATGAGCACGCGGACCGTTTAAAAGGAAAGATCGTCTTCATTCATCAGCATGCCGAGGAGTATTCGCCGGGCGGAGCCAGGCCGATGATTGAAGACGGCTGCCTTGACGGGGTTGACGTGATTTTCGGGACCCATTTGTGGGCTACAGAGCCGACGGGAACAGTTCAATACCGGACAGGACCGATCATGGCCGCTGCAGACCGTTTTACGATTACGATTAAAGGCAAAGGGGGGCATGGCGCACAGCCTCATAAAACAAAAGACGCCGTGCTGATCGGATCGCAGATCGTCACTTCCCTCCAGCAGATTGTCAGCCGCAGGCTTGATCCGACTCAGCCGGCTGTCATTTCGACAGGTTCATTTGTTGCCGACAACTCCTTTAATGTAATCGCTGATAAAGCCGTTTTAATCGGAACGGCGCGTTCCTTCAATGAAGAAATCCGCACCTTGATTGAAAACGAAATTGAACAGGTTGCAAAAGGTATATGCGGCATGCATGGCGCTGACTGCGACTATTCCTTCGAAAGGGGCTATCCGCCTGTCTGCAACCACCCGGAAGAAACGTCTTTTCTCGCAAAAATCGCCAAACAGACGGAAGGCGTTGAAAAAGTTGAAGAAAGCGGCATGCAAATGGGCGGGGAAGATTTCGCTTACTACTTGCAGCACGTCAAAGGGACATTTTTCTTCACAGGCGCCCGTCCTGAAGATCCGGAGGCGGTGTTTCCCCATCACCATCCGAAGTTTGATATCGATGAAAAAGCGATGCTGATCGCAGCCAAAGTGCTGGCAAATGCCGCGGTCTCCTATCAGGAGAAAGAGCAGGCGGTCCGCGAAACGCCTGCAATGGAACAACCGAAATAGCATAAAAAACAGCCGGATCATCAATATCCGGCTGTCTCATGAATCAATCTCAGATGGAAAACGTGCCTCGCTGTTTCCCCAAGGTGCCCAAGCAGCTTATAGTTAGCCGTTCCGCCTATGACTGCGCCGAAGCCGGGCACAAGCTGAAGCAGCTTTACAAGATCGAGATAGTCCCGGTACTCCTGCTGAAAAGCCTGCCAATCGATTTCGCGCTTTTCGGTATCCCAATGTTCGATCATGCGGAAAATTTCTTTTCGGTGCGCTTCTCCGGAAAAGGCGAGCTGAAAAATATACAGAAGAAACATCCGTTCTTCTTTCTCCTTAATATCGTATCCGTAAATCGACGCCAATTCAAACAGGCATTTCATTTTAATGCCGAGCAAGAGCGGAAAGTCCGCCAGTCCGAGAAAAATCCCGCCCGCGCCTGTTCCGATCCCTTCAACAGCAGCCGCCTTTTGATATTGAGCGATTGTCTTCTGAGCCAGCTCATCTTTTTCCCTTAGCGAAAGCGTGCCTGTTTTCTTGTCAAAAGTCGTTAAATTTGAGCCGAGCAAAGTAGCCTCGACCATCTTTTTAATGCTTTCTGTTATCGCCTTGTGAACTTTGGCGGGAATGCGGGCGTTAATTTTCGACTGTACCCCTTTCGACATCCGCTCAGCCATCGACGGCTTTCTGAGAAACTTCATTTTCCAGCGGGTCGCTTCCTCCAAATATAGCTGGTTTTCATTCATGCGCCACTCACCTCTTCTTTCATCATACTTGCGGAAAAAGAAAAGGATTCATCTATCTCTTGGCACTTTTCTTCAATCTGCTGCTGAAATAAGGCTTCAAAATCACAAATATAAGCAGCGCGGATCCGGCCAGTCCGGCGAGCATCCCGGTCCACTGCATCATGGCTCCGGCAGCGGCAGACAAAACAAGCGCCTGGACGCTCAGAACGATGTGAAGCAGGCCGAAAAAGCTCTTCCGTTTTTCTTCTGCTTTGACGGGATAAAGCTCCTGCAGTGGCAGGTGTGAAAAATGATCAAACAGCGGCGTCAGCTGAATTCCTGTAATGAATACGGTGAAGACGATGAGCGCGGCCGATACCCACTCATATGCCGAAAAATAAGCGATGATGATGCCAAAAATCACGGTCAGCCTGACGACGATGCCGAAATAGTCGTTTGATCTGATAAATGCCCTTCCGTACATATATGTAAATGTCCGGCTCTGTTCATACGGAATAAACCGGAGCATCCAATCGAGATATGCTCTTCTTTTCGCCTGTTTTCTAAGGTGGGGAACGTCCGTGAATAAGTTCGCAATTCTGTAGAACCGCTGCTTTCTTCTGATTTCGTCTTCAATATGCAGTTCCCATTTAAACGATTTTTTCTTATCGATCACCTTAAAATACACATACAGTGCGGCCATGATCAGGTAGACAGCTGCGGCAAATGCGTATGAAGACTCTAAAGCGAAATAGATCCCGATCGTGTTGAGAAGCAGTCTGACAAACCGGTCGGTAACCCTCATGTTTTTTTCGCCGAAAAACGTCATCCGCCATTGCATAGCCGTGTTCCATCCTTTTAAGACGAGCAGTTGAATCAGCAAGACGAGGTACGCGGAAAACCCCTTGCCGCTTGCTTCAAAATACAGCGGCGCCAAAGCGAGGGCCGCGGCGGCCAGAGGAAACAGCTGCGTCAAAAAACTAAACCGGAAAGCCTGCTGAAAATACGGCCCCATCTTTGCTTCAAGCGGCAGCAAAAAGACAAGGTCAGCTTCTTTAATCAGCGTGCGGACGTACGAGCCTGTCAAAATGAGCGAAAAGATGACGGCCATCACCCAATAGGCTGGAAAACCTTCGGGCATCTCTTTCAGCCATTTGCTGTACCAGCTCGCAGCTCCAGCGAGGAAAAAAATCATGACGATGACAAGGTGGTCATTCAGCATGTATTTCAAATATGATCTTGTTTCTTTGACATACTCCTCAATTCTTGTCTTCCAAATCCCCAGAATGCTATTCATAGCTCTCTTCCTTCGTCAGTTCAAGATACAGGTCATCGAGGCTCGCTTCTTCCATCGAAAACTGTTCTCTGAGCTCTTCAAGCGTTCCTTTCGCCCGCACTTCGCCGTTATGGAGAATGATGAAGGAGTCGCAATATCGCTCTGCCGTTGCCAAAATATGCGTCGACATCAAAACGGCCGAGCCGTTTTTCTTCGCTTCATTCATCCGCTCGAGAAGGGCATTGATCGCCAGCGGATCAAGACCGAGAAACGGTTCGTCTATAATGTACAGGTCAGGTTCGACAAGGAAAGCGCACATGATCATAACCTTCTGCTTCATTCCTTTTGAAAAATGGGCCGGGAACCATTTCAGACGCTTCTCCATTCTGAATTCCTTCAAAAGCGGCGGCAGCCTTTTCTCGAACGTTTCCTTCGAAAGCCCGTACGCCATCGCAGTCAGCTCCAAATGCTCCTTCAATGTCAGCTCTTCATATAAAATCGGCGTTTCCGGAATAAACGTAAATTGGGAACGGTAGCTTTCCGGATCGTCCATGAACGTTTTGCCGTTCAATTCAACAGATCCTTTGTGCGGTTCCATTAAGCCGATGATATGCCGGATCGTCGTGCTTTTCCCCGCTCCGTTCAAACCGATCAGCCCGACGATCTGCTCCCGTTCAATCGCAAATGAAACATCGCGCAGCACCGGGTTTCTTGTATACCCTCCAGTTAACTCTTTAACAGTCAGTAGTGACATACGTTCGTTCCTTCCTTTCCTGCATTTTTCTTAATAGTACCAAAAACAAGAATGTATTTGAAACGTTTTCCCTCCCGCTTTTCGGCCGTAAAAATAAAACGAATAATCGAAAGCGCCTTAGGACATTCTAATTCTTGAAGAAGGGAAAGCTTATCAACTCTGGCGAATGAGGTGTTTGTCAAAGACAAAATCCGGCAAGAGTCCTGAGTATGAAACATGTCAAGCTTAGAAATTTCTTTCATCCACTGAATTGAGAAAGCACCTGCTTTATTTGACGTCTTCGTCATATAAAAAAGGTGTGACGATCAAATGAGGTGTTTGTCGCAGGAAATGTATAGGCGTTACAAGTCTTCATTTTGACGAAAAATGGGGTGCTTGCAAAAGGCAGTTAACGTTTCTTCATTAAAGCGTAACCTTCTTCAGGCAGGGTGAACGTTGGAGCCGTTCATCCTGTTTTTCGTGTTTCTGCGCAAATTGTGGTAATATGTTGCTTATACATAACCTTTCCCTAATGGAAAAAGGAGGAAAAGTATGAGCGACTGTATTTTCTGCAAAATCATAAACGGGGAAATCCCTTGTGCAAAGGTATTTGAAAATGAACATGTGCTGGCTTTTCTCGACATCAGCCAAGTCACAAAAGGACACACGCTTGTGATTCCAAAAGTTCATAAAACCAATATTTACGAAATGACACCTGAAGTTTCACGAGAGTTTTTTGAAGCGGTTCCGAAAATCGCGCAAGCCATCAAAGACGAATACGAGCCGATCGGCTTGAACCTTCTGAATAACAATGGCGAAAAAGCGGGACAGTCCGTCTTCCATTATCACATGCACATTATTCCCCGCTACGGCAAAGGAGACGGATTCGGAGCCGTCTGGAAAACCCATGCGGATGACTATTCACCGGAAGACTTGCAGAACATTGCAGCTTCCATCAACAAACACCTGTAATCGAGACGTTGTCCAAGGGCGTCGGCAGCTGCCGGCGCCCTTTTTTCGTTCAAAAAAACTCCACATTTATCAGATCGCCCGGCACGGCTAAATAGCCATTGCTCTATATTTCACACAATTCAAATTTTTTATGTATAACCGGAACCTTTTATGATAGGATTGTTTTATATTTTTATACACGAACAGGGAGCGATTGTGATGATACGTACAACGAACTTTAACGCAGGACCAGCAGCACTGCCTTTAGAAGTGCTTCAGAAGGCAAAAGACGAATTTCTTGATTTCAATGGTGCGGGGATGTCCGTGATGGAGCTGTCCCATCGCAGCAAAGAGTATGACGCCGTTCATCAAAAAGCGAAAGCTCTGTTAAAAGAACTGATGGACATACCTGATGATTATGAAGTCATGTTTCTGCAAGGCGGAGCAAGCCTTCAGTTTTCAATGATTCCGATGAACTTTCTCTCCAAAGACAAAACGGCCCACTTCATTATGACAGGCGCTTGGTCTGAAAAAGCGCTGGCCGAAGCAAAGCTCTTCGGAAACACATCGATCATCGCGTCCAGCAAAGAAGATACGTACAGCTATATTCCTGAAGTACCGGAGATTCCGGCAGACGGGGCCTACCTTCACCTGACTTCCAACAATACGATCTTTGGAACGCAGTGGCAAAAGTTCCCCGACGCTCCGATTCCGGTTGTCGCGGACATGTCCAGCGATATTTTAAGCAGAAAAATCGATGTTTCCCAATTTGACATCATCTATGCCGGCGCTCAGAAAAACCTCGGACCGTCAGGGGTGACCGTTGTCATCATGAAAAAAGACTGGCTCGGCAAGGAAAATGAGCAAGTTGCCAAAATTCTGAAGTACTCAACACATGCCAAAGCGGATTCGCTCTACAATACCCCTCCGACATTTGCGATTTATATGCTGTCTCTCGTGCTGGAGTGGCTCAAGGAAAAAGGAGGCCTCGATGCCATTGAGAAACGCAACCGCGAAAAGGCCGGAATTTTATACAATGCGATCGACGAAAGCGGCGGATTCTACCGCGGCCATGCGAGAGAAGACAGCCGCTCAAACATGAACGTCACCTTTACGCTCAAAAATGATGAGCTGACAGCATCATTCATCGCAAAGGCAAAGGAAGAAAAAATGTCAGGGCTTGGCGGACACCGTTCGGTCGGTGGCTGCCGCGCTTCGATTTACAATGCCGTATCAGTTGAAGACTGCGAAAAGCTGGCTGCCTTTATGAAGAAATTCCGCGAAGAAAACTGATGTTTATCCTGATGATGGAAGATGGCGAAAAAGGCTTCCCCATTCCTTCGAAAGTTTGATATACTACTAGAAAGCTTTCGCAATAAATGACGAGCATATTATTGGAAAGCGTAAAAAGAGCCTAGATGAGGAGAGAATAGACATGAAAACAAAAGAATTAGTGGCTATGGCCCTGTTTGTCGCCATTGGAGCGGCGCTGCACGCTGTGATTCCGCCTTTTTTCTACGGAATGAAGCCGGATATGATGCTGATCATGATGTTTATGGGAATCCTTTTGTTCCCTAGACTGCAAAATGTTCTCGTCATCGGAGCCGTGACAGGCGTCATTTCCGCGTTGACGACGGCTTTTCCCGGGGGACAGCTGCCCAACATCATCGACAAACCGCTAACAGCCTTGATGTTCTTCGGCGTATTTCTGCTTGTGAAAAAGCTGAACAGCAAAACGCTTGCTGCCGCCGGATTAACTGCTGCAGGAACCGTTCTTTCCGGAACGATTTTCCTCACGGCTGCACTGTTCATTGTCGGCCTGCCTGGAAATCAGGGATTCATCACCCTGTTCTCTGTTGTCGTTTTACCAGCTGCCGTGATCAACACGATCGCCATGGCGGTCATCTTTCCGATCGTGCAGTCGATCATGAAGCGTTCAAGGCTGATTGAACAAGTCAAATAAAACAAGAACCTCTTCTAGAAAAGGAATATCTTTTTTGGAAGAGGTTTTTTTCGTTTTGATGGTCAAAAAAAGGGGAATCCGCCCGATATTTTATATAAGAAGCTGAATAAAAAAAAGGAGCAGGAGCGCCAACCCTGCGCTTCCCGTGCAAAAAAGCGCTTTTTGTTTAAGAATGCGTTTCGGCGGATAAGATGCAGAATATCCGAGAAGCCTTAAATAATAAAAGGAGCCGGCGGTAAACACAGCGCTTATAATTGTCAAAACAATGATTATGACAGACAACCCTCTCCCTCCTTTTTAAAAAAGTATGCTAAAATAAAGCAAGCTATGCAGAAGTTTCTAAGAAGAGGAACGGTTTGCCCGGCTCGGACGCCAATATCTAATCATGAGAAGGCCGGCGCCTGCCAAGCCTGATCTTTAAAAATATAACCGGGGTGATTTACATGTCAAAAGGCCGATCTTTAGCAGCTGGACTGATTGTAGGCGGTGTTATCGGCGGTGTTGCAGCATTGCTGACCGCGCCGACTTCAGGAAAAAACTTGAGAGGACAGCTTAAAGCCAACTGCGGTAAATGGGAAGACACCGTCAAAAGGCTGAAAAACGACGGAATCGCATTAAAAGAGCAATTCGTCAAAACCGCCATAGAAGGCGCGGAAATCATTAAAGACGTCGGCAGCGAACTGCAAACGTCCATCCAGGAATGGCGCGAGGAAATCAAACCTCATCAGCAGGACTTAAAAAAGGAAATCGCTGAGATCGAAGAAAAGATAAAACAGCTGGAGAAAACCTTACAAAACTAATATACTCAGCGAAAAAAATAAACCTTAAAAAAGGGGTGTGAATGGAAAATTTTCACGCTCCTTTTTTAGGTAAAATCCTGATTTCACACCGTAAAACTGGATTTTTTAAAAAATTCGTAAATTTACATCTTTATTAATCTTTATTTTATTGGCATAATAGAAATTATAAGATAAAGAGAAGCAGGTGAAGTGAATGAATCGAGCGGAAGAGCCCTATACGGTGAAAGAAGCCCTTTTATTCAGTCAAAGAATGGCACAGCTTAGCAAGGCGCTTTGGAAGTCGATAGAAAAGGATTGGCAGCAGTGGATTAAACCTTATGATCTGAACATTAACGAGCACCATATTTTGTGGATCGCCTACCAGCTGAACGGAGCATCCATTTCAGAAATCGCCAAGTTCGGGGTCATGCACGTATCCACAGCGTTTAATTTTTCAAAAAAGCTTGAGGAAAGAGGTTACCTGGAGTTTTCCAAAAAATTGAATGACAAACGCAACACTTACATTCAGCTGACTCCGAAAGGTGAAGAAGTTTTCCTTAAAATCCTCGAGTCTTACGATCCGACCCGGAACGCCGTCTTAAAAGGCGCTCAGCCCCTTCATCAGCTGTACGGGAAGTTTCCAGAAATCGTCGAGATGATGTCGATCATCCGCCATATTTACGGCGATGATTTCATGGAAATTTTCGAAAAATCGTTTTCAAACATCGAAAATGAATTTACGAGCGAAGAGGGCAAAATGAAGAAAAAACAAGAAGCAAAAGAAGCCGGGGAATCGATAGAGGTGGACAAACCGCTTGAGCCTCTTAAAAACTAAGCCAGATCGTACTGCCTGATAATGCTGATGAATTCGCTCATCAGCGGTTTGTAAAGACCTTGTCTGTGAAGGGCGAAAATCGTTTCGTGCACTTCAAGTTTTTCATTTAACTGTCCGGCAAAAAGCGTGAGGAGATGATCGAACATCACAAATCCTTGCGCTTTTTGTGCTTCAAGCTCCTTTGAGAGCTCTTCGCACAGCTTTTCCGTTTCCTTTGCTTCTTCCTCTGATAAGCCCTTTTCGATCAATATTTTATAGTACGGATACTCTTCCATATCCGCATTGTTCAATAACAGTTTGATGTAATATTCCAGCCGCTCGAGGCGTTGCTCCATTGAGTTCATATTTGTCTCTTCTCTCCCTTTCTCTTATTTTAGCCGATATTCCCTTCTGATGAAAGTTCAACACTGGAGATTTCTGATCCTTTTACACCCTTCTAAATTCTTTGGAAAATGACGAAATTTTTTTCGAAAAAGGGATTGATTTTTCTCATCCAGAGGAGTAAATTATTCTGAGGATTTCATATAACAGTTTGTTGAAACGGAAGGATGTCATTTATGAGTTGCTGGAAAACCATCAATCTCGTTAAAGATTATGGAGGCATGCGCATCGTGCTCACTGCCGTCAGTTTAATGATTTTATTTTTTATTCCCGAATATTTAGCGATGCAGCTTATTCATCCGCAAACTGTTCAGAGAGGCGATCATGCCCTTTTGTTTGCAGGACTTTTGGTTGCAGCTATAATCGCCCATAAAATTCTTCATATCTTGCCGATGATCAGCAAGAAAAAGTTAGAAAAAAAGATTTATTGGTTGAAAATGAGAACATGGAGAGAAATTCCGAAAAACATGATGCTTGTCTCTCTTCTCTGCCCTTTTTTGGTCATCACGCCTGTTTTGTTTTACGCGGGGGCGGCGATGCCGAGCTTTGCTCACTATTTCTGCATCATCTCAAGCATTCATTTCGGCTATTGTCTGCCTGATTTTCTGTTTGCCTGGAAACTGATCAAAGCGCCTAAAAACTGCTTTGTCGATCAGGAAGCCGACGATTTTGATATTTTAATACAAAAATAATCCAGCTGCTAGGCAGTTGGAAATTCCTTTTTTTCAGTCTATTTTCTATCTTTTTTAATAAATATTTGGTAATGTAGTATGGAGCAGAAACAGAGAGGGGGATCTCCTATCATCCTTTTTTATTTCATCTTGTTTGCGGTTTTTACTGTCTTCAACATAAACAAGCTTACAAACTCTTTATGCCTTGTCAGAGAGATTCCTGAAGAGCGGCAGGATAAGGTATTTAGAATGATTAATGTGCTGATCTTAATTTTATTGATCTCATCATTCATTGAGATTTCCTTTACGGTGTAAAGAAAAAGGATAGCTGCCGATCGTATTGATCCGGCAGCTATCCTTTTGTTTATTAGCATATCCAAGAAGCACCAATAATAATTAATAAGATGAACAGCACCACAAGCAGCGCAAAGCCGCCAGCGAAACCTCCTGCATAACCGTCGCCCATATTGACACCTCCTCTGCCCCAGTCGTTACATTAGTGTATGCACGAATGTCATGAAACGATTAGGCTATCGTCCAAAAGAAAAGAACCGCCTGAAAAAATGACGGTTCTTTTCTCATTTTCTAAGGTTTTAGTACAGATAAGCTGCACCAACGATGATTAATAAAATGAACAACACGACCAATAAAGCAAAACCGCTTGAGTATCCTCCGCTCATGTTATTGACCTCCTTTTCTTGATCAATATATTTGTATGAGCGGAAAGAAAATTTGACTAGACGGATGCCCCTCTGTTGAAAATCTTTTTACAGCATGTCAGAATATGATATGATACAATTCAAAGGAAAGTTTAAACTGTTATGATTAGGAGTGTTTGCATTTATGAAGAAGATTGCAATTGCGGCGATTACAGCGACAAGCGTGCTGGCTCTCAGCGCATGCAGCGGGGGAGATTCTGAGGTTGTTGCGGAAACAAAAGCTGGAAATATTACAAAAGAAGACCTTTATCAAACATTAAAAGACAATGCCGGAGCGGACGCACTGAACATGCTTGTTCAGCAAAAAGTACTCGATGATAAATACGATGTCTCCGACAAAGAAATCGACAAAAAGCTGAACGAGTACAAAAAATCAATGGGTGACCAGCTCAACCAGCTCATTGACCAAAAAGGCGAAGACTTCGTCAAAGAACAGATCAAATACGAACTTCTGATGCAAAAAGCCGCAAAGGATAACATAAAAGTAACCGATGATGACGTAAAAGAATATTATGACGGCCTGAAAGGCAAAATCCACTTAAGCCACATTCTTGTGAAAGAAAAGAAAACGGCTGAAGAAGTTGAGAAAAAGCTGAAAAAAGGCGAAAAATTCGAAGACCTTGCAAAAGAGTATTCAACTGACGGTACAGCCGAAAAAGGCGGCGACCTCGGCTGGGTCGGCAAAGACGATAACATGGACAAGGATTTCGTCAAAGCGGCATTTGCTTTGAAAACCGGCGAAATCAGCGGACCTGTGAAATCCCAATTCGGCTATCACATCATTAAAAAAGACGAAGAACGCGGCAAATATGAAGACATGAAAAAAGAGCTTAAAAAAGAAGTCCAAGAACAAAAGCAAAATGATCAAACTGAACTGCAATCCGTCATTGACAAACTTGTCAAAGATGCTGATTTAAAAGTAAAAGACAAAGAGTTGAAAAAACAAGTCGACCAGCGTCAAGCTCAGGCAAGCAGCAGTAGCTGACGCCAAAAAAGCTGTCCTCCCCTCGTTGGGGTCGGACAGCTTTTTTTATGCGATGGAATGGCTGTCAGCCGATTTTTCATGCTGTTCTTGATCTTCATCCAGTGTACGCTTCATGCGCTTTGCTTTTTCTTTTTCCATCCGTTCGATATAAATGCGGCCTTCTTTTTCGATAAAAGCCTGGTCAATCTTTTCCTCTTCCTTTGCCGTCGTCATCAGCTTATAGGCGCTGAAAATAATGCCGACGATGCAAAGGTACACCCACCACGGAAACAGCAGCACGGCTTTTCCCCCTTTTTTGAATAAACTGTATACCAGACATTATGCAAAAGGGAGACAAGTTATGACGCTTATTTGTGAAAAACGGGCTTATAAAAGGAACGGTTATCCAATGCGAAGACCCGTTCGGTATATTCTCCCGGCTTAACCCGTTCGAGCGCTCTGTCCATCATATTGATCTTCGCGTCAAGGTTGTCGATATAGTGAAGAATTTCCGCTTCCTTGACCATCGGCGGCTTCGGACTGCCCCATTCGGGTTTGCCGTGATGGCTTAAAATCAAATGCTGAAGAATCAGCACTTCTTCTGAATCAATTTGAAGCTCTTCGGCGGCTTTTGCAATTTCTGTCACCATAATCGATATGTGCCCCAGCAGGTTCCCTTCGACAGTATATGTCGTGGACACCGGGCCGGATAGTTCTTTTACTTTTCCAAGGTCATGCAGAATGACGCCTGCGTATAAAAGGTCGCGATCGAGCGACGGATACAGGTCTGCGACCGATTTGGCCAGGTTCAGCATGGAAACAACATGGTACGCGAGACCTGACACGAACTCGTGGTGATTTTTCGTCGCAGCCGGATAATCAATGAATTCCTTGCCGTATTTTTTGACAAGATGCCTTGTGATTCGCTGTATATTCGGGTTTTTCATTTCAAAAATATATTGAGTGACCGCATCCATCATTTCGTTTTTGGGAATCGGTGCAGTTTCAAGAAAGTCATCGATTTTGACGTTTTCGTTCTCGCCTGCAGGTCTGATGTTTCTCAGCTTCAGCTGGTTCCGCCCGCGGTAATGATGAATGTCGCCGACCACTTTCACGATCGTCTGCGGGCCGTAGGTCACTTCGTCCTGCTGCTTGGCGTCCCACAGCTTTGCTTCTATATCTCCGGACTGATCCTGCAGCATCAGCGTTAAAAACGGTTTCCCGTTGCTTGCGATTCCTTTCGTTGACGATTTAATGAGCAAGTACAAATCCACCTGCTCGCCAACTTCGTGCAGCATGATACCTTTTGCCATGATAAAGCTCCCTCCGTTTTCCTACATAAAATCATTATAGCACACACTTTTATTTGTTAGTCATCTCCTTTCCTTCCACCTTTTTCATTCCGGAAGGCAGCAGAATCACATCTTCATCGCGGAAAGCTTCTCTTACATGTTCATGACACGTAAAATACAAGATTTGCTGATCTTCGCCTGAAAGCTTTTTTAAAATGTTCAGCACTTGTTTAAACCTCTCTTGGTCGAAGTGGACAAAGCTGTCATCCAGCTGGAACGGCAATTTGACATTCTTTTGATGGGAGAGGGCCAGAGCGAATCGGATCGCTAAATAGAGCTGTTCACAAGTCGCCTGAGACAGTTCGTGTGCGCAAAAAAGAGCTCCGTCTTTCCGCATGACCATCATGGAATCATCTGTTTCAGAAAAATAAATTTTTTCGTATTGTCCGGCAGTCAATGGGTTCAGTAATGTTTCAGCCGTCTGTAACAGCTTCGGAAGCCGAACCTTCTTATGTTCATCTATCTTGTTTTGGACCGCCTGCCGGATCAGCTTGACGGCTGCCCACTTTTTGGCCAATTCGGCGACCCGCTCTTTTTGCATCCCGGTCTGATAGGCAAGCTCCGATACCGCTCCTGATTCCTCAAGTCTGGCGAGCTCTGCATGGAAATTAGCCGCCGTCTGCCTTTCTTCTGTCAGCTGCTTTTCTATGCGCGCTCTTTTTTCCTGAGTCTCGGCCAGCTTTCCTTTCAGTTCTGCCAGAGAGTGGCCTGAGGCGAGCATAACGGCCTTCTCGTCCTGTCTGCCGAGCTCTCTTTTGAGCTGCCCGAGCCTAGCCGTTAGTTCTTTTCTGGCTTGATCGCGCTTCGCCAGTCCGACGAACATCTCACGGCCGTCCGCCCCTGCTTTTTGAAAGAGTTCGGCAATTTGAGATTGGAAGTATTCCACCTCTTTCGCCAGCTCTTTGATTTGTTCGGCCGCATGCTTTAAAGACACGTCTGCTTCCTGTTTTTGACGAAGTTTCTCTTTTTGGGACTCAAGCTCGCTTTTCAGCTGAAACACCTGCTCTTGGACGCTTCCGCCCGCAAGGCTGAGGGATGTGACAAGCTTTCTCAATCCCGCTTCAAAGGATGCTTTTTTAGCATGAAGGCGGCTCAGTTCCTTCTCGATATCCCGCTTTTTCAAAATTTCCTCTCTGAGTTCCTTAATCAAAGCGTACGCATCAGCTAAAAATGACGGGTCAATTGAAAGATTCAGCTCTTTTAAATAGCGCTCGGTCTTCTCCTGATACGGACGGATATCCTTTTCCCACTCTTCGAATTTTTGAATCGCTCTTTCATATTCCGCTTCTTTCTGTCTGAGCTCAGCTTGTTTGGCGATAAGGAGCTGCCGGGTTTGGTCGTCCTTCCACAGCTCCTCCCTTAAAGCGCTGTCGCTTACTCCGCCTTTTGAACCGCTGTGGTCAATATCATCCAGCTGTTTTTGAATAAAAGCCGCCGCCGCGGAAGGCTCAGGCTTTTTTAAAATAAAAGCGGCAAATATCAGCAAAATCGGCGCGAGCAAAGCGCCCGGGAACCACTCCTTGAAAAAGAGCGCCGCAAAAGCTGCCGCAAAAGCAGCGCAAAGCGCTCCCGCAAAAGCGGTCCTTCTTCTTTTCATCCGAACTTTTTGTTCTTGCTTCAGATAGGACAGCTGAAGGATCAGCTCTTCCCGCCTTCCGGCATGACCGCCGGCGGACGCAAGGCGGCCAAGGGTTTCTTCCTTTTGTTTTCGGACATCATCGGGCATCACTTCATTGCTGAGAGCGGCATGGGCCTGTTCCGCTTCCTCCAGATCAGCCCTCGCCTGCTCAAACCGCTCGTCGAGCGACCGCTTCAGTTCGCGCAGCTCTATGTATGCCTGAACGGTTTCCTGCAGTTTCCACTCGTATTCATACGCGGTGTCCGCATTGAGGATATCGCATTCCTCGATTTGCAGGCGGTCAAGCCCCGCTTGAACCCGTCCGTTTATCTGGTGAAGCTGTTCAGTCAAAGACGCGATTTTTTCGGTATACGACTGGTAAAACGGATACGCCGTTAAAAGCTCTTCCGCTTCGGCTTCGTGCTCGAGGAAGTCTTCAGCCGGTGCAAAAGCGGCGGCGCGCTGTTCCAAACCGCGCTTTTTTTCTTCCAGCGCCTTCAGCTGAGCCGCTTTTGGATGCAGGTGGGATTCGAGCTTTTCGAGCTCGAAAAGTCCGCCTTCGGGGAAACGGCTTTCTTCTGAGCCGCCGAGGGATGCGAGCTGCTCTTTTAGCTGGCGCATTTCCGCGGCCGCCGGCAGAATCTCAATGGCCTGCTCGATTTGTAAGACGAGATGCTCAAGATCTTTGAGCAGTTGTCCGCTTTCCTTTATCGACGCCTCAGCGCCTTTTTTTTCGTTTAAGAGACGGTAATAGCCGCCTTCCCGCGCTTTCGCCTTTTTCAAATCTTCAGAAAGCCTTTTTAACCGATCAAGCTCCTGGTTCAGCTCCGGCTTCCTTCCGTTCGGTTTAAACAGCTCTTCCTGCTTTTTCACGAGGCCGGCATCCAGCTTGGAAATCGCATCAGAGCCGAACAGACTTGAAAACAGCAGAAAACGGCCGATTTTGTCGCGGTTGAATTTATGGATTTCCTGAAGGCCGAACACGTCAAATGAGTAGATCGCTTTATACAGCTGCCTGTCGACGCCTGACAGCAGCTCATTTAAAAAACCTTCCGGCTTCGTGCTACCGTCTTCCAAGTAAACGGTGACCCGCTCGGGCTTTCCGGCCGTCCGTTCGATTCGGATCCGCCCGAAATCAGGGTGTCCGACCTCAAGCATCCCCCCGTAAATGACGCCCGTTTTCGGCTCGTACCGTTTCGTCTTCGGAAAACCGAACAGCACGCTTTCAATAAACGACATGAGCGTCGTTTTCCCGGCTTCATTGAGTCCGTAGATCAAATGCAGATTTGAAGGAGACAGGCGGAATGTCTGATTGGCGAATTTACCGTATCCGTATATATGTATCGCATGTATATTCACCCTGCATCCCCCCTTATCTTTTCAATGTCTTCAGTTCATGAAGCAGCAGTTTTTCAGCCTGCGTGCGAATGTCCCGGAAGTCTTCCTCATTAAACAGCTCTCCGTGTCTTCTAAAGACCGGATGCCGCTCCAAATCGTCAAGAATCAGGCTGAAATCTTGAAACTCATGGATTTCTTGCAAAAGCTCCTGGAAAAAAGCGTCCCGTTCGATTCCCGACAAGGCGGCATCGGTTTGATCTTCGATCGCGGTAAGCCAGATGAACGCGTCTTCCTCCCGTTCTTCTTCATGGAAGATGTCAAGGATCTCGTCCGCGATGCCGGCCTGTCCTTCCGCCAAATAAGAGGGTGTTTCTCCTGTCCATACCATCTTGACGCATGCGGGCTTGCCTCTTTTTCTGAAAGATTGAAAGGCATCGTGCATGAGGCTGATCAGCTCTGTCATCTGCTTTGTCCCGGAGATATCGATGCTGGCCGTTTCCCACAGGACATCCGATACGGCTTTAAATTCGAAGGACAGTTCTCCGCCGCAAACATTGACGAGATAGCAGCCTTTCTCCCCCGTTTCCTTCATATGGCGGGATTGCGTGTTTCCCGGATAAATCACCGCCGGATCGGCGGCTGAAATGACCTGTCTTTTATGTATATGTCCAAGCGCCCAATAATCCATCTGTCCGTTTTTTAAATCTTGAAGGGAGAAAGGACAGTACGGGTCATGGCCGCTCTCCCCGGAAAGCGTTCCATGAATCATGCCGATATGCAAGGGCGCGTCGGTCGTTTTTTTGATTTCAGCGGCCTTATTGGCATAAACTGAGCGCTCGGGATAGCTGTAGCCGTAGATGCTTGCGGCGAGCCGGCCGTCTTTGTAAAACGATTTTTCTTCAATGTCTTCCGCTGAAAAGATGTGGACGTTGTCCGGCCATTCAATCGGCGTCCAATCGCCGCCCAGATGATCGTGATTGCCAAAAATCACATAGACTTGGATATTGTTCTCTTTAAGCTTTAAAAATTGTTTTCTCAAAAACATCTGTGCTTTTAAACTGCGGTTTGCTTCGTCGAACAGGTCCCCGGCAAGCAAAATGAAGTCGGCCTGTTCATCAATGGCAAGCTTAAACACATTTTCAGCGCTTTTAAATGTGCTGTTTTTGATCCGCCGGTAAATCTCCTCGGGAAGCCGGCTGATGCCGTGAAACGGACTGTCCAGATGCAGATCTGCCGCATGAATGAAAGTGATGTTTGTCAATCTTCTGCTCCTTTTCATAAAACATTCTGCTCCCATTCTACCACGGGTTGAAAGCGAATGCACGTTCTACTATTTGCATGAAAAAAGCAGCTTATCTTTCAAGCTGCTTTTCTTTTTCATTATCGATCTTTTGACAGACGAAGCGCCTGTTTAATATTTTTCAATCCGCCGCCGCTTGTGTACATGAGCACGCCGCCTTTATACACCCTCGCCCCGATGACGGCGAGAATCACAATCGTGAGAGCGGTGATGCCGATGCCGAGAGCCGCTTCCCAAAACGGAATAT
Organism: Bacillus sp. GM2; assembly: GCF_056155945.1. Classification (NCBI taxonomy): domain Bacteria; kingdom Bacillati; phylum Bacillota; class Bacilli; order Caryophanales; family Bacillaceae; genus Bacillus; species Bacillus sp. GM2. The sequence continues at coordinate 2,497,800 of NZ_JBRKSZ010000007.1, forward strand.
CAAGCACGCCGACTCTGAGGAACATGATCATCGGCGCAAAAAACGGAATGAATGAAGTGACGGTAATAAACGTCGAATCCGGAGCATTCAGTCCGAACATGGCAATCATGAATCCGGCAACGACCAACAGGATCATCGGCGAAATCATCTGCTGAACATCTTCAATCCGGCTGACGACGCTTCCGAGAAATGCCGCAAGAGTTGCGTATAAGAAGTAGCCGAGCATCAAGAAAATGACCGCGTACACAAGCGTTGCAGTAGGTACGCCGGAAACATCAAAAAATCCTTTAACCAGCTCAGCCGCATCCCCTCCGCTTTCCTGGCTGGACTGAAGCGACAGATAGCCGGCAAGAAGGAGCGCGGCAAGCTGTGTCAGGCCCAACAGGGCGACGCCGAACAGTTTGGCGAACATTTGCTGGACAGGCGGCACGCTGGAAATTAAAATTTCCATTACGCGGGAAGACTTCTCCGTCGCTACTTCTGTCGCAATCATTGAAGCGTACATCAAAACGGAAAAATAGATGACAAACAGCACAACATACACAAGCCCTGTCGCCTTTTGAAGCTCTTCCTCGGTTTTCGCGCCTTCTTTCAAGGCAACACTGTTGACTTTTACCGGTGTAAACAGTTCACTCAGCTTTTCCTGAGGTACGTTCAATTCAGCCGTTCCAACGGCGATCTTTGCTTGCGAGAGCGCCTGTTCAATCGTGGAGACAGCTGTGGAATCAGCGATATCGAGCGCTTTATACGTTCCTTTCAGCACCCCTTTTTTATCTCTCTCCAGGATTAAAATGCCCTCGAGCTTTTCGTCTCTGACGTCTTTTTCAAGCTCTTTTTCCGGCTTATCCGCTTTTTGGACCTCCAGCGCTTCATCAGTATCGAGTGCTTTCACCTGCTGGGCAAACGTGTCGTACAGCTGATTTGAGCGATCAATGACAGCGATCTTGTCACCCTCTCCGCCGTCGTCAAACATGGAAATAATCGATCCCAAATTTGTGACGAGCACGACAAGCGCAAGCGTGATGGCTGTTGAAATGATGAACGACTTCGTTTTCAGCTTGCTGATATATGTATGAAAAAGAACAATCCAAAACTTATTCATAACGGGCACCTACCTTTTCGACGAAAATATCATGCAAAGAAGGCTCTTCAAGTTCAAACTTTCTGATAAACCCGCGTCCTTGCAGCATTGTAAACAGCTCTTGAGAGACTTCTTCATTCTCGACCTGCAGGCGGACTCCTTCGGAATGATCACGCCATTTGACGATGCCGTCCGCCTCTTTCAAGAAGCTCAAGTCGCCGTCCGCGTGAATCGTGACATTCTTTCTGCCGAAAGAACGTTTGATTTCTTTTAATTTCCCTTGAACGACAGGCGTCCCGCGCTGCAAAATACAGACGTGTTCGCACAGCTCTTCGACATGCTCCATTCTGTGGCTTGAAAATACAATCGAAGTGCCGTCGTCTTTCAAAGAAATGACCGCGTCTTTTAAAAGCTCGACATTCACCGGATCGAGACCGCTGAACGGCTCGTCGAGAATCAAAAGCTCCGGCTTGTGCAGCACGGCCGTGATGAATTGAATTTTTTGCTGGTTCCCTTTGGATAGCTCCTCAACCTTTTTGTCGGCGTATTCCGTAATATGGAACCGTTCGAGCCACTTCTCAATTTCCTTGAGCGCATTTTGCTTTGTCATGCCTTTCAGGCGGCCGAGGTATACGAGCTGATCTTTCACATTCAGCTTCGGATACAGTCCGCGCTCTTCGGGCAAATAGCCGATGCTGTTTGTGATACCGTAGTTAATCGGCTGTCCTTTCCATGTGACAGTACCCTCTGTCGCATTCAAAAGGCCTAATATCATTCGGAATGTCGTCGTTTTCCCTGCTCCGTTGGCGCCGAGCAGACCGAACATTTGCTTGTCTGGAATCTCCAGCGTCAGATCGTTTACAGCTGTAAATGAACCGAATCTTTTCGTGACGTGATCGATTTTGAGCATAATAACTCCTCCTTCCAATTTACAATCATACGTTAGTCATACCATTTTAAAAAGGATTTTTTTGATTTTTATATAATTTTAAACAAATAGATTATATTTTGAGAAAGGGGAAGAGAAATGGAAAATTATTATGTAACCGTTTTCGATACTAGTGGAGAAACGCTTTTGAATGAGCGATTTGAAGCGGCTGATGATGAAGAAGCGAAAGAGAAAGGAAGAGGAATGCTGAAGGAAAAGCAATTTTTGGAGCATACACACCGGATAGTACATTCGTCCGGTAAAATCATTGTTTTCCGCAGCTGACTAAAATACGGGGTAAGGCGGCGCTGTTAGGGAAAGTCTCCCGCTGCCGCCTGCCCTTTAATCCGCCAAACACTAGTGGATCATCATAACAATGAGCAGACCCATGTTGATGAAACAGAGTAAAAACGATAAGCAAGCGACGCCTTTATTTTTCCGCAGAAAATAAAGGCCATTGACCGCCAGCACACAGATGATGACGGCATCAAACAGTCGAAACAGCAGATCCTGCAAGCTGTAGGCCGGAGCAAAAAAACCAATCACAGAGACGATCAGGATGAAAAGGCAAGAAACTGTAATATACATCGTCCATTCTTTCGCTGCGTCAGCCCGCTTATTCTCAGATGAAATCATGTCCTTAAACTCGAGCCTCCTTGTCAGTCGTAATCATTTTGTCCGCGTACAAGGAAGGGGCTTTTCCCGCATCTGCCAAAAAGCCTGAAGACGTTAACACAACAGCCAGCGACACCGCGACGAACAACAGTTTAGCTTTCATACAACGCATCTCCCCTTTTGATTTTTCGTCTTGCCTGAGCGCACTTCTCATGGTAAAAAATGGCATCTTAAAGCCGCTACATTTGATTATAGTACTGGGCTGCGTCTAAAGCCAGCTCTTCAACAGCGTCATATAAATGGTTTGACTCCAAATAATCAAATCCGATTTCCACGGCTTTCGATCCCCGCTGTCCAAATACAGTCCGCACAGAATGTTAAGCTTTGCCGCGTGTTCCCCGAGCGATGCCGCGCTTCGGATGCCTTTTTCATAACAGTCGGCCGCTCCGACATGGTTTCCCTGTTTTAGACGGACGTACATCAAGTTGTACAGCACTTTTGGAATATATGATGAACTTTCCTGTTCAAAAATGGAAAGGGCGCTCTCCATATGATCTGAGGCTTCTCGGTACGATCCTTGGAAATAGCAATTTCCCAAATTAAAATGAGCGGCTGCCGTCAAATGGCTGTTTTTGATTTTCGTGGCGTCTTCAAGCGCGTTGGCCAGGCTTTTAAGCGCGGGTCCGTATGTCATCGATTCAACCCAATTGCCGGCAATGATAAAATCGCAGAAAATCTTTTTTTCTTTTAGCGTCTCATCCCGGTTGAAAATGTCGGAAGCGAGCGTCGCATAGTTGATCGATAAGTATCTCTGGCTGATATAGTAGTAGATTTCCGCCAGCTTATCATAAAATTCCGCTTTTTCAACCTCGTCTTCCAATGCGCTGACTTTTAGTTCAGCCGTTTTATAGCAGCCGATTGCTTTGACAAACCGCTTTTATTTGAACTCATACATCCCTTTAAAAAACCAGCAATAATAGTTTAGTAAACCTGTCATTTGGTCCTTTTTTTCTTCTAAGACGCGGAGGTTTTTTTCAATATTTTCAGTCTTTTGCGGTTTCAAATAGCTGAGCATCAGCTTATGCCTGAATTCAAGCAGCTAATAGTAGAGCAGGACGTCCTGATTTTCCTTCCGCTTTCAATGATTCACTGGCGGCGATCTGATGTTTCCGAATGGCGTTGTACCAATCATTCAGCTTACTAGCAACGTATTCAGATGGAATCTTCTGTTTCAATTTCGCCGCCTCCCAAGACTTCGTACAGATCTGTATCTTATGAATCATTTTATGGAAACTTAAATTTTTTTACAATTGCTTCTGCACATCATTTCCCAAGGTCAATTTCCTGCCGGACCGCTCTTGTTATACTTGCTGACGGTTAAATTGCGGCTGGCGCTTTTCTAAAAATGCGCGGATCCCTTCCTGATGGTCGCTTGTCAGCCTCATTTTCATCTGGGCCGTTTTCTCGAGTTCAAGCGTTTTCTGCAGCCTACCGCCATTCAGCGCCTGATAGATCTTTTTCGTTTCAATCATCGCTGCCAGCGGAGCGTGCAGAAGCTTTTCAAGATAGATGCGCGCAAAACGGCCGGAGTCCCCGCTGAATACGGCGTCTGCGATCCGAAGCTCGAGCGCTTCGGCCCCCGTCAATTTTTTCCCGCTCCAAATCAATTCTTTGGCCGCAGTTTCACCGATTCTCCGCTCTAAAAAGAAGTGTCCGCCTCCGTCGGGAACAAGCCCGATGCCGATAAAATTCATCGCCAGCTTCGCCTCTTTTTCGACCAGTACATGGTCGCAGCTGAGCGCGAGGCTCAATCCCAGACCCGCAGCCGCACCGTGGACAGCCGCTGTCGTCATCTTCGGCATGCTGTAAAGCTTCACCGCAATTTCAGAAATTGTGTCAATGACGCGGGCGGAGCTGTCTTGATCTCCGGAAGACAGCATCATCTTAATGTCTCCGCCTGCCGAAAATCCTTTGCCGCTGCCTCTCACAAGGAGAAGCAGCGATTCGCTTTCCTCTGCAACACGCAAAGCTTCATTCAGTTCTTCAAGCATTTTTTCATTCAAGGCATTGTACGCCTCAGAGCGATTCAGTACAATTTCAAAAATCCCGTCTTCGTCTTTCCATTTGATATATTCCATCTTGCACCTCCGTGAATACGATTTTGTAAGATATTAGCTTAATTAATTCCACCTTTTATTTTCAATACCTTTTTTCATGTGAAAATCAGCTGAATGATTTTCCATTTCAAGATCAATTGATACTGAAATAAGCCTTTTTAGTTGAATGATTTTCTTTGTTTAGATATAGTTATTTATAGAAAGCATGTGAGGAAAGGGGGATGGGCGTAATTAAATCATTTTTGACGTTGATGCTTAGTTTATGCATGTTAACAGTACCATTCGCCGATCAGGAGCAAAACCCTGTTTTTGATCCCGAAGCGGAATACCATATGTCTCTAAACACCTCAAAGTTTGAGACACATGCAGTGAACCCCTCCCCTTTTACAAAAAGCTTTCTTAATCATCCAGGAAGAGCCGCAAATATTTCTGTCTTTGACGCACGTTTCTACACTCATTTCATTCCTCGATTCGAGGTTCAATCAAATGAATTAATTCTAAAAAAAACTTGCGCTATTCCTGTGAAATACCAATCTAATTACCTCTCCTGATTTTCCCTTTTTCACCTGCATAACTTTTCAGCCGAATGGGGAAATTTATTTTGGAGGGATATGATTGAATATTAAAGAAAGTGATCTGCCGGGTATCGGCAAAAAATTTGAAATAGAAATGAGAAACCATGAAAAAATGACGATTGTCGTTCATGACGACGGAAGAAGAGAAATCTATCGGTTTGACGACGAAGATCCCGATGAAATCGTGACCAACATCTCGCTTGATGACAGCGAAGCAAGGCAGATCGCCGCCATCCTCGGCGGAATGGTCTATAAGCCGCAGGCGCTTGAATCGATTGAAATGGCGTTTAACGACCTGATCATCGAGTGGTTCAAAATCGAAAAAGGAGCAAATGCCGTCGGCAAAACTCTCGGTGAAATCGACGTCAGGCAAAACTACGGCGTCACTGTCATCGCGATCATTAAAAAGAATCAGGAAAAATTCTTGAATCCCGGGGCAGATTCCGTTCTTGATGAAAATGATACACTCGTCCTGTCCGGTGAAAGAAAAAACCTCAAGGAAATGAAGCAGGCTTTTCTTTCCCGAAAGGAAGGGTGATGCTCTTTGGATCATCTAGTATTTGAAGTCGGCACTGCACTCTTGCTTGTCGCGATTGCTGCCTTAATTGCGAATCGGATTAAATTCTCGATCATTCCCTTTTTAATTGTTCTCGGGATGATCGTAGGCCCGCACGCTCCGACGATCGGTATCATCAACTTGAAGTTTATCGAGAGCTCGGAGATCATCGCCTTTTTCGGCAGAATGGGCGTCTTGTTTTTACTCTTTTATCTCGGACTGGAATTTTCGATCGGAAAGCTTATTAAATCAGGACGGTCCATCGCCGTCGGAGGAAGCATTTATATTCTGATCAACTTCAGTTTAGGCCTCATGTTCGGGTTCATCGCGGGCTTCGAGTTTCTCGAAGTACTGATCATCGCCGGGGTTATTACGATTTCTTCGAGTGCGATTGTCGCCAAAGTACTTGTCGACCTAAAGAGGACAGCGAATCCGGAAACCGAACTGATTCTCGGAATCATTATGTTCGAAGATATTTTTCTCGCCGTTTATTTATCCGTCGTCTCGGGGCTCGTCCTTGGTGACTCAACTTCAGTCGGATCGGCGCTGCTTTCGATTTTGATCGCTTTTGGCTACATGATATTGTTCTTTATCGTTGCCAGGAAGCTGCCAAAATTGTTAAATCGGCTGTTTAATATCCGTTCAAACGAAGTCTTTATTATCGTGATTTTTGCGCTGCTGTTCTTTGTCGCCGGCTTTTCGGAAACGATTCACGTTGCCGAAGCAATCGGCGCCCTGCTTCTCGGACTCGTGTTTTCCGAGACAGAACATGCAAGCCAGATCGAGCATTTGGTTGTACCGTTTCGCGATTTCTTCGGTGCAATGTTTTTCTTCAGCTTCGGATTGAGCATCGACCCGTTTACACTGGGAGATGCGGTATGACTTTCAATCGGCGCCGTCATCCTCACCTTGGCCGGGAACTTTATCGCCGGCATGATCGCAGGCAGAAGGGCCGGACTTTCTCATAAAGCTTCATCCAATATCGGCTTAACGATTGTCTCACGCGGCGAGTTTTCGATCATTGTCGCCAACCTCGGAATCGCCGGCGGACTTTCGGCCACATTAAAGCCGTTTGCCGCTTTGTACGTACTGATCCTGGCAATTTTGGGGCCGCTTTTGACAAAAGAATCAAAACGGATTTTTCATATACTGAACAAAATATTTAAGTGGAAAAAATCCGAAACAAAACAAAGAGGATGACAGAAAAGGAGACTTCGCCAGGATATTGGCGAAGTCTCCTTTCGTTTTGCCCAGGGACTGTCCCGTTTTAAACCGAACCTTTTAACTGCCTTTAGCATTCTTGTCAAAAAGCCCGGACAGGTAGCGAAGCTTTTCTTCTGTATAGTGTTCAAATCTGTCATTGTACGTTTTCGGGTCTTTCGGGTTAGAGAAATGTGTGATCTTTCCCGTTCCCGGATCGACGAATTTGCTCGCAGCTCCGCAGCCGATCCCGATAATCGTCTGTTTTTCCTCCATGATCATAATGTTATAGATGCTCTCCTGGCCGGGAAGGGAATAGCCTATATTCTCCAGGTTGCCGAGAATGTTTTTCTGCCTGTACAAATAGTAGGGATGGTAACCGTGCTGTTTCGTCCACGAGACAGCGTCATCCATCATCGCGACAATTTCCTCGCGGCCAGCCACCTTATACTTATGTTTGTTTTTCGTCATTTCAGACGCGCGCTTAAATGACAGCGTATGGACGGTCAATGATTCAGGCATTAATTTTTCGGTTTCGGAAAGAGAGTTTCTGAATTCTTTTACCCCTTCGCCCGGAAGGCCGATGATCAAATCCATATTGATGTTAGACATGCCGGCATTTCGCGACAGATGATACTTTTCGATCGTTTCTTCGACGGTATGGTGGCGTCCGATCGCTTTCAGCGTTTCATTCTCGTAAGACTGCGGATTAATGCTGATTCGGTCGATGTTCCATTTTTTTAAGACCGCGAGCTTTTCCTCTGTGATCGTATCGGGCCGTCCAGCCTCAACAGTGACCTCGCGGATGTTTTTCACATCGGGAAATGAACGGTACATTTCTTCATACAATAGATCCATTTCTTCAGCGGTAATGCTTGTGGGCGTTCCGCCGCCGAAATACACGGTCGTGATGCTGACATCGTTCTCCTTGAGCCATTCACCGATTTTTTGCATTTCATAGTGAAGCCCCCACAAAAATGAGCCGACCCGTCCGGCTTGTCCTCTGATCGCATACGCCGGGAACGTGCAGTAGGCGCACTTCGTGGGGCAGAACGGGATGCCGATGTAAATGCTGACCTCTTGGCCCAGCTCATACAAATCAGGTACAGCTTTCAGCTGACGGTCAATAATGTTTTGCATCAGTTCGATCTTTTCGTCGTGAATTAAATAATCCCGCTTCAGCTCGGCATGGGCCTCTTCCTTTGGCATGCCGCTCTCCAGCTTTTTGTGAAGCAGCTTTGTCGGACGGACACCGGTGAGAATCCCCCATTTCTGAATGATCCCGGTATGCTCCTGAAGCATGCTCAAAAAAACGTAGGAAACGGTATTCTTCACCTGCTTAAACGCTTCCTTTTCCGTCAGCTTGGGGTCAATGTTTTTCGCATATTCTGCTGTAATGTCCGTATCCTTTATCGCACCGGAAGCCTTGACGCCGTTTTCTTCCCGTTCATAGCCGAGAACGATCGCAAGGTCTGCCGGCGCTTCTTCGCCAAGAGCGACTTCGCTTTCCTCAAAGAATAAGTTCGCTATATGCTCAAGCGGTCTCTGGAACCTTTCGTCTTGGAGCCCTTCTATATAAATGCGCAATGTCATCACCTTTTTCGTTTCAAAACTTTCTTTAGTGTACAAAAATAAATGGGCAAAATCAATCCGGGAAACATACATTCCTTTAGGAGACCGATAAATGAATAATCCCCGCATTCCAGTTGAAGCGGGGATCTTATAAGAATCAGATTTTTTTAATATGGAATTTTTTAAGAAACCCTTTGCTTTGCTGCATTCTGAAGTATTCTTTAATCATATAGGCGACGCCCTGTTCATCATTGGAGCGCGTCACCCAATCCGCTTTTTGCTTAACCTCCTGAGGAGCATTGCCCATTGCGACTCCGAGCCCGGCAAGCTCGATCATCGGAAGGTCGTCGATATCATGGCCGATCGCAACGACATCTTCCATTTTTAATCCGAGGTCGGCGGCGAGCATCGTCAATCCCGCTTCTTTCGAAACTCCTTTATGGACAATCAGCATTTTTTCTCCCGCTTCAATGATGTCGACGAGAGGAAACGCATTTGTGATCGTCTGCCTGATTTCTTCGGACTGACCTGTTGAGCAATAAACCTCGATCACCGGCGCGCTGACCGGTTCATCCATCAGCATGTCGCTCAGCGAATCGACAAACTGGACGGGATAAAAAATCGGGTCAGACGGGTGAATCATCGTTTTCCCCAGCAGGTTTGAATTCGTTTTTTTCCGATTTCCAATCGAATATTTTTCATGGAGGATTCTGATATTGCAATCATAGCTTTCCAGTATTTGAACAAGGTTAAATGTCTGTTCTTCGGAAATCCTTTTTTCTAATAAAGGTTCGGCGATTTTGTCCGCTATAATCGCTCCGCTGTGCGTAATCAGCTTCGCATCCAGCTTTAAAGATTTGGCGATTTTTTGAGCGGAGCGGAAATGTCTGTTCGTCACAAGCGTAACATATACACCTTTCTTCTTTGCATATTCGATCGCTTCCTTCGTTGCGGGATGAAGCCGTCCGTTTGTCCGAAGCAGCGTTCCGTCTATATTCAGCGCAAGCATTTGTTTTGACACCAGGAGGTCCCCCTTCTTTGATGACTGAATCTGTTATAGAGGATATGTCCCGGTCCCTTTTTTTAGAACAGCCCTCTTGATGTACATACTAAAAAAAGCCTGTTTTCACAGACTTTTGACTTCGCATCTTGTGGATACGATCATGATTCTCCCTCATATTCAAAACAGTGAATTCAACGCCCCTTTCGTTCAATTCACCGTATATTGACAACCCCTTTATTTGACCAGCAGACGGTGCTTTCAATCTGTCAAATTCCTCTGTACCCCTTATCATTTTGCCGCCAGTCCGTTTTTCATGATCGTATCCCGGCAAAAATGAAAGCACTTACATTTAGTATTATCGCAACTATTTCACAAATTGACAAGTCTTTTTTAAATCTTTATGAACATTATTTGTTCACTTAGTGAAAAAATCCCCTCTTGTCAAGACAAGAGGGGATTTTTTATCAGCTCTCCGGATTTCCGTAAAGCTCTTCCAAAGGCTTCATAATGATTTTGTTTAAATCAGCAATCAGCATGCTCATCCGCTGTTCTGCTTCCATCAGCTGCGAGATTTTCTCATGCTGCTGGACGAGCGCCACGGATTTTTGCGCTTGTTCGACCTCTTCCTGGGTGATGTCTTCGCCGTTCATCTGTTTTTGCTGAAGGTTCAATTGAATATCGCGAAAGTTATCAAACATCTTTTTAGCAGATGGGTCGCCATTCACCTCATCATAAAGATTTTTCAATCGGGAATATTCTTCGCTTTGACGCAATGCTTGTTCCAAGTCATAAGCCGAGTCATGTAAATTGACCGTCATATTGATCCGCTCCTTTCCTGCCCGTATTCTTCTTATGGAATCGGCACCACTCCACTATAACAAACTATGGAGTGTTTTTCACAGTTATACGATAATTCCGTATGAGCAGGCCGTCTTCAGCCTCAGATCAAAATCACAAAGATGGCTTGCACCGCTCCGATGATTCCGCCAAGCAGGCCGCCTAAATACGTGATCATCTTAAACTCCCGCTTGGAAATGGACAGCACCATTTCTTCAAGACGTTCAACGGGGAAGTTGTCCACCTGTTCCTTGACGATTTGCTCGAGTTCCAGCTGTTTGAGCGCTTGATCAAGGCGGCGGCCCGCTTCTTCCAGAAGGCGGTCGGCCATCTGCGGAAGGCGCAAAGCGATATCCTGCTCAAAACTGGAAATAGAGGAGCCGATCGTCTTTTCGAAAAACGGCTGAAGCGAGAATCGTTTCAAAAGCTTTTCCTTCAAATCGAAAATGAGAGGTTTGAGGTTCCATTTGTCATCTGCTTCCTTGAACGTATATTCTTTCAGCTTGTCCCATTCGTTTTCAAGCAGATCCTGTAAAAGCCCCGCGGTCTCGCCGTTCTTTAAAAACTTCACAATCTCCGGCTGAACCCGGTCAACCAGACTGCTGTTGCCTAAAAACATCTGCACCATGCTGCCGAGCATGCCCCGTTCTTTCAAAAAATCGTCAATCATATGTCCGAGGCGGTCCTTGCCTTCATCGCTTTCAAAGTAGCTGACAGCCTGGCTTAAAATATAGCTGGACACCATCGGAATTTTTTCTTTCAGCTTTTCTTGAGCCTCAAGAGGGAAAAGCTTTTTCAGCGGTTCATTCTCATACGCCTCTAAAAATGCGGTCAGCTTCTCATCCGCCAATCTGGATACCGCTCGATCCGCTTTTTGGGCGGGGTTTGAAATCCCGATGCTTTCCAATGCTTCTTCAACGGTGGCCGTTGATTGCGAGAGGCGGGCCAAAAGCCTCTCTCCAACCTGCACCGCCTGGCTTTTGACCGCATCGGATGCAAGCCTTTTTTTGAGCCCTTCTGTTGTCAGCAGATGGCCTGTGACCATCTGTCCCATCTGTCTCGCCAATTCATCGCGCCTTTTCGGAATTAATCCGGGCGTAAAAGGTACCCGCTTTCCAAATATGTAGATCGCTTTATAGGGGCGAAAAAGCATTTTAATCGCAAAATGATTCGTTACAGCGCCGATAAGTGCACCGACTGCAATCATAACGGCAAAAATCCCAAATACATACATGTTCTTTTCAACTGCCTTCCTTTTTACCTGACATCATAGCTGTACAGCGTAGGTCTTGGCGATGGTCCTCACCGTCTTGCCTAACGTTATTATAGTAGCTGAATAAAAGACGGGCAAATAACAGAATGGAGCAAGCCGCTTCAAAATACAATGGGTCAGATGGCAATTGTATAAAGGGCGCTCTAAAATTTTTAATCATTTCCAATTTACAAAAGCCTATTTCTGCAATCTCAAGCGTATCATGAAACAGAAGTCTATATATTAAAGTTTGCCCGAAGTTTGACAGTCTCAGCCTGTTAAGCCTTGTTTTTCATGAAGGAGGTATAATCATGATCACGCTTGGATTTATGTCGCTGTCGCACGGACATGAAAAAGCCTATGCCGAAGAACTGGCCAAAGTGGCTTCGGACTACGGAATCCGATTTATCCGGTTCACCCCCCTGGATATTTCCCCCGGTTCCCTGCTTGTGAAAGGGCTCTCCTTTCACCCGAAGTCAGGACAGTGGAATGAAATTGAAAGAGAAATCCCGGAATTGATCTATGACCGCTGCTTTTACGGCAGAGATCAGCAATCGAAAAAAGCAAAACCGATTGTCGAATGGCTCAAAAAGTATCCTAAAACGACATTTTTAGGACTTGGACTTCCTGACAAATGGACGGTTTACAAAGCATTGAAAGCCGATCCCGTCATCAAGTCCTACCTTCCTGCAACAACGATTGCAGAAAATGCCCAGGATATCCTGCGCAAGCTTGCAAAAGAAAAATCATGCATCTTGAAGCCTGCATCCGGATCAGGAGGCCGCGGCATCATTCATCTTGAGCTTACGGGAAAAACGGTAAAGGCCGCCTACCAAACCGGAAAACACAAACAGCTGAAATCATTTTCGAAACAGGCCTCATTTGAAACGTGGTGCCAAAAAGTTCTTCAGCACCGCTATCTGCTGCAATCGTTCCTCGATATTCAAGACAAGGACGGTTTTCCTTGTGATATCAGATTGCTGCTACAGAAAAACGGCTATGGCGAATGGGAAACAGCCGGTAAAACGGTAAGGCGGAGCTATCAGCATGGACTGCTTGCAAACCTGGCCGGTGGCTCTGAGGCGGTGAGCTTTGACAGCTGGCTTTTATCCGTGCCGAAAAAGCGCCAGGCCGTCCTTCTCGATGATTTAGAGACAATGGCGCAGGCCGTTCCCCTGGCGCTTGAATCAAATCACGGGCCATTATTCGAGCTCGGCCTTGATATCTGCCTGACAAAAGACGGAAAAGTCTGGCTGCTGGATGTCAACTCAAAGCCCGGAAAACACGCTTTTATCAAGCACTCTCCTGAAAAAAGGGAGCTTTTGTATAAAGGTCCTTTGGAGTACTGCTCATTCTTAACGGCTTCAGCCGGCGAGAAAGGGGCTGAGAAAAGATGACCGGTCAACCGCTGACGGTCGGCATCCACCAGACGAGTGAAAACACGATGCTCCTGCCCGCTTCTTTCAAACAGGACGGTCTGTTATTCGCCGCTTTCGGTACGAGTGTTGAACGGTGCCATGTCTCATTTGACAGCCATTTGAAGCGCACCGTTTTATTATCCGAAAATCTGTACAAAAACCTGCGGATTCCGTACCGCGGCAAAGCCTCCCTGCTTTTTCGCGACAATACCGTCTATATCGGGCCTTTAATCGGGATTTTCACCGCCGGTTTCACAAAATCGCAGCTGGATCCTGTCAGAGGAAGGTCTTTATTTTTTTCGAAGCTTTTGACTATGGATCTCCCGGCAGGAGGCTACAGCTATCTGTTCGGGGCGCACCAGATTAATTGGGAAGAAGGCACGGTGCAGGCTCTCATTTTCAGGGAAAACGGCTGGGAGGAGGCCATAGTCCCGCTGCCTAATGTTGTATACGACAGACTGCCGAACCGCAAAGCCGAAGAATCCTCCGCCTTGCGGGAAACAAAAAAACGGCTTATGGATGAATACCGCATTCCGTGGTTCAATCCGGGCTTCTTTAATAAATGGGAGATCTATGAATGTCTGCAGCAAGACGAGAGGACAGCGGAATTGCTTCCATTTTCGGCATTGGAGCCCGATGCCGATAAAATCGAAGACATGATCGACCAATACGGCTTCATTTATGTAAAGCCCGCCGGCGGCAGTTTCGGCAAAGGCATATTCCAGCTTTCAAAACGGGAAGAAAACGGTATTCTTGCCAGACATGCCGAAGGCGTCACATCTTTTTCGTCCGCTGCTGAATGTTTAAAAGAATGGCAGATGCTTCACAAACATACTTCTTATCTTGCCCAGCAAGGCATCGAACGGATCGAAGTGGATCATCACCCGGCAGATTTCAGGGTTCATACAAACAAAAACGGAAAAGGTCAATGGACCGTCACAGCCATCGCGGCCAAAATCGCTGGAAAGGACGGAATTACAACCCATATGTCGAGCGGCGGCGCCGTGAAAACACTTGCAGAGATTTATGATGATCCTCAGGAAAGGCTTCACACTCTGCAAAAGCTGACAAAAGCAGCGGTCCTTCTCAGCCGGGTCCTTGACGAAAAGCTTGACGGTTTCATCGGAGAAATCGGCTTTGACCTGGGATTGGACCGTTCGGGAAAGGTGTGGCTGTTTGAAGCCAACTCCCGGCCCGGCCGAGGAATCTTCTCCCATCCCCGTCTGGCATCTGTCAGCCGCTTAACGAAGAAAAGAAGCTTTGAATATGCTTCTTATTTAACCGAACAGTCAATCCTTAATCCGGAGGACATGTGGCATGACCTCAAGCCGTGAAGAATCTGCTTCTTCACGGTATTTTTTTGAAAATCTCCATTTGAAAAGAATCTATGATCTTTTCTGTGAATGAGATACAATGATAACAAATCAACGTTTAGTCTGCTCGCTGGATTTTGCCCACCTGAAATCAATGAAGGAGCGTGGCGTTAATGATTTCTCACTTTCAATGGAAGCCGCTGTTTAAAAAAGAAAGGCTTCCCGGCTGGAAAATATCGTTTTATCATAAAGGGATTCATTATGAAGGAATTTATCATAAATCGGGGGAAATCGAGTGGGGCAGCACCTATCCCCCGCATGATGACGAGCCTTCCCTGAAAAGCGAAATTCATGAATTAATGCTCTTCCATATTTACGAGTAAAGAAAAGGACGTTGACGTATGCTGGAGAAATTAAAGACGCTTTACGGTGAACGGATGGTTGGATCTAAGGCTGTTTCAAAGCACGATGCATTATGGTTTCAAACCGACGAAGGCGAAACTTTCGGCGTTTTGAAAAGCGCGGTCACCGACCGGGAAAAAGAGCTGCTCTATTGCCTATTCCGGCCTTTTTCAGAACCGCATCGTCCGCAGCAGCTGACAAAGCGGGAGAAAGAATGGCACGAATATTTCTTTTGCGATGCCCCCCTCCAAAACCCGGGAAACATTCAGCTGATTCAAGGCCATTTTTTTAAAATGGAGCATGCCCCTGAAGAAAGACAGGCGATTAAAGAAGCGGTCAGCGGCTTTTTTAAAGACCCGCTTGTTGTATGGTACGACCGGCATGAAGCCGTTATCGTCCACGAAAATCCTTCACCGTTTCTCGCAAAAAAAGAGCTGTCCGAGCTTGCGGATGCACTGACAAGCGATTTCATGGCAACTCCTGTGTTTTTCAGCGGCCAGCTTCATCCAGTCAACGGATCGCTTCAAGGCAAAATCCGCTTTGAAAAACAAATGTTTCATTACATGCTGGAAGCGGGTGACATCGGAAACGTCGCCACGTTTTGCCAGTGCCTCCCGTCTTTTTTGACGGCAAAACCGGAGCGGGTTCATGCTTCTTCATTTTCGGACGCCGTAAGAGAAGCGCTGTCTGATCCCGAGACATCCCTGACCATCAAAACGTATATGAGATGCAACCTGAATGCCTCTCTTACAGCCAAACGTTTGTTTATCCACCGAAACAGCCTGCAGTACAGAATTGATAAATTTATCGAACGGACTGCAATTGACATCAGACAGTTTGAAGAAGCAGCCGCTGTTTATTTGATGATGCATCTCCTTTAGCGGCTTCAGCAATATGCACGAAAAGAAATTGTGCACCATGTCCATTTACACCGCCCTGCCGTTTTTTATAAACTTAAATCAGTTAAAGCGCTTACATAAAAGAGGGGGAGAAAAAATGGCGGAACTCGTGCTCGATCGGATATACAAAGTGTATGACAACAAAGTTACGGCTGTGGATAATTTTAATCTTCATATCGAGGATAAGGAATTTATCGTCTTTGTCGGACCGTCAGGCTGCGGCAAGTCGACAACGCTCAGAATGATCGCAGGCCTTGAGGAAATTACGGATGGCGAATTCACAATCGACGGCAAACGGATGAATGATGTCGCTCCTAAAGACCGCGACATTGCGATGGTATTCCAAAACTATGCCCTGTATCCGCACATGAACGTCTATGACAATATGGCTTTCGGCTTGAAGCTGCGGAAGTTTCCGAAGGATGAAATCAAACGGCGTGTCCATGAAGCGGCCAAAATTCTGGGCCTTGAACAATATTTGGATAGAAAGCCAAAAGCGCTTTCCGGCGGACAGCGCCAGCGCGTCGCCTTAGGCCGGGCAATTGTTCGGGATGCAAAGGTGTTCTTGATGGATGAGCCGCTATCAAACCTTGATGCCAAATTGCGCGTACAAATGCGCGCGGAAATCACAAAGCTTCATCAGCGTCTGCAGACGACGACCATCTATGTCACCCACGACCAGACGGAAGCGATGACGATGGCTACGCGGCTCGTCGTCATGAAAGACGGAATCATCCAGCAGGTCGGGGCGCCGAAGGAAGTCTACGAAAATCCGGAAAACGTGTTTGTCGGCGGCTTTATCGGGTCTCCTGCAATGAACTTCTTTACCGGCACTCTGAAAGAAGACATGTTTACATTCGACGGCGTTTCGGTTCGCGTGCCGGAAGGAAAAATGAAAGTTCTGCGCGGCCAGGGTTATGTCGGCAAGGAAATCATCATGGGAATCAGGCCTGAAGATATCCATGATGAACCTGTTTTCATTGAAGCGTCAAAAGACTCGAAAGTCGATGCGAAAATTGAGGTAGCCGAGCTGATGGGCGCGGAAACGATGCTTTATTCGCAGGCCGGCACTCAGCCGTTTATCGCCAGAGTCGATTCAAGGACCGACGTTCAGGCCGGCGATACGATTCCACTGGCGCTTGACATGAATAAAGCTCACTTTTTTGATAAAGAAACGGAGCTCCGCATCCGCTCTGAAGGATAACACAGTTTCAAACATGACCGAAGCATGCTGCGGCTCTCTATGCAGCTATGCTTCGGTCGTTTCAATTTCAACGGTTTCTTCATAAGTGCAGTCTTGGCACGTATATAAATGAACGCACGCGGTTTGCGTTTGTTTAAATGAATCGAACTCCATGTACGGACTGTAAGGACCGAAAAAATCGGTTGCTCTCCCGGCGTCCGCCATTTCCCCGCCGCACTTCGGACAATGCCTCGTCTGGACGAGAATCCCGTTGCACACTGGACACATCATCTTCTTCATCCTCCTGGCTTTTTTCCTTAGCTTGCCCCAATCATAACCTTTTCGTCTTTCAACATTTACCAGATTGAAACGCGCATTTATTTTATTGAATCCACCATAATACGTAGTACAAACCAACATTGGGCTTTAGCCGAGAAGGCAGCGGTTTTCTATCGGTGGAAGCCGTCAGCTGGTGCAACTCCAGTCAGCCCAACCATACCATTTTTATAAAGGAGTTTGATGACAAATGGCTAATCAAAATTCTTCAAATCAACTGCTTGTCCCAGGAGCAGCGCAAGCGATCGAACAAATGAAATTCGAAATCGCTTCTGAGTTCGGCGTAAACCTTGGCGCTGACACGACTTCCCGTGCAAACGGTTCTGTCGGCGGAGAAATTACAAAACGTTTAGTTTCCCAAGCTCAAGCATCTATGGGCGGTCAACAATTTTAAACAACTTCATATTCATGGATAACAGAAGGTGCATATACTGCACCTTCTTTAGCTTTTCGGCAAACCTTCTCATTCATTGCCATCACGGGGGCCCGCCCCTCTGGCATATCTTGTGAAAGCCCGCACCCGCTTCTCCTTTTTTCATATGCTGGTATAAAGGAGGGGTCGGCATGTAGCTGATGTTGAGCATCAATTGGGAATTGATTCAATTTGTCGGGATTTCTCTATTGAATGAGTATGTCTCAAATGTCCGTCCTTATCATGGAACCTTTTGTTTACGCGGGGCTTTTTCTTCCGGACGATCTGACGTATGATAGATCCGATGGGAGTGATCATGTTGAAGATTGCGCTTTTTGGAGGTACAGGCCGTGTCGGACAGGCCTTTCTCAATTTTGTTGAAGAGGATGGGCACCATTCCGTTAACGCACTTGTCCGGAGGACGGAAGGCGCCCGCATTCCGGATTTATGCCAAGCACATATAGGAAACGCCAAGAACCGGCATGACGTCGAGTCTTTAATAAAAGATTGCGATATCGTTGTCAGCTGTTTAAACACAGATGGAGACGATACATTGACCGTCTCCATCGAACACATCATAAACGCCATGAACGTACATCGGATCAAACGGCTGATTACCATCGGAACCGCCGGCATTTTAAACGCAAGGCAGAACCCGGCCCTTTACCGCTTTGAAACAAACGAATCAAAACGGCGCTCTACGCGCGCAGCTCAAGAACATGCCCGTGTGTACGAACGGCTCCGCGAATCTGATTTGGATTGGACGATCGTCTGCCCGACGTATCTCCCCGATGGGCCGGCATTGAAGACATACCGTTTTGAACAGGATGTTCTGCCGCCCGGCGGAAGAGAAATATCCACCGGCGACACCGCCCATTTTCTTTTTACACAGCTAGAGTCTGACCAGTTTGTCAAGGCGAGGGTGGGGCTCGCTTATTAAGGCCGGGTGAAGATCCGGCTTACCCTATCAGGGTTCCTTTCCCCTTTTGCAGTTCATACATTTGATAGTATTGGCCTTTTTGCTTCATCAGCTCTTCATGATTTCCCCTTTCGATAATCCGGCCTTTTTCAAGCACCAGAATCTGGTCGGCGTTTTTGATCGTTGACAGCCTGTGGGCGATGATAAAGGTTGTGCGCCCTTGTTTGACGACGTCAAGCGCTTTTTGAATGACCGCTTCTGTTTCGGTATCGATATGGGCCGTCGCCTCGTCTAAAATAAGAATAGCCGGATCGTATGCCAGCGCACGGGCAAACGAGATCAGCTGCCTTTCTCCTGAAGAAAGGGTGCTTCCTTTTTCGATGACCGGCTCGTCAAGGCCTTTCGGCAGACGGGCGAGCACCTCAAGAGCCCCGACCTGTTTCAAGGCGTCTTCTATTTGCTCTCTAGTAATATCAGCATTGTCAAGGCTGACATTTGAAGCAATCGTGCCGGAAAATAAGTAAGGATCCTGGAGAACGATGCCCATATGCTTTCTGATTTCCTGCCTTGACATATCATATATGCTTCTGCCGTCGATTTTGACATCGCCCTTTTCAATATCGTAAAAGCGGAAAAGAACATTCATGATTGAGCTTTTGCCTGAGCCCGTATGACCGACCAATGCAACGGTCTCCCCTTGCTTCGCTTCAAATGAGATGTTTTTCAGCACATCTTCACCGTCATGATAGCGAAATGATACATCCTCAAACACGACTCGCCCCCGCGCTCTTTCGCTGCTCGGCTCTTTGACATCGACGCCCGGCTCATCCAGCAGGCGGAAAACCCGCTCCGATGATACACGCGCCAATTCAAGCTTGGCAAACTGGTTGACGATGCCCGTAATCGGCTGAAATAAACGATTCAAGTAATCGACGAATGCATAGAGTACGCCGATTGAAATCATTCCTTCCGCGTTCAGGGCAGCTCCCCCGAAATACCATATTAGAGCGGTGAACATCACATTTCTCAGAATGTTGACCAAGTTGTGGGACATAAGCGAGTTTAATTTCAGCATTTTATTTTGGTAATGAAAGTGGCTGTCATTCAGCTGTTCAAATTCTTCTTTTGTGTCCTGTCCGCGCCGGAATGCCTGAATAATCGTCATGCCTTGAATCGATTCATTCATTTTGGCGTTGATCTCGCTGTTGATTGACCTAAGTTTATGATTGTAGCATGAAGCGAATTTTCGATAAACAGCCGCCCAAATGACAATCAGGGGCACAATCAACAGACAGACGCCGGCCAGCCTGACATCAAGGAAAAACAGTGCGGCGAATATTCCGGCCATATAAATGATATTTGTAACAAACGTCGAAAGAACGGTCACATACAGATCGCGGATCGCTTCGGTATCATTCGTCACCCTTGCAACGATTTTTCCTGCCGGCAAATTATCAAAATAGCGGATAGGAAGCCTTTGAATGTTGGCGAATACATCCTGTCTCATCTTTTGAATGATGCGGTTTGCGCTCATCTGCAAGAGGTAGAATTGGCCGTAATGGAAAAAGATCGAGAAAATGAGAAGGCCGAAATAAATAGAAACGAGCGAGATCAGCCCTCCTATTTCAGGCTCGTAAAAAGCATACACTTCAGACAAAGACAGGCGATCGGCCTTGTAGGTTTCCGTCCGGTCTCCGCTCGTCATTCTCAGCTCTCCCCCGGAAACCGTCCGCTCCCCGTCAAAGGAAACCGGTTTCCCCACAAAGTAGTAGTTCATACCGACTTGAAAGATGTGAACTTCCTGCAGCTTTTCAGCTGAAGGGTCTGTCCTGTCTTCCCTGATATATTCCTTTCCTTTGTAGGAAACAGTATATTTCGAGTTCTCTGTCGTTTCATACCACGTTTTTTCAATTCCGAGAATATGATCGTCGATCATCTTTTTGGCGATCATCGGCCCAGTCAGCTCGGCTGTGACGGCGATCGTCAGCATGACGAGCGCCCAGATGAGAATTTTTTTATAAAGAAGCGCATATTGGAAAAGCCTTTTTCCTGTTGTCATGCTACAGTGCCCCCTTCTTCTCCCGAAGGAAGCTGCTGTGCTTCATATTGTTCAAAATACCAGCCTTTCCGGCCGATCAGTTCTTGATGCGTCCCTCTCTCAACGATCCTTCCATCCTCCATGACGAGAATGAAATCGGCGTGTTCGACAGCCGACATCCGGTGTGATGTAATAAACGTCGTTTTGCCTTTCCGTCTGCTGCGGATGTTTTCAATAATCGCCGCTTCCGTTTTCGCGTCGACAGCGGACAGCGAATCATCCAAAATTAAAATTTGGGGCTCCGCAATCATCGCTCTCGCAATTGAAATCCGCTGTTTCTGCCCCCCGGATAAAGCGACTCCCTTCTCTCCGACCATTGTCTCCAAGCCGTCTGAAAGCATCTCAATATCCTTTTTCAGATGTGCTGCAGAGATGACGGCGTGCAAATCGCGTTCTTCAGCGAGGTGTCCGCCGAACAAAATATTGTCTTTCACTGATTTTGAAAACAGCACGTGGTCCTGTGGCACATACCCGATCCAGCTGCGGAGCTGATCAAGCGGCAGACGTTCAATGGGCACGCCCGAAATGGTGATCGTTCCTTTTCCTTGCGGATACTGCCTCAGCAGCTGCTTGACTAATGTCGTTTTGCCGCTCCCCGTCTTTCCGACGATTCCGACCGTCTGTCCTTCTAATACGGTAAATGAAATATCGGCCAGGTTTTCCGACGCAGAGCTCGGATACGTAAAAGTGACCCCGTCAAACACAATATCGCCCGGCTCCGCTGCTTCGGGTTCAGCGGGCTCTCTCACATCAGGCTCATATGCCAATGTTTCATTTACCCTGTCAAGCGAAGCATTTCCCCTCTGCATGACATTGATCAGCTCTCCGATCGCAAACATCGGCCAGATCAGCATGCCGAGGTACACGTTGAAAGAGACGAGTTCACCCAATGTCAGCTGGCTGCGGAAAACAAGATAGGCGCCGTAGCCAAGACCGATTAAATAGCTGATCCCGACCAAAAGCTTCACCGTCGGTTCAAACAGCGAATCGATCAAAGCGACTTTCATATTTTTCTTGTACACATCAGCCGTCATGCTGTTGAACCGGCTGACATCATTTTTCTCCTGTACATAGGCCCGGATCACCCTTACCCCTGACACGGACTCGAGCACTTGATCATTTAAAGCGCCAAACGCATCCTGCGCTTCCGTGAAACGCTCATGAATTTTTTTCCCGTAGATGCTGATGGCGGCGGCCATCAGCGGAAGCGGAATGATCGAAGCAAGCGTCAGTTTCCAGCTGATCAAAAAACCCATCGTTAAAAGGATCGTCAGCATATACATCGTCGAATCGACCAGTGTCAAAATGCCGAAGCCCGCCGTCATGGAAATTGCTTTTAAATCATTTGTCGCCCTCGCCATCAAATCCCCTGTGCGGTTCTTCTCGTAAAAAGACGGCGTCATTTTCAGCAAATGGCCCATCAGCTTGGATCTGAGAATTTTTTCGACCAGGTTCGCTCCCCCAAACAGCTGATACATCCAATAATAGGACAGGGTATAAACAACTGCGCCAAGCGCAAGAAATAAACCGATATAGCCGAGCATGCCGGCCTTGGAAAAAGTGCCCGCCTGCATATCGTCAATCGCGTTGCCAAGCAGCTTCGGCGGAAACATTTCCAATACGTTTACAATAATCAATAGGACGACCGCTATCGTGTAGCGCCGCCATGAGGCTTTAAAAAACCAGCCCAGCTTCCATAAAACAGAAAACATCGATATCCTCTCCTTTTTTAGCCGCCTTCAAGTTTTTCCTTACAATCTTTGATTTCGTTTTTTCTGATACTCGGCATAAAAAATTCCTCCTTATGTGCGGTTGATTTATTGGAAAAACATGCTGCTCCGCATCGGAAACAGGATGTTTTTTCTCCGAAAAAAAAGGCACACTGTGTACCAGCATGCCTTTTTTAATATAAAAAGGCGCATGTACGCTTGTTCACGCGACATGCGCCTTCCTTCTGAAAATTGTTAGAGTGAAACGGATTCCTGAGCATAAGGAAGGTATGGAAATGTCACGTTTAGGTGCTTTTGTTGTTGAACTGATGCATTGATATTTCTAATCATGACGATACCCTCCAATCTTATTAATATTTTCCATCTTATAGTACGGCCCTTTAATTGTCAATTTGTTTTTTTGGCGAATAGCAGGCTTTTGATTCATATTCTTATATTTCGTTAGATTTGTTGGGAAAACGGGTAATATGACAGTAAATCCATTCTGAAAGGAATGATCAATTTGTTTAAAGCTGACCGGA
Source organism: Bacillus sp. GM2 (assembly GCF_056155945.1). NCBI lineage: Bacteria > Bacillati > Bacillota > Bacilli > Caryophanales > Bacillaceae > Bacillus > Bacillus sp. GM2. The sequence goes on from NZ_JBRKSZ010000007.1 coordinate 2,520,767, forward strand.
TCATAGTCGCGTTTGACGGAAAAGAGGAAAGCAAAAAAGCGCTGAGAAAAGCGATCGACCTGTCGAAAAGGCTCGGCTCACAATTGACCGTCGCCCATGTCCATGAACCGAGGCAAGTGAGAACAGAGGCTGCGGCCGAAAGACCAGCTGCCGGAGCGCCATACCTTTACAGCGGCTTCCCGGCCGCACCCCGGATCCCCCGCGATTCAGACTTGGCCGGTGAACCCATGATCTACGAGGACAGCGCGGAAGAAGCGATTGCGGCAGCGAAAATCATATTGAGCGAAAACCAGTACGACGCGGAAATCGAGGTGCTGGAAGGAGACACGGCCAACGCAGTTCTGCAGCATGCTGAAAACATCGGCGCTGACCTCGTCATCACAGGTACGCGCGACCAGAACCGCCTGAAAAAGCTCCTGTTCGGCAGCGTCAGCGACAAGATATCGACAAAATCGGAGATCCCCGTGCTGATTGTGAAATAACGATTTAAAAGAGGCCGGTCTGTTGTCCGGCCTTTCATCATGTTATGATCCTCTTGAATTTCTAATAAAGGAGACAATCCCCCAAACAATTAATAGTAAGACTCCTAATACAATAACCGCATTTATTATTGAAAAATTGGCCAAGGCAATCTCTCCTTCTCTATCAAATTATTAGAAAGCATACTTGTTGAAAGAGTTTTTGTAGCAACTGATACATAAGCATTCGCATCAGCATAAAACTGCAAGAGCACTGTGTCCTTAGAAGATGCTTCACTGCTATATACAACGCCAATTGATTTTTTCCTGCTAATCCGTAAGCCGAATAGCTACCTTTACCCTCTATGCTTTCTTTACTTTAGATGTTTGTTTCCAGAAGTTATTTTTGCATTAATTTACGACTTTCCCTTGAGAATTCGACTTTCACTACATTGAAATTCATTACCAATCGAATCCGTTTTTTTAGAGTCAAATTTTTATTAATACCTTATTTTCATAGATTGCATTCTTTGATGCTACATCTCTACTTAGCCTAGGATTTCATCCTCTCCCAGCCTCCAACGATCTTTATATCAATAAACTGCCGCAAGTATGGCCGCAAAATAAAAACCTCCCTCCAACAAAATCCAATAACAGGAAAAATAGGCGTTCAAATTAGTAACAACCACCTAACAGACCTCATAATTTGATCTTGTGAGTACCCGGGGTATTTGACTTAATCTGACTTTGCTTATGTTTCATTCTTCTTTTACTGTGTTTTGGTCAAAAATTTTAACGATGAAGGGGGATATTAAAATGCAACCATTCCATGATGAACTGCAGTCGTTGGAGATGGATCACTTCCAGGCAGACGATATGACGCATTGGGATCCGGACCGCCATCACGCCAATGTTAAACACTGCGCAAGCTGCTGGAGCTGCGGAAGCTGTGCCAGCTGTTGGAGCTGCGCGGGACACAGCTGTTGGAGCTGCATGGGACACAGCTGCTGGAGCTGTGCGGGACACAGCTGCTGGAGCTGTGCGGGACACAGCTGCTGGAGCTGTGCGGGACACAGCTGCTGGAGCTGTGCGGGACATTGCTGCTGGAGCTGCTGGCACGGAGGCATGTAGTTTTTTTATAAAAAAGAAGACTTCCCCTGCCTCTTTTGCCGCAGGGGGTCTTTTATAGCATAAAGGACAAACAAAATTACATATAATGGTATGTCTTGTTTTTAAAACATTAAAGGAGGAGGAGCATGACACACCTGACTGCTTCCGCTCGCCTGAAAGTAAACCGGGATACATGGTTTCTTCCTGATCCGAACGGCGGCGCGTATTTTAGAAATAATTCCGGGTCGTTTCGCATAAAAGGATCTTCGATTGCTCAATGGTTCGAAAAACTTCTGCCAATGTTCAACGGGGAACATTCGCTTGAAGATTTGACAAAAGGACTGCAAGCTCCGTACCGAAAGAGAGTATATGAAATCGGAGAAATGCTTTATAAAAACGGATTCGTTCGCGACGTCAGCCGCGATCACCCGCACAAACTGGAAAGCTCAGTGCTTAAAACGTATGAAGCCCAAATCGAATTTATTGAAAGCTTTGCCGATTCCGGCGCTTACCGCTTTCAGCTGTCGCGCCAAACCAAAATATTGGCTGCAGGGACTGGCTCCTTTCTCACGAAATTGGTCCGGTCGCTGATCGATTCCGGTTTTTCAAGAATCCGTGCGATCGTGACGGATGCATCCGGGCATGCTTTAGACGAACTGGCAGAAATATCAGAGCAAACAGAAAGCGGACTGGAGATTGGCTTCGCCGAAACGCAACATTGGCGGGAAGCGGTGCGATCTGCCGATTGGGTTTTGTATGTCTCTGACCGCGGCTTCACAGATGATCTCCACGATCTTCAAACGTTTTGCCTTGAAGAGAACAAAGGATTCATACCCGGCATCTGTCTGAAACAAGTCGGACTGGCAGGCCCTGTCTTCCAACAACACGGAGACAGCCGCTTCGAGGCTGCCTGGAGGCGCCTCCATCGGTCTGCGCTCCATGAAGAACGAACGCTTGGAACCTTTCCTTTGGCAGGAAAAGACATGCTGGCAAATGTTATTGTGTTCGAATTGATGAAAGCAGCTGCGGAGCTTGAGCCATTATCTAAGAAGAATCAAGTGTACCTGCTTGATTTGGCAACGCTCGAAGGCGGCTGGCATGCGTTTCTTCCCCATCCGGACTTCAGTTGCGGCAAGGATTCGGCTGAACTCATCTGCGACCTTGAAGCGAAACTTTCGGAACACCCCGGAAAAGAAACAGAAAGCCGGCTATTCCAATGTTTCACCGAACTGACCTCACCCGTAACGGGCATTTTTCATCTGTGGGAAGAAAAACATTTGCCGCAGCTTCCATTAGCACAATGCTTTGTTCAGACAGCAGATCCGCTCTCTTCCGGACCTGCGGAGCTTTTGCCTGAGACGGTTTCGGTCGGTTTGACCCATCAAGAGGCGCGGCGGGAAGCCGGGCTGACGGGGATTGAAATGTATGCATCAAGGTTGACCCGTTCTTATCCGAATAACGGAGATTTCGCGATCGCCACCGGAGAAACGCTGGCTGAAGGCGTATTAAGGGGATTGGAGAAATGCCTGGAACACCGGTTGTGCGAACGGATAAAAAGCGGAAAAGAAATGATTTCCCTCGTTCAGCTGGACGGAATCGAAGACCGGCATTCTGCATTTTATTTAAAAGCGCTGACAGTCTTGTACGGCCAACCGGAAATCGGTTTAGGGAAAAACATAGAAGGCTTCCCTGTCGCATGGGCGGGAATTCGCGGGCGCTGGTACAGAAGTTCTGGACTCAACATCACATCCGCTCTCAGAAAAGTGCTCGAACGGGCACTGACAGACAAAGATCCTTTGAAAGGTGCGGATGTTCTGCTGGAGCCTGGTGAACTGAAGCTTGCTATCCCCGTTTCAGCTGCTTTGCAAAAAACACTGCTTTCCGCCTTGAAAAACAACCGGGGCTTGCAGCTGTATGTCTATGAGCTGCCTGTTGAACCATTTTTAAAAGAAAAACTAGCAGGAATCTATTGCGTGCAGTTGCGAAAGGAGGAACCTTGATGAAGCGCTGTATTTTGGTCGTTGGCGAAGGATTGATGGCTGAAGGCGCATCACAACAATTATCTGCTGAATATAACGTTATCCGCAGGTCTGATTTTGAGAACAGAATACCGGCGGAGACTTCGTTCGTTCTTGTGCTGCACGACGCTTGGCGGCCTTTGTTATATCGCGAGGCCGAAAAAGTGCTAAGGGCGGCAGGGATTCCCTGGCTTCGCGGGTTTGCATCTTTTGGGGAAGGGGTAATCGGGCCGCTCGTTTATCCGTCAGAGTCAGGATGTTCAAAATGCGCCGATATGAGGTGGTATGTCTCCGGCCCCGACAGCATGGAGACGCTTGAACTGGAACAAAAAAGCAATGACATAAACCGCGATCCGTGGGCTTCAAAGACCGGCTGCCGCCAGATGGTCAGCCTGATCTGCACAGAAGTCGACACCATCATGAACGGCGGGCGCGGCCGATTGGAAAAAAAGCTGTACATCGTCAATTTGAAAACGCTAGAAAGTTCGCTGCACGCTTTCATACCGGAACCGACATGCCCTATATGCGGAAATCTGCCCGAAGACGGACAGGAATCCGCGCGGATATCGCTCCGGCCCAGCCTGAAAACGAACCCGGACAGCTTTCGCGTGCGGAACACGGACGACTTAAAACAAACGCTCTCCAAAGACTATTTGGACCAGAGAACGGGGATATTCAACGCCAAAATTTATGACGCGATTCTGCCGTTTGCCGATATGATCGTCAATATCCCTTTATGGATGGGAAATGAAGGGGTAGGTGGGCGGAGCCATTCGTATGAAGACAGCGAATTAACCGCCATTTTAGAAGGTTTGGAACGCTATTCCGGGATTGAACCGCGCGGCAAACGGACGGTCGTACATGACACCTATGAAAATGTAAAAGATCGTGCGCTCGACCCGGCAAAAGTCGGGCTTCATCAAGCCGAACAATACACGCATCCCGATTTTCCTTTTCAGCCGTTTCATCCGGCCCGCCCGCTCCGCTGGGTATGGGGCTATTCATTTCTGCAGAAACGGCCGATTCTCGTTCCTGAATCGCTCGCGTATTACAGCCTGGGGCGGGAAGACAGCTTTGTCTATGAAACATCGAACGGCTGTGCACTCGGAGGGAGTTTGGAGGAAGCGATTTTCCACGGCATATTAGAAGCGGCTGAGCGCGATTCATTTTTGCTTGCCTGGTATGCCAGGCTTCCACTTCGGCAGCTGGATCTCGACTCTTCAGGAGATCCGGAATTGCGCCTCATGACAGAGAGGGTGCGAAGTGTGGCGGGATATGATCTGCATGTCTTTAATTCAACGATGGAATACGGCATTCCAAGCATTTGGGCGATCGCCAAAAACAGAAAACGGGAAGGATTGAATCTGATTTGTTCCGCAGGCGCCCACCCCGATCCCGTAAAAGCGGTGAAAAGCGCCCTTCATGAGCTGGCAGGCATGATGTTGAAGCACGACCGCAAATTTGAATCTGAAAGGAGCAAATATCACCAGATGCTCCGCAGTCCTGCTTTAGTGCGGGAAATGGAGGATCACAGCTTAATGTACGGACTGCCCGAAGCGGAAGAGCGGCTCAGTTTTTTGCTGAATCAAAGCCGGCCTCTGCAAACATTCGACGATGCCTTTAAAAAAAGAAAGAAACACCTTGATTTAACCGAAGACCTCTGCGACCTGCTTGAAGCTTTCCGGAGTCTCAACCTTGAAGTGATCGTCGTTGATCAGACTTCCCCTGTTATCAAACGGAATGGACTTTATTGTGTGAAAGTTCTCATCCCGGGCCTGATTCCGATGACATTCGGACAGCGCTTCATCCGCCTGGAAGGGCTTGAGAGAATTTTCACCGTGCCGAAGAAGCTCGGCTTTGCGGAAGAGCCGTTAAGACCAGAACAGCTGAACCTGCACCCGCACCCGTTCCCTTAAAATTTAAGAGAATATATTTTTTCCGATTGTTCTGCTTTATGATTAAAGCAGAACTTTTTAGGCGGTGGTTAATATGAAACAGGAATACAAGCGGCCGGTGCTTTTCATCGCCTCCCTTTTCATGGCCTTTTGCGCCGTTTATTTCGGCGGGAGGCTGATCGGTTTTTATATGGCGGAATACCCAAAATGGAACGGGCAAAGCGCCGACGGAAATTGGGAGGCCGTGATCAAAAAGATAGATGGCCGCGCGCTGTTCGGCGGAGAGCTCTACTGGACAGGCGACCGCGGCAAGCTGGACGATACATATTTGGAAAAATTGGTCGTAAAGTTTGGTGATGAAATCGTTTTGAACGCCCAAATCGAAACGCCGGTGAAAGATTACGCGGGAGGCAAATTCCCCGGCGGAGGGTCAAAAGAACAATCCGTTTCTTTTTTGGAAGGGCTTGAAGAAGCTGAAATCGCCGGCCGCGAGGTGACGGTTCAATTGGATTGGAGAGAGGGCAAACAAGCGTCCCATACAGGATTTACGCTTGATAAAAGCTCATGGTAAAAGGCGGAATATCGATTATATTCCGCCCACCTCAATTTTGCTTCGCATCGTCAGTTCTTCCTGCGGCCCCAAATCCCGAAATCCGGTCACATTCTTCGGCAGGTTGAGGTTCGGTGCATTCGTCATCCAAGTATATGGCTCTATACAAAGCAGGTCATCCTGATCAGATGTACCGTTAAACACGACCCAGTGCTTAAAATGACCGTCGCATTGGTAGCGGACGCGAATGCCGGCGAGGCTGTCCGCAATGACGGCGGTGCTGTTTCCTTCTTGGTCTTGCTCAGCCGCCAATATATCATCAAGCCTTTCACCCGCTGCCATTTTTCCCGCTTTGAACTCCTCTGTCACCCGATACTCGCCAGTCGGCAGCATGCGGTCTGTCAGCGTCCAATGCTTTGAGGCAGGAAGAGTAAACAGGCACTTTTCTTTATCCCCTGATTCGTTTAAAGGATAGCGGAAAGATGTGTGATACCCCAATCCGATCGGCATCGGATCTTGACCGCGGTTGACAGCCGACGCATCAATTTTCAGATGCTGTCCTTCTAATGTGTAGGTGATGGTGATGGAAAAAGAGTGAGGGAAGATCGATTTGATGCCCGGATGATCATCAGAGTCCAGCATCGTCTGCACGATGATCCGCTCTTCTGTTGCCTCCATTTTTTTTACCGTCCACTTTTTATCGTAAAGAAATCCGTGCAGGTGGTTTTCGAGCGGCTTTTCATTGATCGGCAGCTCGTATGTTCTTCCCGCATATGTAAATCTCCCGTGATCGATCCGGTTGGGAGGAAAAAGAACAGGGATTCCGAATAAAAACGGATTCGCGTCATATTCTTCCTTTGTTTCAGGCGTTTTCAACAAATTCAAACCGCCCGCCTTCCACCTCAATGAAATCAAATTGCTTCCCCACCCGGGCACAAGTACTGCCTCTAAATCATCATTTTCAAACCGTATCGCTTCCTCATGTAAAAACCGGCTTTTCTGAACAGTGCAAGACATCGCATTTCCCCCTATTTTGGCTTAAGGATATTGAAACGTGTATCAAATACATGCCTTTCTCCAATCTATTATATCTTAAAAAAGTCAGCGCTTTCAAAATAGAATGGGCGAACCTTTGAAAAATGTTTGAAATATTTTAATTTAAGTATATGATCTATTTTTCTGTTATAATACGTTTACGCACAAAAGCATAAAAGTATTAAAGAAAGAGATTTCTTCTAATGAGGTGTATGATTTGTCAAACGAAAAACGACTATCGTTTTCCATATCGGCTCTATTGTTTATGGCCATATTGTTTATTATTTTCACCTGCTTATTCATATTTAAAGCAGAACCGCACATACCGCTTTTGATTTGCGTCGGTTTTTTGGCCGCTGTCGGCGCGGTGAAAGGGCATTCTTGGAAAGATCTTGAGAGCGGCATTGTCTCAGGCATCCGAAATGGCGTTCAGCCGATCATCATCCTTTGCCTAATCGGCATCTTAATCGGAGTCTGGGAGTACAGCGGCGCGATTCCGACGGTAACGGTTTACGCGTTGAATCTGATTGAACCGCAGCACCTGCTGCTCACCGCACTTTTCAGCTGTCTTGTGATCAGTTCATTGGTCGGCTCCAGCTTTACGACGGTCAGCACGATCGGCGTCGCCCTCATCGGTGTGGCCGCGGCGGCAGGCGTTCCACTGACATGGGCGGCGGGAGCCGTGATTTGCGGCGCCTGCTTCGGCGACAAAATGTCTCCAATGTCAGACACGACCAACTTTGCCGCAGGAGTCGGGGAGCTTCCGATTTTCAAGCATATCAGACATATGGCGGGAACGACGATCCCCGCTCTTTTGATCACGATTTTGCTTTTCTTTTTCATGGGCCGTTCTTTAACGGCGGCACCGGCTTCAACCGAAAACATTCAAGCGATCATAAACGGAATAGAAGGCATGGTCAACATCAGCGTCTTCACGCTTCTGTCGCCTCTGCTTGTGATTGTACTTGCTGTCAGACGGACGCCCGTCATTCCGTCGCTTGCAGCAGGGATCGTTTCCGCCGGAATTTTTGCCGCGCTGATTCAGCCTGACGCCGGCATTTCATCGTTTTTGTCAGCGATGCAGAATGGCCCGGTTTTCTCAGCCGATACTGAAGCCGTTGAAAAGATTTTAAATCGCGGCGGCCTTCAATCGATGATGGGCTCTGTTTCTCTCATCATCATCGCATTCGCGCTCGGCGGTCTCATGGAAAAGATCGGCATGATTACAAGCCTGCTTGAAGGCGTAATCAAGGGCATTCATACGAAAGGCCGGCTTGTGTTCTCAACCGTTTCATCAAGCATCGGCATGAACCTGGCGACAGGAGAACAGTATTTATCGATCTTGATTCCCGGTCAGTCCTTTAAAAAGCTGTATGACAAGCTTGGAATCGACCGGAAGCATTTGTCGAGATCACTTGAAGACGGAGGGACATTAATTAATCCGATGATCCCATGGGGAGTCAGCGGCGCGTTCATGTCCACAGCGCTCGGCGTTCCCGTCATTGAATATTTGCCGTTTGTGTTTTTCCTTTATTTATCGCCGCTCTTTTCGATTTTGTTCGGTTTCCGCAAATAAAAAAACGCCGTTTCCCCAGGAGACGGCGTTTTTCTTTGTTAAACCGTTTTGGCTGTTTCCGACAAAATGCTGTTTTGCAAAGCGGTCTGCACATTTTTTGTGAGCGGTCCGGGCGCTCCGGAGCCGATTGTTTGCCCGTCAATCGAGGTGACCGGAATGACTTCGGCTGTCGTTGACGTGATGAATACTTCATCCGCATTCAGCAATTCATCCTTTGTCACCGCTTTTTCTACATAATTCAAGCCGTTCTCTTCACACAGCTGAAGAACTTTCATCCGCGTGATGCCGTTTAAGATGAGCGTTGTCGCAGGATGGGTGTAGATAGCGTTTTGTTTGACGACATAAACATTTGAAGACGTCCCTTCCGTCACCAAACCGTCGCGAATTAAGATCGCTTCGAATGAAGAAGCTTCATGCGCTTTTTGCTTGATCATGACGTTGTACAACAGATTTAAGCTTTTAATGTCGCACCTCAGCCAGCGCATGTCGTCCGCAGTAATAGCCGAAACGCCGTTTTGCTGTTCTTTTTCAGGCTTCTGAATAGGAAATGTATAAGCCGTCACCTGAGGCGTAAGCCCTGCTCCGTATTGATGCTTCCTCGGAGCTTTTCCCCTTGTCACTTGAAGATACAGCCCGCCTTCCCGCATCTGATTGATGTCGACGAGCTCTTTCAGCTGGCTTTTCAGCTCGGCTTCTGAAAAAGACAGGTCGATTCCGATTTCGGCTGCGCTTTTATATAAGCGGGCAATGTGTTCATCAAGCGTGAACAAAATTCCATTGTAAATGCGGATGACTTCATAGACGCCGTCTCCAAATTGGTAGCCTCTGTCCTCAATATCAACCGCACACTCGCTCCGTTCAATCAGCCGGCCGTTAAAAAGAACTTTCATTTCTCCATCCCCTTATTTTTGTTGACTTCTGAATTTTCTCCATTCCATTCTAACACGACCCTGCCGATCAAAATAGTGCAATATTTCCAAAAACTTTTTTCCGCCTTCAGGATCAAAAAAGCAGCATTCCTTATCGTTCAACATTTTCTCTTAAAATTTGATATATTTTTCCCTTCATCCTGTATTCATCTTCTTTCCAATCCTGTATACTTAGACATTGTGATCCATTATTTTATGAGACTAGCATTCTATCTCATAATGGAATCGGAACGAGAAAAATGATACGGAGAGAGTGACATGCGCCAAGTATCAAAAAAAACTGCCCCATCTGTAGCTTATTTGTTGACGAAAGCAGCGTGCTTTTTCGTGTTGTGTCTGATTCTCCTGTACGTGTGGGACCTTTCACAGTCCTCTGCCGCTACTGAGAAAAGAGAGCTTACGGTGTCGGAAAACAGCCAAATGAGGCATGAAGGAGACAGCGTTCCGCTCAAAAAAGCAACGCAAGGCGAACTTCTCGATCACTTGAGCACAAAACAGCAGATCGAAAAGCGCAAGCAGGAAAAAGAGAAGCAAAAAGCTGCTGCGGAAAAAAAGAAAGAAAAATCGAAGGAAAAAACGGTTTATTTGACGTTTGACGATGGGCCTTCAGCCGTAAGCCAAAGGCTGCTGCAAATTTTATCCGAACATGATGCTAAAGCGACATTCTTCATGCTCGAACCGAACATGAAGCTTCACAAAGAAGCCGTTCTCAATATGAAGCAGCAGGGCCATGCACTTGGACTTCACGGGGTGACCCATGACCAAAAGCAATTTTATAAAGGCGCCAATTCTCCTAATCTGGAAATGAAGCAGGCTCAAAAAACGCTGAAGTCTATCACCGGGGTTGAAACCCATTTGATCAGAACGCCGTACGGAAGCAAACCGTCGCTGACCGAAGCGCAGAAAAAAGTGCTGAAAAAGAACGGATTTATTTATTGGGACTGGAATATTGACAGCCTGGACTGGAAATACAGAAGCCAAAAATTCGTTCCGGAAGTCATGAACCAGCTGAATATCCTGGAAAAGCGGCAGACAAAACAGCCGATCGTGATCTTGATGCACGATATTCCTTCAACGGTTCAATCATTGCCGTTATTGCTGACAAATTTAAAAAACATGGGGTATTCATTTGCAACACTTGATGAATCCATGACACCCGTTCATGAATAACATCCATTGTCTGATCCCCTGATGAAGGGGATTTTTTTATTTCCTCCCTCGAGTGTGATTATCTGACACACTTGTTGCCAAAAAAACAGTTTTCTGATTATGATGCAGTTATCTTTATACCATGGGGTGGGTAAATGAAAATCGAAGAGTTGCATTCAACCGCGGAATATGCCAATCAATTGGCCGAGCTTCTCATCCGCGTCGTCGATGACGGGGCATCAGTCGGCTTTCTGCCTCCGCTCGAAAAGCGGCTGGCGGAGGCTTACTGGAAAACAGCCGTCGCACCGGATTCGGTTTTATGGATTGCCAAACAAAATGGCCGGATCGCAGGAAGTGTTCAATTGCACTTATGCACAAAACAAAACGGCCGCCACAGAGCGGAAATCTGCAAGTTAATGACAGATCCCGCCTTCAGGCGGCAGGGCGTCGCCAAATCGTTAATGCAAAAAGCGATCGACAGGGCGAAACAGGAAGGCAGATCTCTTCTCGTGCTGGATACAAGGGAAAAAGACCCCTCCAACCTCCTTTACGCTTCGCTCGGCTTTGCCGAAGCCGGACGCATTCCTGAATACGCGGAATCTGCAGACGGCCGGCTCGATGCATCCGTTTTTTATTATAAAAAACTGTGATGAAGATCAAAAAAGACGCTCCGGTCTGGAGCGTCTCAGACCGTTGACAAAACAGGTCGGATTTTAAAAATCCGACCTGTTTTTGTCCATTTTATTCTATTATTTCGATCAGAAGGCTGGCGGTTAGGACCTTTCCAGGTCCAATTCGCCAGCTTTTTCAGATTCATGGCAGCGAAAACAAGCATCGCCTGCATGGACAATTTTTTCTTTCCCCGTAAGGTTGTCCAGCGCAAGCCATGCTTATGTTTTAAATCGGCAAAAACTCGTTCGATCGTCTCTTTACGTTTGGCATAGATTTGTTTATTCTCTTCCGTATGCCGAAGATGATCAGCTTCGTCTAAATGATCCTGCCAGATATGTCTGTGAATCATCTTTCGATGATCTCTACTTTCTGTACACGTATGTAGTAATGGACATTGTTTACATCGATTTGGATCTGAAGCATACTCTCGATAACCTTGCCGATTGGTTGTGCGATAGGAGAGAATATGGTCTTGCGGGCAGATATAGACATCATAAAATTCATCGTAAACATACTCGTGTTTTCTCATGAATCCTTTTTTGGTTTGCGGACGCGTGTAAGGCATAACAGGGCGAACGTTTTCTTCATGAAGAAATTTTGCGATAACCGGTGTTTTGTATCCGGCATCAACTGCGACCGTATGAGGCTTGGCGACGCGCTCTTTCACTTGTTGAAACAGGGTCGTGAACACTTGGCTGTCATGAATATTGGCAGGCTCAACAACCGTCCCCAGCACAAATCCGTTCCGGTCACAAGCTGTATGAAAACCATAAGCAAAAAGGCGTTCCCGTTCACCCTTTACAAAATAGCCGCTCTCAGGATCTGTTGTACTTTCTTTTATTTCTCGTTCTTCTGAGCATTGCCTGGGCTTTAAGGGCTTTTTGCCGTTGGCTTCGCGATCGGCATTAATTTCTTGATCTAACTGTTCCTGATAAGCTCTTGTTTCTTTTCTTACGATCTTTTTCACAAACTTTTTCTTATTGGCATTCGCTTTGACATGTGTGCTGTCGATGAAGGCAACCGAAGGATCGACGAGGCCGAGATCCATGGCCTGACGTAAAATCCTATAGAAGATTGTTTCAAATAGGTCTGTGTCATGAAAGCGACGTTCATAGTTTTTACTGAAGGTTGAAAAGTGAGGGATTTTTTCAGAGAATCCATATCCAATAAACCAGCGATAGGCTACATCAGTTTCGATTCGCTTAATGGTTTCGCGCATGGAGCGATGACCAAACACGTATTGAATGAGCACCATTTTAATCAGTACAACAGGATCAATACTTGGACGCCCTTTTGAAGAATAAAGAGGGGCAACTTTTTGATAAATAAATGAAAAATCAATGGCTTCTTCCATCTTCCTGACCAAATGGTCTTCAGGTACAAGCTCACTTAAGGCAACGACTTCAAGCTGTTCACGCTGATCTTTAGAGTGTTTGGTCAACATGGTAAAACCTCCAAAAATTAGATTCCACACACATTTTAACAAAAAAAGCTTGTCGATCAAGCCACTTTTTTGTGACTTTGTCGACAAGCTGAGACGCTCCGGTCTGGAGCGTCTTCCTTTTTAATGATTGAGTTTCCGAACAAACTCGGCGATTTTTTGATTGATGACAATGTCGAATAAATGATCGTAAGGCGTTTCATCGAGATTGATCATGGCTTTCTTCAAACCGGGGATCAGGTGCGCTTCTTCAGGAACAAACCTGACAGGCGCCACTTCGAGTGAAGTGCCGATCACCAGAAGCAGGTCGGATTCGTTGAGGACTTCAAAAAGCGTGTCGAAATGCTGAACGGCGTCGCCGAACAGCACGACATCCGTTTTTAATATAAATCCGCATGCTCTCCCCTTGCCATTGACGCGATTGCACCTTGGCACTTCTTCTTGAAGAATGTGGTCAAGACCGTAGCGCGCCCCGCATTTTGGGCATGCGGCTGTTTGAATCGAACCGTGCAGTTCATATACATGGCGGCTTCCCGCCTTAAGATGCAGCCCGTCGATATTCTGCGTGAACACCCTGACATCCTTACCGCTTTTCTCGAGTTCGGCTAAATAAAGGTGCCCGTCATTCGGCCGATAAGTTCCCGTCATTTTCATTTGAAAAAGCTCTTTAAACTTCGGCCAAAACAATTTTGGATATCGTTCGTAATAATCACGGCTCATCGCTTCCATTCTCGACAGATCTTCCGTCCATATGCCGCCGGCTGAACGAAAATCAGGAATGCCTGATTCCGTGCTCATACCGGCGCCTGTCAAAACGGTAATGCGCTCGGCATTTTCGATCATATCCGCAAATCTCAGGGCTTCTTCCTCCATTTGGCTTGTCTCCCTTCAAAAACTGTTTCTAAGCATTTCCTTGCTGATCTTTCATTTTCTTCAACTCAAAGAGGCTGTGCCCCGGAGAAACAAAATCAACCTGCTCCTCTTTCATAATGTCAAGAATGCGGTAGTTCACATCCTGTCTGACGTCCAAGTTTTCGGCCCAGACCGTCGTATTTGTATAGTAGTTGAAGAAGATGCTTAAATGCGTATCCTTCAGGACATCGAAATTGACCATAATGACATCCGGGTTGACCCCTTCGTGCGATTCGAGCATTTCTTTAAAACGCTCCACACACCGCTCGACTTTCTCCCGCGGGGTTGACGGATCGATTTCGAGCGTAAAGGTGACCTGACGCTTTCGCATTTTCGTCCAGTTCATGATCGCTTCGTTGGCCAGCACAGAGTTGGGAACGGTAACGAGAGCCTCTCCGGCCGTGCGGACTTTCGTGCTTCTGAACGATATATCTTCAACAGTTCCTGTGACAATTTTCGTTTCAATCCAATCGCCGATTGTAAAAGGCTTCTCCATAATAATGACAACTCCGCCGAAAAAGTTTCCGACTGTGTCTTTTGCCGCAAGGGCAAAAGCGAATCCGCCGAGCCCGAGTCCGGCAACAAATCCGTTGACATCATAATTGAACTCTCCGGCGATGACGCTGATTCCAAGCGCTACAATGATAAATCGGAGAATCTTGGACAAAAACGGCGCAAGAATATCATCCATATCAAGCTCAAGCCGCTTATTGATTTTATCGAATAAAACAGACGAAGCCGCCGTTAAGTTATACAGGCCGCTTACAATGACCAAAATCACGGACACTCTGTACAGTTTATGAACGATCCCCATATGCCCCTCAAAAAACGGGGAATAAATAATCGCCAGATAAATACCGAGTATCGCAAAAAACCACCTGGCCGGCTTTTCAAACGCCAGCACCACCTGATTGAAAAAGTCCGTTTTCGTCTTATTCGTCAATTTCAGTATCAGGTTGAATAAGTACTTCGTAAATATTTTTCTAAACGCGAAAAATAAAAGAAGGATACCGATGCTGATCCCGATATCGGCAGCGAAATCCATTGTCATATACTTTTCGAACATTGCTTTCTCTCCCTTATTTCACTCTTCAAGCTTTTATTATACTAAAACGAGCAAAAAATTTCTCACTTTATTGTACGCCAAAAATACCGATGCCACGCATAAAAGGCCGCCGAACACCTTCGGCAGCCTGATGATCATTCTATTTTATTGTTCCCAGAGACAACGTGATACGGGCCAACACCGCTATTTCTTCTTCTGAGACTGTGTTTGATCAAGGAGAGTCGCTTTAAACATTTCAGCATCGGTTTCGATCTTAATCCGTTCTTCCACTTTAATTCTCCCTTTACCCATCATCTCGCCTCCTTTTGTCCATTATAAAATATCAGAATTTTTAGTAAATGATACTTTTGTACCATTTTGCCGAAATTTGTCGCACATCTCTTCCCCCTGCATTTTGTCCGCTTTAGTCAAAGGATTTACTTGCATCGCCAAAATCGGGTATCCTTGTGATGGAAAGATTTTATCAAGAGGAGCTGACATGTTTGCATATTATCGCACATCGCGGAGCCTCGGCTTACGCCCCAGAAAATACGTTTGCCGCTTTTGAAAAAGCGGTGGAGCTCGGGGCTGATTTTATCGAACTCGACATACAGATTACAAAGGATGGAAAACTTGCCGTCATCCACGATGACAAGGTTGACAGAACGACGAACGGTACCGGTTTCGTTCGCGAGTATACGATGAATGAGCTCGAACAGCTGGATGCAGGAAGCTGGTTCGGCCCTGAATATCAAGGCGAAAAAATCCCTTCACTTGAAGCTGTTCTGAGGAAGTATCACAATAAGACGGGCCTTCTCATCGAAATCAAGTCGTCCAAAACCCAGCCCGGAATCGAAAAAGCGGCCGGACAACTGATCAGCCGGTATGGCCGTTCAATGAACACAATTGTCCAGTCGTTTGACGCCGGCGCCATGAGGGCGTTTCATCACATGTATCCTTCGATTCAGACTGCCGTTTTGATCAGGCCGAGATTTGGATTGCTGCCGCGCGGCCGGCTGCGGCAAATCGCTTCGTTTGCCCAATACGTCAGCCTGAAAGCTACGATGATCAGCCCTTTTCTGATCAAATCGATTCACAGCTGTGATTTGAAGGCGCTGGCTTGGACGGTCAACGGGCAGAAAACGGGAAGCCGCCTCAAAAGCTGGAAAATCGATGGGATCATTACCGACTACCCGGATTATTTTTGAGAAAGAAGGAAGAGTATGAAATCATATGTTGCCGTTTTTATCGGGGGAGCCATCGGATCGCTGCTGCGCTACGCAGTCAATCTGCTCGGCGGCACCGCCGTTTTTCCTTGGCCGACTTTTATTGAAAACACGTCCGGAAGCCTTCTGCTCGGCCTTTTGACAGGCTTTTTTGCGGCTCGGGCAAAAAAGCCGCTCGTCCAATTATGCTTAGGGACGGGGTTTTGCGGCGGGTATACGACAATGTCCGCTTTTTCTAAAGAAACCGTACTTCTGCTGCAATCGGCCGCTCACATCGGAGTTCTGTACTTGATGGCATCGCTTGCCTGCGGGGTATGCTTCGCATTTTTGGGGATCGTGATCGGCAAAAAGGTCAGCGGAGCTGCGGGGAAAGAAAAGGAGCGGTATCAATCATGATGGCAGCTGCTTTTATGATCGCGGGAGGAATCGGGTCCGTTTTGAGATTTTGGCTGGGCAATGTGCTCATGGCGATGATTCCGCGCCCCCGCATTCCGGTCAGCGTGATGGTGATCAATATTCTCGGCTCATTCGCTCTCGGCATATTCATAAGCCTCGGCATTGACAATCAAACGGTCTCTATCGTGGTCGGAACTGGATTTTTCGGAGGCTTCACAACATTTTCGACGTTCAGCGTTGAAGCTGTTCAGCTTTTGGCTGCAAAGCGGGTAAAGGCTTCAGCGGTTTACATCCTGCTTACAATGGCAGGCTCAATCGGCGGATTCTGGGCCGGCAGCATGCTGATTCCGTGAAAATGATGGTGTTATGATGAACCAATTATTCTGGTTTATTGATTTGTATAGCAGCTCAAATTCTGATGGGAGCGTTCAGAAAGGAACATTACGCCCAAATGAAAAAAGATGCGGACTCATTAATGTCAAGAATCCATTTTGAATGCTTCAAAATGGATTCTTCCCTTTTTATCCTTTTTCAATGGCCGCTGTTTGAAAGCTGTCCCAATTCGCAGAAATAACGTTCAAAACATCGTCTTTTTCTTGGTAAGCTCCAATTTGTCCCCCGTCCATCGTCACTTTATACAGGGGAAACTCATTGTGTGTCAGACCGAGGCAGAGTGCGATGCCGGCTGCATGTCCCCGCGCCGTCTGTTCGATCCAGGCGGCGCTTTTCATTTTTGCCGAATCTTCGGGATGATCGATAAAGCCGTTCTCCGTCAATATGGCGTGCATCGCTGTTTCCCGAAGAACATGAAAGTTCGCCTTCTTCATTCCCCTGTCCCTGAGTCCGTTCTGCTTGATCACTTCGCCGTGAATGATCCGTTGATAAAGAGCAGTAACCGACTCATCGGTCAAGCCGCTGTAGATATAATCTTCATACCCGTACGCCGTACCGTCAAAAGCGTTTGTATGAATGGAGACAAATAAATCGGCCCCCCACGAATTGGCATCATCTGTGCGCTCCTGAAGCGTGACCGTTTTGTCTGTTGTTCTGCTCAGCCTCGTCTCTGCGTTATCATACTCTTTTAATAAAATATCATTCATTTTGAGAGCAATCGCAAGCGTCACGTCCTTTTCCTGCAAACCGTTTCCCGATGCTCCCGGATCACTTCCGCCGTGTCCCGGATCCAAATAAATCTTCATGTTCAATCTCCTCCTTTGATAATGGTTTCAAGACGTTTTTTGAGCCGGAGTAAAATCCAACTGATGACAAGCCAAGCCAAGTTCCGATCATCATATCTTCCTTCCAGTCCCCTGCGGTAAACAAGAGAGAAATCGAGATGCCGAAGACAATTGCACAGATGGGGAGAAATCGTTTCTGAATGCCGACAAGCTTTACCGTATGCACCAATCCCGTAATCAGCGGAACGAGCGCAATTTCAGAAAAATCCATGTTCTTCCTCTCCTTTCCTGAAGCGTTTGTCTCAAAAAATGACCGGCATTTGTTTCATTACATGTGTCAAACCTCCCCGCTGTTTAAAGCTTGTCTTTATCATAAAAGAAAAGCTGCCCTCTCCCGTGTCATCATCGCGTCAAGAACCTGAAAAAAAACTGAAGCGGCCAGAAAAGAAGGGCTTGTTTGAGACAAGCCCTCGCATCCGTTAAATATTCGTGATCGCCGCCAAGCTGACAAGCAGCTTGTCCAGCAGCGATTTCTTCATTAAAAACAGCGTTTTTTCGCTGTAGCCGATTTCCATCGCGCATTTTCCCATGCTCCAATTATGAATATACCGGCATTCCACCAACTTCCGCTCGAGCTCATCCAATTCTGAGACAGCCGTTTCCATCGAATCAAGCAAAAATTGATAGAGCCTTTTTTCCGCGTCGATCTGATATTCAGCGTTTCTTTCTTTGACGGTGAGCCCGTTCTTTTGCTCCTTCTCCATCCTCCTTTCTAAATTGAGCACGGCGGCTTTGTAATTTTTCCAATTCCGCAAATGAAATTCGATCCGCTTAATATACGTTTTCCTCTCTTCCTCCGAAATGATTTCGTACCACAGCAAATCAATCACCTCTCAAACAGAACGTTTGTTCCCATTATATACGAACAAAAGTTCCTGTTCAAATGACTTTTTTCTTAAAATCAAAAATCACCTTGAGCTATTTTTCGCTCAAGGTGACTTCGTTAACGACGACCGGATTTGCCGGTGCCAGCTCTACATGTTCTGTTGTTTGTTCCCGCTTAACTTCGACGTGCTTAATCAGACGCCCTTCCATTTCGAGAACCGTTATCGTGTAAGAGCCGATATGCACCGCCTGGCCTTCCGCGATATCTATGTTTTCTTTCAGCACAAGTCCGCCGACTGTTTCGACTTCCTCTTCCTCGAGATCGTCTTCAAACAGCTCATTGACCTGATCGATTCTCACTTTGCCGTCCATGATGTATTCATGATCGGAGACTTTTTCGATAAGCGGTTTTTCGTCTTCATCGAATTCGTCCCTGATTTCCCCGACGATTTCTTCAAGAATATCCTCGGCCGTCACAAGACCAGATGTCCCGCCGTACTCATCCGTTAAGATCGCCATGTGAATCCGCTCCCGCTGCATTTTGATCAGCAGCTTTTGAACAGGCACGGTTTCAATGACTTCAATAACCGGACGGACATAGGCTTCAAGGGACAATCGCTTTTTCTCAGCCTCTGACATCATGAGCATATCCGTAAACAGCTGTTTCGTATTGATCATGCCGATGACATGATCCTTATCGCCTTTATAGACAGGCCAGCGCGTATACTTTTCCTGCAGCATGACCGAAATGGCCTCATCGATCGGCATATCCACCGGGACGGAGGCGATTTCAGTGCGCGGCACCATAATTTCTTTGGCGATCCGATTGTCGAATTCAAAGATTTTATTAACGTATCTATATTCAGACGGATTGATTTCTCCGCTTTTGTAGCTTTCTGATAACAGGATTCGCAGCTCTTCCTCCGAATGGGATTCATCCTTTTCCGAAGCAGGCTTCAAACCGAATAACCCGGTCAGCACTCTGGCTGAGGCATTCAGCGTCCAAATGAACGGGAACATGACAACATTGAAAAAGTGCAGAGGTCCCGCCAGCCACAGTGTCATCTGTTCGGCTTTTTGAATCGCGATGGTTTTTGGGGCAAGTTCTCCAACCACGACGTTCAGGAATGTAATCACTAAAAATGCAATGGCAACTGAAAGAGCGTGCGATACAGCGCCAGAAACATGCAAGCTTTCAAAGACCGGATGCAGCACCTTTTTAACCGTAGGCTCCCCCATCCAGCCGAGTCCGAGTGCTGTAATCGTAATGCCGAGCTGGCAAGCTGAAAGGTATTCATCCAAATCCGACACCACTTGTTTTGCGCGAACCGCCTTTTTGTTTCCTTCAGCAATCAGCTGATCAATGCGGGAGCTTCTGACTCTGACAATCGCAAATTCCGATGCCACGAAAAAAGCGGTTAATGCAATCAGAATCCCGATGATTATCAGACTAACAATATCGTCCATTTAACCTTATCCTTCACAAAGGACAAGGAGTCACCTCCTGATGAATTCAAATTCCCTTAATAAGGCTGATGTGCGTTCTGTAAAAATGACTATGCAGAGGGCCCCATCTAACCACCTCCAAGCCAAATATATACTATTATCTTACTTTATTAAAAAAGAGTCAGTCAAATGTCTAAACTTTAAATCTAACAATATTTTCTCGAATATTTAGATAAATAAAGGTTTTCGCATCAATTTTACGCCTTTTTTTGATCAATTAACTTGTATAAACAGCTTCTAATATATTAAAATGTTTTATAACTATAACGTGATGGTTGAGGAGGGATGCAGATGGGGCAGAGAAATATCGCATTGGCGAATTAGCAGCTGCTGCAGGCGTAACAAAACGTACTGTCGATTATTATACGAATCTCGGGCTGTTAACGCCTGACAGATCATGTTCAAACTACCGTTATTACGATGAAGCCGCTCTCAAACGGCTGAAGTTTATTATGGACTGCAAGCAGCAGAGATTGGCCCTGTCCGACATTAAAGTAAGGCTGGAAAACCAGTTTCCCTCTTCAACTGTGAATGATGATGAAATTGGAAGCCTGACAACGGAAATTGATCATGTCAATGACAATATTTCCGTGATCATAAACAGATTGAAACGGCTGAATCCCGATGAACGGAAGATTCTGAAAAGCCGGCTTTCTCCTGAAAAAATGACGGTCATCCAGTCCTTTTTACTGCTGCTTTAGTTAATCTTTTACTAAACAGGAGGTGTTACCTTCATTCTCACGCTAGAGTGAAGGTCCTAATTGGAAATAGTTAATTTGGTTTTTGTTGCTGTATTAATTGCTTTAACAGCATTTTTCGTAGCGTCTGAGTTTGCGATTATCAGAATCAGAAGCTCGCGGGTTGATCAGTTGATTGCTGAAGGAAACAAAACAGCGGTTTCGGTGAAAAAAGTCATTACACATTTAGACGAATATTTATCGGCCTGCCAGCTCGGCATCACTTTGACGGCCCTCGGTCTCGGTTGGCTCGGGGAGCCGACTGTCGCCCGGCTGCTTGAACCGCTATTTGTGAAGTGGAACATTCCGAGCTCTGTATCACACATCGTTTCAGTCGTGATCGCCTTCAGCTTGATTACGTTTTTGCATGTGGTTGTCGGCGAGCTTGCTCCAAAGACGCTTGCGATCCAAAAAGCGGAAGCCGTTTCCTTCCTTTTTGCAAAACCGTTGATCTGGTTCTACCGCATCATGTTCCCATTCATCTGGGCGCTGAACGGATCGGCAAGGCTGCTGACGAAAGCGTTTGGCCTTGAAGCGGTTTCTGAAAATGAAATGGCGCACTCAGAGGAAGAGCTGCGAATTATTCTGTCAGAAAGCTACAAAAGCGGCGAAATCAATCAATCTGAGTTCAAATATGTCAACAAAATTTTTGAATTCGATGACCGTCTTGCCAAGGAAATCATGATCCCGAGAACAGAAGTCGTCAGCTTTCCAAATGATATGAAAATCGCCGAGATGATCGACATCACGAAGGTCGAAGGCTATACCCGCTATCCCGTCGAAGACGGAGATAAGGACAACATCGTCGGCGTCATCAATGTCAAGGAAATACTGACGGCCTGCATCAGCGGAGAATGCTCCAAAGAAGACACAATTGAACAGTTTATCAATCCGATCATTCATGTGATCGAGACCGTTCCGATCCACGATCTGCTTCTGAAAATGCAGAGAGAACGCGTTCATATGGCGATCCTTTCTGATGAATACGGCGGAACGGCCGGACTCGTGACGGTCGAAGACATCATTGAAGAAATCGTCGGCGAAATCCGTGACGAATTCGATATTGATGAAATTAATGAAATCCGCAAGATTGGCGAAAACCACTACATTCTCGACGGTAAAGTGCTCGTCAACCAAGTCAACGATTTGCTCGGCACTCAGCTCGACAATGAGGAAATTGACACGATCGGCGGATGGTTCCTGACGCAAAAATATGACGTCCAAAAAGGCGACATGATCACCGAGCAGGGATTTGAATTCACGATCAACGAAATCGACGGCCACCACGTTTCATACGTAGAGGTGAAGAAAGCTGCGGAAACGCTCCTTGAGGAAGCGGAATAACACTGTGAATAAACCGGAGGATACAATGCATTTGTATCCTCTTTTTTTTGCGTTCAAAATATGTAACCACTTGATTACACAGCAAAGTTCAATTATGATGTAATCAAGTGGTTACATTTCAGGAGGGACTTATGTCAACACAATCTACTAGAGATCGATTAATCCAAGCGGCGCTTGCCCTTTTTAAAGAAAAAGGATATCAAGCCGCATCCACCAGAGAAATTGCCCAAAAAGCAGGAGTCAATCATTTAACTCTTTTTAGACACTTCGGAAATAAACAGAATTTATTTCGGGAAAGTGTTATTCAACATGTTGCATCAGGAGATTTTATTGGAGAACTTGAAGCAATATTAACCGGCGATTTACGCCAAGACCTCTCATTCATTGCAAAAGCGTATCTAAAAGAAAACCTGGAAAAAGGTACTGTTTTTTTACTTTACTTTAATGATGCAGTACAGGATAAGGAAGTTTGCGAATTAATCATGGATATTCCCCGCCGTCTCAATCGCTTTTTAGAGACTTATTTTGCGAACCTCTATGCCGAAAAAAAAATTTCAGGCGGCAATTTTCAAATTTTAAGCCAAATGTTTTTCGGTTTGCTGAATCAATACATTATGTTTCAACATTTGCCCACATTCAAGGAGTCGTTCGATGATCGTATTGATGACTATGTTGAGGAGTGCGTCGATTTATTTTATACAAAACTTGAAAAGGAAGTGCCGTCTTGATTACTCTGCAACCGGTTTTGCACATACCTGCAGTTTCCAAATGGGATGAAAAAATAAACCTGAAGATAAGCGGACTCCGACCGTTTGACATCATTGAAATCATCTTGACTGTGAAAGATGAAGCTGACGCAGAGTGGAGATCACATGCTGTTTTTCAAGCGAATCGATTGGGAGAAGTCGACCCTGCAGCAGCAGCCCCAATAAAAGGAACCTACCAGTCTAAAGATCAAATGGGGCTTTTTTGGTCAATGCAGGCGGTTGAATCCTCCTGCTCGTTCCATAAAAAATCGGTTAATTCCTCCGTTTACAGGATTGAGGTGAAGCAAAAAGAACGCACGATCCTGAGTAAAGAAATAAAACGAGTGCTGCTTTCTGAAACAGTAGAGAGACAGGAAGTAAGCGAAAATGGGTTGTCCGGCACATTTTTTCGTCCGCTTGCTGTCAACCGGCCTCCCGCAGTCATCGTATTAGGGGGATCTGACGGCGGTCTTGATGAAACAATGGCAGGCATGTTAGCAAATTACGGATATGCAACATTTGCAATCCCTTATTTTCAATACAAACAGCTTCCTAAAAAACTGGTTGAAATCCCGCTTGAATATTTCCGGAAAGCGATCGATTGGCTCGGACGCCAAGAAGGACTTCATCATCGTCAGATCGGAATATGCGGAAGGTCAAAAGGCGGCGAACTGGCGCTGCTGATAGGTTCCCATTTTC
Organism: Bacillus sp. GM2; assembly: GCF_056155945.1. Lineage (NCBI taxonomy): Bacteria > Bacillati > Bacillota > Bacilli > Caryophanales > Bacillaceae > Bacillus > Bacillus sp. GM2. The sequence goes on from NZ_JBRKSZ010000007.1 coordinate 2,544,274, forward strand.
CTGAAATCCGTTTTGCGGTTTCTCATGTAGGCGGCGGGGTCGTCTTTCAAGGCGTTGGATTAAAAAAATTTCGGCAGACATCTTCCTGGAGTCTGGACGGCGCACCGCTCGCCTTTGCCCCGCTGCCATTGTTTTCGCTTTCTCAGCTGTGGAATATGGTGACACATAAGCTCACAAGACAGCCTCATGCTTTTACTGATCTTTACAAAAAAGCTTTACGGAAAGTGAAAGAGGATCATCCAGCAATTATAAAAGCGGAACATATTAATGGGCCTATTCTGTTAACTTCAGGTACGGATGATTTGGTATGGCCCTCCGCCTCTATGAACGAGAAAATCGTTGAACGGCTGAAAAAGAAGAGATTTCCCTATTCTGTTAAACATCTATATTTCGAAGATGCCGGCCATAATATCAGGCCTCCATACTTTCCGACATCCGGGCGGAAAAGCCGAAAAATAGCCTATGGGGGAAAAACTGAAGCCGATGCCATTGCAGCTCAAACATTTTGGCGGGAACTGCTTTTGTTTTTAGAAAAATCAACTGCCACAAACAACTAAAAAACCGCCTGGGGACAGGCGGTTTTCGCTTAGATAGCTCCCTTCGGGTTCGGCCCGTATTGATTTTCCTCTTTTACACTGTTTTGACAAAGCATGATCAGCAAAATAAATTGCCCAATGAGAGGGATCAGACCGATGCAGATCCAGCAGCCGCTTTTACCCGTATCATGCAATCTGCGGATCGTGACAGCCAAGCCCGGCACAAGAATGGCAAGCAAATAAACCATCCCTAAAAATGTCTCTATTTCATATTCCGGAAGATGCAGAATGGCTTTAAAAAAACCGTAGAGGACCAAAATCATGTATGAGAAAAAGCAAAACAGCCAAAATTCCTTTCGTCTCGCCCTTCCTGTAAATCCTGCATAGTTTTTTATTGCTTTCAAATACCATTTCATAATATAAGCTCTCCCACCAATAAACATTGTTTTAAAATACTGCACAAAAAAATAAACCATAAAAAATGGAGTGCAAGGTGAATTTTAGAAAAATAAAAAAACAGCTTCTGTGCGTGAGAAGCTGTTTTTCCTTGCGTATGTTTGAATTATAGCTGCTCCAGCTTTTTCTCTAAAGCTTTAATACTGTCATTCAAAGCTTCCGTCATTTTGACCAGCTTTTCTTTTGACGAATATTGAGCGAAATCTTCCTGTTTGAGCGGTTCGCCGATGACCAGTTTCATTTTGCCTCTTTTGAAAAGCTCTTTTTCGTTGGAAGGACCGCTGTATGCGGCCGGCACAAGCGGCGCTTTTCCCATCTGGGCGATCGTGACAGCCCCTCTTTTCAATGGAACGTCTTCAGATGACCGCGTTCCGCTTGGAAAAATGCCGACGATTTTTCCTTCTTTCAACAGCTTAATCGGGGTTTTGATGCTGCTTGGCCCGGGATTTTCCCTGTCGACGGGAAATGCGTTGATGCTTGAAAGAAAAGAACCGCTTAATTTATTTTCAAAAAGCTCTTTTTTCGCCATGTAATGAATTTCCATAGGCAAAATGCCGACACCCAGAGCGACGACATCCACCCATCCTGCATGTGTGCACGCAATAACGAAACCTGTGTCTTTAGGAAGATTTTCTTTATTGTATACTTTAATTCCGCCGCGCAAAGAAAGAATCGCTTTTGCAGCATAACCAGTAAATTTATACATATGGCACTTCCTTTATTGATGTAGTCGTATGAGGTTTCCCTTTATTATTATAACAATTTTTTTTATTACCTGGTACTAAAAAATGATTTTTCACAAAAAAACCAGGGAATTTCCTCCCCGGTACTTTCAGACTTTTTCTTTTGTCGGCGGAGCCATGAATTCAGGCCCGATCCGTTCTGAAATCTAATATGGCGTCCCGATTTTGTCGCGAGAATGACTCGGTCGCGCTCTCCGTATTGCTGTACGGCCTTGCCGACGATTTCTTCCGACTGTCCGAAACCGTATGCCGGAGCGGTATCAATCAGGTTGATTCCTTGATCAAGCGCAGCATGAATCGTTTGAATCGCTTCTTTTTCATCGCTTCCGCCCCACATGAAACCTCCGATGGCCCATGTTCCGAGACCGATGCGCGACGATTCGATCGATGTACCGGATATGTTGGTGTATTCCATGCTCCTCTCCCTCCTGTTGTGAGTCTGATATCATGTTTTCCCGGAAGCTTTTTTTAAAAAACTGTTTTGACTAAAAACCATCTTTAAGCGGGACACTTCATATGCCTATTGCATACGATGATCCCAATAAAGCTAATGAAGGGACCTAGAACAAATGCATCCAAATCAATACCCATATTATATTCCTTTTTCTTACAAACCGGTTCGGTTTCACGAATCAGATTATGCAGGCGCTTTTCGAACACCCGGCAGCGAAGAACGCATCGTATTAAGAGATTATGGACAAAAGCCGTTTGCCGCTAACATCAACGAAGCGGCAAAACAGAACAAAACGTTTCGGACCGCTTTATGGACAGGAAGGCATTTGCAAGTTACCCTGATGAGCCTCAACCCCGGCGAAGACATCGGATTGGAAATGCACCCTCACGTTGATCAGTTTCTTCGTATTGAACAAGGCAGGGGAATTGTACAGATGGGGCCGAGCAAACATCATTTGCAATTTAAAAGAAATGTTTATGATGACACCGCTATCGTCATCCCTGCCGGAACATGGCACAATCTCACCAATACAGGCAATACTCCGCTGAAACTCTATTCAATCTACGCTCCGCCCAACCACCCATTCGGCACCGTCCATCGAACGAAAGCCGATGCGCTGGCAGCAGAAGGGCACCGCGGTCACTGCCAATATTTTTGACAGACAATAAAAACAGCTGATAATGAAGGATATCCTCTAATCAAATAGCCTTTTAGCATATAATAAAGATCTCATATGCTAAAAGGCTTATTTTGCTGCTGTGTTTTATATTTCGGCCGCTTTACACCATGAAGATTAGTTTTTTTGAACGTGTTCAGTTATTATATAGGATAGATGATTTTAAAGGTAAGAAATTGGAGGAAAAATGAGCCGTGGGCATATTTAGTGCAACTTCAAACCTTTCTTATGCGTTTATAACATAGAGGGGAGAAAAGGCAGTGACTATCGACGAAATTTACCAAATGTATATGAATGATGTTTACAGGTTCCTGCTCTCCATGACGAAAGATAAACATCTAGCAGAGGATTTGCTTCAGGAAACCTTTATGAGAGCTTACATACACATCCATTCTTACGACCACAGCAAGGTGAAGCCATGGCTTTTTCAAGTGGCACGCAATGCGTTTATCGACTATGTCAGAAAGCATAAAAAGGAAGTGACGATTTCTGACGACATGATCGGAAACCTGTTTCAAAACGCGGTGCAAAGCCCTGCTCACCAGGTCGAAATCAAGGAAGTGTTAACCTTATATATGAACCAGCTCCCCGATAACTACCGGGAAGCGCTTACGCTGTACTATTTAAAAGAATTGAACTACAAGGAAGCGTCAAGCTTGATGAATATCTCAGAGGCTAATTTTAAAAGTGTTTTATTTCGTGCCAGACAGCGGCTGAAAGCACTTTACAACAGAGGTGTTAACGATGAATGAAGATTTAAAAAAACGTTGGGAAAAATATAAAAACGGCGAACTTTCCGAATCGGAAATGCTCCGGGTCGAAGAAGAGCTTGAACAGCTTGAAGAATACCAGGACATGCTGGAACAAGAAATGAAAGACGAAGACTGGGATTTGGCGATCAGTCCTGAAAAGCAAAAAGCGATTTTAAGATACGGAAAAAATAAATCATATATGCGGATTTCCACCCTTGCTGTTATTTCTACGCTTATTATTCTGCCGATCTGCACACTCGGCAGCTATCTATACTACGGGTTGGGCGGGCATGAAAGCAAAGGGAACGAACTGGTGCAAACCGCTTCAATGACAGTTGCCGTCACAAATCCGAATATTCAAGTCGATACTGAAGCCCTTGTCAACAAAGTAAAACTCTTTGGAATCGAAACACAGTTCCCGTTAAAGAAGCAAATCGGAAACGTCACAAAAGTAGTTGGAAATGAAGAAGTGGAAATGTTCTTCGATCAGCTGAAGTCTCCGCAGATTCATCAATACAATCAGGAGCTTTCAAAAGAAGAACGTCATTTTGTCTACCCTGACGGCATCAAAGAAAAATCAGTGTCCAAAGCCGAGTCGATTTTAAAACAGCTGCCTGACGGAACCGTAACCGAAGCATTCCTTTCCTTTGAAAGAGCATACCCGACAAAGGAGCTGTATGAAAAATTAAAAGGCTATGATATTCGCGTTCTGTGGAATGCGATTGAAACAGAGGGCGATTTAAAAGATCATCCATACGCAGAGCCGATCGGATTTCCCGGAAAAGATTCAAACCGGATTTTTGAAATTCAGCATCCTGCCGAAAACGATGACGAGCAGTTTAAAGCGGCGCTTTCCTACATGATCAAGAACAATAAATGGGCTGAAACCATTTCAGGCAGGAAAGACCTGAAGCTTTCCAAACGGCTTGACTATGTGGAACAGAATGGTGTGAACGTGTATGGAGCCGTCATTACCGGACCGTCAAAAGAGGTTGAACGGCTGATCAAAAAAGGGCCTGTCAAAGCAGCTAAAGTAGGTGAGGTGGAATTATGGAACTGGTAAGAATCTTTAAGGAGCACAACGTATTTGGATGGGTGTCTGTAGGCACGGCCATTCTGTCCCTGTTCGTCTTAAACTTGGCCATTTTAAGCGACACGATCGCATATTCGTATAAGATGCTTCCTTTTGCGATGGCCGCCGTTCCGCTCGGAATTATCGAGCTGTTCATAAAAAAAGGACGGACCGGTCTCGGATTTCTCGGCGTCGTCCTGAACATTTTCATTCTCGTTTGCGTATGGACCATCGTCTCCATCGATACGAATCTGCAGCTCGGCTTTTAATAACTCCCCGGTTTTACCGGGGAGTTTTTCATTTCAGAGCCTTGCGAAATAGGTAGCTCGCTTTTTCATACCCCATTTTCTCTTCGTAAAAACGGTGAGCGTCTGCGCGCTGCAAGCCTGATGATAAAGCGATTGAAGCCAATCCGTTCCGTTTGGCCCACTCTTCAACAGCGCCTAAAAGCTTCTTTCCAAAGCCTTTTGAACGGTGTTTTTCACACGTCACCAGGTCTGCTACCCAAACATGACGGCCTTGATTCAAAGAAACCCTCGGCAAAAAGCCGGCCAAAGCCACCGGAATATCGCCGTCGTACAGCGCAAATAACATGTAGTTTTCAGCCTCCCGCGCTTCTTTGACGAGCTCCAAAAAAGACGTTTCATCCAAATGGGGGCGGAGCTGTCTCATGATCGGATAGACTTCCTTGAGCTCTGTTTCACAGTGCAATTCCCTATAATCAAGCAACATCGTCATTCCCTTCTGTTGGTTATGAAACTACTTTAACCCGACAACTGGCCTTTTTAAAATGGCCAGTTTTGATAAAATAAAACATACCAGATGAATTGAAAGGGCTGATCGAATGGATATAACCCCCTTTTTAAACCGCAGCGGCAGCGAGCCGCTTTATCAGCAGCTGTACACGTTTTTCAAACGCAGCATTCATTCGGGACACATAAAGCCTGGAACAAAGCTTCCCTCCAAACGAATGCTTTCCAAACACTTAAATGTCAGCCTGACAACTGTAGAACACGCGTATGAACAGCTGGCTGCAGAAGGATATTTGCTCAGCAAGCCTAGAAAGGGCTGGTTTGCGGCTGAAGCGGAAGGAGACTTTGCACAGACTGCGCCTCCTCCTCCTGCCGAAAAAGAACTGGAAGAACATGAGACGGCGGCGGACATGATCGATTTTCACCACGGCCATGTAGACCTCGCGTCATTTCCTGTTTCCCAATGGAAAAAAACGCTCGCCAAAACCGTTGGTGAATCAGGGCATGACCTTTTTCAAAGCGGCCCCCCGACCGGAGACCTTCCGCTGCGGAAAATGATTGCGGTTTATCTCAGAGAGTCGCGCGGCGTGGTCTGTTCACCCGAGCAAATCATCATCGGAGCCGGCACACCGGTTTTGCTGCAGTTGCTGTGCCATCTGTTTCCTAAAGGCACAACTGTCGGATTTGAAGATCCCGGATTTCATCGCTCGAAAACGGTCCTGAAAACCGGCGGCTTCAATGTGGTGCCTATAGCAGTCGACGAGAGCGGGATTTCCGTGCAAGATCTTGAACAATATCAGCCGCAACTCGTATACACCACCCCGTCCCATCAGTTTCCGCTCGGAATGATCATGCCGGTCGGCCGCAGGCTGCAGTTGCTTGACTGGGCAGCATCGACCGGAGCTTATATCATCGAAGACGATTATGACGGGGAATTCCGCTATGCGGGACAGCCGATTCCTTCCCTTCAGGGACTTGACCGGAACCACCGGGTCATCTATTTAGGGACTTTTTCAAAATCGCTGATTCCCTCCCTCAGGATCAGCTATATGGTTCTCCCCTTCCCGCTCGTCAAAGAAGGGCTCAATATGGCATCCTTATTTAAACAAACGGTTTCCCGCCATGTGCAGCATGCCATTGCTCTTTTTATGAAAAACGGGGATTATCAAAGACACTTGAACCGAATGAGAACACTCTACCGAAAAAAACGAAAAACGCTCCTTGACGCCATCAAACGTGAATTTGGCGCTCATGCCGCAGTTCGAGGAGAGAACGCCGGTCTTCACATCATCCTTGAGGTGAAAAGCGCTCCGAGTGAAGAGTGGCTGACCCAAAAAGCACTGGAGAAAGGCGTCAAAGTATATCCAGCCTCTGTCTCGTATGTGACTCCTCCTGAAACACACGCGGTGCTCCTCGGGTTTGGCGGACTTTCTGAAAAAAGCATCGCAGACGGCATCAAAAAGCTGAAGACAGCATGGTTGAACGGCGGACAGTCTCGGGAATGACCCTGCATAATCGGGCACGGAAAGTCGGATGCCGGGATTCTGTTTCTGCTATTTTTGTAAACAGAGGAGGTCATCAAATGGATTTGCTGAAGAACATGAATCAAGCTATGGCGTATATTGAAGAACACCTGACAGACAGTATTGACTTTCAAACGCTTGCGCAGCTTTCTTACTGCTCTGAATATCATTTTAAAAGGATGTTTTCTTTTCTTGCAGGGATTTCGCTGTCCGAATACATTCGCCGCAGGCGGCTTACCCTTGCAGCGTTTGAATTGAAAAACACAAATCAAAAAGTGATTGATATCGCGGTGAAATACGGTTATCACTCGCCGGATGCTTTTACGCGCGCATTTCAAAAGCTGCACGGCATCACGCCGACAGAGGCAAGGCACGATATCAGCACACTGAAAGCATATCCTCCGATGACCTTCCAGTTAACAATTAGAGGAGGAAACGAAATGAACTACCGAATTGTAGAAAAGAAGGCATTTCGGATCGTCGGAATCAAAAAAAGGGTCTCTGTCATCTTTCACGGAATCAATCCGGAAATCGCCTCGATGTGGAAAGCTTTAAGCAGTGAAAACATCGCTGAATTAAAAGAGCTGTCAAATGTCGAGCCGCTTGGACTGATTCAAGCATCGGCGAACTTTTCCGAAGGCCGGATGGAAGAGCAGGGAGAGCTTGACCATTATATCGGTGCAGCGACAACGAAGGAATGCCCGGACCGATATGAACAGCTTGAAGTTCCCGCCTCGACATGGGCTGTCTTTGAAGCGGCCGGTCCGTTTCCGGACACCCTTCAAAATGTCTGGGGACGCATTTATGCTGAATGGTTCCCGTCTTCACATTACGAGCAAACAAAAGGGCCGGAAATCCTCTGGAATCAGGATCAAGATATCAGCTCCCCAACGTTTAAAAGCGAAATATGGATACCGGTTCAAAAAAGAACGGCATGTAAGGATTAAAGAAAAAAACAAAAGCTCAAGATATCAGTTCTTTTTACTTCACAATATCGCTTCAGAAGAAAAAGAGACAATGACGCTGAGAGTGACGATATAACATTGAAGAAAATGTCGTAGAATACCCAGATAGCATTTAATTTCAGCCTTGAAGAATTTGCACAGGCGTACAATAAAGTAGCGCAAGACTTTGAAAAACGATGAAGAGATGAAAGCTCCTATTCTTAATCGGATTCATCAGGGTGGGAATTACTCTGTTCATTTGGCTAATGTTCCAAAAACGACAATAATAATAAAAAATCGAACCGTTAATATGAGAAACAACCAAGCGCATTCATATTGACGGTTCGCTTCCTCAACAATTTTACACCCGTTTGTATAATCTCCTGGGATTTTTTGAATCCCTATCTAAGAGGAGTCAAGAACAGAGTGATAAAAAATATGAGTTTATATGGTAGGTTGCAACACTCCTCATGCTTCTAGTGATGACTCTTAGTACTATCTTTTTAAAAATTGAACCTTTGTATAATATCATCATTGTATTAATTTACATTTTGTTCATGGGGGTTATAAGGAGCAAATCGAAAAAAGCTGAGATCTAGTCCGAATGTTCTATGCAGATTGATTCATTTTCATGGATAAACAGGATTTATTCTCCAATTCCCTTCTATAAAGTGGTAAACTCTAAAATGATTGTAACTTTAGTATTAGAGGAGAGTGCCATGAAGACTCTGGATGTTCAGGCGTTGCACAATGCACTAGATCAAACGCTGGAACAATTAAAACACCAATCAGCCGAAATCGCCAAAGTCAAAAAGGCCGTTGACGGCATCACATCACTTGATGATGCTTTAAAAGGAAAAGGCGGCGACGCGATCCGCGCCTTTTACGAGGAGTGCCACACCCCTTTTTTGCGGTTCTATGATACTTTCATAGAGGAATACAGTTCCACGCTGAAGAAAATAAAAAGCGCGCTGAATTCCCTGGAACCAAACCATAACGGATTTATTTCACAGTCCTTTCTCGAACACGAACTTGAGAATGGCTTAAATGCGGCCGATCGCACAACGAAACATTTGGTTTCTAAGACCAACGCGACGATCGCAAAAGTCAGCCATATCGTAGATTTACCGGATTTGAATGACAGCGGTTTTCATGAACAGAATCAGAAAGCGTTAAAGGAAATCAGCACGACTCTTGAAAAGCTGCATGCGTTTGACCGCGAGCAAACAAACGCCCTCAAAACGGCTGAAAACGACCTAGAAACGATGCAGAAATACATTTCAAGGCTCGAAAAGATGTATACCGGACCAAAAATTGAAATCACCGGCTACCAAAAAGGTTCGATTTTAAAGCCGGATGATATGGATAACCTGAGCGGAAATCAAGAAACAGCGATGGGTGCCATGTTGAAAAAAGTCGGAGACAAAGAAGATGCTGACGTAAACACTCTCGCCGATCCAGATCGATTAAAAAAATTGGCGACACAAAAGGTTTCCAAAAAAGAGTACACTCAAGAGGAATTGAATGAACTAAAAAAAGATTATAGAGTATTTAACGATACGCTTTACCGGGCATACATAGATGGGGATACAATCGTTAAGATAGAACCCGCCTACACCCTTCCAGAGAATGTGGAAAAAAGCGACTTTGCTAAATATTTCGATACGGCGATGGAATTTACAGGTGTGTATGATGCAGTAAGAGCAGCGTTTGGATACGACCTTGCGACAGGTGAAATCGTTAAAGGTAATGGTGACCGTTTGATGGCCGCATTGAATGTCACCCCTTTCGGAAAGGCATTTAAGTACGGAAAGCGCGGCTTCAAGTTATTTAAAGGTGAAGAAGCGGGAAAGAAAGTTGCGAAGGTAGATAAAGGATCGAAAGCAGCTAAGGATGTTGGAAAAGTTGAGCAAAACCCTTCTAAATCAGCAAAGGAAACGCCCAAAAAATCTTCTGAGGGAAAAGACAAAGTTAAAGATTTTGATCTGAGTTTTGCGACTAGCAAGCTCAAGAATGGAAAGATTTCCGTTAATGATTTAGAATCCATGATACCAAAGGGTACACCAAACAATTTTAAAGCAAGTGAAACTATAAAAAAAGGATACAAATACAACTTTGAAATTGATGGAAAAAAAGTAGAAGTCAAGTGGCATTCACCGGATTTAAACGCAAAAGAGAAATTTCCGGACAGTAATTCCGGAAATATGTGGACTGCCCAAATAAAAATACAAAAAAAACTTCTAGGACAAGATGGTAAACTCCATAAAAAACCGAGTAACATAACCCACATTCCAGTTGTAGGAGAGTGAAACGAACATGGATTTTTCTAAGTTTGATGAATTACCCGATTCTTTACCTGAAGATACATTAGAGAAGTATTTCAATCAGATTGTTGATATTTATGAAAGTGCAAAAGATAGTGTCAGTTATATTGAATTATCAGAAGCAATTTACCAACTTTCAGAAAGACAATGGCATACTTATAAAATTCTGGACGACAAAATTAAACATAAAATAGATATTTTAATAAAAAATATCTTGGATGCAAATTCTTATGATCTAATAGACAATGCTACATCAATAATAGCTTATTTGGGACTTCCAGAAAGCTTTAAAGCATTACAGGAAATGATTAAAGAAAACCCTAGTGAAGAAGTTAGAGAGCTTATAGAGGAAACTATTGAGGAATTGGAAGGAAACGTTGAAAATCCATATTCAGGATTAGAATAAATATAAATGTTTTTTAGAGGGCGCCACAACTGGCGCCTTCTTTTTTAATTCAACGCAGAAATGGTGCTCTTAATGAAGCGAAAAAAATGTGGCCCTTTACACAAGAAAGGGCCTTTTTGATTACTTCAATAAAGCTTCAATTTTCGCCTTTGTTTTTGGCCCGTAAATACCGTCCGCAAACAGTTCTTGCATCAGCTTGCACCGTTTCAACGACCAATTCAGCGGCATTCTGTCACCGTGAATCTTGCCATCTTTTTCGACACACGTTTCCACGCTGATCGACTTTACATTGGCATTCGATTTAAGGAAACTCACATAACAACTGAACTTTTTTATGATATGCATGATATGCGACTTCATTTTCAAATTTTTATCCGGCTGCTACATCGGACGGTTCAACATGCGCTTTTAAAAAGGCGATATAATGGTCAATTGTATCAACTGTCGTGTAAGGTGAGACACTGTAGAATTTCTGGACATAAAGCGGCACCGGCAAACGGCTGTCAGCAGGATAAACGTATGTTTGCTTTTTCGTGCTGCCAAAATAGGTGTAACTGCGGTACCTTCCCAATGTTTCGGCGATTTTTTCATTGAATTTGTTAATATTCCGCACTTCTTCCTCCGTGATGGCGCCGCTGATTTCTTCATGGTAGCGGACATTTCCCGGATAGAAGCGGAATGTCGTTACAGGTGATACATCATTGGTGACGGCTGCATTCGGAAAAGCCTGCAGAAGTTTTTTTCGAAACGCCAGGTTAACTCTGATGTAATTGGCCAAGATCTCCTGGTAGCCTTCGATTCCGAATGCGAGCAGAGAAGCATAAATCGGTATGCTGCTTCCCATTCGCGAACACTCTAGCGTATAGCTCGTATGATAGCTGCCAAACCCCCTGTTACCGACATAAGGCGTCTCATCCGGATCCAAATCAACGGCTTTCAGTGCCTCACGGTTTTTCACCAAGAAAAGGCTTGTGATATACGGCGTTTGTCCAAGTTTATGAAAATCAAAGACCAAGCTGTCCGCCAGGTGCAAATGCTGAAAATGTTTTTTGTAGCGGGCAAGCGTCTCAAGCACCTCATCTTCAAGATGAAGCGGGTTTCCGGTGAAATCGTATCCGTTAAAAAAACCGTACATCCCGCCCATCGCCGTATCGGCATGAATATAGACAGGAGGCAAACCGTAGGCGGCCTCTATTTCCTCAGTCACTTTTTTGATTCCGGCCAAATCATCGATGCCAAATGAGTCAGTTGTGCCAAGCGTTGCCAAAACATATATCGGATGTCCGCCTTTTTCAATCACGGCTTGCATTTTTTCCCGCAAATCGGTCAGATCCATCGAATGATCGCGATTCGTCTTGACCTTGATCAAATGGTCCGTCCCGATTCCGGAAGCTTCCAGCGATTTGTAAAGACTGAAATGCGAAAGCTCTGAACAGAATGCGTACAGGTGATGCGGTGTTCCTTGCTGATTCGCTTCAGGATACGCGCTTGCGATCGCCAGCCTGAGCGACTGAAAAACAGCTCCCTGCCCGCCCCATGTGGTAAAACCGCCGCTCTTGTGCCTGTCATAACCGACAATGTCTGAAAGCATCGCCGTGATCTGCACTTCCGTCCTTGCTGCAGCCGTGCCGTCTACATCCCATAAATTGTTTCCGTTTAAAAGAACCATTAAAAGATTCCCGGCGATGCTGGCGTTGTTCGGCAAAGGCGTCGCGTTGGCCACATAATGCCTGTTTAAAAAACGGTGGCCGTCAAGCAATTTCAATAGCTCTTCGACGCTTTTTTCCGCCCCGAAGCCTTTTTCCGGCAAGGCGGCCTCTTCAATGACGCTTTGATAGTAGTCAGAGGAAACTTCAGACTCGCGGCCAAGCGTCATCCGGGCGGGATCCTTCAGCCTGTCCATTCCGGCCAATACCGCTTCAAGCAATGCCAGCAGCTGATACCGCGCCTCATGATTGCCATCCTCGCTCGGAAACATCTGTTGAAAGTCTAACACCATATTCACCCATCTCCTGATCTTTTAAAATGAAAACACTCCGATTAAATTTAAAAAGACAAGTACAATTGCAAGCGGAACAAGGAAACGGAGAAGATAAAACCACACGATAAAAAAGCCTTTCCCCGCTTTTGATCCGCTTTTCATTTCTTCATATAGATCGTGTTTGGACAATTTCAGCGGAATAAAAATCGAAATAAAAAGCGCTCCAAGCGGCATCAAAATATTGCTGACGACATAATCCGCCGCATCAAAAAACGTCTTCTTAAAAATGAACGGCTCATCGAGCACTCCGTAAGACAAGCAGGAAGGAATGCCGACGGCAAAAATCAAAAGGCCGATCGCCCACGTCCATTTCCCCCTTTTCGTTTGATCGCCTTTTGTGATTGCGGCAACAATGATCTCGATCATCGAAAAAGCCGAAGTCAGCGCGGCAAATAAAAAGGCCGTCAAAAACCCGATAAAAAACAGCATCCCGAATGGAAGCCGGTCAAAAACTGCCGGCAGAACCGCAAATAATAAAGTCGGCCCCTGATCGGGCTGAAGCCCGAATGAAAAGACGGCCGGAAAAATCGCCAGGCCGGCAAGCAGCGTGACGGTAAGGTTCATGATCACGATCGAGACCGCCGACTTCGGAAGGTTTTGTGACTTTGACAAATAGGAGCTGTACGTTACCATCACAGATACGCCAAGCGTCAGCGTAAAGAAAGCTTGTCCGAGCGCAAAAAGAATCGCCTGCGGCGTCAGGCTGCCAAAATCGGGCACAAACAGAAAACGCACGCCGTCGATCGCATGCTCAAGCGTCAGAGCCCTTAAAACGAGCGCAATAAATAAAATAAATAATAGCGGCATCATAATCGAACTGACGCGCTCGATTCCTTTTTGCACACCCTTCGCCACGACGAGGATCGTCATGATGATAAACACAAGCTGCGCTGCCAGTGTCTGCAGCGGATCTTGGATGATCGACCCGAATAGCTCCCCGTATCCGGCCTGTGTGAGACCCGACAATGAACCGGTTACTGCTTTGATGATATAAAGCAAAATCCAGCCGCCGATCACACTGTAAAACGACAGGACAAGGAAGCAGGCGGCGATTCCGATCCAGCCTGTGATCACCCAAGGCGTCCCCGGCGCTATTTTTTGATAGGTGCCGATAGCATCCGATTGGCTTTTTCGGCCTAATATAAATTCCCCCAAAAGCAGGGGGTATCCCAGCAGTATCGTAAATAGGACAAAGACAAGGAAAAATGCGCCTCCTCCGCTCGTTCCCGCCACATAGGGAAACTTCCAAATCGCCCCCAGGCCGATGGCGGATCCCGCTGCCGCGAGAACAAATCCAAGTTTGGATGCCCATTTTGCTGTCATTCTGCGATCGCTCATTCATACACATCCTTTCTCTTTCTGCTTCTATTATCTCTTACAGGGCAGCTTTTTTGAAAGTGATCTTTCAAATTTTTTTTTTCCGAAAAAACAAACAGAAAAAACCGGCTGCCTTACAATAGCAGCCGGTTGAAATTATGTCGTCACATATCTTCCGCCGTTGATGTGGATCGTCTGTCCTGTCATATAAGAGGAATCGTCTGAAGCGAGCAGAACATACACCGCAGCGTGTTCAGAAGGCTGTCCGGGCCTTCCCATCGGCGTATTTGTACCGTGTTTTTCCGTTTTTTCCGGCGAAAAAGTAGCCGGAATGAGCGGCGTCCAAATGGGCCCCGGCGCTACCGCGTTGACGCGTATTCCTTTTTTGACAAGGGATGCAGCCATCGAACGGGTAAACGCGACAATCGCACCCTTTGTGCTCGAATAGTCAATCAGCGCCGGACTGCCCTCATAAGCTGTGATCGATGCGGTATTGATAATCGCGCTGCCTTCCCCTAAATGCGGGAGCGCGGCTTTTGTCATGTGAAACATGGAGAAAATATTCGTTCTGAACGTTTGTTCAAGCTGTTCGGTCGAAATATCTTCGATCCCTTTTTGCGGATGCTGTTCGGCAGCATTGTTCACGAGAATGTCGAGCCCGCCAAAGTGATTCACCGCTTTTTCGACAGATGTTTTGCAATGTGCTTCATCCCCGACATCTCCGGGAATCAAGAGGCATTTTGCGCCTTCTTGTTCGATTCGTTCTTTCGTTTCCTCGGCATCCTTGTGTTCGTCCAAGTACATGACGGCAATGTCGGCACCTTCTTTGGCGTATGCAATGGCGGCCGCTCTGCCGATTCCGCTGTCTCCTCCGGTGATAATGGCGGTTTTTCCTTTTAATTTGCCGCTTCCTTTGTAGTCGCGGTCTTCCGAGAGCGGAAGGGGCACCATCTTGTGCTCAGCCCCGGGTTGTTTTTCTTGTTTTTGCGCTTTCTGTCCATCCGTCTGTCTGTTTTTTTTCGCCTCTTCCGTCGCCATTGTTCGTAATGAAATACAGATCATCTCCGATTACTTTTACATCCCTGATTCTGCCGTATCCGCCAAGCCATTTGACCGCTTTGGCTTCCGCCGGATCGATCCGGAAAACGCCCTCACTCCGCAGCCCGGCCATATAGAGGATATCCCCTTTCTGCGCTAAACCGGATGGGGCCCACGTTTCTTCTCCCGAATGGATGAGCGGCGCTTTCATTCCCCGCTTCTTATCGCTTCCTTCAATCACCGGCCAGCCATAATTGGCTCCGGGTTCTATTTTGTTCACTTCATCATGTCCAGACTGCCCGTGTTCGGAGCTGTAAAACTGCCGGCCGATCCATGCGAGGCCTTGCGGATTCCGGTGTCCAAAGCTGTATACATAAGACGAGCGAAAAGGCTGATCAGCAGGGATCGCACCATCAAGGTCCATCCTTAAAATCACCCCCGCCAGCTTTTCAGGCTGCTGGGCCCATTCCCTTTCCCCCGCATCACCTGTCGTGATGTACAACTTTTGATCGGGCCCGATCGCCATCCGGCCGCCGTTATGAATCACGCCTCCGGGCAAATCGGCAAGCAGCTCCTCCGTTTCCGTCCAAGTGAGACGGTCAAGCGTCAATTTTACGATCCGGTTTTTCAGATGGCCCCCGTCTTTGTATGTATGGTAAACGTATGCCTCCTGATTGTTTTTGAAATCAGGATGAAGTACAAATCCGAGCAGCCCGCCTTCCCCTTCTTGATGAACGGGCTTTTTCAGCTGAAGCTGCATGCGCTCCTTTTTGCCGTCAGCAATGGACACGATTCCCCCGTTTCTTTCGGTCACGTAAAAAATCTCGCCAGTGTGAGCGATCGTCCAAGGCACATCCAAGCGCTCTGCGATAACTTCGGCGCCGCTTCCGCCTTCTTTTGCGGCCGCCGCTTCATGTTCAGCATCAAAATCCCGGCCTTCCGAGCATGCACCTAGAAAAAACAGCATGATCAACATCAGGAATCCTTTTTTCATCGTCTCCCCCTTAAAGGATTTTCTTGATGAATACATTCAAGAACACCGGCATAATTCCCTACTTAAACATTCAAAAATCTATTAAAAAACACGCGCTTCGCTGAGAAGGCGTGTGTCCGCATTACTGAGAAACCAATTCTCCGATATATTTAGCCGACGGCCTGAAAATCATGTTGTTATCAGCCTGCTCCAGCACATGGGCGCACCAGCCGACCATTCTCGCTGCCGAAAAAGTAGGGGTAAACAATGCGGCATCAAAATCGATCGCCTTCATGACAGCCGCTGCGTAAAATTCGACATTCGTATAAAGCTTGCGCCCCGGTTTGTATTCTTCCAAAAGGCGGATCGCCGTATTTTCAACATGAAGAGCAAGGTCGATATCCCGGTCGCCCCCGGCAATTTCCTCAGCTTTCACCCTTAAAGCCTTCGCTCTCGGATCATGCGTTTTATAGACGCGGTGTCCAAATCCCATCAGTCTCTCGCCTTTTTCAAGCTTTTCTCTTATATAGCTTTCTGCGTGCTGTTTTTCCCCGATGCCTTCCAGCATATCAGTCACCGCAGACGGCGCTCCGCCGTGCAAAGGTCCTTTCATCGTGCCAAGTGCAGATGTGACGGCAGAAACAAGATCGGATTCCGTAGACACCGTAACTCTTGCCGAAAAAGTTGAAGCGTTCATGCCGTGTTCCATCGCAAGAATCATGTACGTTTCGAGCGCTTTTTTCTGAGCTTCTGTCGGGCGCTTTCCTTTCAGCATGTAAAAATAATGTTCCACAAAGCCAAGCTCATCCAGCGGCTGAACAGGCTCTTTTCCATCAGTCAGCCTTTTTCTGAACGCGATAATCGACGGGGCGGCTGCAATCAGTCTGAGAGCCTGCTCCATTGTCGGCTTGAACGCAAACGATTTGTCCCCGAATGAAGAGACGGCCGTGCGAAGAACCGCCATATCGTCTAATTCGGCAGGAAGGCTGCGGATCAATCGCTCGCATGCTTCTGGCAGCACACGGAATGAAGCGAGCATCTCATTGAATTGACTGAGTTCCGCCTCCGTCGGAAATGCCCCGTTGAGTATGAGATAAGCGACTTCTTCAAATGTGGATGTAAGCGCCAGTTCATCAGCATTGTACCCTCTGTAGATCAGCTTTCCCTCTTCACCGTCAATGCGGCTGATGGCTGTTTCAACACAAGTAATCCCTTTTAATCCATGATAAACCATATCAATTCCTCCTTTTTCCTTTGTAAATATCATTATAGTTGATATAATATTTAAAAAATATTGAATTATATTGATGTCTTTGATTAACAAAATTAATCAGGAGGACTGCAATGGATTTTAAATGGCTTCATACCTTTGTTACTGCCGCAAAATACGAAAATTTCAGAAAGACGGCGGAAACCTTATTTATTTCTCAGCCGACCGTCACCGTCCAAATTAAACTGCTTGAGGAAGAACTCGGGTGCCAGCTGTTCACCCGCAAAGGAAGAAGCATTCATTTAACGAAAGAAGGGCGCGCTTACCTTCCTTTCGCCCTTCGCCTGCTGGAAGACTATGAATCGAGCATGGCAGAGCTTCACAGAATCAGACAAGGCTATTCGCAGACATTGAATCTAGCGGTTTCACCGCTTATCGCCGATACGATTCTCCCATTTGTATTAAAAAAATACACAGCGCTGCATCCGAATTCGGAGATCAAAGTAAAGATCGCCGAATCAGCTGAAATCGCTCCCCTGATTTCAGCCGGCCATGCAGATATCGGATTAAGCTGCTTAAACGTGCAATCGTCAAACCTGAACTGCTATTCCATGTACAGCGATCCCGTGATTTTGGTTGCCCCTCATGAGGGCCGCAATTCAGAACAAGCGCCGCCGCTCGATGTCGAAGATTTGCTTGAAGAATATTTGCTGTTGACCCATAATCACCCCGAATACTGGGACGACCTCGTCAGGCAGCTGAGGATCAAATTTCCGTTTGTCAGAACAATGCTCGTAAGCCAGACGCATATTACGAAACGATTTATTTCAGAAGGACTCGGTATATCATTTTTGCCGCTGTCGACTGTGCGCCGCGAGCTGATGGAAGGAAGATTAATAGAGGTGCCGTGCGATTTCATGAAGCTTCCTGTTGCAGGGGGATATGCGATTAGTCTGAAAGATAATGAGAAGGTCGAACACTTTTTGGCGTTTTTAGCCGAGTTCCGTTTCTAAACGGGAAAAAACCCGTTCACCATGATGAACGGGCTTGTCCCTGCAACATTAGAAGCGTTTTGCTCCAAGATAGCGGGGCTTCCAATAGCTGTTTGTCATATCGCTGATCGTTACGCCGTCAGAACCGGCATGAACGAATTGATTGTTTCCGATGTAAACCCCCATATGCGAAGGTCCCGGCTGATATGTCGTGAAGAATACGAAATCACCTACTGCGGGGCTTGATACGCTCTTCATCGAATTCCAGTATCCGGCTGTGTTCGTTCTCGCCACATTTGTCTGTTTGTTGAGGATGTACCAGACAAACCCGCTGCAGTCAAATCCTGATGCAGATGTTCCGCCCCATTTATAAGGCGTTCCGATAAGGGCTTTTGCATCTGAAACAAGTTTTGACGTATTCAGCGCTGAAGAGGTTTGCGCAGGCGCCTTGCTTGTCCCGCTTGATGCAGAAGGCTTTGTCGTTGATGCAGCTTTTACGCTTTTCGTCCCTTTAACTTTTAATACTTGTCCGATCCGGATTAAATCTGTTTTTAAACCATTCAGAGATTTCAGTTCATTGACGGTCATGCCGTATGTCCGAGAAATTTTCCAAAGGCTGTCTCCTTTGACCACTTTATGCGTAGCTGATGAAGCTTGCGACGCTTTTGCAGACGAAGAGCTGCTTCCATTGATCGACAGCCTCTGACCTATGTAAATGATATCGGATTTCAGCTTGTTTTCCTGTTTAATCTTGCTGACACTTGTGCCGTACTTCTTCGAAAATCCCCATAACGTATCCCCTTTTTTCACAGTTATAGTTTGCGCGGAAGCCGCTCCCGCAAATAAAGTCGATCCTAAAACAACCGCTGATGCTGCTGTTATTACTTGTTTTTTCATGTTGTCCTCCCAATAGCAGAATATTTTATATTTTCAAAGGCGAAAATTAGCAGTTTCATTTTTTTGAGAACGGCTGCTTCAGCCCTTCCTCTGTTTCTATTATAAGGAGGGAATTCCATCAGGTATAGTCTTGACTTACTATGTCAAATTCCTTAATTATTCGTTTTTAAAAAAAGTTTTTAAGGGTAGATAATATTTCATTTACATTTCAAAGGTAACTTAAATACTACATTTTCGCACTTTCCAGCAGCCAAAATTACAATTTTAGAAAGAGTATTAAATACTTTATTTTACATTTTTATGATTAACTTATAAAACTGGACAAACGTTCTTTTATTTGGCATAGTGACGGTCGTCGTTGCGCTTTAAAATAAAAAAGGCTGCCCGAATGCAGCCTGAAACTTTTTATAAATATCTGCGATGGACAGCCTTTCCATCATAGGAAAACATGACGGGCTTATCTTCGAGCACGGTTTCGACATGCACGCTTCTTCCCCATAGCTGGTGAAGGTAAGGCAGAACTTTTTCAAGATACTTTAAATCGAGTTCGATCCCTTCATACCAATGCTTAATGTATAATTCATTGTTCTTTAAGTAATCTCCGTCCTCAACTGTCAAATAAGGAAATCCTCCGTTGACTCTCATGCTGACAAGCTGATCGCGCACAGCCTCCCAATCCTTGTCAACGATTTTATAATCCCTTCCCTGTTTTTGAAACAAGTAGAGATCTTCCCTCATCACGAGATCTTTCGTTAAATAGTTTCTGATAAATGAAATGTCTGATTCGATCTCCCTGACTTCAAATATTTTTTCTCTCCCCGAGTTCGGCTTTACACCCATCTTCTTCATATCTTCTGTCGGGTTGTTGTAGCGCTCCTCTATGTCCTCAAATATTTTCAATCCGAGATAATATGGATTGATGCCCGTTTTGGACGGCTGAACCACTCCCGCGTTGAGCTTGGCGAATTCGATCGCTTCACTTGATGTCAGCTCAAGCTCGCGGATGATCCGCTGATGCCAGTAGGACGCCCATCCTTCATTCATGATTTTCGTTTCAAGCTGCGGCCAGAAATACAGCATTTCCTCTCTCATCATCGTTAAGATGTCGCGCTGCCAAGGCTCCAGCTCCCGCGAATGTTCTTCAATGAACAGCAGAATATCTTTTTCCGGCTTCGGCGGAAACTTTTTTTTCGTCCTTTTCTTCTTCTCTTTCGATCCTTTGTGATCCAGTTCCCAGAGGTCGTCATAAGGAGTGGGCGGCGCGTCTGTTTCTTCTTCTTCTTCATCATCTATGCTCCACGACAGCTTCGGCCTCACGAGCGAAGGGTCAATGTGTTCTTCAATCGCCAGCACCGCATCGAGAAATGCTTCGACTTCTTTTGAACCGTGAACCGTCTCATAATGTTTAATCCGCTCTGCTGTCGCCGACATGCTTTCAACCATATCGCGCTTCGTATTTTGGAAACGGCAGTTATTTTTAAAGAAATCACAATGAGCCAGGACGTGTGCGACAATCAGCTTATTTTGAATCAATGAATTGCTGTCCAGCAAAAACGCGTAACACGGATTTGAATTAATGACAAGCTCATATATTTTGCTCAAGCCAAAGTCATAGTGAAGCTTCATTTTGTGAAATTGCTTGCCGAAACTCCAATGGCTGTATCTTGTCGGCATCCCGTATGCGCCGAATGTATAAATGATTTCAGCCGGACAAATTTCATATCTCATCGGATAAAAATCCAGGCCGAATCCTTCCGCGATCTCCGTAATTTCTGCTATCGCCCGCTGCAGCTCTTTTTGTTCCCGTATGCTCAATACTCAAATCCCCCCCGGTTGGACTTCTCTTTATTGTATGAGCCGGGTTTTGAAAAGATGAAAGGCAGCTGTCGGTTTGACAGCTGCCTCTTTGGCTAGTTCGCTATTTGCATGTCAAGGGATGAAGCAAAGCTCTCATAGCGGATGTTTTCCATCGAAACGCCAAGATTTTGCAATCCTTCAATCACGCTTTTCATAAATGAAAGCGGACCGCATACATAAAATTCGCTATTTGGATCTTTCACGATCGATTCCAAAAGCTCTTCATTCACCCGGCCTTTTACAATATGATCTTCCGTCGCTCCAGCATCCCTGCTGTAGACAAACAGGAGACGGTTCGCCGGATTGTCGCCGAGCAGCTTCTCCGTTTCTTCCTTGAAAGCGTGATGCTGTTCAGATTTCGCAGCGTGCACGAATGTGATCTCGCGGCTGCTTTCTTTTTGAGCCAATGTTTGCACCATGCTCATGACAGGCGTGATGCCTGATCCGGCGCTGATGAAGTAAACCGGATGATCCGTTCCTTCGGAAAGGGTGAAATCTCCGGCCGGAGCGCTCACTTCCAAGCTGCCCCCGATTTCCATGTTCTCATGCAGATAGCTTGATACCCTTCCGATCGGCTGCCCTTCCTCCGCTTCCAATTTGACTGAAATGCGGTAGTAGTCTTTATTCCAGGCATCTGACAAGCTGTACTGCCTTGTTAAGAAATACGGTTCACCGGGAATTTTAATGCGGACAGATACGTACTGTCCGGGACTGAAAGCGGGCAAATCCGTTCCATCGGCAGGCTTCAAATAAAAGGAAGCAATCGTAGCGGATTCGACCCGCTTATCCATGATGACAAACGGTTTAAATCCTTCCCAGTTTCCATCCTGCTTTTTGTCTTCTTCATACATTTGTTTTTCGACTTCAATAAATACGCGGGCGATCTCTTCATAGGCTTCTGCCCATGCCTGGAGAATGTCCTCTGTCGCAGCTTCGCCGAGCACAATTTCAATTGCTTCCAAAAGGTGCTGACCGACAATAGGATAGTGCTCTGGTTTCACATGCAAACTTTTGTGTTTATGCCCGATTTGTTTGACAACCGGCAGCAGGTCTCCGAGCCGGTCGATGTTCTCAGCCGCCTGCAAAACAGTGAAAGCCAAAGCTTTCGGCTGTCCGCCGGTTTGCTGGCGGGACATGTTGAAGATATTTTTCAGTTCAGGGTGCGCATTAAACATCCGCTTGTAAAAACAAGTGGTGATCTCTGTTCCCTTTTCTTTTAAAACAGGGGCGGTCGATTTGACAATTTGCATGTTTTTTTCAGATAGCATAACGCTTTCTCCTCTCCAGTCACTTTAAAAATGTATTTGAAATACATCTTTAAAGGTGCAATAAGATCTTTTTTAAATGGGACTGTTACTTTTGATTAAAGATGTATTTTAGATACATCTTTATACTAGACTTTTAATGGAATTAAAGCAATATTTTCAAGGAATGTTTTATATTTTTGTAACAATTTCCGCTCCACCCTCATAACCGAAGGCAAATGTGATAAGATAATGGAAACTTGTTTGATTGAGGTCATGCGATGAAATTAACAAATTATACGGATTACTCATTGAGGGTACTGATTTTTCTAGCAACCAAAAACTCAAACGAGCTTGTCAATATTAAAGACATCGCCGATTCTTATTCCATTTCAAAAAACCACCTTATGAAGGTGATTTACGAGCTTGGCAAGCTTGGCTACGTTGAAACGATTCGGGGCCGCAACGGCGGGATTCGTCTCGGAAAAGCGCCTGAACTGATTAATATCGGTGAAGTCATAAGACATACAGAAGATGATTTTAACCTTGTCGAGTGTTTTAACGGAGAAAAAAACCATTGTATACTTTCTCCGATCTGCGGATTAAAGCATGTTTTAAACAAAGCCCTTTCCGCCTATTTGGACGTATTGGATCAATACACTCTGCAGGATATTATCGTTAATCAGGACCATATACGTAAATTATTGAGTTAACGAAGGAAGCGGCTTCCTTCGTTTTTTTTGCTATAAGGTAAAAATATTCACATTGATGATCGCATTGGTCACCGGGTGAAAATACACCTCGGCGTGCGCCGAAAATGATTTGCCTTTCTGATTGACGGTTACCCTGAAGACATCCTTTGTCTCGTCATCATTGACTTGAGTGCGCCCTAAATATTCATAATCCTCGAACTTTGCGCCTTCGTATTTTTCTTCAAGCGCACTCCAGGCGATTCTCTCCCACCGTTCAGGCGTATCGGAAACACCTGCTTGAAAGTGGCTTTTCGCCGGGAATGATAAAAGCGTTAGTATGCAAAAAAAGTACGTGCAATATCGTTTTTTCATTTCCATTCGCTCCGCATGTATTGTACATACGTTAGCTTGACCGGAAACGGCGAATGTCATGCAGACATTTTTCGCGGTCTAGCGTATACCATCCTCATATTTCTAGGCCGCCAAACAAGGGAGACCAAGTTTTGCCCGGAGAAAAAAACATCCCGCCACATAAAATAATCATGACTCCTCAGAAAGAAGGGAGAGTGGCGAAATTGAATTACGCTGATTATGACAAAGCTTTGTACTATACGCACCGCTCGCAGTGGGACAATCTGCTGATCCTGATGGTGCGGACAGAAGACGATTTATTATCAAAGCGGATCGAACATTTTTTGCACGCCTACAATTTTGAAAGAGATGACGCCATTGTCGAAAAAAGGCTTTATGATCTGCTGCAGTACATTGATCACGCCTCATTTTCGGGACAAGAACATGAAAACGGCGTGCTTGTTTTTACGTAAAATAAAATAAGCCTGGCGCTCTAATCGGCGTCAGGCTTTTTGAAATTCGGCAAAGAGCAGAAGCTCTTCCATTACATTTTTGATATTGGCTTTTGCTGCTTCAGTAACCGTTTGGTGTTCCTCATCAATATGAATCGGATCGAGCACAAGCTGCTTTGTGATGACGTTCGCATAAACTCCGCGCGCGACAATGCGCATATTGGCGAGCGCGTTCATCCCGCCTTTTCCGCCTCCTGCACAAGCAAAAAGCGCAACCGGTTTGCCCGAGAACTGTTCATTGCTTAAAAAATCGAGCGCATTTTTCAAAGCGCCGCTCATACCGCTGTGGTATTCGGGAGATAATAAAACGACAGCGTCTGCTTCTTTGACAGAAGTTTTCAGTTTTTGAACATTCTCCAGCGAGCTCTGCTCTTCATCCCCGTTGAAAATCGGTAGGATGAACTCGCTTAAATCGATAAGCTCCGCCTGATACGTGCGGGCGATATAGGAAGCGGCAATCCGCGTTCTGCCCTGTTTTCTAGCGGTTCCGCTGACTACGGTTATTTTCATTTGATCATCTCCCATCATTTTGTTGTAGTCCGTGTTTAACTGCAAAGAGCGCGGCTTGCGTGCGATCGGATAAGCCAAGCTTTGACAGCAGATTGGATACATGAGTTTTCACTGTTTTTTCGCTGATAAATAAAGATGCGGCAATTTCCTTGTTGCTTTTCCCTTTTGTAATTTCCAATAAAACATCTTTTTCTCTATTTGTAAATTGATGTATTTTTTCTTTCTCATCAGCCTGTGACACATGGTGAAAGACGTGGGACATGATGCTTGGATCCAAGGAATATCTCCCTCCATAAACAGCGCGTATCGTCTCGACAAGTTCATCAGGCTCGGCGTCTTTGAGCTGATAGGCAGAGGCTCCCGCCTGGATGGCGGGAATCACATAGCTTTCATCCGCATAGCTTGTCAGCGCTATGATTTTGACTGACGGATATTCCTTTTTTATTCGCTTTGTCGCCTCAATTCCGTCCATTTCAGGCATTGATAAATCCATTAATACGATGTCTGCCTCACGTCTTCGCAAGACATCGAGCGCCTCAATTCCTGTTGAAGCCTCTCCGACAACGTCAAAATCGCTTTTTGTTTTGAAAAAAAACAAGAGGCCTTTTCTGACAATATGATGATCATCGGCAATGATGATTTTCACCTTTTCCATCCTGCCTCCCCCTTCTCCTTCAAAGGCAAAACCGCCCGGATTTTCGTCCCCTTACCGATTGCGGAGTTGATCAAAAACGTGCCGCCCGCTTTTTTCGTCCGCTCCTTCATTCCTTTCAGCCCAAGCGTCGGAAGCCCCGCGTCAGGATCGTACTGAAACCCTTTGCCGTCATCTTCGATTTCCAAGACGGCAGAGGACTGGAATACATCGATTTTCACTTGTATGCGGCTTGCACCGGCATGCTTTTTGCAATTGTTGAGAGCTTCCTGGCTCAGCCGCCACATCAATTCCTCAGCAGGAGGCGGCAGCCGGAGCACACCGCTGAGCTTGAAGATCACCTGAAGGCCGAGCACTTCCGCATATTTTTCAAGAGCAGCCGCCAACCCTTCTTCAAGGCCCTGGGGCCTGAGCTGCCAAATTAACGCCCGCATCTCAAGCAGCGCTTCATGAGAAAGATGTTGCATAAACTCGAGCATTTCCCTGACCTCAGGCTGGTCTGTCATTTCACCCGCCGCTTTAGCGGTCAAGCTAAGCGAAAAAAGCATTTGATTGACGGAATCATGCAAGTCCTGAGCCAATCTGTTTCTTTCGGTCAGCAGCATGTGTTTTTGCTGTTGTTCAGCAAGCCGCATCCGTTTGATCGCCATTCCGATTTGCAGAGCTACAGCTTCGAGAAGCGCCAGTTCTCCGCGGCTGAAATGAATTTTGCCCGGAGCCGCAACGTTCAGTAAACCGAACCGTTTCTTCTGGTCGCTGAGTGGGACAGTTGCATGATGTGTGATGCCTTCCGGATCTCCGGTCTTCTGTCTCATGGCCGTCGTAATTCGCCGGCAGTGAATGATATTTTTCGCCCTGTCCAGCTTTCCGTCCCTATATTGTTCAAGACAGTAGCAGCTTCCTTCGCATAATAAACGGTTGTGCCGGTAAGAAAGCGCCTGAGGCAGGCAGACCGAAGCGGCCAGTTCAAAGCGCCCCTTTTCATCGATCAGAAAAAGCCACGCCGTTTTGAGTCCTGTTAAGCGGAGCAGCTTTTTTAAAACAGCATGAAGCGTTTCTTTTAGATGGTTCCCTTCGTTTAAAGCTTCCGCTATTTCTTTGAGCGTTTTCAATTTTTCAAACTGCGTGTCTTCCCGCAAAAGATTCATCCCCTTAACCCGGAGTTTCTTTTATTATATCGATATTTGCTAAAAAAAAGGCCACCTCATGAGATGAACTTTTCTAAGACTTTTGACCGAGAAGGGACAAAGCGAATCGTTAAGCTTCTTCCTCCCAAAACAAATCGTCAAGCGTTTTGTCCAGCGCCTTTGCGATCGCGATGCATAGGTGCAATGTCGGATTGTATTTATTTTTTTCGATCAGCCCGATCGTCTGTCTTGTCACATTGACCCGCTCGGCAAGCTGGGCTTGTGTCAAAGACTTTTCGACCCGGGCGAGTTTGACCCGGTTAACCATATGCTCACCCGCCGTTTTCAATTAATCATCTAATAGATCTTGATTTTTCCGAAAGGATTTGCGCAACGAGATAAAGTTGATCAGAAAATGAAAAAATACAAACAACATCACCATCATAATAAAGTCAAACCAACTGCCGGGGTGTTTTGGTATGCCGGTAAAAATAAGCACTAAAATGGCAAATATGATGCCGGAAGCGAGGCTGAGAGCCGTGATCTCTTTTCTTTTTTTCCTGTACGCCGCTTGACCTGCAATCTCCGGATATTCAAACCCCGACAAAAGATAGCGGAACAATATCCAGCCTGCATAGACTGCAAAACCGATGGCACTGACGATGTATTCGGATGCCGGTCTCCCTAAAATGAGGCCCCGGATGATCATATCCAAAAATAAGATAGCAGCGACAATCGTACCGGCTTCGCTAAAAAATTGCGTCATTTTCTTTTCTACGTATTCATCCCCGGTTTTGATCCATTTCATGTCAGCCATTTTCCCCTTTCATATGCAATTTATATCTAACTTATTGTTAAATATATATTACATTATTTATGGCCGCTTATCAATAAAAATTGAAAACCCGCCATGTAGCAAGGCGGGTTTTCAGCGATTATCAATTTGAAGTCGCTTTTACAATATCATCGATTTTTTTCATCACTTCATCTGTCAATTGATGGAGAAGCGCTTCACTGTCTTCATTGGTTCGGCCTTTGACCGCGAAATAAAATTTCACTTTGGGCTCTGTTCCTGATGGACGGAGGCAGAACCATGAGCCGTCTTCAAGGAAATATTTCAAAACATTGGATGTCGGAAGATCGATCGTTTCTGTTTTGTTTTCCTTCAGCAGCGTCCGCTTCCCTGTCAAATAGTCTTCTGCGGATACAACGTCTTTTCCAGCGATGGAAAGAGGCGGCTGTTCTCTGAATGTGCTGAGGATGGCCGCGATTTGCTCCGCTCCCTCTTTTCCTTTTAAGGTCAGGGACTTCAAGCCTTCTCTATAGAAGCCGAACGTTTGATACAATTCGAGGAGCCCATCATACAGCGATTTTCCCTGCTTTTTATAGAAGGCGCATACCTCAACCGCAAGCAGTGCGGCCTGGACGGCATCCTTGTCTCTTGCGAAATCGCCGATCAAGTAACCGTAGCTCTCCTCATAACCGAATTGGAAAGCATATTCGCCCGATGCTTCAAATTGTTTGATTTTTTCTCCGATGAATTTAAAGCCGGTCAGCGTGTCGATCGTGTCAAGTCCGAAAGAAGCGGCAATGTCGCGCCCCATTTCGCTCGTCACAATCGTTTTTAGAACGACTCCGTTATCAGGCAGCGTGCCTTTCTGCTGTTTTTGCGATAGCAGATAATGCAAAAGCAGCGCGCCGGTTTGATTTCCTGTCAGCACCGCGTAACGGCCTTCTTGATCCTTTACAGCGACGCCGAGGCGGTCCGCGTCGGGATCGGTTCCGATCAGAATATCGGCTCCTTTTTCTTCTCCGAGCCTGATCGCATATTCAAAAGCGGCGTGCTCTTCCGGATTAGGAGAAGACACGGTCGAAAAGTCAGGATCAGGCAGTTCCTGTTCCGGAACGACTGTGACATGTTCATACCCGAGAGCTTTCAAGCCGCGTCTCACGGATTTGTTTGCCGTGCCGTGCAGCGGGGTGAAAATGACTTTGACTTCAGTTTCCTTTGCCAGATCAGGGTTGACAGAAATCGATGTCAGTTTATCGAGATACGCTTGATCGATTTCCTCGCCGATTATTTTGATCAAGCCTTTTTCGGTTAATGCAGCTTCATCACCGGCTTCAATCTCAAGTTCGTTTTCAATCGCATTGACATAGCCGATGAGTTTGTCGGCATCAGCAGGCGGAAGCTGCGCGCCGTCCTCTCCGTAGACTTTATAGCCGTTGTATTCAGGCGGGTTATGGCTCGCCGTGATAACAATACCTGCAAACGCATTCAGTTCTCTTACCGCAAAGGAAAGTTCAGGTGTCGGGCGCAGTTCGTCAAACACGTACGTTTGAACGCCGTTTTCCGCGAGCGTTTTAGCAGCTTCCATTGCAAATTCAGGCGATTTGTGGCGGGAATCGTACGCAATCACAACGCCGCGCTTTTTTGCTTCTTCGCCGTTCGCTCCTATGTATGCGGCAAGGCCCGCCGATGCTTTGCGAACCGTATAAACGTTCATGCGGTTCGGACCGGGTCCGATCTCTCCGCGCATGCCGGCTGTACCAAACTCAAGTTTTTTATAAAAGCAATCCTCTAATTCTTTTTCATTTCCTTCAGCTTCCAGAAGAAGCGATTTTAATTCGGAATCTAAGTTTTCTTTGTTTTTCCAGCGTTCATAGCTCGTTCTCCAGCTCATGATTACCTCCAATATTCCAGCTAAGTAATTGCAGCTTTTCTTTTATCATATCGACAAACAGCCGCTTTGTCCAAATTTAGCATGCCGAACGACAAAAATGAGGCTGCCTGATCAAGACAGCCTCACGTTAGGCCATTCGGTTGATTTTTAACGAAATTTCATCAAGGTCATTTAACCCGATCAATCATCTGCTTTCCAGCGGGACAACAGCGTCGTGAAGAAGTCCTTCCAAGACCTGGACATGCCGGGCCTTCGTTTCGCCATCCCAGTTCAGCTTCTCGCTCATGTAGTCCGTAAGGCTGTCTTTGTAAGTGCGGACCCAATTGATGTCAAAGAACAGCGCACCCGTTCTGCGCACGAAGAAGTCTGCCGGGACGGCAGCCATTTCTTCCTCGATCCCGTAATCCATTTCTGCCAGTACATGGACAGGAATGCGGCGTTCTGCTGCTTCATCTTTTAGAGATGGAACACGATCAAACAGGCGGTCTGCGTTCGAACCGTATCGTGCGGCGATCTGTCTGGCCGTCTCTTCGGACAGTCCAGCCTTGATCCCTTCGGCTGCTTTCGCTCGAATAAAATCCTCGAGATTTTTGGAGCCGCCGATATGGCCGCCTGAGATCGGCATCGTTTTTGTTCTGCAAGGACCGAAGTCTCTGCCGCCCTCTTCTTTTAATCGGTCTCTGACAAGATCAACGATATGCTCAGCCATT
The DNA here is from genome assembly GCF_056155945.1 of Bacillus sp. GM2. NCBI lineage: Bacteria > Bacillati > Bacillota > Bacilli > Caryophanales > Bacillaceae > Bacillus > Bacillus sp. GM2. The sequence goes on from NZ_JBRKSZ010000007.1 coordinate 2,573,719, forward strand.
TTTCTGTAGCCGGTCAGCTTTCCGCCGGCAATTGTGATCAGTCCGGATTCAGAAGTCCAGATCTCATCTTTCCGGGAAATCTCGGACGGGTCTTTTCCTTCTTCATGAATCAGCGGTCTGAGCCCAGCCCAGCTTGATTCGACATCTTCGGCCTTGATTCCCAGTTCAGGGAACATATAGTTGATGGCATTAATGACATAATCCCTGTCTGCAGTCGTCATTCGAGGGTGTTCCAGATCCTCGTTGTAGACGGTGTCCGTTGTGCCGACATATGCCTTTCCGTCTCTCGGAATCGCGAACACCATACGGCCGTCGGGCGTGTCAAAATAAACGGCTTGTTTTAAAGGAAAGACCGATTGATCAAAAACAAGATGCACGCCTTTTGTATGCTGAAGGTGTTTGCCTTCTTTTGAATGGTCTTTTTCCCGCAGACGGTCAACCCACGGACCTGCGGCATTGACGATTTTTTTCGCGTGGACGCGGTATGTTTTTTTCGTGAAGACGTCTTCAATGACCACGCCGGTGACCTTGCCGTTTTCATAAATAAAATCGCTTACTTTCGCATAATTGACAGCCTCGGCTCCGAATTTAACCGCTTCTTTCATGACTTCGATCGTCAGCCTGGCGTCATCCGTCCGGTATTCGACATAATAGCCGCCGCCTTTCAGGCCGTTCTTTTTCACGAGCGGCTCTTTTTGAAGAGTTTCTTCGGCATTCAGCATGCTCCTCCGCTCAGCTTTTTTGACGCCTGCTAAAAAGTCGTACACTCTCAGTCCGATTGACGTGCTGAATTTGCCGAAAGTGCCTCCCTTATGCATCGGAAGCAGCATCCATTCGGGCGTTGTCACATGCGGCCCGTTTTCATAGACGATCGCCCGCTCTTTGCCGACCTCAGCTACCATTTTCACTTCAAATTGCTTTAAATAGCGAAGTCCGCCGTGGACGAGTTTCGTGGAGCGGCTTGACGTTCCGGCCGCAAAGTCCTGCATTTCGCAAAGCGCCGTTTTCATTCCGCGCGAAGCGGCGTCCAATGCCGTCCCTGCACCTGTAATACCTCCGCCGATAATAAACACGTCATACTTCTGCTTCGTCATATTCTGTAAAATATCGTCCCGTTTACGGCTTGAAAATAATGATTCCATGTTCATGTCCTCCCTTGTTGTCACGGTAAAAAAATAGAAAAAGAGACCACAAACATCCAAAGCGCTGATACTGCTTTGGTGCCTGCGGTCTCTCCTCTTCTCCAACCGTTTCTATTAACTTAATTAGATTGTAACATACATGCGGCTTATTTAAAAGCCCTAGCTGCATTTACAGCTTTCTTCCACCCGCTGTACAGACTCTCGCGCTCTTTTTCTTCCATTTTCGGTTCAAAACGTTTGTCAAGCTGCCACTGGTCTTTGATCTCGGAACGATCACTCCAGAAGCCGACAGCAAGACCCGCTAAATAGGCTGAACCGAGCGCGGTTGTTTCGTTGATTTCAGGACGTTCTACAGGGACATCCAAAATGTCGCCCTGAAAATCCATCAGGAAGTTGTTTTTGACAGCTCCGCCGTCGACTCTCAGCGTTTTCACCGAGATCCCGGAGTCTTCCATCATTGCGTCAAGCACGTCTTTCGTTTGATAGGCAAGCGCTTCAAGCGTTGCTCTAACAAAATGCTCTTTCGTCGTACCCCGGGTCAGTCCGAATACAGCGCCGCGGACATCGCTGTCCCAATAAGGCGTGCCTAAACCTACAAATGCAGGAACCACATAAACACCATCGGCAGATTCTGCTCTTACAGCGTATTTTTCACTTTCCTTGGCGTCTTTAAACATTCTCAGCCCATCTCGCAGCCATTGAATAGCGGAACCTGCGACGAAGACGCTGCCTTCCAGCGCATATTCCACCTTTCCATCGATGCCCCAGGCGATTGTCGTCAGCAGGCCGTGCTCTGATTTGATCGCTTTCTCGCCGGTGTTCATCAGCATAAAGCAGCCTGTTCCATACGTGTTCTTAACCATTCCCTCTTCAAAGCAAGCCTGCCCGAACAATGCTGCCTGCTGGTCGCCGGCTGCACCTGCAATCGGAATGTTTTTGCCGAAGAAATGATAATCGACCGTTTCAGCGTATACATGCGATGAAGGCTTGACTTCTGGAAGCATCGATTTCGGCACGCCGAGAATATCGAGAAGTTCATCATCCCATTTGAGGTCATAGATGTTGAACATCAGTGTTCTTGAGGCATTTGAATAATCTGTCACATGCGCTTTTCCGCCGGACATTTTCCAGATCAGCCAAGAATCGATCGTACCGAAGAGAAGGTCGCCGTTTTCAGCTTTCTCCCTTGCCCCTTCCACATGATCCAAAATCCATTTCACCTTCGTGCCTGAGAAATAAGGATCGATTAAAAGGCCTGTTTTTTCTCTGATTGTCTCTTCATAGCCTTGTTCTCTCAATTCCTGACATATTTCCGCCGATTGGCGGGACTGCCACACAATCGCATTGTAGACCGGTTTGCCGGTATGTTTATCCCAAACAACGGTTGTTTCCCGCTGGTTTGTGATCCCGATTCCGGCAATTTGTCCGGCTTCGATCCCCGATTCTGAAAGCGCAGAAGCGATCACCGACAGAACGGAGCCCCAGATTTCATTTGCATTATGTTCAACCCAGCCGGGGTTTGGAAAATATTGCTGAAATTCTTTTTGCGCAATATGGACGATTTCGCCTGCTTTGTTGAAAACAATCGCCCTTGTGCTTGTGGTGCCTTGATCAAGAGACAAAATGTATTTTTCCATTTTTTGAAACTCCCCCTTATATGTCTGTTTAGATTGCGTTTTTTTAAATGTTGACCGATTGATCAACCGATTGTTTTTTCATATGAATATAGAAACCTAACAATATCACAACTAGTATAACGCTTACAATCCAAAATGTGTTGGTGATGTGCCCTTTGAATGCGGCATTGTAAAAAACGCCTGCAAATGAACCGCCGAGCGCCGGTCCTAAAACAGGAATCCACGCGTACTTCCAATTTGAACTTCCTTTGCCTGCAATCGGAAGGACAAAGTGGGCGATTCTCGGCCCCAAATCGCGGGCAGGGTTAATCGCATAGCCTGTTGTTCCGCCGAGCGAGATCCCGATCGCCACGATCAGAAATCCGACAACAAGCGGATTCAGTCCGTCAGTAAACTTGTTTGCACCGATCGTTAAAAGTCCGAGAACGAGAACAAAAGTCCCCAATGTTTCACTGAACAGGTTTGCAAATGTATTTGGAATCGCCGGACCTGTCGAAAATACTCCCAGCTTCGCGCCTTGATCTTCGGTTTCTTTCCAGTGCGGCAAGTAGTGAATAAAAACGAGCACCGCCCCTAAAAATGCGCCGATCATCTGCCCCAAAATATAGGAAGGCACTTCTTCCCAAGGAAAATCTCCGACAAATGCCAGCCCCAATGTCACGGCGGGATTTAAATGCGCTCCGCTGATGCCGCCGACGGCATATACCGCCATGGCCACGCCGAGCCCCCAGCCGAAGACGATCACAATCCATCCGGATTGATGGGACAGCGATTTTTTCAAATTAACTCCTGCACAAACTCCAGCTCCAAAGACGATGAGCAGCATCGTTCCGATAACTTCCCCCCAAAATGCTGTCAAGGCTATCCCTCCTAAAATCTATTATGAAGTGTTATTTTAAAGATGAACACCATGGGCTCACCTTTTCCACTGTGTCTATAAGACCATAAAAAAACACAGCAAACTTTCTTTACATCATACTGAGTAAAGAACTGCTGTGGTCTCCGAGTCTCCGTCACAATGTATTAACTTAGTAAGATCGTATCGTATAGTGAAAGCGTTGTCAATAATTTTTCACATTTTAAATTTTTACTTCCAGTATTTTTTCCATAGATCAGTGTCTGAGGTGGTGACTGCGGATGCCCCTGCTGCAAGCGCCTGCTCGACGTCTATTTCAGTACGGATAAACCCGCCCGCAAAGATCGGAATGCCGGTTATTTCTTTGACTTCCTTGATCAGTTCCGGCACCACTCCGGGAAGCACTTCTATATAGTCGGGTCTGTGCTTTTTCACCAGTTCAATACTCTTCTTCATGGCGCTTGTGTCTATTAAAAACATGCGCTGGATCGCATACACTTTCTTCTGCTTTGCTTTTGCGATAACGCTTGATCTTGTAGAAAGAATGCCCGCCGGTTTCATTTCCTGGCAAATGAATTCCGCACCGTATTCATCATGCTTAATTCCTTGGATCAGATCGACGTGCACAAACATTTTTTTCCCATGGGATCTGGCCGCACTGATGACGCCTCCCAGCTGTCCAAGGTGGATGTCAAGCAGGACCCCGTATGAAAATGGGCTGTCCAAGAATGTATCAAACTGCTTCATATTACGTACCGCAGGCAAAATTTTTTGATCGTGAAAACTCATGTTCCATCTCCTTCACTTGCTATCTTGCTTCTGTATTACACTAATGGAATTTCCGCCTCATTGCAATCCTTTATAAACAGAAGCCTCTCACGGTCCCCGGGCAAATCATTTTACATTTACCTTCATTCATGTCCATAATTTAACACAACCAACTCGAATGGGGGGAATTTTTTATGAAAGCGATCATCCATGAAGGAATCAAGGGCCTTTCAGGGCTGAAATATACAGACGTTTCCGACAAAACGCCCGGTCCGGGCGAAGTCAAAATCAGACTGAAAGCGGCCGGGCTGAACCACCGTGACTTGTTCCTCTTTCAATCCAGGGAGGCGGGTGATGCCCCGTTTATACCCGGCTCCGACGGAGCAGGCACGATCGAAGAGACAGGCGAAGGCATTCAGGGCCTCGCCGTTCATACAGAGGTGATCATCAATCCGAGCATCGGCTGGGAATATACGGATTCTGTTCCGCAAGTACCCGACATTCTCGGCGGCCCATCTGACGGAACCTTCGCAGAGCATGTCATCGTCCCGGCGAAGCACGTGTTGAAAAAGCCGGCGCACCTTTCCTGGGAGGAAGCAGGCGTCCTGCCTTTATCCGCTCTGACCGCTTACAGGGCTTTATTTACAAAAGGACATTTAAAAAAAGGCGAACATATCTTAATACCGGGAGTCGGCGGAGGCGTCGCCACAAATGCGGTACTCATGGCAAAGGCAGCGGGCGCGCGGGTGACTGTAACCTCCCGAAGCGAAGAAAAAAGAAAAGAAGCGCTCCGCTATGGGGCGGACCTCGCAATTGAAAGCCGCGGCCTGTGGAAAGAAAGCTTGGGCGGGGAACGGGTTGATTTGATCCTCGACAGCATCGGCCCGGCAACTTTTGCGAATTATTTCGATGTCATCAAGCCGAACGGAAGGATCATCAATTTCGGCGCCAGCTCGGGAGACAGCATCCAGCTTCCGCTGCGCTCGCTCTTTTTCCCGCAAATCAGCATCATCGGCACTTCGATGGGCAGCCTCGAAGAATTTCGGCAAATGATTGATTTTATCGAACGCCATTCGCTTAAGCCGGTACTTGATCAAGTGTTTCCTTTATCAGAAGCGGCTGCGGCCTTTAAACGGATGAAAGACGGGGAGCAGTTTGGAAATATCGCTTTGCAAATAGGCGGGTAAACTCTGGGGAACGGCGGCTTGCCATGTCATCAGCCGCCGTTTCAAGCTGCCTTTTTGTTTTCGCCGGAAAAAAGGCCGCCTGAAAGATTCAGGTCAGCCCCATAATGAAAGCAGCCACAGCACGACCGGAAGGGTGACGATGCTGAGCATTGTACTGATAAAAGTCGCGCTTGAAACGATTTCCGGCTTTGTTTCAAACTGAACCGCCATCAAAGTCGTATTCGCCGCCGTCGGCATGGCCGCCGCCAACACCATGATCTCTTTGACCAGTCCGTCGACGGGAAGAATCAGCGCAAACCCCAAGGCAATGAGCGGAGACACGAATAATTTCAGCAAGAGCGAGTAAGAAATTTTCCGGTATTCGATATGTTGAAAGGAGATCACCGCAAGCTGCATGCCGAGAATAATCATAATCGTCGGAATCGCAGCATCCCCCACCAATTTAATTCCCGTCATTAACTGTTCGGGAATCGAAATATGCCCCAGCTGAAAGCATATGCCGAGCAGCGCACCGTATGCGACCGGCATCCGGATAACCCTTGTCATCACGATTTTAAATCCGCCCGCTTGAGGGCTTCCTTTCGCTGCATAATATATGCCGATCGTGCTCATGACAAGCTGCTGAAGCACCATCAGCACAACGGCGATATCAAGCCCGGCCGTGCCGTAGACTAGCAGGACGACGGGAGTGCCGTAGTTTCCGTTATTCATGAAAGCGGATGATAAAACGAGAGCGCACCGCTCCTGATTGGAATACCCGTAAACATATGAAATGAGGTAGACAAATAGAATCAAAGTGAAACAGAGGCCGAGACAATAGACAGACATATAGATATAATCCATCGTCAGCTTGTTCTCATAAAACGTATCAAATGCTAAAAACGGAGACATTAAATACAGGGACATTTTAGATAGGTTCTGAATATCAAAATGAAGCAGCTTTTGTCCGATAAACCCGATCGCAAATATCCCGAAAACCGGCAGTAAAACAAGCACAAACTCCATGATGCACCTTCTTTTTATGTATAACCGTTCTCATTAATACTATCAATCATATAGAAAATTCCGTTTGTTTTCAACGGTGTTTCCAGCCCGTTTGCAGAAAAAGAGCTCCCGTATACCCGGCCCTGCTTGGCTAGGTGTGCGGCAATCTTCTTCATGTTCTGGGATGCGGCTGTAAGGAGAACTTGTTCACTCACATTCCGTTTTCCCTGAAACAGACAAACGATTTTGCGGGCCTCCCATATATGCCGGGTGATGACTTTCTGGCGGTTCTTTGATCTTGGCAGTGCTCAAGCAATAGGCATGTTTCAGGATTTTTATATGACCGGCAGCCTTTTCAGTCTTGCTGGTTTGGGCAAATGCAACTGCCTTTTTCACTGTCATCATGAAACTTCCATATATCACTCTCCCCCCTTTCAAGTGGCATCATTTTTTCTGCCGCGGGCAAATAAAAACCGCAGACAAAAGAAGACAACCAATGCCTCTACTGTCTGCGGGGAGTTGCGGATGTCCGTCTATTCCGATTTTAATGGGTGCGATAAGCATTGGTTAAGGAAGGACACGAATTCTTCCGCAGGCTGAATGAGCCATGAGCTTTTCCTTGTGTATCACATTCAGCTGTCTCATTGTCATGTTGTTCAGCCTCCGTTACTTTTTTCTTACTCTATAAGCACACCCGCCTAATCCCATTTCATCATCATCTTTTTCCAAAAACGGTCGGCATTTGTATGTTTCATCGAGTGGATTTGCCCTTTGTTTATGATACCCGCTTTATTTCTTGTCTAGAGCGGTCTTTCTTGTGGTATCCAATAAAATAAATGAGACCGACAAACACGGCTCCGCCAATGACATTGCCGATAAAAGCCGGAATGATGTTTCCGATAAACTGCCCCCATGTGAACGAGCCTGCAAAAATGGCTGCGGGAATCACAAACATGTTGGCGACAACGTGCTGAAATCCGATTGCGACAAAAGCCATAATTGGGAACCAGATGCCAAGGATTTTTCCTGCTCCGTCTTGTGCGCCGAAAGAAAGCCATACCGCAAGACATACAAGCCAGTTACAGCCGATGCCGGAAATGAGAACCTTGCCGAAGCTCATATCCAGTTTTCCTTGTGCAACGGCGATCGTTTTTTCTAAATAAGGGCCTGTTTCAGTCAATCCAACCAAATGTCCGAAAAAGTAAGCAACAAACAGTGCGCCGATTAAGTTCATCATCGTAACGATTCCCCAGTTAACCGCCAATTGTTTCAGTGATATTTTTCTTGAAAATAAAGCCATCGCAACGGACATCATATTCCCTGTGATCAATTCAGCGCCAGCGAGCACCACAAGTATCAGACCGACAGGAAATACCGCAGCTCCGATTAGGCTGGACAGGCTTCCCCATTCTTTCGGCAGATCGCCGATTACCCTGATATCAAGCAAGTACCCAAGCGCGATAAATGCGCCGCCTAAAAACCCCAATACAAGCAGAGACGGCAGCGGGAGCTGTATTTTTTTCATTCCTGCTTCAATTGCCGCATCCGCTATTTCATCCGGTTTTCGAAAAGCCATACTAAACCCCTCCATGATTTCTTCTATTCTCACAGTTATGGCAGAAAGACAATAAAAAAAGGCAGCACTCAAATAACCTGTGTCAACCAGGCGTTTGAATGCTGCCTAACTTGTATGCATACCCATACAACAAAATCAAGCAGAATTAAGATATCGAAAGAGAATATATACAGTCCGTGCATACATTCCATTGCTTTTGCCTTCTATAACTGTAGCAATATCCTATCAAATGTGATAAAAATGTGTCAATCCTGCCGCCGTTTCTCTCTTGCGAATGTATAGTTCCCTTCGTACTTGATGAGTTTCCTGCCGTCAAGCCACCAGGTAACATTGAAAAGCCGGTCAAGAAAGTATCTGTCGTGCGAAACCGCAATAATCGTCCCTTGAAATTGACTTAATGCTTCTTCAAGCATCTCCTTCGATTCGATGTCCAAATGGTTTGTCGGCTCATCGAGGATCAGCACATTATGGTTTTGGTGAACGAGCTGGGCCAAGCGGAGCCGCATCCGTTCGCCTCCGCTTAAATCTTTCACTTTTTGAAAGACGGATTGGCCAAAAAACAAAAACTTTGCAAGCAACATTCTGGCTTCGCCTTCTGATGCAGAAACATGTTCACGGAATTCGGCTAAAACCGTGCGCTCTTCCTCCATTTCGCCGACATGCTGCGTCAGATATGCGGCCGATAAATTGCTGCCAAGCTGCACGTCACCGCTGTCCGGCGTTTCCTTTCCGCTAATGATGTTGAGCAGCGTCGTTTTGCCGCTGCCGTTCTCCCCGACGATGGCGGCGCGCTCCTGAAAACGGACATGCATACTGAGATTGTCAAAAAGCGCCCGCTCACCGAAGCTTTTGCAGACATCCTCAAGCTTGACGACATCTTTTCCGCTTCGTTCATCCATGCTGAAAGCTAAATCGATCTTTTTGCGTTCCAGTACGGGTTTTTTCACCTTCTCCATGCGTTCCAAAGCTTTTTCCATGCTTTTCGCTCGCCGGTGCAGGCCGTCATTCGGAGGATTGGCGCGATTCGCCCATTCCTTCAGCCGCTTGATCGTTTCCTTCATTTTTTTGATTTTCTTCTGCTGATCCTGATAGTCATGAAATTCTCTCATGAGGCGCTCTTCCCGTTCATCGGCATAATGTGTATAGCCGCCTTTGGAAAAGTGAAGCTCTCCCTGGTCGATTTCAAGAATTGAGGTGACCGCTTCATCCAGGAAATAGCGATCATGCGATACGATGACTGCTGTGCCTTTGTACTGCTTTAAAAAAGATGTCAGCCATTCGATCGCTGTCAAATCCAAATGGTTTGTCGGTTCATCCAGCAAAAGCAGATCCGGAGCTGCCAAGAGAAGCCTGGCAAGACCCGCTTTCGTCCGTTCTCCTCCGCTTAACTCCCGCCACTCGGCATCGAGTAGCCGCTCAATATTCAAACCGTGCGCCACCCGTTCGATTTGCGCACTGATGCTGTAGCCGCCTTTTCGCTGAAATTCATCTTGCAAAGCCCCGTACTTTTCCAAAAGAAGACTGAGTTTTTCCGCGTCCTTTTCAACCGCCAATTGCCGTTCAATCCGGGAAAGCTTCTGCTGTGTGTCCCATAATGATGAAAAACGTCATAGAGCAGCTCTTTTACCGTTTTCCTGCCGTCCCATGCGGGATTTTGCTCCAAGAGCCCCGTTGATAATCCTTTTTTCCAAGTCACAAGGCCTTCATCAGGTTTCATTTGGCCGCCGATCAGCTTTAACAACGTCGTTTTCCCTTCCCCGTTTCGTCCGATCAGACCGATTCGCTCCCCTTGGTGCAGGTCCCATGACAGCCCGCTGAAAATCGTATGTCCTCCGTATGTTTGCCCGACACGTTGCAAACTGCATATTATCATCTATCTTTCCTCCGCATCCCGTGAAGAGACACTGAGCATAAAAAAGACGGCAGAGCTTACACCCCGCCGTCAGCATCAGAAAATCCGATTGTGGGCAGATGTCTCTCACTGGTATTTTTTCCAATTGAATGTGTAAAAAAGGGCAGACTGATCCCGTAATACGCATTCCCCGGAAAAAATCGCGCGACAAATATACAGATGAGCTTGCATATCCGTCATGCGCTTACCAGTTTGATTCATCTTTTCCACCTCCTTTTAATAGTTACAATATATGAAAAATAAAGATAAAAGTCAACATGAAAAAGCCGGCCTCAAGCGGCCGGCACACGAATCTGCTATTTTTGATAATGAATCCGGTAGATGTCATGGCGTCTGTCCTTGAGCTGCCGGACCGTTCCGTCCTGCCGCTGTCTTCTGAGAATTTCCAGGTCGACATCGCCGATGACCACCATTTCAATGTTCGGATTGCATTCGCCGACGATTCCGTCCCTTGCGAATTCAAAATCTGAAGGAGCGAAAATCGCGGATTGCGCATATTGGATATCCATATTTTCGGTTTGCGGCAGATTGCCGACCGTACCGGAAATAACCGTGTACACCTGATTTTCAACCGCTCTTGCTTGAGCGCAGTATCTGACTCGCAAGTAGCCTTGGCGGTCTTCCGTGCAGAAAGGGGTAAAAATAATCTTGGCCCCTTTTTCGGTTGCGATTCTGCCGAGTTCCGGGAACTCGATGTCATAGCAGATCTGGATCGCGATTTTGCCGCAGTCTGTGTCAAAGACGCGCACTTCGTCCCCCCTGCTGATGCCCCACCATTTTCGTTCATTCGGGGTAATATGAAGCTTATATTGCTTTTCGATCGTTCCGTCTCTTCTGAACAAGTAAGCGATATTGTAGATCTTCCCTTCTTCTTCAACGAAGTGGGAACCGCCGATAATGTTGACATTGTATTTAACGGCAAGATCTGTGAACAGGCTGATATAGTCTTCTGTATATTCGGTAATCCGCTGAACGGCCAGGCTTGGTGAGCGCTCTTCAAGAAACGACATCAGCTGCGTCGTAAAGATTTCGGGATAGACGGCAAAATCCGCTCCCGCGTCTGAAGCTACATCTGCATAGTATTCGACTTGGTTGGCAAACTCCTCGAAGGAATGAATCTGCTTCATCTCATATTGAATCACACAGATTCTCACCGGAAAAGCTGATTTGTAATAGCGCTTCGTCTGCGGCAAATAGTCGACATTATTCCACTCCATCAATGTCGCATATTTGCTTGATGCTCTGTCATCCGGGAGATAGTTCGGGTTGATCCTCATCATCGTAAAACCGTTCAACAGTTGAAACGAAAGGACCGGATCATAGATCTGGTGGTGGATGACTTGTTCGACATACTCCCTCGGCGTCATCTCGGAAGCGTACTTATGATAGTTCGGAATCCTGCCGCCGATGATAATGCTCTTTAAATTTAAGCGCCTTGCCAGATCTTTTCGCGCTTCATAGAGACGGTGGCCGATCTTCATCCGTCTGTATTCAGGATGAACCATAACCTCGATCCCGTACATGTTTAAGCCGTCGGGATTATGATTCGTAATATACCCGTCGTCTGTAATATCCTGCCATGTATGTCTGTCATCATATTCATCAAAGTTGATCAACAGGCTTGAACAGGAACCGATCACTTCTCCGTCAAGCTCTGCGCAAAACTGGCCTTCCGGGAAGTGTTCCAAATGGCTTTCCAGATGTTCCCGTTTCCATGGGATCATTCCCGGAAAACATAGCTCTTGAAGCCCGATGATACTGTCGATATCTTTTTCTTCAATATTGCGGATGACAATCTTTTTTTCAAAGCGGGAAAGATCCAGTTTTTCAGACACGTCCCATTCCTCCTCTGCCTTCTTTATGATGGGTCGGAAATTTTTTCAATCAGCTGCTCCAGCTCCATTTCCGCCATTGATTCCAAACGGTGGTCATAATGCTCGAACAGCAGGCTTTTCGTTACTTTATTCGGTACAATCACACATTTCATTCCGGCTCTTTTCGCGGCGATTGATCCGTTGACAGAATCTTCGAAAGCAATGCACTCCTCAGGCTTTACACCGAGACATTCCGCCGCTTTTAAATAGAGTTCCGGGTTCGGTTTGACTTCCTCAACATCATCGGCCGTTCTGATGCACTCGAAATCATCGTACAGGCCGATTTGTTTCAAATGCTGGGACACCCATTTATAATCCGAGCTTGACGCCAGGCCGATTTTTAAACCGAGCTCTTTCGCCGCGGACAAATAAGCTTCCACACCGGGACGCGCTTTTTCGCTTTCCATTCTTTTCGTAAAACGCTCTTGCCTCAATTTCGTCAATTGCTCATGGTCCAGCTTTTTTTGCAGCTGCTCCTCCAGATAAGAGAACGGCTGGAACCCGGCGGCCGTGCCGATGACATTTCCCCAAACCGACATTGGCAGCTCTGAGCCGTGCTCTTCAAAAATTTCCTGGAGCACTTCATATTCATGCGTTTCTGTATCTAAAATAAGACCGTCAAAATCAAATATCACTGCTTTAATCATCGCGCTTTAGCCCAACTCCTTTTGACTGTTTGCACCATTCATTGTATCCTTCTTGCCGCCCCTTGAAAAGAGAAGACACTAAAAACCGGTATGTATAAATGAAGAAGAGCCTGCTGTAAGAGGCAAGCTCTTCCGTTCTTACTGAGTCCGTGCCGGAGTGGAAATGTTCGTAAGCGCCTGTCCGGCAGATTCATTGGACATTTCGTTTACCGCCAGATCCCCGAGCGCCAAAATCCCGACTAAATGGTTGTTATCGACGATCGGCAGACGGCGGATTTGGCTCTGAGCCATCAGCTGTGATGCTTCTTCAAGGCTCATGTTCGGATTCCCTGAAACAACATTTGTTGTCATAACGTTTGAAACAGGTGTCTGCCCATCCTGGCCTTCCGCTGTCGTTCTGAGCGTGATATCACGGTCTGTGATCATTCCTTTTAACACGCCTTGATCCACGACCGGGATCGCCCCTATATTATGGCGGCTCATCAACTCAGCCGCTTCTTGAACCGTTTGATTGGAAGAAATTGTTGCCACTTGTCTAGACATCGCATTGCTGATTGTCGTCAATAGACTGCACCCCTTTCGATTGTTAGTATGCACAGGTCATGTACATGCTAAAAAGGAAGTTGGCACCATTTCATTGTGTTTTCCGCTTTTTTCTTATATCATCTTTTCATAAAAAGAAGAGCTTTTCCGAAAACGGAACAAGCTCTTTCAATTCAGGCAAAAGCCGGTTTTACATCAGCATTTTATTGTCGGTATTCACGATATGAAAGTCGGCAGATGTCAGAGGGAAGTACAGACCGCAGTCATTCAGCTTGCGGCAGTTTTTATCGAACAAATCACGGTCTTTCAGCACCCACCGGCGCTTCGCCTTAGTTAATAAGGCATGGATCAATTGCAGGCTTGTCATAATCTGAAACGCTTCATCGAGCGTTCCTTTGTATTCATCCTCTTTCAATTCAAGCACGCCCTGCTTTTTAAGTTCTTTTATTTTTTGTTTATTCAAGTACAATGGAAATATTTGATACAGCTCTGATACAAGCTCTTCTATATAAATTTCTTGTTCTTCAGTTGCTGCCTTTACAATTCGCAAATTGATCACCCTTCATCCCTTGTTCAAATCTCTTCAAACAGAATAGCATACATAAACAATGGGCTGTGAAGGTAAGTGTTTCCTAATGGCTCAACGCTTTTTACAGAAAGGAGCAGTAAAAATGAACCAAAAAAATCACGGCTTAATCTTTAATGCAGGCAGCCGGCATCACGGCGAACATTTATTTGCATATTTAAAAAGAGAAGCGAAAGCATCGAAGCCTGTCATTCAATACTGGATCGCAAATGAGAAAATTAAAGTGAATCATAAACCCGTGGATCATAACGTTCAGCTTGAGAGCGGAGACAGCGTGATGATCGATCTCAGAGAGGAAGAAGAAAGCGGAATCGTCCCTGAATACGGGGAACTTCCCGTTCTGTTTGAAGATGATCATATGCTCATTGTCAATAAGCCGGCGGGAATGGCGACACATCCGAATGAAGCTGGCCAGACCGGCACGCTGAGCAACCTTGTGGCGTTTTATTTTCAAATGAACGGGGAGGAGCGAAAAGTCCGGCACGTCCACCGTCTTGACAAGGATACGAGCGGCGCTGTCGTTTTTGCAAAGCACCGCCTCGCCCACGCCCTTTTAGACGAACAGCTGCAAAGAAAAGAACTGGCGCGGACATATCTAGCTGTAGCGGAAGGGAAATTCAGAAAAAAAACGGGAACCATTTCGGCGCCGATCGGCAGAGACAGGTACCATCCCGTTAGAAGAAGGGTGTCCAATTCCGGACAGCCCGCCGTGACCCATTTTGAATCGATAGGGTATGACAGCCGGCACGATGTTACACTATGCAGGCTGCAGCTGGAGACAGGCCGGACCCACCAAATACGTGTTCACCTTGCAAGCATCGGTCATCTCTTGTCAGGCGACACTTTATACGGCGGTTCAGAAGGGCTTTTTCCGAGGCAGGCTCTTCACGCGATCGAAATCAATGTCACCCATCCGATCACAAAAGAACGCGTCACTGTCACAGCACCGCTGCCGGATGACTTGAAAGACGAAATCGGACGACTGTTCGGCACGATTGATTAACCATAAAAAGGCTGTCCATTAAGGACAGCCCAAGCGGTTTTGCATACATAATATAGCGCTCAGGCGCATTTCCGACATAAGAAAACGGATAGCATGTCGTTAACAGCAATTCTTCTTTTTCGTGCTGCAGCGTGATGATGGATGTATCATCTTGATCAACAATTTTCGTGTGTGTGATTTCATATTCGAAGCTTCCGTATGGAAGCTCGATTTTCAGCTTATCACCGATTTCCAGCTCCCCTGTTCTGCGAAAAACCGTATCCCTGTGCCCTGAAAGAACAATTTGCCCGTTTTGTTTTGGATAATAGCTGTCTTTATAATGACCGACGCCTTTTTCCAAATCATCGGGACTTGTTCCTTCAACGATGGGAAGCTCAGCGCCCAGTCTGGGTATATAGAGGATGCCTGCCGCTTCGCCGTTGGCGGGCTTAAACGATGCGGGCGCTGAGGGGTGCTTTGCTGAACGGACGGATTGACTCGATGCAATGGCTTCTTTTGCTTCAGTTAAAGAAATATCGGTCTGTCTGTTCATATCGAATATTTTCCAGCCGCCATATGCAAAAATGGCAAGCCCCGCCGTCATCAGCAGAAACGATAACATCTTGACTTTCATAGTTTTGCAATACCCCTTTTCCGCATATAAAGAATCGCTCCGAACATAAACGTCAGGAAGCCGTACAAAAGAAAACCGCCGTAAGAAGCCGCCGTATCGGGCAGCTTGTGCTCTTCACGCGAATCTGACAAAAATGCATCATTTGACAGACCGTTCATCTTCTCCTCCGGCGCATCCGCCCCTTCACCGATCGTCACGCCTGCAACAGGAACAGCACCGCTCTTTGACGTATCACCGGTATCGCCATGCACCGGCTTTTCTCCGCTGTCATTGCCGGGCTTTTCTCCATCGCCCTTATCTCCAGCCGGTTTTTCTTCGTCATTCGGATCAGCGCCTCCGCTTCCCGGTTTTTCTTCGTCATCAGGATCAGCTCCGCGTCCGGGTTCTTCTCCCGGACGTGAATCATCTTCTGCTAATTTTTTGATTCGTCCTTCGGGAGCATAAGCGATCGGTTCTTTAAAGCTTTTGACAAATTCTACTGTAGCTTCGATATCTTCCGGCCCTGTGACCGGATTTTTTCCAAGCCGGGAAATCGGCAAATACTTGCTGCCTGAAGCAGATGCCATAAAGTTGTTTACGGTCAGCGTATATGTCCGGTCTACATCAATCGGCGTTCCGTCCTCAAGAAAAATATCCGCGGTTTTGTTTGTTTTCGGGTCCCACGTGTAGGTAAAGCCGCTGATCGAGTAATCCGGGCCGTATGATGGGGATATTTGCGCGTCTATAATATCGTATAAATCCCTGCCTTTTATTTCAAGCCGGACGAGTACATTGCCGAAAGGCTGGATATTGAACAAGTCTCCCCATGTAATCGTTCCTTTTTTTAAATCTTGACGGATGCCGCCCCCGTTCATTAATGCGAAATCTGAATTCATCGCGCTCCGCATCCCGTCAGCAATCAGATTCCCGAGAGGGGTGTCTCCGTCGTTTGAATAGCCTCCTGCCATATCGTGTGCTGCTTCACCAACTTTCTCGCCGATGATCGGCGCAACCATCCGCTCATATTTATCCAGTATCTGACCGACTGCCGGATCAGGCTTGAGCTTTTCCTGATTCACATATTCGATTTCCGCTTTCTTTTGTACGATGTCTTTCGATTCCCGGTCGATTTCAAGATCGACGATACCGATTGCCTTCCCGTATTCGTATGCTTGGACGATTAAAATATCATTGACTTGGCCGTTGACCACTTCATGATTGTGGCCGGCAAAGATGACATCGATCTCAGGATCTGCTTTTTTAGCAAGTTCGGCTGATTCACCGGTCACAACTCCGCCGTCCTGGGAAGCTGTCATATGGGCGAGTACCGCTATCGCCCGGACTCCTTTCGCTTTCAGTTCTTTTGCAGCCTGGTTGACGGCCTTTGTTTCATCTGTAAATTCAATTGAGCGAATTCCTTCGGGCATAACCATATTGGCGGCCGCTTGTGTCACAACACCGATAAAAGCGACAGGCACCCCTTCAACTTCAATGATTTCATATGGAGGAAGAAAGCTTTCCCCGTTTGTTTTCAACTTGCAATTGGCGCAGACAAGCGGGAAATCCTGTCCGTCATAGCCTTTTGTCCCTTTCCCTTCAGGGTGTTCGCCGCCGTTCAACATGCGCAGCAGCTCTTCGGTTCCTTCATCAAACTCGTGGTTCCCGACGGTTCCCACATCAAATCCGATTTCCTCCATGACTTCAACTGTCGGTTCGTCCTGAAGCAGGGAAGAAACCGGCGAGCTTCCGCCGATCATATCACCTGCGTGGACGATCAGCGTATTTTCCCGCTCGGCTTTTTTCTCTTTGATCAATGCTGCTGCATAATCCATCCTGCCGAATGTTCCATCCGTCCGGCCATCGCCGTTTAGATCGAGCTCATATTGTTGATCGATCTTTCCGTGCAGATCATTCATGCTTAACAGGCGCAGCGGAATATTGCCGCTTTGCTCTTTTTTCGAATAGCCTGCAGCTTCCGCTTCTTCAGCCGACGCAAAGAAAATTCGTCTTTCCACCGGAATCTCTCGCCACTTTTCAGGCGCGACATACATTTTTTCTGCAGAGTCACCGACATGCCGCGTCAGTCCTTTGCCCTGCTCCCTGGCACGAAATTCAAACGGCATTTCGAGGAGCGGATCAGCGGGATTCCAAATACCGATTTTCTCATCTTTCGCCTTTTTGACGGCGCTTTGAAACAATTGATAGTCTTCATCACTTCCAACCGGCCAAATGAAATAGGTGACGGCCATCCCCTTTTGGACAAGCTGTAAATTCGTATTGACGCCGTCTTTAGTGATGACTTGGGCAAGCAGGCGGCCGTAGCTGTCTTTTGCTTCCTTGCCCACCTTCACAGTGACTTTGTCTCCCGGAGCCAATATAGACTGCAAATATTCCTTCGCCTTGTTGCCGTGCTTCAGCTGGTTTTCATCTAATTCATTTTTCGGCGTATGATAAGTTTCGGCTGTATCTATGTTGACATAGCGGACTTTTGCAGATCCGAGAACCGGCTCTTTTAAGTGAATCGTATCCCCGTCAACAACTCGTTCCACAACGCTTTCGTATTCCCCTTCAGCAGCGGGGGGAGGATGCGCGATGCCGTCTAATTTTCGAAGATCTTCCTGTTTTCTCGGCAGAAGCTGCACCGTATCATAACGGCTTAATATGCCGGTAATTTCGTACCATTGTCCTTGTTCTATCGAATCGGCGGCATTCGTTTGTTCCATCACCCTTAGTGTGAGCGGATGATAGTTTTCATCGATCATCGTGATATTATAGCCGCCGCCTGCCGGCGCATCCGGCTTTGTTTCAATAAAGCCTTTCATCTTCACAAGCCGGCCTTCGTATTCAGCTGCCGTTCCCTGATCGAGCACATCTTTAATGGTCAGCGGAACAGGGTCGGGCAGTACCGCTCCTTCTCCGGTTACTTCAATGCCTGACGGTACGGGAACGATTTCTGTCAATCCTTTGTATGTCGTAATCTTCCCCGTGACCGAAACGGACATTCCCTCTTTCAGCTCCGGAAAATCGTCTTGTGCAGCGGAATAGATATTGATGCCCGCCGTTTCGTCCTGAATAAATGTGGACAGCTTTCCTCCTCCGACAGCCGCCTGATCCGCAGTGACGATTCCTGTGATTTTGACCGTTTCATTTAAAAGCTTGCGCGCTTCAGCTATCGTTTTGATCTCAGGCTTGGCAGGCGGTGCATCGCCTCCGGAAAATGTGATGGATTGAACGGATTTCAAACCGGGGGAATTAAAATATGTAGAGCGTTCGCCTTCGATGATGAGTTTTTTTCCGATGAGATGAGGGTTTGTCTTTAAACCGAACTGGTCTCTGAAAGATGCGGGTATCTGCACGGGGAGTATGTTCTCAGGTGATGTTTCCTCTTTTTCATCAGCGATTGCGATGTTATAATCGTTGGCGAAATTTCCGCTGAAACGATAATGGCCGCTCGAGACAGTGTGTCCGACGACATACCCTTCAACGGCTGCATGCCCTTCGTTGTGCTTAATCGCTTCTTCTACGGTAATCGTTTCTGAAGCGCGCGATATGTCCGCAAACGGCGTCAAAAAAGACGCAATCATCATAAGCGTGATCGTTAAACCAGCTAAAAAACGACACTTTAGAACATTGACCATATATTCGCCTCCCGTTTTTTGCTTCCTGTCAAGTTTATCTGATGATGATAAAGAACATATGATTTTTTTGTAAAATTTTCAAAAAAGAATGAGAACAGGGATGACCGCATTCTCATTCTTTAATCGGAAGCTTCAATTTTACGGTCGTTCCTTTTCCTTCCTCGCTTTCAAAATGAATGCTTCCGCCGTGATTTTCAATAATTTTAAATGTAACCATTAATCCGAGCCCGGTTCCTTTTTCCTTCGTTGTATAAAATGGCTCCCCAAGCTTATCAAGCACATCTTTTGAGATGCCCTTTCCCTGATCTACAAAGGTGATGAATACGCTGTCTTTTTCATAGAAGGAACGTATTGTAATAAAGCCTTCAGCATCCTCCATCGCCTCGATCGCATTTTTTAATATGTTGAGGAAAACCTGTTTCAGTTCATTTGAAACAGCGAGAATCTCAGGGAGATCTCCGCTCAGCTGTTTCTCGATCCGCACATTGTTCATCACGGCCTGCGACTCCAATACCATGCAGACATCTTCAACAATCGAGTTGACCTGAACCGGATCAAATGTAGTCGATTTTGTTTTGGCCAATACGAGAAATTCGTTGATAATCGCTTCAAGTCTGATGAATTCGGACATCATCACTTCCGCATAATCTTTTTGATATTTTTTAGACTGGATCATCAGCTGGAGGAACCCTTTCAGAGATGTGAGGGGATTCCGTATTTCATGAGCGATCCCGGCAGCAAGCTGCCCGACCGCTGACAGCATTTCCGATTTCATGAGCATTTTTTCAGATCGCTTTTGGTTTGTAATGTCCTCGGATATCAGCATAACCTGATGCACGTTCCCCGCGCTGTCCTCCATAGGAATAAGGGAGATTTGCTCCCACCTGTCCTGCTGCTCCCTATCCTGGTAATTAAGCTCCCCTGACCATGGTTTCTTATCAAGGACATGCTTCCAGAAGCGATTGAGATCATCACAGTGAAAATGCTTGCGGTAAATGTTAAATACATCGCCGCCGATGAGGTCATCCGGATGTTTTTCGAGCATCCGGCAAAAGCGTTTGTTTGCATAAGTGACTGAACCGTCGACCGAAGTGAGCAATATGTTGGCCGGACTTTGATCAATAGCCTGTGAGCTGATATGCAGCGCCTCGTTCGTCATTTTCAATTCAGTGACATTCGTGAACGTGACAACAATGCCTTCAACCTTTTTCCCCGAAGCATAATAAGGGATCATTTTCACGGTATACCAGCCGCCGTTTGGCATTTCGAACTCTTTTACGACCGTTTTGTTTTCATAAAGCGTGCGCTTTATGTCATCGGCATACTCCTTATAGTTGAACCTCTCTGTCAGCTTATCGGCAGGCCTTGAAAGGTCCTCCTTTTTCAGGTCGAACATGTTGGCGGCTTCCGGCGTAAATAATTTCAATTTCAATTCCTGATCCAAAAAAACGGCGGCGATGTTCGTGCTGGTCAGCAGATTGTTCAGATCATTTTTAAGGGTGTTCAGCTCATTCACTTTCTTTTCAAACGCCCTGTTTAGCGCCGTTAATTTTTTGTTCTCCTCCTGAAGCTTTTGGTTGGCAGACACCAAAGCGTCATTGGACGCTTCGAGCTCTTTTACCGTCCGGTACAGATGCTGAAGATGAAGCTGGCCGTCTTCTCCGCCGGATACCGGAACGCGGGCTGCCTCTTCTTTTGCTTTTTCGATAAACAGCACATAAAGCTTGTGATACAGGCGGAAGAAACTTTTTAATGTTAAATGAACAAAGGATAGTTCTCCGCTTAAATAAATCGGAACGTTTTTAAACGACACTTTTTTCTCTTTCTTTGCCCGCTGTAAAGCGGCATTGACCTGCACGGATAAGCTCGCGGGAAAAGCTTGATGAATGTTGCCTTTTGAACTTTTCAAATATTGATCGGCACTTTCTGAGGACGCGACAATTTCTCCCCGGTCATTCAGGATCAGACAAGGAAACATATACTGGTCGATCAAGGAAAGATAAATATCATCCAGCCTATAAAAACCACTCAGTTCACTGATTTTTTTATATACTTCTGTTTGCACCTTCGGATACACAGAATCATTACCAAATAAACCTGACATTTTTCCAACCGTCTCACTTGAGCCCAGCATTACAAAACTCCTCCTTTTCTAAGTGCAAAATCAAAAAGGAAAACACCTTTTTTGCATTTTCATGATGATTGGCAGCTGAAATCATTTACGGAGGGAGAATCCTTTACAGATCGCGCAGGGGCAATAAAAAGTTTGCAGGCACCTTCTTAAAATGACAAAGTTCTTCATGCCGATATCCACCCGGGCATTGCAAATCGATTGTTTTTCAGTCCATATTTAAACAAAGTGCGTGAACACAAGACCGACATCGTCTTTTATTCTTTCTTCCGGCAGCTTTTATTTGAATCCGACCTGTTTCGGCTCATTTGTTTTTTCGGATATCAGACATCCGTCCACTCACCGAATTCCTTAACTGCCGGAAGCATGCATGAACATTTCTCATCACCGCCCGGCAGATATGTGCTCCGTTTACAAAGGTACGAGGGATCTCTAAACCGGCTTAATTTCCTCTCCTGATCCTCAGTTTTTTTCAGTTTGACGCCAAAATGACCTCACTTCCACTTTCGACCAATGAGATGATATATTGTCTTGAACACAAGACCCCCATAATATTTTCTCTGAACTAAACTATTCGACGGTTAGAATAAAATCCCTTTAAATCCAGTTTATCGATTATTCCTTTTTTGAATAAATATGACGGCAAAAACGAAATATAATAGTTGAATTACATTTAAGGAGGATACGTTAGAGTGGAACAGCAAAACCAGCCGCAAATGCAAATCAATCAAGGCAATGAAGGAATGCAGCATATGAATCACGGGGGCCACGAAGTGTTTGACATGCATGAAGTGTTGTCCGGTATGATCGGCGTTCTTGAGCAATATATGATGTTCAGAGAGCATGTCAAAGATCCGGAGCTGCTCGATATTTTGGACAGGCAGCACCGGTTTATTTCGTCTCAGTACAACATCACAACAGAATGCTTCAGAACAGGGCAAAAGCCGAGCCAGGAAACGGCAACATATATGATGAAAGAGGATCGTCAATTTGTCTACGGGTTAAAAGACGCTCAGCCGAAACAGCCGAAGCAATCCGTGCAGGCGATTGATGACGCCTGTATCAGCAGCTTTATGCTCGGCTTGATGAAAACCAATTGTTCAGCATTGGCCATGGCGGCTCCCGAGGTGACAAACCCTGTTTGCAGAAGGGTTCTGGCAGACCAGATTCCTCACTATATCGAAATGGCTTATGAAATTTTCCTTTATCAGAACAAGCACGGATACTATCAAGTTCCTCAGCTTGCACCGCAAGACATGCAGAAGATGACTTCAGCATTCGCTCCGGTGCAAGGTCAGCCGCAAATGCCACCAAACGGGCAGCAGAGACCCATTCATTGATGATGAAAACGGCACGGAAGAACGAAACTTCCGTGCCGTTTTTTTCGCTTCATATTTCCGCTTGAATTCTTTTTCAAAGGCGGATAACGACTGACCGACGGCGGCCTTAAATCCGTCTTCAAAACTTCCCCGCTCAGCCGTTTCCTCGATGATGTCGAGGATGACACCCCTTCCTTTTTTCTCCGCGAGCTCTTCGATCAAATAATAACTTTGCAAATAAATATCGGTTTCATATCCAGTGCGGGCTTTTTGCCATTGCCTGTCGGTCTTCAGCTTACTCAAAGGAACGGCTGACGGCAAAGTCCGGATCTCAATAGCGTCATGAGCAGAAGCCCATTCCGCCACTCCTTCGTGAAACCAGAGCGGGTAAGCTGCCGGGTCGGCTTTCAGTTCTCTCAGCTTGACGTGAAAAGCATAGTGTGTATACTCATGTATCAGCACGCGTTTGTACAGGAAGACGGCGAATCCCTCGCCGCTATTCAGATGCTTTCTCTCCTCGGGCAAAAGTCCGATCATCTGCATATCATTTGAGTAAAATCCGGTGATATCCTTTAATTTTGAAAATGACTCCATATCATCGCGGTTTGAAAAAAAGATCAAATCAACGCTGTCTTGAAGAGGGCTGGCAAACAGTTCCCGATTCATGTCAGCGGCATCCCGAAGCGTCTCCTTTGTCAGCTCCAGAATCGTCCTATCTTCTTCAGCGTAATAAATGCTGACACTTTCATATTTAACCATTTCCAGCGATTCTTTCAGTTTTTCTATTTTCCCCGAAAGAACAGATGCCTCTGGGCTCTCTTGGCTGAACACGACAAAAACGGCCAATAACAAAGCGGATAGAGTGCCCGCCATAATTAAAATAAAGGCTGCTTTCATCTCTCCTGTCACATGTCTTCCCTCCATCCGCGATGTGCTTCTCTGTACTACACACTATGCGGAAAGGGTCAGGAAGTGGCCTGTATGAAAAGCAGCCAACAAAAAAAGCCGCTCATTGCGGCTTTTCATTATCTTTGATTCGGGAAAATTCTGTTGATCGTTTCACCAAATTCTTCAAAAATCCCTTCGATCGGTTCACCATTTTGGATTCTGCCGCCATAGTTTCTCATCCGGTCAACAAAGTCCGGGTTTGCCGAAACGAACACATTGTTGATGTTATTGTCTGCTTCTTTAACCTTTTTCGAGATTTTCCCTTTCAGCTCATTCGTCACGTTGCCCTTCGGATTGCCTTTCAAAACGACCGCTACATAAGCGTTGCGGTTTGTCGTAATGACGTTTGCACTTCTGACTTCTTTCAGTTCCGTCACTTTGTCTGCGGCTTTATCCGCCACTTCCATATTATTATTATCCCGGTTGGCATCGCGGTTGTCTGTCACATTCATTTGGTCGTTGACGTTTCTGCCGTCGTTGACGTTTCTGCCGTCATTGACATTCGTGCGGTCGTTATCTCTGTTTGTTACATTTTGAAGCGCATTGTCCTGGTTGCGCCGGTTGTTATCCGCTCCCTGGTTTGCCATGCCGCATCCGGCTGTGAACAGCAGCGGAAGGAGCAAAGCAGCAATCGCGCTTTTTTTCATATTGAACATTAAAATTACCTCCTATAATGATTTACGTATAGTTTTTTTCTTTTTCGTGTTATTTATTTGTCTAAAGGATATTTTTTATACGCGACTTTTGTTATGATCTTGTTGAATGTAAAAATACCCAAATAAATCCGGAGGTGTATATGAAATGGAAAAAGCAAAAAGCATTTTGCATGTGCTGCGAATTAAAGACTTTGCGGTCCATCCCGATGAGACACAGCTTGTTTTTGATACAAATCTCAACGGAACATCAAACCTGTGGGCGATGGATCTTCCCGATGCATACCCGTACCAGCTGTCCTTCTTGAATCAGGATGCAAAAGGAATCGCCTACAATCCCGACGGCTCTATTCTCTATGCCGGTTTTGACCATGACGGAAACGAACAAAGCGGACTGTACAAGCTTTCTTCAAAAAACGGGTCGTTCCATTCATTAAACGGAAACCAAACAGACCGCCACTTCGAGCCCATCCCTGTCCAAAATGCCGTTTACTACTCCTCTACAAAGGACAATCCGACATTTTTAAATACATACAGATACGATTGTCTCACTGAAAAAGAAGAGCTTATTTTTGAAGGAAAAGACGGAACTTCAATACTGGCTGATGTAAGCCCGGGCGAGAAAGCCGTCAGCATCCATGTCTACTATGTCAACAGCCACAATGTCTGCATGATCCATACCGCTGAAGGTGTGACGACAGGAATCGTCCCCGATGAGACGCTGCCTCATATGGTTTATTCTTCCCACTTTGCATCTGATGATCGGTTATTCGTCACGACAAACTACGAAGCCGAGTTCTCATACCTTGCCTTGTACACCGTTTCATCCGGTATTTTTGCGCCGGTGCTTTCGATTGACAAAACTGATTTAACAGCCATCCACGCTGATCCGAGTGGAACTTTCCTTTATCTGATTGGAAAAAAAGGCGTCAAAGAGGTAATGTATGAGTACAACACAGCAACAGGAGAAAGCCGTCAAGTGAACTGCCCTTGTACATCCATTTCGAAAATACACTGCGCCTCTTCGGGCACGCTGTACATTCTCGGCTCAACGCCGACCAGGCCGGCTAATCTCTATGTATTAATGAAAGGACAGGCAAAATGGCGGCAATTAACGAAACATTCGGTTCCGGGTTTCTCCGAACAGGAGCTGTCATATCCGGAGGTTGTGACATATCCTTCTTTTGACGGTCTCGCAATAGAAGGGCTGCTGTTTAAGCCGGCCCCGGAAGAAGCGAACGGCTGGACGATTATTTGGCCGCACGGCGGACCGCAAGATGCAGAAACCTTTATGTTCTATGATCTCTTTCAACTCGCTGCGAAAATGGGCTACCAGTTATTCGCCCCTAATTTCAGGGGATCAGCGAATTACGGCTATTCCTTCTTTAAAATGGTCGAACAAGATTGGGGAGACGGACCGCGCCTCGATATGACCGCAGGCATCGACTGGCTTATCGATCAAAAGCTTGCGGACCGCGAAAAACTTTTTTTAATGGGGGGCAGCTACGGAGGATATATGTCGTTATTGCTTCACGGAAGGCATCCAGAGTATTTCCGCGCCGTCGTCGATATATGCGGAGTCAGCAATCTGTTTTCGTTTGTCAAATCCGTACCGGATTTCTGGCAGCCGATGATGGAAAAATGGGTCGGCAATCCGGAGCGGGATTATGAAAAAATGAAAGCCGATTCTCCTGTTACATATCTGGAGAATATGACTCAGCCGATGCTGATTATCCAAGGCGCAAACGATCCGCGCGTCGTAAAGGAAGAGTCCGATCAGATCGTCGATCGGTTGAAAGGCATGGGGCGGAATATTGAGTATCTTGTTTTGGAAAATGAAGGGCACGGTTTTTCGAAAAAAGAATTTAAATTTTTTGAAAAGCACCGCTTATCTCTCGCGGCACAGCTTGAAGAATAAAACCGATCAGGACTGGGGATGGTATACGTAAAAAGGAGGTAGACCCTTTGTTTAGAAGAAGATCAGGCATCCATCCCGCTGTATTGGTTTTAGGATCAGCTACATTAACCGCGGCTTTTTCTCCCGAAATCCGCAAAAGATTGACAGGCATGTTCGCGAAGGGCATGGGAGCGCGGCAGCAAGGTAACGGCCGCAACCAGACGATGATGAATCCGGCTGACATGATCAAACAAGCTTTCAATCCCGGAGGACAATCAAATGAACATGGCCAGTCAGGCTATACGGCAAACGACCAGCATCAATCAAGCCATATGACTGCCCCGGTTAATGTCATGAACGATCAGACTGCAAACCAGACGATGTTCGATAACGATCAAAGCTATTCATAAAAAACGGCCCGCACGAGCGATCAAGCTGTGCGGGCCGTTCTTCTTTTACACTTCTGCTTCAATGATATTTGTACGGTCTTCGTACGTGTTTTTTTCAAGTTCATTTGTTACTTTGCTCGTGACAAGTCCTGACGTCATGCTGCCGCTGACATTAAGAGCCGTACGCCCCATGTCGATGAGCGGCTCAACCGAAATCAGCAGTCCGGCAAGCGCTACGGGCATATTTAACGCCGAAAGGACGAGAAGCGCTGCAAATGTCGCACCTCCGCCGACGCCTGCCACTCCAAAAGAGCTGATCGCAACAACAGCGATAACCGTGAACAAAAATGACGGCTCAAGCGGATTTTGTCCGACAGTCGGCGCAATCATGATCGCGAGCATTGCAGGGTAAATTCCGGCACATCCGTTTTGTCCGATGGACAGTCCGAAGGATCCGGCAAAGTTAGCAATGCCTTCAGGAACACCAAGGCTTCGCTGCGTTTTAATGTTCAGCGGCAAAGCGCCTGCGCTTGATCTTGATGTGAACGCGAATACAAGGACCGGAAACGCCTTTTTCAAGTATGTGACAGGATTTAAACCGCTGAATGTAATGAGCAGCAGGTGAATGATGAACATGACGATCAGCGCCGCATATGAAGCGATGACAAATTTGCCGAGCTTGGCAATGCTGTCGAGGTCGCTCGTTGCAATCGTTTTTGTCATGATCGCCAATACACCGTAAGGCGTCAGCCTTAGAATCAATGTCACTACACGCATAATGATCGCATACACGGCATCAACCATCTTTTTGAAAAGCTCAGCTTGTTCAGGCTGTTTTCGATTGACCCCGAGATAAGCGATCCCAAGGAAAGCCGCAAAAATAACAACGGCGATCGTTGATGTCGGTCTTGCTCCCGTAAAATCTAAAAACGGATTCCCCGGAAGAAGCTCGACAATTTGCTGCGGAAGCGTTTTGGCTTCCATGTCCTGCGATTTCTGTTCGAGTTCCGCCCCTCTCATTGACTCCGCCTGGCCTTGATCCACATGGACAGCCTGCAGGTCGAAAGCAAGCGCGGACGCGATTCCCACCGCAGCAGCGACAGCTGTCGTCGCGATCAAGAGCCCGATGATCAGTCCGCTGATTTTTCCGATATTGTGCGTCAGTTTAAGCTTTGTAAAAGCGCCCAAAATCGAGATGAATACAAGCGGCATAACGATCATCTGCAAAAGCTTCACATAGCCGCCGCCTGCAATATTAAACCAATCAGATGTCTGCGTAATCGTTTCTGAAGACGAACCATATATAAAATGCAAAGCGAATCCAAAAACAATGCCGATTCCCAGAGCGGTAAATACCCGCTTAGAAAAAGAAACATGCTTTTTTTGCATCATATAAAGGAGCGCCATCAGGCCGAGCATGACGATAATATTAATAACAACAAATAATGTCATGATAACAAAAGCACCCCCAGAATTTTTTACATTTAAAAACTATAGTACAACAAACCTGATTGGTCAAGTAGGAATTATCGACGCATTTCAATATATGACCCGGGAATCAATTGCGCGACTGATATTTTATTCGCCGATGTCTTTCAGTGGAACAAAAGTCGGCAGCTGTGCACCGTCAAACTCTTTTTTGATCAATTCAGCGGTATCGTCTGCTTGGTACAGCTCGACGATCTTTTTCAAATCTTCGCGGTCCCGGTCTTCTGTTCTGGCCGCAATAATGTTGATGTACGGTGTCGCTGTTTCGTCTTCCAGTTTAATCGAATCTTTGACAGGGTGGAAGCCGGCGTCAACCGCTATGCCGTTGTTGATAACAGATGCAGCGACATCGGGAAGTACGCGCGGTGTTTGCTCTGCGGCCACCGTTGTGATTTTGAGTTTTTTCGGATTTTCTTTAATCGCATCAAGCGTTCCGTTTCCGTCAAATCCGTCCTTTAATTGAAGAAGGCCGGCGGACTCCAGCAGAAGCAAGGCTCTGCCCATGTTCGTCGCTTCGCTCGGAACAGCGATTTCCGCGCCGTTTGGTATATCGTCAGGCGAATCATACTTCTCGGAATAAATGCCCATCGGAGCGATGATCGTTGTGCCGATCGGCGATAGTTTAAGATTGCGTTCCTTTTTGAATGCATTAAAGTAAGATATCGTCTGAAAAGCGTTGGCGTCTATGTCACCGCCCGCCAAAGCCTGGTTCGGCTGAACATAATCGGAGTATTTGACGATTTCAAGCTTTAAGCCTTCTTTCTCGGCTTTTTTCTTCACAAAGTCCCAGATTCTTGTATCCGTTCCGCTGATGCCGATATTAATCGTTTTCGCATCAGAGTCTGCCGCACACCCCGCGATCACTCCCGCAAGCAGCAATAAGATCACAACAAATGCAAATTTTTTCATCATAGCCGTCTCCCTCTTTGTTTATCTTCTTCTCAATTTTTTTGACAGAACGTTTCCGGATGTCTGCAATCCCTGCACAACGATGACGAGAATTGCAACCGTGATGATCATCGTCATCGTGTCAAATCTTTGATAGCCGTATGTGATCGCCAAATCCCCCAGACCGCCGGCGCCTATCGCACCAGCCATCGCCGACGCTCCGACCAATCCGACCGTTGCCACCGTAAAACTCAGCACAAGTGAGCCGAGCGCTTCCGGAATCAGAAACCTGAAGATGATCTGCCGCGGAGTCGCTCCCATTGCTTCAGCGGCTTCAATAACTCCCGGGTCGACTTCAAGCAGAGAGTTCTCGACGAGCCTTGCGATGTAAGGCCCGGCATAAAAAGTCAGGGGAACAATCGCTGCCGATGTGCCGATGGACGTCCCCACAATCAGCCTTGTCACCGGAATTAAAGCAACCATCAAAATGATAAACGGAACGGACCGGAAAATGTTAATGATCATATTGACAACCGTAAAAACTGCCGGATTTTCAAGCAGATGCCCCTTTCTTGTGACAACCAGCAAAATGCCGAGCGGAATGCCGATCACGCTTGAAAATAAAAGAGAAAAAACCGTCATTTGAATCGTCTGAACCAGTGCGTCAATGATTTGGTCATATGTAACAAGCATGCTTATACCTCCCTGATGCGAATGTTTTCTCTGCGTATATATTCGAGCGCCCGCCCGATTTCACCGTCTTCCCCCTGCAGTTCAACCGTCATGCTGCCAAACGGAATTCCCTGAAGCTCTGTAATCGTTCCGTGCAGAATGTTGACTTCTACGTCAAACCGCTTTGCCACTTGCGAAAGAAATGGCTTCCCGGAAGATTCGCCGACAAATTGAAGCTGGTAGAGGTGCTTCACATTTAATTTTTGAATCGATTCAGGTATCTCGTGGTCGATGGCTGATTTGACAAAGCTTTTCGCCGTTTCGGTTTCCGGCGCGGAAAATACGTCAAACACACTGCCTGATTCAATGATCCTTCCTTTTTCAATGACCGCGACTTTGTCGCAGATTTCTTTTGCCACATTCATTTCATGGGTGATTAACAGTATCGTGATGTTATATTGTTCGTTGACGCGCTTCAGCAGCTTCAAAATATCGCCGGTCGTCTGCGGATCAAGCGCGGATGTCGCTTCATCGCAGAGCAGAACCTCCGGATTTGTCGCCAGCGCCCGGGCAATCCCGACGCGCTGCTTTTGGCCGCCCGAAAGCTGATCCGGATAATCGCGGGCTTTATCCTCAAGTCCGACAAAACGGAGCAGCTCCGTCACTTTTTGCTTGATTTCGGCTTTCGGCGTTTTGACAAGTGCGAGCGGCTCTGCGACATTAGCGAAAATCGTTTTTGAATTTAACAGGTTAAAATGCTGAAACACCATGCCGATCTTCCTTTTCACAGTGCGAATCTCAGCTTTCGACAAGGACATTAAGTCTCTTCCGCCGACGAAAACCTTTCCGGCCGTCGGTTTTTCAAGGAAGTTCACACAGCGGATCAGCGTGCTTTTCCCTGCACCGCTGAATCCGATGACGCCGTATATTTCCCCTTTATCCACATGAAGGTCGATTCCATTGAGCGCATGAACCTTCTGTCCGCCGCTTTCATAGACCTTTTCAACGCCTTCAAATGTAATCATGATGATCTTCCTCCTCTTTTTGGCTAACAAAAAAGGCTTCCTCTTAAAAAATAAGAAGAAGCCTTAGACGACACGAAGTAAATGGAGTGGGTCCGCTCTCTTCTTATCTTCCAAGCCCATACGGCTTGTTGGATGTGGCACAGTATTCTGCTGTTTGCAGAACCCGCTGCCGAGGCTTCATAGGGCCAATTCCCTCCGCCTCTCTGAATAAGAAGTGTTGTTGCATGAAGTTTTACCTAACTTTACAGCTTCTTTGAAATGTTGTCAATCAGATTCGTGAAAATTTCAAAAACTCTCTTTTCAATGCTTTATTTTTCACCCTGATCATTAAATTTCACTTTTTTTAAAAAAATTGTGTTTAGCAGTTGTAATTTCGCTTAAACACTGGTAAAGTAAAGGTAATTATTTTTGTTCGAACTATCTTTAAGAAGAAAGTTTTGTAAGAGTTTTCGTCTTGGAAGTTTGTTTTAGAGCAAGAATAGTGAATTTAAGCGTTATCGCTTTAGGAGGAAATTTCATGCTAGAAGGTAAAGTAAAATGGTTTAACTCTGAAAAAGGTTTCGGATTCATCGAAGTTGAAGGACAAGACGATGTATTCGTTCATTTCTCTGCTATTCAAGGCGAAGGCTTCAAAACTTTGGAAGAAGGCCAATCTGTATCTTTCGAAATCGTTGAAGGAAACCGCGGACCACAAGCTGCTAACGTAACAAAAGCGTAAGCTGTGAACCGCTGATCTTCATACAGGACTGCTGACCGAATGTCAGCAGTCTTTTTATATTTTATTTAAAAAAGCCTCACGCCCGGAAACCGGCGTGAGGCTTTTTCGTGAATACCGCTTATGAAGCGATGTCTCTTTTTGTGAATGCACCAAAAGCGAGCACATGAAAAACGATAAAATAGACAGCGAGCACCGCAATCGAGAATCCCAGCGTCATATCTGAAACAAGCGGAGATCCGTCAAAGTATTGAGTGAGATCAGTGTTGGCAAATAAGATATATTTCACCCAATCAAATTTCGTCGCGAGCAGGTTTGTCACCGTTCCGCCCATAGCCAATAGGAAAATCGAAATACCTACGGCGAGCGAGCTGTTTCTGAAAACAGCTGAAATCATAAAGGCCATTGTCGCCATCATCAAAAGCGAAATTGAATTCAGCAAATAGCTGCCGGCCAAGTGCAACAGCAGGCTTTTTTCTTCAACTGTTCCACCGGCATACACCAAGTGAACCTGGCTGCCGTCGCCTGCCCCGAATAAAGCTAGGCCTGTTATTCCTGCGCTTGCAAACAGAATGAAGAGCAAAGCCAATGCAAAAAGCAGAACTGTCAAATATTTTGCCAGCAAAATTTTAAAGCGGCTGATCGGCCTGATGACAAGCAGCTTCACCGTTCCCCAGCTGAATTCATTCGCAACGATTCCCGCAGCCACTGTGATCACAAACAGACCGGCGAGGGAGATGATCCCGCTCGCATCGCTGATGAACGACAGGGCCGTATAATCCCCGTCTTCCGGCAAATCGTGCTTGATTCGATACTCATTAATGGCGATCGACCGTTCATAACTTTTTTCAAGTGCCGGATTATTGACCCCTTTAAGTAGTTCTTTCATATCTTTATTTTCCTGCATCAATTCTTTTTTCCAGCCCGGGTTTTGGTCTGTCTCCCCGATCGTCTTTGTGAGAACGCCCAGCCCGATGGCAGATAACAGCAAAATCGCGATCATGACGTATGTGCCTTTTCGATTAAAAATTTTGATCCATTCATTTACGATGAGATTAAACATGCTGAGCTTCCTCCTTATCTGCGGTGATTTCCAGGAACCGGTCTTCCAGCGATTTGTTCACAGCCTTCACTTCATATAGGCGGACACCGCTGTCTGACAAGTGTTTGATCAAATCAGGCACTTCATCCTTTTGAAGGCTGAGCTCTATCCCGCCTTCCGCTTCGTCAACCTTCATCTTTTTGAAGGCAGCCGCTTCCCGCATCAGAGCCTGATTGTCATCCGCCTGAATATAATAGCGCTTCTTTTCATCCCGAGCGGGTCCGTGCACATGTTGAATATCCCGGAGCTTTCCGTTCTGGATAATGGCGATCCTGTCGCACATCAGCTCCATTTCTGAAAGCAGGTGGCTTGAAACGATGACCGCCATACCTCTTTCTCTCGTCAGCTTTCTTAAATGATCGCGTATTTCCCGGATACCGGCCGGATCAAGCCCGTTCGTCGGCTCATCGAGAATCAAGAGCTTCGGATCGTGCAAAAGGCTTTGGGCTAGGCCAAGCCTTTGTCTCATTCCTAAAGAATACGTTTTGACCTTATCGTTGATCCTGTTTTTCAATCCGACAAGCTCGACGATTTCGTCAATTTTCTGTTTCGTCACGCCTTTCGTCATGCGCGCGTATTGCTGAAGGTTTTGATAGCCCGTTAAAAATTTATACAGTTCCGGATTTTCAACGATCGCTCCGATATGCCGTGCAGCCTTTTCAAAATTTTCTTTTACGCTGACGCCGCACACGGCGATTTCACCGGCGGTGATGTTCATATGCCCGACAATCATCCGGATCGTCGTCGTTTTTCCGGCGCCGTTCGGACCCAGGAAGCCGAATATTTCGCCTGCCCGCACGTCAAAGCTCAAGCCGTCGATGATCTTTTTCCCCCTGATCGTTTTTGATACATTTTTTAATTCCAAAAGTGTTTCCACTGTTTCTCCTCCAGCCTTTTCAATTTTTTTCTTCAATAAACCGTTTCAGCCATTCCAAAAGCGACATTCCTGATTCCTCGCGCAGCTGTTCGACATCTTTTTTTTCTTCAATTCGGCCATTTAAGACGACGACGACCTCATCCAAAATTTGTTCAATTTCATGAATCTCATGGGTGGCGATGACGATTGTCTGCTTATCAAGCTCCAAATATGTAAGAAGGCTTTTGACGATCGATTCTCTCACCATCGGATCAAGACCGGAAAACGGCTCATCAAGCAGCACGACCGCTGCATCGCGCGCCAATGTGAGCGCGAGCTTCAGCCTGCCCCGGTTGCCTTTGGAAAGCTTGCCGATTTTTTTATCCCCGTCGATTTTCATGTCCTTTAACAGGTCCCACGCTTTATTTATACGGAAATCGAAAAACTGGGTTTCATAAAAGTGAATCATATCCTTGACCCGAAATGGATCGTAGAACATATCAAGCTCTGTTAAATAGGCGATGTTCTTCGTCTCCTTTCTGGCTGCCGGCCGTCCTCCGATCAGCACCGAGCCCGAATCCGGAAACGAGAGCCCTGTGATCAGCTTCAAGATCGTAGATTTGCCGCTGCCGTTCGGTCCTGTCAACCCGTAAATTTTCCCGGGAGAAAGAGACAGATCGGCCTCTTTGAGCGCATACTCTTTGCCATACTTCTTCGTGACATTTTTCAGCTCAATCTTCATTTGGATCTCCTTTCTGAAGAAAACGGTCAAGTTCTGACAACATGTCTTGTTTAGACAAGCCAAGCTCTTCCATGCTCTGGACAAATTGCCCGATAACTTCCGATCTCATCTCCCGCTTTAAATCATCGATGACTTCCGTATGTTCAACAACAAAGGTGCCCTGTCCCCTTCTGGTCTCCACCACGCCCATCCTTTCCATTTCATTGTAGGTTCTTTGAATCGTATTCGGATTTACTTGCGTCTGAACAGCCAGCTCACGGACCGAAGGTAATTTTTCTCCCGGCTTGATCTCTCCGCGGATCATTTTTTTAAAGAGCTGTTCGGCTATTTGCCTATAGATCGGCTTTGAAGCAGAAAATTCATTTGCCATCTTTTACACCTCAACTCTTCTGTTCAGTAATTTGCAGGAGAGATAGAAGAGACAGACGCCTAAGACTGTGTAATACACCAGGAGAATACCCGGCAAATCAACTTGAGAAAATGTAACAGTCCATCCTGAATGTTCGTAATGGAATTTGAATTCAGCTGTTAAAGAAATGCTCCACAATTTCTGCAATTCCTGGAATAAGCCGCTCTCGATGAACAGCGCCTCGATTAATCCGTAAGCACTGTAGATCAGCAAGGGAATGATCCAGCGGATTTTTTTGATAGCCGGATATTTTCTGAGCGCTTCATATATCGTCCACAGAAACATCACCCATGTGGAAAAAATTACGGAGCCTAAAAAGACAGCGATATTGACGAGAAGCAAATCTGACACGGAAAACAGGCCGGCGCTGCTGGAGAGCAGAACGCTTCTGACAATCAGCCCGAAAATGAATAAAACAGCGTGGGAAATCAATTGGTATACGGCAGCTGAAGCAAGCTTTGACAGCAGCAATAACGCACTGTTGTTCGGGTTATATAACCAAAGCTGCGTCTTCCCTTCCAGACGGAGCTGAGCAAGGATCATTAAAGGACAAAACAGGCTATGAAATAATAAAATGGTCACTAGCGCCCCAAAAAGAGCCATTGATTCGCCTGTATAATGAGCAAACCAAAAGCTTGCAATAATCGCACAAATCATGCACAGCATCCAAACCAAAAACCAAAACCTTGCCATGAGAAAATCTTTTTTAAATAAACCGCTGAAAGACTGCAAAACATATCCTCCTCTAGTCACTGTATCAGTGTACTATATCAATAGTACACTGATACAGTGAAAATCGCAATCAAATATTACAAAAAAATGCAAAAAAAAGAGCAAATCCGCTGTTTCCCAGCGAATTTGCCTTTAATCCTGTTCCCGCTTTTTCATGGATTTTAATGCTTTTCGGTAATCCATATCGTCCATTTCCGTTTTCTCGGAATGGTTTTTTTCCTCTTTTGGATGTTGAAGTTTTTGCAGAATCGCCCGATAGGTTTGATCATTCATTTCGAACGGATCTTGCTGAGCGGCTTCAACTTGCTGAGGCGCTTCTTCTTCCTGAACATGAGGAATGTCAGCTTCAGCTGCCGCGTTATCCTCATGTTCGGGTTTATGCTGCGAAGACGCCGACCGCACATTAAATACCACCAGACCGATAATGACGAGGACAGCAGCGATGATGGTCAATATAATGGTCATGTCAAATCGCTCCTTACTGTCCTGCTGTAAAGCGGTCTGTCACTTGGGCGACGCGTCTGCCTAAAGCCCGGCCCAGCTCCAGGCCTTCTTCGCCGATCAGTTCGTCACTGTCGACAGGACACGTGATGCCTGCACCGTAATAAGACCCGTATAAAGCATTTTCAGGTACATTTCCAGGCAAGCCGACGACCATCATGCCTTGATGAAGCATCGGTGTTATTAAGTTGAGCATTGTCGCCTCAAGACCGCCGTGAGTCGTCGCTGTTGTGCAGAAGACTGCGCCGACCTTATTGATCAGCTTGCCTTCCGCCCAAAGGTAGCCCAGCCTGTCGATCCAAGTTTTTAAGCCGGAGCTGATTGTACCGAAATGGCCAGGGCAGCCCCAGATGATAGCGTCCATTTCTTCGAGCTTTCTGATATCCGCCTGGCTGACATGATCGATCAGCACGTCTGCAGCCTCATGTTCCCCTGCGCCTTCTGCAATGGCTTCAGCCAGCTTTTTCGTATGCTCGCCTTCACTGTCGTACACAACATAAATTTTCATGTCAGAACCTCCTCATTTTAAGATTCTTTCGCTTCTTTAGGAGCCGGAAGCAATGTCAGCTCCTCCGCCTTGTTCTTCCTGCGCAGCTTGTCTTTTCTGACATCCCTCAAAAACAGGCTGAGAACGAGACCGATGACACAGAACCCGGCCGCCCACATAAATGCGTCATTGATGCCCATGACATTCGAGTTGAGCTGGGCCTGTCCGGTCAAATATTTCACGACATATTGTTGTGCTTGTTCAAGAGATATATGCATCGATTGCGCCGTTGACTGAATGGTTGACTGCAATGTGCTCATAAATGACGGATCAGCCGTATTTGTCTGATCGGCCATTGATGCATAGTGGAATGTCGTGCGATTTGTATAAATCGTCGTGATCAAGCTCGTTCCGATCGAACCGCTGATTTGGCGAAGCGTATTCGACATCGCCGTTCCGTGGCTGTTTAAATGCTGCGGAAGCTGGTTCATGCCGGCAGTCATGATCGGCATCATCAGCATGGACATCCCAAACGCCCGAATCGCATAGATTAACACGATGTGCATATACGGTGTATCGATCGTAAGCGTCGTAAATTCGTAGGTCGTCACAACAGTGATCAATAATCCGACAATCGCCAGCGGTCTTGGGCCGACTTTATCAAATAAAATTCCTGAGATCGGCGACATCACAAGCATGACGAGTGCGCCCGGCAGCATCAGAAGCCCCGACTGAAGCGCTGTAAAGCCGACCAGGTTTTGCAAATAAATCGGAATCAGGAACATTCCTGCATACAAAGCAACTGTAATGATGGCGTTGATCACGCTTGACAGTGAAAACATATCGTATTTGAACACTCTGAAGTCAAGCATCGGCTCTTTCGATTTCAACTGCTGGATGATAAAAGCGGCAATGCCGATCACACCGATCACAACTGTGGAAAGTACGAGCGGATCATCCCAGCCGTCTGAGCCGGCTTCGCTCACACCATACAGCAACGCCGCAAATCCGACAATTGAAAGAATCGCGCCTGCTGTGTCCAATTTGATTTTTTTAGGTTCCGTCATATTTTTAAATAGGAAAAAACCGAAAATGATGACGATCACACCAACCGGCACAAGGCCGTAAAACATGATCCGCCAGCTGTAGTTTTCAATGACCCAGCCGGATAGCGTCGGACCGACAGCAGGAGCAAACATCATCGCAAGCCCGAAGATTCCCATTCCTTTCCCGCGGCTTTCCGGAGGAAAGATAAAGAGAATCGTCGTCATGACCAAAGGCTGTAGTATGCCTCCGCCGACTGCCTGAATGAGGCGTCCGGTTAACATCGTCGAGAAGTTAGGCGCAATTCCGCATATCAGCGTTCCGGCCGTAAACAGTAGCATCGCCGTTAAAAACAGGCTCCGTCCGCCGAACCGCATAATCAGGAAGGCTGATAAAGGAATCAAAACGCCGTTGACAAGCATATATCCGGTTGTCAGCCATTGAATCGTTGTGGCGCTCACATTGAACTCTGTCATGAGATGAGGCATCGCCACATTCAGCAGCGTTTGGTTTAAAATGGCCAGAAACAAGCCGCCCATTAAAATGATGAGCAGTGACATATTTCCTTTTTTCTGAGAAGCCACTTATGACATCCTCCTTTCGCTCGTTTTTATTTCCCCCGGTTATTTTGAAATTTTCACGGATGCGTTCATTCCCGGCAGCACTTTGTCAGACGGGTTTTTGATTGAAATTTTCACAGGTACTTTCTGCGTCACTTTCGTGTAGTTTCCGCTTGAATTGCTTTGAGAAAGCAAGTCAAATGTTGAGTTTGTCGCATAGCCGATTTCTTCGACATTTCCTTCAAATGTAGTGCCTGAATCACCGTCAACGACGATATCGACTTTGTCCCCTTTTTCGATGTCTTTCAGGTCGTTTTCTTCAATGTTAGCTGTAATGTACAGATGATCCATGTCGATTGTTTTCGCAAGCGTTTGACCGGCTTGTACGATCTGGCCTTCTTTCGCCTCGTTTTTGACAATCGTTCCGTCCATGATCGACTTCACGTCAACCGTTTGTTCCCCTTTGATTTTCGCTGCTTTTTCGTCCTTTGAAACTTTTGATCCTTCTTTCAAATCCCAATCTGCGAGCTTCCCTGATGCAGGCGCCGTAATGTCGGCCATCTCGCCTGCCACGTGTGCTTCGTCGGTTTTCACATAGCTGATGCTGTCATAATAGAAATACGCACCTCCTGCTAAGATGGCAAGCACGATGATGAGTCCGATAATGTTCGTCGCAATTAAACGTCCTTTGCTCATGTTTATTTCTCCTTTCATATCCTTATATTTTGGATGAAGCCGGTTTGATCGGCTTCCGCGGTTTTGTGTTTTCCTATTTCCTGCCCAGCAACTTGCGGGACGTGTACTGAAAAAGTTGTTCAAAACTGAGCAAGAAAGATCGGAAGCGGTAAATTTGTTTTTACCTCTGCACAACAAAATAAATAGTTAACAAGATTAAATATTAGTTAAAGTAATAAAGAATGTCAATAACCTTGCACTTAAAATTTTGATTTAAATATTTTCCAAACAAAAAACCTCCGGCAGTGGAGGTTTCGTTCGCGTTTTTTCATGTATATTGATGCCGTTCTTCATTGCTGAAAAAGCTCTTCAGAGCCTGAAAAACATCGGCTTTCTGTTTCAGCACATAATACTTGAATTTTTCGTTTTTAATATTTTTGTAGGCTGACATTAACGTTGAATGTCTGTTGTACTGGTTGACTTCGCCATAGCAAAATATATTCGCTTTTTCCATAATCTCTCCGACAAGCTTGACGCACCGCGCATTGTCGGATGTCAGATTATCGCCGTCCGAAAAATGAAACGGATAAATGTTATAGCGTGTCGGATGGTATTTGTCTTCAATCAGTTCTAGGGATTTGCGGTATACAGATGAACAAATCGTGCCCCCGCTTTCCCCTTTCGAAAAGAAATCTTCTTCTGATACCACTTTGGCTTCAGTATGA
Organism: Bacillus sp. GM2; assembly: GCF_056155945.1. NCBI lineage: Bacteria > Bacillati > Bacillota > Bacilli > Caryophanales > Bacillaceae > Bacillus > Bacillus sp. GM2. The sequence goes on from NZ_JBRKSZ010000007.1 coordinate 2,612,622, forward strand.
TGGGCGATAAACTCAATATCGACCGTTTCATACTTTGTCCGTAAAAAACGTGTCATCCAAAAGAAAAAGCTTCGCGCCATATATTTTTCCCAAACACCCATCGATCCGCTCGTATCCATCATTGCGAGCACAACGGCTTTTGATTCCGGCTTTACGGAGTCATTCCACGTTTTAAATTTTAAGTCTTCGGGGTAGATCGGATAAAATGAAGGTTTTCCCGTCATTGCATTTCGCTTAAAAGCGCTGAGCATCGTTCTTTTCTTATCGATATTGCCGGTCAAACCCGTTTTGCGGATATCGTTGAACTCAATATCTTCGACAACGATATCATCCCGTTCTTTCTGTTCTAAATTCGGCAGTTCCATTTCGCTGAAGAGCGCCTCTTCCAAATCGATGAGCGAAACTTCCGCTTCATAATAATCTTCGCCGGCCTGATCGCCCGCTCCCTGGCCTTTGCCGGCGCCCCGTTTATCAGAACCGTCCCTTGCGACGATATCTCCGACCTCGCTGTCGCCGTCTCCCTGGCCGGCATGTTTATTTTTATCATAGTTATAGCGGATTTTATACTCATCTAACGATCGAATCGGAATTTTGACAACATCTTTGCCGTTGGACATAATAATGCTTTCTTCTGTAATCAGGTCAGGCAGATTGTTTTTGATCGCGTCCTGCACCTTTTTCTGGTGACGCTGTTGGTCATCATACCCTTTTCGGTGGAGGGACCAGTCTTCCTGAGAAATAATAAAATGGCCATTGTCTTTATGGGACATGAGTTCCCCTCCTTATTTATAATCCCCTTAAATGGCTTCGGTTTATAGCCCTGCGGATGCAAGTCTAAAAATGGTTATTGTTATCTTATGCAGGTATAAATAACTTTTGACAAATAATTTTGAAAATGGGACAAAACGACCCGCCCTTCTCCGGACGGGTCTTCAAGTTACCGGTTTAATAAGCTTCCTACATATTTTAAGAGTTCGTTTGCACTTGTCGAGTTGTAGCCGTGCTCATCAATGAGACGGGCGACGACCTCGTTGATTTTCTTGAGCTGCTGTTCGTCCGGCGTTTTTGTCGATGTCGTGATTTTGACGACATCTTTCAAGTCTGCGAACAGCTTTTTCTGAATGGCTTCTCTGAGCCGCTCATGCGAATTATAGTCAAACCGTTTCCCTTTTCTTGCATAGGCAGAAATACGAATAAGAATTTCTTCGCGGAATGCTTTTTTCGCATTTTCGGAAATGCCGATTTGTTCTTCGATTGACCTCATCAGCTTTTCATCCGGGTTCATCTCTTCTCCCGTCAGCGGATCGCGAAGCTTAATTTTATTGCAGTACGCTTCGACATTATCAAGATAATTGTCCATCAGCGTTTTCGCAGATTCCTCATAAGAGTATACAAACGCTTTTTGGACTTCTTTCTTCGCCATTTCGTCGTATTCTTTTCTGGCGGCGGAAATAAAGTTCAAATAACGCTCGCGGTCTTCTGCCGAAATCGACGGATGCTGGCTAAGCCCTTCTTTTAAAGAACGGAGGACATCGAGCGCATTGATCGATTCCATGTTTTTGCGGATGATCGTCGACGAGATCCGGTTGATGACATAGCGCGGATCGATTCCGCTCATTCCTTCGTCAGTGTATTCTTTTTTCAAATCCTCGACATCGACTGAATTGTAGCCTTCAACACTCTCTCCGTCATACAGCCTCATTTTTTTGACGAGATCAATGTCTGACCGCTTCGGCTCTTTCAGCCTCGTCAAAATCGAAAACATCGCGGCTACTTTTAGCGTGTGCGGCGCAATATGAACATCAGACACATCGCTTTCAGCGATCATTTTTTCATAAATTCTTTCTTCTTCTGATACTTTTAAATTATATGGAATCGGCATGACGATAATCCGCGAATGGAGCGCTTCGTTTTTCTTATTGGATATAAATGAACGGTATTCGGTTTCATTCGTGTGGGCTACGACCAATTCATCCGCTGAGATGAGCGCGAACCGGCCCGCTTTGAAATTCCCTTCCTGTGTAAGCGATAAAAGATGCCAGAGGAATTTTTCATCGCATTTCAGCATCTCCTGAAATTCCATCATTCCTCTGTTCGCTTTGTTTAATTCTCCGTCGAACCGGTATGCGCGCGGATCGGATTCCGATCCGTATTCGGCAATCGTCGAAAAATCAATGCTTCCCGTCAGATCGGCGATATCCTGCGATTTAGGGTCCGACGGACTGAACGTGCCGATCCCCGTCCGTTTATCCTCTGAAAAAAAGATTCTTTCAACCTTCACGTCTTCTATTCTTCCTCCGTATTCCTGTTCCAGCCTCATCATGTTCAACGGGGACAGGTTGCCTTGAATGCGGATGCCGTATTCATTGTAAAAATCGTCCCGCAGATGCTGGGGAATTAGATGAAGCGGATCTTCGTGCATTGGGCAGCCCTGAATCGCGTAGACAGCCCCTTCATCTGTAAGAGAGTATGCTTCAAGCCCCCTTTTCAGCATGGTGACCAAAGTCGACTTTCCCCCGCTGACAGGCCCCATCAAAAGCAGGATTCGTTTTCTGACATCAAGGCGCTTCGCGGCCGGATGAAAGTATTCTTCAACAAGGCGTTCCAATGGCTCTTCAAGACCAAACAGCTCTTTGTCAAAGAAGCTGTATACTTTTTTGCCGTCTTTCTCTTCAATGCCGCTGTCTTTAATCATATTGTAAACGCGGGAATGAGCAGATTGCGCGACAGTCGGATTTTCTTTTACGATTTCCAAATATTCAGCGAAGGTTCCTTCCCATTTCAGACGCTGCTCTCCCTCTCTATACTGTTCAATCTTTTTCAATATATCCATAAGAACCTCCTATTTGATGATAAATGCAAGGTGCCAAGTGAATCACTGTTACATTCACTCTATGCGGAGATGTCCCTTTAGATGCTTTTCTAAGAAAAATGAAATGCACTTTCCCCGAATTGACAAGGACGGAGCAAACCATTCATAATAAAAGCAGAAAAGTTCCGTCCGCAAGTGCTCCTGCGGTACGGCTGACCGCATCGGTGCAGATGACAACAAGGGAATAAGGATGAGGAGGGATTTTAATGAGAACGTTGATCATGATGGGGGTCATCCTCGCGTTCCTCGTATCCATTTTTACTGCCGGATACGAAAGCAAACCCGGCAAATAACATTCAAAAGAAAAAGGATGGCTCACTTTTGAAGCCATCCTTTTTTCGTAACATAACACTGTTTTATTCCTGTTGATCTTCATTCACTTCAGACTTAGGAGATACCCGGTAGCTGCTTTTGTATTCAACTTTCTCAATCTTGCATCCGGGCCCTATATGCACGCGGTTTCCCCTGACCATGCGGGCCTCCGTGTTTTCCAGGTAAATATCGTCTCCTTCAATTGTCCCTGCCGAGAGAAAACCTCCGTTTCTATTAAACAAGAGCCCGCGTTTTTTGACGACCTTAATATGCGTGCCGCCGATATCGCCAATCGAACTGTTTCCGAACTTTAAGCCGATGTCAATCGCGCCGGCGTTCAGCAGACCCTTTACATCCAGGCTGCCCGTCAGTGTAAAATCCTCTGCCTCACAATCGCCTCTTACGTTCAGCGCGCCTTTGACATCGCACGTTTCAGCCGCCATATTACCCCCGATATTGATAATGCCTTTTACGGCTGCATCGCTGATGTTGGCGTCCTCAGAAACATCCGCCGTCCCGTACACTCTGGCTTTGTCAGCTTTCAGCCTCCCCCGGATCTCTGTTTCCCCGTGTACACTAAAGCTTTTGATTGTCGCATCGCCTGACAATTCGCTTGTGCCGTGTGTACTGAATTTTTCACATTCAATGTTTCCTGTGATCGTTCCTTCACCTCTGATAAGAACATGATGGAATGATCCGCCTCCGGCATTTCCGGAGCCGTGTATTTTCAAGTCGTGTTTCTTCATGTCCTATCCCTCCGCTATATTTTCCTTTTCTCTCCGACTTTTGCCGTTTCCGCCACCTGGATATCTTCTTTATACTCAATCAGGCCGATATCGCAATTTTCGCCGATGATAACCGAATTGCCCCGGACAACTTTCGCGACCGTATTGGCGAGTTCAATTTGATCCCCTTCAATCAGCTCGGCAGACAGTCTCGGAGGAGAAATAAGCGGCGTTAAAAACGAGAACAGCTTCGATTGATGTGCAGTGCAGACGATCCGCCGGCAGCCGATTTCTTTCACTTTACTTTCACCGCCGTGAACCTTAATGTCGATTTGTTCCGCGTTTAAAAGCCCGTCGATTGTAAAATATCCTTCCGCAGAAAAATGTTCCACTTCGCAGTCTTTGCCGATTGACGTTTTTCCGCGAACGATTGCTTCGTCGCCTTTCACATGTCCGCTAATGCCGGCATAGCCTAAGACTTTAAGCTGTTCTGCTTCGACATCGCCATCCACCTTTGCAGAACCGTCGATTCTAACCTTGGAAGCTGCAATTGCGCCGTTTAGTTTGGCGTGGCCGCTGATTCTCAGCTCATCCGCTTTCACGTCTCCGTTTACAGTCCCGGTGCCGCTGCAGCTGAACCTTTCGCAGTCAATATCGCCGTTAATCGTTCCTTTGCCGTTTAATTCAACCGTTTGATACGTGCCTCCGCCTGAACTGCCAAATCCGTTTATCAATAAATTCTCCATCTTTGATCCTCCATTTACATGAATTTTGTTTTCAATTCTTCGCTGCTCGCCGCGAGATTAATGTCAGCGGCGACCTTGACTCCTTTTTCCAACACGATGCTGCCCTCGGTAATCAGACATGTTGCAACGCCGAGTTTCCGTAGCACAATCAGCCTCCCTTTGTTTTCCGCCTCGTGCGACATGATGACATCCAGCACCATTTTTCCTTCATCCAGGCTGATGTCGCCGGATTGGAGCAGGCCTTCCAGCACGTAAGCCGCAAGCGCTTCTGTCAGATTAAATGGATCATCGCGCTTTCCGGTGCATTCTTCAAAAAACGTCATAACCGCTTGTGAAACGATTTCTTTTTCAAGCAGCTCTCCGCGGCTCGCGCTAAGTTCGGTCAGACCGGGCGTAAACATTTCCGCCATTTCATCAAGGGAAAGATTTTCTTTCATGCTTTGAATGGTTTCGATTCTTTTTAAAATGTCTTCCTTCGGAAAAAACGTTTCTTGTCCGGTGAACGTCGATTTCCGGATAAACCACTCTTCCGGTATTAAATTTTTCCGTTTCCATCTGTAGAGCTGCCCATACGAGATCGAAGTCAAATCCAGCAGCTCTTTTTTTGAAATTAAATCATCCTGAACCATCTGTTTCAGCTCCTTTACACACATTGTAACATAACACTGTTACATTATAAAGCAAAAAAAGAAATCCCCTGTTAAAAGGGGCTCTTTCCCTGATGAAGCTTAAGTCAAATCTCTGTAATTCTGCTGGCGAAGCGCCTCATACACGAGAATTGCTGCAGTATTTGATAAGTTCAGTGATCTGACATGCTCTGTCATCGGCAGGCGCAGACAGCGATCCATGTTTTGTTCGATCAGCTCTTTCGGCAAGCCGTTCGTCTCTCTGCCGAAGACAAAGAAGTAATCTTCGTTTTGATCTGAATAATCAAATGAAGTGTGCGGTTTTTGACCGAATTTTGTAATGAAGAAAAAACGGCCGTCAGGATGAGCATTAAACAATTCATCCAATGAGTCGTGGTAGACGACATTGACAAATTCCCAATAATCAAGACCTGCCCGCTTGAGCATTTTATCGTCGGTTGAAAAGCCGAGCGGTCTGATTAAATGAAGCGTTGTATCTGTTGCTGCACAAGTCCGTGCGATATTTCCTGTGTTTGCAGGAATTTCTGGTTGATATAGTACGACATGCAATGCCAAAAGTATTCACCTCTGTTTTTCTGATCCGCTGTTTATTATACCACTCATTACGATTTTGTCGTATCATCTGATATATGAAAAAACGCATATCGAATCGATGAAGTATAAGCAGGCGAATCCTCGTAAGACCAGTACCTCATCCGACAGTCGTGCGTTTGCGCGTTCACCAGCGGCATATTGCTTTTATCCTTTGCCGTCACAAGAGCCACGTGGTCAAATCTTCCGTCTCCGTTAAAATCATAGCAGATGACATCGCCTTCGATCAGCTCTTTCGCGGCCCGCTTTTGAACCGCTCGAAGGCCGGCTTTTGACTGCTTCAAAAAGGTTCTGAGCGAATGAGCGACAGTCCAGCTGTAACTCCAGGAATGGTTTTGCATCCACCAGCCTTTGCCTCTGTTCGGATAGCCGCGCATCGGCGCATCTCCGGCCCTTATGCACTGGGAAATAAAGTTTGTGCAATTGTCTTCAAAGTTTTTGTAAGCGGGATTTCGTTTATTCCAATACGTTTCCGCATAGCGCACCGCGGCCAGCCGGTCATAGCGGAACGCCCTTCCCAGCAATTCGCGCATATCATCATTGCCGCTTTCAGGCTCTGGATAAGACTGTGCGGCCGGACGCGGGGTCTCGGAGTCTGTGATGACCATCTGATCGTACAAAAGGGCGTTTCTGTCTTCCATATGTTCTTCCATATACATATCATCCCCGTCTTTGCATAAGTATGCGGTATGGGTTTGATAGTTCACATGTGACGCGCCGTCTTCATCAAGCCAAAGCTCTTTTACAGCTGCTTTCATATTGGCCTTCACGATCTGCACGCCGCGTTTTTGAAAAAGCCTCCGCTTCCGTTCAATGACTTCAAAACCCCCGGCATCCCGCCAGTTTGTTTCATCATTGCCGTTGATTAAGTAATGAAGTCTGGCTTTCAGGAGCTGCTCGATGATCTGTTTCAAGGGCTACACCACCATATGTTTGTTAATTCATTTCTCATCATTAAACATATGTCAGGACAGCCCTCAATTAGTCGCACTCGTTTCTTTTAAAAGACCGATGCCTTTTTGGATTTCAGCTATTGCTTCTTCATCCTGCTCGTGCGCGAGCGCGCGCTCCAATTCACCCATCACATCCGCTCCGCCGATCTTTCCGACCGCCCATGCGGCGGTTCCCCTGATGACCGGCCGCGGATCTTTGTGCATCAGCTCAATCAGTTCAGGGAGAGCGTCCGTTTCTTTAAAATGGGCAAGTGCGATAATCGCATTTCTCTGAATCGGCTTTTTGCCTCTCCATGAGCCGGCCACGTGGCCGAATTTTTCTTTAAATTCGCGATTCGACATCGTCAGAAGCGGTTTTAACAGCGGCTTGGCAATCTCAGGGTCCGGCTCCATTTCAGGATGCAGATGAAAATCGACCCCTTTATTTTTCGGGCATACCATCTGGCACGTATCACAGCCGTAGATCCTGTTTCCGATTTTCGTACGGAACTCGTCGGGCAGAAAACCTTTTGTCTGCGTCTGAAAAGCGATGCAGCGCTGGGAGTTGAGCTGCCCGGGGTTGACGAGCGCACCGGTCGGGCATGCCTCGATACATTTGTTGCATGAGCCGCATTGATCTTCGATTCTCTCATCAGGCTCGAACGGAATATTCGTAATCATTTCCGCCAAGTAAACGTAAGACCCGAATTCAGGCGTAATGATCATGCAGTTCTTTCCGCTCCAGCCGATGCCCGCGCGCTCTGCAACAGCTCTGTCCGACAGCTCACCGGTGTCAACCATCGATTTCGTTCTGACATCGCTGCGCTGCGCTTTCAAAAATTCTTCCAGCTGATCAAGCTTTTCCCGCAGGACATGATGATAATCCTTTCCCCAGGAAGCTCTGCAAAAGATGCCCCTCCGTTCGCCTTTCTTGCTTCTCGGCGCATCTTTCATTTTTGAAGGGTAAGCAAGGGCGATGGCGATGATCGATTTCGCCTTCGGCAAAAGCAGATCCGGGTTCGTTCGCTTTTCAAGATCGGGTTCTTCAAAGCCTGATTCATAGCCAAGGGCCCGGTTCTCAATCAATCGTTCTTTTAAGGTTTCAAATGTATCTGCACTGGCGAACCGGATTTTATCGATGCCGATTTCCTGTGCGAATTCGATGACATCCTGTTTCAGTTTTTTCACATCCATCGTGCAGAGCCTCCTTTCTTTGTTTTCGTTTTCGCTCTCTGTATAATAGAGTGTACCATGACACGGGAGATGAATTTAAATTGGAACTTCGTTTGCAAATCGCGCCTGCTATTTTAAACCGCATTCCTTCATTTAAGGTTGGCGCTGTGTTATATCAAGGAATTGAGATCACCGGCTCCCCGCAAATGCTCAAAGGCCGGCTCCGCCTTTTTCAGGAATCCCTGTTTTTCGACTATGCCGATCGAAGTCCCGAAGATGAATCGGCCGTAAAAGAATGGCATGATGCCTTCCGGGAGCTGAACCCGTCTTTTTCAGGCCGGGAAAGCGGACTCGAACGGATGCTGGAAGACATCAAAGAACAGCGCTTTGCCGAGCCGGAAAATTCAGCGGTTGATCTGAGCCGTTTTTTCTCTCTCAAATATTTGATACCGGTTCATATATATGATGCCCGGAAATTAAACGGTCCGATCAAAATCGAACCCGGAAGTCCGGGCGAGATCATCACATTCTCCGATGATGCTGGAACATTCGGTACGATCACCGAAAACATCAGCCTTCATCATGCAGAAACGGAAACAAAAGATGCCTTGCAGCTCGTCTTTTTCAGGCCTTCATTATCTATAGAAGAATCCCGCCGCCTGCTCGAGTCTTTGACAAAAATGTTCGAACAAATTCACTGCGGCAAACACATCTCAGCCGTCTTTCCTTAAAAACCTGTTCTTTAAAGAGAGCAGGTTTTTTACGATGATTTCATACATGAAAAAACGCAATGCTTCGTTTAATCTGAGAAACGAAACACTGCGTTATAAACAGTATGTATGGAGCGGGTGATGGGAATCGAACCCACGACATCAGCTTGGAAGGCTGAGGTTTTACCACTAAACTACACCCGCATATGATCTCTAAAAACAACATCATCGTTTTGACTTTTATTATGTTACACGTTTATTAAAATTTCGTCAAGGGTATATTAAAAATTTGTCGAAAAAAAGCCGCCGATATGAACATCGGCAACTTTTTTCCGGACATTGACAGATTACCAGCTGGATTTCTTCACACCTGGAACCTGGCCTTTATATGCTAACTCTCTGAACGCGATCCGCGACATTTTAAACTTTCTCATATACCCTCTCGGCCTTCCGGTCACTTCGCAGCGGTTATGCAGCCTTGATGGAGCCGAGTCGCGCGGAAGCTTGCTCAAAGCTCTGTAATCGCCTTTTTCTTTTAGTTCTTTTCTGAGTTCCGCATATTGTTCAACAAGCTTTTGACGCTTTTTTTCTTTAGCAATTTTTGATTTCTTGGCCACTCTGAGTATCCTCCTCTTTATAAAACGTAATAATTACGATTTAAATTTATCACAACCCGTCTGCCGATGCAAATAAAAAAAGCCTGCCTCAACAAGCAAGCTTTTAAGATTCACCCTTTTTTTTCTGATAAATTGATGAAATCGCGGCCGTTATCATAAAAATGCCGATAAACAGCCCGATCATAATGAAGAAAAAGTTTGGCTTCACCTGGAATGAAAAAGCCGATTCGCTCTCCATGACAAACGACAAACTGTTAAACAGGATATCGTTGCTCGTTTGATTTGAAAAAAGATGATAAAACAAAAGCGCAGCCGCAAGCATCGGAAATGCGAGAAAGCTTGAGAAACTGGCAAAGATCAGCCCCTGCTTTAAAGAGTTTGTATTCATGATGATTTACCTCCAATTCCTCTGATCATCAACTGTTTCATAATCGACTTTCCGTCACCCATAAACGGAAGCAGATACATCATATGCAGAGCATAAGTGGAAAAGAACAGAAGCATGCCGACCGAGACCGCGTTTTCCTGAAGAAAAAAGATCGTAAACAGCACGCCGGCTATTCCGAGCACCCCTGGTATAAGCGGCCCCAACGCCGTAATCCAAATCGACTTTTTATCATACGGCGATATGACAGGCCTGATAAATTTGACGGACATCATATCAGCCGCTAAAAACCCTTGAGGCCCGTTTTTCCCGACAAATTTCCGGTGCGCGATGCCGTGCACCACTTCATGAAGCGCTGTGCCGGTGATCAACCCGAAATAGATGACGGAAAAATATGCGGCGATGCTGATGATTGAACCGTCCGGAACGAAAATGTAAGCCGAAAGCGACAACAGCAAAAAGACGAGCCAGAAAACAATGATTTTTTTAGAAATCACATGAAGAAATTTCATGTACAAAAACAGAAATGAATCAGAATCGCTTGAGAACCTTTCCTTGTAGCGAATATGGTACTGGCCGAAAAACTGATAGAGAAAACCGAGGAAAGACGGGCGTTCGCCATACTTCCAATTGATTAAATAATTGCGGTTGAGCCCTGTCAGCAATTGGTGCAAATCCTTTAGCAACACCTCTTCACTGACGCGAAAGACGCCGGCAAGATCCCCGGCTATCTCCAGTTCGTCTTTTTTTCCGTCAACTTCTTTCAGCATTTGATAGGCTGTCGGATTGATGGGAAAATCCGCATCGAGATCGCGATCTGAAATATGCTTCCGATCCAGCTTCACATGCTCTGGAAAATAGGGGATTTTTTTGATTCCGACCAGTGCTTTCAACATCCTAATGATCATAATGGTACCTCCATTTAAACCCTCCGTATAACAGCAGGCTCAGCAGTAATTCGAGACACGGTATGAAAAACAGCAGCGCTTCGCCCGTGACTTTATCGACCGCATAATTCACGATGAAAAACAGCGGGATCATAAAGATGAGGAGCATTCCGAAAGAGAAGATCCCCATATAAGGGTTGTTGCGGTCAAGCGGAAAAATAATGCCTGCTAAATAGAACATCGCAATCGCGTTTAACAGCACGGCAATCGTCTTGACAAAGACCGCAAAGCTCTCCGGAAAAGTCCACGTCAACACGGAAAACAAGCAGAGTTGAATGAGACCAAGCGCACACAGCCCGAGATACTTTGACCACAAAACCGTTGTGATTTTCAAGTGCATCGCCTTGTACACCTGCATCATCCGCAGATCATTCCCATATGAATTGAAGGCGATGATGCCTGTCAAGCCTCCAAGCACCAAATAGCTCTCCCCGGTAAATCCGAACTGAAATTTGTATTTTAAAAAGCATAGAGCCAAAAGTAAAAAAATGAAGTTTAAAATATTTTCTTCATTTCTGGCCTGTGATTTTATTTCTTTCACCGCCAAAGACAGCGGTTTTGACGACGGGATTTTAATAAATGAAAACAGTTTGGATGATTTTTTTTCAGTGAGGATCGGCACAACATTCAGCGACATAAACGAAGCAGTTACTGCGGCTGCCAAGATCAGCACCACCAGTATGATTCCGGCGCCTGCCGACTGACCGTTCAGCACGAGAAACAGCGGCGCTGCAAAATACGTCAGATTATAATCAAAGGTTGAATAAGCGTTCTGAATCTTCCCCATATCAAAAGAGGTGAATCCGTAAATAACAGCTAATACGACAAGAACAAACATTGAAAAAAATTTTTGCAGCGGAAAACCGAATTTCAAGATCACCATATACACCAGGTTATAAACAAGGTTGAGAAGCGAAAAGAAAAAAATGATCTGCACAAAAAGCAGGGCAAAAAACGTAAAAGCAAACCAAAAGCCTACACCGCTGGCGACAAAATTCGGAATCAGCAGAATAGACATGATAAACAGGACAAGGAATGAAACCGCACCGGCAAACGGAATAAAATATCCGAGACTCCTCTCGAAAGCCGTCAGCGGGAACCAGCTCAGCTGCATGGAGAAGCTGTTCTGTTCAGGCGTCCTTACTTTAAATAAAATGAAGAAAACAAACGTAAAAATCGAGACGTTCATGAACATTGAAATCACGAACAACCCGAGTGAGCGAATGTCTCCATTCAGAAAAGCGCTTAAAAACATTCCCGTAAAGCTGTAGCCAATGATGCTCCCCATCGCAACCGCCAAAATTAAAAAAAGAGCGGCGATCATTTTTTTGGTGCCGGTATTTAAGAGCTTGCCCATTTCCTTCTGCCACATTTTCAGCATCATTTTAGAAATTTCGAATGATTTGATCAAAATGCGCACCCCTATCACTCAGCATCGAAGCTTTCAAGAACACTTCTTCAAGCGAATTACTGTTGTATTTAGCCTTTAATTCTTTGACTTTTCCTTCATCCATCTTGACGCCTTTGGAAATAATCGCAATTTTATCGCACAATTCTTCCGCAGAAAGCATGTCATGAGTCGCAAGCAGTATCGACCCTTGTGTGGCCGCATAGCGCTTCATCAGCTTTTTCGTATTGATGACCGCTTCTATATCGAGCCCGCGAAACGGCTCATCCATAATGACAAATTCGCTCTCCAGCATAAAAGCAGCGATCAGCTGCGTCTTTTTTTTCATTCCGTGTGAGTACGTTTCAATCGGCTCCTGCAAAGCCTCTTTCATATCGAAAAGCTCAATTAATTGTCTCCGCTTTTCATTTGATGTACAATTATACATAGAAGAAACAAAATCCAAATATTCGGCAGCTGAAAGGGCATCAGGCAAAAGCAGTTCATCGGGAACATACGCCAGCTTTTGCTTGAATTCCGCCGTCGTGTTCGGCAGGTCATCCAAAAGAATGGTTCCTTCGCCAGGCGTAATGATTCCTAAAATGGAATTAATGATCGACGTCTTTCCTGAACCGTTCGGACCCGCTATCGCGACAATCTGATTTTTTTCAATCTTTATTTGAAACCCGCTAACGGCAGTCACATTGTTTTTATATGTTTTAGATAGGTTATCTATAATAAACATAATGCCTCCAGGGTATGATTAATGTCAGGAAGAGCTTAACCGTCCCCCACAGACGGTTAAGCCTCATCAAATATGTCTCTTGTTGTGAACAGATACTTTAAGTATGGCTATTTCCTACATTCAATGTTGACTTTCAAACCGCTGACCCATTGGACGGATCCTGTGAAGCTGCCGTTTCCGTTAACTACACACCATACAGCGGCGCCAAGAACAACAGTTGCGCCAAGTGCCAAAAGCACTGCAACAAACACCAAGAACCAAGCCTGATCTTCGATCGACGGATTGACAGAATAGTCAACCTGAGGTGCTGCGTATGTCATTTTTCCCCCTCCTTTCTATCAAGTAACCAAAGAGTAACATATCCAAAATCATACTGAAATCTATGAATTTTCCTATTTCATAAACACTACGTTCCAACTATTTATTTAAGGATCTCTCGGTTTTTCAACCTAATGGCCCACGCTTTTCGGCTTGGCAGAAAAGATGAAAGCCCCATTTCCCCTTTATGATGTCTTTATAATCTTTTTGTCTTATTTCCCCTCCTTCTTTCTCTCTCATTTTTTCTTTTTATAAATCTGGTGTCTTTCAAGGATGTTAAGAAAAAAGAACCGGTTAATGAGACCCTCTTTATCCTGAAATCCAAATCCTAAAATACTCTCAAAGTCCCCTTTTTCAAAAAGCGAGATGATTCTATTTTACCTATTCCATTTCTGTTAATTTTATGTATAAATTTAAATGTTACAGTTAATAACCTGCCGATCCTAGATCAAAAGATGTTGATTGTATTGTAAAATCAAGTTAACATTATGTCAAACCCATTTAACAATATGTCAAATATACTATATAAACGAAGAATTGCAGGTGGTAGGATGAACAACAGGGTTAGAGAATTGAGAGCAAGGTACGGGTATTCACAGGAAGCCCTTGCAAATGCGATCGGGGTTACAAGGCAGACAGTTGCAGCCATTGAAAAAGGCAATTACATCCCGTCGCTTCTTTTGGCTTTGAAAATTTGCAAGGAATTTCAATTAAAAATGGAAGACGTATTTTGGTTAGAGGGAGGCAAACACGAATGAATATGATAACACGAACTTTCTTTCACATCCTTCTGTTCGGACTCGCATGCTGGACGTTTATAACCTTTTTTCACACATCGGAACAAATCGCCAAAAGCCTGAAAACAAATGCTTCAGAGCTCCATTTTGTTTTTAATCTGATTCCCATCCTTCTCTTTGGGCTCGTGCTTTCGATTTACACATACTTGGAGAAAAAAAGCGGTTCACGCAAGCAGCGCTTTATGCTCGTCCCTGACGAATTTAAAGAACAGGATGAAAGAGAACAGATGATTACCGCAAAAGCATGCAGAACATCTTATATCGTGCTGTATATGGCGATGCCAGTCGCAGCGCTTCTATTGATCTTTTATCCGTTTTTCCAAGTCAGGATCCCGTATTTTCCGATCATCGTCATCTTTGTGCTGATCATTATTCAGCATCTTTCGTATATGTTTTCATTTTATAAAAACAGATAAAAAACTCCAGAATGTCTGGAGTTTTTTATTTAAATCGTTCTTTCCTTTTGCCTCGTCGGAAAATGGTCATTTCCGATGACTTCGCCTGACGCCTTTCTTTGAAGTTTCGGGCGAAACGGAAGGAGCGGAAAGACCTTTTCGGCAAAATGGTACGCTTCTTCAAGATGAGGATAACCTGAGAAGATAAAGGATTCGATGCCGAGGTCAGCATATTCTTTTATCCGGCTGGCCACCGTTTCCGGATCACCGACGAGTGCTGTCCCCGCTCCGCCTCTGACCAGTCCGATGCCCGCCCAGAGATTCGGGCTGATCTCAAGATCGGTTCTGTTTCCCTGATGAAGCTGAACCATCCTCTTTTGCCCTGATGAATCCGTCCGTTTCATCGCGTTTTGGGCTGCGGCAATCGTTTCATCATCCAAGTGGCTGATCAGTCTATTTGCCGCCTGCCACGCCTCTTGTTCCGTCTCTCTGACGATGACGTGCAGTCTGATTCCAAAACGGACGGTTCTCCCTTCTTTTTCAGCCTGTCTTTTGACAGATTGGATTTTTTCTTTAACGAGATGGGGCGGCTCTCCCCATGTCAAATAGACATCCGCGTGTTTGGCGGCAGTCTCCTGCCCGGCCTTTGACGAGCCGCCAAAATAAATCGGCGGATGAGGGTGTTGGGCGGGCGGAAAGAGCAAGCGGCCGTTTTCGGTCTTCAAGTGTTTCCCCGAATAGCTGACAGTCTCGCCTTTTAAAAGCGACCGCCAGATGTCGAGAAACTCATTTGTCGCTTCATACCGTTCATCATGGCTGATAAACAGGCCGTCGCCGGCTAATTCATACGGATCCCCGCCGGCGACCACATTGATAAGGAGTCTACCCTCCGCAAGCCGGTCGAATGTGGAAGCCATCCGCGCCGCAACCGACGGCTGCATCAAACCGGGTCTTACAGCGACTAAAAACTTCAGATTTTTCGTGACTGGCGCCAGAGCGGCGGCGGTAATCCACGGATCTTCGCACGATCTTCCCGTCGGCAGAAGAACCCCTGTATACCCAAGCCTGTCAGCCGCTTGCGCTACCTGCTGAAAATAGGTGTGATCTGCGGCTCTTCCTCCCGTGTCTGTGCCAAGATAACGTCCGTCGCCATGAGTAGGAATAAACCATAAAATGTCCAAAAAGATCCTCCCCTTTACTTTTGATTACCTTGATAGCTGTTTCTCCAGCCAAGGCACTTTTTCTCCAGAATTCTGACGAATGAATCCGTCAGCTTGCCGACGGCTGCGAAAATCAAAATTCCGACAAACACCTTATCGGTTTGTGAAAACTGTCTGGCATCCATAATCATATAGCCGACTCCCGCGCTTGATCCCATCAGCTCGGCAACAACAAGGCCCAGCCACGAAACACCGAGCGACAGGCGGATGCCTAAGAGGATGTTCGGGAGCGATGCGGGAAGAATCAGCTTTGTCACCTGCTTCAGCCAATGGAACTCCAATACTCTCGCCACATCGAACAGTTTCGAATCAACGCCCCTGATCCCTGAAAATGTGTTGATATATACCGGGAAGAATGCGCCGAGCGCGATCAAGAGCACTTTTGACAGTTCGTCGAAACCGAACCATAAAATAAACAGCGGCGTGACGGCGAGATGCGGAACGGTTCTCAGCATTTGCAGAGAGGGATCGAGATAATCCTCGGCGATTTTTGAAAACCCGATCACAAGACCCAGCAGGAGCCCGAGTCCGGCCCCCAGGCAAAAGCCGAGCGCGGCGCGCTGAATGCTGATGCCTAAATGAGTGAAAAGCTCTCCTGATACGATAAGATCCCGACATGTAAGCAGTATATCTAAAGGGGCCGGAAGCACGGTTTTTGATATGAGCTCAAATGACCCGACAAGCTGCCATAATAAAATCAATATCACAGGTAATACAATTCCCTTCCCCCAAGCCAGCCGAAAAGCGGCCGGTCTCAGTTTTGCGCCTGCTTTCGGCTGGATCGAGGGGGTGCTTGATGAAACAGCCCTCATTTGTCATCTCCCCCTTTCAGCGCTTTTTTAATAAATGAATTGTCAACCACTTCTTTTACATCAATCTCTTTGTTAATCGCTTTTAATTTGTATTGAAAATCGGCAGACTGCTGCTGCGTTTCAATAATGCGGTCTGTGATCGGTTCATTTAACGGTTCGGTGTTATTCAGCACGTTTTCAACGACCTTTTTGTCAAGATTTTTAATTTTCGCGTACGCTTCAACCGCTTCTTTCTTATGTTTTTTATGCCATTTCACAGCCTTGTCATACACCTTCAGAAAACGGATCACCTCATCCGGATACTTCTCAGCAAATTCGCTTCGTACAAGCGTAAAACCCGGGGAATACTTGTCGATTTGTTCCCCGTCAACCAATATTTCCGCGTCACTTTTGATCGTCTTAAGGGACAAAAACGGCTCCCAAATCGACCATGCATCAATCGCGCCGCTGTCAAATGCCGGCATGGCTTCGTCAGGCTGAAGCTGAATGATGTTGACGTCTGTTGGCTCTAAACCTGCTTTATCAATCACTTTATACAGAAAATCGAACCCGCTGCTGCCTTTTGCCACCGCCACCTTCTTTCCTTTCAAATCTTTTACCTCATCGATGCCGCTCCCTTTTTTCACAAGAATGCCGTTCGCCTTTAAACCGTCTTGCGAAAGACCGATTTCTTTAAAATCAATGCCGGCCGCCTGCCCTGCGATCACCGGTGAATTTCCGACTTGGGAAAAATCAAGTTTACCTGCGGCAAGACCTTCAAACTGCGGCGGACCGCTTTGAAACTCTGTCCATTTCACTTGAATCCCTTCTTTTGCGAACTCTTTTTCAAACCAGCCTTTTTCTTTCGCAAGGAGCAACGGGCTTAAGCTTTGCTGCACTCCGATGTTGATCTCTTTTAAATCTCCGCCCCCTCCGCTTGATTGGGCTGCTGAACAGCCCGCAAGAAGCATCAGGCAGCCCAGCATATACAACGGCCATTTTTTCACGTTTTTCCGCTCCTTTCTGCTCAAATCCCTGAACCTTCCTGAAAGCTGAATGTTTCCGTTGTCTCGAATTCTTTTAGCACTTTTTGTCTGATTGATTGAAAAACGGGCGATGTTCTGCTGCGCGGAAATGGCAGATCGACCGGAATCAGCTTATGGATTCTCCCCGGCTTTGCGGTAAGAATCGCGACCCGGTTGGCTAAATACACTGATTCGTCAATATCGTGCGTCACGAGGATCATCGTCATCTTCTTTTCTCGCCAAATGTCTGTCAGTACATCCTGCAGATGCTTTCTCGTAAAGGCGTCCAAGGCGCCGAAGGGTTCATCAAGCAGCAAAATTTCTGGCTCCCTGAGCAAAGCTCTGGCAATCGCGACCCGCTGCGACATACCGCCGGACAGCTCGCGCGGATACTGTTTCTCCGCGCCTTTCAGCCGCACCGTTTCAATCAATTCATCGACTTTTTTTCGCACCGCCGGTTCTTTCAGGCTTAAATCTGCGGCGATATTTTGCTCAACCGTCAGCCATGGAAAAAGCCGATGCTCTTGAAAGATGAAGCCTTGCTGAATCCCCGGGCCCTTAATTTCTCTTCCGTTCATGCTGATTCGCCCTTCATAATCCCCGTCAAGACCGGCAGCGATTTTTAAGAGCGTGCTTTTCCCGCACCCGCTTGGACCGATGACAGTCAGAAATTCGCCGTTTTCGACCGTCAGTTTCACGTCTTGAAGCACGCTTGTTTTAAGGCTGCCGTTTCCAAATGCTTTTTCATTCACACGAATTGATAAAGACATCTTGTTCCCCTTTCTTTTCTAAACTGAAAATAAAAAACTCTTATCCCAATTGAGATAAGAGCCTTCGGTTGACCGATCAGCGCTGATGGAATTTTCCGAAATATTAAACAACATACTAATTCATATTATTCCGACCTGTCAACCCCATATTATAAAAAAACAGATGAAAGGTTCCCCTTTCATCTCAGATTGTTGACAAAATCCCAAAACGACTTTTAGTTTTGGGATTTTGTCATCCTTTCAGCGTGATTGAAAACCCTTGCAGTCTAGGAAGGCCGAGCATCGGAGCGGAGCGAATGTTGGAATTCGTGAGCACCGACGCGCAGGCCTGACAACGAATGCGAGGGTTTGCCGACACGCTGAGATGAAAGGTTCCCCTTTCATCTGCTGTATTGCCCGTCTTTAACTGTAAATGCTGCCGCCTGCTTTTTTAAATTCCTTCGCCTTCTCTTCCAATCCTTTTTGAATTGCCTTTTCTTCATCAAGGTCGTTTTCCTTGGCGTAGTCGCGAATATCCTGGGAAATCCTCATACTGCAAAATTTAGGCCCGCACATTGAACAAAAGTGTGCTGTTTTGGCGCCTTCCGCAGGAAGGGTTTCGTCATGGTATTCAAGCGCTCTTTCCGGATCGAGCGACAAATTGAACTGGTCCCGCCAGCGGAATTCAAAGCGCGCCTTGGAAAGCGCGTCATCGCGGATTTGCGCGCCGGGGTGCCCTTTTGCAAGGTCAGCCGCATGGGCCGCGATTTTGTATGTTATGACGCCTTCGCGGACATCGTCTTTGTTCGGCAGTCCCAAATGCTCCTTCGGCGTCACATAGCAAAGCATGGCCGTACCGTACCAGCCGATCATCGCCGCTCCGATCGCCGATGTAATATGGTCGTAGCCCGGTGCAATATCGGTCGTCAGCGGGCCGAGCGTGTAAAACGGCGCCTCTTTGCAAATCTCCATCTGCTTGTCGACATTCTCTTTGATTTTATGCATCGGCACGTGTCCCGGGCCTTCGATCATCACTTGAACATCATGCTTCCAGGCAATTTTCGTCAGCTCGCCGAGCGTCTCCAATTCGGCAAATTGGGCTTCATCATTCGCATCGGCAATCGAGCCGGGCCGGAGGCCGTCACCGAGCGAAAATGCGATATCGTATGTTTTCATAATCTCGCAAATCTCTTCAAAATGGGTGTACAGAAAGCTTTCCTCATGATGAGCCAAACACCATTGCGCCATAATTGCCCCGCCGCGGGATACGATTCCGGTGACGCGCTTTGCCGTCAGCGGCACATACCGAAGAAGGACGCCGGCATGAATCGTAAAATAATCAACGCCTTGTTCAGCCTGTTCGATTAATGTATCGCGGTAAATCTCCCAAGTGAGATCTTCCGCGACGCCGTTTACTTTTTCAAGCGCCTGATAAATCGGCACGGTTCCTACAGGAACTGGACAATTGCGGATGATCCACTCCCTCGTTGTATGAATATCTTTACCTGTGGACAAGTCCATCATCGTATCGGCGCCCCAGCGGATGGCCCATGTCATTTTTTCCACTTCTTCTTCAATCGAAGAGGTGACAGCGGAATTGCCGATGTTGGCATTGATTTTGACGTGGAAGTTGCGGCCGATAATCATCGGTTCGCTTTCCGGATGGTTGATGTTTGACGGAATAATCGCCCGTCCGCTTGCCACTTCATCACGAACAAATTCGGGAGATACGTGCTCTCGGATCGCGATAAATTCCATCTCGGGCGTAATGATCCCCTTTCTTGCGTAATGCAGCTGGGTGACATTTTGACCTTTTTTCGCGCGCAGCGGTTTTCGTTTCAACCCTGGATAGCTGTGGCTCGCTTTCTCTTTGCTTTTATAGCCGTTATCCTCCGGTCTGATTTCTCTGCCTTCATATTCTTCGGTATCGCCGCGCTCCCTGATCCAGGTCGCCCGCAAAGGTTTCAGCCCCTTCAGAATATCAACCTCCGCATTCGCGTCCGTATAAGGACCGCTTGTGTCGTAAACGCGGACAGGCTGATTTTCTTCGGCGCCAAACGAACCCGTCGTCGGACTTAGCGAAATTTCTCTCATCGGCACTTGAATGTCAGGCCGCGCCCCTTCGACATACACTTTGCGGCTCCCTGAAAAACTTGACATGATCGAGATGTTTTTTTGCTGTACTGACTCCTGTTTCATGTAAAAATCCTTCCCCTCTAAAAAATTGATCAGGACGAAACTCCGGAACAGCACCAGCACAAAAAAACCAGGCTCATATGATGAACCTGGTTTTACAGTCAGTAAAATCACTGGAAGACAGACGGACCATACCCATTCCCCATCTTCTCCCGAATCCTTTTTACTTCCCCACGCTGGTACGAACCAGATCAGGTCCAAAGGGTTAAGAAACACGTGTTTCTCTCTCAGCCCGCAATCGGGCACCCCTAGTAAAGCTATTCAATTCATTTTTTATCGTAACACACCGATTTGGCAAGTGAAAAGGAAGGAAAAATATATGAATCTTTTTCACTATAAAAGGGATCAGAGCGGCGCACCCAATGATTATAAATTGCGATGAAGCACATCGAGTATATGTTTCAAATCCGCCGCCTCAATTTGGCCAGGCGCGGATGCTTTTTTAGCTGCGCCAAACGTCACGGCCGAGCCAAATACCTCTCCGGCGAGCCGGCTGATCAAGCCTTTTCCGGCCATCGACATCGTGATAATCGGCCGCTTCGCATACCGCTCATGCATCATATGAGTCGCCTCAAGCAACACCAGCACATCTGCCGGTGTTTCAGGCATCACCGCGATCTTAGGGAAATCGGCGCCAAGATCCTGGGCTTTTCGGAGACGGGAAACGATCTCTTCCGCTCTCGGCGTCTTCCCGAAATCGTGGTTGGATATAATGACAAAGACATGCTGCATATGAGCCGCTTGAACCAGCTTTTCCACTTTATGCTCTTCATTGAACAGCTCGACATCAATCACATCTGCCAGCCCTGTTTTGACTACGGCATGATTCAAGGCAAAGTAAAATTCCTTACCGACTTCTTTTTCGCCGCCTTCCTCCGCGCTGCGAAATGTAAATATCAACGGGATATCCTTTAAGATCTCCCGGATGTCAGCCAATACCTCTTTCACTTTGTCAACGTCTTCGACATCTTCAAAAAAATCCGCCCGCCATTCGGCAAGATCCGGATTAATGGATAGAAGAAAAGCAGCTTCTTCTTTCAACTGTTCATGCGTTTTTCCGATGAGCGGCACGCAAATTTTCGGGGCTCCTTCTCCGATGGCCACCCCTCGTATCTTCACCGTATTCACCAACGGCCTCACTCCTGTTCTCTATATTACAAGGGTCTTTGCATTAACGGTACCGAAGATTGACCGTAAGCACAAGCAGAAATTAAGAAAGAACGCTAAACGCTTAAACCACTCATATACCAAGATGAGATCACCTTTCGAAAGCTTGCTTATTTAAAAATGAATCTACTATTCCTTGCAGAATACGACTCATTTCTTCAGGAGTTTCCTTCCGGCCTCTCTCAAACCATTTTGAAAGGATGTTCCAAAAGCCCCCTGCGCTGAATGAAAGCCCATACTCCAAATCGATTTTGCTTTTGAAATGAAAGGTTTCTTCTTTAAACTTTTGATGAAGATCCGGAAGTAGTTCATTATATTTCTCAACAACCAAATAAAACAATTGATTCTGATGAAGGGCTTGTAAAAAATCGGCATGTCGGCTCCAAAAGTTGAAGTATGCATGTCCAAGACTGGATAAGTCAATATGTTTTTCCTGAACAATGTAATTGGAATACTCACTGCAAAGCTGCTCAAAATAGCGGTCTAATATATCTTTTTTTGAATGGAAATGCCGATAAAATGTTCTTCTGTCAAGCTGCGCTTTTTCCGCTATCTCTGTAATGGTAATGTCTGAAAAGCTTTTTTCCTTCATAAGCTCCAACAATGATAGCGTCAGCCAGCTTTTAGATTGCTGAGCTGTTTTTGAGGGCATTTGCTTCATATTCTCGCTCCTGTCGCACTTTTTATGGCAATGTAGCACTTTTCGTTGGCTTATTGACTTTGTTCTCTATGAAATGTCACAATTGTGGCACATAAGAGGGGGAAAGTAAATGGAAAACATGCAATTTATCGCTTGGATGCTGCCGATCTTATTTATACTGCATGATTTTGAAGAGATGGTGATGGTCGAGGCATGGGGCAAAAGATATCGAAGCAAACTGAAACAACTGAAAAAAGCTTCATTCGGACATGCCAAAACCGCTTCTTTTGTTTGCGCTGTGCTCGAAGAATTTATTCTAGCTGTTGGTGTAACTGTCATCAGTATTTATTTTAATCAATATATCTTATGGTTTGGTTTCTTTTTTGCTTTTACTGTTCATTTCCTTGTTCACATCGTCCTATGGTTCACATTTAAACATTATGTACCCGGCATATTAACATCGATCTTTATGCTGCCACTTTGTTGCTATCTGCTGACCGTTGCCGCAGAGATAGAAAAATTCAGTTTTCCTGCAATGATCTTATCAGCCATATCCGGAACACTTATCGTCTTTTTTAACCTTAAGTTTCTGCATAATAAAATAGGAAGGATTCAAGAAAGGCTGGAAGCATATGGCCGCCCATGAAAAGCAGGCACTTACGGAAACCTCCGGCTCTTTGACTAGAAGCAAAGCAAACGACGAAGACCCGTCAGCCACGAAAAAACTGCCCTTCAAAAGAAAGGCAGTATGTTCTATAAATCATGGCACTGCTAACGATGATTCAATGTTCGTTTCAAAGCTTGTCTATCCGGCTGTTTAGACGAGACGCCTCAACTGCAGCAGCCGCTTGCACTTCAGCTTTCCAGCCTCTCATCGTTTTGATGATGGAGCATTTTCGGTTTTTCCGGGACCGGCATTGAAAATCGAATTCGCCAGCAACCGATATTGATGCTGCGGATGATCGTCATTGGTTAGATCGTTAGCGAAAACAGTTAAGTTCTTGTTGTTATCTTTATACGTGAAAGCCATAATCTTTCCTTTGGCAGCATCATGTCCAGGCCACCAGCCTGCCTTGAAGAAGTGATCTTCATCAGCAATCACCGCAAGCACTTTTGCCGTTTTAGGAACAGCGGTAATATAAGAACCAGTGACTGTGTAGAAGTATTCCTGTTTATTGTAAGGAGCTGTAATAGCATGATCTTGCATGACATTTGCCAAGAAGACGCCTTCGTATCTCTCCCATTCAGGTCCTTTAAAAGAAAATCCGGGTATCCACTTCTGAACATTCGTCATCCCCATGTTTCCAAATGCAATGTAAGGCTTTCCTTTATTAACATATTTAGAAGAGTCGAACGTATTGACAAGCACATCTGCGCCCGCCTGTTCTGAGGTGACGTTAAAGCCCAGATTTTTCAGTACATATGCCGCTTCACCCAGTGCTCCTACAGTAGAAGCCTTGAGGACTTTGCCGCTTGGTTTCTTATGGCCGGATGCGCTCACGTCGAGATAGTACTTGGAAGCCAATGGGGCCAGGTCCTTGTAGGCAACCGCGAAGTCGCCCGCTTGATAGCCTGATCCGCTCTTGGTGAGCATTGTAACGGTCTTGCCGGCTGCCAGTAACTCGTTGACTGCCTTTATCGCATCATTGCTTGTGTTCTGGATCAGCACATAAGCTGAGCGTTTTGGCATTTTAGTCCCCGGAAACGACACGGAGGTGATGGCAGAAGTCTTGCCTTTGAACACCCCGGCATCTCGAATTACATAACGGTCAAAACCTCGCATATCATGGAAATTTTGAATCATCTCACCGGCTATCATTTCATAATCAGATACATCTATTCCATCATACAAGACCAAGTTCGCGAGGCCGCGGTTTGCCTGGTGCATGTTTACAATAAATGATCCTGCCGGATATGTTTTTCCGTCAACGGTTACCGCTTTTGTTGATCGTTCAATCTTTACGCCGTTGCGAAGGAAGTACTCAACCATCTTATAGGTTTCCAACACATTCTTTTGAATATTTTTATCGACCGGCAGTACGTAATATTCCGGGAAGAAGTTTTGATTGCCCTGCCGCGGTCGGCCGATCTCTTCGTTTTTGGCGTTGACCAAGTAATGATCGACAGCGCGATCATCGATATTGTCCACGCCGCGCTCGAATATTTTTAATTGGTTCAGAAACAGTTCTTCTTTTTTTTCCGCTACATATTTTGCAGCTGCCGCAGAACTGTAATACAGAGCTTTGGTAGACTCTTCATTCGACTCGGGCGTTTCCAGCGTGTGACCCATCGCACCGTGATACATGGCGAATGCAGCGGTATATGCTGCAGATGCATCATCCCATCCCGAAGCCGTGCCTTTTGACACATAATTTGGATCTTTCGCAGTTTTCCGATGTTCTTCATAAGGAATATGATAGTAGTCATACTTCGTATTAGCAATCCCGGCCTCACCCATAGCCTTTGCCTGTTCCACCATGTGGTCAATCAAAAGGTCATACTCAACATTCGGGTTATGAGGCGGAGTAGAAGGCTCAATCAGGAAATTGGCATCGAACCCGTGCATATCCAGAAAAGACAGCGGCGACCACTTCGCGATTTGTTCCGTTACGCTGCGCGTTTCAGGCTGGGTTTGATAAGAATTATCCCGGTTCAAATCGAAATCCTCAGCATTGGAACGTGTTGTATGAACCCGGCCATCCGGGTTGTCCGTATAAACGAACAGGAAAAAAACATGTTCCAATGCATCGTCTATATTCAACGTTGTCTTGCTTTTCTTGCCATTCGG
Source organism: Bacillus sp. GM2 (assembly GCF_056155945.1). Taxonomy (NCBI): domain Bacteria; kingdom Bacillati; phylum Bacillota; class Bacilli; order Caryophanales; family Bacillaceae; genus Bacillus; species Bacillus sp. GM2. The sequence continues at coordinate 2,637,497 of NZ_JBRKSZ010000007.1, forward strand.
CAGGACTGTATCATACGTCATGCTCTTATCCAATGCCATTGACTTAAAGTAATTCATGATCGCATCGACGCCAGGCGCTTCATTCGGATGAATATTGTTCAACCAGATCGGCACCTGATAGTCGCCAAATGCGCCGGATTTAATGTCGGCCTGCAATTTCTTCGGGTCATTGAGCATGGCAGGGTGAGTCACCTTCTGATACTTATCGACAGCGGCTTTATCTTTGGCAAGCACTGTCAAATAGATATCACGGCCTTCGACCGATTTTCCAATAGAAGTCGTTTTGATATATCTGTTGTTTTTTTGCGCAGCTTTTGCTGTAACGGCATCGATCTCCGGTTTCAGCTCATCGTAAGTGCGGAAGCTGTCATATGGCGTCAATTTTACTGGAGCATGGGCAACCACTCGTCCGTTCACTGTTGCCGCCAAATCATATGTGCCCATCAGCGATGCGTATAGCGGACGTTGCAATCGCGGCTCTGACAGGTTGTCTGTATCGTATGGAAGATCGAAATTGATGTTAGCATGAACCTTGCCGTTGGTCACTTTTACATGGCTAACAGTAATGAAAGGTGCACCGCTGTAATCACGGACCTTATATTTTTTCCATTGAGACAGCGGTTTGCCGTCATACGTCCAGCTTAAGCTCTTCACATCAACACCTTGCGGAAGCTTAAACGCAGCATGAAGCGTTCGTTTCTCTGTCATCGAAGCAACATTGTTGTCCAGTTTTAGCTTCTGAGATTTTTTAGTCTTTACTTTTGTCTGCTGACCGGACGCCGTCCCCTTGCCAGTCTGCGCCATAGCAACACCGGGGGTTATCGCTCCAAGCAGCATCATAAGCGACAAAACCAAGATCAGATAACACTTTGTGAACGATTTCTTAAACATAGAAAAATGCCATCCCCATTTCGTGATATTTTCAAATTGCAAACTTGATAAGAGAAAACCATTACAAGAGTGAGGAGTTCTGACTGCATTTCATTTGCCTGCCTCACACTCTGATTCAGCATGCCCTCCTCCTCCAATATCTTCCGGAGCTCCCGACAGGCTAACAGCCTGAAGGAACTGCCTCCTTAGACGGTTTCTTCTGGTAAAATGTTAAAGACCGCCTACCTGGATGTCGTCGTTCCCGTGACGGGTCCCAAGGTGCTGAAGGCCCGGTCAAAGCGGCGCATCGCTGTCTCAAGCGGACCGGCAGGAAGCCGTGCAATCAGCCACCCTGTCACCGTCACCATGGCCGCGACGAACAGATCACTGAATGGAATGGCCCCGATATCATACTTGGCCCCCGAGATTTCAAGAGTCCATATAACAACAAACTGAGCTGCATACATCGTCAACGCCACACGTCCGACTCCCGCGAACGGCTTTAACACGGCAGAGTTTTTCTGCGGCACGAGACATACCAATCCAAGCACCAGAAAGGCAACCCCAAGCCCCAGCATCGTCTGGAAAGTTGACGCACTGTGCGGAGCGATCGAAAGAAGATTGTGCCACAACGGCGGTGCCACGTTGTGCGGCCAGATTGCATACTGATCCGGCTCAGCGCCGGCGGTGCCTTGAACACTTACGAGCCACTCTTCGAATGAACGGCTCAGCCCCGGAAGAACGAAAGTGCCCAAAACTTTAGAGACGATAACCATGATTGTGCCGCTGCCCACTAGCGAGAGTGCGGTCCGCATCCTGGTCAAATCGAAGCGCCCGATTGCCATACCGGCGACAAAAGCGGGTGCAAGTGCGAGCGCCGACATCGGGCCGCCTGCCATATCACCAAGTAAGTATGCTTTCGACAGGACGCTGCCTCCGAGAATCATCAGCGGCGGGCTCACTGCAAGCAAAACAGCTGCTGTTGTAACTAACACACGTGTCGAACGACGAATCAGCACCAACGCCAGCACAAACAGTGCCGCATAAGCTGGCAAAATCACCCCGAACGGAGTATTCAGCATGATGAGAAGGTATCCTATAATATCGATAAATACCGCGCGGGCAAGCATCCGCGTCCGAAATGCGGCCGGCTCCATTCCTCGATCCAACATGCGCCCGGCCATGATCGAATAGGAGATGCCGCCGCAAAGCACAAATAGAAGCGTCGTATTCCCGGAAACGATTGAACCGTTCGTTTCGTTCAAGGCGAAGTGCTGCAAATACATCCCGATGACCGCCAGCCCCCGAGCTGCATCAAGTGCCACAATACGCCCTGTCCCCCGCGCTTTTTCACGCTTGAACTTCTGACCTTCAGCCGAGTCCCGGGTGACAATTTCAACGAGCGCACCGTCCTGAAGCGGAGTTGATAAATCTACAAGCTTTCCGTTTAATTTACCTGCAACCGCATTTTCCAGACCGCAGCTAATAGAAGCAGCGACATCTTCAATGCTTGCTTCCTCCTCAAATTCTCTGACGGACCCGTCAGGCAATTTAATGCGAATTGACAACTGTATTCCTCCTCAAAAAATTAATCCTTTACGTGTTCCATTGTTCCTTTGTCTATATCTAGATGAGATCTGGCTGTATTCAATATAGCGGGCAGATGTCGCTAAAGTTTGATCAACTTGTAAACAAAACGTAAAAAGGCGATCGGAGGATCGGGACATATCATTGCATAGAGAAAAGCACCTTGCTGATGATAAGGTGCTTCATTTCACGGTGCGATGAATGAAGAGTGCGGACAACAGTTGGTCATTGCGAATATGTTGGCGGCTCTCCTTTTTGATGAGGAATAAACAAAAAGAGCGTTCCTTACAAAGGGAACGCTTTTTCATCGTTTGGCAATACGGTGTTTAGTGATACCGGTGGTCGGGGTCGAACATACCCTTTAAACTATTGATTTATCAAGGTTTTTGTTTACCTTTGTGCAAAATTTGTGCAAAAAAATTTTCGGAGGTTTTTTCTGTATTACGGACAGCCGTATATCAAATTTTTTTATAATAAAATCACCAACACAAAAGGGAAGAAGAAAATGAGTAAAATCAGATCAACTTTATACAAACCGGAAAAGATTTTTAGGGATGTTAACGCGGTGAAAAACGGAACTATCGGAAAGTGTATAGCCCGACGTGCTGCCGGGAAAACGACTGGAAAATTATTAGGTAAACTATTCAAGTAGCCCGCCATTTGGTGGGTCTTTTTAGAATTGACAAGAGAACACACGTTCCTTATGATTGGTTTACAGAGGAGGCGATAACTTGAAATTTATAGACGTTACTCTTGACCATCCAGAAGTTGTAGCAAAAATGAAAATGACACAAAACACAAATGATGAAAGCGACATAAAAGTGTATATGATTCAGGGAACAGATACTATGTTTATTCTTCAGACTCATTCAAAAGGACAACACGGAAGTGTATCAAATCGTGAAAGACCTGTGAGAAAAGCAGAAATCAAGAAATTTATCACACGTAAGATGAAAACAAATTTCGAAAAAACTACAATTTATACAAGCTCATCCGGTGTGATACATATTTACGAAGAATTTAAAGAGAAAAGCCCTTCTCATTAGAGTTGGGCTTTACACATTGCATATCTAAATGGTGGCTTTTTCTTTATATAATAAATGTAACGTTCTTGTCTTACCTTCTTCCCAATCAACAAGCCCCTTTTTTCGCAACCGGTCAAGGTGACCTTTTGTTGTGCTTGAAGATTTTAAACCAACCCTTTCGCCTATTTCCCTAACAGAGGGCGGAAATCCTTTTTCTTTAGTTAATTCGTCTATAGCTTCTAATATTTGTTCGGATTTTTTCATAGTATCCCCCTTCATTGGTTTGTTTTACCTATGACAATTATACCAAACACTTATCAAAATAAGAACATACTTTCGTATAATTAGAAGAAAGCGTAGTGAGAGTGAGAAGAGCTCCTGAAAAACAACCATTAATCAAGCAGTTCGAACGAGTCTATATAGAAAATCCCCCTCACTTGTTTTAAAATGTAAATGGTCGTTTTAAAACAAGTGGGGGGTTATTATGGCTTTATTTATTTCATTATTTGCTGCTTTTATGATTATAGGAACACTTATAGGTGTATTAATGCTAATCCTAGGTAAAACAAGAAAAGCTGGACTTCGACTGGCTCTTTTTTGTATTATTACTTTACTTTCAATAGCACTAATTAATAAACTTTTTCTAAAGTACGAAAACGAACCAGTTGCCACCATTACTCCAGAAGAATATAAAAAAATAAAAGAAGGCATGACTTATGATGAAGTCAAAAAAATTGTTGGGGGCAAAGCAAAATCTGAAGAAAAAATTGGTGACTACTCATCAACAGATTATGATTTCGACGGAGAGGATGGCTTAGAAAGTCATGCAGCTGTATCCCTTCATTTTGTTGCTGATAAATTAAGTGTCAAAAGTGAATATGGGTTAATTACTAAAAGTGATCAATCAGAATTAAATGACGCATCTTCTGAGAATGAGACAAGCCATATTAGAAATAAAATCGAAGGTTTGGTCGATGAACATTTAAAGAACGTTTCTGTTGAAGACATTGAAGTCAATCAAGATTTTGGAAATGATAAAAAAGATCAATACATTGCGTTAGTTCACTTATCATTTGATCTTAAAAACTCATCAGCAACAACAAAAAAGATGATTGAACTGTATAGTGAAGATTTGGCTGCTCGCCTTGCTGAGGAAGACAGAAGTATTAGTGAACTTTCTGTATTTTGGAAAGCACCCTATATAGATGAAGACGAAACTTTAGCCAAATTCTCTTATAAAAGATCTGGTGAAAAAATGGTGACCAGTGAAAAAAATTATTCTCAACTCTTAAATTAAATTATGACCCCATTCGAAAGGATGGGTTTTATTTCTTGTTGAAAGCAGAACAAACGTTCCCTTATAATCATCTCAAGGAGATGAACACCATGAGAGATGACAACTTGAAAGATCGGGGATCAATCAAATGGACGGCCATGATGCTACCAGAGCATGTCGGCCTGCTTCGCGAGTTAGAAAGCAGCCAGGACAAAGTAAAAAGGCCGGTTCTTGACATGTCTCAGATCGAGGATATGGAAATGGTCATAAGTGAAGCAATGGAGTTTAATTATCCAGTTCAGTTTTCTGTATTTAAGCCGCTGCCAATGCTTAACGGACCGGAAACCGGGGAGATTGTTCAAATAGAGGGCCATATCCATTACATAAACCAGCTGCACAACACTTTCCATGTTGTGGATTCTAAAGGAGACACCAACCTTATTAAATTTAAGGATATTGTTGGCGTAGAAATGAAATAAGCCCTTCTGAAAAATGTGAAGGGCTTTTCTTCTGTATCATTGATGTGATGAAACGTGCACTGAATGTATATCAAATTAATTATTCCTTCAATAGCTACTTAATATTTATGTTATTAGGATGCTAACCTCTCCGCAACTTTATAAGAAGCATAGTCAGCTTGGACGTATGAGGAACCAATCGCGCCAACTGCACTTAATAAAAGAACGGCACAAATCAATAACTTAGATTTCATCTACAATCCCACTCCTTTGAATTTGTCTTCTTCCGTCGTATGCAATTCGGTAGAACTCACAGGCATCGCGAACTTTTTCTTTACCCTCTAAAACTTCTGCAGCGATGATACCATAGTCTTCCATATCAGCATACAGACCATTGTCTTTGAAGAACTTAAAGGACTCCCTGATTAAGTCTACATCATGAATCAAATAAAGCCCCTTTAGCATTTCAAGTTTTGCAAGATCGTATGTGTTGCGATTTTTTTCAGCCAATTCTTTCCCCTCAAAATAAAGGTCATCGACTGCTCTCCATTCAGCCTGCTTTGCTTTAACATGGGCAAGGTTAAACAAAGTTTTCGGTATAAAGCTGTGATTTCCCTCTTTATACACTTCCAGGGCTTTTTTGAGATGATTGGATGACTTTTCAAGTTCTTCAAGCTGATTATAACATATTCCAAGATTCAAATGCGATGAGCCAATTAAATGATCAGCACCGATATCATTTGATTCCTCAAGCGCTTTATGTAAATTGATTAATGCTTTTTCTGGATACATTTTGTCAATTAAATTCCCCGTTAAAATGAACTGACATTGGACTCTACGTTCTCCGTATGTGTCATATTTTTTGTATATATTATATGCACGGGTGGCATAATTCATCGAAAAAAACGTTTGTTTCATATGATAATACACTTCTGATGCTTTGAAATAAAATTCGGCTTTCTCCAATTCGTCGCACTCAAAAGAATCAAGTTGTTTCTCAGCATTTCTATAAAAATTCAGTGCTAGTATCAATTCCTTTTGTCTGAAATGGTACATCCCTGCAAAGAATTGATAATAATACTCCAACATTCCTTCTAGATTATTCTGATCCCTAATTTTCTTAAATTCATCAAAGCGTGCATCTAAATTCGCACCTGGATCAGAGTACATGTAATCAAACTGAAGATCATGCCGAAACTTCAATAAGTTATAATAGACAAGCACGTCTTGGTTCTCTTCCATTTGAGCTATTTCTTTTTCAACTTCTTTTCTAGTATCTTCTGCCTGACCAGGCCAATTGTTTTTTAAAGCGGTGTACCAAAAATTCATTTTTGTCGCAACCAAATCATAAGGTATGACGCTCACATATCCTCTTCCTTTCTCTCAAGATTGTAATTTTTCAGAAAAATCAATCAAGGTTATTTCCTTTTTCTTCATGGTAATCATTTTACAGAAAACATCAATTCTTGACAACAACAATCTAACGACACTATCTTTTGGTTTTTTTGACCTAATCATTATGATTCATTTTCAGAGATCCACAGGATTTTTTTCCCAATTGGTTTCCGTATAGTGGTAAACTTTATACTGATTTAACGAAAAGGATTAGAGGAGAATGCCATGAAGACGCTGGATGTTCAAGCGCTGCACCATGCAATTGATCAAACGCTCGAACAATTAAAACAACAATCAGACGAATTCGCCAAGGTCAAAAAGGCCGTTGAAGGGATCACATCACTTGATGATGCTTTAAAAGGAAAAGGCGGCGACGCGATCCGCGCCTTTTACGAGGAATGTCACACCCCTTTTCTACAGTTCTATGATGCTTTCATAGAGGAATACAGTTCCACGCTGAAGAAAATGAAAAGCGCGCTAAATTCTCTGGAACCCAACCATAACGGATTTATTTCACAGGCCTTTCTCGAACACGAGTTGGAGAACGGCTTAAATGCCGCTGATCGCACAACGAAACATTTGGTTTCTAAAACCAACGCCACGATCGCAAAAGTCAGTCATATCGTTGATTTACCGGATTTGAATGACAGCGGTTTTCATGAACAAAATCAGAAAGCGTTAAAGGAAATCAGCACGACTCTTGAAAAGCTGCATGCGTTTGACCGTGAGCAAACCAACGCCCTCAAAACGGCTGAAAACGATCTTGAGACGATGCAAAAATACATCGCGCGGCTCGAAAAGATGTATACCGGGCCCAAAATTGAAATCACCAGTTATCAAAAAGGCGCGATTTTAAAGCCGGATGAGATGGATACCTTGAGTGGAAATCAAGAAACAGCCATGGGTGCCATGCTGAAAAAAGTCGGAGACAAAGAAGATGCTGACGTAAACACTCTCGCCGATCCAGATCGTTTTAAAAAATTGGCGACACAAAAGGTTTCCAAAAAAGAGTACACTCAAGAGGAATTGAATGAACTGAAAAAAGATTATAGGGTATTTAACGATACGCTTTACCGGGCATACATAGATGGTGATACAATCGTCAAGATAGAACCCGCCTACACCCTTCCAGAGAATGTGGAAAAAAGCGACTTTGCTAAATATTTCGATACGGCGATGGAATTTACAGGTGTGTATGATGCAGTAAGAGCAGCGTTTGGATACGACCTTGCGACAGGCGAAATCGTTAAAGATAATGGTGATCGTTTGATGGCCGGATTGAGTGTCACCCCTTTCGGAAAGGCATTTAAGTACGGAAAGCGCGGCTTCAAGTTATTTAAAGGTGAAGAAGCTGGAAAGAAAGTTGCGAAGGTAGATAAAACACCTTCCTACGGCAAACAATCCGTACCAAAAGGTCCGTACCGTGAAGTAAATGGTTTCCCTGCAAAAGTTAAACCAGGAGCTCAAGAAAAACATATTCCTGGAACACCAAATTATAAACAAGAAATTGCAAATGGCAGAACCAAGAGTATCTTCTATGGGGATAATAAAAAAGCTCAAGAGTTGCTTGATAAATATGCTGGCACGGGAGAATTCCCAAGGAAGGGAAGGGAAGTTGTTGACTTCGGCCAAAAAATAGGTAAAGCATATGACATGAAAACTGGTAAATATATTGAAACTACCAGAGGAACAATACATTATTCAAAAGACGGTGCTCATATAGTTCCTGCAAAACCATTAGAACCATAAGAAAAGGATTGATACTCATGGAATATAACTCTTTAATAAAAACATTAGATGAATATGGTGGTAAAGAACTGCGATTAGAATGGAAAAATGGATTAAAAATTATCGGAAATCCAGACACACTTTACGAAACAGATAATGGATTAGAAGATGACGATATCAATTACACAGAATATTATGCAGTTGCGTTTAGAGTGAATAACATTATATCCCACCCTACTAATAACGAAGGCAGTGTATATGATTGGTTAAGGCAAGGGGAAAGCTCCTTGGTTGAAATCTCCCTTTATGATGATCCTCCAAATAAAATTTTAGTAGATGGTCAGACAGTATGGGAATTGGACAGTAACGAATAACAGTTAGCCCTCTTTTTATAGAGGGCCTTTTTATATTACTTCAACAACGCTTCAAGTTTCGCCTTTGTCTTCGGCCCGTAAATACCGTCGGCAAACAGTCTTATTTAACACGGATCTTTTGTCCAGCATAAATCTTGTTTGCATTCTTGATGCCATTCCAATTCTGCAGCGTCTTTATTGATGTGTTGAATCTTTTGGAGATTCCGGATAAAGTATCGCCGGATTTGATTGTGTAATACTGTTTTTTATTCGATGCTGTTGAAGCACTGCTGCTAATCTTTAATTTTTGGCCAACATAAATTTTATTAGGATCTTTAATATTATTCAAACTCTGAAGAGCTTTGACAGTCGTGTTGTATTTCTTCGCGATAACTGAAAGTGCATCCCCTTTTTTAACAGTGTAAACTGTCTCCGTTTTAACTGGCTTTTTGTTTGAAACAGGTTTTACAGTAGCAGCTTTTTCTGTTGTCACGGCCACCTGTGCCCGTAACCCGTCACGATAACAAATATTCATATCAACATTCCCAGAAATACCGGCGACCCTTCCACGATCAGAATACTGCCAGATATCTGCATCCCGGCCAAGTTTGCTGCTGTAACGAGCAACCCATAATGCAAAAGGCTTCAGTTTAGATTCATAAAGACAGTTCTCAAGGAAGGATTTGCCGCTGTAAATCATAGTGAAATAGCCGGCCTTTTCAATCTCTCGTAAGAAGGCAATTGCTGCATCTGTCAAAACTGATTTACTGACATTCCGCTGATTGACTTCAAGATCAAGCACAAGCGGATATGTGAGACGGACCTTATTAACAACTGACAGAAAAAACTTGGCTTCTGCCAATGCTTCTGACTTGGAACCGAATCTTGCAAAGTGGTAGGCTCCCGTTTTAATCCCCACAGCGTTAGCACCTGAAACATTCGTTTCAAATTTATTGTCCTTTAATGTTGTCCCTTCTGTTGCTTTGATAAAAGCGAATTTAATACCGTCCCCCGCAACTTTCTTCCAATTGATATTACCTTGCCAGTGTGATACGTCGATTCCTTTGATTCCCATTATTAAAATCCTCCTTTAAATTATTAAAAGGCTGCCAGCCGGCAACCTCATTTTGTTAATCCTTTTTGTTTCAGAACTTCTTTTTGCTGCTTACCTTTACCGGTGACATAGTTGTTTTTATACCAAGCGACCAAAGACGTAATGATGGTGAATGCCGCAGAGCCGGCCAAATACAAGGCGTCGGCCAGCGTATTGACCTGGTCCTCGCTGATCGGCAAAGCTGCCTTTCCAAACATAATCAAAGTCTGGTTTACCAATGCAATAAAAAGAAGCACCGTCCGGACGACCGTGCCTTTGTCTAAGTTTTTCATTTCGTGTTTTCCTCCTTATTTCTGCAATAGATTATAAAAGATAGCGATTGCGCCGCCGATGATGCCGGTGCTAACCGCTGTAATGATCGCGCCGGTGATGCTGCGCTTGATCCAAGTTGTGTTTTCCTCGATCTTGTTCAGTTTTTCATTAATTGAAATGATCTGCTGATCATGTCGGTCAGTCGTTCTTTCGAGGGTAGTGATCCGCTGATCTTGTGTTTTTTGATCTGCTTTAATTTCTGCGATTTCTTTTTGTAAAACATCATAATCATTCGGTTGTGGCATGTCCTGAAATCCTCCTGTTCTCACATCGTTTTCACCTCCTCGTAGGTTAATATCATCTATAGACAAGGCTATAAGCCTTATCTAACATTAGAACTGGGTATGTTTTGGGGAGATTCATCACCTCCTTGCAGGGTTTTAAAATCATTGCTTCTCAAAGACTAATCCCCCAAAGCTAAGAATCTATCGGCAGACGATCATTAGGGCGTAGTATTGCTGTATACCGAGTCTACGAGGCAATCGCAACGATAGATATACCCAATCTGATATACGAGGATGGTGGTTAAATGAACTATTATGTTGGTGTAGACCTTGCTGATCGTAAACATGACATCTGCATTCTTGATTCTACAGGTGAAAAATTGAAAGAGTTTACTGTTCCTCATTCACCAGAGGGATTAGACCAACTGATAACGGGAATACAAGAATTTTCAACAGATATACATAATGTTTTCATCTCTGCTGAAACGTATAAGCACTTATTTATGGAATCCTTACATGCAATAGGGTATACGGTGTATTCGATCAATCCAAAAAGTGTAGATCGTGCTAGGGATCGCTTTTCACCAGCAGGAGCAAAGGATGATTCTCGTGATGCTCAAGTCCTTGCGGACTTGATCCGCACAGATCAACACCAATATAGGCCCCTCCGCAAAGATAGTAGCGAATTGAAGGAACTTCAATTACTTGTAAGAGATAGAGAGTCTCTTGTAGCACTTAAGGTTCGTATAGAAAACCAAATTATGGCTTGCTTGAAAAGCTACTATCCTCAAGCATTGGAATGTTTTTGTAAGCTGGATCAACAATCTACTATTACTTTTCTCAAGGCGTTTCCTACACCTACAGAGTTTGCAAGTGCTGACCTGGATCATTTAGAGCACATTCTAAAGGAATGCTACAATTTCGGTTGGAAAAGTAAAGCTAAAGAACTTTTCTTACTTGGTCAACAAAAACAGTTCCTAGTCAACGCCATGACTGTCCAAGCAAAAAGTAGATTACTATTGTCTTTACTAAACCAATTGGAACTGCTCATCCAAGATATTAAGGCATACGACAAAGCCATTGAATGTTTGGTAAAGTCTCATCCTGACAGCGAAATTTTCCTCTCACTTAAAGGTGTTGGGACAAATCTTGCTGCCAGGCTTATGGTCGAATTTGGTGATGATCACTCCTATTACCCACATGCCAACGCTTTACAATGCGAAGCAGGAACAGCTCCAGTAACCAGAAAAAGTGGGAAACGCCGTCTGGTACATTTTCGAAGAGCTTGTAAAAAGACTTTTCGGAATACTATGCAACAATTTGCTTTGCAAATGGTGAAACATGAACCCTGGAGCAAAGAAATGTTTAAAAAGCATCGAAAGCTAGGCCGTGGTACCAGCGAAAGCATGAGAATTGTAGCAAATACCTGGTTACGTATACTTTTTGCCATGTGGAAAAACCACCAACATTATGATCGATCTGTCTATCTGGAAACGAAAGCTCGAAATGCCGCTTAAAAGCGCTTAAGCTAGAGATGACCTTAGCGGGTGCGTTTGTAAAAAAATCACTAAACGTCACCCTTGGTTTACTATTGCCTTTTTTCCCAATGTACCGATAGATTTTTTATTGACTTAGGGCGTCTTTGAGGCAAAATAAAAACACCCTTATTGGGCGCTTGGCATTCCTAAATCCACACAGACGGCGGGCTTATCATAGCTCCTCCCCGTTATCTGTTCATACTCTGCCGGGGTGATCCAGTCGATTTTTACATACTCTCTCATCTCATCATCCGTGTAACACCCCCAATCATAGAATTGTTTTATATCCGCAAGCGTGGGATACTTCATGATGCCCCGCCCCCTTTTAATGCTTCAACATCGGCCTGAAGGCGTGCAATTTGCAATGAGAGCAAGGCATTTTGTTTTTTCAATAGATCAGTTATGTCTGGCTCAGGCTCCGGAGGCTGCAAGCTTTCAATGTAATCTTTTGTAGCCGTCTCCTTCCACACCTTTTCGTCCGGAAAAAACTTCGGAAGATATAAACCCGGGTCAAATGGAATATCTGTCCATCCATCCGGAATTTCATAGTTCCCTTGATCATCAGGCTGAATGATATCATTATCAATCAACAAGAACGTCTCTTTGTCATATTTAAAAATGTTTTTCATGACTTATCTCTCCTACAGGGGAATAATTTCGTCCAAACCATAAGAAGTTATGTTCTCGGATTTATCAGCGATTTGCCCCTCCAACCTCATATTTCCGTTTGTTTCGATATACAATTTAGTCATCCCTGTTGTACCGAATATAGGAACAAGTCTACTGCGGAGCTGGTCAGGTCTATATGAAGCTGGTAGCGTCCCAAAAATCACGCCTCTATTGGTGATAATCTCGCCTTTTAAACACAGAAAACCGCCAACCACCGCACACATAACTTTTCTAGCCCCATGTTTCGCGCCGTTTTTCAAAGGAACCTCAGTCCAGGCAGGCTTTAGATCATTTGAAGTTGGAATCATGCTAAAGTCTGTCCAACCTAGACTATGATACCAATGACGAATGTAGATTCTCGGGTCCTTCGAATTTCCTGCTGGAAAGAAAACTTGGGCAAACCGATATTGAGTTGATTTCACATTTAAAATACCGCCATATGAACTCGGGTATCCTGTGGCTTCATTAGCTAAAAGCGGAAAAGTTGAGATTCCATCAGGATAATTATCTCCCTCATAAGAAGCATCTTGAAATGCTGAATCATTAATGAGTGTAACCTGCTTTGTCGTTACTTGATGAGGGTTCGACTGATTATTGATATGAGACTTTGCCCGGGACTCCGCCTCATTCCATTTATCCCGCTCCGCTGCCGTGATATGAATATCCGTATTTTTAGCATGAATGTCTGTGTATTCCTTTGCGCTTACTGCCGCTTTGTCAGTGTATTCTTTCGCGCTCGCTTCAGCCTTATTCGCCTTTTCCGTTGCCCCGTCTTTTGTTTCAATATTTTCAAACTCCGCAAATTTTGCTTTGATCTCATCAAGAGTTTGGCTGATCTCCGCCACCGTTTTGTTAATGCCAGCCCGGAGCGTTTCAAAATCGTCAATATAATACTCCGCAACAGGCACGATGTTTTGATCTTCGAGAGTTTTCTCGATGTGGAAGGTGAAAAAGACCGTCGCAAGCGCCTGACCATTCGTATAATAAAGCTTGATTTCGGCCTTAACTTCGCCGTAATGCTTGAGTTCTTCGTCAGACAAAACATATTCGGCTTTCCCGTTTACCTTGTCCGTCAGCGTCAAGCTGCGTTTATAAAACGAGTCATCCGCATACAGAAGGACAATTTTGGCGTCTACGGCCGAAAGGGGCAATGGAACGCCGTCTTTTGTAAAAGAAAAGGACAGCTTTGCGCTGCCCGTATCTTGGGTGAAAAATTGGATATTGGTTGATTGCGCGCTTGATTTCCGCGCGTTTATATCGAGTGATATACCACCTTGTTTATAAATCATCAATGTGCCTCCTTTACAGCTGCGGATACATAAAGACCAGGGCAACACCATATCCTTTTTGATGAGAGTAAGGATGCTTAATACGCATCACATAAAGGCCTGTTCCGTCTTCTGATTTAGTGCCAATGCCGCCTGAAGGAACGATGCTGTCCCCTGCCTGGACCGTATCATCAATCCTGACATAGACCTGGCCGACCAGCCCTACAACATGCCACTCGTCCCGCTCTTCCCGCGGAATATATTCTACATCCGGATCGTAATGTGGGTTTTCTTTTGGAACGAGTTCTTTTTGAATTACCACATTACCGTCTTTGTCTTCTGATTCAATGTAGATTTCTTCATAGATGATCCCGCCGAACTCATTTCTTAAATAGCGATCATTCCAATAAAAAGCTGCGCCGCCCATAATGACGCCGGCCGTCTCTGAAATAACGCCTAAAACCTTTTCACCTTTTTCTGCTTTCCTAATTTTATCGCCGTCCAACGTTACCAGGTAACCGGAATCAATCTTGCTGCCATCTTTGGATTCAAAGTATTCAGCCAGGTCCTTTAAGTCAGAAACACTTTCAATACGACCGGTGCCTAAAACATTCCCAGCCTTTGCGTTTAGCTCTACCTTTTTATTTGAAGCCGATGGACTCCCGGAGCCGTATCCAAGCACCACCGTATAGCTCTTATTGTTTATGACAGCTTGTGAGGATAAAATTGTCCTGGATACTCCATCCCCCTCAATCCTGACATTATTTGATGATCCGATGACAGACCGGCTTCCGTCTTTTGTTGCGGTCGATCTATCAGAAGAACCGAGCACCACATTCCGCGTACCTTGTGCTTTACATCCGCCGGTTGATCCAATGACAGATGAAGCCTCTCCGGAAGCGACAGGATCACCGGAAGAAGCCGCAATAAAACCGGTCTCTGAGGTCGCATATCCTGAAGTTGTGGCAACTCTCGTCCCGCCTTTTAAGTTGTTTGGCACATATTTATACTTTTGGCCTTTAATCATCGCCGAGTAATCATAACCCTCTGCATAAACACCCACAATATTAGCTTGGCTGTTTGGTGAGGTGATGCCATAAGCGCCTTTGTCCCCTGTCATGATCCCATTGTTGATATTCACGTTATATACTCCCCCGCCAATCACAATGCCGCTTTTAGCAGATTTATAGAACGTGAAGTTTGAAATGTTGATATTATCAGTCCGCTGGTTGCCGCCAAAAAGACGGATATCCGCTTCAGCTTTTTTAAACCCACGCACTTGAATTCCAGTGAGTGAAATGTTTCGGCTGCGATATTGAAGTGCGATAGCGGGATAGTTTTTATAATCGTATGAAGGATCACCGATAGCTGTAAAGCCGCTGACCACAACATTTTTATAGGCAGAAATGACAAGCGCACGCGGTGAAAGGTCCTTATACAAGGAGTTAAATACCGGTTCAATCGCCGTACAATCTGTTAATGTGACACCGTAAGCTGTCGTGCTTTCAGGATCAGATGCTAAATGATGGCCGATATGACGGATATCGTATGAACGCACATCACGATAAGACACATGACCGATGACATGGACATTTTGAGCAGCCGGCCATTTGGCATGAGCTTTAACCTCCACGCCCCTGACATTTCCCTCAGAATAGCAATTCAGTATCCAGGCGTGCTTTGAACCGTCATCAATTTCAATACCGTTGGAATTGGACTCCCCCTGTTTATGAGCTTTGCCGCTTGGATAAACACAATGTGAATTGGATATGAAAATATATTCGCTGTAATGTGTGGTAATCCCATCGTCGCCATATCCGTATGCAACGCAATTGTCCAGCCATATATAACGACTCCCGTTCTTCGTATAATCGGTTGTTGGCAAATGATCATAAGTAGGGGCTGTAATATCAAAACCGTGCAGCCCTGGGTTTATCGCCTCAACATCTTTCACCCAGCCATATTTAACATTGGCAAGTGTTAAGCAGCTGGAATGTTGCCCGCCAGTCGCCCGAACTCCGCCTTGTCTATTCGGGTTCCAGTCAAGCGACATCCCCTGTACAAAAATATTTCTGTTTCCCTTCTCATAGTCTGCATTTGTAATCACCCATTCACTTGCAGGCGTATCCTCATGAAGCTTGATGGTGGTGATACCTTTTCCCTTTCCATTCAAGTACGTCCAAGATGGGAGCTTGATGCCTTTCACAACATAAGTACCGGCACTTAACTCAATTCGCACCCGGCCATTCCCTAAAGCCTTTTTGAAAGCCTCAGTGCTGTCGGTTTTTCCGTCCGGAACGGCCCCAAAGTCATCAACATACACAGTGCGCTTTATTTTTTGAGCAAGCCTATTAAACTCTAAGTCCAGCCGATCTTTCAATGTTTGAGCAATTTCTCCGTCAGTTGTCACCCGCGCGTCCACTACTTCTTTGACATCTGAACCGTCGTGATTTGTGACTAGGTTGGCAAAGCGCGCTGATAAATTTTTCAGACGGTTTCCAACAGTAAAGCCGCCGTGGTCAATTTGTTCCGACGTGTGGGCGGCTCTGGAAGATTCATGTCTTTTTAAATTATAGTCATGATCATTCAAGGCATTTTCTATGGTTTGCATATCTTCACTTAGCTGGGATTCATAAAGTGAATTACGGGTTTTATTGTAGTGCTTAATCAGCCGCAACATGTCCATCACTCCCTTTTTGGCAAAATAAAAAAACGCCTACCTGAGCGTTTTAAAAAGCTGGTCAATATATCGTTTTTGATCTCTAAGCCTTTTCGCTTGATCCACATTTATGCTTTGGATATCTTTGCGGAAGTTCGCAAACGTCAATTTTGGGCTACTGTATGGGTTCAGAGGGTTGTACTGGATGGACACAAGTCTCACATTATCTTCAAATGTGATACCATCAGCCGTATCAGCCAAGACATGGATGGTGTCGCCTTTCCAGAAATCTTGCTCGATCTCTAAAAGCTTCGGCTCATAGATTTTTTGGAAATCAGCTTCTACCGTCATTTCCGGATATGGATTCACATGCCTTTTTAATGCAGAAATCATACTGCTGGCTTTTTTATAGCGCTCATCCCTGATCGGTTCAGCCCAGCGTGGCTTCCCTTCAATCAAGAATTTCTTTTCGTCTGGATGAATGTATAAAATAGGCTCAAACTCGTACTGAGGGTTTTTGTCATCAGTACTGCTCCCCTTTTTTAAGGCCCCGTATCCCCAGGCACGTGTTGTACTGTTTTGCGAGTTTGTTGTAATTGAAATGCCGGGCATATTATAGCGCGAATCTAGGGTGAAATTAATCCGTTTCCCCATCTTTTTGTAGATATAAATTTTGTAATTATCCACGTCTATTTCAATCCCATAATCCTCAATGATTTCATCCATTAGCTCTGTCGAGTTTTTATCACCGAAATTTTCTTGATCTGCTGATTCAAATTCACTCTCCGGCGTCTTAAAAATATATTTGAAGTCTGTATTCTTCAGAGCAAAATCAAGCGCATCTCTCAATCTTAATTTCTTTGATACAGTTTCATGAATCCTGTTGTTAATAAGCAGCACAGTGAATATGTGGCTTGCTGTAACGGTTTTCCTTATGACATTTTTCTCTTGATGAAGTTGGACACCCGTAATGTAATATTTTTGGTGATTGAATTTTTTCTCGTCCAAATAAAGAATATTGTCATCCACCAATAAATCAAATTCTGTACCGTTTTCCTGCGTTTTTGTGATCGTAAAGGTAAAACTCTTTTTGCCAGTCGTATCGTCCATCAGATCGACGGAAACGCCCGTTATTTCCACAACGCTCTTTCCGTCTTTCGTTGAGACATGCAACTGTGGAAAATCAACATCTGTCGGCAGATTCTGATTGAGTGTTATATCTTTCCCGTCATATTCCTTGCTTGGATACCCCGGGGTAGGATTCGGGTTTGTAGGCTCGTCAGGTCCATCTGGCACCCCATCCACAGTGTCATATTGTGTTAGATTGTAGGTTTGGATGAGGTTATTCAACTTTGTTGCATAGTTGGGATCGGAAGCATAACCAGCTTTAATAAGTGCTGCTGTTGCTTTTTTGTAGTCTTTTTCCCCGACCACAGCTTTATACTGATTCGGGTTCCAGCTCGTTCCGTTCACATACAAATTAGCTAGGTCTTGAATTGATTCAGTCCAAGATGGATATTTCCGAAACTTGGCTTGTACACGAGTTGGATTCTCGTTCTTATCATATTCAGTCGTCCACATAAGAACATATTGACCGTTATAAGTCCCCTTGATGCCGAATAAGTTTTTTCCTTTCTGCGCCAGCTCACTTGTACCCCATCCGCTCTCTAAACAGGCTTGAGCAATAATGAGAGACGCGAGAATATCATACTTTTTATAGACCCTTTGGGCGTCCGGTGCAATTTCCTTTATAAAATCTGTATTTGCCATATTGCATGCTCCTTACGCGTAGTAGAAACGGGTATCGAATATGATTTCAAAATCATTGGTATTCTGGATTTCAAAATCATTCATTCCTATATCGAGTCCCGGGAGCCTGCCGGATGTTTTGATAGGTGTTTTATTGATCACCGTGTATTGCTTGATAAAAGAAACGCGCTGTGATTTTTTTAATTCCTGTTCAATTTTCAGTTTCTCACCATTTGTATGGTTGATGATCGTCACATTTTTTCCGGCCGCCCATAAGGTCACATTATAGGCATGTTCCAGAGGATTGATATAGGCATCACCGGTGTTATAAACCTGAAACCTCTTTCGATTTTTGAACCTGTATTCCAGATCGTCACGCATGTGAATATTCATTCCCGGACTCCAATGTTCTCCATCAAAATTCTGCTTTGTCAAAGAAGTGAATTTGGATTCTGCCAGTCCAGTGATGTTGTTAAATTCAACTGTGAACGTTACAAAGTTTTTCTCCTTTTCTTTTGGAATACTAAATTTCCCATCACAAGTTACACGAAAACGGAGATTCGGCAATAAATCGGTCGAGATATAATAGGGAAACGGCTTGACTAAAAGCGCGTAAAGTTCCCGCCTAAATTGATAAAAGTTTTCAGCGATGACTGAATTCAAATAAAATTCAACGGTTATTTTTCGTTCTGTATATGTGACATCCCGAGGATGCTGCGGAAGGATAACTCCGTTTATTCTGGGTATGCTAACCGTTTCACGATCAATCCCAGGTGCTTCAGGTGTGAAGCTTAAAGGTTCAAAAAAAGGAAGCAGGCTTTTTAAACTCTGCTCCCCAAGTCCATTATCGTAATCTAGGAATAATTTCACTATCTCACCCCGTTTATGAATGAAGTTCGATTAAACCGATCACCGGCTGATTGGTCAATTTTCCTGCCATCAAGATATGTGTTGCTGTCTTTTAGTAAAAGCTGCTGCAAGAGCTGCACATTTTTATTTAGAAAATCAATCTGCTTTGCCATCATACTGATTTGTTTTTCTTGATTCTTTACAACACGGCTGATGTCTACAGAAAGATCATTAGGGGGTGGCAGCTCCTGTTCAGGCTTTGCCGAAACTTTTTGAAGCAGGAGAAGTGCTTTTGAAATCATCCCATCCTGCAAATCCGGAAGTACGCCAAGCTTGCTACCGATACGAGCCCATAGTCCAATATTACGCTCCCTGTATGAAGGGTCTTCCGTGATCGTTGTTTCATCATACCCTCGTTCATTTAAAATGGCCCATTTTGAACCGCCTTGACCAGGTGAGATACCGCCTTTTGCATAACCAACATAGCCGCCACCCCGGGCCATTGATTTTAAACCTGGATGATTGCTAATGTCGCCATATCTGCGCTTGATATAGTTAATTGCAGCCAACGTATTATCTATTGGATTCAAAATGTTATTATGTCCAGGAAACTTGTTGGCGTTAAAAGTACCCGGGATCGTCTGCATTAACCCCTGTGAGGGATGGCCTGCTTTCGCATTGGAATCCCATAAGTTGATAGCATTTGGATTTCCGCCGCTTTCCTTCATGGCGATGGTCACAAGCCCTGGAATCCATGAAAGAGGCACCCCCGCTATACCAACAGCCTCTGTAACCCATTGGTTTACGGCTTTCGTTCCGCCAGTCCCTTTAAATGTGGACGGCTCTGGCATGACTCCTTTCAAAAATTGAGCTGCACCATTTTTTAAAGTCTTGAGTATGCCGGTACCAAACGAATCAATGCCTTTTCCCGATTTATACGGGATCAGCCCACTAAACAGTTTTTTAATTAATTTTCCTGGGCCGTTGATTATCAAATCCATAGCGCTTGAACTAACATCCCCGACTTTATCAACGACACCTTTTCCGAACGAAATAGCTCCGTTGACCATTTTCTTAGAGCCTTCAGCGGCTTTTTTAAAAAAGTCTCCGACACCGCCGGCATATCCAGGAAGACCTGAAGCCGCTAACTCTTTTGATTGATCATGGGGGAGCACAGATGTGCCACGCGGCAGATCCCAAACTTGCGGGCCGCCCATCCCGACAACATACGTTCCGATGCCTGGTGTATGGGCCAGTTCCCATCCTTCTTCACCAACAAGCGCTTTTCCTCCAGGGTGAAAGTCTGTACCTTTCGCATATGCAGCTCCTGGCGCCATTTGCATTTTTTCAGACCGGCCATTGTAACCTTTAGGCTTCCACTCTGGAATGGTTGGGATATGCATAAATTCAAGAACCGTGTTAATTCCACCGGTAATCTTATTAACAACACCAGCTAAATCGAGAACAAAAATATCCCATTTTCCAAGGACTTCGCCTGTCTCAAAATCAACTTGATCAAGATGTCCATAAGCTTGAAGCTTTGCCTCCTTGACTACACCTTGATGCGTCTTTTCTGCTTGTTTGATTGTTTTTTTGGCTTGGCTTTTTGCTTTTCCAACAGTGTCATCGTGCTCTTCCTTTGAAATTGTGCCTTTTACATAATACTGATCATCAGCAGCAGCAATAACGGAATCGCGTTGCTTTTCGGCTGCTTTTATTGTTTTTTCTTTTGCTTTATTACTATTTTTCACAACAGCAGCAGCCTGTTTAGCAGATAAGTTAGAGGATTCTTCCTTCAGCTTCCTTGAAATTTTAATTTGTTCGTCCTTGCTTCGAGTAAGAGCCGTCTCCATTTGAGCCAACATTTTCCCCTGTATCTCTGCTATTTCTCTGTTTTCCTTCGCTGTTGTTTTTCGATTTTCTTCAGCCGCGGTTCTGTAAATTTCATTTACCCGATCCACATAACCTTGTATTTCCTTCTGTTTCTTATCATTTCCACTTTTGATTTTATTGAGGATTTTAGCTGCTTCTTTATCTGAGGTTTTATCATTTGAAGCATAAAAATCCTGTAACACTTTGGTGGCTGAATCGGCACTTGTTTGAAATCCCTTTTTCAACGAGTCTCCCATTTCAGTGAACTGTTTTGTCACATCATTAGCAATATCCTTGGTGATCTTTGTATTTGTCGCTCGAAGGGTATTGAGCTTTGCCGTAACTTTGATATTCATATCTTCATAAGCATTCACAGCTTTTGCCGTTGACTTCGATACGCCCTCACCAAAGTCAATAGTCGATGGAAGAACCCTTTTCTTCAGATTGTCATAATACTTTGTACCGGCTTCCGTTAAAAGTGTCACTCCTGTCACGGCAAGACCAACAGGACCACCTAACAAGCTCAATCCGCCACGTAAAAGGCCGACGACTCCTGCTCCTTTTTTGAGAATGTTGAATAGACCAAAACCGCTTTTTGCTAATTTCATAAAGCCGCCAGCGCCTTTAATTGCATTGGCTCCAACCTTTAAAATATTCCCACCGAATTTTAAGAGCTCAGGAGCAAATGAAAGAATTAGCCCGGCAATTGAACCAACTGGCCCACCAAACAATCCAAGACCAACGCCGGCAACACGTGAAGCACCGCCTAGACCTCGCATGGCTTTAGCACTTCTGCTGGATGATTGTTCAAGCCTCCCGACTCTGGTTGTTGCCAGATTGGCTGACTGATGAAAACGCCCCATTCGTGTGGATGCTGCTGCCGCTGCCGCAGATGTTGTTGTCATTCCTGCAGCCGCTGTCCTGGAAGCTGCGCCCGCTGCAATGGCTTCCGTAGAATAAACGCCAAGACTGACCGATGCTTGATTTACATTCCGCGTTAAATAGCCGCCCGCGGTCCGAAGCATATTCCAGCCTGCTGCTACTTTTGGCAAAGAGCCCAACAACAGTAAGAACGCGCCGCCTAAGAGGGAAAATACAGTGACTGCACCGCCAGTAATCGCAATGGTACTCGCCACAGAAGGGGGCAATGAATCAAACCAGGTTACAAGCTTTGTTAGTCCGTCAGCTGTAGCCCGGATAACAGGCAAGAACTGATTTCCAAAAGTGATAACAGCATTGTTTGTAGCAGATTTTAGATACTCAATAGATCCAGCCAGGTTGTCCATTTGCTTTTTGGTTACTCTTTCAGCTGTACCGCCGCTTCCTTCAACTTCTTTTGTGAATTCTTGAAGCTTATCTTTCCCGGCGTGCATTAAGGTAATAAACCCGGAAAGCGCATGTTGCCCCGCCAGCTGTTTGGCAATACGAATTTGCTCAGTTTCGGTATAATCTTTTGTTTTCTCATTGATTTGTCCGATAATATCAGCAAGCGGACGCATTCTACCGGTTGAATCTGTAACTTTTAGACCCAACTCTTCAATCGCTGATG
This sequence comes from Bacillus sp. GM2, assembly GCF_056155945.1. Taxonomy (NCBI): domain Bacteria; kingdom Bacillati; phylum Bacillota; class Bacilli; order Caryophanales; family Bacillaceae; genus Bacillus; species Bacillus sp. GM2. The sequence continues at coordinate 2,659,992 of NZ_JBRKSZ010000007.1, forward strand.
CAGCTGGTTTTGGTGGTGCAGAGAGTCGCGTCAAGGTAGACCTTAAAGCCGTTCCTGCCATATCGGCTTTAATCCCGCTGTTTGCCATGATACCGGTTGCCGCCGCCAATTCCTCCATACTGACTCCCGCTGTTTTTGCGGCCGGCGCTGCATATTTCATTGTTTGCCCGATTTCTTGCAGGGTGGCGTTTGAATTCGTAAAAGTATATGTCATTGCATCCGCAACACGGTTTGTATCTTCAGCCTTGATATGAAATTCAGTCAAAATGTCAGAAACGATATCGGCCGTAACTCCAAGGTCTGTTTGACCAGCTGCGGCAGTCGCGAGAAGGCCAGGCATAGCCCCGATAATTTGATTTGTTTTATATCCGGCCATCGCAAGGTACTGCATACCTTCTGCTACTTGCCCATCTGTATATTGAGTTGTTGCACCCAAATGACGGGCTGTTTTTGTAAGCTCACCCATTTGATCATTTGTCGCATTTGCCAAAGCACCGACACGGCTCATCGCTTTCTCAAAATCAGCGGCAGCTTTAACAGTCATTCCAATCCCAAACGATCCCGCTGCACCGATTGCAGAAAGAGCCTTTCCGGCGGTTGTGGCTGATTGATACACCGCGTTTAGCTCTTTAGATACTTCTCCTGAATTGCGCTTAAACACAGAAAAAACACCCGCTGCTCGCCGGGTGCTGTTTGTGGTATTTTCAAATAGTTTTGTTACTCGTTGCAGTTCATTTCCAAGGCTTTGATGAACGGCAATGGCATCATTCAGCCGGCGACCTTGTATCTGCGTTTCTCGGTTGTCCAGCCCTTTTTCTCTGACTAACTTATTGTATTTTGTTCGATGCTCATCTACTAAACGGCCTTGTATGCGGTATTTGTTATTGAGTCCTTCTACTTGCGATTGAAGAAACTTTGACTGATTTCCCGCAGCTTTATAAACTGCACCGGATGCTTTCATTTCCGAATTCGCTAAACGCATTTGCCGCTTTAAACCTTCGATTCCACGATTAAAGCCGGTATCATCAAGGCCTACTTTAACAATCATATTTCCGATAGGTTGCGCCATATGTATCCACCCCGCTTCCCTGGCATAAACTCAACGAAAAAAGACCGGCGATAAAGCCAGTCTTAGAAAAACACTTGATCAATTGGAACAACTTTTGGTTTATTTTCATGAGCCAAAACTTCTAAGTAATGGTAAATATCCATCTCGTCAATTTCTGTCATGGTCCATCCCTGTTTTAAAAGGGCCGCATATATATCATTGAGCTGTTCTATTCCTTTTTCTGCTGAAAGGCTTCCGCTTCCGCTGCCGAAAAAAAATCTTCTTCCTCCTTAACTTCCTCATAACCCATAATTTCGCCCATGATTCGCCTTACTTCGTCTGAAACTTCAAAGGACTGTAGGCCTTCTTGAAATTCCTCTAAAGTAAATTGATTATGGAATACACGCACAATGAATTTCATACGATCTTCAAGGCTTTTAAGCACTGCCTTAATACTGTTGGTATTTTTAGCGGCTGCCTCATCTAGCTCCAGAGCTTCATACAAAGTTTTTGTATTTGTACGAGGTGCAATAAACGTTTTATATTTTTCTTCTTTTTCAAACCACAATTTTACCGATATATGTTTTTGAGCCATGTTGACTCCTCCTTTATTTTTCTAGATTTAAAAAGGAAGCACGGAGCTTCCCTTTATACCGTCTTTCCAATGTCTACGCTGGATTTATTATCAGAGCCTGAGTCCGGATTTTTATAAGCATTGCCAAACACTTTTTCATAAAACTTGTCCAAATTGAAATTCGGTGCGTCCTCATCAGCCAATACTTTATAGGCGTTGTCTTGTTCGCGCTCCATAAATTCAGCAGAAAGTTTGACCGTCTGAAAATCTGTCTTTTCTTCTTTTGTTTTCCATTCATCATCCGGCAAAGAAAAACGCCCTTTTACAAGTCCCACATGACGATTCTTACCGTTTGCCTTTGGCCCAAAGAAGGACATAGCAACCCACGGCGGAATTATATTTTTCTTAAATAAATAGAGGCCGTCTGTTTCCTCAATTCCTAACAGTTCGGCCAAGATTTCCATAGGTAAATCTCGCATTTCAAGCTCCAACTTTGTGGAACCTGTTGTGACGGCCATATCAACTAATTTGTTGTCTGCATATTGTTTTTCGGTTGATGTTTCCGTATTAACCTTCGCGTTGATTGCATAGGGATATTCAATAATTTTTGAAGCTACATAAAGACCATTCACCTTTTTTAAAGGCGCAAATCTAACGCCTTCCAACCCGGTAACGGAACTAAATTCAGGCATTCTAAAACCTCCAATTATAGTAAAATATTGGACTCAAACCGGTAGCCTTTCCGGATAAGGCCCTCATCTTTTAAAAAGTCATTGATTAAAATTCCTGTTTGAAAATCTAATCGATTCATGACCCCAACTACTGCAGCCAAAATCTGATCGCAGGAAGAAGCGTTGTATACATCGATTTGATATACAGCACTGTCCTTGATCGGCTTTCCATCAGCCCATTTGGTTGTTCTGTAGTCCAATTCCTGTACGACAATATAAGGCGGTTTGCTTTTGATACCAATCGGTACCGCAAGTTCAAAAATGTTTGCAGGATCAGCCAATAATAAAAGCGCCGGATCAGTTTCCAGCGCTTCAAATACTCTGTTTTTTAGTTGTAATGCTCTCTCTGCCACATTCATAGCTTGTACCCTTTCCTGATAACGGCTACCATCGCTTCAAGCATTCGATCATTTGCACTTTTCATACTCTGCTGAATAAACGGGTTAGCCGGTTGATGGATCGTACCGAACTCCGGTAAGTGGACACGGTATTTTGTATCTTTTGTGGGGCCGACCACTGCATATATCTCACCATCGGGGTCCTTTCTCGTACGATTACCGACTATGATATCTTCATCAATGTGAGGATGGCTCCCCCCAATATTGGAACGGGGAGCATTCTTGTTAATTTCCTTCGCAAGAATCGCGCCGCCGGCTTTCACAGTGGCTTTATTTATTTTTTCGTCCTTTCTTGCAAGTGAAGATAAATATGAATCTAATTCTTTAAAGCCCTGCATTTCCATTTCGATTTTCATTATTCCACCGCCTTTGCCCTGATTGTGGTGAAATTTCTTCGGGAATAGTTCGGAAGAATTGATTCGATCTCATATGATTGGTTCTGAAACAGAATCCGCATATGTTTGTCGATATCCTCTCGGTGTCGGATCGTAAATTTTACTGTATGTTCTTTTTGTACAGCCGCCGCTGCATAGTATTCCCGTCCTTTTAATCCTTCAGCTTTTGCCCAGCATTCAACGATAGTTTCATATTCACCTTCCACAGGGAGACGGCCGACTTCTTTTTTCTTTTGAAACTTGATTCGATATCGCATGTCATTCAGCATCGGCATCAGTCTCCGGAACTGTGTATTTTAATTGATTGATCAACGTTGTCAAAACTCCATCAAGGTTTGAAGTTGTGCCAGCTATTTCACGGTTTTCATACCAGTGAGTTACAAAAGCCTTTACACACAGGTCCGCGCGAGCTGAATTATTAGGGAATTTCAGGCCAGTTGCGGTCGTAATGTATTCTTTTGCAGATGCAATAAAGCTAAGAATTAAATCATCCTCCAGATCGCCATCGATCCGGAGGAATTTTTTTGCTTCTTCAAGCTCTTTTTGTTCGGTTTCAGTCATTTGACAGCACCATCTTATGAAAAATGCGTGATAACGAGGCTCTTAATGCTCACATCAGCATCTCCGCTGTTTGTGAGCATGATACGCGGTGATGAAGAGAGAACATCTACCTTTTTAAGACCCCGATCATTGTTTTCAAGTGTCAAAACGTCTTCATATTCTTTAATTGTGAAATTGCTTGTTCCAGGAATAATATAAGTGAGCTTGACTGTAAGGTTGCCCTTTTCATTAGTATAAATGCCGATCCCTAGGCCGCTCCCTTTGGCGTCTAAATTCAAATAAACCGATTCTCCAGCTTTTACAGTTGTATTTTCAAGGTAGGTTTCTGAAATAACCCGGGGAGGAATGAGGCCTCCAGCCATGCCTGCAAGAAAAACATCTGTAATAGGTTCACCTTGTCCATTGTCTCTTGAGGAAGTAAATATTCCGTCATCTTCGTTCAGATATTGTTTTGTCATTTTTCATCATCCTTTACTATTTTTTATTTTCCTACGTCAACTGATTTATCTTCTGTGTCGCCAGTACTTGGAGTTTCATTGTCGGGAACAGCGTCTTTAATAGATGTAAATTCCGCGTAAACCACCGCATCCGTGTCCCAAAGTACAACGTCCTCACGTTCAATGATTCGCACATCTGTAGAGTTACGGTAGAATGCTTTACCACCGACATTTGTCGTTAAAATGGAATACTGCTGGCGGTCAAACAGTTGAACGGCTTCTTTAAGGTCTCCGATGATCAACGGATGTTTTGGAGTTTTTGTGCCGCTGCTCGGCAAATATTTATCAGAAATCACAGAAACCGGCTTTCCAAACAACAACTTTTTCGTCGGGTCTGTATGATTCGGCTGAAGTAGGTAGCGGCCGAACGCGTCTTTCAGTTTATCCAACATATTAAAGCCGGATTGGTTTGTGACAACTTTAGTTGTCGCATTAATAGCTGGATCGAGTTTGACATTAAGAATGTCTTTAATGTCGTCCTGTTTTGAAACCGTTGTTTTTGCAAGGGTTCCTAATTGATTAAGAATCAACGTATTGCGGGTTACGGCTGATTTTTTCGCCAACCAAGTCGTTAGATACTGCAAGAGCGCTTCCTTTGTATCTGCAAGCAAATCGTTTGAAAGAACCAAAATCCCGGCATAGTCTTTGATGTTATATTTAATGTTTTCAAATTTAGGGTTCTCTAACTCTTCAATATTTTCTAATTCCTCAAGATTTGCCAACGGGGTGATATCTGATAATTTTTCAAGAACCCGTGAACCTTTGTTTGTTGATACCGGAATGACATCGACGAGATTTGCCAGGGTATCAAATTGGCGACGTTTTTCATTAATTTTCGTGGAGATATCCTGCGGTACAATAAGCCCACCATCCTCATCCACACCTTCTTTCATCGCGGCAAGAGGCTGCGGTACTTTGCCTGTTCTAAGAGCGTGAGCAAAAAGTTGAACATGATTCTTCACTTCTGTTTCAGCGATATCATCCGTTGCCTGTTGCGGTGTCTTTGTCTCTGGATCATGCTGCGGCTCTTCTTGTGCATATGAAACCTGCATGTTTCGTAAATCCTCATATGTTTGAATTTGATCTTTAATTTGTTGAGCCTCAGCAAGCAGTTTTTTGGCTTCGTCCATTTTCCCTTCATCGGTCAGCGCTTCAATTTTTGTACGTTTTTCCGCCAAGGTCTGGCGCAATTCTCGTTCTTTTTTGGACATCCCGCCCCCGGCAAAAAATTGAATATCAAGTCTCAATAACTTTTTCTGTTTCAAATGCTTGTCCTCCTTAAAAATGGCATAAAAAAAGAACCCTTAAAGATTTAAGAGTTCAAGTTTCATATTGATCTTTTGTTTTAATAATTCATCCGGTTTAGTTTCTTCAGCCGGACTTCCAGCAGCGGATTGAGCAACAATTTTGCCTGGAACATGTTTAAAATGTGCCAGTACCTGATGATCAATGCAGGCTGCTACATCCTTTGATTCTGAAACCATATCGATCAAGCCATAATTTAAAGCTTCATCGGCGGTGAGCCAGGTTTCCTCATCCAGAAGCTGGCGTAAAGTCCCGTCGTCCAGTTTGTCTCCTGCTTTCGCAAGATATGTGGAAACGATACTTTCAGTAATTTTGTCCAGATCATCGGCAGCCTTCCGGAATTCCGCGGCATTCCCGACCATCCCCATGTATGGGTTGTGAATCATCATCATGGCGTTACTTGGCATGGTAATTTTATCGCCGGCCATTGCAATGACAGAAGCAATACTTCCAGCCAGTGCATCCACATAGACATTGATTTTTGCCTTGTGACGCTGAAGCATCGAATGAATAGCCTGCCCCTCAAAAACATCCCCACCAGGCGAATTGATGTACAAATCAATAAAGCTCACATCACCTAAACTTTTCAATTCAGACTGAAAGGCTTTAGATGAACTTTCACTGAACCAGCCTTCGCCAGTTATCGAACCGTAAAGCGTGATTTCAGCGGACGAATCATCCAGAACCTTCATGTTCCAATACTTGTTTTTCTTCTTCTGTTCCGTTGCCATCACCCCCTTTCAGGCGATTTGAAGACCGTTTGACCTTGCTAAGTTGATACTCTTTCATAATTGAAAGGGGAACAAGGTTTAAGTTTCCATAATGCTCATCGCCGATCTCCCCGATACCTGTCATGTCCTCTTTTTGAAGAATAGTATTGACGCTAAAGGCGCCTACGCTTTGCATCGTTTTATAAAATTCAGCACGTGATTTACTATCCCCACGCAGCTCTGATTCCAGGTTAAATTTAAAGTAATAGCCAGCTCCCCGCTGCTTCTCTGTCAAAACCTTATCGTTTAACTCTTGTTCAATATTTGTGACGATTGGCTGTAAAGTGGTTTTGACATAATCTAAGGATTGTTGCTCTATATTTGAAAATGTCGCCCGATCAAGTTCCCCTATTTTATGAGGTGGCACCTTGTAAATCGATGCAATCTGTTGGCGGTTCCATTTCATTGACTCAATAAACTGTGCATCTTTCATGGGCATTGTTACTTGTGAATAATCAAGTCCGGCGTCTAAAACTGCAATAGACTGCCCCGCATTCACCCGCTCCCAATCTTCCCTAAGAATTTGTTTACTTTTTCGGTCTAAAAGGGTCGGCGCTTTTACAACGCCAAACGGTGCGCCGCCATTCTTGTAAAATTTCGCGTTAAACTTTGTGGCAGCTCTATTTGACCCTATATTGTCCCGAATAACTGAAATCGGGGTTTGACCTACAAATCCGTCAAGAGACAGGTTTTTAAAATGCAGTACCTCTTCGTAAAAAAATTCACGGTACTTGCCGTCAAGTGTGGTTGAATACCATACCCGGCCGTTATTTGGATCAATATTCGTATTTGTCGCTTCAGGATCTAATGGTCTGATCCCAGCCACATTCCCGTCTTTATCAAAAAGCAAAAGATTATAGCTGTTTCCCCATGTGCAAAGTCTCGTAACCAACAACCGTTTCCACACAAAGCTTGTCATGTAGTCATTGACTTTGTTCAGAATAATGTCGCTTACTTCATTTTGAATCTGTTGTATGTTTCCGTTTTGATTCTGAAAAAGTTTAATCGGTAGTTTCGCAATATCATCAGCCAAAACAATCACGCAAGCATATACATCCGGATGCAAAACGGCCGTTTTTGTTGATACTCTTTCACCAGATGAACTCTCTGTCCCAGCAAAAATATTTCTAAACCAATTGGCCGGATGGAGAAGGGATCCGCTATCCTCTTCAGCAATTTCATTTTTTATTCCGCTCTTTAAACTGCTTAATAGCATCTATTTCCCTCCCTCATCCTTATTTTTTTGACGAACAAATCCTGCCAAGCTGGCAAGAGAAAATAAAAAAACACCGGTTGCAATTAAACCCGCGTTTACGTTCATCCGATATATGGCTATTGAAATGAATACCATGCCTGCGATGAGCAAGATATCCTCTAAAATCAACTGCAAGAATCTTAAAAACTTCAGCATTCCCACCCCCTACAGGCTGAACGATCCGGATTGTATATAAGCGTTTAAGTCAACGGCCGTATCAATTTGAGATGCCCGCACGTGTGCATTGATAAGCGCAGCCGCCGGGTCAATCCGTTGTGTTGACTTTGACTTGTCCAGCATTATGTTTTCTTGGGCATCTACTTTTGTAACGGCATTCCCCATGGCCCATGTCAGCAGATCATTTTTATTGTGAATGATCTTTTTCGCTTTTACTTTTTCACGGAAGTCTTTCGTTGGTTCAGATAATGTGGCAACACCCTGCCGAATTTCAATCATGACATATCCGTCCGCCTCCATCTGTTGGGCAAATTGAGTAGCATTATACGGATCGTAACCAATTTCTTTGATTCGCCACCCTTTCTCTTTCTCCATTTTTTTAATGTAGGTTCTGATATAGTCATAATCGACAACAGCGCCATCGGTGACGGTTAACCAATTCTTTTTCCTCCACAAATCATAAGGTACATTATCTGTCTTCATGCGCTCATAAAATGTATCTTCTGGCATAAAACCGTGACTCTCTACAGCAAAGCTCCCGTTATCCAACGGAAAAATAAAGGATACAGCTGTCAGGTCAATTCGTTTTGATAAGTCAATCCCAACATAACACTCGCGGCCGGTTAGATTAGGGAATTGATCAGATCCGCAATCTTTCCAGGCCTGCATATCCATATAGCCGTTTTCGCGCATATTGACCCAGATATTCATATTTTTAGTGAGGAAATTACGCATTTTTTCAGGAACCGCGAGAGCTACTTCAAGCTCGCCGCGCAAATACTCTAACCCGTGTTCATTAGCAGCCACAATAGGGTTTGCTTTTATCCAGTTACGCTCATCCTTGATGTCATCGCCCTTATCCAGTTCATTGATCATCACAAAATACTGTTCATTGGTTTCTACTTTGTTTGGGTCTAAAATCCGAGAGACGTAATCATATTCCACCCGGTAAGCTGGATTGTTTAACTCAAAGCCAGCAGTCGTGATAATAATCATCAATGGCTGGTTTCTTGCTCCCATTCCAGAAGCAAGGACGTCATAAATTTCGGATGTTTTATGCGCGTGATATTCGTCAATAATGCCACATTGAGGGTTGAAACCGTCCCCTGTTTTACCAGCATCCTTAGATAAAGCTTTGATAATTGAATTTGTTTTTGGGTGCTCAATGGTACTGTATGCAATCCTGTATTTTTGCTCCGGTTTGTTTAAAAGTTCGCACCCTTCTATCTGGGCTTTTATCTCCTTCCAACATATTTGAGCCTGTTCAGTTTTTGTGGCTCCAATGTATACCTCTGACATGTTTTCACCGCTTGCCATAGCCTCATATGAAGCGACACAGGCCAAACTCTGAGTTTTTGCATTTTTACGGCCAACCTGCCAATACACTTTCCTGAAACGGCGGAATCCCGTATCTTTGTGAACCCATCCGTAAACATTACCGAAAATAAAAATCTGTATTGGTTCAGGTACAATATTTTGTCCTTGTAACGGCCCCTTGGTATGTTTAAATTGAGTCATCCAAAAGAGAAAACGTCGAGCCTTCTCGTCATCGAATACGTAGGGAAATTCTCTTGTCCCTTCCCTTTTGATGTCTTTTAAGAATCGCTCACAAGCCCAAATATGCTTTTGACACGCAACAATCTCGCCCGATACCACATCGCGCGAGTAGTCAATCATAAACTGTTTAATTGTATTCATACATTATTGAACTCCTTTTCCGCTGCTGTTTTTTCGCGTTCTTCTTGGGTCTTGGTAATCGCGAGCTTGGCACGTGCAGACGGTGTGAGTCCGAAATCATTAGCAGCCGATTTCATTTGATCATAGAAGTTTTTCTGCCGTTTCAGGAGGGGATGTTCTTCTCCAATCAACTTGACCGGCTCCCCGTTTTCACCTTGACCCTCTGTATGAATCATGATGCCGTCTTCTTCAATAATTTTGGTAATAGAGATGTACTGAGAATAGGCGTTACAATAGGCGGCTAACATGCTGATATCCGCCTCCGTCATAATTTCCACCTCAGATAATAAAGCAGCAATCCGCTTAAATTCTTTTTTAGCCACCTTATCCAGCCAGGTAGGCGGTTTGATATTTTCAGAGCGCATTTTCAACTTTTTTTCATGTTTGGCCCTGGCTGCAAGCTCTTTCGTATTCTTTTTATTTGGATTGCCCTGTATTAATTGAAGGGCTGCGGATTTTGCAGGTCTCGGCATGTTTTCTCACCTCATTTCTTTAAAAGAATTGCAATTTTGTGCTTGTTTTTTCTCAGTCTCATGCTATGATGAAAGCAACAACAAAACCAGTCATATCAAGCCCTCTCGGCGAATTTGCCGGGAGGGTTCTTTTTGTTTTCGGGAACTTTGAAAAGCGGTGTTTGTTTGCAGAAGAGGGGGCGCCGTTCCCGCGGCGGTTGCTTTCCAAAGATTTTCATAGGGGGGTATCCCTACTTGATCGGCTCACTCCGGTTGCCGTGAACCTTGTTATGGCAAGCATTGCAAAGACTTTCGAGATTAGAAAGGTCTAAACGCTTGGACCAGTCCTGTTTTACTTCCACAATATGATGGACCATGTCGGCCGGCGTGAATCGATGTTCTCTCAAGCATCGCTGGCAAAGACGATTGTCTCGAAGCAAAACAAGTTCTCTTGTTCGTTTCCATTCAGTTGATTTATAAAAACTTGTTATTGTTTTGTTTCTTGAATGTTTGTTGTAATGTTTCGTTTCCTCCTGCTTGACGTGCTTATGGTCAGGGCAGTAGCCCTCTCGGGTAAGAGCCTTACACCCGTGGGCCTTACACTCCCTTAATGGCTTAGGCGGCATTATAATCCTCCTTCAGTGCCAAACACTTATTGGTTCAGCTCTTCATTTGCTTGCTCTACTAAAGGCTGCATAAGTAGACCTATACGCTCTTTTAAATTGAAATACTCTGTCAAAAGGCGCTCGGATTTCTTTAGCCTCTTGGCTTTCGCATATTGGTTCTTTACACCTCTAATACGCTTTTGTAGGACTCTAATTTGTGGGGTAGTCACAGAAAACACGGCCCTATGCTGGCAGGCGGGGCATTGAACATACCCAATTTCAACGCCATTCTCCCTTTTCTCCTCCCGCAATAAAACCCCGTGAACCTCGCCGCAATGCTCGCATTTTGATTCCATCTGATTCATCTCCTGAAAATAAAAAAGTCCCACTGATAATTACGGGGGACTTTTAAATAGTTTATTTTTAACATTTCATGTATTTTGGCTTTTCTTTTCCAATTGTTCTAATTGCTCTAAAATTTTTTCATCATTTAATGCTTCAAGCAATTGACGATGTTTTTTTCCTTTCGAATCTATATAAGTATTTCCTTGTTTAACAGCTCGTCTAATCGAATATTTCATTTTAATAAATTTAAAAGGATTTAAAAAAGGGTTAATAGGTCGAACAGGTTTATCAAATTCTATGAGATGTTGATTGTTAATTTTTTTATTCGATTTCAGCTTTACATAGTAATATCCACCAGAAAAATCTTGTGAAATTATAAAACCAGATAATTCTCTCAAATTTACCTTCGCTGTATTAAAGATAATACGTATTACTCTCTCTTCATCAGTTGCAATTGTAACCTCAGGTTTTGATAAAAAACTAGTTGTTTTAAACAAACCTTCTTTAAATTCAAGAACCAAAAAAGTCTTCACAGCTATACCTTTTCCGTAATTCTTAATATTGCATTCAAAAATTGGGTCTTTACCTCTTGACCAGATATGTTTTATTTTTTTCACTACAATTCTTGGTGTGTTAGTAGCAAGATATGTTTTTCTTGCATATAACACCGTACAAAGTGAAAGTAAAACCAAAGCAAAGTTTTTAGATTCACTAAGAATGAAGTTTTTTACCTCACCTAGAATAGATTCAAACAAAACACCAATAAACCTCCCTTCTTTTTTGCAACACGTTATTATCAAGGAAAATGATAGAACACATTACGAATTTTGTCGAACAATTAAAAATATATTCTTTCTAAACCGGACCCACACTCAGAGGCTCTCATTAGCCGCCAATCGTTTATTCTGAGATTTACTGGACCCGGTTTACAGAGAACATAAAAAAGCACCCTTCATTTGGGTGCTATATATGATGCACTGTAAACTATACAGACATTGTTTAATCCCACTAGTTACAACATGGTTTACCACAATGAGTATGAGAGTGTGTAACAGGATCGTAACTAGAATAAGTGTGTGGATATTGATGCACATGCTGGAAATGCTTATGATGCACATTTGTTATATGCTGCGGATGAATATGCGGCACAATTGTTTTTGAAAAAGTATGAGTTTGACAACAATTAGTCGGGTGTACAATTGGCGACATCACATTTGGTTTGCAATGAAACATGACTAAGCTCCCCTTTCATTCATTTATCATATTCATTATCAAACTATGATAAACAGTGTATACATGTACCATTACAATCACCCATATTTGTCCGATCACGTACTATCCACAGCCTAAAACCAAAAAAAGTATCCTCAAAATTTTTTTAAGGATACTTAAACTGAAAGGAGAGAAGTAAATATATTTATTATTATGATTTCGATCCATATTTGCAGCTTGTCTATTCGAATTCATTCAAAAAAACAAGAAGCATCCTTCAGGATACCTCTTGAAAAAAGGGGTAATTCTCGATGTATTTTATTTTATGCAATAAATCACAAAAAATAAACTTGTCTACTCGCTTAATACCATAATACTCGATCTAAACAAAAACAGAGTGCCAACGTTGCGCCAAAATTGTGCCAAAATCATTTTGCTGTCATGCCTCTGCTTTGTCTCCTCTGCAAATTCTCTTTTAATTCGCCCCATGTCAAATTCATGACCTGATGATCAGCAAGTTTCAATTCCTTTTTTAAACCTGAATAAAGCTTGTACTGGCTGCCTGAAAGCTGAATTTTTCTAATAGAATCCATTTCTTTTTCAGTTAAGAAGTCAGACATATTTGATTGGCTCCTTTGTTTTTTTCTACATTATACCATGCAAAAGTTTTTATTTATCCACATTATCCACGAATTAACCATATCTTATATTGTGTCCAATTCACATAATCGCTGAACCCTTTGTCCTGCATAGTTTTAAGCCATTTTGTCAAAATGAGTTGGACACTTTCTCGTTATGGTTAGTTCGTTAAAATAGGTAGAAAAAGACTCATCCGTTTTGAAGACAGATGAGCTTATAAGCTGAATGCGTCCATTGTTTGATCCATTGTGTCTTGAGTGATCCCGATATATCGAAGCGTGACGTCAGGGCTGGAATGGTTGAATATCTCTTGCAGCAGAGCCACATCTTTAAATTTTTTATAATGCCAGTAACCAAACGTTTTCCTCATGGTGTGGGTACCGATACCATCAAGCCCGACGTATTCCGCCGCCTCTTTCAATATGTTGTATGCCGTGCTTCTGCTGATTGGTTTGTTAAGCCCTTCACGGCTCTTAAACAAAAATTCCTGGTCATCCTTGTCTTTAATGTAATCAGCCAGGGCTTTTTTTAGGGCCTTATTTATTTTGATCCGTTTCTGCTTGCCGGTTTTCTTCTCGCGTAAATCGATGTACATTCGTTTGGCGTCGCGGACTCTTAAACGAAGTAAATCGGATATACGCAAGCCTGAGTTTATACCGGTGACGAAAAGCAGATAGTTTCTTTCACTCCGTTCTCTCAGGAATTTCTTTATATAATAAATCTGGTCCATATCCCGGATAGGCTGCACAAAATTCATTATGAAGCACTTCCCTTCACATACACTTCTTCTTTCAATGCAAAAGCCAGATTGTAAAAAGCGCGCGATTTTATCCGGAAGTATGTGCGCGGGCTTAACCCGATTTCGTTGTAAACCTCATAATCAAAACGGTGATCCTGTGACATATACCTCATGATGATGATCTGCCGTTCATTGGCCGGCAATCGATTCACAGCCTTTTGAATTTTTAAAAGAAAGGCATGTCGTTCCTGTTCCATTTCAATTCTTTTGATGGCCGTATCCTCGGTAGATGAATGAAACGCGTTTGTATTTGACGGCGGGACGAGATTAAATCCTGCCGTAACCTTTGGCAGCAGATCATCCGGGACTTGCAAGAGAACCACCCTGTAATTGTCCAGTATGGCTTCAATTTTCTTTTTCGTCGCTTCTCTATCGATTTCGGGTAATTGAAACAGCATAGTTTATTCCTCCTTTTATTTTCGCTTATAAGCGCCGCCTTTGCCTCGTTTAAGAATCTGCTTGTTTTGCCCCATAATCTCTCGCCAAAAACGCTCAGAGTACTCCTGCGCTTTTTCACGGAGTTTTCTTTTAGTAGGTTTCATGTCTATTTCTCCTTTCGCTAGACTGCAGCCGGGACAAATAAAAAACGGACACCAAACCAACAGCGTAAAAGCTGTAAGTTCAGTGTCCGCAGGTATTCCATCTAGGACATATTCAGTTATTTTTCTTCCCAACTGCTATAATCATGCCAAAGCCCCGTCAATTATTAGCCAATCATTTTCTCTTTTGTTAAAGTCTCTCACAAGCTTGTCGACACTTAGTTCAGGCTTATTTTTTAAAGCTAAATCCCCAACGCATCCAAGCGCATATTGTCGACTGACTTCTTTGATGCTATCTTTTAATGTTCCATCATCATCGGCGACCACTTCAACATATACCTCCAACGCCTTCTTCTCCTCCTCTGCCGCAAGCAACGCGTAATATGGTTCATGGATTTCATAGTATTTCATCGTTTATTCCCCTTTCTTTATTTCCGTCCGCCGACGGTTTTCATCAAATTGTCTTGCAGCCAGAACATGAGGTATAATCTGCCGTTCTCCCCATACTTTCGATCAAAAATATCAATGGCTTGCTGCAAAACAGCCTTGTAATCCTGTTTCATAGCGTTTCCCCCTTCCTGGCGCCGACCAATCATATTTTTTCGGTTGCAAAATAAAACACACTATAAAAATCAACTTTAAAAGGCTTTTTGCAACTTTCGCATTTCATTTCAAACTCTCCGGCCTCATCGCCAACCTCTAAATAATCGTGAATGTTTAATATTTTCCATTTGCAGTGAGGGCATTCTATTACATCTGCCATGTGGTTAATCATTCCGCCGTCTCCCCCCTCTGCTCTTCCCTTATGTGGTAAACAACTTCCCCTGCTTCTTGTTTAACGACTTCTTCCGCATGGCGGAAAGTCCAGGTATCCCTAAGAGACTTCGCATAATCAGAATCACTAAAGTTGATCAGATCAAGTAACTTGATAAGAGCATTTCTTGATTTATTTTGAAGTCCGTCTTCTGTGAATTTTTTAAGCATGTATATCTCCTTCCCGGCTCCGGCCGCTGTTTTAATTAGTGATTGGCTCATACACCATATTCAGTATTTCGTTATACCAATATTCGTTATCAAAATCTGTTGATAAATGAGTTGCTACTGGTTCTTCTGATAACGGTTCATATACAAAGAAGTGCCCGTTTGTTGTGTTATAAGCAATTTGTCTAGGCATGCCGTCATTACTTTCGACTTGACCATACATATCTCTTAAATAAATCCAATCGCTTCCCGTTTTATCAAACTTTTCTGTATCGACTACCCATCCTTGCATTTTTGCCTTTAATACAACATCATCTAGTTTTTTATTACCACCGAATTTTTTCATCCTTCATTCTCCTTGCGGCGCCCGTCGCGCCTATAAATTTTAATTTATCAACTGCGGCAGGATAACAATTGCAAAGAACAGCCCGACAACCCCAAGCATCGGCAGCAGGAAGGGCTGTTTCGGTACATAGGCAACGTTGCCCTTAATCGCCAGCCCTTCAGTGCGCTCTATAATTGATCTCACGTAATCCGGGTGAAGTTCGTACTTCTCTGCCAGCTCTTCAATGGTCATCATATTGTCCCGCTGTGCCTTGATTGTGTGAAGAAAAGTAGATTGCAAAAGTGTCATTCCGCCGCCTCCCATTTATTCCGCTCTTTCATGACGTTGTATTGCGCTTCGGTCAGGTCGATATGAACAGACTCATAATGTTCTTTGATGTCCATAGCATCTACCCAATCTAAAAACTGCAGCATATGAAAAAAGCTATCTACGTCATCATCTGTCGGCCTTTCTTTGTCTTTTCTCACCAAACATAAGGCGTCCTCTATGTTTGTAACGTCCAAGTTTTCATCTGACCAGTCGCCGCAATCTGGCCCATCACACAAATACCTTTTTTCTTTGCCTTTCGCTTTAAATGCTATCACTGGAATTGTTTTCATTATTTGATTTCCTCCTTTTTGACAATCTCAAGTAGATAAATTATCTCGGGTTCGCCCGTATTACGTTCTGAACGGCCTTTTTACCTCTCTCGTAGTCTCGTTTTGCTGCTTCTTCATCTTTGTAAAACTCCATTTCGTTCCAGACTGTGTCGAATACTGCATATTTAAAGCCGCTCATCCCTATACCTCCTGAATGGATTTTTTGATAGATCGCAACGCTTGATCTGCGATTTTTTTGACGTCCACTTTCCGGTAACAATCCCTTTCGTCGGTATCGCACAACGGAATTTTTATATTCATGTTTGCTTGCTCATAGGTTTTATAAGTCCCTGTTTTTCGGTTACACATAGCACATGGCTTTCTGTCCGTTGAAGAAGTATGCCATACTTTCATTTCGCATCACCGCTCGTCTGTTCCCAATGGATGACAACATCGTTTGAATAAATCCGTAAGAAATCCCCTGAATCAAAGCGGACCTCAAAACCGCCCTCGTTATGTGAAAAAGTATTCCGATTATCTACAATATTTGTGACAGTCGCCATCCTTGTGAAGCCTGGCGGCTTATATTTTTGACCAAGCATATAAGTTTCAGAATTAAAGGTTATTGACTTTGCTTTAAACATTCCGTTCCTCCTCCGCAGGGGAAAGCCCCTGCAAATTAATTGAATTTGTGTGATGATTCAAGATTAATCCGTGAAAATTCACCTTTAAATGTTTCGATGATCGTTCTGCCGTGTTCCGGGGCCTGTGCTTCATAAGCCTTTCCATTTAGGCCATCTAAAACAATGACAGTGACCTTCCCGTCTTGAATTTTGCTTAATAAATCTTGTTTGTCTTTGATTTCTTTAGGACTGTTCACCAGCCGCACCCCCGTGTTAAAATAAAAATGTCGAGTTTTTATTTCCGGGGCTTTTAATAGCTCTGGTTTTTTTATGCAAAGATTTCATCCGTCTGCCTGAGCATGGCCAGGTTATAAAGCTTTTCAATTTCTTCATCACTTTTGCTTTTAAGCGACTCCTTCCCGTATCTTTCAATCAAATTGATCCATTCGATTTTTTCCATTCGCTCTTGTTCTGTCATAAAGATTTCACCTCTTTAAAAGATTTTTCAAAGCGGCATTTTTGTAACGCTTTGGACAATGTTCAAACCTGATAATCACTAAAAGCTGCTGTAAGGATGCTTTTTCAAACGATAATCTTGAACCGCCTTTTTTCTTGTTCAGATGCTTCCTCACCTAAAAGTCCCCCATTTCGTGGCTGAATCATTCCCTTGTTTCCCTGATCAATGACGAGAAATAATAATTCTTCTATTTCTCTTTTGAAGGATTTTGCGATTTTGATAATGGACTGACCCCGATTCCACAAATCTTTAAACTTATAAAGCTCCTGCTCATACCAAATAAAATTATTTTCAAGGAACGGGATATAAACAGGGCTTTCACAGAATAGCTGTCTTACTCCGTTCTTTTTAGTAGTCATCCTTTGGGGACCGATCCATATTCTCGGATTCGCGGCTATACCGTAAGGCCTGTGAGGCAGAATCCTTCTTTTTGCAAGGTCCACAATCAGAATCAAAAGCTCGTCCGGTTTTCTTCTCAGAAGATCGGCAGCGTCATATAACGATTTGCCGTCATACCAGTAATCTATCAATTTACAAAGCTGGACATATGACCATTCATAATTCAAGTTATCCAGGGCAATTTCTAAACGATCAGTGCGGACAGCCATTTTCACGCCCAACACTCCCGCACGGTCCCGGTATGACGGTGAACAACTACTAATCTTTTTTCATGCTGTAGATTCTTTGATATAAGCCAGTTCTCAGGGTTTAAACCGTTCTTTTTGATGATTTTCTTTTGCGCGCGTGTTGGCCGCTTTCCGTGTTTCATGCTTTATCCCTCCGTACATTTGACCAATAGGCCAGTAGATTTTCGAACTTTGTTTCAAGCTCCTTCAATCCTTGTTTAAGTTCCTCTGGTGTTTTGTTGGTTTCAAGATGCCCCCACACCCCAGGCATGATCGGTTTTAATTCCTTACCATCCACTTGTCGCCACCTCCAAACGATTATCTGGTCCTTGAATTTTAATGACTTTGGCGCCGGTTAAAGAGCGTGAAACAATTCGCCCGCCGTGCTGCCCATACTTATTTTTTAAATCCTGGCTGTTGTAGTTGGTTGTGATGATCGTCGGCGCGTGTTCCCGTGATTCCACAATAGACAGCATCAGATCAGCACCCCAGGATTCCTCGCCGCCTTTGTCCTTTTTGACATACTCCGCGCCCAAATCATCAATGACGAGAAAATCCGCTTTTTCAATGTTTTGCAAAATGCCTTCCTCTGTTTCTTTTGATCGTTCGCCGTAAGCGTTTCGTATCCGGCGCAGCAGCATTTTCGTATTGATGAATGCCACCTTTTTACCGAGAGATTTTATATGCATGGCAGCGCTGTGGGCTAAATGGCTTTTGCCGACTCCGTAAGACCCCTGTAGCATGAGAGAATCAAAGCCCTCCCATTGTCCAAAATTCTCCGCATACCATTTGATTTTAGAAAAGGCGGCAATTTGTGATTCCGTAGCAGTTTTTAAAGGGTAATTTTCGAATGTTTTATCTCTTGTGTCCGGCGGGATTAGACTGTTATTCCAGAAGAAAGCTTCCGCCTCGGATTGCCGCTTGAACTCATTCATTTCTTTTTCAAGCCCTTTGTTATCACAGGTCAAACAATGGCTGATTTCTTTTTCTCCCTTGCGGTAAATAGGAACTTCAGTCCCGCAATCAGGGCATATGCGCGTGCCGATCTTCTCGGGAATAAAATGAGCCAGGCTTTTAAACTTAGGGCTAATCGTTTTAAAAGAGGCCCGAGTATTGGTCTTCTGTTCTTGGATCAATGCGGCTTCCCCCTTTTGGCTTTTGATTACGATAGTTCTCAAACTTAGTACCGAACAGCGTTTCAGGTCTTAAATACTTGTCCAGATCAGTACCGCGCCATTCTTCGCATTTGACTAGAATGACATGTTTGAAATCATCAAATCTAAAACCTTCGTTCCATCGCGCCTTTATTAAGGTCTTGGTTTTTGGTGTAGTATGACGGTACTTTGTTCCAGCGACTTTGTTTAAAAGGTCAATGATTAGTTTGTAAGGAATTTCATCGGTATCTTTTTTAGAAGCTGCATCGTCGGGCTTGCCGGACAATATATTATTTTCTTTATCTATATCTTTATCTAATTCTTTATCTATATCTGTACCGTCACGTGACGTCACGCTAACGTCACTTTCGTTTTGTGGAGAAGAAAGCTGCAATTGCTTTTTTCTTTCTCTGTATCTCTTGTTTCGTTCGGCGTTGAGTTTTCGCACCCGGTCCATGCCTTCGACATTTTGATGCTTTTCCCAGTTCAAAATACTAATGAAATTGTGTTCATCTATCTCAATCATGCCGAACCGCTGAAATGTCTGTAAGGCCATTCTTACGATCGGTAACGGCCGATTGAAAATCGTCGCCAGCATTTCATCCGTATACGGGATATTTTGACTCAGGTAGATATAGCCTGAGGCATTCGTTTTACCGGCCTGTGCCAGCAACTTGACCCATATAATTAAAATGGTGTCGGCCTCCGGCATCTGCTCGATCAGTTTAATTTTCTCGTCTTCAAACATCTGGGTACTTAGCTTAATCCACTTAACCTCAGCCATTTGCTTTCAGCCCTTCCGACTTAGTCAAAGGCCAAACTGATTTTTTTCCGTTCACGATCACAGAGCCGAAAACATTGTTTTTGCATTCACCTTTAATGATTGCTCCGCCCTGCTGTTTTAGTTTGTTCAAAGCCTGATTGTGTGTCTTGACAGATTCACTGATTACAGCATGAATTTGGTTATGTAGCCATACATAGCTGACAAAAAACATGCTTGTCCCTCCTTTTTGGTATAATGTTCCTATCATCTAAGATAGGAGTGTATTCATTTGGAGATCTCAACAATTCTTTCAATATTTGCAGTAGTCATTTCCTTATTTACATTGGCTGTTCACTTACTAAAATACTTCTCTACTTTTCCGAAACTAGAAATAAATGTGTTAGATGCTTTTTTATTTAAAGTCATCAAAGGTAACGACCGCTATGGGAAACCTTACAGATTAATACTTGAACTTAGTCTCGTGAATAAAAGTGAACAACCTATATCCATTTACGAATACCAATTTACCTCTTCAGAATTTGAGAACCCTGTCTTTTACAAAGGACATCATAGACCGGGAGAAAAATATATTATTTCTCAAATTGGTGATGAAGAAGCATCAATTGAAATAGCTGAGTTTAAAAATTTAAAACCACCTGTAAATTTGAGCCCTTACTCTTCTGAATATGGACTAATAATCTTTTTAACCATTCCTTACTTGAGTAATACAACGAACGAAATTGATGGAGAATTAACAATTAAAACATCAAGAAAAGACTATACAATTCCTGTAAAAGCGAGAAGAAGCGATTTTATAAAAGCGACAGAATTAATGCTGTAACAGACAGAATGACACAAATGATGCTAAGGATTATTCCAATTAAATGAAATTTTCTATCGTTCATAGGATCACCTCCGAACTTTTTCAACCTCTGTTGCAGCAGAGGTTGAGTTATTTTGTTTTCCATTTTATTACCTCCCATGAGTGTCCAGTTTTATCGACTTCCTTTCCCCGCCTTTGGGGAATCCGCGGCACTTATGCCGATTGACTTCCGTTAAAAATCGGTCTCCATCCTTCAATGAAGCTCATCGCTTCTTCAAAGTCTTTTTGCAGAATGTTCGGATAGGCATTGACTCTGTACGCATCTTTTAGGTTCTTCCATAATGCTGCATAAACTCTTCTGGTCGTTTCATAGAATGTTTTGTCGACCTTATTTTCATTCCAGAGCTTATGCACACGTTTGTTCACTGCGTTCCTCATAGCTTGCTGCTGAGAGTAATCGAGCGTTAATTTTTTATCAAGATCATGCCGAAGTTGCTTTATGTCTTCTTTCATTTCGCCAACATCTTCGTTGAGCTGGATGGTTAGTTTCATATTAGCGATAATGCTTTCTTTTGCGTTCATCGCTTTTGGTTGCTGCTGTTTCTGGATGTATTCTTTCATCCTCTTAAATTCTTGAATGAATTTAATTTTGGTTTGAACAGCTTCTTTCGTGTTGTAACCGAACACAACCAATGTGAATGCCTCTTCGGTTAGGTCATATTTTGGATATTGTTTACCACGTACTTCATAATTTGACGGCGCAAAATTGCGCTGTGAAAACTCTTCACCTGCATAGTCCATTTGAATACGGATATCTCTCAAAACGTCTTTATGCTGTTTATCAAACGTTTCAGCGATTATCAAACTGTCTGTGACAGCAATATTTTCTTTATTGAAAACTAATTGGTTTTCCATTGGTAAGACCTCCAATTTTCACTTGTTAAAAATATCAGCAAAGTGCTTATCTAAGAAGTCAGCCATCTTCGTTGCTTGAAAGCTCCATGTTTGCCCTTTGCATTTTGGATAAAATACAAACCCGCCATTTTCAGTATCAAGCAGCCTACGGAAACGGCTTGGATACAAGATATTTTCTTTTATCCACTCGCTCTTTTTTGCTATCTTCTCTTCCAAGTCTTTCATGCTCCAGTAAACGCCCTTTAGTTCATTCGCTTTTAATTCCTCCAATTCCACTTTATGAACAAGAACCATATTTTCCGGAACTGGAATACTCAAGCTAACATTGAGTTGTTGCACTTTGATTCCTCCCTTATCAAAGTTTATAAGGTTTCTTTTTAGAAACCCCAGGATATAAAAAATAATCATCTGCACTAATATTGAAATTTCTACACAATACTCTTAATTCGTCTAAAGAGAAATCTCCACCCGTTCCATTTAAATTCTGATTTAATGCAGATACTGATTTACCTAGCATTTCAGCCACTTCTCTTTGATGGATATTGTTTTCAACAAGGAAAGCTTTGAACTTAGAATACGGCGTGTGTCTACGTTTGATGTCTTTCACAGCTTTTCACCTTCTTTTTGTGGTTTCGTTTTTGAAACTTAACTTCAGTATAGCACCTTAGGTTTCAAAGTCAATAACATTTTGTTAGAAATTCATAAAAAAGTTGCGAAATAGAAACCAATAGGTTAGAATTTAGTCATATCTAAAATATAATCGGAGGAAAAAAAGATGGGTAAAGGAATAGGAAAAAAAATAAGAGAGCTGAGAGATAAGGAAAAACTTTCGCAATCCGAACTAGCCGAAAGAATGAACAAAAAATTTAAAACTAATTTAAATAAAGGGATGATTTCAAAATGGGAAAACGAGTTAGGTGACCCTAGCCTTGAATCTGCTCGTTACCTTGCTTTATTTTTTAATGTTTCTCTTGATTATTTAATTGGTCATGAAGTTAAACAAGAACCTATCACAATTGCAGCACACCATGATGATGAAGATTGGACAGAGGAAGAACTTAAGGACATAGAAAAATTTAAAGCCTATGTAAGATCAATTAGAAATAAGGAGAAGTGATTAATGTACGAGGCTCTTCTTAATGAATGCAACAGAGAGAGAATCATTGTAGAAGAAAAATTTATAAAAGGGTCAATAAAGGGCCTCTATTCAAATAATGTGATATGGATTAACAAAAGGCTAAGAAATCAGGCTGAAAAAAGCTGTATTTTAGCTGAAGAACTAGGACACCACCATACTACCTTCGGAGACATATTGGATCAATCTGATCTTCCCAAGAAAAAACAAGAATTAAGGGCACGCTGGTGGGCTTATGAACGGCTTGTTCCCCTAAATAAAATAGTACAAGCACAAAGAGAAGGAATAACAAACCGGTTTGAACTTGCTGAATATCTTGGGGTTACAGAGGATTTTCTTCAAAATGCTCTTGAGCGTTATAAAGAGAAGTATGGAATTTACACTTTCGTTAATGGATACCGCTTATTTTTTGACCCCCTTCGTGTTGGATAAGGAGAGAAAGTTTTATGGCAAGTTTCCAAAAGAGAGGAAAGACATGGCAGTATTGTGTAAGTGCAAAACCGAAACCAATCCGTAAAGGCGGATTTGCAACAAAAAAAGAAGCTATGATAGCTGCTGCTGAGGTTGAGGCTAAATTAAGCAAAGGCGACAATTCCACTGTTAAAAAAGCAATTCCATTTGATGAATACTTTGAAAAATGGGTAAATCTCTATAGATCACACTTAAAAGGTCCTACGCTATCACATTACGGCTACACCCTACAAGAAATTAGAGACTATTTCGGGAGTAAGCCGATACAGGAAATAAAGCGGCATGATTATCAGGAATTTTTGAATAATTATGGATCGACAAAAGGACAAGAAAGCGTTGAAAAACTACATTCGCACATTAAAGCCTGTGTTGAGGATGCCATTGAAGAAGGCATTATAAAAATAAACTTTACACGAAAAGCTGTAAAGACATGGACTGTCCCAGCCAAAAAAGATGAAGAAAAATATTTGAATTATTCAGATTCAATAAGACTAACCAGGGAATTATATAAAAGATTAGACAGCGGCCTGGGCTATTACCTTTTATTATTAGGATTAACCTCAGGCCTTCGCTTCGGGGAGTTGGTCGGCCTCACAAGAAAAGATTTTAATTTTTTTAATAACACAATTACTGTCAATAAGACATGGGGCTATGCGAAAAGGCATCAATCAGGATTCGGACCAACTAAGAATGAACAATCAAACCGAGTAATAAAAATGGACAAGCATACAATGATGGCTTTTCGCAATTTATTCGAAAAAACGCCAAACAATATCCATGGACTCGTTTTTTACAGTCCCTCATCAAAATATAAAATCATCAGCAATACAAATGTAAATAAGCTACTTAAAAAAGTTTTAACTGAATTGAATATTCAACCGATTACAGTTCATGGATTAAGGCACACTCATGCAAGCGTGCTGCTTTATCGAAAGGTGTCAATTTATTATGTAAGTGCAAGGTTAGGACACGCTGATATAGAAACCACCTCAAGCACATATGCTCACTTAATTAAAGAGCTTCGGGAAAGAGATGAAAATGAGACTGTAAACATTTTTGAGGAAATGGCTATCGAGGAAGCTGAAATTGCATAGGAAATTGAGGAGGTGCTTGTGCAAAATTTGTGCAAAAAAGTTTCAAAACGTACCGTTTTCTATCCAGTTCTTATAAAACACAAAACGCCCATAAATGTTGATATATCAACGTTTATGAGCGTTTCGAAAAATCTTATCGGCTCTTAAAAAGAGCTAAGGATACCGGTGGTCGGGGTCGAACCGACACTCCCGAAGGAACACGATTTTGAGTCGTGCGCGTCTGCCAATTCCGCCACACCGGCATGTGTGTTGGGCGATCTGACCCTATACCGTTTCGTAAGATTCGGTGTATGTGCGTATGATTCGTTTGATATACGATTATCGCGCGCTATATTAAGCGCTATGTCAATCGTACGCACCCGGATCGTCACCGACGAATACTAATATATCACGGTATTTCGTAGGTGTCAATACGCACGACCAAATTTTTTGCGAAATATTAAATCCGCGCAATATCAACGTTCTGTCTCCGTTATAGGTGCGTTTTTAAGTTTCGCAAAATAAAAATCGTGCGTACTGATGCGCTTGTCGTCACAATTTGTGACGAGATCACACGTCCTCCAACGTCACCCAAACGATCTCCTTAAACGGAATGTCAACGCCATCAACCCGCAAGGCTCCGCCGATTGGGTCAACGGTTTCGATTACTCCGCACACCATTTCCGTCGTCCAATTCCGCCAGTAACGGATTTCGCAAGCCTGGCCGGTCCGGTATGCGTATTGTATTTTCGATTCAAAGTCCGACCACTGTTCCGGATCAATCGACGGCTTCCTCTCGTATGCGTGATCGATCTCGGATTTAAGCTTCCGGAGACTTGCGATATGTTCCGGCAAGAATATCGACGTCCACTTCATCGTTCCTCTATCGCGTAATGTCATTCGTGCTTCCTCCTTCGGTCCTATTCGTTATCTATGACGAAAGTATAACACGAACAAATGTTCTTACGCAATCTATTCCGCTTGGAGGAACGTTTCGAACTCCGCCAATAGCCCAACGTTTTTCACACGATTTTCACGGGCTTTTACCGTCCATGCGGCTTGTCGGAAGCTAGCGTATAGGTAGTCGTCAAAGCGTCTAATTTTCTGCTGTTTTCGTTTCAGAATCGCTGCATGCCACGCTTCAACGAATGGTTGCGGATGTTCTTCGAGTACTAGCGTTGGATCTACGCTTGCTTTAGCCCGCAATAAGATTCCGTAGTATTTATAAATTTCGTCTGCTTCGAAGTAGCGCGCCATTGCGGAGTAGATTTCGCTTGGTAACGCGTTTTTAAGACCGCAGGCCGGCACCGTATCTATTACGTGATTTTTTGAAAGATTAATAGAATGCGATGGTTCATTCGTAATTTTAGGCGATTCATCCGTTGGCTCCGTTGGCTTTTCGGCATCCCCACGCGTGGTCATTGTCGACTGGTCAACCGGAAGAATGACGATGATATTGGCGCCGTGGCCTCCGTTTATTTTCCGGGTTGTTGCGACCTTCTGGATGATCGAAAGTGATGCGAGTTTGTTGACGGCACGACGCGCTGTCTTGACGGACTTTCCGATCAGGTCCGCGAGTGTCTCCGCTTTGAGATGCGCTGCGCCGGCAAATTTGACTGCGTAACGAGCAATCGTCTTCAGCGTCAGCCGGTCCGTGTCATTTAATTCGTATGTATTGCGCTTGATGTGTTCGTAGACTGCCGCGTTGAGTTCGGCCGTCGAAGCGAACGTTTGGTGTTCCGCTAAATAATGCATAACGATTCCGCCTTCCGTAATTTACGTTTAACGTAATTATAATTACACTAAACGGAATTGTCAATTACGGTTTGCGTAATTTTTAACTTTATCGTATACTACGGATATAGAATGCGAAAGGGTGATGCCGATGCGTCTTCGTCTGAAAGAACTGCTCGAGGAGCACGGATATGAACAAAAAGAAATCGCAGAGGAATTGGAGTTATCAACTCGCGCTGTGAGTGAATTATGTTCGGGGAAAACCAAAAGGTACCCAAAAGAAACGCTTGAAAAAATAATTGATAAGTTTAATATCACAGATATGAATGAATTGTTTGAGGTTCACGAGGATTAAGAGTGTAGGAGGAAATAAAAAGCCCCACCCATTAAGGATGAGGTGATTTTGTTATTTTTTAAAAGCTTGATGCTCAAAGTAGCTGTCAGCTACGGTAGGAAAGTTTTTGTACTTGAATTTCTTCCAGTTAATTTCGTCGGCAGTTTCTCGCTCAAGTTGAATAGACAATACTTTTTGGAAAGTACTATTTCCTTTATCGTCTTCTAATGGAAACTTCCACGTTATTAGAACCCTTCCGACCGATTGATCTTCAAATATCCGAGGGAACAGTTTTTCTCCCTCTTTAAGCATGCTTTTCTTTATCATGTTTTTTGTAAGGTTATCATTTCCGTTTAATGTGATAAGTACGGTTTTAATCGGCTTATTATCTTTATTGACATCATCAAAAATTTCGAATGAGTCCAACTTATCGGTGTCTTCAATGCCTTTTTCTTTCAGCTCGTCTGCAACAAGAAGCTTTATATTCTTCTCTGTCGCTTCGAAAGTTTCTTCTTTTTTAGTATCAGCTATTTTCTCGTCTTCTGTGTTTTTAGAAGAATCGACTGAATTACAAGCTGTTAAAGCTAACAACGGGATTAACAGGAGCGATAACAGTATCTTCTTCATTTACTTTACCTCCAAAATAATTTACTAAAATTATACTCTATCGCCAAACCTAACCGCAAACCAGTT